>NZ_WUMV01000003.1:637500-1068990 GCF_009826895.1 Stappia sediminis | reverse complement strand
ACAATGCCCGAAACGACCCGCCGGTCATCCACGCGAGGCACTCCGTGCGATCTCGGAAAAAACGGCTCGATTTTCGACATCTGGGCGGGCGAGAGCAGAAACAAATCAGACATGGCAAACTCCTTTGCCACTCTGAATCACACCCAACCAATCAATGCAAATTAATGGGTCCTGAGCCTAGTTCTGAATATGGGCATCATTCTCGATTCGGTTGAAGTCATCTCGCGTCGGCAAGTCGCCCTCCGTATCGTCAGCAATTCTTTGCTTGTGGCCAATTCGTCGTTTGGCTCAAAAATCACGATATCAAGGCTTAAAAAACGCTACCACACATGCTTGCACCAGTGAATCAGCCTTGATATACATAAGTAAAATAAGAGTATACATTTACCTAAGGGAACTTAACCAACGAACCAAAAGCGAGACTCCCCTTGTCAAACAGAAAACTCTCAATTTCATGAAAGCATAATACATTGCAAGGAAAATATATAGTATTCAAAGGTGAAAATCGTGATTCGGATACAAATAAATGCCAGTCTTTGAATGCGCACCTGTTGATGAAATACTTATCGATCCTTCACAAACGATCCTGGAAGCAATGCGTCAAATCGACCGTGGCGCCCTGCACATAGCCATTGCGACAGATCGCGAAAGAAGGCTACTTGGAATTGTTACCGACGGAGATATCCGTCGTGCGATCCTGAATGGAGTCTCTCTCGAGGCACCAGTTAATACGATCCTCAATCGTACGCCAACAACATGCACACGAGAAGGCGGGCTGGCGGAGGTCAAGCTCATCCTTGCAAAGGACCCGACCATTCTGCGTATTCCTGTTCTTGATGCGGAAGCGCGAGTCGAAAGCGTGTTTTTGGCAGAGGGATCAACACTCAGTTCTACCAATGATGTCCCGGTGGTCATCATGGCCGGGGGGCTGGGGGAACGGCTGCGCCCGCAGACGGAAACCACGCCCAAGCCCTTGCTTGAAGTGGCGGGAAAGCCGATTCTGCAGCGAACCATCGAAAATCTCGCAGCTCAGGGTTTCCATCGCATCCTGATATCCATTCGCTACCTGGGCGAAAAAATAATGGGCTACTTCGGCGACGGCTCGCAGTTTGGCGTGCAAATCGAATATGTCCACGAACAGGACAGAATGGGCACTGCCGGCGCATTGAGAATGATGACGGGCAGCCTGGACCGGCCATTTGCCGTGATGAACGGTGACATCGTAACCAACACCGACCTGCGCAACCTAATCTACTATCACAGAGACACAGATGCGATAGCCACGATGTGTGTACAGGAATTCGAAATCCAGGTGCCATACGGAGTGGTGGCTCATGAGCACGGCCGCCTCACAGACCTGAGGGAAAAGCCGATCCTGAAACATTTCGTCAATGCCGGAATTTATATGTTCGACACTACTGCGCTGCAATCAATTCCCAAGAGCGGCTATTTCGATATGACATCCTTTTTTGAACTTTTAAAAACTTGCCACCCTCAAAGAACCCAAATCTTCCCACTAAGGGAATACTGGCGTGACATTGGAAAGCCCGCTGATATTAAACAGGTCTCAGAAGAGCTTCTCGCAACCGAAAAGATATAGGGATGCACATATCCGAAATTAAGCGAGATCCGTTTTTCCTCGATTGGCTACCAAGCGGTCCATTATGGTGCTACCGTCAGCGGGGAGCATATCGAGAATATGCCGGTGCTCATCGATTGCACAAGCTCCGGAGGTTTGAAGAAGCAGCAAAGCTGCTAATTCCTGTCCAGAGGACAGGTGCCGGATAATGCCTATCTTTTACTGCGAATCTGCTCGATTACGCGTTATGGATTAATTTGCTCAGATGAATCGCACCGCATTGTTGATGGCCTCTTAAAGTCGCGCCCTCAGGATCGATTGTGGTGTCTGCAGGAAGTCGCCTTAGCCGAACTCATCTGGGGACGACGTGAAACGAGCATTGAGGTATGTATTCCAGCCAATAGCATGCCACCTCACTCTATTGCAAAAACCCAACCGATTCCCTTGAAGAGGTACGACGGCTTAAAACTATCGTGGTGCTCGGCATGTGGTCGAAATCCGATTTGCAGATGAGGTGCAACGTATTCTAAAGCTTGTGGAGCTTGGAGCGTCTGTACAGACTAATCCTTTCGAAATTCATGGAGATTTATTTTCCCGTCGAGAGGCAGTCCCGAGCGCAGGATTGGTTGCCTTAAACTGGGCCAAGGCCATTCGCGGAATGAAACTGGCAGCCCATCAAGTCCAAGGATTTGACCCACCGGAAGACAATAAGAGCAGAACAAAATATCGCGATGGCGTCTCAAGCTTGAACCGACCCAGCCGCCACAATTGGTGTGCGGAAAGTGGGAATTTGTTCGATTTCGTGGAGGCTCACAGAAACAAGTCATGGAAAAGGTCGCCTTGATCGGTTGCGGAAACATTGGCCGCCGCCATCTGCAGGCCCTCGCAGCCGCGAACAGACCAATGCAGATTTTCATCCAGGAACCTGATTTGGACGCAAGAGATGCCGCGGTGGAACTCATTACCGGGGTTCGACGTCTTGAGTTCGAATTCATGAATTCGGCACGCGAAGTCTCCGAAGCGTCGGACGGCTCACTAGACCTTGCGATTATTGCGACTGGAGCGAATGTGAGAAAGGTCGCTCTGGCCCAACTCTTGGATAGTGTTCGCCCCCGCACTGTCCTACTCGAAAAGGTGCTCCTGACCTCGGAACGGGACTTGCAGGAAGTTGGCCATATTCTGTCAGATCTTGGTGTGAACGCATATGTAAATTGTGGACGGCGCGGTTTCCCCGGATACCGACAATTGAAGAGCGAGTTATTCGGCATGAAGTGCACATCCTTTTCCGTCAAAGGTGCCGGATGGGGGCTGTGCTCGAATGCGGTGCATTTCATCGACCTTGCCGAGTATCTATTCGAAGAAGAGTTGACGGCATTGTCGGGAAAGGCACTTGATTTCGGATCGTTCCCGGCGAAGAGGCCCGGCTGCATTGAGATATCGGGCCGGTTGACCGGCAAACTGGAGTCTGGCGGCATGATCTCTCTCGAATGCCTGTCGGGCCAGTTTCAACCCATCTTCATCGAAGTCGCCTGTGGCAACCTCGTTTGGATTATTGACGAGGCCAACCGAGAAATTAAAACCCTTGCGGATGGTGAAGTTGTACGTTCAAGACCGTTTGAAAGCCGAAACGTGAGCGAAATGAGCCACCTCTATGTAGAGCTTTTAGAAGGCCGCTCAGTGCTTCCTGATTACAACACCTCCGCCCGGCAGCACGGGTTCTTGCTGCGCGTAATCAAGGCCCACCTCAATCTTCCAGAAGGTGAAAGTACGCATTGTCCAATATCATGACCAAGCACAAGGTCCTCTTAGTTGGCGCCGGTCAGATGGCGCAAGCTTATGCAAAGGTGCTGACCGCTCTCTCGGTTCCGTTTATTGTATTTGGACGTGGCGAAGCGTCGGCCGCTTCCTTTGAGGAAGCCCGTGGCCTTCGCCCCTTCGTTGGTCCACTGGGGGCGCTGATTGAGGCCCAGACGGACCTGCCGCGTACGGCTATTGTCGCCGTCAATGCACAAAACCTTTTTCAAGTTACGCAGACGCTCCTTCGCTCTGGAGTGAGCCGCATTCTCGTCGAAAAACCTGCGGGTTTAAACTCGACCGAAGTGAACTCTCTTGCTGAGGTCGAACTATCGACTGCTTCTGAAGTATATGTCGCGTATAACCGACGTTTCTATGCATCAACAACCGCAGCCAAATCAATGATCGATGCGGATGGTGGCGTAATATCCGTCAAATTTGATTTTACTGAAGCAACCCGGCGGATTGAAATTCTAAACAAGCCCGAGAAAGAACTGAACGCATGGTTCTTCGGGAACTCGACGCATGTCATCGATATGGCTTTCTTTTTGGCCGGAACGCCGGCCGAGATCAGCGCCAAGCGGTCCGGTAAGCTTTCTTGGCATGATGAGGGGGCAGTATTTATCGGCCATGGAAGAACGACCACTAATGCCTTGATTTCCTATCACGCAAATTGGTTAGCACCCGGCCGCTGGGGCGTCGAAGTGATGACGGAGCGTAAGCGTTATGTTCTTCAACCACTCGAGCAGCTCTTTGTTCAGGAGCACGGCTCTTTCGCTCTTAAGCAGGTTGAACTGAACACCGATTTGGACACACGTTTCAAACCTGGCATCTATCATCAGGTCCGGTCTTTTCTTTCTGGACAGCAGGATGAGCGGCTGTTGACAATTGGTGCTCATGCACGTTTGTTCGCCGCCTACGCTGCTATCCGGAGCGGCACCTCCTTTTCCGCCTAGCGGATCTTGTGCAAATCGGAGATGGCATACTGATGTCGCTGAACGGCAAGAAAGTCCTGATAACCGGAGCAGATGGTTTCATCGGCTCCCATGTTGTGGAAGCATTGGTTTGTGAAGGCGCGAAGGTGCGAGCATTCGTCCTCTACAACAGTTTTGATTCCTGGGGCTGGCTTGATCGTATTTCGCCTGACGTGCAGGGCCATTTCGATATTTTCGCAGGCGATGTACGAGATCCAAATGGTGTAAGGGAAGCAATGAAGGACGTGGACATTGTCCTGCATCTTGCCGCTCTGATAGCTATTCCATATTCCTACCATTCGCCGGACACTTACGTTGATACCAACGTTAAGGGCACGCTGAACATCGTAAAAGCGGCGACAGATCTTGGCATTGAGCGCGTCGTATGCACATCCACCAGCGAAGTTTACGGGACGGCCCAGTTCGTTCCAATAACCGAAGATCATCCGCTCGTGGGACAATCTCCATATTCGGCCTCCAAGATCGGTGCGGATCAAATTGCTCTGTCTTTCTACCGCTCGTTCGAAACGCCAGTCACTATCATCCGCCCCTTCAATACCTATGGCCCGCGACAATCGACGCGAGCCGTCATTCCGACAATCATCACCCAAATCGCTTCCGGCGCCCGGGAGGTCAGACTTGGCAAGATGAGTCCGACCCGAGATTTCAGCTTTGTCCGGGACATGGCAAACGCGTTTTTGGTTATGGCGGAAGCCGACGGCGTGCTGGGTGAGGTTGTCAACTTCGGATCCGGCTTTGAAATCTCGATTGAGCGAACCGGCCTGACGATAGCCTCCCTGATGGGACAGGATGTCGCCTTCATTTCCGAAAACGAGCGTATGCGGCCGGAACGTAGCGAAGTCGACCGCCTCTGGGCAGGCATCGATAAATCCCGTGAATTGACCGACTGGGCTCCTTCCTATGGCGGTGAAGATGGTTTTCTGAGAGGGCTGGCAGAAACAATTGAATGGTTCCAAGACCCAGACAACCTGGCGCTCTATAAAAGCGGTCGATACACGATATAGGAAGCACTATGGCCAATATCGATCCGGGCAAGGTCATCACTGCCTTGGAAGAAGTCCTTGGAGAACGGTCCGGTTCTGAAGAACACTTTCCCCTTCACGAGCCATACTTCGCTGGAAATGAATGGGCCTATGTCAAGGAGTGCCTGGATACGGCTTGGGTTTCCTCTATAGGTTCCTATGTCGATCTCTTCGAGGAACGCATTGCCGAAATCTTCGGAGTGAACAGGGCGATATGCACTGTGAACGGTACCGCCGCGTTGCATATCGCGCTCCTGATGGCGGGAGTCTCGGAGGGTGACGAGGTAATAGTACCTGCCCTCACCTTTGTGGCCTCTGCCAACGCAATTGCCTATTGCCGGGCCGTTCCCCATTTTATCGATAGCGAATGGGCAACCCTTGGTCTAGACCCTGATGCGCTAGCTGATTGGCTATCGCAAATCGCTATCGAAGGCGATGACGGGACTATCAATCGGAAAACCGGGCGCCGGATTGCAGCAGTCATTCCAATGCACACTTTCGGACACCCGGTACGAATGACGCGGTTACTAGAGGTTGCGGACAAATGGCAGATTCCGGTCGTAGAGGATGCTGCTGAATCTCTCGGCAGCAAACTTGGCGGAAAACCGCTTGGGGGCCGAGGCCTTATTGGCGCTACAAGTTTCAATGGCAACAAGATTGTTACTACCGGCGGTGGCGGCGCTGTTCTGACAAACGATGAAGACTTGGCTAAGCGCGCTAAACATCTTACCACGACAGCCAAGCAGCCCCACAAATGGCACTTCTACCACGACGAAACTGGCTTCAACTATCGCCTGCCTAATATCAACTCCGCCCTCGGTTGCGCCCAATTAGAACAAGTTCCAGCCTTTTTGGACGCGAAACGCAGGCTGGCCGAGACTTATGCGGATGCGTTCCGGAATGTGGACGGTGTCCGTTTTTTTCGCGAGCCTTACGGCGCTGAAAGCAATTATTGGCTGAACTGTCTCGTTCTTGACAATCCCATTGACCTCGGCCCACTCCTCGAGTTGACCAACGCTACAGGCATCGGCACCCGGCCTTGCTGGACCCTGATGAACAAACTGCCGATGTATAGAAATTGCCCTACGAGCTCTCTTCCCATAGCGACAGATATCGCCTCGCGCGTTGTGAATATTCCGAGTAGCGCCACTCTCGGTCTTCGACTTCAGGAGAAAACATGACTGCAAATACGATTACTGCACCGCCCCCCCTTTTTGCGATGGAGATTTCAACCGTTATTGACAACGCCCATGCATCGGCGGATGCAGGCAGGATGTCCGAAGCTGTCCGGCACTTCGACCTTTGCCGAACAATGCTGTCTACTACTACCGATCAAAATTTACTGAAAAAACACATCCAGAACTCAAACTCCAAATTCAGGCAAGAAGCGAATAAAATGAAGGCGGCGGTGTCGGCAAACTCCCCCGCTTCGGCAAGTGAAAAAGTCACGATTATCGCGGATTCGCTTGGCTTGCCACGCCCCACCAATGCGGCGAATTTTGCGGCAGCTGCGAACGACACCTATCCCATGCTTCTAACCATGCCCGACAACTCCCGTTCGGGCATGAAGGTCGACGCTCATTGCCAACGGTTTTTCACGACAGGAGAGGCCGTAGAGCTTCTGACCGAGCAAGGGCAAATGGTGCAGGATACCCATGTATTTATTCACCTTGGGTTAAATGACTGTGCTACACGCATGTTTTTGGAGGATCAGAGAATCGCTATTGGGTTGCTACCTCCTCCAGTCGCCCAAAAGGTCTTGTCGTTCGCGAAGCTTTATCGCACATTTATTCTGGATACCTATCCGCATGTCCAGTATGTACCGCTGGAGCGATTCGTTGCCAACCTTCACTTTATTGCAAATACCTGTACGAAATATGGAGCCAAGGGTGTTTTCTTTTCGACCATTATATTAAGCCCGCAGCGTTATTGGGCTAAGACACCGAACATGCCGCACCGATTTGGAACCTACAATCTCGCGATCATGGAGGCGGCCACGGCGGTCGGGGCCGCGGTACTCGATGTAGATCGCATCATATGGGAAGCCGGGGTTCAAGAGCACCTTGACCCAGACGGGATGCATTTAAGCCCAAAAGGGCATCACCGAATTGCGGATGCGTTCGCCGAGCTGATTAGCGCTGGTTAGGCCATGACGCCTCAATCAAGGGATAAAGAATGACGAATGACCAGATCATCTGCAGCGTCTGTGCACGTGGCGGATCAAAGGGCGTCCCGGGAAAAAACCTTCGGCCATTGAATGGCAGGCCACTCCTTTTGCACACTTTGGATCAGGCCAGGCAGACAGGCCGCTTTGCAGCGATCGCCGTGAGTTCGGACGATGATGCGATTTTGAGCTGCGCACGAGAATGGGGTGCGGACGTCGTGGTGCGCCGCCCGGATGAAATGGCAAGCGATACCGCTGCCAAAAGTCCCTCCATTCGGCACTGCGTGGAAACGGCGGAAGCGGAACTCGGAATTCAATTTGCCGCAATGGTCGATCTCGACGCGACTTCGCCGCTTCGCGAACCGTTCGATATCGAAGCTGCATTGGACATGCTTCTGAGCAGCGGATGCAACAATGTCATAAGTGTAACGCCCAGTCGCAAGTCCCCTTACTTTAATATGGTGGAACTCAACGAGGATGATTTTGGCTTTCTGTCGAAAAAGCTCGAAATTCCCGTTGTCCGTCGACAAGATGCGCCGAAATGCTTTGACATAAACGGTTCGGTTTACGCTTGGACCCGTGAAGCTTTTTTTTCTGGACCCGCGGCGCTTTCCGAGCGAACCCGCCTGTATATTATGCCCGAAGATAGAAGTATTGATATTGATTCAGAGACAGACTGGCTAATGGTCGAGTTTCTTATGAGCAGAAAATCAGAAATTGAAAAAAAATATATCCAAAAAAAAATACCATAAAGTAATTAGACTATGCTACTCCTGTTCAAATTTTTTTGATTTTCAGTAAATTTTGAATGATCGAGGTCGAAAATTAAATTATCCACGATTGACGTCCTTTTCGGATCAGTCCGTGCAATCTAATATTTCCAGAGGTCACCATTCGTTCGTCTTACGCCAGCCCGTGTTCCAGATTTGGTCCGTGACCTAGCCCCTCCCGATGTCACGTTATGTCGCACACCAATCAACCCTAGGACTCCGCGCTGAAGTAGACGGAGGTCGGGTCTCAGGCCAGTGGGCCTCAGGTCTCTGGGCTTGGCATCTCCAGCCGGAGTTACAGCTTTCCTTACCAACCATCAGTATCTTCTCGATATAAATTACTTCGATAGGCTGGCCGATGCTGTAAATCAAACCATTGACGATGGCAGTGCCGTGATCAGGTCTGTATCCGACCTACCCAGAACCCGCTTCGTGATAGTGCCATTCCATCCCCAATTCAACGAAAGATGCCCATGAACTCTTTCAAGATCGGCGACAAATCGGTAGGGCCAGACGTCCCGTGCTTCGTGATCGCGGAAATCGGTGTGAATCACAACGGCGACGAAGACATGGCGATAGCATTGATAGAGGCGGCCAGGGATGCCGGAGCAGATGCCGTCAAATTTCAGACATTCAACGCAGACAAGCTTGTAACGAGGAATGCAGCTTCCGCGAAATACCAGAGAGATAATACCGGCGTCGAAAATCAGAACGCACTCTTGAAGGATTTGGAGCTTGATAAGTCGACCCACGAACGTCTTTTGACCCATTGCAACCGGACGGGGATCACTTTTCTGTCTTCACCATTCGATCTCGAAAGCGTTGACATGCTTTCGAGCCTGGGCGTACCGGCTTTCAAGGTAGCCTCTCCTGATTGCGTATCGGATCGGCTCCTTCGCCATATCGGTAAGGCGGGCAAACCAGTAATCCTGTCAACCGGTATGTGTGATATTGGAGAAGTCATTTCCGGTGTGGCAACACTGAGGAAATCCGGCTCGGACTCCATCGCTCTCCTTCATTGCACGAGCTGTTATCCCGCGCCGCTCGATGAAATTCATCTGCGCGCAATGGCAACCATTGCAACGGCCACGGACCTGCCGGTCGGCTATTCCGATCACTCCGAAGGAAATGCGGTTTCCATTGCGGCGGTTGCACTCGGTGCCACGATTATAGAAAAGCACATAACATTGGATCGCAGCTTGCCAGGTCCAGATCACCCGTCTTCCATCGAACCGAAGGAATTCGCGCAAATGGTTTCCGGGATTCGCGCCGTTCAGCGCGCATTAGGGACCCCAATCAAACAACCCCAACCGAGCGAGTTGTCGGCGCGCACTTTGGGCCGCCGGAGTGTTGCGACAATAAGGCAGCTTGAGACAGGACAGACACTTTCGGAGCAGGACCTGATCTTGCTTCGCCCCGGCACGGGCATACCGCCTCGACTGGAAAGCACCCTGATCGGGAGAAAACTTGCCAGGCCAGTTGAGCCGCTGACTCTTCTGTCTTGGGAAGACTTGGTCTGATGTCTGGTGATCTCATCATATTGGGCGCTGGCGGACACGCGAAGGTCGTTGCCGAACTTGCGCAGCTTCAAGGTTGGGTAGTTCAGGGCTTTTTCGATCCGGCGTTGCCGGCGGATAGTACTGTTCTGGGACTGCCACTACTTGAGAAAGACCCTTTCGATCGCCCTGCATGGATGAAGGAAAGAGCCTTCTTTGTCGCGATCGGAGACAACGACATACGATGGCGGGAGTTTCGGCGGCTCATCGATATTGGAGTAACTATCCCGACGCTCGTGCACCCGACAGCTATCGTTTCGCCCTCAGCGACAATAGGAGCCGGATCGGTTGTGATGGCGGGTGCCGTCGTGCAATCCGAGGCCAGGGTCGGTGAGGCCGCAGTCATCAACACTTCGGCCAGTATCGATCATGACTGTGCCGTCAAAGATGGAGCATTTATCGGGCCAGGCGCCATCCTTTGCGGACATGTGAGTGTCGCCGAGCACGCATTTGTGGGCGCAGGTTCGATTGTGATGCCGAAGGCTGAGATCGGCATTCATGCCTTCGTCAAGGCCGGAACCCGTGTGTGCCATGGGAATAGCAAATTTGCGAAGGCCGCGATTGCCAGATCTACAGGGCACGATGAATAGGTGGTTTTATGGAAGTTCGGCTTTGGAAACCCGGGGACGAAGATGCAATTCTTGCATTGTTTGAGCAATCATTCGGGCGAAAAATGTCTCTGGAGTTCTGGAGGTGGCGATTTCTGGGGCATCCAAGCGGCGGCCCTTACATCGCTCTTGCATGGGATGGAGATCGACTAGCGGCTCACTATGCCGTATCCCCCGCCCCTTTGCTTGTCGACGGGCAAGACGTGCTGGCGGTGCTGTCGATGACGACCATGACCCATCCCGACTATCGCGGCAGAGGCTTGTTTGAGAAAGTTGGTGGCGCACTCTACGAAGAACTCACGCAGCATGGAATTGCTGCGGTCTGGGGGTTTCCCAATGCCAACTCACATCAATCATTCCTGAGGAAACTCTCCTGGGTCGATATCGGCGATATACCGACCATGACATGCGTGCTTGACGGGAGCAGGGAATGGGGAGAGTCGGATTTTGGTATTCAGGAGATCGAGAGAACGGATGGCCGCTTCACTGAACTTTACGGGCGTTTGAGCGGGCAACGCCCGATCTGCGCTTCCCGAGACCCTGCGGTCCTGGCCTGGCGGCTGGACCGCAATCCCCTCCACACCTACTTCAAATTCGTTTTGGGCGACGAAAACAGCCTTTCCGGCTATGTAATAGCCAAGCGGCACCTCGACCAGGACGCTGACTTGGTAGACATCCAGGCATGTGATGTTTCAACGGCCGAGATATTGATAAAAGGCGTGCTGTCTCGGCTTGGCAAGCGCGGCATACGTCGGGTTAACGCCTGGGCTTTGAATCGGGACACGATACGTCAGGCACTTGAACGCTCGGGTTTCATTGCGGGTGCGCCTGTCACCTATTTTGGCGGGCGGGAAATTTCACCTATCAGCAAGGAATTCGGTGATCTGCGAAACTGGCGCCTTTCCATGATGGACTCCGACCTCTACTGAGAACCCATGAAGAAGCTCGTTTATTTCCTTACCGGTATTCGCTCGGAATACGACATTCTTGCTCCGGTGATCGAAGCCGTTTCCGCCACCCCGGAGCTAGAGGCAGGCGTGATCGTAACCGGGGCACACCTGACGCAAATACATGAAAATTCGGTGCGCCAGATCGAGAACGACGGGCATCGGATTGTGGCGCGTATCGATTCGCTTCTGGCTTCGGACGGGCTTTCAGGCCGGGTGAAGGGAGCCGCCCTCCAGTTGACGGGTATGAGCGACCTTTTCGCCAGGGAGCGACCGAACTTCATTGTGGTAATGGGTGACAGGGAGGAATCGATTACAGGTGCGCTGGCAGGCGTATACCACCATATTCCCGTCGTCCACATCGGGGGTGGCGATCATGCTGACGATGGCAACGTCGACAATCCGATCAGACATGCGGTTTCGAAAATCGCCCATTTGCACATGGCAACAACTCCTCTTAGCGGGCAACGTCTTCGCGCCTTGGGCGAGGAAGACTGGCGAATCCATGTCGTCGGCGCATCCGGCCTGGATCGATTGTTTTCAACCCCGCAATTGGGTCGGAATGATCTGGAGGCGGCGCTCGGTGTCGATTGGAATGGCGCACCATACGTCGTACTGCTTTATCATCCGACCATAACCGACTTCGATGATGCCGGCGTGCATATTGCCAGTATCACAAAGGTACTTGAAGAAACTCGGCTTCATGTCGCGATCATGATGCCAAACTCGGATCCGGGGAATCAGGCAATCGTCGGTGAGTTGAATTCGTTCGCGCAACGTTGCGGGCGCGTGAAACTCTTCAGATTTCTGGATCGGCTGGTTTTCGTGAACATGCTCCGCCACGCGAATGCGCTTGTCGGGAACTCGTCCGCCGGGATTCTGGAAGCACCCAGCCTGGGCCTGCCGGTGGTGAATAT
This sequence comes from Stappia sediminis, assembly GCF_009826895.1. Taxonomy (GTDB): domain Bacteria; phylum Pseudomonadota; class Alphaproteobacteria; order Rhizobiales; family Stappiaceae; genus Hongsoonwoonella; species Hongsoonwoonella sediminis. Next base: position 1,056,638 of record NZ_WUMV01000003.1, on the reverse strand, counting down.
CGGTTTACGGCAAAGGGGCCGTGAGCATGCAGGCAACGTGATCTTTACTGATTATAGTCGCGAGGAAATTCGAAACGCGATCGTAAAGTCAGTATTCGATCAAGCTTATCGAGAACATGCATCCGCAGTAACCAACCCCTATGGTGATGGCACTACCGGTCGCAAAATCGCGGAGATCCTGGCGAACACCGAGGTCAATAAAAAACTGATGCATAAAAATTTCCTGATGTGAGGTCATCAAATTGATAGAAGGAAGCAGGAAACCGGTTCTGATCATCGCTCCCCATCCCGACGACGAAACCTTGGGGGCGGGAGGCATCCTCCTCAGGGCCCGCGATGCCGGCCGGCCCATTCATTGGCTAATCGTCACGCAGATTTCAACTTCCGACGGCTGGCCGAGGGATAAAGTTGATCGGCGCGAGCGTGAAATCAAGGCCGTTGCCGAAGCCTTCCGGTTTGAGGCAGTTCACCGCCTGGAGTTTGCATCCGCACTGCTCGATACGCTTCCCCTTGGCAACATCGTCGGGGCTATCGGCAATGTCGTACGCAAGGTAGAACCTGAAATCCTTCTGCTTCCGCATAGAGGGGATGCGCATTCCGATCATCAGGTAGTTCATGATGCGGGTGCAGCCTGTGCGAAATGGTTCCGCTATCCTTCGATTAAGTGGACGCTTTCCTACGAAACTCTTTCGGAAACCGATGCCAGTGTCCGAAATGCTGAGGATTTTAGAGCAAATTTCTTCGCCGATATAACACCTTATCTGGATGAGAAGGTCCGGATCGCCAAACTATTCGGCGATGAGATGCAAGCTTTTCCTTTTCCACGCAGCGAGGAGGCAATTAGGGCCTTAGCTGCAGTTCGGGGCGTCGCGAGCGGATGCCGGAGCGCGGAGGCTTTCATGCTGCATAGGGCAAGAATCTAACTATAAAAAACGGATTAAGGTCACGACATCCCGGTCAGAAGAATGACTGGTCGAACATTACAAATTCGGATTACCTGACCTGCTCCCCGTTTTATCCTCGCTTATAAGTCAGCCCAGCTCACGGCATCCCTCCTTGAGCCAGGTGTCAGAAGCGTGCGCAGGTTCACTCGAACGCATGGCGTTCACCTGTTCCCAACCCGAGCATCTCGCGAGACGTCGATATATCTATCATCGACTCCGCGAGCAGTTTCCTCAGTTTCGCGTTCTATTCTATGAGGGACTTCGGCCGTCTGGCATCCGACACTTCCATGCCGCGATATTTCCTACGCCAGGTGTAGAATGTTGCATCCCAGATGCCGTACTTGCGACACCACTAAGCAGGCGATGTCCCTGCTCCATGCTCATTCAATATTCCGACAATCTGTTCCTCCGAGAAACGTGATCGCTTCATCGTCCGTGTCCTTCAATTGGAAACAGCCTAACCTCAAAATGCGGAGCTTTCAGGCGAGCAGGTCAACGCATTTGCGCCGACGAAGCAATATTCCAACACAAGCAGTCAGTGCCTCCAGCCTCCCGAGCAAAAGCTTCATTATCCCTGACAATCTGAGCATCCTTTCTCAACGCATTGGGGTCAAAAAAAACGCGTTCCTTACAGTGGACACCCCAAATCAATGACCTCACCTCGCGCATCTTCCAGCCAAATGAGGTATCGATCATTTTCGAACCGGTACGGAGCGACACCTGAATTTCCCAGTCGCTTCGCAAGAAAGCGGGCAATAGTGACGAGAGATGCCACCTTGCCTTCGACTTCCACCCTCACGTTCATCGCTGGCGCTCCTCAAAGGACGACCTGCGATAATTCGGGGAGTGTCGGGAAATAAAACCTTTAAGAAAAATATGGAGCTTTCGATGTGGAGGATCGATTGGAACGGTCCTCCGCCACCAATCCTCCCGAAGTCCATCTTTGCTGCCGGTTGGTTGGGTGTATTGACGAAATCGCCCCGGATCAGGCTTTCCGATCCCTGCCAGCATGCAACATCAGTCGCCAGATCCGGATCGGATCTAGCCGCGGGGAAGCGTCCGGAACTGTGAACCGACGCCGATTTCTCAACGCCGCGAAGCGCCTTAGTCGAAATATTCGGGGTGCGATTTCATAATGGCGCCGACCGACGCCAGGGTACCGGAAAGATGTGCCCTCACCTGTTCCTCGACATCTGCGAGGCTGCCACTTGAAATGGCCGCCAGAATGCGTTCATGGGCGGTGAGCACGTCGGCCATCTTGCCGGGATCGGGCAGATTGAGGTGCCGCAGCCGGTCGATGTGACCCGAACGGCCGGAAATCAAATGCCACAGGGACGGAGTGCCCACGGCCTGAAAAAGCGAAAGATGGAACAAGCGGTCAAGAGCATTGAATTCCGGGATATCGCGATCTTCACCGGCCATCTTCTGCATCCTCAGGATCCGGTAGGATGGCAGCAGAACGTCCGGATTTCCTTTCCTGGCAAGGGACTTTGCGACTTCCAGTTCGACGCCCAGGCGCAGGAATTGCGTCACGCGTGCGTGCTCGACATCGATCTTGGTGACCAGGGTCTTTGACTGAGGATAGGAAACGACAAGGCCCTCTTTCTCCAGTTCCTGGATGGCCTCGCGAACCGGGGACTGGCTTACTTCATGCTCTTTGGCAATCTGAGCGCGGGACAAGACCGTGTTCGGCGGCAGGTCCAAGGACGTGATGAGTTCCCTGAGCTTTGCATAAACCCGGCCGGCCGCAGAGCCTGGATTTACGGGTCCTGTCAGATCGTAGGACGCCTTCACCAGGGCCTCGGATAGGGAACTGACATTCATCTACAATCAACCTCGCGGAGCAGATTCCGGTATGCCTACATTAGCTGGTCCGGAACGAACAGAGAAAGTGCCGGAAATGCAACCAGCATGACGAGAAACACGAGCAACGCACCGAAATAGGGAAGCGAAGCCTTGGAGAATTCACCGGTCTTGACGTCGAGAATTCCGCAAACCGTGAACATGATGACGCCGACAGGCGGCGTGAGGCCGCCGATATTGATCAATGTGACGATCAAGATGCCCATGTGGATCGGATCGTAACCGGCCTGAATCAACACCGGCAGCACGATCGGGGTAACAAGCAGGATATTGGCGGCACCTTCCAGAAACATTCCGCTCAGCAACAGCAGCAGGAGAACAAGGGTCAGAATCGCGATCGGTTCGCTGGTGAGTGCGGTCACGATTGCCGCGATCCGCTGCGGCCCCTGTTCGATGGTCACGGCATAGCCGAGCACGGCCGCCATCATGATCAAAAGCATGACCATGCCCAGATCCGAAACCGAACCTTTGATCGCTTCGTAAAGGTTCGTCATGTTGAGCTCGCGGTAGACGAAAAAGCCGACGAACAAGGCATAGAACACCAGGAACGCGCCGGCCTCGGTGGCCGTGAAGAAGCCGAACCTGAAGCCGATTATCAGGATGACGGGAAAGGCAAGAGCCCAGATGCTCTCCTTGAAGCTGGACCAGAGCTGGAGAAGCGTCGGGGGCGCGGTCAGGTCCGGCGCGTAGCCGCTTCTCTTCGCGACGATCCATGCCGTCGCCATCAAGGTCACGGTCAACAGAATGCCGGGCACGATTCCCGCAAGAAACAGCCGCCCTATCGACACTTCGTTGATAAAACCGAACAGGATCAGGCCGATGCTCGGCGGAATGGTTGCGGTGATGATTGAGCCAAAGGCGAGAACCGCTGCGGTCGCCGCCTTCGAGTATCCTCCCTTGGAGATCATGCTGGGGCCCAGCAGGCGCGCCTCCATCGAAGCATCTGCGACGGCCGAACCGGAGATGCCGCCCATCATCAGGCTGAGCGCGATGGAAACCTGCCCCAACCCGCCGGCCAGCCAACCGGTCAGAAGGCGAGCGAAGGTGATAAGGCGCTCGGTAATGCCGGTCGAATTCATCAGGTTGCCGGCAAAAATGAAAAACGGGACGGCAAGGAGCGGAAAGCTTTGCGTGGCGGTCACCATCTTCTGGATGGCGACTGTCGGCGGCATTGTGCCGGTGAGCACGAATACCGGGAACGATGCCAGCGCCAGAGCGAAGGCGACCGGCATGCCGCTCAAAAGAAAGAGAACGAACAGGCCCGCAATGAGAAGCAGCATCAGGTTTCTGCCCTTTCGCGAAGGCGGGCAACGAGCTTTGCCAACAGTGTGCGGATCAGAAGGGCGAAGCCGACAACCACACTGGAATGGAAGTAGGAGCCCGGCGTCTGCAGTGCGCCGTCTAGGCGGGGGTGCATGAGGATCATGTTTTTCCAGGCAAACCGCATCAGGTAGACAAGCAGTGCGATGATTACGGCCAGGTTGAAGATCTCCATGGCCTTCCGGCCCGAAGGTTGCAGGTTGTCAAGGATCAGGCTGATGCCGAAATGCCGGTCTTCCTGAAACGCGAGATCGATGGCCAGGATGCACAGCCAGAGAAACAGCAACTGGGCGATTTCGATCGACCATATGATGGGCGACCCGAATGCGCGGGCGACGGAGGCCACGCCAACCAGGATCACCACGGCCGAAAGCAGAAGTGCGGCGCAGGCAAACTCGACGCGTCTCAACATGGGATTCGCCTTGTGCTGTATGCCCGCGCCCTGGAATGAAGTGCGATTTTATTGGCGTCCAAGTACTTCGTTTACGATGGCCGCTTCCGCTTCGAGTTCAAGCAGCCCGTACACACCGGAGACCGCCTCCTTGAACGGTTCGAGATCGACCTCCGAGACGGTCACGCCGCTAGCGGCCACGTCAGCAAGAGCCTGTTCGCCAAGGTCGATCGTCAGTTGCGAAGCGTAACGGCCGTTCTCAACGGCCAGATCACGCACGATCTGCTGGTTTTCCGGCGAGATCTGGTCCCAGGCATCGGCTGAAACGACCAGCGCGGTGACCAACTGGATGTGACCGGTCTTGGTCACGTTCTTGATCACTTCATAGAGTTTCGCGCCCTTGATGGCGGTCGGCTGCGCTTCGGCGGCATCGATCGAGCCGAGTTGCAGTGCCGAGTAGACTTCGCCCCAGGCGATCGGGGTCGGTTCTGCACCCATCGCACGGATGGTCTCGATCCAGATCGGAGCGCCGATGGTCCGCATGCGCACGCCTTTCAGGTCTGCCGGCTTCGAAATCGGCTTCTGCGTCAGCGCATGGCGCGGGCCCTGATACCAGTTCGAGGCAAGCATCACGATCCCGGATTTCTCCTTCAGTTCTTCGCCCCATGCGAGATACGGCTCGGAAAGGGCGAACTTGTCGGCCTCTTCATAAGTGTCGAACAGAAACGGTGCCGACATGATTGCCAGGGAAGGAACGAAACTCGAAAGACGGGCGACGTCGGTAACCGTTCCCACATTCGCCCCCGCCCGAGCCTGGTCGATCATTTCGGTGGTGTCGCCAAGCTGGGAGTTGTGGAAGACCTGCACCAGGACTTCACCGTCGGTCGCCTTTTCGACCTCCGCCTTGAACTTCTCCAGTCCCTGCCCCATCGGGTCGTCCGGCGCCAGAACGGTTCCTATACGAAGGGTCGTGGCTGCGATTGCGGGGATGCTCATGCTTGTTCCGGCCGCCAAGGCAACGCAGATTCCAAGGGCTCTTATGGTTCGGTTCATGGTTTCCTCCCGTAAAAATGCCGCATTATTCAAATACTAATATTTTAGTTTAATTGATATGCTACTAACGTCAACTACGCAAAATTGCCAAATGACAGGCACCTCAGCTCAGCGCTCGAGGCATCCCGACCACGATTGCAGCGAGGCTGAAATTTTGTTGGACGATGAAAGCCGGCCGAGCATGGCCGCCGACCAGGGCTTGAGGGAATTCACAAGAACAGGGAGTGCTTCCCGTGCAGGCGAAATAGCTTTCGCAAGCCGATGAAATACCTAAATATCAATATCTTGGGCAATTATTGAACCGCGCTTTGGCGCTCGGCCCTGACGTGGTCCATACGCTCCCGGTCCTTTTTCATTTTCGTGAGGGCCGCGGCGCCGCCGCGCGTCTGGGAGATCAGGTCCAACCCCTCCAGGGCCGCATCCTCGACAGGCGCGATTGCGACGTCCGAATACTGACGTCGATTGGGATCGCGCTTGATACGTCGGTATTCCGGATAGACCGAAGCCAGTATCTTGAGCCACTTCCAGTGCTTGACGACCGTTTCAAGCGCATAGGAAGGATAGAAGCGCCAAACGGGCTCGACGGGCAGCCCGGGCCTGCGGTCCTTGCGGCTCTTGCGTCTTATGAAGCCGGCTTCGAGAGGATGCACCCCCTCTATCTTCACCGAGCCCTTGAACAACAGCATGAGAAACAGAATCTTGCTGACGGACCTGCCGTTTGCCGCCATCCGCCGCATGACGGTTTTCATGTGCTCGGGCGAGTAATACCGGTCCCAGGCGTCCTGATAGGCGCGCTCCCATTCTTCATCGCTCATCGTCGGGTGATGCGAAACGCGATGATTGAGATCGTATTTGTTCATATCGGGATCCATCCAGACCCCGTTCTCATGCAGCGTCTTGTGGTCCTCCGAGCCGGGCAGCGGGGTAAGATAAAAGAACTCCAGCAGATCCAGAGGCAACTCGCGTTTGACGATCTCTATGTCGTGCATGATCGAATCATAGGTGTCGCCCGGAAAACCAAGGATATATCCGGCGTAGGTCGTGGCGCCGACGGCCTTCCAGGCCTGAAGCATCTCCCGATACTCGACGATCCGGTTCTGCTTCTTCTTCGCCGCCGCAAGATTGTCGGGATTGATATTCTCAAGCCCGATGAATACCCGCGTGACACCGGCTGCACCGGCCTTCTCTATGAAATTCTTTATCCGATGGCACAAAGTATCCACCTGAATAATGAATTTGATATCCAGCTTCTCTTCCTTCCTCAGGTAGATCAGCCTATCGAAAAAACTTTCCCAATCCCGGTTTCGGGCAAAATTGTCATCCGTAATAAAAAAGCGATTTATGCCCTGCGCATAATTTTCCCTAATGATTTTCTCCAGGTCGTCTGCCGACCGAAACCGGGACTTGCGGCCCTGCACGTTGATGATCGTGCAGAACGAGCATTGAAACGGGCATCCGCGCCCGAGATCGAAGGACGTATGGCTGCCCGCCGTGCGCTGGATATGCCTTGCGGGCAGCAAGGGGGTCGGCTGTCCGGACATGTCGGGAAGGTCGGACATGTAATTGTAAATCGGCTTCAACCGGCCTCGGGATGCGTCCCGAAGCACCTCGTCCAGCCTGTTGTCTTCCGCTTCGCCCGCGAAGATCGAAACACCGAGATCGATCGCCTCCTGCACATCCGGCTGGATATCCTTCAGCATCGAGATCGTGCCGGAAACATGAAACCCGCCGATCGCGACCTGACAGCCGTTTCGCCTGAACTGCCTTGCCATATCGAGCGCACGGGGAAACTGGTTGCTCTGCACGCCGACCAGGGCGACAAGCGAAGCAGTGCGGTCGTCCGGCAAATCGCGAACTATTCGCGGAATGTCGACCCGTGCGTTGGTTTCGTCATAGGTCGAGAGCTCGATTTCGGTATCCGCACCCAGGACTTTCCTCGACTGACAATCCTGTCCAAGGCCGTGTAGCGAAGCCAGCGTATTGGACGGGATATACGAGCGATACCACTGGATGACATATCCATCGTCGTCGTAATGGGACGGCTTGATCATGACCAAGTGGAACTTGCGCATACACTCGCCCCTTTTTGTGGAATCAACGCTGCCGGCGACCGTTGCAACAGACAATCTGGCGTATTTTGTGTTTGCACAAACAAACTCGTGAAATTAAGGCGCGTTTTTACAAATTTTATTACGCAAAGTAAATATTTATATATTAACAAATTCTCTTATTTTACAAATACTTATCCCAAGAAAGCCAACCGGAGACGCCCTACGCACAAACAGGCCACCACGTGGAACTACGCGAGGTCAGGCCCGATTTTCAGGCGATTTCCGCAACTTCCGTCATCCCATTATCGGTGGAAAAGGGTTTTGCCGCCCAAATGTGACGCCACGTCGATGGTAAACGGATCAGTCAACGAAACGACACTGATTCGGATCTGCCGAGAGACGGGAAATGAGGTTCAAGGGAAAGTCCTTCATAGCGATCGTGCTGACGCCGGAACGGCCGTTCGAGGCGTGGTTTGCCGAGGTCGACCGCATCATTTCACGTTCGCCGGGCTTCTTCCTCAACAGGCCGATCATCCTCGATGCGCGCGGCAGTTCCATGTCGGTCGACGAACTGGAGCATGTTCTTGCAGGCGTGAAGGAACGCTCGATCCAGGTGATGGGGATCGAGGGCATAGCCTCGAACAAGCTCAAGGACGGGATGCCGCCCAGCATCTCCGGCGGAAAGGCGACCAAGGACGTCGAGGGGCCCGCAGAGGAAGCCGCTCCGCAAGCGGCGGCAAAACCGTCGACAGCCGACAAGGAGCCCGCGGAGGAGGTTCCGGTCGCCGAGGAAAGCGCCTCCGGCTCCGGCAAGTCGATCCTGATTACCGAGCCGGTACGCTCCGGCCAAAGCATCATGAACGCCGACGGCGACGTGACCGTCGTGGGCTCCGTCGGTTCGGGTGCGGAGGTCATTGCCGGCGGCTCGATCCACATTTACGGGGCACTGCGCGGGCGCGCGCTTGCCGGCGTATCGGGCAACGAGCAGGCCAGGATCTTCTGCTCGAAACTCGACGCCGAACTGGTCGCAATCAACGGAATGTACAAGGTGGCCGACGATTTCGACCGCAATCACCTGCAATCGGCGATGCAAATTCGCCTCGAGCAGGACAGCTTGATCTTCGAGAAATTGGCCTGACCTCAACGACGGGACGAAAATCCATGACGGACGGCAAGGTTATCGTGGTTACCTCCGGCAAGGGAGGCGTCGGCAAGACAACCTCAACGGCGGCAATCGCTTCAGCGCTGGCGAAAGACGGCGAGCGCGTTTGCGCGGTCGATTTCGACGTCGGCCTCCGGAACCTGGACCTCATCATGGGCGCGGAACGGCGCGTCGTGTTCGATCTGGTCAACGTGGTGCGGGGCGAAGCATCGATCAAGCAGGCGCTTGTGCGCGACAAGAGGCTCGATACGCTGTTTCTCCTGCCCGCTTCGCAGACGCGCGACAAGGACGCGCTGACCGATGAAGGCGTGGCGAGCGTCATAAACGAACTCAGGATGTCCTTCGACTGGATCATCTGCGACAGCCCGGCCGGCATCGAGCGCGGGGCAACGCTTGCCATGCGCTATGCCGATGCGGCGATCATCGTCTCCAACCCGGAGGTTTCCTCGGTTCGCGACTGCGACCGCATCATCGGGCTTTTGGATGCAAAGACGATCGTCGCCGAGAACGGCGGACGGATGCCCAAACATCTCCTGGTCACCCGTTTCGACGCGGAGCGTGCAAAGACCGGCGAAATGCTGGCGATCGAGGACATGGTCGACATCCTTTCCGTCCCGCTGCTCGGCGTCATTCCGGAAAGCAAGGATGTCCTGAAGGCCTCGAACGTCGGTTCGCCTGTCACGATCGCCAATGAAAACAGCGCTCCGGCAAGGGCCTACGTCGAGGCGGTGCGGCGCCTTCGCGGCGAGGATATCCCGGTCACGATCCCGGAGGACCGCAAAGGCATCTTCGGCAAGCTCTTCCGCGGGAGGGCCGCATGAACCTTCTCAGCCTGTTTTCGAAGAAGGACAAAAGCGCGTCTGTCGCCAAGAACCGGCTGCAGATCCTGCTCGCGCACGAGCGTACCGGAAGCGGGCCGGACGCTACCTTGGTGTCGAAGCTTCGCGAAGACATCCTCGAGGTCATCAAGAAGCACATCGAAATCGACCCGGAAGCCGTGCAGATCGAAATGGACCGGGACGGCGAAGTGACAACGCTCGGCATTGACATCGAGCTTCCGGTCAAGGCGTCCGAGAACGCCTGACCAATACTTTATCCGGAGCACCCGCCGGCGAAGCGCATTCCCCGCGGCTGTCAGGATGCGCTCCAAAGCCATGTTCACGGACCGCTTTTGCGGTTTCCGGCATCTTCTTTTCCGTCCGGATGCCGAGGTTTATCCGCATCGGTTGACGCCATCCGAACCCGGGTTAGGGCACCAGTATTGCTGCGGCCGTTACTGCCGCGACGGCGCGAAATTCAACAAAATTCATCGATCGAGATCGCCAGTCGATCTTTCGCGGCAGTCCACCCCGCAAGGACCGGCAACGTCTGCGCGCCCCGCAGATGTCCACGCGGATATCCAAGCGTGATATAGTTGAATTCTAAGCGGGTTTACCTGCCCGCCACGTTCGACCGGGAGAGAAGGATGGCCGCCGGCCTGCTCGTTCGTTTGTCCGCACTGTGCCTGATGGCGGTGGGGCTTGCCGTGAGCGCGACGGTTGGACATGGCCAGCAGGATTCCGGCCAGCGACCGCTTGCCGTCGTCGCGGCGATCGAAGGCGCGATCGGCCCTTCCACGACCCGCTACGTCACCAATGCGATAAAGGCTGCCGGGGAACGCGATGCGGATATCCTCGTTCTTCGGCTGGACACGCCCGGCGGCCTTGCAAGCAGCATGCGAGAGATCATCTCCGAAATCCTGTCTTCAGAAGTCCCGGTCGCGGGCTTCGTCGCGCCGCCGGGCGCGCATGCGGCAAGTGCCGGCACCTATATACTTTACGCAACGGGAGTTGCGGCGATGGCGCCAGGCACGAACCTGGGTGCCGCGACCCCGATCCAGATCGGCGGCGGCCTGCCGAAACTGCCCGGGTCGGACGAGCCGGCAGAGAAAGACGGCGAAAAATCGCCACCTCAAAACACCGACCCGAAGTCGGCCAAGGCCGTCAACGACGCGGCCGCCCTCATCCGCAGCCTCGCAGAGATACACGGGCGCAACGTCGAATGGGCAGAAAAAGCCGTACGCGAAGCCGCCAGCCTGACGGCCGCCGAAGCGCTGGAGATCAACGTCATCGACCTTGTGGCCGAAGATATTCCGATGCTGCTTAACGCCGTCGATGGCCGCGTGGTGACGGCGAACGGGAAAAAGGTCACGCTGACGACCCGCAATGCAACGACGGAGACCTTCGAGCCAGGCGCGCTCACGCGTCTGCTTGCAATCCTTTCGAACCCCAATGTCGCGCTCATCCTGATGATGATCGGCGTCTACGGGCTGATCTTCGAATTCGCCAATCCCGGCAGCATCGGCCCCGGTGTGATCGGCGTCATCTGTCTCGTGCTCGGCCTTTATGCACTCAATCAACTGCCGCTGGACTATACAGGCCTTGCGCTCGTCGGCCTTGGCGTCGCCTTCATGGTCGCAGAAGCCGTGACGCCGACATTCGGCGTGCTGGGCGTCGGCGGGCTCGCATCTTTCGTCATCGGAGCCGCTCTCCTCGTCGATACGGACATCCCCGCCTATCAGGTTTCATGGTGGGTGATCGCCGTGATGGCCGGGCTTTCCGCGGCCGCCCTCATTGTGCTGATCGGATATCTCTGGCGGGTTCACAAAAGGGGCCTCGTCGACAACGTCTCGCAACTGGCGGGAATCGAAGCGGAAATTCTCGACTGGTCGGGCGGAGAAGGCCACGTCTGGGCGGAAGGCGAGCGATGGCACGCGAAAGGCAAGGTCCCGTTCAAGCCCGGAGAGATGGTGCGCGTCTCGAAACTGGATGGCCTGACGCTGATCGTCGACCCGCTCACAGGCGATAACGCTGCGCCCGCAACGGCATCGCCGAAACGCCAAGGAGCCTGAACCATGCTGTTCGACTGGATCGGCTACGCCGTTATCGGCGTCATTGTCATAATGTTCTTCGCCTCGGCGATCCGCATTTTCCGCGAGTACGAGCGGGGCGTTGTCTTCACGCTTGGCCGTTTTTCAAGGGTTTGCGGACCGGGATTCGTGATCATCATCCCGGTCGTGCAGCAGGTCGTGCGAACGGACCTGCGCATGTTCGTTGAAGACGTGCCGAGCCAGGACGTCATCTCCCGCGACAACGTGTCAGTGAAGGTAAACGCGGTCATATATTATCGTATTATCGATCCGCAGCGTGCGATCATCAATGTCGAAAACTACACATCCGCAACAAGCCAGCTGGCTCAGACCACATTACGTTCCGTACTTGGCAAACACGAACTGGACGAAATGCTGGCGGAGCGCGACAAGCTCAATGCCGATATTCAGGAAATACTTGACCGACAGACCGACAACTGGGGCATCAAGGTTTCCAACGTCGAGATCAAGCATGTCGACATCGACGAGAGCATGATCCGCGCGATCGCCAAACAGGCGGAGGCCGAACGCGTGCGCCGTGCCAAGATCATCAACGCGGAAGGCGAGCAGCAGGCGGCCCAAAAGCTTGCGGAAGCAGGCGAAATCCTTGCGAAACAGCCGAATGCCATGCAGTTGCGTTTCTTCGGGGCCGTACACGATATCGCCGGAGACAAAAGCTCGACGATCGTCTTCCCGCTGCCGATCGAGTTGATGAAGGCCCTGGAAGGGATGACCAAAAAACCGGATGGCGACGGGCCGAAAGACGGCTGATCCCGGCTTCCAGCAGCAGTGAGGAAAATTCCCTGGCGGCCGAATTCGTTTCAAACGGGCGGCAAAAAGGTGAATCAGAATTCCCGCATCCGCCCGCACGCGGCTTAAGAGGACGATCACGTCACGTCCCACGGATACGCTACATATTCCCTAACGTTATCCGACGATGCTGTAGCCGCCGTCGATGTAGTGGATGCCACCGGTGACATTCGCCGCCTCGGGGCTTGCGAGAAACGCCGCGAAGGCTCCGACCTCCTCTATGGTCGCAAGCTGATGGGTGGGCGCGCGGTCCGCGGCCTCGTTCAACATCTCGTCGAATTCGGCGATTCCCGATGCCGCGCGCGTCTTCAACGGCCCAGGCGAAAGGGCGTGCACCGAGATCATTTTCGGGCCGAGTTCCGCAGCGGCATAACGGGTGGCCGTCTCGAGCGCGGCCTTGACCGGCCCCATGATGTTGTAATTGCCGACGACCTTCTGCGCGCCGTGGAAGGAAACGGTCATGCAGGTGCCGCCGTGCGGCATCAGCGGTTCGGCCCGCTTCAGGATGCGCAGGAACGAGTGCACGGAAATATCCATGGCGATGGCGAAACCTTTCGCCGAACAATCGATCACGCGGCCTTGCAGGTCTTCCTTCGGGCAATAGGCGATCGAGTGGACGACCGTGTCGAGCCGGCCCCATGTTCTGGAGATTTCGGAAAACAGCGCGTCGAGTTCGTCTTCGCTGCCGACATCGAGCGGCATGACGATCGGCGCGCCAATCTGTTCGGCAAGCGGGCGAACGTGGGGCTCGGCCTTTTCGTTCAGATAGGTGATCGCGACTTCCGCACCGTTTCGATGCAGCGCCTTCGCGCAGCCCCATGCGATCGACTGATCGTTGGCAACGCCAATGACAAGAGCTTTCTGGCCGGTCAGATCGAACATCGCACAGCACTCCAGAAGAGGCTTTCGAATTTGATGCATCTTATATTGCAGCGCAATAAAGGCGATGTGAAGCCGCAATTGCGAAGATGCATCCCGTCACGGGCTTCTTCTGCCAGGCAATCGAACCGCTAAGTCCGGACCGCTTTTGTACTCTCTCGCAGGACGAGTTCGATCGGCAGAATCTCGGGCCCGGCGGCGCGCGCCGCGAGACGGTCCTCGTCGTCACCATCGATGAGATCCAGAAGCAGGCGCGCCGCCTTCCGCCCGATGCGCGCGCGCGGCTGATGGACGGTGGTGAGCGCGGGGACGAAGCGCTTCGAAATCTCGATATCGTCGAAGCCGACGACGGAAACGGCGTCGGGCACCTCAAGTCCGTTGCGGTGAAGCTCCGAGATAAAACCGAAGGCCATTTCGTCACTGGAGCAGAAAACCGCCGTCGGCCTTTCCTTCAAGGAAAGCCAGGCACGCGCGGCCCCGGCACCCGAAGCCATGGTGAAATCGCCTGGAAAGAACCAGTCTTCGCGGATTTCAAGATCAGCCTCGAGAATGGCATCGCGCGCGCCGCGCCGCCGCTCGACCGTGAGGACGTTTTCAGGAGGGCCCATGACATGGCCGATTTTCGTGTGACCAAGCTCGACGAGATGACGGATGGCGAGGCGCGCGCCTTGCGAATTATCGATCCTGACAGAGGGATAACCGTCTTCGGAAAGCCATTCGCAGGCGAAGATGAGCGGCGGCAGGCTGGACGAGGTCTCCTGCCCGCGCGCGATAACGCCCTTGAGCGTTCCATCAAGCAGGATGAGGCCATCGGCCCGGTTGTTGTTCAGATATTCAAGGATACGCTGCTCGCTGTGCGGGGGCTGGGCGGTATCGGCGATCAGCACGTTGTAGCCGGCGGGAGCGATCTCGGACGCTATTGCCGACAGGATCGCCGAAAAGAACGGATTGGCGAGATTGGGCACAAGCACGACGATGGAGCCCGTGCGGCGGCGACGCAGGTTCCGCGCGGCATAATTTATCGTATAGCCGGTCTTCTCGACAGCGGCGAGAACGCGCTCGCGCGTTTCCTTCGAGACCCTTTCGGGATGCGACAGCGCGCGGCTGACGGTGGCGGTCGAAACGCCGGCTGCCGTTGCCACATCGCGGATCCTCGGAAGGGGTTTGATCATCTGCTCAAAGGCCCTGTCAGGTTGCGGGCGGCGGCGCCTGGACATCCATGCGCCGCAGGAGGGCCTTCTTTTGCGCGGCTTTTTCCGGAATTTCAAACCGGATCGTAAAAACGCAGCGCAATGCCCTCTTGTAATCGATTACATGATAGTGTAGAACAATATGTAATCGATTACAAAGACATTTGCGGAACACGGCTCATGTCCCTGACAAGGGGACCGAATCGGGATCGCGGACCACACAAGAAAGAGAATGTCGGCCGGTAATTCCGGCAAGACGCATTCCGAATTCCAGATCGATGAACGACGCAAAGAGTTCGCAAGAAAAGCGGGCCGCGCCAGTTTCAAAAATGCTCTGGAAGATTAAATGCGATCAACTTTTCTGCGTTCAGGCGAATGCACCTGAACGCAGAAAAGTTGATCCAGGGAGGAACAGATGAAGACGATCAAGGGCCCCGCGCTCTTCCTCGCCCAGTTCGCGGGCGACGACGCCCCCTTCAACTCCTGGGACGCCATCACCCGCTGGGCTGCCGACTGCGGCTACGCCGGCGTGCAGGTGCCGAGCTGGGATGCACGCCTGTTCGACCTCGACAAGGCTGCTTCCTCCAAGGACTATTGCGACGAATTCAAGGGCAAGGCGCGCGAGAACGGCGTGGAGGTGACCGACCTTTCGACGCATCTGCAGGGCCAGCTTGTCGCCGTCCACCCCGCTTATGACGAAGCCTTCGACGGCTTCACGACGCCGGAAAACCGGGGCAACCCGAAAGCGCGGCAGGAATGGGCCGTCGACCAGGTGAAAAAGGCGCTGACCGCCTCAAGGAACCTGGGGCTTGAAACGCTTGTCTCATTCTCCGGCGCGCTGGCCTGGCCCTACGTCTACCCGTGGCCGCAGCGCCCTGCAGGCCTGATCGAGACCGCCTTCGACGAACTGGCGCGGCGGTGGCGGCCGATCCTCGACCATGCCGAGGACTGCGGCGTCGACGTCTGCTACGAGATCCACCCCGGCGAGGACCTGCACGACGGCATCACCTACGAGATGTTCCTCGAACGCGTGGACAATCACGCGCGGGCTAACATGCTCTACGACCCGTCGCACTACATCCTCCAGTGCCTCGACTATCTCGACAATATCGACATCTACCGCGACCGGATCCGGATGTTCCACGTCAAGGACGCGGAGTTCAACCCGACCGGGCGCCAGGGCGTCTACTCCGGCTACCAGAGCTGGGTGAACCGGGCGGGCCGCTTCCGCTCGCTCGGCGACGGGCAGGTCGATTTCGGGGCGGTATTCTCCAAGATGGCGGCGAACGACTTCAACGGCTGGGCGGTCGTTGAATGGGAATGCTGCCTGAAGCACCCCGAAGACGGCGCGCGCGAGGGAGCCGAATTCGTCCGCAGCCACATCATCCGCGTGACGGAAAAGGCCTTCGACGATTTCGCAGGCGGCGGAGCGGATGAAGCCGCGAACCGCCGCATGCTCGGTCTGGAGGGCTGAAGCCATGACGATCAAGGGATCGAGCGAGAACCGCCCTGCCCGCATCCGCCTTGGCATGGTGGGCGGCGGCAAGGACGCCTTCATCGGCGCTGTGCACCGCATTGCGGCCCGCCTTGACGACCAGTTCGAGCTGGTGGCGGGCGCGCTTTCCTCCACCACGGAAAAAGCGCAGGAATCCGGAAGGCTGCTCGGCCTTGCCGACGACCGCATCTACACAAGCTTCCGCGACATGGCGATCCGCGAAAACCGGATCAAGGGCGGTATCGAGGCGGTTGCCATCGTCACGCCGAACCACATGCACTATCAGGCCGCGCGCGAGTTCCTGAAGCGCGGCATCCATGTGATCTGCGACAAGCCGCTGACCTCCACGCTGCCGGACGCGAAGAAGCTTGCCGCACTTGCCGAGCAATCCGGCGCGCTTTTCGTGCTGACCCACAATTACACCGGCTATCCGATGATCCGGCAGGCGCGGGATATGGTGCGCAGGGGCGAGCTTGGCGAAATCCGCGTCGTGCAGGCGGAATACGCCCAGGACTGGCTGGCCGAACCGCTGGAACGCTCCGGCCTGAAGCAGGCGGAATGGCGCACCGACCCGGAGCGTTCGGGCGCGGGCGGCTGTGTCGGCGATATCGGCACGCACGCCTTCAACCTCGCCTCCTTCGTGACCGGACTTCAGCTTGAAAGCCTGAGCGCGGACCTTCACACCTTCGTGGAAGGCCGGGCGCTGGACGACAATGTGCACGTGATGATGCGCTTTGCCGGCGGCGCGAAGGGCATGCTCTGGTCAAGCCAGGTGGCGACCGGCAACGAGAACGCCCTGACGCTTCGCGTCTACGGCTCAAAGGGCGGGATCGAATGGGCCCAGGAAGAGCCCAACAAGCTGTGGTTTACCCCGCTTGGCGAACCGAAGCGGCTAATCACCCGTGCAGGCGCCGGCGCAGGCGAAGCAGCGGCGCGCATGAGCCGCGTGCCGGCAGGCCACCCGGAAGGCTATCTCGAAGGGTTCGCCAATATCTACGCGGAGGCTGCGCGCGCCATAATCGCGAAGCGCAACGGCGAGACGATCCCGAACGACGTGATCTTCCCCACGGTGCAGGACGGTGTGGCGGGCGTCGCCTTCGTGGATGCCTGCGTCAGGTCTTCCAAACGCAATGCCGCCTGGGTCACCCCTTGAGGGCAATGCCATGCAACCGGCCCCGCAAACGACAGCCAGAACCGCCACGAGCGCCGCACATGCGCCGATCCTCGCGCTTGCCGGGGTCTCGCGCTCGTTCGGTCCGGTACAGGTTCTCTTCGACGTAGACTTCGACCTTTACCCCGGCGAGGTGCATGCGCTGATCGGCGAGAACGGCGCCGGCAAGTCGACCATGATGAAGATCCTGTCCGGCTACCTTGAGCCGACCACTGGCGAGGTGATGCTGGACGGAGCGCCCGTGAGCTTCACTTCCAGCGAGGATGCCGAGGACCGGGGCGTCGTGCTGATCCACCAGGAATTCAACCTGGCCGACCAGCTTTCCGTCGAGCAGAACATCTTCCTCGGCCGGGAACTGAAGCGCGGGCTCTTCCTGGACCACAAGGCGATGCGCGCCACCACCAACGAACTTCTGGCGCGGCTTGAGACGAAGACGCCCGCGTGGGCAACCGTTTCGAAAATATCCGTTCCCGAAAAGCAGATGGTGGAGATCGCCAAGGCGCTTTCGCGAGAAGCGCGCGTGCTGATCATGGACGAACCGACGGCGGTGCTGACGCGCAACGAAGCGGAAATCCTGTTCAGGCAGATCGAGCGGCTGAAGGCGCAAGGCACCGCGATCCTCTATACCTCGCACAAGCTGGACGAGGTGGCGCGGATCGCCGACCGGGTGACGGTGCTGCGCGACGGACGCCACGTGCTGACCGCACCCGCTTCCGAGCTTAGCGAAGACGCGATGGCCGAGGCGATGGTGGGGCGCGAGCTTTCCAACCTCTTCCCGGACAAGGCGGACGCGAACGCAGCCGAGACGGTGCTTGTCCTGAAGGATTTCTCCGTTCCCGGCATCGTCGAAAACGCGAACTTCGAGCTACGCAGGGGCGAGATCCTGGGCTTTGCCGGCCTTGTCGGCTCGGGCCGCACGGAACTGATGGAAGGGCTGATCGGCATCCGCCCGGCGACGGGCGAAATCCGCGTCAACGGCAAGGCCCGGCAGATCCGCTCCGTCGACGACGCGAGAAAAGCGGGCATTGCCTATCTGACCGAAGACCGCAAGGAACGCGGCCTCCTGCTGAACCAGGGCATGCGCCCCAACCTGACGCTGCTGGCGCTGCAGAAATTCAGCCGCATCCTCATCGACCGGGACGCGGAGGAAAAGGCGCTCGACCGCTCGATCCGCGAATTCGACATCCGCGCACCATCGCGCGAGATCAAGGTCGCCAACCTTTCCGGCGGCAACCAGCAGAAGCTTCTCCTCGCCAAGACGATGCTGGCGGAACCGGAGATCGTCATCATCGACGAGCCGACGCGCGGCATCGACATCGGCACCAAGCAGCAGATCTACCAGTTCGTCCGACGCCTCGCGGACGAGGGCAGGAGCGTCATCATCATTTCCTCCGAAATGGCGGAGGTGATCGGCCTCGCCACGCGCGTGGCGGTAATGCGCACGGGCCGCATCGCAGGCACGCTGAAAGGCGGAGACATCAACGAAGACGCCATCGTGCGCCTTGCCATGGGGCTGGAAAAAAAGGCGGAAGGCAATGACTGATGCGACCACAGCAGGGACAGCGGCAGTGAAAACCGGCAGGCCGTCACTCGACCTTCACGTCATCGGGCCGATCGTGGCGCTTCTGGCGCTCATTCTCATCGGCGCGCTGATGAACCCGAACTTCCTGAGCTACGGCAACGTGACGAACGTGCTCGCCCGCTCCGCCTTCATCGGCATCATCGCCGTCGGCATGACATTCGTCATCACCGCGGGCGGGCTCGACCTTTCCGTCGGTTCCATGGCCGCCTTCATCGCGGGGCTCATGATCATCGTCATGAACGCGCTGGTGCCAACACTCGGCACCGGATGGCCGACGATCCTCGCCGGCATGGCGGCGGCGCTCGCCATCGGCTTCGCAGCCGGCCTCTTCAACGGCCTGCTGATCACGCAGGCGCGAATAGAAGCCTTCATCGTCACGCTTGGCAGCATGGGCATCTTCCGCTCTCTCGTCACCTGGCTTGCCGACGGAGGCACGCTTTCGCTCAACTTCAGCGTCCGCGAGGTCTACCGGCCCGTCTATTACGACGGCATCTTCGGCATCGCCTGGCCGATCATCGTTTTCCTGGCGATCGCGGCTCTTGGCGAGATCGTCATGCGGCACACGGCGTTCGGGCGGCACTGCGCGGCGATCGGCTCCAACGAACAGGTGGCGCGCTATTCCGCCGTCCACGTCGACCGGGCGCGGCTTGCGGGTTATGTGCTGCTCGGCGTTCTGGTCGGCGTTGCCACGATCATGTACGTACCGCGGCTTGGCTCCGCGTCGAGCTCCACAGGCGTGCTGTGGGAGCTTGAAGCGATCGCGGCGGTGATCATCGGCGGCACGGTGCTCAAGGGCGGCTTCGGGCGCGTGTGGGGTACCGTCATCGGCGTGCTGATCCTCAACCTGATCGAAAACATCCTCAATCTCACGGACCTCGTCAGCCCCTATCTCAACGGGGCGATCCAGGGCGTGATCATCATTCTGGCCGTCGTTCTCCAGCGTCAGAAGAAAGCGACGCGGTAACGGCCGAACCGCCTGTTCGATACGGGACAGGACACTCAGAGGGAGAAACGCGATGGGAGTGAGAAACGCATTCAAGGCCCTGGCGGTCATGTCCATGATCGCCTTGCCGATGTCGGCGGCGGCCCAGGACAAGGCCACGATCGGCGTGTCCATTCCAGCCGCTACGCATGGCTGGGCAGGCGGCATGAACTATCACGCGCAGGCCGCGGTGAACCGGCTGGAGGAAGTCTATCCGCAGCTCGACTTCGTGCTGGCGACCGCCAGCGACCCCGGCAAGCAGGTGAGCGACATCGAGGACATGATGGCCACCCGCAACATCGACGCGCTCGTGGTGCTGCCGTTTGAATCCGACCCGCTCACGGGGCCGGTGAAGCGCGTGGCGGAAGCCGGAAAATGGGTCACCGTCGTCGACCGCGGCCTGTCCGAGGAAGGCATCGAGGACCTATACGTCGCCGGCGACAACCCGGGCTTCGGCCGGGTCGCGGGCGAATATTTCAGGCAACGGATGCCGGACGGCGGCAAGATCGTGGTCCTGCGCGGCATTCCCACCACCATCGACAACGAACGCGTGGAAGCCTTCCAGAAAGCGCTCGAGGGCAGCGGCATCGAGATCCTGGGCATGGAGCACGGCAACTGGAACCGCGACGACGCCTTCACCGTCATGCAGGACTTCCTGTCGAAATATCCGGAAATAAACGCGGTCTGGGCATCCGACGACGACATGGCCGTCGGCGTGCTTGAAGCCATCAACCAGGCAGGCCGCACCGACGAGATGTGGGTGCTGGGCGGCGCCGGAATGAAGGAAATGATCAAACGCGTCATGGACGGCGACAAGATGATCCCGGTGAACGTCACCTATCCGCCGGCGATGATCGCATCCGCTATCGAGATGACGGCGCTGAAGTTCGTCTCCAACGCGCCGGTCTCCGGCAGGTTCATCATCGGCTCGGTGCTGATCACGCCCGAAAACGCCGAAAGCTATTACTTCCCCGACAGCCCGTTCTGATCGGAACCTTCCGGAAAATCCCGGACGGCCCCCTTCTCGGGGGCCGTTTTTTTTCGCGTCTTCGCTTGCAGATCCGCCAATTGATCGGGAACAATCATGACGTTACGGAAATATTGCAGGTTTCCGGCATCGAAATCAGGCGGGAGCAAGGCCTTGTTCAACAACCCGAAGCTGATCGCAGCCCTTGCCCTGACCGGGGCCGTCGCGATCTGGGGCATCGTCGACACGCAGGGGCTGGCCGCCTTCGCGAACGAACTGGTCACCATCCAGTTCACGAGCCGGGCATGGTTCATCATGCTGACGGTGAGCTTCATGCTGTTCGTGTGCCTCGGCCTTGCGCTGTCGAAATACGGAAACGTCAAGCTCGGCGATGACAGGGACGAGCCGGAGTTTTCGACAATCTCCTGGCTGACGATGCTTTTCGCCGCCGGAATGGGCGTCGGCCTGCTCTATTGGGGAACGGCGGAACCGCTCACGCATTACTCCCTCATCGCCGAATACGAAGACGCGCGCAAGGCGGCAAGCACGGCCCTTTTCGTCACCAACTTTCACTGGGGGCTGCACGCCTGGGCGATCTACGGGCTGACGGGCCTGGTGATCGCCTATTTCGGTTTCCGGCGAGGATGCCCGAGCCTCGTCGGCGC
Source organism: Stappia sediminis (assembly GCF_009826895.1). Classification (GTDB taxonomy): domain Bacteria; phylum Pseudomonadota; class Alphaproteobacteria; order Rhizobiales; family Stappiaceae; genus Hongsoonwoonella; species Hongsoonwoonella sediminis. Next base: position 1,035,205 of record NZ_WUMV01000003.1, on the reverse strand, counting down.
GCCGATCGTTTATGCGCTTGGGCAAAACCGGATCACGTCCGCCGTCGCCTGGGTTTGCGATCTTCTGGCAATCGCGGCGATCGCCATCGGCGTCGGCGGATCGATCGCCATGGGCGTCTTCCAGGTGAAGGAGGGGGTGGACGCGCTGTTTTCCCTGAGCGGGACGGGGCTCGGGCTGACGCTTGCGATCTTCGTGGTGCTTTGCCTTGCCTATGCGCTGCCGCTCGTCGTCGATCTTTCGAAGGGCATGGCGGTCCTTTCCAACACCGCGATGGCGGTGGCGGGCGGCCTGCTGATCTTCGTGCTGCTGGCAGGGCCGACGCATTTCCTGATGGGCGGCGTGCTCCAGTCCATCGCCGATTACGCGGGCAACGTCCTCCAGCAAGGGTTTCGCACCTACACCTTCATGGACGAAAGGATCGGCGGCTGGTTCCAGGCCTGGACGCTGAACTACATGGTCTGGTGGCTCGCCTGGGCGCCCTTCGTCGGCGTCTTCATCGCCCGCATTTCGAGGGGACGGACGATCCGCGAGTTCATCGTCGGCGTGATCTTCGTGCCGACGGGCTTTTCGATTCTGTGGTTCGGCGTCTTCGGCGGGATCGGCATCTTTGGCGTGTTGAACACCGACCAGCCGATCATGGAACTGGTGCGCGACAACGTGAGCGCCGTCGCCTTCTTCGTGCTTCAGGGCCTGCCGCTGTCTTCGCTGACCATCGCGGCGGTCGTAATTGCCGCGTTCCTTTTCATCGTGACGAGCGTCGTCAGCGCGGCCTTCGTGCTCGGCATGTTTTCGACCGGCGGCGACCTGAACCCGAGCGCGCGCGTGAAATTGAGCTGGGGCGTCGTGCTGGGCGCGCTAGGCCTCGTCATGATCCTGTCAGGCAGCATCGACGCCGTGAAGTCCATCATCGCGCTCGGCGCGCTGCCCTTCGTCTTCATCGTCATGCTGCTGGTGGTCTGTTTCCTGAAGGTCCTCAGGCACGAGAAGGTATCCACGAAATGAGCAACCTTACCGACACCATCCTGAATATCGAGGTCTTCGCCTTCATCGCGCTGCTTGCGTGGATCTACCTCGCGCCGATCGGCGTGGATGCGCCCAAGGATGGAGGCGGCGGTACGCCCGGCCGCTGATTCATGCCGGCCCCGCTGTTTCAATCCGCAGCCCGGTCGCAAAGGTGAAAGCCCCGCCTTGCTCCTGCCGATTGAGCGATATCAACGCGACGTCAGGCATCGGCTATAGTCTGACACACCATGCAACCCGCGACCGAGCCTGCGCCGCAAATCGTCTTCGACGTCAAGAACGTGACCAAGGTGTACCATACCGGGGACGTGGACGTGCGCGCACTAAACGGGGTGAGCCTGAAGCTTTACGAGGCGGAGATGGCCGTTCTTCTCGGCCCCTCGGGCAGCGGCAAGTCCACGCTTCTCAACATACTCGGCGGGCTCGATCAGGCAACGAGCGGCACGGTGCATTTTCGCGGACAGAACCTGACCGCGTTTTCCGAGCGTCAACTGACGCGCTACCGGCGGGAAAACGTCGGCTTCGTGTTCCAGTTCTACAACCTCATCCCGAGCCTGACCGCCTGGGAGAACGTGGCGCTGGTGACGGAAGTCGCGAAAGATCCGATGCCACCCGACGAAGCGCTTGCCATGGTCGATCTTTCCAACCGGATGACGCATTTCCCGGCCCAGCTTTCCGGCGGCGAGCAGCAGCGTGTCGCAATTGCCCGAGCCATCGCCAAGCGGCCGGAAGTTCTCCTGTGCGACGAGCCGACGGGTGCCCTCGATTCCAAGACCGGCATCCTGGTGCTGGAGGCGCTGACCCGCATCAACGAGGAACTGGGCACGACGACGGCGATCATCACCCATAACGCCGGCATTCAGGCGATCGCCCATCGGGTGATCAGCTTCATTGACGGCAGGATTGCCGCGACGCACGAAAACGACACGCGGATCGCGCCCGCCGAAGTGAGTTGGTAGCCATGCGCATGCTCGACCGCAAGCTCGTCCGCGATCTTATGCGCCTTTGGGCGCAAGGCATCGCGGTTGCGCTGGTCATGGCCTGCGGGGTGATGACGATCATCATCGCCGTCGGCGCATGGCGCTCGCTTGAAGAAACCCGCTCCGCCTTCTACGACCGCTACCGCTTCGCCTCCGTTTTCGCGTCCGCCACGCGGGCGCCGCGCACGCTCAAAGCGCGCATCGAAAACATTCCAGGTGTCGCGGCGGCGGAGCTGCGAACGGTCCATTTCACCCTTCTCGACGTGGAAGGAATGAAGGAACCCGCGACGGGCATCGCGATATCCCTGCCCGATTTCGGCGAGCCCGAGGCAAACCGCGTCTATATCCGCAAAGGGCGACTGCCGGAGCCGGCACGCACCGACGAAGTCGCCGTGAGCGAAACATTCGCCAATGCGCACGGACTGGAGCCGGGAAACAGGTTCCACGCGCTCCTGAACGGGCGAAAGCGCGAACTCACCATCACCGGCATCGTGCTGTCGCCGGAGTATATCTACGCCATCGGCCCCGGCGACATGGTGCCCGATCCGCGCCGCTTCGGCGTGCTCTACATGCCGGGCAAGGTGCTGGAAGGCATTTTCGACATGGAAGGCGCCTTCAACGACGTGGCTATCACCACGTTGAGGAACGCCAATACCGAGCGGATCATCGAACAGCTCGACGACATCCTGAAACCCTACGGCGGAACCGGCGCCTACGACCGCGAAGACCAGATGTCGCACGCCTTCCTCGACAGCGAGCTGACCTCGCTCAGGGCCATGGCGATGATCATCCCGCCGATCTTCCTCTTCATCTCCGCATTCCTCGTGAACATGATCCTGTCGCGCCTGATCGCGCTGGAGCGCGAGCAAATCGGCCTTTTGAAGGCGGTCGGCTACAGCAACCTCGACGTCGGCTGGCACTACGCGAAGCTCGTCATCGTGATATCGGTCGTGGGGCTTGCCATCGGCTCCCTCTTCGGCACATGGCTCGGACGCGGCCTTACGGAGCTTTACGCGAAGTTCTATTCCTTCCCATTCCTGATTTTCCGACAGACGTTCGATCTCTACCTGATCGCCGGCGGCATCACCGTGGCCTCAGCACTTGCGGGCGCGGCGAAGGCGATATGGACGACCGTCTCGCTGCCGCCGGCAGTCGCCATGCGCCCGCCCGCGCCGACCCGATACCGAAGCATTTTCCTGGCCCATTTGCAGGAGGTGCGCATCTTTTCCCAGCTTACCGTCATGGCGCTTCGCCATCTGATCCGCTGGCCCGTCAGGTCCGCGCTGACGACGCTTGGCACGGCACTTTCGGTGGCGCTGCTGATAACCGCCCTTTTTTCCTACGATTCCATCGACTTCATGATCGATGCGATCTTCTTCCGCGCCGACCGGCAGGACGCGACGCTGACCTTCAACAACGAACAGGGACCTTCCGCGCTGCAAAACGTGGAGTCCCTGCCCGGCGTGCTGAAAGCCGAAGGCTTCCGCACCACGCCGGTGATGCTGAGAAACGGACACTACGAACGCCGCGCCGCGATTACCGCGCTTCCCGACGATCCGGACCTTTCGCGCATTCTCGACCTCGACCTCAACCCCGTCCCGCCCGTTCCCGTCGGCCTGCTTTTGTCCGAACGCGTCGCGGACCTTCTGCACGTGCGCGTCGGCGACATGCTGGAAGTGGAACTGCAGGAAAAGGATGACCGGGTGGTGGAACTGCCCGTCACCGGCGTCATCCAGAGCTACATCGGGCTTGCCGTTTTCATGAGCCTTGAGGCGTTGAACCGGGTGATGATGGATGGGGACCGGATTTCCGGCGCGCGCATCCTCGTCGACGGCAACCGCCTCGACGACCTCTATGCCGAGATCAAGGCGACACCGGAGCTGGGCGCGATCTCGCTGCAGGACGTCTCGCGCAAGCTCTTTCGCTCGACGGTCGAGGAAAACATAACCATCATGACGACGCTTTACGTCGCACTTGCCGTCATTATCACTTTCGGCGTCATTTATAATTCCGCCCGTATCCAGCTTTCCGAACGCGCGCGGGAACTTGCGAGCCTGCGCGTCTTCGGTTTCACCCGGACGGAGGTTTCCGGCGTGCTTTTGACCGAACTCGGCATCATCGTGTTCGTGGCACAACCACTCGGCTGGGTGCTCGGCTACGGGTTTTCATGGTCCGTCGTCCAGGGTTTCGAAAGCGACATTTTCCGGATACCGCTGATCGTCTCTCCCGAAACATTCGCCGTCTCAAGCCTTGTCGTGCTGGGGGCAGCCGTAATCTCCGCCCTGATCGTCCGCCGCCGCGTCGACAGGCTCGACCTTGTGCGGGTTTTGAAGACCCGCGAGTAGTTGATTGGGAAGCAGATAATGCGCCTTTGGCTGAAACGCCTCTTCTTCACCGCACTTACGATCGCCATCGCGGGCGGCTTCTACATGGCGCTGAAGGAAAAGCCGATCCTCGTCGACATTGCCCGCGTTACCGCCGGGCCGATGCAGGTAACCATCAACGAGGAAGGCGAAACGCGCGTTCGCGACGTCTACACCGTTTCCTCGCCCATGGACGGGCATCTGGAGCGCATCGAGCTGGAAGAAGGCGATGCCGTGAAGGCCAATGAGACGATCATCGCCTCGATCCGCCCGCTCGACCCGCCGTTCCTCGACGAGCGTACGCGCACCGAACTTCTCGCGGCGCTGGAGGCCGCGCGCTCGGCCGTCAAGGTCGCGGAGGTGGAACTGACGCGCGCCGAGGTCGCGCTTTCGCTGGCGAAGTCGGAATATCAGCGCGCCTCCAAGCTCGCCAACACCAACATCATCTCGCAAAGCCAGCTCGAGAAGGCCTACAACGCAGTGCAACTGCAGGAAGCCCAGGTGGAAAGCGCCAAGGCGAACATCCGCCTGAGGAACGCGGAACTCGACAGCGCGCGCGCGCGCATCACCGAGACCCGCGAACTGCAAACGCGCCGGACCGGCGAAGACTGCTGCATGGACATTACCGCGCCTGTGAACGGCGTGGTGCTGGACGTGATCGCCGAAAGCGAGCAGGCCATAACGTCCGGCGCGAAGCTCGTCGACATCGGCGACCCGAAGGACCTTGAGATCGCCGTCGACCTTCTCTCAAGCGATGCGGTGAAGATAAAACCCGGAACGAAGGTCACGATCACCGAATGGGGTGGCGACAAAGACCTTCAGGCGACTGTCCGGCGCATCGACCCGGCCGCCTTCACCAAGGTTTCCGCGCTCGGCATCGAAGAACAGCGCGTCAACGTGATCCTCGACCTCGACGAGGTTCCCGAAGGCCTTGGCCACGGCTACCGCGTCTTCGCACGCCTCACCGTCTGGTCGGGCGAGAACGTTCTTCAGGTGCCCATCGGCGCGATCTTCCGCTCCGATGGCAACTGGTCCGTCTTCGCAGTGGTGGATGGAAAGGCGGATTTGCGCAAAGTTCGCCTCGGCCACATGAACTCATCCGACGCGGAGGTTCTGGAAGGGCTTGCCGACGGCGATACGGTGATCCTCTACCCCAACGACCTGTTGAGCGACGGGAGCCTGGTGGAGGACCGGGAGGCGGAGGGAGGTTGAGGAGCCGAAGGGGGGCGCGATATGAGGGGCGTCATCCCGGACAAGGGAAGCAAAGCTGACCGCTGATCCGGGATCCAGAAATCGGCTGCGGGCGACGCCCGCACAAAATTCAAGACGCGCTGTCGCGCGACATACGCGCTGGATCCCGGCTCTCGCGATGCGCTAAGGCGCAAGCGGGCCGGGATGACGTTCTTCGTGAAGTGGACGCTTTCCGCTGTAGCAAATGCCGGAGACCCACGCCGCCGGCACTCGCCAACATATCTCGCTAGCCAAGGACGCTTGCGACCGCCTTGACCGTCTTGGCGACGATCTCGTCGGCTTCCGCCTTCGAGAGCGTGAGCGGCGGGGCGAAACCAAGGATATCGCCCTGCGGCATGGCGCGGCCGATGACGCCTTCCTTCAAGAGCGCGCCGGCAACGGCCGGGCCGACCTTCTTCGACGGATCGAAGAACGTGCGCGAGGGCTTGTCTTCCACGAATTCAACCGCCGCCAGCATGCCTTCGCCGCGCACTTCGGCGACGTTTTTGTGCGCCGACAGGGCATCGCGCAGCTTGCCCGAGAAGTATGCGCCGGTTTCGCCCGCGTTCTTCACAAGGCCAAGCTCGTCGATCAGCTTCAGGTTGGCGACGCCCGCCGCGGCACCGATGGGGTGTGCCGAATAAGTCCAGCCGTGACCGATGGCGCCGAACTCGTCCGTGCCCTGTTCCAGCACTTTCCAGACGCGGTCCGAAACGATGGAGCCCGACAGCGGCGCATAGGCCGAGGTGAGGCCCTTGGCGATGGTGATAAAATCCGCCTCGATGCCGTAATGGGCGGAGCCGAACATGGAACCGAGACGCCCGAAGCCGGTGACGACCTCATCCGCGATCAAAAGAATATCGTGCTTCTTCAGCACCTTCTGGATCGCTTCCCAGTAGCCGGCGGGCGGGGGCACGATACCGCCCGTGCCCAGCACCGGCTCGCCGATGAAGGCGGCGATGGTATCCGCCCCTTCCCGCTCGATCAGCGCCTCAAGCTCGGACACGCAATAGGCGACGAAATCCGCCTCGCTCATGGAAAGGTCCGGACGGTGCAGGTAATGCGGCGCGACGGTGTGAAGCACGGTCGAAAACGGCAGGTCGAACTTCTTGTGGAAGAGCTCAAGCCCGGTGAGCGAGCCCGTCATCAGCCCCGAGCCGTGATAACCGCGCCAGCGAGAGATGATCTTCTTCTTTTCCGGGCGTCCAAGCACGTTGTTGTAGTACCAGACGAGCTTCACATTGGTCTCGTTCGCATCCGACCCGCCGAGGCCGAAATAGACCTTGGACATATTCGCCGGCGCGCGCTCGACGACCATCTTCGCAAGCGTTATCGAGGCTTCCGTGCCGTGGCCGACATAGGCGTGGTAATAGGCAAGCTCCTTCGCCTGATTGGCGATCGCCTCGGCGATCTCCTGGCGGCCGTAACCGACGTTCACGCAGTAAAGGCCGGCGAAACCGTCGAGCAGGCGGGTGCCGTCACGGTCCTCGATGTAAACGCCCTTGCCGCCAGTGACGATGCGGTTCGGGCTTTCGCCGCGCGCATGCTGGGCGAGATGCGTGGAAGGGTGGAAGAAATTCTCCCGGTCCCATTGGTCGAGTTGGTCGTTCTTGAGCATTTTGTTTTTCTCCCGTTTCAAGAAATTTGTTTCAAGCCCAGTCGCGGCAAACGTATTTCACTTCCGTGAAAGCCTCCAGACCGAGGCGCGCGCCTTCGCGGCCGAGGCCCGACTGCTTGAACCCACCGAAAGGAATGGGCGCGCCGGTGACCTTCGTACGGTTGACGGCGACCATGCCGAACTGCAGCGCGCGGCTTGCGCGGTAGATACGGCGCGGATCCTGCGTGTGCAGATAGGCGATCAGGCCGTATTCGGTATCGTTGGCGCGCTTGAGCACCTCTTCTTCCGTGTCGAAAGGGGCGATCGCCGCGACGGGGCCGAAGGTTTCCTCATGCATGATGAGGGCATCGGACGGCACATCGCCGATCACCGTCGGCTCGAAGAAGAGATCGCCAGCCTTGTGGCGCCGGCCGCCGGCAAGCAGCTTCGCGCCGCGCTGGAGCGCATCCTCGACATGCTCTTCCTGTTTCTTCACCGCCTTTTCGTTGATGAGCGGGCCGATGTCCGGATCCTCAAGGCCGTTCGCGACGGAAAGCTCGCTCGTGCGCTCGGCGAAACGTTCGCAGAACGCGTCATAGACGCTGCGCTCCACGAAGAAGCGGTTGGCACCGAGGCAGTCCTGTCCCGAAGTGGCGAATTTCGCCTTGACCGCCTCCTCGACCGCAAGATCGAGATCGGCATCGGCGAAGACGATGAAAGGCGCATGGCCGCCAAGCTCCAGCACCAGATGCTTCACCGTTTCGGCGCATTGACGGTAAAGCAGCTTGCCGACCGGCGTCGACCCGGTGAAGGAAAAGGCGCGCACGCGGGGATCGCGCGTCCAGGGCTCGACGACGGTCGCGGCGTTGCCTGTGACAACGTTGAAGACGCCCTTCGGAATGCCGGCGCGCTCAGCCAGTTCTGCGAGCGCAAGGCCGGAAAACGGCGTTTCATGCGAGGGATGGACGACAACGGTGCAGCCCGCGGCAAGGGCAGCGGCAGCCTTGCGCGTGATCATCGCGGAAGGGAAATTCCACGGACAAACGAGGGCCGCGACGCCGACCGGCTCGCGCCAGAGTTCGACCTCGGCATCGCTCAGGTGGGAGGTCACGCCCTCGATGTTCGGACGCTTGGCCTCTTCCGCGTAAAATTCGATGAAGGAAGCGGCATAGTCGATCTCGCCGCGCGCTTCGGACAGGGGCTTGCCCTGCTCCAGCGTCATGAGGACGGCAAGGTCCTCACGGTTTTCGATGAGAAGCGCAAACCAGCGGCGCAGGATCGCGGAACGCTCCTGCGGCAGGAGGGCCGCCCATTCGGGAAAGGCAGCCTCGGCGGCATCGACGGCGGCAACGCTTTCTTCGGCAGACAAGTTTGCCACCTCGCCGACCCAACCGCCGTCGGCAGGGTTGGTCACGCGGATCGACGCGCCGCTTTCAGAGGCCGTCCATTTGCCGCCGATATAGGAAAACTGGCGAAAAAGCCGCGGATCGGCGATCCGCGAAGCTGCGGTCATCTGCGCAACGGACATAAGGTCATGCCCCCACAAATAAGGCTGGAATGGCGCTATAAACGGCAAAGAGCTGCAAGGAGGAGCGCGCGGAGCGGGTCTGCCACCCGGTCAAGCGCTTCGACGTGGCAGGTCGAAGCCGTTTGCGCGTCCTTTCCGGATATGGCGGATTTGCCCGGCAACGTCGTTGCAAACCTTTGAAAACCGGATGGTTTCCTGCAGGCTTGCGCCTCGTATCCGAACAAATCCGCACATACCATTTCAACCTTATTTGTGGGGCCATGACCTAGTCCCGCTCCCTTCATTTCGAGTTGGCGGGAGGCTAAGCGATTTATCGCAGACGGTTTTTTCGAACTTGGCGTTATGCGCCGAAGGATCGGCTTTTTTGACGGGGCGAAAGAGTGGTTTGTTCTGAAGCGAGCCTAAAAGTTGCTAATTCCTCAGACTGAAATCACTCTCCCCCCCTCACCCGGCGCATTTCGCGCCGACCTCTCCCACCAGGGGAGAGGTGAACGGAGCCTCGTTTCCACCCGCAGGCCAAAATCACAAACATCGGAAATCGGTGTTACTTCTCCTTGTCCGAGGTGACGTTCTTCGGAATGCCGATATCCGGCATGAGCGTTTCGAAGGGCATGGCGTTTCCGCTCTTGACCGGTTTCGTCACGATATAGGTGAAATAGCGCGCGAGCCCGAGATTCGATTCCAGCAACTGGTCGATCAGGCGCTGGTAGCTGTCGATATCGCGGGCAACGATCTGCAAGAGATAGTCGAAGCCGCCGCCAAGCGCCCAGCAGGCGACGATTTCCTCATGCCGCTGAACGGCGCGCTCAAACGCCTGAAAATTTTCCGAGCGATGGCTTTCAAGCTCGGCGGCGACGAAGACGACCACATGCGGGGCGACCTTCTTGAGCGAAACTTCCGCGTGATAACCGGCAATCACGCCGGCCTCCTCAAGCCGCTTCAGCCGCTCCCAGCAGGGGCTTGGGCTCAGGTTCACGCGGCGCGCGAGATCGGCCTTCGAAATCCGCCCCTCGGCGGAAAGCACCTTCAATATCTGGATGTCGCGGTCGTCGAGCCTCAGCATGTCACCGGTCCGAAACGAATTGAACGTTCAGACACCTGTAGGCCCCGGCGGCGTTTTTGTCAGCACTTCGGCGCCGTTCGGCCCCAGGAGAACGGTGTTGGAGACGAAGAAATTTCCCCGTCCCGTCTCCGTGAACCAGGACATGGCGTGAAACGTCATGCCTTCCCGGATCACGAGATCGCTGTCGTGACGAAGCCCCGTGACGCGGTTTCCCCCGGTCCACGACGGCGGAAAGCCGATGCCGACCAGATACCCGCAGTGGTGACGCCGGTACTGCGGCATGCCGGCATCATCGACCACCTGCTGCCAGGCATCGTAAACATCGCGCGCCCTTACGCCCGGACGAAGCCCGTCAAGTATCGCCTGGAAAGCCGACTTTGCGATTTCCGCCATTTCGGCATCCTCGTCAGGTATTCCGCCGATGTGGACGAGACGCCCCTGCGGGGCGTTGTAACGGGCAACGCAGCCCGCGATTTCGAGAAACACGCGCTCTCCGGAACGATACGTGCCCTGACCCCAGGTCGTATGCTCTTCGGCCATGCGCGCATCCGGGCGGATGAACGGGCCGAAGCCGGGAGGCGTACCGCCCGCGCGCGTCATCGCGGCAAGGCATTCCGCCGCCACGTCCATTTCCGATGCGCCGTCGTGAATGGCGGCAATCGCGGCCTGCGTGCCGGCATCGCCAGCAAGCGCCGCGCGGCGCATCATCTCCTGCTCTTCGGGAGATTTCACGAGCCGCAATTCATCGACAAGGCCGGTTACGTCAACCCATTCCACGTCATCCAGGCTGTCGCGCAAGGCACGCCCGAAACCATATGAATGACCGGAGGACCATGTTTCCATGCCGATGCGCCGCGTGCGGCCCGGCAGGCCGGCGATCACGTCTTCCGCCTGCTCCAGCGTTTCACGCTGGCGGCGCTGCGCGGTCGGGCGCGTCTGGAGATGGCGCACGGCCATGTCGGCCGCCGTCTCGCTGTCGGAATGGCCCTCGAAGAGAGCGTTCCGCACCTGATGGGCGATGGTGACCCGCTCCATGGCGCGGGTGATGAGCACCATTTGCCCTTCCGCCGGGACGATCAGCAGATGAGGCGCGAAGTACCCCCAGTGATCGAGGCCGGTGAGATAGAAAATATTCTCCGGCGTCGAGAGCATGATGAGATCGAGATCCCGCGCCTCGATTTCGGCGCGCACGGCGGCATGCCTGCGGGCAAGCTCTTCATCTGAAAACGGGTTTGCGTACATCTTCCAGCCCTCAAAGCCGAAAACCCCAGGATCTTACCCCTGACCTCAGGCGCGTATGGTCGTGCCCGCGCCCGCCGCAAGCGCGCAGCCCAACGCATGAGTGGCGATCGCCGTATCCTGAGCGCCGGTGCCCGTCAGGTCGCAAATCGTGATGTCTTGCGCCGAGCGGCGCGCGGGAACCGCACCGGTGACGACCGCGCCGAGTTCGGCCGGCATGTCGCCACTCCAGAGCCCGGCCGCGATCGCCGTCCTGAGTTCGCCCAGCGCCTCGCACTGCGAAACCCGGTCGCAGATATAGGCGCTCGCCTCGACAAGGGCGCGCGGCTCGATCTCGTTCTTCTCGCCCTGGTCCGAGCCCATCGCCGTTACGTGAAGGCCCGGATGCAGCCAATCCGCCTTGAAGACGGGCTCGCGAGAGGGTGTCGTCGTCACGACAAGCTGGCTTTCGGCGACAAGGCGGGCGGGATCGGCCTCTGCCCGCGCTTCGATTCCGAGCTTCCGCGAAATATCGGCAGCGCAGGCTTCCGCCTTCGCCATGTCACGGCCCCAGACGAGAACGCGCGAGAAGGGGCGGACGAGGTGCGCCGCCTCGATCTGCAATCTCGCCTGCACGCCTGTGCCGATGGCACCTGCCGTTTTCACGACTTCCGGCGCCATGTGGCGCGCGGCGACGGCGCCCGCAGCTGCCGTGCGAACATCCGTCAGGTAGCCATTGTCGAGAAAGAGCGCCTCCACGAGGCCGGTCTTTGCCGAAAACAGGACCATCAACCCGTTGAGGCTGGGGAGACCCAGTTTCGGATTGTCGAAGAAGCCGGGGCTGACCTTGATCGCGAACCCGTCGAACCCGGGAATATAGGCCGTCTTGACGTCGACCTCGCCGTTCGCCTCCTCGATCTCCATGGAGAGTATCGGCGGCATGACCACCTTGCCGGTGGCGAGCGCGGCGAACGCCCGCTCCACGACGTCTATGGCCGCAAGGTCGAGCTTTACCGCCTCGCGAAGTTCGGCTTCGGTCAGGATCTTGATGTCATGCGCCATAGCGCCGTCCCTTGATGGTCAGATCGCCCAAGGTCACGTCCCGACCCGTGACGACCTGCGTAAAGACTTCCATATCGACATTGCGGCCGGTGATGATGGTCGCGACCGGCCCTTTGGGCTTCGGCAGCTTGCCGGACTGCATGGCGGCGATGCCGACGACGCAGGCGCCTTCCGCGACGATCCTGTCCTCATAGTAAAGCGTCTGCATGGCGCGGTAGATCTCTTCTTCCGTGACCAGCACCACATCGTCGAGATAGTCCCGGCAAAGGGCGAAGGACAGGCGATTTTCAAGGCCGATGCCGCCGCCAAGCGAATCCGCGAGGCTTGCCACCTCCTCCACCTCCACCGGATGACCGGCGAGGAGCGAGGCGTGCATGGCCGCGCCCCGGTCCATCGAAACGCCGATGACCTTCACATCCGGCTTGATGGCCTTCGCCGCGCGCGCGACGCCGCCCGCAAGCCCGCCGCCGGAAAGGGGAACAAGGATCGTGTCGAGATCCGGCCGATCCTCGAAAAGCTCAAGGCCGATGGTGCCCTGCCCGGCGATCACGTAAGGATCGTCGAAAGGCGAGATCTCGGTAAGGCCTTCGGCTTCGCAAAGCCTGAGGCTTTCGGCAAGCGCATCGTCCTGGCTCCTGCCGGTGATCCGCACATCCGCGCCCAGCGCCCTGATGCCGTCGACCTTCGTTTGCGGCACGAGCGAGGACATGCAAATAACCGCCGGAATGCCTCGCGCGCGCGCCGCGTAAGCCACGCCGCGCCCGTGGTTGCCGGTGGAACAGCAGGTCACGCCCCTGGCCCCATCGCCAAGGTTGAAGACGGCATTGACCGCCCCGCGCAGCTTGAAAGCCCCTATCGGCTGCGTATTCTCAAGCTTCAACAGAAAGTCCTGCCCGGCGACCGAGCCCATGTGAAGCGAGGGCACGAGCGGGGTACGCGCCACCGTGCCGGAGATCGTGCGCCGCGCTGCCAGAATATCGGCAAGATCGAGCATCAGGAGGCTTCCTTCACCGCGCTCAGGAACTGCTGCGTGCGCTCCCTCTGCGGGTTGCCGAAAAGATCGGCCGGCTTGCCCTGCTCCTCGATCCGGCCACCGAAGAAGAAGCACACGCGGTCGGAAATATCCTTCGCGAAACCCATCTGGTGCGTGACCATGAGCATCGTCAGGTTATGCTCGCCGACAAGCTTCCTGATGACGTTCGTCACTTCGCCGATCACTTCCGGATCGAGCGCCGAGGTCACTTCGTCGAAGAGCATGACCTTGGGCCGCATGGCAAGCGCGCGGGCGATCGCCACGCGCTGCTGCTGGCCACCCGAAAGGCGCGAGGGATGCTGGTCGCGCTTGTCGGCCATGCCGACCATCTCCAGAAGTTCCTCCGAGCGCTCGCGCGCCTCCCTTTTCGGCAGGCCCAGAACGTGCACCGGGCCTTCCATGCAGTTCTCGATCGCCGTCATGTGCGGGAAGAGATTGAAATGCTGGAAGCACATGCCGATGTTGGCGCGCATTTTCCGCAAGTACCGATTGTCGGCAGGCACAAGCCCGCCGTTCCTCGGCATGTGGGTGAGCGGCTTTCCGTCCACATAGATGACGCCTTCGTTGATCGTCTCGAGCGTCATCAGCATGCGAAGCACTGTCGTCTTGCCCGACCCCGAGGGGCCGATGATCGTGACCATTTCGCCTTCGGCGACGTCGAGGTCTAGCGAATCGAGCACCGTCAGGTTGCCATAGCGTTTGGTGACCTGGCGAAAGCGGACCATGGGCGCGTCCGCGCCCTCAAGCTCCAGCGGGAAATCGGAAAGGGTTTCCTGGGACATCAGTTCATTCCGAGTTGTCTGCGCACCCAGGCCTCGAAGACCCTGATCAGGGCGGCGGTCGGCAGGGAGATCGCAAGGAAGATTACGCCAACGAGCGTATATGGTTCGAGGAAGCGGTAGCTTTCGGAGCCGATCGCATTGGCGGTATGCATGAGTTCGGCAACGCCGATGACCGACAGCATCGGCGTGTCCTTGAAGATGCCGACAAGATAATTGCCCATGCCGGCAAGCGAAGGCGGCAGCGCCTGCGGGATGATGATGCGGAAGTAGGTGCGCGCGGGGCTGAGGTTGAGCGCGAGCGAGGCTTCCCACTGGCCCTTGGGCACGCTTTCAAGCCCGCCGCGATACACCTCCGAAAGATAGGAGGCGTAATGCAGGCCGATGGCGATCATGCCCGCCGTCCAGGGCGCGAGGCGGATGCCGAACTGCGGCCCGACGTAGAAGACGAAGAAGATCTGCAGCACCAGCGGCGTGGAGCGGATGAACTCCACAAGCTCGCGCACGGCATAGGTCAGCGGCTTGAAGGACGTACGCTGCGCAAGGGCCAGCACGAGGCCGAGAACGACGGCGATCGCGTAGCCTATGCCGGCGGCCATAAGCGTGTTGACGGTGGCCCACAAAAGCCGGGGCAGGATTTCGAAGGTAAAGTCCCATCGCCAGTCGAACATGGATCACGCCCTCCCCATCTTGCGCGCCATGACACGCTCAAGCCAGCGCATGAACGGCGTGATGAGGAAGCGCGACATCACGTAGTAGATGACGAGCGCGGTACCGAATGCCTGGGCGGAGAGGAAGGTGGTGGAGTTGATCTGCTTGGCCTCGAACATCAGGTCGGCGACGGAAATCAGCGAGACGAGCGCCGTTCCCTTCAAAAGCTCGATAAGGAGATTGCCCCAGGGCGGCAGCATGGCGAGGAACGCCTGCGGGAAGATGACCCTTACCATGCGCTTTGCCGGCGACATGTTGAGCGCCAACGCGGCTTCCCACTGCCCCTTCGGCACCGAAAGGATCGCGCCGCGCACAAGCTCCGCGCCATAGGCGCCAAGGTTCATGCCCACCGCGACGAAGCCGGCGGTGAATTTTTCCATCGTGATGCCGAAGAGCGGCAGCACGAAAAATATCCAGTAAAGCTGCACCAGCAGGGACGTTCCGCGGAAGATCTCGACATAGACCGTCGCGAACCATCTGACAGGCACATTCCTGGAGAGCCGCATCAGCCCCATCGCCACGGCGATCGCGATCGCGAGCACAGCGGCCAGCACCGTCTGCAGGGCCGTGACGGCCGCGCCATCGACGAAGCGGGGACCGTATTCGGCGAGGAACTCGAAGTAGCTCATGCCGAGGTGTTCCGTCAGGTTGTGTTGGAAGCATCAAATCGCGGGCGAACCGGAAAGCCGGCCCGCCCGCGCATTGGTCGGGAGCGTCCGCCTCAGCGGTTCGAGCAGACCCACTCCGTCGTCACGTCGCCGGGAAGTTGCGATTCGGTGTAGCCGTATTCGGCGACCGTGCCGAGCATGTCGGCGGACCCCAGATATTCCTTCTGGGCGGCGTTGAACTTGTCCAGGAAATCCTGATCGGCGTCGCGGAAGGCGATCCCGACCCAGTTCAGCGTCCAGTCGGGCAGCGCGGCGGGATCCGTCACTTCGACCTCGTCCGCCGATTCCTTGGCGAGATTGAGCGCCGTGAAATAGGTCACGCCACCGGCATCCGCGCGGCCCGCCTTGACGGCGGCAAGGATTTCCGTCGGTCCGGGAACGGTGAGGATATTCGCCTCCGGCACGCCTTCCTTCTTGGCGGCCTCGACCGTGTTATAGCCCGCGCCCGTGACGAAGAGCGCGCCCTTGTCCTTGATGTCCTTGTAGTTCTCAATGCCCTTGGGGTTGCCCTTGGCAACGATGAAGGCATCGCCGAACCGGCCCATCGGCTCGGAGAACGCGACGTTCTCGCAGCGGCTTTCAAGGATGTACATGCCGCCGGTGATGACGTCGAAGCGAATCGCCTTCAGGCCCGGAATCAGTCCGCCCCATTCGGTGACGACCGGCTCGATATTGTCGTAGCCCATCTGCTTCAGGACGCCGATGGCATAGGCGTTGACGAAGCCAAGCGGCTTGTTGTTCTCACCCGGGTAGGCCCAGGGAACCTCGTTGGCAAAGCCCAGGCGAATGGTTTCTCCGCTTTCGATCCGGTCCATCAGCGGGCCGGCCTGTACCGACACGGCCGTGAACGTGACGGCTGCGACGCCGGCGGCGAGAATGCCTTTCAAGAACGTACGCCTCATGTGCTTATCCCCTTTTTTATGGTGATGAAAATCACGCATCATTTGCGCGGTTGTGTACAGCATTGCGTTAAATGTCGATATGTCAACGCATGCGACCTGAGAACGTCGCTTTTATGCTATTGGCCTGCCGCATAGATGTATACAAATAGGGCCGAAGGGCGAATTTTCCGGCCCAGGCTTGGCAAAAGCCGGCAAACGCGCTCACATCCATCGAAATAACAGACACGAAGACCGCACTTGAATGAGTCGGTCACGGCGCGTCCCGTTTCATGTCAGGAGGATAAATGCCCGCGTCGCAATTGCCGTTCTCTCTAGCCGAGTACGACCGCCGCCTCGCCAAGGTTCGCGAGGTCATGGCCGCACAGGAAATCGACCTGCTCTTCATAGAAGACCCGGCCAACATGGCGTGGCTTACCGGCTATGACGGCTGGTCGTTCTACGTCCATCAGGGCGTGCTCGTGTTCCACGACGAGGAGCCGATCTGGTGGGGCCGGCGCCAGGACGCCAACGGCGCGGTGCGCACCGTGTGGATGCAGGACGAACGCGTGTCCTGGTATCCCGATCATTACGTCCAGTCGACGATCTGCCACCCGATGGAGATGCTGGCCGCCCACATCCGCGACAAGGGATACGGGGCAAGCCGCATCGGGCTGGAACTGGAGAACTATTACTTCTCGGCCAAGGCCTACATAACCCTTCAAGAGCAGCTGCCCGACGCAATATTCGTCGACGCCACGGCGATGGTGAACTGGCAGCGGGCGGTGAAATCCGACGAGGAACTCGTCTTCATGCGCCAGGCGGCGCGGATTTCCGAAAAGGTGTTCGACGGCGTGCTGGAGCGTATCGAGCCCGGCATGAAGAAGAACGACCTCGTCGCCGAGATCTATGCCGATGCGATACGTGGCGTGGGCGACGGATGGGGCGACTACCCTTCCATCGTGCCGCTTCTGCCGAGCGGCTCGGACGCGGCAGCCCCGCACCTGACCTGGGACGGGCGCACGTTCCAGAAGGATGCTGGAACATTCTTCGAACTGGCGGGCTGCTACCGGCGCTATCACGCGCCTTTGTGCCGCACGATCTACCTCGGCAAGCCGCCGCAACACATTCTGGATGCCGAAAAGGCGCTGATCGAAGGCCTTGAAGCGGGCCTGGAAGCCGCCCGCGCCGGCAATATGGCTTCCGACATCGCCCGTGCGCTGGCGATCCCGCTGGAGCGCGCCGGCATCGACCGGGCAGCGCGCGCCGGCTACCCGATCGGCCTGTCCTACCCGCCAGACTGGGGCGAGCGGACAATCTCCATTCGTCTTGAGGACGAGACCGTGCTGGAGCCTGGAATGACCTTCCACTTCATGCCGGGCCTTTGGATGGAGGATTGGGGGCTTGAGATAACCGAGAGCATTCTCATCACCCCCGACGGCCCGGCCGAATGCCTTTGCGACCGGCCGCGCCAGCTCTTCGTCAAGGACTGAGCGAGCCATGGCCCTGATCGACGAGACGAAGGCGATCCTGGGAGACCTGATCGCCTTTCCGACCGTGTCGGCGGACAGCAACCTGGAACTCATCGCCTATGCCGCCGACCGGCTCGCCCATTGCGGTGCGCGCATTTCCATGTCGCGCGACGAGACGGGCCACAAGGCGAACATCTTCGCCACCCTCGGCCCGGAAGAAGACGGGGGCATCGTGCTTTCCGGCCACTCCGACGTGGTGCCGGTGGAAGGCCAGGACTGGACGGGCGATCCATTCGCGATGTCCGAGGCGGATGGAAAGCTTTACGGGCGCGGCGCCTGCGACATGAAGGGCTTCATCGCGGCCGCACTCGCGATGGCGCCGCGTTATGCCGAACTCGACCTGAAGCGCCCGGTCCATTTCGCCTTCACCTATGACGAGGAGGTCGGCTGCCTCGGCGCGCGCAAGCTGGTGGAGGAACTCAAGGCGATGGATATGCGGCCCTCCGTCGCCATCATCGGCGAGCCGACGGACATGCGCATCATCGAGGGGCACAAGGGCTGCTACGAATACACTACCCAGTTCACCGGGCTTGCGGGCCACGCGTCGGGACCGGACAGGGGCGTCAACGCGGTGGAATATGCCGTGCGCTACATTTCGCGCATGATGGCGCTACAGGACGAGCTGAAGAAGCGCGCGCCCGCCGGAAGCCGCTTCGACCCGCCATGGTCGACATTGCAGGTCGGGCTGATGGAAGGCGGCCAGGCGCGTAACGTCATTCCGAGCCACTGCTGTGTGGACTGGGAAATGCGACCCGTCGTGACCGGTGACGCGGATTTCGTGAAGGCTCACTTGCGCGAATACTGCGAGGACGTTCTTCTGCCGGCCATGCGGGCCGTATCGGCGGATGCCGATATCGTCACCCATGTGATCGGCGAGGTCGAAGGGCTGGAACCTGCCGACGACAACGAGGCGCGGCGGATCGTTTCCGAACTGACCGGCGCGAATGGTGCCGATGTCGTCGCCTTCGGTACGGAAGCCGGCCTCTTCCAGGCGCTCGGAATGTCTGCCGTGGTCTGCGGGCCCGGCTCGATCGCCCAGGCGCACAAGCCGGACGAATACGTCAGCATCGAGCAGATGGAAGCCTGCCTCGACATGCTGCAGAAACTTTCAGGCAAGCTCACTTCTTGAGCCATGGAGGAAGCGGTCGGGACGACAAGGGAGGAAGTGAAGCAAAGCTCGGCGCGGGCGCGATTCAAACGCCTGCACGATACGCTGCGCCTGCGCATCTGCCTGCTCGACTATGCGCCGGGAACGCGGCTCGGCGAAGAGGCGCTGGCCGATGAATTCGGCGTGAGCCGAACGCCGCTGAGGCGCGTTCTGGCACAGCTCGAGGCCGAAGGGCTCGTCCAATCCGTGCAAGGGGTGGGCACGATCGTCACCGATGTGGAGATCGGCGCGCTGACTCAGGTTTATCAATTGCGCATGGAGCTTGCCGAGCTTCTCGGCAAGCTCTCGCCCGTCGAGCCGGACGAGAACCTTGTCGCGGAATTCCGCTCACTGCTGGCACGCGGACGGGAATTGCAAGCGCAGCCCGATCCGCGCGCATTCGCCGAACTGAACATGGACGTCTTCAATACACTCTTGCGGCTGACGGAAAACGAGCCGCTTCGCGAAATCTCCGAACGGCTCTACTACCAGACGACCCGTATCTGGCTGAAATCCATCTCACGGCTCGACCTCGCAGACGAGATAGCCATCTTCACCCGCGAAGTGGCCGATGTGCTCGCCGCCGTCGAGATCGGCGATCTTTCCGCCGTCGGCCACATCCGCCGCTCGCACATTTCCATGAGTTTCACCCGCCTCAAGCAAAACGCCGGATAGCAAGCGCTACCCGGCGCATTTGGCAAACGGCCCAATCGCCTTGGGAAACGTCAGCCCTGCTTGTCGATGATGTTCTGGAAGAACCCGATGAATTCGGGGCTGTCCCACTCGGCTTCACCGATATAGCTGCCGATCTGGCGGCCTTCGGCATCGATGAAGAAGGTTGCCGGAAGACCGAACATGAAGAACGACTTCGCGACATTGTTCGAAGGATCAGTGAGGACCGGCAGCGACTTGATGCCGAATTCTTCAAAGAAGGCATCGACCTTCGGCTTGCCGCCGCGATCCACGGAAAGGGCCAGGACCTGAAACTTGTCGCTGCCGAGCTTGGCCTGGAGATTGTCCAGAAGCGGCATCTCGCGACGGCAGGGGCTGCACCAACTCGCCCAGACATTGAGGACGACAACCTTGCCCTTGTAATCCGCAAGGGTTTTTTCCTTGCCTGCGCCATCCATAAAGACGAATTGCTTAACGTCCTTGGGTTCGTCGAAGAGCGGAATTTTCACCGTCTCGACGGCGTGGGCGCTCGCGACGCCGAATAGGAAAATCACAGCGGCAAAAAGCTGTCTCATGCCAAAGCTACTCCGTTCAAGCCGTTCCTCATTCGCGCACATGCGCCAGCCTGCGAAAGAACCGCGAGGCGCGCGGGAATGGCGAATACACTTCGATGCCGGGACAGGCAAGCGGCCCGCCCCACTCTTTCGGCGCGGATAATCTCCCGTAACGGCCCCCTCAGACGAATGAGAATCCCGTGAACGTTCGTGAGCTTGTGCGTGAGGGAACGCGGCACTTGACGTTCGTCATCGAACGCGGTGACCTCCGCTGCGAGAAATTTCAGGACAAGCGCAAAAACTCCCGCCGGGGCCAATTCATGACATCCTTCATTGCCGCCATCATCGCATTCTTCGCAGCCCATTCCATCCCGGCGATCAAACCGGTACGCTCCGCACTTGTCGGCGCAATGGGCCTGCGCGGATATCTTGCCACCTACAGCGTGCTTTCGCTTGCGCTCCTGGCCTGGGTGATATGGGCGGCTCTCAACGCGCCTTACGTGGAGCTTTGGGGCCAGCCGCAATGGGCCTGGCATCCCGCCCTTCTTCTTGCCTCGCTCGGCATTCTGAGCGCCACTTTCGGCCTCGTTCGCCCGAACCCGCTTTCGATTTCGCTGAATTCCGCGACTTTCGACCCGACTCGTCCGGGCCTCACCGCCTATCTGCGCCATCCTGTCCTGACCGGCTTCCTGCTCTGGGGGATCGGCCATCTCCTGATCAACGGCGACGTCGTGCTCGTGGCGCTCTTCGGCGCGATGACGCTGTTCGCCGCGATCGGACCTGCCATCGTCAACCGCCGTATCATAAGACGCATGGGGACGGAAAAGCGCGATCATCTGATTGGCAAGATTGCGAATGCGCGTCGTACCCGGCCCTTCCTCTCGCTTTTCGGCATGTGGGATATCGCAGGCATTGTCGCAGGGCTTGCCGCTATCGCCGCCCTCCTCGGCGGCCTGCATCTTCTCCTTTTCGGAGCCGACCCGCTTGCGGGAGCGTGACAGGCGCGTCATGACTGACAGGGAGTTTCATCCGGAAGGGAAGAGCATGAACGACAGGCTGGAGAGGACGTTTGCGGCGATCGACGCGGCGAACGCGCAAGATCCGCACAGTATCGACGTGGATGGCGCGGGGCGCCCAGCGGAACTGGTTTACGGCGAACGCATGAGCGTATGGCTCGACCGGTTCGAGCCCGAAGCGAACGAACTGGTGAAGATAGCCGTACGCGCCCAGCACCTTGAGCGCTTCAAACTGCCCAGATCCGAATTTCCGATGGGCAAGCAGGGCTATCACAACTGGCGCAACGAGCAGAAACGACGCCATGCGGAGCGCGTTGGCGAGATCATGCGCGCTTCGGGCTATACGGACGAAGACGCGGAGCGCGTCGGTTCAATCGTGCGCAAGGAACGTCTGAAGCGCGATCCGGACGCGCAACTGCTGGAAGATATCGCCTGCCTCGTCTTCATGGAGCATTATTTCGCGGATTTCGCGAAGGACCATGAAGCGGAAAAGATTGTCGGCATCATCGCCCGCACCTGGACAAAGATGTCGGACAAGGCACGGGAAACGGCACTCACCCTGCCGCTTCCGCAAGACCTTGCGCCTCTGGTGGAAAAAGGCATAGCGCAGGCGGGCGCACGATAAAGGATGACGCGCCCATGTGGCGCGACTGCCCTGCCGATATTCACGCCGCCTGGCGGTATTCCCGGTCGAGCCCGATCTTGCGCCAGACATCCACGATAGCCTTCATGAAGTCGTCCATCAGGCAATCGTCGTGGAACGGGGTCGGCGTCAGGCGAAGGCGCTCGGTTCCGCGAGGAACGGTGGGGAAGTTGATCGGCTGAACGTAGATGCCGTGTTCTTCCATCAGCATGTCCGTCACCTGCTTGGCCTTGACCGGACAGCCGACGAGGAGCGGCACGATGTGCGTTTCGCTTTCCATCACCGGCAGGCCCGCGCGGGCAAGCCGCTTCTTCAGTTCCGCCGCCCGCTCCTGATGTTTGATGCGAAGCTCATGATGGGCCTTCAGGTAGCGCACGCTTGCGAGAGCCGCCGCCATCGTCGCCGGCGGTTGGGAGGATGTGAAGATGAAGCCGGACGCATGGCTGCGGATCGCGTCGACCAGTGCCGAGGAACCGGCGATATAGCCGCCCATGCAGCCGAACGCCTTGGCGAGCGTTCCCTCGATCACCGTCAAGCGACCGGCAACGCCGTCACGCTCCGAAATACCGCCGCCGCGCAGGCCGTAAAGGCCGACGGCATGAACCTCGTCGAGATAGGTCATCGCGCCGTATTTGTCGGCAAGATCGCAAATCGCGGCGATGGGCGCGATGTCGCCGTCCATTGAATAGACGCTTTCGAAAGCGATGATCTTCGGCCGCTCGGGCTCGGCATATTTCAGGAGCGTTTCCAGATGCTCCAGGTCGTTATGGCGGAAGATGCGCTTTTCGCATCTGGAAAATCGGATGCCCTCGATCATCGAGGCGTGGTTGAGCTCGTCCGTGAAGATCAGCGCATCCGGCAGGATCTTGCC
Organism: Stappia sediminis; assembly: GCF_009826895.1. Classification (GTDB taxonomy): domain Bacteria; phylum Pseudomonadota; class Alphaproteobacteria; order Rhizobiales; family Stappiaceae; genus Hongsoonwoonella; species Hongsoonwoonella sediminis. The sequence continues at coordinate 1,012,639 of NZ_WUMV01000003.1, read as the reverse complement.
GAGCGTGGAAAGGGTCGCGGAATTGGAGACGTAACCCGATGTGAAGACGAGCGCGGCCTCCTTTCCGTGAAGGTCCGCAAGTTCGGCTTCCAACTCGCCGTGCAGGCGGTGCGTGCCGGAAATGTTTCGCGTGCCGCCGGAGCCCGCCCCCATAACCTGAAGCGCCTTGACGCCGGCTTCCACCACAAGCGGGTTCTGGCTCTGGCCCAGATAGTCGTTGGAACACCAGACGACCACATCGCGCTTGCCCGCTCCGTGGTTGATCGCATGGGGGAAGCGGCCCGCGATCCGCTCCAGATTTGCAAAGACGCGGTAGCGGCCTTCGTCCCTGACCGAGGCGACCGCCTGCTCGAAACGGGCTTCGTAATCCATGATCTTCCCCATGCGAATTACCTGTTCGTGGACCGCAAGATAAGCGCATGGAAACGCGAGCGATTTGACCATGGTCAAATGAGAGCAAGCAAAAACGCCCGCGCAATGCGATGCGGGCGTTTTTGCGTGCCGAATGCCCCCCAACTCCGTTCAAGTGCAGGAAAAGCAGATCTCCTCGATATGGCGGTGGTCGGTGCCGCAGCAGCCGCCCAGAACATTCATGTTCGGCAGGCCTTTCCTGAGATCGCGATATTGCCGGCCAAGCTCGACCGGATTGCCGTCGTCAAGGTCCGGCGCGGCGTCAAGCTCTTCATGGCTGCGCTTCGAAGCGTTCGCACGCAGGCCGCCGATCCGCTTCAGCCAGTCGCCACCCTCGGCAACGACCCTGCCGAAATGGGTCGGATGGGCACAGTTGATCATGAAATACGCCGCCGCGCCGTCCGTGGCTTTATCGACGTCGCCAATCGCCTGTTCCAGCGTTTCGCCGGTCGGCAACTTGCCGTCGGTTTCCACCGTGAAGGAAATGGAAACCGGCATGCCCGCCCTCGCGGCGGCGCGCGTGACACCGACGGCCTCCGGCACGTTCGTCATGGTGATCGCCGAGATCATGTCGGCCTCGGTCCTCGCGAATGTGCCTACCTGGAAGGAGTGATAATCCTCCGCCTCATCGGCAGTCATCGCCTCGCCGGGGTCGTAACCGTCGCCGCGCGGGCCGACGCAGCCGCTGACGACCATCGGCTTGTCGTGGCGGGCCTCCCGGCCAAGCCCGACCAGAAGCTCGATCGCGTCACGATTGGCCCTGGCAAGGCTCTCGCCCGTGTAACCGAGCTTCGCGCCCCAGTCGGGACTGGCGCGCCAGGTCGCGCTTTCCAGTATGAAACCGATGCCGTGCTTTGCGGCAATCTCTATGTAGCGGCGATAGTAGCGGCGAAGCGCCTCGCGGCCCTCCTCGTTCTTGAGGAGATCGAAGGCCGCGAAGTACGGCAGGTCGATCTTGTCGAGAAATATCAGGCTTGTTTCTATTCCGCCGTCACTCAGAAAAACTTCACTGAGCTGCGGCAATTCTTTTCTGTACGCGGCCATCCTGGGCGTCTCCGATCGAATTTTCTCGCCGCTTTTCTTCGCGGCGTGCATAAGAGACCATGTAGAGACTTGAGGATCGCACCGCTGTGAAGTGTTTCACAGTCGGCTGGACCGTCCGGAAACGTCAGGCGCCGGACACCCAGACGTCTATCAGCCCCTGTCGACCACGCACGGCAAGGCCCGGCAAGGGTTGAAGGCCGGAGAGAAGATCATCCCGCCCGGCCTCGATCACCGCCTTTCGCACCGCATCGGAGACGATAAGCGCGGCCGTGTGTTCCTTGGCGATTTCCTGCAGGCGGCTTGAAACATTCACCGTATCGCCGGCGACGGTGGCATGGCCCTGCGTGCTGCCGCCAAGCACGGCCGCAACGACATCGCCGAAGTGAACGCTGACCCGGATGCGCACAGGCAGCGGTTCTTCCCCCTCTCCGGCCGCGTTGAAACCTTGCAGCCCGTCGAGAAGTTCGCGCGCGCACTTGAGCGCCGCGACGCTGTCGGCGGGGCCGGGTTCCGGCAGGCCGAAGACGATCATCGCCCCATCGCCCATGAACTGTTCGATCACGCCACCGCAATCGAGCGCGCAAGCCTCGAACACCCTGTGAATGCGGCGCAGGAAGCCGACCGTGCCCGCGGGACCGAGCGCTTCGCTCAAGCTGGTGAAACCCGCAACATCGACGAAGACGACCGCCGCAGCCTGCGCCCTGTCGTCGAAACTGGGCTTCTCGGCGCGGGCAAGGGACTCCGCCAGAAACGGCGAGTGATAGCGGGCAAGGTTGTCGCGCTCGAAAACGAGACGGTTCGAAATGCGCTTTTGCAGGAATATCCGGGCGAAAAACGTACCGAAAGTGGAAACGGCAAGGGCGAGAAACACCGTCGTGGCGTCTATCCAGATATTCCCAAGGGTGAAAGCGAACTGGATCAGTGCCGCCGCCGCGCTCCACACGGCAAGGGTCGCCACGGACGCGGCGGCAAGGTTCGCCCTGTTGGCGGCGACAAAGGCGAGTGCCGCGCCCAAGACAGCGAAAAAAAGGTCAAGCGCGCGCGCAAGCCCGTCGCGCCTCAACTCCGCGCCCGTCAGGATATTGCCGGCGACGCTTGCAAGCACTTCCACGCCCGGCAGAGCTTCGGAAAACGGCGTTGCGAAAGTATCGCCGGTACCAAGCCCCGTCGCGCCAATGAAGACGAGCTTTCCTTCAAAGGCCTCCGCGGGAACCTTGTTCTCGATCACGTCGATAAGAGAGTGAGCAGGAACGGTGCCGGCGGGGCCGCGAAAGTTCACCGCAAGCGCGCCGAAGCGATCCGTCGCCACGCGCCTTTCGCCGAAGAAGACCTCGCCGGGCCTCTCGTAGCGCATTTCCCCCCGCCCAAGACCCGCATAGGCGCGCGCCGCGGCAAGGGGAAGTGCCGGCAGAACCAGATCGTCACCGACGTCAAGCGCAAGCGGCATACGCCGCAGCGCACCGTCGCTTTCTCCCGCGATATTGACGTGGCCAAGGCGCGCGTTCGCAAAGAATTCGTCAAGAGGCAGCAGAAGGCGGGACGGCAGCGCCATATCCTGCCCGCCGCCGGACACGACGACATCGAACGCGCTTCGAGAAAGCGCCTGGCGCGCTGGCGCATCAACATCCGCAAGCGGATTGCCGCCGCCGCCTTCGCCCCACATGCCCGTCATCGCGAGCAGCGCAGCCCCCGCCCGCTCAAGGGCAGACGCCAGCGCGGCATCTCCCTGAGCTGCGCTCCCTTCGCCCGGTTGAAGGAGAAGCAGATCGACCGCAATTGCCCCAGCGCCCGCGCGCGATACGGCATCGACCGCGCGGGCGATGGCCTCTCTTGGTATCGGAAAGCGGTTGAGCCGATCGATCGTCGCATCGTCTATCGCCACGATGACGACGTCCTGGCCGGGCGGCAGGGGGCCGCGAATGTGATAGCGCAGGTCGAGAAGCCGGCCCTCCACGCCGCTCAAGGCGGAGCCGGCGCCTCCCGGATACCACCAGGCGATCAAAAGAGCGGCGATCAGGACCGGTACCAACGAAAGCAGGGTCAATCGGCCGGGAGATTTGCGTGAGTTTCTCATCACCGCCAGTTGAGGCCGAGCCGTGCCCGGGTTTCCGATATTCGTGCCGCGCCCCACTGGCGCACGCCCGGCGTCTGGCCGGCGTCATCGACATCGATGCCGTCGCCGGGACCAAGCGAGTAGTTCGCGCCCGCATTGGTCGTCACGGCGACCTGACCCTCACGCACGAAGCAACTGCTTTGAGAAGGAGCCGCCTCGACCAGCCAGGTCGTCGAGCGGACGGAGGCAACAAGGTTCGGTGCGCGCACGCCGAAGCTCGACCAGGTGCGCATTGGAGCCACGATGCCGATAATTCCGTTGCTAATGCGCACCAGGATGCTTTCCTCGCGCGGGCCCACAAGGGTACCAAGATCAACCAGAGAAGAAGGACCGACCGTTACCGTCGTTCCATCATCGCAGGCAACCTGAAGGCGGCTTGCCGGCCCAGTACGTATCTGGGAGGAGGCCAGCAGGACCTCGTCCGGGGCCGGCGTGTGCCAGCTGCCACCCGAACGCACCTGAAAGTCACGCCCGACGAAGCGCTCCACCGAACACACGCGATCCGCTGCGTATGAAGGCGCGGACCACAACGCCATCGAAAGCACGAAGACAAAGGCCGCAGCCAGCCGGCCAGCACCGTGAGCCGTCCAATTCCTAGGGTCTGGACCCATAAAATTGACGGAAATGGTATGAGCCGATTTGGTTGGATACGAGGAGCAAGAGCGCAGGAAACCAGGCCGGTTTTCAAGATCTTGCGACAAAGTAGCCGGCCAAATCGGCCATATCTTCGAGACACCGAAACGGCTTCGATCTGCCGCGTCGAAGGGCTTGACCGGGTGCCCGACCCGCTCCGCGCCCTTCTCCTTGCACTTCTTTGCCGTTTCAGGTGCCATTTGCATCAATTTTATGGGTCCAGACCCTAGCCATGGACTTTCCTTTCCGGGGAGTTCCTTTCCCGGGCGCAACCGAGTTTCCTTCGGCCGGGCCCCGGCCCTCCGCACCAGCTGAACGCCCGCATTTTCGCCGTGCAGTGCACGCGCGTAACGCTTCTTCGGGAATTTCCGTTAAGTCACATAAACGTATATCATCGCATGCGAAAAACATACCCGCTCCTCAAATCCATATTGGATCGGCCCGGCCGTACGAGAGGTCCCATGGCGATCACAAGCGCTCGTGAAGCCCGCGAAGCCGCATTGCGCGAATGTTTTCTGTTTGCCGATCTCGACCGCGAGATCCTTGAGAAGATTGCACGCGTCACGCTGCCCGTGCGGTTCCAGAGGAACCAGCAGCTCTTCGAGCAGGGCGAGGAGGCAAACGGGCTCTACATCGTGCAAAACGGCCTCGTGCGCATCTGGATTTCGAGCGAGGACGGGCGAGAGCTTACGATCAACCTCATCGAACCCGGAGACGCGCTGGGTGAAATCGCCCTGCTCGACGGCCTGCCGCGCACGGCGAATGCGACAGCTCTCGAGCCTTCCGAAATGCTGTTCCTTTCGCGGCCGGAATTCGTACGCCTGCTCGACGCCGACCCCCTGCTTTCCCGCCATATCGTCGAGCTTTTGTGCGAAAGGCTCAGGCGCAACACCGAGGACCTCAGCAATTTCGCCTTTTTCGACCTGCGCCAGCGGCTGGCGGCGAAGCTGCTTGAACTTGCGATCGCCCACGCAACGATTTCCGAGGGCGGGGCAACGTTCCACAGGCGGTTTTCGCAAACCGCCCTCGCCCAGATGCTTGCGGCCAGCCGCGAGGCGGTGAACAAGGCGCTTTCGGGCCTGAGCCAGCGCGGCCTGGTGACGGTAGACGGCGGCACGATCACGATTCCCGATATGGAAAGATTGCGTCAGGTGCTGCAGGCACCGGCAGACGAACGCTGAACACGCCCCCTGTTTAGCGGTTCAGCCAACCCAAGCTGTGAAACACTTCACAGCGCAGCGCACGATCCGATCCTATCTAATGATTCCGGCCGGCAGGTTGCCGCCCGAAGTTGAGGATTGGACCGATGGGACTTCTGAGCGGGACACCGTGGAGCCTCGCACTTTTGTTCGGAAACGCCTTCAAGCAAGCGTCGCAGAACGCCCTTGAGGAAGTGACCGACCGCAGGGTACTCGACGAGCTTCATGAACTCATGGAAGCCGACCGCCGCTACGACCGGCTTTCGGAGCCCGTTTATTCGCGCCGCCGCTGAAGCAGGCGGGACGGGCGACTAGTATGGTACGGCTGAGATTCACCCGGTTCGGCAGCTTTCTGCGGTGCGCATTTCAAATGCGAAAACCACGCTACCGAAGCCGCGTGCCGCGCAGCATGCCCGCTTCTTCAAGGACAGGGTAGGTCATGGAGACGAGCAGCGAATTGATCTCCTTGAGATCGCGGATCGTGTCGATGTGGACCGAGCTGGTTTCGCGGCTTGAGGCCAGTCCCTCGCGCAGCCGCTCCAGGTGGCGCGTTTCGCTATCCTGCTCCATCCGGCGGATAACTTCCTTCTGATTGGCGACCTGGCGCGCGGTTTCCACGTCATTGGAGACCAGAACGTTGAAGGCAAGGCGTGCGTTCTTCACCACCTCGTCGTGAAAGGCGGAAAGCTCCTTCCAGCCTTCGACGGAAAACTCGATGCCGCGATCGGCCATCTTCTGAACCTTGGCGGCCATGCTTTTCGTGACAATGTCGGCGATCTGCTCCAGCTTGATGGAAGCGCCCAGAAGGTCGTTCACGCGCCCGCGCGTCTTGCGGTCGAGAAGCTCGTCGGGGATGCGGGCGAGGTAAAACTTGATGTCGGCGTGGATCTCGTCAACCTGGTCGTCAAGTTGCCGCAAGGCGTCAAGGTCGGCCTGATCCGGATGCCGGAAAAGCTCGAATACGCGAGTGAGCATCAGGTCGATGCGTTCGCACATCGAAAGAAGCTCGCGCGAGGCATTCGCGAGCGCGAGCGTCGGCTTGTCGAGATCGGCCTCGTTGAGCGCGGTTACCCGCCCGTTGCCGATTTCGGCGGGCGCGGCCTGCGGCGGCAACAGGCGCTCGATAATGCCCGGCAGGAAGCGGGCAAACGGCACGCCGACAATGACAACGCCCGCATTGAAGGCGATGTGCATCAAAACGACCGTATCGCCAAGGTTCGCCCCCAGGCGCTGCGGATCGAAGCCCACGACGAACTGCACCGTGAGCAGAGCGAGCGCACCGATGCCGCGAATGGCGATATTGCCGTAGGGAACGATGCGTACGCGCCGCTCCATCCCCCGCGTCAATACCGTCGCGATGATCGCGCCGCCGAAATTGATGCCCAACACCACCGGAACCGCAAGCACGACCGGAATGAGATGCTGGTCGCAAAGCGACGCCACCAGCAGGACCGCCGCGACACTGGAGTGGAAAAGCCAGGTCATGAGCGCGGCAAGCAGGAACGCGGTGACCCAGTCGCGCGAGAGATAACCCAGCACGATCGGCATGATCTCGCTTTCCCGCAGCGGCTCCGACGCCTCGCCGATAAGCTTCAGCGACAAAAGCAGAAGACCGAGCCCAAGCATGATGCGGCCGCCCTGGCGCCAGCCGCGCGCCTCGCTGGCGCGAAACGCGACCATCCCGGCAAGCAGCAGCACGGGGATCAGCAGCGAAAGATCGAAGCGAAGCAGACGCGCGACCAGAGCCGAACCGAGATCCGCGCCGAGAATGGCGGCGATACCGAGGCCCGCCTCCACATGCCCGCCCGCCACGAAACCGGAGACGATAAGCGCGACCGCCGTCGAACTTTGCAGGGCAACAGCCAGCAATGAGCCCGCGAGCGCCGCTTGCGGCCCGTTGGTGACGGAGCGGCGCAGCGCATCCTTGAGCGAGGCTCCGTAAGCGCGCTCAACCCCCGTGCGCACCATGCGCGTCGCCCACAGCAAGAGGGCAACGGCGCCGGCCAGATTGAGAAAGATTACGGACCCCGACATTTCGACTGTTCGACTCCAATGACCCCGGCGCCATTTCAACCGGTGATCCGGGACAAGATTGCAGTGTTTTCAACTTCCAAGGATATATAGGCGCAAAATATGCGCCTTTTGGGAAATTTTGCGTGATTTCCAACACTTACGTTGCGCTGGCAGTCACATCTGACCGGCCGCCCGATGCTCGTCGTCAGATCGAAGGGACGATCCAGTCCGGCACGATGCCGCTTGCGGTTATGTAGGATTCCACGCCGAGACCGCGAAACAGGCCGTGGGAAGCGACAAGCACCGAACCCCAGCCGCACGCGGCCGCGCCCAGAACGTCGGTGTGCAGCGTATCCCCCATCATCACAACCCTCGAAGGCTGAATATCCGGCGAAATGCGGCTCTCCAGAACATCGTAGATCGACGGAAACGGCTTGCCATGAAAGGCGACATCGATGCCGCAACGTTGTGCGATCCTGTGCCCGTAATACCCCGGTTCCAGCGACAGGCCGTATTCGCGCGGTGCGACCGCATCCGGATTGCCGACGACCACGGGGCGTTTGCGCCGCATCAGCGAAGCCTCGAGCATCGCCTGTTTCGGTTCGGACCAGCGGGCGGAACTCAAGAACAGAAAGCCTTCGGCCTCGTCGAGATCGTCAGCCACCTCGCCGATTGGCTCAAGCTGGCCGAAGTCGGCGGCATCATCGCGCTCGGTGGTAATGACATGCCAACCATCGAGGTCGCCGAATGACCCGATGGTCGAAAGGGTCGCGCTGCGGCTGGACACGATTTCGTTTTCCGTGAAATCAAAGCCGAACTTGCGGAACTTCTCCATCGAAGCCTCAGCCGAGAAGCTTGCTCCGTTGGTCATCACGAAAACCGACTTGCCGAGCTCGCGCAGCTGGTCGATGCGTTCGCGCGCACCCTTGATCGGCGTTTCGCCTACATTCAGGACGCCGAACGCATCGAAGACGAAAACGTCATATCGCTCCGCGACAGGGCCAAGGTCCGGCGCGCAGGTGGGTGTGGCGGGGTAGCGGGCGCGGGGCAATACCGCGCGCACGGATTCATAGAACCCGAAGGCCTTGTCCGCGTCCCAACCCGCCAGTTCAGATGATAGCACCGCGCACCCTCGCAGAAACCCACTCGCTCAACAACACCGCCAGCAGGATGATGATGAGGATCAACGCGACCTGCGGCCAGGCCAGCACGTCGAGCGACGACTTGAGCTGTAGGCCGATACCGCCCGCGCCGACAAGCCCCAGAACGGTGGATTCGCGCAAGTTGATATCCCACCGGAACACGGTGATGCCCGCGAAGGCGGGAAGGATCTGCGGTACGATGCCATATGCCATGACCTGCCAGCGACTGGCGCCCGTGGCGGTAACGGCTTCCACCTGCTTGGGATCGATTTCCTCGATCGCCTCGTAAAGCAGCTTCGCGCAAAAACCTATCGACCTGAGCGCGATCGCCAAAAGGCCCGACAACACACCGGGGCCGATGATCGAGACGAGCAGCAGCGCCCAGATGAGCGAATTGATCGAGCGGCTGGAAACGATGACGAACAAGGCAACGGGACGCACGAAAAGCGCGCTCGGCGTGGTGTTTCGCGCGGCGAGAAACGCCACGGGGACGGCTGCGAAGATCGCAAGAAGTGTCCCCAGCGTCGCGATGTTGAGCGTATCCCAGAGCGGGGCCCACAACTCCGACATGTAGGACCAGCGAGGCGGCCAGGCCCGCGAGCCCATGTCGGCGGCAATCCGCGGGGCGTCCCACACGAATACCCAGGTCGTGGCCTCCGAAATCCGCTGCCAGCACCACATGAAGACAGCGACGCCGGCAAGCCACATCGCCCAGTGCGCGAGCTGCTGGTTGCGGGAGCGAAGTTGCCAGACCTTGCGGCCGGAAACGTCGGATATCGGCATTATTGGACCCTCGCGCGGATGATGCCGGAGGCATATTCAAGTGCCATCACCGTGAGGATGATGATGAGAAGAATGGCGGCGGCCGTATCGAACTCATAACGGTCGAACGCGGTATTGAGGGTCGCGCCGATGCCGCCCGCGCCGACGAGGCCGAGAACGGCCGACTCGCGGAAGTTGATGTCGAGGCGATACATCGAAAGACCGATGACACGCGGCAGGACCTGCGGCTGGACGCCGTAGTTGATCCATTGCAGCCAGGATGCGCCGGTCGAACGGATCGCCTCAGCCTGGACGCGGTCCATATCCTCGATATCTTCGGCAAGCAGCTTCGACAGGAAGCCGATGGTGGCGAAGCTCAAGGTGATGAAACCGGCAAGCGGGCCGAAACCGAAGATCGCGACCATGAGGATGGCGACGATGATTTCGTTGAGTGCGCGCGACAGGGCGATGATGCCCCGGCAGACGAGATACATCGGCAACGGCGCGATATTGCGCGCCGCCCCCAACCCGATCGGAATCGAGATCAGGATGCCGACGACCGTCGAAGCGACCGTGATGATCGCGCTTTCGACCAGGCCGTCGCGGATGTCGCCCCCGCGCGTCGTGAAATCCGGGCTCAGGAAGGCGACGATAAAGCGCCAGCCACGAATGAGCCCTTCACTGACGCGCGCCCAGTTCACCTCCAGGCTGCCGACGGACAACACGAGGTAAATGGCGGCGGCGATGAAAAGCCCCCATCGCAATGCGGCATTCTTGATGAACGGCGGCTTGCGCCATTTCCGCCCGATGCGGGCCTGAAGAGCGGTATCCGTCATTCCGCCGCCTCCTCGGCGGAACGCGTCGTTTCCTTCCAGTCCTCCTCGCCGTAGATTTTCGTGAGAACCTCCGGCGTCAGCGCATCGGGTTTGCCGTCGAACTGAACGACGCCCTTCTGCAGGCCGATCACGCGCTGCACGAACATTTGCGCAAGTGCGACGTCATGAATGTTGATGATCGCGGCAAGTTCCCGCTCCGCGCAAAGCTCGCAGATGAGGCGCATGATCTGGCGCGACGTCTTCGGGTCGAGCGAAGCCGTCGGCTCATCGACGAGAAGCACCTTCGGATCCTGGATCAGCGCGCGGGCGATGCCGACACGCTGGCGCTGGCCGCCCGAAAGCTCGTCGGCCCGCTTGTCGGCCATTTCCAGAAGGCCGACACGATCGAGAAGACGAAACGCCTCATCCACATCCGCTTGAGGATAGCGGCGCGTGAACGAGCGCCAGAAGCCGACGTAACCGAGCCTGCCGGAAAGCACGTTCTCCATGACGGTCAGGCGTTCGACGAGCGCATATTCCTGAAATATCATGCCCATCTGCCGGCGCATGCGGCGCAGGCCAGAAGCGCTCAGGCCCGTTATGTCGTCCTGATCCAGAAACACCTTGCCGGATGTCGGCTCCACCAGCCGGTTGATGCAGCGGATTAACGTACTCTTGCCGGCGCCCGACGGCCCGATAAGGGCCATGACCTGGCCTTTCGGCACGGTGAGGTTGACCGCGTTGAGAGCCTTGTCGCCGGTGCGATAGGTCTTCGTCAGTTTTTCAAGTCTGAGCATCCTGCCCCCGACAAAGAAGAAATGGCCGCCCCGGGCTCGCAAGCCCGGGACGGACGGCACAATTGTTAGGCAATGGTGCTCAGTTGCAGGTGTATTCGATGCCGTTCGCGGCATCGATCTTGCGGATGACGTCCCAGAATTCCTTGTAGTTCATATTGATGAACTGGGCTTCGCTCGACTTGGAAAACTCCTCCTGAAGGGTCGTGCCCTCCCAGTTGAAGGTAAAGAAGGCTTCCTCGATCTTGGCGCGAAGCTCGGGCTTCAGGTTGTGCGCCGTGCCGAAGCCGGTCGTCGGGAATGTCTGGGATTCATAGATGATCTTGACCTGGTCCGGCTCGATCACATCACGCTCGATCATGCGATACATGACCTTGTCGGCGATCGCCGCGGCCGGGTAATCCTTGTTGGCAACGCCGAGGATGGAATTGTCGTGCTTGCCGGAGAAGACCGGCTCGAAATCCCGTTCCGCGACCATGTCGAAATCGGCCTTCAGGATCGCCGAGGGAGCCTTGAAGCCGGAGTTCGACGTCGGCGAGGTGAAGGCCATCTTCTTGCCCTTGATGTCTTCGATCTTCTCAACGCCGCTGCCGGGATGGGTGATGATCGCCATCTTGTAGCCGAACGTCCCGTCGTCGCTCGCCATGATGGTGAACGGGCTGAAACCGGCGCAATTGACCGCTAGAGGATTGGAGCCCGTGTTGAAGCCTGCAATATGCAGGCGCCCGGAACGCATCGCCTCGATCTGGGCGGCATTCGACTGTACGGGGAAGAAGACGGCCTTCTTGCCCGTCTTTTCCTCAAGGTAGGTCAGGAAGTCGCTCCAGGCGTGCTTGTAGACCGCCGGATCCTCGACCGGCGTGTAGGCGAATACGAGCGTATCGGGATCCACCTGCTCCGACGGATCGGAAGGCGTATCCGCAACGAGGTCGCCATCGTTATCGCAATAGCGGCTGTCGAGATCGCCGCGCTTGCACTCTTCCGCTGAGGCCGGGGTGGCACCGAAGGATGCAAGAGCGATCGCGGCTACGGCGCCTGCAAGCAATTTTTTCAGATCCATGGATTTTTCCTCCCTGGACTACCCTGGAACCGGACAAGATCCGCCGCCCCGGGCAATCCGATTGATTTTCAGGTGCTGGAGCCCGCCATGCTCACGACCGGTCGAATGCAAGACGCTCCAGTAACCTTCCCGAAGCCAATGCGTCGTCAGGCATTCGCCCGTGAAGGTTCTCCGGTCGACTCGCGGCTTGCGCCGGTTGCCAACCGTACGCGCAGACTAATGCGCATCGAGGTGCTGGATTTTTCGGAAGCGTTTATTTCGCGTTACGAATAAAAATTCAGGATGAACAATATTACGAATATTACATCTGTTTCATGCTCGCCTGGCAATGTCGTTCAGCTTCCCGCACCGACTCCGAGAACGCTCGGATAAACGTTTCAAATCGCTTTGTTAACGCCGATCAGAGCGCGCCGGATTTCAATATTGCAACCTCAGGTGATATTCCGATTAAATGGGGAGTGGAATCGCAGTTCGCCACTTTATGTTGCCGCAGCTCCTCACGAACCGGCCTTCCGGCCAAGCACGGATCCGCCATGATCAATAGTCAATCCTCGATATTCATCCCCATGGGGAAAAATCGCGTTAACCAATTTAAACAATTCTTCTTGTGATTTGATCTCGCATAATTCTGATTTTTAACCATTAAAAATCATATTCTATTTAGTTCTTGAAGAAAAATATAAATGTCAATATATTTATTTACTTATATGGAATTATGGTTAACAAATTACTTCTTGACTCAATAAACTTTTCCTAAAATTCTACTAACAAATCGTGCGATGGCATCTCGTCGATCAAAGCGAATACGATCATTCGTCGTCGTTGCCTTCCGTACGAATGTAGTCTGGTTGCATGGGCGGCAAAGCGGCCCGCCGGTGCATCGCGCTTTCAAATGAAAGTGGAATGGATGTTCCGGCACGTCGAAAGAGATCAACACGCCGGGTTCGGACAATCGGTCCGACTGCGGGTCGGTCCGGCCGGAACATGCGCCAGGAAATTTGTTTCGGAGCGACTTCTTCGCGCGGGAGCAATCCCGTTCAAGTGAGGAATCGCTTCGGGTCCGGACCACAATGTCTTGAGGCCGAGGCAAAAAGAAACATGAAAGAGTCGTATTTCGACATTTCCGGCGTGCCCACTGCTGAGCCAGCACACGCCGATAACGATCAGGGCCGACAGCGCACCGGCCTTGCATCCCTGACCATGGCGCAACGCGTTGCGGGAGAACGCTACCCGACAATCGACGTCGAGTTCGACGCGTCGATCGGCACCTACTGGTGCACCATGCGACCGGACGGCCATTTGTGCTTCACGCCGAGACTGCTGGAGGATTTTTCCACCATGCAGTCGTCCATTCGCCGGCTCTACCATGCCTACGCGCGGCCGGACCAGGCACACCAGATGCGTTACTTCGTGCTGCGCTCGGGCCTGAAGAACGTCTACAACTACGGTGGCGACCTGAACCTTTTCGTCGACCTGATACGGTCCGGCGACCGCGAAGGGCTGCTGCGCTACGGGCGTGCCTGCATAAGGGTCCTGCATACGAACGCGACCTCCATCAAGCTGCCGATCGTGACCGTAGCGCTGGTGCAGGGCGATGCACTCGGAGGCGGCTTCGAATGTGCCCTGTCCTTCGACGTGATCATCGCCGAACGTCAGGCGAAATTCGGATTTCCCGAGGTCCTCTTCAACCTCTTCCCCGGCATGGGCGCCTACAGCTTCCTGTCGCGCAGGCTCAACGGAAGCCAGGCCGAACGGATGATCCTGAGCGGCCGACTGCACACGGCCGAGGAACTATACGAGATGGGGTTGATCGACATCCTCGTCGACGAAGGCGAGGGCCAGAGCGCGGCAATGGACTACATCTCGCGCAATACCCGCCGGCACAACGCACATCAGGCGATCTATCATGCAAGGCGCACGGTCAATCCCCTGCCTTTCGAGGAACTTGAAAGCGTGGTCGAGCTTTGGGTGGAAGCGGCAATGCAGCTGAGCGAATCCGACATGCGCAAGATGCTGCGGCTGACGGCCGCGCAGGACAGGCGCAGGTCGGGCGACACCAACAGCATGAACAGACCGGCCTGAAGGCGACGAGAGCCGGCTCGATCCGACAGGCGGCTTTATCCCGCGTCGCCGCTCTTCGGGCCTATCCTGGGGTCGCGGGTGACATTATCGCGCGACGCCGCGACATAACCGTTCAGCGCCGACGTCACGCGGTCGAGTTCGTTGGACAGGGTTTCGACGTGACGAGGCCCGTGCGTCAGCAATTCGCGTCCTCCGATCGACTGCCAGGACGAGCACAACTTGAACACATCGCGCGCACCGATGTTCGCCGCCGCCGAGCGCAAGGCATGCGCATGCTCGCGGAAACGGGCGGTATCCGCCGTCTCCACAGCGGCTTTGAGTTCGGCATAGATATCCCTGGCATCGGTCAGGAAGTCGGATACGAGCGAGTGGACGAACTCCTCGCCGCCAAGGCGCTCAAGCTCCGCAAGGGTCGCCATGTCGACGGAGTTGCGAGCATCCGCCCTGAAACGGGGGTGGCTGGCGATATGCGTAACCTGGCGAGCGGTTTCCTGAACCTTGTCGTCGGAAACACCGGCTCCATGCACGGTTTCCAGAATCTTCAAAAGACGCGCAGGCTCGATCGGCTTGGTCACGCAGGCATCCGCGCCGGCATCCATGCAGCGTCTTGCCGCCTCCGGCGTGGCATCCGCCGTCAGCGCGATGATCGGCAGCCGCTCCGAGCTTCCGGTTGTGGAAAAGCGATAGAGCTTGATGGCTTCCAGCCCGTTCATGACCGGCATGTTGACATCCATGAGGACGATGTCGAATCCACCGTCGGCCAGCGCGTCCAGCGCCTGTTCGCCGTCATCGACGATATGGGCCTCATGGCCGCCGCGCTCCAGTATCTTCGCTATGACACGCTGGTTGGTACGATTGTCTTCGGCGACCAGGACGCGCAGGCTCTTGCCGGCGGGAACAAAGGTGGCAAGCCGGTCGTCATCACGTTCCGCGTTGAGGTCGGCGGCGCCCGCCGCCCGTAACGCCGCGATGAAGCCCGGCGATGCGACATCCGGCGAAATGACCGCATTGAAGCGCCGGAGGATCTCCGCTCTGGCCGCGGTATCCCCTTCCCCTTGCGCAACGAGGACGAGGTTCGGGATGATGGTCTGTCCGGGCCCCTGCAGCGACTGGGCGATCGCATCGGGCCGCCCGACCCCTGCCTGTTCGTCGACCAGCACGATCGCGCGCCGCGACCCGGAAAGCGTCGTCTTGCGAAGCTGGACGCCGACCTGCTGCACGGTGTCGGCTTGAACCGCGCTGATATCGTGCCCCATCGTTTCGGTGATGATCCGGTCGTAAAGGGCACCGTCGCGCGTCAGTACGATGAGATTGCCGCCGTCGAGCGTCAGGCGCGGCGCCTTGGCCTGCGTATCGCGCGCAAGCTCCAGCTCGAACCAGAAGGTGCTGCCGACGTTCACCTCGCTCTCGACGCCGATTTCGCCGTCCATGGCCTTGACGAGCTGTTCGACGATCGCGAGGCCGAGGCCGGTGCCGCCGAAACGGTCGATGATCGTTTCGTCCGCCTGCGTGAACCGCTCGAAAATACGCTCCTTTGCGTCCGCCGAAATGCCGATGCCCGTATCCACCACCTCGAAACGAAGACGCGTCCTGGAGTTTTCGACGCTGACCGCATCGACGCAAATGCCTACACTGCCGGAATGCGTGAACTTGACGGCGTTTCCGGCAAGGTTGATAAGGATTTCCTGCAAGTGCCGCGTGTCGCCGATGAGCGAGTAGGGCGTATCGGGCGAGACATGCAGGAAGAAGCGCAGGCCTTTCGAGCGCGCCTGCCCGGCGACGATGCTGCGCACTTCGCCAAGCATCAGGTGCAGGTCGAAAGCCTCGTCGGAAATCGCCACTGCGTTGGATTCGATCTGCGAGAATTCGAGAATGCCGTCGATGAGGCTCAACAGCGACCGCGCCGAGCTTTTCACCGTACGGATCATATCGCGCTGCTCGGGGTCGACATCGGTGTCCTGGAGAAGCTCGCCCATGCCGATGATCGCGTTGAGCGGCGTCCTCAACTCATGGCTGACACCCGCCAGGAACTGGCTCTTGGCGCGGCTTGCCTCTTCCGCCTTTGCCTTCGCCGCCGAAAGGTCGCGAATAAGCTTGGAGGCATAAAGCGGCAGGATGATCAGGCTCAGCAGAAGGCCGATGCTGAGGCTGATGTGATTGAGCCAGAACGGCGTCGTCATGACGGCCGCGAAGCCGGCGATCGATATGGCGACCGCAAATGCCAGGTAACGAAGCCCGAAACGGAAACCGTTTCCGAAGATCACCCAGAGATAGATCGGAAAGAGAACCGCCGTCGTCTCGCCGCCGTCGTAAAGCCCTATCGTGAGGATGCCGAGGTCGCACAGGATCGCTATGGCGCGCCGCGGGTGGTTTTCCGCCGGGCGGACGACGAGATGAACGGCAAGCACCAGCGTGCAGACGAAGAATGCGCCTACCTGCAGAAGCGGCCCTTGAATTTGCGGAAAAGCGTGAAACGTAACCAGGTAGACCAGGATGAACAGGGATATGACGATGCGGTTAAGCGCCATTTCGCCTTCGCCGTCGGAAAGCGCGCGAAAACGCCTCAGCACGGCGAGACAGCCGGCCGGCCTCCTGCGAAGCTGCTGATCATGCCCTGTCGGCATCACCGTCCCCCAAACGCGCGGCGTTCAACGCGGGACGTGCCGGTCCCGTATCATAGCGCCCGGTCATCCCTTCACCGCCTTTTCGCCCGGCTCACGGACAACACTTTCACCCCCCGCCACCATCATGCCCTGAGGCGACAGGGATTTCACGAACAACTTGCTCGGCATGGGCCTGCCGAAGTAGTACCCTTGCGCTTCGTCGCAGCCCGCCCGCGCCAGCAAATCGGCCTGCTCCGCGCGTTCGACCCCTTCCGCAACTATCTGCAGATCGAGGCTTTTGCCCAATCCGATGACCGCATCGATAATGGCTGCATCGCTTATGTCCTCTTCCATCGTTTGCACGAAACACTGATCGATCTTCAGCCTGTCGACCTTGAAGCGCTTCAGATAGGCAAGGGACGAATAGCCCGTTCCGAAATCGTCTATCGCGACCTGCACGCCCTGGTCCCGAATGTCCCGAAGGTCCTTCAGCACACGTTCGGCGCCCTGCATGACGACGTTTTCCGTGATTTCGATTTCAAGCAATTCCGGCGGAAGCCGCGATGCGGCAAGAGCCGAACGCACCAGCGAGGAGACACTCTGCTTGCGGAACTGCGTCGGCGAAATGTTCACGGCGATGCGCAGGTCGCCAAGGCCCGCCTGCCGCCAACGCACCGCCTGCTGGCAAGCCTCGTTCAAGACCCATTCGCCGATCTCGTAGATCAGCCCGCTTTCTTCCGCCACGGGCAGGAATACGCCGGGCGTAATGAAACCTCTTTCCGGGTGGTGCCATCGCAACAGCGCCTCTGCGCCGATCACGCGCCGGTCCCTGAGGTCGATCTGGGGCTGGAAATGCAATTCCAGTTCGGAGCGAACCAACGCCCGGCGAAGCTCCGCCTCCATGGCGACCGCCTGTCGCGCGGTCTCGTCCATCCCTTCCGCAAACGAGCAGAATACACCGCCGCCTTCGGCCTTGGCCCGGTACATGGCAAGATCCGCGTTGCGCAGCAGCGCCTCCGTGGAACTGCCGTCGGAAGGATACATGGTGAAGCCGATGGAAGCGCTGATCTTCACCTCCTGGCCGTTGATATAGAAGGGATCCTCAAGTTCCTCGATGATGCGCCGGGCAAGCGAGAGCGCGTCTTCCATGCCCGCGACCGACGACTGCAACACCGCGAACTCGTCACCGCCGAGGCGCGCCACCAGATCGCTTCCGCGCACGCAGGCCTTGAGCCGGTCGGCGACGAACTCCAGAAGACGGTCGCCGGCGGTATGGCCCAGCGCATCGTTGATCCCCTTGAAGCGATCGAGATCGAGAAAATGCAGGGCAAACAGCCTCTCGCTATCGACGTCGCCCGCAATCTCCTCGTCAAGGCGCTCGGTCAGAAGCGTGCGATTGGGAAGTTCCGTCAGCGCATCGTGATGGGCAATGTGGAAAAGATGAGCCTCGGCGCGCTTGTTTTCGGTGACGTCGAGAGACGTCGACAAGACGTTCACCACCTTGCCGGAATTGTCCTTCAACGGCACCTTGCGCGTCAGAAACACACGCGTGGAACCGTCGGCGACAAGCACTTCCTCCTCGTAGGGGGCGAGCGGTTCCCCCATATCGAAAACCCGCCGGTCGAGCGCCCGCGCGTTTTCGGCAAGCTCGCTCGGATACATCAACGGATAAAGGCTTACGCCCGTCAGCTTGGCCGCGTCCTTGCCCAGAAGTTCCGCCTGATAGGCGTTGACGAAGACGCAACTGCCCGCACGGTCCACCGCGCTGATCATGACCTGCACGGTGTCGATGACCTGCAGCAGGCGCTCGCGCGAGTCGCGCATGACATCGTCACGCTCACGCTCGACGATCTGCAACTCCTGCTCCAGATCGCTTGCGCGGCTCTTCATCGCGAGCTGGCGCTTGCGAAGAGCAAGCAGATTGCGCGCCCGGGTCTGAAACTCGCCGTGATCGACCGGGCTTTGCAGGAAATCCGTAGCCCCCGCTTCCAGGGCGCGCATGCGGAAGCGGCGGTCCGAAAACGCGGTGATCACCATCACCGGGATATCGCTGCAACCGGGAAGCGCACGGAAGCGCCGGGTGAATTCCGCGCCGTCCATCTTCGGCATGCGGTAGTCGGTGACCAGGAGGTCCGGCGTCTCATTGCGGAAATGCTCCAGGGCATCGAAAGGATTCGCGAAAGCGCGCGTAACGACGCCCTCCTCCGTCCAGCTGGCCAGCCGGGAGAAGAAATTCCGGTTTATCATCCGGTCATCGACGACGGCGATAACCGACATGTCACGCACTCACTCTCACGACGCACACCCCTTGAGGAGCCTTGTTTGGCGTGAACGAATTCCTCACGATGGCCTATCCCGGCGCTTGTGCTTCGATCCGCGGCGGATGAGATATTCACTCCACCGCAAGACCGTATCAGAGCCGTTGACCGAAGGCCCGTCCGGGAAAGCCGCTCCTCGGATTGCCGCAACGCCCAAGCGCATCCGGCAAACACCAGACCGAACCGGGAATCGAGGGCCCGAAGGGTTTTGTCCACCATCCCAATATTAGGACGTCGCGCCTTAATTTTTCACTAATAGTCTATTGCCTGTTGAGCCAACCAGAAAACAAATAAAATATTTTCTCGAAATAATAAGCCTTATCTCTTGCAATACTCCAGAAACGAGAGAGATTTAATTACTTTTCGAGACAATCATTACTAAATTATATAAAATTATCTGTATTTATATTGGAAATATATGAAAGCCTCAACTCCTGTGAGGGAAGTTTTATCTACGTAAGCTTACAACCGAAAAGCGAAATGCCAAAAATCGACGCAACACATCGCTGCGGCGCCGAATGCTCTAACGGATTTGATGCAAGCAGATGAAATGCAATCATTGATCGCGCCGCGCCTTCCACCACAGAGCGCTGTCAGCTATCGCCAATGAGAGGCAGGGCATCATACCCGGTCGAGCGTTTTGCAGAATGCTTTGCGCCGGCGGCCGCGGCGCCCGCCGGCGCATGTAATCGCGCAGGGATTCTGGTCTGCGCCGCAGTCAGGCCTCGCGAACGATCCGCACGAAGTCGGTCACTTCGTCTTGAAGGCTTGTCGTATGCGAAGCAAGCTGAGTGGCAATGGAAATAACGCTTTCCGACTGCTCTGCCGTTTCGGAAATATCCTTGTGGATCTCGCCGACGGAACCGTCGAGAGCGCGCGTATCCTCCACGGTTACCGACACGACGTCGGAAATCTCCGAAGTCGCGCGAAGCTGGCCTTCGATGCTTTCACCAAGACCCACCAAGATTTCCATGGAATTGCGGATCGTGTCGACCACGGAGTTCATGGATTCCTGCGCGGTGGACGAAACGGCCTGCATGGACGCGATCTGGGCGGAGATTTCCTCGGTGGCTTTGGCGGTTTGCGTCGCAAGCTGCTTCACCTCCTGGGCAACCACGGCAAATCCCTTGCCTGCTTCGCCGGCGCGCGCGGATTCGATCGTCGCATTGAGGGCGAGAAGATTGGTCTGCTCGGCAATCGAACGGATAAGATCCACGACCTGGCTGATCGTTTCGGCGCTGGCGACCATCTCCGAAACCGTACGTGCCGCTTCGCCCGCCTTGCTTGAGGCGGATTCCGCTTCGGTTTGCGAGCGGTTGGCCTCCTCGCGAATGGTCGCGATCGCCTGGCGCATGTTTTCCGCAGCCTCGGAAATGGTCATGACGTTGCCGCGGGTATTGTTGCTGGTCTCCACGACCATGCGCGAACCGTTGCCGGCACCCGTGGCTTTCGCCCTCATGGCCTCGGCCGCCTTTTGCAGTTCCACGACCGCGGGCGCAACCTCGCTGACCACGGAAGCGACCCTGGCTTCGAAACGTTCCGAGATTTCGGTAATCGCCCGGCGGCGGTCGTCCTCGGACTGGCGCGTCAGCGATTCCACCCGCTGCTGGGACTGTTCGGCGGTGTGCTTGGCGTCCGTCGCGGCCATCTGCTCGCGCTCCGCCTTGCACATGGACGCCCTCAAAGTCTCAAGCATCCATACGAGTGCGCCCGTCTCAAGGAAAACCACGGCCGCATGCGCAAGCACACGCAGGATGTTGGCCCCATCGGGGAAGATCGCGGACGCATAAAGCGTGTTGAGAAGAAGATGCTGCACGATCGTGACCGCGCTTGCCGAGAGGATCGCCCGCCAGTCGAGCCAGCCCGCCAGGATTGCCATGGTGGCGAAGAAATACATGTGTGCATCGATCTGGAAGGACGTCCCGGCCAGATCGAGCACGAGGAGCATCACCTGCCCCATCGCCGCAACGGCGGTAAACTGGCGCGTCACCCAGCTCGATTTCTGAATGAACCAGAGCGCCGTCCCCCCGATCGCAAGGGCCAGGCTCAAAACCAGGACAATGGTCGAATTCGGATTTGGAAACAGGAAGATCGCCGCAGCCATGATCGCGGTGTTCATCCATAAAAGAGAGATGATGAAAGGCGCAAACCGCGCGCGAATTGCTTCAATTCCATGCATAGGTCAATTCTCCGTCTGAGCCGGTGACGCAAAGGCCGAGAGCACGCGCATCCCCGACAAACCAGGCACCGGCCTGGTACAGTTTGTCTATGAAATCAGGGTCATCACTTGCTGTGACGACAACCGTTGACTGGCTCAAAAGGCTTCCATGGGCGGAAACGATCGCCTTCAATCCATCGGCAGGGGTGGAAAAAGGTCCCATGAAGACCGCAACCGGCTCGCCCTGGCTGGGCATGACACTCAGAATGCTGAACCCGATTGCAACCAGCACCCCGAACCCGAGCCCGAACCCGAGTTCCTTCATCTTCTTTCCAAACCGCTGTTCCGGAACATCACCACTCCCATCCCCGATATGAAACTGTTCGCCATGAAATTCGCAGGCGGAAAAACTTCACCGCGCCACAACTTTATCGCGAGCCTTTCTGCATGAAATTCGTAAAATAAAACTATACAAATGATAGTCACAGCACATAAAAGAAAAATAAATCATCACACGCACAGATATCCCAGAGTTATATTTTAATGTCATATAAATTACGCAGCGATATTCACTTAAGAAATTATTTCATTAAACCAAAACAAAGTGCCATCTATATATAAGTTGAATCTTTAATACATTTACATCGGCGAATATCAGTTAATTTAAACTTCAATCCCCGCCCTTCAACCCTCTTCTATTTCGCCGAAAGATTGAATTACTGAAGCGACTTAACAAGCTGGCTTTTCATCGACGGCGTTCCTTTTCCAGGCAACACGGCCACAAAAGGGAACTATACGAAGTAATACTTACAAGCTTGGCGATCACATATTCGTTCAACCCGCGGGGACGGCGATCCCGCAGGCGAGAACTCCGAATTGGCGACCAATCGGAAACGGCATCGAATTCGATGCCGTCACGTGAGACCAAGGTCGAGCGGGATTCTGGGATATGGAGCATGGTGAGATCGTTGACACGTAGCCCCTGCGGCGGAACGCGCTCCGAATTTCATGCTCGCAAGTTGGTGAAGCTTCTCGTCTCAAAGTTCGACGACGAGCTTTTCTTCCGGCCCGTTTTCGCGCGCAGCTGGCACGGCGCAACAGGTGAGAACCATGCCTTCTTCCACCGGGAAGGCAGGCTCCTCAGGGTAGCTGACAGACCCTTCGCCAAGACGCACGGCACAGGAACCGCAGGATCCGGAGCGGCAGCCGTAATTCGGCGATAGTCCCGCGGCTTCGGCCAGTTCCAGCAGCGTGCCGCTTTCCGGTGCCCATAGGGCTTCCACACCGGAGGCGGAAAACCGCACGCTCGCCCTGCCCTCACCAAGCATCCTCTTTCCGGGTGCCGAAGGATCGGCACGGCGCTTCAAAGCGCTTTCGCCGAAGCTTTCGGAGAATATCCGCCGATCGGCGATACTCAGGTCCCTCAATCCATCGTAGACCGACTGAGCCATGCCAGCGGGACCGCAAATATAGAAATCATAGTCGTCGAGCGGCAGGATCGCCTTCAGGAGATCGACATTGATACGCCCGACGCTATGGAGGTCGCGACCCGGCTGGTCGTCCTCCTCCTGCCGGCGCAGCGTGAAGTGAAGCCTGACCGATTGGGCGAGGCTTGCGATCTTCCGCACTTCCTCGAAAAACGCCCGTTCCTTCGACGAGCGGGCGGCGTTTATGAAATAGATCGGCCGCTCCCTGCGCGTACGGAAATCCTCCACGACCAGATGTTTCAGCATTGAGACCATCGGCGTCACGCCGACGCCTGCCGAAATCAGCACGATCGGCCTGTCGTGAGAGGTGTCCGGCGTAAAACGCCCGCGCGGCGAAAGCGCCTCTATCGTGTCGCCCTCGCTGACATGATCGTGCAGGTGACGGCTCACCTTCCCCTCTGCTTCCCGCTTGACGCTGATCCTGAAGAGCTTGTCGCCCGGCGCGCTCGACAAGGTGTAGGTGCGGCACGCCAGTTCGCCATCCGGCAGGCGAAGGCGGATCGGCAGGAACTGACCGGCCTCGAATGCGGGACGCCCGCCGCCGTCGGCGGGTTCGAGATGAAACGACCTGATGGTGGAGCTTTCCTGAACGATGCGTGCGACGCGATAGGAACGGTAGATATTGCGGGATTTCTCCGCTTCGAGCGCGGCGGCGGCCTCGTTCCAGTCTCCGGTAATAAGCGAATTTGGCGAGAATTCACCGAATTCGAAGCGAAAGGGCAGTGTTGCTTCCAGCCGGATCGTATGGTCGACGCGTATTCGCAGCAAACGCTCGGCTCCGCGGAAGGCCGCGATCTCCTCACCCTCGTATATGATTTCCGCCTCGCCCGCGACATGCAGCAGGTCACCGGATGCGAAATCGGGAAACAGAAGCCCCGTCTTCGGATTGAGGTGGAGATTGCCGAAGGTATTGAAGAAGAGATTGCCCGCGAAATCGGGAATCGTCAGGGTCCCCTTATCGTCGATATGCACGAAACCCGGCTTGCCGCCGCGGTGCGAAACATCCGCGCCGAGCTTGCCCTTTTCGTCCTCGCCCGGCGCGATGCTTGCGATGAAGAACGTGTCGGCCGCTTCGATCTGCGCGCGCGCGGCCGCGTCGAGGCCCTTAGAACGGCGCACGTCCGGCGTAAAACCTGTATCCGTGACATCGCGAACGTATGACGGCCGGCGGGTCTGGATATATTGCGGGCAATTCCCGAACGACTGGTCGATGGCGAGCTCCAGCGTTTCACCGACCGTGCTCACATGCGCCGTGAAACGGTTGCGCCGGCGGTTTTGGAACTCGATCCCGATGCCGCCCACTTTCGCGCCCGGCGTAAATGCCGCCTCCAGCGGATCGCCCGTGACGGTGCGCGCGGCGATGGAAAGTCTTCGCGCATCGGGCGAGGAGACGAAGCCTGGATACCCGAAGAGCATCGTGGCGCGCGGCCAGCCTTTGCCATCCACCGCCGACAGCACCACGAACGGCAGCCCGGCGAAGAACGCGCGGTGCTGGTCGGGCATGAAATCGCGGATCGCCATGCGGCCAAAATTCGCGATCCGCTCCTTGACGCCCACCTTCTCCTGAACAGCAAGCTCGCCTTCGTGGAAAGGCGTCCTTGCACCGTGGGAACGATCGGTTTCGGGCATGGCTTCTCTGCTCCAGGACATGGCGCTCAGGCCGATGAGCCGGCTTTCGTCGCCGTCATTGCGACGAAGCCCGGCAGGGCTTCTATGCGTTCGAGCCACGCGCGGATATTGGCATATGGCTCAAGGGATACGCCGCCTTCGGGCGCATGTGCTGTATAGGTATAGAGCGCGATATCGGCGATGGTCGGTGTGTCGCCAATCAAGAACGCGCGATCCGAAAGCGCCGCCTCCAGGACTTCGAACAGGCCGGCGGCGATCGTCTTTGCCTTTTCATGATCCAGGTCCGCCCCGAACACAGTGACACGCCGCGCGTCGCAGGGACCGTCCGTCAATTGGCCGGAAGCGACCGACAGCCATGCCTGAACGACCGCCTCCATTTCCTTCGGCAGCCAACTGCCGGAAGGGTCGTATTTTCGGGCAAGATGAACGAGAACGGCGTTGCTTTCCCAGACGATTTCATCCCCATCTTCAAGCACCGGCACCTGTCCGAACGGATGAAGCCTCAAATGCCCGGGAGCCTTCTGGGCGCCGGCAGTCAGGTCGACTTCGATAAGTTCGACGTCAAGACCGAGGAGCGAGGCGAACAGCACGGCGCGATGAGCGTGGCCCGACAACTCGAATGTATGGAGTTTCAACCGGTCAGCCATGGATATGCTTTGCTGCTTGTCGGAACAGGCCCGATCCTCGCCTCGCTCTCTTACGGCAATTCGCCGCGTATCTACGCCAGCAGGCCCGCTTTCGTCTCGGGCATGGCGACGAAGCCCGGAAGCGCCTCGATCCGCTTCAGCCATGCGCGAATGTTGGCGTAAGGCTCCAGCGGCGCGCCGCCTTCCGGTGCGTGGGCGGTATAGGAGTAAAGCGCGATATCGGCGATGGTCGGCTTGTCGCCGACGAGGAACGCGCGCTCAGCCAGTTCCTTGTCGAGGATCTCAAACAAGGCGGTCGCGGTCGCCTTGGTCCGTTCATGGTCGAAATCCGCACCGAATACGGTTACCAGGCGCGCCGCGCACGGTCCGTTGAAGAGCGGGCCGGCGGCGACCGAAAGCCACGCCTGAATGGCGGACGCCTTGTCATCCGGATACCATTCGCCGGAGGCGTCGTGGTTGGTGGCAAGGTGGACGAGTATGGCGTTGCTGTCCCAGATCGTCTGATCGCCGTCCTGAAGGACCGGAACCTGGCCAAAGGGGTGCATCTTGAGGTAATCCGGTGTCTTGTGCGCACCGTTGGCGAGATCGACATCGATCAGCTCGGCATCGAGACCGAGGAGCGAAGCGAACAGCACGGCCCGGTGGGAATGGCCGGACTTTTCGAAGCGATGAAGTTTCAACTTGGCGGTCATGTTCATTTCTCCGCATGAATCTTCGACACGGGCTCAAGGCCTGGTCGATGGGGCGGATGGAAAATTGCTTATTACGCCATATTGATGAATAGATATAAATTGGAAGACATTATTCCATTAAGAGGAATAATCATGGATCGCCTTCATACGATGCAGGTTTTCGTCGCCGTGGCTGATGCGGGTAGTTTCGCACGTGCTGCAACCCGGCTTAAGCTCTCCCCTCCGGCGGTCACACGTGCTGTCTCATCGCTTGAAGACCGGCTCGGCGTCAGGCTTTTCAACAGGACTACCCGCTCCCTTTCGTTGACGGAAGCCGGCGAGGACTATCTGTCGGAGTGCCGCCGCCTGCTTGAGGATATAGAAGGGGTCGAACAGATCGTGCGCGGACGCGCGGCGACGGCGAGCGGCCACTTGAGGGTCACCGCGCCGGTAACATTCGGGCGAAAATGCACGACGCCGCTGTTGTCCGACTTTCTCCATGCACATCCGCGGATCACCGCAACGCTCCTGTGCCTCGACAGGGTCGTCGACATCGTCGAGGAAGGCATCGACATTGCCGTGCGCATCGCCCATCTGCCGGATTCCACGCTGCTTGCAAGGCGTATCGGCCATGTCCGCCAGGTGATGGTCGCAAGTCCGGACTACCTTGCAAATGCGCCACGACTGAAAACACCGGCGGATCTGGAACGGCATCGTACGATCACCACGTCGGCGCTTGCGCATGCCGGCAACTGGCGGCTGATACGGGATGGCAAGCCGTATTCCGCGCCGATCAGCCCGTGCCTCGACGTCAACGATGCGGCGGCGGCCATCGCGGAGGCGGAACGCGGCGGCGGCCTCGTCATGGCGCTTTCATACATGGTGGAGGATGCGGTCCGCGATGGCCGGCTGAAGCTCTTGCTGGACCGGTTCATGCCGGATCCCGTCCCGGTCAGCCTCGTCTATCCGCCGACGCGAAAACTTTCAGGCAAGGTGCGCGCGTTCGTCGACTTCGCCGCGCCCCGCCTGTCCGCGAGACTCGGCGAAATGGAGCTTGCCCGGCAACGGTAGTTTTCAGCCCTTGCGCGCGACCACCAGATGTCCCGGCACCGGCTCGCCCTCATCGTGCCGCACGGTGATCGGGTCGATTTCCAGAAGCGTGAAGCCATGTTCGTCGAGGAGCGCGCGGATATGGCCTTGCGGGTGGGCGAAACGCTGCTTCGGGCCGACCATGAAGGTCCTGCCCTGAAATGCGTCTTCGGGAAGCGTTTCGGTGGAAAAGGCGATGATCCCGCCATTCGCCGCCTTCGACGCGAGACCCGCGAACAGGGCATCGAGCCGGCCCATATAGGGAAGCACGTCGGTCGCCACGATCATGTCGAATGGCGCCTCGTCCGTCGCTTCCAGGAAGTGCACGGCTTCCGCGACGTAGAGCCTGTCATAGACGTCTTTTTCATAAGCCGCCTCGACCATGGCCTCGGAAAGATCGACGGCGACAAGCTCCTCGGCATGATCGTACAGGACATCGCCGGAAAGCCCGGTGCCGCAGCCAAGATCAAGCAGCCGGTCGAACGGCCCGAGCCCGAGACGTTCCACCGCCTCGCCCACCATCATCGGCACATGATAGCCGAGCTGGTCGACGAGAATGGATTCAAAGACCTCCGCATGCTGGTCGAAAAGAGCGGCGACATAGGCGTCCGGCGCCTTGTCGGGCGACTGGCCCCGCCCCATCGCGGCAAGACGCACGGACGCGCCGCCCCTGTCGTGCGGGTCGATTTCCAGCACACGGCGATAAGCTTGCGCCGCACCTTCGTGGTCGCCGGCTTTTTCAAGCTCCAGCCCGCGATTATAGGCCTCCGCAAGGGCCTCTTCGTCGATTTCGCTCATGCGGGCGTTTTAGACGAGTTGAATGCCTGCGGATAGCAGGATTTTTCAGCCGTTCGCGTGCGTTCCGCGCGACAGGGAAACGGCATCGCTCATGAATTCGTCGAGAGCCTTGACCTCGTCCCCGGACAGTCGCAAGCCCTGTTTCGTGCGCCGCCAGAGTACGTCTTCGGCACTGCGAGCCCATTCCTGTTCGATCAGATAGCGCACTTCCGCCTCATAAAGGTCCGCGCCGAAGTGACGGCCAAGCCCCTGCCGGTTGTGAACGCCGTCCAGGAGACCGTTGCAGCATGTGCCGTAAAGCCGGACGAGGCGCGTTACATAGCGCTCGTCGAGATAGGGATGCTTCTGCCTGACCTTGGAGACCTGGCCCGCGAAATCCTCCACCGGGAAATCGCCGCCGGGAAGCGCCGCCTTCTTCGTCCAGGCGGGCCCGCGGGCGCCAAGCTGATCCTCGATCTTCTCCATGACCGATTGGGCCAGCCGGCGGTATGTCGTGATCTTGCCGCCGAATATGTTGACGAGCGGCGCCTTGCCGTTTCCGCCGTCGACCTTCAGGACATAGTCGCGCGTCGCTTCCTGCGCCTTCGATGCCCCGTCGTCGAAAAGCGGGCGCACGCCGGAATAGGTCCAGACGATATCCTCGCGCTTGAGCGGCTTTGCGAAATATTCGCTCGCGGCCGACAACAGATAGTCCGTCTCGGCGTCCGATATCCTGGCCGAGCCGGGATCGCCCGAAAAATCCTCGTCCGTCGTGCCGATCAGGGTGAAATCGCCTTCATAGGGGATCGCGAAGATGATCCGCCCGTCCGTGTTCTGAAAGATATAGGCGCGGTCGTGCTCGTAGATCTTCCTGACGACGATATGGCTGCCCTTCACGAGGCGGACGTTCGTCGCGTTGCCGCGCTTGAGAGCGCCGTTCAGAACGTCGTCCACCCAGGGCCCGCCGGCGTTGACGATCAGCTTCGCCGTGACCTCGCGCGTATCCCCGGATGCCTCGTCGCGCAGCTTCGCCCGCCAATGTCCGTTTTCGCGCAGCGCCGAGACGAGCTTCACGCGCGTGTTGATCTGCGCGCCCCGGTCGGCCGCATCACGCGCGTTCAGCGCTACAAGCCGCGCGTCGTCCACCCAGCAGTCCGAATATTCAAAACCGGTGGAAAACAATCCGGGTTTCAGCGGCTTGCCGGTCTTGTCCGTGGTGAGATCGAGTGTCTTCGTCGCCGGCAGCTTCTTGCGCCCGCCGAGATGGTCGTAAATGAAAAGCCCGAGGCGAAGGAACCAGCGCGGGCGCAGGCCCTTGTGGTGCGGAAGGACGAAACGCAGCGGACGGATGATGTGCGGCGCATTCGCCCAAAGCACCTCACGCTCCGTAAGCGCCTCGCGGACCAGGCGAAACTCATAGTATTCAAGATAGCGCAAGCCGCCGTGGATGAGCTTGGTCGACCACGAGGATGTGCCGCTCGCCAGATCGTTCATTTCAACGAGGCACACGGAAAACCCGCGGCCGACGGCGTCGCGCGCAATGCCCGCACCGTTGATTCCGCCGCCGATGATCAACAGGTCGAAATCGCTGGGCGAAGATGCGGTGGTCACGTCGTGGCTCCTGGGTTCTCTCCGGCGATCTCGACGCGAACGTCGTTCTCCCGGCAAATTTTCATGATGGGGTCCGGCGGCATTTCGTCGGTTACGAAGAAATTGATTTCCGAAAGGTGGCCGATACGAACGGGCGCATTGCGCTCGAATTTCATCTTGTCGGCGACCAGGATCGTGAAGCGCGCATGCTTCATGATCTCGCGGGAGACGCGCACCTCCCGGAAGTCGTAGTCGAAGATCGTGCCGTCGGCGTCGATGGCCGATGCGCCGATAACCGCGTAATCGACCTTGAACTGGCGCATGAAATCGACGGTCGCCTCGCCGACGACGCCGCCATCCGACGCCCTGACGAGGCCGCCGGCGATGATCACCTCGACACCCGGCGCTTCGCGCAGGATATTGGCGACGTTGATATTGTTGGTGATCGCCATCAGGCCTTCATGATGCCTGAGCGAGACTGCCACCTGCTCCGTCGTCGTGCCGATGTTGAGCATGATGGAACTGTTTTCCGGGATCAGCGAAGCGGCGACCCGCCCGATGCGCCGCTTTTCCTCCTCGGCCAGATTGCGGCGCGATTCGTAAGCCCAGTTGGACACGCTCGACGGCGAAACCGCGCCGCCGTGGACACGCTGCAGGAGGCCGCGCTCGCAAAGGTCGTTCAAATCCTTCCGGATGGTCTGCGGCGTCACATCGAAGCCCGCAGCAAGCTTTTCCACCTCCACGCGGCCGTCGCGCCGCGCAAGGTCGAGAATATCCGTCTGCCGTGGTGTAACGGGCTCCATCAGCGGTACTTTTCGCCTGCTTTCCATAGCAATTCAGCGATCGCGAGGCCGAATTACATTCGGTTTCTTATCGCTTTCGTTTCATTTCGCAATGCAATATGCATGCGACTTTTGTGCCTGAAAGTTGATCGGTTTAAGCAATAATCGCAAGAAAATTTTCGTATTGACGTTCGTTTTTTTTCGTTTGATAGTCGAGCGCGGTTTCACTAGGGAGGAATACCGATGCGTCAGAAATTTATGGCTGCGGTCGCGGCCACGACTCTGATCGCCGTCTCGGGATCGGCCTTTGCCGGTGTCGACGAGGCGAAAAAATGGATTGATGAGGAGTTCCAGCCCTCTACCCTTTCCAAGGACGAGCAGCTCCAGGAAATGGAGTGGTTCATCAAGGCTGCCGAACCCTTCCAGGGCATGGAGATCAACGTCCTTTCGGAGACGATCCCCACCCACACCTACGAATCCCAGACCTTGACGAAAGCGTTCGAGGAGATCACCGGGATCAAGGTAAACCACCAGCTCCTCGGCGAAGGCGAAGTCGTCCAGGCGGTTCAGACGCAGATGCAGACGAACCGGAACCTCTACGACGCCTACATCAACGATTCCGACCTCATCGGCACGCACTCGCGCCTGCAGCTAGCGGTGAACCTGTCGGAATTCATGTCGGGCGACGGCAAGGACGTCACCAACCCGGCGCTTGACATCGACGACTTCATCGGCCGGTCGTTCACCACCGGCCCGGACGGAAGCCTTTACCAGCTTCCCGACCAGCAGTTCGCGAACCTCTACTGGTTCCGCAAGGACTGGTTCGACAATCCGGATCTCCAGGCGCGTTTCAAGGAAAAATACGGCTACGACCTTGGTGTTCCGGTCAACTGGTCCGCTTACGAAGATATCGCCGACTTCTTCACCAACGACGTGAAGGAAATCGACGGTGTGCGCGTCTACGGCCATATGGACTACGGCAAGCGCGCTCCGGATCTCGGCTGGCGCATGACCGACGCATGGCTTTCCATGGCCGGTGCAGGCTCCAAGGGCCTTCCGAACGGCCGCCCGATCGACGAGTGGGGCATCCGCATGGACGAAGGTTCGTGCAACCCGGTCGGCGCTTCGGTAACGCGCGGTGGCGGCACCAACGGCCCGGCGGCTGTCTACGCGATCCGCAAGTGGGACGAGTGGCTGCGCGCCTACGCCCCTCCGGGTGCGGCCGACTATGACTTCTATCAGTCGCTTCCGGCGCTGAGCCAGGGCAACGTCGCCCAGCAGATCTTCTGGTACACGGCGTTCACCGCATCGATGGTCGCCCCGAAGTCGGAAGGCAACAACACCGTGGACGACGCCGGCAACCCGCTGTGGCGCATGGCTCCGTCCCCGCACGGCCCCTACTGGGAAGAAGGCCAGAAGCTCGGCTATCAGGATGCCGGATCCTGGACGATCCTGAAGTCCACCCCGACCGACCGCGCGAAGGCTGCCTGGCTCTACGCCCAGTTCGTCGTCTCCAAGACGGTTGACGTGAAAAAGAGCCATGTCGGTCTCACCTTCATCCGCGACAGCTCGATCCGTCACGAAAGCTTCACCGAGCGCGCTCCGAAGCTTGGCGGT
Source organism: Stappia sediminis (assembly GCF_009826895.1). Lineage (GTDB taxonomy): Bacteria > Pseudomonadota > Alphaproteobacteria > Rhizobiales > Stappiaceae > Hongsoonwoonella > Hongsoonwoonella sediminis. The sequence continues at coordinate 981,203 of NZ_WUMV01000003.1, read as the reverse complement.
CTCGTCGAATTCTACCGCTCGCCCGACCGCGTGCTGTGGACCCCGACGGGCGTCAACGTTCCGGATTATCCGAAGCTTGCCCAGCTGTGGTGGCAGAACATCGGTGACGTGAACTCCGGTGCCTTCACGCCACAGGAAGCCATGGACCGTCTCGCAGGTGAAATGGACAACGTCATGGCCCGCATGCAGCGCGCCGACGAGGCCAACAACACCTACGGCGGCTGCGGCCCGCGCCTGAACGAAGAAAAGGATGCTTCGGAATGGCTCGGCCACGGCGGCGCCAAGGCGAAGCTCGACAACGAGAAGCCGCGGGGCACACCCACCGCCTCCGACGACCCCGCCAAGGGTGGGCCACCCAACTGCCCTGAACCGACCACCGTTCCCCGGCGCCCCCGCCCCGCCGGGAAATTCCATTATGCCGCGGCTGAACGCGCGACCCGCTTTCCCCGAGACTTCAGGGCTGGTCGTCCGCCGCGATACGCGCCGGAGCGTGGCCGGACCGAACTTGGTCCCCGCCGGCATGAATTGTCCGAGTGAACCACTGGAAAGGCGACCGCCGCCGGGTTATGTCCGGCAGGCTGCGCTGGCCCGCAGGCGGACGAACGAAATACGACAGGCTGTGGCGACGTGATGACCCTCGAACTCAAAGATGTGTCGCTCCGTTTCGGCGCGGATACGCATATCTACCCGACGAGCCTGACGCTCGATCCGGGCTCCTTCAATATCCTGCTGGGCACCACGCTCGCCGGCAAAACCACGCTTATGAAGCTGATGGCGGGGCTTGAGAAGCCGACCAGGGGCGAAGTCTGGTTTTCAGGCAGGAACGTGACCGGCGTCTCCGTGCGCTCGCGCAACGTGTCCATGGTCTACCAGCAGTTCATCAACTACCCGAACCTGACCGTTTACGAGAACATCGCCTCGCCGCTGCGTGTGGCGCGCATTGCAGAAGCCGAAATCAGGAAAAAGGTCGAGTCCCTGGCCGAGCTCCTGAAGCTGTCGCCGATGCTTGAGCGCAGGCCCGGAGAACTTTCGGGCGGTCAGCAGCAGAGAACGGCGCTTGCCCGCGCGCTTGCCAAGGATTCCGACCTCGTTCTCCTCGATGAACCGCTCGCGAACCTCGATTTCAAGCTGCGCGAAGAGCTGCGCGACGAACTGCCCCGCCTTTTCGCCGACCGCGACTGCATCGTCGTCTATGCGACGACGGAGCCGACGGAAGCGCTTCTCTTCGGCGGAAATACCGCCTGCCTCCACGAAGGACGCATCGCGCAGTTCGGCCCGACGGGCGAGATTTACCGCGCGCCGAAGGATCTGGTGAGCGCGCAGGTTTTCTCCGATCCGCCGATCAACACGGTGACCGTCACCAAACGCGGGGGCGAATTCCGCCTCGCCGACATGGCGGCATGGGCAGCGATCGGCGAATTCGCGAATATCGCCGATGGCGACTACACGCTCGGCGTTCGCCCGCATCATGTCAGCCCGCTCGCCCGCGGAGAAAATCCGGTGGGTATCGACGGCAAGGTGCTGGTGGCGGAACTTTCGGGCTCCGAAAGCATCATCCACTTCACCATGCATGGCGCGACCTGGGTCTCGCAGTCGCACGGCATTCACCCCTTCGAGGTCGGAAGCCAGGCGAAACTCTATGCCGATATGTCGAGGGCGATGCTTTTCGACAAGAACGGCACACGCGTGGCGGCGTGAGCGGGAGGGGCTGAACAATGGCAAAGATCACACTTGAAAACCTCGGCCACTCCTACATGGAGAGCCCGCAGAGCGAGGCCGACTGGGCACTGAAAAAGCTCAACATCGACTGGGAAGACGGCGGCGCATATGCGCTCCTCGGCCCGTCCGGTTGCGGCAAGACCACGCTGCTGAGCATCATTTCCGGACTTCTGCACCCAAGCGCCGGCCGGGTACTGTTCGACGACAAGGACGTGACGGACCTGCCGCCGGACCAGCGCCACATCGCGCAGGTGTTCCAGTTTCCGGTCGTCTACGACACGATGACGGTCTACGACAACCTCGCCTTTCCCTTGCGCAACCGGCACGTTCCAGAGGCGGATGTCGACAAACGCGTGCGCGAAATCGCCGAAATGATCGACCTTACCGACACGCTCGGCAGCCGCGCCAAGGGGCTGACGGCGGACGGCAAGCAGAAGATCTCGCTCGGCCGCGGGCTCGTTCGTTCCGACGTGAACGTGATCATGTTCGACGAACCGCTTACCGTCATCGACCCGCACCTGAAGTGGCTTCTTCGCTCCAAGCTGAAGGAGCTGCACCAGCGGGTGAAGACGACGATGATCTACGTCACCCACGACCAGACGGAAGCACTCACCTTCGCCGACAAGGTGGTGGTGATGAACCTCGGCGAGGTGGTGCAGATCGGCACTCCGGTCGACCTGTTCGAGCGGCCGCAACACACATTCGTCGGCCATTTCATCGGCTCGCCAGGCATGAACGTTCTCCCTTGCGCGGTGGAAGACGGAAAACCGCATTTCGCCGGAACCGAAATCGACACCGCATCGGACAAAAACCTCAACGATATCAAGGGCACGCTGCAGATCGGCGTGCGCCCGGAGTTCGTGCAGTTCGCGGACAAGGGCGTGCCTGCAAAGGTCGTCAAGGTGAGCGATGCCGGCAGGTTCCGGATCGTCGAAACGCACGCCGACGACACCTCGATCAAGCTGCTGGTGCCGGAAGGCCAGGGCATCCCGGCGGACGACGCCTACCTCGCCTTCGACCGCAACCACACGCAGGTCTATCGCGACGGCTGGATCGTGGCCTGAGGGGGAAGCAATGAACAACAAGACGATCAATCACGCCGCCTGGATCTTCGTCCTTCCTGTCGTTGCGCTCGTGGCCTTCAACGCCATCATCCCGCTGATGACGGTGGTGAACTACTCCGTCCAGGAAACCTTCGGCGACAACACCTTCTTCTGGGCCGGCGTCATCTGGTTCGAGGAAGTGCTGCATTCCTCCCGCTTCCATGACGCGCTTTTACGCCAGCTCGCCTTCACCTTCACGATCCTGGCGATCGAGGTGCCGCTTGGTGTCGCGATCGCGCTCGCCATGCCGCGCAAGGGGGCCTGGGTTTCCGTGTGCCTGGTGACGATGGCGCTGCCGCTCCTGATCCCGTGGAACGTGGTTGGCGCGATGTGGAACATTTTCGCGCTGCCGGATATCGGCCTTCTCGGCCGCGGGCTCAACGCGCTCGGCTTCGACTACAACTTCACGCGCCAGCCGGGCGATGCCTGGTTCACGCTGATCCTCATGGACGTCTGGCACTGGACGTCTCTTGTGGTGCTGCTCGCCTATGCCGGTCTCGTGTCGATCCCCGACGCCTACTATCAGGCGGCGAAGATCGACGGCGCAGGCTCTTTCGCGATCTTCCGCTTCATCCAGCTTCCGAAGCTGAAGCGCGTGCTGACGATCGCCGTCCTGCTGCGGTTCATGGACAGCTTCATGATCTATACCGAGCCATTCGTCCTTACCGGCGGCGGGCCCGGCAACTCGACCACCCTTCTTTCCATCGACCTTGTGAAGATCGCGCTCGGCCAGTTCGACCTCGGCCCGGCGGCGGCGATGTCGCTGATCTACTTCCTGATCATCCTGCTTCTGAGCTGGGTCTTCTACACCTTGATGATGCGCAGCGAGGCCCAGTGATGCGACGCTATTCCTGGCTTGTGCCGACCCTTTACATCCTGTTCCTGATGCTGCCGATCTACTGGCTGTTGAACATGTCGTTCAAGACGACCAACGAGATCCTCGGCACCTTCACGCTGTGGCCTCAGGAATTCACGCTGGAGAATTACCGCGTCATCTTCACCGACCCGACGTGGTACAACGGCTATATCAACTCGCTCATCTACGTGACGCTGAACACGGTTCTGTCCGTGGCGGTGGCACTTCCCGCGGCCTACGCCTTTTCGCGCTACCGCTTCCTGGGCGACAAGCACCTGTTCTTCTGGCTCCTGACCAACCGCATGGCACCGCCCGCCGTTTTCGCGCTGCCCTTCTTCCAGCTTTATTCGGCGGTGGGGCTGTTCGACACGCATCTGGCCGTCGCGCTGGCCCATACGCTGTTCAACATTCCGCTTGCCGTCTGGATCCTGGAAGGCTTCATGTCCGGCGTGCCGAAGGAACTCGATGAAACCGCGTATGTGGACGGGCATTCCTTCTGGTCGTTCTTCCTGAAGATCTTCGTGCCGACGATCGCCGCCGGCATCGGCGTCGCCGCCTTCTTCTGCTTCATGTTCTCCTGGGTGGAACTGCTGCTAGCCAAGACGCTGACAGCAGTGGATGCAAAGCCGATCGCGGCTACGATGACGCGAACGGCCTCCACATCCGGCTATGAACTGGGGCTTCTGGCGGCGGCGGGTTCGCTTACGATCGTGCCGGGCGCCTTCGTCATCTACTTCGTGCGCAACTACATCGCCAAGGGCTTCGCCCTCGGCCGCGTGTAAGAACGATAAGGAGCTGAATCCATGGGTCTTACCTGGATGGCCTGGACGTGGCCGACCGCAGCCTTTTTCGCCTTCATCGCGCTATGCCTGGTGACGATGAGCGTGTGGGAATTCAAGTCCCCCGGCGGGGGACCGCGCCACGGAATCCTCGGCCTCGACACAACGCGCGGCGACCGGCTGTTCATCTCGCTGCTGGGCTCGGCGTTCATTTTCCTCGCCTGGCTCGCGCTCATGGGGCCGCCGCTCTGGGGGCCGCTTATCATCGCGCTCGTCTACGCCTTTTGCGTGTTCAAGTGGGTGTAAAAGCGCTTTTGAAACAAGCTGCTAGACAATACCGGGACGGCGGGGAAACATCTCCGCCGTCCTTTTTATTCTCGCTGCTTCCCCGCGTCCTAATATGTCCTCTACCACTTCAAGTACCGACAGGACGGAAACCAGCGATGAAAAAAGGCCCAGATTTCGAAGTCGTCACGAATTCTCAGCCTTCGCCGGCGAGGCATTCGGCAAGCGATTCCGCCAGATTTCGCATGAGTTCGAAATACTGGTCCGGCCCGTCGGCAAGACCGGCACCCAACGGATCGAGAACGCCGGATCGGGCGTCGCTTCCTTCTGCGATCACTGCGACCAGACGCGGTTCGAACTGCGGCTCGGAAAAGACGCAAACCGCGCCCAGTTCCTTCACTTTGCCTTGCATTTCCGTAACGCGCTGAGCGCCGGGGATCGCCTCGGGGCTCACCGAGATCGAGCCAATAGCATTCAAACCATAGTGTTTTTCAAAGTACTGATAGCCGTCGTGAAAGACGACGTAAGGCTTCCCGGCAACAGGGGCCAAAATGCCCCGAATTTCCGCATCGAGCTTGTAGAGTTCTTCTTCCAGCCGCTCCGCATTCTTCGCGTAAAGATCGGCATTTCCGGCATCGATTTTCGACAGAGCCTCCTCGATTTCGCGCACCATCGCCCTGGCATTCAGCGGATAAAGCCAGAAGTGCATGTCCGCGCCTTGATGTTCGAGATCGTGATCATCGTCTTCATGGTCATGCGCCTCGAATTCTCCGCCTTCGCGCGGGGGCAGCAGTTTCAGGCCGTGCGCCTCGCTTAGCGCGACAACTTTCGCGTTGCGGCCCAGAACGTCGATCGGGCTTTCGAGGAAAGCCTCAAGGTCCGGCCCGGCCCAGAAGACAAGATCCGCGCTTTCCAACTCCGCGGCATCCGAAGGCTTCAGGCTGTAGCTGTGCGGCGAACCGGCACCCTCGACAATCAGGCCGGGTGCGCCCACGCCCTGCATTACCCCGGCGACAAGCGAATGCAGCGGCTTGATCGATGCGACCACCTTCGGCGCACTCCCTGCCTGAACTGTTGCGGCGAGGAAAATTCCAAACGCGGCAAACACGAGGCTTTTGGAGGCAAACAAGGTTCTTCTCGCGGATTTCGCTTCCCAGACAAGCGGCAACAGCGGCGAGTTCATGAGGCGGATCTCCAGTGATCGGCTTCGGGAGAATATGTAACTTTATAACGTTTATTGCGTTATGCTATAACGTGTGCCATACCCCTTGCCAAGACCCCGCATCGGGAAAATTCGGAGCCGCCGGAGCGGACATGCTTCACGCCAGCCAAAGCTCGCCGAACCGCCTCATCGACATGAAGAACGTCGGCGTGCGCCGCGCCGGACGCTGGCTCGTGCGCGGGATCGACCTTTGCGTGAATGCCGGGGAAATCGTCACGCTGATCGGGCCGAACGGATCGGGAAAATCGACGACGGCGAGGGCAGCACTTGGCGTGTTGAAACCCGATGAAGGCAGCGTTTCGCGAAAGGCGGACCTCAAGGTCGGCTATGTTCCGCAGAAACTTGCGATCGACTGGACGTTGCCGCTCAACGTCGAGCGGCTGATGACGCTGACGGAAAACCATCCGGCAGGGAAGATCGACGAAGCGCTGGAGGCGGTCGGCATTTCGCATCTGAAACGCGCGGAAGTGCAGCATCTTTCGGGCGGCGAATTCCAGCGCGCGCTGCTGGCCCGCGCGATCATCCGCAAGCCCGACCTGCTGGTGCTGGACGAGCCGGTGCAGGGTGTGGACTTCACGGGGCAAGTGGCGCTCTACCGGCTGATCAAGGACATCCGCGACAAGACGGGCTGCGGTATCCTGCTGATTTCGCACGATCTTCACGTCGTGATGGCGGATACCGATACGGTCGTCTGCCTCAATGGTCACGTCTGCTGCCGGGGAACGCCGCAGTCGGTCGCCTCAAGTGCGGAATACCTGAAGCTTTTCGGCACGCGGGCGGCGGAAACGCTGGCACTTTACAGCCACCACCACGACCACACGCACCTGCCGGACGGGCGCGTGAAATTCGCCGATGGAACCATTGCCGAGACCTGTTCCGACCAGGATCACGATCATGTCGAGAGCGGAACGCACAGCCATTAAGGGCAATTGAATGTTCGACGATTTCTTCACCCGCGCAGTCGTTGCCGGCATCGGCCTTGCGCTGACGGCAGGCCCGCTCGGCTGTTTCATCATCTGGCGGCGGATGGCCTATTTCGGCGACACCATGGCGCATTCGGCATTGCTCGGCGTCGCGCTTGCGTTCCTCTTCGAGATCAACCTGACGGTCGGGGTCTTCATTGTCGCAGCCCTCGTTTCCGTCGCGCTGCTCGCCTTGCAGAAGAAGGGCGGACTTTCGACGGACGCGCTGCTTGGCATCCTGTCGCATTCGACCCTTGCCATCGGCCTCGTCATGGTCGCCTTCATGACGTGGATCCGCATCGACCTGTTGAGTTTCCTCTTCGGCGACATCCTTGCCGTGACGACGGGCGATATTGCGATCATCTATGCCGGGGGCGCATTGGTGCTCGGCTCGCTCTGTTTCCTCTGGCGCCCGCTTCTCGCCTCGACCGTCAGCACGGAACTGGCGGAATCCGAAGGCCTGAAGCCTGACCTTTCGCTATTCGCCTTCAAGCTCCTGATGGCTCTCGTCATCGCGATCGCCATGAAGCTCGTCGGCATCCTCCTTATCACCTCGCTCCTGATCATTCCGGCGGCAACGGCAAGGCGTTTCGCGGCAACGCCCGAACAGATGGCGCTGACGGCCTCGCTGCTCGGAGCCGGTGCCGTCACGCTCGGTCTCTTCGGCTCGCTTGAATATGATACGCCGTCGGGGCCATCCATCGTTGTCGCGGCCCTGATCCTGTTTATTCTCTCGCTCGCGCCCCTTCGCCTCAGAAAAAGCGATCAGCAGACAAGCGAAACCCGGGAACACGCCTCATGACCGCTGCCCCGAGCCTGACCCGCAACCAGTCGCTCGTCTTCGATGCGCTGTCGCGCGCGGACCAGCCCATGAGCGCCTATTCGATCCTCGACCAGCTTCGCGAGGATGGTTTCCGCGCGCCGCTTCAGGTCTACCGGGCGCTCGACAAGCTGATCGACTACGGGCTGATCCACCGGCTGGAATGCATGAACGCCTTCGTCGCCTGCGCTCATCCGCAGTGCCACAAGGCGGGCATCATCGCCTTCGCGATCTGCGAAACATGCGGCCAGGTGGACGAGTTTTCCGACGACGTGGTCAGCGAACGGCTTGCCGCCTGGGCGGACGGGCACCGCTTTTCGCCGTCGAAGACGACGATAGAAATCCGCGGGCATTGCGCGGGATGCGCGACGCAGGCGGGGGCGTGAGTGTGTTCGGGTGCTGCCGCAAGATATTTTAGCCCCCCTCACCCGGCGCGTTCCGCGCCGACCTCTCCCGCCGGGGGAGAGGTAACGGTGCGTGTGGCTAGTGCTCGGCAAAATCGCCAAGATCGCGCGGAACCGAACGGCGGCTGATTTACAGCGCGGCTCCCGCCCTTCCTCTGTTGTTACGGTAGGACAGCGCAGCAAGCTAACTGATATGCTGGAGCATCCAGCGATGTGGATTGGATCCCCGATCAACCCCGGCGATGACGACGGAGACAAAATCCCCGGAGGAACAGTTCGCGCAACCCTACACCGCTTTTTGAGGAACGTACATCAGGTCTTTTCCTCGTCACGGAATTTTGCGACAAGGACGCGATTTCAGAATAAGGAGGCGACGTTGGCCGGAACACCGCAAGACGCAAGGCAGGCCGCACTCAGCGATGCGTGGAGCCTTGTCCACGGGGAGGCAAGCCGCCTGCGTCCCATACATCTTTCCGGCCTTTTCGCCGAGGATGACAAACGTTTCGAGCGGTTGTCCGCCACGCTCGACGATCTCCTGATCGACTACTCGAAGGAGAAGCTCGACGAGGCCGCGCTCGACGCGCTCATCGCCCTCGCACAGGCCGCCGATGTCGAGGTGCGGCGCGAGGCGATGTTCTCAGGCGAACCCATCAACCTGACGGAAGGGCGCGCCGTCCTGCATACGGCACTGCGCGCCGGGGCGGATGCGAAGGTCATGGTCGACGGCGAAGACGTGATGCCCAAGGTGCGCGAAACGCTGGACCGGTTTCTCGCCTTCGCCGAGGACGTGCGCAGCGGCAAATATGCGGCGGCCGACGGAAAGCCCTTTACCGATGTCGTCAACATCGGCATTGGCGGATCGGACCTCGGACCCGCGATGGCGGTGCGCGCCCTTGCGCCCGATGCCGACGGCCCGCGCCTGCATTTCGTCTCCAACGTGGACGGCGCGCATCTGGCCGATACGGTGAAGACGCTGGACCCCGCCCGCACGCTCTTTATCGTCGCGTCCAAGACCTTCACCACGCTTGAGACCATGACCAACGCGCGCTCCGCGCGCGCCTGGGTGGAGGCGAAGCTCGGCCAGGATGCCGGCAAGCATTTCGCCGCCGTATCCACCAACCTTGATGCGACCGCCGATTTCGGCATCGACGAGGCCCGCGTCTTCGGCTTTTGGGACTGGGTCGGCGGGCGATATTCCATCTGGTCTTCGATCGGCCTGCCGCTTGCGATCGCCATCGGCGCGGAGGGATTCCGCAAGTTCCTTGCAGGCGCGGAAGCGATGGACCGGCACTTCCGTGAAGCGCCCTTGAGCGAAAACCTGCCCGTGCTGCTGGCGCTTGTCGGCATATGGCGGCGCAACGCGCTGGACCTTCCGACGGTGGCACTTATCCCCTACGACCAGCGGCTCGACCGTTTCGCGGCCTATGTCCAGCAGCTCGACATGGAAAGCAACGGCAAGCGGGTGACGCACGAGGGCGAGCCGCCGCATAGCGAGACCGGCCCGATCATCTGGGGCGAACCCGGCACCAACGCCCAGCATTCCTTCTTCCAGCTTCTGCACCAGGGAACGGACGTCATCCCCGTCGATTTTATGGCCGCCGTGAACGCACGAAACGGGATGGAGGGCCACCACAACCTGCTGCTCGCCAACTGCCTTGCACAGGCGCGCGCGCTCGCCTTCGGACGTTCGGAAGAAGACGTGCGCGCGGCAATGGCCAAGAAAGGCGCTAGCGCGGAAGAGATCGACAAGCTTGCGCCCCATCGCACCTTCCCCGGCGACCGGCCCTCGACCGTTATCCTCTACGACCGGCTGGACCCTTACACGCTTGGGCGGCTGATTGCGCTTTTCGAGCACAAGGTCTTCGTGCAGGGCGCGATCTGGAACGTGAACTCCTACGACCAGTGGGGCGTGGAACTGGGCAAGGAACTTGCCGGCCAGCTTGCGCCGCTCGTTTCCGGCGAGGCCACGAATACCGCCGGCCTCGACGCCTCCACGAAGGGACTTCTTTCCCGGCTAACCAAAGACAGGAAGTGATTTTATGACATCCGTTTCGGAAATCTGCGCCGCCGCCCCGATGATCCCCGTGATCGTGATCAAGCGGCTGGAAGATGCCGTACCGCTGGCGAAAGCGCTCGTGGAAGGCGGGTTGCCGGTGCTGGAGATCACATTGCGGACGCCGGTTGCGCTCGACGCGATCCGCGCGATCAAGGACGCCTGCCCGGACGCAATCGTCGGCGCGGGCACACTGCGCGGGGCTCACGATGTGGAAGCGACGATGGAGGCAGGCTCCGTCTTCGGCGTCAGCCCCGGTTCTCCGGCGGAGCTGATCGAAGCCGTGAAGCGGGCGAACCTGCCCTTCCTGCCCGGTTCCGCCACGCCAACGGAGGCGATGGAACTGGCCGATCAGGGCTTCGAGGTGCTGAAGTTCTTCCCCGCCGAGGCGGCGGGCGGCGTGCCGATGCTGAAATCCATGTCGAGCCCGCTTCCGGACGTGAAATTCTGCCCGACCGGCGGGGTCTCGCTCGACAATGCGCGCAACTATCTCGCACTTCCCAATGTGGTGACCGTCGGCGGGTCATGGGTTGCGCCCGACAAGCTGGTGGAGGCGGGCGACTTCGCCGCGATCACCAAGCTTGCCAAGGAAGCCGTCGCAGCGCTGAAAGGCTGATGAGAGATCAGCTTCCGGCGGGCGTATAGTCCGCCGGATCGACCGTTTCGGGCCGCCCCTCGAGCGAGAGCCTTGCGAGTTGCGCAGGCGTTTCGGAAATGACCCGGCCCGACTTCACCACCGCAAGGCGGCGGGCCTTGAGCCTTATCGCCTCTATCGGATCGGCCGCCTGCAGGAGTACCATATCGGCCTTACAGCCGACTTTGAGGCCGTAGCCCTCAAGCCCCATGATCTTCGCCGGATTTTTCGTCACGCAATCGAAGACGTAACGTATCGCCTCGCGCGAGGTCATATGGGCGACGTGCAGACCCATGGAGGCGACCTCCAGCATGTCCGCGGAGCCCAGCGAATACCAGGGATCCATTACGCAGTCGTGGCCGAAAGCGACGTTGATGCCCTGCGAGCGCATTTCCGGCACGCGCGTCTGGCCGCGCCGCTTCGGGTAGGTGTCGTGGCGGCCTTGTATCGTGATGTTGATCAGCGGATTGGCGATGGCCGAAACCCCGGCCTCGGCGATCAGCGGCAGCAGCTTCGAAACGTAATAATTGTCCATGGAATGCATGGACGTGAGATGCGAGCCGGCGACACGACCCTGAAGGCCCAAGCGCTGTGTCTCATAGGCCAGGGTCTCGATATGACGCGACATCGGATCGTCCGTCTCGTCGCAGTGCATATCGACCATCAGCCCACGCTCGGCGGCGATTTCGCAAAGGGCGGAAACACTTCTCGCTCCGTCAGCCATCGTGCGCTCGAAATGCGGGATGCCGCCGACGATATCGACGCCCATGTCAAGCGCGCGGATGAGGTTCTTTTCCGCGTTCGGCGAGCGGTAGAACCCGTCCTGCGGGAAGGCGACGAGCTGCAGGTCGATGTAGGGCGCGATCCGCTTTTTCACTTCCAGAAGCGCTTCGACCGCAAGAAGCCTGTCGTCGCAGATATCGACGTGGGTGCGGATCGCAAGGAGCCCCTGCGAGACGGCGAGATCGCAATATCTGAGCGCGCGCTCCATCACCGCTTCATGGGTGAGAAGCGGCTTCAATTCGCCCCAGAGCGCGATGCCTTCCAGAAGGGTGCCGCTCTCGTTCATGCGCGGCAGGCCGAGCGAAAGCGTCGCGTCCATGTGAAAATGGCTGTCGACGAAAGGCGGTGAGACGAGACGCCCGTTCGCCTCGATCATGCGGGCGGCTTCACCCGCGATGGCGCGCTCTACCGCCGCGATGCGCCCGCCCGCGCAGGCGATGTCCATGCCCTTTCGCCCGTCCGGCAGGGTGGCGTTTTTGATCAGGAGATCGAAGGTCATGGGTGCGGCTCCAAAATCGACTCAAATTCGGTGAGGGCGATATTGGCACTGATTCAATGGTTGCGTCATGCCCTCAATCGATGTCGATAAAGCGGCTGAATTCCGTGGATACTGGTTGCCCGCCTTCGCGGGCATGACAGGAAAGAGGTTTTGGCGCGCGCTCTCGGATCGAAACGCTTCTCAACCCGAGGCGAGCGGTGTGGTGCAGACCTTCTCAAGCAGCGGGTCGTTCGCCGGAAGCACCTGCCAGTTCGGGGTCTTCGGCAGGCCGTCCTCGTTGAACTCGGTATCCTCGCCAAGGACCATGCGGCGGGGCTCGTTACAGTCGAACAGCTGGCGCGTGGTGCCCGTGGGGGCAAAGCGCGTGACGAGATGGACCTGCGCGAGACGATAGCCCGGCGCTTTTTCATTCGTGCGCACCGAACCGAGATCCACCGCCGAGAAGCGGTCGATCCGGGGAAAGACGAGGGTCCACGGCTGGATTGCGTTCTTAACGGTGTAGGTCTGGCCGACCTGAACGTCGGGCGGCAATTGCGAGGCCGTGCGGGCGAACCACGTATATTCGTTCCAGGCGTGAAAGACGATCATGCCAAGACCGGCACCCACGGGGATGATCCATTTCGGCAACCGGCGGCCCGAAAGCCGGTAAAGCGCGGTAAGAACGCCGCCGATAGCGATGCCGAGGACGAGAGTGCCGACGAGACCAAGAAGCATGAAATGACCCAGTACTTTCGTGCGGCGAGCACTCAGGCCGCCCGCGAGGAAAGCGCCGACTGCATGGTCTTCACCACGCCGAAGGCATCCTTCAGGTGATTGCGTTCGAGCGCCGAAAGGGCATTCGGGGCCATGAAGTTATCCGGCTTTTTGCCTTCGCGCACCTGCCGCGCCTGATGTTCCAGGCGAATGCCGGCAATGAGATCGTAAGCGTCGATCAGATCGTCCGCTCCCGACGTGCTCAAGGAACCCGCCTCGCGCGCCGCGACCAGCCGCTCGCGCGTGTTCACCGGCTCTATCGCCGCATCGAGCGCGTAAACGCGGGCGAGATCGACGATCGGCACGACGCCGGAGTGCTTCAGGTCCACCGTATCCTTGTGCTCGCCGGAGCGGATCAGCGCAAAACCCCGGAAGAGCGACAAGGGGGGCGTGTGCTTCAGCGAATTGGCGATCAGATGCGCGCGGAAAATGGAGTTGGCCCGCGCCGTCTCCAGCGTTTCCCGGTGCATGCCGGCATAAAGAGTCTCGTCGCCCACGATGGGGCGAAGATCGAACATGACGGACGACAGCATCTGCGCCATCGGGTCTGGCCTGGCGATCCAGCCGCTGAAGTAGTTTCGCCAGACCTTGACCGGCTGGCGCCACTTCGGATTGGTCGCCATCATCTCGCCGGGGCAATAGTAATAGCCGCAGGCATCCAGCCCGTCGGAGACGAACTTCGCGAGATCCGTGAAATAGGCGCCGTGGTCGGCCTCCGAATAATCGTCATGCAGGATCAGGCAATTGTCCTGGTCCGAAACGCCGGTCTGTTCGCGCCGCCCTTGCGAGCCGCAGGCAAGCCAGAGATAGGGGACCGGCGGCGGGCCGAAACGATCCTCGCCGAGTTTCAAAAGCCTTCGCGTCAGCGCATCGGCAATGCTGGTGATCAAATGGCCGACCTTGTGCGCCTCGACGCCCGAGCCCACGAGCTGGGCGAGAAGTTGCGGGATTTGGGAGACGATACCCTTCAGATCCTCAAGCGCCGAAAGCCGGCCGATGTCGGAAATCATGAAGACTGCCGATACCGACTGACGGCGGATGAGGTCCGTCTTCGTAAGGATGCCGACGGGCCGCCCGCCGTCGACCACCGGAAGATGGCCGATGTGGCGCCCGCTCATCTCTATCATCGCGTCGAAGACGAGCGCGTCCGGTGCGAAGGAAAGCGGATCCTTCGTCATGACATCCGAGACGGGACGCGAGGGATCGAGCCCCTTCGCCAGAACGCGCGACGTCAGATCGCCCGTGGTCAGGATGCCGTCGAGGCGGTGATCGGAACCGACGAGGACGCAGGAAATGCCCTTTTGTCCCAGAACCTCCGCCGCTTCGCGGATCGTGGCGTCCGGCGCGATGACGATCGGGTCCGTCGTCATGACCTCGCGCAAGGGCGCGGAAATCAGGGCGTTCGTCGTGTCGACGGCCGCGCTCGGCCGCCTGCCCTGCTGCTTCAGCCGCTCGAAAAAGGCGCCGAAGGCGGGAAAGGCTTTCAGATAATCCTCAAAAAGCTTGCGCGGGAACGCAAGTGCCTGCGTATCGCGTACTGCGACGGCCCGCAGGGCGGCGATGCCGTCCCGCAGGAGCGTGCGCGCGCCGAAGGCCTCGCCCGGACGGAAATGGGAAATCACGTCGCCTTCCGGCGAAACAAGCTCGACCTCGCCCGCAAGCACGACGTAAAGCGCCTCCAGCCGGTGGCCGACGTCATAGAAGGCATCGCCCGCCTGCACATCTTCAAGACTGCCGGATTGGCCGAGGCGGTCCAGCGCGTCTTCGGGAAGAACGTCGAACGGGTGATAGCGGGCGAGAAAGGTGCGAACTTCCGTATGGTCCGGCGTCATGCGATGGTCCCCGACATCTCGGACAAAAAGGACCCCGCCGTGGCGGGGTCCGGTTGTTTTAGCACATCGCCAAGGATCAGTGGCCCGTGGCGGCACCCGCACCGCGCGGAATGCGGATGCTTTCGACAAGCTGCTGGATCTCTTCCGGCGGCTCTTCGGTCGCGTTCGACACGAAGTAGGCGACCGCGAAGTTCAGGATTGCGCCCACCGAACCGATGGAGAGCGGCGAAATGCCGAACACCCATGCATCCGGCGTATCCGGGGCGAAGTTGGTGCCCGGAATGAAGAGCCACCCCTTGTACCAGAAGATGTAGACGATGGTGAAGATGAGGCCCGAGAGCATGCCGGCGACCGCGCCCTTGTTGTTGATGCGCTTCACGAAGATGCCCATCATCAAGGCCGGGAAGATCGACGCCGCCGCAAGACCGAAGGCGAGCGCCACCGTCTGGGCCGCAAAGCCCGGAGGATTGAGCCCGAGATAGGTCGCAACGCCGATCGCCACCGCCATGGAGATACGGGCTGCGAGCAGCTCTCCCTTTTCCGATATGTTCGGATTGTAGGCCCCCTTGATCAGGTCGTGCGACACCGCCGAGGAGATGGCCAGCAGAAGGCCGGCCGCCGTCGACAATGCAGCCGCAAGACCGCCGGCGGCGACCAGCGCGATCACCCAGTTCGGAAGCTGCGCGATTTCCGGATTGGCAAGCACCAGGATGTCGCGGTTCACGTCCAGCTCGTTGCCCTTCCAGCCGAATTCCTCGGCCTTGGTGGCAAAGCTTTGCGAAGCGTCATTATAGTACTGGATGCGGCCGTCGCCATTCTTGTCCTCGAACGTGAGAAGACCCGTGGTCTCCCAGTTCTTGAACCAGTCCGGACGGTCGTCATAGGCAAGGTTGCCTTCCGGCGAACCGACTTCGCCGATCTGGATCGTATCGACGAGGTTGAGGCGAGCCATCGCGCCGACCGCAGGCGCAACCGTGTAGAGAAGCGCGATGAAGACGAGCGCCCAGCCCGCCGACCAGCGCGCGTCCGCAACCTTCGGCACCGTGAAGAAGCGGATGATGACGTGCGGAAGGCCCGCCGTACCGATCATCAGCGACAGGGTGAACAACACCATGTTGAGCGTGTTCGAATGGTGCCCGGTATAGGAGGCGAATCCGAGATCGCCGATCACCTCGTTCAGCTTGGTGAGAAGCGGGATGCCGTCCGCAAGCGTGTTGGAGAACAGGCCGATTTGCGGGAAGGCTGCGCCGGTAAGCTGCAGCGAGATGAAGATTGCGGGAATCGTGTAGGCCAGGATCAGCACGCAATACTGGGCCACCTGGGTATAGGTGATGCCTTTCATGCCGCCCAGAACCGCATAGGCGAAGACGATCGCCGCGCCAATGAACAGGCCGACGTCCGCCCGCACGTTGAGGAAGCGGGAGAAGGCGACGCCAACGCCCGTCATCTGGCCGATGACGTATGTCAGCGAAGCGACGATCAGGCAGACCACCGCGACGAAGCGCGCGGTCGGGCTGTAGAACCGGTCGCCGATGAACTCAGGCACCGTAAACTTGCCGAACTTGCGCAGATAAGGCGCAAGCAGCATGGCGAGCAGCACGTAGCCGCCGGTCCAGCCCATGAGGAACGTCGAGTTGTCATAACCGACGAAGGCAATGAGGCCCGCCATGGAGATGAAGGAGGCAGCCGACATCCAGTCCGCCGCCGTTGCCATGCCGTTGGTGACAGGATGAACGCCGCGGCCCGCGGCGTAGAACTCGCCCGTGGTGCCGGCCCGCGCCCAGATGGCGATACCGATGTAAAGCGCGAAGGTCGCGCCGACGACGAGATATGTAAGCGTTTGAAGATCCATCGTTATTTCCCCGCGCTCACTCTTCGTCGACGCCGAACTTCTTGTCCAGCGCGTTCATGCGCCAGGCATAGAAGAAGATCAGGATGAGAAAGACGTAGATCGATCCCTGCTGGGCAAACCAGAAGCCGAGATCGGTTCCCCCGATCTTGATGCCGGAAAGCAACGGCCGCAGCACGATACCGAAACCGAAAGAAACGATCGCCCAGATAACCAGGCTCCATTTGACGAGCGACAGGTTCGCCTTCCAGTAGGCGATGCCCGATTCCTTGTCGTTGTCCATTTAAGTCCTCCGCATAAGGCAAATCCGCCGGCCTCATACCCCCACCGGACGGACGATGCCGGACAACTCTAGCTGATTCCCTAGAGATATCTCAGCATTTCGGGCGCGAATATATGTTGAAGGCCGATGCTGACGAAGCGAGACAATGGATTAATACACTTTGGTCGAAAGGCATGCCCGAATGAGGCCTTTCAAAACACCTCCGATTGACATCATTGATGAATTCGCAACTACAGGATAGCCAAAATCACTTATATACGCAACGTAAGGTTGAATTTTTATGTATAGACATTTTACCTGCTATGACCGAGAAAGAAGACTAGGGTCTGGACCCTAGAGCATATCCCGCAAAATCCGAATTGGATTTCGCAACAAGGATATGCTCAACGTATTGATTCTGGAGCGATTTCTTATCACGAAAGCGATCCCGCTTTCAGGACAAGCGCTCTGGACGGCGACCCGCCCGCAATGCAAAGGGCAAAAGGGAGAAGACCTATTCGCGCGCGTACACTGAGTGCGGATGAAAACGGCGAGCCACTCTACAAGCGCATCAAGGCCGATATCCTGGCCCAGGTGCGCTCCGGCAAGCTGAGGCCCGGCACGACGATCCCCGGCGAGGTGGAGCTTGCCGAAAGCTACGGCTGCGCGCGCATGACAGTGAACCGCGCGGTGCGGGAACTTGCCGCCGAAGGCGTGCTGGAGCGCCGCAAGCGCGCGGGAACGCGCGTCACGCCCTTTTCCGGCCATTCCGCCCTGCTCGACATTCCACGCATCGACCAGGAAATCGCGAACCTTGGCTGCAAGGTCGGATACCGGCTGATCCGAAGGCGCGAGGAAGGCGCGCGCGGCGAAATCGCGAGCGCGCTCGAAGTTGCGGAAGGTGCGCGCGTGCTTGCCATCGTATGCCTGCATCTGGCCGACGGCACCCCGTTTCAGCTTGAAAAACGCTGGATCAACCTTGCCGCGGCGCCAGCGGCGCGCGGCGAGCCTTTCGAGCGGCAGGGGCCGAACCAGTGGCTTCTCGACAATGTTCCATGGTCGTCGGTCGAGCACGAGGTTGCCGCCATCGCCGCCGAAGCGGCGGACGCACGGGCGCTCGGCCTTTCCCCCGGCGCGCCCGTCTTGCAGATAACCCGCGTCACGCGCGACGGCGCCCGCGCTATCACGCTTGCCAAGCTCCTGCACCCCGGCGAAAGCTACCGCCTGCAGGCCCGCGCAAGCGCCGTCTGAAACTTCCCTTACGGCAACTATCCCGTTAATTAATCTTTGGAATTTTTCGGAAATACTCCCCCGCCAAACGAGCCGTGCCGCTTTCCAAACAGCGACTTCGATCGCGCAAACGACACAGGCAAAAAAAGCGGCAAAACGAGCTGGGGAACCATAAAAATGCTGCGGAACAAGCTTTCCACCAAACTGGCACTGATGTTCTTTGCGGGCGCGGCCCTTATGTGCGCCGCCATCGTCATCGCCACCTCGCAACTTGCCAGCGGTGTCGCCAACACCCAGGCCGACAAGGCGCTGACGAGCGCGACCCTGGGCAAGCGCAAGGCGATGGAACTGACACTGCAACAGGTCAACGACAGTGCACGTTTCTTCGCCACGCTCCCAAGCGCCAAGGACAGCATCATGAAGATGCGCGCCGGCTGGAAGAACCTGAAGGAAAACCAGACCGAGCAGCTTTTGCGCGTTTTCGTGGAGAACAACCCGAACGCCGCCGACCAGCGCCACCTCCTGGTGGAGCCGGGCGACGACAGCTACTACGCCACGAACCACAAGGTGATCCACACCGCATTCCAGGAAATGGTGGGACAGGGCGTCTTCTCCGACGTCGCGCTTTCCGACCCGGACGGCAATATCGTCTACAGCTACCGCAAGGGCGACGAGTTCGCCCGCAACGTCGATGCCGAAGAGCTTTCCGGCAACCCCGTGCAAATGGCGCTGAAGCCGCTGATCGACGCTTCCAGGGCCGAAAAGCTGAAGGCGGGCGACGTTTTCTTCTCCGGCTTCACGCTGAACGATCGGGGATCGGTCACAGCCGTCGTCTCGACGCCGGTATTCTATCTCGACTCCTTCTTCGGCGCGGTGGCCTTTACCATCGACATGCAAGGCACGGCGAGCGTGCTGAACGGCAAGACGGGCATCGGGAAAAGCGAGCTTTCCATGCTTGTTGCCAGCAACACGCTGGTGCGGCTGGCCGATGACGGCACAACGGCGGCATCCTTCCCCATGGACAAGGTCAAGACGTCCGACGACACGCTGACGCTCGGCGGCGAAGACTATCGCTTCAGCCAGGCGGCCGGCGAGTTCCTTTCAAGGCCCTTCCAGGTGGTGGAAGCGGTCGAGCAATCGGAACTTTCCGCCGCCGCCAGCACGATCATCCTCGGCGTGATCCTTGCCGGCGGGCTTTGCCTCATCCCCTTCGCCGGCGTCCAGTGGTGGCTGACGAACCGCATGTTCAAGCCGCTTGGCGCCCTGTCGGACACGTCCCGCACCATTGCCGACGGCAATCTGGACGTGACTGTGGAAGGCGCCGGCCGCGCCGACGAGATCGGCGAAATGGCGCGCTGCATCGAAGTCTTCAAGGAAAACGCCGTCGAGCGCGAGCGCCTCGCCGCCGAACGCAAGGTCGGCCATATCGCCCGCGAGAAGCGGCAGGAGGCGATCGACCGCATGATCGCTTCCTTCCGTAGCGAAATGCAGACCATGCTGGAAGCGGTGGAAAAGAACCTCGAGCACGTGGAGACACTGTCCGGCGGGCTGACGGACCTTTCCGCGACCGCCGCGGGCCGTGGCGGCGAGGCCGCAGAGCAGTCGAGCCGCGCCTCGGCCAATGTGCAGGCGGTGGCAAGCGCGACGGAGGAACTGAACGCCTCAATCGAGGAAATTGCCCGCCAGGTCGCCACCACGGCGCAGATCGTGGAACAGACCACGGCAAACGCCAATGCCTCCAACCAGAAGATCGGCGGACTGGCGGAAGCCGCCAACAGGATCGGCGATGTCGTCTCGCTGATTTCCGAGATCGCGGAGCAGACGAACCTTCTCGCGCTCAACGCCACGATCGAGGCCGCGCGCGCGGGCGAAGCCGGCAAGGGATTTGCCGTCGTCGCCAGCGAGGTGAAGTCGCTCGCCGGGCAGACCGCCAAGGCGACGGAAGAGATATCGGCGCAGATTTCGGCGATCCAGGCCTCGACGGCGGACGCCGTCGACCAGATCGCGACCGTCACGGGATCGGTCGAAGAGGTGAACCGCTACACGGCCTCCATCGCCGCGGCGGTCCGTCAGCAAGGCGGCGCGACCAGCGAAATCTCCTCGAACGTCGCCGAGGCGGCGGAAGGAACGCGCACGGTCTCCGAAGCGATATCGTCCTTGAGCGAAAGCGTCGGCGAAAGCTCCGAATCCGCGAGCGTCATGCGCGCCGCCACGCTGGAGATGAAGGACCACGCAACGCGGCTGCGCTCGGCAATCGACAGCTTCCTCGACGAGGTCGCGGCGGCCTGAGCGGCACCTGCCGGGGGAATCAGATGAAAAAAGGGCGGGGCCTGTGACCTGCCCTTTTTGTTTTCAATCGAACGCCCGTTCTCGGATCCCGCCCATTCCCGCGGCAGGCCCGAGCCCAAAGGAACGCTATTCGCCCAAATTTTTTCCATTCGTTGGAAATCCGGACGGGTGCCCCCTGCACAGATTGTGAGCGGGCCTGATCTATGCTCATATCCCCTTGCAGCACCAGAACAATTGACAAGGGGGTCCAGATGGCTATCGCAAGTGGGATTTCTTGGACACGGCGGACTATCCTGTCCGCCGCCGCGGGCATTCTTTGCGCCGCCGCCGTCCTCGGCGGGCCGGCCATGGCGCAGGAAGAGAAGCTCAAGGTCGCCGCGATCTATACCGTCCCGGTCGAGCAGCAGTGGGTGAGCCGCATCCACAAGGCGCTCAATGCCGCGCAGGAGCGCGGCGACATCACCTACACCTTCTCCGAAAACGTCGCCAATACCGACTATGAACGCGTCATGCGCGAATATGCCGAAGGCGGCATGGACCTGATCGTCGGCGAAGCCTTCGCGGTGGAGCGCGCCGCGCGCAACGTCGCCAAGGAATACCCAGACACCGCCTTCCTGATGGGTTCCTCCTTCGGCCCGGCGAAGCCCAATTTCGCCGTCTTCGACAACTGGATCCACGAGCCGAGCTACCTGACCGGCATGATCGCGGGCAAGGCGACGAAATCCAACGTGATCGGAATGGTCGGCGGCTATGCGATCCCCGAGGTCAACCGACTGATGAACGCCTTCATCGAGGGCGCGCGCGAGGTCAACCCGGATGTGAAGTTCCTCGTGACCTTCATCAACTCCTGGTACGACCCGCCCAAGGCCAAGGAAGCCGCCTTCGCCATGATCGACAAGGGGGCGGACATCCTCTACGCGGAGCGCTTCGGCGTGTCGGACGCCGCCAAGGAAAAGGGAATCCTCGCCATCGGCAACGTGATCGACACGGCCGGCGACTACCCCGGAACGATCCTTTCGAGCGCGCTCTGGCACATGGAGCCGACGATCGACAAGGTGATCGATGACGTGGCGAGCGGCAACTTCGAGCCGGCGGACTACGGCCCCTACAGCTATATGGCCCATGGCGGCGGCAGCTTCGTCGTCGACGAGACCCTGGCCGATCCCGAAGCCGTGAAGGCGGCGAAGGAAAAGGAACAGGAGATCCTCGACGGCCTCTTCCGCGTCAACGTCAACGACGAGGAGCCGAAGTCGACCCTTTGAGGCCGGGCCATGGGCCCGCATCCCGCGGCGGCCCTCCGCCGCGGGAAACCAGGGATCGATCAAACGTGCGACAAACGGGATTATCGGGGGCCCCATGTCCGATGCGCCGGCCGAACAGGCCGCTGTCCTGAAACTTACCGGCATCACCAAGCGCTTCGGCGCGCTGCTGGCCAATCACGCCATCAACCTCGAGCTTTATCCGGGCGAGATCGTCGCGCTTCTCGGCGAAAACGGCGCGGGCAAGACGACGCTCATGAACATTCTCTTCGGCCATTACGTCGCCGACGAGGGAACCGTGCAGATCGCAACGGCCGACGGGGGTCTGCGACCGCTTGCGCAAGGCTCGCCGCAGGCAGCGTTGAAGGCCGGCATCGGCATGGTGCACCAGCATTTCACGCTGGCCGAGAACCTGACGGGCATCGACAATATCCTGCTCGGCACGCGCTCGCTCTTGTCGCCCATTGCCTCGAAGCGCAGCGCGCGCACGCGGCTTGACAAGATCATGCGGGAGTCCGGCCTGACCGTCGATCTCGACACACGCGTCTCCCGCCTTTCCGTGGGCGAGCAGCAGCGCATCGAAATCCTCAAGGCGCTTTACCGCGACGCCCGCGTTCTCGTCCTCGACGAGCCGACGGCCGTTCTGACGCCGCAGGAATCGGAAAACCTCTTCCAGACCCTGCGCTCGTTAGCCGACGAAGGGCTTTCCATCGTCTTCATCTCCCACAAGATGGCGGAGGTGCTTTCAGCTTCCGACCGGATCGCGGTGCTGCGCCACGGCGAACTTGTCGCCGACCTGCCGAGCGAACTCTGCGACCGGAACATGCTGGCCGACATCATGGTGGGCCGGCATCTGGAGCCGGAAGCCCGCAGCGAAGTCGAGAAAGGCCCGGCGCTGCTTAAACTCTCCGGCATCTCGACCGGACACGGGCGCGACGCGCTGCACAACGTCTCGCTGCAGGTGCACGGGGGCGAGATCGTCGGCCTTGCGGGCGTTTCCGGCAACGGACAGGGAGCGCTGGCGCGCATCATCTCAGGCCTCGAACTGCCGCGCTCGGGGAGTATGGAAATCGACGGGCGGCGGCTGAAGCCCGCCCCGCGCGCCGTGATGCGCGAGGGACTGGTGCGCATTCCCGAAGACCGCCACCGCGACGGCATCGTCGGCGAAATGACGGTTGCCGAGAACCTAGTCATCGAGGATGTGCGCTCCAGGGCGTTTCAGTCGTTCGGTTTTCTCGACTTTGCCGCGATAGACAAGCGCGCCGGGGACGCCATCGATGCCTATGACATCCGCTGTCCGGGCGGAGATGCGGTGGCACGGCTGCTTTCGGGCGGGAATATCCAGAAGATCATCCTGGCGCGCACGCTCGACAAGGAGCCGAAGGTGGTGCTCGCCGCCCAGCCGACACGCGGGCTCGATATCGGCGCGACGGAAGACGTGCACCGGCGCCTGTTCGAGGCGCGCGCGAGGGGGGCCGCTATTCTTCTCATCTCGGAGGACCTCGACGAGTTGTTCCAGATGTCGGACCGCATCGCCGTCATCCATCGCGGCAAGGTGACGCTGCCGCAGGAGACGGCCACGCTCAACCGCTCGCAGGTCGGCCTGATGATGGCCGGGCAGGAGAGCGAGGACGCCGCATGATACGCTTCGAGCCGCGCGAAAACGTCTCCACCCGCCGCGCCGTCGGCGCGCCGGTCTTCGCCGCGCTGATCGCGCTGTCGCTTGCCGCCATTCCGATCTGGGCAGCGGGCGCCGATATCGCCACCGCCTACATCCTGATGGTGAACGGGGCGATGGGCTCCGTCTTCGCGATTTCCGAACTGCTGGCGCGCGCGACGCCGCTGATCCTCACCGGCCTTGCAGCCGCCGTCGCCTTTCGCGCGAAGCTCTGGAACATCGGCGGCGAAGGCCAGCTTTACGCAGGCGCACTCGCGGCGGTGGCGGTGGGGTCCGGCGGTTTCGCCCTGCCCCCTTACGCGCTGATCCCCGCCGTGCTCGTCGCAGGGGCGCTGGCCGGTGCGCTCGTCATGCTGGTGCCCACGCTGTTGAAGGTGAAACTCGGCGCGGACGAGGTCGTCACCACGCTTCTTTTGAACTTCGTCATCCTGCTTTTCGTGCAGATGATGCTGGAAGGGCCGATGCAGGACCCGATGGGCATGGGCTGGCCGCAATCCGAGCCGGTGCTGGAAGAGGCTATGCTGCCGCAGCTGATCGCGCGCATGCGCGTCCACGCCGGGCTGATCGTCGCACTCGTCGCGGCCATCTTCGCCGCGATCCTGATGCGGCGCACGGTCTGGGGCTTCGAAATCCGCGCGGTCGGCGCGAATCCATCCGCCGCGCGCCATGCCGGCATTCCCGTGACCGCGACCTTCGTGCGCGTCGGGCTTTTGTCAGGCGCCTTCGCAGGCCTTGCGGGTGTGGGCGAAGTGGCGGGGCTGAAGGGATATCTGACGGCCGATCTTTCGCCCGGCTTCGGGTATGCGGGCATCGTCGTCGCCATGCTCGCCGGCCTTTCGCCGCTCGGTGTCGTCATCGCCGCAATCTTCGTCGCCGGCGTCTTCGTGGGAGCAGATTCCATGAGCCGGGCGCTTGGCGTCTCAAGCTATCTTGCCGATCTGGTGGTCGCCATGTCGCTCCTTTGCGTTCTCATCTCCGGGCTTTTCGTGCGCTTTCATGTGCGCATCGGCGGCTCTCGGCTAACGGATTGACGGGATATGAGACCATGATCGAAATCCTCGACATCCTCGTCAATCCGAACTTCTGGGCCGCCGCGATCCGCATCGCCACGCCGCTCATCTTCGGCGTGCTTGGCGCGCTGATCTGCGAGCGGTCCGGCGTTCTCAACCTCGGCATCGAGGGCATTTTCACCGCAGGCGCCATGGCTGGCTGGATGGCGGTCTGGCTCGGCGCGGACCTTTGGACCGGTGTTGCGGTGGCGGCTGCCGTCGGCGGGGCCTTCGGCCTGTTGCACGCGGTCCTGACCGTACCCTTCGGCCTGTCGCAGCATGTTTCGGGCATCGGTGTCACGCTCTTTGCCACGAGCCTCAGCTATTTCGCCTATCGAACCGCCCTGCCTGACGTCTCTTCTCCGCCCCGTATCACGCCGTTCCAGCCGCTGAAGATCGAGGGATTGTCCGACCTGCCGTTCATCGGCACTGCTCTGTTCCAGCAAACGCCGCTGACGTTCCTTGCGCTTTTCCTCGTTCTTGCCGTCGCCTTCATCCTCAACCGCACACCGCTCGGCTTCGCGATACGCGCCGTCGGCGACAATCCGGCGGCGGTGGAAGCGCAAGGCCTTTCCGTCTTCGGCTTGCGGGTGGGAGCGGTGATCGTCGGCTCCGCGTTGATGGCCATCGGCGGGGCGTTCCTCACCATGTCGGCGTTCGACGCCTTCTTCTTCGGCATGGTGAACGGGCGCGGCTGGATCTGCATCGCGCTCGTCGTCTTCGCCTCATGGCGGCCGGGAAAGGCGCTGCTCGGCGCGCTCCTCTTCGGTGCGTTCGACGCATTCCAGGTGCGCCTGCAGACGGAAGTGGGCGCTTTCGTTCCCGGCCAGATCTTCCTGATGCTGCCGTACCTCCTGTCGATCTTCGCGCTCGTCGTCGCCGCCCGCAAGGCGGACTACCCAAGGGCGCTGCTGAAGCCCTATTTCAAGGGGCAGAGGTAGCAACGGGTTGCCGGGTCAAGCCACTGCTTTCGGGTTATCCGCAGGCATGGCGAATAAGCCGAGGCCAACCGGCTTGCACGACACCTCTCCCCAGCGAAGTCGGATGTTTCCGACTTCGCCATCTCTCTTCCAAACTCGGGAACACCCGAGTTTGATGGGAGAGGTCGGTGCGAAGCGCCGGGTGAGGGGGAAGTATCAACGGCCTGACATAGGGATCAGTTCACCCTCACCCTAACCCTCTCCCTTCAAGGGAGAGGGGACCAGCCCGTAGCGGACGCTCCAAATCGGAACAAACGTGGGACCATGCGGCCCGAGGATCGACGAAGAGCGTTGAAATTACCGGGCATAAGCAGGTAAAAGCGAAGAAAGGCCCCTCCTCCTCAAACCTTCGTCTTAAGCCGAAGTGCGTCTGGCGCGTATATGACCTCTCGGCGATACTTGTCGGCGGAGGAAACGGCCATGACCAACAAGAAGCTCATCGTCGCAGACGAACAACCCGTGATCGCGCGCTGCCTGAAGGGTCTTCTTACCCATGAGGGCTATGACGTCGAGACAACGGCGAATGCCGACAAGCTCCTTGAAATCGTGCGCGGCGGCGGAGCCGACCTCATCCTCATCGATGCCGACCTGCCACGGCAAAACGGCATTTCCGTCTGCCAGGCGCTGAAGGCGAACCCCGCGACGCGCGATCTTCCCGTGGTCGTCATGAGCGCTTCGGCGCGCGCGATCGAGGCGGAAAAGGCGAAGGCGCTGGGGGCCGACGCGGTGTTGCGCAAGCCGTTTACGCTCGACGATCTGAAAGGCGCGCTCGGCAAGCTTCGCACAAGCGAAGACCGCCCTCTCCTCCATGCTTGAAAAGGCCGCCGAGCGGTGGAGCCTGAGGCTCCGGATCTTCCTGTTCTTCGCCTTGATAGCGTCGGGAACAGCCGCGATCCTTTCCGCTGCGTTCATCCTGCTCGGCCGTGAACTTCCGCCATCCGCCATAAGCCACCTTGCGCTTTACGGCGGTGGCGCGGGATTTGCGATCATCGGCCTCGTGCTCTGGGTCTGGATCAAGTTCGACGATCACATCGCAAGGCCTGTCGAAACGCTTGCCCGGGATCTGCACGCCGCCGTGCACGCGGGTTCGGAGAAACTGCCCGACGCCGCGCGCGCGCGCTATCTCGGCCAGCTTGCCCCCGGCATCGCCGAAGCTTCGCAAGCGCTGCAGGAAGCGCGCGAGCGCATCGACACCGCGATTTCCAACGCCACGGCCCGCGCGGAACGGCAGAAGAAACGGCTTGAAACGGTGCTGCGCGACCTTCAGCAGGGCGTCATCATCTGCCGGCTCGACCATACGGTGCTGCTCTATAACCGCGCCGCCCAGCATTTCGTGGCCCATGCGGCGGCGGGTGCAGGCTCCGCCCCCGGCGGGGAACTGGGCCTGGGACGCAAGCTGACGAGCCTGATCGCGCGCCAGCCGCTGCGCCACACGCTGGACAGGCTGACCCGGCGCTTCGAAGGCGGGCGGCACCTTGCCCACCATGACGGGCTGATGGCCCCTTTCCTCGCCGCGACCGCCACGGGCCACGAGACGATGAAAGGGCGCATGTCGCTGGTGCTCGACGAGGACGACGCGAGCCCGATCGGCTATGTCGTCACCTTCGACCGGGTGACGGAAGAGCTGGCCGCGGGCATCTGGCGCGAGCGCCTGCTGCAGGACGTGGCGCAGGACGTGCGCAACCACATCACCAACCTGACGATGGCCGGCGAACTTCTGTTGAGCGGCCAGCCGCTGACGGACGAGGAAAAGGAACACACGCGCGCGACGATTCGCAACGAACCGCGCATCCTGGGCGAAAGGCTCGACCGGCTGGACCAGGTCGCGAACGACATCTTCGCCGCCGCATGGCCGGTAGCGCCCGTATTTTCGCCAACGCTTTTCGACAGTGCCGCGACACGCCGCTCAGAAGACCGGGCGCTTACTGTAGAGCAGCGCGGCACGCCGGTCTGGATCACCTGCGATTCGGCAAGCGTCAGCGAACTCATCGACCGGATCATGAACCGCGCGGCCGTATGGGACCACGTGCGGGACTTCCGACTGGAGACGGAGCGGAACGGCGAACGCGTCTATGTCGACATCGCCTGGAAGGGGCAGGTGGTGCCCGAAAGCCTTGTCGAGGAGTGGCTGCGCGAGCCGCTCGATGAATCTCTCGGCGCGATGACCGGGCGCGACGTGCTGACCCACCACAAGACGGACCTTTGGTGCGAGACGGTGCCCGAGAGCGACGGCGAAGTTCGTATTCGCCTTCCGCTGGCGATCTCCTCCGAGCTGGAGGACCGGCCCGCCAAATCGAGCGTGGCCATCCCCGAACGACCCGAGTTCTACGACTTCGACCTATTCACCCGCCACCCGCCGGGAGCCCTCGACGACATGCCGCTGAAGGCGCTTTCCTATGTCGTCTTCGACACCGAGACGACGGGGCTTGAGCCTTCGCGCGGCGACGAAATGGTGTCGATAGCAGGGGTGAGGATCGTCAACGGACGGGTGCTGAGGGGCGAGATTTTCTCGACTTTCATCAACCCGGGCCGACGCATTCCCGCAGGTGCCGCCAAGATCCACGGCATTACCGACGCCATGGTCGCCGAGGCGCCGGCAGCCGATGCCGTGCTGCCCCGCTTCCACGACTTCGTCGGCGACGGCGTGCTTGTCGCCCACAATGCGCCGTTCGACATGGCCTTCCTGAAGAAACGCCAGGCCGATGCAGGGCTTGCCTTCGACCAGCCGGTGCTCGACACGGTCCTGCTTGCCGCCCATGTCTTCGGGCGCGCCGACAGCCTGACGCTCGACGCGCTTTGCGAGCGCTTCAACATCGTCATTCCGCCCGAAGACCGGCATACCGCGCTGGGAGACGCGCTGGCGACCGCCGACGTTCTCATGAAGCTTTTCGACCTACTGGAGCCGCTCGGCGTTTCGACGCTCGGGGACGCCATCCGCGCGGCGGACCGACAAGCCGCGATCCGGCGCAAGCAATCCGCCTATTGAACGCCGTAAGCTTGTCAAAGCGATGCGATTGCTGAATTTTTGAGTCGACATTCTTCCCCAAACGCACTGTCATGTCGCTTTCATATGAACGTCGCGCAGTGTTCATGTGAGCATGCTATGCTGCGATCAGGAGGAATTCGGGAGGGATGCGCGCGTCGATGGACATTTCCGAACGACAGGCGGAAATCGCCGAACTGGTTCAGGCACAAGGATTCCTGTCCGTGGAATCGCTTGCCGAACGCTTCGGCGTAACGACGCAAACGATCCGCCGCGACGTGAACGGGCTTTGCGAACTCGGCATCCTGCGCCGCACCCACGGCGGCGTCGAGCCGCCGCCCGCCATGCACAACATCCACTACCGCACGCGGCAGATCCTGAACCTGCCGGCCAAGCAGCTTATCGCCGCCACCGTTGCCGAATATGTGCCGAACGACGTGTCGCTCGCCTTTTCCATCGGCACCACGCCCGAGATCGTCATGCAGGCGCTGATGAACCATGAAGCGCTGCGCGTCTACACGAACAACCTGAATGTCGCCATGGCGGCCTCGGCCAACCCGGGCTTCGACGTCACGATCGTCGGCGGAAGGCTGCGCCACGGCGACCGCGATATCCTTGGGCCGGCGACACAGTCTTTCTTCGACAGCTACAAGTTCGACATCGGCATATTCGGCGTGGCCGGCGTAGACGAGGACGGCACGCTGCTCGACTTTCACGAGGACGAGGTGCTGTCGCGCCAGGCGATCCGCGAAAACAGCCGCCGGTCCTTCCTCGTGCTCGACCACACGAAGTTCACCCGCCCCGCGCATGTGCGCGGCGGGCATATCGGCGACGTCAGCCACGTCTTCTGCGACCGCAGGCCGCCGGAGGCGATCCTGAAAATGCTGAAGTCGAGCAATACGACAGTGGTCATTTGCGGCGAGGAAGGGGAAGCGGATTAGATCACCCCTCGCCCGAGCGCTCGATGACCCTGTGAAGCGCGGCTATCAGCGTTTCGGTTTCATGCGCGCCGATCGCCTCGACCAGCCGTTGCTGATGCGCTCTTGCCGCCTCGATCAGTTCATCGACGGCGCGCTCGCCGTCTTCGGAAAGATTGACGTTGACACGGCGGCGATCGTTACTGTCCGCCCGCCTTTCAACGAGGCCCTGGCGCACCAGCCGCTCGACCGTCTTGCTCATCGCCGGCTGGTTGGCAAGGCATATGGTGGCAAGCTCCCCGACCGTCTGCCCGCCCGATCCCTTGAGCGCCGCAAGCACGCGCCAGTTCGACACGTTGTAGCCGCGGCGGCGAACCTCCTCGTGAAACTCCGCGCTCGCGACGCTTGAAGCGCGTGCAAGAAGGTAAAGCAGGTAACCGTCGATAAAACGCGGGCTGTCGGCCATTTGCTGAAACATTATCCCGAGAGCCCGGCACGGGGAATGGTGTAACGCCCGGCGTGAAAGATCAGCGGCTCCTTCTCGTCATGCGCGAAGGAGACCACCTTGCCGAGAAAGACCACGTGATCGCCGGCGGGAACGCGGGTGTCGTTCTCGCACTCGAAAACCGCCGTCGTGCCTGAAATCAGCGGGACGCCGCCGATCCCCTCTTCCCACTCGACATCGGCGAAGCGATCCTCCACGGGCCTGGCGAACCGGTCCGACAGGTGGCGCTGGTCGGCGGCGAGAATGTTGATCGCATAATGGCTGGCGTCGCAAAAGGCGCCGAGATTGCGCGAGCGCGTGGCAAGGCTCCACAAAACCATCGGCGGATCAAGGGAAACGGAGTTGAACGAATTGGCGGTAAGCCCCACCGGCCTGCCGGCACCATCGAGCGCGGTGACGATCGTAACGCCCGTCGCGAAACGTCCCAAAGCTTCGCAAAACTGGTGAGGGTCTATCATCATCGCTCCCGTCCCCATTCATTCAGGCCTAAAAATATTCCTTTTCATATAATAACAAAATTGCTACGATCCACCAAGTTGTTTTCATTCCTTGCGCGACGCCGGCAAAATAACACAAGAAGAGCCGGAGCTTAGACGCACGAGAGGGACACGGACCGGCCGGGTCAGGGAGGAAGAAGCATGCTGGCGGACCGCATCGAGGGGAAATGGATCGATGCCTTCGAGGCAGTCTTCAGGCTCTGCAAGGTCGCGACCGGCGAAACGGTGGCGATCCTTTCCGAAACGCAGTCGCGGACGCTGAACGTCCATATCGCCGAACTCGCGCTCGACCGGATGGCGGCCAACTGGTTCCACGTCACCGTGCCAACCCCGCGCCAGGACGCACCGGTACCGGTGCGCTCCACCGGAGCTTCCGCAGCGCTGACCGGGCAGAATGCAGCCGTTGCGGCACTTAAAGAAAGCGGGCTCGTCGTCGACCTTACCGTCGAAGGCCTGCTGCACGCGCCGGAACTGCCCGAAATCATCTCCGGCGGTGCGCGCATCCTGATGATTTCCAACGAACACCCGGAGGCACTGGAACGCCTGCTGCCGCAAACCCGCGACGAACCGCGCGTGAAGGCCGCCGTCAAACGCTGCCGGGCGGCAAAACGCATGACGGTGACATCGACTGCGGGCACCGACCTGACGGTCGACATGGAAGGCGCATCCAGCGTCGGGGTCTGGGGCTGGTGCGACAGGCCGGGCACCGTCGCCCATTGGCCGGCGGGCCTTGTCGTCAGCTTTCCGAAGGCGGGTTCGGTCAACGGAACCCTGGTGCTGGACGCGGGCGACGTGAACCTCACCTTCAAGCGCTACCTCGAGCGCCCGGTCACGCTCACCATCGTCGACGACTTTGTGACGGAGATCGAGGGCGAAGGCACGGATGCGGAACTCATGCGCCGCTATCTTGCCGCATGGGGCGACAAGGAGGCCTATGCGGTCGCTCACGTCGGCTTCGGCATGAACGAGGGCGCGCGCTACGAAGCGCTTGCCATGTACGACCAGCGCGAGACGAACGGAACGGAAGTGCGCGCCTTCGCCGGCAATTTCCTTTTCTCCACCGGTGCGAATGAATTCGCCGGGCGCTACACCAAGGGCCATTTCGACATTCCGGTGCGCGGCTGCACCATCTCGCTCGACGGCGAGGCGGTGGTAACGGACGGCGAACTGGCGGAGGCCTTCAAATGAGGGTTCCGACTTATCAAAAGCGCGGCGATGCTCGGGAAACCCTGATCCTGCTTCACGGCATGGGCGCGGGCGCAGAAATGTTCGCCCCCCAGATCGACGGACTTTCGGATCGTTTCACCGTGATCGCCTGGAACATGCCGGGATACGGCGAAACGCCGCTTGACGGAGAGATGACCTTCGAAGGGCTCTCCGACGCCCTGTTGACGCTGGTCGACCATCTCGGCATCGACAAGGCGAACCTTCTTGGCCATTCGATCGGCGGCATGGTGGCGCAGGAGTTTTACGCCAGACATCCGAAACGCGTGCGCTCGCTCATCCTTTCGGGCACCACATCGGCATTCGGCAGCCAGGACGGGGAGTTTCAGAAGAAGTTCGTTTCCGACCGGCTGGCCCCGCTCGATGCGGGAAAGACGATCCCCGAACTTGCGGCGGCCTTCGTGCCGGGCCTCGTCGGCTCCGCCTCCAAACCGTCGGCGATAGAAATCGCGCGCGCGGGCATGAGCAAGCTTCCGCCCGAGACCTATCGCGCGGCGATCCGCTGTCTCGCGACCTTCGACCGGCGCGAGGAACTTTCACAAATTTCCGTGCCCACGCTGCTGATCGCGGGCGAGGAAGACACGAACGCTCCGCTGAAATCCATGAAAAGAATCGCGGAGCAAATAGAAGGCGCAAGGTTCGA
Source organism: Stappia sediminis (assembly GCF_009826895.1). Taxonomy (GTDB): domain Bacteria; phylum Pseudomonadota; class Alphaproteobacteria; order Rhizobiales; family Stappiaceae; genus Hongsoonwoonella; species Hongsoonwoonella sediminis. Next base: position 949,134 of record NZ_WUMV01000003.1, on the reverse strand, counting down.
GACGATGGCCGGCATCGGCCACCTCGCCCCCCTTGAAGCGCCCGACGCCTACAACGGCCTCATCAAATCCTTCCACGCGACCACATTCGGAGGTTTGAGCCCATGAACGCGGCAGATCTCGACATCATCGGCACGGACCAGCCGATTTTCGACCCCTCCGCCTTTCGCCTCACCGAGCAGGAAGCCGAACTCACCGCGCTTGCGCGGCGCATCGGCAAGTCGCGCTTCGCACCGCGCGCGGAAGAATTCGACCGCGAGGCGAGCTTTCCGACCGAAAACTACAACGACATGCATGAGGCGGGGCTGCTTGGCATCTGCGTGCCTAAGGAAAACGGCGGCCACGGCGCGCCTTTCCGCACCTATATGATGACGGCTGCCGAAATCGGCCGCTACTGCGGGGCAACCGCGCTGACGTGGAACATGCATGTATGTTCATGCCTGTGGACCGGCGCGCTGACCGACGACCTGGAAATGTCGCACGACCAGCGCGAGAAACACCTGAGCCGCAGGGCGAAGCACTACAACCGCATCCTGAAGGACGGCGCGATCTATTCGCAGCCCTTCTCCGAAGGCGGAGCGGCGGCGGCCGGCGTCGTGCCCTTTTCCACCAGCGCCAAACGCGCCGACGGCGGCTGGATCATCAACGGCAAGAAGATCTTCGCCTCGCTGTCCGGCCACGCCGACTATTACGGCATCCTCTGCGGCGAGATGAAGGAGGGCGAACGCCCGAGCCGCCGCGACACGATGTATATCGCCGTTCCCGCCAATGCCGACGGCGTCAAGGTCGTCGGCCCATGGGATCCGCTCGGCATGCGGGGTACGGTTTCGCGCACGCTGATCTTTGAGGATGTCTTCGTCCCCGACGAGGAACAGCTCATGCCGCGCGGCATCTACTATCAGGCGGCGACGCGTTGGCCGCATATGTTCATGACGCTGTCGCCAACCTATATGGGCATCGCGCAGGCGGCCTTCGATTTCACGATCCAGTACCTTCGCGGCGAGGTGCCGGGCCTGCCACCGGTCAAGCGGCGCATGTATCCGACCAAGCAGATGGGCGTTGCCCAGATGCACCTGATGCTGGAGCAGACCAAGGCGCTCTGGTTCCAGGCGATCACGGAAGCCGCGCCCGATCCGACGCGCGAGCAGGTGATGCGCGCCTGGGCCGCGCACTACACCGTCATGGAAAACGCCAACGAGATCTGCCAGCTTGCCATCCGCACATGCGGCGGCCAGTCCATGCTGAAATCTCTGCCGCTGGAACGGCTTTACCGCGACAGCCGCTGCGGCTCCTTGATGCTGCCGTGGACGGCGGAAATCTGCCTTGACCGGATCGGACGCGAGAGCCTCTATCTTCCAGGCGAGAGCGACGATTGAGCGAGAGCGGCAAACGGAGCGCGGGCATGACGATCGACCGCTGGATCGCGGCGCACGCCGGCTTTTCGCCCGACAAGCCGGCGATCCGCTTCCACGCGGGCGATCTCACCTATGCGGAATTCGACCGGGCGATCGGCAAGGCGGCGCATTGGATCACCTATGAGCGCGGGATCAAGCGCGGCGAACGCATTGCCTATCTCGGCACAAACGCACCCGACATGCTGGTCCTGCTGTTCGCCGCCGCGCGGACGGGCGTAATCCTCGTGCCGCTGAACTGGCGGCTCGCTCCGCCCGAACTTGCCCATGCGGTTTCAGACAGCGGTACGAAACTGCTGATCCACCAGCCCGCTTTCGCAGATACGGTATTAGCCATTCTCGCGGATCCGCTGCTCGGCGGCGATGCGAGCGTCGAGGCTTGCGAAATCGATCCGACAAAGGGTGGATTTGCAGCGCTTCTTGCCGAAAACGAAAGCCTTGAGGCCGGCGACGGCGACGAAAACGACCCGCTTCTGATCGTCTACACATCCGGCACGACGGGACGGCCGAAAGGCGCGGTGCTGACCCAGCGCGCGATCCTGCTCAACGCGCTCAATGCGCGGCATATGCACGACATGCGCGGCGAAGACCTGGTGCTCACCGTCCTGCCCATGTTCCATGTCGGCGGGCTCAACATCCAGACGACGCCGGCACTTTACCTCGGCGCGACAGTGATCCTGCACGAGCGCTTCCACCCGCGCGAAACGCTGGCGGCGATTTCAGCCGAAGGGCCGACGCTGACGGTGCTCGTACCCGCAACCTTGGCCGCGATGATTTCCCACCCCGAATGGGGAAAGCACGATCTCGCTTCCTTGCGCGCGATCGCCACGGGATCGTCGGACGTGCCGCTCGAGCTGATGACGCCTTTCATCGAGCGCGGCGTGCCCGTGATCCAGATCTACGGCTCTTCGGAAACGGCGCCCGTTGCGATCTACCAGCGGGTCGGGGACATCCCGGCGGAGCTTGGCGCCATCGGCAGGCCGGGCCTGCATTCGCGCGCGAGAATCATGCTCTCCGAGGGGAACGAGGCACCTGCCGGCGAAGTGGGCGAGATCGAAATCCTCGGCGATCACGTTACCACCGGTTACTGGAACCGCACCGAGGAGACCGAAAAGACGTTCCGGGGCGGCTGGTTCCGCACCGGCGACCTCGGCCTCGTCGATGAGAACGGGCTCTTTTGGTTCAAGGACCGGCTGAAGAACGTCATCATCTCCGGCGGGGAAAACATCTACCCCGCCGAACTGGAGCGCGTGCTGCGCGAGCTCGACTTCGTGAAGGAGGCGACCGTGGTCGGCAGGCCCGATCCGCGCTGGGGCGAGGTGCCGGTCGCCGTCGTCGTCCCGAAAGAAGGCGAGAACTGTGACGAGACAAGCGTGCTGCAGGCGTTCGAAGGAAGGATCGCGCGCTACAAGCACCCGAAAACGGTTGTTTTCGCGGGAGAATTGCCGCGAAATGCGCTTGGCAAGATCCGGGTCGACCAAGTCAGGGAATTGGCAATGGGGAAGGTTCTGGACGGGCGGGAGCGATAGGACTTCGAACATTGCTCCTGTACGCGGCAAAGTCCAAAGGCAGCAATGCCGTTGAAAAACGAGGGGATCATTATGCGTCGTATCTTGGGAACATTCGCTTTGACGGTGGCACTCGGGTTTGGGCTGAGCGCACCTTCCGCCGCCGAGACCACTTTACGCGTTTCCAACTGGCTGCCGCCGTCGCACCCGATCGTGCGCGACATCCTGGAGCCCTGGGGCAAACAGGTGGAGGAAGCGACCGGCGGCAACGTCAAGGTGGAGATAATGTCCTCGCCGATCGGCAAGCCGCCGGCGCAGTTCGACCTGATCAAGAGCGGTGCCGCCGACGTCGGCTACGGCGTGCACGGCTATACGCCCGGCCGCTTCAAGCTGACGCCGATCGTGGAAGGCCCGTTCCTTTCCGACAGCGCGGAAGCGCTTTCCGTCGCCTATTGGAAGGTGCACGAGCAGATGCTTTCCAAGGCGGACGAGCACCAGGGCGTGAAGGTGCTGACCGTCTTCACACATGGGCCGGGCGCGATCTTCACCACCAGCAAGCCGGTGAAAACGGTTGCCGACGCGAACGGCCTGAAAATGCGTATCGGCGGCGGCGTCGTCGCCCAGATCGCCGAGCGCCTCGGCATGGTGGGCGTGCAGGCGCCCTCCCCGCAGGTCTATGAAATCCTGTCGAACGGCGTTGCCGACGGCATCCTGTTTCCTGCTGAATCCGTACCCTTCTTCCGCATCGACGAGGTGCTGAAATACGGCACCACCGTACCGGGCGGGCTTTACAACACTTCCTTCTTCGTCGTCATGAACGAGGGCACATGGAACGGGCTTTCGGACAAGGACAAGGCTGCGATCGACAAGGTTTCGGGCGAAGCGATGGCCCGCCTTGCCGGCCAGGCGTGGGACGCGGCGGATGCCGCCGGCACCAAGATCATGGCCGAAAAGGGCCTTGAAATCACACAGGCCGACGATGCGATGACCGCGGAGCTTGCCGAAAAACTCGAAGGCATCAACCAGGGCTTCCTCGATGCCGCGAAAGCCGCCGGCATCGATGGCGAAGCAGCCCTTGAAATGCTGCAGGGCGAAATCGCCGCGCAATCCAAATAATGAGCGAATCCAATAACGCACGCCCGGCGGAAACCGCCACCGGGCGCGCGGGCCGCGCCTTCCTCGGCGGGCTTCGCATAATCGCCGGACTGCTGATCCTCATCATGATGGCCGTGACGTTCGTGGACGTCATCGGCCGTTATGTATTTTCCTCGCCGCTGCCGGGCGCCTTCGAGCTTACCGAAGTGCTGCTCGGCCTTGTGATCTTCGCAGGCCTTCCCCTCGTCACGCTGCGCGAAGAGCACGTCACCGTCGACCTCGTGACGAGCCGCGTTCCGAATTTCATCCGCCAGTGGCTCCTGAAGTTCGCGCATGTGGTAACCGCAGCCGTCCTCATCGTGCTTGCCTGGCGGCTTGGCATCATCGCACGCGATCTTTCCGCCTATGGGGATGCGACCGTTTTCCTGCGCCTTCCGCTCGGCCCGGTCGCAGGCATCATGGCGGCCCTTTGCGCCTTCGGCGCCGCCGCTTCCCTCGTCGTCTTCTTCCGCAGATAACGGATCCGCTGATTTATGGAAACCTGGCTTCCCGGCCTCGTCATACTCTTGATCGTCATGATGGCAGGCGTGCCCATCGCCATGGCAATGGCCGCCATCGGCGCGCTGGGGCTGACGGCCATCCTCGGCTTCGGACCGGCCATGGCGATCGTCGGGCAGACGACGTTCGACACCGGCATGTCCTATACGCTGTCGGTCGTGCCGCTGTTCGTGCTGATGGGAAATCTCGTCACGCGCGGCGGGCTTTCGGACGAGCTTTACGCCGCCTGCAACGCCTGGCTCGGCCACAAGCCGGGCGGCCTTGCGCTTGCCACCGCCGTTGCCTGCGGCGGCTTTTCCGCCGTCTGCGGGTCGTCGCTCGCGACAGCGGCGACCATGGGCAAGGTGGCGCTGCCGCAGATGCGGCGCTTCAAATACGACGATTCCCTTGCAAGCGGCGTGATCGCGGCGGGTGGCACGCTCGGCATCCTCATTCCGCCGAGCGTCATCCTCGTGCTTTACGGGGTGACGACGCAGCAGGATATCGCAAGGCTCTTCATCGCTGGTGTCGTGCCCGGCATCCTCGGAATCCTTGGCTACATGGCCGCCGTGCGCGTCGTCTGCCACTTCCACCCCGAAGCGGGCCCGCGCGGGCCGAAGCTGCCTTACGGCGAACGCTTCGCGGCACTCAAGGGCGTCATCGGTATCCTGGGTCTCTTCATGCTCGTCATCGGAGGCATTTATCTCGGCGTCTTCACGGCGACGGAAGCAGCAGGAATCGGTGCGGCGGGCGCCTTCTTCATCGCGCTGTTCCGCCGCAAGCTCTCGGTAAAAATCCTCATCGACGTACTGGCGGAAACGGCAGCGACGACGACCATGATGTTCATGGTGCTGATTGGTGCGCTGATCTTCTCCAACTTCGTCAATATCGCGGGTCTGCCTTCCGCGCTCAGCGATCTCGCCCGCTCCTCCGGCCTCCCGGCGCCTGCGATCCTCGCCACGATCCTTGTCGTCTATCTCGTGCTCGGCATGGTGCTGGAGAGCCTTTCCATGGTGCTTCTGACCGTGCCGATCTTCGCACCCGTGATGGCCGCGCTCGGCTACGATCTCGTCTGGTTCGGCATTCTCGTGGTGGTGGTCACGGAAATCAGCCTGATCACGCCGCCGGTGGGGCTCAACGTCTTCGTGCTCAAGACCGTCCTGCCGGATGTTCCCATCGGAACGATCTTCCGGGGCATCTTCCCGTTCCTCGCGGCGGACATAGTACGCCTCGTGCTGATCGCGGCCTTTCCGGCGATCGTCCTTTTCCTGCCGCGGGCGATGGGATAGCAGGTCGAAGCCCGCTCAATCGAGCGTCATGACGATCTTGCCGAAGACACGATTATCGCGCATCGCCTGAAAGGCGTCGCGATAACGCTCCAGCGGGAAAGTCTCGCCGATCACCGGCTTCAGCCCCGCATCGCCGACCGCTTCCACCATCCTTCGCGTCGAGGCGACGGAAGCCACCGTCACACCTTGAAGCCGAACGCGGCGCATCACCACCAGCGGAAGCAGAATGGAGGCGGAAGCGCCCGAAAGCACACCGACAAGAAAAGCGGTTCCGTTCGGTTTGAGCATGCGGATGGAGGCATCCAGCGTTTCCGTTCCGCCGACATCGATAACCGCGTCCACCGGCCCGCCGGCAAGAGAACGCGCGGCCTGTGCCCAGCCGGCATCCGTCCTGTAGTTGACGAGGCCGTCCGCACCGAGCGCCCTCGCAGTTTCGAGCTTTTCATCCGACGAGGACGTTATGACGACGGAAAGCCCGAGCATGCGGGCGAATTGCAGGGCGAACACGGAAACGCCACCCGTCCCCTGCACCAGCAGGCGGTCTCCGGGCTTGAACGTCTCGAAATCCGTCAGTGCCGACCATGCGGTCGCGCCCGCGCAGGGCAGCGTCGCGGCCTCCTCGAAGGTGAGATATTCCGGGAGCGGAATGAGCGCTTCCGCCGGAACCGTTATGTGGTCGCGAAAAACGCCGTCGCCGCAAATGCCATCGCCATAGACCGGCCACATGGCCTCGCGCGTCAGATCGCCGTTCGACCACTGCGGGAAGAAGGGAACCAGGACCCGCGTTCCGGGCACGATATCAACGCCCTCTCCCGCGCTCACAACTTCGCCCGCCGCATCCGAACCGACCACGACCGGGAAAGGCTGCCTCGGCGCATAGGTGCCCTCCACCAGAAGGAGGTCGCGGCGGTTGAGGCTGACGGCGTGGACCTTCACCAGCGCTTCGCCGGGTCCGGGTTCCGGAACGGGCCGATCTTCGAGCGCAAGCCCCTCAAGCCCGAAACGGTTCAGCACCAATGCGCGCGATCTCAAATGCGCCTCCATTTTTCAATCGCAAAAACAATCGCCGTTCCGGCGGATTGATGCAAGATCGCCGGCCCGCATTGACCTTCCGTTCGCCATTGGCTCGTATAACGTTAGGGAAATGGAATGAGCGCGGAGCACGATGAAGCGGACCACCCAGGACTTCACGGTCGCCGACAAAGGCAAGGACGGCACGCGGTCGGAGCTGAAACGCTTCGACGTGCCGAATTGACCGGGTCATGGACAGCGACCGCCTGAGCCTGCTCTCGCGATGGCCGGGTGTGGTTGCAATCGCACTAGCGGCAACACTCGTCGCCGTTATTGCCGGGCACCGGCTGGAGCCTGTCGCGGGCGATATCCTGCTCACGAAACTCCTGCCCGCGAAACTTGCGCGCGACGATATCGTCATCGTCGCAATCGACGAGGAAACGCTTGAGGGCCTCACCTACCGCTCGCCGATAGACCGCGGCCTCCTCGCCGATATCGTGGCGCATGTCGACAAGGCGGGCGCCAGGGCAATCGGCCTCGACATATTGATCGATCAGGCGAGCGAGCCGGAGAAGGACGCCCTGCTGCTCACCACCCTTGAACAAGCCCACACCCCGCTCATCGCCGGGAGGGCCGGAACGAGGGAAGGTCTGACGCAAGCGCAGGAACGCTTCGCCGAGGAATTCCTCGCGCCCCTGAAAACCGCGAGCGTCGCGCTCGCCCGTGATGAAATCGACGGGACGATCCGCCGCCTGCCTCAATCCGGTGAGAGCGGAGAAACTTTCTCCCGCACGCTGGCGATATCGGGTGGCGAAATGCCTGAAAACCTTTCCGACAGGATCGTCTATTTCACGGGCAATGACGGCCGCCCGCATGCCTTCCCGACATATCCGGCGCATGCCGCCGCCCTGCTTCCGCCGGACTGGTTTGCCGGCAAATATGTGCTGATCGGAACGAAGCTTGCGACAAGCGACCGGCACAAGACGCCCTTTTCGGCGGCTTTGGGCGCTGAGGCCGGACTGTTGAACGGCATCGAGATCCACGCGCATATGCTGGCGCAATATCTCGAAGGCCGGCATATCGCCATTCTTCCCCGCCTCGCCGAAACGCTGATCGCCGCCGCGATGGCGCTTTTGGGTGCCGCCCTCGTTGCCCTTCGAGCGTCGCCGGCTTTGCGCGTTGCAGGCGTCGCCGGGCTCGTCGCCCTCTATTTCGGCGCATGTTTCGCGGCCCTTCAATGGGGAGAAACTTTGCTCCCCCTCGTCATGCCGCCGCTTGCCGCCGTTATCGCCGGAGCGGCAATGGGCGGGGTCCACTGGTTCCAGGACCGCGCGGAGCGAAAGTTCGTGGAACAGGCGTTCTCGCGATACGTGAGCCCTGCACTCGTCAAACGGCTCGTTTCCGACCGCAAGGCCCTTTCCCTTGGAGGGGAGAAGCGCGAGGTCACTTTCGTCTTCACCGATCTGGAAGGCTTCACGAGCGTTTCGGAGAAACTGGCGCCCGCCGAGGTCGCGGATCTTCTGAACGGTTATCTCGACAAGGTGTGCGAGCGTTTCATCGCCCATGGCGCGACGATCGACAAGATCGTCGGCGATTCCGTCGTCGGCTTCTTCGGCGCGCCGGAACCGCAGGACGACCAGGCCTGCCGCGCCGTCGATCTGGTGCTGGAACTCGACCGGCTTTGCGAGAAGCTGAAAGAAGAAGCATCCGCCAAGGGCGTCGCCCTCGGCCTGACCCGCATCGGCGTTCACAAGGGCGAGGCGATCGTCGGCAATTTCGGCGGCTCGCGGTTTTTCGACTATACCGGCATCGGCGACACGGTGAACACGGCCTCGCGGCTGGAGGCGGCCAACAAGCATCTCGGCACGCGCGTCCTCGTCAGCCGCGCCGTTGCCGACGCCTGCCCGGAGCATGCTTTCCGGCCCGCGGCGACGCTTGTCCTGAAGGGCAAGAGCGAAGGTGTCGACTGCTTCGTACCGCTCATGTCTTCGCAGGCGAACAGCGAGGCGATAACCGCCTATCGTGAGGCCTATCGTGCCATGTCCGAAAACAGTGGCGAGGCGGAAACGCTGCTCGCAAAGGCCCTTGAAATTTGCCCCGGCGATCCGCTGGCGCGATATCACCTCGCCCGCTTGCGGCGCGGCAAGCAGGGCACGACAATCGAACTTGCCGACGAGTGACGGACATCACGGAAGGCTGCCGGCGGCATCCATGATCAATAGACGAGCTTCGGCAGCACGGTCGCGATCTGCGGCAGGAACCAGAGCAGCGCCATGCCGACGACCTGCAGCACGATGAAGGGCATGACGCCACGATAGATCATGCCGGTCGTCACCTCTTCCGGCGCAGCCCCCCTCAGGTAGAACAGCGAGAAACCGAACGGCGGCGTCAGGAAAGACGTTTGCAGATTGATCGCGATCAGCATGGAAAGCCAGACCGGATCGTGGCCCATGAGGATCAGCACGGGCGCCACCAGCGGCAGCACAATGACGGAGATTTCCACGAAGTCGAGGAAGAAGCCGAGCACGAAGATGAGCGCCATGACGAAAACAAGCGCGCCCTGCGGCCCGCCCGGCATGGCGGATAGAATTTCTTCGATGCGGTGATCGCCACCAAGCCCCCGGAAGACGAGGGAAAAGACGCTGGCCGTCAGGATCGTCGCGAAGATCATCGCCGTAACCGTCATCGTCGAGGTCATGACGGGTTTCAGTATCTCCTTCGCCGCCGCCTGCCGCAGCGCCTTGGCGACCGCGTAGAAGGCGATCAAAACCAGCAGCGTCGCGAAAGCGCCCAGCAGCCAGCTTCCGAGCCCGGCATCCTCGCGCTGCAGGCGGATCGGCGAAATGCCCGCCACGACCGCAAGAATGCCGAGCGCGGCCGCGCCCGCGATGAATACCCTTGTCGAGCCGCCGTTCATCTTGGCACCTGCCAGAAGCAACGCACCGACAGCGCCGACGGATGCCGCCTCGCCGGGCGTTGCGACACCGCCCAGGATCGAGCCGAGAACGGCGATGATGAGGAAGATCGGCGGCAGGATGGCCCGTGCGATCTCCGCCCGCGACGGGGCTTCGGCCAGTTCCTCAAGTGCGGGTGCCGCCGCCGGGTTCGCCCAGGCCTTTACGAGCAAATAAACGATATAGACGCCGACCAGCATCAGCCCGGGAAGGAGGGCGGCGGCGAAAACCTGGCCGACCGAAATCGTCTCGATGGTGAACTTGCCCTCTTCGAACTGCGCCTGCTGATAGGCGTTCGACATGACGTCGGAAAGGATGATCAACAGCGTCGACGGAGGGATGATCTGGCCGAGCGTGCCCGAAGTGCAAACAATGCCGGAGGCCAGCTTCGGGTCATAACCGTTCCTCAGCATCGTCGGCAGCGCGATAAGCCCCATGGCGACGACCGTCGCCCCGACGATGCCGGTGGAGGCGGCGAGCAGCGCGCCGACAAGCACGACCGATATGCCGAGCCCGCCGCGAAGCCCGCCGAAAAGCCGGCCCATGGTTTCCAGAAGCTCCTCGGCGATGCGGCTTTTTTCCAGCACGACGCCCATGAAGACGAAAAGCGGAATGGCGATCAGCACGTCGTTCGTCAGCAGGCCGAAGACGCGCTGGCCGAGCGCGCCGAGCAAGCTCATGTCGAACTGGCCGGTCGTCCAGCCGAGCAACGCGAAAATCGTCGCGACACCCGCAAGCGTGAAGGAAACGGGATAGCCGATCAGGATGGCTGCGATCAGCCCGGCGAACATCAGAAGATCGAGCGGCAGGCTCATACGGCGGCGTCTTTCGTATTCAGGCGGACAAGATCGCGCAGGAAGCAGGCGGCCCCCTGCACGATGAGAAGCACGCAGAAAGCGGGAATGAGCGATTTGAGCAGGAAGGACGCGGGAATGCCGCCGACGGAGATCGGCCCTTCGAGCACGGCCCATGAATTGCGCACCGAGGGAAATGAAAACCACAAGAGCAGGATCATCGACGGAAGCAGCAAAAGGGCGGCGCCCAGCGCATCGATGCGCGCTTTTCCCCGTGCTTCGAGCTTGCTGTAGAAGATGTCGACACGCACGTGACCGTCGACCAGCAGCGTATAGCCCGCACCCAGCATGAAGAGCGCGCCATGCATATAGAGCACGCCTTCGGTCAGGAACACGAAGCTGACGCCGTAGACATAACGAAGCAGCACCACCGCGAACTGCAAAAGCACCATGAGAAGCGCCAGCCAGCGCACGGCGGAACCCACCGCGCGGTTCACGGCGTCTAGCCTGTCTGCCAGTTTTTCCATGAATGCCCCTTTAACCCGCATCTGTCCGCGTTACTCAAAGCAAAAAATTTGCGAAGCACCCTAACCCCACCCCTCTCCCTTCAAGGGAGAGGGGGCGCGAGCGGCATCGCCTGGGCAAAAACTTCAATGCTTCGATACTGCGAAACCAAGGTCTCGTTGCAGAGCGCCATCCCCGCGCTCCCTCAACCTCTCCCTTGAAGGGAGAGGTCGGTGCGAAAGCACCGGGTGAGGGTGAAGCACTCTGAGTATTTTTCCGCTTTTCCGGTAACTGAAATGTGGTCACCCTCACCCCACCCCTCTCCCTTCGAGGGCGAGGGGGCGACAATCGCACCGTCTGCTCCGGAATGCGCCCATCCAAGTACGCCGCTCTCCTCAATTGATCTCGGCCGCCTGCCACATGCTCCCTCACCCTAGCCCTCTCCCTTCAAGGGAGAGGGGATTCGCCCGTTTCAAACGCTCGAAACTCAAAGATGGCCCATCATCTGATTCGACACCGAGTCCAATTCCCAACCGGCCGCGCTTCCGCGGCCGGTCCACATGAACGGGCGATCAGCCGTAGTTATAGTCCAGCGCACGGGCGTTCATCTGCCCGTTATCGGCATAGACCATGTAGTCGGCGATCGAATTGCGGTAGGCGAGGAAGCTTTCCGTGATGCGGCGCACCAGTTCGTCCTCGTCGCCGCGAAGATCGGCGATCACCTCGCCAGCGGCATTGCCCATCGCCACGATGACGTCGTCGGGAAGCTTCTTCACCTGCACGCCCTGCTCGGCGACGAGCTTCTGAAGCGCAAGCGCGTGCTTCGTCGAATATTCCGTCCAGACGGGGTTGTAGAGCGACTGGGCGGCCATCGCGACCGCTTCCTTCAGGTCGTCGGGAAGCGCGTCGTAGGCGGCCTTGTTGACGGCGCATTCCTCAGCCGACGAAGGCTCGCCGACGCCCGGCCAATAGTAGTTCTTGGCGACCTGATAGAAGCCCAGCGCGGAATCCGTCCACGGGCCGATGAACTCGCCCGCGTCCAGCGCGCCGGATTGCAGCGCCTGGAACATGTCGCGCCCGCCCATCGCCTGAACGGCCATGCCGAGCTTGGAGCACATTTCCGAAGCAAGGCCGGTGGTGCGGAAACGCAGGCCCTTGAGGTCGTCGACGGAGTTGATTTCCGTGCGGAACCAGCCCTGCCACTGCGGGCCGGAATTGCCGCAAAGGAAAGGCTTCAGGCCGAAGCGTCCGTACATCTCGTCGTAAAGCTCCTGCCCGCCACCATGAGCGAGCCAGCCCACCTGCTCGTCGGCGCGAAGGCCGAAGGGCTGCGAGCCGAACAGCAGGATGCCCTTGGACTTGGAGCCCCAATAGGCGGGAACCGCGTGGTAAAGCTCGGCGGTACCTTCCGAAACGGCGTCGAACACGCCGTTGCCCGGCACGAGTTCGCCGGCGGCATAAAGCTCGACGACGATGCGGCCGCCGGAAAGAGCGGTAATGCGGTCCGCCAGCATCTGCGCGGCAACACCCGGGCCCGGCAGGTTCTTCGGCCATGCCGTCACCATCTTCCAGCGGCGTACGTCCTGGGCGACCGCGGGCGCGGCCAGCGTGGAGGCGGCGGCGGCAGCCGCGGTGCCGACAGCGGCTGATTTCAGGAACTCACGTCTCTTCATTGCAGGTCTCTCCTCTGGTTTTTCGAGACTTCGGGTTTTGTTAAAATCAATTGCCCAGGATCGCGGGCAGGCGAAGGCCCTTCTCGCGGGCGCAGTCGAGCGCGATGTCGTAACCGGCGTCCGCATGGCGCATGACGCCGGTCGCCGGGTCGTTCCACAAGACACGCTCGACGCGCCGCGCGGCATCTTCCGTGCCGTCGCAGCAGATCACCATGCCGGAGTGCTGGGAAAAGCCCATGCCGACGCCGCCACCGTGGTGCAGGCTGACCCATGTGGCGCCCGAGGCGCAGTTCAGCAGCGCATTCAGGAGCGGCCAGTCGGAAACGGCGTCAGACCCGTCCTTCATGGCTTCCGTTTCGCGGTTCGGCGAGGCGACGGAGCCTGAATCGAGATGGTCGCGGCCGATGACGACCGGCGCCTTCAATTCGCCCTTCGCCACCATCTCGTTGAAGGCAAGGCCGAGGCGATGCCTGTCGCCGAGACCGACCCAGCAGATGCGCGCCGGCAGACCCTGGAAGGAGATGCGCTCGCGCGCCATGTCGAGCCAGTTGTGCAGGTGCTTGTTGTCGGGCAGCAGCTCCTTCACCTTCTCGTCCGTCCGGTAGATATCCTCCGGATCGCCGGAAAGGGCGGCCCAGCGGAACGGGCCGATGCCCCGGCAGAAAAGCGGGCGGATATAGGCCGGCACGAAGCCGGGGAAGGCGAAGGCGCGCTCGAAGCCCTCTTCCTGCGCGACCTGGCGGATGTTGTTGCCGTAGTCGAGGGTCGGAACGCCGGCGTCCCAGAAGGCCACCATCGCCTCCACATGCTCGCGCATGGAGGCGCGCGCCGCCTTTTCGACGGCCTTCGGATCGCTCTCGCGCTTCTCGTTCCACTGGGCGAGCGTCCAGCCCTTCGGAAGATAGCCGTTCAGCGGATCGTGAGCCGAGGTCTGGTCGGTGACGATATCCGGATGCACGCCGCGCCTGACGAGTTCGGGGAAAATCTCGGCTGCATTGCCGAGCAGGCCGACGGACTTTGCCTCGCCCGCGCTTGTCCAGCGCTCGATCATCTCCAGCGCCTCGTCGAGCGTTTCCGCCTTGTCGTCGAGGTAGCGTGTGCGCAGGCGGAAATCGATGGAATCCGGATTGCATTCCACCGCCAGGCAGCAGGCGCCGGCCATGACGGCCGCAAGCGGCTGCGCCCCGCCCATACCGCCGAGGCCGGCTGTCAGTATCCATTTGCCCTTGAGGTTGCCGTCGTAATGCTGGCGCCCGGCCTCCACGAAGGTCTCGTAAGTGCCCTGCACGATGCCTTGCGAGCCGATGTAGATCCAGGACCCCGCCGTCATCTGGCCGTACATCATCAGCCCGACCTTATCGAGCTTGTTGAAGTGGTCCCAGTTCGCCCAATGCGGCACGAGGTTGGAATTGGCGATGAGAACGCGCGGCGCGTCCTTGTGCGTGCGGAAAACGCCGACGGGCTTGCCGGACTGCACCAGCAGCGTCTCGTCTTCCTCAAGCGATTTCAGCGTCGCGGCGATCCGGTCGAAATCGTCCCAGGTGCGCGCGGCACGCCCGATGCCACCGTAGACGACAAGCTCATGCGGCTTTTCGGCAACCTCCGGGTCGAGGTTGTTCATGAGCATGCGCAGCGGCGCTTCGGTCATCCAGGATTTGGCTGAAATTTCCGATCCCCGGTCGGCGCGAACGGTGCGAATGTTGTGACGCGGGTTGGTCATGGCGAATGTCCTTCAGTTTCCAAGCTTGCCGTCGAGCGCCAGACGCTCCAGACGGTGCAGGATTTCGGAGAGATGCGGGCGCAGGCGGTGCGCCTTGTCGTTCGAGTAGTGAAAGGGCGTATCCTCGGTTTCGAGGTAGGTGGACTGGGCAAGCTCCATCTGGATGGCGTGAACGCCCTCGTCGGGCCGGCCATAGTGGCGCGTCGTCCAGCCACCCTTGAAGCGTCCGTTCAGCACGCTCGTGTAGGCATGCGCCTTGCTGCAAATCTCGGCAACGGTTTCCTCGACGATCGGCGCGCAGGTCTTTCCCTCGTTGGTGCCGATGTTGAAGTCGGGCAGCGTTCCCTCGAACAGGAAGGGGATGTTCGAACGAATGGAGTGGCAATCGTAGAGGATCGCCACGCCGTGCATTTCCTTCACCCTGTCGATCTGGCTTTTCAGCGCCTTGTGGTAAGGCTCGTGAAACAGGCGCAGGCGTTCTTCGGTTTCCGCCGGGCCCGGCACCTCGCCTTCCGTCCAGATCGGCTCGCCGTCGAAATCGGTGACGGGAACGAGACCGGTGGTATTCTGCCCCGGATAAAGGCTTGCGCCTTCCGGATCGCGGTTCGCATCGATCACATAGCGGTGGAAGGTGGCGCGCACCGTCGTCGCCTCCGGCAGGAGGCCGGCATAGAGGCGGTCGATATGCCAGTCGGTATCGGCCATCGTGTGCCCGCGAAGGTTCAGCCGCCTCATCAGCGAACGCGGAATATCGATGCCCGTGTGCGGCAGGGCCAGGACGACCGGCGAAGAACCCTCGACGACTTCGACTGCACTCATGCCCTTCCCTCCCCTTCGTCGAGCGCCGGCAGGATGCCCGGCGAAATGCATGCCGCAAGCCGCCCGCTGGCGACGAGTTCGCCCGCGCGCTCCAGGTCTCCTGCAAGATAGCGGTCCTTTTCGAGGCGCGGCACCGCCTTGCGGATTTCAAAGAGCGCGTTCAAAAGCTCCGGGCTCGTCCTGAGCGGCGCGCGAAACTCCACGCCTTGAGCCGCCGTCAGCGCCTCGATGCCGATGATACGCGCCAGATTATCGGTCATGGCGAGAAGCCGGCGCGCGCCATGGCAGGCCATGGAGACATGGTCTTCCTGGTTGGCGGACGTCGGCGTGGAATCGATGGAGGCGGGAGCCGCACGCTGCTTGTTTTCCGACATGAGCGCCGCCGAGGTGACCTCCGCGATCATGAGGCCGGAGTTCAACCCCGGTTCGGGCGTCAGGAACGCCGGCAGGCCGAAGCTCAGGGCCGGATCGACCAGCAGTGCGATACGCCGCTGCGAGATCGAGCCGATTTCGGCGACCGCCAGCGCGATCTGGTCGGCGGCGAAGGCAACCGGTTCCGCGTGAAAGTTGCCGCCCGAGACCACCGAACCGTCGGAAAGGACCAGAGGGTTGTCCGTTACCGCATTCGCCTCGCGCCGAAGCGTGCCCGCCGCCTGTCGCAGAAGGTCGAGACAGGCCCCGTCCACCTGCGGCTGGCAGCGGATGCAGTAAGGGTCCTGCACGCGCTCGTCGCCCTCGCGGTGGCTTTCGCGGATTTCGGAACCTTCCATCAGCGCGCGAAGCGCCTGCGCCGCCTCGATCTGGCCGGGCTGGCCGCGAAGCTCGTGGATTTCCGGACGGAAGGGCGCGGCGGACCCCATCGCCGCATCGGTGGAGAGCGATCCGGTGACGAGCGCCGAAGTTGCGGCACGAAACGCCTTGAATAGTCCCGCCAGCGCAAGTGCGGTCGAGACCTGCGTCCCGTTGATGAGCGCAAGGCCTTCCTTCGCCAGAAGCACGATCGGCTTGAGCCCCGCGCGTTCGAGAGCGGCTGCACCCGGCATACGCTCTCCGGCGAAGAAGGCCTCGCCCTCGCCGATCATCACCGCCGTCATATGGGCAAGCGGGGCGAGATCGCCCGACGCCCCCACCGAGCCCTGCGCCGGGATCATCGGCGTGATGCCCTTTTCCAGCAGCGCCTCGATCTGTTCGACGACCGTCCAGCGCACGCCGGATGCGCCGTGGCCAAGCGACAGGAGCTTCAGCGCCATCGTCAGGCGCACGATTTCCGGTGCAAGCGGATCGCCCACGCCCGAGCAATGCGACAGGATGAGATTTCGCTGCAGCGTCTCGACATCCTTTGCCGGAATGCGCACGCTCGCAAGCTTGCCGAAGCCGGTGTTGACGCCATAAACGGGCTCGTCGCCCGCCGCGACTTCGGCGATGCGCCGCGCACCTGCGTCGACCGCCGCCCGGCATGCCGCATCGAACTTCACAGGACCCGCTTCGCGGTAGATCCGTTCAAGCTGGGCAAGTCCTGTCTTTCCGGGTTGAAGCGTTTCCATCACGCCGTGCCTCCGAAATAACGCCGATAGAGCGGATTGAAGCCGATCCGGTAGGAAAGTTCCGCCGGCTCGCGAATGTTCCAGATGGCGAGATCGGCGCGCTTTCCCGCCTCGATGGTGCCGATCTCGTCGGAAAGTCCAAGCGCCTTCGCCCCGTTTCGCGTAACGCCGGCCAGCGCCTCCTCCGGCGTCATGTGAAAGAGCGTCGCGGCCATGTTCATGGCGAGAAGCAGCGACGTCATCGGCGAGGAGCCGGGGTTGCTGTCGGTCGCGACGGCGATTGGAACGCCCGCCTCGCGCAACGCCTCCACCGGGGGAAGCTGCGTCTCGCGCAGCGTGTAGAACGCGCCGGGAAGAAGCACTGCGACGGTTCCGGCCCCGGCCATCGCCTCGATGTCGCCCCGGTCGAGATACTCGAGATGATCGGCGGAGAGCGCGCCGTAGGAAGCGGCAAGCTTCGCCCCGCCGAGGTTCGAAAGCTGCTCGGCATGCAGCTTTACCGGCAGGCCAAGCATCACCGCACGGTCGAAGACATGGGCGATTTCTGCCGGAGAAAAGGCAATCCCCTCGCAAAAGCCGTCGACGGCGTCGATCAGCCCTTCGTTCCTGCCCCGGTCCATGCCGGGCAGAACGACCTCATCGAGATATTCATGCGGCCGGTCCCTGTATTCCGCAGGCACGGCATGGGCTGCGAGATAGGTCGTTTTCAGCCTGAAGTCGCGTGCATCCCCAAGCCGCTTCGCCGCACGAAGCATCTTGATCTCGTCATCGATCGAAAGGCCGTAGCCGGATTTGATCTCGACGGTGGTGACGCCCTCGGCGATCAGCGCGTCCAACCTCGGCAAGCTCTGGGCGACCAGATCGTCTTCGCTTGCGGCGCGCGTTGCCGAAACGGTGGAGACGATGCCGCCACCGGCCCTTGCGATCTCTTCGTAGGACGCGCCTTCAAGGCGCATCTCGAATTCCTTCGCCCGGTCGCCGCCATGGACGAGATGCGTGTGGCAATCGACGAGACCGGGCGTCACGACGCGACCTTCCAGCGTTTCACCGGGCCAATCGGCAAACCGCGCCGGCAGGTCGGCGCGGGCGCCTGCCCAGGCGATGCGCTCGCCTTCCAGCGCGATCGCGGCATCCTCGACAAGGCCATAGGGGCTGGTCCCCTCGACCATCGTGGCGGCGCGGCAATCGACTAAGAGACGCTGAGTCACTTTCCCCTCCCGGCAAACCCTAATGGGTGGTGCCCTGACTAAAATATGTATATACATAATTGTCAATCACAAAGAATAGGCGCACAATCGTGGGACCGTGTTGAGGGACGAAAAGCCATGAAGATTCACGCCGACCACGCGCTGCTGCCATCCGGCTGGGCCCGCGACTGCATGGTCGAAATCGCCTCCGATGGGCGCATTTCCAGGATCGGCGACGGTCCGGACAGGGCGCCCGCACGCCGCGTGGGCGTGCTTTTGCCGGCACCGGCCAACCTTCACAGTCACGCCTTCCAGCGTGCGCTGGCAGGCCTGACGGAGCGGCGCGGCGAAGGCGCGCGCGACAGCTTCTGGACGTGGCGCGAGCTCATGTACCGCTTTCTGGAACATCTGACGCCCGACGACATGGAGGCGATCGCCGCCCTCGTTCAGATGGAGATGCTGGAGGCAGGCTACGCATCCGTCGGCGAATTCCACTACGTCCACAATGCGCCGGGCGGCGGCACGTACGACAATCCGGCCGAGACCTCGCTCAGGATCATGGCGGCGACTATCGAAACGGGCATCGGCCTCACTCACCTGCCGGTTCTTTACGAGCGCGGCGGCGTCGACGGGCGCCCCCTTGAAGGCGGCCAGCTTCGTTTTCGCAATTCTCTCGACGGTTTCGACGGACTGATCGGCATTTGCGGCGAAATGCTCTCCAGCCTGCCCGCCGACGCCCGCCTCGGCGTCGCCCCGCACTCGCTGCGCGCTGTTTCCCGGCAAGATCTCGCCGCCGTCTGCGGCCTCCTCGACGGTGGCCCGGTACATATTCATATCGCCGAACAGACGGCGGAGGTCGAGGCGGTGGAAGCTGCCTACGGTGCGCGCCCCGTCGCCTGGCTTCTTGAAAACATGCCGGTCGACGAGCGCTGGTGCCTGATCCACGCAACCCACATGAGCGACAATGAAACCCGCGCCATGGCGGAAAGCGGCGCGGTAACGGGGCTCTGCCCGATAACCGAATCCAACCTCGGCGACGGCATATTCAACGGCAGGACCTTCCTCGAATCCGGAGGCGCATTCGGCATAGGATCGGATTCAAACGTGCGCATCAGCTTGGCCGAAGAACTCAGAACGCTCGAATATTCGCAGCGCCTTGGCGAACGCGCCCGCGCCGTTCTGGCGGAAAGCGGAAAGTCCGTGGGCCGCACTCTGCTGGAGCGCGTTGCCAAAGGTGGCGCGCAGGCTCTGGCGCGCGATTCCGGTGAGATCGCTGAAGGAAAGCTTGCCGATCTCGTAGCGCTCGATGCCACCGATCTCGCACTCGACGGGCTTTCTGGCGATGCGATCGTCGATGCCTTCATCTTCGCCGCCGACGATAGCCTCATCACCGATGTCTGGTCCGCCGGACGCCACATGGTGCAGGGAGGGCGGCACATCCGCCGCGAGGCGATAGAGGGGCGCGCGCGCGTCGTGCTGAAGCGGCTGCGCGAGAGCCTTTGAGGCTCTGGCATTGCGCACCGGGGCCGGATAGAAATTCGGAACGAACAATCTGTTTCCGCATAAGGACCTGAAATGCCCGGCCCGCTCTCGCATATCCGCGTTCTCGATCTTTCCCGCGTGCTCGCCGGCCCCTGGGCGACCCAGACATTCGCCGACATGGGCGCGCAGGTCATCAAGATAGAGCGGCCGAAAACGGGCGACGATACCCGTAACTGGGGTCCCTATTTCCTGCATGACCCGGCCGGTGACCGCACCGGCGAAAGCGCCTATTTCCTCTCCGCCAACCGGGGCAAGAAGTCGATTGCAGTCGATATCGCCAGCGAGGAAGGCCGCAGGCTCGTCGTCGAGCTTGCGAAGAATTGCGACGTTCTCGTCGAGAACTACAAGGTCGGGGGCCTGAAGAAATACGGCCTCGACTATGAAAGCCTGAAATCCGTCAATCCGGGCCTCATCTATTGCTCGATCACCGGTTTCGGCCAGAACGGGCCATACGCCAACCGGGCCGGCTACGATTTCATGATCCAGGCCATGGGCGGGCTGATGTCGGTCACGGGCGAGGCCGACGACAAGCCGGGCGGCGGCCCGCAAAAGGCGGGCGTCGCGCTCTCCGACATCATGACCGGGCTTTATTCGGCGATCGCCGTGATCGGTGCCCTCGTGCACCGGGAGCGTACCGGCGAAGGCCAGTATATCGACATGGCGCTCTTGGACGTTCAGGTCGCCACGCTCGCCAACCAGGCGACAAGCTATCTCGTCTCGCGCGAAGTGCCGAAGCGCTACGGCAACGCTCATATGAGCATCGTACCCTATCAAGCCTTCGCCACGAAGGACGGGCACATGATCCTTGCCGTCGGCAACGATACGCAGTTCGACCGTTTCTGCGACGTGGCGGGCTGCCCGGAAATCGCGAAGGACGAGCGCTATTGCACAAACCTGAAGCGTCTCGACCACCGCGAGGAACTCGTGCCGATGCTTTCCGAAATTATCGAGAGTCGCACGACGGACGACTGGATTTCAGCGCTTGAAGCGGTCGGCGTTCCCTGTGGGCCGATCAACACCATCGACCAGGTTTTCGAAAACCCGCAGGTGAAGGCGCGGCAGCTTGAACTCAACTTGCCGCATATCGACGGCGGCACGGCACCGGGTGTGAGAAACCCGATCCGCTATTCGAAGACGCCCGTTTCCTGCGACACCGCCCCGCCCGCGCTCGGCCAGCACACGCAAGAGGTTCTCAAGAGCGTGCTCGGGCTTTCGGATGAGGAAATCATCGCGCTGGAAGCCTCGGGTGCGATTGAGCAGAGGAAAGCGAAGGGCGGTTAGGCGATCGCTTGATATTATGCACCGATGCGGATCTTGCCGCGAGCATGGTCTTTCGTTTCGGATATCCGGATATCGAGATCAGCTCCCAGTTCGACCAATATCCTCACCAGCCGATCGATCGAAAAGCCTTTCAGGCTCCCGCGCAGGATAGCGGACATTTTCGCCTGATCCGTTCCGACCAAACGCGCAGCCTGCATTTGGGTCAAACCACGCTCATGAACGATACGCGCGATGGCTGAAGCAATACCGATCTTAAGCTCATCCTGCGCAGAGAGCTCAACCCCAATATCGGCAAACACGTCACCGCTGCCGACGGTGAATTCTTCAGTCATGCTGTCTTCCGGTTTCGCGCTCATATGCCCTCTTCCTTGTCAGCAGCATTATTCAAGGAGTTTCGATAATGGTTTTCAGCCTTCCTTAAACGAGCTTTGATGAGATCGAGTTCTTTCTTTGGCGTGCTGATGCCGCTCTTCGACTTTTTCTGAAACGCGTGGAGCACATAAACGATGTCCCCGAATTTCACGGTATAGACGGAACGGTAAGTGTCCGTCCTGTAGTCGGCGACGATCTCCAATACTCCCGCCCCTCCGAATCCAACCATAGGGGTAGCGGATATCGCCTTTCCTCCTTCTTGGGACTGATGAGCAAATCCTATCTCACGCTTCACATCCTCGGGAAATGCTCTGATCGTTTTCTGGCTCTCCCCCACCCAGATAACCGGCTTACGCCTCAATAACTTGGCCCTCGAAATTCTTTATCTTCCAATGTTAAAGACTATGCCATATCTGGCTTAGAAAATCAAGCCAGATATGGCATATTTCATATTTCCCCTTAGCGAAAGCCCGCTCAGGCCGCGATTCCCTGCGCACCAAGCGCATCCTTGATAGCGCCGTCGAGCGTGTCGACGATTTCATCAACGTGGGAATCCTCGATGATGAAGGGCGGCGCGACGAGGATATGATCGCCACGCTTTCCATCGATCGTTCCGCCGAACGGGTAGCACATGAGGCCGCGCGCGAACGCCGCTTTCTTGATCGCGGCGTTGATCTTGAGCGAGGGGTCGAAGGGTTCCTTCGTCTCTCGGTCGGCGACCAGTTCGATACCCCGGAAAAGCCCGCGCCCGCGCAGATCGCCGACGTGCGGATTCTGGCCGAAGCGCTCTTGAAGGGCAGTTTCCAGCTTGCCGCCCATCTCGCGGCACCGCTCCAGAAGCCCGTCATCGACAAGGCGCGAGAGCACCGCCCCACCGGCGGCGGCAGCCGTCGGGTGCCCGATATAGCTGTGGCCGTGCTGGAAGAAGCCCGTACCTTCCTCGATCGTCTCGTAGATCTGTTTCGTGCAGAGCATTGCGCCGATCGGCTGATAACCGGCACCCAATCCCTTGGCGATGCAAAGAATATCCGGCGCGATCCCGTCCGCCTCGCAGGCATAGAGATAGCCCGTGCGGCCCATGCCGCACATCACTTCGTCGAGAATCAGCAGCACGCCGTATTTGTCGCAGATCTCACGGATGCGCTTGAAATACCCCGGAACGGCGGTAACCGCGCCCATGGTCGCGCCAACCACAGGTTCGGCAATGAAGGCCGCGACCGTATCCGGCCCCTGTTTCAGGATTTCAGCTTCCAGCGCATTGGCGACGCGCAGGCCGTAGTCCTCCAGGCTTTCACCATCCCGCTGGCCGCGATAGGCGTAGCATGGGTCGATGTGCGACATCTCCACCAGAAGCGGGCCGAAGGGCTCGCGCCGCCACATGTTTCCCCCGGCGGACAAAGCGCCGAGCGTATTGCCATGATAGCTCTGCAGGCGGGCGATGATGCGCGCGCGTTTTCCCTCGCCCCGCTCCAGGTGATACTGGCGGGCAAGCTTGATCGCCGCTTCCGTCGCTTCCGAGCCGCCGGAGACGAGATAGACCCTGTCGAGATCGCCCGGCGCGAATTCCGCCAACCTGTCGGCCAGCGCTTCCGCGGAATCGCTCGTGAAGAAACCGGTATGGGCGAAGGCGATCTTGTCGAGCTGATCCTTGATCGCTTTCGTCACCTTCTCGTCGGAATGCCCGAGACAGTCGATCGCCGCCCCGCCGGCATCGAAATAGCGCTTTCCGGTCTCGTCGACGATGTAGCAACCGTCGCCCTTTTTGGCGCGCGGCGGGCGCATGGCGGTGTGGCGGGGGAAGATATGGGACATAAGACAGGCTCCTGGATCGACCGATCCAATTATGGCCGACGCGGCATCATCCGCACCGTAATTTTCGTGAGGTTCGCATGGAAGCAACTGCGGGGGGATAATTTCAAGGGGTAATCGAACTCTGTCATGTCACTAAAAGTGGAGCTGAATGGAAAAACCCCGTTTACAACCGACTTGGGCACACTCTTCACCCTCACCCGGCGCATGCGCGCCTTCCCTCTCCCTTCGAGGGAGAGGTGATGAGAGATGTGGCATATACTTGGCGGATCTCAAGGCATTCCTTGATTGCCAAAACGTTTGGTATCCGGTGCTGAACGTGCCGTATTCGCCCCCTCTCCCTCGAAGGGAGAGGGCTGGGGTGAGGGTGATAACCGAATTTGGTTTGCGCCCTCGCTCTACTTCTTCCGTTTCATCGCCGCTGCAAGGGCGGCTGCCATCGCGCCGTCGCCCTGCGGCGTATCGCGCCGGTTGCCCCCGCCTTGAGACTTGGCGCCCTGCGGTTTGCCGCCCTGCGGTTTGCCACGCGGGGCGTTGTTTCTGGGCGGTGGCGTTTCGCCCCGCTCGCGTCCGCGCGCCTCGCCGCCGTCCTTTTTCATGGAAAGGCCGATGCGCTTGCGTTTGATGTCGACCTCCATCACCCGTACGCGCACGATATCGCCCGCCTTCACGACCGTATGCGGGTCGGAGATGAAACGGTCGGCAAGCTGCGAGACATGGACCAGCCCGTCCTGATGGACGCCGATATCGACGAATGCGCCGAAGTTGGTGACATTGGTGACCGTCCCTTCCAGCGCCATGCCGGGCTTCAGATCCGCCATCGTCTCCACGCCTTCCTGGAAGGTCGCGGTCTTGAATTCGGGCCTCGGGTCGCGGCCCGGTTTTTCCAGTTCCGTCAGAATGTCCTTCACCGTCGGCAGGCCGAATTTGTCGTCGGTGAATTCTTGCGGATCAAGCGCCTTCAGAACAGATGCATTGCCCATCACGTCCTTCAGCGGTCGCCCGCAAGCCTTCACGATCCGCTCGGCAACAGGGTAGGCCTCCGGGTGAACGGATGATTGATCGAGCGGGTTGTCGCCGCCCACGATCCGCAGGAAGCCGGCGCATTGCTCGAACGCCTTGGGCCCAAGGCGCGGCACCGCCAGAAGCTCTTTACGCGAGCGGAACGCGCCCACCTCGTCGCGGCGGGTGACGATGGCGCCGGCAAGCGTTTCCGACAGCCCTGAAATCCGCGACAGAAGCGCTGCGGATGCCGTGTTGAGATCGACGCCGACGGCATTCACCGCGTCTTCGACGACGGCATCGAGCGAACGGGCGAGCTTCGTCTGGTTGACGTCGTGCTGGTATTGGCCGACGCCGATGGACTTCGGCTCGATCTTCACGAGTTCGGCAAGCGGATCCTGAAGCCGCCGCGCGATCGACGCCGCGCCCCTCAGCGAAACGTCGACATCCGGCATTTCCTTTGCCGCCAAGGCACTTGCCGAATAGACGGAAGCGCCCGCCTCGTTGACGATGACCTTGACGGGGCGTTGATCCGCCGGGATTTCCTTCAAAAGGTCGGCGGCGAGCTTGTCCGTCTCGCGGCTTGCCGTGCCGTTGCCGATGGCAATCAGCCCGACCCTGTGCTTCGCCACCAGCGCCTTCAGCACGGCGAGCGAACCCATGACGTCGTTCTTCGGCTGGAAAGGATAGATCGTCGCGGTATCGACAAGCTTGCCGGTGGCGTCGACGGCTGCGACCTTCACGCCCGTCCTGACACCCGGATCGAGGCCGAGCACTGCCTTGGCGCCGGCAGGTGCGGCAAGCAGCAAATCCTTCAGATTTCGCGCGAAAACCTTGATCGCCTCTTCTTCAGAGCGCTCGCGCAGCATGTTCATGAGTTCGAGTTCGAGATGCAGCGCGATCTTCACCCGCCAGGCGAAACGGGCGACATCGCCGAGCCATTTGTCGGCCGCCCGGCCCCGATCCTCGATCCCGGTCGCCTCCATCACCATGCGCTCGGCCGGCTTGACCGGCGACGGATCGTCGGCATCGGCCACGAGCTCAAGCGCCAGCATGCCCTCGTTCCGCCCCCTCAGGAGCGCCAGCGCCCGGTGCGAGGGGATATCCGACCATTTTTCTTCGTAAGCGAAGTAGTCGGAGAATTTCGCACCCGCCTCCTCCTGGCCTTCGACCACGCGGGAACGGACCACCGCTTTCTTCAGAAGATATTCCCGCAAGCGGCCGACAAGGGCGGCATCTTCGGCAAAACGCTCCATGAGGATCTGGCGCGCGCCGTCGAGGGAACTTTTGGCGTCCGGAAATCCCTTTTCCGCGTCGAGAAATGCCTCCGCGGATTTCTCAGGATTAATCGACGGATCGGCGAGGAGCATATCGGCGAGCGGCTCCAGCCCGGCCTCGCGCGCAATCTGCGCTTTCGTGCGCCGCTTCTTGCGGAAGGGCAGATAGAGGTCCTCAAGTGCGGCCTTCGTGTCGGCGGAAGCGATCTTTCCCGCAAGATCGTCGTCGAGCTTGCCCTGCTCCTCGATGGATTTGAGGATCGCGGTCCGGCGATCCTCCATCTCGCGAAGATAGATCAGCCGCTCTTCCAGCATCCGGAGTTGCGTGTCATCGAGCCCGCCTGTCGCTTCCTTCCGGTAGCGCGCGACGAAGGGCACGGTCGAGCCTTCGTCGAGAAGCTGAACTGTGGCGGAAACCTGTGCCGGTTTGCAGCCGATTTCATCCGCGATGCGCCTTGCGATGCGAAGCGCCACCTCGGGCGGAAGAGCGGAAGCCTTGGGCGAGGGCGAAGGCTGGGAGGCGAAACTATCGATATCGGTCATCTGAGGCTCTGAAATTCGGCGGATGGCAGCATAAACCGTTCTTGAAGAGCGGGAAGATACGCCTGCCGGCGCGGCGGAAAAAGGGCGAAAGGAAAGATGCTCACAACACGATGAAACGACTGCGCTTCACCGCACGACGACGATGCTTTCCGCCGCCCGCGTCACCGCCGTATAGAGCCAGCGCTCGCGATGCTCACGGAAGGCGTAGCTTTCATCGAACAGCACCACCTGATCCCATTGCGAACCTTGCGCCTTGTGGACGGTGAGCGCGTATCCATAGTCGAACTCATCCGCCCGGCGGCGGATGGCATAGGGAATCTGGTCGCCGCCTTCCTCGAACATCGCCGGCAGAACCTTGACCTTGGTGTCCGACTTTGAGCCCGTATCGTCTTCCGGCTTGATGTCGAAGCGCAGGGTATTGCCCTTGGAGGCGCGAAGGCGCGTAACCGTCCACAAGCCGCCGTTCAGCAAGCCCTTGGCCTTGTCGTTTCTCAGGCACACCAACTTGTCGCCGACCGCGGGCATAGGCGTCGTGAAGCCCTTCAACTGACGGATGCGGGCATTATAGAGCCTGCGCGTGCGGTTCGTTCCGACGAGAACCTGGTCGGACGCAAGGATCGTCTCTGCGTCGATCTCCTTGCGCGGAATGATGCGGCTTTCGCCGTAAGCTCCGTAATCGAGCGTGCCGCCCTCGCGGATGGTCATGGACATTCGCACGATCGGATTATCACGCGCCTGTCGGTGAACTTCCGTCAGCATCACGTCGGGTTCCGCTTCGGTAAAATAACCGCCGCCCTTGACCGGGGGGAGCTGCGCCGGATCGCCCAGAACCAGTACCGGCTTGCCGAACGACAGCAGATCGCGGCCAAGGTCCTCATCCACCATGGAGCATTCGTCGATGACGATGAGATCGGACTTCGCGGCAACGCTTTCCCGGTTCAGGGAAAAGGTCGGCCCGGAATCCTCGTCGTCGTCATCTTCCTTTCGACCACGCGGACGATAGATCATCGCGTGGATGGTCGAGGCATCCGTGCAACCCTTCTGGCGCAGCACATGCGCGGCCTTGCCGGTGAAGGCGCCGAAAGCCACGCTCCCATCCATGCCTTCGGCCAGGTGGCGGGCGAGCGTCGTCTTGCCCGTTCCGGCATAGCCGAAGAGGCGGAAAACCTGCGTGTCACCCCGTTTCAGCCAGCGCGCGGTCTCATCCAGGGCTTCTTCCTGCTGGCGCGACCAATCCATTTCTGTTCCTAATCCGTTCCGGTCAATGGATTGATAGCTGATTCCGCGCTTAAGCGAAGCCCCTGCCGAAAATTTGAGTGCATCACGAGGAAGGTCGGGGAAAGTGCGTGACGCCGGTGCCGGCAACCTGAAAGCCGGTCATATAGGGGTCGCGCTCGTCAAGCGTGATCGTGCTGGTGCCAGTCTTGTAGGCACTGCCCGTCACGGTCGGCACGATTGCGCGCCTATTGCCGACCGTGATTTCGGATTTCACCCCACCAACGAAAAGGGAATTGATGATGCTTTCATGCACGAAGGTATCGCCGACCTTGAGCCTGCCCTTCGCGTGAAGCTGCGCCATGCGGGCGGACGTTCCCGTGCCGCAGGGGCTGCGGTCGATCGCCTTGTCGCCGTAGAAGACGGCGTTTCTGGCGTCCGCCCCGTTCACCGTCGCAGGGCCCGTCCACATGATGTGGGAGATACCGCGAATGCGCTCGTTCTCCGGGTGAACGATTTCATAAGCCGCATTGAGCGCCGAACGCAGTTTCGGGCTTGCGGCCAGAAGGTCGCCGACATCGACCGAACCGACACCCGCAAATTCGCCCTGCGGTTCGACGATCGCATAGAAATTTCCGCCATAGGCGACATCGACCGTCAACGGACCGAAGGTTTCGCATTCGATTTCGAGGTTTTCCGCAGCCAGAAACGAGGCGACGTTTGTGAGCGTCACCGAGGTTACGGTGTCGCCGTCCTGCTCGTAGTCGGCGATGACGAGGCCTGCAGGCGTCTCCAGCCTCAGGCTTCCGGGCACCTTGGGTGTAACGAGCCCCTCCTCCACCGCCATGGTGACGGTGCCGATGGTCCCGTGCCCGCACATGGGCAAACAGCCGGAAGTCTCGATATAGAGCACGCCTGTGTCGCAATCCTCCCGCGTCGGCGAATAAAGAAGCGCGCCCGACATCATGTCGTGACCGCGCGGCTCATACATGAGGCCCGTGCGGATCCAGTCGAAATTCTCCAGGAAATGCTGGCGACGCTCGAACATCGACGCGCCTTCGAGACGCGGACCGCCGCCCGCGACAAGGCGCACCGGATTGCCGCAGGTGTGACCGTCGATGCAGAAGAATGTGTGACGCGCCATCAATTCGACCTCGGTTTCAAAAACGGTTTGCCCGATAGGGCGCGATATCGACCGGCGGCTCCTCGCCCGCGATCAGACTTGCGAGGATTTCGGCGGTCGCGGCGGCCTGCGTCAAGCCATGATGGGCGTGGCCGAAGGCGTAAAACACATTGGAGCCCCCGCTTGCCCGCGAAATGACCGGCAGACTGTCAGGGATCGACGGGCGAAAGCCCATCCAGCGCTCGCCGTGATCGGCATTGAGGTTCGGCGCGATGCGTTTGGCTCGCGCAACGAGCGCATCGACGCGCTGCCAGTTCGGCGCGGCTTTCAACCCGCCGAATTCCACAGCGCCGCCGATGCGAAGACCGCGTGCGATCGGCGACATGACGAAGCCATATCCGGGCAGCATGATGAAACGGCGAAAGGAAACGCCCGGCACCGGCACGGTGATATTGTAGCCGCGCTCCGTATCGAGGGGGATATCGTCGCCGAACTCGGCAGCCAACCACTTCGACCATGCCCCGCAGGCAATCACCAGGGCTTCCGTTTTTATGATGTGCCCTTCCTCAAGGCGGACAATCGCCCCTGTCTCCGTTCTTGCAACGGACACCGCCTCCCCCTTCATGATGCTGCCGCCGCGCGCCATCACGTAAGCCGCCAGATCCCGACAGAGTTCATAAGGGTCATCTACATGGAGCCAGCCCGGCAGATAGGCCCCGCCGACGACATCGGAGGAAAGATCCGGCTCCATCTCGCGCAGTTCATCGCCTGAAAGCTCACGCACATCCATCCCGTGATTGCGCTGGCTCTGCCACCCTCCACGGGCTTCGGCGAGCTGGGAAGGCTTGTCGAAAACGTCGAGGCAGCCTTCGTGCCTGACGTGATTGCTCCAGGCCATGCGCTCCCATATCCGCTCCCACGCAGGAAGCGCGAGGCCGTTCAGCGCCGCGATGGCTTGCGTCGATCGCTTCATGGCCGAAGGAGTTGCGGCCTGCATGAAGCGCAGCATCCAGGGCAGAATGTTGAACGCATAGGAAGGGCGTACGGTAAGCGGGCCCAGCGGATCGAGCAGCCAGCCGGGCGCCTTCTTCCAGATGCCGGGTGAGGCAAGCGGGGCAACATCCGTCCAGGCGATTGCGGCGGCATTGCCGCGCGAAGTACCCTCGCCCGGGCCTTCCCGGTCGATCACCGTGACGTCGAACCCGCGATCGATCAGGACGGCCGCGGTTGCAAGGCCGATGATGCCGGCTCCCAGAATGTGAACGGATTGAGGCTTCATGCTTCACACGAACCGGAGAAAACTCGTCTCAAAGGTCGGGCAAAGCGGGACATTCCGCAAGTGCCTTTGAAACAAGGCTTTCGACACATGCATGCTCCACGCCCTTGAGGCTTCGTTCGCGTTGCTTCCGGCCCCGATAATTCGCCGAAAGCAACATCAACAGCGCTGCCTTGCAACACATGGATCCGATCACGGCAATCGCTTCCAGCAAGCCGGAGGCGGCCAGCGAAAAAGCCGATGAACCGATGCGTTTTCTGCACCGGCGGGTGGCTTCCTTATTGGCCACCGCCTGATCGTGGAAGAGAGTCAGAAACGCTACGTCGCAAACATGTGGCGCGTGCGGTTCGCGAATGCGACAAGGGACAGCATCACCGGAACCTCGACCAGAACGCCGACCACGGTCGCGAGCGCAGCCCCGGAGTTCAGGCCGAAAAGGCTGATCGCCACGGCCACCGCCAATTCGAAAAAGTTGGACGTGCCGATAAGGGCTGCGGGTGCGGCGGTCGCGAATGGCACCCGCCACACATACCCCCAGAAATAGGCGATGATGAAGATACCGTAGCTTTGCACCAGGAGCGGTGCCGCGATCAGGGCGATGACGCTCGGCTTGTCGATAATCGTTTGCGCCTGGAAACCGAACAGCAACACCACTGTCGCCAGCAAGCCCATGACCGAGAAGGGTTTCACCTTCGCGGTGAACTCGGCGATACGCTCATGATCGTCCGCCCGGTCCAACGCCCTGCGCGTGAGATAACCGAACGCGAGCGGTATAATGACGTAGAGGACAACAGAGAGGAACAAGGTCTCCCATGGCACAACGATATCGGTCACGCCCAAAAGCAGGGCCGCAATTGGCGCGAAGGCGAAAACCATGATGATATCGTTGATGGAAACCTGTACCAGAGTGTAGTTAGCGTCGCCGCGCACCAACTGGCTCCACACGAACACCATCGCCGTGCAGGGCGCCACGCCGAGAAGGATCATCCCGGCGATGTATTCCTTGGCGCTCTGCGGGTCGACGAACCCCGCGAAAAGATGCTCAAAAAACAGGATGCCGAGGGCAGCCATGGTGAAGGGCTTTACCAGCCAGTTGACGACCAGCGTGATGCACAGCCCCTTGGGTTTCTTGCCGACATCCTTGATCGAGGCGAAATCGACATTGACCATCATCGGGTAAATCATCACCCAGATGAAAACCGCGACGACTAGGTTGACATTGGCGTATTCCAATATGGCGATCGCGGAAAAGACGCGGGGCAAAATAAGGCCCAAACCGACGCCGGCAGCGATGCACAAGGCCACCCACAGGGAGAGGTAGCGCTCGAAAAAACCAAGTGGGGAGTGTTCCGCAGATGCCACGCTTTAACCTCCTGGAATTCTGTCAATATCGCCACCCGCCGGAAACGGCGCCGTAAGAAGACATCGTCAACTAGTCGTCGATCCGGCCGATGATCGACAGTTGCGTCCTGGCATCGTCCGCCGTGAAGACATTGCCGCCCAGAGCAAGCAAGGCCGCGATGCGCCGCTCAAGCCGGTCATAGGCGAGGTTAAAGGCCGCCTCGCCGCCTTCCGCCCCGTCCGCGCCCGCGGGATCGGGAATGCCCCAATGAACGGTGAGCGGATGACCCGGCCAGAACGGGCAGGCCTCACCCGCAGCGGCATCGCAGACGGTGACGATCAAATCCATTTGCGGCGCATCGGGGCTGGAGAAAACCTCCCAGCTCTTCGAGTTCAACCCTGCGACCTCATGACCGCGGCGTTTCAGGCATTCCAGCGCATCCGGATTGACCTGCCCGCGCGGGTGCGAGCCTGCGGAAAATGCCTTGAAACGTCCTTCGCCGAGCCTGTTCAGGATCGCCTCGGCAAGGATCGAACGGGCGGAATTGGCCGTGCAGAGGAAGAGTACGTTTCGAGTTTGCAGGCTCATGCGGTTTTCGTCTTTTCCTCATGTTCGGAGCAACCGGGGCCCTCCATGAACGGTGCGCAGATTTCCGGCCTTCCGCCACAGCAATCAGCCATCAGATAATCGAGCAGGCCACGCATGCGTGCGAAATCCGCCGTGTAACGCAGAACGCGCCCCTCGCGCGTCTGGCGGACCAGGCCGGCGCGTGAAAGGTTCGCAAGATGATTCGAGAGCGTATTCGGCAGAACGCCTAGTTCTTCAGCGACTTCACCCGCAGCAAGCCCAGCCCTGCCCGCCTTTACGAGAAGGCGATAGACATCGAGCCGCGTCTCCTGCCCGAGCGCTGAAAGCGCCGCCAATGCATCGATCTTTTCCATATTTCGCGAATAGCCGAAATATATGACGGTTTCGAGACAGGCGCTTAAATGGATAGCGATACAGAAAAGCCTCCGCCGATAAGGCGGAGGCTTATGCTGGAAATACACGAATCGAACAGAGCTATGCCGCCTTATTCGCAAGCCTTTCACGGATGCTTTCGATATCCGCGCGCGGCGTCGCGGCGAAGAGCGTCTTCGTGTAGCTGTGCTTCGGGTCGGAGAAGACTTCGTCGCGCGTGCCGTATTCCACCGCCTCGCCGAAATACATCACCATCACCTTGTCGGCGATGTAGCGCACGACCGAAAGATCGTGGCTAATAAAGACGTAGGTGAGGTCGAACTCGTCCTGCAGGTCGGCCAGCAGATTCAGGATCTGCGCCTGCACGGAAAGATCCAGCGCGGAAACCGGCTCGTCGAGGACGAGCAGCTTCGGCTGCAGCATAATCGCACGGGCGATGGCAATACGCTGACGTTGGCCACCGGAGAACATGTGCGGATAGCGCCCGTAATGCTCCGGCTTCAGGCCGACCTTTTCCAGCATGGAAAGCGCGAGATCGCGGCGTTCGGCGGCAGGTTTGTCGGAATTGAGCAGAAGCGGCTCTTCCAGAACCGCGCCGATCTTCTGGCGCGGATTGAGCGAACCGTACGGGTTCTGGAAGACGATCTGCACCTTCTGGCGCATCTCCCTGGAGATGTTTCCCTTCGAAATATCGATCGCGGTTCCGTCGATCTCGACAGTGCCCGCGGTCGCGGGATCTATCATGGTCAGAATGCGCGCAAGCGTGGATTTGCCGCAGCCGCTTTCCCCGACGACGGCAAGCGTGGAACCGCGTTCGACATCGAAGCTAACGCCTTTCAAGGCGGAAAGCGTGCTTTCCTTCTTGAACAGGCCGCCTTTGGTTACGTAATCGCGCTTCAGATCGCGGACCTTGAGGATGATGTCGCCGCTCATGCGCTCACCTTTTTGGCTTCGCTTTCAAGGAATTCACGAAAATCGCTCACCGTCGGCAAACGATCGCCGGTGGCGTTTTCGGGAAGCGCGGACAAAAGCGCCTTCGTGTAAGGATGCTTCGGGCTTTCGAAAAGGGTGAGCACGTCGGATTCTTCCATCTGGCGGCCCTGATATTGCACGACCACGCGGTCAGCCGTTTCCGCGACCACGCCCATGTCGTGCGTGATCATGATCAGGCCCATGCCGCTTTCTTCCTGAAGCTTCAACAGAAGATCGAGGATCTGTTTCTGGATCGTAACGTCGAGTGCGGTCGTCGGTTCGTCAGCGATCAGAAGCTTCGGCTGGCAGGCGATGGCCATGGCGATCATCACGCGCTGGCACTGGCCGCCCGACATCTGGTGCGGGAAGCTCGACAGCCTTCCCTTCGGCTCGGGGATGCCGACCGCCTCCAAAAGTTCGATCACGCGCCTGGAACGATCGGATGAAGAAAGGTCCGTGTGAACCTTCAAAGCCTCGCCGATCTGGAAGCCGACCGTGAAGCAAGGATTGAGGCTTGCGATCGGCTCCTGGAAGATCATCGAAATGTCCTTGCCGATCACCTGACGGCGGTCGGTGGCGGACAGCTTCGTGATATCCCGGCCCTCGAATTCCATCTTGTCGACGGTCACGGTCGCCGTATCGGGCAGGAGCCCCATGAGCGCCAGCATGGCAACCGACTTGCCCGAGCCGCTCTCTCCGACGATCGCCAGCACCTCACCGGAATCGACCGTGTAGTCCACACCGTCGAGCGCCTTGAAGGGACCGGACGCCGTTTCGAACTCGACCTTAAGATTGCGAATTTCAAGAAGAGGCATGGGCTCAGCTCCGCTTCAGCTTCGGGTCGAGCGCGTCGCGCAAACCGTCGCCGACGAGATTGATCGCCAGGACCGTTACGAGGATGGCAAGGCCGGGGAAGGTAACCACCCACCATGCACGCAGGATGAACTCGCGCGCCTCGGCCAGCATGGTGCCCCATTCGGGCGTCGGCGGCTGAGCACCCATGCCGAGGAAGCCGAGGGCTGCGGCATCGAGGATCGCATTGGAGAAGGAAAGCGTGGCCTGAACGATCAGCGGCGAAAGACAGTTCGGCAGGATCGTCTTGAACATGAGCCGCAAATTCCCCGCACCGGCAACGCGCGCGGCGACCACATAGTCGCGGTTGCGCTCCGAAAGGACTGCTGCGCGGGTAAGGCGGACAAAGTGCGGCTGCAGGACGATGGCGATCGCGATCATCGCGTTGGTGAGCCCCGGCCCCAGGATGGCGACAAGCACGAGCGCCAGCAGCAGAGAGGGGAAGGCCAGGATGATATCCATCACCCGCATGATGAAAGTATCGACGCTCCCGCGGAAATAACCGGCAATGACGCCGAGCACGATGCCGCCCGAAAGCGCGATCGTCACCACGACGACGCCGATGAAGAGCGAATAGCGCGAGCCGTAGATCAGGCGCGAAAGAATATCGCGACCGACGGCGTCCGTACCGAGCAGGAATGTCGCGCTACCGCCCTCTTCCCATGCCGGAGGCTGAAGGAAGTTTTCGCGATACTGCATATCGGGCGAATGGGGAGCGACATACGGTGCCAGAAGGGCGACCACGACCAGGATCAGGAAGACCGCAAGACCGATGACCGCGCCGCGGTTCTGCTTGAAGTAGTACCAGAACTCGACCAGCATCGCCTTCGTCGCATTGCGGCTTTCGCTGGCAAGTTTTTCTGCGACGGCGCCCTTTGCCCGGGTTTCGGTTGTCGAAACGTTCGTCATATTTTCCGTTCCCCGGCTCAGTTGTGGCGAATGCGCGGATTGATGAGACCGTAGAGCACATCGACGATGAGGTTCACCAGCATCACCACTCCGGCAATCATCAAAAGTGCGCCCTGGACGACGAAATAGTCGCGGCGCGAAATGCTGTCCACGAGCCATTTTCCGATGCCGGGCCACGAGAAGATCGTCTCCGTCAGGATCGCGCCGGCAAGAAGCACGCCGACCTGAAGGCCGATCGTCGTGATCACCGGGATGAGCGCGTTGCGCAGCGCATGCAGGCCGATGACCCGGAAGGGGGCAAGACCCTTCGCGCGCGCCGTGCGGACGTAGTCTTCGCCGAGCACCTCAAGCATTGCCGAACGCGTCTGGCGCGCGATCACCGCAAGCGGGATCGTGGCAAGCACCACCGACGGCAGGATCAGGTGACTGACAGCGGATTTGAACGCGCCCTCCTGTCCCGAGAGCAGGCTGTCGATCAGCATGAAGCCCGTCACTTGCGGAAAGAAGTAGATAAGCGAGATACGCCCCGAAACCGGCGTCCACTGCAGGATGCCGGAGAAAAAGATGATGAGCAGCAGGCCCCACCAGAAGATCGGCATGGAATAGCCGACGAGCGCCGTGCCCATGATCGTCTGGTCGAAGAAGGAGCCGCGTTTGACGGCGGCGAAGATGCCTGCCGGAATTCCGATCGCGACAGCGATGAAAATCGCGCAGAGCGACAGCTCGACGGTCGCCGGGAACAGCGTGAAGAATTCCTCCAGGACAGGCTTCTTAGAGACGAAAGACGTGCCGAGGTCGCCCTGCAGAATATCTCCGAGATACATGAGGTATTGGTGCCACAATGGCCTGTCGAAGCCCATCTGATGCAGCAGCTCCGCCTTGCGCGCCGGATCTATGCCGCGCTCGCCTGCGAGCAGGTCGAGCGGATCGCCCGGCAGCAGACGGATGAACGAAAAAGCGACGAGCGTAACGCCAAGGAATGTCGGGATCAGCAGTCCGATGCGACCGACCAGGAAACGTAACATTTCAGGTGCCTGTTCTAGTTGTCAGCCGATTGTAATGCGGATCGGCCGGTGCGCCATTCACAACCCGACATACGAAGCAGGAAATTGCCTCGATATCTTGGGAAGAACGAATGCCGGCTTGACGAACCGGCCGTCTCGATACGGAAAGCCTTTTTCCGGCAAACCGCCGGTCAGACAAATAACGAACGCCGGCGAACTGTTTCGCCGGCGTTCGAATGGTCACACCATTATTCGGCGATGTCGACGCCGTCGAACCAGTGACCGCCGAGCGGGTCCATCACGTAGCCGCTTACCTTGGCGGACATGGGCATGAACACCACGGAGTGAGCGATCGTGGCCCACGGAGCCTGCTCCTTGAAGACCACCTGGGCCTGCTCGTAGAGCTTGGTGCGCTCTGCCCTGTCGGTGGCGACCTTGGCCTTCTGGATCAGGTCCTCGAAGTCCTTGTCGCACCACTGGGCGCGGTTGGCACCGCCAACGGCATCGCAACCAAGCAGTACGGCGAGGAAGTTATCCGGGTCGCCATTATCGCCCGTCCAACCGAGCAGCACCGCTCCGTCGCGGTCTTCGGCCTTGGAACGGCTCAGGTATTCGCCCCACTCGTAAGAAACGATCTCGACCCCCACACCCACTTTAGCGAAGTCGGCCTGGATGAGCTCCGCCATGCGGCGGGCATTCGGGTTATAGGGACGCTGCACCGGCATCGCCCAGACCTTCATCTGAAGATCCTTGACGCCAGCTTCCTCGAGCATCTTCTTCGACGCTTCCGGATCGTACGGATCGTCCTGGATCGCGTCGTTGTAGGACCACATCGTCGGCGGAATCGGGTTCTTGGCCGCCTGGCCGGCGCCCTGGAACACCGCGTCGAGGATCGCCTGCTTGTTGATCGCCATGTTCAACGCCTTGCGGACCTTCGGATTGTCGAAGGGGGCTTGCTTGGTGTTATAGGCGAGGTAGCCGACGTTCAGGCCCTGCTGCTCCTGGAGTTGCAGGTTGCC
This sequence comes from Stappia sediminis, assembly GCF_009826895.1. Taxonomy (GTDB): domain Bacteria; phylum Pseudomonadota; class Alphaproteobacteria; order Rhizobiales; family Stappiaceae; genus Hongsoonwoonella; species Hongsoonwoonella sediminis. Next base: position 912,591 of record NZ_WUMV01000003.1, on the reverse strand, counting down.
ATCCGCCTTGATGTCTTCGATGTCGGCAGGCGCGGGATAGGGCATCACGTGGCACTCACCCGCCTTCAGCTTCTGAAGGCGCACCGAAGCATCCGTGGTGATGGCGAAGATCAGGTTGTCGATCGGCTGCTTGCCGCCGAAGTAATCCGGATTCGCGGCATAGCGGATCACGGCATCCTTCTGATAGCCGACGAACTGGAAGGGGCCAGTACCGACCGGCTGCTGATTGAGGAGGTCGCGGGTGCCGTCGGCTTCAAGCTTGTCGGCATATTCCTTGGACTGGATCGAGGCAAAGTCCATGGCAAGGTTCGCGATCATCGGCGCTTCCGGCCGGTTCAGCACGAATTTCACGGTATAGTCGTCAACCTTCACGATCTCCTTGATGAGATCGGGCATGGACATGCCGTCGAAATATTCCCAAGCGGCGCCTGCGGTGTAGGTGTTCCAGGGGTTGTCCTTCTTGAGCTGACGCTCGAAGGAGAAGATCACGTCGTCGGCATTGAAGTCGCGGGTCGGCGTGAAGTAGTCGGTGGAATGGAACTTGACGCCTTTGCGCAGGTTGAACGTATATTCCGTGCCGTCGTCGGAAACCGACCAGCTCTCTGCAAGGCCAGGCAGCACTTCCGTGGTACCACGCTTGAACTCGACAAGACGGTTGAAGACCGGCTTGGACGAAGCGTCGAAGGTGGTGCCGGCCGTATAGAGCGCCGGGTCGAACCCCTCCGGAGACCCTTCCGAGCAATAAACGAGCGTCTTTGCCGAGGCGGCCGACGCCATGACTGCGGCAAAGCTGACACCCAAGAGCGTCGCCTTGGTGATGCGGCGAATATTCATTGATTTTCTCTCCCGTTATTCAAAGGCGCCCCCGGCGTCTCCGGCCCACCCGCACTTCCCGCGGGCCCGGCCGATCCGCCACGATCACCTTGTGCGCAATCTAAGGCCGGAAAATAATCGAAAATCAACAGTGAAACCCTTCTCATTTTTCACGTGTTCGAGGAATTTGATCCCGCCTCTCACATCGTTAACGTTACGTCATAATGATTTTCTTCCCCCCGATTGGAAATGTCATGCTCCGTGCGAACGAGTGGAATCCCTGACGGCAGGCCTGCCCGGAAGCGGCATGGGCCGCGCCGTATAAAGCCCTTACGTAAATTTTCAATCCGAGATCCGCCGCTAACCGATTGATAAGGCGCCCGCGATACGGTCGGCATCAACCCAAGAGGCAATTGATGCTGAGCGACCTTCTCAGACTCGCAAAGGATGCGACGCCTGAATCCCGCGGCAAGCTGCTGCAGCGGGTTGCCGATGTCTTTCTGGACGGCATCGGCGGGCACAGTCAGGCCGAACTCGAACTGTTCTGCGATGTGATTCTGAGGCTGCTCGACACGACCGGCCTGGAAGACCGCGCCAGCCTTTCCCGCCGAATCGCCCCGATCGCCGCCACCCCGCAGGCCGTGGCGATTCGCCTAGCCAAGGACGATATCGCAGTCGCCGCGCCCATCCTGGAAATGAGCCCGGCACTATCCCAGGCCGACCTGATGAAGCTTGCCCGGCGCATGCCCGAGCCGCATCTGGAAGCGATCGCCAAGCGGATGGACATGAGCCCGAGGCTTTCGGATACGCTGATCGAAAGAGGCAAGACGCGCGTCTGGCGCACGATCGCATCGAACAAGAATATCTCTATGAGCGACTGGGGCTTGCGTACGCTCACCAAACACTCGCTTACGGACGCCATTCTTTGCGACCGGATAGCTGAGCGCGGCGACCTGACACCGCTGATCTGCGAATGGTTGCTGCCCTACGTGAATACAACAAAACGCCTGAGACTGCAGGCGATCGTCGCCGGCAGCGAGCCACATGAAACGACCGACGTAAACCTGATCCGCCAGGACCTCAGGCGACGTCTCGGCGTTTATCTGGATACCTGCGACGCCGCACGCCTTTGGCAACTGATCGACAGCGGCGACAGCAATCTCAACGATCTCGTGATCGTTCTCATCGACGACAAGCGTATCAACGACGCAATCAGTCTCCTTTCGAAAATCGCACGGCGGCCGATCGCCAATATTCAAACGGCGGTCTTCAAGAGCGCTATCGACGATCTCATCCAGCTTTGCGTCGCAGCCGACCTCTCCGACCACGCGTTCCTTGCTCTCGCACATGCAAGATGCCGGCGTTTGCGTATTCCCGAAGCACAAACGATACGATGGCTTGAGGCCTATCAGGATTTCCAGCGCAGCATAGAGGCCGGTTCACGAGACGATAAAGAGCGCTCCCACCCCGGCGAAATCGCGCTCGACGCATGAGGAACCGGCAAAGGCGTCAAACCCGCCGGGCGATAACGGCTGAAATTGCCGTCAGCAACGTGGCGGAAGCGTAGAGCCAAAGGCCGGGCAGCGACGTCGCGGACGCAAGACCGCTCGTTTTTGCCGCAAATATCACGAGCGCGACCAACATCACATCCATCATCGACCATTTGCCGAGCGCCGCAAACATCGAAAGCGGAACGCGCGCCGATGTGCCGAGCGCCGCCAGATGAAGACCGAGAAGCTTCAAGGCCGGAAACAAAATGGAAAAAACCGCGACGGCAGCAGCGAGAATCGCATCGCCATCGGCCCAGAGGCCGGACACGATTTCCACGAGTGACGGCTTGTCCTCCAGGAAATAGAGCCGCTCCATTTTCATAAGCGGCAAGACGAGGCCCAGGACGAAACATCCCGTCGCCATTGGCAAGAGAACAGCCAGAACGAATCGCAAATTGGCTCCTGTCAGTCAGCCGCTTTCCCGATTCTTATAGTTCGGCCATTCGGCCATACTCAATTCATAAGATGAACAAACCGGATTTACCGCCCCGTTCCGAGCCGGTTTCGGCCGCATCGGGGGCCGCTTTTTAGGATATTTCAATGTGACCGAAGGCCGGTTGCAAGTTACAGCATCCCTTAGCCGGCCACGAGCCCGCGACAAGCATCCGAGCGTCATTTGCCGAAGACACCTTGGCCGGCACCCCACACCCCGGCAACTCGGACAACGCCGCCGTAGACGCCCTTAGAAACCCTTAGAAGCCCTGAGCGCGCCCGCGTTGAGCGATTTCGTCGAGCTGATCCTGCTCCGCCAACTCGGCCTCCGATCTTTCACGCAGGAGATCGCGCTCCTCCATGAGTTCGAATTTCTTCAGATCCTCGACCGCCTCGGCAAGCTCGTCCTGGGCGCGCTCAAGCTGTTCCTTCAGCTCATCGGCCGAATTGACCAGATTGTCGCGGCGCTGCGCGGCAGCCTTGGCGAAGGTGGGATAGGCGAAATGAGTCACGTCGGAAATTCCGACGCGCTTCTGCTCCGCCTTGATCTGCTCGTCGAGTTCTTCCGCCATGCGCATGAACTCGGCGATCATCGATTCGATCTGCGTCACCTGGCGGCGCTTCTCGTCGACCTGAAATTTCTTAAGCCTGATAAGGCTTCCACGGGATTTCATGACTCGATACTCCCCTTTCCAGGGTTACTCTAACCGGGAGTCATTTCCAAAAGGTTCGCAAGCATCCGATATCCTTCATCAAGAGTGGTTGCATCATCCTTACCTTGCGAAAGAAAATTTTCGAAAGGCTCATGCCGCATGATCGCTTCATCCACCGTCGGCTCGGTTCCCTTTCGGTATGCGCCAAGGCGTATCAACTCTTCCATGTCGGTGTAGGTGGACATCAGTTGCCGGGCCTTGCGCAGGATCGGAAGCATATCTGACGGGACGCAGCGCGGCATGGTGCGCGAAACAGACTTCAGCACGTTGATGGCCGGATAGCGCCCGCGTTCGGCAATCGCCCGCTCCATGACGATGTGCCCGTCGAGGATACCGCGCACGGCGTCGGCAACCGGCTCGTTGTGATTGTCGCCTTCAACGAGAACGGTGAAGAGCCCGGTAATCGAGCCAGTCCCCTGCTTGCCGGGCCCGGCACGCTCGAGAAGCTTGGGAAGTTCGGTAAACACAGTCGGCGTGTAGCCCTTGGATGTCGGCGGCTCACCGATCGACAGTCCGATTTCCCGCTGTGCCATGGCAAAGCGCGTGACGGAATCCATCATGCAAAGGACGTTGCGGCCGGAATCGCGAAAATATTCGGCGACCGTCATCGTCATATACGCGGCCTGCCGGCGCATGAGCACGCTTTCATCCGACGTCGCCACCACGACAACGGTACGCTCCAGCCCCTCGGGGCCAAGGTCGTCTTCGATGAACTCCTGAACCTCGCGTCCCCGCTCGCCAATGAGCCCGATAACCGCCACATCCGTCGACATGTTCCGCGCGATCATCGACATCAAAACGGATTTGCCGACGCCGGACCCGGCGAAAATGCCCATGCGCTGCCCCAGGCAGCAGGTTACGAAGCTGTTGAGCGCGCGCACACCAAGGTCGACCGGCGCGCCGACCCGCGTGCGTTCGTTCGCCGCCGGCGGCACCGCGCGCAGCTTGCGCGGTTCTCCGCCACGCGGCAGCGGCCCCTTGCCATCGATCGGCTGGCCCATTGCGTTGATCACGCGGCCCAGCCATCCCGAGGTCGGACGGACGATGCTTTCACGCGCCGCAAGAATGGCGCGGCAGCCCATGCGTACCCCTTCGAGCCCGGCAAAAGGCATGCATAGCGCCCGTGCATCGCGAAAACCGACGACTTCGGCGAAAACCGGCTCAACCCCCTCACCCACTTCAATCTTGAGCAATCCACCCACACGCATTTCGTGGACCGGCCCGGCAACCTCGACGAGAAGCCCCTGGACCGAGACCACACGACCGTAGATCTCGCTCGTCATGAGTGATTCGAGTTCTGCGAAAAGCGGTTCCATGCTTGCCGACTCGTGTCCGAATTTGCGAATCACCGGTAACCTATCATTTACGAGTCTGATTAATCTTAATTCGAGAGGGCTTTTTAGGATGGTGAACTGAAATATGGGTCGTCTGGGCGTGGAGGATGAGTCGCGAGAATCGGTTAGGCCGATTCTTTAATGTAAGATAAGAGAAATCTTCGGAAGCGATTCCTGAAGGCTTTTCAAAATCTTGGGAATAATTCCCGATCTCTTCCAACATGCCCTTGCGGGTGCGAATTAGGATTTGTTAACCATTTCATCGGAAGATGACCGTGGTTAATCGCAGTCCTTTGCACCGGCGGCGCCGAGACCGGCGCGGCCTGCCCAGGATAGGCAGTAAAGGGGATTGGTATGCGTGTGCTGTTGATTGAGGACGATGGCGCCACGGCGCAGAGCATCGAACTGATGCTGAAGTCCGAAAACTTCAACGTCTACACGACGGATCTTGGCGAGGAAGGCATAGACCTCGGCAAGCTTTACGACTACGACATCATCATGCTGGATCTCAATCTGCCGGACATGTCCGGGTACGAGGTCCTGAGGACGCTGCGCGTTTCCAAGGTCAAGACTCCGATCCTGATCCTCTCAGGCCTTGCGGGCATAGAGGATAAGGTTCGCGGCCTAGGCTTCGGCGCCGACGACTATATGACGAAGCCTTTCCACAAGGATGAGCTTGTCGCCCGCATACACGCGATCGTGCGCAGGTCGAAAGGCCACGCCCAGTCCGTGATCAACACCGGCGACCTTACGGTCAATCTCGACACGAAAACCGTCGAAGTGGCCGGACAGCGGGTGCATCTGACCGGCAAGGAATATCAGATGCTCGAATTGCTCTCGCTGCGCAAGGGCACGACGCTGACCAAGGAGATGTTCCTCAACCATCTCTATGGCGGCATGGATGAGCCGGAACTCAAGATCATCGATGTGTTCATCTGCAAGCTGCGCAAGAAACTTGCTGCTGCGACAGATGGCAAGAATTACATCGAGACCGTCTGGGGCAGAGGCTATGTGTTGCGCGAGCCGGAAGAAAAGGCCGCCTGACAGGCAAGCAGCCAGCCGGCAGACAAAAACCTAGCAGTTGGAAAAGCCGTTGTGCCAGGGCACAACGGTTTTTTTGTTCTGCAGGTTCGCGAACAGCCGAATGTCAAAGGCCGGAAAGATCCGTTTCCTTCCGGCCTCAACATTAAGTCGTGACGAGCGTTCATTCAGGCAGGCTCGCCCGCAAATCAACGACTGGTCAATCCTCCCACGGCAGCGAGGCGCGGACCTGAAGGCTTGGCCGCGGCAGCGGCTTTCGGCTGGTAGAGACCGCGCCTGCCCGGTACGGGTTGGAACGCATCCGTAAGACCGACCACCGTTTCCGCTGCGCCGAGCACAAGATAGCCGTCGCTTGGCATCAGCCGTGCAATCTTGTGAAGGATATCGATCTTCGTCTGCTGGTCGAAATAGATCAGAACGTTGCGGCAGAAAACGATATCCTGCTCGCCGATTGTGGAAAAGCTGTCCAGAAGGTTGAATTTGCGCCACTTTATCATTGCGCGAATATCCGGATTGATTTGCCAGAGTTCGCCCTTCTGCGCGAAGAATTTCACGAGCATCTGGATCGGCAGGCCGCGTTGGACTTCGAACTGGCTGTATATGCCGTTTCGTGCCTTTTCCAAAATCTCGTTGGAAAGATCGGTGCCGAGGATGTCGATCGACCAACCTGCGACCTTGGCCCCCATTTCCTTCAGGCTGATGGCAAGCGAATAAGGTTCCTGGCCCGAGGACGCGGCAGCACACCAAATCCTGACGCGCCGCCTGCCGGCACGCGCGGATAGCAAGTCCGGGATCATCACTTCCTTGAAGTGATCGAAAGGCGTCTTGTCACGAAAGAAGAACGACTCATTAGTCGTCATCGCTTCGACGACGCTGTCGGACAGCTGTTTCCCGGCCGGTTTCTGGATCGCCGCCACGAGCTCGCTCAGGCTGCCAAGCCCGGCCCCGCGCGCAACCGGCAGCAACCTGCTTTCCACGAGATACTGTTTCTCGTCGGACAGGACCAGACCCGATTGCGTCTTCAGCAGGCGCCTCAGAAAGTCATACTCAAACGGTGTCACCGTACGCCTCCACCAAGTATTTTTGCAATTTTTGGCCCGATCTCCTGAAGGGGCAGAATATCGTTGCATTGCCCGGTCTGCACCGCAGCACCCGGCATTCCCCAGACGACGCTGCTCGCCTCGTCCTGAGCGATGATCGCACCGCCGCCTGCGGCTATCGTCTTGACGCCGTCGGCGCCGTCATGGCCCATTCCGGTCAACACGACCGCCAGGACCGAGGAACCGAACACTTTCGCCGCGCTGTCGAACAGCGGATCGACTGCCGGCTTGCAGAAGTTCACCGGCGGATCGTCGGTAAGGCGCGCAACCGCCTGTCCGTGATCCTTTTCGAGGACAAGATGGCGTCCTCCCGGAGCCACATAGATATGGCCGGGCTGGAGCACATCGCCATCAGCGGCTTCCTTGGCCGGGCGCATGGCTGCCTTGCCAAGGTGTTCGGCAAGGATCGCCGTGAACGTCGGCGGCATATGCTGTGTCACGACCACCGGAACCTGGCGAATCGCCATTCCGATATCGCGCATGACCTGCTGAAGCGCCTGCGGTCCACCCGTGGAGGAACCGATCACCACCACGCGAGGGCGAACAGACGGATATGACCGCGCCGCATGCTGCGGCCTTGCGGATTTCGTGGCCACCGCCCGGAAATTCGGCGCACGCGTGGACGCGGGCGATCCGGCATCGTGCAAAGGTACAGCCTGCACGGCGGTCGCCCTGACCCGCAACTGCCGGCCGGCCTGGTGCCTGCCGCGCACACGCACACCGAGCGTTTTCACCTTTTCGATGATCTCACGCCGGAAATTGACCGACGTCGTGACTTCGCTCTTGCTTTCCGGCTTGGGAATGTAGTCCTGCGCGCCGAGGGACAAGGCACGAAGGCTGATCTCCGCGTTTCTGCGCGTCAGTGTCGATGCCATGAGCACGACGAGATCGCGCTTCTTGCGCAACATGAGAGGCAGGGCCGTCAACCCATCCATCTCCGGCATCTCGATATCCAGGATTACGACATCGGGGTTGCTTCGTTCGATATCATCGAGCGCTACCTTGCCGTTCCTGTGCGATGCGACCAGGGCGAGAGAAGGATCCCCATTTACCCAGCGGCCAAGAAGTCCACGAATGACGACCGAGTCGTCAACGACCATGACCCGGATCGGATCGGCGGAAGCGCCCGCCGCCTGATCCCTGGCCTCACTAGCAACCGTCATGCGATTTGCCCGCCCTAGATCAAGCCGACTTCCTGGAACTTCGCTTCCACGATCTCCTTGTCGAACGGTTTCATGATGTATTCATTCGCACCCGCACGAATGGCCCGCGTGATGTGAGCCACATCGTTTTCCGTCGTGCAGAATACGACCACCGGCTTGTCGCCACCGGCCTCCCGGCGAAGCGTCGTCAGAAACTCAAGGCCGTCCATGACCGGCATGTTCCAGTCCAGAAGGATCGCGTCGGGCATCTGGTCCCGGCAGGCTTCAAGCGCCTGCTTGCCGTCCTCAGCCTCCACTATGGCGAAATCCAGATCCTCCAGAATACGCCGGGCGACTTTGCGAATGACGCTGGAATCGTCAACAACCAAACAGTGCTTCATCTACATATGCTCCCGAGAGCCGGCGCCCCGCCCCGACCTACTGTTCCTCAAGCCGCCATCGGCTCGATCATCGAGCCGAGAAGCCGTTCCACGTCGAGAATCACCATGAGCTTGCCCTCCAGACGATGAACGCCACCGGCGATTTCTGCCCAGCGCTTATCGAGGTTCGAGGGATTCGCCTCGCGCGTGTCCGCGCTCAGCGTGAGGACTTCGCCAACCGAATCGATCACAAGGCCATAGGATTCGCCCTTGTGTTCGATCCCGACCGCCATCATCTGCCCCATCTCGCGCGGTTCCAGATGGAGCCGTTTGCGCATATCGATAGCGGTGACGATGCGTCCGCGCAGGTTGAGAACCCCGGCCACCTCCCGCGCTGCCAAGGGCACGCGGGTGACGGTTTCCGGCATGAACACGTCATGCACCTGGGAAATCGGCAAGCCGAAGAGCTGACCTCCGATCACGACCGTGACGTATTGGACCGTATCGTCGGCTGCGGTTGAAAGAACATCCTGTGTCGTCATGCTGCAATTCCCAGTTCACCGGAGAAGACATCCTTGAGCGCTGCGATCAGGCCCGGACGGTCGAACTTCGCCACATAGTCGTCGAAGCCCGCCTGGCGCCCACGCTCTATCGAGGCGGGCGTAACGACCGCCGAAAGCGCAAGGATGGGCATTTGACGGAACCGCTGGTCGCGCCTCAATGCCTCGCACAGTTCGAAGCCGTTGATCTCCGGCATTTCGATATCACTTACGATGGCGTTGAAAGTGTCGCCGTTTTCAAGCTGCTCGAAGGCGGCTTGCGCGCTACCGCAGGCGGTGACGTCGTAGCCGGCGGCTTTCAGGACCGGCGTCAGCATGTTGCGGAAGAACGCGCTGTCGTCGACCAGGAGGACCTTCTTGGTCAACGCCGAGGATTCCATTTCCTTGCGCATGAACCAGTCGTCAAAGGCCTGCGGCAGATAGAAGCCGAGGTCGATGATTTCCGTCGCACGATCCTTGATTATGGCAGAGCCGAGAATGCCCGCACGCTCGGAGCCGACTTCTATGTTCATGCGATCTTCGACGATGTCCACGATCTCGTCGACGACGAGCCCCATGGAACGGCCGGAGTCGGAGAAGACGAGCATCGGCTGGGTACCCTCGCCGCGATGCGTGTGGCTCGCATCGACATAAACGAGCGGCATGAGCGCCCCGCGATACTGGACAAGATCTCGCCCGTTCGAACGTTCGATCTTGGAGACCTCGAACTCCTCCAGTCGCGTGACGAGGGAAAGCGGTACGGCTTTCGGTTCGGGAGAGCCGGCGCGGAAAAGCAGCATGGAAATCGTCGCCTGACCGTCGATCGCCTCCTGCAGCAGGTCCGCCTGTTCGGCCGCGTTTTCCTCCGCAACCGCGCTCGAGGCGTGGCTTGCCATGGCGCTTGCCACCCCGTTCGGGTCGATGATCATGATGACCGATCCATCGCCCAGGATCGTGTTGCCGGAGAACATCGTCAGATTGCGAAGCATTGTGGACATGGGCTTCACAACGATTTCCTCGGTGTGGAAAACCCCGTCCACCACGACGCCGAAAGTCTGGCTTCCAACCTGCATGACGACGATGAAGCCATTGTCCTGCTCGATCGCGTCCTCATCCACCGGCTCTTCGGCGACGCCGAGCAGATGCGAAAGATGAACGAGCGGCAGGAGCTTGTTGCGCAAGCGAAGAACAGGCGTGTCCTTGATACGCTCGATCTTGTGTTCCGAGTTGGTCTGGACGCGGACAAGTTCCACCACCGAGAGCTGCGGGATCGCGAAACGGTCCCCGGAAGCCTCGACGATGAGCGTGGAAACGATCGCAAGCGTCAGCGGGATCTTGATGATGAAGCTGGTGCCCTTTCCAGGCGCCGAGCGGAGATCGACCGATCCGCCGATGAGTTCGATGTTGTTGCGCACGACGTCCATGCCGACGCCGCGGCCGGAGACGCTCGTAACCTGAGCTGCGGTGGAAAAGCCTGCGTGGAAGATAAAGCGATGGACCTGCTGATCCGTCATCTTCTCCAATTCGGCCTCGCTCGCCAGGCCGTTGCTGAGAGCCTTCGCCTTGATCTTCTCGACATCGAGACCGCGCCCGTCATCACGCACCTCGATGATGATGTGGCCGCCTTCGTGATAAGCGGCAAGGGTGATCGTACCCTTGTCCGACTTGCCGGCCGTGCGCCTGTCGGCGGGCATCTCCAGGCCGTGATCGGCCGAGTTGCGCACCATGTGGGTCAGCGGATCCTTGATGAGCTCCAGAACCTGGCGATCAAGCTCGGTATCCGCGCCGATCATCTCAAGCTCGATCGGCTTCTCGAGTTCCTGGCTCAAGTCGCGCACGATCCGCGGCAGCTTCTGCCAGGCATTGCCGATCGGCTGCATACGCGTCTTCATGACGCCTTCCTGCAGCTCCGCCGTCACATTCGAAAGACGCTGGAGCGGAACCTTGAATTCCGAATCTTCGTGGCGCCGAACGATTTCCAGCAACTGATTTCGCGTCAGGACCAGTTCGGACACCATCGTCATCAGGTGTTCCAGCGTTTCCACCGAAACGCGAATGGTCTGGTTCGAAACGCTTCCGCTCTTGCCGGACTTGTTTTCCTTCTTCTTTTCCGCCGCCGGCTTGTTTCCGTCGGCCCTGACCGGTTCCGCCCCCGCCAGACTTTCGCCCGGCTGCGCCTCTTCCGGCAGGTCTTCAAGGTCGTCATCGCCATCCCGCGTATCGGGCAGCTCGATTTCCATCTCCGTTTCCTGGAAGGCCTTCTCCAGATCGTCGAGAGACACTTCGCCTGGGCGCAAAGGACGTTCGAGCACCTGATAGACGAGTTCGCCTTCCGCGTTATCGTCCGCGTCTTCCTCGCCTTCGGCCTCATCCTGAACAGGTCCGGATTCCGCGCTCAGCGACAGATGCTCCAGTTGCGAAATCAGATCGTCGTCGGATCCATCCGGCTCCGCGCCGCCGGCAGCTTCGAGTTCCGCGAGGATTTCCTTGATGCGGTCGATGGAATTGAGGATCAGGGACACGGCCTCCTGCGTAACCGGCGAGCCGTCGCGGAATTTGCCCATCAGCGTTTCGGCCGCATGGGCCAGCGCTTCCAGCCGCGGCAGCCCCAGGAAGCCGCAGGTGCCCTTGATCGTGTGGACCAGGCGAAAAATATTGTCGAGAATAGTCGCGTTATTCGGTTCTTGCTCAAATTTGACAAGCTCGACGTCGACAACATCGAGGCTTTCATTCGTCTCTGTAAGAAACTCGCTAAGGAGATCGTCCATGGCCACACTCACCCGACTGGTTACTTATGGGAGCATCCGGGAGGCCACCCGGCGCCTTATGACTGTCGAGGAGTGTGACGTTCAACTGTTAAGATAGACTGAAACGAAAGAGCTTCGTTTAGGCACCGGCTATTCTCTCGTTGCGGAAGTAATCAAAACAGCTTCATCTTGCTTAATGATCTGTAAATTCATACCGGAATCTTCAGCAAGCATAAGGGTATAAGCCGGCTGAACCGAATGGGCATCGATCCGTTCGACTTCTTCACCGGAGAGGATTTCCGTCATCACAGCCGGGATCTTGGCATAGTCTCCGGTGGCACGCAGCGTGAAATGCGGACGCTCCTCGTCACCGTCCATCTTGACAAGGATCAGGCCGCCGCGCGGAACGCACTGATTGGCGATCAGAATCAGATTGAGCAGCAGCTTTACCTTGTTCTTTGCCATCAGAAGGCGCGGCACATCCCATTGCAGGTCGGCCTTCTCGTTTTCCATGAACCCTTCGGCGACCTTGTGCGCATCGCCGAGGTCGATCGCCGCACCGGCCGACCCCGCAGCGCCGAAGGCAAGGCGCGCGAACTGAAGCTTTGCGGAGGCGCGGCGCGAACTGCTGCGGATCAGGTCCATCGCGAATTCCCGCATGTCCTCGTTGCCCTCCTCGTCGAGGACTTCAAGACCGCTCGTGATGGCTCCGACAGGGGAAATGATGTCGTGGCACACACGACTGGCGACCAGAGCTGCAAGATCGAGCGCGGAAAGATCGTTAATCGTCGTCATGAGCCTACCTCTTGAGCAATGCTTACCCCTAAACGCGGCATTGACCGGGCCGATGCACGATGATTCGGCCGACCGAGACAGGGTTACACTTGCCACCAGTGGATGCCAAGCCAGCCTTTGGGCATGCATCAGCCGCGCCAGCAATTGAATGTCCGGGCATTGGCCCTCGCATCTTCAAGCAGCAAGGATGGATTGGACAGAAAAAGGAACCGGTTCACTTCGGAATGAAAAAGGTACAGGCGACTGTCGATGATCGCGAAAATCATCGGATTTCCCGTCGTCGCATAGCCTTCTGCCAGGGCTTGCGGGTCGCAGCCGGTAAATTGCGGAGCGTAGACGTCCGGATCGGTGACAAAGGCGTCACGGTTTCCCTCATTGACAAAAACCCACACGGCTCCATCCCAGCGATACTCTATCGAAGGGTCGCCCGAACGTGGCCTGCCGCCGATGAAATAGGAAAGAGGGTCGTGTCCGCTCAGCGCATACCCCGTCGACGGCTCCACCGCGTAGTCAAGCCCCTCGGCCATAAGGGTCGAGGCCAGCAAAAGCGACAAAGCATGGGATAGTCCGGCGGCAGACCATAATCTGATCCGATTTCGTCTACACTGTTTCATTGATTCGGTTCCGTGATTCGCACCGGGAAGAATCATGCGATTCTCGGCCAACGGGCAAGATGCACGGCACCGGATACCAGGTCGATGTCACTCCCGGAAAGAATTGCCGCTTTCCGCGAAGACGGCCGGAGCCGGGCCTGGTTCGACCAATCGAGCCGCCGGACGACCGGCCGCGGATAGAAGGATTGAAGCATGATCAAGCGGACCGCGGGCCGCCCACACCGCCTGCCGACCCTTGTCGCCCTTTCGCTCGCTGCCCTGTTGACCCTTTTCGCGGCGCCGGCGAATTCCCAACAACCCCAAACCTATAGCCAAAGCGAACTGGTGGATGCCGGCCACCGCTTCTTCGGGCAGATCTCGGGCGGCCTCGCATCCGTCGTTGAGCATGCCGTGAAGCAATACGGCGAACCGAACGGATACGTTCTCGGCGAGGAGGGATCCGGCGCGATCGTTGCCGGCGCCCGTTACGGCGAGGGCGACCTCTACACGCGCAACGCCGGAATTCACAAGGTTTTCTGGCAAGGGCCTTCGATAGGCTGGGATTTCGGCGGAGACGGCGCGCGCGTCATGATGTTGGTCTACAACCTGCCTGCTACGGATGCGATCTATCGGCGCTATGTCGGGGTGAACGGTTCGGCCTATCTCGTAGGCGGCTTCGGAATGACCGTGCTTTCCAATCATGACATATTCGTCGTGCCCGTTCGCGCCGGCGTCGGTGCCCGCCTTGGCATCAATGTCGGATATCTGAAGTTTACCCAGTCGCCGACATGGAATCCGTTCTAGGGCCCGGATCCCAGGGCTTCCAAGGCTTTACATTTCACCGTGTTACCGGGTTTGACTTGGCCGGCCTGCCTTTCTCGGTTAAGGAGAAATGTAAGTAGAGCATGCCGAAGGGACGCGGTGCACGGTCTTGATTGAAGTCTTAATGTACGGAGCGCTCGGTTTCTTCGTTGCCGGGCTAATTTCGGTAGCAATCATACCGGGCGTCTGGAGACGCGCCGTACGGCTGACGCATCAGGCGATCGAGGCGACCAGCCCGCTGTCGGCCAGCGACGCCAGGGCGGAAATGAGCGCACTGCGGGCCGAACATGCCATCGCCTACTGCAAGCTGGAAAAGCGCCTGGAAGGCGTCCATGCCGAACTTGCCGAAAACCGCATCGAACGGGATCTGGCGGAAGCCCATTCAACGGCGATGAAGCAGGAGCGTGACGCCAGCGCTCGAATGCTCGGCGAGGCAACGGCGCGAAACGAGGAACTTCATCAAAAGATAGCCTCGCTGGAATCCGATATCGCAAGCGCGAATGGCATCGCCCGGAAACTTCAGCGTGAACTCGATCAGAAAACCAAGCAGGAATCCGGCAGGATTTCCCCGTCCGGGGCGACGGGCGAAGGCGATAGTTCCCTTCCGACGCTCCCGCCGGAAGACATTCGCGACGGTGTGCCCGCCGGAGTTTTGAGCGAGGATGTCGTCGCATCCGCGAATGCCGCCTCCATTGCGAAGATTGCCACGCTTGAACTGGAAAACGGAGCTCTGTCCGACAAATTGCAGAAAGCGGAGGCGAAGCTGCGCGAGGCCGAGGCGCAAGCGCGCGGCAACGGGGAAAGCATCCCGGTCGACAAGGCCGCTCGCGACAGGCAAAAGGCACTTGAAAACAAGATCTTCGACATGGAAACCCGCTATATCGCCGCGCAAGCTGAAATTACAAGGCTCAACCTGCAACTGGAACGTCTGGAAGATAACGCGTCGGGGCTGTCATACGACCTGGAGGACGGAGACCTCAATACTCGCATAGCATTGCTTGAGGAAGAGAATGAGAGCCTTCGCCAGGTCCTCGGCAGCGGTGATGAGACAACCGGGCTACGGGACGCGCTGAAGGATATCGCGGCGCGAATCACGGCACAGCTCGCGGACGAGACAGACATGGCTGCGCTGAAAAAAGAAGAAGAGAACGATGCCGCAAATGCGCGTTTAGGCACGCTTGCCCGAAAAATCCTCGCTGCTCGCAAGGAAATTCCAGAAAAATCGGCAGAAAAACCCGGCGATACATCCAATATCGCGGCACACCGCTAACTGAAAGTTTTACGAGTACTAGGCCTTCCGGCTTTACTCTTGCATCGTACTTACCTGGAAATGCAGCTATACAAAAAGAATGGAAAAGAATATTTTTATTTTTCTCTAAGTCACATTCCCCTAAGATATAACGTAATTTTACGTGCAATTAACGCGCATGCATGAATATTTCCCAGTGAAATTCATTAATTCATGTATGAGGGGCATTTTTGTTATGAATGACGCTCTAATAGTATTGGATGACGGCCATACCCCTCGCGGCGTGGTGAAGACGATTCCCTTTCTCTGCCGCGCAAGGCTCCAGCCAGTTTCGGGCTTCACGGTCGCGCAGGGCGAAGATGCGCGAATGCTTGTGCTCGACCTCAGCCTCAGCGTCGAATCGAATGTCTCGTTCATCCGCAAGCTCTTCAGGGCGCTGCCGGACAAGCCGAAGATCGTTTTTGCCTCAAAGAGCGATCGGCAGGAAATAGTTCAGGCCTGCGCCATCGGCGGTGCGACCGTCCTCGGTCGCGCGGATCCCAAGAGCGTAATCAACCTTTCGTTACGGAAGATATTCCGCGACCTGGGCGATCCCTTCTATCAGGATCACCCGAATACGACTGCAGCCGCAGCCAGGCGCGTGGACACCCTGTTTGCCGACATGACACAGGCGGCGCTGGCCGAGGAACCACTTCCCAGGAGCGGCATCACCTCCTGCGCCCGCAATGTGATCGATGCGATACAGAGCGAAGGGGTCGATAGCTGGTTGAACGCCGTGCACAAGCACCACAGCCATACCTATTGCCATTCCATGATGGTGAGCGGATACGCAGCCGCCTTTGGGGAGGCGTTGGGACTGGATGATGAAACGATAAACATCCTGGTGCATGCAGGCCTCCTGCATGACATCGGAAAAGTCCGGATTCCCTTGGCAATTCTCGACAAGCCCGGCGAACTCGAGACAGAGGAATACGAGCTGGTCAAACGCCATCCCGAGTTCGGCAGGGAAATTCTCTCCACCCAGGCAAACATGGACGAGCGGATCATCGAGGCGACTTTGTCGCATCATGAGCTTCTGGACGGCTCCGGCTACCCCCAGGGGCTGAAGGGCGGACAGATTTCGCAGCTGGTCCGGATCATAACCATTTGCGACATTTTCGCCGCTCTCACCGAAGAACGCTCCTACAAGGAGCATTACTCGCGGCGCGTGGCCTATGCGATCCTGCTCGAGATGGGATCGAAACTCGACAGGGAACTTCTGAAGAAGTTCCGGCCAGTGGCGTTTCGAAGCGAATTCGGCGAACTGCGCCGAGCGGCCAAAGACGCCAACGCACCCAAGCTGGCCGCATCCGCCTGACTGGAGATTTAACCCAAGAGAAGAGATCGGAATCTCGAAGGTGCGAGAACGAAACTTCCGTTTTCGCCCGCTCTACATCCCGACGGCACAACGGGACTTGCGCATCGCTTCTTCGCAAGGAACCAGGAGCAATTACGAGGACCGGTTATCTCTCGACTGCAGCGATCCGCATCATCGCCTCGATCGCCTGTTCATCCGTCAGGCCTTGCTCCCGAACGAGCAGCCGCCACGTCTCGAAACTCAACGCCAGTGCCAAAACCGCGTGTAGTTTTTCATCCTGACGAGGCGCAACCGGCATAACTTCGGCCAGCACACTCACGGCATGACGCCAATGCTCGAAATACGGCGCCATCACCGGGTGGTCGCGCGCCTCCGGCATCACGCGTGCAATCATCGCTTCGGTTTCGCGATGATAGGCATAGGATTGACTCAGTCCCAGGTTCATCCGGTCGCGAGGGTCTGACGCGACCCGCCAACGCTCCGGGTCGGGAAGCGGATGCATCTCGAAATATTTTCCGCTACATGCTCCAAGCAATGCCTCATCATCGGGAAAGTGGCGGTATACGGTCACTTTCCCAACGTTTGCACGTTCGGCGATCTCGCTTACCGTCGTTGCCGAAAGCCCCCTTTCCTGGTGCAGCGCGATCGTCGCGTCGACAATCTTCTGCCGGGTTCGTGCCTGGCTTTCGGCACGGCGTTTGAGTTTGTACGGCCGATTCATGAAAATCATGATACAGTAAGTTTCACGAAACTTGACAAGAAAATATTTTGACGTACCGTCACTTTGGTGAAACGTACCGTTTCGCGATTGTTCCCGAAGAGTGACGCTATGACCTCATTAACGCCCGAGAATCCCGTATTCGCGACCTACATGATCGCAGCCTCGCTGATGGTTCTCAAAATCATGGGCCAAGGTTGGATGACGGTCTATCGCATGCTGAAGTCCGATGCAGGGCTCGTGAGCCCCGAAGACTTGCAAGTGGGGATCATCAACAAGAATCCGCGACCGGAGCAGCTTGAAATAATCGATTATGTCGACCGGTCGCGCCGGATGCACCGCAACGATCTGGAGAACATACCGGCATTCCTGGCAAGCGGGCTGCTGTTCGTACTCGCCGGCCCACCGCTCTGGCTCGCCAATACCCTGATGTACGGCTTCGTCGCCGCACGGCTGCTGCACACGCTCGCCTATGCGACCAAACAGTCGCATGAAATGCGAGCAACGCTCTACACAGTCGGTTCGCTGATCGTGATTTTCATGGCTCTCTACACGCTGGCGGCAGCGCTTTGAAAACGCAAAAGAGCCAAAATCTCTCGTTAAAAGCATTTCTCGACCTGCCGGATTGAACGTCCATCAAATGCGTTTGCGATAAACGGCCACATCCCTGCCCCAGGATCTGTTGAGTAGCAGGATTTGGAGCCTGGTATGAGCGAAGATCGTTCAGCTTCAGGAGGAGGACCGCCGGAAGGGCCGTCCATCGTCGCGAAGTCGTCCGGCATTACCAGGCGGTCTTCGCGCTGCCCGAACGCAGAGCGTGCCGTGCCATGAGCTTCGGACGGGCTTCGCACAGATACCAGTTGCGGCGCGATCCGGCCATCGAACTGCGGATGCGGTTGAAAGAGCCGGCTGGAAGCCGGGTTCGCTACGGCCATCGGCGCCTCCATGTCCTGCTGCGACGCGATGGCTGGCAGGTCAACCACAAGCGCACCTACCGTCTCTACAGCGAAGAAGGCCTGTCGATCCGCACCCGGAGCCCAAGATGGCAGCGGGCCTGCCGCTATCGGTCCGGGCGCCCCGATGCCAATGCCATGAACGATGTCTGGGCGATGGACTTCATGTCAAACAAGATTTTCGACGGCCAGCCGTTCCGGATCCTGACCATCGTGGACTGCCATACGAGAGAGGCTCTCGCGACATCTGCGAGGATAAACTTCCGCGCCTACCAGGTCGCCGACGAGCTGGACGGGATCGCTCGGATCAGGGGTAAGCCGCGGAGCATTCGAGTCGACAACGGCCCAGAGTTTGCCGGGCGCCTGCTCGACCAGTGGGCATATCTGAACAGAGTTGAACTCGACTTCTCGCGGCCGGGAAAACCAAGCGACAACGCCTACATCGAAGCATTCAACAGCCGGGTCATACAGGGATACCTCAATGCCTCACGGTTCCAGTAGATGGCAGACGCCCCCAACAGATCAACGAATGGAGGAATGACTACAACGAAAACCGGCAGCACTCAGCGTACGGAAACTTGACGCCTAACGCCTTTACGGCCCAACCTCAACCAACCTGAGAAGTCGTACGAAGCCCGGACTGGAAACAGGGTGAAGTCCTGGCCAGTGATGCACTAACAATCAAACCGGACCAATAGGATTGTGCTGCTCAAAGGAGTGCCAATGTTGAAGTCCGTGACTATATCGGAAGCCAACTGCAAAGTCTTAAGATGCTGAACGAAAGGCGTAACCTGTTGACAGCCGAACAGTTCGCAGAAGTGATTTTGAATCATCTCACGTCGTCTCAGGGCAAGGACCCGGAACACGCCTCTATTTATGATTGGCGCATGGCGCTCTCGTTGGCGTTGCGGGATCAAGTTATCAGACCCTGGTTCGCTTCGACCCGGACAACCTATGAGGCCGAGGCCAAGCGAGTTTACTATCTTTCCATGGAGTTTCTGGTTGGGCGCCTGATCGAGGACGTTGCAACCAATCTGCGTGCAGAAGACGTGGCGGCCGCGGCGATGAGGTCTTTGGGTCAAGATTACGGGCAAGTTGTCAGAGATGAGCCGGATGCGGCTTTAGGCAATGGAGGGCTCGGCCGCCTTGCTGCCTGTTTCATGGATTCGCTCGCTACCCTTGGTATCCCAGCCTATGGGTACGGTATCCGCTATGAACACGGACTTTTCGAGCAGCATTTTAAGGATGGTCAGCAGATTGAAACGGCTGAGAACTGGCTCACGCAGCGCTATGCGTGGGAGTTCGAAAGACCTGAGGTGCGCTACGAAATAGGGTTCGGCGGCACTGTGGAGAAATCAGGCCAGACGTCCAAATGGATTCCAGCCGAGACGATCATCGCCTCCGCATACGATACTCCGGTCGTCGGATGGAACGGCCTTTGGGCAAACACGCTCCGTTTGTGGGCTGCCAAGCCTGTCAAGGTCTTCGACCTCGACAGCTTCAATCGCGGCGAATACCTCGCCGCAAGCGAACTCGAAGCGCTTGCCCGGACGATTTCCCGTGTACTTTATCCCGACGACACCTCCGAAGCGGGCAAGGAACTCCGGCTCAAACAGGAATATTTTTTCACCGCCGCCTCGATCAAGGACATTCTGCGACGCCTCGATTCCGAAGGCAGAGTCGTTCGGGATCTGCCGCAACGCGTCGCTATCCAGCTCAACGATACGCACCCGGCAATAGCCGGACCGGAACTGGTGCGCCTTTTGGTGGACGAGCGAAAGCTGGAGATGGAAAATGCCATCGACATTGCACGCGGCTGCTTGGGCTACACAAACCACACGCTTCTGCCCGAGGCATTGGAGAGGTGGCCGGAGCCGATCTTCAAGCGTGTACTTCCAAGGCATCTGGAAATTGTCCGCGAGATCGAATCCGCACACCTGAAGGCGAGCGGCAGCCCCGTGCGCATATTGGAAGACGGCGACGTCAAGATGGGCGAACTCTCGTTCATAATGGCGCACAAGGTGAACGGGGTTTCGGCACTTCACAGCGACCTCGTCAGGGAAACCGTCTTTGAGCAGCTCAACCGGGATTATCCGGACCGCATTCTCAACCAGACAAACGGCATCACGCCACGGCGCTGGCTTCATAACTGCAATCCGGATCTGCGGATACTGATCAACGATACGATCGGAACTGGCTGGCCCGCAGATCTGGAACAACTTGAGAAGTTGGTCCCACACGCCCAGGACGCAGGCTTCCTGGAAGCCTTCAAGGCGGTCAAGGCAAAGAACAAGGTCCGCGTCGCCAACTGGCTGAAAAGCCATCACTATATTGCGGTGGACCCGGATGCGATGTTCGACGCCCAGATCAAGCGGATCCACGAATACAAGCGCCAGCTTATGAACCTGCTGGAAACTGTGGCGCTTTGGAACGAGATCCGGGACAATCCAAATGCAGATTGGGTGCCGAGGGTCAAGATCTTCGGGGGCAAGGCCGCGCCCGGCTATGTTGTCGCCAAGCAGATCATTCACCTCATCAACGACGTGGCGGCGGTGATCAACGCCGACCCGCAGGTGAAAGGTCTCCTGAAGATCGTGTATCCGGAGAACTATAACGTCTCCATGGCGGAACTCCTGATCCCGGCCACCAACCTCTCCGAACAGATTTCGACCGCCGGCAATGAAGCATCCGGCACCGGAAACATGAAATTTGCGCTCAACGGCGCCCCGACCATCGGCACGCTCGACGGGGCCAATGTCGAAATCCGCGAGCGGGTCGGTGCTGAGAACTTCTTCCTGTTTGGACTGACAGCGGCTGAAGTGGTGGAGCGCCGGAAACAGCAGAACTATTCCGCAGCTGCCATCGCCGTCAGCCAGAGACTGTCCCGCGCCCTCGAGCAGATCGAAAACGGCGTCTTTTCGCCCGGCGACCCGGACCGGTACCAAGGCCTGGTGCAGGACCTGCGGCAAAAGGATTATTTCCTCGTTACCTGCGACTTCGATGATTATTTCGCGGCACAACGCCGTGTCGACTCGGCCTATGCGGACCAGGACAGCTGGACAAGGATGGCGGTTTTGAACACCGCCCGCGTAGGTTGGTTTTCATCTGACAGGACAATTGCGGACTATGCGAAGGACATCTGGAATGCGCATAGTCTGATCGGCGGAGCCCGGCAGCCGAAGGGAGAGGTGCCACGATGACAACCTCCTCCGACATCGAAGCACTCGAAAGAGGAACCCATCAGGATCCATTCGCCGTACTGGGTTTGCACGAGGCCGGGGGAAAGCTGACTGTCCGTGCCTTTTTGCCCAACGCCGACAAGGTTGAGGCAATCGATCCTCAGTCAGGCAAGACTATTGCAGAGCTGAAAACTCTCAGCGGAGGGCTTTTCGAAGGCACGTTGTCCCGCCGTAAAAAGCGTTGCGCATATCTTCTGCGTGTCGAGCAGGACGGAAGGGTATGGACTTCGGACGATCCTTACAGGTTCGGCCCGGTAATGGGAGAGCTGGACGAGTACCTGATCGGCGAGGGAACACATAGGCACCTTTGGAAGGTGCTCGGCGCCCATGCGATCACGCATGAAGGCGCCACCGGAGTTCATTTCGCCGTATGGGCACCGAATGCGAGTCGGGTCTCCGTCATCGGCGACTTCAATGGCTGGGACGGCCGCAGAACACTGATGCGCCGCCGCGGGGCAACAGGGGTCTGGGAAGTCTTCGTACCCGGTCTGGCCGAAGGCGCAGTCTACAAATACGAACTCTTGAGCTCAGACGGCACATTGTTGCCGCACAAGGCGGACCCGGTCGGGTTCGGCGCGGAACATCCGCCGCTCACCGGGTCGGTCTTCCGCAATATTACCGGCCATGAATGGTCGGATGAAGCCTGGATGAGCAAGCGGGCAGACCTTCACCGGATTGACAGGCCGATCTCCATTTACGAGGTGCACCTGGGAAGCTGGCGCCGTGTTCCGGAAGACGGCAACCGTCCGCTCTCCTATCTCGAACATGCCGCACAGCTCGTTCCCTATGCGGTGGATCTGGGCTTCACTCATCTGGAGCTCATGCCTGTTTCGGAATATCCGTTCGACGGCTCCTGGGGCTATCAGCCGGTCGGTCTCTTTGCGCCGACTATCCGCTTCGGTACACCGGCAGAATTCCGTGAACTGGTCGAAACCTGCCACAATGCCGGCCTCGGCGTGATCATGGACTGGGTTCCCGGCCACTTCCCGGAAGACGCGCACGGGCTCGGCAATTTCGACGGCACTGCACTTTATGAGCACGCGGATCGCCGCGAAGGGTTCCACCCGGACTGGAACACGCTCGTCTACAATTACGGACGGCGCGAGGTGATGAACTTTCTGGTCGCCAACGCGCTTTACTGGCTGCAGGAATATCATGTGGACGGTCTCAGGGTCGATGCCGTGGCATCCATGCTCTACCGCGATTACTCGCGCAAGGAAGGCGAGTGGGTGCCAAACATCCATGGCGGGCGGGAAAACCTCGAGGCGATCGCCTTCCTGAAGGCCATGAACACGGCGGTTTACGGCGAAGTGCCGGGTATATTGACTGCCGCCGAGGAATCGACCGCCTTTCCCGGTGTGACGACCCCCGTCGACGCGAACGGTCTCGGATTTGGTTTCAAATGGAACATGGGCTGGATGAACGATACGTTGAGCTATCTGGCGGAGGATCCCATCCACCGGAAATACCATCACTCGAAGATCACGTTCGGCCTTCACTATGCGTTTTCGGAAAATTTCATTCTTCCGCTGAGCCACGACGAGGTCGTCCACGGCAAGGGTTCGCTGCTCCAGAAAATGCAGGGCGGAGAGCATGAAAAATTCGCGAACCTCCGTGCCTACTACGGTTTCATGTGGGGGCATCCCGGCAAGAAGCTGCTCTTCATGGGGGGCGAATTCGCGCAGGACCGTGAATGGAACCACGATTCAAGCCTTGACTGGCATCTGCTGGAGCGCGGACCGCATCGCGGAATCCAGTCCCTCATTCGCGACCTCAACAGGTTCTATAGGAACACGCCTGCCCTTTATGAACTCGATTCCAGGCACGAGGGTTTCGAGTGGGTCGAGGAGACGAGCAACGAAGAAAGCGTCTTTGTGTGGGTGCGCCGGGGAACCGGACATTCGCCGCCGGTGCTGGCAGTCTCGAATTTCACACCCGTTGAGCGAAGCAGGCGCCGTGTCGGCGTGCCCGCGCCCGGCTACTGGGCAGAACGGATCAACACTAACGCGGAAATCTACGGCGGCGACGGACGCGGCAATTTGGGCGGGGTCCATAGCGACCAGGTGGCAGCCTCAGGGCGGGTACATTCGATCGAGATCACACTGCCGCCGCTGACTACGTTGTTTTTTGAACTCACCCAAGGCTGAGGAGGCCTGACAAACCGAGAAAAGAGAATAATGAGCCGGGGAGGAGCGACGGAAATGAACATCGAATCCCAAAGACTGGCACAACAGGCCATGGCGTTCGTGCTCGCCGGAGGCCGCGGCAGCCGATTGATGGAACTGACGGACCGCCGGGCCAAGCCAGCGGTCTATTTCGGCGGGAAGACAAGGATTATCGACTTTGCCCTGTCCAACGCAGTCAATTCGGGGATCCGCCGCATAGGCGTCGCTACCCAATACAAGGCTCACAGCCTTATCCGACATCTGCAGCGCGGTTGGTCCTTCTTCCGGGCCGAGCGAAATGAATCGCTCGATATTTTGCCGGCTTCCCAGCGTCTTGATGAGGAAAACTGGTACCGCGGCACCGCCGATGCCATTACCCAGAATATCGACATCATCATGAGTCTTGAACCGAAATACATTCTGGTTCTGGCCGGCGATCACATCTACAAGCAGGATTATTCGCTTATGATCCAGCAGCATGTGGAATCGGGCGCCGATGTCACGGTAGGCTGCATCGAGGTTCCG
Organism: Stappia sediminis; assembly: GCF_009826895.1. Lineage (GTDB taxonomy): Bacteria > Pseudomonadota > Alphaproteobacteria > Rhizobiales > Stappiaceae > Hongsoonwoonella > Hongsoonwoonella sediminis. The sequence continues at coordinate 888,384 of NZ_WUMV01000003.1, read as the reverse complement.
CGCGAAGAAGCCAAGGGCTTCGGCGTCATGCACGTCGACGAGAAGGACAATATCGTCGCTTTTGTAGAAAAACCGGCCGACCCGCCTCCCATGCCGGGACATCCGGATCTCTCCCTCGCCTCGATGGGCATCTATGTGTTCGAAACCGATTTTCTGCTCCAGGTGCTGACGGAGGACAGCGCGGATTCCAATTCCTCGCATGATTTCGGCAAGGACATCATTCCGGAGATTGTGAAGAACGGCAAAGCCATAGCGCACCCGTTTTCGCGCTCCTGCGTCATGACAGGGTTGGAGTCCGAACCGTATTGGCGGGATGTGGGTACCGTCGATGCTTTCTGGCAAGCAAACATCGACCTTACGGACTTCACCCCAGAACTCGATATCTACTCCCACGACTGGCCCATCTGGACTTACTCGGAACTGATGCCACCGGCGAAATTCATTCACAACGAAGAAGGCCGGCGCGGCATTGCGACATCGTCCATGGTTTCGGGCGGCTGCATCATTTCAGGCTCGATGCTGGATCAGTGCCTGCTGTTCACCGGCGTGAAGACACACTCGTATTCAATCCTGCAGGGCGTGGTCGCCCTGCCGCATGTTGAGATCGGCCGGAACGCGCACCTGACGAATGTCGTACTCGACCGGGGTGTGAAAATTCCGGAGGGCCTCGTCGTCGGAGAAGATCCGGCACTTGACGCGAAACGTTTCCGGCGCAGTCCGGGCGGGGTCTGCCTCATTACAAAGGCCATGATTGATCGACTGGATTCTTAGAAAATGGAAGTATTGTTCGTTGGGTCCGAATGTGCACCTTTCGTCAAAACCGGAGGTCTGGCCGATGTGATCGGCGTGGTGCCCAAGGCACTCACCGGGCGGGGTGTTCGGATACGCGTTCTGTTGCCCGCCTATCAAACCCTTGCGGATCTGGCCGCAAACGGGCGGGAGGTAACCCGCTACGATAGTCTGATGGGTGGTTCCGCCCGTGTAGTGGAGGTCAAGGCGAATGGCCTTGACCTTTTGCTGCTGGAGGCAAGACATCTCTTCGACCGGCCCGGTAACATCTATCTCGGACCCGACGGGAACGACTGGGGCGACAATGCCATCCGTTTCGGGGCGCTTTGTCAGGTCGGGGCGGATCTGGCTGAAAAAGGTGCAGGGAAATGGAAACCGGATATCGTGCATGTCCATGACTGGCAGGCAGGCCTCGTCCCGCTCTACCTGCGTCAGCGTGGCTGCAACGTGCCTTGCGTGGTCTCTATTCACAACGTCGCCTTCCAGGGCCTCTTCGACGCCGGTCTTCTGGAGAAACTCGGTATCTCCAAAAGCTATTTCACGTCCGAGGGGATCGAATATTACGGTCGTATCAGCTTTCTGAAAGCTGCTCTGGTCTGTTGCGAAAAGATTGCCACGGTCAGTCCGACATACGCGCGCGAACTGATGAGCCCGGAATTCGGCATGGGCCTTGAGGGAGTTCTTCAGGCGCGGCGGGCGGATCTGTCCGGTATCCTCAACGGGATCGACCTCGATGTGTGGAATCCGGAAACCGATCCAATGCTTCCGGCAGGCTACAATGCGCGCTCGCTTAAGAAAAAGGGACTGGCCCGCGCGGAACTTGCGGAGCGCTTCGGTCTTGAGCCGCCACGGGACGCGCCGCTTTTTTGCGTGATCAGCAGGCTGACGTCGCAAAAAGGATTGGACCTGCTCGTCCAGACACTGCCGGCTTTGACGGGGCGCGGTGCAGCGCTTGCGCTTTTAGGTACCGGCGAGAAGCAGCTGGAAGATAGCTTTCTGGCTGCAACGCGCCGGTATCCGCGACAGGTCGGCGCGGTAATCGGCTATGATGAAGCGCTGTCGCATCTGATGCAGGGCGGGGCCGATGCCATTTTGATCCCGTCCCGTTTCGAGCCCTGCGGCCTGACGCAATTATATGGCCTTCGGTATGGAACCATTCCAGTTGTCTCACGCACCGGCGGGCTTGCGGATACGGTGATCGATGCCAATGAAGCCGCGCTGATAGCGAATTGCGCAACCGGCCTTCAGTTCTCTCCCGTAACGGCTTTCGCGCTGGAAAACGCCATTCACAGAACGTGCGACCTGTTCGCACAGCCGCAAATCTGGTCGGCAATGATCCGCCGGGCGATGAAGCATCCTGTCGGCTGGGAAAATTCCGCAAAATCATATGCCGCGCTTTATGCTGAACTGACAATGATGTCGGGGAAGGCCTGAATTGATGTCGCTTAAAATGCTTTCCGGCACGCCGCAAAAGCTCGGTGCGCAGCCAGACGAGGGCGGAGTCAATTTCGGGGTATTTTCGGAAAATTCTTCCAAGATCGAGGTCTGCCTGTTTTCCCGCGAGGATCGTTCGGAGATCGCAAGGTTCAGCTTGCCAGAACGAACCGGGCCAATCTGGCATGGCTATCTGGCGGGATTGCCCGTCGGCGCGCTATACGGCTACCGCGCCCATGGGACATATGCGCCGGAAAACGGACACCGGTTCAATCCGAACAAGCTGCTCCTCGACCCCTATACAAGGGAAATTGAAGGAACGTGGTCCAATGCGCTGCAGGTGTTCGGTTACGACCCGGCATCGAGCGCCCTGGACTTGAGTTTCGATTCGCACGATTCCGCACCGTTCGTGCCGAAGTCTGTCGTCTCTGACCCGTCGCGCTTCGCGCCGGTGGGAAATCATCCCGGCCATCCCTGGGAAGAGACATTCATCTACGAAACCCACGTGAAAGGCATGACGAAAGAGCATCCCGGGATCCAAGAGGCCTTGCGCGGCACATACGAGGCCCTGGCGTCGGAACCGGTCCTGGAGCATCTGCAGGCGCTGGGGGTGACCGCAGTCGAGATCATGCCCGTGCATGCCTTCGTCGATGACAGTTTTCTTCTCGATAAAGGTCTGTCGAATTACTGGGGCTACAATACGGTCGGGTTCTTTGCCGCCGAGCCCCGCTATTTCGGACCTCAGGGAATTGCCGGCTTCCGGGAAATGGTGCGGCGTTTTCATTCCGCCGGCATCGAGGTTCTGCTCGACGTGGTTTTCAACCACACTGCCGAAGGGGATCATCGCGGTCCGACGCTCTGCTTCCGCGGGTTGGACAATGCGTCCTACTACCGGCTGATCAACGGCCAACGGCGCTACTATGTAAACGATACCGGCTGCGGCAACACCGTGAATGTCTCGCATCCGCAGGTGCTGCGCCTTGTCATGGACAGCCTTCGCTATTGGGTCACGGTCATGGGAATCGACGGTTTCCGGTTCGATCTGGCGACTACGCTCGGGCGCGAGAATCACGGGTTCGATCCCGGCGGCAGCTTTTTCGACGTGCTGAGGCAGGATCCGGTGCTGGCCGGTGTTAAGCTGATTGCCGAGCCGTGGGATATCGGCCCGGGCGGATACCGGCTGGGTGAATTCACACCGGAATTTGCCGAATGGAACGACACGGCACGCGACACGATCCGGCGTTTCTGGCGCGGCGACGCGCATTCCGCTCAGGAATTGGGAGCCCGATTGCTGGGGTCGGCCGAAACGTTCGACCGAAATGGCCGCCGGGCCTGGTCGTCGATCAATTTTGTTTCCTCCCACGACGGCTTCACCCTGAACGATGTCACGTCCTATGCAAAGCGTCACAACGAGCCCAATCTTGAAAACAATCAGGATGGTCACGGGGCAAACTATTCCGACAATTGTGGTGTTGAAGGCAGAACCGACGATCCGGACATCTTGGCGCGGCGCAAGCGCCGTCAGCGAAACCTGCTTGCTACCGTGTTTCTGTGCCAGGGTACGCCAATGCTTCTTGCCGGCGATGAGATCGGCAATAGCCAACACGGCAACAACAACGCCTATTGCCAGGACAACCCGATCGGCTGGATCAACTGGAACGAAGCGGACGCTGATCTTCTGGCCTTCGTTCAAAAACTCTCGGCGTTCCGGGCCGCGCATTGCGCCGTAAGGCAGGCTTATTTTCTGCACGCCGCCCGTCGGCCGTCGGACGGACTGCCCGACGTGGAATGGTGGGATCTGGAAGGCAAACCGCTGAACTGGCGGGATCCCGGGCTGTCGAGCCTTTGCCTTCTGGTCCGCTATGCCGCCGAAGCGCCCTCCTTCAAGGACGAATGCGACACGGTCTTTGTCGTGTTCAATCGCGACACCCAGCGCGCCCATGTCAGCCTGCCGCCGAAACCGGAGGGAATGGTCTGGATCCACAGTCTCGATACCGCCAATCCATCAGGGGGGGATGCGTTGCCTTTGGCCGACGGTCATCTGTGGGTGGAAGGAAAAAGCGTCAACGCGCTCATTCTTGGCAAAGCGCAAAGTTCGATGCTGTGACCGCGCCCGGCGTTCTCGAAACCCTGTCGGCGAAAGCCGGTATATTCGGCGAATTCCGGGATCTTCAGAATGTTGTGCGGCCGACGGCCCCGGAAACACGCCGGGCGCTCCTGGCAGCCTGCGGTCTTCCTGCGGGCACGGATACGGAAGCGCGCGAAACCCTCGCCGCTCTTGAGGCGGAAGAAGCCTCTCAGATTATCCGGCATGAAATAGTCCTGTCTTGCGATAGGTCCTGCGAAGTGGTCGTGCCCAAAGGCACGGAATGGGAGCTCGTCCTTGAAACAGGGGAACGATTCGATGCTGGGCGCAGTTCCGGCCGGATCGGCCTGCCGCCGCTTCCTCCTGGCGTGCACGATCTTCATCTTAAACAGGCGCAGTCCGCCCAGTCGGTTCTGCTCATTGCGGCGCCCGATGTACTTCCAACGCTTGCCGGGCGTGGGATGGAGCGTATCTGGGGCGTGGTTGGGACGGTCTACGGCCTTCGCTCCAGTCGCAATTTCGGCCTGGGAGACTTTGCCGATCTCGGTATGATGGCAGAGGCCCTTGCAGCTTCGGACGCGTCTTTCTACGGGATCAATCCCGTCCATGCGCCGGGCTGGAGTGATAGGGACACCATCAGCCCCTACTCCCCAACGCACCGGGGTTTCCTGAACATATGGCATATCGCGCCTGACAAGACGGCGGACCTGTGCGCATGCCCATCGATGACCGCATTAGTTGCTGAAGCCGCCTCGCAATTCCTAGCCGTCAGGGAATCGGAAAGAATAGATTACGCTGGCCATCGCGCACTCCTGCGCCCTTTGTTCGAAAGGTCTTATAAGGCTTTCCAGGCGGAGGCGCCCGATTCCGTCCGCGCCGACCTCGCTGTGTTCCGGCATGAAGGAGGCGCTGCTCTTGAGGACTTCGCGCTGTTCGAGACGCTGAGCGAACGTCACGGCGCCGATTGGAATCGCTGGCCGGCTGAATTACATTGCCGGGAAAGCGTGACCCGGACGAAAAAGCTGCAGGCGCGCATGGACTTCCATATCTGGCTCCAGTGGCTGGCGGACCGTCAGCTCTCTGCCGCCCAGGCCAAGGCTTGCAGCGCCGGCATGCCAGTGGGGCTCTACCTTGACTTGGCCGTCGGCTCCCGGCTGGGCGGTGCGGAAAGCTGGTGTGAGCGGGCGAGCCTCGCCGAAGAAGTTTCCATCGGCGCACCGCCCGACGATCTCAGCCCTGCTGGCCAGAACTGGAACCTTGCCGCCTATGCCCCGCGAAAGCTTGCACGGGACCGCTACGTCGCGCTGCGCCGTCTGCTGCGGCGGATCATGCGCCATTGCGGACTATTGCGTATCGATCACGTGCTCGGGCTCAAACGGAGCTTCTGGTTACCTCGGGACGGCAGCCCGGGCGGCTACATCAGCCAGCCGTTCAGGACGCTCGCCGCAATCGTCGCCATTGAAGCGCACCGGTCGAATACGATTGTCGTCGGCGAGGACCTCGGCCTGGTTCCTGACGGTTTTCGCGACGAACTTTGCCAGCTCGGCTTTTACGGCTACTCGGTTCTGCAATACGAAAAAGCCGACGGCGTCCTTCATGATCCTTCCAGATTACGCAAACGCTCGCTCGCCTGCTTTGCCACCCACGACACGCCAACCCTGCGCGGCTATTGGGAGGGGGCTGACATCGACTGGTGGGAAAGGCTTGGCTGGATCGCACCGGCCGAAAAGTCCGGGAAGCGGCTGGAGCGCGATAAGGAGGCCGCCGGTCTGTTGGCGAACGCTCCGGCAGGATATCGGAATGCGGACGATGCGGAAGGTTTCCGGGACGCAATGCATGCAACGCTTGCGCAATCCCCCGCCGAACTTGTCGCCGTGCAACTTGACGATATTCTAGGTGAGCGGGAAGCGCAGAACCTGCCGAGTACGATCGGCGAGCATCCCAACTGGCTGCGGCGCTGTCCGGTCCCGATCGAGGAACTGGCGGGCTTTCCGCAACTGGAAGGGCTTCGGACTATCATGCAGAAGGGCGGGCGAACCGCTGAAAGGAAACAGGTTGAGGGATCACAGGACGTCCGGCCGGATACAGCCGAACGCCAATAAGTGGATCGTTTTTAAGAGGTAAATTTATCTCGTCTACGTTCATCCGACCGCGATCGTTCCAGGGAGAAGCAATGATGACCGTTCGGACTCTTCAAGCGGGACCATTCGAAGGCCAGAAGCCGGGAACCTCCGGTTTGCGCAAGAAAACCCGCGTTTTCATGGAGCCCGGTTATTTAGAATGTTTCGTACAGGCGATCTTCAACAGTATTGGCGGCGCGAAAGACAAAACCTTTGTCGTCGGCGGCGATGGCAGGTATTTCAATCGCGAGGCGGTCCAGATCATCCTGAAGATCGCGGCTGCCAATGGAGCTGCAAAGGTTATCGTCGGCCAGGATGGCCTGCTTTCAACACCGGCCGTATCGAACCTCATCCGCCAGCGCAATGCAGATGGCGGACTGGTGCTCTCGGCAAGCCACAATCCCGGCGGGATCGATGAGGATTTCGGCCTGAAATACAATGTTTCCAATGGCGGTCCCGCACCGGAGGCCATTACCGAAGAGATTTTTTCCCAGACCAAAACCATAGACAGCTACCGGATCTTCGAAGCGTCGGATCTTGACCTGTCAACGCTCGGCATGAAGGGAATTGGAAGCACGACCGTCGAAATCGTCGATCCGGTTGCCGACTATGCCGCTTTGATGGAACAGCTTTTCGACTTTGCCAAGGTTCGGGATCTCTTTGAAAGCGGGTTCACCATGCGATTTGACGCGATGCACGCCGTCACGGGCCCATATGCCAAAGCCATCCTCGAAGGTGAACTGGGCGCAGCGGCAGGCACCGTCCTCAACGCGCAGCCTTCGGTGGATTTCGGCGGTGGACATCCGGATCCGAACCCTGTCTGGGCCAAGCAGCTCGTGGATCTCGTCATGTCCGCCGACGCGCCCGATTTTGCAGCGGCATCCGACGGTGACGGTGACCGGAACATGATTTTGGGCAAGGGCATATACGTGACCCCGTCAGATAGCTTGGCTGTGCTTGCCGCGAATGCCCATCTTGCGCCCGGTTATGCAAAAGGCCTTGCTGGCGTGGCGCGGTCGATGCCGACAAGCACGGCCGCCGACAGGGTGGCGGAAGCCCTGGGCATAGACCATTACGAAACACCGACCGGCTGGAAGTTTTTCGGCAATCTTCTGGATGCAGGGATGGTAACGCTTTGTGGAGAAGAGAGTGCGGGGACCGGGTCCAATCATGTGCGGGAAAAGGACGGGCTATGGGCGGTGCTCCTGTGGCTCAACATTCTTGCTGAAACGCGCCAAAGCGTTAAGGACATCATGGCAAGTCACTGGAAGCGTTTCGGCCGGAACTACTATTCACGCCATGACTACGAAGCCATTCCCGCTGAAGACGCCAATGCGCTCATGGATGGGTTGCGAGGCAAACTTCCCGACCTTCCGGGCAAAAGCTTCTCCGGGTTGACCATTTCAAGCTGTGACGATTTCGCCTATCTCGATCCGGTCGACGGATCTCGGAGCCTGCGGCAGGGCATACGTATTCTCTTTGAGGGTGGCGCACGCGCCGTTTTCCGTTTGTCCGGAACCGGAACTGTCGGCGCTACGCTCCGCATTTATCTTGAAAACCTGGAAACGGAAGAAAGCAAGCTGTTCCGGGATACGCAGGACGCCCTGGCATCTGTCATCCAGGCTGCACGGGAAATTTCGGAACTGGAACGCCTCGGGCGGTCGGAGCCAAATGTCATCACCTGAGTAGACCACATGCTGGATTCCAACTCTCGAACAGGAGCACCAAAGGGAACCCGGTCAGTCGGAACGAATGTGTTCAGGCGGGCCATGGCGCAAAAACAGCTTATGCAGAATATGCAGCACGTCCTAGCTGTTCAGCTTACGCTTCACAGGGATGGCCAAGCTTTCATGGCTGTACTGGTCGATCAACGTGATCATGCGGAATGCCTTGCCGACGTGGGTGCGATCCATGACGAAGTCGTCGCTCTATGTACGGAGGCGCATATGACCAGCATTGATTGTCCGCTAGCGAATGGATCGATTGCAGTCATGTATCCGGCCTATCATAGAGATCGAGCGGCCTCTAGCCTACATGGACATACGCGAAATGGTTCCGCAATCGGACGTTCGAGCATTGCAGGCTCGTTGGGCTACCCGGAGTGAACTGGCCCCGGTGCGGCCGTTGCGCCATGACAATCTTCAGCTTCAGCAATCCTGGGTGGGAACTCTCAGATCATTTGATGCGCTCGCCTTTTGACATCACGACCCGGATCATGCGGTCAAGTTTATTGGCGAGCGCCACTGTCGCAACATTCGTGTACCGCCGTTCTTTCAGGTCTGAGATCTAGAGCGCTTTCCACGAAAGCGGGAGCGCATTCGTGACAAGAATTCGCTCCAGAATCAATATCTTGAGCATGTCCTTGTCGCGAGATCCGATCCGGATTTCGCGGGATATGCTCTAGGGTCTGGACCCTAGGCACGCAGCGCCGGCGAGCACGACGCGTTCGATCGCAATAGAGACCGCTCACCATGAATGAGGAGCGGTCTGAGATAAACGTCGCCGCGTTTCAAAATCGCGAGGAGTTTTTCCTTACCGCCGCTTGAATTCTGGCGCGGAGTGAAGCCCAGCCACGAGGCAAAGCGCCGCGCGTTCTTAAAGGCGCCTGCGCCTTCGACGCTCGCGGCAAACGCGCTCGCCATAAGCGGGCCGACGCCGGGGGTTTCGATCAGCCGCGACGCGACCTCATCGATTTGCTGCGCGGTGGCATCAGCTTCAAATCGTGTCCGGAGCGCTTGATCGTTCTCGCCCAATGGTGGGCTGCGCAACCGGCTTCCATACCGAAGAGGCAAGGCGGCAGGTTCGCAAAGAACGCTGCAACCTGGGAACGTCGCAAACGGCGACTGAAGACCTGACGCACGGCTTAATCTGACCCGTGTACGTGAAAGACGTGCTTGGCGATATCGATGCCAACAATGACGATTTGGCTCATTGCAACCGGTGCGTAATTTGCCAGGCACTTGAGTGCCGTGCTCTTCGAGAGCCGATCAACAAACGTTCCCCTGTAAAGGCACCACATTCTGTGCCACGTTTTTTCGGTTATCTAGGGTCTGGCAGGGCCGTGCGCCTTGCTTGCGAAGGCGGAACTTTTTTGAATGTCACTTCTGCGACACCAATGGCCCAATCATCATGCTCGCCATCCACGCTGCCGGGGTTGACGTGCATAACGCCTGACGGGAAAAGTTCCATCCCATGAAACTCGACAAGATCGAAACCTTCGTCGTCGGCAACCCGCCGCCGCGCCACGGCGGGCGCTACTTCATCTTCGCACGGCTGACCACAGCCTGCGGGATCAGCGGTGTCGGCGAGATCTACAACGCCACATTCGGGCCGGACCTTTGCGCGCAAATGGCGGTGGAGGTCTTCACCCGCCAGTTCGAAGGCGAAGACCCGCATCACATCGAAAAGCTTTGGCGCAAGACCTATGGCGCGGGCTTCACCATGCGCCCGGATGTGACGGTGATGGGCGTTCTTTCCGGGCTGGAAATGGCGTGTTGGGACATAATCGGCAAGGCTGCCGATCAGCCGGTCTACCAGCTTCTGGGCGGCAAGGTGCATGAGCGGTTGCGCAGCTATACCTACCTCTACCCGCCCACGGGCGATGTCTACCCCGACCCGGAAGCGCCCAACGTCTACAACGACCCGGACCTTGCGGCGGAAGCGGCTGTGAAGGCGGTTGAGCAGGGCTTCACGGCAGTGAAATTCGACCCCGCGGGCCCTTATACGATCTATGACGGCCACCAGCCTCTCCTGAGCGACCTTGATCGGTCCGAGCGGTTTTGCAAGCGCATTCGAGAGGCGGTCGGCACCCGCGCCGACCTTTTGTTCGGAACGCATGGGCAGTTTACCGTTTCCGGCGCGAAACGCATGGCGCGGCGCCTTGAAGCCTATGATCCTCTGTGGTTCGAAGAGCCGTTGCCTCCGGAAAACCCTGCCGACATGGCCGAGGTCGCGCGCTACACCTCGATCCCGATTGCAACGGGAGAGCGGCTGACGACAAAGCATGAATTTGCTCGCCTCCTGGAGGCGGGAGCCGCTTCGATCCTGCAGATGAACCTCGGGCGGGTCGGCGGAATTCTGGAGGCCAAGAAGATCGCCTCGATGGCCGAAACCCGCGCAGCACAGATCGCACCGCATCTCTACTGTGGGCCGGTCGTGGCGGCCGCGAATATACAGATCGCCACCTGCAGCCCGAACTTTCTGATCCTAGAATCCATCGGGCGGTTCGACGGACCGTTCATGCAGTTTCTGTCCACTTCGATCAGATGGGAGGATGGCTATGTCATCCCGCCCACTGCGTCGGGGCTTGGTGTCGAATTGAACGACGCTGCGATTGCCGCCCATCCCTACACCGGCAGCGAGCTTCACCTGAATCTTGCCACAGATCCGGTCGTTCCGTGACCCATTCTCCAGGGACTGACGGAGCCATTGAGAAGCTGGACAAATTCTATATCGTTGGTGCTTGGGTTGCCGTAATGTCTGTCGTGCTGATGAATCGCGCAGATGTGATGCAGTTGCCCTGAGCCCAAATCCCCGGAAAATCTCCAGCCGCGTGGTCCAAGCCGCAGTAGCAACTCAAGCCCTCTGATCCCTAACCATAACGGTGGACCTGCTCAGCAGGCAAGATCAGGCGATTGGTTGCACCAATCCTTCCTTGCAAGCCGCAAAGCGCACCACATGAGGATGACAGGCGTGTCCTGAAGGGCATTTTCTGGATCTTGAGGTCTGGAATGCCATGACGAGAGCTTCGCCGGCGCGGCCAAATCCCACACGCGTAGCTCCGGCCCCTTTTGCATCAGTCGATAACTCAATGCGCGCCGCATCGAAAACGCGGCGGTTTTTTCGTCAACGTTCACCGTCGTTCGTCAATGCTTATTCGTCGGTTATTCGATGAAATAGAGAATTTTCAAGCTAAGTTCTTGATTTAATTGGCACCCCCAAGGGGACTCGAACCCCTGTTTCCGCCGTGAGAGGGCGGCGTCCTAGACCGCTAGACGATGGGGGCAGCGGTCGTGTCCTTCGGACAGAGGCGGTTATCTAACCGCTCGCCCGGCTTATTGCAAGTCTTCTTTCCGGCAAAAATTCCACTGTGGGGAAAAACGACATGGCCCGGCCGGAACCTTTTTTCCCTTTAGCGTGCAACGAACTCCGTCCTGCCTGTCTCACGACCGGTCGCGGGGTCTATATAGACGAGCGAAGTGCCATTTTCCTTTCGCAGCAGGACGATAACGCGGCCATCGGCAATCTCTACATCGGCGACTTCCGCACCTGCCTCTATTGCAACGGTTGCGGCGATCGCATCGAGGTCGGCTTGCGCATCGTTCGATGTGACGCGATATACGATTGCGGCAAATACGGCGATGAAGCCCAAAACCATGACGAGACTGGAGACGGCGAGCAGGCGCTTCAGTTTTCGTTGCAGGCGCTCGGCGGCGGGATCGAGCGGCGGCTCCTTGTCCGGATCATCATCGAAGGCGGATTGGCTCATGCAGAATAGGTCTCCGGACGAAATGGAAATCGGCGAAGAGAGCGCCGAAAACCTGGAAATGGTGGCAACGATAGCAGTGACGGCCCCCGAAGCCGGTATCCGTCTCGACCAGCTGATAGCCCGCAAGACGCCGGATATCAGCCGGAACCGGATCCAGACACTTATCAGGCAAGGACAGGTCTGCGTTGGCGGCGAGACCATAGTGGAGCCCAAATACAGGGTCAACGAAGGTGATACCATCGTTATGGCTATCCCGGAAGCGGAACCGGCTGAACCGCAGCCGGAGGACATCCCGCTCGATGTTGTTTACGAAGACGAGCACCTCATCGTCATCGACAAGCCCGCGGGGCTGGTGGTTCATCCGGGCGCCGGCAACTGGACCGGCACCCTCGTCAACGCGCTGATCCATCACTGCGGCGATACGCTGTCCGGGATCGGCGGCGTGAAACGGCCCGGCATCGTCCACCGGCTCGACAAGGATACGAGCGGTCTGCTCGTCGTCGCCAAGACCGACAAGGCGCATCAAGGCCTGGCGGCGCAATTTGCCGATCACGGGCGATCGGGCCCGCTGGAACGCAGCTACACGGCGCTGGTTTGGGGAGCGCCCGGCACCTTCAGGGGAACGATCGATGCGCCGCTCGCCCGTTCGGTCACAAATCGGCAGAAAATCACGGTTACACGGTCGGGCGGGCGCCGGGCCATCACCCATTGGCAGATGATAAAGCGGTACGGAAGCGGAGATGGCGATGCGCCGGCAAGCTTGATCGCCTGCAGGTTGGAGACCGGCCGCACGCATCAGATTCGCGTTCACATGGCGCACATCGGCCATCCGTTGATCGGCGATGCAGATTATGGTGCGGGATTTCGCACGAAAGCAGCTCGCCTCGCCGAGCCCGCAAGGTCCGCGGCCGCCCGGTTCCCGCGCCAGGCGTTGCATGCGGGGCTGCTGGCATTCGCGCATCCTGAAACCGGTGATCTGATGCGTTTCAAATCCGAGATTCCTGATGATTTTCAGGCCCTTCTCGATGCGTTTGATACACTTTGACAAACATTTTCCGGGTCAAGGCCGTGGTTTTGACTCATTGCGTTCTATATATTCTTCGTCGGTGCGCCGGAACGGGCACCGTAAATCAAGCGTTTGCCAAGTCATCGGCTGGTCCATCGCAAGGGGAGCCGGAGCGGAAGCGCGAGGAGGATGAAAGGGGGCGCATACAATGGCCCAGAACATACCTGCACTCACCTCGGCGGAAGGTGGGTTATCCCGATATCTGGATGAAATCCGGCGGTTTCCCATGCTGGAGCCGCAGGAAGAATACATGCTCGCCAAGCGCTACAAGGAGCATGACGATACGGAAGCGGCGGAAAAGCTCGTTACGTCGCATCTGCGCCTCGTGGCTAAGATCGCGATGGGCTACCGCGGCTATGGTCTTCCGATAGCCGAGGTCGTATCGGAGGGGAATGTCGGCCTGATGCAGGCCGTCAAGCGTTTTGAGCCCGACAAGGGATTCCGCCTTGCCACATACGCGATGTGGTGGATCAAGGCTTCGATCCAGGAGTATATCCTGCGGTCCTGGAGCCTTGTGAAGATGGGCACGACCGCAAGCCAGAAGCGCCTTTTCTTCAACCTTCGCCGCCTGAAGGGCCGCATCCAGGCGCTGGACGACGGCGACCTCAAGCCTGAACACGTGCAGGAGATCGCGACGAAGCTCGGCGTCAGCGAAGATGACGTCGTCTCCATGAACCGGCGCCTGGGCGGCGATGCCTCACTCAATGCGCCGATCCGTCAGGAAGCCGACGGAGGCGAGTGGCAGGACTGGCTGGTGGACGATTCCGAATCCCAGGAAGAAATCCTTGCCGACCAGGAAGAGCACGATCATCGCATCAAGCTGCTGAAAGACGCGATGAGCGTCCTGAACGACCGTGAGCGGCGGATTTTCGAGGCCCGACGGCTTTCGGAGGATCCGATAACGCTGGAGGAGCTTTCCGGCGAGTTCGGAGTAAGCCGCGAACGTGTGCGCCAGATCGAGGTTCGAGCGTTCGAGAAGGTGCAAAAAGCCGTCAAGAAAAGCGCCCGCGCGCTTGAGCAACGCCCAGCGGAATTGACATAACGCCGGGCTCCGACCGTAAGCTCGGGCAGGCCACGCTTCTTGCACGATCTTTTCTCATTACCTAACGTGACCAACAAAAGTCCGCGATTTTTCGCGGACTTTTCTAAACGTTGGGATAGTGCATGGGCCTTTTTCGGCGCAAAGAGCTTCTTGTCCCGGTTGTAGCAGGCATGGTCCTGGCAACCGTCACCGGACTTCGCGGTTTTGACCCGTTTTTCCTGTCTTCCGTGCGCGAATTGACGTTCGATGCATTCCAGAGAATCTGGCCGCGGGCGTATGAATCGGCGCCGGTGGTGATTGTAGATATTGATGAAAGTTCGCTTGGCGAATACGGACAATGGCCCTGGCCGAGGGACCTCCTCGCCAAACTGACGCAGCGATTATCGGAGCTTGGCGCAGCTTCCATCGCCTATGACATCATCTTCGCCGAACCGGACCGCAATTCGCCGCGCCGTATTTTGCGAAATCTCGGCCTCGAGGAAAATTCCAACACGGCGGAGCTCGAGGCAATTGCGGGAAAACTGCCCGACACTGATAGCCTTTTCGCCTCCGCGATCGAGAACCGGTCCGTGGTGGTCGGGTTCGCGACCTTGCCCTCCCCCGGCAACAAGCGGCCGGCAGCAAAAGCGGGCTTCGCCTACGGCGGACACGACCCGGCGAAACTCGTGCCGACGTTCCTGGATTCGCTGACGAGCCTTCCGTTGCTGGAGGATGCCGCAGCCGGCGTCGGCAGCGTGAGCCTGTCGCTTCACGATACGGCAGGCGTGGTCCGCCGCCTACCACTGGTCTTCAGCGACGGGGAGAAGCTCTATCCCGGCCTTTCCGTCGAGGCGCTCAGGGTAGCGCAAGGCGCTTCCGGGATCCTGATACGCACGACAGCATCAAGCGGCGAGATAGACAGCGGCGCGCCGGCAATTACGGCGATCAAGGTGGGCGCATTCGAAATTCCGACCACGGCGACGGGCGAAATCTGGCTACACTTCGACCGGGACAGGAGCGAGCGCTACATCTCCGCAGCCGATATCCTTGAGCCCGAAAAGGAAGCCAAGGCCGCTGCAGCGGTCGAAGGCAGGATCGCGCTCATCGGCACGTCTTCGGTCGGTCTGTCCGATATTCGCGTCACGCCGCTCGGCGAGCTGGTGCCGGGCGTTTCGGTTCACGCGCAAGCACTGGAGCAGATAACGACGGGCCGGTTCCTCACGCGTCCCGACTGGGCCTACGGCCTTGAATTGATCGTCACCTTCATGCTCGGCCTGTTCATCATTTCGGCGCTTCCCTGGCTCGGCGCCGGCTGGACGGCGGCGTTCGGCGGTATCTCCGCCGCGATCATCCTTGGCGGAGCCGCCTATCTCTTCAAGGAGCAAAGCCTGCTCATAGACCCCGTCTATCCGGCGCTGGCGAATCTCCTCGTCTATGCGACCGCTACGGCGCTTCTCTACCTGCTCACCGAGCGGGAGAAGAAATTCGTGCGCACCGCCTTCGGGCAATATCTTTCGCCCGAACTCGTCAGGAGGCTGGAAACGGCACCCGAACACCTCAAGCTCGGCGGCCAAATGCGCGAGATGACGATCCTTTTCATGGACGTGCGCGGTTTCACGCCGATTTCCGAGCAACTCTCGCCGACGGACCTGGTCGGCTTCCTCAACACGCTGTTCTCTCCCCTGTCGGAAGCCATCCAGGCCGAGGGCGGTACGATCGACAAATATATCGGCGACAGCATCATGGCGTTCTGGAATGCGCCTCTGGCGATCGAGGATCATGCCGCGCACGCCTGCCGGGCGGCCCTGGCACTTGCCGAAACCGTCAACCGGCTGAACGAGGAGGATGCCTTCGGCTTCAAGACGCGGGGTCTGCCGTCACAAGATGTCCGCATCGGCGTGGGGATCAACAGCGGGCCGGCCTGCGTGGGCAACATGGGCTCGACCCGGCGATTCAACTATTCGGTGATCGGAGATGTGGTGAACATCGCCGCGCGTATCGAATCAAGCTGCAAGGCCATAGGCGCGACCTGCCTCGTCTCCGAAGATACGATGCAGGCGGCACCCGAATTCGCCTATCTGGAGGCAGGCTCGATCCCGCTAAAAGGCAAATCCCACCCGGTGAAGCTGCACGCCCTCATCGGCCCGCCGGACTACGCCGAAAGCGATGCGTTCAAGGAGCTGTGCGAGGTTCACGGCAGGCTCATTTCGGCAATCGACGCCGAAAGTGCAGATGCAGCCCGGATGTGCCTGGCAGAATGCCGGCGCCTTGCCCGGGACAACCTGTCCGATTTCTATGCCAGTCTCGAAGCGAGGATCGCGGCCCTGCCACGCATGCGAACGGCCGGCGGCTGATAAAATTCCTGGCTCAGCCGCCGCTCCCGGGGCTCTATCTGATCTCAACAGCATAGGATTCCACCGGCGGCACCTCACGAATAAGATCGGCCTCCTTCAGGAACTCGGCAAAACGCTGGTATCTGCCGCTATCAAGAGCCGCCGGGCGCTTGGCAAAGCGGGGAAGCGTATCGAACCAGGCGCGGCGGTTCAGCTCGTCATCAAGGCTCGGATAAGCCTCGATAAATGCTTCCCACGCCTTTTGCGGATGATTGGTGAGGAAAATGGTGGCCGCTTCTACCGCTTCGAGAAAGCGCGGGAAACGATCGTCCCCCGTCTTTTCCCGCTGCGCGATGAAGATCAACTCGTCGAATACGGGAACGCCGTTTTCCTCCGGATAGAAGGCCTTGCCCTTCTTGCCTTCCAGTTCGATCTGCGTCAGCTCGAAATTGCGGTACCCGCCGATGACGGCATCGACCTGCCCAGACAGAAGGGCCGGCGACAGGGCAAAATTGACGTTGATAAGCTCCACGTCCTCCACCGTCAGCCCCTGCGATTTCAGCATGGCATTGAGCATCGCGTCCTCGAAGCCCGACACCGAAAAGCCGATCTTCCTGCCCTTCAGATCGGCAAGCGTGTCGATCGGCCCCTCTTCGAGCACGATCAGCGAGTTGAGCGGCGTTGCGACCAGTGTGCCTATGCGCGCGACCGGCAAACCTTCATCCACCTGCGCATGCAGGGTCTGCTGATAGGAGATGGCGATATCCCCCTTCCCGGCCGCGACGAGCTTGGGCGGCAGCGCGGGATCGGCAGGCTCTATCAGCTCCACATCCAGCCCGACATCGGCGAAATAACCGTTCGCCTGCGCGATGATGATCGGCGCGTGATCGGGATTCGTGAACCAGTCCAGCAGAACCGTGAGCTTGTCGGCGGCTTTCGCCGGGGCCGCAAGGGCCAGCGCCATTACAAGCGATATCGCGAAATTGCGGAGCATATCTTTCTCCTGAGGTGGGGATGGGGACGGGTGTCCAGGTCACGGACTCATAAATAAGACTGAAATGGTATGAGCTGATTTGTTCGGATACGAGGCGCAAGCCTGCGGGAAACCGTCCGGTTTTCAAAGGCTTGCAACGATGTCGTCGGGCAAATCCGCCATATCCTGAAAGGACGCGCAAACGGCTTCGAGCTGCCACGTCGAAGCGCTTGACCGGGTGGCAGACCCGCTCCGCGCCCTTCTCCTTGCATCTCTTTGCCGTTTGTAGCGCCATTCCTGCCTTAATTATGGGTCCGTGACCTAGTCTTCCGGCTGCCAGTGCACAAGGTGCCGGGTTGCGCCTTCCACGATCGCGCGCAGCAAAAGCACCATGACCGCAAGCAGGATGAGGGCTGCGAACATCACGTCCGCCTGCATGCGCGCGTTGCTTTGGAGCATGATGAAGGCAAGCCCACCCTTCGCACCGACCCATTCGCCGATAACCGCCCCTATGGGCGCGAAGACGGCGGCGATGCGAACGCCGGACGAAAGGGCCGGCAGGGCAGCGGGAATGCGAAAGTGCAGGAGTTCCTGAAATTTCGAAACCCGATAAAGGCCCGCCAGATCGAGAAGTCCCGTCTCCGTGCGCCTGAGGCCGTCATAAAAGGTGGAGGTGACGGAAAAGAAGATCACCAGCATGGCCATGACGACCTTGGACGCGAGCCCGAAGCCGAGCCACAAAACCAGGATCGGCGCGATGGCGAAGACGGGCAAGGCCTGGGTTACCAGGATCGGCGGCAGCAGGACCCGCCGAAGAAGCGGAGAAAGCGTCATCAGCAGTGCGAAGATCACGCCTCCGGCAACGCCGCAAATAAAGCCGATGACCGTTTCCACCGCCGTGATGCGTGCATGGTCGAGGAGAAACCACCAACGCTCGACGAAGGCGTGAAAGACGCGTTCGGGACCGGGAAGCAGGTAAGGCGGAATGGCGAACCAGCGCACCAATGCAGCCCAAAGGACAATGAATGCGGCGGTCATTATCGCGACACGTGAAAGCGGGCGCGCGATACGGCCAAGAGCACGGGACAGGCCGGCGCCGTTCAGCGCAACTTCGTTCGGACCGGCAATCGCCGCAGTTCGGCGTAGTAACGACATCAAAGGATCTCCGTTCTCCGCATCGGGTGATGCGACAGTGGAGATCCGGGAAAGAGGCTCGGGTTCCAGTCCCTTCGCCGGCATGACCCGGATCAGGTTCTAAGGGTCCGGCAAGTCTGCCATCTCAGCCCCCGCCACGAAGCGACCGCCGCCTTGCCCGGTAGGGGCGCAAGCGACAATCCGGCGGGAACACCCCTCGGAATACCGAAGAAACTATAGAGTAACGCCGTTTTTGCAAGAGGCTTGCCGAACTATTCGGCCCGCAGGCGAATGGGCAGATGTGCGGTTTTCGATATGATCGGGGGCGACGGCGAAGAGAGGCACTGACTGATTTATCGTTATGCCTGGGCTGGAACTACCGTTGTGCGGCCACGATTTCACTGACGTTTTTTTTTGCACGGCGCCTATCCACTCTCCGCCGTCGTCCCGGGCTTGACCCGGGATCCAATCACGCTTCCACATACGAGGGTGGCAATGATTTCTGCGTGTCGATGCTGCGAGTAGTTCGATCTTTCGAAGCATTTGGCGACGTGGAATAGGCCCCGGGTCAAGCCCGGGGTGACCTCGGAGAGGAGGTGATGGCGGAGAGAGACGCTGACCCTCTTTGTCGTCATCGCCGGGCTTGACCCACTGCTGTCCGGTTTAGGTTTCATATTCCGCAGAACTCGATTTGGCGGTGGTCAAGTTTTGGATTTCGTGGAGGCTTGTCGAGAGCATCGATGTCCTTTCGATGCATGAGGTTTGCGCGGATGAGGCGCAACAGAGTGAGTGGCGAGGCGATTGCGGTCTGCGCGCGATGGGCCATGCGGATGAGCACGAAGGCGATCAGGGCCACGTAGAGCTGGATTCGGATGGCGTTTTGCGATGTGCCGAGGAAGCGCTTTATTTTGAGGTTCTGCTTGATCCACTTGAAGAACAGTTCGATCTGCCAGCGGGTCTTGTAGAGTTCGGCGATTTCGTCGGCCGGTGCGTCGAGGTCGTTGGTGAGAAGGCGCAGTGTCTTGCCGGTTTTGATCCGCACGACGATCTCTCGCACGGGATCGCTCATCGGATTTTTGCGGGCGTAAGCCAGTCGGCGGGGCAACAGGCCGATGCGGTCGGACAGAACGTTGGAGCCGGGTGCGGTCGCAAGGCGAGCGGTCTCTTCAAGCCGGGTGTTGGTCTTGAACCGGGTGACAAAACGGCAGCCAGCGGCATGCAAGCCGGCCCACCATGCATAATCGTAGTAGGCAAGATCGAATATGTAGGTGGCCCCCGGCTCGCAGGTCAGTTGCTTGGCGGGGGTGATGTCGTTGACGGTGACGGCTGTAGTGCGGGCCGAAAGCGGCAGGCCCGCGTCGGGATCGTAGATCACATGCAGTTTGGCGGCGGTCAGCTGGTCGGAGAAGCGGGCCCATCCATCGCTGAGACCGGTTAGTTTGATCTTGGTGGCATCAAGGATGCGCACGGCATTGCGCATCTTGCGCCGCAGGCCGGCGCCGGCCTGGGCAACCATCAGCGCGAACAGGTCGCCGTAAAGATCGGCCGGGCGCCTGGCATTGGCGTCGGCCAGGGTGGAGCGCGAGGGCGCGCGCGCACCGACGTGATAGAGACCGGTTTGATGAGAGGCGAGCACGCTCTCGAGTTCACGCAGCGACGCGGCGCCGGAAAGCTGGCCATAAAGCAGCGCCAGAAACTGGCTTTTCGTCGAAAGCCGCCTCACCCGCCGGTCAGCACCGTAGCGCTCCACAAGCGCATTAAACCGCGCCCAGGGAATGTGCTTTTGCAGGCCGTGAAAAACGCTATTGTGATGTCGCACGGTGTTGCTCCCAATTCGTGTCCGAGGTCGTCGCCAAACGCTCGAACATGAGTAGAATCAACACCGTGCACTTTGTCCAACAATTCTTAACCGGACAGCAGTGGGCTTGACTCGGGCAACCACAATCTCCGGAACGGCCTTACAGTATGGGTCGCCGTGTCAAGCCCGGCGATGACGAAGGAGTAGATACGGCATGTGGCGTGACGGCAAGACACGGCGCATGGATGGAGACCCTCCGATCAGGTCGGGGGAGAAGCTCGCTCTTTTCAAGGAAGGGCGCTAACGCGCGGGCTAAACGTTGGTTCCCGGCTCTCGCGATCCGCTAACACGGGCCGGGACGTCTCAACCGGACAGCCTTGCACTCACTGCCAGGATGCCAATGCCTGTTCGACGGCGCGCGTACCCGGCGTTCCCTTCTCAAGCGTCAGGATCGCGCGCTTGCCATCCTCGTAAAGGATCGGGATGTCTATCCAGCCCCGTTCGCGCAGCAACGACATGTTGCGGTCACGCTCGCTCGGAACATTGGAAAGCGCCACCCAGAACAGATTGTCCGCGACCTTGACCGAAGCACCGATC
Source organism: Stappia sediminis (assembly GCF_009826895.1). GTDB lineage: Bacteria > Pseudomonadota > Alphaproteobacteria > Rhizobiales > Stappiaceae > Hongsoonwoonella > Hongsoonwoonella sediminis. Next base: position 867,545 of record NZ_WUMV01000003.1, on the reverse strand, counting down.
AGGGCATCGCCACGAGCCTCTTCGGTTCTCTTCATGACGAGGCCCGGCACGTTCGCGACGCCATTTCCCGCAAGTTCCTGAGGAAATTCGAACTGAACCTCCACAAGATGGCTCGCGGGCAGGGAATCGTCCGTATTGGGCTTGATCGTCACTTCGGCGCTGATGTTGCGGTCGGTGATATTCGCATCGATCCGCAAAACCGCATCCTCGCCATTCGATCCGCCTTCGATCGACCATACCGCCTGCCCCGGCGAAGCGGACCCCGATCCGTTGCTGTCCGGCCCCTCCTCGTAGAGGATCGAGCGCTGAGCCACGGCAGCACCCGCAGGGGCATTGCCGCCAGAGTCGGCGTTGGAACCGGTATCCGGCGAGATCGAGGCTGTTTCGACCTTGCGCACCGAATCATCCGATGCCGCATCGCTTCCGTTCCCCGCACTTTGAGACTGAGTGGCGGGTCCGGCCGAGGTATCGGCGGCGGGCGCGTTTACCTGGGGCGCGGCCGCATCGGCCCCATCATCCGCCGCAGAAGGAGCCGGGCTTGCCGTCTGCCCGGAGGGCGCAGATGCGATTCCAGGGCCCACCTGGCGCGGTTCCACGCTTCTCACATCTTCCTGGCGCGCCGCGCTTGTGCCGCCGTTCGACGTGGCGGGTGAAATTCGAGTGGTCGTTACCGTACGCGCATCGGGCGCCGCCGCGGACTCGCCGTTGCCGCCCGCCGTCGGCAGGCGGGCATCGATCTTGCCGTTCGACGCCGGGGAGCCTGCGTTTTCCCCGCTCTTGTCGTCGGTGGAAGCCGGTGTGACATCCGCGATGGACGATGCTTCCTTACCGGTATCCTCCAGCAAGGCGAGCAGAGCATCACGCTGCGAATAGCCTATGGCTCCAATCCCGACCAGAACAAGCAGGGCCACAATGATCGACACGACCACGGGAATGCGCGAAGGGCGGTCATGCGCGGGCGGACGGGCGGCGGCCGGCTTTTTCTCTTTCGCGCGCCGGCCCGAGCGTTTGTCGCGCCCGCCCTTCTTTTCCGCTTTGACAGCGCTTTCACTTGACGGCGCAACGGGGGGCGTCTCTTCGAAGCCCGGCTCCGCGCGAGGCGCGGTATCCGCCACACCGCCTTCGAAAGCGGGCTCCTTGCGTCCGTTTTCGGCACCGCCCCCGGCATCCGCGGGCCTTTTCGCCGAAGGAGGTTCGCCAACCGGCGGGGTTTCGAGCGGCGGCGCATCCCCCGCGCTGTCCCGGCCCGGTCCCGGCGTCTCGACCGCGGCGGCGGCGCCTTTTTCTTCCGGCTTGCGCGCAAAACCGGGCGCGGCAGGTTCTTCGGGCGGCCTGTTCAGGCCAAGGGTTTCACGCGCGGCTTCCGCCTCGACCTTGCGAATGGCCTCTTCGAGACGCAGCTGCTCGTTTGTGATCTCCGAAGGTGACAGCGGCGGATCATACGCCTTCAACTGACCGACGATCGCGGTACGGGCGCGCTGATAAATGTTACGCCGTGCGGCACCGGTATTTTCAGGAAGTGCTGCAACGGTTTTCTTCAAAACCGAATAGTAATCCGCCATATGCTCGCTCGTTCCCGCCGCGAATCAAGCTTTACGCTTAATCCTGAAACGGATTTTGGACAAGGATTGTATCATCCCGCTCCGGACTGGTGGACAGCAATGTAACCGGCGCGCCGATCAACTCCTCCACGTGACGCACATATTTCACCGCCTGGGCCGGCAGATCCGCCCAGCTTCTTGCACCTTGCGTGGATTCTTTCCAGCCCGGCAAGGTTTCGTAAATCGGTTTCACCCGCATTTGAGCGCCCTGGGACGCCGGCAGATGGTCTATCCGCTTGCCGTCGAGCTCATAGGCCACGCAGATCTTGATCTCGTCCAGCCCGTCGAGCACATCCAGCTTCGTCAGCGCAATGCCGTTTATGCCGCTGACCGAAACGGTCTGGCGCACCAGCACGGCATCGAACCAGCCGCAGCGGCGCTTGCGGCCCGTAACGACACCGAATTCATGGCCGCGCGAGCCCAGGAATTCGCCTATTTCGTTGGTTTGCTCGGTCGGGAAGGGCCCCTCGCCCACGCGCGTCGTATACGCCTTGGTGATGCCGAGCACATGGTCGATCGCGCCGGGCCCGAGGCCCGAACCGGTGGAGGCCTGACCCGCGATCGTGTTGGAAGACGTCACGAAGGGATAGGTGCCGTGGTCGTTGTCGAGCAGCGCCCCTTGCGCGCCTTCGAAGAGGATACGGCTGCCTTCGCGGCGTTTTTTGTCCAGCAACGCCCAGACGGTATCCATGAAAGGAAGCACCCGCTCGGCGACGCTTGCGAGCTCCTCGTAGATCGTCCTGGCGTCGACCTCCGGTTCGCCGAGGCCCTTGCGAAGGGCATTATGGTGGGCAAGCAGGCGGTCGATCTTTGCAGGCAGCGTTTTCAGATTGGCCAGATCCATCACCCGAATCGCCCGGCGCCCGACCTTGTCCTCATAGGCCGGACCGATGCCGCGCTTGGTCGTGCCGATCTTCGTGCCCGAAGCCGCCGATTCGCGCAGCGCGTCGAGTTCGCGATGAAGCGAGAGAATGAGCGTCGCGTTGTCGGCGATCTTCAGCGTGTCCGGCGAAACGTTGACGCCCTGCTCGGAAAGCCGTTCCATCTCCGCGACCAGAGCATGCGGATCTATGACGACACCGTTGCCGATGACCGAAAGCTTGCCACGCACGACACCGGAGGGAAGCAGCGACAATTTATAGCTGACACCGTCGATCACGAGCGTATGCCCGGCGTTGTGCCCGCCCTGGAAACGCACGACGACATCCGCCTGCTCGGACAACCAGTCGACGATCTTGCCTTTTCCCTCGTCTCCCCATTGCGACCCGACGACGACGACATTGGCCATGTAGCACTACCTTCCTGAGCAAGATTGCGAAGACGGCCAATCAGCACGGCCGCGTCCGCGAACACGCGAAATGCCCAGGCAAGCTACCCTAGGGCAAACGCGCCGGACTATAGCGATCTCCGGCGTGGCTGGCGACCCCGAAACGCGGCCAATCCGTTCATTTCCGCGGCTCTTTTTCACGCCTGTCGCCATTCGCCTGCCCCGCGCCGTTGCGGGCAAGGCGATATATCATCGGCGAGTAGCGCAAGAGCCAGACGAATGGCCGCCGGCGCCCTTCCGGCACCGACCGGCGCGCGGCGATGCGAAGCGCGATGAAGCCTACCAAAGCGAAATGCAGCGCACTCGTATAGATGAAAAACGCACGCGGACCGAACATGTCGATCACAAGCGAGGCGGCGAAGGGGCCGACCACCGCGCCCAGCGCGAAGGACAGCGTCAGACCCGCCGCGAGTTCCACGAACTGGCCCGGCTCCGCATGGTCGTTCGCATGGGCGGCCGAAAGCGAATAGAGCGGCAGCGCGAAGCCGCCGAAGAAAAATATGCCGGTGAATATCAACGCCTTGTCCGTCGTCCCGGCAACGAGCAGGCACGAAAGCCCGGCCCCGATCGTCGCGAACATCAACACAAGCCTCCTGTCCACCCGGTCCGACGCCCAGCCGAGCGGATACTGGAAGATGGCGCCGGCAACGATCCATAGAGAGATGAAGAAGGCCACCGCATCGACGCCAAGCCCCACACCTTCGGCATAGAGCGGGCCGATCGAGCGAAAAGCGCCATTGGTCAGCCCGATCGTCAGGCATCCGACGATGGCAACGGGTGAAATGCGCAAGATCTCGCCAAGATCGAGCTTGCGCTTCAAATGCACCGGCGGATTGCCCTCACGCGCGAGAGCCACCGGAACGAGCCCCAGGCTGAACAAGAGAGCGATGAGGACGAGGATCTCGTATCCGCCGGCGCCATAAAGCGGCAGCAGGAACTGCGCGCCCGTCACCGCCGCCAGATCGACGATCCGGTAGACCGACAGCACGCGCCCCCGCTCCGCGTTGGAGGCAAGCGCGTTCAGCCAGCTTTCGACGACCATGGCGGTGCCGCAAAACGCGATGCCGCTGGCAAAGCGCGCGGCAAGCCACAACGGCCCCGCCGGCATCAGGAGCAGGACCATCATCACCACCGCACTTACGGAAGCGAGCGCGGCGAAGACGCGAATGTGCCCCACCCTCTTGATCAGGAACGGCGTGACGAGAACGCCCAGCATGAGCCCGGCGTAATAGGCCGATCCGAGCAGGCCGATCATCGTGTCGCTGAGGCCTTCCACCCGACCGCGCACGGCGATCACCGTCATGGCGAGCCCGTTGGCGCCCAGAAGAAGGGCCGCGGATACGACGAGCGGAGCAACGCGCGCGGGAAGCGAGCGGGTCAATGCGGCATCCGGAGACTGGTCAGGCATCGGAAATTAGTGGCTGGCGGGAAGACGTCTCACCCTGCGCCGCACCGGGCCGATTTGCAAGCGAGATCGCTCGCCAATGCGACCATCGCGATGTCAATCCTTGTCGACAAGCCTTTGGCCGGCCTACATGGCTTTATTCAGGAGCGGCGCCAAAGCGTTCAGGAGCGGCTCTGGAGAAACCGGATCGCCACCCGCTTCCCATGCATACTGAAATTCGGCGATTTCGATGCCGACGAACTCATGCTCGGCTATCACATCAGAGCACATGCGAAGGTCTTTCAGAGACAGTCCGCCTTCGTGGACATAGTCGGTTGGAACAATACCCGGATCCAGAACATCGCAGTCCAGGTGCACATAAACGGGACGTCCCGCAATCGCCTCACGCAGTGCAGTCGCCAAGTCATCTTTCGGCTTGATGTGAGGAATGCGGTGTTTTTCAATCAGTTCCAACTCGAACGGATCAAGATCGCGCTGGCCGACCAGGACTATCTGTCCAAGCCCCAGCCCCGCGCCGAGGCCGGAATCCCATAGCCCGACCGGACCGGCGAGGGCCAGCCCGCCCAAATAACCCGTCGCGGTCTTTTCCGGGGTATTCAGGTCGGCATGCGAATCGAACCAGACCACACAGGCCGAAGGGTTATGCTTTGCCACCGCCGGCAGGGTTGCAAGAGAAACCGCGCAGCGGCTGATCGCCGCGACCGATACCGCGCCATTGGCCATCACTTCTTGAAAGCGGGCCCGCATCTCGTAAAGCGCGGAAATGGCGGCATCAAGTTCCTCGCGCCATCCGGCATTCAGGCATGGTTCTGGCGTACCTAGAACAACAGGCTGAATGCCCGTACGGCGGGCCAGAGCTTCTCCGATAGCCCTTGCGCCCGGCATCGCCAAGTCGTTGTGGTCGCCAGCGCGGCCTTGAAAAACAGTGTATGCCAATTGCTCAGTCAATCGTTTGATCCCGCTTCCGCGTCATGTTCGGGAACCCTTATAGGCGCTACACGGCCGGAAGCATGATCGTTTTCCCAGATAAAATGCAACCGTCCCGCTCGCAAACCGGGTGTCGCGCCTCGCCTGTGCTTGATACGGATCGCCTGGTCAGGAACCCCGGTTGAAAACAAATGTCGCTTGTGAACTGGTTTCTTCTTTCCGTACTCTCGCTCATCTGGGGTGGGGCATTTTTATTCGCGAAAGTCGCGGTGGCGGAAATCCCGCCGTTCGTGCTCGTGTTTTTCAGGGTTTTTTCCGCCGCCTGCGCGCTTCATATCCTGCTGCGGTTCAGAAAAATCCCGTTCCCGAGAGATGCGGGAAAGCTAAAGGCGTTGCTCGTCATGGGGCTTCTCAACAACGCCGTGCCGTTTTCGCTGATCTTCTGGGGCCAGACGGCAGTTTCCGCCGGGCTTGCCTCGATCCTGAACGCGGCAACGCCGATCTTCACCGTGATCGTTGCCGTGCTCGTCTTCGCACAGGAACCCTTCAGGACAAACCGGCTGGCGGGCGTTCTCATCGGTTTTGCCGGGGTCGCCATCACGCTTTCAACGGCGCTCGACGGAATCGGCGAAGAACCGCTGTGGGCGCAACTGGCATGCCTTGGCGCCGCGCTCTCCTACGCATTCGCGGCAACCTTCGCGCGGCGCTTCAGATCGATGTCGCCGATGGCGGCCGCCACCGGGCAACTGACCGGATCGAGCATCATCATGCTGCCCATCGCCATATGGCAGGGGACCGGATGGGATTTTTCACAAGCAAGCCAGACGGCCTGGCTGAACGTTGTCTGCCTCGGCCTCCTTTCAACGGCTCTTGCCTATCTCATCTACTTCCGACTTCTGATCAAGGCAGGCGCAACCAACGCCTCGCTCGTAACGCTGCTCATACCGCTGAGCGCGATCCTGCTGAGTGCCGCGTTCCTGGACGAAGCCGTTACGCCCAGGCAGGCGCTCGGCCTTGGCGTCATCCTGACCGGGCTCGTTGTTCTCGATGGGCGGGCGGGCATTTTCCTGCGGCGGATGGCAATTCGCTCCGCGACATGAAAACGGCCGGGGAACGGCGCCCCGGCCGGTGATTGCAGACAAAGGCGCCGGGATCAGAACACCAGCGTTTTGACCTGCTTGACGTGCTCAAGGCGATTGATGGTATCGAGCACCGAAGCCGGGACATCGCCATCGACCTCGACAAGGCAGATCGCATCCTCCCCCGGGGCGGTGCGGCCAAGGTTGAAGGTGGCGATATTGACGCCTGAATCGCCCAGCACCATGCCGAGATGGCCGATGAAGCCCGGCTTGTCCGCGTTGGTGATATAGAGCATGTGGGAGCCGAGTTCGGCCTCCATGTTGATGCCCTTCACCTGGATGATGCGGGGCTTGCCGTCGGAAAACACCGTACCGGCCACCGAGCGCTCCTGCCTTTCGGTGATCACCGTCAGACGGATATAATTCTCGTAAACGCCCTGCTGCTCACGGCGCACATCCTCCACCTGGATACCGCGCTCGCGGGCGAGCACGGGCGCGGAGACCATGTTCACCGTTTGCAAAAGCGGGCGAAGGAAGCCTGTCAGGGCCGCCGCCGTCAGCGCCTTGACGTTCATCTCCGCGACATCGCCCTCATATTCAAGGCGAATGCACCTGACGCTGGTTTCCGTCAACTGGCCGGCGAAAGAGCCCAACTGCTCGGCAAGCTTCACGAAGGGGGTGAGGATCGGCGCCTCTTCCGCCGTGATCGACGGCATGTTGATAGCGTTCGAAACCGCACCCTTCAGGAGGTAGTCCGACATCTGCTCGGCCACCTGAAGCGCCACATTTTCCTGCGCCTCGGAGGTGGAGGCGCCGAGATGCGGCGTACAGACAAGACCCGGCGCGCCGAACAGTATGTTCTCCGTCGCCGGCTCCGAACTGAAGACGTCGACGGCAGCACCCTTCACCTTGCCGCTGTCGAGCGCATCGCGCAGCGCACCTTCATCGACAAGCCCGCCGCGCGCGCAATTGATGATGTAAACGCCGTCCTTCATTTTCTCGATCGCGGCGGAATCGATGATGTTCTTCGTCTTTTCGGTAAGCGGCGTGTGCAGCGTGATGAAATCCGCCCGGCGGAACAACTCGTCGAGATCGACCTTTTCCACGCCAAGCTCGATCGCGCGTTCGGCGGAAAGAAAGGGATCGAAGGCGATGACCCGCATCTTCAGGCCGATCGCCCGCTCCGCCACGATCGAGCCGATGTTTCCGCAGCCGATCAGGCCAAGCGTCTTCGACGTGATCTCCGTGCCGACAAACTTCGACTTTTCCCACTTGCCGGCCTGGGTGGAAGCATCCGCCGCCGGAATCTGGCGCGCGGCGGCGAACATCATCGCGATCGCGTGTTCGGCAGTCGTGATCGCATTGCCGAAGGGCGTGTTCATCACGATGACGCCCTTGGCGGTGGCAGCCGGAATGTCGACATTGTCGACGCCGATGCCCGCACGCCCGATCACCTTCAGCCGCCCGGCATTGGCGATGATCTTTTCCGTTACCTTCGTCGCTGAACGAATGGCGAGGCCGTCATACTCGCCGATCACCTCGGCGAGCCTTTCCTTGTCCTTGCCAAGGTCCGGCTGAAAATCGACCTCAAGCCCGCGATCCTTGAAAATCTGTACTGCCGCAGGCGAAAGCTTGTCTGAAATCAGGACTCTGGGAGCCATAGACGTTACTCCGAATATTGCGAACGGCCCCGGCCACGCAAACATGCCGGATCGAGGTGCCGTTCCTGTAAATTTTCCTTAAAGGTCAGGCGGCGGCCTGAAGCTTCGACTTTTCAACCTGAAACGCCCATTCGAGCCAGGGCAGAAGGGAAGCTACGTCAGCCGCCTCGACGGTCGCGCCGCACCAGATGCGAAAACCCGAAGGCGCGTCGCGATAGGCGCCGATATCAAAGGCAACGCCTTCACCATCGAGCATCGAGACGATCGATTTCGCGAAAGCCGCCTGCCCGGCATCATCGAGGCGCGTCACATCCGGATCGACGATCTTCAGACAAACGGAAGTGTTGGACCGCGTCGTCGGATCGACAGCCAGAAAATCGACCCAGGGCGTATCACCGACCCAGTCGGCGATCGTCTTCGCGTTGGCATCCGCCCGCGCGACGAGCCCGGCGAGGCCGCCGAGCGCCTTCGCCCAGCGAAGAGCGTCGAGATAATCCTCGACACAAAGCATCGACGGGGTGTTGATCGTCTCGCCCTTGAAGATGCCCTCAATGAGCTTGCCGCCCTTTGTCATGCGGAAGATCTTCGGCAAAGGCCAGGCCGGCGTATAGCTTTCAAGCCGCTCCACCGCGCGCGGGGAGAGAATGAGCACGCCATGCGCTGCTTCACCACCCAGAACCTTCTGCCAGGAGAAGGTCACGACATCGAGCTTCGCGAAGTCCAGCCTCTGGGCGAAAGCCGCGGACGTGGCATCGCAGATCGTCAGGCCTTCGCGGTCCGGCGCGATCCAGTCCGCATCGGGAACGCGAACGCCCGACGTGGTTCCGTTCCACGTGAAGACGACGTCATGGGAGAAATCGACCTGCGAGAGGTCCGGCAGCTCCCCATAAGGAGCTTCGATCCGGCGCGCATTTTCAAGCTTGAGCTGCTTGACGACATCCGTGACCCAGCCGGAGCCGAAGCTTTCCCATGCAAGCATATCGACGGGGCGGGCGCCAAGCAGCGACCAGAGCGCCATTTCGACGGCGCCGGTGTCGGAAGCGGGCACGATGCCGATGCGATAATTCGCCGGCACCTCAAGCACCTCTCGGGTGAGGTCGATTGCTTCAGCGAGTTTCGATTTGCCGATTTTCGCGCGGTGGGAGCGGCCGAGGGATGCGTCTTTCAACGCTTCGAGCGACCATCCGGGACGCTTCGAACAGGGGCCGGAGGAAAAATACGGATTGGCCGGCCTCATGGCCGGTTTTTGGACATTGGTCATGGTATCTACCCTTCCAGATAGTTGTCCCTCGTTGGGGAGGGATGTCCCGCGCAAAGCGTTATCGGAAAGGCCACGTCATTACAAGACACTAAATGGAAACGTGAAAAGGCCGGCGTGTCCGCCGGCCTTTTCCGTCAGTTCAAGGTATTGAATTATCAGAACTTCGTGGCGATCGGCTCCGCCGGGAGATAGGCCGGGGCGCTGTCGAACGTGTAGCGCAGACCGACACGGAATTCGTGCGCCTGAAGGTCTTCGTACCGGACCTTCGCGGTCGTTCCCGCGGTGGTGTACGGTTCGGAATAGCCATCGCCGATGTTCAGGTAGCGATAGCCCGCATCCAGCGAAAGGTTGGGGTTGAACGCGTAGGACGCGCCTGCCATCAGGGCCCAGGAGAAATCCCAACGGCTATCGCCGGACAGCCGAACCGGAGTGCCTACATTCGAATAGATCTGGCCGACATTGATGTATGACGTGCCGACACCGCCGCCGACGTAGGGCGTAAACCCGCCATAGGTACCAAGATCGACATATGCGTTGAATAGTATCGTCCACACATCGATGCTTGCGCTGTCTATGCTGACGCCCGCACCACCGCCGGCACCGCAGGCCGCGCACGGGGTTCGGCTTTCGAATTCGGACTTGAATTCGTAGTCGACGGTCAAATCGGTGCGGAAATACTGGTTGAACTTGTAGCCGACGCCGACACCGATCACGGCCGTGTCGTCCATGCTTTCGTTCTGGAAGCTCTGGTTGCTGTATCCCGCGTCAGGGTCCACGTAGATCTTGTAGCCGATATCGCCGCGCAGATACCATCCGCCGGTTGCCACCGGCACTTCCGGCACATGCTCAATAACGGGCGCAGGCAGGTCCGCGGCAAAGCTGACCGACGAGACGACGATCGCGACGCCGGCCAGAGACAAAACCTTTGCAATACTCTTCATGTCTCCGTCCTCAAATTTAGCGTCCGCAACTGAAGTGTTGCCGGCCGCATCCGTGAAGCACGGTGACAAGAATTGGCGAAAACCATTAAGTTAAGTTTAACCGTAATTTTTAACCGCGTTTTTTTACCTTAACGCAAGGTTAAAAATAGTATTTCTCGTATAGAAATTCTAAAGATTTCCGACGCGGAATTTTCCGGTAATCGAAGTACGGAACACTCAGGCAGCGGTGCTGCGCACGGCGTCCACGATATCGTCGACGACGCCGTTCAGGACCTCTTCGTTATCCGCCTCGCCCATGACGCGGATCAGCGGTTCCGTGCCGGACGGGCGAATGACGAGCCGCCCCGATGCACCAAGCTTCTTGCGCCCTTCCTCGATCGCCGACTGCACCTTTTCGTGCTCAAGCGGCATGCCGTTGGAATAGCGCACGTTCTTGAGGATCTGCGGCACGGGCTGGAAACGCCGGCACACTTCCGACACCGGCCGGTCAAGACGCTTGACGCAGGCCAGCACCTGCAAAGCGGCCACCAGACCATCTCCCGTCGTCGCGAAGTCGGACAGGACGATATGGCCGGACTGCTCTCCGCCCACGTTGAAGCCGTGCTCGCGCATATGCTCCACGACATAGCGGTCTCCCACTTGCGTGCGCGCAAGCGTGAGGCCGATGCCCGATAGATACCGCTCAAGGCCCAGGTTCGACATCACGGTCGCCACGATGCCAGACGCCGAAAGCCTGCCATCTTCCTGCCAGGACTGCGCGACAACGGCCATAAGCTGATCGCCGTCGATCACATCGCCCTTCTCGTCGACGATGATAACGCGATCCGCATCGCCATCGAGCGCGATGCCGATATCGGCGCGAACCTCGTCGACCTTGTCGCGAAGCGCCTTGATCGAGGTGGAGCCGCACTCCTTGTTGATATTCAGGCCATCTGGCGTCGTGCCCAGCGCCACAACGTCGGCACCCAGTTCCCAGAGCGCTTGCGGCGCCACCTTGTAGGCCGCGCCATTGGCGCAGTCTATCGCGATCCTCAAGCCTTCCAGGCTCATGTCCCTCGGCAGCGTGCGCTTGGCGAACTCCACATAGCGCGCCTGCTCGCCGTCGACGCGCTTGGCGCGCCCGAGACGGTCCGGACCTGAAAGCTTCGAAGTCATGTCGGACTCGACAAGGGCTTCGATCTCCGTTTCCACCGCATCCGACAGCTTGAACCCGTCGGGCCCGAAAAACTTGATGCCATTGTCCCGGAACGGATTGTGGGAGGCGGAAATCATGACGCCGAGGTCGCATCGCAGCGAACGCGTCAGCATGGCCACCGCAGGCGTCGGCATCGGCCCCAGCAGGAACACGTCCATGCCGACGGCGGTGAACCCGGCGACGAGGGCGTTCTCGATCATATAGCCCGACAGCCGCGTGTCCTTGCCGATCACGACGCGATGGCGATGACCGCCATTGCGGAACGACAGGCCAGCCGCCATTCCGACCTTGAGGGCGATTTCGGGGGTCATGGGCCAGCGGTTGGATTCGCCGCGGATGCCATCGGTTCCGAAAAGTTTGCGCGCCATGGTTACCCTGTACTCATAACTCAAGCCGGCACCGGAACAGCGCCAACTTCGCCAAGCCGCCTTGGCCGGAATCTGGTTTCCAGCTTTTTACACCCTTCGGTGCTTCGGATCGTTCAATAATTATTATGAATTGTGACGAAAAAAACACCCGGTCAAACCATGACCGGGTGCTTCGCCTTTACCTTACGAGAAGGATTTACGCCTGCGGCTGCGGCTCCATGCCGCCCGAAGGCTCATCCCCTTCGCCGCCGCGCTTCTTGGCGCCCGTCTTGGGAACGGCCGAAGCGCGCGACGTCGGGTGGTCATCGTCGGATTCGCGCACGGGAGGCTTGCCGTCCAGCAGGTCCTTGATCTCGTCGCCCGAAAGCGTCTCGTATTCCAGAAGGCCGTTTGCGATCGAATGAAGCTGATCGGAATGCTCCGTCAGGATACGGTTCGCGGTCTCGTAGCCCTCGTTGACGAAGGCCTTGATTTCGGCGTCGACGATCTTTTGCGTTTCATCCGACACCGTCTGATGCTTGGCGACCGAGTGACCCAGGAACACCTCTTCCTGGTTCTCGCCGTAAAGCAGGGGGCCCAGCTTGTCCGACATGCCGAACTGCGTCGCCATGGCGCGCGCAAGCTTGGTCGCCATCTGAATATCGCCCGAAGCGCCGGAGGTGACCTTCTCATATCCGAATATCATTTCCTCGGCGACGCGACCGCCCATCGCCACCGCGAGGTCGGCCTTGCACTTTGCGCGGGTGAGCGAAACCTGGTCCTTTTCAGGCAGGCGCATGACCATGCCGAGCGCACGGCCGCGCGGAATGATCGTCGCCTTGTGGATCGGATCGGACGCCGGCATGTGCAGCGCCACGAGCGCGTGACCGGCCTCGTGATAGGCCGTCAGACGCTTTTCCTCCTCGGTCATGACGAGCGTGCGGCGCTCCGCCCCCATCATCACCTTGTCCTTGGCGTCCTCGAACTCCTGCATCGTGACGAGGCGCTTGCCCCGGCGCGCGGCGAGAAGGGCCGCCTCGTTGACGAGGTTCATCAGATCCGCGCCGGAAAAGCCGGGCGTTCCACGCGCCAGCGTACGCACGTTGACATCCGGAGCCAGCGGCACCTTGCGCATGTGCACCTTCAGGATCTTTTCACGGCCGACGACATCCGGGTTCGGCACGACGATCTGCCGGTCGAACCGGCCCGGACGCAGCAGCGCGGGGTCGAGAACGTCCGGACGGTTCGTCGCGGCGATGATGATGATGCCCTCATTGGGCTCGAAGCCGTCCATCTCGACGAGGAGCTGGTTGAGCGTCTGCTCGCGCTCGTCGTTGCCGCCGCCCAGACCGGCGCCGCGATGACGACCGACCGCGTCGATCTCATCGATGAAGATGATGCAAGGCGCGTTCTTCTTGGCCTGTTCGAACATGTCGCGCACGCGGCTTGCGCCGACGCCGACGAACATTTCCACGAAATCGGAACCCGAAATCGTGAAGAATGGAACATTTGCCTCGCCCGCGACGGCACGCGCCGTCAGCGTCTTGCCGGTGCCCGGGGGGCCAACGAGCAGCACGCCGCGCGGGATCTGACCGCCCAGACGCTGGAACTTCTGCGGATCGCGAAGGAACTCCACGATCTCCTGCAAGTCTTCCTTGGCCTCGTCGATGCCGGCGACATCCTCGAACGTCACACGCCCATGAGCCTCCGTCAAAAGCTTGGCCTTCGACTTGCCGAAGCCCATCGCCTTGCCGCCGGAGCCCTGCATCTGGCGCATGACGAAAATCCAGATCGCCAGGATGATCAGCATCGGGAACCAGGAAATCAGCGCTCCGAGGAGAGAGAAATTCTCCTGCGGGGGACGGGCGTTGATCTGGACGCCCTTGTTGCGCAAGAGCTCCACATACCCACTGGCCCCTTCCGGCGCATAGGTCTGGAACACGCCACCGCCATTCGAGTAGCGGCCCGTCACCTGCTGACCCTGTATGGTGACCTCACGCACTTCCCCCTGTTCGGCCTGATTCAGGAACTGGGAGAACGGAATCTCGTTGTTCGCGCTGCGTTGGCCCGGGTTCTGGAAGAGCTGGAACAGGGCGATCAACAGAAGCCCGATGATCACCCACAGGGCGAAGTTGCGGAAATTAGCGTTCATTTGTGTTCCTTCGTCGCCATCACGCGACGTTCAGATGCTGCGATCGGCCTCGGGCCCTTTGGTCTTACCGGAAGATAGGCCCCGGTTGGCGCAATGCCAAGGTCCAGCGCCAACTTGTCACGCCGCAATCTCCATTTCGTTAAGCTCAGGCCTGAGTCAAGCCGACATTTCGGGCTTAACCGCCGGAAATTTGAGCTGTCGCCGCCGATTCAGGAGGCAAGGGAGCCGACGAAGCCGAAACGCCAGCCGGACGGAACCACGGCATCCGCAATTCCCGGCACGGCAATTTCGCGCTTTTCTCCCCCGCCGGTCTCCATCTCAAGCGCGGGAGAGGCCTCGAATGCGCCGGCCGGCCACCCCTTCGGACGCTCCAGGCCAAGGCGTCTCAACCCGCCCTTTCCAAGCGCCGCGATCCGGACAGACGAATGACGCGGAACTTCGACGAAAAAACGGCCATCCCAGACCCTTCGGTCCGGGCCGGCGATTTCCATCGCCTCAATGCCTTCGCGACCAGGTTCCCTCCAGCAGTAGAGACAATCTCCTTCGCGGTACAATACCGCGCCGGCGAGGGTGGCCTTGCGTTCAGTTCCGGCAAGCAGGTCATCGCAAAGCCGCTGGAGCTTTTCAAAGCGTGGAGCATAGCCGCCGCCGCCGACGAAACGCAGCACGCGCGAGAACACCCGATACCTGATTTCGGCGGGCATTCCGTCAAAAATGCTCATAAGCAATTTCACGGGCCCCGCGGGATGCACCGTCGCGCCCGCGCCGATCACGCCCGACGTCCAGACGTCCAGCGCATCTGCCGCCCTTGCAAGCCGATTTGCCGTTTGCGAAAGCCGCTCCGCCGTCAATCCCTCCCGCGCAAGGAGCGGCATGAGCTTTCGAATGCGGGCCCTGGCATAGCGCGCATCCTCATTCGAGGGGTCTTCGCACCAGCCGATGCCCGCCCGGCGCAGCGTCCCGATCAGTCTGGATTTCGGTACGTCAAGGAGCGGGCGAAACACAGGCATAGCGTCCCAGTGCGTCTCGCCGCGCATGGCGCCCAGACCATAGACCCCGCTTCCGCGCGCAAGCCGCAGCAGGAACGTTTCCGCCTGATCGTCACGGTGATGGGCAAGGGCGAGCGCATCCGCGCCGGCCTTTCGCGCCGCCCCGACCAGCAGATCCTGTCTCGCCTTTCTTGCCGCTGCCTGAACATCGGCATCGGGCTTCGGCCCCTGCCACTTCAGGATTTCATGCGAAATTGCGAGCGAACGGCACACAGCTGCGACATGGGCCGCTTCATCCGCCGCTTCCGGCCGCAAACCATGATCGACCGTGAACGCGACAATACCACGAGAGCGATCTTCCGCCCGCCAGCGGCTCAAAATATAGAGAAGCGCAAGCGAATCCGGACCGCCCGAAACGCCGACGGCAATCCGTTTCACACCGGCGAGAGGCGCCAGGAGGCCGCGAATTTCCTCATCTTCGAGAGGCGCGTTGCTGTCAACTGCATCCGACACGCTGCTGTTCGGCCTGTGCTTCGGAACGGACGGTCGCCGGGGCGTTGGGGTATTTCGCCAGAAGCTCCGAAAACGTCGCGCAGGCAGCATCCCTTTCGCCGATCCCTTCCAGCGAAAGCCCAAGCTTCAGCAGGCTGTCAGTGGCCTTCTGGCCATCGGGATAATCCGTGTAGCTTTTGAGGAAGGCATCCGCCGCGTCACGATACCGCCCTTGCGCGTAATAGCTTTCACCCAGCCAGAACTGGGCGTTGCCGGCCAGGCTGTGATCCGGAAAATCGGCGAGAAACCGCATGAAACCCGTTTCGGCACCGCGATAGTCGCCGGAAAGAATGGCGTCATACGCCACGTTATAGGTCGCCTGCGGATCCCCGGATGGTTCAAGCGCGGCGACCTGATCGCCTATCGGGTCCTGGCCGCTGCCTACGCCCGGCGGCTGCGAACCAGGATCCGCCCCGGAATCCGAACCTGGGTTTTCAAGCCCTCTCGCCAGTGCAGAAAGGTCAAGCGGGCCGCTGCCGCTCGAGTAGCCGCCATCCGCGCCGAATTCGGCATCGCCGGAGCCCTGAGCCTGCACGTCGGCGCCGCTCGCCGGGCCGTAGCTTTCGTTCAACGTTCCTAGAACCTGAGGCTCGCTGCCACGCAAGGTGCCGCCTTGCGCGGCTCCTTGTCCGACCGGCGCGGCGTCCGAGCGCTGGCGCGGCGCGCCGCCCTCAAGCTGCTGCAGGCGATACTCCGTATCTTCCTGCATTCGCCTTATCTGGTCCTGAAGAACGCGGATCTGATGGTTCAATTCCTCGATCTGACCCGTCAGCGCCCGCATGTTCTCTTCCAGCTGGTTCAAACGCGCGACCGTTTCGGCATCCTTCTTCGATGACCCGAAAAGCTGTGCCGAGCCGGCCTGCGGCCAGCCGGCAAGCATGATTGCCAGGGTCAAGCAAACGAAAATTCGTTTCACGTCGATCATCCACCTCCTCCGGCCCGTTCCGGGTTCCGGTCATTCGCTGGGTTTATAGCATCAGCCGTCCTAGGTCACGGCCCTTCATATCGATACCCGGTTGCGAAAAGACAATTGACAATTCGGACGAGCCTGTCCGGCATGCCCGCCCGACGCCGGGGCAAGTGGCGCTTTGACTTGGACGAAATTTTGACGCTTGGAATCACGAAAAGCCGGCGCACATAAATGTGGCCGGCCTTTCGGGCATGGCAAATGATATCGGTCAGCTGCCGGCGTTGTTCAGCACCGTGACGGCACGCCGGTTCTGCGTCCAGCAGGACTCGTCGTTGCAGACCGCCACCGGACGTTCCTTGCCGTAGGAGATCGTCCTGAGGCGCGAGTCCGATATTCCCTTGGCGACCAGATAGTCGCGCACGGCATTCGCTCGGCGGGCGCCGAGCGCAATGTTGTACTGGCGGGTGCCGCGCTCATCGGCATGACCTTCGATGGTCACGGTGTACCGCGAGTACTTGTTGAGCCACTGCGCCTGTTTGTCGAGCGTCGAACGCGCCTGCGCCGACAACGTCGACTGGTCTTCGGAGAAGAAGACGCGGTCGCCTACGTTGACCACGAAATCCTGCCCCGAGCCGGGCGTCGCATTGCCTGTCAGACCATCCGTCTTCGTCTGGGCGCAAGCTGCGAGTGTCAAAACCGTTGCCACGATCGCAGCAAACCGAAAGCCGCGGGCAACCATCCCCATCTGCATCATAAATCCCTTACTCCTGCTCCCCACCGTGCCCCGACAGGGTAAACCGTTGATAGCCAAAGTTGGTTAAATCGCGGTTTGCAATCATGGTGAACATTTCGTTACTTCCAAACCGTAAATCACCGCTGCGCCAAACCGTCGGACCTGCCCTTCCCGCTCAGTCCAGCGAAGGCGACCACGCCGGGTCGGAGGCGAAACCTTCCGTCGGCACCCTTTGTTCGTTGTATCCTGTCAGGTCGACCGTCCAAAGCTGCGGCCCGCCGCTAGCCCCCGGCGTATCGCGGAAGAACACCAGCACGCGGCCGTTGGGCGACCATGCCGGACCTTCGTTGTGATAGCCTTCCGTCAGGATGCGCTCACCCTGTCCGTCGGGCCTCATCACGCCGATCATGAAACGGCCCTGATGCATTTTCGTGAAAGCGATCAGATCGCCGCGCGGGGACCAGACGGGCGTCGAATAGCGGCCCGGGCCGAAACTGATCCGCTCCGCGCCGGAACCGTCGGCGTTCATCACGTAAAGCTGCTGCGATCCGCCACGGTCGGACTCGAATACGACCCGCGAGCCGTCCGGCGCGTAGGACGGGCTTGTGTCGATCGCGGGCGAATTCGTCAGCCGCGTCGTCCGCCGCGAGCGCAGATCCATCACGTAGATGTTGGAATTGCCGCCCTGCTGAAGGCTCATGACGACCTTTTGCCCGTCGGGCGAAAACCGCGGTGCGAAGGTCATGCCCGGGAAATTGCCGACGACCTCGCGCTGGCCCGTCTCGATGTTGAGAAGGTAAACACGCGGCGCCTCATCGGAGTAGGCCATATAAGTGACCTCCTGCCGCGTCGGCGAAAACCGGGGCGTCAGGACGAGCGAGTCTCCACGCGTCAGGTAGCGCACGTTCGCGCCGTCCTGATCCATGATGGCCAGCCGCTTGACGCGCTGGTCCTTCGGTCCGGACTCCGACACGAAGACGATGCGCGTATCGAAATAGCCTTTTTCGCCGGTCAGGCGCTCATAGACCGCATCGGCGATAATGTGCGCCAGCCGCCGCCAGTTGTCCGGCGTGGTGAAGAACTGCTGTCCCAGCATCTGCTCTCCGGCGAAAACATCCCAAAGGCGGAATTCCGCCCGCAAGCGGCCATCGCCTTGCCGGGTCACCGAACCGACGACAAGAGCCTGTGCGCCGATCGGGCGCCAGGAGCCGAATTGCGGCGGCGTGCCGACATTCACGTTCTGCTCGATGAAGCTTGCCGGATCGAGCGGGCGGAAGAGGCCCGAGCGCCTGAGGTCGGCCGAAATCACCGCGGAAACGTCCTTCGCGACCTCGGCATCGCCGCCGGGGCCGCTGAAGTCGGGAATGGCGATCGGCAGAGGTTCGACATTACCCTGCGTCACATCGATTTCCACCAGCGCATGCGCCGGCGCCGAGGCAAAGATTGCAACGAGCACGACAACACACGCCAAGGCGCTACCGGTTGACCTGGCCAAAGCACTCAGGCGCGAAGCCACCGTTGAAAACATGGAACGAGACTCCTCTCCGTTCTGGATACGTCTCACGGGCAAAGCCCTCATGAAGCGAATTTCTGATCTCATTTGCGAGATACCTCACCCGCCGAGCAGTTCGCGCGGGTCGAAATTGATGATGACCTCCCGCCAGGCCTCGTATTTGGCCGTCGGGAGCGAGTAGGGAGCACAGCGAAGGACAGCCCGCCGCGCGCTTTCCGCCGCGACGTTGAAAGACGGATTGCCGCTGGAATTAAGGACCTGGGGCGACAGGTCGACATCGCCGCCCGGCGTGAGAGACACTTTCAGGCGCACATTCAGATCATCCGCGCCGGCTGCGCCGATCGGCGGGTTCCAGCACCTGGCGATCTGGCTGCGCAATGCATCAAGCTCGGACTGCGACATCTGCACGTTCGACTGGCCCTTTTCGCTGCCAAGCGATGCCGGTGTCGAGGAGGACTGCGTTCCCCCGCCCGACGCATCTACCTTGTTCAAAAGCGCTGCGATCTGGTTGGGATTGAAGTCGTCCTGCTTCTTCTCGGGCTCGCGCCTTTGTGCGGTCTGCTGCACCTTCGGCGGCGGCGTGGGTTTGGAGCGCGGCTTGACGTTGACCGGCGGCGCTTCGGCAACCTTTTTCGGCTCCTCCGCTTTCTCGGGCACAGGCTCCGGCGCCTTGTCAGGCTGAGGCGCGGGCGGTGCCGGGGCGGGTTCCGCCGTTTTTTCCGGAGCCGGCGGCTCCGGCGCAGGCGCGGGAGGCGGCGTCGGCGCTGGCGTCGCCTCGGCCGGCTGCGCCGTTGCCTTCTTCGTCGCCGGCGTAGGCTGTTCGGCCTTGGCATCGCCCGTCTTGGCATCGGGGACCGGCGGCTCCTCGGCCTTCTTCTCCGTCGGTTTCGGGGCCTCTTCCTCGCGCAGTTCTGCCGTTTTTTCGCCCACCCGCAGCTTCGTCAGCTCGGAAATCGGGACCAGTTCCACCGGCAGGCTGTCCACCGGCGGCACGTCGAACGGGCGCGCGTCCGGAAAGGAGATCACTCCCCAGACCAAAATGGCCAGATGGCCAGCAGTGGAGGCGATGAGCCCGACGCGCATATGCCTAGTTCTGCTCCTCCAGCGTGACGAGACCAAGGCGCTTGTAGCCAGCGGCATTGATGCGTCCCATCACGCGCATGATGGTGCCATAATCGGCGTCTTGGTCGCCGCGGACGAAAATGCGCTCGTCGTAGCCGTTGGCGGCAATCGCCTCAAGTTTGGCCACGACTTCTTCCGGCGCGATTTCGGTGTCCTGAATGAAGACCTCGCCGGCGGATGTCACCGAAATTGTTATCGGCTCCTTGTCGCCTTCAAGCGGTTTCGCCTGCGATTCCGGCAGGTCGATCGGCACGCCCACGGTAAGGAGCGGGGCCGCAACCATGAAGATGATGAGAAGCACGAGCATGACATCGACGAACGGCGTGACGTTGATCTCGCTGAGCGGCTTCGAATGGCGCCGCCCGCCACGCCTGCGTCCGCCGGCCGAGCCGGCCCCGTTTACCTGCATGGCCATCGATCAAAGCCTCTCATCGATCTGACGCGACAAAATGGCCGAAAACTCGTCGGCAAAGCCTTCCATCCGCCCGCTGAGCTTGTTCGCGTCGGCCGAAAGCTTGTTGTAGGCGATGACGGCGGGAATCGCGGCGAGAAGGCCAAGCGCGGTGGCAAAGAGAGCCTCCGCGATGCCCGGCGCGACGACCGCAAGATTGGTGTTCTTGGATGCCGCGATCGCCTGGAATGCGGTCATGATGCCCCAGACCGTGCCGAACAGCCCGATGAAGGGCGCTGCCGCGCCGACCGTCGCAAGCACCAGAAGCCGACGCTCCAGCCGCTCCTGCTCGCGCGAGATCGTCACGTCCATGACCCGGTCGATGCGCTGCTGAAGGCTGTGCAGGGCGGGCTTAGCGCCTTCATGGCTGCGCTTCCATTCACGCATCGCCGCCACGAACAGCGCCGCCATGGAATGGTTCGCCCGGTTGGACAGCGTGCGGTAGAGTTCCTCAAGCGACTGGCCGGACCAGAACACCGTCTCGAAACGGTTCATCTGCCGTTTGGTGCGCGCGTAGAGAAACCACTTGTCGAATATGATCGCCCAGCACCACACCGATGCGGCGAGGAGCCCGATCATTACAAGCTTGACGACAATGTGCGCCTGAAAGAACAGCGACAGGAACGAAAAGTCGCTTTCTGCCGCAGCCACGGTCGTTTGCGCGAGAGCTTCAGATATCATCTAGTCTCGAACCTCTATCCAGCCGATACGAAGCGACGGCCTGTTCCGTTTCACATCCAATATCCGCCGGTCGGACACGCGGTCATGGCCTTGAGCCGTGTCCGGATTTCGACGTTCCGGGTTCATCTGCATTCAGGTGGACCTGCCTGAAAGCAGGAAAGTTCTTCACTTTCAAAGTGCTAGAGCTTTTTGTCCGCATTCCTCAAAAGACAGAACGCTCTAGTGACGCTTGATGATGGCGAAACTGGGACTTCGCCATGCTTGTCAAACGTGGCGATTAGGAGCCCGTTAAGGTTACGGACGCGTTAAAATCAAACAAAACTTGGCGTGATCATGACCATGCGTTGCAACAGTGTTGCAAACGGCAACGCTCAAGCCGTCCGACTTGCGATGGCAATATTTTCGTGATGCGTGAAAGCCCCGGTTTTCAAGTTGCGGCGGAAAGCCGCATGGCGAGGTCCCGGGGCAGGCGGCGAGGCTTGCCCTCACGCGAAATGACAGCGATCTCGACACGGGCCGACAGGAGAACTTCATTCTGCCGTCGTACGGACTGCGCGAGCCTCAGGCGCGCGCCCCGCGCTTCCTCGCAAGTCGTCACGATTTCGAGAACATCGTCGATACGCGCGGATTTGAGGAAGTCCAGCTCCATGTGGCGAACGGCGAAGACGAGCGCCTCGCCATAATGCCCGGCTTCCAGTTCGCGGTGGTGAATGCCGCAAAGTCTCAGGAAGTCGGACCGTCCGCGTTCCATGAACTTGAGGTATGCCGCATGGTAGACGATGCCGGTAAAATCCGTGTCCTCGTAGTAAACGCGAACGGGCAGGATGTGGCCATGATCGGTTAGCCGCCCGGCAAGATCCGGCCAGTCTGAACCGCCCTTTTCCTCACTCCTCATCGGCGAACAGCCCCATCTGCGGCAGATCCGCAGCCTGCGGCGGGCTAAGGCCAAGATGCCTGAACGCCAGTGCCGTGAGAATGCGCCCGCGCGGGGTCCTCTGCAGGTAACCGTTCTGGATGAGATAGGGCTCGACGATCTCCTCGATCGCGTCGCGCGGCTCCGATAGCGCTGCCGCGATCGTCTCGATGCCGACGGGACCGCCGCCGAAATTGACCGCGATCTGGGTCAGATACCTCCGGTCGAGCTGATCGAGGCCGGCGGCATCGACCTCAAGCTGCGTCAGCGCGCGATCGGCGATTTTCGCCGTCACCTGGCCGTCGCCCGCAACGATCGCGAAATCGCGCACGCGCCGCAGAAGACGCCCGGCGATCCTGGGCGTCCCGCGCGATCGTTTGGCGATCTCCGACGCGCCGTCGTCGGTCATGGAAAGGCCCAGAATGCGCGCGCCACGGCGCACGATGAACTCCAGTTCCTCCGTCGTGTAGAACTGAAGGCGCACGGGAATGCCGAAACGATCGCGCAACGGCGTCGTCAAAAGGCCGAGCCGCGTCGTGGCGGCGACAAGGGTGAACTTCGCCAGATCGATCTTCACCGAGCGCGCCGCCGGCCCCTCGCCAATGATCAGATCGAGCTGGAAATCCTCCATCGCCGGATAGAGCACTTCCTCCACCGCCGGATTGAGGCGATGGATTTCATCGATGAAGAGGACGTCGCGCTCTTCAAGGTTCGTCAGCAGCGCCGCAAGGTCGCCCGCCTTGGCGATCACCGGGCCCGAGGTCGCGCGGAAGTTGACGCCAAGCTCGCGCGCCATGATCTGAGCGAGAGTCGTCTTGCCAAGCCCCGGAGGACCCACGAAAAGCACATGGTCGAGCGCCTCGCCCCGCGCCTTGGCCGCCTCGATGAAAATCTTGAGATTGGCGCGCGCCAGCTTCTGGCCGATGAATTCGTCAAGCGCCTGCGGGCGCATGCTGGTGTCGATCTCATCGCCGCGAATTTCAGGGCTGACGAGGCGTTCCTCGCCGGTCATGTCGAAAGCTCCTTGAGGCCCTGGCGGATCAGCGTTTCGGCACCCGCGCCGTTACCGGCGGAAGCAAGCGCCTTGGCGACCGCATTCGTCGCCTGGATCTGGGAATATCCCAGATTGACGAGGGCAGAAACCGCGTCGCGAACCGAATCCGGAGCCGAGGACGCATTTTCATCCGGCGCTAGCACCGAAATCCCGGACTCGGCGATCGCAAGCGACGGCGTCTTTTCCTTGAGTTCGGAAATTATGCGCTCGGCCACGCGCTTGCCGACGCCCGGCGCGCGGGAAATCGTCGTCTTGTCGCCAAGCGCGATCGCGTTGGCGATTTCCGAGGCTTTCAGGACCCCCAGGACGCCAAGCGCCACCTTTGCGCCCACGCCCTGCACCGTCATGAGCAGGCGGAACCATTCGCGCTCCGCCTCGGCTGCGAAGCCGTAAAGGCGGATCAGATCCTCACGCACCATGGTTTCGATGAACAAGACCGCGGCCTCGCCAGTGCCGGGCAGCGTCTGCAACGTGCGCGACGGGCAATAGACCTGATAACCGACGCCATGCACGTCGAGGATGAGATGATCCTCGCCATAGCTGTCGACGGTGCCCTTGAGCTTGCCGATCATGAGGGAAGCGCTCCCGCCTGCCTGAGCCTTGCCGCCGGCACGTTGCGATGCTGCGCGTGGCAGATCGCGATGGCGAGCGCATCCGCCGCGTCGTCCGAATTGAAGGTGGCTTTCGGCATCAGCACCTTCACCATGGTGCGGATCTGCTCCTTTTCGGCATGCCCCGTGCCGACGACCGTCTTCTTTACGAGGTTCGGCGCATATTCACAGACATTGAGCCCGTAAAGCGCGGGAACGAGCATGGCGACGCCGCGCGCCTGGCCGAGCTTAAGCGTCGCCCCGGCATCCTTGTTGACGAAGGTGAGTTCGACGGCCGTTTCATCCGGATCGTGCCTGTC
This sequence comes from Stappia sediminis, assembly GCF_009826895.1. Classification (GTDB taxonomy): domain Bacteria; phylum Pseudomonadota; class Alphaproteobacteria; order Rhizobiales; family Stappiaceae; genus Hongsoonwoonella; species Hongsoonwoonella sediminis. The sequence continues at coordinate 843,821 of NZ_WUMV01000003.1, read as the reverse complement.
GATCACCTCCTTCAGCCCATCATGAAGCTGGCGCAGGCGATCCGCGAGGTCGCGGCGATTGTCGGAAGTTACCGTGCCGGACGATACAAAGGAGAGGCGGTTGCCGATAGTCTCGATCACGCCCCAGCCGGTCCGGCGGAGGCCCGGGTCGATACCGAGTATGCGAATCGCGTGATCCATAGAACAAAGCGGTAACGCCAAATTGCCTTTGACGCCAGCCAACTCGTAGCTAACCTCACTCAAATCCCCCGTTTTCGACCCTGTGAAAGCCTACTTCACGGTGGCGCGTCCAAGACAAGGCTTTTCATGTCCGCCTTTTTCGGCAAGCTCGACGGGCTCGGCATTTTCATCGTCATTTCCGCGATTGCCGTCGGCGGAGTCGTGCGTGGCTTTTCAGGCTTCGGTGCGGGAATGATTATCATGCCGATCGCGTCGACGACGGTGGATCCACGCCTCGCGGCGGCAATGCTCCTCGTCATCGACAGTCTCATAACGCTGCCGATCGTCATGCGTTCCGTGAGGATCTGCAACTGGAAGACCGTACTGCCCGCCGTTATCGGCGCGGCGTTTTTCGTTCCGGCCGGCGCCTATGTCCTGGCCGTAGCCGATACGCTGGCGCTGCGCTGGGCGATCACGATCATCGCCGCCATGCTTCTGGCGCTTCTTCTGTCAGGCTGGCGCTACAAGGGCACGCCGACAGCGCCCATCTCGTTCGGCGTCGGCGTCAGCTCCGGCTTTCTGGGAGGGGTCAGCCAGCTTGCCGGTCCACCGATGGTGGCGTTTTGGCTGTCGGGCCCGGAACCGCACTTCATCATCCGCGCCAATCTTATGGTGTTCTTCGCGCTCGCAAGCGTGATGACCTACGTTGCCTATGCAGTGAGCGGTTTCTTCACAAGCGACGTCTTGAGGCTGCTGGTGCTTGCGGTGCCGGTATACGGGTTCGCGATCTATCTGGGATCGCGCGGCTTCGGCAAGGCCGATCCGAAGATCTACCGTGCCGTCGCCTACTCGCTGATCGCGCTTGCCGTAATCGCCAGCATGCCGGCCCTTGACGATATCCTGCGCGCATCCGGGCAGTAGCCGCAGGACGCGCGCGGGATCGCGATTCACGCCGCCTGTATCGAGGCGATGAATTCCCTCATCTGGGCCTTGAGGCTGTTCGCCTGATCGGAAAGTCCGTTCGAACAGTCGCGGACATGACTTGAAACGGACCTCGTTGCGTCCACGCCCTCGGCTATCGCGCGCATCCCTTCCGAAACGTGCCCCGTTCCCTGCGAGGCGAAGGTGATGTTGCGCGTGATCTCTTCGGTCGCCGCCCCCTGTTCTTCCACGGCGGCGGAAATCGCGGTCGAGATTTCATTCATGCTTTGAATGGTGCTGGTAATCCCCTCGATCGAGGCGGCGGATTCCGTCGTGGCCGACTGGATTTCGCCGATCTGGGCCGCGATCTCTGCCGTGGCCTTCGAGGTCTGCTCGGCAAGTCCCTTCACCTCCGAAGCGACCACCGCAAAGCCCTTGCCCGCTTCGCCGGCGCGTGCCGCCTCGATGGTCGCATTGAGCGCGAGAAGGTTCGTCTGGCCGGCGATATCGCTGATCAGATTGACGATATCGCCGATCTTCTGGGATGCAGCCGTCAGCGAACGGATTTTCTCGTTGGACTTCGCGGCCTCCTCCACGGCGGAGGTCGAAATCTGGCTTGCCTCCTGCACCTGGCGGGCGATTTCGCGAACGCTCGCGGAAAGCTCTTCCGCTGCCGAGGCGACCGTCTGAACGTTCGACGCGGCATCGCCGGCAGCCGAGCTTGCCGCCGATGCATGGCCCGTCGTTTCCTCCGCAACCGTCCCGAGATTGTCCGACACCGCTTCCAGTTCGCTGATCTTTTCGACCACGACATCGACGATGGAGCCGACGGCGGTGTCGAGCTTCGAAGCCAACCTTTCCAGCGTCTCACGCCGGTTGCGCTCGCCGGCATCGAGATAGACGGAAAGGGCCAGCTCCATGTCGAGCAGCGAGGCCTTGACGATCGCCGACTGGATGCGCGCTATTTTCTCCGCATTGCCGCGCTTGAAGACCCCGCTTCCTCTTGTCGCGATTTCCTCTATCAGGCCGCTCATCATGAAATTGTAGCCGCCGATGTACCAGCGCGGCCCGAGCCCGAGCTTGTCGTGAACCTCGCCGATACGCGTCACCGAGGCGACATAGGCGTCATCGAATTTTCCTTCGGTGATGAGCGCCCAGTGGCGAAGCTGCATATCGCGGGCATGCTGCATGTGGGAGGTATCCCGGAAGAGCCGGGAGGTATCCTCGAATTCCGCGACGTGCTTGTAGAAGTTTTCGAGAACCTTCGGCAGCACCTCAAGGATAACCGGCCTGGCCTCGCGCAACGTGGCCTTCGTTTCCTCGGAAATCTGGTTGAAGGCGAGACGCTCGGTAATCGACTTTTGAGTGCTCATTGTTCCTCCGCAAGTGCCGTTCAATTATGCCGTAGGCTGCCTGCGGACAGGTATAGATATGCAGATATTACTCCGATCTAAACAATTGAAATTGCTCACGTTACGATATTCTAACGCAAAAATTGGCCAATTTCCGCGCAATGCCGCCCGGCAACGCCCGTGCGCCGCGCCGCAGTTATCGCCGATCACTCAAATATGATGCAAAAGCAATAAAAAGGCGCGGTCGCCCGCGCCCCTTGCCGATCGCCACAGCCACTCGCCCGACGGCCTCAGGCGGCCGTAAGGCTCGCCATGGTTTCGGCGTCGATGTCGTAATTCGCATAGACGTTCTGGACATCGTCGTCATCGTCGAGAAGCGCAAGCAGCTTGAGCATCGTCTGCGCCTTGTCGGCGTCGATCGGCGTGAGCGTCTGCGGCTTCCACACGGCGTTGATCGTTTCCGCCTCGCCGAGCGTTTCCTCGAGCGCCTTGGAGACATCGCCCAGATCTTCAAAGCTGCAGGTGATGGCGTGACCGTCCTCGTCGGACTGGACATCATCCGCACCAGCCTCGATCGCGGCTTCAAGCACGGCTTCCGCGTCGCCGGCTTCCGGCTTGTAGACGATCTCGCCCACGCGGTCGAACATGAAGGCGACCGAACCGGTTTCGCCCATGGAGCCGCCGCATTTCGTGAAATAGGAGCGCACATTGGATGCGGAGCGGTTGCGATTGTCCGTCAGCGCTTCGACGATGACCGCGACACCGCCGGGGCCATAGCCCTCGTAGCGGATTTCGTCGTAATTGTCGCCGTCGCCCGTCTGGGACTTGTTGATCGCCCGCTGGATATTGTCCTTGGGCATGGACTGGGCCTTGGCGTTCTGAACCGCCAGCCTCAGGCGCGGGTTTGAGTCCACATCCGGCCCGCCCACCTTCGCGGCAACGGTGATTTCCTTGGAAAGCTTGGAGAAAAGCTTCGAGCGGGCCGCATCCTGCCGGCCCTTGCGGTGCATGATGTTCTTGAATTGTGAATGTCCGGCCATCTCGGTTCTCGGCTCGTCTTTCCTGTCCGTCTGTAGTCACCCGAATCTGAAGTTCGTCTGTGTTCGCGGCATGCTCTGAACGAACTTCAGATTCAAAAGGGTGACCGGCAAATTTCTGTTTCCAGTGTGGTTTTCGAACTTGAAATACGTTCCGGCGACGGCTTCTGACTTGAGGCGTATTTCAAATTCACCACACTGGCTGCGGCACGCTTATAAGGGCGACGGCGAATAAAATCCAGAGATCGGCTCCGCGCGCGGTTTGCGGCGGCGAAGATGCGCCAGGCTTGACTATTGCGCTGCCGGCCAAAACGGCGGCCAGGCGGGCGAAAGCCGCCCGCCGATCCTGAGCGGAGCCACCGCCGTGGCGAGACCGCTCGTGTCGTCCACCTCCACGGCGACGCCGCAGACAGTGGGCGTGCCCTGGGCGGGCTGAAAGCGGCCCGACGGGATCTTGCGGATGAACCGGCTCACCGGCTCTTCCTTGTCCATGCCGATCACGGAATCATAGTCGCCGCACATCCCCGCATCGCTGAGATACGCCGTGCCGCCCGGCAGGATCTGGTGGTCCGCCGTCGGCACATGGGTATGGGTTCCCACCACGAGCGTCGCGCGCCCGTCCACGAAATGGCCGAGCGCCTGCTTTTCGCTCGTCGCCTCCGCATGAACGTCGATGACGACCGCATCCGCCACGTCGCCAAGCGGACAGGCGTCGAGTGCGGCTTCGACCCCGGCGAAGGGATCGTCGAGGCTCTCCATGAAAATCCGGCCCATGACGTTCATCACCAGAACGCGCGCGCCGTTTCTCGCGGTGAAGAGATTGGCACCGCGGCCGGGCGTTCCGGCCGGGAAATTGAGCGGGCGCAGCAGCCGCTCCTGACGTTCTATGAAGACGAGCGCCTCACGCTGGTCCCAGACGTGATTGCCGGTGGTCACGACATCGGCCCCGGCGTCCAGCACGTCCTGCATGATTTCCTCGGTGATGCCGAAGCCGCGCGCGGCGTTCTCGCCATTGACGATGACGAAGTCGAGCCGATTGTCCTCGATCAGCTGCGGCAATGCCTCAAGGGCGGCGGTGCGGCCTGCGCGGCCGACGAGATCTCCGAGAAAAAGCAGGCGCATAACGTTCGAACTACTCCGGGCAATGTATCACGGCGCCCTCCGTCACGATGGAGCGAAGCGGCTCGTCGTGGTCCTCGAAAGGCACTTCCTCCACTTCCTGTATGGAGAAAGCGATGCCGATGCAAATCGGATCGCCGGATCGCCGGAGTTTTGCGATCGCGCGGTCGTAGTATCCCTTGCCATAGCCGATGCGATGGCCGCGACGGTCGAATGCCGCGAGCGGCACCAGCATGACCTCAGGCGACAAGACGGGTGCGGAAGGTCCGGGCTCGACCGTGCCGAAGCCCGCCTGGACAAGTTGCGTCTCGCTGTCGAGCCGCCTGAACACCAGTTCCCCGTCGACGATCGCGGGAAGGCAAAGCGCATGCCCCCTGTCCGCGAGTATCTGCATCGCCGGACGCGGGTCGATCTCGTCGCGGATCGGCCAGAAGGCGGAAACGGCCGTTCCCGGCGGAATATCGAGCCCGCCGATCCGCCCGGCAAGATCGAGCGACGCCTCGATACGTTCTTCGGCCGAAAGCGTTCCCCGGCGCGCGAGTGCCGCGCGGCGAAGCTCTGCTTTCTTCGACCGGATTTCCGAAAGTGCCGTCACCTGCGTCTCCCGCACCTGCGCCCGGTTGCTTGCCGGGTTTGAACCCGGGCACAAACCTCGCAACGCTCCGCGTCCGGGTCAATCAGGCCCGGCGTCACGAATTGGCACCGATGCGACGCGGGACGGAAAAAGAACCTTCCCGCCGGCACCTGCAGGGCAAGAGGCAGGATGTGCAGCCGCCTCGACCGTTGGAGCTCGCAATCCCGGGAGACCTACATAAGTAGGTGGGCGCCGTTTTGCCCGAGACCACGGCCAAGGGCAGGGACAGCTCCCAAAGGATGCGTAAGGCCCCGAGAATATATCTCCAACGCGCCGCGCAGCCGCACCGGACGATCATATAGCTTCGAGCCGTGCCGAATGCCAGCGGTGAATCCTGACGTTTTTTTGTACGGAAATTCGCCCGCCCGATCCGGCGCCGGGCGCTTGGCCAAACCTGCTACCGGCGACGAATTGACGCGGTTATGTTTTCCGCGATCGCCTCGATACGCTCGGAGGCTTCGTTCAGCCCGTCCACGAGCTTCTTTCGGTCCTGCTCGATATCTTCCGCCAGTTCCGAGTGACCGTTGTGCAGCGTGGAATTCTCATCCTGCAGCGCCTTCAGTCGCCTTTGAGCCTCGCTCAACTCGTCGGTGACCATGATGCCGGCCATGACCGTGAGCCTGAGGTCGCCGATCTCGCCGAAACTCTCGCGCAAGGTTTCTATGTAGCCGTCGAAACGTTCGGCGAGCGACGTCAGCCGCTCCTCTTCGCCCTCGTCGCACGCCATGCGAAAGCTGCGGCCGTTTATCGTCACTGTTATTTGCGGCATTGCCGGTCAGCCTCCGTGCGCTTCCAGAACGGTGCGGATCGACTCCATCGCCGAAACGAGCCGGCGCGAAACCTCCCGGTTGGCTTCCTCCAGCCGCGTTGCGCGCGCTTCCGCCTTATCCAGGGTTTCGGCCAGCTGGGAGCGGTCTTCACCCAGGCGCTGCAGTTCGTCCTGCAGAGATCCGAGCGACGTATCGGCATCGAGCCGCCGCTCCACGGCACTTTCGAGTTTGGATATCGCCTGGGACAAACGCTGAAGCGAAGCGTCGACCGCCGGCGTCGCATCCGGATTTTCGCTCATGGCCATTTTCTCAAGCGGATTATGCCTCTTTTCGACTTCCGTTCGCTTTCGAACGATCTTCCGGCTCGCCGCGGTCCGGCCGGCAACTTTCATTCCGTTCGCGCTATCATATTTACGTAGCGTCATAAATCTCAAGAATGCGCGATTCCTTTCGAATACGATAGATTCGGCGAAATTTAAGCGAAACTATCCGGCGAGGGGAAAAACCGTCAACGGTCAACGACATTTCATGCAACGGCAATATTCGAAGGCTCCGTTGCTGTCGGGCTTTGTTGACTCGGCGAACGTTCCTGATATGTGTCGTGGCGCCTGACGGAACGGCCCCGGATTTCGCGGTTTGCGGCGAACAATCCGGTATCCGCCGTTCACGGGAAGGCCACGCCAACTGAATTGTGACGACCCGCCCGGGCCGGGCTGAGCGACGGATATTCGATGACCGATCTTGCCAAACACAATCGCATGGCCAATGCGATCCGTTTTCTTTCCGCCGATGCCGTAGAGAAGGCGAAATCGGGGCATCCGGGGCTGCCCATGGGCATTGCCGATGTCGCGACCGTCCTGTTCGGGCAATTTCTGAAATACGACCCGACGAAGCCCGACTGGCCGGATCGCGACCGCTTCGTGCTCTCAGCCGGGCACGGTTCGATGCTGCTTTATTCCGTTCACTATCTGCTGGGTTCGGAAGATTTCACGATCGACCAGCTGAAGAACTTCCGCCAGCTCGGCTCTCTCACCGCCGGCCATCCGGAATACGGGCACGGCGCCGGTGTGGAAACGACCACCGGCCCGCTCGGCCAGGGACTCGCCAACGCCGTAGGCATGGCGATCGCCGAACGCCATTTGTCGGAGGAGTTCGGCCCCAGTCTCGTCGATCACCACACCTATGCGATCGTCGGCGACGGCTGCCTGATGGAAGGCATCAGCCAGGAGGCGATCTCGCTTGCGGGCCATCTCAAGCTCAGGAAGCTTATCGTCATCTGGGACGACAACGGCATCTCGATCGACGGCAAGGTCTCCCTTTCCGACAGCACCGACCAGATCGAGCGCTTCGAGGCGAGCGGCTGGGAAACGATCTCCATCGACGGCCACGATCCGGCGGCGATCGCCGCCGCCCTTTCAAGCGCGCGCGAGTCGGACAAGCCGACGCTGATCGCCGCCAAGACCACCATCGGCTACGGTGCGCCCAACAAGGGCGGCACGGAAAAAGTCCACGGCTCGCCGCTTGGCGCAGAAGAGCTTGAAGCCGCGCGCAAGGCGCTCGGCTGGGACGCTGCGCCCTTCGAGGTGCCTTCCGACATTCTGGATTCCTGGCGTATCGCCGGCCTTCGCTCCGGCCAGGCCCGCAAGGAGTGGGAAAAGCGCCTGGCGGAAACCGACGGCGAGGCGCGCGGCGAATTCGAGCGCCGCATGCGCGGCGACCTGCCCGCAGGTTTCAAGGGCGCGCTCGACGCGCTCAAGAAAAAACTCGCCGCAGAACAGCCGAACGTCGCGACCCGCAAGGCTTCAGAGCGGATCCTCGGCACCATCAACGAGGCCGTGCCGGAAACCATCGGCGGTTCGGCCGACCTGACCGGCTCCAACAACACCAAGACCGCCCAGACCAAGTCCATCACGCCGGACGATTTCTCGGGGCGCTACATCCATTGGGGCATCCGCGAGCACGGCATGGCCGCCGGCATGAACGGCATGGCGCTGCATGGCGGGGTGATCCCCTATTCCGGGACTTTCCTTGTCTTTTCCGACTATGCACGCCCGGCAATGCGCCTTTCCGCGCTCATGAAGCAGCGCGTCATCCACGTCATGACGCATGATTCCATCGGCCTTGGCGAAGACGGTCCGACCCACCAGCCGGTCGAGCACTACGCGGCGCTGCGCGCGATCCCCAATCTCAACTTCTTCCGCCCGGCCGATATCACCGAGACGCTGGAATGCTGGGAACTGGCCCTCGAATCGCGCAAAACACCGAGCGTGCTCGCGCTTACTCGCCAGAATCTGGCCTCGGTTCGCAAGACATACGACGCGGAGAATCTCTGCGCCCGCGGAGCCTATATCCTTGACGACAGCGCGGACGATCCGGCGGTCACGATCTTCGCCTCCGGCTCCGAAGTGGGCCTTGCGATCGAGGCCAAGGCGCTGCTTGCCGCCGAGGGCATCCAGACCCGCGTCGTCTCCGTGCCGTCCTTCGAACTGTTCGAGGCGCAATCGGAAGACTACAAGGCCTCGATCGTAGGCGATGCGCCGGTGAAGATCGCCGTGGAAACCGGCATCCGCATGGGGTGGGACCGTTTCATCGGCGCCGACGGCATCTTCGTCGGCATGACCGGCTTCGGCGCGAGCGCCCCCTATCAGGCGCTTTACGAGCATTTCGGAATAACGAAGGAAGCCGTCGCCGCCGCGGCGAAGGCGCGTCTTCACGAAAAGGTTGAAGGCTGAACGTCCGATTGGGCCTTGCGGCGGCTCGGGTGAGGCGCGACACAGGCACCTTATGTATGACGATTGCGACGCGTCCCGTCCGTTTTCCTCAAGCTCCCCGGTCATCCGGGCGCGGGACGGCGAGCCGAGCAACAGGATGATGGAGTGAAACATGGCGGTTAAAGTAGCGATCAACGGTTTCGGGCGTATCGGACGCAACGTTCTGCGCGCGATCATCGAAAGCGGCCGCACGGATATTGAAGTCGTTGCGATCAACGATCTCGGTCCGGTGGAAACCAATGCGCACCTTCTGCGTTACGATTCCGTCCATGGCCGCTTCCCCGCGACGGTGACGGTCGAAGGCGACACGATCGACGTCGGCCGCGGCCCGATGAAGGTCACGGCCCTTCGCGACCCGAAGGAACTGCCCTGGGGCGAGCTTGGCGTCGACATCGCGCTGGAGTGCACCGGCATCTTCGTCACGCGCGAAAAGGCCGCCGTGCATCTGGAAAACGGTTCCAAGCGCGTTCTGGTCTCCGCTCCCGCTTCCGGCGCGGACAAGACGATCGTCTTTGGCGTCAACGACGAAACGCTGACGAAGGACGACATCGTCGTCTCCAATGCCTCCTGCACGACGAACTGTCTCGCCACCACCGCTCACGTGCTGCACAACGCGGTCGGCATCCAGACGGGCTTCATGACGACGGTCCACTCCTATACGGGTGACCAGCCGACGCTCGACACCATGCACAAGGACCTTTACCGGGCGCGCGCCGCCGCCGTGTCGATGATCCCGACCTCGACGGGCGCGGCCAAGGCCGTGGGCCTCGTGCTGCCGGACCTCGCGGGAAAGCTCGACGGCGTGTCGATCCGCGTTCCCACGCCGAATGTCTCGGTCATCGACTTCAAGTTCATCGCCAAGCGCGACACCACGCCCGAAGAGATCAACGAAGCGGTCCGCGCGGCCGTGGACGGTCCGATGAAAGGCACCTTCGGCTATACGGACGAACCGAACGTGTCGATCGACTTCAACCATGATCCGCGCTCGTCGATCTTCCACCTCGATCAGACCAAGGTCATGGACAACCGCTTCTGCCGCGTGCTTGCCTGGTACGACAACGAGTGGGGCTTCTCCAACCGCATGGGCGACACCGCCGTGGCAATGGCGAAGCTGATCTGACAAAATAAAAAGGCCCGTTCGAAAGAGCGGGCCTTTTTCTTCGGACGAGAACCGTATCTGGCCGACCGGGAATGAAACGCCCGGCGGCAATTCTTTTTCCGGTGGACTGACATGACATTCAAGACCCTCGACGACGCCAACCTCAAAGGCAAGCGCGTGCTGACCCGCGTAGACCTCAACGTGCCGATGGATGCCGGTATCGTGACGGACTACACGCGCATCGACCGCGTATTGCCGACGATCCGGGAAATTTCGGAAAAGGGCGGCAAAGTCATCCTGATGGCCCATTTCGGCCGCCCGAAGGGCAAGGCTGTACCGGAAATGAGCTTGCGGCCCGTGGCGCTTGCGCTGTCCGAACGTCTCGAGGCGCCCGTTGGCTTCGTTGAGGATTGCATAGGTCCGGCCGCGAAATCCGCCGTCGACGGCATGTCGGACGGCGAAATCCTGCTTCTGGAAAACACGCGGTTTCACCCCGGCGAGGAAAAGAACGAGCCTGAGTTCGTCGCAGCACTTGCCGAAAACGGCGATGCTTTCGTCAATGATGCCTTTTCCGCCGCCCATCGCGCACATGCATCGACGGAAGGGCTTGCCCATCATATGCCGGCCTATGCCGGACGCACGATGCAGGCGGAGCTCGAAGCGCTTCAACTCGCGCTTTCGACGCCGGAACGCCCCGTTCTGGCGGTCGTTGGTGGGGCCAAGGTTTCGTCCAAGATCGATCTTCTGGAAAACCTCGTCGCCAAGGTCGACATGCTGGTGATCGGCGGCGGCATGGCCAACACGTTTCTCGCAGCGGATGGCGTGAACATCGGCAAGTCGCTTTGCGAGCACGACCTCACGGATACCGCCCGCGCGATCAAGGCGGCAGCGGAAAAGGCCGGTTGCGAGATCGTGCTGCCCGTCGACGCCGTCATCGCGCGCGAATTCAAGGCGGGCGCCGCCAGCGAAACCGTGTCGCTGGATGCGATCCCGGATGACGCCATGATCCTCGACGTCGGTCCGGCGTCCATCGAGGTCGTCAACGCGAGGATCGACAAGGCCAAGACGCTTGTGTGGAACGGGCCGCTCGGCGCTTTCGAGATCGAACCTTTCGACAGGGCGACCGTGGCCGCGGCCCGCCACGCGGCGGAGCGCACGAAGGCGGGCGAACTGAAATCCGTCGCCGGCGGAGGCGATACCGTATCCGCGCTCAATCATGCGGGCGTGGCCGAGGACTTCTCTTACGTCTCGACGGCGGGCGGCGCGTTTCTGGAGTGGCTTGAGGGCAAGGAACTGCCCGGCGTCGCCGCCCTCGAATAGCAACATTCCATTTTTACGGGTAGACTCACGTCCATCTGGATTTCCAGGGCGAGCTGCTGGAAAAGCGGACACGGTCGCTGTGTACTAAGGGAGACCAAAAGAAATGGCCCGCATCACGCTTCGTCAACTACTCGATCACGCCGCCGAGCACGATTACGGTGTGCCTGCCTTCAACATCAACAACATGGAGCAGGCGCTGTCGATCATGGCGGCAGCCGATTCCGTCGACGCGCCGGTAATCATCCAGGCAAGCAGGGGCGCGCGCGCCTATGCGCATGACGTCATGCTTCGCCACATGATGGACGCCGTCGTGGAAATCTATCCGCACATCCCCGTGTGCGTGCATCTCGACCACGGCAACAATCCCGCCACCTGCATGACGGCCATCCAGGCCGGCTTCACATCCGTGATGATGGACGGATCGCTGATGGAGGACGGCAAGACGCCCGCCGACTGGACCTACAACGTCGGGGTAACGAAGACCGTAGCGGACATGGCCCATCTCGGCGGCATATCCGTGGAAGGCGAGCTCGGCGTGCTGGGGTCGCTGGAAACCGGCATGGGCGACAAGGAAGACGGGCATGGCGCGGAAGGCAAACTCAGCCACGATCAGCTTCTGACCGATCCGGAAGAGGCGGTAAAGTTCGTGCGTGAAACCAAGGTGGACGCGCTCGCCATCGCCATGGGCACTTCGCATGGTGCATACAAGTTCACGCGCAAGCCCGACGGCGAGATCCTCGCCATGCATGTGATCGAGGAAATCCACCGCCGCCTGCCCGATACGCACCTCGTCATGCACGGCTCGTCGTCCGTGCCGCAGGAGCTGCAGGACATAATCAACAAATACGGCGGCGAAATCCCCCAGACATGGGGCGTGCCGGTGGAAGAAATCCAGCGCGGCATCAAGAACGGCGTGCGCAAGATCAACATCGACACCGACAACCGCATGGCGCTGACCGGCCAGATCCGCCGCGTTCTTTCCGAACACCCGGGCGAATTCGATCCGCGCAAGTACCTGAAGCCGGCGATGGAAGCCATGACGAAGCTCTGCGCGGAACGGCTGGAGCTTTTCAACACCGCCGGTCAGGCGGGCAAGATCAAGCCGATACCGCTCGCCGAAATGGCCAAGCGCTACCAGTCGGGCGAGCTTGATCCCAAGATCGGCTGACGGCGGAAACCTTCCTGCAACAAGACAGAGGGGCGCCATGGCCCCTCTTTTGCCCCCTTGCTCTCTTACGTTGGCCGTGACATCAACGCCTTAACGTTAATTCACGTACCGAACGGTCGTGCTCCGCAGCGGGCGGAAGGGAGCCTGTCACATTGCATCCGCGTCTTTTTCTCGTAACTCCCGCCTCCTATGAACTGGAGGCATTCCTCCCGGCGCTTGAAAGCGCGTTTTCCGGTGGCGATATCGCCACGCTCCTGATCGCCGGCAACGGGCTGGAGGAAAGCGCGCTGCAGCGGATTGCGACCCGCGTCGTTCCGCTTGCCCAGAAATCCGACGTCGCGGTACTGATCGAAAACAGCACGCGCGTTGCCGGCCGTGTGCATGCCGACGGGGTGCACTGCACCGCACGGATCGAGGATGTCAAACTGGCTGTCGAAAGCTTCTCGCCGCGACTGATCGTGGGCGCGGGCGCGATTTTTTCCCGCCACGAAGCCATGGAACTCGCCGAAACCGGCATCGATTATGTCTTCTTTGGCCGCATCGACCGGGAGGATACGCCGGAAGCGCATCGAAAGACGCTTGAATTCTCCGCCTGGTGGGCGAACCTATTCGAAGTGCCCTGCGTGGCATTCGCCGGCTCCGACATGACCTCGGTGAAGGAATGCGCGGCAACCGGCGCCGAATTCGTGGCGGTTCGCGACGTCGTCTGGCAGCACCCGGAAGGCCCTGCGGCGGGCGTGCGCGAGGCGAATGCCATTCTTGCAGGGTTCGAGCTGAGCGAGGCCGAAGGTTAATGATCTTGCCGCTGCGTCTCATCCCGGTCATTGCGCTTTCCGCCTGTCTTTGGCTTGCGGAAAACGCGGAAACGGCCGCGCAGACGAACGCGGCGCAGAAAACGCAGACCCTGCCGCCAGCCGAAGAACGGCAACCGGAAGAGCAAAAGAGCCTGCCGGTCTTTCCAAGCCCGATCGACATCGCCCCGCCCCTGCCCGTTTCAGTGGAGGGCGAGGGCCGGGATTTTGCATATGGCGCGTTTCAGCGCGGCTGGTACCTGACGGCCTTTTCCCTTGCCACGCCGCTTGCCGAAGCCGGGAATGCGCAATCACAGACCCTGATCGGCGTGCTTTACGAAGCCGGATACGGCATCTCCCAGGACAAGGAGAAGGCGGCGAGCTGGTACGAACTGGCAACCAATGCCGGCGACAGACGCGCCGCCGTGCGCCTTGCGCTTTTGTATCTGGCCGGCGACGGTGTGCCACAGGACAAGGAAAAGGCCGCCGAGCTTTTCGAGATCGGAGCGCAGGCGAACGTGCCGGAGGCGATATACAATCTCGCCGTGCTCTATCAGTCAGGCGAAGGACGGCCCTTTGATCCTGTTCGGGCGCTCGAACTGCTCAAACAGGCTGCCGAACTCGGCGATACGGATGCGCAATATTCCCTGGCGCTCGTGCTGCTTGAGGGAACCGAGGAGGAGCGCGACGAGCGCCTCGGCGCTTTCTGGATGGGCAGGGCCGCCCGCCGGGGCTATGTGGCGGCGCAGGTCTACTACGGCATCCTGCGGTTCCAGGGCCGCGGCGTCGACCCGAACGAGAGCGAGGCCGCCGACTGGTTCGAAAGGGCGGCGCGTGCCGGCAATCCGGTTGCCATGAACCGGCTTGCCCGGATCTATTTCGCCGGACGCGGGCGCGAGGTGGACCTGGTGGAAGGCGCCAAATGGCACCTTCTGGCCCGTTCCGCCGGCGTATCGGACCTTCAGCTTGACGGCCAAATTTCCTCCTTGAGCGTGGACGAACGCGAGAAGGCGCGCGAAAAGGCGCTCGCCTTCGGTCAGGTCATACCGGCGGCTCCGGTCGATCCCGCCGCCGAAAGCCCGTGACAATCGATACCGCCGAACCGCACAATTTGGCGATTTTGCTTGATCCCCGCCCGGTTTTGTGATGGACAGGCCCCGCGCAGGCAGCGACCTTCCCTTTTTGCGCGGACTTTCACGCAGCACGGGCCTTGCGACGCGCGCCGCCACATACGCCATCAGAATTCCGATCAAGACAACCGAACGGTCCCGCTCATGAAAATCAACGGAAACGAAATCAAGCCCGGCAACGTGCTTCAGCATCAGGATACGCTTTGGGCGGTCGTGAAGGTCCAGCACGTGAAGCCCGGCAAGGGCGGCGCCTTCGCCCAGGTGGAGATGAAGAATCTGCTCGACGGGCGCAAGCTCAACGAACGTTTCCGGTCCGAGGACAAGGTCGAGCGCGTTCGCCTGGAGCAGAAGGACTTCCAGTATCTCTACACCCAGGACGAGATGCTGATCTTCATGGATACCGAAACCTTCGAGCAGCTGGAACTTCAGTCCGATTTCGTCGGCGACCGCGCCGCTTTCCTGCAGGACGGCATGATGGTCACCGTGGAGCTTCACGAGGAACGCCCGATCGGCATCACCCTGCCCCAGCACGTTACGCTCGAGATCACCGAGGCCGATGCGGTCGTCAAGGGACAGACGCAATCCTCCTCCTACAAGCCGGCCCTTCTGGAAAACGGCGTCAAGGTCATGGTTCCGCCCTTCATCACGGCGGGCGAGAAGATCGTCGTCGACACCGAGGCGGTTGAATACGTGCGCCGCGCCGAGTAAGCGCGCCGCGATACGGTTGAACCGATACTGTCTGGCGCGGGCGGCCGCTCGCGCCGGATGTCATTTGAAGATCTTGAGCGCTTGTCTTGCCGGATGAGGTAATCCGGCCGACAAGAATTCGCTTCAGATTCAATATCTTGAGCAATAGACAGGTTATTCGACATGGCGCGTTCCGCCCTTCTCAACGTGATGGTCCAGGCAGCGATGAAGGCGGGCCGAAGCCTTGCCCGCGATTTCGGCGAGGTGGAAAACCTCCAGGTATCGCGCAAGGGGCCGAGCGACTTCGTCTCCGCCGCCGATCACAAGGCGGAAAAGATCGTGCGCGAGGAGTTGCAGAAGGCACGGCCTACCTATGGCCTCCTGATGGAGGAATCCGGCGAGATCGAGGGGGAGGATCCGCAGCACCGCTGGATCGTCGACCCGCTCGACGGCACCACGAACTTCCTGCACAGCATCCCGATCTTCGCCGTTTCGATCGCGCTTGAACGGCAGGGACAGATCGTCGCCGGTGTGATCTTCAACCCCGTGATGGACGAGCTTTTCACCGCGGAGCGCGGACGCGGCGCCTTCATGAACGACCGCCGCTTGCGGGTCGCCAACCGCTCTTCCATGCCGGACTGCGTCATTGCCACCGGCATTCCCTTCCTCGGCAAGGGTGACCATGCGCGCTGCCTCAAGGAAATGCGCCATGTAATGGGCGAGGTTGCCGGTATCCGCCGGTGCGGGGCGGCGGCCCTCGACCTTGCCTGGACGGCCGCGGGCCGCTTCGACGGCTACTGGGAACACGGGCTCAGCCCCTGGGATGTGGCCGCCGGCATGCTGATGGTCCGCGAGGCGGGCGGTTTCGTCACCGACCTTGCCGGGCGGGACCGCGTTTTCGAATCACAATCGATCATCGCCGGCAACGAAAAGGTGCAAGCGGAGCTGCGGCGGCTGCTGGTTACCGCCAACGCGTGAGGTTTCACCGCCTTTTTCGGGGCCTAACCCGCTGTTTCCTCATGAAGACGTGAGAATATCGCCAGATTCCGGGTTTCCAGAAGCTGTGAAATCACGCTATCAAATGACGCATTGAAATCGGGGACCCGGCCTCAACCCATGGCACGCGACTACGATCCGTACAGCCTTTCCAGCCCGTGGGTATACCTGTGGCGGATGATCATATTCCTGGTCATCACCGCCATGATCGCCCTGATCCTCTACCGGCAGATCGCAACCGCCTTCATGAGCAATCCGGGCCTCAACGGGCTCATCATCGGCGTCGGGCTGATCGGCATCCTGCTGACTTTCCGGCAGGTGATCAGGCTTTTCCCGGAAGTTTCCTGGGTGAACGGCTTCCGGGTCGGCGATCCTGGGCTCGAAGTGCGACGTCCGCCGGTATTGCTGGCGCCGATGGCGACGCTGCTCGGCAACAAGGTCGGCGAAATGACCTTGTCGACGTCGACCATGCGCTCGATCCTGGATTCCATCGGCACGCGCCTTGACGAGGCGCGCGAGATGGCCCGTTACCTTACCGGCCTTCTGGTTTTCCTCGGCCTGCTCGGCACGTTCTGGGGCCTTCTGCAGACGGTGAGCGCGGTGGGATCGACCATCCAGTCGCTCGACGTCGGTTCAGGCGATGCCAACGTCATCTTCGAAGACCTGAAAGCCGGGCTCGAGGCCCCCCTGTCGGGCATGGGAACGGCGTTCTCGTCATCGCTCTTCGGCCTGACCGGATCGCTGATCCTCGGCTTCCTCGACCTTCAGGCAGGGCAGGCGCAGAACCGCTTCTACAACGAGCTCGAGGACTGGCTGTCGACGCTCACCGACATCGAGCCGGAAGAGGCCGCGGCAGCCACCGACAGTTCCGGCCTCCAGGCGTCGATCGACCAGCTCCGCCGCACGGTGCAGGAATCGAGCGGCGGCGGCTCCCGCAATTCGGCGCTTGCGATGGCCAATCTCGCCGAAGGCATACAAGGGCTCGTGCAGCACGTACGCTCCGAACAGCAGATGATGCGCGACTGGGCGGACGACCAGGCGGCCCAGCAAAAGCGCATCGAAGTGCTTCTGAAGACGCTGACGGACGCTTTCGAACGCGCAAAGGACTGACCGGTCATGGCAACGTCCCGCCTTCGCCGCCGCGACACCAGGCCGGATTTCTGGCCGGGCTTTGTCGATGCGATGGCGACGCTGCTTCTCGTCATCATCTTCCTGCTGTCGATCTTCATGCTGGCGCAATTTTTCCTGAGCCAGCAGCTTTCGGGCCGCGACACGGTGCTGAACCGCCTTAACGCGCAAATCAGCGAGCTGACCGAGCTGCTTGCGCTGGAACGTGCCGGCAAGCGCGACCTGCAGGACCAGATCGCCTCTTTGCAGCTGAGCCTCGGCGAGGCGTCGAACGAACGCGACCGGCTTCAGGGCCTTCTTTCGTCGTCTTCCGACGCGGCCTCGCAGGCCGGAGGGCAGATCGCGGTTCTGGAAGGCGAGATCGACGAGGAACGTCAGGTCTCCCAGCGCGCGCTGGCCCAGGTCGAAATCCTGAACCAGCAGATTTCGGCGCTCCGCCGCCAGATCGCAGCGCTTGAGGCCGCGCTCGACGCTTCCGAGGATCGCGATCAGGAAAGTCAGGCCAAGATCGCCGACCTTGGCCGCCGGCTCAATGTGGCGCTTGCCCAGCGCGTGCAGGAACTGTCGCGCTATCGTTCGGACTTCTTCGGCCGTCTGCGCGAAATCCTCTCGCAGCGCTCCGACATCCGCGTCGTGGGGGATCGTTTCGTCTTCCAGTCGGAGGTTCTGTTTCCCTCAGGCTCCGACCAGATCAACCCGGATGGCCAGGAAGAGCTTCAAAAGCTTGCGGAAGCGATCCTGGAACTGGATGCCCAGATTCCCGCCGAAATCAACTGGGTGCTGCGCGTCGACGGCCATACCGACAGCCGCCCGCTTTCCGGTACGGGACGGTTTCAGAACAACTGGCAGCTTTCGGCGGCCCGCGCGATCTCGGTCGTGCGCTATCTGATCGACCAGGGCGTGGATCCCAAGCGGCTCGTGGCAGCCGGCTTCGGCGAGTTCCAGCCGCTTGACGAGGGCGACAGCGACGAGGCGCTCGCCAGGAACCGGCGTATCGAGCTCAAGCTGACGGAGCGCTGACGCGTCGCGCCAGGCCTCTTTTGCAATTGGCACTGGAAAAACATCCGATCAGGCTCTTTTTCGCGCATGGCTTCTCCGGCAACCTTCACCTGAAGGAGAAAATGCCATGCTCGAACTGCGCCCCAACTGCGAATGCTGCGACGATGATCTTCCTCCGGATTCGATGGAGGCCATGATCTGCACATTCGAATGCACGTTCTGCCGAAGCTGCGCTGAAGGTGTTCTTCAGGGTGCTTGCCCGAATTGCGGAGGCAATTTTTCAGCCCGCCCCATCCGCCCGGCAGCCCTTCTCGTGAAATACCCGGCTTCAGCCGTTCGCATTCATAAACCCGAGGGTTGCTCCAGGAAAACCGGCTGAACAAAAAAGAAAAGGCCGCCGGAACACCCGGCGGCCTTTGAACTTCTGGAACCGAAAAACGAAGGCGGCTCAGCGCTGCTCTTCGTCCTCGCCGTCTTCATCCTCGTCAGATCCGCCTTTCAGCGAATTGAGCTTGGCAAAGACCGCATCGGCGTCGATCTCTTCTTCCTCGGGCTGCTTTTCGGCCGGCTTTGCGAATGCGGCCGCCATCGCGTCCTCGCTCGTCGTCTCGTCGGCGGGCAGCAAGGTATCCTGCGGCAGTTCGCCCTCGGGACGCGGCGGAGCGTTCTTCGCCGCCTTCTCGACTTCCATATCGAGTTCGATCTGCGAGCAAAGCCCGAGCGTCACGGGATCGGACGGCGTCAGATTGGCCGAATTCCAGTGCGTGCGGTCGCGAATCGCCTGGATCGTCGGCTTGGTGGTGCCGACAAGGCGCATGATCTGCGCATCCTTGAGTTCGGGATGGTTGCGCACGAGCCAGAGGATCGCGTTCGGACGGTCCTGGCGGCGCGAAACCGGCGTGTAGCGCGGGCCGCGGCGCTTCGTTTCCGGAACGCGCACCTTCCTGTCGGCAAGCTTCAGCTTTTCGCCCGGGTTGGCCTGCGCGCGCTGGATATCCTCGCGCGTCAGCTGTCCCGTCATGATCGGGTCCAGGCCCTTGATGCCTTGCGCGGCCTCGCCGTCGGCGATCGCCTTGACCTCGAGCGGGTGCAATTTGCAGAACGCCGCGATCTGATCGAAGCTCAGCGATGTATTGTCGACGAGCCAGACGGCGGTCGCCTTCGGCATGAGCGGCGTATTCGCCATCGTATAAAATCCTCCTGTGTTCTCTATCCGTTGGCACGCTTGCGCGGGTGCCGGACAGAGGGCCACGTCCTATCGCAATGAAGGGAAGTAGAGCCTCTATACGCGTTTTGAACGGACAAATCAAACATCCGCTGCGTGACTGAAAAGCCCCATCCCTCAAACGGTCAGGACGATCTTGCCGATATGGCCGGAGCTTTCCATCCGCGCATGCGCTTTCGCGGCTTCACGCAGCGGAAAACTCGAATCCATCACCGGGCGCACCTGTCCCGTTTCGATCAGCGGCCAGACCTTTTCCCTGAGGTTTCGCGCGATCGCCGCCTTGAATCCGACATCGCGCGCACGAAGCGTGGAGCCCGTGTGAATGAGGCGCTTTACCATCAGCTTGGAGAAATTCGCCTGCTCCGAGGGCCCGTTCAGCGTGGCGATCTGGCAGATGCGCCCTTCCACCGCCGCGACCGTCCAGTTTTTCTCCACATAGTCGCCGCCGACCATATCGAGAATAACATGCACCCCGGCCTTGCCGGTAAGCGAGAGAATTTCGGAGACGAAATCGGTCGTGTTGTAGTTGATGACGTGATCGGCGCCGAGCGCTTGCGCCGCCGTTTTCTTCTCGTCCGTGCCCACGGTGGTGAAGACCTCGGCCCCGAAGGCCTTGGCAAGCTGGATCGCCGTGGTACCGATCCCGGACGTTCCGCCGTGCACGAGAAATCGTTCCCCCGCCTTGAGGCCGACGCGGTCGAACACATTCGTCCATACCGTGAAGAAGGTTTCGGGCAAAGCCGCCGCCTGATCCATCGAAAGGCCTGCGGGCACCGGCAGGGTGTTGGAGTGATGGGCCGCGCAATATTCCGCGTAGCCGCCGCCCGGAACGAGAGCGACGACCTTGTCGCCTTCCGCAACACCGTCAACGCCGCGGCCGAGTGCGATCACCTCGCCCGCGACCTCAAGGCCCAGAATGTCGGAAGCGCCCGGCGGCGGCGGATAATTACCCATCCGCTGCAGAACATCCGGCCGGTTCACGCCCGCCGCACCGACCTTTATCAGCACTTCTCCCTCTCCGGGCGCCGGGACCGGCCTTTCCACGGCTTCCAGAACATCCGGGCCGCCCGGGGCGCTTGCAACGATTGCGGTCATCATGCGGGGCGTGTCGGCCATGGTCGGTCTCCGAATGGATTTGTGAAGCAAGAGGATGAACGATTGCCGGGAACATGGCGAGCCATGTTCCGCCAGACGGATTTAGGAAATTCGATCGGCGCTGACAATCGTCACATGCCGCGTTAGTCTGGAGAGTTGGAACGAATATAGGGAGGCAGGCCATGAACGAACGCGACGACGATCTACCCCTGATCACGCCTGGCGTGGAGATCCGCGTCGGTGATGACCTGGCCCGCCTTTCGGTTAACGAACTCGACGAAAGACTGGCCGCGCTTGAGCATGAAATAGAGCGCGTACGTAAGGAACGGGACGACCGTTCGGGCGTAAGAGCTGCCGCGGACGCAATTTTCCGTAAATAAAATCGGAAAAATATTCAACATTTACAATGACGAAGGCGCCAAACACACGAAATACGAGCAGGCTGTGCCAAAACAGATCATTAAAATTTTATTCATTTACGAGTTATTAAGCTTTCCAATTTATAACTTAAGACATCCAGATCATCTGGATACCGAGTGGCTCCTGTCCACTCTGTTTGACGCCTCCCTGTTAATGACTTCGAGCCGCGGCCTCCGCGGCTCTTTTTTTGTGCCGCGCAACGGTGTATCCAAGAGGCTCGGACGGTTTCGAAATCCGGGCGAATTCGCGGTTGGCATGCGAATTGCGACGCTCCTCCCAAGCGATCGCCGTTGATCCGATACGGAACATGTCCCGAGGTGCAGCGCGGTTTTTCCGCCTGCTCACGCCGGAAGCGACCCGTATCGGGAACGGCGCTCAAAAAAAGACAACGCCAGAGGAAGGTGCATCAGCCAGATGACGACGGATTTCATCAACCCAGGCACGTCCGCCCGTACGATATCCTTTGCAGACCATCTCGCGAACTCCGACACTTTCGACGAGCTCTACCGTGAGGGTATGGGGCTGGTGGAGGAAACCGCCGCCTATCTCGACGGCGAAGGCCGGACGGAATCGAAATCGCTCTCGCGCACCGCTTCCCTGACCTATGCGACCGAATCCATGCGCCTGACGACGCGGCTCATGCAACTCGCCTCCTGGCTTCTCCTGCAAAGGGCGGTCAAGGAAGGCGAAATGACCGCCGAACAGGCCGGCAGCGAAAAGAACAAGGTTCGCCTCGACAAGCTTTCCGCAAGCCGCGGTGGCCCGGGATGGGACGAACTGCCCGAAAGGCTGCGCGTACTGATCGACCGCTCGCTGCGGCTTCAGGAGCGGATCTCCCATCTGAACCGCATGCTTTTCGACCGGATTCAGGCGGTGGAACCGGCAGTGCAGGCCAATCCGCTGTCGCATCATCTTGACCGGATCAATCAGGCCTTCGGTTCCGGCGGCATCAACTGATGCCGGCAGCAAAAACCGGCGCTTTTTCCGCAAACGGCGACGCAACAAAAAACCCGGCTCGAAAGGCCGGGTTTTTCGTGTTCCGAGTACCTTTGGCTCAGGAGCCCAGGAAACCGCCGTACTTGTTCTTGAAGCGCGAAACGCGGCCGCCACGGTCGAGGAGCTGGCGGTCGCCGCCCGTCCACGCCGGATGCGTGCGCGGGTCGATGTCGAGGTGCAGCGTGTCGCCTTCCGCGCCGTAGGTTGAACGCGTCTCGTATTCCGAGCCGTCCGTCATGACTACCTTGATGGTGTGGTAGTCGGGATGGATTTCTTTCTTCATGGCCAGTCCTTTCCGGTGCCGTCGTGCGGTCAGGGCGTTCTTCCGGCCGGATTTATTCAACCCTTGCGGAAAACCTTCCAGCCGCTCAGCGTTCGATCCCTCGTTTTGCGTCATTCCGGCCGCGATGATCCGGTCGTACCGGAAATCCCGCATAGTTCAGCCGATTTTCGCGAAACGAGAAAGGCCGCCATCCTCGCGCGAAGACGCGGCCCGAAACCTGCCGCACGGCTATACCCCAGCAAATGGCGTAAAACAAGTCTCGGTGTGCGGCTGGATGATAGAATCGCGGCAAATCAGGCATGAACCGATTTGCCGCGGCTTCCCTTGAAGCAGCAATCTGCTATTCATCCGGGCAATTGGAAATCGACAGCAAGCGGGAATTCAAATTGGCACGATACGGATCCGAGAGTTCGCCCGACGCCCCGCGCAGCCGCTCCGTGCGGCCGCTTGCCGCGCTAGCCCCCTATCTCGCCCGCTACAAGCCGCGCGTGGCGGCCGCGCTTTTCGCGCTTCTGGGGGCCGCGGCAACGACGCTGGTTCTGCCGATAGCGATACGCCGGATGATAGACAACGGCTTCGGAACCGACGATCCCGCGCTGATCAACAACTACTTTTCGGTCCTGATCGTTGTGGTCGCCGCGCTGGCGAGTTTCAGCGCGCTCAGGTACTACCTCGTCACTTCGCTCGGCGAGCGGATCGTCGCAGATGTGAGGGCGGACGTCTTTTCGCATCTGACCCGCCTGTCGCCGGCGTTTTTCGACCAGGCGAAATCCGGCGAGATGGTCTCCAGGCTGACCGCGGACACCACGCAGGTAAAATCCGCCGTCGGCGCGTCCGCCTCCATCGCCATGCGCAACCTGGTGATGTTCCTTGGCGCCTCAAGCATGATGGTGGTGACGAGCCCTCGCCTTTCGCTGGTGGTTCTGGGTGCGATCCCGATCATCGTGCTGCCGCTGATCGCATTCGGACGAAGCGTGCGCAGGAAATCGCGCCATGCGCAGGACACGCTGGCCGACGCCTCCGCCTATGCATCGGAAGCGATCGGCGCGATCCGCACCCTGCAGGCCTTCACCAACGAAGGACACGCAAGCCGCCGTTTCACCGGCTCGGTGGAAGAGGCCTTCCGGGCGGCACGATCTGCGATCCGGGCGCGCGCCTTCCTGACCGCTTTCGCGATTTTCGTGATCGCCTCAAGCGTCGTCGCCGTCCTCTGGATCGGGGCGAGCGACGTCTTTTCAGGGCGAACGACAGCGGGCGAACTTGGCCAGTTCCTGCTCTATTCGATCTTCGCCGCTGGCGCGCTCGGCGAGCTTAGCCAGGTCTGGGGCGAGATATCGCTGGCAGCCGGCGCGGCGGAACGGCTGGCGGAAATCCTGAAGCTGGAACCTGAAATCGCTGCCCCCGAAAACCCGGTGAAACTGCCGGAGCGGGTGACGGGAGCCGTGAAATTCGACGAGGTTTCCTTCGCCTACAAGGGCGGCAGCGACGTTCCGGTGCTGCACGATGTGGAGCTTGACGTGAAGCCGGGCGAAACGGTCGCCGTCGTCGGGCCGTCGGGCGCCGGCAAGTCGACGCTCTTCCATCTCCTGATGCGGTTTTATGACCCAACGGCAGGACGGGTTTCCATCGACGGGATCGACCTCAAGGCCTGCGATCCGAAGGACGTGCGAGGCCAGATCGCGCTGGTGCCGCAGGATACGGTTGTTTTCGGCGCGACGGCGGCGGAGAACATCGCCTACGGCCGCACCGATGCCGGCATCGAGGAGATTCGCAAGGCCGCGGAAGCCGCAGCGGCAGCCGACTTCATCTCCACCATGAAGGACGGCTACGACACGGTGATCGGCGAGCGTGGCGTCACCCTTTCCGGCGGCCAGCGCCAGCGCATCGCGATCGCCCGCGCGATCCTGAAGGACGCGCCGATCCTCCTGCTTGACGAAGCGACGAGCGCGCTTGACGCGGAAAGCGAAACGCTGGTGCAGGCGGCACTAGAACGACTGATGGAAGGCCGCACGACGCTGGTGATCGCGCACCGGCTGGCGACGGTTTTGAAAGCAGACCGGATCATCGTCATGGACGAGGGCCGGATCGTGGAGACGGGACGGCACGACGAACTGGTCGCCAGGGGCGGGCTTTACGCGAAGCTGGCGAAGCTGCAGTTCGAAACCGGCGCGCAGGCCTTCAACGGGGAAAGCCGCAGTTCCGCTGCGGAATAAAACCCCTCTCCCGTCGGCGGAGAAAATTCCGGACGGGCAAAACAGGCTTCCAAAAGGGGTATTCTCGCCGATCTTGAATTCCGGCAAGACAGGAACGGCTCCCGGACAGGCCGCAGCGCGTTTCACGCAGCGTAAGGAACGCCTGACCGGGATTTATCCCCGCTCCCGGAAACCGTTCAATCCTCTTCCGGCACCGGCACCGTATAGTTGAGCGGCATGCGCCCGCCGTCGGCATAAATCGTCTGGCCGGTGATGTAGCTCGCATCGTCTGACGCTAGGAAAGCAGCGATGCCGGCGATCTCATGAGGCTCGCCGATGCGGCCCATGGGCGTGCGCGAGAGGATCTTGGCCTTGGCGGCCGGATCGGAGTTCACGGAAGCAAGTAGCTCCGTCATGATGGAGCCGGGGCCGATTGCGTTGACGCGGATGCCGTAGGGCGCGAGCGAAAGGGCCCCAACCTTGGTGAGCTGGTTCATGCCGCCCTTGGAAACCGAGTAGGGGACCTGGTTCGCGATCGCCAGCACGGCGTTGACCGACGACATGTTGATGATGGAGCCGGCCGGGCCGCCCTGCTTGACCCGCTCGACCAGATGCCGGGCGACCGCCTGCGAGCAGAGGAAGGCGCCCTTCAGGTTGATCGACAGCACGCGGTCGAAATCGGCCTCCTCAAGGTCGAGGAAATCGGCGCCGACGACGATGCCGGCGTTATTGACCAGAATGTCGATATCTCCATAGGCATCGAGCGTGCCGGCGACGAGATTGCGAACGTCGAGCTTTTCCGAGACGTCGCAGTGAATGTAGGTCGCCTCGCCGGTTTCCCTCAGTTCCGCTTCCGCCGCCTCGCCCTTCGCTTCATCGACGTCGGCGATGACGACGCGCGCACCGTCGGCGACAAAGCGCCGGGCAATCGCAAGACCGATACCGCCAGCCGCTCCGGTGACGATGGCTACCTTGTTTTCCAGAGACACGAGATCCTCGCTCAAAGAACTTTCAGTGAAGGCGGACCTTAGTGCGCAAGGATGGGCTTGTCGATGACGTGATCAAGCGGTTGTGAATATACCGCTGCGGCGACAGGCCATTAGGGGCGGTAAGCCGCTGAACGCCTTGGCATTCAGGCCGGGCAAGGCCTGATTTTCCGCCGGTGGGTAACCGCAGCGACGCTCAATAATGATATCGGCAGGCCGCGATTTCGAGTGCTTGAACGCCCCCCGTTCCGCTGACGCGATAGACGAGGCGATGCTCGCCCGTGATGCGCCGTGACCACCAGCCCTTGAGGCTTCCCTTCAACGGCTCCGGTTTGCCCAGCCCCTTGAAGGGCGAGCGCTTCGCATCCTTGATCGGTGTGTTGATCTTCGCCACGACCGCAGGGTCGGCTTCCTGCCAGTAGAGATAATCTTCCCAGGCGTTTTGAGACCAGACGAGCCTCATTCATCGCCCGTTGGATCGCGCTCCACGCCTTTGCCGCCTTCAAGTTCGGCAATGGAGTCAATCAGTCGACCGGCATTACTCGGGCTGCGCAGAAGATGGATCGTCTCCTGCAAGCCCTCGAATTCCTCTTCCGACAGAACCACTACCGAAGCGGCCCCGCGCCGGGTAACGACCAGAGGCGCACGGCTTTCCACCACCTCATCGAGATGGGCGGCAAGCTTCTGGCGGAATTCCGTAAAGCCGACGTGAGGCATGGGACGATCTCTCCATTTCGATGTACAGGAATATGTACATGAACGCGCCGAAGATCAAGAGCGACCTCTCCCTTCGAAGAAGAGGCGGGGGTGGACGCAAATTTCAAAGCCGGATCATTGAAACACGATGCGATGCCGGAGCCGTTCGACCAGCCGCATCGTCAAAAACTTCAGTCGCTAAAGCTGACCTTGTCGCTCGCCAGCAATTCGACAATCCTGTCGGGCACCTTCAAGCCTTCGGCCACCTGGGCATCAAGGTCCTGTTCCAGTTGCCTGACGCGGGCAAGGCTCTGGATGGTCTCGTCTATCCGCTCGAACGGGACAACCACGACCCCGTCGCGATCGGCGACGATAATGTCACCGGTTTCGACTTCCTGACCGCCGATCTGCACCGGAAAGCCGACCGAACCGGGACCACTGGAATAGGGGGAGGCCGGCGTGAGGCCGGTGCACCAGACCGGAAGCCCGCATGCGATGATCCCCGCAGAATCGCGCACCGGACCGTCCGTGACGAAGCCGGCGGCTCCGCAGTTCTTCATCATGCCGGAAAGGCGGTCACCCCCGGCGGCACACCCCTGATGGCCACTGAAAGCCGATATGACGATATCGCCCGGCTTGACGTAATTCAGTGAAGCCAACGCGGCCAGAATATCGGCGGGGCCGCAATCGACGGTCAGGGCGGGGCCTGCCACGCAAACCTCGGCGCCGCCCCCCTTGTCCAGAAGCTGTATGGCGCTCGAAAGCGCCCCGGCACCGAAAAGGGCATCCACCACAAGTCCGGTCGCCGCGCCCTGAAATGCCGAGATCTGGCTTTCCGTGGGGCGCCTGAATTCCTTTTTGATCGTCAGAAGCGGCGGTTCTTCTATCACGTTTCAGCTTCCCGTTCGTTTGCAGGTGGCGCGTTCGGTCGCAAGAGACCCGCCCACCCTCACTTTACGCCGATGCCATGCTCCCTCAAGGCTTCGCCAATCTCGTCGAGGATCGCGGGATCGTCGATCGTGGCGGGGATCCTGAACTCCTCGCCGTCGGCAAGTTGGCGCATGGTGCCGCGCAGGATCTTGCCCGAGCGCGTCTTCGGAAGACGGTCGACCGTAACGGCAAGCTTGAAGGCCGCCACCGGGCCGATCTGCTGGCGAACAAGGCCGACAAGCTCCTTCTCGATCTCCTCCGGCGGTCGGTTGACGCCGGACTTCAGCACCACGAAACCGCAGGGCGTCTGGCCCTTGAGCTGGTCCGCCACGCCGATGACCGCACATTCGGCGACATCGGGATGGCTTGCCAGGACCTCCTCCATCGCGCCGGTGGAAAGGCGATGCCCCGCGACGTTTATGATGTCGTCCGTCCTTGCCATGATGAAGAGATAGCCGTCCTCATCGATCACGCCGGCATCCGCCGTCTTGTAGTAGCCGGGGAACTCGTCGAGGTAAGCCTTGCGGAAGCGGTCGTCCGCGTTCCACAGCGTTGGCAGGCAGGAGGGCGGCAACGGCAGCTTCACCACCACATTGCCGAGCGTGCCTGCGGGAACCGGATGGCCGGCATCGTCGATCACCTGAACGTCATATCCCGGCATCGGCACCGTGGGCGAACCGAGCTTGACCGGCAGCATGCCGAGGCCGAGCGGATTGCCGACGATGGCCCAGCCCGTTTCCGTCTGCCACCAATGATCGATCACCGGAACGTCGAGCTTTTCCTCCGCCCATTTGATCGTGTCCGGGTCCGCCCTCTCGCCCGCCAGGAACAGCGAGCGGAAGGAGGACAGATCGTAATCGGCGATCAGCTTACCGTTCGGATCCTCCTTCTTGATCGCGCGAAAGGCAGTCGGCGCGGTGAAGAGGCTCACGACGCTGTGCTCCGAAATCACGCGCCAGAAGACGCCGGCGTCGGGCGTGCCGACCGGCTTGCCCTCGAAAACGACGGTCGTCGCGCCATGAAGAAGCGGCGCATAGACGATGTAGGAATGCCCCACCACCCAGCCGACGTCTGACGCGGCCCAGAAAACCTCGCCGGGGTCGACATCGTAATGGTTCTTCATCGTCCACTTGAGGGCGACCATATGGCCGCCGTTGTCGCGCACCACACCCTTCGGCTGGCCCGTGGTGCCGGAGGTGTAAAGGATATAAAGCGGGTCCGTCGCGGCGACGGGAACGCAAGCGACTTCGCGACCGGCGGACATGGCGTTGTCCATCGCCTCGCCGAGGTCGTAATCGCGGCCCTCGATCAACGTGGCGATCTCCTGCTCGCGCTGGAAGACGAGGCAGGCGGAGGGCTTGTGCTTCGACTGGGCGATCGCATCGTCAAGCAGCGGCTTGTAGGCGACGACGCGGCCAGGCTCGATACCGCAGGAGGCGGAGACGATCACCTTCGGCTGCGCATCGTCGATGCGGGTGGCAAGCTCGTGCGCGGCGAACCCGCCGAAAACGACGGAGTGAATGGCGCCAAGGCGCGCGCAGGCGAGCATCGCCATGACGGCCTGCGGGATCATCGGCATATAGATGATGACGCGGTCGCCCTTCTCCACCCCGCGATCCTGCAACACGGCGGCAAGCGCCTGCACATGCTCCAGCAGTTCCTCGTAAGTGTAGGTGGCCTTGCTGCCGGTGATCGGGCTGTCGTAGATGATCGCGGGCTGGCCGGGGCGGCCACGCTCCACATGACGGTCGAGGCAGTTGTAGCAGGTGTTGCACTCGGCCCCGACGAACCAGCGCCCGTATGTGCCGGCTGACGCGTCGAACACCTTGTCCCAGGGCTTGATCCAGTCGATCTCCTGCGCCGCTTCCGCCCAGAAAGCTTCCGGATCGGCCTTCCACGCCGCATAGACTTCCGCATACCGGCTCGCCATGACGCCGTCACCTCCCTCAGGCTGATTTCGAATGCCTTTGTGACATCAGGGAGTTGCCCCGAGGCCACGCAAGCTTTCAGGCGCTCTTGAGCATATCCTGCAAAATCCAAATCGGATTTCGCGACAAGGACATGCTCAAGATATTGAATCTGGAGCGAATTCTTATCACGAAAGCGATCCCGCTTTCGTGGAAAGCGCTCTAGACACGCGCACTCTCCCATTACCCGCGAGAGTGCGGAAATCACGGCCCAAAGGCAAGGCCGCCTCGCCTAGGATATTGGACGGATGGGGGGAGTGCGTAAGACGAAGGGAGGGTGCGGCGGGTGGAAAAACGAGGCGACGCGGCGTGTCGAGGGAGGTTCCCCGATCCAACCGAGGACAGGCCCGGCTCTGCGAAGCATCACTTCGTGCTGCTATGCGAGTCCGGGATGATAGGAGTGATACGGCCCCTGCCTCGCGCGAATACGGGATGACAGGAGTGATGCGGCCATGCCGGATGAAAACGTCCGCGCACTTGCCCCGGAAACACCGCGCTGTCACCCCCGCCTCCGAGCGGGGGGCCAGTAACCTCCGATCGAGCGTTTGAAGCCAAGGTGCCGGTTACTGGATGCCCGCCTGCGCGGGCATGACAGGCTGAGTTTGTGATTGCGCTCTGCCCTCTCGGTTCGTCATGCGCGGCCTGCCCCGGCTTGATCGGGGGGCTCGATCCGCGCATCCATTTACCGCCGCCGCCGAATGGGTCGCCGGGTCTGAGCCCGGCGATGACGATTGAGAGGGTACGGCATGCGGCGAGGATGCGGCGAGTGGCCGGGGACGCCCGCCCTGTTTTGTCATGCCCGCGAAGGCGGGCATCTCAGGCGGAAAACGCACGGCGCAGCGCGTGACGAGAGGGCACGGCGCGTGGAGGGAGATTCCCCGATCAAGCCGAGGACAAGCCCGGCTCTGCGAAGCATCACTTCGTGCTGCATCGCGTCCGGGATGACAGGGGTGATACGGCGATGGTAAGTGCGAAGATGCCACTATACGAAGAACGTCATGCCGGACAAGCGAGGTAAAGCCGAGCGCTGATCCGGTATCCAGACGTCTGTTGCGGGCTTTGCCCGCACCTTATGCAACGACGCGCTGGCGCGCGAACGATACGCTGGGTCCCGGCTCTCGCGGTGCGCCAAAGCGCACGCGGGCCGGGATGACGTTCTTCGTATAGCTGAGGTCGCAGGCAAAAATGCCAACCGTCAAGCGGCCTCAAGCCGTCGTTTCGCGCGCAAAGTGTCGAGCGCCAGCGTGTCCTGCTCGCGAAAGGCGATGAGCAGCAGGCAGGCCGCGAAGGTGATGCTTGTCGGGTAAAAGACGTGCGAGTTGAAGACGATCCGGTCCACCCCCGTGATGTACCAGCGGAAGGGATCCAGGATCGCCCACCAGACCATGACCGCCGTAGATCCGTTGATCACCGCCTGAACCGGCAAGACAAGCCTGCGCCACAGACCGAGCACGCAGAGCGCGCCGACCAGCACTTCGCCAACGCCGGCGGCAAGGCCAACCGCCGTCTGCAACGCCCCGTCGATCTCGAAACTCCGCCGGACGGCGAGCGGCGCGCTGCCGCTGACCACCTTGTTGAGGCCGAACCAGACGAGCAGAAAACCCGTTGTCACGCGAAGCAGGAGCAGGGCGATCCGCCGCGCCCAGAGGGAGGTGATCCTTTCATCGATCGTCATCTTGAAGCTTCCTCCGGCGAAACATCGCGGCATGGCGAAGCCGAGCCGGACCCTGCCGGCGCGGAGGGAGGCAACATATCACCTGGAGCGCATTCCGATCAGGTGAAATCACTTGATCGATAAGAATTCGCTCCAAAATCAATGCTTTGAGCATATTCTTGTCGTTCAGCTTGATTCAATCTGAACGGAATATGCTCTAAGTTGCAAATGCGCGGTCAACAAAACGCGCGCGAGCGAGGATACCCGCCGCCCGGCGAGGCGAACCCCGGGCGGCGGCAATTTATCGATCAGCCCTTGTGATTTTCGCAGGTAACCGCCGGGTTGAACGGCTGCAGGTCGCCCGAGGGATTGGCGCGGAAAAGCCAGACGTGCTGGTCGTAATGCGGCATGAAGCCGTGCGCCTCGTCCTTTTCCGTGTCCGGATTGTCGGCCATGTGATCCCACGTCCTGCCGTTGATCACCGGCGGGTCGCCGTGCGTGGCCGTCCACGCCTTTTCGAAGACGAGATTCTCTATCCCGACAAGGACGAGCGAGCCGTCGGCCTGCGGCTCGTAAAGCAGGATCGCCGGCTTCGTGAAATCGGTATAGGTGCTTTCCCCGTCGACGCGCGGCTTGTCGCCCGTGATCTTCAAAAGCGCGGGATTCAGATAGTGAATGCCCATGGCGCCGAGCGCGGGGTCGAGCCCTTCCGCCGCCGCCGTAACGCAGTGGCCCGACGGATCGGGGATGAAGCCTTCGGCGAGCGCGACGTTCACGTCCTTGTATTTTTCCGTCGCCGCGCGAAGGGCGTCGAGATCGTAATCATCGGCATACGCGACAGCGCCCGATGCGAGAACTGCGGAGAATGCGAGTGCGGTTATTCTGCTTGCTTTCATGGCCGGATCCTCCCTGGTGCCAGCCCCACCGGGCGCTGGAGCGCTTCCCGCGAAAGGCGAAGCCGCCTTCGCGATCAGGATTCGCTCCCGGATCAATACCGTCCTGGCCCGAGCGGGCGCAGAATATCACAATGAGAAATTCCGCTGCGTTAAATCATGAAAAGTGAAAATAAATATGCGCGAGAAGGAGCGTTTCCGGAAAAACGGCTCAGATTGACAGGCTAACTTACGCGTGGTTCGATTTCGCGTGCTGCTTGGTTTGAGCGCCTGCGCGAGCACGTCAACACCTGCGATTTTCCCGAAAGGGCCGAAGGCTGGCTGGAGCTTGGGCGCAAGGCCGGTTTTACCCGCGCGCACCAGATTTTCACCGACCCCTTGAACCTTTATCGCATGTTCCGCTTCGAACCGTGAGCGGGAAAGAAAACATTCGAATATTCAATAATTAGACAAGTTTATCCTTCGTTATCCGACAAGACTCTTTCACAATGACGATATAATATCGTCCCCAAAATAATAACTTCCCCTACGTCGTAAAAGCTATTTAAACGCAAAAAGCGGAGGTGATTGCCATGTCTCGCCTGTCGATGTTTATCGGAATTGTACTGTCCGCCGCGCTCGCCACAGCGGCAGGCGCGCAGGTTTCACCGGAGACGGTCAAGTCCCTCGGCGCGCCCGACAAGGCGGAGACAAGCACAGGGACGCTGGAGTTCGCCGACGGCGTGCCGACGGCGGATACGGCACGGAAGGTGTTCGACACGCTCGCGTTTACCCGCGCGCTCAACGTCTACAACAACAGCTTTCGCGGCGCGTCGGCACTGGCGATCGCCAAGGGCATCGAAAGCGTCGGCGCGAAAGACAATGACGCCGTGATCTTCTCCGAACTGATGGATTCCGCGTCGCTGTTCCTGACGGCAAACGCGGACACCGTCTACTACATGAGCGTGATCGACCTTTCGAGCGGGCCGATGGTGCTGGAGCAGCCTTCGCAAGGGCTCGGCACCATCAACGACATGTGGTTTTCATGGGTGATCGACATCGGCAGGCCGGGTCCCGACCGGGGCCTCGGCGGCAAGTATCTGCTGGTCGGGCCCGGCTACGACGGGCCGCTGCCGGAAGGCGGATATTTCATCGCCCATTCCAAGACCCGCCGCGTGCTTTATGCAGCGCGCGCCTTCATCGAAGGCGGCAACGATCCGAAGCCCGCCGTCGAGAACATCAAGGCGAATTTGAAGATCTACCCCTACGCGCCCGGCAGCTACGGCACCTCCATCGCGCAGGCGCTTGAGGGCGAGGTGAAGCTCGCCGGCGAGCCGAAAATTCCGGATATGAAATTCGTCGAGGGCAGCCACCTCGCCTTCAACACGATCCCGCCGAGCGACTTCGGCTTCTTCGAGATGATCAACGAAAACGTGCAGGCCGAACCGGCTACGAGCTACGACATCGAGCTTGCCGGCCAGCTTGCGGCGATCGGCATCGTCCACGGCAAGGAGTTCAAGCCCGACGAGCGGATGAAGAAAATCCTCTCCGACGCCGCCGCCTTCGGCAACGCGACGGGCCGCGCCCTCAACTGGCGCTTCGCGCTCTCCCACCCCGACTGGGCGTATTATCCGGATTCCCAGTGGGGCAACATGCTGTTTCAAGGCGGCGCGTTCTTCGAAACGCCGCCACCGGCCTTCGAGGACGGCATGTTCAAGCCCTACCCGCCGACGGGCGCGCGCACGCTCGATTCCCGCACGGCCTTCTACTACGCCTATACGCTGGATTCCCCGGGCATGATCATGCGCATCCCGGGTGTGGGATCGCAGTACCTGATGGGGTTCCTGGACGCGGCCGGCGAGCCGTTCGACGGCGCGAAGACCTACAAGATCACGCTGCCCAAGGGCATTCCGGCGGAAGCGTTCTGGTCGCTCACGCTTTATGACAACCAGACCCGCTCGATGCTGCAAACGCCGCAGAAATACCCGCGCGCCGGCAGCCAGAGCTACCCCTCGCCCGCCGCCGAGGCCGCAGACGACGGATCGACCACGGTCTACTTCGGTCCCGAGCAGCCGGATGGCGTGGCGCGCGGCAACTGGATCCAGACGGTCCCCGAAAAGGGCTGGTTCACGATCCTCAGGCTCTACAGCCCGCTGCCGGGCTTCTTCGACAAGAGCTGGCGCGCGGGCGAGATCGAGGTGGTGAATTGATATGTGCCACGGCGGGCGCGACCTGCCCGCCTCGCTTCCATTTCCTCAATAGATGGAGTCCGACGACAATGCGTATATCGTCTATTGCCTTTGCCGCCGCGTTTGCGCTTGCGGCCGCTCCCATCGCCTCGGCTCAAGTCTCCGAGGAAACGCTGCGCTCGATTTCCACTCCCGACAGCGTCGAAACCCGGATTGGAACGCTCAACTTCAAGGACGGAACACCGAGCGCCGATACCGCGGCCGCGATTTACGACAACCTCGACTTTACCTATGCCTTTCGCGCTTTCACCGATGCGTTTCAGGGGGTGAGCGTCGAGGCGATCCGCCAGGGGCTCGCGACAGCCAACGTCAAGGACAACGAGCTCGTTCTCTTTTCGAAGCTTATGGATGCAAGTTCCATCTTCCTGACCGCCAATGCGGATACCGTCTACTATTTCGGCTTCATCAACCTGTCGGACGGGCCGATGGTGCTGGAGACGCCTCCAGGCGCCCTCGGCACGATCGACGACATGTGGTTCCGCTGGGTGACGGATTTCGGCCGGCCGGGGCCGGACCGCGGCGAAGGCGGCAAATATCTGCTCGTCGGGCCCGGCTATGACGGCTACCTGCCGCAAGGCGAATTCAACGTCGCCCATTCCAGAACG
Source organism: Stappia sediminis (assembly GCF_009826895.1). GTDB lineage: Bacteria > Pseudomonadota > Alphaproteobacteria > Rhizobiales > Stappiaceae > Hongsoonwoonella > Hongsoonwoonella sediminis. The sequence goes on along the minus strand of NZ_WUMV01000003.1, from coordinate 809,570 downwards.
AACCGGGTGCTGGTGCTGGGCCGATCCTTTCTGGAAAACGACGATCCGGCACCGGTGGTCGAGCAGATCAAGGCGACGACCAAGATCTATCCTTACGCTCCCGGTGGGGTGGGCATGTCCATCGCAAGGTTCCTGGAAGGGGGCGTCATGCTGGGACGGGACGCCGAGCCCAAGGCTCCGGTCTTCCACGAGGGCACAGGGCTTGCGATCAACACCGTCCCGCCGAGCGACTACAGCTATTACGAGATGCTGAACGACCTTGTGCAGGCCGAACCGGCGACCGCGCTCGATCCCGAACTGATGGGGCCGATCGCCGCCATCGGCATCAGGAAGGGAAAGGACTTCGCGCCGGACGAGCGGATGAAAAAAATCCTGACCGAAGCGATAGCACTGGCGAATGCGACGAGCCGCACGCTCGGTTTCGACCCGCGCGATGCGGATGTGTACTATTACGAGAGCTCTCACTGGTGGAACCCGCTTTTCGCGGGCGGCTACCTTTTCGAGACCCCTCCACCCGAAATCACGCGCGAAGGCGCCAAGCCCTTTCCCCCGACCGGCTATCGCCAGATGAGCGCGCGGACCGCATTCTTCTACATCGCAACCGGCATTACCCCGGCGATGGTCATGAGGCTGACCAACGTGGGCTCGCAGTATCTGGGGGCCATGAAGGATGCGAACGGCAACTATTTCGACGGAGCCAAGACCTACAAGGTGACCTTGCCGAAGGATATTCCGGCGGCGGCATTCTGGTCGTTCACCCTATACGACAACCAGACCCGCTCGATGCTGGCGACCGCGCAGAAGTATCCGCGCGCCGGCAGCCAGAGCTACCCCTCGCCCGCCGCCGAAACCGCCGACGACGGGTCCACGACCGTCTACTTCGGCCCCGAGCAGCCGGAAGGCGTGTCGCGCGGCAACTGGATCCAGACCGACCCCGACAAGGGCTGGTTCATCCTGCTCAGGCTCTACAGCCCGCTTCAGAGCTTCTTCGACAAGAGCTGGCGACCGAGCGAGATCGAGGCGGTGAACTGACAAAAGGAACGAAGCCGCGACACATGGAACGAAAAACGGCGCGCCGGGGGCTGGCGCGCCGTTCGTTCTTTTCAGGCGTTCGAAAGTTCAGCCAATCGGCGCGTTGTCGTCACGCTTGATGGCGATCACCGTGGAGCGGGGAAGCTTGCCCTCGCCATCCGGGAAAGGCGCCTTCGGGTGCTGGATGCCGACGAACATCGTCCGCTTGTCGGCCGACCAGGTGATGCCGGTGACTTCCGAACCGTTCGGCCCGGTCAGGAACCGCTCGATACGGCCCGTCACCGGATCGCCCGCCAGCATCTGGTTGTTGCCGTGGCCGGCGAAATCGCCCTCGTTGTCGTCATTGCCATCCGTCTGGATCCAAAGAAGGCCCGTGGTGTCGAACATCATCCCGTCCGGCGAATTGAAGAGATTGCCTTCGTTGATGTTGGACGAACCGGCATAGGCATCGTCATGCACCGCCGGGTTGCCGGCCATCACGTAAAGATCCCACGTGAAGGCGGTGTCCGCGTGATCCTCATTCGCCGGGCGCCAGCGCACGATCTGGCCGTAGTGGTTTTCGGCACGCGGGTTCGGCCCGCCGACGGGCGTCTCGTCGCCGCCGGCATTCGCCTTCACGCCACGGTTCTTGTTGTTGGTGAGCGCGCAGTACCCTTCGACGGAGACCGGATTGACCGCCACCCATTCCGGACGGTCCATGGTGGTGCCGCCGGCAGCAGAGGCGGCAAGACGCGTATGGATGAGGATTTCCGCCTCGCCCAGACCGCCTGTGGATTCCGGCGTCAGCTCAACCCACCGGCCCGAGCCGTTGTCGAGGAAATACGCGACGTAGAGCTTGCCGTCGTCAAGCAGCGTCGAGGTGTCGCCGCCCGGCGTGTAAAAGCCGTTGGAGACATATTTATAGAGATATTCGCCGCGCTCGTCGTCACCGAGGTAGACGACCACGCGCCCATCCGGTGCAAGCGCACAGGCGGCGTTTTCATGCTTGAAACGGCCAAGGGCCGTCCGCTTGACGGGGGTGGAGGCCGGGTCGGACGGGTCGATCTCGACAACGTAGCCCGCGCGATTCGGCTCATTCGGGTTCTTCGAGATGTCGAAACGCGGGTCGAACTTCTCATAGGCATAGCGGCCTTCAAGCCCGATGCCGTAGCGCTTGAACTCCGCCGGACGCTCGAAATTCGCATCCGTTGAACCGAAGTAGCCGTTGAAGTTTTCCTCACACGTGAGATAGGTGCCCCACGGCGTCTTGCCAGCTCCGCAATTGTTGAACGTGCCGAGAGATTGCGTGCCCGAAGGATCGGCCTGAGTCTTCAGCAGGTCATGGCCGGCGGCGGGGCCGGAAATGCGCATTGGCGTATTGTGCGTGATGCGCCGGTTGAACGGGCTGTCGACCACGATCTCCCAGCCGCCTTCGCCCTCGGCCACTTCCATGACCGCGACGCCTTGCAGGTTCTGAAGCTTGAGAACATCGTCGGCGCTTGCCGGGATGCCGTCTTCGTTCTTCGGCAGGTTGACCTTTGGGTTCGCATATTCGTGGTTGACGGCGATGACCTGATGGCCGCCGATCGCGAAAAGCTCCATCCCGTCGGTATTTTCGCCGAAGACACGGTCGGAATCCTTCACGCTGCCGCCGGTCTCGTGGTCAAGCTCGGAAGCGTCGGAAAAGAGCGGTTGACCCCATTTGGCAAGCGGGCGCCAGCTGTAACCCTCAGGCACATGGACCGTGAAGTCGGTCGCGATCGGGATCGGGTGGAAGGCGAAGCGGCTTTCGGCCTGCGCGTGCGCCGAGGTGCCCGACATCAGTGTCGCGAGCGTGCCCGAGCCCATGACGGCCGCCCCGGAACCGAATGCCAGAACGCCGCCCATGAAACCGCGCCGCGACATCGCGGCCTCGACAACACGGTCAAACCCGGTTTCTTCCGGACGCGGATCTTGCAACTCGTCCCACTCGTCCCACGACAGGTCCTGAATTTCCGATTTATCCATGATGCGCGCTCCTTTCAGGTTTCGCGGTTAACCTGATTAGGCCAGTTGCTTGACACTTGGATGAACGCCGCGTCATGAACAAATTCGCCAAGGAAATCAGGCCGCTTTCGCCCGATCCCTCAGCGCTTTTGTGATGAAATCGATGAAGACGCGAAGCTTCGGCGGCTCGAACGGCGTGTTCGGGCGCACCAGGCTCAAGATGCTTGGCTGGCTTTCGCAATCAGGCAGGACGCGGACGAGGCGGCCTTGCTCAAAATCCTCAACCAGGCTGATATCGGGAAGAAGCGTTATGCCAAGCCCGCGCAGGGCCGCTTCCCGGTGCGTGGCAAGGTTCGTCACGCCAAGTCGCGGGCGGATCGGCACCGTCACCCATTCGCCGTCACAGGTAAATATCCATTCGTTGGGCCGGAAGGGGTCCAGCCAGTGCATGCAGTCGTGAGCGATCAAATCCTCCGGACGTTGCGGCACGCCCTTGCGGGCGAGATAGTCCGGACTTGCGACCGCCACGAAGCTGATGTCGACGATATGATGGGCGATCATCGAGGAATCGACCAGCTCTCCGGAACGGATCGCCGCGTCGAAGCCTTCGGCGACGAGGTTGACCAGCCTCTCGGACAGATCGAGTTCCAGATCGATATGCGGGTTGGCCTCCACAAAGTCGATGGCGAGCGGCGCTATCCAGTCGCCTCCGACGCCGGGGGGCGCGGTGATGCGCAGGCGCCCGCGCGCCTGATTGCCCGCCGCACTCGTTTCGACGTTGAGCGTGTCTATCGCCTCCAGGATGGAAGCGGCGCGGGGCAGATAAGCCTCGCCCGCCTCCGTCATGCTGATATGGCGCGTGGAGCGGCGCAGGAGGGTGACGCCGAGCTTCGCCTCAAGTTCGGCGACATGACGGCTGACGGCGGTGGTCGACATGCCGAGCGAGCGCGCGGCTTCCGCGAAACTGCCCGCCCTTGCGACCGCCACGAAAACGGACATGGAAAGATGCTGGTTCATGATTATCCCTGAATTCGGGATTGTGTTTTCCGATTTTACGATATTATCCCAAATATGACGAGCCCCTAGATTGTCACCAACGATGGAGACGATCATGGCTCACTACGATGCTCATGCCACGCGGCCCGCACCGGCCGGGCTGATGGACTATCTGATCGGCAGCCTGAAGCGGCTGCGCTTTGCGCAATTCATGCCTTCGCGCGGCAGTTCCGAGGCAACCTGCAAGACGGCACTGGACGCCGAGACATCCCGCGATGCCGGCATCTGCCCGCAGTATCGCGACTATTCGTCATTCCGGGATGTGGGACATGGCCGCGACCTGCAGCGCACGGCGGAACGCATCCGCGCGGGGTTGCCCGGGTGAGGTTTCATCCTGGCCACTGAAATGCGCGCGCCGCCCGAACGAAGGCGGCGACGGCCGGCGGAAACGGGCGGCCCGGCACGGTGACGAGCGTTATATCCCGTTCCACGACCGGCTCGATCAACGGGCGCTGCTGCAATTCGGGGATCGTGACCGAATATTCCGGCATGAAGGCGAAACCGATGCGCGCCAGCACCATGGACTGCACCCAGTCCTCCCGCTCCGACCTGAAGCGGGCGTAAAGCTCGACACCCAGCCCGGCGCAGGTTTCCATCACCATCTCCCGCATCTCGCATGACAGGCGGTCGACGTAAGGCTCGCCGGAAAGGTCCTTCAAGGTCACGGCATTCAGGCTGCCGAGGCGGTGATCGGGCGGGAAGACGACAACGTAACGCTCGCTGTAAAGACGGTGGCCGTTATAGCCCGCGCGCAGACCCTCGAGCGGGTTCATGACCGCCGCATCGAGCAGGCCGTCATCGAGCTTTGCCTCCAGATCGGCGACGCTTCCCTCGGTGACCGCAACCTCGACGCCCGGAAAATTGCCCTGAAACTGCGACAGGAACCGCGACAGGCGCACCGGCCCGATGGTGGATAAAACACCGAGGCGAACGGGAACCTGATCGAGAAGGCGGTAACTGTCGGCAAGCGCGCGCGTCGTTTCCGCCTCCTCGGCGATCTTCTGCAAATGCGGCAGCATGGAGCGGCCGAACTCGCTTATCGAGATACGCTTGCCCTCCCGGTGAAAGAGCGGCGCGCCCAGTTCCACCTCCAAAGACTTCACCGCCTTGGTGAGCGCGGGCTGCGAGACATTGCAATCGCCCGCCGCACGCGTGAAGTTGAGATGCCTTGCGGCGGCGAGCACGTATCTGATCTGCGCCATTTCCATCGCCGACACCCCTCCTCCAACATGCCCGGCCATTATGGCCGCATCTATCATTCCCCAAGGTTATCGAACGATCAAATATCGGTCGTTCAAGTGACGGCAGGAACGCGCTTCAATAACCGTCATTGAGTACGAGCACGGGAGAGAGACATGACCGTCTACATGGTGGAACGCGAACTCAAGGGCATCGCGATGGAGGATCTTGCCGCCGCGCAGAAGGCGGCGATCGAAACGGGAAAGAAGATGACGGCGGACGGCAGGAACGTGCGCTATATCCGCTCCACCTTCGCACCCGACGACGGGCGCTGCATGTGCCTGTTCGAAGCGGATTCGGACGCTGCCGTCAAAAAGCTCAACGACGATGCCGGTATTCCTTACGTCAAGGTTGTCCGGGCGATGGATCTGACGCCCTGACAGTTATCATGACGGCTGCACCGAATAGCTGCGCGAGGCAACTCGCGCGGCTTTTTCACGGGTGAAAGGTGATTTGCGGCGAGAGTGAAAAGTTATACCCGCCAGCAACCTATTCCACTAATAATTGCAGAGGTGGCGCGATCACGTTTGACATCGAACAGCCAGGCCTGGTTGCAGACACAACCGTAAATAGGATAAATATGGAATAAGCCAGATATGATGGAAACATCCGGCTCACGAGGTGAATTATGAAACTCCGGTCTGCAGCATTCCGAAGAGGACTTGTAAAAGGGCTGAGCGCACCAATTTGGTTGTTTGCGCCTGCAACTTATGATTATAATTATCGAGATTATGCAACTGTAGAATCTTCTTGGCGTAGCGTTAGAGACGCGATGAATAAAGTAGAAACAAAAGAAATTTCATATGAATCAAGAACACCCAAAAGAGACAAAATCAAATCATAAAAACAATGCGCTAGGGGATGTAACTTTACAAAATTCGCAGCCTCAACGGGCGATTTCAGACGAAGAGAATTCAGCCGAATATGCCGAGAGAGTTATAGCACTCAAGAAAGAGCAGAGTTTTTCTGGTCCGGTACCGCATCCCTCTCACGCAGAACACTACGAGAGCATTTTAGAGGGCTCGTTTGATAGAATGCTGAGCATGGCGGAAAGAGAACTCAACCATCAGCAAACGCTCGATAAGTTCTCGCTAGAAGCCAGCATTCAAGATTCGAAATCTGGGCGTCTGTATGGCTTAATCGCGCTCGTGGCTCTGATAATCGCCGCTGTAATCACAGGATTATACGATCACGAAATATTAGCAGGCGCTTTCCTGACGACAGGAGCGCTTGGTACAATAAGCACTCTTGTTATGGGGCGCAGGCAAAAAAATAACTAGCGGTTTTTTATATCCGATCTGAGGATTGCTTCGGCCAAAATAACCGGGAAAAGTGGCTCGACTTTCCGAGAGGCCCGCCACCGCGCATGACCCCCATCGCCGACCCGATCTTCTATGTGCTGGCCGTACCGGCCGTATTCCTCGTCGGCATGTCGAAAGGCGGCTTCGGCGGATCGATCGCGCTGCTTGGCGTGCCGATGATGAGCCTCGTGATTTCGCCGGTGCAGGCCGCCGGCATCATGCTGCCGATCCTCGTCTGCATGGATATCGTCGGCCTGATCGCCTATCGCGGCAAATGCGACAAGACGAGCCTGAAGATCCTGCTTCCCGGCGCGGTCGTCGGCATCGCCATCGGCTATTTCACTGCCGCCTTCGTGACGGAAGCGCATGTGCGGCTGATCGTGGGTCTCGTGGCGCTGCTGTTTTCGCTGAATTACTACCTTGGACGCGCGAACCGGGGCGAGGCGCGCCCGCACAAGCCCTGGCGCGGGCGCTTCTGGGGCATGGTCGCGGGCTTCACAAGCTTCGTCAGCCACACCGGCGGCCCGCCCTTCCAGATGTACATGCTGCCGCTGCGGCTCAACCCTGTGCTTTTCGCGGGCACGGCGATCATCTTTTTCTCGACCGTCAACGCGATCAAGCTGGTGCCCTATTTCCTGCTCGGCCAGTTCGACGCCACGAACCTTGCCACTTCCGCCGTGCTCCTGCCGGTCGCGCCGGTTGCCACGCTCTTCGGCGTATGGCTCGTCCATTACGTGAAGGCGGAAACCTTTTACCGCATCACCTACGCCATGGTGCTGGCGATCTCCTTCAAGCTCATCTGGGACGGGCTCGGCGCGTTTTTGGCCTGATTATTGTGCAGTGCAAAAAGATATTGATCCTGGTCACCCGAATCTGAAGTTCGTCTCAATGCCCGGCATGCTCTGAACGAACTTCAGATTAAAAAGGGTGACTAGCAAATATATGTTTCTAGTGTGGTTTTCGGATTTGAAATACGCTCTGGAGGATGCTGCTATAGTGAGGCGTGTTTCAAATTCACCACACTAGGAGCGTTTGGCGCTTTCATGACGGTAACGATGTTTGGGAGGACTCAACGATGACCGGCACCGAAGGCGCCAGCGCCTATACGCGCGATCTCGACAAGAATCCGGCGAACTACGCGCCCCTTTCGCCGCTGAGCTTTCTTGCCCGCTCCGCCGCCGTGTTTCCCGACCAGACGGCGATCGTCCACGGCAACCAGCGGCGCAGCTACGGCGAATTCTACGCGCGCTCGCGCCAGCTCGCCTCCGCCCTTTCGAAACGCGGGATCGGAAAGAACGACACGGTCTCCGTGATGCTTTCCAACACGCCGCCGATGCTGGAAGCCCACTACGGCGTGCCGATGACGGGCGCCGTGCTGCATTCGCTCAATACCCGCCTCGATGCGGCGATCATCGCCTTCCAACTCGACCATGCGGAAACGAAGTTCATCATCACCGACCGGGAATTCGCGCCCGTGATGAAGGAGGCGCTTTCGCTTGCCAAGGTGAAGCCCGCGATCGTCGACTACGACGACCCGGAGTTTCGCCAGGACGGCGAGAAGCTCGGCTCGATGGAATATGAAGACCTCGTCGCCGAGGGCGATCCCGATTTCGAATGGTCCCTGCCCGGCGACGAATGGGACGCGATTTCTCTGAACTACACATCCGGCACGACGGGCAACCCGAAGGGCGTCGTCTACCACCACCGGGGCGCCTATCTGCTGGCGCAGGCGAACGTCGTCACCGCCTCCATGGGCAAGCACCCGGTCTATCTGTGGACATTGCCGATGTTCCATTGCAACGGCTGGTGCTTCCCCTGGTCGATCTCGGTGGTGGCGGGAACGCATGTGTGCCTGCGCTGGGTGAGGCAGAAGCCGATCTGGGATGCGCTGGCGGATGAAGGCGTGACCCACCTTTGCGGTGCGCCGATCGTCATGTCGACGATCCTGAACGCGCCCGAGGCCGACCAGCGCGACCTCAAGGGCCGGATCGTCGAATTCTTCACCGCCGCCGCACCGCCGCCGGAATCCGTGCTGGCCGCCATGAACGACGCGGGCTTTAACGTGACGCATCTCTACGGCCTCACGGAAACCTACGGCCCCGCCGTCGTCAACGACTGGAAGAGCGAGTGGAGCGAGCTTCCCTCCGACCAGCGCGCGACGAAGAAGGCGCGCCAGGGCGTGCGCTATATCGCGCTTGAAGACCTGACCGTCATGGACCCGCAGACGATGACGCGCGTGCCCGCCGACGGCGCGACCATGGGCGAGGTCATGTTCAAGGGCAACGTGGTGATGAAGGGCTACCTGAAGAACCGCGAGGCGAGCGAGGAAGCCTTCGCCGGCGGCTGGTTCCACTCCGGCGACCTTGGCGTGCTGCATCCGGACGGCTACATCCAGCTCAAGGACCGCTCCAAGGACGTGATCATCTCGGGCGGCGAGAACATTTCCTCCATCGAGGTGGAGGACGTGCTCTTCAAGCACCCGGCGGTGCAGGCGGCCGCCGTCGTCGCCAAGCCCGACGAGAAATGGGGCGAAACGCCCTGCGCCTTCGTTGAGGTGAAGCCGGGATCAAATGTCACGCCGGAAGAGCTGATCGATTTCTGCCGCGAACGCATGGCCCGCTTTAAGGCGCCCAGACACGTGGTGCTGACGGAACTGCCGAAAACCTCCACCGGCAAGGTGCAGAAGTTCCAGCTGCGCGAGATGGCGAAGGAAGTTTGAGGCCAAAGAAAAAGCCGCGACGAGGACGCCGCGGCTCTTTTCACGGGGACGCACCAACCTGTCGAAGGTCAGTGCAATGTACTCGACGACCTCAATCGCTCAATCTCATCCTTTACGACCAGTTTCTGCCGCTTCAGATCGTGCAGCTCGAGGGAATCTACAGATGGGTGCAGCATAAGCTCTTCGAGCTTGCGCTCCAGATCCTTGTGACGCCTCTCAAGCTCACTCAGATGAGAATCCAGTGACATGGATGACCTCCTTGGCGTGTGGTCGTTGACCTGGAAATTCTGGCATAGAACTCCCTTTGCTGTCGAATGTTTGATGGACACGTTTTCGACAGATCCTGCAGCGTAGCCGGCAACCCTTTACCCGCCTTGACGAAATTCAAGAGCGCGGGTTCTCCACAAGTTTTCCACTCTGCGTAGAACCGGCGCGCTTTTCGCGTTCTTGCCCGAAACACCCGTCGTTCGACCGGATGCGGGTCTGGTATTCCCGGTGTCGGAGCACGAACGGAATTTCGACAATCGACGACCTTGGACGCACGCTCGCCCATCTCGCAGGCTGCCCACTACCACTGACTTATCGTGCGAAGTATGATGGACGAAAATATGGCCGGGCGGGGATTGCCGGAGTGAGTCGATGAACGACACGGACAGTGAAAAGGCTCTACGCATCGAACTTGCGAAATTGCGACAGGAACACAGGGATCTGGACATGGCGATCGGCGTAATGGCGGACACCGGACGCTGCGACGCCCTGCAGCTGCAACGCCTGAAGAAGAAGAAGCTTTACCTCAAGGACCGTATCGCCACCCTGGAAGACCAGCTTTTCCCCGACATCATCGCCTGACGCATCAATTCGATCGCCTTTCGGACAACCCGGTATCTTCCCTTGCGCAAGGGCGCCCCGTCCCTATAATCCGCGGCCTTCGCGGAACCGACACGACCTCGGGGGATGAATGACGAAAATACCGCCGCCGGTGGCGATCATCATGGGAAGCCAGTCGGACTGGGCGACGATGAAGCACGCCGCCGACATTCTGGACGCGCTGGAAATTCCCTATGACGCGCGCATCGTCTCCGCCCATCGCACCCCCGAAAGGCTTTACGGCTTCGCGAAATCCGCAAAAGGCGAAGGCTTCAAGGTCATCATCGCCGGCGCCGGCGGCGCGGCCCACCTGCCGGGAATGACGGCGGCGATGACGCCGCTTCCCGTCTTCGGCGTGCCGGTGGAATCGCGCACGCTGAAAGGCGAGGACAGCCTGCTTTCCATCGTCCAGATGCCGGCGGGCATTCCCGTCGGCACGCTTGCCATCGGCAAGGCGGGAGCGGCGAACGCGGCCCTTCTGGCCGCCGCGGTGCTGGCGCTTCAGGACGGGGATCTTGGAAAAAGGCTGGAGTCCTGGCGCGCGAGGCAGAGCGAAAGCGTGGCGGAAAAGCCGGTGGACGAGGCATGAACTCCATGACCGACGCGAAGCTTTCGCCGGGCGATACGATCGGCATCCTGGGCGGGGGCCAGCTTGGCCGCATGATCGCGCTTGCCGCCGGCAGACTGGGCCTCAAATGCCATGTCTTCTGCCCCGACGAGGCGAGCCCCGCCTTCGACGTTTCAGCGGAAAAAACCGTGGCCGCCTATGACGACGAAAAGGCCTTGCGGGATTTCGCCGGAAAGGTCGATGCCGTCACATACGAGTTCGAGAATGTGCCCGGCGAGACGGCGGATATCCTGGCCTCGCTCCGGCCCGTGCGGCCCGGACCGCGCGCGCTTTCCGTCTCCCAGGACAGGCTGAGCGAAAAGACCTTCCTGCGCGATGCCGGCATTCCGGTCGCCGATTTCGAAAGCATCGATTCCCAGAACGAACTGGACGACGCGCTGACGCGCTTCGGCGGGCGCGGCGTGGTGAAAACGCGGCGCTTCGGCTACGACGGCAAGGGCCAGATCATGATCCGCGCGAGGGAGGATGCGCAGGACGCCTTCTCAAGGCTTGGCCATGTGCCAACGATCCTGGAGGCGCTCGTCACCTTCGAGCGCGAAATATCCGTGATCGTGGCGAGAGGCCTCGACGGGACGGCGCGCGCCTATGACGTCGCCGAAAACGTTCACGAAAACCACATCCTCAAGACCTCGACCGTGCCGGCCGATATCCGCAGCGCTACGGCGGCACAGGCCCGCGAGATCGCGGAAAGGATCGCGGACGCCCTCGGCTATGTCGGCGTGATGGGGGTGGAGATGTTCCTCGTGCGCTCAGGCGAGGAGGAACGCATCATCGTCAACGAGATCGCGCCGCGGGTGCACAACTCCGGCCACTGGACGGAGGATGCCTGCCTCGTTTCCCAGTTCGAGCAGCATGTGCGCGCCGTCGCCGGCTGGCCGCTCGGCACCGCCGAACGGCACTTCGACGTGACGATGGAAAACCTGATCGGCCATGACGCGGACGCATGGCACGATATCCTGAGCGACCCCGGCGCGCGATTGCACCTTTACGGCAAGGCGGAAACGAGGGCGGGCCGCAAGATGGGCCACGTCAACCGGCTGCGCCCGATAAAGCCGTGACAGGGGCCGCACCTGCGACAAGACCGTATCGATCCCTCCGGTGGAAGCGGTAGAGCGCGGCGACGGCGACGAAGGCAAGCCCCATGGCCAGCCCCCACCAGATGCCCAGGCCGTCAAGGCCGAGCGGAAAGGCGAGCAAAAAGGCAAGCCCGCCACCCACGCCCCAATAGCCGGCTGCTGCGATGACCATCGGCACGCGGGTGTCGGACAGCCCGCGCAGAACACTGCTGCCAACCACCTGCGCGGCGTCGAACAGCTGGAAGAGCGCCGCGACGGCGAGGAACGACGCGCCGATGGCGATGACCTCTCCCGACTGCGCCTTGGCGCCATCCAGAAAGAGCGAGACAAGCTCGTGCGGGAACGTCCACATCACGACCGCCATCAAACCCATGAAGGCGAGCGCTACTGCCGTCGCGCTCCAGCCCGCGCGGCCGACGGCGGCGGTATCCTTGTGCCCGGCTGCAAGACCGACGCGGATCATGCCCGCCTGGCCGATGCCGAGGGGAACCATGAAGGTGATCGAGGCGATCTGCAGCGCGATGCCGTGGGCTGCGAGCGGAACCGTGCCGAGCCAGCCCATGGGTATCGTGCTGCCCGCAAAGAGCCCTACCTCGAACAGGATGGTGAGGCCTATCGGCCAGCCCAGCTTCAGGATCTCGAAAAAATACGGCCAGTCGGTGCGCCAGATGCGCCCGAAGATCGCGTAGCGGCGAAGCTTGCGCTCGCGCAGGCAATAGACGACGAGCAGGACGGTGGTGGAGAGAGCGGTTGCCACCGAGGCGACGCCCGCGCCGACGATACCCAGTTTCGGAGCGCCGAAGTGGCCGAAGATCAGCACATAGTCGAACAGGGCATTCACGAGCGCGGCGGAGACGGTCGCCCACAGGACAACCTGGGCCTTTTCCATCACCGTGATGAAATTGCGGATCGCCATGGTTGCGAGCGAGGGCGGCAGGGCGAACATCAGCACTTGCATGTAGAGGCCCGCCAGACGCGCGACCTCCGCTTCCTGACCAAGGGCAAGCAGGATGGCCTGCGTATGCCAGAGAACGAACAGCGCGGGGACGGAGTAAAACGCCACCACCCAAAGACCCATGCGCACGGCGCGGCGCAGTTCGCGCGGGTTCCTTTCGCCACGCGCCTTGGCGCCAAGGGGAATGACGGCCTGCAGCACGCCCATGCCGAAAAGCCAGATGACGATGTAGAGATTGAAGGCGAGCACCATGGCGGCCAGCGGTTCCGCTCCCAGCCAGCCGACCATGACGACGTCCGTGGTGTTGATCGCCATTTGCGCAAGCTGGGCACCCGCGATCGGGCTGCCAAGCGCAAGCGTGGGCCAGATATCGCTTTTCCAGAGCGACGATATCCCCCCACCCGAGCGTATCGCGCCCGGCCGCGCCATCTCTGATCCTCCGAAAATGCTGGACGGGCGAAACCGGCCCGGACCGAAACGAATGGTCGAAAGGCAGATTGATAGCCTTGCTCAATGCCAAGGTCCAGACAAAGCTGTCGATGGAACCGATCACTTTGATGAATGTTCGAAAGAGCGAACAAGCATCAGGCCGGCCAGATGGCGAAGAGGTAAAGCGCGTATACAGCCAGCAGCAGCGCACCTTCGCCGCGCGAGATGCGACGACCGGTAAAAGCCACGGCCAGCAGGAGCACCGAGACGCCAACCATCACCAGATTGTCGAAATGTGCGATTTCGGCGGGAATCGTGGTCGGTGCGATCAGCGCGGTAACGCCGCCGATGCCGAGGATATTGTAGATGTTGGAGCCGAGCACGTTACCAAGTGCCACGTCGCCATGGCGGCGCAGGGCCGCCACTACGGATGTGACCAGTTCGGGCAATGACGTTCCCACCGCGACGATCGTCAGGCCGATCAGGGTTTCGGAAATTCCGGCGCTGCGCGCGATGGAACTTGCGGCATCGACGAGAATCTTCCCGCCGGCCACGACCACCGCAAGACCGGCAACCGCAAGCGCAAGCGGCAGGACGAGCGCCATGGCGCCGCCTTGAGCCGGGCGGGCTGCTGATGGCGGCGAACCAGCTTGACCCGCGAGCACTTCGTCGTGCGCCTCGACCTTCTCGAACGCCGCCGTGTGACCTTTTGGAGCGTCCGCCTTTTCCTGCGAATAGGCGTAATGGAGATAGCCCGCAAGACAGGCGAGGAATACCACGCCCACGAACCTGTCGAGCGGGAGGAAAAACCCGAGCACTGCAAAGAGCGCCGCGGTCACCAGCACAAGGCCGCCATCGCGAACCAGTGCCTTCTGCCTGACCGCAAGCGGCATGATCATCGTGGAGATGCCCAGGATCAGCAGGATGTTGGCGATATTGGAGCCGACGATGTTACCCACCGCGATGCCGGGAGAACCGGAAAGCGATGCCTGCACGCTCGTCACCAGTTCGGGCATGGACGTGCCGAAACCGACCAGCGTCAGGCCGATTAGCAAAGGCGACATGCCGAGCCGTTCGGCCGTGCCCGCCGCGCCGCGTACAAGCAGTTCTCCGCCTGCCACGAGCAGCGCGAAACCAAGCAACAGAAACAGAAAGTCGGTCATTTCTTCACCGCACGAAACCCGAACCGGCGGCATATGGGGACACGGGCCGCCTTCTATAAGACCCGTTGAAGGGGCCGGCACAAAAATAAATTCAGGCCGGCACGGACAGCGAAGGACCGGGATGCAAAACGACGGTCATTTCAGCAGGATCGTACGGAACGTCAGGGAAATGCGTCGCCCGCGCGCGATCCGTCCATTCGGGCCGGGGTCGGATTTGCGCGCGGCGATGCCGTGCCGCCAGCGGTAGCGCGCCTCGCCGGATAGCACCAGAAGACTGCGCGGTTCGAGATAATGCGAGAACCTTTCGCCCGCCTCGACGTTCGTGAAGTCCATCACACAGCCGGAGCACAGGCTCAGCGAAGCGATGGTGTCACCAAAGCATGGTTCGCAATCGACATGCGGCGCGATGCCCTGCCCCGGCAGATATTCGTTCACGATCACCTGATCGGGCGGTTTCGCGAAATGGCCATCGTTCGCAAGCCTTTCGCAAAGAGGCATGAGCCAGCCCGGCAGGGGGCCGAGGAAGCTTTCCCGCGTCACCCGCCGCGCCTTGTAGTCGTAACGGTAGCCATAGTGCTGCACACGGCGTTTCAGATCCGCACGCCAGGGAGCGGCGTCGATCCGGTCAAGCAGACGTCTTTCCAACGTCCCGCCGACATATTCGGATTGAAGGACCGCGGCGGCCGGCAGCTCGCCGCGAGAAAAGCTGTATCGTCTAAAATTCAAGCAAATTCCCCAAGGATTTGAGAACCGGTTTTCTTGGCGGTTTCGTTACATTCGCCCGTTAGCGTCCCACCCGATTGCGCGCATAAATTGAATCCAACGCAATGGTTGAAAGACATGTTTCGTGTTCTCGTTATCGTTTCGTTCGTCCTTGGCATATGGATCGGCTTCGGCGGCCCTATACCCTTGGTGGTAGAGCGGCCACTTGCGACCAACCCGGACGCTCCGACCTTCGCGGCGACCGTAAAGGATTTTCAGGCGCATCCGGAGCGGCACGAACTCCCCGAATTCAAGGAAAATCCGCTGCGACTGGCCGTTCAGAAAGACATCGCCGGCCTTTCGAAAAGACTCGTGGACTACCCATGCGCGCGAACCATCCGCGAAGCTTTCCTGCAGGCGGTCAGGCAGCTGGACACGATACCATTCGGAGAAGACGAGCCGGTGGTTGTCCTTGGCGGCGTGAAGATCAACCCGTATGGCTCCTCGACCTGGACGAACATCGCCATTTCGAAGGCTTTGGAGACAGGCGCGTTCCATCCCTCCGAAGTGCGGTTCATGCCTGTTGCGTTCCGGCTGAAAGCTGCGGAAAACTACTCGGAAGGCAAATGCAAGACGTAGAGACGCACCTGCGAAACGCCGTTCGCGCACCGTCACGAACCGCACCGGATGATTCGTTCACGATGACCGCCGGCAAGGCCGCCCGCGGAAATTCAGGGCCGACCAGCGCGAAACTGTGGCAACCATGCCGCTGATCGTTCGCAAGCGTGAAAATTCGCCCGGATTCAAGCCGAAAAATGAAGCTTCGCAGTAGACAAGATGGGGGTGGTCTGCTACTAAGCCTGCCTCATCGAGCGACGTGAAAGCGGCGGTCGGCTCGTTGTCGCCGGACACCGGCACCTGACCGAAACGTCAGGCGGTTGAAGGCAGCTTTCAGGCATTCGCCTGACATCCGCTTCTGACGAATGACAAACCGGTGGTTCATGCGCATTCGGGCGAGGACGCCCAATGCCACGAGGATGGGATAAAACGCGTGCAGGTTCTGGTTCGCGACAACAACGTCGATCAGGCGCTGAAGGCGCTCAAGAAGAAGATGCAGCGAGAGGGCATCTTCCGCGAAATGAAGCTTCGCGGTCACTACGAGAAGCCTTCGGAAAAGAAGGCGCGCGAAAAGGCCGAGGCCATCCGCCGCGCCAGGAAGCTTGCCCGCAAGCGCGCCCAGCGCGAAGGTCTTCTGGCCGGCAAGGCCCGCCGCTGACGCTTCGTCCGCTCGGACGAGCGGACCGAGGCCATTCCCCCACATGAGATCACAGGCGGACCGACCGGCATGCCGGCTGGTCCGTTTGCGTATGGCCGGCCTCTTTCATAATTTGCATTTTCCGAAGACTTTCCGACGCCTGGAGCCGCCTGAATGACCGCCCACCTCCGGACGCCCGCATTTGGCAAGAAGACCGCTTTCGCCCTTTCGCTGGCCCTGCTTCTGGGCGCCTGCCAGACGGGCAATTTCGGCAATGGCGCGAACGTCGACCGCTCGGCGGGATCGGCCGCGAACATTTCCTCGCTGACGGCGGTGATCGAATCCAGCCCGAACGATGCCGGTGCCTATAACACCCGCGGCGTCGCCTACGGACGGGCCGGACGCTACAAGGAAGCCATCGAGGATTTCAACAAGGCGCTCGATATCGACCCCTATTCCTACCAGGCCTATGCAAACCGGGCGCTGGTGCTGCGCCGCAGCGGCGACCTGCAGGGCGCAATCCAGGACTACACCCGCGCGCTTCGAATCAAGCCGGATTACCAGGTCGCGCTCGTCGGGCGCGGCAACACCTACAGCCAGCTGCATCAGTATCCGCAGGCGCTTGCCGATTTCGACGCCGCGATCCGCGCGGATTCGGGCGATGCGCGCGCCTATCACGCGCGCGGGCTTATCTATCAGGCGCAAGGCCGCCACGAGCAGGCGATCGAGGATTTCGCGACCGCCATCGGCCTCGACCCCAACGCGGCCGAACCCTATACCGCACGCGGCATTTCCTATCTCGCCGTCAACGATCCGAACGCAGCACTTTCCGACCTGTCGGACGCCGTCAACCGGGACAAGCGCTCGGCGATCGCATGGGCGAACAGGGGCGTGGCGTTCGAGGCGCTCGGCAAGACGAACGACGCGCGGCGCAACTACAACCGCGCCATTTCCATAGATTCGGGAAACGAGCTAGCCCGCGAAGGCCTCGCGCGGATCGGGACGTGAGCGCGCAGGGCAACGAAAAGTTCGCCTGAAAAAAAGCCGGGGCAACATCGCCCCGGCTTTTCTTTTGGACTGAACCTTGCTCAGCGCGGCAGATTGGAACTGCCGGTCAGGAAAATATCGATGGAGCGCGCGGCCTGACGGCCTTCGCGGATCGCCCAGACGACGAGCGACTGGCCGCGGCGCACGTCGCCCGCCGCGAAGACCTTGTCGATCGAGGTCTTGTAGTCCTCGGTGTTGGCGAGGATGTTGGTGCGCTGATCCTGCTTCAGATCCTCGCCCATCTCCTTCATGTAGGTCGTCAGTTCCGGCCCGGAAAAGCCGATCGCCAGAAGCACCAGATCGGCGCGCAGGATGAACTCCGTACCCTCGATCGGTACGCGCTTTTCGTCGACGCGGGCGCATTTCACGCCGGTGACGTGCCCGTCCTCGCTGACGATCTCCAGCGTCGCGGCGGAAAACTCTCGCTCGGCCCCTTCGGCCTGGGACGAGGACGTGCGGAACTTCGTCGGCCAATAGGGCCAGATGTTGAGCTTGTCTTCCTTCAGCGGCGGGATCGGCCGGATGTCGAGCTGGGTGACGGAAAGCGCGCCCTGGCGGAAAGAAGTGCCGATGCAATCCGACGCCGTGTCGCCGCCGCCGATCACCACCACATGCTTGCCGCCGGCCCACAGCGGCGCCTCGCGCGAGACATCCTCTCCGCCGACGCGGCGGTTCTGCTGGACGAGGAAAGGCATCGCCCAGTGGCAGCCCTCGACCTCCTTGCCCGGCACGCCCGGATCGCGCGGACGCTCCGCACCCGCGGTGATCAGCACGGCATCGTGGCGCGCCTTCAGTTCGTCGATGGAAATATTGACGCCGACATTCGCGTTGTAATGGAAGGTGACCCCTTCTCCTTCCATCTGTTCCACGCGCTTGTCGATATAGTGCTTTTCCATCTTGAAATCGGGAATGCCGTAGCGCATCAGGCCGCCGGCCTTCGGCTCACGTTCATAGACGTGCACCGTGTGGCCCGCGCGGGCAAGCTGCTGGGCAGCCGCCATGCCGGCGGGTCCGGAGCCGATGATCGCCACCGTCTTGCCGGTCTTCTCGCGCGCGGGCTCCGGCTTGATCCAGCCTTCCGCCCAGGCCTTGTCGGCGATGGCCTGTTCGACCGTCTTGATGGCGACGGGCATGTCCTCAAGGTTCAGCGTGCAGGCTTCCTCGCAAGGCGCGGGGCAGATGCGGCCCGTGAACTCCGGGAAATTGTTGGTGGAATGAAGGTTGCGCGATGCAAGCTTCCAGTCGCCATTGTAGACGAGGTCGTTCCAGTCCGGGATCTGGTTGTGGACCGGGCAGCCCGTCGGCCCGTGGCAATAGGGAATGCCGCAGTCCATGCAACGCGCGGCCTGCCGCTCCACGTCCTTGTCTGCCAGAGGCAGCGTGAACTCGCGAAAGTGGCGGATGCGGTCGGATGCCGGCTGATACTTCTGATCCTGCCGGTCGATCTCGAGAAATCCGGTGACCTTACCCATTAATCCAAGTCCCCTTATTCCGCCGCAACCATGCCAAGGCGCTTTTCTTCCATTTCGCGAAGCGCCTTGCGGTATTCCACTGGCATCACTTTCACGAACTTCGGCCGGAAGCTTTCCCAGTTCTCGAGGATGTGCTTCGCCCAGGCGGAGTCCGTGTAGTGGATGTGATTGGTGATGAGCTGGCGCAAGCGCTCGTCGTCGTGACGCGTCATGTCCGCATTGAGATCGACGAGCCCCTTGTGCTCGATATCGCCGCCGTGGTGATGCAGCTTCTCAAGCAGGTCGTCCTCTTCCGGCACCGGCTCGATGTCGACCATCGCAAGGTTGCAGCGGTTGCGGAATGTACCGTCCTCATCCAGCACGTAGGCCACCCCGCCGGACATGCCGGCCGCGAAGTTGCGGCCCGTCCAGCCAAGGACAACGGCGACGCCGCCCGTCATGTATTCGCAGCCGTGATCCCCCACGCCCTCGACAACCGCGATGGCGCCGGAGTTGCGAACCGCGAAACGCTCGCCCGCGATGCCGCGGATATAGCATTCGCCCTCGGTCGCGCCGTAAAGGATCGTGTTGCCGGCGATAATCGAATAATCCGGATCGGCTTTGGAGTTTTCCGCCGGGCGAATGACGATGCGCCCGCCCGCAAGACCCTTGCCGACGTAATCGTTGGCATCGCCCTGCAGGTCGATCGAAACGCCCTTCGCAAGGAAGGCGCCGAAGCTTTGGCCCGCCGTGCCCTTGAGCTTGATGGCGATCGTGTCCGGCTTCAGCCCCTTGCCGCCGTAGCGCTTGGCGACTTCGCCGGAGAGCATGGCGCCCGCCGAGCGGTCGATATTGGCAATCGTCTCCTCGATCACGACCGGCGTCTTGTTCTCAAGCGCAGGGCTCGCCGCCTCAATCAGGCGGCGGTCGAGAATTTCGTCGATCGGATGGTTCTGGCGCTCCGTCCAGCGCACTTCTTCCGGCGCCGCGTCGGGCCGGTAGAAGATGCGGGTGAAGTCGAGCCCCTTGGCCTTCCAATGCTCGAT
Source organism: Stappia sediminis (assembly GCF_009826895.1). Classification (GTDB taxonomy): domain Bacteria; phylum Pseudomonadota; class Alphaproteobacteria; order Rhizobiales; family Stappiaceae; genus Hongsoonwoonella; species Hongsoonwoonella sediminis. Next base: position 789,639 of record NZ_WUMV01000003.1, on the reverse strand, counting down.
TGCAGCTTCCTTGTCGAGGAAATCGCTGCGGCCGACGAGATCGTCAAGCTTTGCGATGCCAAGCGCGGCCATGATCTCGCGCACTTCCTCGGCAACGAAGAAGAAGTAGTTGACCACATGTTCGGGCAGGCCCTTGAAGCGCTTGCGCAGCACCGGGTCCTGCGTGGCGATGCCGACGGGGCAGGTGTTCAGGTGACACTTGCGCATCATCAGGCAGCCAGCGGCAATGAGCGGCGCGGTGGAGAAGCCGAATTCATCCGCGCCCAGCATGGCGCCGACGATCACGTCGCGCCCCGTGCGCAAGCCGCCGTCGACCTGAAGCGCGATGCGCGAACGCAGGCCGTTCAGCACCAGCGTCTGCTGGGTTTCGGCAAGGCCGATTTCCCAGGGGGAACCGGCGTGCTTGATGGAAGTAAGCGGGGATGCGCCCGTGCCGCCGTCATAACCGGAGATGGTGATGTGATCCGCGCGCGCCTTGGCGACGCCGGCCGCGACCGTGCCCACGCCGACCTCGGAGACGAGCTTGACCGAGATATCGGCTTCAGGGTTGACGTTCTTCAGGTCGTAGATGAGCTGCGCCAGATCCTCGATCGAATAGATGTCGTGATGCGGCGGCGGCGAGATGAGGCCGACGCCCGGCGTCGAGTGACGCACCTTGGCGATGACGGCATCCACCTTGTGGCCCGGAAGCTGACCGCCCTCGCCGGGCTTTGCCCCTTGCGCGACCTTGATCTGGATCATGTCGGAGTTGACCAGATAGTCCGTCGTCACGCCGAAGCGGCCGGACGCAACCTGCTTGATCGCCGAACGCTCAGGGTTCCTGGACCCATCGAGCAGCGGCTTGTAGCGCTCGGCTTCCTCGCCGCCTTCGCCCGTGTTCGACTTGCCGCCGATCCGGTTCATCGCGACCGCAAGCGTGGAATGCGCCTCGCGCGAGATGGAGCCGAAGGACATGGCGCCGGTCGAGAAGCGCTTGACGATATCGGCGGCCGACTCGACCTCGTCGATCGATATCGGCTTCGTGCCGAGCTCATCGGCACCCTTGATGCGGAAATGACCGCGGATCGAATAACGCCCCTGCTCCTCGTTCACCTGGCGCGCGAACTCGCGGTAGGTGTCGGGCAGGTTGCCGCGCACGGCATGCTGAAGGGCCGCGATATTGTCCGGCGTCCACAGATGGCTTTCGCCGCGGATGCGGTAGAGATATTCGCCACCGACCTCGAGCGAGCGGCGCAGCACCGGAACATCCTCGAACGCCTGGTTGTGGCGCAGCACGGTCTCTTCGGCGACCGCGTCGAGGCCGATGCCCTCGATCATCGTGTCCGTGCCGAAGAAATACTTCTCGACGAAAGCGGCGGAAAGGCCGACCGCATCGAAGATCTGCGCGCCGCAGTAGGACTGATAAGTGGAAATGCCCATCTTGGACATCACCTTCAGGATGCCCTTGTCGATCGACTTGATGTAGCGGCGCACCACCTCGTCGTCGTCGACCTCTTCGGGGAATTCCATCTCCTGATGCATGGCAAGCAGCGTCTCGAAGGCGAGATAGGGGTTGATCGCCTCCGCCCCGTAGCCGGCAAGCACGCAGAAATGATGCACCTCGCGCGCCTCACCCGTTTCGACCACGAGGCCGACGGAGGTGCGAAGCCCCTTGCGGATCAGGTGATTGTGGACGGCCGCCGTTGCCAGGAGCGCGGGAATCGCGATCCGCCCGCGGCTGATCAGCCGGTCCGAGAGGATGATGATGTTGTAGCCGTTACGGACCGCCTTTTCCGCGTTTTCGCACAGGAGCTTGACCGCCGGTTCCATGCCCTCGGCACCCTTGTCCGCCGAATAGGTGATGTCGAGCGTCTTGGCGGAGAACTGGTTGTCGGCGATATCGCCGATGGCGCGGATCTTCTCCAGATCCTCGTTGGTGAGGATCGGCTGGCGCACCTCCAGGCGCTTGTGCGTCGAGGTGCCTTCAAGGTCGAGCAGGTTCGGACGCGGCCCGATGAAGGAGACGAGGCTCATCACGAGTTCCTCGCGGATCGGATCGATCGGCGGGTTCGTGACCTGCGCGAAACGCTGCTTGAAGTAGGTGTAGAGCAGCTTCGACTTGTCCGACAGCGCGGAGATCGGCGTGTCGGTTCCCATGGAGCCGATGGCCTCCTGTCCAACGGTCGCCATCGGCTGCATCAAGAGCTTGATGTCTTCCTGCGTGTAGCCGAAGGCCTGCTGACGGTCGAGCAGGCTTTCGCCGGCAACCGGCGCACGCTGGCGCACGGCCGGCATTTCCTCCAGCACGATCTGCGAGCGGTGCAGCCAGTCCTTGTAGGGATAGGCGGTGGAAAGCTGGCGCTTGATCTCGTCGTCGGAGATGATGCGGCCTTCCTCGAGATCGAGAAGAAGCATGCGCCCCGGCTGCAGGCGCCACTTCTTGACGATCTTTTCCTCCGGGATGCCGAGTACGCCGACTTCCGACGCCATCACGACCAGATCGTCGTCCGTCACGACATAGCGCGCGGGACGCAGACCGTTCCGGTCAAGCGTCGCGCCGATCTGGCGGCCATCGGTGAAGGCGACCGCCGCCGGTCCGTCCCACGGCTCCATGATCGCCGCGTGATACTCGTAGAAAGAGGCGGTGTTCTCGTCCATGAGCTGATTGCCGGCCCAGGCCTCGGGGATCAGCATCATCGCCGCATGGGCAAGCGAGTACCCGCCCTGAACGAGGAACTCCAGCGCGTTGTCGAAGCACGCGGTGTCGGACTGGCCCTCGTAAGAGATCGGCCAGAGCTTCTCGATATCGTCGCCGAAGAGCGGCGAGGACACGGAAGCCTGACGCGCCGCCATCCAGTTCACGTTGCCGCGCAGCGTGTTGATCTCGCCGTTGTGGGCGACCATCCGGTAAGGGTGCGACAGATCCCAGGAGGGGAAGGTGTTCGTGGAAAAGCGCTGGTGGACGAGCGCAAGGGCGGACTTGAAGCGCTCGTCCTTCAGGTCCTTGTAGTAGGCACCGAGCTGGTAAGCCAGGAACATGCCCTTGTAGACGATCGTCCGGCTCGACATCGAAGAAAGGTAGAAGCCCTTCTCGACCGCGTTCGTTTCCTTGCGCACGGCATTGGAGATGACCTTGCGGATCACAAAGAGCCGGCGTTCGAACGTATCGTCGCTTTCCGCCGTCTTGCGGGCGATGAAAACCTGGCGCGAGACAGGCTCGGTCGCCACGATATCCGGCGCCTTGGAGAGCGACGAATTGTCGACCGGAACCGAACGCCAGCCGAGGAACTCCTCACCCTCCTCGCCGATCACGCGCTCGACGATCTTCTCGCATTTGGCGCGAAGCGCATCGTCCTGCGGCATGAAGACGAAGCCGACGCCATATTCGCCGGCCGCGGGAAGAGAAAATCCGGCGGCAGCCGCCTCTTCCACGAAGAGATCGTGCGGGATCTGCGTCAGCATGCCCGCGCCGTCGCCGACCAGCGGGTCGGCGCCGACCGCGCCGCGATGGGTGAGATTCTCCAGAATCTTCAGGCCATTCGAGATGATGTCATGCGACTTCACGCCCTTCATCTGCGCGATGAAGCCGACGCCGCAGGCATCATGCTCGTTGGCCGGATTGTAAAGGCCCAGACGTGCGGCCTCGGCAGTTCGTTCGCCAACGCCGCGCGTTTTCACGGGCGTATCCTTGCGCTGCCCGTCAAATCCACCCGCATGCGTCGTCGTGTCGATCCTGCTCATTGCGCCCTCACTTTCGAGCCCGTATCCAGAGGCCTCGCCGGAACCCTGCCGTCGTCTCTCGTTCGGGTCGCGCTCCTCCCCGGGAACACGGCTCGTTCGACGACCTCGGCACAAGGCCCTGGCGCTGTCGAGTAGGAACGGCCCTGCCTCCCGGACCGTCCGCCGCGCGGCATGGTATCTGCCGCGTTCTCCTTCATGCGGCCGTAACGCCGCATCCGGCTTGCGAACGTGCCCACGAAAGGTGAACCCCGCCCGGCTGAAGCCATCGGGCCCGGATGGGCGGTCAATCCGCCTGACGGGCCCCTCGCGACCCTGACGCCTGTCCGATCGGCCGGCATCCGCAATCGAGCGAATACTGCATGACCGATATTGTCGCCTTGCGCCGCTGCCGCTAGATAGGACAGCAATCCTGTCCTATCTCGGAGGCCGAACAATGCCAGATTTCCCGAACGGGGGCAAGCCGGTTCGTGACGCAATATAATATAGTTCTTGCGTCACGCGAGGACGAATTGTCACATTCGGTCGCGCACGGGCATGCAATCGGCAACAAAATGACCGTGCGCGGCGGCCCGCCAGATGCCGGCCGCGTGATGACGTGGAAGTCACATCGCTTTGATTTTTCTTTTACAGCTCAACTCCCCACATTGTTACGGTCGGTAACGGAAGGGAATTTCTGATTATTTCCGCTACGGCACAAATGGATGAAAACTTGAACGCCGCTCTATTCCGAATGAACGGGAGACCTGAATGAGCAACAAGACGCTTACCGCCGCCATCGTCGCCGGTGCGGTCGCGACCGCAGTCGCTTCTGTAGCCGCTCCGGGGAGCGCATCGGCCGCCGCCAAGGAAAAATGCTACGGCGTGTCGCTTGCGGGCCAGAACGACTGCGCAGCGGGCCCGGGCACGAGTTGCGCCGGAACGTCCTCTATCGACTACCAGGGCAACGCCTGGACGCTCGTCCCGCAGGGTACCTGCGCTTCGATCGAGCTTCCCGATGGGCGCGTCGGCTCGCTCGAGCCGCTCGACCGCGATCTGCCGGAAGGCTGATTCCCGTTCTGGACTGTTTTTACGGCAAAAGGCGCGGGGTTCCGCGCCTTTTGCGCTAGGGTCTGGATACTAGAGCATATCCCGCAAAATCCGAATTGGATTTCGCGACAAGGATATGCTCAAGACATTGATTTTCAACAGACCCAAGGTCACGGACCGGAACCATGTCAGAGAAAAACACGCGATATCGCAAGATCGAAATTCCTGCTCGAGCCGGGGTCGGGCTCAAGGCGCAGCATTACCGCGACGTTCTGGAGGGAGCTCCGGACATCGGCTTTTTCGAGATCCATGCCGAGAACTACATGGGTGCGGGCGGGCCGCCGCATGCATATCTGAGCGCGATTCGCGAGTTCTACCCTCTCTCCCTGCACGGGGTCGGGCTCTCGATCGGCTCGCACGGAGCCCTCGACAAGGACCACCTCGCCCGCCTCAAGGCCATCGAAAGCCGTTATGAACCGGGGCTTTTTTCGGAACATCTGGCTTGGTCCACACATGATACGGCCTATTACAACGACCTTTTGCCGGTTCCCTACGACCGGGAGACGCTTGCCCGCGTCTGCGACCATATCGACGAGGTGCAGGACACGCTCGGCAGGCGGATGCTGCTTGAAAATCCGTCCACCTACGTCGCTTTCGAACAGAGTACGATGAGCGAACTCGATTTCCTGCGTGAAATCGTGCGCCGTACCGGCTGCGGCCTGCTTCTCGACGTCAACAACGTCTATGTCTCGGCGGTGAACCACGAAACCTCGCCAGAGGATTATCTCGACAGCTTTCCTGTGGAACATGTTGGCGAAATCCACCTTGGCGGGCATGCGCCCGACATCGACGACGAGGGGCGCCCGCTGCTGATCGACGCCCACGACCGGGCGGTCGACAACGCCGTCTGGGGGCTTTACGACCGCCTCCTGCAACGCGCCGGCGCGCTTCCGACGCTGATCGAGTGGGACAATGACGTACCGCAGTGGGCGGTTCTGGCCGGCGAGGCGGCCGCCGCCGAGCGCATGCTTGCGGGCGTCGCCCAAGGAACGACGGTTCATGCCGCGACTGCCTGACCTGCAAGCCGCGTTTTCCGCAGCCCTGACCGACCCGGACGCGGCCGTGCCCGAAGGCGTGACGGCACCCCGCGGCGGACGAGCGGACAAACGCTTCGCCGTCTACCGCAACAATGTCACCGTCAGCCTCGTCGGCGCGCTGGAAGATACGTTTCCCGCGATCGCCCGGCTGCTGGGAGACGAATATTTTACAGCGCTTGCGCGCGAATACGTGCGTGCGAAGAGGCCGTCCTCACCCTTCCTTGCCGAATATGGCGAGGATTTCGGCGATTTTCTCGACGCCTTTCCGCCGCTTGCCGGCTATCCCTATCTTGGCGATGTCGCGCGGCTGGAGCATGCCTGGCTTTCGGCCTATCACGCGGCGGATGCGGCCCCGCTCGATCCCGCGCGGCTTACCGCCATATCCGAATCCGACGTGGGCGATGTCCGTTTCACGCTGCATCCGGCCCTGCGCATGGTGCAATCGCGCTGGCCGATCCTGCAACTGTTCGAGGCGAACCGCACCGGCGAAGGCAAGCCCCCCGCGGACCTTTCCTCAGGCGGCGAAAGCGTGCTGGTCACCCGTCCCGTTCTCGACGTTACCCTTTCGCGGCTTGCCCCCGGAGCCTCGTATTTCCTGAATGCGCTTGCGGAAGGTTCGACGCTCGGAGCCGCCGCCGGCAAGGCTTTCGAAAACGCTTCTGAATTCGACCTTGCGCAAGCCCTTCAGGCCGCGCTTGCCGCCGGCGCGTTCGCCGACATCCGAATGCCGGACTGAACAACCGATCCCACCTTTCGAAAACGACGGAGACCGTCACAGTCATGACTACGCTGATATCGCTGCTCGTCCGCCTCTACGCCGCAGTATTCGGGACGCTCCAGCGATTAACCGACCGGTGGCTGATCGGGCTTGCCGCAAGGTTCGTCTTCGCCAGCGCGCTTTTCGTCTATTTCTGGAATTCGGCGCTGACGAAGATCGGACCCGGCCTCCTCGGTTTCCTGGAGCCGACCGACGGTGCCTATGTGCAGATTCTGCCGAAAATGATGGAGGCGGCGGGCTACGACACAAGCGCGATCGAGTTCTTCCCCTACGGGTTGATCGTGCTGCTCGGCACCTGGGCGGAATTCCTTCTGCCGCTGATGATCGTGCTCGGCCTTTTCACGCGGGCGGCAAGCCTCGGCTTCATCGTCTTCATCGCCGTGATGTCCTATGTCGACATCACGGGCCACAATCTGGATGCGGCGACCATCGGCACCCTCTTCGACGGCAAGCCCGGCGGGCTCATCGCCGACCAGCGGCTGATGTGGGGGTTCCTGCTTCTGGTGCTGGCCTTGCGCGGCGCAGGCGCGATATCGCTCGACCATCTGCTCGCCCGCTGGTGGCGCGAGCGCTACTGACGGCTTCGTGCCAATCCGATTGCGCCGAGCGTCCGCTTCCTTTACCGGTGGGACCCATGATTTTCGCGAGCGACAACTGGACAGGCGCTTCAGACGCGGTGATGGCCGCGCTGACGCGCCACAATTCCGGGATGGCCCCGGCCTATGGCGGCGATCCGCTGACCGAATCGGTCACGAAGCGGTTTTCGGAAGTTTTCGAGCGTGAGGTCGCCGTCTTTTTCGTGACCACGGGAACGGCGGCGAATTCGCTGGCGCTTTCCGCCTACGCGAAGCCGGGCGGCGCCATATTCTGCCATGACGAGGCGCATGTGCTCGTCGACGAGTGCAACGCGCCGGAGTTCTTCACAAGCGGAATGAAACTGGTGGCGCTGAAGGGGCCCGAGGGCAAGTTTACGCCCGCAAGCCTTCGCACGGCGCTCGCCGCGTTGCCGGAAGGAGTGGTCCACCATGGCCGGCCGGCTGCGGTGACGATCACCCAGGCAACGGAAGCGGGAACGGTCTACGGCCTCGATGAAATCCGCGCGATCAGCGACGTAGCGACAAAGCGCGGCATTGCCCTTCACATGGACGGCGCGCGCTTCGCGAACGCTCTCGTCCATCTGGATGTTTCGCCCGCCGACATGACATGGCGGGCCGGCGTCGACGTGCTTTCCTTCGGCGCGACCAAGAACGGCTGCTGGTGCGCGGAAGCCGTCGTCTTCTTCAACAAGGATGACGCGGAAGGTTTCGGATACCTGCGCAAGCGCGGCGGCCAGCTTCTTTCAAAAAGCCGCTTCGCCGCCGCCCAGTTCGAGGGTTATTTCGAGAACGGAAACTGGCTCGAGCTTGCCCGTCATGCGAACGCCATGGCCGCGCGCCTTGCCGACGGCATCCACGCCAGTGAAAGCGGGCGCCTTGCCTGGGTTCCGCAGGCGAACGAAGTGTTTCCGGTCTTCAAACGCGAGAAATTCGCCGAGTTGAATGCCGCCGGCGCGATCATGCACGAATGGCCGGCGAAAAACCTTGGCGCCGACGAAACGCTTGCCCGCATGGTAACGAGCTTCCGCACGACCCGTGACGAGGTCGAGGCGTTTCTTTCGCTCCTTTGACAGTGAAAAAGCGGCTCCCATTTGGAAGCCGCCCGAGAAAGCGCGTGCCGGAAGGCCCGGCACGCTTCGTTTCGTTCAATCGTCAGTTCACTTCGCCTTCGATCTGGCGCGCGTCCGCCCCGGCCGCGGCAATTTCGATCTTGCGCGGCTTCATGGCGTCGGGAATTTCACGCTCCAGGTCGATGTGAAGCAGGCCGTTCTCAAGGCTCGCGCCCTTCACTTCCACGAAGTCGGCGAGCTGAAAGCGGCGCTCGAAAGCGCGCGAGGCGATGCCTCGATAAAGAACCTCGCGATCCTCACCCTCGGGCGCGCGCTCGCCCTTGATCAGGAGCGTGCCTTCCCTGGCCTCCAGCGAAAGATCCTTCTCGGAGAAGCCGGCAACGGCCATGGTGATTCGATAGGCGTTCTCGCCGGTCCGCTCGATGTTGTAGGGCGGATAGCTCGGCACGTCGCCGTTGGCGTTGTCGAGCATGGAGAAAAGACGGTCGAAACCGACGGTCGAACGATAAAGCGGGCTGAAATCAAAGTGACGCATGGCATGTCCTCCTTTGAGCGACAATCGGATGACGGGCGGTATGCCCAGTCTTCTTCCTTCCCCTGCAGCGGGCGAAGGAAAGTCGGTCGTTGCAGACCCTTTTCGGCGCCTGCGGACAATTAGGTGGGATGCCGAAATTCGCTTTTCAAGACCCCTGAAAGGAGGCTCGGCCGCGCAGATGAACGGCGGATGAACAGTCCCTTCCGGTTGGGTTCAAGCCACTGGATGCAATCTCACCGTCATCAGCCGGGCGCCATGCCGGCACCACCGATCGGGAGAAAGATCATGAAGAAGATCGCCATCATCGCCGCAGGATTGGCCATGCTCGTTTCCGCAAGCGGCGCACAGGCCTTCGAGGCCCGCTTCACCCAAGCCCCCGCCGCTGCGCAAACCGCCGCCGCATACACCCAGAAGGTGGACTGGCGCGGCGGCTACCACCGCCACGGCCGCAGGCACCACATCGGCCCGCGCCGCGTGTCGCGCATACTTCACCGGCACGGCTACCGGGACATTCGCGATATCCGCCAGCATCGCAACGTCTATATCGTGCGCGCCGTCGGCCGGCGCGGCAACCTCGTCCGCCTCGTCGTCAGCGCCCGCGACGGCGACATCCTCGACCGGCGGATAATCCGCCGCCATCATGGCGGCTGGGGCAGGCACGGCCATGGCGATTGGCACGGTCACGGAACCTGGCGCTGAAGCCCGGCACAGGCAATAGGCACGTGCTTCCCGGCCCCGGCAGCGTTTCCTCCCGCTTCCGGGGCCGATACGCCTGATGGAGCATATGCTTGCCGCGCTCCGCCCGCTCGTCTATCAACTTGCGCAAGCGATACATCCTTTCCTGGCGCGAAAAAATGCTCGATGCCGCAACACAGCTTGTCGACCTTCCCGACAACCCGGTGCCGGAAGGCGCCAATGCCGGCTATCTGACGACACCGGACGGCATCAGGCTGAGGTTCGCCTATTGGCGCGCCACGGCCAGCCCGCTCAAGGGTACGATCACGCTCCTTCAGGGCCGCGCGGAATTCATCGAAAAATATTTCGAAACGATCGAGGATTTGCGCCTGCGCGGCTATGCCGTCGCCACGTTCGACTGGCGCGGACAGGGAGGGTCCGAGCGCCTCCTGAGCAACCCGCGCCGGGGCCACGTGGACGATTTTTCCGATTATCTGACCGATCTCGACACGATGTTGAGCGGCGTCACCCTTGCCAACCTGCCGGGACCGCATTTCGCTCTTGCCCATTCGACGGGCGGCGCGATCATCCTGCACGGGACGGAGCGGCTGGCGACACGGCTCGAAAGGGCCGTCCTCACAAGCCCGCTGATCGGCCTTGGCAAGATCGGCTGGCCGCCGGAGGTCGTCTCGCCGCTGGCGCATGCTTTATCGGGACTGGGCTTTGGCACCGCATTCGTGCCGGGCGGATCGGACACCATTCGCCAACCTTTCGAGGGAAACTGGCTGAGCCACGACGAACGGCGCTACGAACGCACGCTCCAGATCCTCGACGAGGCGCCGCAACTGGAGATCGGCGCGCCGACGATCGACTGGCTTGCCGCCGCAAGCCGCGCGATGAAACGGTTCGCATCGGCCGATTTCGGACCGTCCATGCGCCTGCCGGTGCTCATGATCGGCGCCGGCAACGACCGGATCGTCTCGACAAGGGCGATCGAGCAGCTGGCGAAACGGACACGCTCCGCCCGTTACCTGGAAATCGCGGGCGCGAAACACGAGCTTTTGATGGAAAGCAATTTCTACCGCGACCAGGCCCTGGAGGCCATGGACGCGTTTTTCTCCAGTTACTGAAACTTTCAGACTTGCGACAGCTGTGCGAGGACCGCCTCGTGCAGGCGCTTGTCGCCGCTTGCGACAATACGCCCCCCATCCTTGGCCGAGCCTCCGGTCCAGGTCGTCACCGCACCGCCGGCCCCTTCGACGATCGGGATGAGGGCGACGATGTCGTAGGCGTTGAGACCCGATTCGATCACAAGGTCGACGTGACCGGCCGCCAGCATCGCATAGCCGTAACAATCCGTTCCGTAACGCGTATTGCGCGCAGACCTTTCGATCCGTTCGTAAACCGGGCGCTCCTCCGGTGTGAACAGATACGGATCCGTCGTGCACATCAGCGCATCCTCAAGGCGCGCACAGGCCCTTGTGGAGATGGACGATTTTCCGGACCGCGTCGCAAGAAACGCCGATTTCCCGTCGCCGTAGAACCGCTCGCCGACATAGGGCTGGACCATCATTCCATGGCTGGGGCTACCGCCCTGGCAAAGGCCGATCAGCGTTCCCCACGTCGGCAGGCCGGCAATGAAGGCACGCGTTCCGTCAATCGGGTCCAGCACCCAGACGTTGTCGGCGTCGAGTTGATGGTCGCCATGCTCCTCGCCCAGGATGCCGTGGCCCGGAAAGCGCGAATGAATGATCCGGCGAATGGCGCTTTCGCCCTCGCGATCTGCGGCAGTGACCGGGTCGAACCCGGCGGAAAGCTTGTTTTCCACCGTCAGGCCAGCGCGGAAATGCGGCATGATCGCGGATGCGGCGGCATCGGCCAGTTCGTCGAAAAAGGCTGCAAGGTCGGGCATTGCGATCGTCACGGGTCCAGCGCGGTCGGGGCCAGGTAATGTCTGCGGTTTTGATAAAGACGCTGCGAGCAAAACACAATCATGGCTGGAGGGCGATTTCATGCCCTTCCGGCAAAAGCCAACCCTCGATGTTGCCAAACCCACAGAATACTGTGGCATAATAGACACTATCGTTGGCGTCTTGCAGAATGGGCTTGACTATTGTGCGGTGCAGTGCGAATTTATTGCAGCGCGATATGACGCTTTCGCGTCTGAGCGTCGCCCTCCTTGGGCGTTTCCTCCCTAGACTTCGGCCGCCTCGCAAGAGCGCGGCCTTTTTTTTGGCTGGATACGGGGTTCGACCGTGGATTTCCGCCCGTTATTCGGCGGCGATAGCGCCTGCCTCGAATATGTTGCCGCCGATGCCCATCAGATCCTTGACGAATTCGTGCAGGTCCCTTGAAAGCGCCGTGAAGCCGTCGTGCTGCTTCAGGCTTCCCTCGTCCATGTAAAGAGCGCGGTTGATTTCAAGCTGCAGCGCATGAAGCCCCTTCGCAGGCCGGCCATAATGCTCGGTGATGAAACCGCCCGCGTAGGGTTTGTTCCGGCTGACCGTGTAGCCCATCGCCCGCAGGCTTTCCATCGCGGCTTCGACGAGGACCGCGGAGCAACTCGTGCCGTAGCGGTCGCCCAGAATGAAATCGGGCCGTGGCCCGCCGTCCGGATTGCGGATGGTGGAGGGCATGGAGTGACAGTCGACCAGGATCGCATAGCCGAAGGACACATGCGTTTCGGCCAAAAGCCGGCGCAGCGTCCGGTGATAGGGCTTGTAGATCGATTCGATCCGGGAAATCGCCTCGTTCACCGGCAGGCGCTTGCGGTAGATCTCCTGCGATTCGCCGACAATGCGGGCAATCGTGCCCAGGCCGCCTGCGACGCGGATGGAGCGCACGTTGGCGTAGGGCGGCAGGCGTTCCTCGAACATCTTCGGATCGAGCTCGTAAGGCTCGCGATTGACGTCAAGATAGGCACGCGGGAAATGCGCCCGGATCATCGGCGCGCCCAGGGAGACGACCCATTCGAACAATTCGTCCACATACGCGTCTTCGGAGCGGCGTATGGCGGCCGCGTCGAGGCGGGAAGCGCTTATGAAACTCGACGGGTAGCTGCGGCCCGAGTGGGGCGAATTGAACACGAAGGGCAACTGCCGCCGGGTCGGAGTGAGGACATCGAATGCCGGGCTGTCCTCGAAGCCGCTGACCACTTTCATCCCGCGCTGCCCCTGCCTTTCACGCTTCGTGTCTCATGTCCGCCTTCGCCGACATTCGGATTTTGCCCGTTGTTGTCGCCCAATGTCCACAAGGTTGGATGATTCGTGTGGCGGAAAGCGGGATAACGCATCGTTTCACTGGATGTTTACCGCGGCACAGCCTTATAACGGTCGATATACGAAGCCAAGTGGAGTGCCCACGCTCCCGGTAGCAAAACGGATTACGGAAACCGAGGATGTCACGAATCCTTCTTGCGGAAGACGACAACGACATGCGCCGGTTCCTCGCCAAGGCATTGCAGAAGGCAGGCTACGATGTCGTCTCCTTCGACAATGGCAAAAGCGCTTACGAGCGCTTGCGCGAGGAACCGTTCACCCTGCTTCTGACCGACATCGTCATGCCGGAGATGGACGGCATCGAGCTTGCCCGGCGCGCAACCCAGCTCGATCCGGATCTCAAGGTCATGTTCATCACCGGTTTCGCGGCCGTGGCTCTCAATCCGGATTCCAACGCACCAAAGGACGCCAAGGTGCTTTCCAAGCCCTTCCACCTGCGAGATCTGGTGCAGGAAGTGGAGCGCATGCTGGCCGCGTGAGCGGATTTCGACGGTGACCTTGCCGGTTTTCCACCGGCGGGCGCTTCGCCTTTTCAAGGCGTGCAAGATTTGGAACGAGGGGCTTGCGCCGGGGGACGATCCCCGTTATATCGCTTGCCACTGCGGCGGGAACGCCGCTTTCCGAACGAGTTTCGGGCGTGTAGCTCAGCGGGAGAGCACTACGTTGACATCGTAGGGGTCACAGGTTCAATCCCTGTCACGCCCACCATCTTACGGCAATCCTGATCCGATCCGGACCCTGGATTCGCCATCCCGCTTCCGGGCTGGAATGTTGTCGCTGCCGCGCCTTGCGCTTGCGCGAACATGACACCCGACGGGACGCTTCAGGCGCTGCGGCGCCTGTTTTTTGTAACGACGGACCGGCAGGCGCGAACGCGCAGGCCACCAGCAACTGCCCGCATCGGGGAATGGAACGATGAAGATCAAGAATTCGCTCAAGGCGCTGATGACCCGTCATCGCGACAACCGCATGGTTCGCCGCAAGGGCCGCGTCTACATCATCAACAAGAAGAACCCGCGCTTCAAGGCTCGCCAGGGCTGAAGCTCGATGGTGCGGCGGCACAGGGCCGTCGCGCCTGCGCCTCGCCTGCCACTCGCGATCGCGCGCGAATGGTGCAACGCGCTTTCAAGACTTCTTGACCGGGCAATCGCCCGCTTGACCGCCGCACACGGGGATACATAATTCCTGTATGCGGTATTTTGCGTTTCTACTGGCTTCTGCCACGGGCCTCATCCTCGCCGCCGGCGTAGCGTCGGCGCAAACGGTGCCGCCCGAGTTTTCGCCACCGTCGCTGGAAGACCTGCCTCCCACTCCCGAAGATGACGCGATCGACGCGCCTGCCCCGGCGGTGGAGGAGGAAGACAAGCTCGCCCGTGAACTTGACGAGCTGTTTGCGGAGCTGCAGGCCACCGAGAAAGAGGGCGAGGCCAATCGCATCGCCGCGAAGATCCAGCGCCTGTGGCTCAAGTCCGGAAGCCCCACGGTCGATCTTCTCATGGCCCGCGCGGCGGCTGCCATGAAGGCGGAGGAATACGGCCTCGCGCTCGACCTTCTCGATACGGTAACACGGCTTGAGCCGGAGTATGCCGAAGGCTGGAACCGCCGCGCGACGGTCTATTACCTGCAGCAGAATTTCGGGCGCTCGCTCACCGATATAGAACGCGTGCTTGCAATCGAGCCGCGCCATTGGGGCGCGATTTCGGGCCTTGGCATCATCCTGCGGCGTCTCGACCGCAAGGAAGAGGCGCTGGCCACCTTCAAGAAGGTGCTCGAACTCAATCCGATGAGCACCAATGCGCGTAAAGCGGTCGAGGACCTGGAGGCGGAGACCGCCGGCGAAGCGATCTGAACCTATCGTGAAAAATCCTGCATGCGTCGGGGCGCGGATAGCCCGCCCGACGACGGAACGATTCAATGAAATTCATTGCCTATGCCACATTCGCGTGCCTGTTTCTCGCGCTCGGCCTGAGCGCGATCTACACGGAATATCGTCGCCGCCAGATCGAAGCCGCCAACCAGCCAACCGGCCAGTTCCAGACCGTCGACGGCGTGCGCCTGCATTATATCGACCGCAAGCCGGCCGGCTGGACGAGGGACGATCCCGCAGTCGTCTTCATCCACGGCGCAAGCGGTAATCTTCGCGATCCCCTGCTCGCCTTCGGGCATGAATTCGACACCGGCGTGCGCTCCATCTTCATCGACCGGCCAGGCCACGGTTTTTCGGAGCGCGGAGCGAACGGCCACTCGCCGGACCGCCAGGCGGAGCTGATCGCCGGCCTTCTTCACGAACTTGACCTCGGGCCCACGGTTGCCGTCGGCCATTCATGGGGTGCCTCGGTCGTTGCGGAACTCGGGCTTGATCACAAGGACCTTGTGCAGGGCCTCGTATTCGTTGCACCGGCAACCCACCCTTGGGGAAGCGGCGAGGTGAGCTGGTACTACACGCTTGCGGCCACGCCTGTAATCGGGGCGATATTCACGAAGACGCTGACCTTGCCGGTTGCCGAGAGGATCGCGCCTTATACGATCCGCAGTATTTTCTCGCCGAACCCCATGCCGCGCGACTATGCCGAGGAAATAGATCTCCAGCTCCTGTTCCGCCCGGCGAACTTCCAGGCCAATGCCGAAGATGTGGCCGCACTCTACGATCACGTGAGCGAGGCGGCAAAAAAATATCCGCAAATCAGCCAGCCCGCCGTCATCGTCACGGGCGATGCGGACTCCGTCGTCTATCCCAGCATCCACTCGCAAGGCCTTGCCCACGACCTTCCCAATGCCGAATTGCGCGTGCTGGCCGGAACGGGCCATATGCCCCACCATGCGCACACGAGCGAGGTCGCCGAAGCGATCCGCTCTGTTATTCGCAAGATCGCCCCGCGCCAGCCGCGCGGAACCGAAATTTCACGGAGAATTCCGGAGAATTAACCCAGGTCGCACAAGAAATGGACAACCGTTTACCGGTCTGGTGGAAAACGATTCACCGGATCCATTTCGATTACGCCCCGCTCCGGTAGCGCTCGGCCAACGTTGTCAGGCTCTCTTAACTATTCAGTATTGCTCGGCGGACAGCCTTCTGTCGCCAGAGCCGGGGCGCAACCGCTAAAGGGCATGCTTTGTGGCCCTGCCATCAAGAACCTCGCCTATAGCGCATCCTTTCAAGTCAGGGAGAATAAAGCACCATCAATGCGCAGGATCAAACAAACGCGCTTAGAGCGCGTCTTGTTTAATCGGGATCACCGGACGCGCTCTATCAATTTGATATTGTGCATGTCCTTGCCCCAAAACCGGTTCCCACTTTTGGGGGACATGCTCTAGGCGGCTTGCCCTTCCGATAGACTGGCGGTCAGCTTGCGGACCAGGACATCCACGCCCTGTTCAGCCGATCCGATCGATTCCTGCAAGCGCTCGTCTGCGAACTCGTCGAATTCGATTGCCAGCGAATGGACGTTGCTGATGCCGATATAGGCGAATGGCGTTCTGACGCCCGGTTCGACATGGTTTTGCGCCTCAAGGCGCTCACCCGGATCGTAGCCGTAATCGCCGCGAGAAGACAGCAGGACGAGGGTCTTGCCCGCCGGCACCATCGGCCAGTAGGGCGCGCCCGCGCGTCCGCGGTCAAAGCCGAATGTACGGCCGACACGGACGATGTTGTCGATATAGGCCTTGAATTGCGCGGGCGGCCCGAAGTTGTACATCGGCACTCCGGCTACGATGATGTCGGCTTCCAAGAGTTCATCGACGAGCGCATCGCTTTCGGCAAGCACCTCGTGCATCCAGTTTTCACGTTCCTCCGGCTTGGTGAAGGCGGCATGGATCCACTCGCCCGTCACCGACTTTGGAGGATTGGCGCCAACATCGCGGTAAATCACCCTGTCTCCGGGACGAACCGTTTGCCAGTTGTTCACAAAGCGCCGCGTCAGACGCCGGCTGTGCGATCCGAAGCGATGTTCGTCGGACCCCCCGGAACGGGCGCTGGAATCGATATGCAATAAGGTCGTCACGGGCTCTCTCCGTCGTTCGTTTTTTGCGATTGAGCTTGATTCATAATCATCCGTCGACAACCGGCGCCGTTGTCGATAGAAGAGATAGCCTCATGATTTTCCTTGTTCAAAATCGAATTTCTCAGGAGGGGGATGAACAGGATTCAGCTATGTCACCACTCCCTCCCCTTGCATCACTGCGCGCCTTCGAAGCCGCTGCCCGCCACCTGAGCTTCAAACGCGCCGCAGACGAGCTCGGCGTAACGCCGACGGCGATCAGCCATCAGGTACGGCTACTGGAAGAAATCATCGGTTCGAAGCTATTTGAACGACAGCCACGCAAGGTCGCGCTGACGGAAATTGGCGTGATGATGTTTCCGCCGCTCCGCGATGCGTTCTCATCGATGGCAAAGGCTGTGGGGCAAGCCAGGCGGAATACAGGCCAAAGAGCTGTTACCCTTACCTCGACGACGGCCTTCGCGGCCAAGTGGCTGGTGCCGCGCATCAAGCGGTTTAGCGCCCAAAACCCCGACATCACTTTGCGCATACACCCTAGCGAGAGCGTGGTTGATCTTCACGCCGGGGCGGCGGACTGTGCTATCCGCTATGGCCGTGCACCGTTTGCAGAGCTCGTATCGGAACCGTTATTCGAAGAACGCTTTGCGCCAATATGCAATCCACGTCTTGGAATTCGCGATTTGGCGGACCTCAAACATCAAACGCTCCTTCACTCGGAATGGCGCAAGCAGGATGAGTTCACGCCTTCCTGGCGGAGATGGTGCGACATTGCCGGCGTTACGGACATCGACACACGCGGCGGAGCGGTGTTCACCGACGATAGTCACGTCATCCAGGCCACGATCGCCGGCCAGGGAATCGCGCTGCTGAGTAGTGTGCTGGTTCACGATGACCTTAGAAGCGGCTTGCTCACGCAACCCTTCGGACCGGATCTCGCCGGTCTTGGTTATCACTTCGTCTATCCCGAAGCGGCTGCCGGGAATGCAAATATCCAGGCGGTGCGCAGCTGGTTGAGTGCAGAAGTGTCTAACACGCCCGAGAATGCCGATACTGCGGCGATGGAGCAAAAACGAACGAAACTTCCCGAAGGCTAGGTTGGGGACGAATTCTTGTCACGAAAGCAATCCCGCTTTCAGGACAAGCGCTCTAAATGCCCCCACGCCCGTCGCTGCCGACGAAGGCGATGCGCAGCATGTTCGTGGAACCCGGCGTACCGAAGGGCACGCCCGCGGTGATGATGATGCGCTGGCCGGGCTTTGCGAAGCTTTCGCTGAAGGAAATGCGGCAAGCGCGGTCGACCATGTCATCCTCGCTCTTCGCATCATCGCTCACCACGCAATGCAGCCCCCAGGCGATCGACAGCCGCCGCGCGGTGCCGACCACCGGCGACAGCGCGATGACCGGCACCGAAGGCCGCTCGCGGGAGGCGCGCAGCCCCGTGGCACCCGAAGATGTGTAGCAGACGACGGCGGCAAGGCTCAGCGTTTCGGCGATCTGACGGGCAGCGGCGGAAATGGCGTCTGCTCCCGTCGGCTCCGGTTCGGGGCGCTGTGCATGGATGATCATGCGGTAGTTCGGGTCCCGCTCGACCTCATGCGCGATGCGATCCATCGTCTCCACCGCGTCGACCGGGTAGTCGCCGGCCGCCGATTCGGCGGAGAGCATGACGGCATCGGCACCTTCGTAAACCGCGGTTGCGACATCGGAAACCTCCGCGCGCGTCGGCACGGGAGCGTTGATCATGGATTCCAGCATCTGCGTCGCCACGACGACGGGCTTGCCGGCGCGGCGCGCGGCACGTGTGATCTGCTTCTGGAGTCCGGGCACGCGCTCAAGCGGCATTTCCACGCCAAGGTCGCCACGCGCGACCATCAGGGCGTCGGAAAGCTCCAGGATCTCCGGCAAGCGCTCGATCGCCTGAGGCTTTTCGATCTTCGCCATGACACCGGCGCGCCCGCGCGTCACCTTGCGCACGTCGGCAAGGTCGTCCGGACGCTGGATGAACGAAAGGGCGATCCAGTCGACATTCGCCGCAAGCGCCGCATCAAGGTCCTTGCGGTCCTTGGTCGTAAGCGCACCGACCGGAATTTCCGTGTCGGGCACGCTGACGCCCTTCTTGTTGGAAAGCTTGCCGCCGACATCGACCACGCAGTCGGCGCGGGTTTCGGAGGCTTCGCGAACGAGAAGGCGGATCTTGCCGTCGTCGAGAAGAAGACGGTGGCCGGGCTTCAGCGCCTGCAGGATCTCGCGGTGCGGCAGGTGAACGCGCGTTACATCTCCGGGAGCGGGATCCGAATCCAGGATGAATCGGGCACCCTTTTCCAGCATGACCGGGCCGTCGGCGAAAGTGCCCACGCGCAGCTTCGGCCCCTGCAGGTCGGCGAGGATGCCGATCGGCCGGCCGACGTTCGCCTCGACCGTGCGAATGCGCTCGACCAGCGTGTTGAGCAGCGCGTGGTCGGTATGGCTCATGTTAATACGGAAAACGTCGGCACCGGCGCGGTGAAGCTTCTCGATCGTTTCGGGATCAGATGACGACGGGCCGAGGGTTGCCAGAATTTTGACCCGTCGATTACGCCTCATCTTCCGCCTGTCCCCTCTTGCACCGGTTCGGTCAACTGAACCGTCCAGCTTGCCTGCTCGCCGGTGTCTATTTCGAAAAATCCGGTCCGTTCATAACCGCGAGCGACGCAGTCCTCAATGCCTTGAATGGTAAATTCTTTTTCGCGCGTGCACATAAATGCGCGACCGCCCCATTCTCCGAACTGATCGTAGTCGACAGCGTAAATATAATAATAACGCGAGACGAGCGGGCCCGGCACGATTGTCTCGCAGCTGTTTGCGGGAAGGTTCCACCAACCCTCGGTCACCCAGGCGGCCTGTTCGCGATACCCGATAGCAACGCCGACCTGGCTCTCAGTCTTGTTGCACAAACGAAGCTCCGCTCGCGCTTCTGCACTGAGCGATGCGGAGAATAAAAATGTCAGAACCGCGCTGGCCAAGATCGAGGGGGCAAGGCCGGCCAGTTTTTTTACCGCAGAGCATTGGCGTTTTTCGCCATTTTTCATCATTCGATCACTCGTACCACGGCTTTGCGTGATTTCTTATTGCTGACGGTCAAGTGAATTGTCAATGAGTACGACCCTGAAGTCGTTTACATTGGTCATCGTGGGACCGGGGCGAACGAGATCGCCGATTGCGCCGAAGAAAGCCGTACTGTCGTTTCTCGACAAAAATGCGGCAGCATCAAGGTCAAAAGCTTTTGCTTTGGATAACGTTAAGGGATCTATGATCGCTCCCGCCGGATCGTCCGCCGCGCCCGAACCGCCATCCGTTCCGTCGGTATCGCCGGCCAGCGCCGCCACCGCCGGATGTCCGTCAAGCGCGATGGCCAGCGCAAGCGCATATTCCTGATTCGGCCCCCCGCGCCCGTCCCCGCGAATTGTCACCGTCAGTTCGCCGCCTGAAAGAAGCACCGCCTTCCTCCCTTCTCGCGCGAGCGCGGCCGCCCGTCTCGCGTGGTCCGCGGCAACGTCGCGCGCCTCCCCCTCGATGCTGTCGCCCAGTTGTATCGCCTCGTAACCTGCACGTTGCGCGATTTCGCCGGCCGCATCCAGCGAAATCTGCGGACGGGCGACAAGGCGGTATCGGGTTCGCTCGAAAAGCGCGTCGCCCGGTTTCGGCGTTTCGTTGGCGGAATCAGCCAGCGCATCGCGCACGGAGGCGGGAATGGCGATCCGGTAGCGCTCGATCACCGCACGCGCATCGGCAAGCGTCGTGGGGTCGGGCACCGTGGGGCCGGAGGCGATCACGGCCGGATCGTCATGGGGAACATCCGAAACGGCAAGCGTGGTAAGCCGTGCGCCATTTCCCAGAGCGGCCGCGAGCCTGCCGCCCTTGATGAGCGACAGGTGCTTGCGAACGGTGTTGATCTCGTCGATCGTCGCACCGGATTTCAGGAGCGCGCGTGTAAGATCCTGTTTTTCGGCAAAAGATACGCCATCGACCGGGGCCGACCAGTTGGCCGAGCCCCCACCCGAAAGCAGCACCACCACGTGATCCCCCGGCCCGGCGCCTTTCGCCAGTTCGATCGCCCTTGCGCTCGCCATCCTGCCCGCCTCGTCGGGGACGGGGTGGCCGGCCTCGATCATCTCGATCTGCCGTGTTGGACGGGCATAACCGTGGCGGGTGACGGCAAGGCCCGCGAGCCGCCCGGGCGGAAGGCGGAATTTATCGAGGTAGACCGCCTCCGCCACTTCCGTCATCGCGCCCGCGCCCTTTCCTGCGGCGAGGAGAACGATCCTGCCGCCGTCTTCCGGCTCGGGAAGAGCCGGCGGAAGCGTGGTTTCGGCCTTCGCCGCATCGACGGCGGCGGCGAACATCTTGAGGAGCAGCGAGCGGGCTTCGTCGAAGGATGGCATGAAACGCCTCATTGAATGCGCCGGCGGATCATCGCATCGCACCGGTGGATAAGTGTGGATCAGCCCGATGCGGACAGGGCTGGCGACCTTTCCCGGCGAATTCGTGTTGGTTGCGGGTCAAAGCTCGTTTATTCGTAACCGACCGTCGCGCCAATGCAATCGCGCAACAGCCGCAATTCCACTCTTCGACACGATCAAAGCCGTTCATGCCTTTCGATTTCCCGCCCCCGGTATCGCCTGACGAGGCCCCTTTCGAGACGATCGAGGGAAACATCTCGTCCGGTCTCCTCATCGTTTGCGACCACGCCAGCAATCTCGTGCCGGCCGAGTATGGCGACCTCGGGCTGCCCAGGGAGCAGTTCGAGAGGCACATCGGCTACGACATCGGCGTGCGCGACCTGACGTGCGAACTGGCGCGCCGTCTCGCCCTGCCGGCCGTCATGACCACCTATTCGCGCCTTTTGATCGATCCGAACCGGGGCGAGGACGACCCGACGCTCGTCATGCGCCTGTCCGACGGGGCCGTGGTCCCGGGAAACGCCCTGGTGGACGAAGCGGAACGCACGCGGCGGATGGAACGCTTTCACAAACCCTACCACGCAGA
Organism: Stappia sediminis; assembly: GCF_009826895.1. GTDB lineage: Bacteria > Pseudomonadota > Alphaproteobacteria > Rhizobiales > Stappiaceae > Hongsoonwoonella > Hongsoonwoonella sediminis. Next base: position 767,841 of record NZ_WUMV01000003.1, on the reverse strand, counting down.
AGTCGACCGCCTTCTCGACCGGATGCTCGCGAGCGGAAATACGCCCGCTATCCTTTCAATCCACAGCTACACGCCCGTCTGGCGCGGCGTGCCGAGGCCGTGGCACGCTGGCATCCTGTGGGACAGCGATCCGCGATTTCCGCTGCCTCTCCTTGCCGCGCTGCGCGCGGATGCGGAATTGGTCGTCGGCGACAACGAACCCTACGACGGTTGCCTGAAGAACGACTGCATGTACCGGCACGGCACCGCGCGCGGGATCGCCCATGCGCTGATCGAGGTGCGCCAGGACCTGATCGCCGACGGGGCGGGCGTCAAGGCGTGGGCGGACCGTCTCGCCCCCATCCTTGAAGAATTGAACGAAAAGCCCGAGTTACATCGCTTGGAAGAACATCGATCCCGCGCTGACCGGTAAGGCCGGCGTATGGAAAAGTCAGGAGGCCGATCGTGACGGATATCGACGAAAAGACCCGGATGGAACTTGAGGCCGCAGCCTTTCGCAGGCTCGTCTCGCACCTGCGCGAACGCACCGACGTGCAGAATATCGACATGATGAACCTGGCCGGTTTCTGCCGGAACTGCCTGTCCAACTGGTATCGCGACGCAGCCGGGGAAAAGGGGCTCGACCTCGACAAGGAAGAAGCGCGAGAGATCGTCTACGGCATGCCCTATTCGCAGTGGAAGGCCAAGTACCAGAATGAAGCGAGCGAGGAACAAAAGGCCGCTTTCGAGATCAACAAGCCACAGCACTGACCGAAGTTGGCAAGCCGCACGCAAATATCGCTGCGGCGGCTTGATCCCGTGGCCAGAGTGAAATTAGAGCATATCGCGTTCAAGGGAATGCGAAGGTACAAGGAGCAAAGGACGACATGGCGGAACCCGGTGGTGTTGCAGGCGATCAGCTTCGCGCATTCGTGGAGCGGATCGAGCGGCTCGAGGAAGAAAAGAAAGTCATCGCGGACGACATCAAGGACGTCTACGCCGAGGCCAAGGGGAACGGGTTCGACGTCAAGATCCTGCGCAAGGTGGTCTCGTTGAGGAAAAAGAAGCCGGAAGAGCGCGAGGAAGAGGATGCGGTTCTCGATCTCTACATGCACGCGCTCGGCATGATCGGGGCAGCGCCCGAAAGCAACTACTGATCCGGCGAGATACCGCCTGCGAAACAAAAAATGCGGCTCCCTCCAAGGGGCCGCATTTTTCATGGAACCAGGCAAGGCTCCTTGGCGCTATCAGCGCAGATTCATAATCGTCAGCGCAGGCTCACCACGGGAAGAAGCACCACGGCCTCGCCGGAGAAACTGTCCGTACGCGGGGCATCCAGCGTCGGCTTGAAGTTGGCCGGGAGCACCCGGTCGCCCGTCTGGAACAGATCCTTCAGCTCGCGCTGGTTAGGGTGGCTCAGCCGGGCGAAGGCGGCCGTGCGGGTCGACTTTTCGCCGGTGATGAATTCCGAAACCAGCTCGCGGTCCGGAAGTGCGGCAAAGCGCGCCAGCGGATCGCGAACCACGCGATCCGGCACCGTTCCGGAAATCGAGGGCTTGGCGGCTGCCTTCGCCGGCGCCGGCTTCCTGTCGAGCGCGGCCGCGGATGCGCTGGAGCGCGCGGATACATCAGGCACACCGGCCGCGGCCGATGCGGTCTGGATCGGGGTGCCGGGCGCGCCATAGGCCAGCACGGCCTCGCTCAGGCCCGCGCGGTCGATGGACGGCTTTTTCGCGACGCCGCCGGTTGCGGCGGCGATCGCCGCAGCTCCGTTCGCCGGGGGCGCAGCGCGCGGCACGGCAGCTTCCGCCCGTGCGGTGGCCGCGGCGGCCAGCACGTCTTCAGGCTTCACGCGCGGGGCGGTGGCGAAAGTCGGGCGGAAGCGGTCCTCGTCGGGTTGCGAAAGTGCGGCGACCTGCGTCGCGGCAACGGCCGGCTTGCCTTCCTTCAGGCGAACGGCCTGCGCGTCGAGCGAATTCGGATTGGCCTGCGCACGGGCAAGCAGCGCCGGGCTTACGGGTTTCACCCGGGGGTGAATTCCGGCGAGGACGACCGGGTCGTCGTCGGCAGGCTTTTCCTCGATCTTTCGATCCGGTACCGGCGGCTTGGAAAGATCGGCGACCGCGCTTTCAGGCTCCTTGGCAGGCTCGGCCGGCTTTTCCTGGGCGTCGGCGGCTTCGCCGCTGCGCACGCCGGGCAGGGGCGCGGGCGGCACGCGCGATCCCGGATTGATGGAGGCAACGCGCGTGCGCGTACCGCTGCTTTCCTCATCGGCGGAGCTCGCCTTGTCCTCTTCGTCGTCATTATCGAAGAAGGTGGCTATGAAGCCTTTGCCGGAGCCCGATCCGCCGCCCGGACGGACGATCGCGCCATCGCTCCCGGCGCTGCTCAGCACCTGGCCCGTCGTCGACGGGGCGTTGTTGGAAGCGACCGTAACGGTGCCGGCACGGCCCGACTTGTGCCTTGCGAGCGCGGTCTGGTAGCCCGGCATGGGCTTGCCGTCGGTCGGCACGTGCAGCGTCACGCCGTCGGGAAAGACGGCGGCAAGCTGGCTGCGGGTCATGCGCGGCCAGTGGCGCACGCTGCCGGTATCCATATGCACGAAGGGCGAGCCGGAAGTCGGATAGAAGCCGACGCCGCCGACTTCCTTTCTCAGGCCCGTCTTGCGCAGGGTGGAAAGGTTCACGCCCGGAATGTAGAAATCCATCGCCTTGCCGCGCGTGTGCTGGCTGTTCTTGGCAACGCCTTTCGAACGGCTGCGCAGCATGTTGTTCGTCGCCGGTGAACGGTATCCGGACACCACGTGGATCGGCTGGCTGCCACCGACTTTCTGGTAAACCTCCCAGATCAGGTCGAAGAGTTCCGGATCCATCTTGGTGGATTCGTTCCGCCGCCAGTCGCGCAGGAAGCGGTTCAGATCGCGCAAGCCCGACTGGATATACCTGCCGTTCTTCTTGAAGGTGATCGACACGCGCTCATGGGTGTGCGTGTTGTAGAGCTTCAGCGTCCGCGTTTCGGCGCGCGCGCTCGCGGTTGTCAGGCACAAGCCGACGACCAGGGTTGCGAAGACCGCGAATGCCACAGCCGCAATGGACCGGGCGCAGGCTGCTGACCTGAGGACATACGCTTCAAACAAGATTCATGTCTCGCGTGCTTGCCGGCAACGGCACCAGACCGCCGGTCCATCAACCCCCCGGTTAAAAGGAAGGTAACAGGCCGGCGGTTAAGAAGTTTTTACCGTAACCAGAATTGAGAGCAAATCGTGGCAAAAGCGCACCACCTCTCAATAAATTCAGACCGCGGCAAAAAAACATCACCTGCCGCCAAAGTCCAGCCCCGCATTTCCCCTATTCGGCCGCGTCCTGATTCGCGCCTTCCTCGAGGCCGTATTCCTTGAGCTTGCGATATAGCGTGGAACGGCCGATTCCGAGGCGCCGGGCAACCTCCGTCATGCGCCCGCGGTAATGGTCGATCGCGACGCGAATCATCTCTTCTTCCATGGCGTTAAGCGTACGAACGTGGCCTTCGTCGTTCAGGCTGCGCATGAAGCCGAAGGGCGCGCCGGCCCCTTCGAATGCCTGCTGGACCGGCGTCCGCTCATCGCCGTGGCGTTCGACCGCTTCTTCGTCGCCGGGCCGACCTTCTCGCGGCAGTTCGGCAGCCTGCGGTGCGGTTTGCGAAGCATCCTGCGACGCTTCGTCGCGCGGCGGAGCGTCAGGCCTCAAAGGGTGGCGCGCGGGCTGCGATACGCTTCCGCCATGGGAAGCCGCCGCGACCTGCGGAAAATCTTCCGGCGTGAGATGGTCTCCATCGCACAGGACGACGGCGCGGAAGACGGCGTTTTCGAGCTGGCGGATGTTGCCGGGCCAATGGTAGGCCTGAAGCAGGCTCATCGCGTCGGGCGCCACGGTGGAGACCTGCGGCTTTCCCTCTTCGGCGGCGAAACGGGCGAGGAAATGGCGCACCAGTTCCGGCACGTCTTCCAGCCTGTCGCGCAATGGCGGCAGCCAGATCGGGAAGACGTTGAGGCGATAGTAGAGATCCTCGCGAAAACGGCCTTCCTTCACGAGGTCGATGAGGCGCCGGTTGGTGGCCGAAATCAGGCGGAAATCCACCTTGACCGGCCTGCGTCCGCCGATCGGGTCGACCTCGCCCTCCTGCAGCGCGCGCAACAGGCGCACCTGGATGTCGAGCGGAAGCTCTCCCACCTCGTCGAGGAAGAGCGTGCCGCCATGGGCTTCCTGGAATTTGCCGACATGCTTGTCGACGGCGCCCGTAAATGCCCCTTTTTCATGGCCGAAGAGGATCGATTCGACCAGGTGCTCGGGGATGGCGCCGCAGTTGACCGTCACGAATGGCCGGGATTTTCGGTCGCTCGTGCCCTGGATCGCGCGGGCTATCAGTTCCTTGCCGACGCCCGATTCGCCTTCGATCAGGATCGGGATCTGCGAATTGGCGGCCCTGCGGCCGATCCTGAGAACCCGCTCCATCGCCTCCGAGCGGGTGACGATATCGTCGAAACTGAAAGTACCGGTCGAGCGCTTCTTGAGCCTTGTGATCTCTCCTTCGAGCGCGGAAACCTTCATGCAATTGCGAAGCGAGATTTCAAGCCGTTCGGGCGACACCGGCTTGACGACGAAATCCTGCGCGCCCGCGCGGATCGCATTCACCGCCGTCTCGATGCCGGCATGCGCCGTCTGCACGATGATCGGCACCGTGATCCGGCTTTCGCGCAGGCGGGTGATCACGCCCATGCCGTCGAGCTCCGGCATGACGAGGTCGAGGACGATGATATCGATCTCCGCCCCGTCCGGCCCGTTCATCAGGCGCACGGCTTCCTGCCCGTTGGTGGCGGTCGTCACGCGGTATCCGAAGCGCTTGGCGGCTTCCTCGAGAAGACGGCGCTGTACCGGGTCGTCGTCGACGATAAGAAGCCGGCCGCTCAAGTGATCCATGCTATTCGCCTGTCGGTCCTGAAAATTGTCTCATTTGGAAACAGGCTAGCCGCGGGGCGGTAAATAAATCGTCCATTTCCAACGCAAGAGGTGCGAAGGACAATTCGGCATCTTGCGCAAAGGGCCCGCCTCGCCAAAATGACGGAAAGAACGAAACTCATACATCCGACACGGAGAGCGCATGTCCCTCACCTTCGAACTCAGGCCCCTTTCAGCCGCGAATGCGCAAGGCGCTACCGCCGCCGACCTCGGCAGCCTTCCGGAATGGAACCTTGCCGATCTTTATCCTGCGATCGACGCTCCGGAAGTTATGGCGGATCTTGAAAGATGCGAAGGCGACGCGAAGGCTTTCGAGGAGACCTACAAGGGCCGTCTCGCCGAACTGGCCGGGAAATCCGGCGCGGAGCTGGCCGAGGCCGTGAAGGGATACGAGGCGCTTGACGACCTGATGGGCCGGCTCGCCTCCTTCGCCGGCCTCGTCTACGCGGGCGACACGACGGATGCGAAGCGCCAGAAATTCTACGGCGACATCCAGGACAAGCTGACGACGGCCAGCACCCACCTCATCTTCTTCACGCTCGAGCTCAACCGCATCGACGATGCCGTCATCGATAAGGCCGCGGAAGACCCGGCCCTCTCGCACTACAAGCCCTGGCTTGAGGATATCCGCAAGGACCGGCCCTATCAGCTGGACGACAGGATCGAGCAGCTTTTCCACGAAAAATCGGTAACGGGGCGCTCCGCCTGGAACCGGCTCTTCGACGAAACGATCGCCGGCCTCACCTTTTCGGTAGACGGCAAGGACCTTTCCATCGAGCCGACGCTGAACCTTCTGCAGGACCAGGACGGGGAGAAGCGCAAGGCGGCGGCGCAAGCGCTGGCCGAAACCTTCAAGGCCAATCTTTCCACCTTCACGCTGATCACCAACACGCTCGCCAAGGACAAGGATATTTCCGACCGCTGGCGCGGCTTCAAGGATGTGGCCGACAGCCGCCACCTCGCAAACCGCGTGGAGCGCGAGGTTGTCGATGCGCTGGTGGACGCGGTGCGCGAATACTACCCGAAGCTCTCCCACCGCTATTACGCCATGAAGGCGAAATGGCTCGGCGTGGAAAAGCTGAACCATTGGGACAGGAACGCGCCGCTGCCCAGCGCCGATACGCGCACGATCCCCTGGGACGAAGCGCGCGAGACGGTTCTTTCGGCCTATGGCGGCTTTTCGCCGGAAATGGCGGAGATCGCGGGCCGCTTCTTCGACAAGCGCTGGATAGATGCGCCCGCGCGGCCGGGCAAGGCGCCGGGCGCCTTCTCCCACCCCACGGTGCCGAGCGCGCATCCTTACGTTCTCATGAATTATCAGGGCCGCACGCGGGACGTCATGACGCTTGCCCACGAGCTCGGCCACGGGGTGCATCAGGTTCTTGCCGCCCCGAACGGGGCGCTTATGGCGCCGACACCGCTGACGCTGGCGGAGACGGCGAGCGTCTTCGGCGAAATGCTGACCTTCCGCGCCCTACTCGAAAAGGCCGAAACGGATGAGAAGCGCAAGATCATGCTCGCCGGCAAGGTGGAGGACATGATCAACACGGTCGTGCGACAGATCGCCTTCTACAGTTTCGAGCGCAAGGTTCACGAGGCGCGCAAATCGGGCGAGCTGACAGCCGACCAGCTTTGCGAATTGTGGATGTCCGTCCAGCACGAGAGCCTCGGGCCGTCGATCGCGCTGCGCGAAGGATACGAGACCTTCTGGACCTACATCCCGCACTTCATCCATTCGCCGTTCTACGTCTACGCCTATGCCTTCGGCGACTGCCTGGTGAACTCGCTCTACGCGGTCTACGAAGAGGCGGAAGCGGGCTTTCAGGAGAAATATTTCGGGCTTTTGAAGGCCGGCGGCACCAAGCATCACTCGGAACTCCTCGCCCCCTTCGGCCTGGATGCATCCGATCCGGCTTTCTGGCGCAAGGGCCTTTCCGTGATCGAACGGCTGATCGACGAACTGGAAGCCATGGACAAATGACGGCGACGGGCAAGGCTGATTCGGGTGATGTGGACGAAAAGCGGAAGGAACCGCCTTTCGCCCACACGCCCTATGACGGGTCGAAGCGCCCGTTCACCGTCGGCCTTGCCCCGCTCGACCTTGCCGAGTGGATTGAGCCGGACGGCAATCTTGTGCCCCATCTCGACGAGAAGGAACGGCTCTTCCGCGAAGCCGAGGCGCCCGTATTTCTGGCCGAGCCGGATACGGTCGCGGCGCAGGCGGAAGTCCTCGCCCTGCTTCTGGAATACCTGCCTTCGCGCTTTCCGCACCTCTATGAGATACGCGACGGCGGAATCCGCATTATTCCGGCGGGCAAGACTTATTCCACGCAGGATTTCGACGAGGCTCCGCTTCTTCTCGCCGCAAGGCTCGTGCAGGAAGACCTCGTCATCATGCGAAAGGGCGAAGGCGGCTACCGCCTAGCCGCCGCCTCGCTGTCGTTTCCCTCTTCCTGGTCGCTGGCGGAGAAGTTCGGCAAGCCAATGCCGGAAATCCACGAGAACGTTCCGGGCTTCAACGACGGCCGCATGGGCATGATCGTCGCCCGGCTTTTTGATAACCTGACCGCCGACCAACCCTCATGGCGGCTCAACTGGTCGCTTTATTCGGATGCGGAGCTGCATCATCCGCATTCCAAGCGCATGGATCCGCGCATCGAGGAAGGAGCGGGCATCGCGCTTCATATCCGCGTGGAACGGCAGACCTTGCGCCGCCTGCCCCTGTCGGGCGACATCCTCTTTACGATCAAGGTCCATCACGACCCCGTCGCAGCCTTCGCGAAGCACCCAGACGGCGCGAGGCTCGCCCGGGCCTTGCGCGATCAGGTGCTCGCGCTCGATCCGGATCAACTCGCCTACAAGGGGCTGACGGAAAGCCGCGATGCCATCGCCGGGCGCCTGCAAAGGCTCGCCTCCCGGATCGGCTGACGGATTTTCGAAAAATCGGCATCCCGCTCACTGGTGTTAGCGGGGGATCGGCCTATCTTAGCGCTCGACCAATGCCGAAATCCGGAGCATGCGAGCGCCAATGAGTTCAACGGGACGGGACCGCGAACAAAACCGATTTTCAGCGCGTGTGAACCGCTATGCGCGGGTCGGCACCAACATGGGCGGCATCGCCGCGAAACTTGCCGGACAGAGGCTTTTCGGCATGGAAGTCGACAACGAGCGGCAGGCGGCGGAACTGGCCGCCGCGCTCGGCGGGCTCAAGGGTCCGCTCATGAAGGTGGCCCAGCTTCTGTCGACGATCCCCGACGCGATCCCGCCGGAATACGCGACCGAGCTTTCCAAGCTGCAGTCGGCGGCTCCCCCCATGGGCTGGCCCTTCGTCAAACGGCGCATGATCGCGGAGCTGGGGGCGGGCTGGCAGAAGAAATTCGAAAGTTTCGACCGCGAACCGGCAGCTGCTGCATCCCTCGGGCAGGTTCACAAGGCCCGCCATCCGGACGGAGGCCTGCTTGCCTGCAAGCTGCAGTATCCGGACATGGCGTCTGCCGTGGAGGCGGACCTGCAGCAGCTCTCCATGCTCTTTTCGCTGCACCGGCGCATGCGTCCGGCCATCGACACGCGCGAGATCGCCAAGGAGATCGGCGAGCGCGTTCGCGAGGAACTCGATTACGTGCGCGAGGCGCGGCATATTGCCGCCTATTCCCAGATCCTCGCCGACGAGCCACGCATCCGCGTGCCTGATGTCTTTCCCGACCTGTCGAGCGGGCGCCTGCTCACCATGCGCTGGCTGGAGGGAAAGCCGCTGCTCACCTACAAGGAGCACGGCCTGGAGGACCGCAACAGGATCGCGGAAGTCATGTTCCGCGCATGGTGGCACCCCTTCAGCCACTTCGGCATCATCCATGGCGATCCGCATCTCGGCAACTACACGGTCTACGAGGATGACGGCAGTCCGCGCGGCATAAACCTTCTCGACTACGGCTGCATCCGCGTCTTTCCCTCAAGCTTCGTCTCCGGCGTCGTCGACCTCTACCGCGGCCTTCTGGAGGACGATCAAGAGCGTGTCGTCGGCGCATACGAACGTTGGGGCTTCAAGGGGCTCACCAAGGAGCTTATCGAGATCCTCAATATCTGGGCGCGCTTCATCTACGGGCCGCTCCTGACCGACCGTACGCGCGCCATCGCCGAAGGGGTCAGCCCCGCGCAATACGGGCGCAAGGAGGCGTTCCGTGTCCATCAGGCGCTGAAGGAGAAGGGGCCGGTAACGATCCCGCGCGAATTCGTCTTCATGGACCGTGCGGCGATCGGCCTTGGCGGCGTTTTCCTGCATTTGCGCGCGGAGATGAACTTCTACAGGCTCTTCAACGAGCAGATCGATAATTTCGAGGAAACGCGCGTCGCGGACCGCCAGCTCGCCACCTTGCGGGCGGCCTCGCTCGACGGGTTCGCGCCCCGCGCCTGATCGCCCCGCGATGATTGCTGGACCCGGGCCCCGTGGCGGGTCCGGTTTTCGCCCGGGTAACCCACCGGAAAGGCCCTCGCGTCAGGAGAACGTTGCCGAAGTTCAAGGGTTTGCTATAAAGGCCGACGAATTCAGCTTTTCTGGCAGAGGACGGTCATGGCCGACAACAACGCAAACACGATGGAATTCGAAGCTCATCGCGCCACCTACGAAGGCTTCGTCAATATCGGCAAAATCAGCGCGATCGCGCTTTTAAACGTTCTTCTTTGCCTCATCATGTTCACCTTCGGTGGAACGGCCGGGACGATCTTCGGCTGGATCATGGTCTTCGCGCTGCTGATCGCGGCCGCTGTCGGCATTGCGCTCGGCGCGCGCGGCTGGATACCGGGGGCAGCCGTCTTCGTCATGACAGTGGTCCTTTCGATCCTGACGTCGGCGGGCTGATTGTTTTCCTCCCGCGATTCCCGCGGGAGCCGAATTCTGCATATCTGGGAGGACAGCGATGAAGATCGGCGTCCCTCGCGAGAGCGAGGCGAATGAACCGCGCGTCGCCGCAAGTCCCGAAACGGTGAAGAAATTCATCGCGCTCGGGTTCGAGGTCAGCGTGGAAAAGGGTGCGGGCGAACTGTCACGCATCCTCGACAAGGACTACGAGGAGGCGGGCGCCAAAATCGCGCCCACGGCGAAGGACGCGCTTGCCGACGCCGATGTGGTCCTCAAGGTCCGCAGGCCGAACGCGGAAGAACTCGGCCTCATGAAGAAGGGCGCCCTTGTCGTGGCCACGATGGACCCTTACGGCCATGAGAGCGACGTGCGCGCCATGGCCGATGCGGGCGTTGTCGCGCTCGCGATGGAGTTCATGCCGCGCATCACCCGCGCGCAGGTCATGGACGTGCTCTCCTCCCAGGCGAACCTTGCCGGCTACCAGGCGGTGATCGAGGCGGCGGAGGAATACGACCGCGCCTTTCCGATGATGATGACGGCGGCCGGCACCGTTCCGGCGGCCCGCGTCTTCATCATGGGTGCCGGTGTCGCGGGCCTTCAGGCGATCGCCACGGCACGCCGCCTCGGCGCGGTGGTGACGGCGACCGACGTTCGCCCCGCCGCCAAGGAACAGGTCGAATCGCTCGGCGCGAAGTTCATCGCCGTCGAGGACGAGGAGTTCAAGCAGGCGGAAACCGCCGGCGGCTACGCCAAGGAGATGTCGGAGGAATACCAGAAGAAGCAGCGCGAACTGGTTGCCTCCCACATCGCAAAGCAGGACGTGGTCATCACCACCGCGCTCATTCCGGGCCGTCCGGCACCTCGCCTGATCACCAAGGAGATGGTCGCTTCCATGAAGCCGGGCGCGGTCGTCGTCGACCTCGCGGTAGAGCGTGGCGGCAATGTCGAAGGCGCCAAGCCCGGCAAGGTGGCGAAGGCGGGTGACGTGAAGATCGTCGGCTACCTGAACATGCCAGGGCGCATCGCAGCGTCCTCGTCCGCGCTCTACTCGAAGAACCTTTACGCCTTCGTCGAGACGCTGGTCGACAAGGAAAAGAAAGAGCTTTCGGTCGACTGGAGCGACGAACTCGTCAAGGCGACGGCGCTCACGCGTGACGGCAGTGTCGTTCATCCCGCCTTTGCGGAAACCGAACAACTGGGAGGCGCATGATGACGGATCTCACTCCTGCGGAAGCTCTCGAACGCGCCCGCGAAGCCGCCGATGCCGCCAGCGACGCGGCAACTGCCGCGCAGGCCGCCGCCGACGCGGCCCAGGGCTATGTCGCCCAGGCCGCCGGCGGAACGGGCGATCTTCTCGCCGACGCGGCGGCTGCCGCGACCGGCGGGGCGATCGATCCCTTCGTCTTCCGCCTGTCGATCTTCGTTCTGGCGATCTTCGTCGGCTACTACGTCGTCTGGTCGGTGACGCCGGCGCTGCATACGCCGCTGATGGCGGTCACGAACGCCATTTCCTCCGTCATCGTGGTCGGGGCGCTGCTTGCGGTCGGCGTGGATCTTTCCACCGGGGAAGGCACGCTGATGGCGCGCGTCTTCGGTTTCCTCGCCCTTGCCATGGCCAGCGTGAACATTTTCGGTGGCTTCCTCGTCACCCAGCGCATGCTCGCCATGTACAAGAAAAAGCAACGCTAAGGAGCGCGCCGGATGTCAGCCAATCTCACCGCCACGCTCTATCTCGTTTCGGGCGTTTTGTTCATCCTGGCGCTGCGCGGGCTTTCAAGCCCGGAAAGCTCGCGCCAGGGCAATATCTTCGGCATGGTCGGCATGACCATCGCCATCCTGACGACGCTTGCTGCGACCGGAATTTCATTCGGCTCCGGCATTCTGATCGTTGCCGGGCTCGGCACCGGCGCCGCCGTCGGCGCGACCATCGCCAAGCGCATCCCGATGACGGCCATGCCGCAGCTCGTCGCAGCCTTCCACTCGCTGGTCGGCCTTGCCGCCGTGCTGGTGGCGGCGGCGGCACTTTATGCGCCCACCGCCTTCGGCATCGGCGATCCGGGCCACATTCACGTGCAGGCGCTCGTTGAAATGTCGATCGGCGTCGCCATCGGCGCGATCACCTTCACGGGTTCCGTCATCGCCTTCGCCAAGCTTGACGGGCGCATGTCCGGCAAGCCGATCATCCTGCCGGCACGGCACGCGATCAACATCGCGCTCGCGGCGGCAATCGTGATCTTCGTCGTCGTCCTGACACAGACCGAAAGCCACACCGTCTTCTGGCTGATCGTGGTCCTGTCGCTCGTCTTCGGCGGGCTGATCATCATCCCGATCGGCGGCGCGGACATGCCGGTCGTCGTGTCGATGCTGAACTCCTATTCGGGCTGGGCGGCGGCCGGCATCGGCTTCACGCTGGGCAATACGGCGCTCATCATCACCGGCGCGCTGGTCGGCTCCTCGGGCGCGATCCTGTCCTACATCATGTGCAAGGGCATGAACCGCTCGTTCATCTCCGTCATCCTCGGCGGCTTCGGCGGCGAGACCGTGACCGCCGGCGGCGATGGCGGCGAGGAGCGCCCGGTCAAGCAGGGTTCCGCTGACGATGCGGCCTTCATCATGAAGAACGCCTCCAAGGTCATCATCGTGCCGGGCTACGGCATGGCGGTCGCCCAGGCGCAGCATGCGCTGCGCGAAATGGCGGACCAGCTGAAGGAGGAAGGCGTCGAGGTGAAATACGCCATCCACCCGGTTGCGGGCCGCATGCCGGGCCACATGAACGTGCTTCTGGCCGAGGCGCAGGTTCCCTACGACGAGGTGTTCGAGCTTGAGGACATCAACTCGGAGTTCGCCACCGCCGACGTCGCCTATGTCATCGGCGCGAACGACGTGACCAACCCCGCCGCGCGCGACGATCCGCAATCGCCGATCTACGGCATGCCGATCCTCGACGTCGACAAGGCGGGCACCGTCCTCTTCGTCAAGCGCGGCATGGGCTCCGGCTACGCCGGCATCCAGAACGAGCTTTTCTTCCTCGACAAGACGATGATGCTCTTCGGCGATGCGAAGAAGATGACGGAAGAAATCGTCAAGGGGATATGAGAGAGCCCGCTCGCGGCTACCGATATAAAAACAAAACCCCCGGCGATCCGCCGGGGGTTTTTCTTTTCGCGATCTGTGTCCGACTGTCGGGCCGCACCGCAAGGGCCGCTCAGGGCGATCCGACGCGGAAGTCGTCGACGCGGCCAATGACGGGCGGCAAGGCCTCGCCCTTGACGATCAGACGGTGCTGCACCGTTTCCGCGACGGGCTCCGGCAGGCCGCCGTCTCCGCCGGCGAGTTCGTTTTCCGGCGATGTCGTCCTCCCGGTCAGGACGATGAAATTCGGGTCGTCCTCCACCCCGTCGAAGGCGAAAGCGCCCGACGAGCCGATGACGCGTGAAATTTCGCGCTCGCAGAAGAAGGCGACCTTACGATAGCCCGACCAGGTGAAGCCGAAGCCCGCTCCGTCGCGAAGGCGCCTTTTCTGGCCTTCCACGTCCGGCCCGTAAGAAGTGTATTTGCCGTCCTCGCTCAGGAACACGTCCCAGATGTCGACGAAGATCGCTCCGCTTGCTTCCGCCCTCGCCTTGGACAGGCCGTTCAGATAGGCGAAGCTCGTGCGCGTGGCTGTCACCTTCGTCGGCGGCAGGCCGACCCAGACAAGCGGCGTCTGGTAGAAGCTTACCGTTTTCACGAGCTTGTCCACCCGCCGCTTGTAGGCTTCCTCCCAGGCCTCGCCGCGGAATTCGAGCTTGCCCGCCCCGCTTGCGATGTCGCGAACGTCGTCGGTTCCCACGAACATCACGACAATCGCGATATCGCGTCCCTGGAGGATTTGCTGAATGCGCGTCTGGTAGTCGGGCTCCGGCTGGTTGACCAGCCCCTTGTCCTTGAAGATCAGCTTCTCGACCTTGATCGACGGGGTTTCGGCATATGCGGCCACAAGGCCTTCCGACAAGCCGTCGGCCATATTGTCGCCGACGACGAGCACGATACGCGCATCCTCGTCCTTGGGTTCCTCGACGATCTTCGGCTTGGCCGGCTCGCGCCGCCTTTGCTGCTGTTGCTGGCTGCTTTGGGTCTGGTCCTGCCTCAACTGCCTTCTCGGCCTGCGCTCGCGAACGCCGAAGAGATTGAGAAGCGGCTTCAGCGGATTGAAGCTGAAGGAATTGTTGGGCTCCGGCGGGAGCCTTTTCTGGGCGAAGGCCGGATCGGTTGCGACCAGCGCTCCGGCAAGAAATGCCGCTAAGAGTGCAAGCAGGAGCCTGCCTCGCCGAAATCTGGACACGGTCATGTTTCCCGCCGGAGATCGATTTGCGTTCATGCGCGCGATCATAACGCCTGAAAGGCTCCGATTGAAGCGCTCACGATCCCGACTGGATCGACTGCAGCAGCAACACCGACGCATAGCCGTCCGGCGTCAGCCCGGCCGCCCTTTGATAGGCGCGGATGCCCCGCTTCGTGGCGGGTCCGACGAGGCCGTCCGCCTTGCCGACGTCGAAGCCCTTGCGGTTCAAAAGCGTCTGGAGCGTCATCGTCTGCTCGCGCGAAAGCGGCAGGGCGTTGCGCGGCCATGCGGCCTGGAAGGCGTCGCCACCGCGGATCCGGTCGGCAAGGTGGCCCACCGCAAGCGCATAGGCATCGGCATTGTTGTAGCGCTTGATGACGAAGAAGTTCCTGAGCATCAGGAACGCCGGACCGCCCGCGCCCGCCGGCAGAAGAAGCTCGGCGCGGTCGTCCGGCCTCGGGAACGCCCGTCCCCCGGTCCGCCTGATGCCGAGTTTCTGCCATTGCCCGAGCGTCTTCGTCGTGTCGCCGTCGGCCAAAGAAAAGTCGAATCCTCGCGGCAGGTCTATCTCATAGCCCCAGGTCTTGCCGTGCTCCCAGCCGTGCTGCTTGAGGTAGTTGGCGGTGGAGGCCAGCGCATCGGGCACCGATGTCCAGATGTCGTGCCTGCCGTCGCCGTCATAGTCGGCGGAATAGCGGCGCCAGCTCGACGGCATGAACTGCGTATGGCCCATCGCGCCCGCCCAGGAGCCTTCCATGGATTGCGGCGTGACATGCCCGGCCTGCACGATCTGCAGGGCCGTCACCAGTTCCTGTTCCCAGAAAGATGTCCGGCGCGGCGCGGCATAGGCAAGGGTCGCCAGCGCGCGGATCACATAGTGCTCGCCCTTGAAACCGCCGTAGTTCGTCTCCATGCCCCAGATCGCCAGCACGACCTCCCGGTCGACACCGAAGCGGCGCTCGATGCGGGCCAGTTCCTCGCCATATTCGACAAGCATCTGGCGGCCGGTTTCCTGCCGTTTTTCCGAAACGGCGGATTCCAGGTATTCCCACACGGGCTTGACGAATTCAGCCTGCTTGTTCATCAGCCGGATGGTGTCCGGATCGGGCGAGATCCCGCCGAGCGCCGCGTTATAGGTCGCGGAGGTCACCCCGCTCGCATGCGCCGTCGGCCAGAACTGGCGCTTCCAGCGTTCGAAACCCGCATCCGCATGCGCCGTCGCCGCAAGCGGGCCCGAGAGGGCGGCAAAGGCCAGGACCGCAAGCGGCGTCAAAAGGCGCCCGATGCGGCAAGAACCCCTCACGGCTTTCGCGCTACTCAGTACTTTCTTCCTCATCTGCTGTCCCCAATTTGCCGTATTGCCGTTGCGCCGTCAGGACAATGCGTCCAAACCTTGAACCAAAGATTTTGGCGCCATCATGGTCGCATCGCCCGCCCGCCCCGAATTTCGCGATCAATGCCGGAACCTCACTCCGGCTTCGATCGTGTTTACGTGGTAGTCTCCGCCGCTCGTGGTCGTGTCGAAATAGCGGTATGTGTATCTCGTCTGCAGCGCGATATTGTCGGTCACGGCCCAGATGAGGCCTGCGGTCGCCAGCGTGTTGCGCTCATCCAGGTAGATTCCTTCATAGCGGCGCAGCGAATAGCCCACACCGGCCTCGCCGACGAGGAAGTCGCTGAAGCTGTGCGACAGCAGAAGGTCTCCCGCGTAGACGATCGACCCGGACGCCCCGACGATGCCGGTCGCCTCGAAGGCCGTCGCGACACTCGCCGTCACCGTCGTCAGCCGCGTCGGCGACCAGATCAGCGAACCGTCGACCAGAAGCCCTTCAAGGTTTTCAAGCGCGTCGTCCTCGGGCCGCTCCTCCCGCCAGCCGATGCCGATCTCGCCGCGCAGTTTCGGCCCGGTATCGATCGTAAGTCCCGTCCTCAAGGCATAGCCGGTCGCATTGCGGTCCTCGCAACTCGTCGGATCGTCGCAGCCTTCGGTGTAGATGCGCCTGAGACCGGACGCCGAGACGAAGGGCGCGAGCTTGGCGCCCGTATCCGCATCGACGCGCAGGGTCGCGGCATAGACCGTGTTGTCACGGTCGCCGGACGTCGGTGTGCCGGTATAGGCGGTATGGTCGATATCGCCGCGAAGCTCCACGCCGATGAGGCCGACGTCGCGCGAGACGGCGAGCGTGCCGCCGATCTCGTGGATGTCCTGGTTGCCGCCGCTCGATTCCGCCGTGCCTCGTTCCTCGCGCGCGAAACCGTAGCGCGCGGTCGTGTCGACTTGCGTGCTCTCGCTCAAATCGAGCCGCAGGCCCACATTGCCGTCGAAGAAGGGATCGTTGTCGATCGGCGCGTCGGTATAGCCGGTATATCCGCCGCGCAGGGAAACGCCCAACTCGTGGCGCGACCAGTCGGAGCGGGCGGTGAGCCGCGGATTGATCCGGTAGAGAGAGCTGGGCTCGCCGCCCGCCGTTCCCGCGGCGTTGTCCGACCAGCCGAAGGCCGTATAGAGCTCGGGAAAGAAAAGGAAGGATCCGGCGCGAAAGCCGATCGCGCGGTCGCGCGTCGTATCGCCGCCGAATACGCCGTCGTCATCGCCCCCGCCATCAGTCCCTCTTGAGGGAAGCCGCCGCGATACGGCGCGCAGGCGTTCGGCGAACGGCTGCACGGGCCTCACCCGGCCCGAAGCGGAGATCGGCTCGATCTCGTCACCGAACGATATCCCGCGGCGCAGATCGCTGTCCCTGTTTTCCCCGTCGAGGTCCTCCGCGCCCGAAACCGCGAGTTCGGCCTCTTCGGGCGCGAAAACGTCCACCGCTCCCCGCAGTTCCAGATCCAGCCCCGCGCCGTCGGACACGCCGGCCGTCTGAGCGAACGCAAGCGGGGCGAACGCCGGCATGGCGAACGCGCACAGCATCGCGAGCGTCAGAAAGAGTGTGCGAGCGCGGATCATTATCGGGCCATCGATAGCAAACGGTGCGGGTGACCCCGCGAATACCGATAATGATTTGTTAGGGTTAACGGATCCTTAGTGGACACTGTCAAGGATGCCGCTTTTACGCCCCAGAATCAGGCGATATATCCGACCGAAACTATTTGCGAACGATTGTCGCCAAGGCTATTGAGCGCATGTGATGTGCTGGAAGACGGATTGATCTATGCGACAGGGATTGACGGGTCAGACGACGGCTCTCGCCGATAAAAGCGACGCCGGGCACCGGAATACGGCGATCGCCTCCGCGCTGCGCACGCTCGTCACGGAGGCGGAAGGGCTGCAGGCGCTTCACACCGCCCTTTCGGACGGTCTTGGCGCGCCGTTCTCGCGAACCGTCGACCTTATCCGCGCGTTGAAAGGCCGCGTCATCGTGACGGGCATCGGCAAGAGCGGGCATATCGGCGTGAAGCTCGCCGCGACACTTGCCTCCACCGGAACGCCCGCGTTCTTCGTGCATGCCTCGGAGGCAAGCCACGGGGATTTGGGCATGATCACCACCGACGACGTGGTGATTGCCATTTCATGGTCGGGCGAGACGCAGGAACTCGCCACCACCATCGCCTATACGCGCCGCTTCAAGGTGCCGCTGGTCGCTTTGACCTCGCGCGAAGACAGCTCGCTCGGCAAGGCGTCGGACATCGTGCTCGCGCTGCCGCGCGTGATGGAGGCCTGCCCGCACGGTCTTGCGCCGACGTCGTCGACGATCATCCAGATGGCGATGGGCGATGCGCTTGCGATCGCACTTCTGGAATCGCGCGGCTTCACCGCGCAGGATTTCAGCGTCTTTCATCCCGGCGGAAAGCTCGGCGCAAGCCTGAAGCACGCCCGCGACATCATGCACACGGGCGATGCCCTTCCGCTGGCGGGTGCGGATTTGCCGATGCGCGAGGCGATCGTCCTGATGACGCAAAAGGGTTTCGGCGTGCTCGGCATCACCGACACCCACGGTGCATTGTGCGGCATCATCACCGACGGCGACCTGCGCCGCCATCTGCGTTCCAACTTCCTCGACATGACGGCGGCGGAAGTGATGACCGCGAATCCGAAATCCATCGCTCCGGACATGCTTCTCGCCTCCGCGGTCGAGTTCATCAATGCGGTCTCGATCACCGCCGTCTTCGTGGTGGAGGACGGAAAGCCGGTCGGCATCATCCACCTGCACGATCTATTGCGCAGCGGCGCCGCCTGAGCTTCGGAACTTGGTCTTTACCGGGCGTTTACCCTATTGAAAGTAAGACGCTTTTCTTGGACGAGGCGGCGCTCGATTAGGGATTGCTTAGCCCGTGCCGCCTACCATTCATGCACAAGTTAAATCAAATCGGCCAGAATGGCTGAAGGTTTGGTGCATCAATGGATCTGGGCACAATACTCGGTATTCTAATCGCTTTCACCATGGTGATGATCGCGATCTTTCTTGGCGGCAGTTTCAATCAGTTCGCGGATTTTCCGTCCGTCCTCATCGTGATCGGCGGCGCGCTGGCGGCAACGCTCGTGCGTTTTCCCCTTTCGGGGATAGCCAGCGCCATGGCCGTCGGTTTCAAGGTGGCCTTCCGCCACAAGAAGACCGACCCGCGCGACCTGATCGAGGAAATCACGCATCTCGCCGATGTCGTGCGCAAGTCGGGTCCGCTTGGGCTTGAAAGCGTCGAGGTTTCCGATACGAACCTCGGAAAGGGCGTTCAGTTCATCGCCGATGGTTACGAGGCCGAATTCATTCGCGAAACGCTGGAGCGCGAGCGCGATCTCTATCTCGACCGGCTGCGCGACGGGCGCAAGGTGTTCAAGGCGCTTGGCGATTCAGCGCCCGCCTTCGGCATGATCGGCACGCTGATCGGCCTCGTGCAGATGCTGGCGACCCTCGACGATCCGACCACGATCGGCCCCTCCATGGCGGTCGCGCTGCTGACGACGCTTTACGGCGCGCTCATCGCCAACATCGTCTGCCTTCCGATCGTCGACAAGCTCGACAGCAAGTTCGACGTGGAGGAAGTGAACCAGACCCTCATCATCGACGGCGTTCTCCAGGTTCGCGACAACAAGAGCCCGGCGCTCATCCGTGACATGCTGACCGCCTATATCCCCGAAAAGTCCCGCCAGGACGAAACGGCACAGGCCGCGTGAAGCGTGACGGCGATGGAGGCCTGATCCGATGGCAAGAAAAAAACCGCCCGAAAGCACCGGAGCTCCGGACTGGCTGGTCACCTTCGCCGACCTGATGTCGATCCTCGTGTGCTTCTTCGTCCTGATCATTTCCTTTTCCATTCAGGACAAGCAGAAGCTGCAGGTCGTCGCCGGCTCCATGCGCGAAGCCTTCGGCGTGAAGGAAACCTCGCGCCGCACGGGCATCATCGAAATCGAAGGCATTCCGATCCGCGATTACATCAAGGACATATCGCAGATCCCGCATGAGCTTGATTCCGACTTCGCGAACCAGCGTCACGAGAAAAAGCGCAAGCAGGGGCCGGAAGCCAATACCCATTCTGTCGCCGAAGCCGAGATCGATATCCCCCGCCAGTTCGCCACCGCCGCCGCCTCGCTGCGCCAGGCCTGGCAGGAACTTCCCGAAATCACCGAGCTTTCGAGCAACATCATCCTGGAGGAAACCGAGGAGGGGCTGAACATCCTGCTCGTCGACCAGGAAGGCCGCTCGATGTTCCCCGAAGGCTCGCGCTATCCTTACGAGCTGACCCGCCGGCTGCTCGCCAAGATGGCGCCGGTCCTCGCCAGGATGCCGAACCGCATCCGCATCACCGGCCACACGACAACCGGCCGCGTGTCGACGGATCCGAGCTATACCGGCTGGGAGCTTTCGTCTGACCGTGCGAATGCGGCGCGTCAGGTGCTGGCGGAATACGGCATTCCGCAGGACAGGTTCTACTCGGTCGTCGGCAAGGCGGATAGCGAGCCGCTTTTCCCCAACGACCCGTTCCTCGCTTCCAACCGGCGCATCGGCATCCTCCTGATGGCGGAAGCCCCGCCCCTGCCGCTCGGTCACAACCCCTGATTTGCGGAACGAAGCTGGCGGTTCACCCTTCGGCGGGTTCCACGACGAGCACGGCGCCATCCGTGTTCGTCACTCGCACTTTCGACCCGCCGCCGCAGTCGGGGCCTTTCACACGCCAGATCGTATCGTCGATGTGGATACGCCCGTATCCGTCGACGATCGGCTCGTCCAGAACGAAGGTGCGCCCGACATAGCGGCTGCCGCGCCGGTTGAGGCCGGGGTCGCCCTCATCCGCCCCTGTTCCGCGAAAGAACAGGCGGCTTGCGATCAGGCTCGCGATCGCGATCACCAGGAACAGAAGCAGCGCGACCTGCCAGGAAAGCTCCACGAAGAGTGCAAGCGTGCCGACGAGGATCGCGGCGATGCCGAACCAGAGGAAGAAGGTTCCGGGCGCCAGGATCTCAAGGCCGATGAGCAAAAGGCCGAGAATCCACCACGACCACGGCCCCAACTCGTGGATCAGGCGCTCGATCAGGCTCACGCGCCGTCTCCGTTGGCCTGCTGCTGGCCGGTGCGCGGAACGCTTGGCGTAGAGCGGCGATGGAAAGCTTCCTCACCGAAGCTGTCCTTGGCGATCTCGGCAATGCCGGCAAGGGATGCCAGCATCGACGTCGCCTCGGTCGGCAGGATCATCAGCTTCTGGTTGTTGGACTTCGCGAAGGCGCCAAACGCCTCGACGTATTTGTTGGCGACGAAATAATTGATCGCCTGCACGTCGCCTGCGGCGATCGCTTCGCTCACCATCTGTGTCGCCTTTGCCTCGGCTTCCGCTTCGCGCTCGCGCGCCTCGGCGTCGCGGAACGCGGCCTCGCGCCTGCCTTCCGCTTCCAGGATCAGCGACTGGCGCAGGCCCTCGGCCTTCAGGATTTCCGCCTGCCTGCGGCCTTCGGCATCAAGGATCGCGGCGCGTTTCTCGCGCTCCGCCTTCATCTGGCGCGCCATGGCGTCGACAAGGTCGCGCGGCGGGTTGATGTCCTTGATCTCGATGCGGGTCATCTTGATGCCCCAGGGCTCGGCGGCGGCGTCCACCACCCTCAACAGCCTGGCGTTGATCTCGTCGCGGTTGGACAGGAGCTCGTCGAGATCCATCGACCCCATGACGGATCGGATATTCGTCATCGTCAGGTTGAGGATCGCGTTTTCCAGCCCCATTACCTCATAGCCGGCGCGTGCGGCGTCGATGACCTGGTAGAATGTGACGCCGTCGACCTCCACGGTCGCGTTGTCCCGCGTGATCACCTCCTGGGAAGGCACGTCGAGCACCTGCTCCATCACGTTCATCTTGTAGCCGATACGGTCGATGAAGGGGATGATGAAGTTCAGCCCCGGCTGGAGCGACTTGCGATACCGGCCGAAGCGCTCGACCGTATAGTTGTAGCCTTGCGGGACCGTCTTCACGCCCGCGAAAAAAACCAGAATGACAAGAAGAAGAAGGACGACGATCGCGATATCGAAGCCGTAGATCTCAAGCGGCATGCAGGCTACTCCCGGCGAATCGAATCAAACGGAAACGCCGGAAGTATGCGGCCAACGCGGAGGCCTCGCCACCCTGCCGCAGCGTAATCGAACGCCCTGCCGCCTGGAGGTCTCGCCTTTTCCCCGCCTTTATCGCCGTTGGGGTCACACCCAGCCGGAAAGCTCGCGGCGCACGATCGTCTCCAGCAGGCTCATGCCAAGCTCGCTGTCGTTAAGGCAGGGGATATGCGCGAAGTGCTCGCCGCCGTTTTCGTGGAATATCTCGCCGGCCTCGCCGGCGATTTCCTCTAGCGTCTCCAGGCAGTCGGATGCAAATCCCGGATTGATCACGGCAATGCGCTTCACGCCGGATTTGGCAAGCTCCTCCACCGTCTTGTCGGTATAAGGCTGCAGCCATTCCTCCGGGCCGAAGCGGGACTGGAAGGTGACCTTCAGTTTCTCCTCGGGCCAGCCCAGGCGCTCGCGCACCAGCCGTGTCGTCTTCTGGCAATGGCAGTGGTAGGGGTCGCCGTTCCTGAAATAGCTTTGCGGAATGCCATGGTAGGAGGCGAGCACGATTTCCGGCTCGAAGTCCAGTTCGCCAAGCTTCGCCTCGATCGATCGGGCGATCGCATCGATATAGGCCGGCTCGTCGTGATAGGGCGGCACGGTACGAACCGCCGGCTGCCAACGCATTTTCATGAGCGCGCGGAAGACTGTGTCGTTCACGGTTGCCGTGGTCGATGCCGAATATTGCGGGTAGAGCGGGAATACGAGAATGCGCTCGCACCCTTGCGCCTGCATTCGTTCTATCCGCGAGGCGATGGAAGGGTTTCCGTAGCGCATCGCCCAGTCGAAGACGAGGGTTTCTCCAAGTCCGCCGAGCCGTTCGGCAAGCTTGTCGGACTGGCCGCGCGTGATCGTGCGCAAGGGAGATTCATCCAGTTCCCGGTTCCAGATTTCCTCATAGGCCTTGCCGGATTTCTTCGGCCGCGTGTTCAGCACGATGCCGTAGAGGATCGGATACCAGATCGCCTTCGGCCATTCGATCACGCGCTTGTCGGTCAGGAACTCTTCCAGATAGCGGCGCATGGAGCGGTAGTCGGTGCCGTCGGGCGTTCCGAGATTGACGAGAAGCACGCCGATACGCCCGGCCTTGACCGGCGGGTGTCCTGCCGGCAGGTGCTGGGCGCGCATCTCCCTTGCGCGTTGCGTATCGGACGTCTTTTCGATCACATTCATTATACCGGCCATTCCTGTTGGGCTTCACACGCGCCCTTTACGCGCAAACCAGGGGTCTGGACCCTAGATAGGCCGGATTTATATTCGTTCCAATGTAGGTGCGAAAGCCCGCCCGCGACCGGTGGTCGCGCGGCTTCCGCTTGGTCCGCGAAAAAGTGAGGCGGAACAGGACGATGGCGTTAAGCCCGGCACGATCCATCCTTCGTCATGCTCGGGGCTTGACCAACCGCTGTCCGGTCAAGATATCTCCGTACGGCTCTTTGCATGAAGCCCGCCCCCACCTTCTGCCGTCACGCCGGGCTTGTCTGGATACCGCGCATGACGAGCGGGAGAACAAAGCGCAGCCGCAAACTCAGCCTGTCATGCCCGCGCAGGCGGGCATCCAGCAACCCACCGCCTTGGTTTCAAACGCTCGATCGGAGGTTAATAGCCCCCCGCTCGGAGGCGGGGGTGACAGCGCGGTGTTTCCGGGGCAAGTGCGTGGATGCTTTCATGCGACATGGTCGCATCAATCCTGTCGTCCCCCTTTTGTACGAGGTATCAGCCGCATCACTCTTGTCTTCCCCGCGAAGGCGGGGCTTGCCCTCGGCTCGATTGGGGGACCTCCCTCCACATGCCGTGGCTTTTCGCGAGAGATGCCCGCATGCGCGGGCATCTCTCGCGAACACACCCGCCTCAGTCGTATTTCCGCTCGTCGGAGATCACCTTGCCGTCGTTGGGAAGGCTGCCGGGCTCCGCCCGCTCCACCGTGCCTCTCAGTTTCGTCACCTCCCGTAAGGTGTTCTCAAGCGCGGAGGCAAGTCCGCCATCGGCGACGGTGCTCTCGAAGACGAGGCGCATCGTATCCTGCTCGCCGTCGCGCTCGACGATCAGCCGCGCCCGGTCCACCTCGGAGTGCCGGGCGAGGATTTCGGCGACCTGCTTGGGATCGACGAACATGCCCTTGATCTTGGTCCGCTGGTCCGCGCGGCCCATCCAGCCCTTGAGGCGCATGTTGGTGCGCCCGCAGGGGGAAGGCTCGGCAACGACGGCCGAGAGGTCGCCGGTACCCAGGCGGATGATCGGGTAGACGCGAGAAAAGCCGGTCACCACCACTTCGCCCACCTCGCCGGTCGGCACGGGCTCGTCCGTGCCGGGACGCACGATCTCCACGATGAAATCCTCGTTGACGACCATGCCGGCATCCACTTCCGTTTCATAGGCGATCACACCCACTTCGGCGACGGCGTAGCACTGTCGAACGTCCACGCCGCGTGTCGCATATTCGGCCCTGAGCGAGGGAAACAGAGCACCGCCCGAAACGAGACCCTTGGTAATCGACGACACGTCGACGCCGGCTTCCGCCGCCTTGTCCAGAAGTACTTTCAGATAGTCGGGCGTTCCGGTGTAGGCGTTCGGGCGAATTTTTGAAATCGCTTCGAGCTGCATCTCCGTGTTGCCGATGCCGGCGGGAAAGACCGCGCAGCCGAGCGCCCGCGCGCCGTGGTCGAGAATGAAGCCGCCCGGCGTCATGTGATAGGCGAAGCAATTGTGCACGATATCGCCGCGCCGGAAGCCGGCGGCGAAGAGCGCGCGCGCGCCGTTCCATGGGTCGGCGCCGGAGCCCTGCGGCTCGAAGATCGGGCCGGGCGACATGAACACCCGACCGTATTGCGACGCATCCGCGACGGCGAAATCCCCGAACGGCGGCTTGCGGGTCTGCGCCTCCAGAAGTTCGTTTTTCCTGAGAACCGGCAGTTTCGCGAGGTTGGTGCGCGATGTCACCATTTCCGGATTGACGCCGGAAAGATGATTTGCCCAGCCGGGCGCCTCTTGCATGGCATGGGCGATAAGCGCGGGAAGTCGGCGAAACAGATCGGCCTCCCGCTCGTCCGTATGCCGCGTTTCCAGGCTGTCGTAGTGCTCGCCGGTCATGGCAGGTCCTCCGCTCCATTTCGGGAACGTTCAATCGTTCGAAACTGTTATGCGAACTTGCGGCCGCGGCTCGTCAGGAAAGCCAGCGCTTGCGCCGCTTGTAGTGCTTCACATCGCGGAACGACTTTCGCCCCTCGCCGCCGACGCCGAGATAGAACTCCTTCACGTCCTCGTTGTCGCGAAGGGCCGCCGCGTCCCCGTCGAGCACGATGCGCCCGGCTTCCAGTATGTAGCCATATGTGGCGTAGCGAAGCGCGACATTGGTGTTTTGCTCCGCAAGCAGGAAGGACACGCCTTCCTTTTCGTTGAGAAGCTTGACGATTTCGAAGATTTCCTCGACGAGCTGCGGGGCGAGGCCCATCGAAGGCTCGTCGAGCAGGATCATGTTCGGCCGGCTCATCAGCGCGCGGCCGATCGCGCACATCTGCTGTTCGCCGCCGGAGGTGTATCCCGCCTGGCTGCTGCGCCGTTCCTTCAGGCGGGGGAAATAGCTGTAGACGAGGTCCAGATCGTCCCTGATCGCGCCGTGGCCGTCCTTGCGGGTATAGGCGCCGGTCATGAGGTTTTCTTCCACCGTCAGGTGGCCGAAACAATGCCGGCCTTCCATTACCTGAATGCAGCCTCGTTTCACGAGGTCGTTCGGCGAAAGGGCTTCCACCTGATCGTCCTTGAAGACGATGGAGCCCTTGGTCACCTCGCCGCGTTCGGCGCCGAGGAGGTTTGATATCGCCTTCAGCGTGGTCGTCTTGCCCGCGCCGTTGGCGCCCAGGAGGGCGACGATGCCGCCCTCCGGTACGCTGAGCGAGACGCCCTTCAACACCAGAATGACGTGATTGTAGATCACCTCGATGTTGTTGACCGACAGGATCGGTTGCGCGGCCGTCTCGTTCATTTCTCGCTCCAACTATCTGACGTTGCTTTTACGGATCGTCAGACGATCAGTTGTTGCACTCGCGCGGAGTGATATTGGCTTCCTTTGCGTAGGCCGCGGCGTCTTCCGCGATCAGCGGGTCGATCACCTCGCGGTCCGGCTGGATGCCGGAGGCGATCACGGTCCACTTCTTCGCGCCCGCGTCCCACTGCTGGATCAGGATGGTGCCCGGATTGGAGTGGACGGCGCAGGAAAGCTCCACCGGATAGGTGAAGTTCGGCAGGCCAAGCTCGGCGAGGCGTGCCTCGTCGACCTTCAGGGCATCGAAGCCGTCGCGGACGTCGGATGCCTTGATCTCGTTCGAGCCCTTGATCTCCATCGCCTTGCGGATCGCTTCGACGGTCCACACGGCGGCGATCAGTCCGCGGTTGTAGAGCACTTCGCCGACGCGTTCCTTCTCGCCGGCGCCCTTGCCGGCACCGTAGACCTTCTCGAGGATTTCCTGGTGCAGCGGGAAGTCGGGGCCCGGTGCGTGGAAGGTTGCCGAGAGATAGCCGTTGGCGTCACCGCCGGCCGGCAGCACGTCCTGCTCGGAACCGGACCACCAGTTGCCGATGAATCGGTCCATCGGGAAGCGGATCGAGGCGGCTTCCTTGACGGCCACCTGGTTCATCACGCCCCAGCCCCACATGAACACCCAGTCCGGGCGCAGGCGGCGGATCTGCAGCCAGGTCGCCTTCTGTTCCTGTCCCGGATGGTCGACGGGCAGAAGCTCGAGCTTGAAGCCGTGTTTCTCGGCCAGGCTTTCCAGCGTGCGGATCGGCTCCTTGCCATAGGCGGAGTTGTGGTAGACGAGCGCCAGCGTCTTGCCCGAAAGGTTTTCAAGGCCACCCTCTACCGCCGCCGCGTAGTTCACCATGCCGGACGCCAGGTCCCAGTAGGTTCCCGGAGGATTGAAGATCCAAGGGAAGGTGGTGCCGTCGGCGGCAGACGTGCGGCCGTAGCCCATGGTGAAGATCGGGATCTGGTCGACCTCGGCCTTCGGGATCAGCTGGTAGGAGATGCCGGTCGAAAGCGGCTGGTAGACGAGCGCGCCGGATTCGCCCTGGTTCTTGGTGTTTTCATAGCATTCCACACCCTGCTGGGTGTTATAGGCGGTCTCGCACTCGACGACGTTGATCTTTGCGCCGTTGATGCCGCCGTCGCGCTCGTTGAGAAGCGTGAAATAGTCGGCATAGCCATTCGCGAAGGGAATGCCGCTCGGCGCATAGGGGCCCGTGCGGTAGACGAGCGATGGAATGGTGAGTTCATAGGCCGATGCGGCGGTCGCCGCGATCGGTGCGGCGATCGCCAATGCGGCGATACCGATTGCCAGATCCTTAAGTCTCATTCGTATTTCCTCCCTAGGATCATGCTTGCGGGTCGGTGAATTTTGACCGAGGCGCCCCTCTTTATTGATATCCGGCGGACGGCCGGTTCGGCTTCGCCTCAGTACGGGAACGGCCAGAGCCTGAATTTCTCCTTCAGGATCTGCCACATGCGGGCCAGGCCATGCGGTTCGACGATCAGGAAGCCCATGATCAGAAGTCCCATCAGCAGGATTTCGACATGCTTTGCCAGAACGGGCAGGAGCCCCAGGCCATCGACCATGAAATTCTTCAGGAAGATCGGCATGAGGACCAGGAACGTCGCGCCCAGGAACGAACCCAGGATCGAGCCGAGCCCGCCGATGATCACCATGAAGAGCACCAGGAACGAGACGTTGATGCCGAAGACCTCCGTCACCTCGACGGCGCCGAGGTAGACGGTGAAGAGAAGCGATCCCGCCATGCCGACGTAGAAGGAGGAGAAGGCGAAGGCGGACAGCTTGGTCTGCAGCGGGCGCACGCCGATAAGCTCGGCGGCGATGTCCATGTCGCGGATCGCCATCCAGTTTCGGCCGATCCGCCCGCGCACGACGTTCTTGGCGATCAGCCCGAACAGGGCGAGGAACGACAGGCAGAACAGGTACTTCACCCAAGGTGCGGCCGTCGGTCCGGTCACCACCAGGCCGAAGATGGTGCGTTCGGGAACGCTGATCTGGCCGGTGGCGGAGTAGTTGTAGAACCATCCGAACTTGTTGAAGAGCCAGACGAGGAAGAACTGTGCCGCGAGCGTCGCCACCGCCAGGTAGAAGCCCTTGATGCGCAGGCTCGGCAGGCCGAACATGACGCCGACGAGCGCCGTCGCTCCGCCGGAAAGCAGCACGACGATCGCGATGTTGAGCTCCGGAAAGCTCGTCATCAGCTTGTAGGAGGCGAATGCCCCCACCGCCATGAAACCGCCGGTGCCGAGCGAGATCTGCCCGCAGTAGCCGACGAGGATATTGAGCCCGAGCGCGGCCAGCCCGTAGATCAGCAGCGGCAGCAGAACGGCGTTCGTCCAGTAGTCGTTGACGAAGAACGGCACGACGAGGAAGGCGATGGCGGCAAAGGCGATGACGGCCCAGCGGTCCTGCGCGATCGGGAAGATCGCCTGATCCGCATCGTAGGTCGTCTTGAACTGGCCGGCCTCACGGTAAAGCATGGTGGATTACGCCCCTCGTTGTCCTAAACGCGCTCGATGATGCGTTCGCCGAAGAGCCCTTGCGGACGCACCAGCAGGAAGGCGAGCGCAAGCATGTAGGCGAACCAGTTTTCGATGGCGCCGCCCACGAACGGCCCCAGGTAGATTTCCGCGACCTTCTCGCCCACGCCGATGATCAGCCCGCCGACGATGGCGCCCGGGATCGAGGTGAAGCCGCCGAGGATAAGCACGGGAAGCGCCTTCAGCGCGATCAGCGACAGCGAGAACTGCACGCCGGACTTCGCGCCCCACATGATGCCGGCGACCAGCGCCACGATGCCGGCGACCGACCAGACGATCACCCAGATGGTCCTGAGCGAAATGCCGACGGAAAGGGCGGCCTGATGGTCGTCGGCGACCGCGCGCAGCGCCCGCCCGATGCGCGTCTTCTGGAAGAAGACCGCAAGGCCGGTGACAAGCGCGGCGGCGACAACGGCCGCGACGACCTCCAGCTTTTCGACGTAGATGTCGAAGGTGTCGAGCATCCAGTCGGAAGCGCCGGAAGGCAGGCCGATGTCGAGCGGCTTGACGTCGGAGCCCCACATCAGGTCGCCCAGGCCTTCCAGGAAGTAGGCGAGCCCGATCGTCGCCATGAAGAGAATGATCGGCTCCTGGTTGACGAGATGGCTCAGCAGGAAACGCTCGATCGCCCAGGCGAGCGCAATCATCACGCCGACGGTCAGCACGAAGGAGACGGGCCATGGAACGCCCGTCTTCTCCATGATGCCGACGAAGGTGAGCGCGGCGAAGAGGCAGAAGACCCCTTGCGCGAAGTTGAAGATTCCGGATGCCTTGAAGATCAGCACGAAGCCGAGGGCGACCAGCGAGTACATCACGCCGGCCATCAGGCCCGACAGGACGGTTTCTATGAAAAACAGCATGTGTGGAGCCGCTCCCTCATTCCTCGTGCGGAACGCCGAGATAGGCGTCGATCACGTCTTGGTTCTTCTGCACGTCCTCGGGCATTCCGTCGGCGATCTTGCGCCCGTAGTCGAGGACGACGACCCGGTCGGAAAGGTCCATGACCACGCCCATGTCGTGCTCGATCAGCGCGATCGTCGTGCCGAACTGCTGGTTCACGTCGAGGATGAAGCGGCTCATGTCCTCCTTTTCCTCGAGGTTCATGCCGGCCATCGGCTCGTCCAGCAGCAGAAGTTCAGGCTCCATGGCAAGCGCGCGGGCAAGCTCCACGCGCTTTTGCAGGCCGTAGGGCAGCCGCCCCACCGGCGTCTTGCGGATCGCCTGGATCTCCAGGAAATCGATGATCTCCTCCACCCGGTGGCGATGGTCGATCTCTTCCTTCAGCGCGGGTCCCCAGTGCAGGCATTGCCAGAGGAAGTTCTTCTTCATCGACAGCCCGCGCCCGGTCATGATGTTGTCGAGCGTGGTCATGCCCTTGAAGAGCGCGACGTTCTGGAAGGTGCGGGCGATGCCGTGGCTCGCCGCTTCATAGGGCTTCATCTTGCGCCGCGCCTTGCCGCGCCAGGTGATGGTGCCTTCCTGCGGATGGTAGAAGCCGTTGATGACGTTGAGCATCGACGTCTTGCCGGCCCCGTTCGGGCCGATGATCGCGCGGATCTCGCCCTTGCGGATGTCGAAGGAGATATTGGTGATCGCCTTCACGCCGCCGAAGGCGAGCGAGACGTTGGCGACGCTGAGCAACACCTCGCCCTTGGCGACGCCGCTTCCGGGCATCGTCGCCGGTTCCACAAAGGCGTTCATTCCGCCGCCTCCCGGGTCACGTCGCCCTCGGGCGCATAGGTCTTCATGTCGCGGATCTGCACCGTCGCCTCGATCGCGCCCTTTCGTCCGTCTTCATAGGTGACTTCGGTGCGCACGTGCTTTTCGGTGGAACCGTCGTAAAGCGCCTCGATCAGCGGGGCGTAGCGATCCGCGATGAAGGAGCGGCGCACCTTCAGCGTGCGCGTCAACTCGCCGTCGTCGGCGTCCAGTTCCTTGTGCAGGATCAGGAAGCGCCTGATCTGCGCGCCCGCCATCATCGGCTCGCGGGAAAGGTCGCGGTTCACCTGGTCGACGTGTTCCTCGATCATCTTGTAGACCTGAGGGTTCGCCGCAAGTTCCTGGTAGGAGGCGTAGTTGACGTTGTTGCGCTCCGCCCAGGAACCGACCGCCGTCAGGTCGATATTCACGAAGACGCTGGCGAAGTCCCGTCCGTCGCCGAAGGCCACGACCTCCTTCACGTTCGGGAAGAACTTGAGCTTGTTCTCGATGTATTTCGGCGCGAAAAGGTCGCCGGACTTGAGCTTGCCTACGTCCTTGGCCCGGTCGATGATCTTCAGGTGCCCCTCGTCGGTGATGATGCCGGCATCGCCCGTCAGCACCCAGCCGTCCTCGGTCTTCGTGTTCTTCGTCGCTTCCTCGTTCTTGTAGTAACCGACGAAGACGCCCGGCGAGCGGTAGAGCACCTCGCCGTTGTCGGCGATCCGGATTTCCACCTGCGGCGCGGGCGTGCCCACGGTATCGCCGTAGATCTGCCCGTCCGGCTGCATGGTGATGTAGACGGAAGCCTCCGTCTGGCCGTAGAGCTGCTTCAGGTTCAGCCCGAGCGCGCGGTAGAAGCGGAAGATCTCGGGGCCGATCGCCTCGCCGGCGGTATAGCCCACCTTGAGGCGGGTAAAGCCCATCTGGTTCTTCAAGGGGCCATAGACCAGGAACTCGCCCAGCCGGTAAAGCAGCCGGTCCTTGAAGGAGACGTCCTCACCGTTCAGGATCGGCTCGCCCACGCGGCGCGCGACATCCATGAAGTAGTCGAACATCCTCTTCTTCAGCTTCGAGGCGTCCTCCATGCGCACCATGATGTGGGTCAGCATGTTCTCGAAGACGCGCGGCGGCGCGAAGAAGTAGGTCGGCGCGATCTCGCGCCGGTCGGCCTCCACCGTTTCGGCGCTTTCCGGGCAGTTCACGCAGTAACCGGCGGTATAGGCCTGGGCGAGCGAGAACACATGGTCGCCGATCCAGGCCATCGGCAGATAGGCGACGATTTCCTCGTGCTCGTCGAGCTTGTCGAATTTGTTGCCGTTGCGCGCGGAAATCACAAGGTTGTCGAAGGACAGCATGACGCCCTTCGGCTGGCCCGTGGTGCCGGACGTGTAGAGCATGACGGCGATGTCGTCGCCCTTTGTGGCGGCAATGCTTTCTTCCCAGGCCTTCACGGCTTGCGGATCGTCGGCCATCGTCTTGCGGCCGGCCACCTGCACCGTCTCGAAGCTGTGCAACGTGGCGTGGTCGTAGTCGCGCAGGCCCCGGTCCTCGTCGTAGATCACCTGCTCCATCGTGGGCAGGCGGTCGGAGATCGAAAGCACCTTGTCGACCTGCTCCTGGTCCTCGACGCATGCGAATTTCACTTCCGCGTGCTGCAGGACGAAGACCATCTCTTCCGCGACCGAATCGGAATAGATCGGCACGGGCACGCCGCCGAGCGACTGTGCGGCCACCATCGTCCAGTAGAGACGCGGGCGGTTGGCGCCGATGATCGCGATCCTGTCGCCTTTCTGGAAGCCCAGGCCCTTCAGGCCGATCGCGAAGGCGCGGATTTCGTCGAGGACTTCGGCCCACGTCCATGCCTGCCAGATTCCTAGATCCTTCTCGCGAACCGCCGGGCGGTCCTTGTAGACCACGCCGTTGCGCAGAAGGATTTTGGGAAAGGTGTCCTCGTCGAGACGCTCGACGACGGGCGACCCTGCCATAGCGTTTCTTCCCCTCTTGATCGTCCCGTTTTCGGGATCGTTCTCTTCGCGTATGAAACGCCTGCCGCGACCGCTTTATCAAGTCCTTTTTGCAAAAGACCGAATTGACGTCGCGTTGACGTGAGTTTCCGCGCAGGTCAAACGTTAGGTCAACTGCATTTCCCCATTATGTTTTAATTGCAACGAATTGTTTCGAGAGCCTCGGCAGCCTAAATTTTAGCAACACAAGATCCACTGGCTCGGACATGCTGCGACTTGTCGAACGTCGTAAATTTTGCTTGCTTATAATGGCATCGCAATATGCCGAGAACCATCACAGAAGGATTTGCCTTTCTATGGATTAATAGCGGCTTTAATCCGTGAAAGATTCATATATCAAGCAATAGAAGAAATATATTTCTCATTGATATTGAAGGAATTCAATAATGAAAATAAAAAAGTTCAGTCAATTCATAGGATCAATTGAAAAATTTCGCCAAAAGGCCGCGCATCAAGAGCTTTGGTACCGCGGACATGGCTCCGAAAAGTATCTACTTGAGCCATTTTTACATCGAAATCGAAAAGCGGCAAATATAGATGAAATAGAGCAAATTGAATCCGATATTTACGCTGAATTTGCCCGTCGCTCTCCGCTATATGATACCTATCAGCGCGAAAAGTGGGACATGTTGTTTTTAATGCAACACTATAGGGCACCGACAAGATTACTAGACTGGACTTCGAGTCCCTTAATAGCCCTATTTTTTGCCTTGATGGGAGGGGACTCCGATAACGACTCTACTATTTGGTGCCTAGATCCAGCAGCATGGAATGGAATTGTATTGAAAGACATATCCGAGGA
The DNA here is from genome assembly GCF_009826895.1 of Stappia sediminis. Taxonomy (GTDB): domain Bacteria; phylum Pseudomonadota; class Alphaproteobacteria; order Rhizobiales; family Stappiaceae; genus Hongsoonwoonella; species Hongsoonwoonella sediminis. Next base: position 735,059 of record NZ_WUMV01000003.1, on the reverse strand, counting down.
GCCAAGGATTTTTACCACAGAAGAAAGACTAGTAGATCAATATCATCCATTATTTCGCGAGAAAAGCAGTAGAAATGAGCCATTAGCGATACAAGGAATTATAAATAATCCTCGAATTAACGCGCAAAAAGGTCGTTTTGTTATTTTTAGCTCAGTCCCTCGCACTTTGGAAGAACATGCATCAGATTATAAAATAAAAGATAATGGACCAATCCTACATAAACTCAACATATCCAAGGATGCTAAGAGAAATATTCTGAGAGACTTGGAGAGTTACGGAATCACTTATTCTACAATATTCCCAGACTTAGAGGGTCTGGCAGTCGAGATCAGACGGCAATACGAGGCGTGATATGTTTGAAGTTCAGCATCAGCAATTTAAATCTGCCCGTTGGTGGTTTGCGCGTCGCAAGCAGATCGATACTAGCCCACAGTATCAACGTAAGGGAAATCTATGGAAACTCGAAGATAGGCAATCCTTAATTGACACCATGATAAATGGCTATGACATGCCAAAATTGTATTTTGCTGATTTTACAACAATAAAATCTAAACTCAATGAGGCTGGATTAAGATATGCTGTCGTTGACGGAAAGCAAAGATTAGAAGCGATATTTAAATTTCTTGCAAACGAAATGCCTCTTTCTGATCATTTTGTTCTCGAAGAAGACTCATCCATTGAGTTAGCTGGTTTGTATTATAGAGACATCTCAGAGATATCAACGGAATTAGCCGAACGTGTAGAAGAATTTCCTCTTCCAGTTGTTCACGTGATAACTGATGATTCTGCGCGGATACGCGAGTTATTTTTACGACTGAATAAAGGCCTTGTTCTTACGGGCCCTGAGAAACGGAATGCCATGATTGGCGGAGCGCCCGAAGTTATTTCCGAAATAGCTGCACACGATTTTTTTTCCTCTTCCACTTCTTACAAATCCGACCGCGGGCAAGACTTGAATAATGCAGCTAAGATTCTGGCGTTTGAATTAAACAACAATCTCACTGACACAAAACGAAAATACCTTGATAAAATCGTAAGTGACTATAGAGATAATGTCGATTCTCTGGAATACTCAAAGATGAAAGTTTATCAAAATTTGGATAAATTGTCCTTAGTTTTCGGAAAGAAAGATAAGATATTAAGATCCGCAGGCAGTATTCCTGCTTTTTATTGGTTTGTTCGCGATGTAGAGTTAGATAGAATTAGGTTTATACGGCCATTTCTTGAAAGCTTCTATCGATATATTGGAAATGAAGATAATAACATTGAAGTTTTTAGAGATATTAGTGTAGATGAGTACAAGAGGGCATTGAGAAGCGTTAATGATCGATGGTCGCATAGTTTGCGCGTCGAGATTCTAGAGGAAGCATTTCATAAATGGCTACGGAGCAATGATACCAAGGTATCTTCTTAGCGTCAGCGGTGCCGCTTTAGGCACATATTTTCCCCAATGAATCCTCATTGCGTGACATCCTGAATTCCGCACTCCCTAAGCCCTTTGCCGGTCTTCTCCCGCGCGCATCCTCGGTTAAAATCCGGCCATGACGACGGCCACGACCATACAACACGGCCTTGAGGATCATCCCCAGCTCGATGTCCTTCAGGCCGCGCTCGATCACATCAATCAGGGCTTTTCGGTCTTCGACGCCGATCTCAGGCTGCTTGCCTGGAATCGCGGCCTGTTCGAGATGCTCGACCTGCCGATGTGGCTTGCCGCGCGTGGCACGCCGCTTGAGTACTTCTTCCGCGTGATCGCCGGGCGCGGCGAATACGGCCCCGGAAATATCGAGGAGCAGGTGCAGCGCCGGCTGGAGCGCGCTTGGCTTTTCGAGGCTCATTCCTTCGAGCGGGTACGCCCCAACGGTCAGGTGATCCTGGTCACGGGCGCGCCGCTGCCCCAGGGCGGCTTCGTGACCACCTACACGGATGTCACCAGCGAGCGCCGCCAGCAGGAGCAGCTGGAGCAAACCGTGATGGAACGCACGCGCGCCCTTCGCCAGAGCGAGGACTGGCTGCGGCTCGTCACCGACAATGTTCCGGCCCTCGTCGCCTACTTGGCGCCCGGTCCCGTCTTCGGTTTCGCCAACCGCGCCTATGCCAGGTGGTTCGGCCAGACGGTTTCCTCCATTGTCGGGCGTTCTGTGGAGGAGATCGCGGGACCGGAGCTTTATCCCGTTCTTGCCCCGCACATCGAACGCGCGTTCGAAGGGGCCGCCGTTTCCTACGAATACAGCCGCGCGAGCGCGACGGGGCGCATTGCCCATATGCGCTCCACCCTCATCCCGGATCGCACGCGTGACGGGCGCACGCTCGGCTGCTTCGTCCTCTCGCTGGACGTGACCCGGCAAAAGCACAGCGAAGCAGCCCTTGCCCAGGCCCAGCGCATGGAGGCCGTGGGGCAGCTTTCCGGCGGGCTTGCGCATGATTTCAACAATCTGCTGACGATCATCATAGGCAACACGCTTGCACTGAAACGGCGGGCCGACGAACAGGCCTTGCCGGATCTGAGCGGCCATCTGGACCCTCTGCTTCACGCCGCCCGGCGCGGCGCGGATCTGACGCGCCGGCTGCTGGCGTTTGCGCGCGGCGATGTCTCGGACCAGTCGCGTGTCAGGCTCGCGACCCTTGTCGCCAACGTCGGCAGGCTTTTGTCCGGATCTCTGCCGAAGAACGTGCATCTGAAGCTTGAGCTTTCCGATCAGGACACCGATGCGCTGATCGATGCGTCCGGCCTTGAAAACGCGTTGATCAACCTTGCCTTCAACGCGCGCGACGCCATGCCCGAAGGCGGCGACGTCACGCTTTCGCTCGCAGCCCGTCAACTGGACGGTTCGGAAGCGAAAGCCTTCGGCATCGCCGAAGGCGCATACGGGGTGATAACGGTCGGCGACACGGGCAGCGGCATGAATGCCGAAACGCTCAGGCGCGCGTTCGACCCCTTCTTCACCACCAAGGCCTTCGGAACGGGAAGCGGCCTCGGCCTGCCGACGGTCTATGGCGTGGTCAAGCGCGCCGGCGGCCATGTCGAGATCAATTCGGCACCCGGAGAGGGCACGACAATCACGCTTTACCTTCCCGCCGCTGGCAGCGCGGCCGGTGTTGCCTCGATACGTGAGGAAACGAAGGCCGCGCCCATATCCGACGGCGCGCCGGAGCATATTCCGTTCAGGTTGATTCAAGCTGAGCGACAAGAATATGCTCAAGACATTGATCCCGAAGCGATTTCTTATCGATCGGGCATCTCAGCCCGATCGGAAAGCGCTTTGGTGCTTGTCGTCGACGACGAACCGGACGTCGCCGAAGTGGTGCGCGACCAGCTCGTGGAACTCGGCTTTTCGGTGCTCGTCTCCACCGACACGGAAGACGCGCTCTCGCTCGTGCGCGACGTGCCGGAGATTGTGGCCGTCGTCAGCGACGTCGTCATGCCGGGGCAATTGAACGGCACGGCATTAGCGCGGAAAATGCGGGAAGTGCGGCCCGATCTGCCGATCGCGCTGATGAGCGGTTACCGTAGCGACCGTGCGGGAAAGGATACGCGCGAAGCCGGGTGCTCGGTGCTTGAAAAACCCTTTACAAGCGGCATGCTGGCGAACGCGATGAACGAGATTCTAGATCCATGACGCATCCCGATCCGATCCGCGACCCGCGCAAGGCGACCATGGAAGATACCGTCGTCTATGTCGTCGATGACGAAGCGGACATTCGCGCGCTTCTCGTCGACACGCTCGGCACCTACCGGTTCCGCGCGGAGGGCTTTGCGACCGGTCAGGAGGCCCTTTCCGCGCTCAACCTTCGCGAACCCTCGGTCTTCGTGCTGGACCTCGGCCTGCCGGACATGGACGGCATGGAACTCATCAATCGCATCCGGGCAAGGACGGCGGTGCCGATCATCGTTCTGTCGGCGCGCGCCCATTCCTCCGACCGGATCATGGGGCTGGAGATCGGCGCGGACGACTATGTGGTCAAACCCTTCGACCCGCGCGAGATCGTGGCGCGCATCCGTTCGCTCCTGCGCCGCGCGGTCCCTGATTCTTCAAAAAAATCGAGCGATACCTCCAGGGCCCGCTTCGCGGGCTGGACCTACGAACCGCGCTCGCACCGTCTCGTCGCGCCCGACGGCGAGGAGACGTTCCTTCCGACCGGCGAGGCCCAGCTTCTCCAAGCATTGCTCAATGCGCCGAAACGGGTCCTGTCGCGCGATTTCCTGCTCGACCACGGCGGGCGCGACGATGCGCTCGACCGCGCGATCGATGTCCGCATCTCCCGCATCCGCAAGAAACTTTCCGGCGACAGCAAGACGCCGCTCATCCGCACCGTTTACGGCTCGGGCTATATGCTGACCGCCGACGTCGACTGGTCCTGACACTCGTCATTCCGCCGCGAGATCGGCGCGGCTGCCTTCACGATAAGCCGAAAGCCGCTCGGCCTTCACGGCTTCCGCCTTCCTGGCATTCTCCGCCCGCACCGGCCCGAAACCGCGAATGCCTTCCGGCCACGCCGCGAGCCGGACGGCGGAAGCGTGATTTTCAGCGCTCAGCATCGCCGCGATCTCGTCCAGCGTCGCCTCGTAGTCGGCCAGATGCCGCCGTTCGATCTTGCGGTCGGCGCTGAAGCGGAACGGATCGAAGATCGTACCGCGCAAGCCCTTCATGCGGGCAAGCAGCTTCAGCGGGGATAACATCCAGGGCCCGAAGCGCATCTTCTTGGGCCGCCCAGTACGCGAATCGATCCGGGCGAGAAGCGGCGGCGCCATGTGGAACTCGACCCGCTCATAGCTCTGGAAGGTCCCGTGGAGCTGTTTTTCGAAGCTGCCGTCGGTGAAGAGCCGCGCGACCTCATACTCGTCCTTGATCGCCATCATCCGGAAAAGCTGTCGGGCAACCGTCTGCGACAACTCGCTGTTAGTTATCCCCGCCGCGCGTTCCTTCTCGCGGATTTCATCGACACGTTTACGGTAGCGTTCGGCGTAGGCCTCGTCCTGATAGGCGGCGAGGTATTTCCGGCGTCGAATTGCTATTTCCTCGACCCCTTCGGAATTCAAACCCGCCTTTTCGGAATTCTCCTCGCCGCCAATCGCGGCAACCTTTTGCGGATCATCCGCCGCCGCCCGCCCCCAGGCGAAAGCGGCAAGGTTCATTTCCACCGACACTCCGTTCAGCCGGATCGCCTCTTCTATGGAGGCGCGTTCCAGCGGCACGCCGCCAAGCTGCCAGGCGTAGCCCAGCATGAACATGTTAGCCGCGATCGCATCGCCGAAAACAGCAGTGGCGAAACGCGTCGCATCGAAGAAATGGGCGTTCTTTCCGCCCGCCGCCCCGGCAACGGCCTTGGCCAGCCTGCGGCCCGGAAGCGAAAAATCGGGATTGAGAGCGAAATCGCCCGGCAGCGTCTCATGCGTGTTGACGACAGCCATGCTGCGCTCCGGGTCCATCGCCCCCAGCACCTTGGCCGATCCGGCCACGACGATATCGCAGCCGAGCACGAGATCGGCGCTGCCGGCGCCGACACGGATCGTCGAAATGTCTTCCGGACGCGGCGCGAGCTTGATGTGGCTCGTCACCGCGCCGCCCTTTTGCGCAAGGCCCGCCATGTCGATGATGCCGCAGCCGAGTCCGTCGAGATGCGCGGCCATGCCGAGCACGGCACCGATCGTCACGACACCCGTGCCGCCAACGCCGGTGATCAGGATCGAGTAGGTTTCCTCAAGCGGGCGCAATTCCGGTTCGCCAACCCTGGGCGCCTTCGCCGGATTGGCCGTGCGCCCTTTCAGCTTTCCGCCCTTCACGGAAACGAAGGACGGGCAGAAGCCCTTGAGGCAGGAGAAATCCTTGTTGCAGGCGGACTGGTCGATCTGGCGCTTTCGGCCAAATTCGGTCTCCACCGGCTGGATCGCCACGCAGTTCGACTGCACGCCGCAATCGCCGCAGCCCTCGCACACAAGCTCGTTGATGACGACGCGTTCGTCCGGATCGGGAAACTGGCCGCGCTTGCGCCGGCGGCGCTTTTCTGCCGCACAGGTCTGGTCGTAGATCAGGACCGTGAGCCCCGGAATGCGGCTCAGTTCCTTTTCGATCTCTATAAGATCGTCACGATGGTGGATCGCGGTCATCGCCGGCCATTCGGTCGAAGCGGGGTACTTGCCGGGTTCATCGGTAACGATGGCGATGCGCGCGGCCCCTTCGGCCGCTACCTGCCGCGCGATCTCGGGCACCGACAGCCCGCCGTCGTGACGCTGACCGCCGGTCATTGCCACTGCGTCGTTGTAGAGGATCTTGTAGGTGATACTGACGCCGGACGCCTTGGCCGCGCGGATCGCCATGATGCCGGAATGATTGTAGGTGCCGTCGCCTATGTTCTGGAAAACATGGCCGCGCTTTGAAAACGGCGCTTCGCCCACCCAGTTGGCGCCCTCACCGCCCATCTGGGTGTAGCCTTCGGTATTGCGGTCCATCCACTGCACCATGTAGTGGCAGCCGATCCCGGCATAGGCGCGCGTGCCCTCGGGTATGACGGTCGAGGAATTGTGCGGGCAACCGGCGCAGAAATAGGGCGTGCGTGTCGCCACGTCTTCCGTCAGCTTCAGGCGCTCCCGCAGCCGGCCCAGATGCTCGACACGCGCCTTGAGCCGTTCGTCCGGGAAGCGCTCAAGGATACGGCTGCCGAGCGCCACCGCGATCTCTCCGGCATCGAGCGCGCCCGCGATCTTGAACAGGGTTTCACCTCTCTCGTCGGTCTTGCCGACAATCTGCGGCGCGTTGGCCGTCCGGTAGAGAATTTCCTTGATTTGCGCTTCGATCAGCGGGCGCTTTTCTTCCACGACGATAACGAGTTCAAGACCATCGGCGAAGGAGCGGATACCTTCCGCCGACAAAGGCCAGGGGCAACCGACCTTGTAGAGCGCAAGCCCGAAATCGGCGGCGCGAACCTCATCGATCCCGAGCGTGTCCAGCGCCTCCAGCACGTCCAGATAGCTCTTGCCGGTCGAAACGATGCCGATGCGCGGCTTTCGCCCGCCGCGAAGGACCAACCTGTCGAATGCGTTCGCCGCGATGAACGCTCTTGCGGCGGGAAGCTTGACCTCGTGAAGGCGGGCTTCCTGCGTCAGCGGATGGTCGTTCGGGCGGATATGCGGGCCGCCCGGCGGAAACGCAAAATCCGGCAGGACCGGTGTGACACGGTCAATCCGGCCGTCTATCGAGGCCGTGGATTCGATATTGTCCTTCACAAGCTTCAAGCCTGCCCAGACGCCTGCATAGCGGGATAACGCCCAGCCAAGCAGGCCGAAATCCAAAATCTCCTGCACACCGGCCGGGTTCAGGATCGGCATCATCGCGTCTACCAGCGCGAATTCCGACTGATGAGCGGTGGTCGAACTTTCGCAGGTGTGATCGTCACCCATCAGCGCCAGCACCCCGCCATGCGGCGAAGTTCCGGCGAGATTGGCGTGGCGGAAGGCATCGCCCGACCGGTCGACGCCCGGCCCCTTGCCGTACCAGATGCCGAAAACGCCATCGACGCGCCCCTCGCCGCGCATGGCGACCTGCTGCGTACCCCAAAGCGCGGTTGCCGCCAGATCCTCGTTGATCGCCGGCTGGAACAGGATGTCTTCAGGCGCCAGAACCCTGGCCGCACGCTGGAACTGCTGGTCAAGCGCGCCGACGGGAGATCCGCGATAACCGGTCACGTAACCCGCCGTCCTGATGCCGGCCGCGGTATCGAGTGCCTTCTGCATCAAGGTCAGGCGGATCAGCGCCTGCGTTCCGGACACGAAAATCCGCTCTTTCGTAAGATCGTATTTGTCGTCGAGCGTGACCACGTTTCGCGCCATGGTGGCCTGTTCCCCAATATTTCGTTCCGGCGGTCGGATAACGATGACCCGGTTTATTTGGGTCAGCCTGACTGACCCGTTACCCCATGGTCAATCATATTCGATATTGCGCCGCAGTGGATAACCTGACCTGTCCGCACGGGCCTAGCCGTAGATGACGCCGGGAAGCCAGGTGGCCAATTTCGGATAAAACCAGAGAATGAGCAGCATGACCAACTGCAGCGCGACGAAAGGGACGACGCCCAGGTAGATATCTGCGGTTTTCACGTTTTCCGGCGCCACACCCCGAAGGTAAAACAGCGCGAAACCGAAAGGCGGGGTCAGAAACGACGTCTGCAGGTTGACCGCCATCATGACCGCGAGCCAGACAGGGCTGAGCGTCGTGCCGTCGGCGAGCGGGATGCCGAGAAGTGCGGGCGTAACGATCGGCACAACGACGAAAACGATTTCCAGAAAATCGAGTAAAAAGCCGAGCGCGAACATCACCAGCATGACGGCAAGCACCGCGCCGCCGGCACCTCCGGGCACGCCGGAAAGGGCGGATGCGATCAGTTCTTCGCCGCCAAGGTCACGGAAGATCAGCGAAAATATCGAGGCGCCAATTACGATTGTGAAAATCATCGCAGTGATTTCCGTCGCCTTGCGCAGCGCTTCGGGCAAGATGCCGCCACGATGAACCTGCCGAACGGCTGCGAAAATGGAAACCGCGAAAACACCTACGAGCACGATCGCCGCGAAAATCGCGACCACGCCGGACAAGGTTCCGGCCACGCGTGCGGGCTCAAGATCGACGACCAAAGTGAGAAGCACGACGCCAGCACCGGATACGAGCGCGAGAGCGGCGGGCCAGTTTCCACCGTCCGTCCGCCTGCTTGCGAGCACGACGGCGCCGAGCGCGCCGACAGAGGCCGCCTCCGTCGGTGTTGCAAGACCGGCAAGGATCGAGCCCAGAACGGCGATGATCAAGACGGCCGGCGGCAGGAGCGCAGCGAGTGCTTGCCTGACATCGCGGGAAGAAAGGGGGCGCTTGCGCATCGGCGGCGCCTTTTCCGGATGCAGCCATGCCGCCGCCACCTGATAAAACCCGTAGAGAGTGGCAAGCAGCAGGCCCGGAATGAGGGCGCCGGCGAAAAGGTCGCCAACCGTCACCGTTTCCGGAGCGAAGTTTCCAGCCTTCAGCTGAGCTGCGCGGTAGGCGGCCGAAATCTGGTCGCCCAGGACGACCAGAACGATCGATGGCGGAATGATCTGCCCGAGTGTTCCCGACGCCGCTACGGAACCTGCGGCAAGCCTGGCGCTGTAGCCTTGTTTCAACATTGCGGGAAGCGCCAGTAGCCCCATTGTCGCGACGGTCGCACCCACGATACCGGTGGATGCGGCAAGGAGCGTGCCGACAAGAGTGACCGAAAGGCCCAAGCCACCCGGCAGCCTGCCGACCAGCCGGCCCATCGCATCGAGCAGACCTTCTGCTACGCGCGAGCGTTCCAGCATCACACCCATGAAGACGAAAAGCGGCACCGCGATGAGCACCTGATTCGTCATGATGCCGTAGATGCGTGAGGGAATTGCGCCAAGCGAGAGCGACGCCCCCGCGAACCAGCCAAGCCCGGCAAAGATGAGAGCGACACCGGCAAGCGTGAAAGCCACCGGAAAACCCGCCAAAAGGCACATGCAGGCGGCAACGATCATCAGGAGGTCGAGGGTTTGCAGCATCGGGTAGCGTCAGCGCCCGGAATACCGGTCCGTGCGGAATGCGGATCAGGAGCCGGCGCGCGGAAGAGCGAAAAACGACGACCCCGCGCGGATCATGAGCGCAAGCCCCTGGAGCCCGGTCAAAATCGCGAACAGCAGGATACCCGTTTTCAGGAGGAACACCGCCGGAATGCCGGACGCTTCCGCGGATCCCTCCAGAACCTGCCATGAACGGGCGACATAAGGCCACGACTGCTCGAATATCAGGACACAGGCCGGGATGACGAAGAAGAGCGCACCGAGACCGTTGACGAGCGCCTTTTTCCGGGCGGGAGCGTTACGGTAAAAGAGATCGACACGTACGTGCGCGTCGATTGCGAGCACATATCCGGCCGCGAGAAGGAAAAGGAACGCGTGAAGGTAGATCACGCCTTCCTGGGCCCAGAGGAAGCCCACGCCGAAAACGTAACGCAATACCACGACGGCGAACTGGGTAAGAACAAGGCCGAACAGCACCCAGGATACGGACCGTCCGATTGCTATGTTCAACCGGTCGATCTGTCGTGCCAATTCCTGCATTGCGCTCGCCACTCCAAAATCTCTGCGAAATCAACCGTCGGTTTTATCCGCTATGATCGATTCCAGTGTCAAGAAAAAGGCAAGGCAAAATATTTTTACGACTGCTCCACAGGCAATCGACCCTGCGGGAGAACTGCGAAAAACCGCTCGAGACTACTCGCCCAGTCCACTACCTTGCACAAAATGCGACCGGATTCATCAACGAGATTAAGAGGCTAAGCGTCCGTCGCCGCGAAAATTAACTGACGGATGACCCGCCAATGCAGATCGCACGAAACCAGTACCGAGCCCGGCGGCATAAACGGTACTAGCCATTGAGGTTACCAGGTTTTCATGTCGCGCAGGGGCTGTCGAGCGATCTCAATGCGCATTGGATGGGAGCTAACAGGTTCCGGCGTCTGCAAAATCCCGCCTATGCAATAAACCATGATCCGAATTGAAGCCGTCCCGGATGAGTCCGGGACGGCTGTCGCTCCAACAATCAGAAATTGAGCGATATGTCGCGGTGCGACGAATTGCAGGCCGCAACGGAGAGCGCCACATCGCGCGGCAGGCGCGGCTGGCTGCGCAGGCCGATGGTATCGGCCACTGCAGCATCATACGCCTCGATCGCCGGGAGAAGTTCGGCTTGGGCGCGCGAACGCCACTCGACTTCCCGCTCGAACAACGCGACGGCTTCGGCGATTCCCGCCATGGCTGCGGCCTTGTCCGGCTCGTCCTGACGCATGGCCTTGCGCGCGTCGTTGATCGCCGACCGGATGTCCGATGCACCCTCGACCGGGTTGAACAACGAGCGGACTTCCGCCGAACGTTCGACGAAGACTGGCGCATCCATCGATTCCAGGTCGTTCGTCAGGCCGCGCAGTTCATCTTCCAGGTCCTGGAGGGCAGCAAGGTCGGCAATCACCTTCTTCGTTTCCGCGAGCGGCTCATAGGCATCGTCGGCGTTGCGGCGGTACTTCAGGCGGGCGGTGTTTTCCGCGCGCTGAATTTCCGCGAACGCCTTGTGGCGCTCCTCCCAGTCGGCCGGGATTTGCGCAAGCAGGGCGTCTCGCTCGACCGTCAGGTCCTCGATACGCTTCGCCGCCCGTTCACCCCGCGCTTCGGAATAAATGCCGTTAGGTCCAGAGCGCTGCACGATAACGCGCAGCTCCTCGATCTCAGCGTCGATACGGCGTGCATCACGCTCCAACCCGCGAACCTGTCGATGGAGCGGACGATAAGGACCCGACGCCTGCTCCACCGCCTGCTCCGCGGCGGTAATATCGTTCATGAGCGGGATCGCCTGTTCGGCCTTCTCCAGCCCTTCCGCGAAATCATCACGAAGGCCCTCGGGCAGATAACCGAGGTCGGCTGCCTTCATCTTCGAAATCGCCGCCAGAATGGTGTCGCCGTCATCGGCGAATTTCTCGGCAACATATTCCTCGATGCAATACTGCAGCACCGGATTTTGCGGCGGAGGCGCCGTTTCCGAAAGCAGCGACGCGCGGTTCGGCAGGTAGTTCACCAGCTGCGGCGTATAGCCGACTATGCCGAGAGCGACGAGCTGGAGGATGATAAAGGCGATCACGCCCTTATAGATGTCCAGCGTCTTGACGATGGCGGGCGCCACTCCGCGCAGGTAAAACAGCGCGAAACCGAAAGGCGGCGTCAGGAAGGACGTCTGGATGTTCAGGCCGATCATGACGCCGAGCCAGACGGCGGTGATATTGGCCTCCGGGTCGGCCAGCAGGATGGGCGCGACGATCGGCACCACGACCACGGCAATCTCGATGAAGTCGAGAAAGAAGCCGAGGATGAAGATCACCAGCATCACGATGATGAACTGGGACCAGAAACCGCCGGGCAGGCCCTGGAGGAAGTCCTTCACCAGTTCCTCGCCGCCGAACGCGCGGAACGCCGACGTAAGCATCGCCGCGCCGATCAGAATGATGAAGACGAGCGAAGAGGTCTTCGCGGTTTCGATCATCACGCCGCGCAGCGTGTTCTCGAATTTCAGCGTCCGCCACCCGCTCCAGAAAATCGCGATAAGGAGCAAGGATACGGCGATCACCGCCAGCACGATGCCGAGCACATCCTGGCTCGAGTGAATGCGGCGGATGTTGAGATCGAAGTAGCTGGAAACGACGCCAATGGCGAGAAGTGCCAGGATGGCGATGATCGCCGGCGAATATGCCCCGCGCTTGCCTTCACGCAGCCGGTATCCCGCCATGACCATGGCACCGACAGCCCCGATGGCGCCGGCCTGGTTGACCGTAGCGATGCCGGCGATGATGGAGCCGAGCACAAGGATGATCAGCGCGAGCGGCGGCACCAGCGTGAGCACCACCTTGCCCAAGAACGCGCGGTCGAACTTTCCTTCTCGATGGACCGCCGGAGCGGCGCTCGGCTTAACGAGAGCAAAGCCCAGAATGAAGAGCATATAAAGCCCGACGAGCACCAGGCCCGGCAGGAAGGCGCCAAGGAACATTTCACCGGCGCTGGTCGACGTCACCGCGAAATCCGACGGCATGGTGAGTTCGCCGGTCGAATTCTTGAAGAGCGTCTGGCGGATCGTTCCTGCCTGGTCGACGGCGCTTGCAAGCTGGTCGGCCAAGATGATGAGGACGATCGACGGCGGGATGATCTGGCCAAGCGTGCCGGACGCCGCGATCGTGCCGGTTGCGAGCGGCACCGAGTAGTTGTTGCGCAACATGGCCGGCAGCGAAATGAGGCCCATCGCAACGACCGTCGCGCCGACGATGCCCGTGGTGGCGGCAAGCAGGGCGCCGACGAAGACGACCGAAATGCCGAGACCGCCGGGAATGGGCCCGAAGAGCTGCGCCATGGTGACCAGCAGGTCCTCGGCGATCTTCGAGCGCTGCAGCATGATGCCCATGAAGACGAAGAGCGGGATGGCGATCAGCGTATCTCGCTCCGCCTCCCAATAGACGCCCCGGAAGTTGGTGACGCCCGCGCTCAGCCATTGAACCGGCCCGCCTTGCGCGAAGTAGGCATCGGGACTTCCGCCGAAGAGGTAGCCGGAAGCTGCCGCGATCGCGATCGTGATGATGGCCGAGCCGGGAAGCGCGAAGGCCACCGGGAAACCGGAGCCCAGCGCGAAGGCCATGATGGCGATGAGAAGTATGAGGAAAAAAAGTTCCATCTGGGCGATCTCGTCGGACTAGCTTACGTGCGGGGCTTCGTGTTCGCGCCCGCCCGGCTCCTCGCGGATGTCGGCGACGGCGTCGAGCAGATAACTCACGAACTGGATGAGCATGGTTGCGGCGAAGACGGCGAGGAAGCCCGCCATCAGGTACTTGACGAAAAGGCCGAAGCCGGACTGCGTCACCTCGTAGGACAAGAGCGGGCTGTTGATGATGTTGTTCCGGCCCGCCATGCCGATGATGAGGATGGTCCAGCAGAAGGTCATGCCGAGCAGGATCGAGCCGATCGCGTTCACATAGCCCTTAAGCTTCGACGAAAAGCCGGAGTAGAACACGTCGACGCGCACGTGCCCCTCTTCCACCAGCGTATAGGCGCTGGCGAAGAGGAAGAGCGCCGCGTACCAAAAGCGCACAAGGTCGGCCATGAAGGCCTGCTCGTAGGAGAAGATGAAACGTCCGACGACGATGAGGAGCTCCGCGACCACCACCAGAAGCGCAAGCCAGGGAAACCCCAGCGTGCGCGTAAACGCCGCGATGGCCACCGAAAGCGCGATCAGCGGCATGTGCACATAAGCGCCGCGATATTGCGAGCGCCCGAGATCGGACGCTAGCTGATGCCCGACGAGCTGATCCAGAAGTCCTTCCACGCGCAGGAAGGAAATCGTCATGTCGGCAAGGCCGACAATCAGGACGGCCCAGAAGGCCGCCCGGATGATGAAGGTATTGATGTCGGTGATACGCTTGCTGTCGGGGCGCAAGGGGGCGTCCTTGCTGCGCATGACGTAAAACACGGCAAGCACGATACCCAACGCATAAAGGCCAACCTGCAGCCAGGCCAGAGACGGCGAGGCGCCGCCGTGGGCCTGTGCGCCGAAGGCGGCTCCGGCACCTGGAAAGCCCTGCCAGAAATTCAGATAGTTGTTGAAGAGGAATGCGGCGAGTACCGCCAGCATCATCCAACTGAACAAGCGAACGAGCATCGCGTATCATTCCGAGTTGGGAAAACGCGCGGCTTTAAGGCCGCAATAATCCGGCACATCCGGGAAAGCCGGCGGAAGGGCGGGCGTAGCGGGCTGCACCGGGCGCCATCCGCGGGCACGGACAAGGCGGGGACGGAGCTGATGCCCCGTCCCACACCGTTTCGATCGCGCGCTTAAACCGTGATGCCGAGCACGCGGTTACGCTGCTGCGTGTAGCCGGTATCGGCGAGCAGCATCCAGCGGCCGATCTCGGAGCGCGATTTCGCGAAGCTCTCGTGCACGCGGTTGGTCAGATCGCTGTGCTCGCGGGTTTCCGCGAAAACCTCTTCCGAAGCTTCGCCGAAAGCGTCGTAGACCTCGTCGGAGAACTTGCGCAGCTCGACGCCATGCTCGTTGATGAGCTTGTCGAGATAGCGGCCGTTCTCGGCGTTGGTCTCGGCCATCTGACGGGCGTTTTCCTCGTTACACGCCGCTTCGATGATCATCTGGTCGGTCTTCGACAGCGAGGTGAACCAGGACTTGTTCATGCCAAGCGCAAGCGCGGAGCCCGGCTCGTGGAAGCCCGGATAGTAGTAGTACTTCGCGGCTTCGTAGAACTTCATGAAGTAGTCGTTGTACGGTCCGACCCACTCTGTCGCGTCGACGGCGCCGGAGATCAGGTTCTCGTAGATCTGGCCGCCCGGCAGGGAAACCGGAGAGGCGCCGAGCTTTGCCATCACGTCGCCGCCGAGGCCCGGAATACGCATCTTCAGACCCTTGAGGTCGTCAGCGGTCTCGATTTCCTTGTTGAACCAGCCGCCCATCTGCACGCCGGTGTTGCCGGCATTGAAGTTCTTGAGACCGAACTGGTCGGCAACTTCGTCCCAAAGCTCCTGGCCGCCGCCATATTTGATCCAGGCGTCGAACTCGGCATAGGTCAGGCCGAAGGGAACGGCCGTGAAGTATGCCCAGGCCGGGTGCTTGCCCTTCCAGTAGTAATCGGCGCCGATGTAGCCCTGCGCGTTGCCGGAAGCCACTTCGTCAAAGGAATCGAAGGCGCCGACGCGCTCGCCGGCAGCGAAGTACTGAACCGCGATACGGCCTTCCGTGAGCTCCCCGATACGGGCCGCAAGGCGCTGAGCGCTGATGCCGAGGCCCGGGAAATCGCGCGGCCAGGTGGAGACGATCACCATGTCCGTACTGGACTGCGCGATAGCCGGAGCGGCCAGCGTGGCGGCAGCGGCAGTCGCGCCGGCTCCGACACCGGCCTTTTTCAGGAATGAACGACGATCCATGTATTTTACCTCCCAACACGGTCGTGAGTGCCCGACGGCGCAGACAGTTGCACCTCAGGCTTCGTGTGTCTAGGCGACGCACCGGAATTTCACCCCTTAGTCTTTAGGCTAATGCCGGGGCCGGAATCCGAAGCGAGCGCTTATCGGGTGATATACGAGCTTTCGCCAGTTCGCAATCGCAACGAGGGCCAGTGGTATTAAATTTAGACCAGTTTTCCGCATCCAACCTTGCGTAACGCAACTTATTACGCAACGGCATATAAGGGTTTTTATTGTATGACGAATTTGCAAGCCCACGAAGTCGGCGAACCGGGCGCTTCAGCGTCGAGCCAACCACGCCCAAAGCCCTTTATGTCCTCTTGTCCGGGAGGTAGCATCCCGGCGACAAGAAACCGAAGGCGATCCGCGCCGAAGCATCGCAAAGGGCAGGAAACCGGTCATGAGCCATTCGTACGACCATGCAATCGGCCACAATCACGAGACCTCGGAACTCACAGATACGGAGCTCCGGGTTCGCGCGCTTGAGTCCATTCTCGTCGAAAAGGGATATGTGGACCCTGCGGCTCTCGATGAATTGATCGAGACCTATGAAACCAGGGTCGGCCCCCGCAACGGAGCGCATGTCGTAGCGAAAGCGTGGAGCGATGAAGACTTTGCCAACTGGCTGTTTGAGGATGCGACAGCGGCAATTTCGTCACTCGGTTATATCGGCCGGCAGGGCGAACACATGGTGGCGCTCAGAAACACTCCGGAAAAGCACAATATCGTCGTATGCACATTGTGCTCCTGTTATCCGTGGACGGTCCTCGGGCTGCCGCCCGTCTGGTACAAATCCGCGCCCTATCGCTCCAAGGCTGTGCGCGACCCGCGCGGCGTTCTCCACGATTTCGGGGTCGAATTGCCCGAAGAAACGGAAATCTGCGTTTGGGATTCCACCGCCGAGGTACGCTATCTCGTCATTCCAAGGCGCCCTGAAGGAACGGATGGCTGGAGCGAGGAAGACCTTGCGCGCCTCATCACCCGCGACAGCATGATAGGCACCGGCCTTGCCCTTTCGCCGGGCGAGCTTCAGGAGGTGGCGGAATGAACGGCGCGCACGACCTTGGCGGGATGATGGGCTTCGGCCCCGTGGTGGCGGAAGAAAACGAGCCGCGCTTCCACGAGGAATGGGAGCGCCGGGCCTTCGCCATAACGCTCGCCATGGGGGCTACCGGAGAATGGAGCCTCGACGAATCGCGCCGCAAGCGCGAGAGCCTGCCGCCTCGGCAATATCTCAACTTGAGCTACTTCGAGATCTGGCTTGCCGCGCTTGAACAGATCCTTGCGGACCACGGTCTCGTTCAGCCGGACGAGATCGAAGCGGGACGCAGCCTGCATGAAAGCCGGCCCGTCAAACGTGTGCTCAAGGGCGAGGATGTCGCAGCGGCCCTGAAGCGTGGCGGCCCCGTTAATCGCGAACCGGAAGCACCCGCGAAATTCGCGGCTGGCGACCGGGTCACGGCAATAAACATGAACCCGACGGGCCATACGCGCATTCCGCGCTACGTGCGCGGGCGGCCCGGCACGATCGAGGCGGTTCAAGGCTGCCACGTCTTCCCCGACAGTAATGCCGCAGGCCAGGGCGAAGCGCCGAAATGGCTTTATTCCGTTGCCTTCAAGGGAACCGATATCTGGGGCGCGGACAGCGACCCTTCTCTTACAATACGCGCCGACCTTTGGGAGCCATACCTTGAACCACGCTGACGTCGACCTTTCGGCGCTGCCGGACATACCGGTCCGTGACGATTCACCCGTCTTTCGCGAGCCATGGGAAGCCCGCGCCTTCGCTATGGCGGTCAAACTGAACGAAGCCGGCGTATTCGAATGGGGCGAGTGGGTCCGCACGCTGGGAGCGGAGATCCGCGCAGCGCAAGCCAACGGCGATCCCGACCTTGGGCAAACCTACTATCTGCACTGGCTTGCGGCGCTGGAAAAGATCGTCACAGACAAGCAGGTCACCGCGCGCGAAAGACTGCTTGCGCGAAAGGACGCATGGGACCGAGCGGCGAAGGCAACGCCGCACGGAGAGCCCATCGAACTCGGGCGCGACGGGACGCCGGTCGCCCCCGCCTGAGCCCGCAATCCTCCAGACCTATCCCCAGCCGGCGGCTGCGATGAACAGCGTCGCGCCAAGAAGGAAGACAAGCGCGGCACCCATTATCTCTATCGCCCGGTGAACACGCTGGAATGCCGTGCCTTCGCCGAAAAATTTCAGGGCAATGCCTTTTGCCCCTACGGCCATGCTGGCAAGCACGGCAACCGTTATGCCGGTGCCGAGCGCCATGGCGAAGGTTGAAAGAATACCCGCCCAGACCAAGCCCTGGGCCAGCGCGAAAACGAGAACGACGAGCGCGCCGGTGCAGGGCCTGAGGCCGACCGCGACAATGACCGACCAGGCCTTGCCGAGCGACATTTTACCTTGGAGCTGGCCCGGATCCGGCGCGTGCGAATGTCCGCAGGAGGGGCAGACTTCTTCCGCTGAATGATGATGGTGGTGATGAGGTCCGACGTCATCGTGCTCATGATAATGCGAGTGGCCCTCCGAGAGCGCGGCACCCGCACCGAGCGAGTGTGGCCTTGCACCGGCGACCAGCGGACGGAACGCCTTGAGCCACAACAGCCATGCGCCGATGAGCATCACCGCGAGATAGGAACCCAGCTCGAACCAGCGCGTCGTCTCGGTAATCGCGATCGACGTCATGTTTAGCAGGATCGCCGCGACACCGATGAGCACGACGGCCGTTACCGCCTGCGCCAGGGCGGACGCGAAGGACAAGACGATGCCGCGCCTGACGGTTTCCTCGTTCGCCAGCACATAGGAAGAGATAATCGCCTTGCCGTGACCCGGTCCGGCCGCATGAAAAACGCCATAGGCAAAGGAAAGCCCGACGAGCCACCAACCTGCGCTTCCCTGTTCCTTGAGCTGCTTTATCGCGTCCTGAAGGGAGCGATAAAACGCGCTTTGCTCTGCCGCGACCCAGGCGAAGAAGGAAGCGAACGGCCCGGAGGGAGCCGCATTCGGCTCGGGCAGGCCGACGCCGAAGGGCGACGGCGCGGCAACGGCAGGAACCACAACAATCGCAGCCACCAACAATGCAAGAACGGTCGCCGCGATGCGGCCTGACCGAGAGCAAGATTTCGACATGCTCATTTGCATGTCACGGTCGCCGTATTGGAGAGGGTTTCGGTGACGGATTGAAACTCGTCCGGGATATCGCGCTGGCTCGACGGGATCTGTGCAAGGGCGGCAGCCGTGCTCGTATCCAGTTCAGGAGGCGGCGTGAAATCGAGCGAGCAACCCGCCGGGGCATCGACCATGGCAAAAGGCGTATCGGGCGTCATCTCATAGGCTACGAAATAGGTTGGATCGTACACTTCGAGCGTGAAGGAGGCTCCATCGGAAATCGCGGGGCTTTCGAGCGGCAGGGTAAAGAAAAGCGTGAGCCGGCCGCCGTAGAAATCGAGCCAGTATTCAACAGGCTCCGTAAAGCCAAGCTCGTCGTTACCGTGAAAGAGATAAGTGAAATAGTCGTACTCTTTCAGGGATTCCACATTGATCTTGGCAAGCGGCTGCAATTCTTCTGTCGTCAGTTCGTTGTCGCCGTCCTGGTCCAACCCCTGAATCGCGAAAGCGGTGAACGCCTCGTCGAACCGCCAGGAATGGCGTACGCCCGTCACACGGCCCGCTTCGTCGAATATGACTTCGGATCGCGCTTCCACGAAAACATGCGGATGAGCATTGGCCGCTCCGCTCGCGGCAATGCCGATCGCAGCACTCAGTGCAAGCGCCATAGCAGTCTTCATCAGCTTCAGGTCTCCGGCAAAGTCGGTTCGGCATGCGCGCATCGCGCTTATCTGGAGATTACCTTCATTCGCGGCAAGAGCGTGACGACAATCTCGATTGCGGCAAAATAGACCGGCCTGCGCGGTGCAACAAACAGTCTGGAACATTCTCCCTCGTCGCCCGCTCCAACGAGAAGGATTTCACTTGCTTCAATGAAATTGACGAAAACAAAGAACGGATAATCCGCTCAATCGGGTACATAAATTCCTCAGTGGAGATTTTTTGGAGCAGGAACGTAATTCGTTCCGTTGGAGGACATCATGAATGCTCCCGTCGCCCGGGAAAGACTGACCGTATCCGAGCCGTCGGTATTCGACCATCCGGAATTCAAGAACCACGAGCAAGTGGTTTTCGGTTTCGACGCAGCGACCGGGCTTCGCACGATTATCGCCATCCATGATACGCGCCTTGGCCCGGCGCTCGGCGGCTGCCGCATGTGGGCCTACAAGAACGACGCCCAGGCACTGACCGATGCGCTGCGCCTTTCCCGCGGGATGACCTACAAGAACTCGCTTGCCGGCCTTGATCTGGGCGGCGGCAAGGCGGTTATCATCGCCGATCCGCGCACCGACAAGACAGCTGGCATGCTGGCGGCTTTCGGGCGGCAGGTCGACAGGCTTGGCGGCACCTATATCACGGCGGAGGACGTCGGCATTTCCTCGGACGACATGGAAATCGTCGCGGGCGAAACGCGGCATGCGCGGGGCACGAAGGCAACAGGCCTGGGAGATCCCTCGCCCTATACCGCGCTTGGCGTTTTCGTCGGCCTGAAGGCGGCGGTCGCCCATCAATTCGGCTCGGAAGACTTGACGGGACGCATTGTCGCGATCCAGGGGCTAGGCCATGTCGGCATGTATCTCGCCGAACACCTCCACAATGCGGGCGCGAAGCTTGTGGTCGCCGATATCCATAAGCCTTCCGTAGAGCGTGCCGTTTCCGAATTCGGCGCGCGCAGTGTCGATACGAAGAAGATCCATGCCGTGGAAGCGGACGTTTTCGCCCCTTGCGCGCTTGGCGCGGGGCTGAACGACGGAACCATTCCGGAACTTGGCGCCCCGGTTATCGCAGGTGCGGCCAACAACCAGCTTGCCGACGAGCGGCACGGGCTTGAGCTGAAGAAACGCGGCATCCTCTACGCCCCCGATTATGCGATCAACGCCGGCGGCGTAATTTCGATCGCCATCGCCAGACCTGGAACGGAGGAAGCGAAGGTGCGCGACAAGGTGATCGCGATCGGCCAGACGCTGACGCATATCTTCGAGCGTGCGGCAGCACTTGATTTACCGACGCAGACCGTTGCCGACCAGATCGCCGAGGAGCGGCTGGAGCATTCACGCGGCTGAGGTTGGCGGTGTGTCAGGAAATACGAAGCGCGGAGATCAGCACAGGTCTCCGCGCTTTCGCGCATCCTGAAACCATTTCGCCAGAAAATCCACGAACGCCCGGACCTTTCCCGAAAGATGACGGCGATGCGGATAGACCGCATAGATCGCCTGATCGTCCGGGTGGAAATCCTGAAGCACCTCGACGAGGCGGCCTTCCGCCAGATCGCGGTGGACGAAGCTTTCCGGCGTTCTCAAAAAGCCTAGATCGCGGATCGCCGCTTCACGCGCCGAAGCCGCACTGTTAACCTCCACGCGCCCCTTCACCGGAACGCTGACCCTGCTTCCGTTTTCCTGGAAACCCCAGTTTGCGCGGAAGCGGTAATTCGTATCGATTATGCAGGGAACCTGAGCCAGATCCTGGGGGCGCTTGGGGAGGCCGAATTTCTCGATGACGGCAGGCGTCGCGCAGACAACCCCCCTGACGGGGTAGAGCTTGCGGGCGATCAGGCTTGAATCTGTCAGTTCCGTCACACGGATCGCGACGTCATAGCCCTCGTCCACGAGATCAACGAAGCGGTCCTCAAGCTTCAGATCCAGCGAGATTTCAGGCTCCGCGACGACGAAATCCATGATCGCGAGATTCAGGAGATCATCCCCCATCGAGCGCGGCGCGCTGACACGCAAAAGGCCGCGCGCGTGCTGATGGGTATCGGTTATGGAATCGTGCAGATCGTCTATGCGCTGGAGGATATCGGTCGCTTCGCGATAGAAGACCTGGCCTGCTTCCGTCAGCGAAAGCTGACGCGTCGTGCGATTTAGAAGACGCGCGCCAAGCTCGTCCTCAAGTTCGCCGACATATTTGGAGATCAGCGCCTTCGAGCGGCCAAGATCGCGCGCGGCTGCCGAAAACCCGCCGGACTGGACGACCTGAAGAAACGAACGCATGCGAACGAGCGTGTCCATGGCGTCTCCGCACGGTGAACGGTTGAAGCGTAACAGGCCTGATTGTTAAACGTTCAGCCGAATTACCGAAAGCGCAAATATCAGCCAGTCGCCAACGTCATTCGCCGAGTGAGATGATCCCGGCCTCGCCCGCCTCGGTGCCGAAGGCAAGCCGCTCGCCACGGGCATCCCACGCAAGCGTCGAAACCGGCGCTTCGCCGGGACGGCGCAGCAGAACCTCGGCGTTATCCTCGAAACGCACTGCCAGCACCATGCCATCCTGATAGCCGATGGCGATCACATCTTCCTTCGGGTGGCAGGCGACAACGGCAACGATCGTATCGGAGCGCACGCCGAGCTGGAGCGGCTGTTGGCCCATCGGGCCACTCTTGCCGTGAAACGGCCAAAGCACGGCGGCGTTGGCGCCGGATGTCGCGAGATAGCGCCCCTTCGCCGACCAATCCATCGACTTTACCTTGGTGGGATAGCCGGTCATGCGCATGTCCTGCTGGTCGGCAAGGCGCCAGCCGTGCAGCGCGTTTTCCTGCATGGTCGTGACGATGTACTTGCCATCCGGCGAGAAGAGAATGCCGGTATGCGCTCCTTTCCAGGAAAGGTCTTGCTCCGGCGAATCCACATTCACCCAGAAAAGCGAGACCCCGTCATAACGCGCGACCGCCAGGCGAAGCCCACGCGGGGCGAAGGCGATGCCGCCAACGGCGCGCGGCAGCGTGAATTCCTTTTCCTTGCCGCCCTCCTGCACGACCCAGGCCGTGCGTCCGGAGGCGAATGCCACCGCGCCCTGTGCCGCGACCGTGACCATATCGATCCATTTGCGCGGACGGCTTGCGATTTCGCTCAAGGAACCATCCGCCGAGACGCCGACCACGCGCCCGTCATCCCCGCCCGTGACGATGCGACTGCCATCCGGCGAAACAGCGGCGGCAAGCAGGCCGCCGTCATGCGGTTTGGCGAGGGTTTCGCCCTCACCGACAAGGCGAACGGTGCCGTTGCCACAGGCGAATGCGGCAGTATTTCCAAGAAAAGCGGCTTTTACGACGAAAGTGTCACAATCGACAGGCGCAATGACCGGCATGCGTCAGGCCTCGCAGGCCTTGAGGCCCGTCACAAGGGCATTTTCGTCCAGCTCGCGACCGATGAAGACGATACGGCTGACCCGCTCCTCGCCATCCTTCCAG
Source organism: Stappia sediminis (assembly GCF_009826895.1). Lineage (GTDB taxonomy): Bacteria > Pseudomonadota > Alphaproteobacteria > Rhizobiales > Stappiaceae > Hongsoonwoonella > Hongsoonwoonella sediminis. Next base: position 712,210 of record NZ_WUMV01000003.1, on the reverse strand, counting down.
TCGCGCTGGTGATCGCCCTCCACGATCATGTGAACGCCCTGAACGACATAGCGCTGGGGATCGTCCTTGAAGGCCATGATGCCCTTGAGCCGGAGGATGTTCGGGCCCTGTACCTGTGTCACGTCGCCGATCCAGCGGAAAAACACCTGCGGGTTCAGCTCGCCCGCCGTCAGCGAGATGCTTTTCACCGAATGCGGATCTTCATGATGGTGATCGTGACCGTGCTCATGGTCGTGATGATGATGGTCGTGGTCGCAGCCCGGCCCGCATTCGTGATGGTGGTCGTGGTCTTCGAGGAACTGAGGATCTAGCGAGAGGATACGCTCAAGATCGAAGGCGCCGCGATTGAGTACGGCCTTGAGATCGACACCACAACGCTCGGTGCGGTGGAGGACGGCATAAGGATTGATCGAGTGAATGCGATCTTCCACCGCCTTCAGCTCCTCAGCCGTCACGAGGTCGGTCTTGTTGAGCAGGATGACGTCGGCAAAGGCGATCTGGTCTTCCGCTTCTTCCGTGTCCTCCAGACGCTTCAGTACATGCCGGCTGTCCACCACCGTCACCACCGCATCGAGCCGCGCCTTTTCGCGCACGTCATCGTCCATGAAGAACGTCTGCGCGACCGGGGCGGGATCCGCCACGCCCGTCGTTTCCACCAGAATCGCATCGAAGGAGCCTTTGCGCTTCATCAGGTTCTCGACGGTGCGGATCAGATCGCCGCGAACGGTGCAGCAGATGCAGCCGTTGTTCATCTCGAAGATTTCCTCGTCCGACTCGACAAGGAGATCGTTGTCTATCCCGATCTCGCCGAACTCGTTGACGATCACGGCGTATCGCGTGCCGTGATTTTCCGTCAGGATCCGGTTCATCAGCGTCGTCTTTCCGGCACCCAGATATCCGGTCAGCACGGTCACGGGGATCTTCGTGTCGGCACCTGCCTCGGGCGTCGCGGTCATGGGGTGTCTCCGGGAAAGAATGAAACTGTCGGCGGACTAAACCATTTAATGGCCGAGCGCAAAGGCGTTCGTCATCCGACCGCTCCGATAGATGGGGCTCGGGCGAGCCGGTTTCCAGACGCAAGGCGGTTTGCCGCAAAACTGTCGGATATTGTCAGATAAGAAACGGATAGCCGCCTTCCTGACGCAGGAGCGCGATCTTCATCTCTACCCCACCTTGGCCGGAATATCCGCCGATACCGTTGGCCGAAAGAACGCGGTGGCAGGGAATGATGACGGGAATCGGATTCATGCCGCAGGCCTGGCCGATCGGCTGTCCATAGGTGTCGAGTTCCTTGGCGAGCTGGCCATAGGTGCGCGTCTCGCCGTAGGGAATGGCCAGCATCTGCCGGTAAACCGCCTGCTGGAATTCGTTGCCGCGCGGCTTCAGGGGCAAATCGAACTCTGTCAGTTCGCCGGCGAAATAGGCGTTCATCTGGCGCACCGCCTCATCCAGCAGAGGCGTGCGTTCCCCTTCATCCGCACCATCCCAGGCAAGTTCGACGATGGCACCGTCTTCCTCGACGATCCCGAGGCATCCCACAGGCGTTTCAACGGCGGCTACAGGCATGGCATTCGATCCGAATCTCCAGACTTTCAACCGGCACAGTTTATCCTATTCTTCCCGCCAAGCGTGATACCCGCCTTCTTTCATACTGCGAGAATTCGAACTAGAAACAAGGCAACGACAAAACGACTTCGGGACGGAACAATGCTCAGGACGATCGCCGGATTCGACCGCATCGGCGAGGAAAACGCCTTCGCCGTGCTGGCACGCGCCACCACCCTTTCCTCGCAAGGCCGCGATATCATCAACCTCGGCATCGGCCAGCCGGACTTCAAGACGCCGGATCATATCGTTGAAGCGGCGATAAAGGCCTTGAAGGACGGGCATCACGGCTATACGCCCGCGACCGGCATCCTGCCGCTTCGCGAAGCGGTGGCGGCCGACGTCGAAAAGCGAACCGGGGCCGCGGTTTCACCCGACAACGTACTGATCGTGCCGGGCGGCAAGGTGACGATGTTCGCCGCCATCCTGATGTTCGGCGAGCCCGGCGTCGATATCCTCTATCCGGACCCCGGCTTCCCGATCTACCGGTCGATGATCGAGTTTACCGGCGCCAACCCGGTTCCCGTCCCGATCCGCGAGGAAAACGAATTCGCGTTTTCCGCGGAGGAAACGCTTTCACTGATCACACCGCAAACAAGGCTTTTGATCCTGAATTCGCCGGCGAACCCGACCGGCGGCGTTACGCCGAGCGGCGAGATCGAAAAACTCGTGGAGGGCCTCGCCAACCACCCGCAAGTCGCGATCCTTTCCGACGAAATCTACGGCCAGATGACCTACGACGGCGAGGCCCATGTCTCGCTGATGGAATTTCCGCAAGTGCGCGACCGGGTGATCCTGCTCGACGGCTGGTCGAAGACCTATGCCATGACCGGCTGGCGCATGGGCTATTCCGTCTGGCCGGACGAACTGATGGACAAGGCGCGCAAGCTTGCCGTCAACGCCTGGTCCTGCGTCAACGCTCCGGCGCAATTCGCCGGCCTCGCGGCCCTGACCGGGCCGCAAGACGAGGCGCGCGCCATGGTCGAGGAATTCGACAGGCGGCGGAAGGTCGTCGTGGACGGACTAAATGCCATTCCCGACATTTCCTGCCGCACGCCGAAGGGGGCCTTCTACGCTTTCCCGAACATCAAGGCGACCGGCTGGAAGGCGAAGGCGCTCGCCTCCGCTCTTCTGGAGGAAGCAGGCGTCGCCGTTATCGGCGGGCCGGATTTCGGCATCCTGGGCGAAGGTTATATCCGCCTTTCCTATGCCAACTCGACGGAGAACATCCAGCGCGCGCTGGAGCGTATCGGCAATTTCCTGTCGGGCTCCCAGGCGAAGGGGTAAGGAACCTTCTTACTCTTTCCAAAGCCTTGTCAGTTCGAAGGCGTGAACGTCCTTCAGCAGTTCCACGAAACCGAGTGCGGCATGGTCTAGCGAAGCCTTGCCCTTCTCGGGCGTTGCCGCAAGCGCATTGCCGACGACGCCCTTCGCGTTCAAATCCTGCGCTTTCCAGCCGAACTGCTGGGCTCCATGCCCGCGCAGATATTTGAACTCCTTCAGGAAATCCTGCTGCGCGGAGGCGAAATCCTCCGCGCGGTCCATCTTCACGAGATCCGGGCGCAGGTGCAGCATGATCGACGTTTCGATATCGCCGCCGTGGATGCCGTAGGTGAATTCTTCCGCCGGGAAGACGCCATCCGGCTGGCCGAAGCGGCTCCATGCGGTCGCAACCGCCAGCATGTCGTATTTCACGCGAAGCTCGCGCGCGACGATATCGATGATCGGCACATTGCCGCCGTGCGAGTTGATGAGCACGAACTTGCGGATGCCGGCGCGCGCCACGCTGTCGCCGATCTCCTCCCAGGCCTTGGTGACCGTATCCCACGAAAGCGTCAGCGTGCCGGGCGAAGAGATGTGCTCGTTCGATTTGCCGACCGCCTGAACGGGCAGGAACGTCGCCGGGATGTCTTCAGGCAAAAGTTCCAGCACGCGGGCGATCTGGCCTTCGGCGATGCAGGTGTCCGTAAAGACAGGAAGATGCGGGCCGTGCTGCTCGATCGCCGCAACAGGAAGGATCGCGATCCAATCGGAGGTGTCGGATTCCGCGAAATCGAAGGTCGTCATTTCATGCCAGAAACGGCGTGGCAAAGCGGACATGGGCGAACCTCTTGCTGGCTTCGGACGGCGATCTGTCGCCTTCGACGAAGACATGGAATTCAACGGCGGACCATAACGCCAAGACATCCGCGCGTCATGCCCGATCGATGCAGAAGCACGTTCACGCGGATATGAAGACGGCATGCAACCACAATTAAGTTTCCGCTCACCACGTTGAGCAAGACTGAAGCCCATGTCACTCGGAGTAGGCCTACCCTTTGCCAGCCCGTTCCAACGGCCCGTCAGCGCGGCGGCACCGTCAGCCGTCGCGTCCGCCAATGGCGCGGTCGCCGCGCGCGATCCGGCACGTCCCGAAGGCAATCAGGCAACACAGAATATCGCGACACAACGCGCCGATGCGGTGCGCGCGAGCGACGAGACATCCGCCACGCACCTCAACCACGGTAGGCAACCCGACGAGGAGCGGCGCAAACCGGGCGAAATCGCGAAAGAAGATCGCAAGCCCGGCGAGACGGAGGCAAAATCCGACAAGCCAAGCGCAGGCGGCGAGGAGCTGAGCGAGGACGAGGAAAACCAGGTTCGCGAACTCAAGCAACGCGACACGGAAGTACGGCAGCACGAACAGGCGCACGCCGCTGTCGGCGGACCCTATGCGGGTTCGCCGCAATATGAGTTCACCACCGGGCCGGACGGCAAGAAATACGCAACCTCCGGCGAAGTGCCGATCGATGCTTCGGCCGAACGCACACCGGAACAGACGATCCGAAAGGCGGAGATCGTCATCCGTGCCGCCCTTGCCCCCGCCGAACCATCCTCGCAGGACCGGCAGGTTGCCCAGCAGGCCCAGCGCCTTCGCACGGAAGCACAAGCCGAATTGCGAAAGCAAAAGCAGGGCGAAGGTGACGAAAACGGCGGGACCGCGAAAGCGAGCGGCCAGGGCTCGTCATCGGCATCCGACGCGCTTGCCGGTGCGTTGCAGGCGGCCGCGGCCGCCTATGAGCAAACGGCTTCGGCGATCTTCGGCAGCACGGTCGGAGGTGGCAGCCTCTTCGGCGATGGCGTCATCGCCTGACGACGCCACCGCCTGAGGGTTACTGCAAGGATTCCAGGAAGCGCTTGGCCGCTTCACCGTGCTCGTAGCGCAAACGCTCCACGTCGATGTGAACCGGGAGGCCATTCATGACCTTCCAGGCACCCGCGATCATCACACGATCCGCCGAATGAGCACCGCACAGGACGAGCGCGGCAAGCGGATCTCCGCTGCCGGAAAAACGCAATTCATCAAGAGTGTAGAACGACATGTCAGCCTGCTTGCCGACGGCGATCGCGCCGATATCGTTGCGGCCCAGACATTTGGCCGAGCCTTCCGTCGCCCAGCGGAAAACGTCGAAATGGGTGACGCTCGCCGCATCATAGGTAAGACGATTGATCATCAGCGCGTGGCGCACGCCTTCCATCAGGTTGGAATTGTCGTTCGACGCGGAACCGTCGACGCCGAGGCCCACGGTAACACCGGCTGCCTCCAGTTCCTTCGTCCGGCACTGGCCGGAGGCGAGCACCATGTTCGACGTCGGACAATGGCAAACACCCACGCAGGCATGGCCGAGACGCTTTACCTCCTCGTCGGTAAAGTGGATGCCATGGGCAAGCCACACCCGGTCGTTCAGCCAACCGCATTCCTCAAGATAATCGACCGGCCTGCAGTTGAAGTGATGCTCGCAGTAGTCGTCCTCGTCCTTCGTCTCGCCAAGATGAGTATGCAGGCGGCAATCGTATTTCTCCGCCAGCGCCACGCTGTCGCGCATCAGCCGCTTGGTCACGGTGAAGGGCGCACACGGCGCAAGCGCGACCTGGATGAAAGACCCCTCGGAGGTATCGTGATAGCGCGACAAAACGCGCTCGCAATCGGCCAGGATCGTGTCCTCGTCCTGAACAACCGAATCCGGCGGCAGGCCACCGTCCTTTTCGCTCAGGTTCATGGACCCGCGCGTCACCGTCATGCGGATGCCGATGCGCGTCGCCTCCTCCACCTGGATGTCGACGGCTTCGTCAAGGCCGGCGGGGAAGAGATAGTGATGGTCGGCGGCAGCCGTGCAGCCGGACATCAAAAGTTCGGTCAGCGCGAGCCGTGTCGCCATCCTGAAGGTTTCCGGCGTCACGTTTCTCGCCCAGATCGGATAGAGCGATGTGAGCCAGGGAAAAAGTTCCTTGTTGATCGCGGAAGGATGGGCACGCGTCAGCGTCTGGAAGAAATGGTGGTGCGTGTTCACCAGCCCCGGGGTGATCACGTGGTTGGAGGCGTCGAACGTTTGGTCGACCGGCAGTGCCGGCTCATTTCCGCGCGCGACAAGCTCGACGATGACGCCGTCCTCCACGACGACGCCGCGTTCGGCACCTTCAGCCAGAATTGCAATAGGGTCTTTGATCCACAAGCGCATGGAATGGTCCTTTTCCAATCGGACCTGCAGGCTTTGATAGCGGCCCGGATTTTCCAGGCCGCCCGAGTTCCGCGCAGGGGGAATTCAGTTTCGAATAACGGGCTTCGTCTTGCCCGCCAGTTTCAGCGCCAAAAGGTACACCTCGTGGCGCGACAGCGAAAGTTATCATCCTCGCCGTCGATACGGCAACGGCGATAACGGCAACGCACTGGGAAACGGCAGATTCGCCGGAAAACGGCTTTCCGGTTATGATGATCGAAAGATTTTCAATCTGAATTTTTCAACGGGAACAGTCGCAATGCCTTCCGAGGAAAGCAATATCTCCATCCTTAAAGCCGCATACGCTCACTGGCATGAAACAAAAGGCGGCAGCATCGATTACTGGCTGAACCTTCTGGATGACAACGTCAACTTCGATTCGTTGGCGGAAGGAACGAAACCTCTGGAATTCACGCAACACCGGAATGCAAAGTCTGAAGTGGAAGATTATCTACGCTCGCTCGTCGAGCAGTTCGACATGATCCACTACACGATCGACGAATATGTCGCCCAGGGCGATCGCGTGGTCGCCATCGGCTCAACCGCGTGGCGCAATAAGGCCACCGGCAAAACCGTGGAAACGCCGAAGATCGATCTCTTCAAGATCAAAAACGGCAGGATCGTCGAATTCTTCGAGATGTATGACACGGCCAAGGTGCTTGCCGCGTGTGAACCCGATTGCGGGTGAAGTGCACCTTACCTGTCGAGCGCGAGCTTGCAGCCGAAACCGACGAAGAGCACCCCGGCCAGCCGGGTGATCGACCGCGCGAAGCGGCTGACAGTCTCGATGAAACTTGACCTGGGTGGACGACCGTCTGAGCCCAAACAGCGGCTAATCACCGGGAGGCCGGGAAGAGCTCTCTAATTGCCATTCTCAACTCACATTCAGCTTTCGTCGCGATCACCTCGAACTAGAATTTTTTGCGCGCGAAACCTAAAAAGCAAAATTTGAAAAATAAGTATTTAATTGAATTTCACCTTGATCAAAGAAATTAAACATCGTATTAATGAAAAATTCAAGCAGACAGGACAATATTATGACAAGTAAATCTAAATTAAATTCGAAATTGGAAAATATTATCTTCCTAAAAGAAGAATTTGAAGGCGGGTTAGATTTTAATGAAAAATTATACACAGATTTGGAAATTAAAGCGCGCCATTATTTGACACTATTAATCCCAACTTTAACTGCTATAATAATATATATTTTTAATAATTATAAAAATTTGAGCGACGTCTTCATTTTATTAAATATCTCAATATCTATCAACATACTCCTCTCAACAATCTTCTTTGCAGCTTCAGTTAATTTGAAAAATTACGATTCCGGCAGAGTGCATCCGCCAGATTGGGACATCAATAATTGGAATGATTTAATAGAAAACAATCAAAATTTCAGCCAAGATCTACTTCCTGAACTCGCAAAAAAACGACTATTGGCTTGGCAAAAAAATTCGAAAGAAAATCGAAACAAATCTCAGAAAATAATTACTGGACAGCGAATTATATTTTTAGCTCCTTTATCTTGTTTCCTTTCCGGGATCACCTTCATCTTTCTGAGCGACATCAGTGGGAAAACGGTCAGCATCATTTTGGGTTTGGGATTGGCTGCTGCCGTCGCTTTCCTTCCCATTTTCTCTTTCTATTATCATCACAACTCTCGCAGTTAGATATGACTTCTATTTTTGTAAGCTGAAAATTGCACAAATTGCAACCAACCCTCTTTCATGGTCCAAATCCCCGACACTGATTCTTACCTCTCCATCGAAGGAAAAACGCTTGATTATATAGATTTATGGTAATTTCACGTACTCGCCGCGATCACCTCGACCTCGACCAGGAATTCCTCGCGCGCGAAGCCCGAAACGATCATCAGCGTGGAGGCCGGTGGCGGATCGGCGGTAAATTCGTCACGCACCTTCATATAACCCCTGAGGTGCTCGCGCCCTGTCACGAAAGCGTTGATGCGCACGATATCGGCAAATCCCATTCCGCCTTCCGCGAGAATTGCGCCGATGTTTTCGAAACAGAGGCGCGTCTGCCCTTCCACGTCGGCGGGAACACGATCGTCAGACGCAATGCCGAGCTGGCCCGAGCACACGAGAAGCCGCGCGCCTGCGGGAACCTCGATACCATGGCTATAACGGGCAAAGGGTGGGCGGATCGAGCCTGGGGTGATCTGGCGCATTGGCTTTCCTCGAGAAACGACCGGATGGCAAACGGATGCTAGCCGGTCTTTCGGCTGCCGCGAAAGCCGCGACTGCAATCAATGCATGCTGCTTTTTTGAGCAGGAAACCTGCGCTAGTGTCTTAATCGAGCTGCCGCTTGTCGAGTTTTGCAGGCGCGAAGCCTAAGTGCGAGAGGCACGCGACATGGCACGGCGCTTGCTCGGTATCAAAGGTTGCCCAAAGGGGCCGCATCGAAATTCCAGGGAGACCCCGAAACCATAATCGGGCGCCATCACCAACCGGAGGCCGACGTACAATGCGAATTCTGGCAGGACTATGCGCATCGATCGCGCTTTTCGCCACCACGAACGCGGCAATCGCGCTCGACGAGGTGAAATTCGGAACCAACTGGCTGGCCGAAGCCGAGCATGGCGGCTTCTACCAGGCGGTTGCCGACGGCACCTACGAGAAATACGGGCTCAATGTCGAGATCATCCAGGGCGGCCCGCAGGCGGCCAACCAGGCGCTGCTGATGGCCGACAGGATCCAGTTCTACATGCAGGGCAACCTGATCGGCTCCTTCTCGGCCGTGGAACAGGGCATCCCGGTCGTCGAGGTTGCCGCGATCTTCCAGAAGGATCCGCAAGTCCTGATCGCCCATCCCGATCAGGGGATCGAGACATTCGAGGATCTGGCCAAGCTGCCGACTATCTTTCTCGGCAAGGATCTTTACGCAACCGGCTTTCAGTGGATGAAGGCGAATTTCGAGGGCTTCCGCGATGAGCAATACAAGCCCTACACGTTCAACCCGGCTCCCTTCCTTGCCGACAAACAGTCAGCGCAGCAGGGCTACATAACGTCGGAACCCTTCGCAATCGAAACGGAAGGCGGCTTCAAGCCGAAACTCTTCCTGCTGGCCGACGCCGGCTTCGACACCTATTCAACCATGATCGAGACCAAGGCCGATTTTCTGGAGCAAAATCCGGACATCGTGAAGCGTTTCGTCGAGGCTTCGATCATCGGCTGGTACAATTATCTTTACGGCGACAACAGCGCGGCAAACGACCTCATCAAGCAGGCCAACCCGGAAATGACGGACGCCCAGATCGCCTTCACGATCGACAAGATGAAGGAATTCGGCCTCGTTGAATCCGGCACAGCGCTTGAAAAAGGCATTGGCTGCATGACGGAAGAGCGCATCAAGGGCTTTTACGACGACATGGTGAAATCCGGTGTGGTCAAAGCCGATCTCGACATTTCCACTGTCTATACGACCGAATTCGTTTGCAACGGCCTTGGAATGGACCTGAAGAAATAGGAAGGCGCTTAAGCAACGTGACGGCAAATTCGATTGCGGCGACCGGCTCCGCGCGTGAAATGGCGCGCGGAGAAAACTCCGCGCCGATTATTTCGCTGAAGAAAGTTTCCAAGGTCTTCGCCAACGGCACCGTGGCGCTGAAGGAGATGTCGCTCGACATAAAGCGTGGCGAATTCGTGAGCCTGCTTGGGCCCTCGGGCTGCGGCAAGTCGACGGCGCTCAGGATCATCGCCGGGCTTTCGACTGCCTCTTCGGGCTCCGTGACCTGGCCCGAGGAAGCACGGCGCGGGAAACCGGCGGAAGACGGCGGCCACGAGATCAGCTTCGTTTTCCAGGAACCGACGCTGATGCCCTGGGCGACGGTGTTCGGCAACGTTTGGCTGCCGCTGAGGCTCAAGGGCGTTTCAAAGCGCGCCGCCCGCGACGACGTCATCGCCGCGCTGGAGATGGTGGGTCTTGAAGATTTCGCCGACAGCTATCCGCGCGAACTTTCCGGCGGCATGAAGATGCGCGTTTCCATTGCCCGCGCGCTGGTTACCAAGCCGCGCCTTCTCCTGATGGACGAGCCCTTCGCCGCGCTCGACGAGATCACGCGCTTCAAACTCAACAACGACCTCCTGCATCTTTGGGAGAAGTTCGGCTGGACGGTCATCTTCGTCACCCATTCGGTGTTCGAAAGCGTTTATCTTTCGAACCGCATCGTCGTTATGGCGGCCCGCCCGGGCCGCGTGGTGGAGGACATGGCGGTCGACGCGCCCTACCCCCGCGAGGAGGAGTTCCGCACCTCGCCCGTCTATAACGACTACTGCCGGAAAGCGTCGAACGCGCTGCACGATGCGATGGAGGCGAGCGCGGAAGCATGAGCCTCGCAGCCACGGAGAAAAAGCCCGAGAACGTAACGAATGCCGACCCCGCCGTCGCCCTGCTGGATGCGAAATCCGCACCCGGCAGGACCGCGCGGGCAAAACGCATCCTGATCCCGCTCCTCATGCTTGCGCTTCTGCTTGTGGCATGGAGCCTTTACGTCTGGGCCTTCGACGTGCCGCATTACATCCTGCCGAGCCCGATGCGCATTGCGGATGCGCTTGTCTCGGACTGGGGCATTTTGGGGCCCGCACTTCTGGTCACTCTCAAGATCACCTTTCTGGCGCTCATTCTCGCGCTTTTGGGCGGCGTCGCACTGGCGGTTCTGATCGCGGAATCGAAGATCGCCGAACTTGCGCTCTACCCCTATGCCGTGATCCTGCAAGTCACACCGATCGTGGCGATCGCGCCGCTTATCCTGATCTATGTGCCGACCACGCAAGCCGCTCTTTTGATCTGCGCCTGGATCGTCGCCTTCTTCCCCGTGCTTTCAAACACGACACAGGGGCTGAAATCGACCGACCACAACCTGCTCGATCTCTTCAAGCTCTATGGCGCAAACCGCTGGCAGACGCTGATTTTCCTGAAGCTGCCGAACGCATTGCCATATTTCCTGGCGGGCCTTCGCATTGCGGGCGGGCTTGCGCTGATCGCCGCCGTGGTCGCGGAATTCGCCGCGGGTTCGGCAGGTGCGGGTTCTGGTCTCGCCTTCCGGCTGATCGAATCCCAGTTCCGGCTCAATATTCCAAGGCTCTTCGCCGCCCTCTTCCTGCTATCGATCACGGGCGTGCTGATTTTCGCGGCGACAAGCTTCATCTCGCACATGCTCCTTCGCAAATGGCACGAGAGCGCGCTGAAACGGGAGGTGTGAGGCCGTGAGTTTCCTTGATATCCCCGATCAGCCCTTCGTCATTGCAAATGCCTCCATGCCCGCCTGCCTCACCGCGGCGTCCCTTGCGACGGATGCGCAAGGCCTTTCACGCGCGAACATCAGGATCGAAGGCGGGAAGATCGCCGCGATCTCTCCCTCGGGCGAAGCAACGCCGGACGGCCTGAAGGTTGTCGATGCCGATGGCGGCCTTGTCCTGCCTATGCTTGTCGACATGCACACCCACCTCGACAAGGGCTATATCTGGAAGCGCGCGCCCAATCCGGACGGGACGTTCACTGGCGCCCTTGAGGCCACGACAACCGACCGCACCGCGCGCTGGAACGCCGAAGATGTCCGCAGGCGGATGGACTTCGGCCTGCGATCCGCCTACGCGCACGGTACCGCGCTCATCCGCACCCATCTCGACTCGATCCCGCCGCAGGACGAGATTTCCTGGCCCGTTTTTCAGGAAACGCGCGAGGAATGGCGCGGCCGCATCGAGCTTCAGGCCGTTGCCCTGTTCGGCATAGAGGCGGTGTTCGAGGGCACGTTTCTCGACAGGATCGCGAAGCGGGTGAAACAGGCCGGCGGAACTCTTGGTGCCGTCACCTATATGATCGACGCGCTGGATGCCGCGCTCGACAAGGTCTTCAGGACGGCGAGCCGCCATGGTCTCGACCTCGATTTTCATGTCGATGAAACGCTGGATCCGCAAGCAGCATCCCTATCGCTCATCGCTCAAAAAGCGCTCGACCATCGCTTCGAGGGAAGGATCGTTTGCGGGCACTGCTGCTCGCTTTCCGCCCAAACGCCGGGAGAAGTCGACCGCACGCTCGATCTTGTCGCGAGGGCCGGGATCGGCATCGTCTCCCTGCCGATGTGCAATCTCTATCTTCAGGACCGCCTTCAAGGCCGCACGCCGCGCCGGCGCGGTGTGACACTCCTGCACGAGATGAAGGCGCGAGGCATTCCCGTTAGCGTTGCCTCCGACAATACCCGAGATCCCTTCTATGCCTACGGCGATCTCGACATGTTGGAAGTCTTCGCGCAGGCGACACGCATCCTCCACCTCGACCATCCGGTCGATGACTGGATAAGGACGGTGACCGCAACGCCCGCGGATCTTCTCGGCCGCTCCGTATTCGGCCGCATCGACGTCGGGCAACACGCGGATATACTGGTCTTGCGCACGCGCGACTGGAACGAACTGCTTGCCCGCCCGAGCGGGGACCGCATCGTCCTGCGCGGCGGACGGAAGATCGACCGCAAGCTTCCGGACTACCGCGAACTCGACGATCTCATGGGGAGCGAATGACTATGGATCTCGATGCGCTGAAAATGGATCTCGAAGGCCTGGAAGTCGAGGACAATCCTCAGATCGTCAAACAGAAGAGCCGCGATTTCTTCTGGTATTCGCCGGTTCTCAAACGCCAGCTCGACGATGTTGCCGGCGACCTTGTCGTAACGCCATCGAGCGAGGACGATATCCTGCGGATCGTGAAGGCCTGCTACGAGCATGACGTGCCGATCACCACCCGGGGTGCGGGCACGGGCAATTACGGCCAGGCGATGCCGCTTGCCGGAGGGCTCGTCCTCAATCTTGCGAAGCTCAACAAGGTTCTGGAGATCAAGACCGGTTCCGTGCGGGTCCAGGCCGGCGCGATCATGGCCGCGATCGACGAGGAAACGCGCGCGACCGGCCAGGAACTCAGGATGCATCCGTCGACCTACCGTACGGCGACCATCGGCGGCTTCATCGCCGGCGGCTCCGGCGGCGTCGGCTCGATCAACTGGGGGGGCTTGCGCGATTTGGGCAATATCATCTCCTTGCGCGTGGTCACGATGGAGGAGGAGCCACGCATACTCCATCTCACGGGCACGGACCTGCAAAAGGTCAGTCACGCCTATGGCACCAACGGGATCATTACCGAAGTCGAGGTGCCGCTCGCGGCCGCCTATGACTGGGTCGACGTACTTGTCGCCTTCAACGGCTTCATCGACGCAGTTCACTATGCCGACGCCATGGGAAATCAGGACGGTATCCTGACGAAGGAGATTGCAGCGGTCGCAGGCCCCGTGCCGTACGAATATTTCCTGAGGCACCAGAAGTACCTGAAGAAGGACCAGTCGGTCTGCCTCTTCATGGTGGCTTCCTTCGCCATGGATGCGTTCATGGCGTTTACAGAGCAGTTCGGGAAAGGTTCCGTCGTCTTCCGCAGCGACACAGCGACGGAGGAGGAAATGAAAGGCCTGCCGCCGGTCTATGAGCTGGCCTGGAACCACACGACCCTGAGAGGCCTTCGCGTCGACCCCTCAATCACCTATCTTCAGGTGCTGTATCCCTTCCCCGATCACGTGGAAAAGGTCGCGAAGCTGACGCGGCTCTTCGGCGACGAAGTGCCCGGCCATCTGGAATTCGTGCGTTTCGACGGAAAGATCACCTGCTTCGGCCTGCCGATCGTGCGCTACACGAGCGACGACAGGCTTGAGGAGATAATGCGCATTCATGAGGAAAACGGCTGCCCGATCTTCAATCCCCATCGTTACACGCTCGAGGAAGGCGGCATGAAGCAGACCGACGCCGTCCAGCTCGCCTTCAAGAAGGAAGCGGATCCCAAGGGGTTGCTCAATCCGGGCAAGATGATCGCCTGGGAAGATCCGGACTTCGATTTCAACTCCGACAGGATGTTCCTCTTTCCCGGTCTCGCGCGCTGAAAATGAGGGTTCTGGTCGTCTACGCCCATCCCGTCGAGACGAGCTACTGTTCGGCATTGAAGGACGCCACGCTCGCCGCGCTCGAGAAAGGTGGGCATGAGATCGACCTGCTCGATCTTTATGCCGAAGGTTTCGACCCGTGCCTGAGCCGCAAGGAGCGGATCGCCTACCATGACCCTGACGCCAACCGCGCGCCCGTTGAAGATTATGTCGAGCGTCTTCTGACGGCCGAAGGCCTCGTCCTGGTTTATCCGGTCTGGAATTTCGGATTTCCCGCGATCCTGAAAGGCTATTTCGACCGGGTATTTCTGCCAGGCGTCAGCTTCGAACTCGTCGACGGAGACGTGGTTCCCGCCCTTCACAACATTCGCAAGCTTGCGGCGGTAACGACCTATGGCGCAACGCCGCTTCGCGCTTTCCTTGCAGGAAATCCGCCGAAGAAAATCGTCAAGAGGGTGCTGCGCGCGGTGATCAGGCCCGGTGCGCCGCTCACCTACCTCGCGCATTACGACATGAACAACTCCACGCCCGGTACACGCAAACGGTTTTTAGGCCGCGTCCACGATCGGATGCGACGTTACTAGAGCGCTTTCCACGAAAGCGGGATCGCTTTCGTGACCAGAATTCGCTCCAGTATTAATATCCCCAGCATTTCCTTGTCGCGAAATCCGATCCAGATTTCGCGGGATATGCTCCAAGGCTGAACACGTTTCGCTTTTGGCCGGCAGAGGACTATCGTCAGCCGGCAAAGAATACACTGCGGTATTATATGATATTTCGTCATCAAAGTTTCATCGACGGTTGGTAGGTCGAACGTATGGCTTTCAATCACAAAAAGAGTGTCACCTTCCGCCTGTCTCAGGCTTCCAAGGCACATCGATCGCGTGCGGGCACGCATTTGACGCGTATTGGCCTGCACCCCGGCCAGGAAGCCGTCCTGAAAATCCTTTCAGGCGAAGACGGACAGACGATGAGCCAGCTCGCCGCTGGACTTGGCGTGCAGCCGCCCACGGTGACCAAGATGATTTCGCGGCTTTCGGCTCAAGGATTGTTGCGCCGGGAAGCATCTTCCTCCGACGGACGCCTTGCGCGCGTTTACCTGACGAATGACGGACGCGAAAAAATCGCCTCGATAGACAAGACATGGAAGCGGCTGGAGCGGGAGGCTTTGGCGGGCCTTGACGACAAGGATCGCAAGAAGCTGCGCAAGCTCCTTCGCCATGTGGAGAAGAACCTCTCCGCGCGGATCGATCTCGACCCGGATCTGGATCAAGAGCCCGACGATCCCGAACCGGCGCCAACGGAAGTTCTTGTCGCCAAATCCGCTTGACCTTCGCCGCCGCATTTCAGATTGCCCCGGCAAGCCACCGTGTCGCCAGCCCCAGAAGCGCTGTGACTGCCACCACCGTCGCTACGCCGCTTTTCGTCCGGAATACCAGAAAGGCGGCGACCGCGGCGAGCAGGATCGCCGTGACATCTACCGTTGCGACATTGGGCAAGGGCAGCGACAGCCAGCGCCCGTCGATTAAGGCCACATCCGCAAAGAAGACATGAAGCGCGAACCAGACGGCCAGATTCAGGATCGTGCCAGTGACCGCAGCCGTTATCCCCTGCATCGCGGCTGAGAGCCTTGCGTTTCCTCGCAACCGTTCGATGTAGGGCGCGCCAAGAAAGATCCACAGGAAGCTCGGCGTGAAGGTGACCCAGACGGTCATGACCGCTGCCAGGACACCGCCGGCAAGCGGAGAAAAGGGGGCAGGCTCACGGTATCCGGCGAGAAACCCGACGAATTCGGTCACCAGGATGAGCGGACCCGGCGTCGTTTCCGCCAGACCCAGCCCGTCGAGCATCTCGCCGGCGCTCATCCACCCGTAGGTCTCCACAGCCACCTGCGCCATATAGCTCAACAAGGCGTAGGCTCCGCCGAAGCTGACCACGGCAAGCATGGAGAAAAAGCCGGAGATCTCGACGAGAACGTGCTGCGGCGTGAACACGAGAGCGGCGACGAGCGGGGGAAAGGCCCAGACGACCAGGCCTGTCGCCAGGGTCTTGGCAAAGCCTGCGCCGCGAGACCCTCGCACCGACTCTTCCGCAAGCGGATCTCGAACAGCGCTCCCTTTCAAGCCGAACGCGCCAATCAGCGCGGCGGAAATGATGACCACGGGAAACGGAACGCCGAATACGAAGAGAGCGAGAAAACTGGCCGCCGCGATCCACCAAGCCAGGCGCATCTTGAGCGCGCGGCTTCCGACGCGAAGCAGCGCCTGAACGACGATTGCCAGAACGCCCGCCTTGATCCCGTAGGACAGGCTTTCGACCAGCGGCACATTACCGAATTCCGCATAGACGCCGGCCAGCACCAGCATGGCAAACGCGCCGGGAAGGATGAAGAGCAACCCGGCCGCGATGCCGCCACGTATGCGATAAAGCAGCCACCCGCAATAGGTGGCAAGCTGCTGGGCCTCCGGCCCCGGCAGAAGCATGCAGTAATTCAACGCATGCAGGAACCGGTCCTCGGAAATCCAGCGCTTTTCGTCCACGAACTCGCGGTGCATGAGCGCGATCTGCGCTGCCGGCCCACCGAAGGAATAGATGCCGATCTTGAAGGACGTGGCCAAAAGGTCCGAAAAGGCCGGTGCCCGCCCTTCGCCAGTCGTATCGACCTCATCGACGATAGCTGTCTCCTTCATGTCGGCGAAGTCCAGTTATGGGTTTCATCGACAGCGTCGCGGCACCAGCGATAGAAGGCGTCACAAAGGACCATGCCGGCTTCAAGCTGTTTCAAATCGTCCTTGTGGATGCGTGACAGTCCCAGGCAAGCGGCGAGAAAACCAGCGGATTGGGGCGTGAGATCGAGACGCTGCGTATCCGCACCGCGCACGATGGCCGACAGCTTCAGCAGCGGCTCGGTAAGCAATCCGAACTCTTCAACCATGGTATCGAACGTGCACCTGTCATCGCGATGACTCCAGTAAACATCAGGCATGTCGAACGGGGTGGCGTCGAATTTTTCCGCGACCGCGAGAACCTCTCCTTGATCGACATAGAGGAAGACGGCATCCGGATCGACGAACCGACGGATCAGCCAGGGGCAGGCAATCCGGTCGATCTTCGGTCGCGCCCGTGTTACCCAGACGGACGCTCCGCTTTCACCGGGAGGCGGAATTCGCGAGAAAGGAACGAGCGGCCCTCCGCCTTCGCGCCATGCCTCAAATCCGCCTTCAAGGGTTTCCGCCTCCAGTCCATGATGGCGCATCCAGGCCGCCGCGCCCTGGGACAGCTTTCGCCCTTTCTGGCAAATCACGACGACTTTTCGAGCGCCCGATGCATGCGCCATTGCCGCCGCCCTGGCGGGCGACGTTCGGCTGGCACCCGGGACAAGACGCGGGTCCGCGCAGAAGTCTTCATCATCACGCACATCGATGAGACGTGGCTGCTCCGGCGTGCCGATCAGTCGGGCGAGTTGGGATACGGTGATTTCGGTATTCGACGGCATGGCGTCCTCCTCCCTCGCAGAGGTGTCCCCTCGAATGCGAGTGATGGAACGCGAACCTTGGGCTGCCGCCTCACGGGGTGGTCGCGATTGACCCCTTGCGGATATCTTATGCGTCGAAACACCCGCAACGTCAACTTTCCGATAGCCGTGCGGTGCAGGTCAAAACGGCTAAAAATGGCATCACCTTGCCTTGAGCCCGGGGTAATCTCCATGTTTCGCGCAATCGTTCCCGTTTCCATGATAATTGCGGCAATTTCTGCGCCAGCGTTCTCGCAAGGCATCGATCCTCATGCACTTTATGAAGATAGATGCGCGGGTTGCCATGCTCCCCATGCTTCCGAGCTTGCAACCGAAAAGCTTGAGCTTCGTGGAGCGGACCTCATCACGAAGGATCGTGGACAGCCGCTCGACGCATTCTTGCAAAGCCACCGTCGCACCGGACTTTCACCGGAAGAGATCGATGCCCTCCTCGCGCATTTTTCGGCGATCCCCCTCTCGGGCGGCCTTTATCGCGACAAATGCACAACCTGCCATGAAAGAGCGAGAGAATTGGCGCGTCTCTTCCTGGTCGAAAGGGAAAATCGCATTGTCGGGCGATACTCCGGCCGCGACATCGAAGCCTTCCTCGCCGGTCACGGCCGCCTGGACCCGGAAGAGAAAAGAGCGATCGT
The DNA here is from genome assembly GCF_009826895.1 of Stappia sediminis. Taxonomy (GTDB): domain Bacteria; phylum Pseudomonadota; class Alphaproteobacteria; order Rhizobiales; family Stappiaceae; genus Hongsoonwoonella; species Hongsoonwoonella sediminis. The sequence goes on along the minus strand of NZ_WUMV01000003.1, from coordinate 693,963 downwards.
CGAGATGTTCGCCCGGCAGATCGACAACCTCAAACAGTCCGGCAAGCCTTGAGATTCACGCTGGGCAGCTATGCGGGAAACCCACTAGGTAAAAGCGGCATGCTTCTATAGGGTGCTATTTGTCGGACAAATGGCACCGGCGCTTCAAGGACGCTCATGACGACCGACACCACGCATCTCAACGGACATTCCGGGCAGGCTTCGTCCGCCACGCGCGAGCGATTTATCGGCATCTCGCTTATCTGCCTCGCATTCCTGTGTTTTGCAGGATTGGATACGACCGCGAAATACCTCGTGCAGGATCTGCCTTCGGTGCAGGTCGTCTGGTTCCGTTTCGCGAGCCACGTCGTGCTTGCCTTCGTCCTGTTCCGCGTCTGGCAGAAGCCTGAGCTTTTCAGGAGCAAGCGCTGGGGACTGCAAATAGTCCGCGCATTCTGCCTGCTCGGATCCACCTTCTTCAATTTCATCGCCGTCAGATATCTCCAGCTCGCTGAGACCGTGTCGATCATGTTCGCGGCACCTTTCGTGGTGACGGCACTTGCAGGACCGCTCCTCAACGAATGGGCGGGACCGCGCCGCTGGGCGGCCATCGTCGTCGGCTTCCTGGGGGTGCTGGTCGTCGTGCGCCCCGGGCTCGGCGGCATGCATTGGGCCGCGATCTTTTCCGTTGCGGCCATGTTGTGCTTTTCGCTCTATTCGCTCCTGACGCGCAAGCTTGCCGAAACGGAATCGTCTGTCGGGATGCTGATCATTTCAGGCCTTGTCGCGGCGGTCGCGATGACGCCTTTCGCGATCGACGAATGGGTCGCCCCGCCCGATCTCTTCTCCTGGGCCCTCCTGATCTCGACCGGCTTTTACGGCGGACTCGGGCATTTCGTCCTCATAGTGGCTCACCGGCTTGCGCCCGCCCCCGCACTGGCGCCATTCCAGTATTCCCAGATCGTCTGGATGATCGCTTGCGGTTATTTCGTCTTCGCCGACGTGCCCGGCATCTGGACTGTCTTCGGCGCATCGATCATTGTCGCCTCCGGCCTCTACATCCTCTACCGCGAACGCAGCCTCGGCAGCTGATCCCGCTTGCCCGCTCTCTTGCGCCGGCGCTCGAAAGCGTCGAATGTTCGTTCGGCTGTTCGACTAACACGAATATACGGCGGGCGAAGAAAACATGAGCGACCGAGGGACGGGCAGAGGCCGACGGGTAAGACTCGGCGATATCGCCGCGGATCTCGGACTTTCGACGGCTACCGTTTCGCTCGCGTTGCGCGATTCGCCGCTCGTCGCCGAAGATACCCGCGTTCGCGTCAAGGCCCATGCAGAGGCACGCGGCTACATTTACAACCGCTATGCGGCCTCCCTCAGAACCGCGCGCACCGACATGATCGGAGTCGCGGTGCATGATATTCAAAACCCCTATTTCGCCGAGATATTCAGATCTCTGGAAGACGAACTGGGGCAGGAAAAGCAGGTCGTTCTGATCTGCAATCACCGCGACGACGTCGCTCGTCAGCGACAGTTCATCGACGCTTTGCTGCAGCACCGGGTGGACGGGATCGTGCTATGCGCATCCGTCGGCACGAAGGCCGACGAGATCGTCCGCCTCACACAGGCCGGCGTGCCGGTCACGCTGATTTGCCGTGAAGTGGAGGGCGTTCCGGCACCGGTCGTACGCGGGGACGATTACGCCGGCGGCTATGCGGCGACGAAGCACCTGATCGAAAGCGGCCACAGGCGTATCGCCATGGTCGGCGGACGCCGGCAAACCTCTGTGGGCCAGGACCGCAACAGAGGCTGGCGCGAGGCGCTGAGCGATGCCGGCATAGACCCGGATTCGCAGATCGACATTCCCGAACTCATGACGCGGGACGAGGGTTATGAGATCGTGCCGAAACTGCTTGAAGCCGATTCCGCGCCGTCAGCGGTGGTGGCCTTCAACGATCTGATCGCGCTCGGCCTTCTGGACGGATTGCGCCGGGCGGGCCGCACACTTGCGATTACCGGCTATGACGATATCAACGCCGCAGCGAAGCAGGCGCCATCGCTTACGAGCGTCAACAATTCCGCCGCGCAAATCGGCCGTATCGCCGCCGATCTGATCCTCAAGCAGATCGCAGGCGATACGACGGACGACCAACGCATCCTCATAGAACCGAAATTGATGATCCGTGAAAGTTCAATGTAGGGTCTGTCGAGGATCAGGCCGGGCAATACTCATCGGAGGAGCAAATGGACAAGCCTGACATTCTCGTACCGCGTCCGCTGATGCGCTCGATCCTTAAAGTACTCGACCGGGACTACACTGCCCACAAACTCTGGGAAATGGCCGATCCCGACGCTTATCTCGGTTCCGTCGCGCAAAGAATAAGGGGTATTGCGTCGGGCCCTTCGGCGAGGGTGGACGCCAGCCTGGTGGACAGGTTGCCGAACCTGCAGATCGTCGCCAATTTCGGCGTCGGCTACGACAGTGTCGACGCCAGACACTGCGGGAGACGGGGCATTGTCGTCACGAACACTCCCGATGTGCTGACCGAGGAAGTTGCCGATACCGCGCTCGGCCTTTTGATCATGACAGCGCGCGAACTTTCAGCGTCCGAACGATATTTGCGCGCCGGAAAATGGGAGAGCGACGGCCCCTACCCCCTTACGCCCGGCACGCTGCGCGGGCGCAAGCTCGGCATTTTCGGCCTGGGGCGGATCGGCAAGGCGATCGCGCGGCGCGCGGAAGCCTTCGGCCTTGAAATTCACTATCACGGCCGCAGGCGCCAGGAAGGCGTCGCCTATCCCTACCACGAAAGCCTGACAGAGCTGGCCGGCGCCTGCGACACGCTGATGATCGTTGCTCCCGGCGGCGCGGATACCCGCCATACCGTGGACAGGGATGTGATGGAGGCACTCGGGCCGAACGGCATCCTGGTCAATATCGGCAGAGGCTCGGTCATCGATGAACAGGCGCTGATCATGGCCCTGAAGGAAGGCGTCATCCTGGCGGCGGGGCTCGACGTCTTCGAGGACGAGCCGCATGTGCCGGCGGAACTGATCGCGCTCGACAACGTCGTCCTCCTGCCGCACGTGGGGTCCGCGTCGATCCACACGCGCGAGGCGATGGGCAATCTCATGCTCGACAATCTCGCCACGTGGTTCGAGGAAGGCCGCGCGATCACGCCGGTGCCGGAAACGCCGGCGGGCTGACCGGCCCGCAGCGGATCAAATTGGCGCGCGGATATCAAACGCGATTAAGCAGCCTTGCGCGGATCGTGCCGGGTAGCTTTCGGATCGCCTCGAGTATTTCAACGGAATTCTCCACCTGGCCCTCGGCATCGAGGACGACATAGCCGATTTCTCCGGCGGTCTGGTAGAACTGTGCGGATATGTTGATCTCGTAGCTGGCAAACAGGTCGTTGAGCCGGCCAAGTTCACCGGGCGCGTTGTTCTGCACCTGGATGAAGCGGGTGTTTTCCGTACCCTTGGGCAATTGCACCTGCGGGAAGTTCACCGCTCCGACCGTCGAGCCGACGTCGGAATATTCGACGAGCTTGCGCGCCACCTCTTCGCCGATTCGCTCCTGCGCCTCTTCCGTCGACCCGCCGACATGGGGAGTGAGGATCACATTGTCCAGCCCGCGAAGCGCGCTCACGAATTCTTCGGAATTCGATTTCGGTTCGGACGGGAACACGTCCACCGCCGCTCCGGCGAGATGCCCATCCTGAAGCGCTCTTGCCAGTGCTTCCACGTCGAGGACGGAGCCGCGCGCGTTATTGATCAGGAATGCGCCCGGTTTCATGGCGCGGATTTGCGCCTCGCCGATCATGTCCTTCGTTTCCGGCGTCTGAGGCAGGTGAAGGGAAACGACGTCGGAGAGCGCGAGCAACCCGTTTAGCGACGACATCGGCTCCGCATTGCCATGGGTAAGCTTGTCCGTGCGATCGTAATAGAGAACGCGCATGCCCATCGCTTCGGCGATCACGGCAAGCTGCGAGCCGATGTTGCCGTAGCCGACGATGCCGAGCGTCTTGCCGCGTATCTCGCGGCTGCCGGCTGCGCTCTTCATCCAGCGGCCGGCGTGCGCGGCGCTCGATTTCGTGAATGTTCCGCGCATCAGCATGACGATTTCGGCGATCGTCAGTTCCGCGACGCTGCGCGTGTTCGAAAACGGCGCGTTGAAAACGGGAATGCCGAGCCTGGTCGCCTCGGGCAGCGCAACCTGATTGGTGCCGACGGAAAAACATCCGACGGCGACAAGCGTATTCGCCGCGTTCAGAACCTCCGGCGCAAGCTGCGTACGCGAGCGGATGCCCAGCATATGAACGCCTTTCAGCGCCTCGATCAGCGCATCCTTGTCGAGCGCGGTCGCCAGGTGCTCGACGTTCGCATAACCGTTATCGCTTAAAATTGCGCGCGCGGATGGCGAAATGCCCTCCAGCAACAGCCAGCGGATTTGGTTCTTCGGCCGGGAGAGCCCCTTGATCATTGCCACACCTTCTGGATGGCCGCCTGCGCTCCGCCCGCTGCGTTCGGGCCGATTACGATCCGGCGGTAATGAGAATTCGCCGGACTCTTACCGCCTTCCGCGGCGCAAAATCAACGGCGCCGCCAAACATCACGAGGATCAGCGCAATTCGCCCATTTCAAGCGCAAGTTCCCAGGACGTCTCGTCATAGCCGATAAAATTGCGCCTGGCCGCCTCGACGATAGGGCGCTTTATGATGGACGGATTCTCAAGCATCAGCGCGATCGCGGCGTCCGCATCCGTCGTCGCTTCCTTCACCTCGTCGTCGAGCTTGCGCCAGGTGGTACCGCGCGTGTTCAGCACCTTCTGCCAGCCGAATTCGCCGACGAAAGATTCAAGTTTTTCGCGGGTCACGCCCGCTTTCTTGTAGTCGTGAAAAGCGTAAGGCACACCCGCCGCATCCAGAAAGCGGCGTGCCTTTTTCACCGTATCGCAGTTGGCAATGCCGTAGACCGTAACCGTCATGTCCCCTCGCATGCGTTTGAAACAAGGCACTTGATGTCGTGTCGGCGACGGATTGTCCACGGTTTCGTGACGATGAGTTTAATCATCTGAAGGTAGATGGGGATGTAAGCAGCCTTATTTTAAAGGCTCAGGCCTCTACCGGGGGAATATCGATGCTGGCGAAGGTCGCGGCCAGACGACGGGAAAGAAAAGGTCCGGCAGGGTCCGGTTCGCTGGAGCAGCGCTTGCGCCTTGCAAGCGGTCTGGTCCTCGTTGCCTTCGTGCTTCTTCATTTCCTAAACCATGCGCTCGGCAACATTTCCTTCGGCGCCATGCAAGCCGGCCAGGATTTTCGCTACATGATCTGGCATTCGACCGCCGGCACGGGCCTGCTTTATGGCGCGCTGGCAATTCATGCCGGGCTCGCGCTCTGGAAAACGGCCAGGCGCGGCACGCTGATCATGCCGAAATGGGAAGCCCTGCAGCTTTTCCTTGGGCTTTCGATACCTTTCCTTCTTATCCGCCACATCATGAACACGCGCGGTGCGGAAGTCGCCTTCGCAACCTATGTGGACTACCGCCATGTACTGTCCGGATTGTGGCCGGACAATGCGCTGCTTCAATCGGTGCTGCTTCTCATCGTCTGGATCCACGGCATGATCGGGCTGCATTATTGGCTGCGGCTATACGACTGGTATCGTTCGTGGCAGCCGGCTTTTCTCGTGCTTGCGGGCGCGATACCCCTGCTCGCCCTGACCGGATGGATTTCTGCGGCAAGACGACTTCACCTCGTGGACGAGGACAAAAGCAACTTCAAACCGGGCGAACAAGAGGCGCTGGCCGAATTCGCAAGCGTTGCCAACGGCATCGTCTACGGCCTGATAGGGCTTTGCCTGGCTTTCATCGCCGGACGAAAACTCTGGAAACGCTATGGCGGGCGGATATCCATCGCCTTTGCCGGCGAGCGGGCGGTCAGATCTCCGCCGGGCCCCACGCTTCTGGAAATCGGCCGCATGAACCGGGTGCCGATGATGTCGGTCTGCGGCGGGCGCGGACGCTGTTCCACCTGCCGCACCATGATCCTTGAGGGTGGGGAAACCCTCGACCCGCCAAGTGCCGCCGAGCAGAGCGTGCTAAAGCGCATCCACGCCGGCGAGAACGTGCGCCTCGCCTGCCAGGTGAGACCCAGGGCGGACCTTCTCGTGCGTCCCCTGATTCTGCCCGGAAAGCCCCTGCCCGCAGCCGCATTCCACGACCGATACCGCTGGGGTGTGGAACGGCAGATCGGGGTCATGTTCATCGACATGCGCGGTTTCACGCGGCTGACCGAAAGCCGTCTCGCCTTCGACGTCGTTTTTATCCTCAACCGCTATATCGACGGCGTGGTCAAGGCGATCCGGGCGGACGGCGGCATGGTCGACAAGGTCATGGGTGACGGCGTCATGGCGCTATACGGCGTGAACACGAACTACCGGTCCGGATTGCGGCAGGCTTTATCAACCATCGTCAGGCTTGCGAAGGAAATCGAAGCGATCAACCAGGAACTCGAGGGTCATTTGGGCGAGCCGCTGAGGATAGGCATCGGCCTGCACGGCGGTCCTTCCATCCTCGGGCGGATCGGCCTTGACGGACGAGGCGGCGTCGAATCAGGCCTTACGGCGCTTGGCGACGTTGTGAACGTGGCAAGCCGGCTGGAAAACGCCACGAAGGACAATGAAGCGCTGGCGATCGTTTCCAATGAAGTCCTCGAAGCGGCAGGCATCGCCGCCGAAGAGATCGGTGAGGTTCGTGAATTGGCGGTACGCGGTCGCAGCGCTCCGCTGAAAGTCTTCGCCATTCATGATGTGGCCGGCCTTGAAACCTCGCTGGGTTCAGCCAGGCGCGAACGGTCGGGCGGATCCGCTGCATAATGCTTTTCCACAGTGATTGACGAGCGGCGCAATCCGGGCCAGCCTTACGTAAAATCCCTGCCATGGGTCATGGCACCCGCCTTCCTGCTTTGGAATACGACTTGGACGCCACGCGCTATTCGACAGAAGAAATGCTTGCCCGGCTCGTCGGCTTTCCGACGGTTTCGGACCGCAGCAATCTCGATCTCATCGACTTCGTTCGTGCCTATCTCGGCGGGTTCGGAATCGCGTCGGAGCTGACGTTCGACGAAACCGGCGAAAAGGCTAACCTCCACGCTGTTATTGGGCCGCGGGTCGATGGCGGCGTCGTGCTTTCCGGGCATACGGATGTCGTGCCCGTCGCAGGACAGAACTGGTCGGGCGATCCATTCGAACTCACGGAGCGCGACGGAAAGCTCTTCGGGCGCGGCACCGCGGACATGAAGAGCTTCGCCGCGATCGCGCTTTCGCATGTTCCCCGGATGATGGCCGCGAACCTGAAGCGGCCGATCCACATCGCGCTTTCCTATGATGAGGAAACCGGCTGCCTCGGTGCACCGCGCATGATCGAGGCGATGATGCGCGAGGGGCCACGCCCGGCGGCCGTCATCGTCGGCGAGCCCACGTCGATGAAGGTGGTCGATTCGCACAAGGGCACGATGCTCCTGCGCACGACGGTCACCGGAAAGTCCGTGCATTCCAGCCAGTTGAACCGGGGCGTGTCGGCGATCACGGCCGCTGCGCGCATCGTTGCATGGCTTGACGGGCGCACGCGAGCCAACATCGCGGAAACGCCGAAGGACTCGCCCTTCGATCCGCCTTATACGACGCTGCATTGCGGCGTGCTCGAAGGCGGTACCGCGCATAATATCGTGGCCAGGAGCGCGTGGTTCTACACAGACGTACGCTCGTTGCCGCATGAGTCCCAGGACGAGTGGCAAGAGCGGTATGAAACCTTCGTGCGCAGCGAGATCGAACCTGAGATGAAGGCCCGCGCGGCGGAAGCGGAAATCAGGATCGAACGCGTATCCGCGGTGCCCGGCCTGCAGCCCGAGGAAAACGGCGCCGCGGAGGAGCTTGCGCGCCGCCTGACCGGTGACAATTCCCGCAACGTCGTCGTCTATGGCACCGAAGCGGGCCAGTTCCAGGCAGCCGGGCTTTCCACCATCGTCTGCGGCCCGGGGTCGATCGATCAGGCACACCAGCCAGACGAATTTATCGAAAAAGCGCAACTGCTTGCCGGCGAAGCGTTCATTCGCCGTCTCATCGGCGAGTTGACATAATAGTGGGCAAGCAAGCGCTTTACGCAGGCTGACCGGCCTGTTTACAGTTCATCCAGCGGATCGGCGCAATCAAGAGCAAAAGCCAAAGCGACCGATCGGCCAACCCACCACAGGATAGAGGCCCAAAAAGGCCCGATGTCCATTCCACGAGGGGAGTAGAGGGGAAATGAAAAGACTGAAACCGTTTGCGGCTGCCGCCGTAATTGCCGCGTTGACGAGCGGTGGCGCGTCTGCCGCGGAGCTCAACTATGCCTTCCAGGGCACGCTCAACGCGCTCGATCCCTACAGCCTGAACGAAACCTTCACGCTCGGCTCGCTCGGCAACACCTACGAAGGGCTGACCCGGCGCGGGCCGGACCTCGCGATCCAGCCGGCACTGGCCGAGAGCTGGGAAGTCGTCGAGCCTAACCGCTGGCGCTTCCATCTGCGCAAGGGCGTGAAATTCCATAACGGGAACGACTTCACGGCCGAGGATGTAGCCTTTTCCGCCGACCGCGTTCGCGCGGAGGGTTCGGATCTGACCACGCGCATCGGCCCCGACGTCAAGGTCGAGATCGTCGACGAATATACCGTCGATTTCGTTCTTCCCGGCCCAAATCCGATCCTGCACTACGAGTGGGATACCTGGTACATCATGGACAAGGAGTGGACCGAGGCGAACAGCGCCGTCAAGGTCACCTCCGCCTCCGACACCAACCCGAATTATGCCGCCCTTCATGCGAACGGTACGGGCCCGTTCAAGATCGAAAGCCACGAAGCTGGCGTGCGTACGGTCTACACGAAGAACGACGGTTGGTGGGACAAGGCCGAGCACAACCTCGACCGGGTCGTCTTCACGCCGATCTCGTCGGACGCGACGCGCATCGCAGCGCTTCTTTCGGGCGAGCTGGACATGGTCTATCCGGTGCCCGTGCAGGACATCAAGCGCGTGAACGACAACAGCGGCACCCGCGCGCTCACGGGTCCCGAGCTTCGCACGATCTTCCTTGGGATGGACCAGAAGCGCGATGAGCTTCTTTATTCCGACGTGAAGGGCAAAAATCCCTTCAAGGACATTCGCGTGCGCAAGGCGTTCTATCAGGCTATCGACATCGAGGCGATCAAGGACAAGGTCATGCGCGGCCTGTCGACGCCCTCGGCACTGATGATCTCGCCGCTTCTGTTCTCCCGCTCCGACGAGTTCGAGCGTTTCCCCTACGACCCGGAGGCCGCGAAGGCGCTCCTGGCGGAGGCGGGATATCCGGACGGGTTCTCGGTCGGCATGGACTGCCCGAACGACCGTTACGTAAACGACGAATCGATCTGTCAGACGGTCGCCGCCTTCCTCGCGCGCATCGGCGTGAAGGTTGACCTGAACGCCCAGCCCAAGGCGAAATATTTCGCCAAGGTGCTGGCGTCGGGCGGCTATGACACCTCGTTCTACCTGCTTGGCTGGACTCCCGGCTCCTTCGACAGCTGGAACGTGCTGACCAATCTGCACGGCTGCCGCGACGATTCCGGGGCAGGCGGACCGTTCAACCTCGGTGGCTACTGCAACCCGAAGGTGGACGAGCTTTCCGCACAGATCCTTTCGGAAAACGATCCGGAAAAGCGCGATCAGCTGATCTACGACGCCTTCAAGATGACGACAGAGGAAGTGTCGCACATTCCGCTGCATCAGCAGGGGCTTGCCTGGGGCGTTTCGGACAAGCTCGAACTCGTCCAGCGTGCGGACAATCAGTTCCACTTCCGCTGGGTGACCAAGAAGTAGGATCCTGATTGCGGACCTTCGGCCCGGCGGCAATACCTTGCCGCCGGGCTTGATTTCAGAAATTCTTCCGATCGAGGCAATATGCTCGCCTTCAGTATCCGCCGCCTGTTTCAGGCGCTTTTGGTCATGATCGTGGTGGCGTTGATAGCCTTCACCCTGTTCCGCTTCGTCGGCGATCCCGTCAACCAGATGGTCGGCGTGGAAACGACGCCGGAACAGCGCGAAGCGCTCCGCGAACGGCTTGGCCTGAATGATCCCGTCATCATCCAGTTCGCACGCTTCATCCTCAATGCGGCGCAGTTCAATTTCGGAACGTCCTACCAGTTCAAACAGCCCGTCGCGGAGATGATCGGCAAGCGACTGCCGGCGACACTCGAACTCTCCATCGTCTCGGCGATCCTTGCCGTCCTCGTCGGCATTCCAATGGGCGTCTACACCGGACTCAATCGCGATGGCGTCCTGTCCAAATTCCTGCTTTCGGCCTCGCTCATCGGGATATCGCTGCCGACTTTCTTCATCGGCATTCTGCTCATCTTCATTTTTTCCGTGAACCTGCAATGGCTGCCCAGTTTCGGGCGCGGCGAGGTGGTGCAGATCGGCTGGTGGTCGACCGGGCTTTTGACATGGAGCGGCATAAAGGCGCTCATCCTGCCCGCAATCACGCTGGGCCTGTTCCAGATGACGCTGATCATGCGCCTTGTGCGCGCCGAAATGCTTGAGGTAATTCGCACCGACTACATCAAGTTCGCGCGTGCCCGCGGTCTGCCGAACCGTGCGGTGAACTATCGTCATGCGCTCAAGAACACGCTCGTCCCCGTGATCACCATCACCGGCCTGCAACTTGGCACCATCATCGCCTTCGCGATCATTACCGAGACCGTCTTCCAGTGGCCGGGCATGGGCCTCTTGTTCCTGCAATCGGTGCAGAATGTCGATATTCCGATCATGGCGGCCTACCTGATGCTGATCGCCTTCCTGTTCGTGCTGATCAATTTCGTGGTCGACCTTCTCTACTTCTATGTCGACCCGCGGCTGCGCGCCGAACGCGCGATCAAATAGGGGCTCAAAGACATGTCCGACGAACCCCTTAAACAGGATGCACCGCGCGGAGCGCTCAAGCGTGCGCTCGACAGCGATATCCTTCATTCCTTCCTGCGATCCAAGATCACCGTGATCGCGGCCGTGATTACCGCGCTCTATTTCATCGGAGCGCTCTTCGCGCCGTGGATCGCGCCGCATGACCCCTTCGATCTGGCCGGTATATCGATCCTGGATGCCCGCGTGCCACCGCTTTGGATGGATGGCAGCGACCCGCGGTTTCTTCTCGGAACCGACGATCAGGGCCGCGACGTCTTTTCGGCGATCCTCTACGGGTCGCGCATTTCGCTTGCCGTCGGCTTTCTGTCGGTCATTCTCGCGGCCATCGTCGGCGTTCTGCTCGGCCTTGTTGCCGGTTACGTGGGCGGCAGGACGGATGCCATCATCATGCGCATCGCCGAGGTGCAGCTCACCTTCCCGGCGATCCTTATCGCGCTTTTGATCGATGGTGCGGCGCGCGGGGTATTCGGCAATCTCGACCGCGAGAAATACGTCTTCTGGATCCTCGTCTTCTCCATCGCCCTGTCCTTGTGGGTGCAATACGCGCGTACCGTGCGCGGCTCCACGCTGGTTGAAAAGAACAAGGAATACGTTCAGGCCGCGCGCCTGATCGGCATTCCTCCGTTCCTGATCATGATCCGCCACGTGCTGCCCAACGTGATCGGCCCCGTGCTGGTGATCGCGACGATCAACCTTGCGATCGCCATCGTGACCGAAGCGACGCTTTCCTTCCTCGGGGTCGGCGTGCCGCCAACTCAGCCTTCGCTCGGAACGCTCATCCGCATCGGCAACGACTTCCTGTTTTCCGGCGAATGGTGGATCGCGATTTTCCCGGGCGTCGCGCTCGCGCTTCTCGTGCTCGCGGTGAACCTGCTCGGCGACTGGCTGCGCGACGCGCTCAACCCGAAGCTTCGATAGGAGAGCGAAATGACCGAAACACCTCTCCTTTCCGTACGCGATCTCAAGGTGGAATTTCCCACGCGCCGTGCCACGCTGACCGCCATCGACGGCGTCTCCTTCGACCTGAAAAAGGGCGAGGTGCTCGGCGTCGTCGGAGAATCCGGCGCCGGCAAGTCGATCACCGGTTCGGCGATCATCGGCCTTCTGGAACCGCCTGGCCGTATTGCGGGTGGCGAAATCCGCCTGAAGGGCGAGCGGATCGACAATCTGTCCCAGGCAGCCATGCGCAAGGTGCGCGGAAAGCGCATCGGCATGATCTTCCAGGATCCACTGACGAGCCTCAATCCGCTCTTCACGATCGGCGAGCAGATCACCGAGACGATCATGACGCATCTGCCGGTCTCGGAAGCGGAGGCGCGCAAACGTGCGATCGGCCTGCTCGAAGAGGTCGGCATTCCCGCGGCGGGCGACCGGCTGGACGCCTATCCGCATCAGTTTTCGGGCGGCATGCGCCAGCGCGTCGTCATCGCGCTTGCCCTTTGCGCGGAGCCGGAACTCGTCATTGCCGACGAACCGACGACGGCGCTGGATGTTTCGGTGCAAGCGCAGATCATCGGATTGCTCAAGCGCATCTGCAACGACCACGGCGCGTCCGTCATGCTGATCACCCACGATATGGGCGTGATCGCGGAGACATGCGACCGTGTTGCGGTCATGTATTCGGGCCGTGTTGCGGAAATCGGGCCGGTTCGCGATGTGGTGAAAAGCCCGCACCATCCTTATACCGTCGGCCTGATGGGGGCCATCCCCACGCTCATTGGCGAACATGACCGCCTCACCCAGATCCCCGGCTCCATGCCGCGGCTCGACGCTATCCCGAAGGGCTGTCCGTTCAACCCGCGCTGCGCCCATGTCTTCGACCGGTGCCGCGCGGAGCGCCCCGATCCTATCGATGTCGGCGCAAGCCGCGTTGCCTGCTGGCTGGTGGAGGAAGGGCGAAACGGCCACGCGAACGAAGTGGAGCAAGCCTGATGGGCGTTGACGAATTGGACCGGCAGACGGTCAGGGTTTCCGGGCTTTCGCGCACCTTCGACGTTTCCAAACCCTGGTTGAACCGCGTTATCGAGCGTTCGCCCAAGGCGTTCCTGAAGGCTGCCCAGGACATTACCTTCTCGATCTCCCGGGGTGAGACTTTCGCGCTTGTCGGCGAATCCGGCTCCGGCAAGTCGACGGTTGCGAAGATGGTCGTCGGCCTGCTCGAGGCATCCGCCGGCGAGATTACGGTCGACGGCGTCGACATGCGCGGCTCGCAAAGCGGAAAGGCGATGCGGGATCTGCGCCGGCGCATGCAGATGATCTTCCAGGACCCTTACGCGAGCCTCAATCCGCGTTGGAGGGTGGATCGGATCATCGCCGAACCGATCCGCGCATTCGGGCTGGAAAACGACAAGAAAGCGATTTCGAAGCGCGTCGGCGAGTTGCTTGAACTCGTGCGCCTCGATCCGCGCGACGGTGCGAAATATCCGCATGAATTCTCCGGCGGCCAGCGCCAACGCATCTGTATCGCCCGCGCGCTCGCCTCGAAGCCAGAATTTCTCGTCTGCGACGAACCGACCTCCGCGCTGGACGTTTCCGTCCAGGCTCAGATCCTGAACCTCATGAAGGATCTGCAGGACGAATTCGGCCTCACCTACCTCTTCATCAGCCATGACCTCGCCGTCGTGCGGCACATGGCGAAGCGTATCGGCGTCATGTACCTCGGCCGACTCGTTGAAGTCGCCGACGGAAAGGAACTCTTCCGAAATCCGCGCCACCCCTATACGCGAATGCTTCTGGAGGCCATCCCGGATCTCGAGATGTCCGGGCGTCCGCGCAAGGCGGTTGAAGGAGAAATCCCGAACCCGATCACCCCGCCTCCAGGCTGCGCCTTCCATCCGCGCTGCCCCCTCGCCAACGAGCGCTGCAAGCGCGAACTGCCGCTCTTCATGGGCGCCGGGGAAACGGGCGTCGCCTGCCACGCGGTCGAGGAAGGCCGGGCATAGCCGCAAGGTGGCGGCGGGCTTCGGCTTTACAAAACGTTACCTCAAGCACCCATCGGAATGCCTGCATGTGTCGATTTCGACACATGCAGCGCCTCCCATGCTGCCAGCAAAAGGCAGATTTGCCGTATTTTTCGCCATGATGCATTCTGGCACGGCAGTTGCTAACGTTTCGGCACGGCTGAATTCCTTCAGCCCTTCGGAGCGTCTCCCATCGACCGTCCGGCCTGTTTGCGGACCGTGGGCGCTTCGAACTTGCAGAAAATGTCTGGGAGGACATCCATGAATAAGTTCGTCGTGGCCGCAGCAGCGGCCGTCTCGTTTGCCTTTGCCGCTCCGGCCGTTGCCAGCGAAGGCTGCGACGACGGCGAAATGGTCATCAAGTTCAGCCACGTCGTGGCGGCGACCGGCCACCCGAAGGGCGATGCGGCAACCATGCTCGCCGAGCGCGTCAACAAGGAGATGGATGGCAAGGCCTGCATGCAGGTTTTCCCGAATTCTCAGCTGTTCGACGACGACAAGGTGATGGAAGCCCTGCTTCTCGGCGACGTGCAGCTTGCTGCGCCGTCCCTTTCGAAGTTCGAGGCCTACACCCTCAAGTATCGTCTTTTCGATCTGCCGTTCCTGTTCCAGGACCTGAACGCCGTCGGCAACTTCACCGATTCCGACGCCGGCAAGGGCCTCTTGGACGTCATGCAGGATGTCGGCTACCAGGGTCTCGGCTACTGGCTTTCCGGCCTCAAGCAGTTTTCGGCCAACAAGCCGTTGATCGAGCCTTCCGACGCCAACGGCCTCAAGTTCCGTGTGCAGACCTCCGACGTGGCGGTCGCCATGATCGAGGCGATCGGCGGCAACGCCCAGAAGCTCGCCTTCAAGGAAGTCTACGGCGCGCTGCAGACCGGCGTTGTCGACGGACAGGAAAACACCTGGTCGAACATCTACACCCAGAAGTTCTTCGAGGTTCAGGACGGCATCACCGAGACCAACCACCAGGTGCTCGCCTATCTGCTCGTGACCTCGACCGAATGGCTCGACAGCCTTGATGACGAGACGCGCACGCAGTTCCTGACCATCGTCGACGAGGTGACGAAGGCCGGTAACGACGCGGTGGCCAAGAAGGAAGCCGGCAACCGCGAGAAGATCATCGAGGCCGGTTCCGTTGTCCGCGAGCTCACGCCCGAACAGCGTGCCAAATGGGTTGAGGCGATGAAGCCGGTCTGGACCCAGTTCGAAGGCGACATCGGAAAGGATCTGATCGACGCCGCTGCCGGCTCCAACAGCTGAGCGGTTTCCAACCGAACGACGACTGACCAAGAAAGGCCCCGTATGAGACGGGGCCTTTCGCAAACGTCGCGGATGCGCTTCACTGGCAATGGATGCCGGTTTTCGGTCCGCACGGGGGGAAACGCATGCAAAGGGTGGACAACTGGGTCACCCGCTTCGAGGAGACGTTCCTGGCGCTCCTCCTGGCGGCGATGACGATCATTTCCTTCACTCAGGTGGTGGCCCGATACGGCTTCAACACGGGCTGGGGCGGCGCGCTGGAACTTACCCGCATCCTCTTCGCCTGGCTGATCCTTTTCGGCATGAGCTACGGCGTGAAGATCGGTTCGCATCTCGGTGTCGATGCCTTCATCCGCCTCCTGCCGCAAAAGGCATTCCGCGTCGTTGCCGTTTTCGGCGCATTCTGCGGCGTACTGTACGCTCTCATCCTGCTCTACGCCGGATGGCTCAGCTGGCTTGGCATCGATGTCAATACGAGCTTTCGCCAGACCGGCGCGCTCGGCTACTGGCACTTCATGTTTCAGCGCGGCTTCGGCCTCGATGACTTGCGCTATCCCGAGCTCATCCAGGAAATCTTCGGCACGCAGGATCGCGTTCAGCGCTGGATCGCCTACATCATGCTGCCGATCGGCCTTGCGCTTTTCGGCTTCCGCTGCCTGCAGGCGATGATCGCCATCATCAAGGGCGAGCGGGAGACGATGATCGCCGCGCATGAGGCCGAAGAGCTCGTCGCAGAACACAAAGACGAATTGAAGGACTGAGAAGACCCATGGAAGCCGCAGTCCTTTTCATCCTCGTGCTCGGGCTTTTGTTCCTGGGCGTCCCGATCGCCATTTCGCTTGGCCTGTCGAGCATTCTGGCGATAGCGCTTTTCTCGCAGGACAGCATGTCCTCCGTCGCGCTGCAACTCTTCACCGCCTCGCAGAACTATACTCTGCTCGCGATCCCCTTCTTCATCCTTGCGTCCGCCTTCATGTCGACGGGCGGCGTTGCGCGGCGCATCATCCGCTTCGCGATCTCGACCGTCGGTCACCTGCGCGGCGGCCTTGCCATCGCGGCCGTTTTTTCCTGCATGCTTTTCGCCGCCCTTTCCGGCTCATCGCCGGCGACGGTGGTTGCCATCGGCACGATCGCCATCGCCGGAATGCGCCAGGTCGGCTACACGAAGGAGTTCGCCGCCGGCGTCATCGCCAATGCCGGCACGCTCGGCATCCTCATCCCGCCGTCGATCGTGATGGTCGTCTATTCGGCGGCGACCGACGTGTCGGTCGGGCGCATGTTCCTGGCAGGCGTGATTCCGGGCATCGTCGCGGGCCTTATGCTGATGGTCGCGATCTACATAAACGCCCGCATGCGCAACATGCCCAAGCAGCCTTTCGCCGGTGCCTCCGAAATCGCCACTGCGGCGCGCGAGGCAGGCTGGGGGCTGTTCCTCATCATCATCATTCTCGGCGGCATCTACGGCGGCGTCTTCACGCCGACGGAGGCCGCCGCCGTTGCAGCCGTTTACGCCTTCTTCATCGCAATCTTCATTTATCGCGACATGGGGCCGCTCAAGGGCGTGCCATGGCGTCAACCGGGCGAAGGTTTCGGCCAGAGCCTTGTCCGCAATCTCGCCCTGATCGCGTGGAAGTTCCTGCCCGGCTGCTTCCACGCCGACACGAAGAAGGTGCTGGTCGAAAGCTCCAAGACGACGATCATGCTGATGTTCATCATCGTCAACGCGCTGCTTTTCGCCCATGTGCTGACATCGGAACGCATTCCGCAGGCCATCACGGACTGGATGGTCGGGGCCGGCTTCAACTGGTTCACCTTCCTCATCGCGGTCAACCTGCTGCTCCTGCTCGGCGGGCAGTTCATGGAGCCGTCGGGGCTTCTCCTCATCGTCGCCCCGGTCGTCTTCCCGATCGCCATCGAGCTTGGCGTCGATCCGGTCCACCTCGGCATCGTCATGGTCGTCAACATGGAAATCGGCATGATAACGCCGCCGATCGGGCTGAACCTCTTCGTGACTTCCGGCATCACGGGCATGAGCCTGGTTCAGGTCGTGAAGGCGGCACTTCCCTTCGTCGCGATCCTGTTCCTGTTCCTGATACTCGTGACCTATCTGCCGTTCCTGTCCACATCGCTGCCTTACGCCTTGATGGGTCCGGAAATCATCACGAACCGATAAAATAACAATAATTACAATCACCAGACTGCCGGCGTCAGCCTCTGACGCCGGCATTTTCGTTTCATGCGGCCTTTGGCACGTAGCGCGACATCGGCCGGATCAGCTTGCCGGTTGCGCGCTGCTCCAGCACATGCGCGCACCAGCCGACCGTCCGCCCGACCGCAAAAAGCGGCGTGAACAGTTCCCGGTCGATACTCACGGCATCGAGAAGGACGGCCGTATAGAACTCGACGTTCGTCTGGAGTTTCCTTTCCGGGCGATGCCGGGCAAGTGCGGCCAGCGCCGCCGCTTCTATTTTTTCCGCTTTTCGCAGGTTTTCCGAGGTGCCGCGCAACGGGGCAAGGCCCTCCCGCAGCACATCCGCACGCGGATCCCGTGCCCTGTAGATTCGGTGGCCGAAGCCCATCAGCCGGCGTCCTGCAGCCAGTTCCCCGGCAATCCAGCGATCGACGTTTTCCGGCTCGCCGATCGCGTCCAGCATATCAAGCACCGGACCAGGGGCACCGCCGTGCAGCGGACCTTTCAACGCCCCGAAAGCGCCGATAACGCTCGACCTCATGTCTGATCCTGTGGAAGCAATGACCCTCGCCGTGAAGGTCGACGCATTGAGGCCGTGGTCAAGGATCGTCACCAGATAGCGGTCAGCCGCGGCGACCTTGTCCGCAGACGGTATTTTACCCGTAAGGAGGCGGAGCATGTCTTCAGCCGAAGAAAGCGTAGGATCGGGAGCGGAAACCTGCCTGCCCGCCGCAATAGCGCTCGCCGCGGCGAAAAGGTAAGGCAATGCGCCGGAGATCGTCACCGCTTCGTCGCAACCGCAGTCTAGCGGCAAGGCTTCGAGGCCAAGCCGCATCAGTTCATAGGCGGATAGTCCTGCCGGAGACGATTGCATCGTCGCAACGGCCTGCGTCGCCGCCTGTCTTGCTTGCGAGAAAAGTTCGGGAAGCCGTATGAGATATTCATCAGGCACGAAGCCTTGCCACAGTAGGGCGGCCGCTTCTTCGAAAGTCATATGACCTGCGATCTCCTCGATCGGCCTGCCGCGCAACGTCAGCCTCCCCCCTTCGCCATCGACGTCGCTCAGTACCGTCTCGGCGGCGATGATCCCTTCAAGTCCCGGGGCATAGAGGGGCAGTTCGTTCCCGCCGGATTTGAAAACTTCGGTCATGGCTTTCCCTTCCCGTTTCGTTTCATTGCGGAAAAATCGGGAAGAGTGTTGATATCGTCAATATTGATAAATACAATCAATGCATGTCGTCACCGATCTACCTTTCCGCCCGCGAGGCCGCGACCGAACTCGGCGTTCGCCCGGCCACACTTTATGCCTACGTCAGCCGCGGCCTCATACGTTCCATCCCCGGCCCCGGCCGGCAGCGCCGCTATCACGCGGAGGACGTCAGGGCGCTGCGCGACAGGCGCGACACCGGCGATACCGCGGCTGAAAAACCCGTCATGCCCGGCCCGACCCTTGAAACGCAGCTTACGCTGATCGCCGATGACGGCCCGATTTATCGCGGCCAGCCGGCGGTGCAGCTTGCCCGCTCTTCCAGCCTTGAATCCGTCGCCACACTGCTTTGGGGTTGCACGGACGATCCCTTCGTAAACCCGCCGCCGGCCGCGTCCGAACTGCCTTTGCCGGATCTTCGTCCGATAGAACGCGTAATGATCGCCTTCGCCGCTTGGCCGTCGGTGGATCGCGCCGCCTATACGCTCTCGCACCGCCTGCTGACCGCCAAGGGGGCCGCGCTGCTGCGCTGCGGCGTTGCCGCTCTCACTGGCGGCGCGCTGGCCTCGGCGCCGGCGCATCTGCAGATCGCGGACGCGTGGGGCATCCGGCGCAGCGCATCCATCGACCTTCTTCGCGCGGCCCTCGTTCTGTCCGCGGACCATGAATTCAACACCAGCGCATTTGCGGTCCGCTGTGCGGCCTCCACGCGCGCTCCGCTGCATGCGGCTCTCATAGCCGGTCTTGGCGCTTTTTCCGGGCCGCGTCACGGTTCCGCGTCCGAGCGAGTGGGGGGCTGGCTCGATGCGATCCAGTCCGCATCCGACATTGAGCCTGCGATGCAGGAACGCCTCATACGCGGCGAGGCGCTGCCGGGTTTCGGCAACCGGATCTATCCGCTGAAGGACCCCCGCGCCGCCTGCCTGATCGACATGATCGGGGAAGCCGATATCGACCACCCGCTGGCGCGTCTCCTGCCGCAGGTTCTGGAAACGGCCGATGCGCTTTTCGGCCACGGCCCGAATATCGATTTCGCCTTCGCGGTTATCCAGCGCATTCTTTCACTTCCCGACCATGCCGGTGTTTCGATCTTCTGCGCAGGGCGCCTCGTCGGCTGGATCGCCCATGCGCTTGAACAATACCAGCGGCCGGACCAGATACGCCCCCGTGCCATCTATACCGGCGAGCGCCCGCGCAATTGACGGGCTTTCGCGCTCTTCGCTCGAAGTTCGCCTCGCTTTTGCTTCAAGCCGGCGCTAAACGATCTTCGATCAGCCTTGACCTTCCAGTGACTGGAAGACCTACCAAGCACCGAAATGGTGTTGTTGGAGATTTCACAATGGATGCGGCAGTAACGCCGGACGAAGCCCTCAAGACCGTCCGCCTCGACGTTTTCGGCATGACGTGTGCGGCCTGCTCCGCGCGCGTGGAAAAGGTGCTTTCGCGCGTGCCGGGCGTCACCCATGCCTCGGTGAACCTGCCGCTTGAGACCGCCGAGATCGGCGCTGCCGAAAGCACGGACACCAATGCCCTCATAAAGGCGATAGAAAAGGCCGGTTACGAGGCGAAAATCCACGAAGACAGCGCGAAGTCCCGTCGCGCGGGCGCAGAAGAGGCCGACGATCGCGCGAGCGCCTATGAGCGGCGCACATTCCTGCTGCTTGTCTTTTCGGCGCTTCTTGCATTGCCGCTGGTAGCGCCGATGGTGGCCATGCTCTTCGGTATCCACATCACAATCCCGCCGCTCGTGCAGCTTGCGCTCGCGACGCCCGTGCAGATTTTCGCGGGCTCCCGCTTTTATACTGGCGCTTTCAAGGCGCTTCGCGGCGGCGGCGCGAATATGGACGTGCTGGTGGCACTCGGCACGAGCGCGGCTTACGGCTACAGCCTCTACCGGATTATCGCCAATGGTCCCGCCCATGCCGGCCACCTCTATTTCGAGGCTTCCGCCGTCATCCTGACGCTGATCCTTTTCGGCAAGCTTCTGGAGCTTCGCGCCAAGCGCACGACGACATCGGCGATCCGCTCGCTGATGGCGCTGAGGCCCGATGTGGCGCATCGCATCACGGATAGCGGCCTCGAGACCGTATCCGTCGACGACTTGCGCGAAGGCGACCGCATCCTCGTCAAGCCCGGAGAACGCGTTCCCGCCGACGGAAAGATCCTGGAAGGTGTAAGCGAACTCGACGAATCGCTCATTACCGGCGAGAGCCTGCCCGTCTCCAAGGAACCGGGCGCTGAAGTGATCGCCGGCACGATCAACGGCTCCGGAGCGCTTGACGTACGCACGACCGCGCTCGATGAGAATACCAAGCTTGCGCGCATCATCCGTCTTGTGGAAGCCGCGCAGACGGGCAAGGCCCCGGTGCAGCACCTGGTCGACCGGGTATCGGCCATCTTCGTTCCGGTAATCGTCGCGATCGCGCTCGCCACCTTCGCCGGCTGGCTCGTTTTCGGCTTTGCGTTGGACGAGGCCGTAGGTGCAGCCGTTGCCGTGCTCGTCATCGCCTGCCCTTGTGCGCTCGGGCTCGCCACGCCGACAGCGCTCGTCGCGGGAACGGGCGCGGCGGCGCGCGCCGGCATCCTCATCCGCGATATCGAAGCGCTTGAGGTGGCTCACAAGATCGACACCATCGTCTTCGACAAGACCGGCACGCTGACGGAAGGAAAACCCGCCGTCACCGATATCCGCGCCTTCGACCGCAATGAGGATCGCCTCATCAGGATCGCGGCTTGCGCGCAATTGCCGAGCGAACATCCGCTGGCCAGGACGATGATCGCGGAAGCCGAAAAGCGGGGCCTTCCCCTTGCCCAGCCTTCTTCATTCAAATCCGTGCCGGGCCGGGGCCTGATCGCCACGATAGCCGAACAAAGCGTCGTGATCGGCAACGCGCGGCTGATGGACGATCAGGGGATCGACCGCTTCATGGCGGATCAGATCGCGCGGGGTTTCGAAGCGGAAGGAAAGACCTGCGCGACGGTCGCCGTCGCCGGGCGTGTCGTCGGGGTGATCGCCATGGCAGACCGTATCCGCGAAGAAACCCCGAACGCTCTCGATCGCCTTCGCTCGCTTCACCTGACGCCGGTCATGCTCACCGGCGACACGCAAGTGGTCGCGCAAACGGTCGCGTCCAGGATCGGTATCGATAAAATCACCGCCGGCGTCCCGCCCGAAGGCAAGGCGGATGCGATCGCGTCCTTGCGCATGGGTGGATCGACGGTCGCCATGGTCGGCGACGGCGTGAACGATGCCCCTGCACTTGCGGCCGCTGACGTGGGCATCGCCATGGGCGAAGGCTCGGATGTCGCGATGGAAACCGCCGGAATCACATTGATGCGGTCGCGTCCGGGCCTTGTGGCCGATGCGATCGCCGTTTCACGCGCGACCGTGTCCAAGATCCGGCAGAATCTTTTCTGGGCGTTCATCTACAACGTCATCGGCATCCCGCTTGCGGCATTCGGGCTTCTGACCCCGGCGGTCGCGGGCGCGGCCATGGCGCTTTCGTCCGTGTCGGTCGTCACGAATGCGGGCCTGCTTGCCCGGTGGAGGCCGAAATCAGACGCGAATAAATAGTACTTAATCGCTCGCGATCCTGCGCCGAAGGCCCTATTATTGGGTATGAGTTCACTATTCCGCCGCTGCTCGCTTTCTGGCGCGCGCGGCAAGGGATATCACAATGAACGAAAGCGGCACTATACCGCTTCACGCGGAGGGTAATTATGACAGCCAAGGACAAGCGCCCGCTTCGCTCGCAAGCATGGTTCGACAATCCCGAAAATCCCGGCATGTCGGCACTCTATCTCGAGCGTTATCTGAACTATGGGCTGACGCGCGAAGAACTGCAGTCGGGCAAACCGATCATCGGCATCGCCCAAACGGGCTCGGATCTGTCTCCCTGCAACCGGCATCACATCGAACTTGCCAAACGCGTGCGCGACGGCATTACCTCCGCCGGCGGCATCTGCTTGGAGTTTCCCGTTCATCCGATCCAGGAAACCGGAAAACGTCCGACGGCCGCGCTTGACCGCAACCTTGCCTATCTCGGCCTCGTGGAAGTCCTTTATGGCTATCCGCTGGACGGCGTGGTGCTGATGATCGGCTGCGACAAGACCACGCCTGCCTGTCTCATGGCGGCGGCAACGGTCAACATTCCCGCGATCGCTCTTTCCGTCGGGCCGATGCTGAATGGCTGGCACCGGGGCGAGCGTACCGGTTCAGGCACGATCGTTTGGAAAGCGAGAGAGCTTCAGGCGTCGGGCAAAATCGATTCCGACGAGTTTGTGGAGCTTGTGTCGTCCGCCGCGCCATCCGTTGGTTACTGCAATACCATGGGCACGGCGACGACCATGAATTCGCTTGCCGAGGCCCTCGGCATGCAATTGCCGGGCTCAGCGGCCATCCCCGCGCCCTATCGCGAACGAGGGCAGGTCGCTTATCGTACCGGACGTCGCATCGTCGAAATGGTGGAAGAGGACAAGAAACCCTCGGACATTATGACCCGGGAGGCTTTCGAGAATGCGATCGTGGTGAATTCGGCGATCGGCGGGTCGACGAATGCGCCGATCCATCTCAACGGCGTTGCACGTCATCTGGGCGTGGAAATCGACAATGACGACTGGCAGCGCCTCGGCCATAAAATCCCGCTTCTCGTGAACATTCAGCCGGCCGGCGAATACCTGGGCGAGGATTATCACCGCGCGGGCGGCGTACCGGCGGTCGTGGCGGAACTCATTAAGGCCGGCCTGCTGCCCCACCCGGATGCCGTGACGGCCAATGGCGCAAGCATCGGCGAGAACTGCAGGAATGCCGAAAATCTGAATCCGGACGTTATTCGCCCGGTGTCGGACCCGCTGGTAAAGAATGCCGGCTTCGTCAATCTGAAGGGCAATCTCTTCGACAGCGCGATCATGAAGACAAGCGTTATCTCGAAGGAGTTCCGCAAGAGGTATCTCTCGAACCCCGACGATCCGGATGCGTTCGAGGGCCGCGCCATAGTCTTCGAAGGGCCGGAGGATTATCATCACCGGATCGAGGATCCGTCGCTTGAGATCGACGAGAACTGCATGCTCTTCATTCGCGGCACCGGGCCGATCGGCTATCCGGGCGGCGCGGAAGTCGTCAACATGCAGCCGCCGGCCGCGCTTCTGAAGCGCGGCATTCATTCGCTGCCCTGCATCGGCGACGGACGGCAATCCGGCACTTCCGGATCGCCGTCGATCCTGAACGCCGCTCCCGAAGCTGCGGCCATGGGCGGGCTTGCGCTCATCCGCACCGGGGACCGCGTGCGCATAGACTTGCGCAAGGGCACGGCGAATATTCTGATTTCGGACGAAGAACTTGCCAAACGCCGGGCGGACCTCGAAGCGAAGGGCGGTTTCCCCTATCCCGAAAGTCAGACGCCGTGGCAGGAGATCCAGCGTTCGCTGGTCGACCAGTTCGACAAGGGAATGGTGCTGAAGCCTGCGGTAAAATATCGCGACGTGGCCCACACGAAAGGGATCCCGCGCGACAATCACTGACCGCTACATTCGGCCGCCTTGCCATTCGTGCTGCCCGGCAGCATCCTGTCTCTCCAGAAAATCAAAACGGCTGCTCCGCAATCGCGGGGCAAGGGGAAGGGGCGCCCGGACAGGACATGCGGCATCTTGGAAGCTTCGACTATATCATCGTCGGCGCGGGATCGGCGGGTTGCGTGCTTGCCAACCGGCTGAGCGAAGACCCGGACGTGAGCATCCTCGTGCTGGAGGCCGGCGGCAAGGACGATTACATCTGGATCCACATCCCGGTCGGCTATCTTTATTGCATGGGCAACCCCAGGACGGACTGGGGCTATTCCACTGCGCCGGAAGCCGGCCTTAACGGGCGTACGCTCGCCTATCCGCGCGGCAGGGTGCTCGGCGGATGCTCGGCCATCAACGGCATGATCTACATGCGCGGGCAGGCGAGCGATTACGACCATTGGCGTCAGCTCGGCCTGGCCGGCTGGGGATGGGACGATATCCTGCCCTATTTCAAACGGGGCGAGGATCATTACGCCTGGGAGGATGAGTTTCACGGTCGAGGTGGCGGCTGCCGGGTGGAGGAACAGCGCCTTTCCTGGGAAATTCTCGACGCTTTTCGCGATGCATGCGAGGAGGTCGGAATTCCGAAAACGAAAGACTTCAACCGCGGCGACAATTTCGGCTCCGGCTATTTCCAGGTCACCCAGCGCGGCGGGGTGCGCTGGACGGCGGCAAAGGGCTTCCTGAAGCCGGCCATGAAGCGGGCGAACGTCGAGGTGCTTACGAAAGCCCAGGTTTCGCGCATCCGCATGGAAGATGGACGGGCGGTCGGGCTCGACCTGAAGCTCGGCGGCGAAGACGCGAGCGTCGATGCCGCCGGCGAAATCCTGCTTTCTTCAGGCTCCATAGGGTCGCCGCAACTCCTGGAGCTTTCCGGCATCGGCAATCCGCAGGTCCTGTCGAAACACGGCATAGAGGTTGCGGTGGAAAATACGTCGGTGGGCGAGAACCTGCAGGACCATCTGCAGATTCGCACGATCTTCAAGGTGAAGAATACGAGGACGCTCAACCAGCTTGCGTCAAATATCTTCGGCAAGGCGAAGATCGCGCTCGAATATGCGGCAAAGCGTTCGGGCCCGATGTCGATGGCGCCGAGCCAACTCGGCGTATTTGCCAAATCCGATCCGGCTTTCGAAACGGCTAACGTCGAGTATCACGTTCAGCCGCTCTCGCTCGACCGTTTCGGCGAACCGCTGCACTCCTTCCCGGCGATCACGGCAAGCGTCTGCAATCTGCGCCCCGAAAGTCGCGGCCACATCCACATCACCTCGGCCGATGCGGCGGATCATCCGGAAATCAAGCCGAACTATCTTTCCACCGAGAATGACCGAAGGGTCGCGGCGGATTCAATTCGCCTTACCCGCAAGATCATGAGCGCGGAAGCGCTTTCGAAGTACGAGCCCGTCGAATATCTGCCCGGCTCGCGGGTCCACACGGACGATGATCTTGCCAAGGCCGCCGGCGATATCGGCACGACGATCTTCCACCCGGTCGGCACCTGCCGGATGGGGGCCGACGATGGTTCGGTCGTCGACGAACGTTTGCGGGTTCGCGGTGTCGCGGGCCTGCGGGTCGTCGACGCCTCGGTGATGCCGACGATCACTTCGGGCAACACGGCCGCACCTACGATGATGATCGCCGAGAAAGCCGCCAGCATGATCCGCGAAGACCGTCGGGTTGGCGGTTGAGCATCGCGCGATGGCCGGCGATTTTCCCAAGGTCAGGCTGCGCATCGTGCTGGCACCGGGCGTCGCGCTTGGTCCCGGCAAGGCAGACCTTTTGCAGGGCATCGCCGAAACCGGCTCGATTCGCGCTGCCGGGCGCCGCCTTTCCATGAGCTACAAGCGGGCCTGGAACCTCGTGGGAGAGTTGAATCGCGGCTTCGAAGAACCGCTGATCGAAACCGGCAAGGGCGGCGCCGGGGGCGGCGGCGGCGCGCAGTTGACCATGCTCGGCAAGGAAGTGCTTGCCCGTTTTCGTGCGGTAGAGGCTGCGCTTGCCTCCTCCGCCGGGAAGGATCTGGATGCACTCGTCGCGCAGGCGAAAATGGATATTGAACCGGGAGGGGACAGTGGCTAGCATTCGATGTGTATCATCATACATATCGAAGGATTGCACTTGATGCGCCGCCTTCACATCGCAATCGCCGCCGTGTTTGCGCTCGCGCTCGCGCTGGCGTCCCCGGCGGACGCGGCGGAGCGGCTGACGATCTTTGCCGCCGCAAGCCTGAAGGACGCTCTCGAGGCGGCGGGCAAAGCCTACGCGCGGGAGACGGGAACGGAAGTGGTCTACTCCTTCGCCGGAACGGCGTCGATCGCGCGCCAGGTGGAGGCCGGGGCACCCGCCGATCTCTTCTTTTCCGCCGATGAGCTGTGGATGGATCATGTCCGCCATGCGGGCGCGGTCGTTCCTGAAACGATAATCACCGTCGCCACCAACACGCTCGTCGTCGTCGCGCCGAAAACGAACCCGGAGCCTCTTGAACTGACGACGGAAGGCTTCCTCTCGCGCCTTGGGGACCGTCGCCTCGCCGTAGCCGACACCGAAACGATCCCTGCCGGACGCTATGCAAAGGCGGCGTTGAGCGACCTGAACCTTTATGAAGATCTCGCCGGCAGGCTCGCGCCGATGGAAAACGTGCGCATAGCGCTGGCCACCGTCGCCCGTGGCGAAACCCCGCTTGGCATCGTCTATGCCTCCGACGCCATCGCCGAGAAGGACGTGGCCGTCGTTGCCGAGATCCCGGAAGACAGCCATCCGGCCATTGTCTACCCCGCCGCTGTCACGACGATCGCAAGACAGGGTGCGAAGGAATTTCTCGCCTTCCTGAAAACTCCGCAAGCCCGTGAAGCGTTTCGCGCCGCAGGCTTGCGGCCTGTCGATTGAGGCCGCGGTGATCACGCTCACCTCGGCCGAATGGCAGGCACTGACGCTGACGCTCAAGGTCGCGGCAACCGCGCTTGCCGTAGCCCTGCCAGTCGCGGTCTTCGCGGGATACGCCCTTGCCCGCTGGCGCTTTCCCGGTCACGGCCTCGTCAACGGCGTCATTCACATGCCGCTCGTCCTCCCGCCCGTCGTCACCGGTTACGTGCTGTTGATCCTTTTCGGTCGATCGGGTCCGGTCGGCTCCTTCCTGGAAAGCACCTTCGGACTGACCTTCGCGTTCAGGTGGACAGGTGCGGCCCTTGCCGCCGGCATCATGGCCTTTCCGCTGATGGTCAGGCCGATCAGGCTTGCCATAGAAGCCGTCGACCCGAAACTTGAGGAAGCGGCGGCGACGCTCGGTCTCCATAGAAGCATCGTGCTTGCCATCGTCACGCTGCCACTGGCGCTTCCCGGCATTCTCGCCGCCGGCATCCTGGGCTTCGCCAAGGCAATGGGCGAATTCGGCGCGACCATCACCTTCGTTTCCAACATCCCCGGCGAAACCCGCACGCTGGCGCTCGCCGTCTACACCGCGGCACAAACGCCCGACGGAGAGGTCGCGGCATTTCGGCTCACCATCATTTCCGTCGTCGTGGCCTTCGGGGCGCTGATTGCCTCGGAAGCCGTCGCGCGCCGCCTTGCCCGCCGCATAGGGGGTGCTGCGTGATAGAGGTCGATATCGAAGGCAGCGCCGGCGATTTGCCGATCAAGGCCAACTTCCGCTCGGATGCGGGCGTCACGGCGCTGTTCGGCCATTCGGGCGCCGGCAAATCGACCATTACCAAGATGATCGCCGGGCTTTTGAGACCGGAGCGGGGCCGCATCGCCATCAACGGCGAAACGCTCTTCGATTCCGGCGAGGGCATCGACCTGCCGGCAAGGCGCAGGCGCATCGGCCATGTCTTTCAGGAAGCGCGCCTCTTCCCGCATCTGACGGTGAGAGCGAACCTCGCCTTCGCGCGATGGGCTGGCCGCACGATCGACAAGACGCGTTTTAAAGAGGTTGTGGAACTGCTGGGCATCCAAAGCCTGCTTTCACGCCGGCCCGGCACCCTGTCCGGTGGCGAGCGCCAGAGGGTGGCGATCGGCCGCGCGCTCCTCTCCTCCCCCCGTGCGCTCGTGATGGACGAGCCGCTCGCCTCGCTCGATCAGGGCCGTAAATCGGAAATCCTGCCCTTCCTCGACCGGCTTTGCCACGAAGCGAAGATCCCGATCCTCTACGTCAGCCACGCGCTGGAGGAGGTCGCCCGCCTTGCCGACACGCTGGTCGTCATCTCCAAGGGCGAGACGGTCGCCTGCGGATCTACGGCGGACATCATGACGCGGCTCGACCTTGGCGTCGCGACCGGCCGTCACGAAGCGGGCTCCGTTCTCATCGGCCGCGTCACCGGGACGGACAGCCGCTGGAGCCTGTCGACGATCGGCGTCGAAGGATATGAGCTTCAGGTTCCGGTAACTGGCATTGAGCCCGGTACGGAAGTCAGGCTTCGGGTGCGAGCGCGCGACGTATCGCTTGCTGTGGGCGAAGTTTCCGGCCTCAGCATCCGCAACCGCCTGCCGGTCATGGTCGAGGCGATTACGAGCGAAACGGGCCCCTACGCCGAAATTCTCTGTCGCATCGGCGAACAGCCGCTTCGCGTTCGCCTGACCCGGGCATCGGTGGAAGAGCTTGGCCTCGCGCCGGGCGGCGAAGCGCTCGCGCTCATCAAGACGATCGCCATCGACCGGCGCGAGATCATCGGCTCGGGAAACGTGTGACCTTCGGCTGGACGACACCGTACATTCGCATGGAAGCGGATGAACTTCGCGGATTTCGGCTGTAGAGTGCCTCCATGTACCGCTTGACGAGAAAACGCCGGGAGATATTTTCGACAGCGCTCGCGCTCATCGCCGCCGCCTGCCTGACCGTTGTCGTCGCTTTCGTCACGTCGCGGATCAGCGAGCGCCTGTTCCTGGACGAAATCCGTACCCGCGCCGATGCCTCGCTCGCCGTTCAGGCGGCGACGCTTGAACGCCAGCTCGACAAGTTCCGCCTTCTGCCTCCGCTTCTCGCCCAGCGCCCGGACGTGCGCGCCCTCATCTCGAGAGGCAGCCGGGTGGACGGAGAGCGCGTCGCCTCCGTCGTGGCGGCGATGTCGGGTGCACAGGAGGTTGTCTTCCTCGACATGTCGGGGCGCACGATCGCGTCCAGCGCATGGCCGTCGCAGGGGCCGCATTCGGCGGGCATGCAGACTTTCGACACAGCGTTCAGCGAGGCGATGGAGGGCCGGCTCGGCCGCCAGCTTCTGCGCGGCGATGCGCTGCGGGCGGGAAGCTACGTCTTCGCCTCCGCCGTGCGTTCCGGGGGGGAAACCGTTGGCGCGGTCGCGGTGCGGGTCGACCTTGCATCGGTCGAACAGGCCTGGGCCCTTTCAAAGGATCCGCTTGTCGCGCTCGACGATGGCGGCGTGGTCGTCGTGACGAACCGCCCCTCCTGGCGGGGCCGCAGGATGGTGGAGACAACGCGCGGGGTGGAATATGCGGATGCCACGAGCGGTTCGCCATCTTCCATCTTTCTGGATGCACGTCTTCGCTCGGGATTTGACATCGTACAGCTTGACGACGGCGCGATCCGCCTCGACGCGCTGCGGCTGACCAAACCGCTCACCGTGCTCGGCTGGGAAGTCTCGACGCTGGCAAACACCCAGATCGCCCGCTCGCAGACCTCGAAGGCCTGGATCATCGCGGCGCTCGTCTGCATTCTCCTGGCGGGAACGGGATGGGCCGCGCTTGAAAGACGCAAGGCGACAATCCGCAAGATGCGCGACGATCGCGCCGCCGCCCTTCGCCTGGAGCGGCGGGTTCGCGAAAGGACGCAGGATCTTTCCGAAGCCAACAAGCTGCTTGCGCGCGAGGTGGAGGAGCGCGAGGCTGCGGAAGCCGAGCTTCGCCTTGCCCAGGCCGAACTTGTCCAGGCCGCGAAGCTCGCCACGCTGGGGCGCATGTCGGCAGCCCTCAGTCACGAATTCAACCAGCCGCTCGCCGCCATCCGTTCGAACGCGGAAAATGCCCAGCTACTGCTTGAGCGCAAGATGCAGGACAAGGCCGCCGGAAACCTGGAAAAAATCATCGCCATGGTCGAGCGCATGGCGGAGATCTCGCGCACGCTGAAAGGCTTCACCCGCCGGGCGGGGACGGAACTCAAGCCCGTGCGGCTCATCACGGTGATCGACGAGGCGCTGATGCTCCTCTCCCCGCGTATCAAGCGCAGCGACGTGGAAATCATCGTCGACAAGGACGCTGGCGATCCTGTTGTCCTGGGCGGCCGCGTCCGTCTCGAGCAGGTCGTGCTCAATCTCATATCCAATGCGCTTGACGCCGTCGGCGGCAGGACGAGCGCCAAAGTCGGCATTTCGTTGAAAGTCGAGGGTGGTTTCGCCCTCATCGAAGTCGCCGACAATGGACCCGGCGTATCGGAGGAACTGCGTTCGCAGGTGTTCGACCCGTTTTTTACGACGAAAGATGTCGGCGAGGGGCTGGGGCTCGGCCTTTCGATCGCCTACAAGATCGTCCATGACTTTTCCGGCAATCTGAGTGTCACGACATCGCAGGACGGTGGCGCACTCTTCACGGTGCGCCTGCCGCTTGAGGGCGAAAGCCGGGCGGCTGCGGAATGAACTCACAGGACCACGATGGATCACGCCACCGTTCTTCTCGTCGACGATGAAGCCGAATTGCGGGAAGCCCTGACACAGGGGCTCGAACTGCACGGCCATGCAGTTCGCGCCTTCGACAGCGCTACGGCTGTGAAAGACCACCTCGGACGCGATTTCTACGGCGTGCTCGTGACCGACATTCGCATGCCGAAGGTCGACGGGCTTGAGCTCATGCGCAACGCCTTCGAGGTCGATCCGGCGGTTCCCGTGGTGCTGATCACCGGCCATGGCGATGTGCCGATGGCCGTCGAGGCGATGCGCGCCGGCGCCTATGACTTCATCGAAAAGCCTTTCCCCGTCGGCATGCTTGCGACAGTTGTCGAACGCGCGCTGGAAAAGCGCCGCCTGGTGCTGGAAAACCGGGCGCTCAGAGAAGAGCTTGGCGAGCGCGGCGGCCTTGAAGCCCGCCTTGTCGGCCGTTCGCCGGCGATGGAGCGGCTGCGCGCGATGGTCTCCTCGCTCGCTTCCACCGATGCGGATATCCTCATCATCGGCGAAACGGGATCGGGCAAGGAGGTGGTCGCCCGCGCCCTGCATGAGGAGGGCACGCGCAGCGGCGGCCCGTTCGTGGCGCTCAATTGCGGCGGCCTGCCCGCGGAGATCATCGAATCTGAACTTTTCGGCCACGAGCAAGGCGCTTTTACCGGCGCAAGCAAGCAGCGAATAGGCAAGCTGGAGCATGCGCACGGCGGCACGGTTTTCCTCGACGAGATCGAATCGATGCCGCTCGATCTCCAGGTGAAACTCCTTCGCGTCATCGAAACGCGCTCCATAGAAAGGCTCGGCTCCAACAAGTCGATACCGCTCGACGTGCGCTTTATCGCTGCGACGAAGGACGATCTGGAGCGCGCAGGCAAGGAAGGCCGCTTCCGGAAGGACCTTTTCTACCGCCTCAACGTCGTGACGCTCGAAATTCCCCCGCTCAGCCAGAGGCGGGAGGACATTCCCCTGCTGTTCCATCACCTTGCTCGCGAAGCGCGCGCGCGTTATCGCCGCGAAATCCCGGATGTGTCGCCGGATTATCTCGCCAGGCTGATGGCCAAGTCCTGGCCCGGCAACGTGCGGGAGTTGCGCAATGTCGCCGACCGTTTTGTCCTCGGCCTGGAAAACCTTGGCTCGGACGGTGCCCAGGATGACGCGTCGAGCCTCGCCGAGCGCGTCGCAGCCTACGAACGCTCGCTGATAGCGTCCGAAATCGCCCGCAACGCCGGCAGCCTGAAGGCGACCTACGAGGCGCTCGGAATTTCGCGAAAGGCGCTTTACGAGAAGATGAAGAAATACGACCTCGACAAGGACGAGGCCTTGTCCGACGCCGACTGACGGTTGCCGGAGAATCGCCTGCCTGTCAGACCTCGATGTTTTCTTCCTCGATGTAGAGACGCACGATTTCCTCAAAACTCGCATCGGCCTTGAAACCGAGCGACAGCGCGCGTCCCGCGTCAAAGCTTCGCGGCCAGCCGGCAATGATCTTTGCAATCGCCGCGTCGGGCTCCTGGCGGATGAGGTTCGTTTTCGCGGGGCCCGCCACCTTCGCAAGCGTTGCGATTTCCTCCGCGATGGTGACGGCAAGGCCCGGCATGGTGAGCGCGCGGTCGTGGCCGATACTTTCGCCGTCGAGTTCGGCGGCATGCATCAGGAAACCGACCGCCGCGCGCGGGCTCGCCATCCAGTGCACCACGTCCGTGCCGACGGGCAGCACCGCTTCCTCGCCGTTCAGCGGTTCGCGGATTATGCCGGAGAAGAAGCCGGAGGCCGCCTTGTTCGGCTTGCCCGGACGGACCACGATCGTCGGCAGGCGGATGCTCACCCCGTCGAGAAAGCCCTTGCGCGTGTAGTCGTTCACCAGCAGTTCGCTGATGGCCTTCTGCGTCCCGTAGGACGTCAGCGGCGTGCGCTGGAAAGTATCCGCGATACGCTCCGGCAGAGGAGCGCCGAAGACTGCGATCGAAGAGGCGAACACGAGGCGCGGATGATAGTCGCCACCGAAATTCCGGATCGCTTCCAGAAGCGCGCGCGTGGCGTCGAGGTTGATCCGATAGCCTTTGTCGAAGTCGGTTTCCGCTTCGCCGGAGACGATGGCGGCAAGATGGAAGATCACATCGGGCGCGTGGGCGACAAGGCGCTCGGCTTCGCCGGGGGCGGAGATATCGGCGGCGTGCGTGTCGACGGGCAGCGCCAGTCCGGGCGGATGGGTCGGCTCGACAACGTCGGCAAGCGTCAACCGGGTTATCTCGTGGCCCGCGACCTTGCCGTCCTCGACCAGTCGCTCCACCAGCTTGCGGCCGATCATTCCGGCCGCTCCCAACACCAGAACGTGGCTCATTCGTTTCACACCCCTGTTTGCATGTTTTGGCGAAGCTTACGGCAGGCGGGGCGGGTGCGAAAGCAGCAAAGGTTGATCATCCAAGGCGTTTGACGAAATGGACGATCCGCTTGTCCCCGATTTGCTCCTCTCCCGTCTCTACGAAACCCTGTCTGCGATACCAGGCCTGGTTTTCCCTCATGAAGACATTGGTAAAGAGCCTGATTTCGCTCAAGCCCTTTCCGCGCGCAAGGGCTTCGCAATGCGACATCAGCTTGCCGCCAAGGCCTTTTCCCTGTGCCTTCGGGCAAACGGCGATGCTCCAGATGTAAAGGTGGTCGCTTCGTTCCATGAGCACGAGCGATGCATCGAGGCCATCGCCGCCATCGAGCACGAGAACGGTATCATCCGCGATATGGGCGGAATAATCCGCGCTCATCGGCAATGGAATCGCGTTCATGACAGGGACATATCGCTCGTAAGCCGCCTTTGCGAGGTTGGAAATCGCCTGTGCATCCTCCGGCATTGCAAGCCTCAAGCCCGTCAGGTCAGTCATCATCGCGCCCACGCATGAAGGACAGAGCCTCGCCAAGGTTCTGCGCTTCGCTGAAGACGCTGAAATCCGCGTCGTCCTTCAACCGTTTGGCCGCATTATAGAATGCCGCGAAGGCGGCTTGCGACAGCCCCGCGCCGATCGAGACCCTCGTGACGCCAAGGTCCGACAGTTCCTTGAACGTCGGCTTGAAGCCGGGTCTGCCCGCCAGCACGTTCAGCTTCGCGGGTACCCGGCGGCGGACTTCGGCGATCGTGTCCACCGAAACGAGTGCTGGCGCATAGACAAGATCGGCACCGGCATCCGCATAGGCGTTCAGGCGCTCGATCGCAGCATCGAGGTCTTCGCCCGAGCGGATGGGCGCTTCGGAGCGCGCCGCCAGCACGAAGTCCGGCGCGAGTTCCTTTTTCGCGGCAATGCCTGCCTTGATGCGCTCCACCGCAAAATCGAGCGGATAGTACTCTTTCGTACCGCTTGCCTGAGACAGGTCTTCGATAGAGCATCCGCAAAGCCCTGCCTCGATGGCGCCGCGGATCGTTGCCGCCACGTCTTCCGGCGCATCGCCGAAGCCGTTTTCAAGGTCGCCATTCACCGGCAATGAGGTTGCCTCCGCGATCTTGCGGGCGTGCCCGAGCGCCATTTCGCGCGTGATCAGGCCCTGAACGTCAGCACAGCCTTCCGTCCAGGCATAACCCGCACTTGTGGTCGCCATCGCCTCAAAGCCGAGCCCTTCGAGGATGCGGGCGGTTCCGGCATCGTGTGGATTGGGCATGAGAAACGCCCCGTCTCGCTCGTGCAGTGCACGAAACGTAGCCAGTTTTTGGGCATATGAAGGCATGGGCCTCTCCTCTTCGCCACCTTTTCGAGAAGGCTATGCGATCGTTTTCGCGGAAAAAGGACCGGTTGAACGAAAAAGCGCCGGACCATTGCGGCCCAGCGCTCAATTCGGCGTGAAATTCGGCTTTGCGCCGGATCAGACGATGCTTGAAAGCTTCATGGCGACACTCATGTCGCCTTCCACCTTGAGCTTGCCGGACATGAAGGCGCTCGTCGGATCGAGGTCGCCCGCCAGCATTTCCTGGAGGTTTTCGAGCGACATGATCACCGTGCAGTCGGCATCCTTGTTCTCGTTCGACACGTCCGCTCCGTCGACGAAGACAACGCCATCGCCGCCGAGGTCGAATTTCACCGTATCGTCGATACCGCCACCCGATACCTTGGACTTGATGGTTTCTGTTACTTCCGCCAGCGACATTGCGTTCTCCCTGTCTCACTGTGCCCGAACGTATCCGGCCCTGGAAAATTCGTCGCACCTTCGCTTACGCTTACGTAATCGTCAAGTGTCGAATTCGATACCCTCATGGGCTTTCGAACGGAAGCTGATTGTCGTCGCGAAGCGTTTCCATCGCAATGAAGGATTTGACGTTCTGCACCGCCTCATGCGGCAGAAGGTCGTCGCTGATCAGGCTGCTCAGCGCCTTCAGGTCCGGCACCGCTACCTTCAGCAGATAGTCCATGTCGCCGGTTAGCATATGCGCTTCCTGCACTTCCGGCAGCGCCTTGATGAGCTTCTGGAAGCGGCTTGCGTTCTGCGGGCTGTGGGTTGCAAGCGATACGCCGACGAAGGCGATCACATCGAGGCCGACTGCCGCCGGGTCTATATCGGCCCGGTAGCGGCGGATGACGCCGGC
The DNA here is from genome assembly GCF_009826895.1 of Stappia sediminis. Taxonomy (GTDB): domain Bacteria; phylum Pseudomonadota; class Alphaproteobacteria; order Rhizobiales; family Stappiaceae; genus Hongsoonwoonella; species Hongsoonwoonella sediminis. The sequence goes on along the minus strand of NZ_WUMV01000003.1, from coordinate 658,646 downwards.
GGCCTCCAGCCGCTGGCGGCGGCGCGAGACCTGCGATGCGGAAAGGCCGATCCTGTCGCCGACCTCCTGGTTGGTGGCGGAAGCGTCGGCCTGGACGCTTGCAAGCAACTTACGGTCGAAACCATCCAGTTCGATCATTTCGTGCACCGATTTCCCATTGATGCAAGAAATCCGCAATCCGATCACGCACGCAAGCGATTTCTCACACCCGTTGCATACCGTTTGCTTCAGACTCGCGATCACTTAGGTTTTTGCGAGGAGGAGGTTCGCCATGGGTCCGTTTCCGCACGATGCGCCCCCCGCCAGAATTACCAAGGACAACCCCGCGGGCACGGACGGTTTCGAATTCGTCGAATTCGCCCATCCCGAGCCCGAAAAGCTCGATGCGCTTTTCCGCCGTATGGGTTACGTCCCGGTCGCGCGCCACAGGACGAAGGCGGTCACCGTCTACCGTCAGGGCGACATCAACTACGTGCTGAATGCCGAACCGGGTTCCTTCGCCTCACGCTTCGTGGAAAAGCACGGCCCTTGCGCGCCGTCGATGGCCTGGCGCGTGGTGGATGCCGGGCATGCGCTCGAACATGCCTTGAAGAACGGTGCCGAGGAATATACCGGCCAGGACAAGACGCTCGATGCGCCCGCGATCAAGGGCATCGGCGGTTCGCTTCTTTATTTCGTGGATCGCTACGGCGACAAGGGATCGGCCTATGACGCCGAGTTCGAGTGGCTCGGCGAGCGGGATCCGAAGCCGGAAGGCGTGGGCTTTTACTACCTCGACCACCTGACCCATAACGTCTATCGCGGCAATATGGACAAGTGGTGGGATTTCTACCGCACGCTCTTCAACTTCAAGCAGATCCACTTCTTCAACATCGAAGGCAAGGCGTCGGGCCTCCTCTCGCGCGCGATCACATCGCCCTGCGGCAAGATCCGCATTCCGCTGAACGAGTCCAAGGACGACAGCAGCCAGATCGAGGAATATCTGCGCAAGTACAAGGGCGAGGGCATCCAGCACATCGCTGTCGGCACGGACGCGATCTATGACGCGACAGACAGGCTCGCCGACAACGGCCTGAGGTTCATGCCCAGCCCGCCGGAGGTCTACTACGAGCTGTCGCACGAGCGCGTCAAAGGCCATGAAGAGCCCATCGATCGCATGAAGAAGCACGGCATCCTGATCGACGGCGAAGGTGTCGTCGACGGCGGCATGACGAAGATATTGCTGCAGATCTTCTCGAAGACCGTGATCGGGCCGATCTTCTTCGAATTCATCCAGCGAAAGGGCGATGAAGGCTTCGGCGAAGGCAACTTCCGCGCGCTCTTCGAATCGATCGAGGAAGACCAGATCCGCCGCGGCGTGCTGAAGGTGGACGCTGCGGAATAATCACCCCACGCCCGAATGAGCGAAGGGCCGGCCCGCCGCCGGCCCTTTTCATTTGCTGTACGCGTCCAGATCGCGGAGAATTTCCCGCGCCCAGGCGGAGGCGTCCTGCGCGCAGATGCGATCGAACATCGCCTGCCAGCGGTCGCGGCGCTCTTCCAGCGGCATGGTGAGTGCCGTCTGCAGCGCGGCCGCCACTCCTTCCGTCGAATGCGGATTGACGATCAGCGCCTCCGGCATGCCCTCGGCGGCGCCCGCGAAACGCGAAAGCACCAGCACGCCCGGATCCTCCGCCCTTTGGGCCGCGACATATTCCTTGGCAACGAGGTTCATGCCGTCTCTGAGCGGCGTCACCAGACCGACGCGGCTTGCGCGATAGATACCGGCAAGCGCGCGGCGGGTGAAGGAGCGCGCCATGAAGCGGATCGGCGTCCAGTCCAGGTCGGCGAAGCGGCCGTTGATGTGTCCGGTCAGTTCTTCCAGTTCGCGGCGGATTTCGGCGTAGGCGTCGAGTTCGGAGCGCGAGGGAGGAGCCACCTGCATGAGGCTGACGCCGCCCCGGTTTTCCGGATAGTCCTCAAGGAGCCGCTCGAAAGCGCGGAAACGTTCGGGAAGGCCCTTGGAATAATCGATCCGGTCGACGCCGATAATCTGCGGACGCCCGCCGACGAGCTTTTCTATCCGTGCCGTGTGGCGCCTGGCATCCGGCGTCGTGGCAAGCTTGGCGAAGCCCGCCGCGTCGATGCCGATCGGATATCCGCGCACCAGCACTTCGCGCCCGCCGGCGGAGACCACGCCGTTGCCCTTGTCTTTCCCGCCGATTTCGCTGACGACGAAACGGCGGAAATTTTCGGCGTCGCGCGACGTCTGGAAACCGATGAGATCATAGGCAAGCATGCGGCGCACAAGCTGATCCGCATTCGGCAACCCGGCCAGGATTTCGGGGGCGGGAAACGGGATGTGCAAGAAGAAGGCGATCTTGTTGGTAACGCCCATCGCCCTCAGTTCGGCGGCGAAATTGAAGAAGTGATAGTCCTGCACCCAGATCACGTCGTCGGCCTTGAGCATGGGCCTCAGGCGCGTGGCGAAGCGTTCGTTCACACGCCGATAGCCTTCCTCGTAGCGGCGGCTGAAGTCGGCAAGGTCCAGCCGGTAGTGCAGCACGGGCCAAAGGGTACGGTTCGCATAGCCGGCGTAGAAATCGTCGTAGTCGGCCTGCGTCATGTCGATTTGCGCAAGCGTGACGGTGTCGACGGCTTCCGTCTGCAAGGGGCCGAAGGAACCCTCGTCGGAGGTCGTCCCGGTCCATCCGAACCACAGCCCCCCCATTTCCTGGAGGACGTCCACCAGGGCCACCGCGAGACCGCCCGCCTTGCCCGTGTCCTTGAGTGGCCCTACGCGGTTCGAGACGACGACGAGGCGCGACATGCCCGCTTCCTACCCCCTTTTGTATTATTGGCAGCGCCTATCTTCGCGTAACCCTCCCCGCTCGGCAAATTCCCGCCCTGGACGTCAGACCGCGCTGCCCCAATTGGCGCTGAGCCGCATTGCACCGTTGATGATGCCGACCATGGAATAGGTCTGCGGGAAATTGCCCCAAAGCTCGCCGGTCGAGGGCGTAGTGTCCTCGGACAGAAGCCCGACGTGGTTACGGCAGGAAAGCATGGTCTCGTAGATTTCGCGCGCTTCCTCCTTGCGGCCCATTCTGGCAAGCGCGTCGATGTACCAGAAAGTGCAGATGTTGAAGGCGTTTTCCGGTGCGCCGAAATCGTCCGGCGCATGATATCGGAAGAGATGGTTTCCCTTCCTCAGCGTCTCGCCGATCTTGTCGACCGTCTTGACGAAGCGCGGGTCGTTCGCGGGCAGGAAGCCGACCTCCGCCATCAAGAGCAGGCCTGCATCAAGATCGTTTCCGCCGAAGCTTTCGACGAACGCGCCGACCTTCTCGCTCCAGCCCTTCTCGCAGATGACGGCGTGGATCCGGTCGGCCCGCTCCCGCCAGAACGTCTCGCGCTGGTCGAGGCCGAAGTTTTTCGCGATCTTGGCAAGCCGGTCGCAGGCCGCCCAGCACATGAGCGACGAGGAGGTGTGGATGCGCGCTCGCGTCCTCAGTTCCCACATGCCGGCATCCGGCTGGTCGTGCATGCGGTAGGCCTGCTCGCCGATCTTCTCCAGCCGCTCGAAATCGTCGATGCCGGGCTGGTGCAGAAGGCGCCGGTCGAAGAAGGCCTGCGAAGCGCCGAGCACGATATTGCCGTAGACGTCGTGCTGGAAATGCTCATAGGCCTGATTGCCCACGCGCACCGGCCCCATGCCGCGGTAGCCCGGAAGATCGACGATCTTCTCCTCAAGCTTGGCTTCCAGGCCGATGCCGTAAAGCGGCTGAACGTGCTCGCCGTCGGTCACGAGCGCGATATTGTTCAGATACCGCAGATAGTTCTCCATCGTCTCCATCTCGGAGAGCGAGTTGAGCGCGCGCACGACGAAAAACGCATCCCGAAGCCAGCAGTAGCGATAGTCCCAGTTGCGTTCTGTTCCCGCGGCTTCCGGAATGGAGGTGGTCGCGGCGGCGATGATCGCGCCGGTTTCCTCGTAGGTACAAAGCTTCAGCGTGATCGCGGCCCGGATCACCGCTTGCTGGTATTCAAGAGGAAGGCCGAGCCGCCGCGTCCACAGTTTCCAGTAACGGATCGTCTCTTCCTCGAATTCCCGGCAGAGCTTTTCCGGGTGGTCGGTCAGGCTCTCGTCCGGTCCCAGATGGAACGACATCGGCCCGTCCAGGAAGAACGGCGTTTCGTTACGCACATATGTGACCGAGGCATTGGTCGTCATGCGCACGGTCGTGCCGTTTCCGACATAGCGGATATGGTTCGACCCGAAGGTGATGTCGGGCACGCGCTCGCCGTGGGCCATGCGCGGGCGGCAGCGCACGCGAATGCGCGGATGGCCGGAAATCGGCCTGACGCGCCTGACGATGGCCGTTGGCCGGAACATGCGCCCTGCCCGCTCGAAACGCGGCGCGAAGTCGGTGATTTCGATGGCGTTGCCCGCCTCGTCGTACAGGCGCGTACGCACGACCGCGGTGTTTTCGATGTATTGCTGCTCGCAGCGCACGGTGCCTGGAAGCTCTATCGCGAATGAGCCGTCGCCCTCCTCGCCGCGCGTTCCAAGCAGCGAGTGGAAAACGGGATCGCCGTCGAAGCGCGGCAGGCACCACCAGACGATCCGGGCAGCCTTGTCGATCAGCGCCGCGCAGGAGCAATTGCCGATAATCGCGAGATCGAGCGAGGGCTCAACAGATAGCATGGGCAATAAAACCTCTTGGATCGTGGTGACGCGCTTCAAAGATTATCGTTTCGGCCCGCGGCAAGCCAATCGTGCACCGCGGCAACATCCTTCAGGCGGAAATCGGCGATGCTTTCGCCCGCCCCCACCTTCACTCCGAATCCTCCGAGCTGGCGGGCGGCGCGCATTCCGTCCTCGTCCGTCGTGTCGTCGCCGATGAAGACCGGAATGCGCCCCTGAAACGGCCGCTCTTCCATGAAGGCCTCCACGATACTGCCCTTGTCGGAGAAATCCGGTTTGGCCTCGACGACCATCTTGCCGGAAACCAGATGCAGGTCCTCCAGGTCGGCGATCGCGTCTTTCATGAATGCGAGAATATCGGGGCCGGATTGCGGCACGGCACGATAGTGCACGGCGAGGGCCGAGCCCTTGTCCTCCACGAAAACACCGTCGCGGATGATTTTCGCGCAGGCGAGCCTTTCGCGCAGTACGTCGATTTCCGTTCCGATTTCCGCCGCAACGACCGGGTCTTCGGCCTTCAGGCGGTATTCGAGCCCGTGCAGCCCGGCTGCGGGAAGGCGCAGGGGAGAAAGGAACCAGTCCAGTTCCTGGATCGGACGCCCGCTGACGACGGCAACCGCACCACCGAGAAACGACAGGCAGCCGCTCAGCGTTGTTTTCAGCCCGTCCGCCGGATCGACATCTTCCGGCTTGTCGGCGATTTCAACCAGAGTGCCGTCGAAATCGAGGAAGACGGACATGTCCGGGGATAGCTCGGGAAGCGCACGCATGCGGTCGAGACTAGCGAATAGTGCACCGCAGGAAAAGCCGGCCCGGCTTATTTGCGATGCACCATTCGTAGCAACGGCATGATGCCGCTTGGATAGATCCAGCGCCTAAGTCCGACGAAGATTTGTACTCAGGCGGCTTCTTCGCTCGCCATCGCGCCGGGGCCGGGTTTTGCGCCCTTCGGGCATTTGCCGAGGATGATCATGCCCAGCACTTCGTCCTTGGTGACGTCGGACGTGCGGGCGGTGCCGACGAGCTGGCCGTTTTTCATCACCGCCACACGGTCGGCGAGATCGAAGACATCGTGGATGTCGTGGCTGATGAGGAAGATGCCGATGCCTTCGTCCTTCAGCTTCTTCGTCAGGTCCGCCACCTGCTGCGTTTCCTGGGGCCCGAGAGCCGCCGTCGGCTCGTCCATGATGATGATGCGGGCGTTGAAGTAGATGGCGCGGGCGATCGCGACCGACTGGCGCTGGCCGCCGGAAAGCGCGCGCACCGGGTCCTTGAACTTCCTGAAGTTCGGGTTGAGCCTGTGCATCACCTCACGCGCCGCCGCTTCCATGGCGACATCGTCGAGCGTACCCCAGGCGGTACGCAATTCACGGCCGAGGAAGAGATTGGCCGCCGCATCGACGTTGTCCGCAAGCGCCAGCGTCTGGTAGATCGTCTCGATGCCGTAGCGCTTGGCATCGCGCGGGTTGTTGATGTCCGCCTTCTGTCCGTCGATGTGGATGTCGCCCGCATCGCGCCGGTAGGCACCCGAAAGGATCTTGATCAAGGTGGACTTGCCGGCGCCATTGTGGCCGAGCAGGCCGACGACCTCGCCGGGATAGAGGTCGACGGAGACATGATCAACCGCCTTGACGCCGCCGAAGGAGATCGACATGTCCCGCATTTCCACGAGCGGGGTGCCGCTTACCGTCGAGGAGCCGGGTTCGTGTCCCAGATTTTCTGCCATTGTTTCCTCCCTCAGCCCGCGCGCTTGCGGTAGAGCGTGTCGACGAAGACGGCCAGCACCAGCACGATGCCGACGACGATGTTCTGCAGCGGTGAATCGAGGCCCATCAGCACCATGCCCGTTTGCAGCGATTGCATGACTAGCGCACCCAGCATCGCGCCGGCGATCGTTCCCGCACCGCCGGCAAGCGAGGTTCCGCCGATCACCGCCGCGGCGATGGTGTAAAGCTCGTCGAGCGTACCTTGCGCGTTGGTGGCCGAAGTCAGGCGCGCGGTGGAGATCGCGGCGGCAATGGCCGCGAGCATGCCCATCAGCGCGAAGACGTAGACGGTGATCTTGCGGGTATCGACACCGGCAAGTGCGGCGGCCTCCGGGTTGCCGCCGATGGCGAAGACGTAGCGGCCGAAGCGCGTGCGCTTGGCAAGGAACGTCATGACGATGCCCACGCCTATGGCGACCAGGACCGGCACGGCGTAGCCGAAACTGATATCGAGGCCGCCTTCCGGTATGGTGATGCCCTGTTCCTTGGCGAAACGACGGGCGAGCGCGGGCGGCAGCGTGTAGGCATTGACGACCCAGGTCGCGGCGATGATGGCGCCGGAGGCAAGTCCCACCGTGACGATTTCAGCCCACATCGGCTTGAGCGGGAATTCGAAGCGCTTGCGCTGCCGGCGGGCGTTGACGGTCGCAAGCACCACCAGAGCGACCGCGATCGCGGCGAGGATCCAGCTCCATGTCTCGCCGATGGCGCCATTCGCGCCCCCGCCGATGAGCTTGAAGTTGTCGTCGGTGAGCGGGATCGTCTTTCCTTGCGCCACCCACCAGGCGGCGCCGCGCCAGACAAGCAGGCCGCCCAGCGTCACGATGAAGGCCGGAACGCCCATGAAGGCGACGATATAGCCCTGCAATGCACCGATCACGAGGCCGATGGACATGCCGGCCAGAAGCGTCACGATCCAGACGAGTGGGTGGTTGAAGCCCAGCGCCGGGGTCAGATAGCTCGCCTGGAAGACGGCCATGATCATGCCCGTCACGCCAAGGACGGAGCCCACCGACAGGTCGATGTTGCGCGTAACGATGATGAGAACCATGCCTGTCGACATGACGGCGACGGATGCCGTCTGGACCGAGAGGTTCCACAGGTTTCGCGGCGTCAGGAAGTTGCCGCCGGAAAAGATGTCGAATCCGACCCAGATCACGAGAAGGGCCGCGATCATGCCGATCATCCGGGTGTCGATTTCAAGCGCCTGGATGACCGAGCGCGGCTGCGTCGCAGGCTGCGCCGACGATGCCGGCTTGATGTCAGAACTCGTCGACATGGGAACTCCATGGGAAATTGTGAGCGGTACGTCCGGCCCATTTCAGGCGGGCCGGGAAACCGCTCAAGCTTCGTAGCATATATGCTTGGAACCTGGGTTCGCAGCGGACCGCCGCCTCGCGGCCGGCATCCGGGTACTTTCGCCTGCGGGGATCGAACGCCGCATTCCGGCGTTCATCCTTAAATTGTTGCGGCAGTCGGCCCGGTCTGCCGGGCCGGCCGGACGCGCCGGCCGGCCCGATACGTTGGGACTTTGCCTCAGTTACAGGCGGCGACCGAACCCGCTGCCACGCCTTGGCAGACGGTGTCCTTGGACACCCATCCGGCGTCGATCACCACGTCGAGGTTGTCCTTGGTGATCGCAATCGGCGCCAGGAACGTCGCGGACATTTCAACGCCGCTCGGACCGCCGGACCACTTCTGGGAACCGTCGACCTCTTCGAGCGCCTTGCCCTTGGCAAGTTCGACCGCGATGTCGGCGGCCGCCTTGCCGAGTTCGCGTGCGTCCTTCCAGACGGAAACCGTCTGCGTGCCGAGTGCGACGCGATTGAGGGCGGCATGGTCGCCGTCCTGGCCGGAGACCGGAACGCTTCCGTCGAGGCCCTGTGCGGCAAGAGCTGCCACCACACCACCGGCGGTGCCGTCGTTGGAGGCGACGACAGCGTCGACCTCGTTGTTGTTGGCGGTCAGGAACTGTTCCATGTTCCGCTGGGCGTTCGCCGGCAGCCAGCCGTCGGTATAGGCTTCGCCGACGACCTTGATCTTGCCGCCGTCAATCGCTTCCTGCAGCACTTCGAGCTGGCCGGAGTGCAGGAAATCGGCGTTCGGATCGGAGGACGAGCCCTTGATGAAGACATAGTTGCCTTCAGGCTGGACCTTGAAGACTTCGCGCGCCTGAATGCGGCCGACTTCCTTGTTGTCGAAAGTCAGGTAGTAGGCTTCAGGGATTTCGATCAGGCGGTCGTAGCCGACGACCGGGATGCCCTCGCTCACGGCCTTTTCCACGGCCGGGCGGATCGCTTCGGAATCCTGGGCCAGGATGATAAGGGCGGTGGCGCCGCGCGAAATCAGGCTTTCCACGTCGGAAAGCTGCTTGGCGGCCGAGGACTGCGCGTCAGCGGAGATATATTCCGCGCCAAGCTTTTCCAGCTCCGCCTTGATCGCCGCTTCGTCCGTCTTCCAGCGCTCTTCCTGGAAATTCGACCAGCTCACGCCGACGGTGATGTCCTGCGCGTTGGCCGCGGTCAAGGCGGTGGCGGACAGAAGCGCGCCCGCGACGATTGGAATGAGTTTCTTCATCTTGGTGTTTCCTCCTGACACACCGTCCCTCCCATGCGGAACGGAAATTCTTCTTCAACGCCGCGCATTTCGTGCGGGCACCGGTGGTGAACCCCTGCACGGTAATTTTTTTGGCGTCCGAAAAAAAGTTGCTCCAATCCGTTCCTGCTGTCAACATGGTTTCGTAAAACAGATCGGCGTACCAAAAAATAACGAGGGATGAGCGCCGGCGAAATCATGGGTGGAAACGTGAGGCTAGTCGAAAAAAATGACGGAAAAGGCTGACCGCGATCAGATACGCCGGCAGAACCGGTCGATCGTGCTTCAGGCCTTGCGCAGGGATGGCCCGCAGGCGCGGATCGATCTTGGGCGCGCTACGCAGCTGAGCCCGGCGACCGTCACCTCGATCACCTCCGATCTAATCCAGGAAGGCTTGATCGCAGGCGTAGAGGACAGCGCGCAGAAAGCGCCCCAGAAGGTGCCGATGGCGCGCGGGCGGCCGCGCACGCTCCTCGCGCTCAACCCGACGGCGGCGAGCGTCGTCGCCATCAAGATCTCCGTGAATACGATCGATCTCGTGCTTGCCGATTATGCCGGGCGCATCGTCGCGCGGGAGCGCCGCTCCTTCGACAGCTCGAATATCTCGGGTGACGCATTTGCCGAAACGCTTGTCCGCGCGGCGAAAGCGTTTTGCGACGCCAACGAGCTTTCGGACACGAAACTCCTGGAGATATCGATCGCCGCCCAGGGCGTGGTCGATTCAAGCGCCGGCACGATCGTCTGGAGCCCGGCCCTGCCCGCTCGCAACGTGCCCGTGGTCGAGCCGCTGAGCCGTGCGATAGGCGCGCATTGCATGCTCTCCAACGACACAAACATGATCGCGGAAGCCCTTCACTGGTCGAAGCCGGGTCATTACCGCGGCACCTTTGCGGTGATCTTCATCGACTATGGCGTCGGCATGGGGCTTTACGTCGACAACAAGCTTTTCGTGGGAGAAACGGGGGCCGCGGCGGAGATCGGCCACACCAGTCACATTCCCGGCGGGGCGCTTTGCCGGTGCGGGCGACACGGCTGCCTTGAAGCCTATCTCGGCGACTATGCGATCGTTCGCATGGCTCGCGACCTGCCGCCTTCCACGCCGCCGGAGGAAATTCCGGTTTCCGCCAGAACCTTCTCCGACCTTGTCAATGCGGCGGCGGGCGGCGACGAGGCCGTGCTCGACGCGTTCCACAGGGCAGGCGTCGCGCTCGGCTACGGCGTGGCGAGGCTCGCCGCGATCCTCAGCCCCTCGCCGATCATCCTGACGGGTGCCGGCATCATCGCCTATCGCTACATGGAAGCGGGCCTGCGCCAGGGGCTGGAGGAGGCGCTGGTGGAGGATCTTCGCAAGACCGTTCAAATCGAATCCGTCGATTGGGAGGAGGATCTCATCGTGCACGGCACGCTCGCGCAGGCCATGCGCAGGTTCGACTTCGAGATGTTCAACGAGGCGCGGCCCGGCCTTCAGGCCGGATTGCGGGAGGAGACGATCTGATGGGCAAACCGCTGGCCGCTTTACTGGCCGGTGCGGCAATCGCCATGGCGCCGGCCCATGCCCTTGCGGCCGAAAGGCCGTGGTCGGAAGAGGTAATCGGTTCCCATGCGCCGTTCGATCCTGGCGCGGCGGATACCGCGGAGAAATCGCAAGCCCTTGTCGAAAGGGGCGAGGCGCTGTTCAAGGGAAAATTCGTCGGGAAGGACGGCGCCGGCAGGCCCGATGCCACGCAGGCGATCATACCGACGAAGCGCCGCCGACCCGCGCTTGAGGCTTATCAGCGCCTCGCCGGGCCGGATGCCAATTCCTGCGCCGATTGTCATTTCGACCCGGTGCTTGGCGCGGGCGCGCCTTTTTCAGGCAGTGCCTTCGTGTCCGAAGGCTTTGAAAGCGCGGATTTCGACACGGTCGATCCGCAGTTTTCCAACCAGCGCAATTCCATCGCGCTTCAGGGCGTGGGGCTTGTCGAACTTCTCGCGCGCGAAATGACGGCGGAGCTTCACCGCCAGCGCAAGGCGGCCCTTGCCGAGGCTCGCGAGACGGGCGAAGCGGTGGCCCGCCCGCTTTCCTCCAAGGGGGTTTCCTTCGGCGCGATCACGGCACGGCCGGACGGTATCGTCGATTTCGCGAAGCTTGAGGGCGTTGACCAGGATCTTGTCATCCGCCCGCTATCGCACAAGGGCGTCATCGTTTCGCTGCGCCAGTTCACGGTCAACGCGCTCAATGCCCATCACGGCATTCAGGCGGCGGAGCGTTTCGGCGCGCGCTGGACCGGCACCGACGATTTCGATGGAGACGGGATCGGCGACGAGATCGGCGAAGGCGACGTTTCCGCACTTGTCGCCTGGCTGGCGACGCGCGAAGCGCCTGGGCGAAAGACCGATCTTCCCGATATCTGGCGCGAAGCGGCGGCGGAGGGCGAAAAGCGCTTTTCAGAAATCGGCTGCGCCGAATGCCATATCCCCGCCCTCCCTCTGGAAGCCGCCGTCTTTACCGATCCCGGCCCGCTCGACACCGCCGGCACGCTTCGCCAGGCGGAGGTCGACCGCCCGATCCAGCTCGATCTTGAGGCCCTTTCCTGGGTCAAGGCGCTTCCGCGCGACGATCAGGGGCGCATTCTCGTGCCGTTGTTCGGCGATCTGAAGCGCCACAAGGTATCGGACCAGCGCCGCGAACGGCTTGGCAACGAACTGCTTGCCCAGCGCTTCGTGGAGCGCGACGTCTTCATGACTGCCGAGCTTTGGGGCGTCGGCTCCACCGCGCCCTATGGCCATCGCGGCGATCTCACGACGCTTGACGAGGTCATCCGCGCCCATGCGGGCGAAGCTACAGAGATACGCAAGCGCTACGAGGACCTTGGCGAGGAGGATCGCCAGTCGATCGTCGCCTTCCTTCGCAGCCTGGAGATTTCGCAATGACGGGCCGCATGTTTACCCGGACATCATTTCTCGCCGGCGCGGCATTCCTGGCGCTGACGCCCCTTTCGGCAAAGGCGGATGGTGCCACGCTGACGCCCTTGCCGCATTTTTCCGAAGAGGCTTCCAACGCTGGTATCGACCACAAATACACCGGCCCGTGGGAGTTTTTCGTCGGCGGCGGGGCTGCGGTCTTCGATTGCAGCGGCGACCGCAAGCCCGATCTTTTCGTCGCGGGCGGCACCACGCGGGCAAAGCTTTACCGCAACCTGTCGTCCGCCGGCGGCGCGCTCCATTTCGAGGAGGTCCGGCTGGACCTGCCCGAGCGGCTGATGGAAAAGGTCACCGGCGCCTATCCCATCGATATCGACAATGACGGGATCAAGGATCTCGCCGTCATGAGGGTCGGCGAAAACCTGCTCCTGAAAGGCAAGGGGGATTGCCGTTTCGAGGAGGCGAACCGCGCCTGGGCCTTCGATGGCGGGCGCGCATGGTCGACGGGCTTTGCCGCCACGTTCGAGCCGGACAAGGCCTTTCCGACGCTCGCCTTCGGAAACTATGTCGACCGTAGCGCGCCGGGCTCTCCCTGGGGCACCTGCCACGACAACATGCTATACCGGCCGCGCGGCGAGGGAGCGCCGGACTATAGCGACGCCTTCGCGCTTTCGCCCGGCTATTGCAGCCTGTCGATGCTTTTCACCGACTGGAACCGGTCGGGCAAGCCCGCCTTGAGGATCTCCAACGACCGTCAGTATTATCGCGGCGGAGAGGAGCAGCTTTGGGCCGTGCCGCCGGGCCGCCCGCCACGTCCCTACCGCAAGGCCGACGGCTGGCAGCACGTCAAGATCTGGGGCATGGGGATCGCCAGTACGGATCTCGACGGCGACGGCTTTCCCGAATATGCGCTCACCAGCATGGGCGACACCAAGCTGCAGACGCTCGACAAGGAAAGCGAGCAGGAGTTTCCGATCTACCGGGACATCGCATTCGATCTCGGCGTTACCGCCCACCGGCCCTATGCGGGCGACGATTCAAAACCGTCGACCGGCTGGCATGCCCAGTTCGAGGACGTGAACAACGATACGCTCGCCGATCTCTTCATCGCCAAGGGCAATGTGGAGGCCATGCCGGATTTCGCGAGCTACGATCCCGACAATCTCCTTGTTCAGGAGTGGGACGGCACCTTCACCGAACGCGGCATGGAAGCGGGCGTAGCGCTCAACCGCAAAGGGCGCGGCGGCGGCGTTGTCGATCTCAACATGGATGGCCTGCCCGACATTCTGGTGGTCAACCGCGAAGGCCCGGTCAGCCTTTTCCGCAATCTCGGCGGCGGCACGAAGGCAAACCCGGTCCCACTCGGCAACTGGATCGGTGTGGAACTTTTTCAGAACGGGCCGAACCGGGATGCGATCGGCGCGCAGCTCAGCGTGAAGATCGGCAACCGGACCATCACGAAGGATCTTCAGGTCGGCGGCGGCCATGCATCTGGCCAGATCGGCTTCGTGCATGTGGGCGTGGGTGTCGCGGAACGCGCGCAGATCCGCGTGCGCTGGCCGGATGGCGACTGGAGCCACCCCTATCGCGTGTTCACCAACAACTTCGTGCGGATCGAACGCGGCCAGGCTGACGCTCAATACTGGTATCCGGAATAAGCGTACCCACCGATCAAATGACGTTGAGATAGACATTCAACGCTTCCGGCGCGTCCTTCCCGGTGGTAGCTCCTTGCCCTGCCAACCGGCCCCTCACCCCTGCACGGACCTAACCCCTTTGACGATCGCTTCACCACAGGAAATCACTTTCGCAAGGCTGCCGGAAATCTCGCCTGAGGAAATCCTCGCGCATATGAACGACCCCCGCGTCGCAGAGCATATGCCCCTCCTCACCGGGCGCTGGGACCGGCAAATTTGCGATGATTTCGTCAAGGCGAAGGAAGATTGCTGGCGCCGTGACGGTCTCGGCCATTGGGCGATTCTGTGTGGCGGTGCCTACGCCGGATGGGGCGGGTTTCAGAAAGAGGGCGACGAATGGGATTTCGGCCTGGTGCTGAAACCCGAAAGCTTCGGCCTTGGTACGCGGATCGCCCGCAAGGCCCTCGCTTTCGCGAAGTCGGACGAGCGCATTCCTTTCGTGACGTTCCTCCTGCCGCCATCGCGAAAGCATCTGCGCTGGCTTGAGCGTCTCGGTGCCGCATTCGTCGGCGAGGTGGACTACGCCGGCAGCACATTCCTGAAGTATCGCCTGGACACCGAGTAGCCGCCCGCCGAACCACGCCCACAGGCGATCGTCACCGCTCGGCGAACTCCCGCATGAGCCTTTGAAAATCTTCCATCGGCGGAAATGCCTTGTAGCTGTGCCGGGCAGGCGTTTCCACCCAGGGCAGCTTTTCGGCCGTCATCGTCTCGATGAAGGGCCGCGTCCATTCCGGCTCGTCGAACATCGTCGGGCGCACGTTGACGAAATCGTCGATGCCCGTGATCCGCGTGAACATCCAGCTCATGCAGGACGGGCAGAAGAAATGGTCGAGCTCCGGCCCCTTTATCCCGCCCTTCACAGGCTTGCCCTTCGTGACGCGCAAGGCTTGCGCCGGAAACATCGCGGTCAGGGAATAGGCGCTGGAACTCATCTTCCGGCAGCCCTCGCAGTGGCAGGCCGCGGTCATGAAAGGGGGTGCGGTGACTTCTATTTCAATTTTCCCGCATCGACACGTGCCTAGGAGCGGGAAACGGTTGCCATTCATTACTTCAGTCCTCCATGGATCGACATATTGATTCTTGAAACCGCCCGGTATGCAGGACGTTTCGCCTTCCGCCGGCAGATTCAACCCCGGACGCCGCCCCAAGACGTAAGCCTTCCTGCACTACCACTTGCAAACCCGGCTGCTTTGCGAGAATAGTCCTTCCGTTCTCAGGGCGGGGTGAAAGTCCCCACCGGCGGTGAGCAGTCATGCTGCGAGCCCGCGAGCGCCTTCCTTATGGAAGGGTCAGCAGACCAGGTGCAACTCCTGGGCCGACGGTTACAGTCCGGATGGAAGAGAACGTGCGTACGGCTGAAGCATATCCCGTCAAATCCGGATCGGAATTGGCGGCAGTGATATGCCCAAGGCGTTGATCCTGGAGCGAGCTCTGATCCCGAAAGCGGTCCCGCTTTCAGGACAAGCGCTCCGGAGCCTTGTCGGCCGTTGTGCATGTGATCGCCTTGGGTGACGTGTCGTTACAAAGGAGATCTCTATGACACACACCCGATACGCATTCATCAAGGCGAGCTGGCACGCCGATATTGTCGATCAGGCTTTGGCCGGGTTTTGCCAGGTAATCCCGTCGGAACAGGTCGATGTCTTCAATGTGCCCGGCGCCTTCGAAATGCCCCTGCTGGCGCGGGAACTGGCAAAGACAGGCCGATATGCGGCCGTAGCCGCGGCCGCGCTGGTCGTTGACGGCGGCATCTACCGGCATGATTTCGTAGCGCAAGCGGTCGTGAACGGCCTGATGCAGGCCGGCATGGAATCCGGCGTTCCCGTGCTTTCGGTATCCCTGACACCACATCAGTTTCAGGAAACGGAGCACCACATAGATATTTTCAAGCGGCACTTCGTCCAGAAAGGGCGCGAAGCAGCGAATGCTGCGCAAGCCATGACGAAATTACGGGCCGATCTTGCCGCTTAAATCTCCCGGAGCACATCCCGCCAGATCAAATCCGGATTTGGCGGGACATACTCCCACTCATGCAGGATGGGTAGAAGAAATGGCCAGGCTGCGGTCCCTTTATCCCGGCCTTCGCGGGCTTGCCGTTGGTGGCAGGGAGGACGCGAACGGGATCGCCGAACGGAAGTTCGTCGCCGTTCTACAGATCTTCCAGATTGTCCATTAGCCGATAAAAGAACCCGATTGTCTTTCCATACTCATCCACTTTGATGCGTTCATTGACGCCATGAAAACCGGCAAACTCCTTCATTGATTCAAGCTGGATTCCCGTGATGGTGTAAACATCGGGAGCGAAATCACGCGCTTGGAAATGCTTGGAATCCGAGCCGCCAATCACAAAGAATGGCGCCACGATAAGATCATTGCCCCATATCTGGCGTATGGTTTTTTCAAGCGCCTTGTACCCGTCGCCGTCCGGATTGGCCACGTTGGTGGCGGGAGTGGACGCGGAAATGTCCCTGACGGTGATGCGATCATCGTCAATGGCCTTTTTGACATGCTCGATTATCACCTCGGGCGTATCGCCGGGCATTGGCCTGAAATTGACCACTGCGGTCGCCGAGGGCGGCAGCACATTGTCCTTGATGCCGGCGTTGAACATGGTAACGGCTATCGTGGTGTGCAGCATGGCTCTCGTGACTTGATCGGAAGCCATTTCCTCGATGAATTGCTTTTCGAGGTCGGTCATTTCACCGTCTTTCCCAAAGGCAACCGCGGCATACATCGGCTGTTTGGCTTCATCCAACTCAGGGCCCATGTAGCGGTACTGATGGCGAACAGCCTCATGAATCCGATAGGGGAATTGAGCATCTTCGAGTTTTGTGACGGCCTTCGCCAATATCCCGATGTTTGATTCTTCAGGAGGTTGCGAGGAGTGTCCGCCAACGCCATGCACGGCCAGCTCAAGGCTGATATAGCCTTTTTGCGCGATGCCGATGAGCGCTGTGTTATCCGGAATACCAGGAAATACGCCCGGTATCAGCGGTGCCGATTCATCGAGAACAAAGGCAAATCTTTTGATTCCACGCTGTTCCAGGACATCGGCAATGTACCTGGCGCCTTCCGGCCCGCCCACTTCTTCATCCTGACCAAAGACGAAATACAATGTCCGGGAAGGCTGCCAGCCTTCCTTGATCTTCATTTCGGCCGCTTCGAGAATGCCGTGGATCTGGTTCTTGTCGTCCAGCACGCCCCGGCCCCAGATATAGCCATCTGCAACCGCTCCGGAAAAAGGCTCCTGCATCCACTGATCACGGGAATCATCCGGCACCGGCACTACATCCTGATGCGCATAAAACAGCGCAGGCGGCAGGTCAGGGTTCTTGCCTTCCCACGTGTAAAGCAAGCTGTATGGACGAGGGTCCCCCAGGACTTCCCTTTTCAGGGTCTTGTGAACATTGGGATAAGCTTCCACGAGGAATTGGTGATAGTCGTCAAACGCCTTGGTATCGAAATCGTTTCGATCCTGGTTCGAAATAGTCGGAAATTGAACGGCCCTGGACAGCCGCTCTACAGCGCCATCGAGATCGACATCAATCGTTACTTGCTCAACGCCCTGCATCTGCAACGACGAAAAGTCCTGCTTTTCATCCGCCCACGCAGGAACGTTGATACCGAATGATACCGCGAGCGAAATGCTGGCTACATATTTGGCGCATGGTTTCACAGTCGATCTCCCCAGCTGGCGGCATCTTTCGCAATTTCCCGAAAGAAGCGTCGGTTTGCGATTTTCCAGGAAGGATGCCGCACCCTCACAGGAAAAAAGCCTCGCTGGTATGTTAGTACGATGATCTCATCTGTGAAGATTGGTACTAACTCGACGTTAGCCCAAGGGGCGTAAACTTCTTTGATACTTCAGGATATTGCGGTCAGGCCAGGACTGGAATCGCGAACGTGGAATGCGCGGCGGGCCGGTCAACAATTCGACGGCGCAAACGCAGATTCTTATCGACTGGATGATCCCATCCGGTCGGAAAGCGCTCTAGACACGGGCGAGCAGGACCGATGTGGCCAGTCCGCCGGCGGCTGCTATGGTTGCAAGTCCTTTCGCATCCTCGTCTTCCCGGCGCAATTCCTCGAAAAGCCTCACGGCCAGCACCGCGCCGGAAGCGCCGATAGGGTGTCCGCGAGCAAGTGCCCCTCCGCCCCGATTGACGATTTCGGGATCGAGCTCAAGCGCATCGACGCAGGCGATCGCCTGGGCCGCATAGGCTTCCATGACCTCCGCGACGACGATGTGGGCAGCGCCGATGCCGCACCTCTCAAAAAGCCGCCTCGTCGCGCCGATGGGGGCAAGGCCGGGAAGACTCGGGTCTCCTCCCGAGGTCGTGATTCCCAGCACTCGAACGGCGTGATCGGCTGAGATTTTGCCGGCCAACCTTTCCGAAACGACGATGACGAATGCCGCCGCGTCGGCTTCAACCGCCGTCGTTGCCGCCAGGACACCGGTCTCCTCATCACCCGCAAGTCGCTTCGAGCGCCGGCACACCGCCGCCGACAGTTTGCGCGTATAAGCATCTTCGGTCGTGTCGTTGAGCGGGACGATTTCCCCCGCCAGTGTGCCTGCCTCTTGCGCCCTTAGCGCCTTGCGGTGGCTGTCGCATGTCCAATCGATCTGCCGTTCCGTCGAAATTCTCCAAGCCTTCGCAAGATTGGCCGCAGCTTCGGCCATATCCGGGTCCCGCTCCGGCCATGGAGAAAAGGGGGGCCTGTCATAGGGTTCCGGAGCCTCGCCGGTATGAAGCGGCCTCTTCAACCTCAGTGGCGACCGGGAAAAGCTTTCCACGCCGCCGGCCAGCACGCACTCCGCTTCACCTGTCGCGATCAGTCGCGCCGCATGCGCAAGCGCGTCAAGGCCGGAACAACACTGCCGGTCGAGCGTGGTTGCCGAAACGCTTTCCGGAATGCCTGCGAGAAGCGCGACCCGTCTTGCCGGGTTGCCGCCGGCGTAGAGCCCATTGCCGACGATCACCTCATCGATCAAGTCCGGAATTATTCCGGCTGAACTCAGGCAACGTTCGATCACCGGCGCGGCGAGTTCATCGACCTCAATCGCCTTGAACGCCCCGCCGCGCGGGACGACCGCACTGCGCTTGCCCGCGACAACGAAGGCAGGCCGGGTCAAGGTGCCGCGTCCCGCTCGGTCGCCATTACTTTGAGTTGCAGAAGATCGGACTTTCCGCCAGGCGTCAGCGGCCAGTCCTTCACGCAGAAAATCCGTCGTGGCACCTTGATCGAGGGAAGTTGCTGCAGGCAGGCACGGCGCAGCTCCGCCTCGCTGATATCCGATTTGGTCGAGACCACCGCCACGATCCGCGTACCCCGCAATTCGTCGTCGATGCCGAAGGCCGCCGCCGCTTCGATATCGGGCAGGCTTTCGAGCACCCGCTCGATCTCCTCGGCGAAGACGTTCACGCCCGCGCTCACCAGCATGCGCTTGCGCCGCCCGCTGACGAAGAGGTTGCCTTCCGCGTCGAACCAGCCGCAGTCGCCAACCGTCAGCCAGCCATCCTCGAAACGGGTTTCGCTGTCCTCTCCGAATTCATAGCCATCGAAAACCTGGTCGCTCTTCACCCAGATCACATCCGTTTCGCCCGGCCGGCATATCGTGCCGTCTTCGCGGCGCACCTCCACCTCGACGCCCGGCATTATCCGCCCTGCGGAGCCGGCGGGGATAACTTCTTGCGATGTTCTGCAGGCGACGAAGCTGGTTTCCGACGTTCCGTAGAACTCGAAAACCTGCACGGAACGAAAGGCGTCGAGAATGACGCCTCTGGATTTCTCAGTCACCTTTGATCCGCTGATCAGAATTCTCCTCAGCGATGGAAATTCGAGGCCTTCGGCAAGCGCGGCGCGGCACAGAAGCTGCATCTGCGTTGGCGTCGCGTAAAGCGTCGTGCATTTTCGCTCGATCATGGTCGTCAATACGCTGCGCGGGGAAAACTTTTTGACGAGGTGAACCGTCGCGCCAAGGTGAAGGCCATGAACCGCTGCGAAAAGGTGGAGGGAATGCGACAGGCCGCCCGGAACCATGATCCGGTCGTCCGGGGATAAGCCGAAGGCCTCTTCCGCCGCCTTGAAGCTCGCGAGCCAGGAACGGTGCGAACGCCGGAAGGCCTTGGGATACCCGGTCGAGCCAGAGGTGAAGCCTATATAAAAAGCGTCTTCCGGTTTGGGAGCGGGATGCAGCTTGTTCTCGGATTTATCTGCATTTTCAATATCTTGCGGAGCAAGAGAAGCTTCGGCCACGCGCTTCAGGGCGTTCATCAGCCCTTCGCTCCAGTTCGGATCCGGGATGATCGCGACCTGCCCCGTCCGCATCGTCGCGATCATTGACACCAGGAGATCGCTCGGGTCCTTGAGGTCCAGAACCACGCGCGCCCCGGCAGGCGCGCTACCCGCCGCTTGCCGCGCTATCGCATTGACGATTGCCTCGAGGTCCGCCCAGGTCAGGCTGTCATTCCCGGCGACGAGCGCTATCTCGTCTGCACACCGGCGCGCGTGATCCGCAATCGGCGCGCCGACATAACTCATGCCCGCGACACCAATGCGCCTGGAAGGCCACGTGCGACCGATTCGGCAATCACCGCCGTCAACGCCACTTTTATAAGATCGCCAGGGATGTAGACCAAACTGCCAAGCGCCGCTTGCCCGAATGACAGATCAGCCAGGACCACAAGCCCCGGAATACCAAATAGATAGACAACGCCAATGCCACCAATCGCTGCCGAAATTGCCGCCGAGACGATAACCGAACGTCGCCTCATGCCCCTCATTAGAGCTCCGGCGACAAAAGCACCAACAGGCCACCCGATCAAGAACCCCGCCGAGGGACCAGCGAACACGCCAAGTCCGCCGCGCCCGCCGGCAAGTAGCGGCGCACCGATCGCCACAAGAAACAGGAAAAGGACTACCGCAAACGCTCCACGCATCGGCCCGAGCATAACGCCTGCCAACATGACACCCAATGTTTGCGCAGTGATCGGAACGCCGCCCAGAAATGGTATGTGAAACAAGGGAAAGAGACCCAACGCCGCAATGAGCGCTGCGTATAGGGAAACATAGACGAGCGTCCTGTCATTGCTCATTTTTTCGGCAATCCTCCGTCGAATTCAGCTGTATCTTCGAAGCCATCCGCACCGCCGCGAGCGGCGAGCGCTTCTGATACATGATCGGCGGTACGCAATGCCAGTACGGCAAAAGGCGCAGTCAACCGAGGTCCGGCGCGCTTTCCCGTGCGCGCCCTGTAGGCCGCACCCAATTCTTCCGCCAATCCAATCAAGACCGGAGTGAAGCGTATCACCAATGCAATCGCCAAAGCGATCCTTCGGCTCGATATACCTATGAAATTCAATGGTGTCAGGACAGGATTTAACGCATCGAGCATATCCTCCATGCGCGTGGTAAAGGTTACGAGTGTCGCCAACAGGATCATGGTAAACAGCCGGAATACCGTCACTAAGCCCGATACGAATGTTCCCGTTA
>NZ_WUMV01000003.1:625000-630000 GCF_009826895.1 Stappia sediminis | reverse complement strand
TTCCAAGCATGCTCTTATACGAGCCTTGAGCAGGATCGGATCGACAGGCTTTTGCAGATAGTCCTCCGCACCGGCTTCAATGCAGCGGATAACAGCATCTTCGTCCTTCAGGCCTGAGACCATCACCACCGGGATCTCGCGCCATTCTTCATCCGATTTGAGTCGGGCCAGAAGCTCAATGCCGTTCATATCGGGCATCAAGACATCTGCGAGGACGAGATCGAAATCCCCTTGTCCCAGCTTCTCCAGAGCCTCTCGCCCCGAAGCGGCGGCTTCAACAGCATGGCCGTCTCGTTCCAGTCGCCTTGCAAGGAGGTCGCGATTGGATTCGGTGTCGTCGACCACCAGAATGTGCCCTGCCTCCACGGCGATCGAGGACGCACCCGCCGTCATGGTTCGCGCCAGATCGGCTGCGATGGTTACATCCGTCGTGCCTTCCGCGGAAATATCGGAAAAATGAGCGGGCCTCTCCAACATCGCATCGACCTGCTCCAGCAGCAGGCGACTTTCGGCGATGATCCTTGAGATATCGTCCAGGAGCCTTTGCCCGAGCTTGTCTCCAAAGTCTTCAAGCACCATTTCGGAATAGCCGATGATCGCATTCACGGGTGTTCGAAGATCATGCCTCACATTGGCATCGACCGAAGGCATGCTTTCGAGATCCGCTCCCACACTTCCAGTCAGGTGCTCGATCAGAGCGTTCAGCATGCGTGCGGCCTGAAGGACCTTTTGGAGATCGGACAAAGCCTCGTGCGGCCCGTGCTCACGGACCTCCTCGGTTATCAGCTCCTGGTAACCGAATATCGCCTGGGCAGGCGCCGCCAGCTTCTGCGCGACGATTGCTATATATGCGCGTTGCCCGATGTCACGAAGATCCGGCACGTAAAACACCCTTAGGTCAGGCGGGCGATTTTTTCCAGGAGGCCCGCCAATTCGATCGGCTTCGTATCATAATCGTTGCAGCCGGCTTCGATCGCCTTTTCACGGTCGCCCGCCATCGCGTGAGCCGTCAATGCGATAATCGGAATATCGGCCGTTGCGGGATTTCGCCGGATTCTGCGCGTCGCCTCCCAGCCGTCCACGACCGGCAGGCTCATATCCATCAAAACGATATCCGGCGCGCATTCGACGACCGCATCCACCCCGGCCTGACCGTCCACCGCGATAACGACATCGAACCCACGCCGCTCGAGGCGCCGGGAAAGCATGTCGCGGTTCATCTCATTGTCCTCAACGAGGAGAATCTTGACCATCCTTTTCCATGCTCCTCAGGCATTTTCCGCCACGGGTACGTGCCGTTTCAAGGCGGCAATCAGATCGGCGCGCCCTTCGGCGCCCTTCTTGACGACTTCCTTCGCATGCGATCCGAGCCATTCCAGTTCCTGCCTGCTTAAATCCTTCGACGTCACGACGACGACCGGCAAATCCGAAAGATCCGGCCTTGTCCGTATCTCCCGCAGCAATTCGAATCCGTCCATCTCCGGCATCATCAGATCGAGAAGCATGATCGTCGGACGACCCGCTTCAAGCTGTTCCAGACCGACCCTGCCGTTGGATGCTTCTCGCACGCGCCATCCTTCGCGAAGCAATACCCGCCTGAACAGCTCTCTCGTCGCGGGATCATCATCGACGACGAGCACATCCTGCTTTTTATCTCCAGCGACCGCTTTCAGGGTTTCAACGAGTTGAAGCGGATCGATCGGCTTTATCAGATGATCGGCAGCGCCGAACGCCAGCCCCATCTCGCGGTCTTGCATCACGGTTGCGAGGATCACCGGCACCCTGCAGAGGTTCTTGTCGGACTTGAGTGCCTTCAAGACCGACCAGCCGTCCATTCCAGGCATTATAACATCGAGGACGATTGCAGCCGGTTTGGACCGGCGCGCTTCGGCAATTCCCTCCTCGCCCCCCTTTGCCTCGACAACGGCGAAGCCGGCTTTTCGCACCGCATCCGACACCACTTTTCGCGCACGCGCCTCATCATCGATCACCAATACCGTTTCGTTCGGTGCGGTTCCCGGCAAAACAGGTCGAGGCTCAGATTCCTGCCGTTCGTGAAGCTTGCAAACCGCAGGTATCGCGAATCGGAAAGTCGCCCCTTCGCCGGGCGCACTTTCCACTTCGATCGTCCCGCCCAGCATGTTCGTAAAATGACGCGTGATCGCCAGCCCGAGACCGGTCCCGCCGTAATTTCGCGTCGTCGAAGCATCTGCCTGGACGAATGCCTGGAAAAGCTTCGACTGCTGCTCCTTGCTCATTCCGATACCGCTGTCGGCAACCGTAAACTCGAGCCAGTCGCCATCGTCGCGTCGCTGGCGCATAACGGATAAATCTATTTCTCCGTTTTCAGTGAATTTCGCCGCGTTGGAAAGCAGGTTGAAAAGATTCTGGCGCAGTTTCGTCTTGTCCGTTTCGATTTCCCTCGGATCCACCGAAACATGCATGGAAAGCAGGTTACCTTTCTTCGCCACCAGCGGAGCGACCGTACTTTCAACGTCCTTCAAAAGCGCCGTGAGGTCGAAACGCTCGATGAAAAGTTCCATCTTGCCCGCCTCGATCTTCGACAGATCCAGAATATCATTGATAAGAGCCAGCAGATGGCGGCCGGAGCCCAGGATCTTTTCGAGATCCGTCACAAAGCCATCCTGCTCTAGATCCCTCGCATCCTCGATCAGCATTTCGCTGTAGCCGATGATGGCGTTCAGCGGTGTGCGCAGTTCGTGGCTCATAGATGCAAGGAAGCGGCTCTTCTCTTCATTCGCCACTTCCGCCCCGCGGCGCGCTTTCTCAAGTTCCGCCTGCCGCCGCTTCAGATCCGTAATATCGGTATAAACGGCGACGGTGCCGCCATCGGCCGTCTTTCTCTTGGCAATCCGTAGCCAAAGGCCATTCGCGAATTCCCGCTCCACCATTCCATAAGGCGCTCGATGACGCTGGACCGCGTCAGACACCCAGCTTTGGATTGTGTCGGCGTCTTTGCCTGAAAAGAGCCTTTCCGCCTGAGCCTGCACGACCTCCTCGAACTTCCGCCCTGGCGTCAGCAAATCGGCGATCTCGGGGAATATCTCCACGTAGCGATGGTTCACCATCACCAGACGGTCATGTTCGTCGTAAAGTGCGAACCCATCCGGAATCGTCTCGATCGCGGCAACCACCGTGTTGCGCTGACGCTCGGCGGCAACCTCCAACTCACGCCGTTTCGCCTGGCTGTCGCGCAAAAGGCGCAAGGTATTTGCGAGTCGGCCGAATTCATCCTTGCCGGCAGGAGGCAATTCGACGTTCTCATGACCTTCTGTTAACTGAGCCATTGCGCGGTCGATACGCGCAAGTGGCCTCAGAATGGAACGTAGAACAAGAAGGGTCGTCACCACGCCGGCAACGCAGATAATGCCGACAGCTATCAAGGCGCGAATATAGTCGGCGCGTGCCTCCGCGGCGGCAATATCTCGCGCTGCGTCCGCTTCCCGTTCGAATCGCTCCGCCATTTCCTCAAGCACGGCGACGACATCATCGCTGTGTCGCCTCGCCGCTGCGAGAAGAGCGTTGCCTATAACCCGGTTGCCTGCGGTATAGGCGTCGACTGCCTGCATCGCTTTTTCTTTATAGGCCTGCGCCCCTTTCCTTATCGTATCGGCCGCCTGAGGAGCGAATTCGTCAATCCGCGCAAGATCGTCCAACAACGAGGTATAGGCCTCCTCGGCCCGCCTTTCGGACAAGGTCAACAGGCTCACGGAAAGATCCGTCAGCCAATACCGCAAATCCCCGAAATGCCGGTGTGCCCTTGCAGCTTCATCAAACCGGTGAAACCGTGCATTCGCCTGCTCGACGCGCTGTTCGGTCTGAAACAGATCGTGCGTCATGAATGCGACGCTGATAAGCAACGCCCCGAGGAGGGCAACCGTGAGGGAAATAAGCCGAAGCGGAATTTTCCGACGCGACAGGACAGCCATCCTTTTTCTTAAGGCATGGGCGTGCATCATCTGAACAGCGTGATGCTTATGGCGCCGGCAAGATCGCCTTCCGCGCCCCCTTCCTTGGGATAGCCTGTAACATCGACTTCGCCTTTGGGCTGCCCATGGCAGGTCAAGCAGGAAGCCGAATAATATTCCGGAATCAGCATACGAAATGCAGGCTTTCCGTTTTTCTCGACTTCATCGAAATAAGGTTTGCCCCTCTCCCATGCGGACGTCTGAAACTTGCTCTCCAGTACGTTTCGTTCCCACTCATCGGGCGTTGCCTTGCGGTTACGAACGATATCGACCGGAGCTGTAACTTTCGTCTGCGCCAGATTGCCGACTTTCTCGGCGAAACGTTCGTTCACCAACCGGGCGAAAATCGCTGGAATAAAGCCTTTGAAGCCGATTCCTTCCGCGTCGATCAGATCCTGATTTTCATCGACGATTTCCCGCATTGCGGCGATCTGCGCTTCGAACAATTGCTTATCCAAGTCGCTTAGGTTTTCAGGCTCGAGGGACTTTCCCTCACGCTGGGCATAAAGCTCCAATGCCTCATCAACGACGCGCTGACCCGGAAGGTTTTTTTCGGCGATCGATTCGTCATTTATAAGAGACTGATGATTGGAAATAACGCTGCGGCCGGCCCTCAACACAGCGGCCAGTCGTTCTCCGGTCGCCAATTCTTGGTCGCTCGCCAGGACCGGGATTGCAAACGAGGCAAACGCAATCGCAGCAATCATGACGGCGCCAAACGATTTGCGTCGCATCATAAACTCCGCGATTTATTGATAACTCATCTCACCTTAGCAAATTTCCGTTTAGTCAGATAGACACTTTGTCGCACCTGCTACGGCGGGGAAATAAAGCCCGGGGGCCAGGTTTTACGATCGTTGAAGCATGCTTAAACGGTGGGCTTAATCAGGCAGACCGCTTCAACTGGCTGAAGGCTCAAATGAGGCCAGACCCAATCCCGAATCAAACGCCTGTGGATCCCGGGACTGGAGAATACGAACCGGAAAAATGACACCGCCCACCGTGCCTCAT
>NZ_WUMV01000003.1:0-617500 GCF_009826895.1 Stappia sediminis | reverse complement strand
CAATCGATTGCGGCCCGAGCGGGTCAGTCTCTATTCGGATACCGTTCACGACGCTTCGGTGGCGCGCTCGGACAACGGAACCTTCGTGGACGCCGAAGCGCCGACGACCGTTCTCGCCGACGCCTTCGCCGAAGCGGACCGGCTGGGTTATTCCGGTCCAACCCCTTCGCTCTACGACAGCCTTTACCAGACATCGCTTGAGCAGGAAGTTCCCAATGAGCTGATCGAAGAGCTAGTGCGGGTGTTTTCCTTCGACGTCGATTTCAAGTCCCGCGTGAAACCGGGAGACGCGCTCGAAGTTTTCTACGGTCTTGAGGACGAAAATTCCGAAACCCCTCCCGAGATTCTCTACACGTCACTCAGGACCGGCGGAACCACACGCAAATTCTACCGCTTTCGCACGCCGGATGACGGTCAGGTCGACTTCTACGACGAGACGGGCAAGAGCGCGAAGAAGTTCCTGATGCGCAAGCCACTTTCCGGCGGGCGATTCCGCTCCGCCTTCGGCTTGCGCAAGCATCCGATCCTCGGCAGCGTCAAAATGCACAATGGCGTCGATTGGGCTGCAGGACGGGGAACACCCATCATGGCGGCAGGCGACGGGACGATCATCAAGGCGAAATGGGCTGCGGGCTATGGCCGCCGCGTCGAAATCAAACACTCCAACGGTTATGTCACGACCTATTCGCACCAGTCGCAATTCGCCAAGGGCATTCGCGAAGGTGCCCATGTCTCGCAGGGACAAGTCATCGGCTACATCGGATCGACCGGCCTGTCGACTGGACCGCACCTCCACTACGAGGTGCTGGTGAATGGCCGGTTCGTCAATCCGATGCGCATTCGCCTGCCCCGCGGCCGCGTGCTGGAAGGCGACATGCTGGCATCCTTCGAGCGTGAACGCGATCGGATCGACACACTGATCGAGCGCGGCTCCGGCCCGTCGCGAGTAGCGTCGGCAACGAACTGAATCGGCTTCCCCCGGATAGTGCCGGGAGAAAAAACAAAAATGGCCGGCATCGCCAAGATGCCGGCCTTTCTTTCGCGCGACTGCTGGCAGAGGGGGCCTGTGCCGCTTATGCCGCTTCCGTCTTTTCCCCTGTTACGGTGAAGAGCAAGCGGTCGGAGCCGGCTGAAACCTCAACGGCCTGGCCATCGCCGATTTCTCCGCCGAGCAGCATCTCCGCCATCGGATCCTGAACGAATTTCTGGATCACGCGCTTCAATGGACGTGCGCCATAGACCGGATCATAGCCTTTCTGGGCAAGCCAGCCTTTCGCTCCGTCATCGAGCTTGAGCACGATCTTGCGATCCTGCAACAGGCGTTCCAGACGATGCAGCTGGATATCGACGATCGCCGCCATCTGCTCGCGCTGCAGGCGGTGGAACAGGATGATCTCGTCCAGCCTGTTGAGGAATTCAGGCCGGAAGTGAGCGCGCACCACTTCCATGACGTCATCTCGAACTGCGCTGGAATCCTGACCTTCCGGTTGGTTGGCCAGATATTCCGAACCAAGGTTCGATGTCATTACGATCAACGTGTTGCGAAAATCGACGGTATGTCCCTGGCCGTCGGTCAACCGGCCGTCGTCGAGCACCTGGAGGAGCACGTTGAAGACGTCGTGATGGGCCTTTTCGACCTCGTCGAAGAGGATCACCTGATACGGCCTGCGGCGAACCGCTTCCGTCAGAACGCCGCCTTCTTCATAGCCGACATAGCCCGGAGGGGCGCCGATGAGGCGGGCAACCGAGTGCTTTTCCATGTACTCCGACATGTCGATACGGACCATCGCCGCTTCATCGTCAAACAGGAAAGCCGCCAGCGCCTTGGTGAGTTCCGTCTTGCCGACCCCGGTGGGACCCAGGAACATGAACGATCCGATCGGACGGTTGGGGTCCTGAAGTCCCGCGCGCGCGCGGCGCACGGCGGTGGAGACGGCATGAACGGCTTCCGACTGGCCGACGACGCGCCTTGCAAGCTCGTCTTCCATGCGAAGAAGTTTCTCGCGTTCTCCTTCCAGCATCTTGTCCACCGGGATGCCGGTCCAGCGTGACACGACTTGAGCCACATGGTCTGTCGTGACCGCTTCCTCGACCATCGCCTCGGTGTCGGTCTCTCCCTCAACCTCGGTGAGCTTCCGCTCCAGATCCGGAATGATTCCGTATGCCAGTTCGCCGGCCTTGGCGAGATCGCCCTGGCGCTGCGCTTTCTCCAGATCGATACGCGCGTGGTCGAGCCGCTCCTTGAGCTTCTGCTCGGCGCCCAGTTTTTCCTTTTCGCTCTGCCAGCGCTGGGTCAGGGCGGCGGATTGCTCTTCCAGTTCGGAAAGTTCCTTCTCCAGCTTCTCAAGCCGGTCCTGAGTCGCCTTGTCCGTCTCCTTCTTCAGCGCTTCACGCTCGATCTTGAGCTGAATGATCCGGCGATCGAGCTCGTCCAGTTCCTCCGGCTTTGAATCGACCTGCATGCGAAGGCGGCTCGATGCTTCGTCGATCAGATCGATCGCCTTGTCCGGCAGGAAGCGGTCGGTAATGTAGCGATCCGAAAGCGTCGCCGCGGAGACGATCGCCGAATCGGTGATCCGAACGCCATGATGCAGCTCGTACTTCTCCTTGATGCCGCGCAGGATGGAGATCGTATCCTCCACCGACGGCTCGTTTACGAAGACCGGCTGGAAGCGCCGCGCAAGCGCCGCGTCCTTCTCCACGTGCTTTCGATATTCATCCAGCGTGGTCGCGCCAACGCAATGCAACTCGCCGCGGGCAAGCGCGGGTTTCAGCAGGTTGGACGCATCCATCGCCCCTTCCGCCTTGCCGGCACCGACAAGCGTATGCATTTCATCGATAAAGAGAATTATGCCGCCATTGGCCGCCTGCACTTCCGAAAGAACGCCCTTTAGCCTTTCCTCGAACTCACCGCGATACTTGGCGCCTGCGATCAGCGCTCCCATGTCGAGCGCAAGCAACCGCTTGTCCTTGAGCGATTCGGGAACGTCGCCATTCACGATCCTCAGCGCGAGACCTTCGGCAATCGCCGTCTTGCCGACACCAGGCTCACCGATAAGCACCGGATTGTTTTTCGTGCGGCGCGACAGAACCTGAATCGTGCGGCGGATCTCGTCATCCCGGCCGATCACCGGGTCGAGCTTGCCGTCTCGCGCGGACTGGGTGAGGTCGAGCGCGAACTTTTTCAAGGCGTCATACTGGTTCTCCGCCGAGGCAGTGTCGGCGGTGCGCCCTTGACGCAACTGGCTGATCGCCTCGTTCAGCCCGTTCGGCGTAACGCCTGCCTCGGCTAGCGCCTTGCCGGCCGCGCTTTCCTTGATCATGGCCAGCGCGAGCAACAGACGCTCGACCGTCACATAGCTGTCGCCTGCTTTCTGGGCGATCTTCTCGGCCTGATCGAAAACCTTGGCGGTTTCGGGTGCGAGATAAAGCTGCCCGCCGGCGCCTGATACCTTCGGCATCTTGGCAAGTGCCTGTTCGACCGCGAGCGCGGCATCTTTCGCCCGGCCGCCGGCGCGTTCGACAAGGCCTGCGCACATTCCTTCCGAGTCATCCAGAAGCACCTTCAACAAGTGCTCGGGTGCGAATTGCTGATGGCCCTGCGCAAGGGCGAAAGTCTGTGCGGATTGAACGAAGCCTCTCGCACGTTCGGTATATTTCTCAAAATTCATCCTGAACCTCCTGACCGCCCCGCCCCCCGAAGCGAGGCGGATGCAAAGAAGTACGGACCCGCAGCGGCGGCATCCGCGCGCCCTTCCGGCCTACAAGCAAAGGATCGATCCGGGCGCGCTCTCGATATAGTGTTGCATATCGACAACAAAAAGGGGTTGATCTGCGGCAAAATGCAGTGCGCGAATCGAAATTCACGAAACCAGGAGCTCACCGCATGGCCGAAAGCCGTATCGTCCGCCTGATGCGCTATCCAATCAAGGGATTTGAGGGTGAAAGCCTCGGCGCAGTCGTCATCCGCCCGGATGAAACCTTACCGTTCGATCGTGCCTACGCGATCGAAAATGGCGTTTCGGGCTTCGACCCCGCAGCGCCGAAGCATTTCCCCAAAATCGCTTTTCTCATGCGCATGAAAAACGCCGAACTGGCGAAACTGAACATTCGCTTCGACGAAGCAGGGCAGCATCTGGAAATTTGCGAAGACGGCAGGAGGCTGGCAAGCGGCGCACTGACCACAGCCGAGGGACGGCGCTCTATCGAAGAGTTCATTTCCGCACGTTTCGCCGACGACTTGCGCGGCGCGCCACGTATCCTTCATGCCGACGGACACTCCTTTTCCGACGTACCGGAAAAGCGCATCCATCTCGTCAATCTCGAAACGGTCAGGGCGGTCGGAAAGATAGTCGGCAAGGAGCTGGACCCAGCACGCTTCAGGGCCAACATATACATCGACGGACAACCTGCCTGGTCGGAATTCGATTGGCTGGACAAAGAGATTTCGGCAGGCGGCCTTCGATTCACTGTGACAAGCCGGACGAAGCGCTGTGCAGCCGTCGATGTCGACCCGCAAACGGCAACGCGCGATACCCAGATTCCGCAGGCGCTGATAGAAGCGCTTGGTCATCGTGATCTTGGCATCTATCTGAAAGCCGAAAATGAGGGTCGTCTCGAAGTCGGCCAGCCAATCGCACAAAGCTGAGTCGCATATGAAATCATTTTCCGGCTCCGCTATTCGCTGGCCTTCAGGCCGAAAACAGCAAAAGCCTGCGGCATGGATGGCCGCAGGCTCTTTCAATTTGGTCGCCAATTCGTTCAGGCGTCGGTCGGAGCCGGGCTTTCTTCCGTTTCGCTCGGCTCGCTTTTTTTCGTCCGCGCACGTGGTGTGCGCCTTGCGCGAGGTTTCTTCGGCGCGTCGTCTTCGGCTTGCGGCGCAGAGGCTTCCTCGCCGCCTTCCTCGGCCGATCCGGAAGCACCGTTCAGTCCGGACCGCGCATCGTCATTGTCCGTCGAAGTAGCGTCGGCGTCCTGGGCCGCAGCCTCGGGCTTCGTCCTGCGCACGCCGCGCCCGCGTGTCCCGCGCGGCCGCCGTTTCGGGGCGTCGTTCTCGCCGCCGTCATCGTCAGCCCCCGCCCCTTCGGCAATCGCGGAGTCGCCGGGCGAACCGGTCTCGTCGCCTTTATCCGGAGCGGAACCATCTCCGGCTCCGTTCTTGCCTTCCTCACGCAATCCCTTCGTATTGATGCCGGGGCTGCGGTCAATGAACGGCTGTGGCGCATCGAGCGGCATATAGGGCCGCGACGAAGAACCCTCGCGGCCATCGCCACGGCGTTCGCTCGCCTGATCCGCCTCATCCTCAGCCTCGTCCGAACGCGAATGCACGGATTGTTGCGGCTGCGGTTGCGCGGCTGCGACAATCCTCAGGTAGTGCTCGGCGTGCTGATTGTAATTTTCGGACATCACCCGATCGCCTGCGGCATGGGCATCGCGCGCCAGCTGCTGGTACTTCTCGGCGACGTGAAGCGCGGTTCCGCGAATCTTCACATCGGGTCCGTTGGATTCATAGGTCCTGCTGAGCGGATTCGGGCCCTTGCGACCCCTGCCGCGCATGCGCTGCTTGTTCTGATTTCCTGGTCTCATTCTGCCGTTTTCTCTCACGAACGGCGACCGGCTCGCAACCGGCCTATTGATCGGCCGATAAATACCGACCGGTCGAATTTACCGTACTGATACTTCGGTCCTCCGGATACGCAGGCAGTTGCCGCGCGATCCGATCAATCGGCTCATACGCTGGAACATCCAGATGTTCAGCCGACGCGCCGTGTCTGCAAACAGACCGATGCCGAGGAACGTCCGTGCCTTTGTCGGAGTTCCGAGGGGTCGAGTGACGCACCCTTTATGCCAAGGTACAGTCAAGGCCGAGCAAATGCTCAATACCACTCGGTTTTTCGATGCCCCCGGAGATTTCGATCCCCATTCAGGGTTTCGACGATATGGAAACTAGCCGGTTCTGCCCGGATTTCCAAGCGTCTTTTTCGTCTCCTGAACAAATCATCGAACTACGTTGCACGAAAACCTCGGATGACTCGGTCATGCCCTGCAAGGTCTTGAAATACAGAAATATTCTCATAGCCCGATTCGACCGATATCGCTGCAACTTCCGCGGCCTGATCGTAGCCGATTTCAAAAAAAACGTAACCCCCTCGCCGAAGGAGGTGCCGCGAATCGCGCGCTATCGATCTGTATGCCGCAAGTCCATCGGCCCCGCCATCGAGGGCGAGCACGGGATCATGTTGGCGGACGCCGACATCAAGCGTCGTAATATCCATGCTTCTGATATAGGGCGGATTGCTCACAAGAAAATCGAAATCGCCGGAAATCGCGGAATGGCCGTCACACGCCACCGGGAAAAACCGCTCGCCGACCCCATTTCGACATGCATTCGCGCGGGCCGCAAGCAATGCGCCTTGGCTCAGATCCGTCCCGATGGCTATGGCCCTGGGCAATTCGTGAAGCAGGCTTACCGCGATCGCACCGCTGCCGGTACCGATATCGAGGATCGTCAGTTCCGCCGAACGGTCCCCACAACACTCAAGCACCTGTTCCACGAGCAATTCGGTGTCGGGCCGTGGCTCCAGCGTTTCATCCGACAAGGTGAATGTCAGGCCCCAGAATTCTTTCCGCCCAAGGATTCTCGCAACGGGTTTGCCCGCCAGCCTGTCGTTCGCCAGGCTCAAAGCGCATTCGCGCATTCTTTCGCCGACAGGCTCTTCGCCTTTGAGAACGACTTCGTTCGGTTCGCGGTCCGTCGCGTGAGCCGTGAGAACCCGGGCGTCAAGATCCGGCGTTGACAACGCGGCCGCGCGGAAGGCGGCGCGCATTGCCCGGTAGAGTGCGGAGACGGTATTCGCGCGGGCGAATTCGGATTGCCGGTCGGAAGAGATCGCGTTCACAGGCCTTCCGCTGCCAGAAGTTTCGCCTGATGGTCGAGCGCCAGCGCATCCACGACCTCGTCAAGCGCCTCGCCGGCAATCACCTGGTCGAGTTTGTAGAGCGTCAGCCCGATGCGATGATCGGTAACGCGCCCTTGCGGGAAATTATAGGTTCTGATGCGTTCCGACCGGTCCCCCGAACCGACCTGCAATCGGCGGGCTTCGGTCCGTTCGCTCGCGGCACGCTCTCGCTCGAGGTCATAGAGCCTTGCCTTCAGAAGCTGCATGGCCTTGGCCTTGTTCTTGTGCTGGGAGCGTTCATCCTGCACGGCCACAACGATGCCGCTCGGTTCGTGCGTGATGCGCACCGCCGAGTCGGTGGTGTTGACATGCTGGCCGCCTGCACCGGAGGACCGATACGTGTCGATCCGCAAATCGTTGTCGTTGATATCGACGTCTACATCCTCCGCCTGCGGCAGGACGGCAACCGTGGCGGCCGATGTGTGAATGCGCCCGCCCGATTCGGTTTCCGGCACGCGTTGCACCCGGTGGACGCCCGATTCGTACTTCAGATGGGCAAAAACACGGTCGCCCGAGACAGAGGCTATAACTTCCTTGTAGCCGCCGACCTCGCCTTCGCTTGCCGACAGAAGCTCCACCTTCCACCCCTTCAGCGCAGCATAGCGCTGATACATGCGAAAGAGATCGCCCGCGAAGAGCGCTGCCTCGTCACCTCCCGTACCTGCCCGTATTTCAAGGATTACGTCATTGCTGTCGGCTTCGTCGCGGGGAAGGAGACCAAGCTTCACGTCCTGTGTCAGACGTTCGATCTCCTCGCGCGCTTCCTCGCGCTCCTCATGGGCGAGCTTCGCCATCTCCGGCTCGGTTGCCGGGTCGGCGATCATCGTCTCGATGCCTTCCAGGTTTTCTTCGGCAGCCTTCAGCGCGCGCACCCTGGAAACGAGAGGTTCGAGCTCAGCATAGTCCCGCGACAGGCGAACATAGGTGGCCGGGTCCGGATTTTGCGTCATCCGGAATTCCAGTTCCTCGAATCGCGAGAGGATTCCATCGAGTTTTTCCGCCGAAATCATCGGCCGTCTGCTCCGGTTGAAAAGAAGGAGGAGTGCACGGCGTTCGTCACGCCCGAATGCAAGATCCCAAGGTCCAGGCCCGCTAGAGCTGTATATCATGCTCCGCCGCAAAAGCGCGCAGCTCTTTGCGCAGGTCGACCGGGCCGCTGCCGGGTTCGAGCTTGGGCAGGATCCGCGCGCTCAGGCGGCCGATATCGACGGAGCGCACCATCGCCTTGACCGGGCCTAGAGAAGATGCCGACATCGACAGGTCGCGAAAACCGAGCGCAAGCAGCGCCATGGCCTCGAGCGGGCGGCCGGCAAGCTCGCCACACAGCGTTACGGGAACGCCTGCCAGTTTTGCCCGCGTCACGATGCGCCTCAACGCGCGCATGAATCCGATGTTCAGCGGATCGAAGCGGTCCGACACGCGTGTGTTGCCCCTGTCGGCGGCGCAGAAAAACTGAAACAGATCGTTGGAACCGATGGAGACGAAGTCGACCTGCTGGAAGAGCTCCTCGAGCTGGAAGATTAGCGAGGGCACTTCGATCATAACGCCCAGACGCAGCTTGCTTGGCGTTTTGTGCCCGTGACGCTTGAGATGCTTGAGTTCGCGTTCCACCAGCGCCTTCGCCTGCACGAATTCCGAAACATCGGCGACCATCGGGAACTTGATTTTCAGCTCGCGCCCCGCGGCCGCGTGAAGGAGCGCGCGGATCTGCGTGCGCAGGATCGCCGGGCGGTCGAGGCCGAGGCGCAGCGCGCGCCAGCCCATCGCCGGATTTTCCTCCTGGATCGCGCGCAGATAGGGAAGGACCTTGTCGCCTCCGATATCGAGCGTACGGAAGGTCACCGGCCGCCCTTCGGCCGCGTCGAGCACCTTCGCGTAAAGTCCCTTCTGCTCGTTCATGCGCGGGAAGGAAGACGCGACCATGAACTGAAGCTCGGTGCGGAAGAGGCCGATCCCTCCCGCACCCGATTCCACCATCGCCGGAAGATCGACAAGCAGGCCCGCGTTCAGGAGAAGTGAAATTTCGACGCCGTCGCGTGAAACGGATGGTTTGCTGCGCAAGCGGCGATACTGCGCCTGGCGGCGTGCCCGGAAACGCACCTTTTCCGCATAGGCGTGCTCCACATCGCCGGGCGGGCGCAACTGCACCTGCCCCATATCGCCATCGACGATGATGGCATCGCCGCTTTCGGAAAGGCTGACGATATCCTGAACCTGCCCGACGGTCGCAATGCCGAGCGCACGCGCCACGATCGTCGCATGGCTCGTCGGCCCGCCCTCTTCAAGCACAAGCCCGCGCACCCGGTCGCGACCGTAATCGAGAAGTTCGGCCGCCCCCATGTTGCGCGCGACGATGATCGCGTCTTTCGGCAGGCTTTCCGCACCGGGGCCGTGCTGTCGGCCCATCAGCTCGCGGATAAGCCTGTTGCCGAGGTCGTCGAGATCGTGCAGCCGCTCGCGCAGATAGGGGTCAGTCTGGCGCATCATCCGCGCGCGGGTGTCGGATTGAACCTTTTCGACAGCCGCTTCGGCGGTGAGGCCGTTGCGAATCGCTTCCTCGATCTTGTGGATCCAGCCCCGGTCCTGGGCGAACATGCGAAAGGCCTCCAGCACTTCGCGATGTTCGCCATGCTGGCCGAGGTCTCCGTTCGCCAGAAGATCGTCAAGGGAAAGGCGCAAGCGGTTGATCGCGCTCTCGAGCCTGCGCAGTTCCTGGTCGACGTCTTCAGAAATAAGATTGGTTACGACGACCCGGGGCTCGTGCAGGACGACATGGCCCAGCCCGACGCCTTCCGACAAAGCGACACCCTTGAACTCCATCGGCCGGGTCAGGTCGAGCTTCGTGCCCTGCTGGGAAATCGCTTCCAGCTCGCCTGCCGCCACCATCTCCGCGATGACCATGGCCGTGGTCTGAAGCGCCTCGACCTCGTCCTCGAAATAGGTCCTGTGCGATTTGTTCTGAACGACGAGCACGCCGAGCGTGCGCCCGGCGCGCAGGATCGGAACGCCAAGGAAGGAATTATAGGCTTCCTCGCCGGTTTCCGGCCGGTATGCGAATGCGGGGTGGGCCTGGGCGTTCGGCAGATTGAGCGGGCGCGCGTCGGCCGCGATGAGGCCGACGAGACCTTCGCCGACACCGAGGCTCGTCTTGTGAACGGCGTCCCGGTTGAGGCCTTCGGTCGCGTAAAGCTCGAGCATCCCGTCCGCCCGAAGGATGTAGACGGAACACACTTCCGCAACCACGTTGGCGGCAATCAGAACGACGATCTTGTCCAGCCGTTCCTGCGCGTTGATCGGCTCCGCCATGACCTCGCGGAGGCGCCGCAACAACACGCGTGGTCCGGCCAGGCTGCTCCGCATCACGCGTCGAATCCTTTCCCGACGACCGGCGGGTCCCCATAGACAATTATTCTCGTGCGGGCGGTCCGCCGCTTCGCCTGCGTGTCTATCCGTCTAGACCGTATAGCGAATGGAGAGTCCTGACCGCAAGTTCGCTGTATGCCGAATCGATAAGCACCGAGATCTTGATCTCCGAGGTTGTGATCGCCCGGATGTTGATCCCCTTCTCCGCAAGACCGCGGAAACATTGCGCGGCGATGCCCGCGTGAGAGCGCATTCCGATGCCGATGACCGACACCTTCACGACATTGCGCGCACCCTCGATAGCCCCGAATCCGATTTCCTCGCGCCGGTTTTCGATCACCTTCATCGCTCGGTCGTAGTCGCTCTCCGGGACGGTGAAGGTGATGTCGGTCTTGTTGCCGTCCGGCGAAATGTTCTGGACGATCATGTCCACGTTGATGTGGGCGTCCGCCAGCGGGCCGAACACGGCGTGGGCCACGCCCGGCTTGTCCGCCACATCGCGGATTGAGATCTGGGCCTCGTCCTTGGAAAAGGCGATGCCGGTGACGACTTGCTGTTCCACGATCTCGTCCTCGTCGCAGATAAGTGTTCCCGGAGGAAGGTTGCCTTCGCCCGTCTGGGGCGCGTCCGGATCATCGAAGCTGGAACGCACGAACGTGCGCACACCATGCACCATGGCCATCTCGACGGAGCGCACCTGCAGCACCTTCGCGCCGAGCGAGGCCATCTCCAGCATTTCCTCGAAAGCGACCCGGTTCAGCCGCCTTGCGGAATGCACGATGCGCGGGTCCGTCGTATAGACACCGTCCACATCAGTATAGATATCGCAGCGGTCGGCCCGGATCGCCGCGGCGATCGCCACGGCGCTCGTGTCCGAACCACCCCGGCCCAGCGTCGAAATCCGGTTGTCTGGAGCCAGTCCCTGGAAACCGGCGACAACCGCAACCTGGCCCTGCTGCAGCCGTTCGATCAGCCGTTCGCCGTCGATTTCGGCGATTCGCGCCGCCCCATGCGCACCATCGGTATGGAGCGCGATCTGCCAGCCTTGCCAGGAGCGGGCGTTGACGCCCATTTCCTGAAGCACGATAGACAGCAGTCCCGATGTCACCTGCTCGCCCGAAGCGACGACAGCATCATACTCGCGCGCATCGTGCATGGGTGCGGCCTGACGGCACAACTCGACGAGCTTGTTCGTCTCGCCCGCCATGGCGGATACGACGACGGCAACTTCGTGCCCTGCATCAACCTCACGTTTCACATGCCGCGCCACATTGCGGATGCGGTCGAGGTCTGCGACGGACGTTCCGCCGAATTTTAGAACCAGTCGGGCCATCGAATGCGTATCGCGTTATCAAGTACGGTCTGTCGGCGCGGATGCACCGGTCGGGTCGGCGCGTATGCATACAGACTGCCGGTCCCCCCTGCAACACTCGTGCTTGACAAACTCCGTGCGACCACCGACCAAAGCGGTCTTGAGAATGGGAGGAACGCGCAATGAATCCCGCGGCTGACGGCAATACGGCCGGCCCGAGCACCATCGACGATGCCGAGGTTGCCCGCTTTTCGGCCATGGCGGCCGAATGGTGGGATCCGAGTGGCAAGTTCCGCCCATTGCACAAGTTCAATCCGGTCCGTCTCGGCTACATCAAGGAAAGGGCCTGCGCGCATTTCGGTCGGGATGCAAAGGCGCCCGATAGCTTCAAGGGTCTGCGCCTTCTGGATATCGGTTGCGGAGGCGGCCTTCTGTGCGAGCCGATGCGCCGGCTCGGTGCCGAAGTGGTCGGGGCGGACGCTTCGGCCACCAATATCGAGATTGCCAGAATTCACGCCGGCCAATCCGGGCTCGACATCGATTACCGCGCGACGACCGCGGAAGCATTGGCCGACGCGGGCAAGACATTCGACATCATCCTGAACATGGAAGTGGTCGAACACGTCGCCGACGTGCCGTTCTACCTTGCCTCATGTGCAAGGATGCTGAAGCCCGGCGGGCTGATGTTCGTGGCGACCATCAACCGCACGCTGAAGGCCTATGCACTGGCGATCGTCGGCGCGGAATACATCCTTGGCTGGCTGCCCAGAGGCACACATTCCTTTGACAAGCTGGTACGGCCATCCGAACTCGAAACCCCTTTGGCGGCGGCCGGCCTCTTCGTGGCGGATCGCGCGGGCGTAACGTATAATCCGCTTTCCGACGAGTGGAGCCGGTCCGCGGATACGGACGTCAATTACATGATGCTTTTCGCCCGCCCAGCATAGGTTTGCCGTTCCCGCGAAGAAGGAAAGTCCATCGATGGAAGCCCTCGTCCTTGTTCCCGGGTTGCTGTGCACCGAAGCGCTCTATGCCCCGCAGATCGCGGCACTTGCCGACCGGCCGATCATGGTCGCCGATCATCGCAGGCATGAGACGATGCGCGAGATCGCGGAAGACATCCTGAAAGGCGCTCCCCGCCGTTTTGCGCTCGCAGGGCTTTCGATGGGCGGCTACGTCGCGCTTGAAATCATGAGGATCGCACCGGAGCGCGTGACGCGCCTCGCCCTTCTCGATACGACCGCAAGGCCGGACACGCCGGAGCAGACCCAAAACCGCAATAAACAGATCGAACTGACGCGCAACGGCGCATTCGATCGTGTCGCACAAGCGCTATTTCCGATGTTCGTTCACGAAAACCGGGAAGATGACGGGGCGCTTCGCGACATCGTCCTTGGAATGGCGAAGAAAACCGGTGGCGAAGCCTTTATCCGTCAGCAGCATGCGATCATGAGCCGCGACGATGCAAGGCCACGCCTCTCGCAAATCCAGTGCCCGACGATGGTCATCGTCGGTGACGGGGACAGGTTAACTCCGCCCGATCGCGCAGAAGAACTACATCGGGCCATTCCGGGAAGTCGGCTGGAAGTCGTCGCGAATTGCGGGCACCTGTCAACGCTGGAGCGACCGGAAGCCGTAACGAGCCTATTCATGGACTGGCTTTCCGGCGCAGCAGCATGAAGCCGTCATGATTTTTGATTACGATCCGTGCTTCTGAAATTGACGTAGAGTTTGATCCGGATCAAAAACGATCAGCGCCGCTGCGCTAGGATCGAAGAAAAGCACTGCGGGCAATTTGCCCGGCAGGCGCGTCAAATCGGACGATCACCGGCATGGAACGAAAAAGGGAGGCCGCAATGACGAACGTCTCATCCGGTAGCAACAGAATGCCAGAGACGGAAATCTTCAACGACATGGAAACCTGGCAACCCTGGAATTGGGCGGAAGCGGCGGATCGCCTGGAGGAAATGATGACATTCGGGCCCGCCGAGGCCCAGCGCAGGGCGATCGATTGCGCCGCCGCCTTGTTCAATATGCAGATCGATTTCGTCTCCAAACGCCTTCATGCTGACATGGATTGCGCTCTTCGGATGATGGACGGTGCCTCTCCGGCGGATATCACGGGCACGGCATCCACATTTTGGGAGCGACTTGTTTCCGATTACGAAAAACACGCGGAAGATCTGACGGCTTGCGTTTCGGAGCATCTATCGGCATCGGATGAAGATATCGATGAAACCGGCGAGATTTCCCGGGAAAGCGAAGCGACCCAGGAAACGCTGCGTTATACGGCAAGGCGCAAGGCACGCAGTTCCGGCAGAAGAACCCGCGCTCGCGCGGCATAGAGCGCAGTTCGTCAGGCGGACAGAGAGGGGCAATCCGCCTTGATGCAGTGGTTCAGTTGTTTTCCTCCGGCAGCGCCGGGAGGGGAAGAACGGGGATGCCTTCATCCGTCAGTTCACGAACCGATTCTCGCGAGGCTTCGCCGTAGATGCCTCGCTCTTCCGCCTCGCCGTAGTGGATCTTGCGCGCCTCTTCGGCGAAATCGGAACCGACGTAATCAGCCTTCGAAACGATTTCCCGTTTCAATGCCCTGAGCTTTTCCATGATTTTCGGATCGACGCCGGAAAGTGTTGCCGCGGGAGCGGGTGCGCCATCCTTGGGATCGGGAACAGTATCGGCGGGCATGCCCTTGACTGCGGACGTTCCGCCGGTGCCTTTCGAAACGGCAGGCGCCATCAGCCGCTTGCGAACTTCGCTTGCCCCGCAAATCGGGCAGACGACAAGCCCGCGTTCCGCCTGTCCCTCGAAATCCGAGGAATTTCGGAACCAGCCGTCGAACTCATGCCCGCTTGCGCAGGAAAGCGCGTAATGGATCACGTCAGCGCCTCCACCGGAGCGGTCACCGTCGCCAGTTCGAATTCCTGCTCGTTGGCGATTGCAGGAATGCGCCCACGCGCTTCCGCCACCTTGGCCGGGTCGATTTCCGCCAGCGTGAAGCCCGGTTCGTCGTTGTCCCGCTCGGCGATGATCTCGCCCCATGGGGCGACGATAATGCTGTGGCCATAGGTTTCCCGGCCATCCTCGTGCTTGCCGCCTTGTGCGGCGGAAACGAGGAAAGCACCGTTTTCGATCGCACGGGCGCGCTGCAGCACGTGCCAATGCGCCATGCCGGTCTGGCGGGTAAAGGCGGCCGGCGCGCTCAGCATCTGCGCACCTGCCTTTGCCTGTGCGCGGAAAATTGCCGGAAAACGCACGTCGTAGCAGACAGCCATGCCAAGCTTGAGCCAGGGAAGATCAACCACCGCACTTTGCCGGCCGGGCCGATAGGTCGCGGATTCCCGCCAGCTTTCTCCGTTGGGCAGGTCCACGTCGAACATGTGGATCTTGTCGTAACGGGCAAGAATCGAACCATCCGGCGCAAACAGGAAGGCGCGGTTTGCAACCGCCGCCTCGCTGGCCTTGATGGCCAGCGAGCCGATGTGCAGATAGATGCCGAGATCGCGGGCAAGCGCCGAGAAAGACCTCACGCCGAGGTCTTCCTCCTCCGGCCTGATCTTCTCCATCAGCGAGGCTTTGCTCGCTTCAAGGAGATGCGTCATTTCGGGCGTCTGGATGTAATTCGCGCCGCTTCTTGCCGCTTCACGGATTATATCGCAAGCCGTTTCGACATTCGCAGCGATGTCGCGCCCAGTGCGAAGCTGAACGGCGGCGGCAACAAAGCTGGTCATGATCGAATCCCCGTTATGTTGTGTCAGGGTCTGGACCCTAGGCAAGCATGGGATCGAGTTTGCCCGCCCGCTCCAGCGCGTGCAACTCGTCGCAGCCGCCGACGTGAGCATCGCCGATGAAAATCTGCGGGAAGGTCGAACGCCCGTTGGCCCGCTGGATCATCTCGGAGCGCTTCGCCGGATCGCGGCTTGCGTTGTGCTCCTCGAAGGATACACCCTTTTCGGCCAGCAGCCGCTTTGCGCGAACGCAGAAACCGCAGAGGTCTCGCGTGTAGATCACCACATTCTTCATATACGCACCATGTTCGTTATCGAAATTCCAGAGCGGGCCCAGTGCGTCCCGGTCACGAAACGAGGTTTCGCCGCCTTATATTGGACGTCGTATTTGCCACACAAGACTAATAAGTGAATCACTTCTGCGTGCTCATGCCGTTACGTAATAAAATGAATGTATTGATGCCGCAGCGACTTCTTGCCGCTACCGGGAACCGGCGCCGTTGTTTCAGGCGCCGATAGGCTCGTCTGCCTCGGCAAGCGCGAAGGCCAGCACGTC
Organism: Stappia sediminis; assembly: GCF_009826895.1. GTDB lineage: Bacteria > Pseudomonadota > Alphaproteobacteria > Rhizobiales > Stappiaceae > Hongsoonwoonella > Hongsoonwoonella sediminis. Next base: position 601,582 of record NZ_WUMV01000003.1, on the reverse strand, counting down.
GACGGATGTGGCACCCGCCCGTTTCAGGACATGCGTGCAAGCGGTCGCGGTCGAACCCGTGGTGATGACATCGTCGACGAGCACCACCCTGCGCCCCCTTACTTCCACCGCGCCGCGTTGGGAAATCCTGAATGCGCCCCGCACGTTTCTCGCCCGGTCCTTCCGGCTCAAGCCCACCTGACGGCCGGTTCGCCGAAGTCGTTCAAGCGCATCGAGGTTGAGGTCGGACCGCGTATGCCTCGCGACCGCGATAGCCAGCAGCGCGGACTGATTGAACCGCCTTGCCCAAAGGCGTCCGCGGTGAAGGGGAACGGGCACGACAAGAGGGCGATCGGCGAAAAGTTCCGCTCCCGCGCGGGCCATCCAGCGTCCGAGCGCGCGTGCGAGTGCCGGCCGATCCGCGTATTTGAGCGAATGCACAAGATCGCGCCCCGTACCGGCATAGGCGCAGGCCGCCCGCACACGATCGTATACCGGGGGCGTGGCGATTGCTTCCGGACAAAGCGCGCCCTCCCCCAGATCGAACGCGAAAGGCCTGCCGAGCCGTGCGCACCAGGGTGGCGCCAGAAACGGCGTCGCCGCCCAGCAGCTTCCGCACAGCGCCTCGTCCCCGGCGACCGGCACGCCGCAGGAAATGCATGTCGGCGGAACCATGAAGTCCAGAGCACGCCGGATGATGTGCGGACGGGCCGGCGCGGGCATCTCGAACTCGCGATTCCGTTCAGCCGCCTTGTCCCGAATGGAGGAGAAGAAACCCGTCACTTCCGATTTCCGATATCGACGATCCTTGAGCCGTCATTCATTTTTGACCTGACCAGCTTCGCGGTCCATAACCGGGCCATCAAAGCTTCGAGATCGGAACGCACGAAATGTCCCAGCCCATGCCAATCGACCGGGGGCTTCTTGCCCGGCGCCGGCGCCGCGCCCTTGAAAAGGGCACGAAGGGCGCGGATTTCTTGCTGGCAGCGGTATGCGAAGACCTTGGCGAACGGCTTTCGACGGTCAAGCGCGAGTTCGAACTGGCCGTCGACCTTGGCGGTCATGGCGGCCGGGTCGCCGAGATGCTGCGGGCGTCGGAAAACACGGTGGCCGTGCTGCGCGCCGACCTGTTTTGCCCGGATCCCCGGCTTGCCCCGCCCGACCTCGTGGTGGACGATGAATTTCCCCCGTTTGCCGATCAGTCCGTGGATCTGATCGTCTCCGCATTGTCCTTGCAGTGGGTGAACGATCTTCCGGGCGCGCTCATTCAGATCAGGCGCGCGCTTCGCCCCGACGGCCTTTTCCTCGGCTGTCTGCCGGGCGGCGACACCCTTTTCGAACTGCGGGATTCCTTGCTGAGAGCGGAAGTGGAAGTCACCGGCGGGGCATCGCCGCGCGTCATTCCCTTCGCCGGAACGCGCGATCTCGGCGCCCTCCTGCAGCGGGCCGGCTTTGCTCTGCCTGTCGCGGATCAGGACACGATAACGGTGCGATACGACACGATGTTCGATCTGATGCGGGATCTGCGGGATATGGGAGCGACCAACGTTCTCACGGAACGCAGCAGGCGGCCCGCCTCGCGAAAGCTTTTATATCGTGCGGCGGAGATTTACGCACACGAACACGCGGACGACGACGGGAGGGTCCGCGCGACCTTTCAGTTCGTCTCGCTTTCGGGCTGGGCGCCGCATGAAAGCCAGCAAAAACCGCTGAAACCCGGCTCCGCAAAAATGCGACTGGCCGACGCTCTCGGAACGCAGGAGCTTGATCCGCACGGTGGAAAATAGTTCCTCAAGAAGCGGCAATTCACCGGAACATTTCCCACGAAAGCAAAGTCGCTTTCATGACTGGAAAACGCTCCAGAATCAATATGCTCTAGCCGTTCACGGCAGCTTCGATCGCCTGTCGGATCGGCTCATACCAATCCCCCTGAAGCGTCGCGCCTATCGTGGAAAGCGTAGCGACGATAGCGACGGTAATGGATCCTGCGACCATTCCATATTCGATGGCGGTTGCCCCGCTTTCGTCATTCAATATTTTCGCGAGCACAGTGGTTTCTTTAACGGGCTCGCTCCTCGCCATGTTGATCATGCCTGACATCTGGACGCGCCTCTCTTCGTATGGTGGGCCGGACGTCCTGCGTGCGTTCGGGGATCAGGCGATATCAATGAGATGCGGTATGAGGGGTATGTCGGCGGCGGGCATCGGATAATCTCTCAGCCGAACCGCCTTCACCCATTTGATCGCCTGCCCTTCACGCCCGGTAACGGTCCCGGACCATCTGCGGCATATGAAAAGTGGCATCAGCAAATGAAAATCTTCATAAGCGTGGCTGGCAAACGTCAGCGGCGCAAGGCACTCAATCTTAACGCTGATGCCGAGTTCCTCGTGAAGTTCGCGGATAAGACTGTCCTCGGGACGCTCTCCGGACTCGACCTTGCCGCCGGGAAATTCCCACAATCCGGCCATCGCCTTGCCCTCGGGGCGTTGCGCGATCAAGACACGGTTATCAGCGTCTAAAAGCGCACACGCAGAAACAAGAACGAGCTTCATTTCACCACCCGTGCCGTTTCCGCACGCCCAAGCAAGCAATTGAAAACCATTTCGCTCGATTCCATTGTGTTCTCGCCGCCTAATCGGGCGGCCGGCGATAGTGGTAGGTGTAAAGCCCTGAAAACCCGAGCTTTCCATAAAGCCGCCGAGCGGGCTCGTTTTCGGCTGTGACCTGAAGCCAGGAATATGCGCATCCGCGTACCGACCCTGCGTCAAGGCATTTTTCCACCAGCCTTGCACCCAGGCCCCGCCTTCGCGCGGCAGGGGCCACGGCCACGTCATAAATACCGACGAGATCGCGGTCGATGGTCGCGATCGCCGTCCCGACCGGTCTGCCCGCCTCGTCACGCGCGATGAAGGCAATCACCTCCCCCGCAACACGGGAAAGCGCGCGCCCCAGACGATTTACAGCCTCGGGCGTTACCGCTTCCGGGCGCGTACCGCCGATTTCCGCGAAGCCCGTCAGCCAGTTCTTAAGCGGCTCGACAAGAACGCTCACCTCGCCTGCCCGTTCCGGGGCACTTGCGACCCGGTCCGTCGAACGCAGGAGAACAAGGGTTTCGCCCTCCCGCGCCCATCCGCACCCGTCGCAGCGTTCGCCAAGCGCAGTCGGCGTCAGGGGCGTTGAGCGAAGGTGAAAGGGTACACCTTCGCGCTGGAACAAGGACCGCGCATGGTCCAGCCTGCCGTCGAGATCGGCAGTATCTTCCGGATCGAAAATATTGAGCGAATTGACACGCCTTGCAGGATTGCCCGGCGCAAGCCGCGTAACCCAGGCGCCGTCCATATGGACGATCTCGCTTGGAAAGCCGTTGAAATTCGCCTCCTCGATACGGCGAAGCAACATGGCTTCGTCATATGGATGTCCGGCGGCAAGGTTCATGAACGGTAGTCTCCGTTGATCGCGACATACTCCTTCGTCAGATCGCAGGTCCACACCGTCGCGGTACCAGCTCCAAGCCCCAGGTCCACACGCACCGGAATTTCGTCCTGCTTCATCACGGCCGAAGCAGCGTCTTCGGAGTAGTCCGGATCCCGTTCCCCGTCGACGGCAACGCGCGTATCGCCGAACCAGATTGCCAGACTGTCCCGGTCCGCCGGCTCACCCGCCTTGCCGACCGCCATGACGATGCGGCCCCAATTCGCGTCTTCGCCAGCGATGGCCGTTTTCACGAGGGGCGAATTGGCGATCGAAAGCGCAATTCGCTTGGCCGAAGCATCACTTTCAGCACCCGTGACCGTTATTTCCACGAATTTTCGCGCACCCTCACCGTCCTTGACGATCCAATGGGCCAACTCGCGCATCAACTCGCCCAAGGCATCCTTGAAAGCGGCAAGCCTCGGATCATCGGCGGCGGAAATGCGCTCTCCGCCGGCCTTGCCCGTGGCGAACAGCAGAACCGTATCGGAGGTCGAGGTATCGCTGTCCACGGTGATGGCGTTGAACGATCCCTCGACACGATCCGACAGCATTGCCTGCAGGACGGGCGCGGAAATGGCGGCGTCCGTGAAAATGAAGGACAGCATCGTCGCCATGTCGGGAGCGATCATGCCCGCCCCCTTGGCGATCCCGTTGATCGTGGCTTTCCTGCCGCCCAGATCTACCGTACGTGTCGCCACCTTGGGGAAGGTGTCGGTCGTCATGATCGCCTTCGCCGCCTCGGACCAGGGTTCGCCCGAAACCCTTGCGGCCAGATCGTCGATCACGCCTGCGAATTTTTCCGCCGGCAGAGGCTCTCCGATGACACCCGTCGAGGCGAGATAAATCTCCTCGCGCCTGCAACCGATCGCCCCGGCGACGATATCTGCCGAAAGCTCGACCGCTTCACGCCCCTTCTTGCCGGTGAAGGCATTGGCATTGCCGGAGTTGACCATGAGCGCTCGCGCCTTGCCCAAAGCAAGGTTGGCCCGGCACCAGTCGACCGGGGCGGAAGGGCAGCGCGACTTCGTGAAAACGCCGGCAACTTCGGTGCCCTCGTCAAGCACCATCAGGAGAACGTCGGTCCGGCCCTTGTATTTTATGCCGGCGCTCGCCGTGGCGAACCGGACCCCGCCAAGCGCAGGAACATCCGGATAGGATTTCGGGGCAAGCGGAGAAACGGCGTCCGACATCTTTATCTCCAATTGCTGCGTGCGTGCAGGCTGACCGCAAAAACGAAAAAGCCGCCCTGATCGACAGGGCGGCCTTCTCATACAACAAATTCAAAGCCGAAATCGATCAGCGAAACTCAGTTTTCCGATTTTTCCGGCGCTTCCTCGACCGTACCTTCCCCGTCGGCCTTCAGCGTGGGATCGGTGATCTCGATCTGCGTTTCGGACTTCAGCTTCTCCAGGACCTCGGCATATTTCGCGCGCACCAGGTCCTGGCGGATGCGCTGTTCCACCGCAGGAAGTTCGGGAGCGGGCTGCGTTCGACGGTCCTCAACCTTGATCACGTGCCAGCCGAACTGCGTTTTCACGGGCTCCGCGCTGTGAGCGCCCTTTTCCATGGCGAAGGCGGCCTCCTCGAATTCCGGCACCATGCGGCCCTTGGTAAAATAGCCGAGATCACCACCGTTCGGCCCGGACGGCCCGGTGGATTTTTCCTTGGCCAGCTCGGCAAAATCCTTGCCCGCGTCAAGCTCGTCGATCACGGCTTTCGCGTCTTCCTCGGTTTCAAGAAGGATATGACGCGCCGAAACTTCCTCTTCGCCGGAGTAACTTTCGAATTCCTTGTCGTAGGCGGCCTTGACGTCGGCTTCGGTAACCTTGTCCTCCACCTCGCGAACGATATAGGCGTTGCGAAGCGCTCGCATGCGCAAGAAGTCCATCTGGCGTTCGAAGTCGGGCTCCTTGTCGATTCCAGCCTGGCGCGCCGCGGCCGCCATCACTTCCATGTCAACGACGGTGTCCGTCAGGATGCTGCGCCACTGATTGGGCGGGATATTGCGCAGCTGGCCGGCGAATTCCTGGGAGGCGAACGCGATGTCGGCCTCCGTCACTTCTCTGTCGCCGACCTTGGCGAGCACGTCGTCGGCTTCCTGAGCCGCCGCTTCCTGGGCGGCCATCGGGGCCGTGATGATACCGAACGCGGCGACAGCCATGAAGCCGGCCAGCATCGCGCGCAGCGTAAACGGGCGAATGTGCGCCGCTGCGGAAAAATCAAGCATGGAATGTCCTTCACTCATTGCGTGTCAGGGGGCAAACGGGAGCGACCTGTCGCCTTTGCCGCGGCGCGCGAGCTTTGCCGAAACGCGCGCCGTTGACAACCTCCGGACCCCCTCTTATCTCTCGTGCGTCTTCTTAAGAAGATGCGATTATCCTTGCGTGGATACCGTCGGTCTCTCCGTTCAATACGGCGGATGTGAGACGGAAGCTGGTTTCCGCGCCCGCAGTATTCAATCTCGGGGCTACGAAACGCGCTGAAACCCGCGCGAGCCCGAAAAGGGAAGGACCGCCTCATGGCCGGCCTCGGCGCACTCGCCCGTAAATTGTTCGGTTCCGCGAACGACCGCAAAATCAAACAGTTACGGACAACAGTCGACCAGATCAACGCTCTGGAGGGGGAACTCCAGGCACTTTCCGACGAAGAATTGCGAGCACGCACCGAAACCTTCCGAAAGGAACTCGCCGACGGCAAGAGCCTCGACGATCTTCTCGCTCCGGCTTTCGCAACCGTACGCGAGGCCGCGCGCCGTGTGCTCGGACAACGCCATTACGATGTCCAGATGATCGGCGGCATGGTGCTTAATTCCGGCGAAATCGCGGAAATGCGCACCGGCGAGGGCAAGACATTGGTCGCCACCCTCGCCGTCTATCTGAATGCGCTGACGGGCAAGGGCGTGCACGTCGTCACCGTGAACGATTATCTCGCCAGCCGCGACTCGGAGTGGATGGGCCGGATCTACAGGTTCCTGGGGCTTACCGTCGGCGTCATCGTGCATGGTCTTTCCGACGAGGAACGCCGTGTGGCCTATGCCGCCGACGTGACTTACGGCACGAACAACGAATTCGGCTTCGACTATCTCCGCGACAACATGAAGTACGACCCGGGCTCCATGGTCCAGCGCGGTCACTATTTCGCGATCGTCGACGAGGTGGACTCCATCCTGATCGACGAAGCGCGCACGCCGCTTATCATTTCCGGCCCGCTGGAAGACCGTTCGGAGTTCTACAACACGGTCGATGCCTTCATTCCGAATCTCGTCGAGGAAGACTACGAACTTGACGAAAAGCAGCGTTCGGCAACCTTTACCGAAGTCGGCAACGAAAAGCTCGATAACCTGCTTCGCGAAGCGAACCTTCTGAAAGGCGACAGCCTTTACGACGTCGAGAATGTTTCCGTCGTCCATCACCTGCAGCAGGCGCTCAAGGCGCACAAGCTGTTCCAGCGCGACCGCGATTACATCGTGCGCGGGGGCGAAGTGGTGATCATCGACGAGTTTACCGGCCGCATGATGCCGGGCCGGCGCTTCTCCGAAGGCCTGCACCAGGCTCTGGAAGCAAAGGAGCATGTCTCCATCCAGCCGGAGAACCAGACGCTTGCGTCCATCACGTTCCAGAACTACTTCCGCCTCTACGACAAGCTGGCCGGCATGACCGGCACCGCCTCTACGGAAGCGGAGGAATTCGCGGACATCTACGGTCTGGAAGTCGTTGAAATTCCGACCAATCTGCCGGTGAAACGCGTCGACGACGACGATGAGGTCTACCGGACGGTCGAGGAGAAATACAACGCCATCGTCGAATTGATCGACGACTGCAAATCGCGTGGCCAGCCGATCCTTGTCGGCACGACGTCGATCGAAAAATCGGAATTGCTCGCAGAACGGCTGAAAAAGGCGGGTTACAAGCAGGTCGACGTGACCGACCCGGATGCCTTCAGGCCGCTCGCCGAAAATCCTTCGGATTCCAGAAAGGCCAAGATCTTCGCCGTTTTGAACGCGCGCTACCACGAACAGGAAGCGTCCATCATCGCCCAGGCAGGCCTTCCGGGCGCGGTGACGATCGCCACGAACATGGCCGGTCGCGGTACGGACATCCAGCTCGGCGGCAATGTCGAGATGCGCATCGAAAAGGAACTCGGCGATCTTCCCGAAGGCGAGGAGCGCTCCGCGAAGGAAGTGGAGATCAAGGCCGATATCGAGCGGCTGAAGCAGAAGGCGCTCGAGGCCGGGGGACTATACGTCATCGGCACGGAACGGCACGAAAGCCGGCGCATCGACAACCAGCTTCGCGGCCGCTCGGGCCGCCAGGGCGACCCCGGGCACTCCAGGTTTTTCCTGTCGCTGCAGGACGATCTGATGCGCATTTTCGGCTCCGACCGGATGGACGGAATGCTGCAGAAGCTCGGCCTCCAGGAAGGTGAGGCGATCGTCCACCCGTGGATCAACAAGGCGCTCGCCAAGGCGCAGCAGAAGGTCGAGGCCAGAAACTTCGACATCCGCAAAAACCTTCTGAAGTTCGACGACGTCATGAACGACCAGCGCAAGGTCGTCTTCGACCAGCGCATCGAACTCATGCAAGGGTCCGCCGTCACCGAGACCGTCAACGAGATGCGCCATGACGTGATCGACGATCTCGTTTCCCGCCATATTCCGGAAAAAGCCTATCCGGAACAATGGGATGTGGAAGGCCTCCAGCAGGAGGTGCGCAATATCCTGAACCTCGATCTGCCGGTGTCTGATTGGGCCAAGGAAGAGGGCATCGCCGACGAGGAGGTGAAGGAGCGCCTGACGAAGCAGGCGAATTCCATCATGGCGCGAAAGGTTGCCGACTACGGCGACAGCGTCATGCAGCAGGTGGAAAAAGCCGTTCTTCTCCAGACGCTTGACCATTTATGGCGCGAACATCTCGCCAATCTCGATCACCTCCGATCGGTAATCGGCTTCCGTGGATACGCCCAGCGCGATCCGCTGCAGGAGTACAAGACCGAGGCGTTCACGCTGTTCGAGGCGATGCTCGCCAACCTCAGGCAGGCGACGACGGCGCAGCTCATGCGGCTTGAACTGGTGCGCGAACCGGCGCCGCAAATGCCCGGCGAGGAAGATCTTCCGCCGATGGAGGCGCATCACGTCAACGCTTCCACCGGGGTGGACGAAATCGCCCAGCAGGCGGGAGCGACGCTGGCGTCAAGCGCGGAGCGCGACCCGGAAAAGCCGGAAACCTGGGGCAAGATCGGCCGCAACGAGCAGTGCCCCTGCGGATCGGGCAAGAAGTTCAAGCATTGCCACGGCGCGCTGGCCTGACCCTCCGGCGCCGGAAAACAGGCGGCGAGGAAAATTCCAGGCGGGTCTTTTTCGTGGCAAAACGGGCGACAGAAATAGCCTGAGGTTGCTCGGAAAGCATGTTGATGCAAACGACCCCGGCGCTTGAGCGCATCGAGGACTGGCTCATTCGGGAGGCACTGGGTGCGCCCGACATCGCCCGCATGTTCGCCGGCACGTGCCAGCGGCTTCGCGACGCGGAAGTGCCCGTCGACCGCAGCCTCCTGACCTGGGCCACTCTCCACCCCCTGATTGAGGCGGAGAGTGCGCTCTGGATGCCGGAAACGGACGTCCAGTATGAGGCCTATTCCCACCGCGAGGAAGACACGGACGAATGGCTGCGCAGCCCGATCCGCGCGGTTCTGATCGGCGACGAGTCGCGGTTGAGAAGAAAACTTGCCGGCGGCAACTCCGAATTCGACTTCCCGCTTTGCCGCGACCTCGCCGGACAAGGCTTCACGGACTATCTCGTGATCTTGACGAGCTTCCACCTGCCCTTCAGCATAGAAGGCGTGAAGCGGACGGGGATAATCGTTTCCTGGGCGACGAAGGCCGAAGGCGGCTTCACCGACGACCAGATGAACGCGATCGACTATATCCAGCTTCGCCTCGCGCTCGCCTGCCAGGCATCGATCCAGCGCCGTATCGCGGAAAACATTGCCCGGACGTACCTTGGAGAACGCGCGGGGCAGCAGGTGCTTTCCGGCCGGATCCGCCACGGCGACGGAGCCGAAATCGACGCGGTAATCTTCTATTGCGACCTGCGCGATTCAACCCGCCTTGCCGAGGAACCGGGCCCCGACGCCTACCTCAAGCGGCTGAATGCCTATTTCGACGCGACCGCGGGCGCGGTGACGCAAGCCGGCGGCGAAATCCTCGACTTCATCGGAGATGCGGTGCTTGCAGCCTTCCCGACCGACAATGGCGGGTTCGAGGCAGCCGCACAACAGGCGATCACCGCGGTCGACGCCGTGTTCGAGAGGCTTTCCGCAATCAATACGGGCGAGGAAGAGCCGCTTCGCTGCGGGCTCGCGCTTTCGGCCGGCAAGGTGATGTTCGGCAACATCGGCATTGCGGACCGGCTGACCTTTTCCGTGATCGGCCAGACCGTCAACACAGCGGCGCGCATGGAAGCGCTGACGAAGGAACTCGGCTGCTCGGTGCTGATAACGGCGGATATCGCGCAGATCATCGCGCGCGAAATCCAGTCTGCCGGCTGCCACACGCTGGCAGGCTTCTTCGAGCCGGTAGAACTTTTCCGCTTCCGCTGAACAGGGACAGGGACAGCAAAGCGGCGCCAGTCCGGACAAGGATCGACGCCGCTTCTTCAGAAAATTCCCGAAAATGACGCCCGGATCAGAGGACGACGACCTTCGCGCCGATCCCGACACGCTCGTAGAGATCCTCCACATCCTCGTTCAGCATGCGGATGCAGCCGGAGGAAACGGCGCGGCCGATCGACCAGTCCTCGTTCGTGCCATGGATGCGATAGTCGGTACCGCCAAGATAGAGCGCGCGGGCGCCGAGCGGGTTCTTCGGCCCACCGGGCACGTATCCCGGCAGTTTCCGGCCTTTTTTCGCCTCTCGGCGGATCATCTCCGGCGGCGGCGTCCAGCCCGGCCACTTGGCCTTGCGCGTGATCTTTTCCGTTCCCGACCAGGTAAAGCCCTCACGCCCGACGCCGATGCCGTAGCGCACGGCCTTGCCTTTGGCGAGGACGTAGTAAAGCCTGCGCTCGCCGGTATCGACGATGATCGTGCCGGGCTTTTCGCCCGTGCGGTAGCGCACGACGGAACGTTTGTATTTCGAGCGCGCGATCGCGCCCGCGGCTTCCGGCGTGAGCCTGTAGCTCACCCATTTCTTGGTAGCTGAATCGAAAAAGCCCGTGGCCGCGTTTTGCGCGGATGCCGCGCCGCCGAAAACCGCAAAGGCAAGAAGCGCGGAAACGAAAAGACGGATTCCCCTCATGATGCCCCCTTCCGGCGAATACGCCGACACATCAGCCCAAACACAATTCCGGCAAGATAAATGCAGGTGACTTATTCTTCGGTTAATACGGAATTTACGCAAGCATCAAGCTGACGTCCGCAGAAAAGCCTCCACCTGCGCGCGGGTCGGCTGGGGCGCCACGGCGCCGAGACCGCGCACGGAAAGTGCCGCCGCCGCGTTGGCATGGCGCCCCGCACGGAAAGGATCGCCCGTCTCCAAAAACTCGGCAAGGAACGCGCCGTCGAAGGCATCGCCCGCCCCCGTCGCGTCGACCAGGTCGACCTTGTGCGGCAGCAGGATTTCCGCCCGGTCGGGCGTCGCTATCAGCGCACCTTCGGCGCCAAGCGTAAGCGCGACGACCTTCACGCCCATTGCGAGGTAGAAATCGGCAATCTCCCGAGGTTCATCGAGGCCCGTGAGCTGACGCGCGTCATCGAGGCCGGGAAGGAGGATGTCGGAGAGACCCGCGGTCGCGTGAATGACTGCGCGTGCACGCTCAAGCGGCCAAAGCGACAGGCGCAGGTTCGTGTCGTAGGAGACAAGCCCGCCGGCCTCGCGCACGAGCCTTACAGCCTCGAAAGCGGTATCGCAGGCGGCAGACGAAATCGCCTGGCTGATCGCGGAAAGATGCAAGATCTTGACGGTGCGCAAGGCTTCCACCGGAAGATCGGCCGGGCGCATCAGGCTTGCCGCCGAACCCGCCCGGCGATAGGTGAATTCATGGCCCGCCGGCCCATGGGTGACGAAATATATGCCGGTCGGCGTACCCGCGTACCGCCCGACATGCTCCACCGAAACGCCTTCGCTCTCCCAAAGACCCAGCAGCATGGCGCCGAAGGCATCGTCCCCCACGGCGGAAAGATAGCCGCTTGCCGTGCCCTGCCGCGCCGCGCAGATCGCAGCGTTCGACGTATCGCCGCCGAACCCCTGGACATAGGGCCCGCCCGCCTCGCGCTGGTTGAATTCCACCATTGCTTCGCCGAGGCACAGGAGATCGACCGGCATTGCTCTTCCCTTTTCAACCGATTTAAGGCGATCCATGTCGTTGCCGCGAGGACATGTCAAGGCGAATGCGACCTTCAACCCTCTCGCGCTTTTTCCCCCGACATGCCAAAGAAAGGGAATATTGGGCCTGGAGCGAATTCCGATCACGAAAGCGATCCCGCTTTCGTGGAAAGCGCTCTAGATCGGGGAGATGCAGATGGACACCAAGACAGAGGCGAGAATGCTGCCCCATGTCGACAGGGGAACGGGCGGCGGCGCGCCGATCATCTTCCTGCATGGTTTCGGCGGAGATTCGCTGACCTGGACATCGGTGCAGGCAGCCTTCGAAGCGAAGCGGCGAACCATCGCCTTCGACCTGCCCGGACACGGCAAGGCAATCGACTGGCCGGTTATCGGAAATGCCAATGTGGCGGCAAAGGCGGTGTTTGCCTCGCTTGGCGAACTCGGATTGTCGCGCACGCATCTTGTCGGCCATTCCATGGGCGGTGCCGTTGCGGCCCTCATGGCGCTGAAGGCGCCTGAAAGGGTCGCCAGCCTGACGCTGCTTGCGCCGGGCGGATTCGGTCCGGAGATCAACCACAAGCTTCTGCGCCGCTATGCCTCAGCCGCCAATCCGCACGAACTGGAAGTGCTTCTGGAGCAGTTCTTCGGCTGGGAATTCGACCTGCCGCGCATGCTTTCGCGCCATGTCGCGGAAATGCGCGAGGTGCCAGGCGCGAACGAGGCGCTGATGAAGATCGCGGAGGAAATCATCGACGGAAAGGTGCAGAAGATGCTGCCGGTCGACGATCTGGCGGAGCTTGGCATGCCGATCCGCGTTGTCTGGGGCACGCAGGACCGGGTGCTGCCGACCCGCCAGGCCCACCGCCTGCCGGGCGTGATCTCGACCCATGTGTTCGAGCGTGTCGGCCATATGCCCCACCTGGAAGCGCCGCGCGAGATCATCCGCATCATCCGCGAGAACACCGCGCACGAGTGAGGGATTGGGGTATTTCACCGTCACCCGGTGCTGCGAATTTGAAAATCACCCTCACCCCGGCCCTCTCCCTCCAAGGGAGAGGTCGGCACACCAGTGCCGGGTGAGGGTGGCAATCCGTTCACCTTCGTTTACGAAACCCCAAGTGAGCCAGGATATCGTCCAGCACCATCTAAGTCCGTCCAATCAAGTACGGTTCAGGAAATGCTTTCAGACAAAGAGATTGCGCGGCTTGACGCCGTTCGCAGGCAATTCGGATTTCTCGAAATCGGGGAAACCGCCGCCCTCATCGACAGGGGAACGATCCTGTTCGATCCCTTTTCCACCCTGATTTCGCGCAATATACGCCTCGGCCATGGAAACGTGATCCACCCCAATGTCGCGCTGGAATGCGCCGACGCGGGCACGCTGGAACTGGGGGACGGGAACACGCTCCATTCGGGCACGCGAATCGTTGCGCAAGCAGGCGACATCGTCATCGGTTCCCACAATCATTTCGGAGAAGGCGGTTTTCTTGCCAAGGTCGACCGTGCGGATGCATCGATCAAGATCGGAGACAGGGGCCGCTATATTTCCGGTGCATCGGTCATGGGGAATTGCAGGCTCGGTTCGGGCAGCCAGATCCTCGGGCCAATCGCCGTGCAGGACTGTGTGCTTGGCGCGGGAGCGCCCCATACCGACCCCGACCCGGACTTTCGCGGCGGCGTGCTGAAAGGCCAGGGCCGGGCGCGCGGGCTCACGCTTGCCGCGGGCGAGGTCATTTTCGGAAACGGCGTGTTTTCGCAAGGCGCGGTCGAAAGGCAACTTGCCTATCACCCGCATCAGCCTTGATTCTGGATGGAGAGCTTCTGCAGGTTTCGGGTCCCCAATCGCTGGCCTGCCTTGGCGGGTCGACGCGATGGGTCAGTATTATTGTACAATAATAAAGAACCCTAATATTGCCCGACATCCTAAAGCAAAAGCAGAAATAAAAAATCCCATCCATATTGAAAATATTAAATAATCAATAAAATTACTAAATGGGTCTAATTTGTAAGATACTACAAATAATGAAATAAATGAGAATACTAATCCGACCAATACCGCTTGAAGGCAATATCTCTTATATTGCTCATAAGCCTTCATTTTTTTTATTCTCAACGAGAACCTATTTGGATACGCAATAATCACAGCGTAGAATGCAAAAATAAATGACGCCAATAAACCTCCGAGCGAAGAACAATAAGAAATCAACCCAGCAAGGTTGATGTATTCTTTGTGTTCGCTTAGTTTATCTACGATATTTTCGCGAAAAATCACTAGTGCAACAATTGTTATCAATCCTGTTGCCCAAGTGTGTTTTTCAACGAATTTAATCATCATAATCTCTGTTGTTGTGCGAATTCCTCATATCTCTCTTCAAGCGCTCGCCTCGCCGCATTAATTTTTTCTTCGAATACCGCCTCTGGATCGTTGTCTGGCAAATCCAGATCCTCAAAATATTTTAGGTGAGCATTAATAAAATCAAGTGGGGTGGTTTGCCCAGCTTCGTCCCTAATATTTGCTTTGATACTTTTTATTCCACCGCTATCATTTTCTTTATTTCTTAGCATATTTCTAACAATGTTTATTATATTTCTTTTGTTCAGATCTACGCGCTCCCGACCTACACCAAATTCGATATTGACGTAAGACCCTCCTGTTAATTCTTTTACTCTAGCAATTGATTGCAGAGGAGATAGAGCTTGGTTTTCGAATACTTCAAGATTTTCTGGTTCTGAAATTTTTAATGAAAGCTTGGTGGGCTGATTTTCAGTTAACATTCTTAACGAATCCACGGTAAGAACTGGAAGCGCTGAGAATTCAATGCCATTTACCTGTCCCCTTAAGTATTGCAAGAAGCGATTAACGCTAACCCCATTTCTGTTTCGCTCGTAAATTAAAAGATCTTCTTCTGGTTTATATATAAAAACTGAATTATGGCCTAGCCCTGCGCCTTGAAGTGCCAATGGTGTAGCCAAGCCGTCGGCTGGAACTCTTGCTGGAAAATTTACAACTTGTTTACGCAACATTTCGCCAAGGATGAGTCCGTGAGCTTCGTCAAATCGTTCAAGCCTCATCACGTATTCGCGCGTGACGGCTATCTCTCTTTGCGCTCCAGGGGGAGTTTCGGCGATCTCCGCCAGGCACTGCGGTAAGCTTAAAGCGCCCTGCCTATTGTTAACAATCTGATAGAAATAAAAATTCAGGCGTCGGTCCATTGTTTGCCTCTAAAGTTATTGACACAAAATTCTACAATCAATTATTCAATAATGCAATTTACCCGCGTGTTTCCAGAACCCTTCGCGCGATCACCTGTGCCTGGATTTCCGCAGCCCCTTCGAAAATGTTGAGGATGCGGGCATCGCACAGGAGACGCGAGACAGGATACTCCAACGCGAAGCCGTTACCCCCATGGATTTGCAGCGCGTTGTCGGCCGCCGCCCAGGCGACACGCGCGCCGAGAAGCTTGGCCATGCCGGCTTCAAGATCGCAGCGCCTTCCCGAATCCTTCTCCCACGCCGAAAAGTAAGTGAGCTGGCGCGCGATCATGATTTCCGCCGTCATGATCGCCAGCTTGTCGGAAACGCGGGGGAAGGAAATCAGCGGCTTGGAAAACTGCACGCGTTCCTGCGCGTAGCGAAGCCCGACATCGAGTGCCGCCTGCGCCACGCCGAGCGCGCGTGCCGCCGTCTGGATGCGCGCGCCCTCGAAGGTCTGCATGAGCTGCTTGAAGCCCTGCCCCTCCACGCCGCCGAGCAGGTTTTCATGCGCCACCTCGAAGCCGTCGAAGGCGATCTCGTATTCCTTCATGCCCCGGTAGCCGAGCACCTCGATCTCGCCACCCGACATGCCTTTCGCCGGGAAGGGATCCTCATCGCTGCCGCGCGGCTTTTCGGCGATGAACATGGAAAGGCCCTTGTAGCCGGGCTCATCCGGGTTGGTGCGGGCAAGCAGCGTCATGATGTCGGCACGCACGGGGTGCGTGATCCACGTCTTGTTGCCGGAAACCTTCCACACGTCGCCGTCACGCACCGCGCGCGTCTTGAGCGAGGCAAGGTCGGAACCGGTGTTGGGCTCCGTGAAGACGGCCGTGGGCAGCACTTCGCCTGAGGCGATCTTCGGCAGCCACTTCGCCTTCTGCTCGTCCGTGCCGCCGCCAAGGATCAGTTCCGCAGCGATTTCCGACCGCGTGCCGAGCGAGCCGACGCCGATATAGGCCCGGCTCAACTCCTCGGAGACGACGCACATGCTTTCCTTGCCAAGGCCGAGCCCGCCGTATTCCTCCGGGATCGTCAGGCCGAAAACGCCAAGCTCGGCCATCTGCTCTATGACTTCGAGCGGGATATAATCGTTCTTCAGGTGCCACTCGTGGGCGTATGGCGCGACCTTGTCGGCGGCGAAGCGGCGCATCTCGTCGCGGATCTGCTCGTAGGTCTCGTCAAGGCCGGTATCGCCGAAGGTGGATGAACCTTCCTGATCCTTGATGAGGCTTGCAAGCCGGGCGCGGATTTCCGGCATATTGCCGGTCGCGATCAGTTCGCCGATCTCCGGCGTCTGCGTGTTCGCGGCTTCGGACGCCGTGATCCCGAGGTCGGCAAGGCGCACGAATTCGCCCTGGTTCATGGGGATGCCGCCGAAGACCTGCGCCAGGTATTCCGCGAAACCGAGGCGGACGATAAGCTCTTCCGTCTCGCCGAATTTTCCGGCTTCCCGCAGGCGCTTCGCGTATGCGTCAAGCTGCTTCAACGCTTCCACATAGGTCGCAAGCCAGGCAAGCCCGTGGGTCGCGCGCTGCTCGCTCTCCATCTTCGCCGACGATATCCGCTCGCCGTCGCGAACCTTCTGCGCCACACGCTTCGCGGCAATGTCGAGAAGCGCATCGAGGCTTGTCACGGCCTTCGCCGTCAGCTCGTTCAGCGGGGTCTCTCCTGAAAGCGGGCCGTGGTCGGTGGCAAGCGACATGAATTTCTCCGTTTCGCATGCTGAGCACACGTATGTCCGATCAATGGTGCAGCGCACACAATAACCTGCGGCAGGTGCGAAGCAATAGTTCTTTTAGCCGGGTGGCGGAGTAATAAAGTTTCTCAAATGCCGCAGCGGCTTGCGCTTTCGCCGGGCGGATGGTCCGATTGGGCAATTGCGGAGGGAAGCGATGAACCTGTCGGCCTATGCGATTTTCATCTATCGCGTCCTTGTGGATGCGATAGGCCATCTCATCAAGGACGACGGCTTCGCCATGGCGAGCCATGTGGCGCTTTCGGTGCTGATGGCGCTTTTCCCCTTCCTCATATTCATCGCCGCGCTGACAGGCTTCATGGGACTGGGCGACATGGCCGACAGGATCGCCGCCATGCTGTTCGAGACGTGGCCGGAACGGGTGGCGGGACCCGTTTCGCGGGAGATAAAGACGGTGCTGACGCGCCCGCGCGGCGACATCCTGACGCTCGGCGTCGTCGTCTCGCTGTGGTTCGCCTCAAACGGCGTGGAGGCGCTGAGGACCGCGCTCAACCGTGCCTACAGGCTCAACGACACACGCTTTTTCCTCTGGCTCAGGCTCCAGTCGATCGCCTTCGTGTTCCTGGGCTCGCTCGTGCTGATCGCCTTCTCCTTCCTCGTGGTTCTGGCTCCGCTTTTCCTGGAATGGGCGGTGGAATATACGCCCTGGATCGCGGATTTTCAGACGAGCCTCGATCTGTCGCGCTACGTCATTGCGACGGTGCTGACGGCCGCCGGACTGATGCTTGCCCACGCGCTGCTGCCTTACGGACGCAGGCAGTTCCTCGACATGCTGCCGGGCGTTCTGGCGACGCTTCTCCTGTGGTTCGTCGCCGGCATCGGCTTCGGCACGTATCTGGCGCGCTTCGCCAATTACGTTTCCACCTACGCGGGCCTTGCCGGCATCATGACGGCGATCATCTTCCTCTACCTGATCGCGCTTCTGTTCATCTTCGGCGGGGAACTCAACGCCGCGATCCTGCGCGAACGCGGGCTGTTGCGCGAGCGGCGCGGCATGATCATGCCTGACGCCGCCGCAAGGTGATCGCCCCGCGCTGGATCAGGATCTGTGCGGCGATGACAAGCCCCATGCCGGCGATCTGCACGGCGGAGAGCGTCTCGTCGAAGAGGAAGTAGCTCTCCACCGCCGTCGCCACCGGCACGAGGTAGAAAAGGGCCGCGACGCGTGCCGCGCTTCCCTGCGAAATAAGATACATGAGCAGCAGGATCGCGCCGATAGACAGCACGAAGATCAACCAGGCGAGCGCAAAGATCAGATCGCCCGACCAGGTGATTTCCCAGCTCTCGAAAGTCGACATGGGAATCGTGATCAGGAGCGCGCCGGCATATTGCAGCGTGGTGCCGGGCAGAAGATCGATTTTGGAGACGAAACGCTTCTGGTAGACCGCGCCCGCCGACATGGCGACGACCGAGACGATGCAGGCGGCGATGGTGACCGCCGAAATGCCGCTCGCGGCCAGCCCCAGCTTCGGGCCGAGGACGAGGGCGAGCCCCGCTCCGCCGGCGGCAAGGCCCACCCAGTGTTTCGCGTCGATCTTTTCATGCAGCACGGGACCGGCGATCAGCGCGGTGAGAAGCGGCTGCAGGCCGAGGACGAGCGCCGAGATGCCGGCCGGCATGCCGTTGTCTATCGCCCAGAAGATGCCGCCGAGATAGACGCCGTGCATCAAGGCACCGGAGACGAGGCAATGCAGGTAGTCCGAGAACGTCGCGGGCCATGTTCGGCGCATGGCAAGCGTCATCGCAAAGAGGACCGGCAGGACGATCGCGAAGCGCACGCTGAGGAAGGCGAAAGGCTCGATATAGGGCGCGCCAAGCTTCGAGCCGATAAAACCCGTCGACCACAACAGCACGAAAATGGCGGGCGAAGCGGCAACCAGCAAGTTTCTCAATTCGTTTACCTGTCTCGTCTCGAGTATTCGCAGCACCGTGGCGAAAGATTTGGCATCAACGCCATGAAGATGAGCGCCGCCCGTTGAACAGTCCTTAACCGCTGGCAGGCAATCTGCCGGTCAGGTCAACCAGATCCTCAAGGGCTCCCGCTGTGCAAATCAATAAGAATTCCGGCCTTTTGGGCCGCATGAGCGTACGCGCGCGCATCGCCGCGCTAGGCGTCATTACATTCGTGGGTCTCGTCACCGTCGCCGGCGTGTTCTGGTGGAGCCAGGAACGCGTTGGCGCGGCCTTTGCCGAGGCAGAACATTATTCCACGCTTGATTCAAGTGCGCGCGAACTTGCCGAAATCGGCGGCCAGCTCGAAATCGCCGAAAAAACCTACCTCCTGTCGCCGGGGGAAGCTTCGCGCGAGGCGTTTGAGCAACTTCTCGTGAACGCCCGCTTCGAGGTGAACCGAACTTCCGCGCTCGTGGACGATCCTGCGAGCGTGGCCGCCATCAGGGAACTTCACTCAAGCTTCGATACCATCGAGACGGCCTTCGCCGAACTGAACGATATTCAGTCCACGCTCGGCTTCAACGCCCAAAACGGCCTTCGTGCCGCCCTTGCAGAAAGCTCGGGCGCGGTGGAAGCGCGCATCGCCGAGGAGTTGAAGTTCGGCTCCAACCCGGATTTCGAGAAGATGGTTCGCGCCGTCATCCAGATCCAGGGCGCGCAAAAGGACTTCGCGCTGGGCGGCGGGGAAGAGGCGACCTCGAAATTCGACGAGATATTCGCGAAATTCGAGGAACTGCTGGAGCGCGCCTACATCCCGAACGATGCGAAGAAATTCATCGGCGAGAACATGGCGCAATACCGCGAGCTTTTCGCCGACTATGCGAAGGCGACAAGTGTCCGGTCGGGACTGCGCGCCACGATCCTGGCAACCTTCGCCAATCTGCCGCCCGCGCTGGACCGGCTGAAGGAAAACGCCGGCGCCGGCGCCGCCGAGGCCGCGAAATCACTGGCTGAAATCCGTTCCCGGGCGACCTATCTGGTCGGCGGCGTAATGCTTACCGTGCTTGTGCTCGTCGCCGGCCTGGGCGCATTGATCGGCGGCTCGATCACTCATCCCCTGAAGCGCCTGCAGGCGGCGATGGAGGCGCTGGCGCAGGGGCGCACCGATGTGGAGCTGCCCTCCGGCGAAGGCGAGACGGAGCTTGCCGCCATGGCCCGCACGGTCGCAATCTTCCGCGACAACGCCCTTGAGCGGCAGCGCCTTGCCAGCGAACGCGAGGCGGAAAACGCCGGACGCGACGAGCGTGTGCGCCGGCTCGAAGGGCTGATTTCCGGCTTCGACGCAACGGTGGAAAAGGCGCTCTCAAGCCTCGACGGCGCGGCGAAGGAGCTTTCGCGCGCCTCCCACGAAGTGGAAAGCGCCTCCGATAATGTCGCCGGCGAAGCGGAACGCGCGGGAGCTGCTGCCCGCATTGCGGCGGAAAACGTGACGCTCGCAGCTTCGGCCACCGAAGAGCTAGCCGCCTCCATCACCGAAATCTCCGCCCAGGCCGGCAAGTCGACGGCCGTGGCAAGCCGGGCCGTGGAAGGCGCGCGCCAGACGGCGGCCTCCATGTCCGAACTTTCGTCCACCGCCGACAAGATCGGCCAGGTCATGGGCCTCATCCGCGATATCGCCAACCAGACCAACCTCCTGGCGCTCAACGCCACGATCGAGGCGGCGCGCGCGGGCGAGCACGGCAAGGGCTTTGCCGTCGTCGCGGCGGAGGTGAAGGGGCTGGCAAACCAGACGGCGACCGCGACGGAGGATATCGCCCAGCAGGTCGAGGCGATCCAGATCGCCTCCGCCAATGCGGTTTCGGCAATCGACGACGTGACCGCGATCATCAACGAGATGAACGATATCGCCGCCGCCGTCGCCGCATCCGTGGAACAGCAGAACGCTGCGGTCTTCTCGATCTCGGAAAATGTCGCCAATGCCTCGGGCTCGTCCAGCGAGGGCGCGGCCGCGATGGATGCGGTAGCAGGTGCCGGCAACCATGCCCGCCGGTCCGGCAACGAAGTCGAGCGTCTTTCTCTGCTCCTCAACGAGCAGGCGAAGGTGATTCGCGAGGAAGTCCGCATCTTCCTGGACGGCGTGCGCGCGGCCTGACGCGCTCCCGATTGCACCTGAACGCAGAATTGAAAGCGGCGGACTCGCTTCCGCCGCTTTTGCTTTATGTATCCGGGCTGCGCGATTGCCCGGCCGCGCTTGAGCGTGCTACTGGCAACGTCGAATGATACAGGGGTGAAAAAGCGGATGCAGGACAGGATCGTGGTTCTTGGCGCGGGGCAGGCCGCCGCCCAGCTTGTGCAGTCTCTACGCCAGAACGGCCACGAGGGCGAGATCGTGCTGATCGGCGACGAGCCGCATCCGCCCTATCAACGCCCGCCGCTTTCCAAGAAATACCTGATGGGCGAGGTCGGCAACGACACGCTTGAACTCAGGCCATCGAGTTTTTACGAAACCCAGTCTGTGGAGCTGCATCTGGGGGTGAAGGCAGAGGCGGTCGACCGCGAGAAGAAGCTTGTAAAGACATCCGGCGGCGAGGAAATCGCCTACGACCGGCTCGTCTTCGCAACCGGCACACGCGCCCGCGGCCTGCCGCTCGCGGGGGCGGATCTTCCGGGCGTCGTTTCGCTTCGCACGATCGCCGATGTCGACGCGATCCGCCCTGCGCTTGAAGGCGAGGGCAGGATAGCCATCGTCGGCGGCGGATATATCGGGCTGGAGGTTGCCGCCGTCGCACGTTCGCTAGGGCGCGAGGTTACCGTTCTGGAAGGGCTGGACCGGGTGATGAAGCGCGTCGTCTCGCCGGTGATTTCGGACTTCTATCAAAAGCTTCACCACGACAACGGCGTCGATATCCGGCTCAACGTCGCTATAGAGGCGTTCGAGGGAACGGCCAGGGTCGAGGCCGTGCGCTTCGCGGACGGCAGTCGCCTTGACTGCGATCTGGTGCTCGTCGCCGTTGGCGCCGCGCCGAACGACGAACTGGCGGCGGCCTGCGGACTCGACGTTTCGGACGGAATTCTCGTCGACGGGGCCGGGCGTACGAGCGACGAGGCGGTTTACGCGGCAGGCGACTGCACGAGATTTTTCTCAGCGCGCTACGGCCGCTCGATCCGCCTTGAAAGCGTGCAGAACGCCATCGACCAGGCGAAGGCGGTCGCCGCCGACATATGCGGCAAGGACGTGGATTACGATCCGGTTCCCTGGTTCTGGTCCGACCAGTATCACGTCAAGCTGCAGATCGCGGGACTTTCACAGGGCTACGACGAGGCGATAACCGTCGGCGATCCGGCGTCCGGCTCCTTCTACGTCGCATATCTGAAGGATGAAAAGCTGATCGCCGTCGACAGCATCAACCATGCGCGTTCGCACATGATGGCCCGACGCGCCATGGGCGAGTCGTGGCGCGACGACCTTTTGCCGCCGGCTTGAATCCCCCTATTGTCCGCTCAAGAATTCTCCGCCGATTTTTTGCACGTCGCTCGCCCACACTTCGCCGTCCCTCCCCGTACCCGGGTCTTAGACCGGGCATGGCCCCCCGGGCCTAATCTCGGTTCAACAAGCGGGGGCGATGCCGTGAATTCACTAGGGTCAGGACCTATTAAATTGACGGAAATGGCACCTGAAACGGCAAAGAGATGCCAGGAGAAGGGCGCGGGGCGGGTTGACTACCCGGCCAAGCGCTTCGACAAGGCAGGTCGAAGCCGTTTCGGTGTCTGTACAGATATGGCCGATTTGGCCGGCGACTTTGTCGAAAAGCCTTGAAAACCAGACGGTTTCCTGCGTTTTTGCTCCTCGTATCCAACCAAATTGGCTCATACCATTTTCCTCAATTGAATAGGTCCTGACCCTAGAGCGCGTCTTGTTTAATCGGAATCACCAGACGCGCTCTATCTATTTGATATTGCGCATGTCCTTGCCCCAAAACCGGTTTCCGCTTTTGGGGGACATGCCCTAATATTTCGAAGTATTTTGCGAGGTGGATTGGGTCCCGGATCAAGTCCGGGACGACCCCGAGTGTGATGCATAGGGCCTGCCAATTTCCAAAGCCGTGCGGCCCAAGCGCAAAGGTTGTGAGCTTGGCAAGCCGTGCCCAAGAAGGCCCTCACGCCGCCAGGGGATAGGCCTCTTCGACGAGATAGGGGCCGCCGCCAACGCTTGCCTTTGAGGAAAACAGCACGAAGCGCCCGGCGACGAAAGACGGGGCCCTGAAATCCCCACGCTCGGCGAGCCAGCGGGCGACTTCCTCGTTCGTCGTGCCCTTGAGGCGGGCGAGCGTGACATGGGGGATGTACTTCCGCCGCTCGCCGGTGAAGCCCAGGCGCTGGAGGATACGCTCCTGCTCGCCCTGAAGCTCCTGCAGTTCCTTCAGCGGCTCCACCCGCCCCCAGATGGAATGCGGCTTGCCGTTGCCGAAGGAACCGAGCCCGTCGATCCGCACTTCGAAGGAGCGCCGCCGAATGCGGTCGAGCGCGTCCGCGACCTCGTCGGCCATGCGGTCGTCGATGTCGCCGATGAAGCGCAAGGTGACGTGATAGTTTTCCGGGTCGATCCAGCGCGCGCCTCTGAGACCGCCGCGCAAAAGGGAAAGGAACTGGCCAGTCTCAGCCGGAATTTCCAGTCCGGTGAACAGTCGGGGCATGACAAAATCCTCCGCTGTTGCTCAACATCCCAATGAGGCTTGTAATTTTTACGACGCGCAAGGGAAAATCAGATGACATTGAAATCTAAGTGTTTTTGAACGCCGAAAAACACGTGCCGGCGGTCGATCAGGCCGTGGCCGACGAAAGTTGCGGCGAAATGATTCGATTTTTTGCCAGGCGCAGGCAGCGCTCGCGGACTGCCTGCCTGATCTTGCAGCCCTCGTCACGAACTCCCCGTAAAAAGCGAGTAAGGGCAAGCGAGCGGGGACAAGCGCCGCTTACGGACAGGGATTGCCGTGAAGCTGGTGGAGATGATCGATACGCGCCTCGATCTCTTCCGTGATTTCAAGCGAGGCGGCCCCGAGATCGACCTCGAGCTGAGCGAGCGAGGTCGCGCCCAGGATCACCGACGTCGTGAAGGAACGCGAGCGGGCAAACGCGATGGCAAGCTGCGCCGGATCGACCCCGAGATCGGCGGCAAGATCCAGATAGGCGTTGATCGCCGTTTCCGCGCCCGGCTTTTCGTAACGCTGCAACCGTTCGAACAACGTCTTGCGCGCCCCCTTCGGCAACGCCCCATCCCGGTACTTGCCGGTCAGATATCCTTGCGCCAGCGCGGAATAGGCAAGCAGGCCAACATCCTCTCGCCTTGAAACTTCCGCCAAACCGGATTCGAACGTGCGGTTGACCAGCGAATAGGCGTTCTGGAGGGAGGCGATGCGCGGCAGGCCGTTCGCCTCCGACTCCTTCAGGAACGTCATCGTGCCCCATGCGCTTTCGTTGGAAAGACCGATGTGGCGGACCTTGCCGGCCTTCACGAAATCGCCAAGCACCTCCAGCGTCTCGGCGATCGGCGCCTCGTCTTCGGCCGGCACGGGATCCTTCCAGCGCGTCAGGTTGGAGCCGAAACCGGAGACATGCCGGTCCGGCCAGTGAAGCTGGTAGAGGTCGATATAATCCGTCTGGAGACGCCTCAGGCTCTTGTCGAGCGCCTCTTCAAGCTGCTTTCGGGTGAGGCGGCCCGGCGAGCCGTCGTCGCGAAACCAGGTGTTGTCGGAGCGGCCGATCGCTTTCGTCGCCAGCACGATGTCCGAACGGTTTTTCCGCGCCTTCATCCAGGTGCCGATGATTTCCTCCGTACGGCCCTGCGTTTCCGGCTTGGGCGGAATGGGATAAAGCTCGGCTGCGTCGAACAGGTTGATGCCGCGTTCCACGGCGAGATCCATCTGGGCGTGGCCTTCGGCTTGCGTATTCTGTTCGCCAAAGGTCATCGTGCCGAGGCACAGGCTGGAGACCATGATATCGGTGCGGCCAAGGCGGCGCTTTTCCATGAAAACCTCAATCGGATGGGAAACGGCGCGAGCGCGCCTGAAAAGGATGGAAAGTCAGGAGACTTTTAACCGCGAAAGGGCGGTTTATGAACCCCTAGGTCACGGACTCATAAATAAGGCTGGAATGGCGCTTCAAACGGCAAAGAGATGCAAGGAGAAGCGCGCGGGGCAGGTTTGCCACCCGGCCAAGCGCTTCGACGCAGCAGGTCGAAGCCGTTTACGCGTCCACGGAGCAACTTGTCGATCCGAAATCGGAAAGATTTCGGGTCGGTTGATCTCGGGATATGGCGGATTTGCCCGGCAACATCGTTGCAAACCTTTGAAAACCAGACGGTTTCCTGCAGGTTCGCGTCTCGTATCCGAACAAATCCGCGCATACCATTTCAGTCTTATTTATGAGTCCGTGACCTAACCTGCTCCATCAGCTCTTCGACACTGGGCAGGATGTTTTCCACGATGATCGCGACACCCTTTCCTGTCGGGTGAAGGCCATCGCCCTGAACGGTTTCGGGAGAAAGGGGTATCCCTTCCAGGAAATAGGGATAGAGGCGCGCGCCATGCGCTTGCGCGACATCGGCGAAAACGGGATCGAAGGCTTGCGCATACTCCTCACCCAGATTGCGCGGCGCACGAATGCCAGCGACGAGAACGGCGATGCCGCGTTCCTTCAGCCGGGCGACCATCTCATCGAGGTTTTCGCGCGTGGTCTCGGGCGGAAGCCCGCGAAGCGCGTCGTTTCCGCCAAGCTCGAGGATCACCGCATCGGCATCCTCCGGCACCGACCAGTCGAGACGGGCAAGGCCACCCGTGGTCGTATCGCCGGAGACGCCGGCATTGACCACCTCGACGTCGAGCCCCTTTTCCGCCAGCGCCTTCTGGAGCTGGACCGGAAAGGCCTCTGCCGGGGGAAGCCCGTATCCGGCCGTCAGGCTGTCGCCGAAGGCAACGATCTTCAGCGTATCGGCTTTGGCATGCGGCGGCAAAAGCGTGCCGAACGCAAGCGCAAGAGCCAGAAAAAATGTAACGGTTCGTATCAAGAGCGCTCTTCCTCTGGATCGTTTCGCAGCAATGCCCCATATCGGAAAGGATTTGCCGGGTCATACCATTCGGGGCGATCTATTTCATACAGGTGAGCCTTGCGTCCAGGCGCGGGCCAACACCGTAGATAAGATAGAAAGCCGGAATGACGAGCCCGCCTGCCGTGATCAACGCCGAACCGAAGGCCGCCATATGACGACCGAAACCGCCGCTTCCTCCGTCATCATGCTCAGACAGGTTCACCTGAGCCTCGGCAGCGGGGCGGGCCGCGTGCATATCCTGAAAGGCATCGACCTTGAAATCGAAAAGGGATGCTCCGTCGGCCTTGTCGGGCCGTCGGGCTCCGGCAAGTCGACGCTGCTGATGGTGATGGCGGGCCTCGAACGCGCCGACGAGGGCGAGGTGATCGCGGCGGGCGAAACGCTGACGAAGCTTGACGAGGACCAGCTTGCCCGCTTTCGCGGACGCAACGTCGGCATCATCTTCCAGTCGTTTCACCTGGTGCCCAACATGACGGCGCTTGAAAACGTCGCCGTACCGCTGGAGCTTGCGGGCGACCCGCAAGCCTTCGACAAGGCCCATGCGGAGCTTGAGGCCGTCGGCCTCGGCGAACGGCTTTCCCACTATCCCGCCCAGCTTTCCGGCGGCGAGCAACAGCGCGTCGCGATCGCCCGCGCGCTGGTCGTCGAGCCGCAGATCCTGATCGCCGACGAGCCGACCGGCAACCTGGACGAAACCACCGGCGAGCAGATCGTGGAACTGATGTTCGAGGCGAGCGAAAAGCGCGGCACGACGCTGGTGCTGGTGACGCATGACCTTACCCTCGCACGGCGCTGCGACAGGGTGATCAGGGTGCGCTCCGGCGAGATCGAGCCGCTCGATCTTTCTCACGAGCGGGAAAAGGCATGAAGCAGATGGCAGGCTTCGTACCGGGATCGGCCAAGGGTGCATTCGCGCCGTCCTGGCGTCTTGCCTTGCGTTTCGCGCTGCGCGAGCTGCGTGGCGGAATTCGCGGCTTTTACATCTTCATCGCCTGTATCGCGCTCGGCGTGGCGGCGATAGCGGGCGTAACCTCCGTCTCGCGCGCCCTGACCGAAGGCATCATCGCCGAAGGAACGACGATTCTGGGCGGCGACATCTCTTTCCGCCTCGTCCACCGTCAGGCGGAAGACGACGAGCGCCGGTTTCTCCAAACCTTCGGCGAGGTGAGCGAGGTCGCCACCATGCGGGCGATGGCCCGTATTCCGGAGACGACCGAGCAGTCGCTCGTCGAACTGAAAGCGGTTGACGGCGTCTATCCGCTCTATGGCGAATTCCGCCTCGAAGGCGGCAGCACCCTTGAAGACGCGCTTTCGAAAACGGACGGAACCTGGGGCGCGGTGGCCGATCTGGCACTTCTCGCAAGGCTCGATCTTGACGTGGGCGACGAGGTTTCAATCGGCCGCACAAAAGTGCGCATAGCCGACACCATCGCAGCCGAGCCCGACAAGCTCGACGGTGGTCTGGAGTTCGGCCCGCGCCTGATGATCTCCAACGAGGCGATTGGCGAAACCGGCCTCGTGCAGCCGGGAAGCCTTGTGAGATGGCACTACCGGGTGAAACTGCCGCCGGGCTCGAGCGAAGAACGGATCAAGGCTGTATCGGCGGAGGCACGCGACGCCTTTCCCGAAGCCGGCTGGCGAATCCGCTCGCGCGCGAACGCCGCCCCCGGCCTGCAGCGAAACATCAACCGTTTTTCCCAGTTCCTGACGCTGGTGGGGCTGACGGCGCTCGTCGTCGGCGGGGTGGGCGTCGCCAATGCCGTGCGCTCCTTTCTTGAGAGAAAGCGCGGCGTGATCGCCACCTTCAAATGCATCGGAGCGGAAGGCGGCTTCGTCTTCCGGGTCTATCTCATCCAGATCATGGCCCTTGCCGGGATAGGCATCGCCATCGGCCTCATCATCGGCATGGTAATCCCCTTCGTCGCCTCCGGGTTCCTCTCAAGCGTCCTGCCGATAGAGGCGGCGACCGGCATCTTCCCCGCCGAACTCGGGCTCGGCGTCGTCTACGGAGCACTCACCGCGCTTGCCTTCGCGCTGTGGCCGCTGGGACGCGCGCATGACGTGCCGCCGCGCGCACTCTTTCGCGACGACATTGGCAACGGACGCAGGTTTCCGCGCAAGCGTTACATGTTCGCGACTGCCGTCACCGTTGCGGTACTGGCCGCTATCGCCGTCTGGCTTTCGGCGGACAAGCGGATCGCGCTCGTCTATGTGGGGGCAACGGCGGGCGCCTTCGTGCTGCTCGTGCTCGTGGCAAAGGCCATCATGTGGAGCGCACGGCGCCTGCCGCATGTGCGCTCGGCGGAACTCAGGCTTGCCATCGGCAACATCCACCGCCCCGGCGCGCTGACGCCTTCGGTCGTGCTGTCGCTCGGCCTCGGGCTGTCGCTGCTGGTCGCGCTCGCGCTTATCGACGGAAACCTGCGCCGGGAGCTCGGCCAGACGATCGCTCGCGAGGCGCCGAGCTTCTTCTTCGTCGACATCCAGAACAGCGAGAAGGACGCCTTCGACGCCTTCCTCAAACAAGCCGCGCCGGACGCGGCTATCGAGACCGCGCCGATGCTGCGCGGGCGCATAACCGCACTCAATGACGTGCCGAGCGAGGAGATCAAGGCGCCACCCGGCGGCGCATGGGCGCTGCGCGGCGACAGGGGCATCACCTATGCCGCCGAAATCCCGGAAAACTCCACGCTCATCGCCGGGAGTTGGTGGGGGCAAGATTACTCCGGCAAGCCGCTCGTCTCCTTCGAGGAGGGTGTTGCGGAAGCGCTGGAACTCGATATCGGCGATACCATCACCGTCAACGTCCTCGGGCGCTCGATCACGGCGGAAATCGCCAACCTGCGCCGGGTGGACTGGGAATCGCTTGCGATCAATTTCGTCATGGTGTTCTCACCGAACACATTCGCGGGCGCTCCTCATGCGCATCTCGCCACGGTCACATGGGACGGGGACGTTTCAACGGAAAAGGAAATCGCGCTCCTGAAGAAGGCGACCGCCGCCTTCCCGACCGTGACGGCGGTGCGCGTGAAAGACGCCATCGAGCAGGTGAACGCGCTCGTCGCCCAGCTAGCCTGGGCGATCCGGGGGGCGGCCTCCGTCACGCTGATCGCGAGCGTTCTGGTGCTTG
Source organism: Stappia sediminis (assembly GCF_009826895.1). Classification (GTDB taxonomy): domain Bacteria; phylum Pseudomonadota; class Alphaproteobacteria; order Rhizobiales; family Stappiaceae; genus Hongsoonwoonella; species Hongsoonwoonella sediminis. The sequence continues at coordinate 572,669 of NZ_WUMV01000003.1, read as the reverse complement.
CGGGCGCGCTCGCCGCCGGCCACAGCCACCGCATCTATGACGCGGTGATCCTGAAAACGCTGGGGGCAACGCGCGGGCGCCTGATCGCGGCTTATTCCTACGAATACGCAATTCTGGGGCTTGCGACCGCCATATTCGGCGTGATCGCGGGTGCGCTTGCCGCAGGCTATGTCGTGACGCAGGTGATGGGCGGAAGCTTTGTCTTCCTGCCGGCGACGGCAACGAGTGCCGCCATCATCGCGCTGGTGCTTACCGTCGGCTTCGGGCTGATCGGCACGTGGCGCGTGCTCGGCGAAAAGCCGGCGCCGGTTTTGCGAAACCTTTGAGTTCGAGCACCCCGTCTGGACGACCGCCGGCTGCCGCATTAGGCTCGCCCACGACCCGAACATGCCAGAATGCCATTACCGGAGAGCCCCGAAAAAATGACGGACCCGGCCAACGAATCGGCAACCGAGATCACGGGGCGATGCTATTGCGGTGCGACACAGATTCGCGCAACGCAGAAGCCCACGGCCATCGCCTATTGCCACTGCACCGACTGCAGGCGGGCGACGGGCGCACCTGTCGCGGCATTTGCAGCATTCGACGAAACGGCAGTGACCTTCATCCCGAACGAAGGTCGCAGCGTAAGCGCTAATCCGGGAGTAACGCGTACGTTTTGCGAGACCTGCGGTTCTCCGCTTGCGGGACGTTATGAATATTTGCCCGGCCAAGTCTACGTTGCGCTCGGCGTTCTCGATCAGGCGGACGACCTTCCGCCGCAACTTCACGCCCATGAGGCTCACCGCCTGAAGTGGCTTCACATAAACGACGGCCTTGAACGCATCGCGACAAGCTCGCGTTCTCAACTCCTGAATTCAGTGGATTAGCGGCAGGAAAGAGGGTTGCGAGGTGCGAATGCTTCGAACCGTTAACGCTGGCGTAGATAACCGGCTATAATGAGCGAATGTTAATGATCCGCAGTGTTTTTTGCGTCTTGTAAGGCGCCAGAAATACGCCATATCTTATCCGACCTGTGTAAAACGCAGGCGTGAGGCCCGTTTCGGGCACTTACCAGAGTTCACAAAGAGAGGAAATCGATGTCGACCTTCGACCGCAACCAGAACGTTCGGTATGCCACGGCCGGCACGCGCGCCGAGGCCGGCGTCATTGACGAGGGCCTGCGCTCCTACATGCTCGGCGTCTACAATTACATGACGCTGGGTCTTGCCATTACCGGCCTCGTCGCCATGGGCACCGTCTATTTCGCCATCGACCAGGCGACCGGGGGACTGACCTCCTTCGGCCAGGCGATTTATCTCAGCCCGCTGAAGTGGGTCGTGATCCTCGCCCCGCTGGCGATGGTGTTCTTCCTGAGTTTCAAGATCCAGTCGATGAGCGCATCGACCGCGCAGACGACCTTCTGGGTCTACGCCGCGCTCATGGGCCTATCGCTATCGTCGATCTTCCTGGTCTACACCGGCGGATCGATCGCGCGGGTGTTCTTCATCTCGGCGGCCGCCTTCGGCGGGCTGAGCCTTTACGGCTATACGACGAAGAAGGATCTTTCCGGCTGGGGCTCCTTCCTGTTCATGGGCCTGATCGGCATCATCATCGCTTCGCTGGTGAACCTGTTCCTGGCGTCTTCCGCGCTGCAATTCGCGGTATCGGTGATCGGCGTGCTCGTCTTCGCGGGTCTTACCGCCTATGACACGCAGCAGATCAAGGAAATGTACTACGCCGGCGACAGCGGCGAAGTGGCGACCAAGAAGTCGGTCATGGGCGCGCTGCGCCTCTACCTCGACTTCATCAACCTGTTCCTGATGCTGCTGCAGCTTTTCGGCAACCGCGAATAAGCGAGCTGCACAACACGAACAAAGAAAAAGGCGCGGGTATCCCCCGCGCCTTTTTTCGTCCCTCGGCCCGGCTGATCGGGCGCGGTCCCGCTTATCTTTCCAGGTTCTGGCGGGTGTTGGCCAGATAATCGATCTCGAAAAGCTTCGGATTTGTGGGGCCGTTTACCGTGGTGTTGTAGATCGCGACCGACGTGTCGAGGCCCTGCGCGTCCGTCACCGTCCACTGCTTCAGTTCCGTCGACTTCGCGTCGAAGATCAGCGTGAGCTTGCCCGAGCCGAAGGTGGAATCGTCGTTGATGACGACAGTGACGAGGTCCGGCTCCACGGACACATGCGTTACCTGGGCGTTCTTCGTGAGGTTGATCTTGTCGGCGAGCAGGAACCTCAGCGGCGTTTCGTTCAACGGCCAGATGTCCTGCGTGGCGAGCTTGCGGTCCTTCACCGAAACCGACTTGCCGTCGGAGATGATGTCGATCTTCGCCGGCGGATTGTAATAGAAGCGGATCTTGCCGGGACGGGCGAGATAGAATTTGCCTTCCGCGCGCTCCCCGTTCGGGCCAAACTGGATGAAGTCTCCGTGCATGGTCTTCACGGAGTTGAAGTACTTGTTGATCTCGGCAAGCGTTTGCTGCTTTTCCTCGCTCAGCTGCACCGCCGCCTTGCCCGGCAGCGGCGCCAGCGCGGTACCGGAAAGCACACCGCAGACGAGCGCTGCACCGAGAAGTCGTTTGATTGAACGGCGTGCGGTGGTCATTTGCGTAATCTCCGAGAAATGCGTTTGCCGCCGGATATCGACCGGCTGTGGCGATGTTGCGGCACGCTCGCCGCACCCCTCACACTGAGATGATAGCGCAAAGGCTTCGCGTCAATAGTCTTCCGCACTGGCGCCCGGCACAAGGATCTCGCGCTTTCCGGCATGATTGGCCGGACCGACCACGCCTTCCTGCTCCATCCGCTCGATGATCGAGGCTGCCCGATTATAGCCGATCGAGAGCCTGCGCTGGATATAGGAGGTGGAGGCTTTCTTGTCGCGAAGCACGATGGCGACCGCCTTGTCGTAAAGGTCGTTGCCGTCGTCCCCGCCGCCGGCAAGCGCGTCGAAGGCGCTTTCGCCCTGCTCGTCCTCTTCCGTGACGGCTTCCAGATAGCGCGGCGTCGCCTGCGTTTTCAGGTGGGCGACGATCTGCTCCACCTCGTCATCCGAGACGAATGGGCCGTGGACGCGCTGGATGCGCCCGCCGCCGGCCATGAAGAGCATGTCGCCCTGCCCCAGAAGCTGCTCCGCGCCCTGTTCGCCAAGGATCGTGCGGCTGTCGATCTTCGACGTCACCTGGAAGGAGATGCGTGTCGGGAAATTCGCCTTGATCGTGCCGGTGATCACGTCCACCGACGGGCGTTGCGTCGCCATGATGAGGTGGATGCCGGCGGCGCGCGCCATCTGCGCGAGGCGCTGGATTGCGCCCTCGATGTCCTTGCCCGCGACCATCATCAGGTCGGCCATCTCGTCGACGATGACGACGATATAGGGCATCGGCTCGAGCGGCAGTTCCTCCTCCTCGAAGATCGGCTCGCCCGTCTCCCGGTCGAAGCCGGTCTGGACCGTGCGGCTGAACTTCTCGCCCTTCTTCAGCGCCTGGGCGACGCGGGTGTTGAAGCCGTCGATGTTGCGCACGCCCATCTTCGACATCTTCTTGTAGCGCTCCTCCATCTCCCTGACGGTCCATTTGAGCGCGACCACCGCCTTCTTCGGGTCGGTCACGACGGGCGTCAGGAGATGGGGAATGCCGTCGTAGACGGAAAGCTCCAGCATCTTCGGGTCGATCATGATGAGCTTGCACTGGTCCGGATCGAGCCGGTAGAGCAGCGACAGGATCATGGTGTTGATCGACACCGATTTACCGGAACCGGTCGTGCCGGCGACGAGCAGATGCGGCATGCGGGCGAGATCGGCGATCACCGGCTCGCCGTTGATGGTCTTGCCGAGGCCGAGCGCGAGCTTCGCCCGAGATTTCTCGAAATCCTGAGCGGCCAGCAGCTCGCGCAGATAAACGGTCTCGCGGCGCTGGTTCGGGAGCTCGATACCGATGGCGTTCTTGCCCGGAATGACGGCGACGCGGGCGGATATCGCGCTCATGGAACGGGCGATATCGTCCGCAAGGCCGATGACCCGCGAAGACTTGATGCCCGGCGCGGGTTCAAGCTCGTAAAGGGTCACGACCGGACCGGGCCGGACCTCCATGATCTCGCCGCGAACGCCGAAATCCTCCAGCACGCCTTCCAGAATGCGCGCGTTCTGCTCCAGGGCATCGGGGCTGATGGCCGCGGCTTTCGACCCCGCCTTCGGTTCGGCAAGCAGCCTCAGCGGCGGAAGCTCGTAGGTTTCCGGATTGCCCAGAAGCGATGGCTGGGCTTCGGCCGCCATGCGCTTGCCGGGCTTGAGCTTCGGCGCGGGCGGCACGACGCGCCCTGCCTGCTCGCCCGGCTGGGGAGCCTGGGTTCTGCTATCCGGCGAAGCGATCCCCACCGGCATGAGACGCTGAGGCTCGTCGGCCTCGTCCGGCTCGTCCCAGCCTTCTTCGTCCTCGAAATCCTCCTCGGCGGGCAAGGCCATGCGCGGCAGGCGGCGGTTCCGTTCGTCGCGCGGGTAAAGCTCGTCGAGGCCATCGTCCTCGCGCGGGTGCAGCCAGTCCGACAGGCGCGCGCGCATGGAGCGGCGCGGCATATGATCTTCGAAATCGGGATGGACGGCATCGTCGCCGTCCTCTTCCATCTCGTCCCAATCCTCAAGCGGGGCATATTCGCGCCGCGCCTTGCGCCCGGCAAGGCGCCTGAGCACCGCCTTACCGTGAAGCGTGAAATGGGTAACGGCACCCATGAAAGCGGAAAACCTGCCGCCGTCGTCCTCGTCGTAATCCTCGTCCTCGTCATAGGGCGTGCCGAGGTCGGGGAGCGTTCGCGTCTCGCGCACGGGATCATGGCCGAGCCAGCCGGCGGAGCGAAGCATCAGGAGCAGCGCGGGCACGCCAAGGCCGAGCGCGCCGACGATGGTGGCCATGCCGCTCGTAAGCGAATCGGTGACGAGTGCCGGAACCCTGTGCACGAAGTCGCCCATGAAACCGCCGAGGCCCGTGGGCAGCGGCCAGCCGTCCGGCACGGGAAGCGCCGCGAGGCTGCCGGCGGCGAGCAGCGTGCCGACAACCCACGAGACGATGCGCCGGCGCGCGATACGATGCGCCCGGCCCGTCATCAGCCGCCAGCCCCACAGCACCACGGGCAGCAGGAAAACCGCCGTGGCAAGGCCGACGGACTGCATGAGAAGATCGGAAATCACCGCGCCGGGCGCGCCCAGCGCATTTCGCACGGGATCGTCCGTGGCGTGATTGAGGCTCGGATCGCTGACCGTCCATGTGGCGAGCGCTGCGGCAAGGGCCGCGGCAAGCGCGATCAGCGAAAGGCCGATCGCGCCGATCATGTTCCGCTTCATGAAACGGCGAAGCGGGCTCGCCGTATCTTCCAGATCGACCGGAACGTTTCGCCCAGGCCGCATGGCGGTCGTGCGCCTCATGCCGATCCTCCCAGAAAGTCCGCTATTCTCGAAAGCCCGTCGTCGATCGTCTCGCGGTCCTCGACAAGGGCGATGCGGATGAAGTCCGCACCCGGATTTTCACCGCCGCGTGCCGACGCGAGATAGGCGCCCGGCAGAACCTTGACGCCGGTTTCGGCCCAAAGAGCCTTCGTGACCTCGATGCCGCCGCCCCAGCGCTTCACGTCCAGCCAGAGGAAGAAGCCGGCCTCCGGCGTCACCTTCTTTCCCATAACAGGGCCAAGACGCTGTTCCGCAACCGCGAACTTCTCGTTGTAGAGCCTGCGGTTTTCCTCAACGTGCGCCTCGTCGGCGAAGGCGCGCACGGCAACGGCCTGCGCGGGCATCGGCACCTGCGGCGCTGCAAGGCCGCGAAACTTCACCCAACGGCTGAGGAACTCGGGATCGCCGGAAGCGAAACCGCAGCGAAGGCCGGCAAGGTTCGAACGCTTCGACAGCGAATTCAGCGAGACGACGCGCGAGAAACCCTCGCCCATGGAATGCGCGGCCTGCAAAATGCCGGGCGGCGGAGAGGAACGGTAAATCTCCGAATAGCACTCATCCGCGAAGACGAAGAAGTCATGCTTGCGGGCAAGGGCGATCAGCTTGCAGTAGGTCTCGAACGAGGCGACCGACCCTTCCGGATTGGAGGGCGAGGCGTAGATGAAGGCGACCGTGCGCTCAAGCAGGCTTTCGTCGAGCGAATCGATATCAGGCAGGAAGCCGTGTTCCGGCGTCGCATCGAGAAGCACCGCCTCCGCGCCCGCGATATGCGCGGCCGCCGCATAGGTCTGGTAGAAGGGATTGGGGAAGAGAACGGCCGGGCGTTCGTGCGATTTGCCGAGCTGGTCGCGCGCGGCGATCGCCGAAAACGAAAGCCCCTCGCGCGAGCCGTTGAGCGGCAGGACGCCCGATTTGCGGTCGATGGCGCCTTCGAGCCCGTAGCGCCGGTCAAGCCAGTCCGCCACGGCGGCACGAAACTCCGGCGTGCCGTCGATTGGCGGATAGCGGCGGAAGTCCGCAAGATTTTCCTGCAGGATCGGACCGACGAAATCGGGTATGGCGTGGCGCGGCTCGCCTATCGTCATGACGATGGGCGGTCTTGCGGGCTCCACCCCTTCGACCAACGCGGCAAGGCGCTGAAAGGGGTTGGCCGACGGCAGCGCGCCGGAAGACGGGGCTTGAACGGGTGTTTGGGCGGACATCGAAGACCGGGACTCTTTACGCTGAACAAGACTTCTTGGCGTGCAAGGCTAACGGTGCTTGGTAAATCTCCCATTAACCAAGCAAAACCAATTCGCCTCGCAGGGTCTGTTCAGAAATCGATCGCCAGCCCCTTGATTTCCCAGTCTTCGTAACGGACCGGGTCAAGACCGCCGCGGCCGCCGACCTCGCCGTTCATAGCGTTGTGCCGTTTGTCGATCTCCTTGCGCCGGGCTTCCGCCTCCTTCAGCGCGCGCTGAGCGGCGGGCGGGAGATCCTCGAACCGCTTGCGCGGAGCTTCGCCGTTCGGCTTTGATGCCGCAACGGCACCTGATTCGGATTGTTTTTGTTTGTCCTCGTTCATTTCTTTCCCGCCGATCCCAGGCCACGCGACGAATTCCCGCCGGTGAAACCTTGCGCGCCGATCGCTTCTTCCCAACATATAGGATCGATATAGCCAAACGCACCCGGATTCCAGACGATGAACTATTTCCGCACTGCGCTCCTCCTTGCGGCCCTGACCGCGCTTTTCATGGGCATCGGCTTCATGATCGGCGGCCAGTCGGGCATGGTCATCGCGTTCGTCGTCGCTGCCGGCATGAACGTCTTCAGTTACTGGAACGCCGACAAGATGGTGCTGAAAATGCACCACGCGGTGGAGGTGGACGAACGCCAGGCGCCGGAATTCTACGGCCTGGTGCGCGAGCTTGCCGCCAACGCCGGCCTGCCCATGCCGAAGGTCTACATCATCAACAACCCGCAGCCGAACGCCTTCGCGACGGGGCGAAACCCGGAAAACGCGGCCGTGGCGGCGACGACCGGCCTTCTCGACATGCTGAGCCGAGAGGAAGTGGCCGGCGTGATGGCGCATGAGCTTGCGCATGTGAAGAACCACGACACGCTCATCATGACCATCACCGCGACGATCGCGGGCGCGATCTCCATGCTCGCCAATTTCGCTTTCTTCTTCGGCGGGTCGCGCGACAACAACAACCCGTTCGGCTTCATCGGCGTGCTGGCGGCGGCGATCGTTGCCCCGCTTGCGGCCATGCTCGTGCAGATGGCGATCTCGCGCACCCGCGAATACGCCGCCGACCGCATGGGCGCGGCGATCTGCGGCCAGCCGATGTGGCTTGCCTCCGCGCTCGGCAAGATCGCCGGCGGCGTGAAGCACATCCACAACGACGACGCGGAGCGCAACCCGGCAACTGCGCATATGTTCATCATCAATCCGCTCTCGGGCGAACGGATGGACAATCTTTTCTCCACGCACCCCAACACGGACAACCGGATCGCGGCACTTCAGGAACTGGCCCGGGAAACGGGCGGCGGCGGCGGCGCATCGTTCTCGCAAACGCAAAGCTTTGCCGCGACCCCGAACCGGCACGGGCCTCAACAGGGGCCCCAACACGGACCATGGGGCGGCGGACCGTCCGAACCGCCGCGCCGTCGCGGCCCCTGGGGATGAACGATTATGAGCGCGTCTCGTTTCCCGCATTGACAATTAGCGTGCATGCACCGATGGAAGCTGGCCGGATCGGTGATAAGCTCACTGGTCCGGAATTTTGGGTTCCGGTGTTTTTAATGCACGAATCGAGAGCGAATTGACCGACAGGAAAAAAGCTGCGCCCAAGGGGCACGGCAAATCCGGTAACGCGACGGTGCCGGGCCTTGTCGCGCGAAAGGCGGCAAGCGACATTCTGGGCCGCGTGACCGGCAAGGGCCGCCCGCTCGACCAGGAAGTCGACCCGCAGAACGGGCATGCGGGCTTCAAGACGCTCGATACGCGCGACCGGGCGCTCGTTCGCGCGATCCTCGGCACGGCCTTGCGCCGGCGCGGGCAGATCTCCGCTATACTCGACGCGCTTCTGGATCGCCCGATCCCGGAAAAGTCAGGCGTCGTGGAAAACCTTCTCCATGTCGGCCTCGCTCAGATCCTGTTCATGGATGTGCCCGACCACGCTGCGGTGGACATTGCCGTATCGATGTCGGAAAAGGATCGCCGCTGCCTGCCCTACAAGGGGCTGGTGAACGCCGTTCTGCGCCGCGCGACGCGGGAAAAGGCGGAAATCCTGGGTTCCTTCGACAAGCCGGAACTGGCCGCACCCGAATGGCTCTTCAACCGCTGGCGCGCGGCCTTTGGCGAGGAGACGGCAGCCGCGATCGCGGGCATGCATGTTTTCGAGCCCAACCTGGATCTCACCGTGAAGGAGGATGCCGACGGCTGGGCGGAAAAGCTGGGCGGTACGCGGATCGGCAAGGCCACTGTGCGGTTGAGCGAGCATTCCGGCCCGGTCGAATACCTGGAAGGCTTTTCCGATGGCGCATGGTGGGTGCAGGATGCCGCAGCAAGCCTTCCTGCCCTTCTGCTTGGCGATATCGCTGGCAAGCGCATCGGCGACCTTTGCGCGGCCCCCGGGGGCAAGACGGCACAGCTTGCCGCCATGGGTGCGGATGTCACCGCGATCGACATTTCCGCAAGCAGGCTGAAGCGGCTTGAGCGCAACCTCGCCCGCCTCGGCCTGAAAGCGGCGATCGTCGCGACGGACCTGCGCTACTTCACGCCGGACGATCCCTATGACGCGATCCTGCTGGACGCGCCGTGTTCGGCGACGGGAACGATTCGCCGCCACCCGGACGTCGCCTGGTCGAAAACACCGCTCGACATCGAAATGCTCGCCGCCGTCCAGGAAGATCTGCTGACCCGCGCCTTCGCCTGGCTGAAACCCGGCGGGCTCATGGTCTTTTGCACCTGCTCCCTGGAACCGGAAGAGGGCGAAAAGCGGATCGAGGCCTTTCTCGCCGCCACGCCGAACGCAAGGCGCATCCCCGTAAAACCGGCGGAAATCGGCGGGATCGAGGGGGCGATCACCCCTGACGGCGACCTCAGAACCCTGCCATCGCTTCTGCCGATGGACCCACCCGAGCATGGCGGCCTCGACGGCTTCTTCGCCTCGCGGATCGAAAAAACCGCAAAATAACGCCAAGGCATTTCCCGAAATTTTGGTAACCGCCTGCTAACGTTAATGTTTACATATTAAAGCGCTTCAAAAGCGTAGAAGAGTCGGCATCAGACGCGATGTCGCAGTCGAGGGGGCTTAGGAAAGGCATGACGTTCGGAGCGGTTTCCGAACAGGCGCGCGTGTGGCGGCTGCTTGCCCATTCCGCATGGCAGTCGGGCCTGCGCTGGCTCCACGGTGGGCCCATGTTCCGTTGGCAGCCATTCTCGCCGACGCCCTCACGCCTGCTTATCGCACCGCAAGACCTGCGCACCGCCGATTCAGCCAATGCCGCCGACATCTACGCCGGGCGCTTCCTTTTCGCAGGCTACCTTGTCGAGACCGGAGGCCGCTCCCCCTTCGAGATCGAGCCGCCGTCCGACGACTGGTCGCGCGCGCTGCACGGCTTCGGCTGGCTGCGCCACATGCGCGCCGCCAATACCAATGTCGCCCGGCAGAATGCCCGCGCGCTCGTCGACGACTGGATCAAGACCTGCGGGCGCTGGAACGCCGTCGGGTGGGAAGAGCCGGTCGTCGCACGGCGCATCCTCTCGTGGCTTTCGCAATCTCCGCTGATCCTGGAAGGCTGCGACCGGGACTTCTACCGCCGCTTCCTGCGCTCGCTGGCCCGGCAGGTGCGCTACCTGCGCAAGACGATCAACGAAACGCATGACGGCGTGCCGCGCCTGACCGTGGCGATCGCCGTTGCGGCGGCAACCGTTTGCATGGCCGGCCAGAACCGCTTCGTGCGCCAGAGCCTGCGCCGGCTAGACCAGGAGCTTGCCCGCCAGGTCCTCGCGGACGGCGGGCACATCTCGCGCAATCCGGCGGCGCTCATCGAAATCCTCGTCGATCTGCTGCCCGTGCGCCAGGCGCTCAGCATGCAGGGCCTGCCGGCACCGCAGAACGTGATGACCGGGATCGACCGGATGATGCCGATGATCCGCTTCTTCCGGCACGGCGACGGAGCATTCGCGCATTTCAACGGCTGCGGCTCCACGGCCGCCGATCTGCTCGCCACGATCCTCGCCTATGACGACGCGCGCGGCGCGGCCCCCTCCAACGCCCCGCATTCGGGCTACCAGCGGCTGACCGGCGGCGACACCATCGTGCTGATGGAAACCGGCAAGCCGCCGCCGATTTCCGTGAGCGACCGCGCGCACGCGGGCTGTCTATCCGTCGAAATCTCGTCGCGCCGCAACCGGCTCGTCGTCAATTGCGGCGTTTCCGGCATCTCGCGCGGGCGCTGGAGCGCGGTCGCCCGGTCCACGGCGGCGCATTCCACCGCCGTCTTCGAGGACACCTCTTCGGCACGGTTCCTGAGCGGGCGCTATTCCGGGCGCTGGCTGGGCGCGCCGATCATTTCCGGGCCGACGAACGTGCCGGTCGCCCGCGAGGAAAGCGATGCCGGCACCCGCGTCGTCGCGAGCCACAACGGCTATCAGGAGCATTTCCGCATCGTGCATGAGCGCGACATCACGCTCTCCGCCGATGGTACGGTGATCGACGGCATCGACCGGTTCAAGCCGACAAGCACGCTCGGCAACGAGGACGCATACGCCGTGCGCTTCCACCTGCACCCGCAGGTGAAGGCGAGCCTCACGCGCGCGGGCACCGCCGTCCTCCTCGTCTGTCCCGACGGCGAGGCGTGGGAATTCGTCGCCCCGCATTCGGAAATGGCGATAGAGGAATCGATCTATCTTTCCGACGTCTACAGCCACCGCCGCACGGAGCAGATCGTGCTCTTCGGGCGGGCGAAGAAAGAACCCGAAGCGCGCTGGCAGCTTCGCCGCACCGCGACCTCGAAAACGGTGAGAAAGCGCGTCGGCGAGAGTGCGGCTCCCGAACTCAACCTCTGAAATTGCCGGCTGCCGGCCAATAATTGCCGCAGCGGCCCCTCCACCCCATTGCCGCCTTCCAGTTTCGTTCGGTTCGTGTTAGCAGGCGCAGCAACATTCCCCGTTTGCAAACTCGTGAGGCTCAAGACCATGGCCGTGGTGTCGAAACACGTCCCCGCTCCCGAACTCGTTGCCGTCAAGCGCGCGCTTCTGTCCGTCTCCGACAAGACGGGGCTGGTCGATTTCGCGAAGGCGCTTGCAAGCCGCGGAGTTGAACTGGTGTCGACAGGCGGAACCCGCGCGGCCTTGAAGGAAGCCGGGCTCGACGTTCTCGACGTTTCCGAGGTGACGGGCTTTCCCGAGATCATGGACGGACGCGTGAAGACGCTGCATCCGGGCGTTCACGGCGCCCTGCTCGCCATTCGAGACGATGCCGAACACGCGGACGCGATGAAGCAGCACGGAATTACCGGCATCGACCTTTTGTGCGTCAATCTCTACCCATTCGAGGAGACGGTGGCGAAGGGCGCGGATTATGCGACCGGCGTCGAGAACATCGACATCGGCGGCCCTGCGATGACGCGCGCGGGCGCCAAGAACCACGCCTATGTAACGGTGGTGAGCGACCCATCCGACTATTCCAGCGTCATCGGCGCTTTGGAGGCGAACAACGGCAGCGTGCCCTTGAGCCTTCGCAAGACGCTGGCGCAGAAGGCGTTCGCCAGGACGGCGGCCTATGACGCGGCGGTTTCCAACTGGCTCGCCACCGAAATCGGCGCCGAGGCGCCCGGTTACCGTGCGATCGGCGGCAAACTGGCCGAAGTGATGCGCTACGGCGAGAACCCGCATCAAGCGGCCGGCTTCTACGTCACGGGCGAAAAGCGCGCGGGCGTGGCGACCGCCCGCCAGCTGCAAGGCAAGACGCTTTCCTACAACAACATCAACGACACGGATGCCGCATTCGAGCTCGTGTCCGAATTCGATCCGGCACGCACGAAGGCGGTCGCGATCATCAAGCACGCCAACCCCTGCGGCGTGGCGGAAGCGCCGAGCCTGACCGAGGCCTACCACAAGGCGCTTCTTTGCGATCCTGTCTCCGCATTTGGCGGCATCGTCGCGCTGAACGATAAGCTTGACGCAGAAGCGGCGGAAGAAATCGTCAAGACCTTTACCGAGGTGATCATCGCGCCGGATGCTTCCGACGAAGCCGTGAAGCTCGTCGCCGCCAAGAAGAACCTGCGCCTGCTCGTGACCGGCGGCCTTGCCGACCCTCGCGCGCCGGGCCTTGCGGTGAAGAGCGTTGCCGGCGGGCTGCTGGTGCAGTCGCGCGACAATGGCGTCGTCGACGATCTCGACCTCAAGATCGTGACGAAGCGCGCGCCGAGCGAACGGGAAATGGCCGATCTGCGCTTCGCCTTCCGGGTGGCGAAGCATGTGAAGTCGAACGCCATCGTCTACGCCAAGGACGGCGCGACCGTCGGCGTGGGGGCCGGCCAGATGAGCCGCGTCGACAGCGCGCGGATCGCCGCCCGCAAGGCGCAGGACGCAGCGGAAGCAGCCGGGTTTGGCGAGCCGCTGACCAAGGGCTGCGTTGTCGCTTCCGATGCCTTTTTCCCCTTCGCCGACGGCCTGCTTTCGGCAGCCGAAGCGGGCGCGACCGCCGTCATTCAGCCGGGCGGCTCCATGCGTGACGACGAGGTGATCAAGGCCGCCGACGAAGCCGGCCTTGCCATGGTCTTCACCGGCATGCGCCACTTCCGGCATTAAACCAGCGGAGGGATTATCGCTCGCGCGGGTCGTCCACCCGCGCGAGCAGCACGAGGCCTAGCGTGAAGAAGGCGAGGATGACGGATATCCCCGCCGCCTGGCTGCCTGTCGCACCTGTCACGACGCTGACCGTAAACGGCGCGAGGAAGCTCGTGATCTTGCCCGAAAGCGCAAAGAGACCGAAGTGACGGGTCATTTCGCCCGGCGGGGCGAGATGCACGAGAAGCGTTCGCGAGGCCGCCTGGAGCGGACCTGCCGCGGCACCGAGAAAACCACCGAGGATCAGAAAGACGACTTCCGGAGCGGAGGCGAACAGCCCGCCGGAATTCGGTGCCACATCCACCACGAAGAACACCGTGTCCCGGTCGACCGAAACGAGGCCGAGCCCGCAGAAGATCAGGATCAGGAGCGCGCCCGAAATCACCGCCTTCGGCCCGAGCAGGTCATCGAGCCTGCCGCCGACGACGGCACCGATCGTGCCGGTGATCGTGAGCAATATGCCGAAGGTGCCGATCTCGATGGTCGTCCAGCCGAGCGCGCCGGCGGCGTAAATGCCGCCGAAGGCGAAGAGCGCCACAAGCCCGTCCTTGTAGATCATGTTGGCGGCAAGGAAGATCAGCATCGGCCTGTGGGAGCGCGCCTTCAGGAACGTTTCCTTCAGATCCGAAAGGCCGGCACGCACAGCAGGCGCAAGCGCCGAGCGCTTCGCCACATCCGGCGTGAAAAGGAAAAGCGGCGCGACGAAGACGAGATACCAGATAGCCGAGAACGGGCCGGAAGCGCGGTCGCCCCCTCCCGTTGCCGCATCGAGACCCAGGATCGGCGCAAACCCCAAAAGCGTGCGGCCCGTATCCGGGTTCGCGGCCATGAAGCCGAGCGCGATGACAAGCGACACGAGCCCGCCGGCATAGCCCAGCGCCCAGCCGGACCCGGAGAGCCGCCCGAGCCGGCTTTTAGGGACGAGATCCGGCATCATCGCATTCGTGAAAACGGTGGCGAATTCCACCCCGATCGTTGCGACCACGAAGCCGATGAGCGCGACCGCCACCGCATACGGCGAACCGGGCAGCGTCCACCAGAGCATCAGGCAGCCGATGACGAGCGGCACCGAAAAGGCCGCGATCCAGGGCTTTCGCGCACCCGTGCGATCCGCGATCGCACCGAGGACGGGCGCAAGAAGCGCGATGCACAGCCCGGCGGCGGCCGTGGCATAGCCCCAGAGCGTCTGCCCTTCAGCCGGTGTCGACGCGATTGCCGAGGCGAAGAACGGACCGAAGACGAAGGTCGTCACCAGCGTGTGGACCGGCTGCGTCGCCCAGTCGAACAGGAGCCAGCCGCCGACGGCCTTGCGCCCGGCCATCGGCTCGGCATCCACCCCGGCAATGTTCATCAGCGCGCAAGCTCGGCAAAGAGGCTGGCCGCGACGGAGAACTTGGAGACGGTCAATTCGCCGTCCATGATCTCTCCGGCAGCCCGGGACGTGCGCTTCACCCGCAGCTCGTTGGCTTCAAGCCAGTTTTCAAGGCCATCCGCCTCCAGCGCATCCAGGGTCAGGCGGCGCTGCGCGATATCGAGCGTCGCCCGAGCCCTGTCGAGCGCAAGCCCGTCGTAATAATCGCGAAGCTCCATGGAGCGGGCCTGCTGGTCCATCGCGCCGAGGCGGAAATGCGCCGCCACATCGAAATATGTGCGCGCGACATCCTCCAGCTCGCGGCCGGATTCCTCGGAAATGAGGACGATATCGGGTATGGCCGCCTCGCCCGGCAGGCGGGCGATCCGGTCGGCCAGTTCGCCCGGCACGCCGCCATCGGTCAGGCGCATGACTTCCGCCTGCAGCCGCTCCACCATGCCGACGGGCGCTATTTCGGCGAATTTCGCCGCAAGGCCGACGATGCCGGGCCGGAAGCGATTGACAATCGCCTCGATGCCCTCGGCAAAGGAGATATTGCGCAGGAACCAGACCGTCTGGCCGAGGACGAGGTTCTGCACGGCGGAATAAAGCTCAAGCTGCAGTGCGCCCGAGATCTTGTTGTCGAGCGCGTCTATCTCGCCGTTCAGGTCCGTCAGGCCGAAGGCGTCGCGAACGGCGGCGAAGGCTTGCGCGATCTGCGGCGCTTCCGCTCCCGTCTGGTCGGAAATCCTCGTCAGATAGGTCGGCCCGCCACGGTTGATCATGGAGTTGGCGAGCATGGTCGCGATGATTTCCCGGCGCAGGCGATGGCCGGAAAGCTCTTCGGCGTATTCCTCGCGCATGGCCTCGGGGAAATAGCGGAAAAGCTCCTTGCCGAGGTAGCTGTCGTCGGGAACCGGGCTTGCCAGAAGATCGTCGAAGAGCAGGATCTTGGCATAGGCAAGCAGCACCGCGATTTCAGGGCGCGTGAGCGTAAGGCCCGCCTTTTCCATGCCGCGCAGTTGATTGTCGTCCGGGAGTTCTTCCACCTCGCGGTTCAGGTGGCCGGCGGCCTCCAGCCGCTGCATCATGCGCGCCTGGTAGCCGAAATCCTCAAGCCCGCGCCGCGCGGCGAGCGAAAGCGAAAGCGTTTGCAGGTAGTTGTTGCGCAGGACCAGCGAAGCGACGTCATCCGTCATGTCCGCTAGCAGGCGGTTCCGGTCGTAGATATCGAGCTTGCCGGACCTGACGGCGGTGCCCAGCGCGATCTTGATGTTGACCTCCATGTCGGAGGAATTGACGCCCGCCGAATTGTCGATGGCGTCGGAATTGCAGTGCCCGCCGTTGCGATTGAACTCGATACGCGCCTTCTGCGTCATGCCGAGGTTGGCGCCTTCGCCGACAACCTTGGCGCCGAGTTCGGCGGCCGTCACGCGGATCGGATCGTTGGCGCGGTCGCCCGCATCGGCGTCCGTCTCCTCGCTTGCGCGCACGTAGGTGCCGATGCCGCCGAACCAGAAGAGATCCACCTTCATCTTCAGGATCGCGCTCATCACCTCCTGCGGCGTCGCCTTCGTCTTTTCCAGGCCCAGAAGTTCCTGAATCTGCTTCGACAGGGGAATGGACTTTGCCGCGCGCGAGAAGACGCCGCCACCTTCGGATATCAGTGCGGCGTTATAGTCGTTCCACGACGAGCGGCCGAGGTCGAACACGCGCTTGCGCTCGTTCCAGGAGGATTCGGGATCGGGATTCGGATCGAAGAAGATGTCGCGGTGGTCGAAGGCCGCGACCAGCCTGATCGCCTTGGACAAGAGCATGCCGTTGCCGAAGACGTCGCCCGACATGTCGCCCACGCCGGCGACCGTGAAGGGCTCCGTCTGAATGTCGCGGTCCATTTCCCGGAAGTGGCGTTTCACCGCCTCCCAGGCGCCGCGCGCGGTAATGCCCATCTTCTTGTGGTCGTAACCTGCGGATCCGCCGGAGGCGAAGGCATCGCCAAGCCAGAAATTGCGGTCGGTCGAAATCTCGTTCGCGGTGTCGGAGAAGGTCGCCGTGCCCTTGTCGGCGGCCACCACCAGATAGGGGTCGTCGTCATCGTGGCGCACGACAAGCTCTGGCGGCCAGACCGTATCGCCATCCAGATTGTCGGTCACGTCGAGCAGCGACGAGATGAAGATCTTGTAGGCTTCCGTGCCTTCGGCGAAAATCTCCTCGCGCGAGCCGCCGGCGGGAAGCCATTTGGGCACGAAGCCGCCCTTCGCGCCGACCGGCACGATGACGGCATTCTTCACCTGCTGCGCCTTTACAAGGCCCAGTATTTCCGTGCGGAAGTCCTGCGGACGGTCCGACCAGCGAAGGCCGCCGCGCGCGACCTTGCCGAAGCGAAGGTGAACGCCTTCCACCCGCGGCGAATAAACGGAAATCTCGCGGAACGGCCTTGGTTCCGGCAGCTCCTCCAGCCGGCGCGGATCGAGCTTGAAGGCGAAAGTCGGCTTCGGCTGCCCGTGAACGTCGAGCTGATAGAAATTCGTCCGCAACATCGCGTCGATGACGTTCTGGAAGCGGCGAAGGATACGGTCGTCGTCAAGGCTTTCCACCTGGTCGAAGGCGGCCGTCAACTCCTGCTCAAGGCGCGCGGCACCGAGCGAACGGTCCCCGTCCTCATGCGCGGGATCGAAGCGGATGTGGAACAATTCGACGAGCTGGCGCGTTATGTCCGCATAGCGGTTCAGCGTGCCCCACATGTAGTCCTCGGAGAAGCGGATGCCGGCCTGACGCAGATAGCGCGAGAGCGCGCGCAGCATGGCGATGTCGCGCCAGGCAAGGCCGGCCGACAGCACAAGCGCATTGTAGCCGTCCGATTCCGCGCGGCTTTGCCAGATGGCGATGAAAAGCGCCTCCAGCCGCTCGCGCTCGTCGTCGGAGAGAGCGATATCGCCGCCCGTGGTCGGTTCCAGCGTCGTCTCGTGCAAATAGGCAAGCGGCCGGTCCGCCGGCGTTATCCGGTAGGTCCGCTCGTTGATGACGCGGAAGCCCATGTTTTCCAGGATCGGAACGCGGGCGGAAAGCGGGATCGGCTTTTCGTGGTGGAAGACCTTGAGCGTCAGCCGGTTGGGCGCATCGTCCAGCCTGCGGGTGAAACGGATCGAGGTATCGCGCCGCTTCGATAGCTTCTCGATGACGCGAATGTCCTGGATCGCGGTTTCGGCGGAGAATATCTCCTTGTAGCCTTCCTGAAAGGCATCGGCGTAGCGGCGCGCTTCCTCTATGGCGCGGTTGCCGCCATAGGCGGTGCGCAGCACCTCCTTCAGGTCGTCCGCCCAGGTGCGCACGATCTCCGAAACCGCCTGCTCCAGTTCCTCCTGGCTCGGGTTCGGCGTTTCGCCTTCATAGCGGCCGATGATGAAATGAACGCGCGCAAGCGGGCCTTCGGGATAGGTGACATACCAGGCGGACAGGCGGCCGTCGAAGACATCGGCGAGGTAGTGGCCGATCTTCAGGCGCATTTCCGTGGAATAACGGTCGCGCGGGACGAAGCTGAGGATCGAAACGTAGCGGTCGAACCGGTCGCGCCGGGCGAGCACGCGAATGCGCGGACGCTCCTCAAGCTGCAGGATCGCCATCGAGAACTGGTAGAAAAGCTCGGGATCGATCTGGAACAGCTCATCGCGCGGATAACCTTCCATGATGTTCATGAGCGCACGGCCGGAATGGCTTTCCGGCTCGTAGCCGGCGCGCGAGAAGACGCTGTCGACCTTGCGCCTGAGATAGGGGATCGAGCGCGTGGAAAGCGTATAAGCGGTCGCCGTGAAGAGGCCGACGATCCTGAGTTCCCCGCAAAGCTCGCCGCTATCGTCGAAAAGCTTCACGCCGACATAATCCATGTGAACGCGCCGGTGCACCCGGCTCTTCACATTGGCCTTGGCGATGATTAGAGGCTCCGGCTTCATCAGGAATTCGCGGATTTCCGGCGTGATCACCACGAATTCGGACCCGCGCCGCAAGACCCTCACATTCGGGTCCTTCAAAAGGCCGAGGCCGGTGCCTTCCTTGTGCGAAAGCTCTCCGCGCTGCGCACCCCCTTCGAAGTGGTATTCGCGCATGCCGAGCAGGATGAAGTTGTCGGCCTCCATCCACTCCAGAAACTGCACGGCCTCGGCCAGATCGTCGGCGGCGAAAGGCGGCGGGCTTTCCTTGTAGGTCGAGATCGCCCGCTGCAGGCGGCCGCGCATGTCCGTCCAGTCCGTCACCGCGCGGCGGACGTCGTTCATCACGCCGTCCATCCGCTCCATCAGGCCGCTTCGCTCCATTTCCGCATCGATGCGCGCAACGTGGATATGGATGAGGCTTTCCTTGCGGACGTCCTTCTTTTCCGCGCCCGTAAACTTGCCGTGGCAGGCGAGCAGCTTGCCGTCCCCGTCGCGCTCGACCATCAGGATCGGATGCAGCACGAGGCGCACTTCCAGCCCGCTGTCCTGCAACTCCGCCATGACGGAATCGACCAGGAACGGCATGTTGTCGTTAACGACCTCGACAACGGTGACATCGCCCGCGCGCACCCCGTCGGCCCGGAAGGCGGGGTTATAGACGTTCACACGGTGCGTACCGACAGGGTGGTTCGCCATGTCCTTCCACGCCTCGCGGGCGAAGGCGGCAAGCTCGTCCTTGGTATAGGTGACGAGATCCTCGGCGGCCCCACGCTCGAAAAGCGCCTTGGCGAAGGGGGCAAGTTCGGGCTCAAGAGCACCGACCACGGCCTCGATCAGACGGTTTTTCGCGTTGTCCTTGGCTTCGGGCATGTCTCCCCCCGACTTATGTTTGTCGATTGTCGTTCGGCTGCGGCTAACGGACGGCTGTTCGCCCGGCCCGTTCGTTTCATACTCTCCACGCCGTCTCAGCGCCATGCTAGTCACCCGAATCTGAAGTTCGTCTCACTGTCCGGCATGCTCTGAACGAACTTCAGATTCAAAAGGGTGACCAGGATATTTAAGCTTCTAGTGTGGTTTTCGAATTTGAAATACGCTCCGGAGGCAGCTTCTGAACTGAGGCGTATTTCAAATTCACCACACTAGCCTGACGAGCGGAAACGGCAATGACGGAAATGATTTAATCCGCATAAGGATCGCATCATGACGGAAAATGAACGCATCACCGCGCTTGATCTCGGCGATGGATCGCCGCAAAGCCCGCAGACCGCTGCCTACTTCGCGAAATGCGAGGAGAAGCTCGGCCTCGTGCCAAATGTGCTCAAGGCTTACGCTTTCGACGACAAGAAGCTGCGTGCCTTCACGGAGATGTATAACGAGTTGATGCTCGGCGACAGCGGGCTTTCCAAGCTCGAGCGCGAGATGATCGCCGTCGCCGTGTCCTCGGTAAACCATTGCTATTATTGCCTGACCGCGCATGGGGCGGCCGTTCGCCAGCTTTCGCAAGACGCAAAGCTCGGCGAACTCATGGTGATGAACTATCGTGTCGCGGATTTGACGCCCCGCCACCGCGCCATGCTCGACTTTTCGGTGAAGCTGACGAAGGAACCGGAGACGATGCTGGAGGCGGACCGCGAAGCCTTGCGCAAGGCCGGTTTTACCGACCGCGACATCTGGGACATCGCATCCGTGGCCGCCTTCTTCAACATGTCGAATCGCGTGGCGTCGGCGGTCGATATGAGGCCGAACGACGAATATCACGGCATGGCACGATGACAAGGCACCGCGGTTTGGTGTAGAAGAAGCGCCGCTGCGGGCAAATTGGCCGCGCGAACGCTCGCCCGTGCGTTGGTGAAACCGATGCAGCGGGCGAAAAACCCCTCAGTTCGGAGACGGGAGCAATGGTCGCGAAGATTTTCATAGACGGTGAAGCCGGTACCACGGGATTGCAGATCCGTGAGCGCCTTTCCCGTCGCCGCGACATCGAACTCGTCTCGATTCCCGCCGACAAGCGCAAGGACGTCGAAACGCGCAGGGCGCTTTTGAACGCGGCGGATGTCGCGATCCTCTGCCTGCCGGACGACGCCGCGCGCGAGAGCGTCTCGCTGATCGAAAACGACACGACGAAGGTGATCGACGCCTCGACGGCCCATCGCGTCGCAGAGGGCTGGGACTACGGCTTTGCCGAGATGGACCGGGATCATGGCGCGAAGATCGCCACCTCGAAGCGCGTGGCGAACCCGGGCTGCTATCCGCAAGGGGTGATCGCCTTCCTGCGCCCGCTGATAAACGCCGGCATCGTGCCCGAAGACCTGCCGATCACGGTCAACGCGATTTCCGGTTATTCCGGCGGCGGACGCTCGATGATCGAGGCCTACGAAAAGGGCGAAGGCGGGAATGCGCCTTTCATGCCCTATGCGCTCGGCCTCAATCACAAGCACCTGCCGGAGATGCGGCTTTACTCGAAGCTTGAGAAGACGCCGCTTTTCCAGCCGGCGGTCGGCGACTATGCGCAAGGCATGGTGACCTTCGTGCCGCTGCAGCTCGAGACGCTGGCGAAGGTGCCGACGGGTGCCGAACTGCACGCGGCCGTTGCCGATCACTATGCAGGCATCCCCGGCAGCTTCGTGGATGTCGCCCCATTCGAGGCGGTGGAAAAGCTGCCCGGTCTCGATCCGCAAACCTTCAACGGCACGAACCATATGCGCCTTCACGTCTTCGCCAACGAGAAGCGTGCCCAGGCGCTGCTGGTCGCCGTTTACGACAATCTGGGCAAGGGCGCTTCGGGTGCCGCCGTCCAGAACCTGAACCTGATGCTCGGCATCGACGGCTCAACGAGCCTCGCCGCCTGAGGATGCGCTGAAAACCCAAGGAGAACTGTCCGTGGAAAAATTCACCACGCTCACCGGGGTCGCGGCCCCGATGCCGATCGTCAATGTCGATACCGACATGATCATCCCCAAGCAGTTCCTGAAGACGATCAAGCGTACCGGCCTCGGCACCGCACTGTTCCACGAAATGCGCACGCATGAGGATGGCTCGGAAAACACCGATTTCGTGCTGAACCAGCCGGCCTACCGCAATGCGCAGATCATCGTCGCGGGCGACAATTTCGGCTGCGGGTCGAGCCGCGAGCATGCCCCCTGGGCGCTGCTCGACTTCGGCATCCGCTGCGTGATTTCCACGTCCTTCGCCGACATCTTCTACAACAACTGCTTCAAGAACGGCATCCTGCCGATCGTCGTTTCCCAGGAAGAGCTCGACAAGCTGATGGACGACGCGCGGCGCGGCGCGAACGCGACGCTCACCGTCGACCTGGAAGCCCAGGAGATTCGCGGGCCGGACGGCGGGGTCGTCACCTTCGACATCGACCCGCACCGCAAGCACTGCCTGCTGAACGGGCTCGACGACATCGGCCTGACGATGGAAAAGGCGCCGTCGATCGCCACCTTCGAAGACAAGCTGGGCGAAGCGCGCCCCTGGGTCTGAGGCCGATCGCGAACATCGGCAACAATCATGCGAAGGCCGGGGCATTCCCCGGCCTTTGTTCATTCCGCCCGGCAGGCTCCGCCTTTTTCACGGCAGGTTGATCGGGCGTGTCGAGACATTCTTGAGCTTCGTTCGTATCTGTTAGATACATGATCGAACGGTACGGAACCTCATGACGAGCGCCCAAGCGACAAACAGCCTGACACCCTATATTCCCTGGACTGACGCTAGGGGACGATTTTCGCCTTTCAAGCTTGCCGTATTCGCCGGCATTCTCCTTCCCGGCCTCCTGCTTGCCTATGGGCTCGTCGCGGGAACGCTCGGCTCGAAGCCTGTCGAAGCGGCAATTCACGAGACGGGCGACTGGGCGATCCGCTTTCTGTTCCTTTCGCTTTTCGTAACACCGTTGAGACGCATCGCAAGCTGGCCGAAGCTTATCCAGGTGCGGCGGATGCTGGGCCTTGCCGCCCTCGGATATGCCCTTACGCATCTTACGTTCTATGCGGCGGATGAAGCCTGGGACCTGCAGAAGGTCGCAAGCGAGATCGTGCTGCGCATCTATCTCACGATCGGCTTTGCGGCACTTTTCATGATGTCCGTTCTGGGCGCGACCTCGACCGACGGCGCGATCCGCAAGATGGGCGCGAACTGGAACCGGCTGCACAAGATCACCTATGTTATCGCCATTCTTGCCGGGCTTCATTTCTTCATGCAGTCGAAATCCGATGTCACCGAAGCTACGCTCATGAGCGGCTTCTTCGTCCTGCTCATGGGCTATCGGATCGCGCACCGCCTGAAATTCGATATCGCCTCGCCGATCACGCTGACGATTGTAGCCGCCCTTGCCGGGCTTGCGACGGCGGGCCTCGAATATGCCTGGTATGCGATCGCGACCGGCATCCCGGCCGAGCGCGTGCTCGCCGCGAATCTCGATTTCAGCTACTCGATCCGCCCGGCTTGGTGGGTGGCCTTTACCGGCTTCGCCGTCGCCGTCCTGCCAATCCTCGTATTCCTCAAGGACCGGCTATTCGGAAATTCCGGGCCGCGTGTTTCATCGGCGCGGACCTGATCTCCTGCGAATCGCCCCTTCACGGGGCGAGCGGCCTGCCAGAGCGTATCGGTCAATCCGCAAGGGGACGTTTCGATTTCCGGTAGGCTTTGGCTTCCCGCTCGATCTGGTCGAGAACATTGCCTACGCGTGAAAGGGCGCGCGTCGTTTTCTGGAAACGGTCGACATGCGCTTCGAAGAGCGAGGCGGCGATTTCGGGAAACTCCTGCAGCATGCGCTTGAAGAGCGCGCGGCGGATGCGAATGAGTTCCACATCGCCTGAGGCAACCGCGCGGGCCGGCCGCCGCGTTTCCACCAGCAGTGCCAGTTCGCCGATCAGCGAGCCCGCCCCGAAGGTGCCCAGGTGCTCGCGTTCGTCCTGCCCGCGTTCCATGCTCACTTCGCCGGCCGCGATGACATAACCGCCGTCCGCACGTTCTCCTTCGCGAAAAATCACCTGGCCATCGCGGTAGGTGATGTTCTCCGCCGAAAACGCGAGCAGGCGCAACTGATCGTCCGGAAAGTCGGAGAGCAGCGGCACCTGCCGCAATAGGTTCATGTCGCGGGCGAGACTCATGCCTTGAGATTTAGCAGAGGCGCAAAGCCGCACAAAGGGTTAATGCGGGCTCGCCACCTCTCATCCGCTGCAGAACGAACGGAAACCGTGCCGGATGCGGCTGATTCGGACGCGGGGAAGCGGCAATAACCGGCGATCAGGCGTCGACCTGTCACCCGAATCTGAAGTTCGTCCCAATTCCCGGCATGCGCCGAACGAACTTCAGATTCAAAAGGGTGACAGTCAGATCTATGTTTCTAGTGTGGTTTTCGAATTTGAAATACGTTCTGGAGGTGGCTGCGAAAATGAGACGTATTTCAAATTCACAACACTAGCCGCAAGTGCCTCTTCTTCTCGAAAACCTTGAGCACCTGTGCAAGCTCCGATCCGCGCTTCAGGATCGCCCCGCCCGCGCCGATAACCGAGTAGGCGCCCTGACGACGGGCGTTCTTCGGATCCTTTTCGATGCGGAAAAGAGGCATTTCCGACGTTCGCCGAAAAACGGAGAAGACGGCTTTTTCTTTCATGTGGTCGATGGCGTAGTCACGCCACTCGCCGCTGGCAACCATCCTGCCGTAGAGCCTCAGAATCTGGTCGAGTTCCCGGCGGTGGAACGCCACGAGGGGAACGGCGCGCTGTGCTGGCGGGGCGGAGCGTTGCATCGGCGGGTGGCCTGCCCCGGCCGGTGCCGGCGCCCCGCCGGATACCGCATCTTCATCGAATTCGCTCATGGCGCCTCCTGTCATATAATGGACATCTTGCGCCCACCGACTGCGCGGATGCAAGAGCAGAGCAAAAAAGCGCAATGAAAGTTGAGCGACGAAGAAACGTATTATTCATATTTTCGCCCCAATCCGGCCCTGACCACGCCATCTTGACATTCGATAAATGGGCAGTTGCCTCAGAGAACCGATCTTCGAGGAGACTTCGGAACGCACTAGCCCCCCAGCCCCCCGGGGTCGCGAGAAGATCGGAAATTGATCCGGTTACGGTTCAATCCCGCAAGGTAACCCGAAGGGCCGGCTCTCAAGCCGGCCCTCTCCTTTTTGAGGCCTGGATTTCCGCGCCGGCGACTTTTCTCCTCCCCCAAATGCTTCCGCGTGCATTTCTCCGTCGTTTCGGATGCCGTTTTCGTCAATTTTATGAAGCCCGGCCCCAGCCCGTTCTTCCTTAGGACGTGCAAGCGGGCTATGCTTTTGCAATGAGCACGGATCTTATCGCCACCCGGCCCGCGCGGCCGGTCGATGCCGAGAGATTGTCCACCATCCATCTGGAGGCGTGGCGCGGGGCTTATCGCGGCCTTTTGTCGGGTGTCGACCTTGAGCGGATGATCTCGCGC
This sequence comes from Stappia sediminis, assembly GCF_009826895.1. Classification (GTDB taxonomy): domain Bacteria; phylum Pseudomonadota; class Alphaproteobacteria; order Rhizobiales; family Stappiaceae; genus Hongsoonwoonella; species Hongsoonwoonella sediminis. The sequence continues at coordinate 547,696 of NZ_WUMV01000003.1, read as the reverse complement.
CGCGGCCCTCGCTGGTGGCGCGGAGCATTGTCGCGCGGCGTGCTGATCCAGGTGCTTGAGGTTGCCGGCAAGACTGCGGGTTACGCCACATACGGGCGCTCGCGCATGCGCGAACTTCCCTTCGAAGGCGAAATTTACGAGCTTTACATCCTGCCCGAATATCAGGGTCTCGGTTTCGGGACCACACTCTTCAATGCGACGCGCCGCGCGCTCGTGCGCATGCGGCTCTCCGGCGTCACGGTCCGCGTGCTTTCCGAAAATGACGCCGCCATGCGGTTCTACCGTTCGCTCGGCGGCCAGCTTCTGATGAACACGCAAGAGCAGGTGGCCGGCACCTCCGTGGAACTTTCCGTCTTCGGCTGGTTCGCGGACAGCGATACGCCGTAAACGTCTGAAATCAATGATCGAAATCCGGACGCCGGACGGGGCGTTGGAGACGAACAGCATCTAGACATTTCGTTGCAGCGCACAAGTCGCGGCTTGCCATTGGCGGCTCCCCTTGCCATACAGCGCTCAAATCAGAATCTGGAGCCTGAACGATCATGCGTATCGATGCTGTGCCGATCGGCAAGAACCCGCCCGAGGATATCAATGTAATCGTCGAAGTGCCGGTGGGCGGCGAGCCGATCAAATACGAAATGGACAAGGAAGCGGGCGCAATGTACGTCGACCGTTTCCTCTATACGCCGATGCGCTATCCCGGTAATTACGGCTTCATTCCGCACACGCTATGCGGCGATGGCGACCCGCTGGACGTCGTTGTCGTGAACCAGCGGCCGATCGTTCCCGGCGCGATCATTAATTGCCGCCCGATCGGCGTGCTCTTCATGGAAGACGAAGCGGGCATGGACGAAAAACTGCTTGCCGTCCCCTCGCCCAAGATCACCCGGCGCTACGAAAGCGTTACCCATTACGAGGATCTGCCGCAGATCACGCTCGATCAGGTGAAGCACTTCTTCGAGCACTACAAGGACCTGGAAACCGGCAAATGGGTCAAGATCGTCGGCTGGGGCGGCCCGGACGATGCAAAGCGCATTATCATGGAATCTATCGAGCGTGAAAACGCCAAGGCGAAATAACTCCGAAAAACGGCGTAAAACACATAGGGCGGCACTAGAGCATATCCCGCCAAATCTGAAGCGGATTTGGCAACAAGGATATGCTCAAGACATTGATGCTGGAGCGAATTCTTATCGACCGGATGTTTCCATCCGGTCGGAAAGCGCTCTAGTCGCCCTTTTTCTAACTTGCCGTCGCACAGCCGCTTATTTTGAGAATTTGTATTTTCGACCTGCGGACCGGGATATAGACTAACGTATAGTAAGGCACTTTAATTCGCGCCCCATCCTCCCTCTTCAGGCGGCGCGGAGACCGCTTTACAGTGGATTTCGACCACTGCGATCCGGAGGCGACGCCATGTTGACGTTCGATGCTCAGACGGCCCGTATTCTGGATGATGCGTATCAGGGATCGGACATCGTAAAGCGGCGCATGGCGAATTTCGACGCCCTTGGCCTGAGGGCCGGCGACCGCGTGCTGGATCTCGGCTGCGGGACCGGGCTCATGACGCTGGAACTTTCCCGCGGTGTCGGCGAGGACGGGCGCGTGATTGCCATCGACCCGAGCGCGGAGATGCGCGAATACGCCAATTCACGCTGCTCGGCGCGGGAGAACATAGAAATCCACGAAGGTTGGGCGAACGATTTGCCCCTTGCCGATGAATGCATCGACAAGGTGGCTGCCGTTCAGGTGTTCGAATATGTCGAGGATATTCCGGGCGCTCTCAGGGAAATTCACAGGGTTCTTGCCCGGGGCGGAAGGCTTGTTATTGGCGACATGCATTGGGACACCATGGCGATGTTCACCGACGACCGGCCGCGCATGGGGTTGATGCGTTCCATCTGGGACCGGCACATGGTGGAGCGCCGGGTGCCGGCGGTCCTGCCGGCCATGATGGAAGATGCAGGCTTCGTCGTGGAGGAAATCAGGCCCCTGACCTATGTCGACAGGACGCTCAGGCCCGACGGGCTGGCGCACATGATGATCGTCCTCATGAAGAACTACACGATCCAGAAGGAACTGCTCGATTCTGCGATCGTCGAGGCCTGGGCGGACGAGCAGTTCGAACTGGCGCGCACGGGCCGCTTCTTCTTCACCATCTCACATTTCGTTGTCGCGGCAAGAAAGCGGTGAGGCAAACCGGCTGTATGGCCAGTTGACCGGTGAAGGTTTCCGGACTTCGATAAGGCTTCATTTATAAGTTTGTGCGAGCGCTGACAGTGCCTCGTATTATTGGTTTTTGGATTTTCCATATGTCCTATCGCGTTCGAAACATGACGAAATATGGTGACGGCGGCGTTGTCGAGGTCTCGCATACCAGCGAAAAGACATTCAAGCTCGCGATTTTTGCCGACAGCAATATCGAAGATGTCGCTTCCGTGGACGGCAGGCAATTCCTGCTGACGTCCGGCGCCGGCGATGTCGCCCTGCTCGATTGCGAGCGAAAGAAAGTGATCGCGCGGACCCGTCTTCCGATGCATCGGTTTGAGTCAATGTTCCGACCCGGAGTATTGGCACTGGAAGAACGCTCGAAAGCGTTCGTATGGCCGCGTGAAGGCCGGAGTTTCTTTGTTCTCGATATTCCGAGCCTTGAAATCGACAATCGTTTCAGCCTCGCCGAACAGATCGAGGGTGACAAGTACCGTTTGATCGATCTGACCGACGAGGAGCTTTTAGCGCAACGAAATAGCTACAATAACCTCCCAGCAAGCGAAGGCCCGCTGCGACGAATCCCTGTCAGCAGACAGGGAAACTGCGCCGTCCGCGCTGATGGAACTATCATAGCGCCAATTGAATATATCCAGCATGGACGAGAGTACGTCAGCGACTATCAGGTTAAGAATGGCAAAAAAATAAGCTCCACTAATACGTTGCGCCACACAATCATTGAAATATGCGAGATAGATTTAAACAAAAAGAAATGTAAATTCAATAAGATAACTACCTACAATGGAACCACGATCGGCCCGCGTTACTCGCTTCTTGATACAATCAGTCCCGACGGAAAATTCGCTATCGGTTTATCGCGCGGTCCTCGCCGGAAAACCAAAACGCCTGAAACGCGTTGGCCACTGGATTCCATATCCTGCGCGATGCCCGCGGGCGAGTACGCGTATTCGCTGGACGTGTGGGATATCACGTCTACGCCGAAGCTTCATAGGCAACCCGTAATCCAGCCTTTTCGCGATAGCGGATTGATAAAAGAACCTCGGCTCGATGGAGATGTCAGCGACTTTTCGCCAGTTCACGCCGTCGCAACCCTAATGTCTGGAATGAGGGCCGCGGCAGACGGAAAACTGGATGACTGGCGAGAAAGCTCCGATAGTCAAAGCGAAAACGAAGTCTTTGTACCGTCGGAAACGCCAGGGTCTTGGGGCACGACGCGCTTGGCGGAAGGGGATTTCACACACTTCAGGTTTTTTGGTCACATAGTCCATCTGTTCGCGCGACACATGCCGGAAGTCTTTCATGCCATGCCATGGGATGTCATGACCGACCGTCAAATGCGCGTCGTCGCGAAAACCCTGAAGGCGTTTTACGCCTACGCCGGTGGCGAGGCGATTTCGATAGTCTGGACTGACGACCCTGGAACTTTCTTGACATTGACGCATCACGGCACGATCCGGGAAGTCCATGTGACGAAAGGCGTCGGCCCCGAATATCGGCTCGACCTTGCAGCGCTCCCCGGATCGGGCTCAAATCTACCGAAGCTTTCTAGCGGGTCCAGGCTCGAATACGTGCACGAGCGCACTTTCGCCTTGGAAGCCGGAGTTTTTCGCTTCGAGTTCGAACTCCCGCGCACCAGGGAATACTCAGCCTGGCCTTCCAGCCCTCCCGTCCCGGTGCCGACGAAACTAACTCGCGACCGGGAAAGCTATAAAAGAGAGAAAAACGCTATCAAGCGCCTCATCCGGCAGATCAGGCCGGGTTTCGTCAAGATTAAGTCTGAAAACCCTGAGGAAATCATCTCCGGACTACGGAAACTGGCCGCCGAAATTCAAGTTTCATTCAGGGAAATCACTGCCGGCAACGTTTGGGAGCCTGTTCTTCACAAGGGTAAAAAAACGATCGGCGAGGAGGCATTCTGCGGCATTCTAAAAAACGATGGGTCGGCGAAAGCCATAGCCGCGCTTTCTACGCTCCTCGACGCGTTTTTGGCGCAACAGAAGACAGGCGCCTTGAGCTTCTGGAAAATATTCCATGATGATGATCAAACGCCCGCGTTGGCACCGACCGCATTTGCCCTCATCGAATTGACAGGCACCGTGCCGGACAATGTTTTCCGCTTTTTCACCCTGCGTGATGTCGAGCATGACGTCTATACCAGGGACAGGTTCGCCAATTTGGACCTAACTGAGGAACAAAGGGCCTCGCCGGCTTTGTTTCGGTTGCGGGTCAGACTCGCGACACAGGATATAGCGGACGGAAGCAGAGGGAGTAATTTAGCGGAGTTCTTCGGCTTCGATCATGAGTTGAAGAGCGTCATTTCGGGAGAACTGAACGCCGCGCATCTCGCGGATATGTTCGCTGAAGCCGCAAGCGCCGAAGCGCCGAATTTCTATTGGGACCCGCCGCATGACGCAGGCGGACTGCTGAAGATCATCGCAGGCGGCTTGCAGGGCAACGAACCGGAGATCGCAACGTTGAAAAGCGAACTTCGCAAGCGTTCGAACTTGATCGCCGGAAGTTGACGGGACGGCCTACAACACGCGGCAGGCGGAACAAACCGCCTTGCTGCCTGCGGATTTTCAACGCATTATCCCGCCAGTTCCGGCGCGCTTGAATATCTCATCCGATCCGTTCCCCATTTTCCGGGAGCCAAATCCCCTTGTCCTCATCCGTTTCGCGCCTGCAGGCCACGCTGATCGGCCTCACCGCCGTTCTCATGTGGTCGACGCTCGGTCTTTTCGGCGCGGCCTCCGGCAACGTGCCGCCGTTTCTTCTGAACGCGCTGTGTTTCGGCATCTCCGGCGCCGCGGCGACGATCTGGCTGGCGATGCGCCCCGGCGGGCTTGCCTTGTTGCGCCAGCCGCTGAAGGTCTGGGCGTTCGGAACCGCCGGCCTTTTCGGCTTTCACTTCTTCTATTTCACGGCGATCCGCAATGCGCCGCCGGTCGACGCCAATCTCATCAACTACACTTGGCCGCTGCTGATCGTGGTCTTCTCCGCCCTGCTGCCGGGCGAAAGACTGCGCATCCACCACGTGATCGGAACCTTGCTCGGCCTTGGCGGAGCGGCGCTGCTGGTGACGAAGGGCGAAGGGCTTTCGCTCGACCCGGCCTATGCGCTCGGTTATCTCGCCGCCGTCTGTTCCTGCCTTTTCTGGTCCAGCTATTCGGTCCTGTCGCGCAGGCTGGGTGCTGTACCGACGCAGGCGGTCGCCGGTTTCTGCCTTGCCACCTCCGCCCTTTCCATCGTCGCGCATCTGGCCTTGGAGGAAACCGTCTGGCCGGCGGACGCGGGTGAATGGCTTGCCGTCCTCGGCCTTGCCGCCTTTCCGGTGGGGCTTGCCTTCTTTGTCTGGGATATCGGGGTGAAACGGGGCGACATCCAGGTTCTGGGCGCTGGCGCCTATGCCGCGCCGCTTCTTTCCACGCTGCTTCTGATCGCCTTCGGCTTCGGCGCCTTCACCGTCATAATCGGTCTTGCCTGCCTGATGATCACGCTCGGCGCAATCATCGCGGCGAAGGATATGATCTTCCGCCGCCGCTCCGCCGAACGGACAGTGGCCGAGGCGCCGCTTGGCGAATAATCTCGTGGGCACTCGATTTCGCCTGCAACTGGATACAGACAATGACGAGCCCGACCGACTTTCGCCCCCGCCGCAGCGTTCTCTACATGCCGGGCTCCAACGCCCGCGCGCTGGAAAAGGCGAAGACGCTTGATGCCGATACCCTCATCCTCGACCTTGAGGATGCGGTGGCGCCTGATGCCAAGGATTCCGCGCGCGAGGCCGTCGTTGCTGCCGTCAAGGCCGGAGGCTACGGACACCGCGAGCTTGTCATCCGCATCAATGCCGCCGATACGCCGTGGGGCGCTGCCGACCTTGAGGCGGCGGTCGCCGCAAGGCCCGATGCGATCCTTATCCCCAAGGTCTCGACCGCCGCCGATATCGAGCGCATCGCCGACCGGGTGAACGCCGGCCATGCTCCGGCGAAGGTCAAGCTCTGGGCGATGATGGAAACCCCGCTAGCCATGCTGAACGCGCGCGATATCGCGGCCGCTGCCCGCAACCCGGAGACGCGGCTTGCCTGCTTCGTCATGGGCACCAACGATCTTGCCAAGGAAACGCGCGCCCGCATTCTGCCGGGCCGCGCGCCGATGATGCCCTGGCTGATGACCTGCGTTGCCGCCGCGCGCGCCTACGGTCTCGACATCGTCGACGGGGTCTACAACGACTTCAACAACGAAAGCGGCTTTGCCGCCGAGTGCCTGGAGGGGGCGGAAATCGGCATGGACGGCAAGACATTGATCCACCCGAAGCAGGTCGGGCCGGCAAATGCCGCCTTCTCGCCTTCTGACGAGGAAGTGAACTGGGCACGCAGGATCATCGCCGAGTTCGACAAGCCGGAAAACGCGAGGAAAGGCGCAATCCAGGTGGAGGGGAAAATGGTGGAGCGCCTGCATGCCGACATGGGCCGGCGGCTCGTCGCCCTTGCCGAAGCGATCGCCGCGCGCAAGTAAGGGCGCACAAAATCAACGCTTGAAACTGGATACGCCATGAAGCTCTACCGCATCATCACCGGCAAGGACGACAGCGAATTCTGCCACCGCATTTCGGCGGCGCTCGACAAGGGGTGGGAGCTTTACGGCTCGCCTTCGCTCACCTTCGACAGCGCGCGCGGCGTGACCATCTGCGGCCAGGCGGTCGTCAAGGAGGTCAACGGCAAGACCTATTCGCCGGAAATGAAGCTCGGCGAGCAGTAATCTTGCCACGTCAGCCCTCTTCCTGATCCAGCGAATGGCGCTGGATCAGCGGCAGCTGGAACAGCGTGAAGGCGACGGTGATCGGCATGATGCCGAACACCTTGAAGGACACCCAGAAGTCGGTCGAAAACGAGCGCCAGACGAACTCGTTCAGCGCGGCAAGCACGAAAAAGAACACGCCCCAGCGGAACGTGAGCTTGCGCCAGCCATCGTCGTCCAGACGGAAAACGCTGTCGAAAACGTAACCCAGCAGCGACTTGTTGAAGAAAAGCCCGCCGAGCAGCACCGTGCCGAACAGGCAATTCACGATCGTCGGCTTCAGCTTTATGAAAAGCTCGTCGTGCAGCCATAGCGTCAGCGCGCCGAACACGAGCACCACCACTCCGGAGACGACGGGCATGACGGGCAGGCGCTTCGTCAAGGCATAGGAAACGATGAGAGAGACCGCGATCGCCACCATGAAGACGGCGGTGGCGATGAAGATCGACCCACCGAGTTCTGCGAGCGCGGGAAACATCTCCGCAAGCATCTCGCCCCGTGCGTTGGCGAAGAAGAACAGAACCAGCGGCCCCAGTTCCAGGAGCAGCTTCGGGAATGGCGCGAGTTCGCGGCGATCAGGTGCGTTGGGCCCGTGTTCAAATTCCATGTGGCGTAAATCCGTTCCTTCAAATCCAGTCGCAGCCGTGCAGTCTTGACGGCAGATATTGGCACCGGTTGGGCATCATGCCGGAATTCCGGCAATCGCCTTCGCGAATTCTTCCGCCTTGAAGGGTTCGAGATCGTCGACCCCCTCGCCCACGCCGATGAAATGCACCGGCATGCGGTGCTTGGCCGATATGGCGACGAGAATGCCGCCGCGCGCCGTGCCGTCCAGCTTCGTCATGACGAGGCCCGAAACACCAGCCGTCTTGCCGAAGATCTCCACCTGGTTCATGGCGTTCTGGCCCGTGGTGGCATCAAGCGTCAGAAGCACCGTATGCGGTGCCGTTTCGTCGTGTTTCTTGATGACGCGCACGACCTTTTCAAGCTCGGCCATCAGCTCCGCCCGGTTCTGCAGCCGTCCCGCCGTGTCTATCAGGAGCACGTCGACGGCCTTTTCGCGCGCTTCCCTCATGGCATCGAAGACGAGGCCGGCCGCATCCGCGCCCGTGTCGCGGGCGATGACGTCGGCACCCGTGCGCTCGCCCCAGATCTTGAGCTGCTCGACGGCGGCGGCGCGGAAGGTGTCGCCGGCGGCCATCATCACGCGCTTGCCTTCAGTCGCGAATTTCGCCGAAAGCTTGCCGATGGTGGTCGTCTTGCCGGTACCGTTCACGCCGACGACGAGGATGACGTGGGGTTTCAGCGATGCATCGATCTCAAGCGGCTTCGCCACCGGCTCCAGCACGCTTTCGACTTCCTCGGCCAGGATGCGGCGCACTTCCTCTTCGGAAATTTCCTTGTCGTAGCGCCCGTCGGCCAACCGTTCGGTGATGTTCATCGCCGTCTCGACGCCAAGGTCCGCCTGGATCAGGATATCCTCCAGTTCCTCCAGCGTGTCGGCGTCGAGCTTGCGCTTGGTGAAGATCGACGAGATACCGCCTGTCAGCGCATTGGACGAGCGCGACAGGCCGTCGCGCAGCCTGGCGAACCAGCTTTTCCTTTCTTTCGCGGGCTCAGGTTCGGTAACGGGCTCGGGTTCAGGCTCTGTCGGCGCCGGTTCCTGTTCGGGCACCTCGACGGCGCTTTCCACGACAGTATCGTCGCGGTCTTCCGTTTTCGGGGTGGTTTCCGCCTCGGCTTCCGTTTCCGCAATTTCCGCAAGGCCTGCGTCGCGTGCTTCCGGCTCGGTCGCGGCCTCGGGCGCGTCGGCCGGAACCTCGCCTTCTCCCGCGCTGTTTTCATCGTCGCGCGCGGCATCGGGTGCCGCCTCGTCCTTCGCGCCGAAAAGCCGGCCGAAGAAGCCGCGTTTCTTCTCGCTCATGAATTCAAGCTGCCTTTGAAATCCGGTCCGCCAGGAGGTGTCGCCCGGTATGCCCCTTAATGGCCATCTCCACAAGGTCGCCGGAGGCATGGCCTTCGAATTCGACCTGGGTGAACTGCTCGGTGCGGCCAAGGCCCTCGCGCTCGACAAGCACGAAACGGCGCGCGCCCACCTCGCGCTCAAGATGGGCCTTGAGTGCCGCCTCGCCCTTTTCGCGCAGGCGCCCGGCCCGTTCCTTCACAAGCGCACGCTCGACCTGGGGCATGCGCGCCGCCGGCGTGCCGGGGCGCGGCGAGAACGGAAAGACATGAAGATGCGTCAGCCCGCAGTCGTCGACGATCTTCAACGTGTTGTCGAACATCGCCTCGCTCTCCGTAGGGAAACCGGCGATGATGTCCGCGCCGAAGACCACATCCGGGCGAAGCTGCCGCACCTCCTCGCAGAAACGGATCGTGTCGGCGCGCAGGTGCCGCCGCTTCATGCGCTTGAGGATCAGGTCGTCACCCGCCTGCAGCGACAGGTGGAAATGCGGCATCAGCCGCTCTTCCTCGGCTATGGCGCGCATCAGCGCATCGTCCGCCTCGATGCTGTCGATGGAGGAAAGCCTGAGCCGGTCGAGACCCGGCACCATCTTGAGGATCTTCAGCGTCAGCTGGCCGAGCGTCGGTGCGCCCGGCAGATCCGCGCCGTAGCTCGTGATGTCGACGCCGGTCAGCACAATCTCTCGGTGGCCGTTTTCGACAAGGCGGCGGATCTGGTCGATCACCACTCCCATGGGCACCGAGCGGGAATTGCCGCGGCCATAGGGTATGATGCAGAAGGTGCAGCGATGGTCGCAGCCGTTCTGGATCTGGACGAAGGCGCGCGCGCGCCCCTCCAGCCCGTCGATCAGGTGTCCCGCCGTCTCGCGCACGCTCATGATATCGTTGACGCGGACCTTTTCGGTCTCCTCGATGCCGAATTGCGCCACCCGGCCATAAGAAGCGCGTTCCAGCTTCTCGCTGTTGCCGAGGACGAGATCGACCTCTTCCATGCCTGCGAAGGTGCCGCTTTCGGTCTGCGCGGCGCAGCCGGTAACGATGATGCGCGCGTCCGGGTTCTCGCGCCTTGCCTTGCGGATCGCCTGGCGCGCCTGCCGCACGGCCTCGTTCGTCACCGCGCAAGTATTGACGAGGACCGCGTCCTTCAGCCCCGCGGCTTCGGCCTCGCGCTTCATCACCTCCGATTCATAGGCGTTGAGGCGGCAGCCGAACGTGACGACGTCGACACTCACTTCACGACCTCCAGAATAGGCTTGTCGCCCGGTCCGGTGCGCTGAAATTCAAGCGTCTCGATATCGATAAGGCCTTCGTATTCGATCTCCGTTCCGCCCGTCATCATCACGTGGTTGTCGCTTGTCCGCCATTCGATCTGAAGCGGCCCGCCGGGAAGATGCACGGTCACCTTGCGGTCGGTGCGCTTGTCGCGGGCGGCGGCAACCGCCACCGCGCAGGCCGCAGTGCCGCAGGCGCGCGTCAGGCCCACGCCGCGCTCCCACACCTTCACCTCGATCTCCGTGTCCGACAGCACATGGGCGAGCGAGATATTCGCCTTCTCGGGGAAGATCGGATGGCTTTCCAGCAAGGGGCCGATGCGCGAAAGGTCGTAGGCCTCGATGTCTCTGACCCAGAACACCGCATGCGGATTGCCCACGTTGACGACGCTTGGCGTGTGCAGGATCGGCTTGTCGATCGGCCCGATCTGCAATTCGATTGCGCGCGTGTCGTGAAACTCCTCGGCAAGCGGTATCTCATTCCAGGCAAAGCGCGGCTCGCCCATGTCGGCTGTGATCCTGAACGGATCGCCGGTGCTGTAGGCATGCAGCAGGCCGGCGTTGGTCTGGATCGTCACCGCGTCCTTGCCGGCTTCCTGCATCAACAGCCTGCCGATGCAGCGGGTCGCGTTGCCGCAGGCATCCACCTGGCCGCCGTCCCGGTTGTGGATGCGCATGAAGGCATCCGCGCCGATGGGCGAGCGCTCGACCGTGATCATCTGGTCGAAGCCGATGCCGTCTTCCGGATCGCCGATCGCCCGGATCTGATCGGGCGAAAGGCGCACGGGCTCGGCACGGGCATCCCAGACAACGAATTCGTTGCCCAGTCCGTTCATCTTCAAGAATGGTATGCGCCGCTCGCCCATGAACCTGAATGCTTTCGAAAATTCGCCATTGCGGGCACTATATGGCGGAAAACGCCGCGATTTTCCAGTGCCGCATAAGAAATGACGGACGATATTCCGCCATGGTCAATGGCGCGGCGAAATATTCGAAACGGTTTTTCGCATTCAGGTCCTGGACGTCAGCAACTTGTAGCTGGCGAAACAGAAAAAAGTGCCGAGGCCGGCTTCGATCCATCGCCGCGCGCGCGCATAAAACCGGATCATCGGACCGGTGGAAAAGGCGACGGCATAAAGCTGATGCGCAATAATCGACATCGACCCTCCCACCGCCATGATTATCCCGCCGACCCACCACGGCGAATCCGCGCTCACGCCAAGCGACATGATCGCGATCCACACGAGAACGGCCTTCGGGTTCGTCATGACGACCAGGAACCCGCGCCGGAAATAAGCGTTTCGGTTCGCCGTTGACGTCGTCTCAAGAAGCTCCAGCGGCTTCGGGTTCGCTGCCGAGCGGAAGGCCTTGAACGCAAGCCAGAGCAGATAGGCGGCACCGGCGATTTTCAGCGCTGTTATCGCGGAAGCATAGACCGTAAGAAGCCCGGCAAGACCCGCCCAGGCAAGCGTCGCCCAGATGCAGGCGCCAAACCCTATGCCGTAGGCGAGTGCCTTTCCCGCCGCGCGTCCCGCGCTCATCGACGTGCCGATGACGGAAAGAATGTTCGGCCCCGGCGTCATCAGGCCCAGCGCCGTTGCGCCAAGCGCAAGCAGGATACCGGGCAGGTAGGCGGTCACATATTCCATTTCACGGCTCGCTGCTTGTGCAATCCGGAGGGTGCGATCAGATCTTCGATGTCAGCAGCTTGTAGCTCGCGAAGCAGAAGAACGCGCCGAGCCCCGCCTGAATCCAGCGCCTCGCGCGGATGTAGACATTGACGACGGGCCGGGTGGAGAAGGCCACCGCATAGATCATATGTCCCGCAAAGGACATGATCGTCGTGCCCGCCACGATGCTGAGGCCGACCCAGAGCGGCGCGCCCGCCTGCATTCCGAGCGACATGATCGCGATCCAGGCGAGCGCCGCCTTCGGATTGGTCATCTGGATCGTCAGGCCGCGCAGGTAGTATTTCGACGGGCCGCCGGCAAGGTCGAGCGACTTCGCCTCGATGTCATGCGCGGAGGCGGCGGAGCGGAACGACTTCACAGCCAGCCAGAGCAGATAGAACGCGCCCGCCACCTTGATGACGGTCAAAACGGAAGCATAGAGCGTCAGCACGGCGGTGAAACCGCTCCAGGCAAGCAGGCTCCAGAGAAAAGATCCGCTGGCGATGCCCGCCGCCAGCGCCCTGCCCGAGGCTCGCCCCGTACTCATCGACGTGCCGATCACGGCCAGGATATTCGGCCCGGGGCTGAGAAGGCTTACCCCCATGGCGCCGAGAGCGAGAAGAATTCCCGGAAGATAGGTTTGAACGTCGGACAAGGCTTGTCTCCGTAAATTTACGCAAGAATGACGATACGGCAGTTTGTTCCTGATATGTTCCATCCAAGCACAGGTCGGATTTTCGCGAAACTCACAAGAGCTTTATCGGGTCTGGCGGCCTGTCGTCATTCGATTGCCATGATCGTGCCCGGCCCGCAGTGGAGAAGGATTTTCAGCATGTCGCTCCGCGAAACGGCGACGCAGCCTTCCGTTGGAGAATAATCGGGCCGCGCGCAGTGAAAGAAGATCGCGGAGCCAAGCCCCGGCACCGCGGGGCGGAGATTGTGATCGAGTACCACGACCACGTCATAGAGGCCGTCCTCGCGCCACATCTTTTCGTGGCTTGCGGGAAACGGCAATTCCACGGGCCGGTTGTAGCGCGGATGGCTAGGGTCGTCGCACCAGCCGAGGTCGGGCGTGATTTCACTGACCGGCAATCGGGTTGTCGGGCGGCGCAATCGATCCGCGCGATAATAGGCCGAGAGCAGTTCGAAGCATCCGACAGGCGTTTTTCCGTCGCCTTCGCGTTTTCTGATCGCAAGGCCCGATTTTCCGAGCGCACACGGGACCGTGATCGATTCTAAACTGAGCGTGCCCCTCTGCGGTGCGCCTGGCCTTGCCCGAACGGCAAGGACTTCCGCCGTTTTACCGTCCTTCATCCGTCTCACCCTGCGTTTGGCTTCGCATTTCGCGCACTTTCGAACCGATTTCCTGATAACCTTTCGGTAAAGGTCGCGTGAAGAAGAATTGACGAGATCACAGGCAATTGGAGAAGATTTTATCTCGCGCTACCGCCTCGCGAACACTAAGTGTGTCGGCAACCGGTTTAGCCGATCAAAGGGAGTAAAAGCCATGAGCGCGCGGAATATCCTGATCGTCGACGACGACAATGATCTGCGCGAGGCGCTCGTCGAGCAGCTGTCGCTTTACGACGAGTTCGAGACCTTGCAGGCGGACAACGCCACGACCGGCATCAGCGCCGCCAAGAGCGAGCATGTCGATCTTCTCCTGATGGACGTCGGCCTGCCGGATATCGACGGACGCGAGGCGGTGAAGCTTCTGCGCAAGAACGGCTTCAAGGCCCCCGTCATCATGCTGACCGGCCACGACACCGATTCCGACACGATCCTCGGGCTTGAGGCCGGCGCGAACGACTATGTCGCCAAGCCCTTCAAGTTCGCCGTGCTACTTGCGCGCATCCGCGCGCATCTTCGCCAGCACGAGCAGAGCGAGGATGCCGTCTTCACCATCGGCCGTTTCTCTTTCCGTCCCGCACAGAAGCTGATGGTCGACGAGAAGGGCGCCAAGATCCGCCTGACGGAAAAGGAAACGGCAATCCTGAAGTACCTCTATCGCGCGGGCGAAAAACCGGTGACGCGCGACGTCCTCCTGCATGAGGTCTGGGGCTACAATTCCGGCGTCACCACCCACACGCTGGAAACCCACATCTACCGTCTTCGCCAGAAGATCGAGCGCGATCCGTCGAACGCGGAACTGCTGGTCACCGACGCCGGCGGCTACAAGCTCGTCCCGTAATCGTGGCCTTGGCGATCTGGCGGGAAGTCATTCCCGCCCGTAGCTTTTCATGATCATTTCGACGGAACGGTCGACAATTCCCGCCATTTCCTCACGGCTGACCGGCGCGTCGGTAAAGATGCGCGGGTAGAAGCCCTGCGACTTGATAAGCCCGAGGAACTGCTCGGCGGCGAGTTGCGGGTCGGGCGCATGCAGTTTTCCGTCCGCGTTCGCCCGCGCCATGAACTCCTCGAAAACGGCCGTCTTCGTCATGCGGCTGTTCATGTCGGCGGCAAGTTCTGGATCGCGGATCGTCTCGCCCATCACCATGCGCGCCAGTTTCATGAAATCGGGATCGGTCAGGAGATCTCCCTCCGCCCAGGCGAGGCGCTCAAGCTGCGGGCGGATCGGTCGGTCCGGGTCGTAGGCGATCTCGAGTGCCGCGTTCAGCCTGTCGGCAAGGCGCTGGATGATGGCGCTGAACAGCACATCCTTGCTCTCGAAGTGATTGTAGACCGTGCGCTTGGAGACATTCGCACGGCAGGAAATCCTGTCCATGCTCGCGCCCGCATAGCCCTTTTCCTGGAATTCCGCGATCGCCGCGTCGACGATCTGCTTCTGCTTTTCTTCCGAAAGGGCCATTTCTCTCACTCGGGCAATCTGGCTCGGGACGCACCCCGGATGGCGGGCGGCGACATTGAAATGTAAACTTGGCAGTTTACATTAAGCGCATCAGCGCCTAAACTACACTGAATAGTTTACCTTCTTCGAAAGTACGCATCAGATCAACCTGCACTCAGGCGAAGCCGCCAGAACGCAGAAAATTGATCGCATTCAGGATGCTCTAGTCACCGGAGGCTTTCAAGACATGGCTGTCAACGTCACCATCAACGGTGTCGAGCGTTCGATCGACACCGACCCCGAAACGCCCCTTCTGTGGGTGCTTCGCGACGAACTGAAGATGACGGGAACGAAATTCGGCTGCGGCATCGCCCAGTGCGGCGCCTGCACCGTTCACCTCGACGGGTATCCGACGCGTTCCTGCCAGACCTACCTTTCCGACGTCGAAGGCGCCTCGATCACCACGATCGAGGGCGTCGAGGGCAAGGCGGCGGAAGCGGTTCGCGCCGCCTGGCGCGAGCTTGACGTTCCGCAATGCGGCTATTGCCAGTCGGGCCAGATCCTCGCCGCGACCGCCCTTTTGACCGAGACACCGAAACCGAGCGATGAGGATATCGACGCGGCGATGGACGGCAACGTCTGCCGCTGCGCGACCTATGTGCGCATCCGCGCCGCGATCCACCGCGCCGCCGAAACCATGGAGGGCTGAGGAAATGCTGCATCTTCTCGACAAGCCGCTCGCCGCCGCGAAGCCCTCGCGCCGTTCGTTCCTGAAGCTTTCGGCGGGTGCCGCCGGCGGCCTTCTCATCGGCCTCAACATGCCTTATGGGTCCGGTGCGGCGAAGGCGGCGGAAGGGACGGCGGAATTCGCCCAACCCTTCGTCCATATCCGGCCGGACAATAAAGTGGTCGTCATTTCCAAACACCTGGACAAGGGCCAGGGCGCGGCGACGGGCCTTGCCACTCTCGTTGCCGATGAACTCGACGCCGACCGTGCGCAGGTCGAGGTCGAATTCGCGCCCTCCAACCCGGAAGTCTACAAGAACCTCCTCTTCGGCCTTCAGGGAACCGGCGGCTCCACGGCAATCGCCAATTCCTTCCTGCAGTACCGCGAGGCGGGCGCCGCCGCCAAGGCGATGCTGGTCGCCGCAGCCGCGAAGCAATGGGAGGTCGATCCCGCCTCCGTCACGGTCGAAAAAGGCATGGTGAAACACGGCAGCGGCAAGCAGGCGACCTTCGGCGAACTCGCGGGCGCCGCCGCGCTTCAGGACGTTCCGGAAAAGCCGAAGCTGAAGTCGCCGGACGAGTGGGTCTATATCGGCAAGTCCTTCCCGCGCGTCGATACGAAAATGAAAACCGTGGGCGCGCCGTCGACCTACGGCATGGACGTGCAGCATGAGAATATGCTGGTCGCCGTGCTCGCCCGCCCGCCGAAATTCGGCTCAGTGCCGAAAACCTTCGACGCCAGCGAGGCCAAGAAGGTGAAGGGCGTCATCGATGTCATTTCCGTGCCGAGCGGCGTCGCGGTCCTCGCGGAAAGCACATGGCCCGCGATCAAGGCCCGCGATCTGGTAGAAGTCGAATGGGATGAAAGCGCCGCCGAGACGCGCAGCAGCAGCGAGATGCTGGCGGACCTCAAATCCATGACGGGCGAGCCGGGCCTTGAGGCGCATGTTCATGGCGATGCGGAAGCCGGCCTTGCCAATGCGGCGAAGATCGTCGAGGCGGACTACACCTTCCCCTTCCTCGCCCATGCGCCGATGGAGCCGCTCGACGCGACGATCCTCTTCGACGGCAAATCGGCCACCGTATGGACGGGATCGCAACTCCAGACGATCGACCACAACGTGACCGCAGGCGTCCTCGGGCTTTCGCCGGAGAACGTGAAGATCGAAACGCTTTGGGCGGGCGGCTCCTTCGGGCGGCGCGCGCAGCCGGACAGCCACCCGGTCGCCGAAGCCGCACATCTTGCAAAAGCCTGGGCGGATGCCGGCAATGCTCCGCGCCCGATCAAGGTGGTGTGGACCCGCGAGGACGATATCAAGGGCGGCTACTATCGCCCGATGGTCGCCCACAAGGTCAGGGTCGGGCTTGATGCCGATGGCAACCCTCTCGGCTGGCATCACCGGGTTGCGTCGAAGTCGATCCTCATCGGCTCGCCTTTCGAGCAGTTCCTCGTCAAGGAGGGCGTCGACGAAACGACGGCCGAGGGCGTCACCGATATGACGTACACCGTGCCCGGCATCCGCGTCGAGGTGCACAACGCGAAGACCGCCGTACCGGTTCTGTGGTGGCGCTCGGTCGGCCACACCCACACGGCCTACGTCATGGAAACCATGATCGACCGTCTGGCAAGGGAAGCCGGCAAGGATCCGGTGGACTACCGCATGGCGCTCCTGAAGGACGATCCTCGCAAGCTCGGCGTGCTGAAGCTCGCCGCCGAAAAAGCCGGCTGGGGCGATCCGCTTCCGCAAGGGCGTTATCGCGGTGTCGCCGTGCAGAAATCCTTCAACACCTATGTCGCCGAAGTCGCGGAAATCTCCTTCCGCGAAGACGGCACGGTCAAGGTGGAGAAGGTCACCTGCGCGGCCGACTGCGGCATCCCGGTCAATCCGGACAATATCCGCGCCCAGGTGGAAGGCGCGGTCGGCTACGGCCTCGGCGCGATCCTGAGGAACGAGATCACGCTGACGGATGGCGAAGTCGATCAGGCCAACTTCGACACCTACCTGCCGATCCGCATCAGCGATATGCCGCAGGTCGAGGTGCATATCGTCCCGTCGACCGAGGCTCCGACCGGCATCGGCGAACCCGGCACGCCGCCGGTCGGTCCTGCGGTTGCCAATGCGATCGCGGCGGCGAAGGGCGAATGGGTGAGCGAGCTTCCACTCTCGAAGCACGGCCTCGCTTGATTTTTTCGGCCATTATCGCAGCAATAAGGCCGTCCGGGCACTCCGGACGGCCTTTTCGATTTGCACCCCGCGCCGCGTATTTTCATCTGCCCCCTTCGAACCCGGGCAACATTCCGACCACGACTGGCAAGGAATCGTCCCGGAATCAATACATCGGAGTTTCGATTTTGCAGAGGTGGCGCAACCCGCTCTTCACCTCTCCCCGCGAAGTCGGATGTTTCCGACTTCGCCATCTATCTTCCAAACTCGGGAACACCCGAGTTTGGCGGGAGAGGTCGGCGCGCAACGCGCCGGGTGAGGGGGCATATCTTTATCGTTCGCTACGGTTTCAGAAACACCCTCAACCGTTCCCCGCCGTCTCGTCTTCGGTGATCCAGACGCGCGCTTCTTCCGCTTCCGCCTTGGAAAACAGTTTCAGTTCGAAGGGCATGATCGGCCTGATGAAGGCATAGGCCCGCTTCACCCAGTCCGCGTCGGAAACGATGGCGATCCGACCCCAGCTCATCAGGTGGCGCGTGCCGAAAACCGCATCCTCCAGGATCAGCCCCATGCTCGGGTTCGCATCGTCCTCGATCTGGATGAGAACGCGCACCTTGATGTGTTTCGCCATCGCCGCTTCGGCGGCGGGCACGACCGTTTGCACATAGTCGGCGCGCGTTACCTCGCCGCTTGCTCGCACCGCGACCACATAGTCGGGAAAACTCGTCAGATGCTCGATCATGGCTTACCCCTTCGCATGGGACCATGCGAGCATCCTACCCATATTTGGCGATCAGGTGACGGACGGCGTCAAACAGTCATTTCCAGCTTGCGGCCCTCGCCGTCCCAGTCGCCCCAGCCGGGGAAGGAAAGCGGCTCGTCACGCTCTATCGCGCCAAGCCGGGATTCCCAGTTCTCCAGATGCTCCTTCATAAGCGCGTCGAAGTCGCCGTCGTCCGCATAGGAATAGCCATGCCCGGCAACGCCGAAGGCGAGGAATGGCGGCAACACGGAAAATCCCATGTAGTGCAGGGAATAGTGGACCGGCCACAGCAGCCGTTCGATATCGCCGCCGCGCCCGCCCGGCCCCATGGCGGCTGCCGGTGCTCCGGTGGTCAGCGAGACAATGGCTCGCCTTCCCTTGAAATATCCCCGGTCGTAGCGCATGCGGCTGGTGTAGAGCCCGCCGTTGACGAACACCCGGTCCATCCAGCCTTTCAGCATCGCCGGCACCTGGTGCCACCAGAGCGGAAACTGGAAGATCACGAGGTCGGCCCGCTCCAGCCGCTCGATCTCGCGCACCACATCCCCCGGCAGGCTTCCCGCCTCATGGGCATGGCGCTGTTCGGCCAGCGGCGAAAATATCTTCGCATCGACCCTTGATCGATAGTGCCCGCCCCGCTCGACGGGATCGAAGCCTTCCGCATAGAGATCCGACAAGGCGACCTCATGTCCCGCACGCGTCAGGCTTTCGCGCGCGGTTTGCGTCATCGCGCCATTGAACGACGTCGACTCGGGGTGAACGTGAACGATATGCACCTGCATTTGCGGCGGCTCCCGGTTCGGCGGTCAGAATTTGATGAATGTTCGGTGCAGGCTATACCGTTCGTTTTCGGACTATAATTCACAAATTCCGTCGATTGGCCTTGCAAGAATGAACAGCAAACTCGCGTGGGACGACCTGAAGCTGATCCTCGCCATTGCCGATGCCGGCACGCTTTCCGGCGCGGGACGCGTGCTTGGCTGCAGCCACGCGACGGTCTTTCGCCGCCTCGCGGATGCCGAGGCGCGCCTTGGCGTCAGCCTTTTCGAACGTTCGCGTGCAGGCTATTCGCCCACGGCCGAGGGCGAGGAGGCGGCGGAGGCCGCCCGTGCCATCGCCACAAGGGTTTCGGATGTGGAACGCCGCATCGCCGGTCGCGATCTCAGTCCCTCCGGCACGGTTCGCGTGACGACGACGGACACGCTTCTTTCCGGCCTGCTCGCGCCGCTGCTTGCCGATTTCCAGCACGCCTTCCCGGAGATCCGCCTGGAAATCGCGGTCTCGAACGAACTTTTCAGCCTGTCGAAACGCGAGGCCGATATCGCCGTCCGCCCGTCCGACACCCCGCCCGAAACCCTTGTCGGGCGCAAGGCGGGGCGGATCGCGCAGGCGGTCTACGCCGCGCCCGCTCTCGCCACAAAGCTCGAACCGGGAGATGTATTCGCTTCCAGCGGCTGGATCGGGCCGGACGAGCGCATGGCCTATCCCGCCCTGCACCGCTGGTTTTCGGACCAAGGGCTCGACGAAAGGTGCCATTTGCGCGTCGACACCATCCTAGGCATTCACGCTGCCGCGCGCGCAGGCGCCGGGGTTGCCGTCCTGCCCTGCTATCTCGCCGACGATGACAGCGTGCTCCGTCGCATCGGCACGCCCGTTCCGGAGCTCGCGGTGGATCTATGGATCCTGACGCACCAGGACCTGCGCAAGACCGCGCGCATCCGCGCCTTCACGGATTTCATGTTCGAGGCGATATCGAGCCGCCGAGATCGTCTTGCGGGCGTTGCGTGAGAACCTTGCCGGCGGGCTTCGATAATCTATTTGCAGGAATCGCTCCGCCAGGGAAGTCGGTGAGACAGGAGACCGGGAATGATC
Source organism: Stappia sediminis (assembly GCF_009826895.1). Classification (GTDB taxonomy): domain Bacteria; phylum Pseudomonadota; class Alphaproteobacteria; order Rhizobiales; family Stappiaceae; genus Hongsoonwoonella; species Hongsoonwoonella sediminis. Next base: position 527,447 of record NZ_WUMV01000003.1, on the reverse strand, counting down.
CATGGGATGTTCGCCCGCCTGACCGCGTTTTTCGCGTGTCTCTTTCTCAGCGCTGCCGCAATCGCGCAGGACGGCAAGACGGTCGACATCGAGCTCGTCCTGCTGGCGGATGCGACCGGCTCCATCGACGATGCCGAAATCCGTTTCCAGCGCGAGGGTTATGCCCGCGCGATCACCGATCCCTCGGTCATAGCGGCCATCACCAGCGGCATTCACGCGCGCATCGCCGTTACCTATGTGGAATGGGGAAGTGCCGAATCCCAGGAAGTCGTCGTCGGCTGGACGGTTGTGGACGGCGAGGCTTCGGCGAACCGCTTCGCGGCCGCCCTTCTGGAGCCGCCACGCCGCGCCTTCGGGCGCAATGCCATTGGCGCCGCGCTTCTTTTCGGCAAGGCGCTGATCGACGGCAACGACATTCAGGGCGTCAAGCGCGTGATCGACCTTTCCGCCGACAGCGCCAACAACTGGAACGGCCCGTCGATCGAGGATGCCCGGGAGATCGTGGTTTCCTCCGGTATCGTCATCAATGGTCTCGCCGTCCTTTGCCGGCATTGTTCGGGGCGTCCTGCCGCCTACAATCTGGAGGATGCCTTCGCCGCGCGGATCATCGGCGGGCCCGGCTCCTTCGTCATTACCGCCGACAACCGCACCACATTCGCCGAGGCCGTCCGCCGCAAGCTGATCCTTGAGATCGCGGGCGAGCCTGGGACCGATAAACTCGCCAAAGTTCAAAACGAGGGAAGAGAATAAATGAACGACCAGACGCCGATACGCCGCAAGACGGCCAAGGATTTTCCGCAAGAACTTCTGGACCTCTACGACTTTTACGCCCACGGCAAGATCACGAGGCGCGAGTTTCTGGACCGGGCGGCGAAATTCACTGTAGCGGGTGTCACCGCCGCCGCTCTCCTCAAGGAGCTTTCGCCGAATTACGCCCTTGCCCAGCAGGTCGCGCCCGACGATCCGGGCATCGTCACGAGCCGCATCACCTATCCCTCGCCGAACGGCCACGGCGAGGTGAACGCCTATCTGGTCCGCCCTGCCGGTATCGACGGCAAGCTGCCGGCGGTCCTCGTCGTGCATGAGAACCGCGGCCTGAACCCCTATATCGAGGATGTCGCGCGCCGCTTCGCCAAGGCGGGCTTCATGGCGATGGCGCCGGACGGTCTCACCTCCGTCGGCGGTTATCCCGGCAACGACGACAAGGGGCGCGAATTGCAGCGCACCGTCGACCGGGAAAAGCTGATGAACGACTTCTTCGCCGGCTTCGAATATCTGCTGAAGAGCGAGGACAGCACCGGCAAGGTTGGCGCGGTCGGCTTTTGCTACGGCGGCGGTGTGGTGAACGCGATCGCTGTTGCCTATCCGGAGCTTGCGGCCGCCGTGCCCTTCTACGGGCGTCAGCCCGCGCCGGAAGATGTCGCGCAGATCGAGGCGCCGCTCCTCATCCAGTACGCGGAGCTCGACGAGCGGGTCAACGCCGGCTGGCCCGCCTTCAAGGAAGCGCTCGACGCCGCCGGCAAAACCTACACCATGCATATGTACGAAGGCGTCAACCACGGCTTTCACAACGACACGACGCCGCGCTACGACGAAGATGCGGCGACGCTTGCCGAAGAACGCACCATCGCCTTCTTCAAGCAGCATCTGACCGACTGACCGACGATTGCCGGGGCGGCGCACCCGCCCCGGCAGGCCGTTTTCGGATGCTTCGTTTTTTTGAAATACGGCGGATAACAGCCGTTTTTTCCGTCTCAAACCACGGTCTATCCGTTACGCGGTGCGATTTTTCTTGTATTGACGCGCGGAACGGCCCATATAGCGCCCATCGATATTTGGCCGGACTACTGGGCCGCGACGCCTCTTTCAAGACGAGTTGCACGTTTCAGACTTCATCCAAGATCGACAAGCCGAAACCGGTTCGTGCAGGCTCTGCGCGTCCTGTTTCACGTGCAAAATCCGTAAAACGAGGTATTCCCATGGATAACGGCACAGTCAAATTCTACAACAGCCAGAAGGGCTTCGGCTTCATTCAGCCCACGAGCGGCGCGAAGGACGTTTTCGTTCACGCAACCGCCCTGGAGCGTGCCGGCATCTTCGGCCTGAACGAAGGCGACAAGGTGAACTTCACGACGCGCGAAGATCCGCGCAGCGGCAAGATTGCCGTCGACACGATCGAACTCGCGTAACGGCGAACTCGCGTAACGGGTTTTCCCGTTCGCCAGTGACCTTTAGAAACCGCGGCAGCTCGCGCTCGCCGCGGTTTTTTATTTGTTTAAAACAGCTTCGTCATCAAGACCCAGTTTTCGCCCTCGTTCTTCCAGTCTTCCTTGACCATCGGGCGGGACGCGATCTCGCGGTAGCCGCAGCGCTCGTATAGCCTGCGCGCGCCGGCGTTTGCATCGGAAACGATGAGGCTCATTCCCGCCTTGCCGAGCTTGCGCCCCGTTTCGTCGGCAAACTTCATAAGCTCGCTGCCGAGCCCGTGTCCGCGATGGTCCGGCAGCACGGCCAGAACGTTCACGTACCATGTGTCGGGGGCGAGGTTCTCAAGCTCCTGCAGAGGCACGAACATCGCCGACATGTCGTCGCCGATGGGTTCCGGCTCATCCGACGTTTCGTAGCCGATCAGGCAGCCGGCGGCCTTCCCGTTGCGCTCGATCATCATCGCGTTTCGATAGGAAAACGAGCCTTCCTCGCGCGCGGCGCGCTTCCTGCCGACTTCCCACGGCGTCTGGTCCGCTTCGGCCATGCCGGCCCAAAGGTAGAGCGGCAGGCCCTCGCCGGCATAGTTGACCAGCTCGGCCAGCACCGTCACATCGGCTTTCGTCGCGGGGCGGATCGTGTCTACGGCAGTCGTCATGGCGCTCTCGTTCCTTGAAGGACTTCAGGCACCGCCAGTTCGGGCGGTAAAACGCCTATTTAGGGTCGAAACGGCAATATGCCTGTGACGCTCTTCACAGAATGCGCAAAGCGGATCTAGCTGGACTCATGCGCGAACCAGATCTGCACGGGGCCTGAAACGCCGAGCGCGCGCATCCTCTCCGCAAGGCCTTCCGAACTCGCGAAAGCCTTCGCATGCTCCAGCGTGTCGAAGTCGTGCATCACTGTGATGTCGTTCGGGTCGTCGGAGGAGCGGTAGACGGCGTGGTCAAGCACGCCCCACTCCTTGCGGAACTCCGTGCCCTTGTCGTACCCGGCCTTCCAGGCATCGAAATCCTTCACGGTATGGCGAACGAACAGACGGATCATTTCGGCCTCCCGGGTTTGCGAGCCATGACCGCGAAATCACTTTTTATGCAAAGGTCGGCTCACATTGGCTACCGCAAGGTAACACATTCGCGCTTTTATCGACGTGGCGATTTCTGCGTTGTCTTGAGAGAAGAAGGGTTTCATCCTTGCGTTGTCCGGCAAAGGTGCCGAAGCGCACAGCATTTCCTTCGTCATTGCCGGGCTTGACCCGGCAACCCATACAGCACCGCATCACGCGAGGCTTTCATAAAGGTCAACCCACTCTGGATTCATCGCCCTGATCAGGTCGACCTTCCATCGTCTGGGCCAGTGCTTGATGTTCTTCTCCCGCTGAATAGCAAGCGTCATCGTGGCATGGCACTCGTACCAGACCAGTTGGTCAACGCTGTATCGGCTGGTAAATCCGGGTATGAGATGGTTGCGGTGTTCATAGATGCGGCGCGAAAGGTCGCTCGTCACCCCGACGTATAGCGTCCCGTTCCGCTTCGAAGCGGTGATGTAGACCCACCCAGCCATATGCGGATGCAACCGCTAATAGGTTGCCGGGTCAAGCCCGGCAATGACGATAGAGAGGTTGCACGCCGCCAACTAACCTCAAGCGTGCCGGCCTCTCGGTTCGTCATGCCCGGGCTTGACCCGGGCACCCAATCAACCGTTCCCTTAACACTCGGAAGTTGCGCACCTTACCTTCCCGAACTGACCTGACTCGGAAACCTCCTTCCGTGGAATGGAGCGCGTCCCTGTCATCGCCGAGCCCAACCACTCCCACGCCCATCAAGAGGCATAGGAAGACGCTAAATTCTCACCCCGAACGCTTGCCACCGGTCAGCCATTCCTCCCACTCCGAGCGGGTGCCGAAGAAGACGTTGCGGTCGACGTTGCCGTCGATGCCGTCGACCTCGCCTTCTGCCGTGTATTGCCAGAAGGTCCAGCCGTCGCGGCCGTCGTATTTGTGGCGCGGGTGGCTTGCGACGGAGCGCAGCCAGAATTCATAGCCGTTCTTTTCGCCCTCCAGCCGGTCGCGGTGGAAGTCGACGGAGGAATAGATGATCGGCTTCTTGCCGTAGTGCGCCTCCACCGTGTGGAGGAAGGCCTTCATCTCGCGGATGACCTCGTCCTTGCCTGGCTGCTTCTTGCAGGTCTTGGAGTGGCCGTTCCACTCCATGTCGAGGACGGGGGGCAACGCATCCGGGTCGTAGGGCACGTTCTCGATGAACCATTGCGCCTGTTCCAGCCCCGTACGGCAGAAATAATAGAAGTGATAGGCCCCGCGCGGAATTCCGGCGGCTTTCGCCTTGTACCAGTATTCCTTGAACTTCGGGTCGGCGTAGTCGCCGCCTTCCGTCGCCTTCAGGAAGGCGAACTCGACGTCATCGCGCTTGGCCGCGTGCCAGTCGATATCGCCCTGGTAGCGCGACACGTCGATGCCATGAATCGCGAAATCCTCCGGCGTCGGGTCCGGAAAATCGTAGATCGCGCAAGAGGCGACGAAGAATGAGCATAGAAGTGCGAGCACGTGCCTGATCATTTAGTTTCCGTCCGATCGAAGCCCGGTATTGTTCCTTTGGAGCGGATTTCCGCGGGCCGGATATCATTTCCGGCGAGAAACCGCCCTCACGATCGAGCGGGATTTTAGTCCAACAGGTTAACCGGAAACTTACCATAGGGCCGTCCGCGTCAAAAAAAGGGCAGCGCGGGCATGGAAGCCCACACTCACGAATTCGTGATCGAATTTTGCGACTATCTTCCGCGAAGGCATTTCATGGTTCCGCCCCATCCTCCTTGCATCCTCCGGTCAGGGCTGGCATCTCCGTTGAGATCCCGCTTCCGGTTCCCTTCCGCAGAGATCGAGACCTGAGCAATGCCAGACAAGCTGACGATCGCGACCTGGAACATCAACTCCGTGCGCCTGCGCCTGCCGATCGTCGAGCGGTTCCTCACCGAATACGCCCCGGATGTCCTCTGCCTTCAGGAAACCAAGTGCCCGGACGCGAATTTCCCGCTGAACGCGCTGCGAAAGCTCGGTTACGAGCACATCGCCATCCACGGGCAGAAGGGCTATCACGGCGTGGCGACCATCTCGCGCCGGCCGTTCGTGGCGCAGGAAAAGCGCGAATTCTGCGGCAAGGGCGACAGCCGCCATGTGGCGACCGAGGTCGCCTTCAACGGATCGTCCGTGCGGCTGCATAATTTCTACGTGCCGGCGGGCGGAGACGAGCCCGATCCGGAGGTGAACGACAAGTTCGCCCACAAGCTCGCCTTTCTCGATGAAATGACCGAGTGGTTCGCGGATACCACGACGCCCACCGTCATCGTCGGCGACCTCAACATCGCCCCTTACGAGCATGACGTTTGGTCGCACAAGAAGCTTCTGAAGGTCGTCAGCCATACCCCGCTCGAGTGCGAGAAGCTTGAGACCATGCGCGAGGCCGGCCCCTTCGTCGACCTCATGCGCCGGCACGTGCCGATGGACGAAAAGCTCTATACATGGTGGAGCTACCGCGCGCGGGACTGGTCGGAGGCCGACAAGGGCCGGCGCCTCGATCACATCTGGTCGACGCCCGACCTCGCACCGCTTTCAAGCGATATCCGGGTCCTGCGCGACGCCCGCGGCTGGGAAAAGCCGTCCGACCACGCGCCCGTCATGGCCACCTTCGAGGGGTGAGGTGCGGTGCTAGTCCGCTGGCCGGCCGCTGGATTGATCGATAGCCCAATCTCTTCCAACCGCGCAGATGCAGCTTTGTCCTGAGCATCTGACGCAGGCGATTCCCCTCTCCCCGCCAAACTCGGGTGTTCCCGAGTTTGGAAGATAGGTGCCGAAGTCGGAAACATCCGACTTCGCGGGGAGAGGTGAGGTGCAAGTAGCAAATGCTCTGCATGATCCCGATTTCGGGTAGGATCCACCACGATTACATCACGTCCTTCATCAAATATGCGGAGCGCCATAGCCCCCCTCAGGGCGCCACGATCACCTTGCCCTTGGCCTTGCGTTCGGCGATTTCCTGAAGCGCTGACGCCGTATCCTCCAGCTTGAAGACCTTGTGCACATGCGGCTTCAGCTTGCCGTCGCGCACCCAGGAAAGCAGGGTTTCCATGTTCTCCCAGTGGCCTTCCGGATCGCGGACGGTTGCTTCGCCCCAGAAGACGCCGAGCACGTCGCAGCCTTTCAGAAGCACGAGGTTCAGCGGTATTTTCGGAATGTCGCCCGACGCGAAGCCGACGACGAGGTAGCGCCCCTCCCAGCCGGTCGCCCGAAGGGCCGCTTCGGCAAGAGGGCCGCCGACGGGATCGTAGACCACGTCGACGCCGTTGCCGTCCGTCAGTTCCTTCAGGCGGTTCTTCAGGTCTTCCTCGGCGTAGTTGACGAATTCGTCCGCGCCGAATTCCCTGGCGAATTCAAGCTTCTCCGCGCTCGAGGCGCAGGCGATCACCCGCGCGCCCATGACCTTGGCGATCTCCACCGCCGCCTGGCCCACCCCACCGGAGGCGCCAAGCACGGCGACCGTTTCGCCGGGCTGAAGCTTCGCCCGGTCCTTCAGCGCGTGCAGCGTCGTGCCGTAGGTGACGGTCAGGCCCGCCGCCTGTTCGAAGCTCACACCATCGGGCAGCAGCACCAGGTCGTCCTCGTTGAGGAGCACCTCCTCGCGCGCAGCCCCCCATTTCACATAGGCAAGCACGCGGTCGCCCGGTTTCACCCGGTCCACACCCTCGCCGATGCTTTTCACCACGCCTGCCATTTCCGCGCTTGGAGAAAACGGCATTTCGGGCCGGTACTGGTATTTGCCCTGGATGATCAGCGTGTCGAAAAAATTGAGCGCGGCGGCCTTTACCGACACCACCACCTCGCCCGGACCGGCTAAAGGCGCCTCGATATCGCGCAGCGCAAGCTCCGACGGCGGACCGAATTTCTCGCAAAGAACGGCTTTCACTTGGTCTTCCCCTCATGGCAACCAGAAGATTGCTCCCCGCAAATCGCCTAACACGGGTTGTTAACCATGAAAAGGCAAATGCGCGAAGAAATCCTCGTCAATTCTGACAGTGCTAGAATGTCGCGGCTTCTTGCCGAAGGAGGCGCATGGGGCTATGTGCTGACGCCTTCACTGCCAAATTCCGGGAAGGATATCATGCGCGGCTATTTCGCAATCGGCGCCGAAGGCATTTCGAAGCCGATGAACCTCGGCAACCTGATGCGCTCCGCGCATGCCTTCGGCGCGAGCTTCTTCTTCACCGTCGATGCCCACCAGCGCATTCTGTCCGCGCCGAAATCCGACACCTCCAACAGCACCGAGCATCTTCCGCTGTTCCACTGGCCGTCGATTGCGGCAATGGACCTGCCGCAGGACTGCAAGCTCGTCGGCGTGGAACTGACGGAAGACGCAGTCGACCTGCCAAGCTTCGGTCATCCGGCGCGCGCGGCTTACGTGCTTGGTCCCGAGCAGGGCTCGCTGTCGCCGGAGATGGTCGCGCGCTGTTCCCACACCATCAAGATCCCGACGCGCTTTTGCATCAACGTCGCCATGGCGGGTGCCATCGTCATGTACGACCGCTACCGAATGCTTGGCCAGTTCGCCCCGCGCCCGGTCCGCTCCGGCGCACCGACGGAGGCGCGCGAGGCGAGCCGCAAGACGCGGCGCGACATCCGTCCGAGCCGCCTTCCAGGCTGAGCGGAATACGGCGCCAAGGCGTCCTCAGGATATTTCGGTACCCGAAATGGCGGCGAATTTTCCCGTACCGGAATTTTCCTCAACGCCGATTTCGCGGGGATAAACCGGGAAAACTCAGTCGGTATCGACGGCCTGATCGGTTTCGAGCGTCCGCCGAAGCCGCCCGAACGCCAGCCTGATCCGGGATTTCACGGTGCCCAGCGGCAGGCCCGTTTCCTCCGCGATCTGGCTGTGCGACAGGCCTGAGAAAAAGGCGCGGCGAACGAGATCCGCCTGCTCTTCCGGCAGGTTTTTCAAGGCGATACGGATGCGCTTTTCGCGCAGCCGCGCGTCCAGTTCCTCCCCCGGTTCCTCGGGCGCGGCCGGCCGCAGCGAGGGATCCTCGGCATCGATCATGCCGGTCCGATCGCGCCGCGCGGCATCGATCCTGCGGTTTCGCGCGATCCGGAAAAGCCACGTCGCGGCGGAAGATTTCGCGGGATCGAACAGCGCCGCCTTGCGCCACAATGTGATCATGACTTCCTGGGCAAGCTCCTCGGCGAGAGCCTGATCCGCCCCCAGTTTTATGAGATAAGCCTTGATTCGCGGCGCGAAATGGTCGAACAGCTCAGTAAATGCCGCCTGGTCGCGGCTTTCGGCCACACGCAGAATCAGCTCGTTCAAATGCTCCGCGTTCGCCAAGTTGGCCGCCCCGCACTTTCGCTACCCGGTCCGGCATGGCGCCTCTCCGCGCTTCGCCGTCAAATTCTTGCCCGAATCTTGCCGCCAGTGGACCTGATGAGTTTTGTCGATAGTAGCCCGCCTCGCCTGCCCGCCACAATGCCGAACGGGCGTGCAACCCTTTCGTAACCTGTTTTAAGGTAACCTTAAAACTAGGTGTATAGGCGAAAGACAATTCGAAACGAACCTGAAGCGCAAACGAGAAGCGGTTTGGAGATCATGCACGTACGAACCCTCGCAAGAATCCTGGTTCCGGCCTTCCTGGCGCTCGCCCTTTCAGGCGTGGCGGCGAGTGCGCAGACGCCAACTCTCGTCAATCAGTTCAAGGATTGGGCGACCTACACGTATGGCGGCCCGAAGGGCAAAGTCTGCTACGCACTGTCGAAACCTCTGGAAATGACGCCCAAGGACCGCAACCACGGCGATGTCTTCTTCTTCGTCTCCACGCGGCCTTCCGAAGGCGTGACGAACGAACCGATGGTCATGGTTGGCTACCCCTTCAAGGACGGCTCGTCGGTCGAGGTGGACGTGGACGGCAACAAGTTCACGATGTTCACCAAGGGCGACGGCGCCTGGGTGGAAAACGCCGCCAAGGAGCAGGAACTGGTCGGCGCAATGAAGGCGGGACGGTCGATGACCGTATCCGGTCTTTCCAGCCGTAACACGCAGACGAGCTACAAATATTCGCTGTCCGGCATTACGGCTGCGATCGACGCCGCCGGCAACGCCTGCAAGTAGGCGCCCGACGCATCGGCCCTTCCTTCGCACGGCAGAAACGCTAGCGAAGGGGGTCACAAACTGCGCCATTTGCGCTATATGAGCGCCAACGAACCCGATTGCGGAGCCCGTGGGACACCTCCCACGGGCGCCGTTTTTGTCGTTTGAGGAAACCGTCGGCCTAAAATCCGTTTTCGGGTTGGAGCCACGAAAAAGACGTTCATTCCTTTATCGACGGCAGGACGAATTACCGGACGAAACACTATGCCCGTAACGCTCGATATTGCGCATGAATCGCAGCCAATCGCTCCGCAGGCGGAAGCTGCCGCATCTGCCCGCGCCGTGATGGCGGCAGGAGAAAAGCCGTCGCTGATCGGGATGGACCGCGACGATCTGGCGCAAGCCCTGAAGAGCATAGGGGTTGCGGAGAAGCAGGCCCGCATGCGCGTCAGCCAGCTCTGGCACTGGCTTTACGTACGCGGCGTTTCCGACTTTTCGGCAATGACCAATGTGTCCAAGGATCTGCGCGCAACGCTTGCCGAAAACTTCACGATAGCGCGACCGGAAATCGTCTCCGAGCAAGTCTCCGTCGACGGTACGCGCAAGTGGCTGTTCCGGTACCCCGCGCGCGGCGCAGGCCGCCCGGTAGAGGTCGAGACCGTCTATATTCCGGAAGAAGGTCGCGGCACGCTATGCGTTTCCTCTCAGGTCGGCTGCACGCTCACCTGCACCTTCTGCCACACGGGCACGCAGAAGCTCGTGCGAAACCTGACGGCTGAGGAAATCCTCTCGCAGGTGCTAATCGCGCGTGATCGGCTGGGCGATTTTCCGGACGCCGAGACGCCCCAGGGCGCGGCCGTGCCGTCGGAAGGCCGCCTCGTCACCAACGTCGTGATGATGGGCATGGGCGAACCGCTCTATAATTTCGACCATGTGAAAAAGGCACTTCTTATCGCCTCGGACGGCGAAGGCCTGTCGCTTTCCAAGCGGCGCATCACGCTGTCGACCTCCGGCGTCGTGCCGATGATCGAACGCACCGGGGACGAGATCGGCTGCATGCTCGCCATTTCGCTGCATGCCGTGCGCGACGAGCTGCGCGACGAACTGGTGCCGATCAACAAGAAGTGGAACATCGCCGCATTGCTGGACGCCTGCCGCAACTATCCGGGCCTTTCCAACGCCAAGCGCATCACCTTCGAATACGTGATGCTTAAGGATGTGAACGACAGTCTGGCGGACGCGAAGGAGCTTGTACGGCTCCTGAAGGGCATTCCGGCGAAGATCAACCTGATCCCCTTCAACCCCTGGCCCGGCTCTCCATACGAATGCTCGGACTGGGAACGGATCGAGGAATTCGCAGATGTCGTGAACCGGGCCGGATACGCCTCGCCGATCAGAACGCCGCGCGGGCGCGACATTTTCGCCGCCTGCGGCCAGCTTAAATCGGAATCGGAGCGCCTGCGCAAGCGCGACCGCGAGGCGCTGGAAGCGGACGCGAGCACTTCCTGATCGATGATCCACGCCGGCAAGCTCCTTTGGCAGATCGTCAAGATCGTCTTCGGATACGGGCTGGCGCTCGCCGCGGCCGGGCTGTTCCTTGCCTGGGGTCTGTTCCAGCCGCAAGGCATCGAGGCCGATCCGGCGCGCTTTGCCGCAACCATCTGGACCGGAGCGGTTTCGGGCATGGTCATCGGCGGCATGGCGGCGGTTCCCGCTTTCGCCGCGATCGCGGTCGCCGAAATCCTTCGCGTGAAATCCATGATCCTCAATCTCGCTGCGGGCGGGCTGATCGCCTTCGGGCTCTGGAGCCTCGGCGAGCCGGGCGTGACGGCGGGCGAACCCGCGCTCCGCCCCGGCACGAGTGTCGCGCTCGCAGCCGGTTTCGTGGCGGGCTTCGTTTACTGGCTGATCGCCGGACGAACGGCGGGAAACTGGCGTCTCGAACGCAAGGCGGCGCAACAGGGCGAAAGCGGCGAATAAACCCGGCCTGACAGGCATTCACCCCGATCACACGCATGACAGTTGACTTTGATCGCCTTTCCCGTCATGACGTGCAGCGAATTCGAAGCGAATGGATTTTCATTCCATGGCTCGCCGCCTTGACGACATCGCCAGCCTTTTCAGGACCGCCTTCGGCGCGGTGGCGATGACGCGCGTGCGCCAGACCGTTCGAACGACGACCGTTTCCAAAACCACGACCACGAAAACCACCGTCTGACGGTGCCTCTCGTCCCGCGCTCCCCCGGGATACGAGGGGCGCGAGCGGGCCGGCGGTCGTGAGATGCGACCGAAAGGCCGCGGGGAGCGGACAAGAGAGGAAGAACCGAAATGGGTTACAAGGTCGCAGTTGTCGGCGCCACGGGGAATGTGGGCCGCGAAATGCTCGATATCCTTCACGAACGCGGCTTTCCCGCCGACAAGGTGGTGCCGATCGCCTCGCGCCGCTCGCAAGGGGTGGATGTTTCCTACGGCGACGACACGCTGAAGTGCCAGGCGCTTGAAAACTACGACTTTTCCGACACCGACATCTGCCTGATGTCCGCCGGCGGCAGCGTATCCAAGGAATGGGCGCCGAAGATCGCCGCCAAGGGCTGCGTCGTGATCGACAATTCCTCCGCCTGGCGCTACGACGCCGACGTGCCGCTGATCGTCCCGGAAGTGAATGCCGACGCGGTGACGGGCTTCACCAGGAAGAACATCATCGCCAATCCGAACTGCTCGACGGCCCAGCTCGTCGTGGCGCTGAAGCCGCTGCATGAGGCGGCCAACATCAAGCGCCTCGTCGTTTCGACCTACCAGTCCGTCTCGGGTGCGGGCAAGGACGCGATGGACGAACTCTTCAACCAGACGCGCGCGATCTTCGTGAACGATCCCGTGGAGAGCGAAAAATTCACGAAGCGCATCGCCTTCAACGTGATTCCGCACATCGATGAATTCATGGAAGACGGCTACACCAAGGAAGAATGGAAGGTGCTGGCCGAAACGAAGAAGATGCTTGACCCGAAGATCAAGGTCACCTGCACGGCCGTGCGCGTGCCTGTCTTCATCGGTCATGCGGAATCCGTGAACATCGAATTCGAAAAGCCGTTGAGCGCAGAAGACGCCCGCTCGATCCTGCGCGAAGCGCCGGGCTGCCTTGTCGTCGACAAGCAGGAGGACGGCGGCTACGTCACGCCTTACGAATGCGCGGGCGAGGATGCGACCTTCATCTCCCGCATCCGCGAGGATGCGACCGTCGAGAACGGCCTCAACATCTGGGTGGTTTCCGACAACCTCCGCAAGGGCGCCGCGCTCAACACGATCCAGATCGCCGAACTTCTGGTGAACCGAAAGCTCATCCAGCCGAAGAAGCAGGCAGCCTGACGCACAACTTCTGCCGGGCGGCCTGACGCCGCCCGGTCTCCTTCATTCTTTCTGTTCGCGCCGTTGCCCGGATCGTCCGGACGTGCCGCGACCCGGATTTCTCGATGTTCATTTATGAATTCGCCGCGCTTGCCGCGGCGCTGACCTGGGCCATGACCGGCCTGATTTCCGCCGGACCAGCCGCACACCTCGGCGCTATCGCCTTCAACCGGGTCCGCATGGCGATGGTCTTCGTCATGCTCGCTGCCTACGCCACCGTCACCGGAACCTGGCAGACGATAGGCACGGACCAGCTGCCGGCGATCCTGGCCTCCGGCTTCATAGGTATATTCCTGGGCGATACGGCGCTGTTTTTGACCATGAACCGCATGGGCCCGCGCCGCACCGCGATCCTCTTTTCGCTCAATGCGCCCATGTCCGTGCTGCTTGGATGGCTGTTCCTGGGCGAATATCTGCCGCCCAGCGCCCTGATCGGCGCGCTTTTAACCTTCGCCGGCGTGGTGCTCGCAATCGCCTACGGCAAGCGCCGCTCGCAGCTCCACCACTGGGAAAACGTCAAGGGCCCCCTTTGGGCCGGCATCCTGCTTGGGCTGGCGGCGGCGCTCGCGCAATCGATCGGTTCGCTGATCGCCCGCCCCGTCATGGAAACGGGCGTCGATCCCGTCGCTGTATCCGCCCTGCGTGTCGGCACGGCGGCGCTTGGCCTGACGCTCCTCATGCGCCTGCCGCTGCAGCGGTTTCAGGCGGCCAATCCGCTGACATGGAAGGTTACAAGCATCGTCGCGCTTTCCGGCCTGCTCGGCATGGGCGTCGGCATGACGCTGATCCTGTTTGCGCTTTCGGGCGGCGAGGTCGGCATCGTCTCAACGCTTTCGGCGACAACGCCCGCCCTGCAGCTGCCGCTCTTGTGGTGGCGCACGAAAGAAGTCCCGGCACCCGGCGCATGGGCGGGTGCGATCCTCGTCATCGTCGGCTGTGCCCTGATCTTCAACGGGTAGCGCATGCCCCCCCAAAAGTGATAAGCGGTTTTGGGATAAGGACATGCGAAATATCATAAATTAGTGCGCGCCCCGCGGGCCCGCCCAAACAAGTCCGCTCCGGCTCCAGCTCACTCTTCGTCCTTCAGGGCTTCCTTCGCGGCGTCGTAATGTTCGTCGCGGATATGGGCGCGCACCATGGCGATTGCCGCCATCAGAACGGTGGCATCGTCACCAAAGCCAACGCCCAGCAGGAAGTCCGGCACCACATCGAGCGGCAGGACGAAATAGGCAAGCGCGCCGAGAAGCGTCGTGCGCACCTTCGTCGGCGTCGCAGGGTCGAGCGTGCAGTAATAGGATGCGATCACGTCTTCTATGAACGGCACCTGCCGCGCAGCCTTCCGCGCCGTGCGGAACAGCTTGTCCCGGATCTTGCTTTTCTGCTCTTCTTCCGGGCCCAGTAATTCCGGATCGAAGCCCAGTTCGTCGAAGGTGCTGTTCATCGTCTCGTCTGCCATTCCCCATAAATGGGGTTCAAAAGGCGGAATGTGAAGCTTTTCATGGAATAACCAAGCGTAACTTATAGCCGATCCATGCTACAGTCTGCGGCCGGCTACTCCGGTCAGCATCCCTGCGGGAGAGAAATATGGATCGCCTTTACGCCGCCGCTTTCGCGGCTTTGACTTTTACTCTCTCCACGGCTGCAACAGCTGGTGAAACGCCGGCTCCTGAGGGCGCGAGAGTCTACTTCATCGACCTGATCGACGGCGACAAGGTATCGAGCCCGCTTGAACTGCGCTTCGGCATAGAGGGCATGCAGGTGGTGCCGGCAGGCACGGAGCAGGAGAATTCCGGCCACCATCACCTTTTGATCGATACTACGCTTGATGGCGGCGCGCTCGATGTCCCGATCCCCTCGGACGCGCAGCACGTCCACTTCGGTGGCGGCCAGAGGGAGGCAAGCGTGGAGCTTTCACCGGGCGAGCACACGCTGCAGCTCGTTCTCGGCGATCACAACCATATCCCGCACAATCCGCCCGTAATGTCGGAGCGGATCACCATCACGGTGGAATAAACGCGAAATAAAAAAGCCCCGCCGGGTAGCGGCGGGGCCATGACTGACTGAAATCAGCGCCGACTATGCGGATTTCGCCGCGCGCTCGGCTTTCTTACGGTCGTTAGGATCGAGGATCGCCTTACGCAGGCGGATCGACTTCGGCGTCACCTCGACCAGCTCATCATCGGCGATATAGGAAAGCGCCGCTTCCAGGCTGAGCCGGATCGGCGTCGTCAGCTTCACCGCCTCGTCCTTGCCGGCGGAGCGGATGTTGGTGAGTTGCTTGCCCTTCAGCACGTTCACTTCAAGATCGTTGCCGCGCGTATGCTCGCCCACGATCATGCCGCGATAGACCTTGACGCCCGGATCGATCAGCATCGGCCCGCGATCCTCAAGGTTCCACAGCGCATAGGCGACCGCCTCGCCGTCGCCATTGGAGATGAGCACGCCCGTGTGGCGGCTCGGGATCTCGCCCTTGTAGGGCTCATAAGCATGGAAGACGCGGTTGAAGATCGCCGTGCCGCGCGTGTCCGACAGAAGCTCCGACTGGTAGCCGATGAGCCCGCGCGTCGGCGCGTTGAAAACGAGGCGCGTGCGCCCGCCGCCCGACGGGCGCATTTCAAGGAGCTCCGCCTTGCGTTCCGACAGCTTCTGCACGACCGCGCCGGAATGCTCCTCATCGACGTCGATGGTCACTTCCTCGATCGGCTCCAGCCGCTGGCCGTTCTCGCTCGTCTGGTAAACGACGCGCGGACGGCCGACGCAAATTTCGAAGCCTTCGCGGCGCATGTTCTCGATCAGGATGGCAAGCTGCAGTTCGCCACGGCCCGACACGATGAAGGCATCGCCGCCCGGCGCTTCCTCCACTTTCAGCGCGACGTTGCCTTCCGCTTCGTCGTAAAGCCGCTTGCGGATGACGCGCGACTGCACCTTGTCGCCCTCGGTACCCGCAAGCGGGCCGTCGTTGACGAAGAAGGTCATCGAAAGCGTGGGCGGGTCGATCGGCTGGGCCGAAAGCGGCTCCTTCACTTCCGGAGCGCAGAGCGTGTCGGAGACGGTGGCCTCCGCGAGACCCGCCAGCGAGACGATGTCGCCGGCCTCGCCTTTTTCGATGGGCTGACGTTCCAGCCCGCGGAAGGCAAGCACCTTGGAAATGCGGCCCGTTTCGACCGTCTTGCCGTCACGCGACAGGGCCTTGACGGCCATGTTCGGGGTCGCGGTGCCCGATACGATGCGCCCCGTCAGGATGCGGCCGAGGAATGGGTTCGACTCGATCGTCGTCGCCAGCATGCGGAAAGTGCCTTCCTCGGCCTTTGGCGCCTCGACATGCTTGAGCACAAGATCGAAGAGCGGGGCCATGCTGTCCTGCGGGCCGGAGGGATCATCCGCCATCCAGCCCTGCTTCGCGGAGCCGTAGACGACGGGGAAGTCGAGCTGCTCCTCATTTGCATCAAGTGCCGCGAAAAGGTCGAACACTTCGTCCAGCACCTCTTCGGCGCGCTGCTCGGGCTTGTCGATCTTGTTGATCGCGACGATGGGACGAAGGCCGAGCTTCAGCGCCTTGCCGAGCACGAACTTCGTCTGCGGCATCGGGCCCTCGGCTGCATCGACCAGAAGCACGACGCCGTCGACCATGTGCAGAATACGCTCCACCTCGCCGCCGAAATCGGCGTGGCCCGGCGTGTCGACGATGTTGATGCGCGTCTCGCCCCATTCGAGCGAAGTGACCTTGGCTAGGATGGTGATGCCACGCTCGCGCTCAAGATCGTTGGAATCCATCATCCGCTCTTCCGTGCGCTGGTTCTCGCGGAAAGAGCCGGATTGCTTCAGTAGAACGTCGATAAGCGTGGTCTTGCCATGGTCGACGTGCGCGATGATCGCGATATTGCGAAGGTTCATGAAAGCTCCAGGAGCGTGCCGGTCATAATCAGGCCCAAGCGCCAAGGCAAACGGCCATCCGGCCGTCCGGCGGGGCACACTCGAGCGCATGGGATGTTTCGAGATGGCGCCTTCTAGCCCATTTCCGTGACGATTTGAACGCAAAACCGCAGATGGCAGGGCATTGCATAGCCGACATGCGCAAATCGCCGTTGCCATACGGTAAGGATTGCGAATAATAAGGCTGACTTACTATTTTCGGAGTCCCCATGTCGGCAACGCAATATGAAACGCTCGGCTTCGTGCTGGCCGACCTGTCGCGGCTGTTCCGCAAGCACTTCGAAGCCGGCCTGCTCAAGTCCGGGATCGGGCTGACGCCGGGCGCCGCCCGCGCGCTTGCCTATGCCTATGTCTACGAGGGAATGCGCCAGCGCGATCTTGCCGAACGCATGGGCGTGGAGCCGATGACGCTTGTAGGCTTTCTAGACCAGTTGGAAGGCAAGGGCCTGATCGAGCGCGCCGCCGACCCGAACGACCGGCGCTGCAAGCTGATCCGCGCGACCGCGAAGGCCGAAGCGACGATAGCCGATATCCGGGAGGTCGGCGCCAGCGTGCGCAGCGTCGCCACCGAAGGCATGGATGCGGAGGAAGTCGAAACACTGCGCCTCACGCTGCTTCATCTTCGCGACAAGCTCCTCGCAAAGCCGGCAAATGCCGCCAAACGCAGCAAGGTTCCGGAACTCGAGGGCTCGGCATGAACCAGCCAATGCCGGCAACCGCCAGCAAGACTCTGATGAGCGAGCGCAAGACGGCGGTCATCGGCGCGATCCTCGTTGCCCTCGGCCCCGTTTCCATGGCGCTCTACACGCCCGCGATGCCGCGGCTCGTGGAGGTTTTCGGCACCGACATCTCCTCCGTCAAACTCACGCTGACGATCTATTTCGCCGGTTTCACGCTGGCCCAGCTCATCTGCGGCCCGCTGTCGGACGCTTTCGGGCGTCGGCCCGTGGTGCTCGCCTTTTCCGGGATCTATCTTGCCGGCAGCTTCATCGCCTATGCGGCTTCCAGCATCGAGGCGCTGCTTGTCGCGCGCCTCCTGCAGGGCATAGGCGCTTCCGCCGGCATCGCGATCTCGCGCGCCATCGTCCGCGACCAGTTCGTCGGCCAGGCCTCGGCGCGCATCATGAACCTGATCGGGCTGATGCTCGCCGTCGGACCGGCGCTTGCGCCCACGATCGGCGGTCTGACGCTGGAGGCGCTCGGCTGGCGGGCGATCTTCCTGGAAATGGTGATCTATGGGCTTGCCATCGGCGCGCTGGCGCTGTTCTTCATGGAAGAGACCAACAGCTTCAGGGACCGCAAGCACGTCTCGCCGAAGCGGCTCGCCTCTTCCTATCTTCGGCTTTTGCGCGAACCTCGCTTCTTGAAGCCCTCGATCATCCTCGGAACGACGCTCGGCGGCATCTACACGCTCGCGACGATCCTGCCCTTCGTCATCATCGACAAGGTGGGCCTGACGCCGTCGCAATTCGGCTACTCGATGATGTTGCAGTCGGGTTCGTTCTTTCTGGGATCGCTCGTTACACGCAATCTGCTGAAGCGCCACACGGCGGAGCGGATAGTGCCCGCCGGCATGGCGTTGATCTTCATTGCCATCATGGCAATGGCGGTATTGGCCCGTTTCGAGGATCTGACGCTCTGGCACGTGATGGGTCCGGTTGCGATTTTCGCCTTCGGGATCGCCGTCATTCTGCCGTCGATGTCGACGAAAGCGCTTTTCCCCTTTCCCGAGATCGCAGGCGCGGCTTCAGCGATGATGGGTTTCTTCCAGATGGGCGGGGGCCTGCTCGGCAGTTTCGCCGCCGTTCTCATCGGCGATCCCGTAGCCGGCCTCGGCATCGTCGTACCCGTCATGGGCGCGATCGCCCTTGTCCTCTCCCTGATGCCGGATGCGCCCTATCCCGAGCCCGCCGGAGAACCTGGCGAATAGCCGGGCGGCCCGGTTCTCTCCGGCTTCGAACGAACGCGCGACAATACCTGCGATGTCGCTTGGCGACAGAATTTCGACGTTTCGGCGCCTCTCCCTCGAAGGGACCGGCGATATCAAGGAAACGAAACCTCTCGCCCCTTGACCTCACCGGCGTATGGAGCCATCACCATCGGCCTCTAACACGCCGCAGCCGAACGGCGAAGTTTGTCGAAGCCGGCAGGAACGATGGGCGCCATGACGACTTCAGATTCGAAAACGCTCGGATTCGGAGCGCCGAAGCTGGCGCTTCCCCTTCCCGCGATCATGGGGGTGCTGAACGTCACGCCCGATTCCTTTTCCGACGGCGGACGCCACGACGCGCCCGACCTTGCCATCGCGCATGCACGGATCATGGTGGAGGAAGGCGCGGACATCCTGGATATCGGCGGCGAAAGCACACGCCCCGGTGCAACTCCCGTCCCGGCGGACGAGGAATGGCAGCGCATCGCACCGGTGATCGGCAAGATCGTCGCCCTGGGCGTGCCGGTTTCGATCGACACCTACAAGGCGGAAACGGCGCGCCGTGCCGTCCACGCAGGCGCGAAGATCGTCAACGACGTCTGGGGCTTGCAGAAGGACCCCGCGATGGCCAAAACGGTTGCCGAACTGGGCGTTCCCGTCATCATGATGCACAATCGCGAGGCGGCGGATGCGAATATCGATATCCTGGCCGATATCGACCGTTTCTTCGAACGCTCGATGGAACTCGCGGAGAAGGCAGGCATTCCCCCCTCCTTCCGGATGCTCGACCCCGGCATCGGTTTCGGCAAGACGATCGACCAGAATTTCCTGATCCTGAATCGGCTTGAAACGCTCGCCAAACACGGCCTGCCGCTTCTGGTCGGCGCGTCGCGCAAGAAAATGATCGGTGCGGTTCTGGATGTGCCGACCGACGACAGGCTCTACGGTTCGCTTGCCGTCCACACCATCGCCATGCACAAGGGGGCGGCAATCATCCGCGCCCACGACGTGAAACCCCACAAGGATGCGGCACGCCTTGTCGCCGCGATCCACCGCGAAAGCGCTTCCGAAAAATGATTGACACGACCCGCGCGGCACTCGGCCTCGGTTCCAACATCGGCGATACGAAAGCGAATCTCGACGAGGCGCTGCGCCGCCTTTGCGAAATCGACGGTATAAGGTTGAGCGCTCGTTCGAGCGACTATCGCACCCCGCCCTGGGGGCCAGTCGAGCAGGACGACTTCCGAAATGCCTGCGCGGTCGTGGAGACGACGCTGTCGGCCCGTACGCTCCTCGACCGGTGTCTTGACGTGGAGCGCGAGATGGGCCGTGTGCGCGACCAGCGTTGGGGTCCGCGCCTGATCGATATCGACGTTCTCGTCTATGGCGATGCAAAGGTGGACGAGGAAGGGCTTTCCATCCCCCATCCGCGCATGGGCGAGCGCGCCTTCGTGCTGGTTCCGCTTGCCGAAATCTGGCCGGATGCCCCGATAGGCGACGGCCGCACGGCGGCCGAGGCCCTGAAGGATTGTCCGGGCAAGGAAGACGTCACCCGGCTTTGAATGGCACCTATTCTCCGGCTTCCGCCTGTGCCATGTCGCGCCCGAAGTTCGGGACGGCGGTATCCTGCCCCGCCTCGACGATGGAGCGGCGGATTTCGCGCGTACGCGTGAAGATGTCGAAAAGCTTGTCCCCGTCGGACCAGCGGATCGCCCGTTGCAGGGCGGCCAGGTCCTCGGAAAAGCGCGCCAGCATCTCCAGGATCGCATCCTTGTTATAAAGGCAGACGTCGCGCCACATGGTCGGATCCGATGCGGCAAGGCGCGTGAAGTCGCGGAAACCGGACGCGGAATACTTGATCACTTCCGACTTGGTGACCGCCTCCAGATCGTCCGCCGTTCCAACGATGTTGTAGGCAATGATATGCGGCAGATGCGAGACAATGGCGAGCACCAGGTCATGGTGTTCGGCATCCATCGTATCGACAGTCGAACCGCAACCTTCCCAGAAGGCGGTGAGCCTCGCAATCGCGGCAGGATCCGTTCCCTCGGGCGGGGTGAGGATGCACCAGCGGTTGCGGAACAGTTCGGCGAAGCCTGCATCCGGACCGGATTGCTCCGTGCCGGCGATCGGATGACCGGGAATGAAATGCACGCCTTCGGGAACATGCGGTGCCATCTGCTCGATGACGGAACGTTTGGTCGAGCCCGCGTCGGTCAGGATCGCGCCGGGCTTCAGCGAAGGCGCGATCCATTTGGCGACAGCCCCGCTGGCCCCGACCGGCACGGAGACGATGACGAGATCGGCATCCTCTACCGCTTCGCCCGCATCCAGGCAATATCGGTCGCCAAGCCCGAGCTCTTCCGCCCGCCTCAGCGTTTCGGCCGAGCGGGTGGAGATCACTATTTTCTCGGCAAGCCCCTCCTTTCGCGCAACGCGCGCGAGCGAGGAACCGATCAGGCCGATACCGATAAGGGCTAGACGGCGAACGAGCGGAGCTGACATGAGGTGAGCTTCAATTCCTTTTACGGTCAGGCGGTTCAGGCGCCCATGAATTCCTTGAGGGTTGCGATAACGTCGCGGTTGGCCTCCTCCGTGCCGATCGACATGCGAAGGGCATTGGGAAGGCCATAGGCAGAGACCTGACGCAGGACGCAGCCGCGCGCGGAAAGATAGAGATCCGCATCAGCGGCCGTCTGGCCCACGCCCTCGGGGAAGTGGATGAGAATGAAATTGCCGACGCTCGGCGTGACCTTCAGGCCAAGACCTTCGATTTCACGCGTCACCCAAGGCAGCCACTTTTCGTTGTGCTCCACCGCATGCTCGACGAACGCCCGGTCCTCCATCGCCGCGATACCGGCGGCCATGGCAGCCGAATTCACATTGAAGGGGCCGCGAATGCGGTTTAGCGCATCGATGACGTGATCCGGCCCGTAGGCCCAGCCAAGGCGGAGCGCCGCAAGGCCGTAGATCTTGGAAAACGTGCGCGTCATTAGAACGTTGTCGGCGGTCGCCGCCAGTTCCACGCCCGCCTCGTAGTCGTTGCGGCGCACGTATTCCGCATAGGCCGCATCGAGGACGAGAAGCGTATGAGCCGGCAGGCCGGCATGCAGGCGGCGTATCTCGCTGAACGGCAGGTATGTGCCGGTCGGATTGTTCGGGTTGGCGAGGAAGACGACCTTCGTGCGCCCGGTAACGCGCTCAAGGATCGCGTCGACATCCGCGGTCATGCCCTTTTCGGGCGCGACGACCGGCGTTCCGCCGGCACCCAGGATCGCGATCTTGTAGACGAGGAAGCCGTATTCGCTGTAGATCGCCTCGTCGCCCGGGCCGATATAGGCACGCGCGACAAGCTCCAGGATCTCGTCCGAACCGGTGCCGCAGATGATGCGGTCGGCGTTGAGCCCGTTGACGCGCGCGATCGCCGCGCGCAGGTCGGTCGCCGCACCGTCCGGATAGTGCTCCAGGTGATCGAGCGAACGCAGCGCCTCGATCGCGCGCGGGCTCGGCCCCAGCGGCGTTTCGTTGGACGAAAGCTTGTGCAGCTTGTCGCCGCCCGTCGCCTTCGAGCGGCCGGGAATATAAGGCGCAATCTCCAGAACGCCGGGGCGCGGCACGGGGCGCTTTGCCGCGCGGTCGGAAGCAACGTCGGTCATGGTCATCGTCACTCAGCTTTCTTTCTCGTCCCACGTCTCGTCTGCGGCTTCGTCGATATCTATCGGCGCGGCATAGGCGCCAACCCTCCGAAGGGTGTCGGGTTCCGCTCCGGCTTCGGCGCACAGGCGCGCGACATCACCGGCGGAATGATCTCCGCGCGCCGCAATCAGCGCATCCACCCCCTCGGAAGTCCGGTGAAAAGCCAGCACCTCCAGTCCGCCGGCCATCAGCCGCCCGGGCAGCGCGCCCCGCCAGCGCGCGTCATAGGCGGCAACGTCCCGCTCTTCCGCGCCGGTGCTCTGCGCCACGACGATCAGCGGCATGTCGGCCGGGCGCTCCTCCGCGACGAGGAAGGGCAGCCGCGCAACGATTTCCGGCGCCGGCGCGCCGAGGCTGCGCCACCAGGGCAGATCGGCGCGCTCATCGAGCCTGATCAGGCCCAGAGCCCTGTCGTTTTCAGCGACCGCGCGGATCACGTCCGGCGCGTCACCCGCCGCTTCAACAGGAATTGAAAAGCCGAAATGATAGCGCACCGCCTCAAGAAGTGCCGCCGGGTCTTCCGCCGTCTCGCAATGGATTTCAATATCCCCGGCAGCGGCGGCGGCAAGCGCCCGCCAGACGGGCTCCAGCGTCGTTATCGGGGCATCGGCCTTGTAACGCTCCACGCAGGCGCGCAAAGCCTCGTCGAGGCTTTCGCAAAAAAGCCCCCGCGCTCCGCCGGAAGTGGCCGGATTTCCGAGGATTTCCCGCGAAACGGCAAGGCGCTCGCCGATAAGCGCCTGCAAGTCCGCATCGATCTTCTCAAGCCGCAAGGCGGCATCCGCAATCGACGCGCTGCCGCCGCCTCCGGCCCTCAGATCGTTCCTTTTCCCGTCGCTCGGCACGTCGCTCGCCTTCTTCGCCGCGTTTCTCAGGCGCAGCATTCATAGGTAACGGGGGCGGTGAAAGCAAAAGAAAACGTTGACGGGCAGGCAGCCCGGGCCTACCTCAGTTTCCCCTCGCGCCGGTTGCACGGGCGAATAAGGGGTTGTACGAACAAACGCCATGACGAGCACCACCAGCAAAGCAGACGAAAGCGGCAGCGAAGGCGTCACGCGACTTGTCGCGCAGAACGAGGCGGACAACCCCTCGAGCAAGAAGATCGTCTTCGGCGCGGACCAGGCGCTTGCACTCGATGCCGGCGAAGAACTCGGCCCCTGGCAGATCGCCTATGAAACCTACGGAACGCTGAACGCCGAACGGACGAACGCCGTACTCGTCTGCCATGCGCTCACCGGCGATCAATACGTCGCCTCTCAAAACCCCATAACGGGCAAGCCCGGCTGGTGGTCTCATATGGTCGGACCCGGGCGGCCGGTCGATACCGACAAATATTTCGTCATCTGCGCCAATGTGCTGGGCGGGTGCCTCGGCACCACCGGCCCCGCCTCCGCAAACCCTGCGACCGGCAAGCCCTGGGGGCTCGATCTTCCGGTCGTGACCATTCGCGACATGGTACGTTCGCAGGCCCGGCTTATCGACCATCTCGGCATCGACACGCTGTTTGCCGTCATCGGCGGCTCCATGGGCGGCATGCAGGTGCTGCAATGGGCCGCAAGCTACCCCGAGCGCGTATTCTCCGCCCTGCCGATCGCGGCGGCCGCGCGTCATTCCTCGCAGAACATCGCCTTTCACGAGGTGGGCCGGCAGGCGGTCATGGCCGATCCGAACTGGGCCGGCGGCGCCTACCACGAAAAAGGGCTGAGGCCTTCAAAGGGTCTCGCGGTCGCGCGCATGGCCGCACATATCACCTATCTTTCGGATGCCGCACTGCACCGCAAGTTCGGGCGAAACCTGCAGGACCGCGAAGCGATCAGCTTCGGCTTCGATGCCGATTTCCAGATCGAGAGCTACCTGCGCCACCAGGGCATGACCTTCGTCGACCGGTTCGACCCCAACAGCTATCTCTATGTGACGCGGGCGATGGACTATTTCGACCTTGCCGCCGATTACGGAGGATCGCTGGCGCGCGCTTTCCTGCACTCGCCGACGCGCTTCTTCGTCATGTCGTTTACCTCCGACTGGCTGTTTCCGACGGTCGAAAGCAAGGTTGTCGTGAAAGCGCTGAACGCGGCGGCCGCCAACGTTTCCTTCGTGGAAGTGGAAAGCGACCGCGGCCACGATGCCTTTTTGCTCGACGAGCCTGAGATGTTCCGCACGATCCGCGGCTTCCTGACCGGAGCGGCGAACGCGCGGGGTATTCCGGCTCCGGGAGGCGGGCTATGACCGCCGTATCGTCAGCCCTAATCGAGGAAAACGGCACGCTGCAAAAGGCGGTGCGCGGCGACCACAGGCTCGTCTGCGATCTGGTGACCCAGGGCGCGCGGGTCCTTGACGTCGGTTGCGAGGACGGGGCACTGCTGGACCTCTTGACGCGCGAACGCGGCGTCGACGGAAGAGGCATGGAAATCAGCCAGGCCGGGGTGAACGCCTGCGTCGCACGCGGTCTTTCCGCCGTCCAGGGCGATGCCGACAGGGACCTTGTCGACTATCCGGACAATGCGTTCGATTTCGTCATCCTGAGCCAGACGCTGCAGGCGACGCGCGAGCCGAAGACGGTCTTGAAGCAATTGTTGCGCATCGGTTCGAACGTGATCGTCTCCTTCCCGAACTTCGGCTACTGGAAGAACCGCCTGCAACTGCTCTTCTACGGCCGCATGCCGGTGACCGACTACCTGCCCTATTCCTGGTACGACACGCCGAACATCCACTTCTGCACGATTCGCGACTTCGTGGCGCTTTGCGAAGAGGTCGACGCGAGGGTCGTCAAGGCAATGGCGCTCAACGACATGGGCCGCAAGGTCGGCTTCAACGCGCCGTGGTGGGTGTGGAACCTCGTCGGACAGCAGGCCGTGTTCCTGCTGAAACGCTAAAAAACTCAAGTTGATATGCGCGGCTTTTGAGCTTCCGGGTGGCGGCTGCGCCCGTTCAGGCCCGCTGCCCCCTGGGGGATGAAGACGGGCCTTGGAGCGCGCACGCGCTTGCCTTCGCCTGCCGCGAGGCCCCGGAAGAGTTGCTTTTCCGCCTCGATCACGAGAAGCCCGGCGAAAGCCGGCCAGAGCCTGCGGCCGATCCGTTCCCATGTGCGCGCCGACCTCAAGAGAAATCGCGAACGCGTCGGCGGCAGGAAAAGCGCCTCGTCGCTTGCCGAGACCTGAAACTGGCAATCCTTCAGGAGCGCCTCGAGCTGCCCTCGCGAATATGGACGCCCATAGCCGAAAGGCGAGGTTTCGGTGCGCGCCCATAGCCCCCGGCGGTTGGCGACGACCACCACGAGCTTGCCACCGGGCACCAGAACCCGCCAGGCATCGTGCAGGAGCTCCAACGGGTCGCGGCAATGGTCGATGGCATGCACCACGAGAATGCGGTCGAACATGCTGTCGGGAAAAGGAAGGTTGGTTTCGTCCACGAGCGTCGCGGCATTGTCGCGCTCGCGCGGCCAGGCAACCACGCCTTGTGCTGCTGGCATCGCCGCGATGGTGCGCTCCGCCTCGTCCATGAAAGGGCGAAGGTACGGCCCGGCATACCCGAGGCCGAGCAGGCGCTGGCCCGCGACCGTGGGCCAGGCGGCGCGCAGGCGCTGTCCCACCAGGACGCGCAGCATGCGCCCCAACGGCAAATCGTAGAACGTCTTTAGATCGACGACGTCGAGAAACATGGTCAGCCCCTGCCGCTTCCCGGGCAGGCCGGCCGGCAATGCCGAAGGCCGCTTCGGGACCAATGGATTGAACCGTTCCTTACCCTGGAACGCAACATTGAATGCGCGATATCCGCTGCGAGCTTGCCGTGACGCCAATGCTTTGTCAGTCTCCCGAACATCTTTCGACAGTCCTTTACGAGGAGACGACCATGTCCACCGACACACCCCGCTTCGAGATCAAGCAGTTTCCATGCCTCAGCGACAATTTCGGCGTGCTCATCCACCTGCCCGACAGCGGACGCACCGTCGCTTTCGACGTTCCCGCCGCCGGACCATATCTCGAAGCGCTGGAACAAACAGGCTGGAAGCTGACCGATATCCTGATCACCCACCACCATTGGGACCACGTTGAAGGATTGAGCGAACTGAAGGAGGCGACGGGCGCGAAAGTCGTAGCCCCGAACATCTCCAAAGGCAAAATTTCCGACGTCGATTCCTATGTGGAAGATGGCGACCATGTCATGATCGGCGACCTGGAATTTGCCGCGGTCGGCACGCCGGGTCATACACTTGACCAGATATCGTGGTGGGCGCCTGCCGCGAAATTCGCGCACACTGGCGACACGCTGTTTTCCGTCGGCTGCGGACGCGTGATGGAAGGCGACATGGAGATGATGTCGGCCTCGCTTGAAAAGCTCGCCCGCCTGCTGCCGGGCGATACGAACATCTACTGCGGTCACGAATACACGACAGCCAACGTGAAATTCGCCCTGACGGTCGACGCGGACAATCCCGCGCTTGCCCGCCGCGCCAAGGAAGTCGCCGACCTGAGGAATGACGGCAGGTCCACCCTGCCGACGACGATGGAACAGGAACTTGCCACCAACCCGTTCCTGCGCACGAACGATCCGTCGATCCGCAAGGCGATCGGCAAGGAGGGCGCATCGTCGGCGGAGGTTTTCGCGGAACTTCGCACGCGCAAGGACAACTTCCGCGGCTGAGAAAGGCTCAAGCAGGAGGCCGCCATGACGCCGGACCGCATTGCCGCATTGCCCGATCTTTCGGTCGATCAGGTCGTAAAGCTTCTTCAGATGGAGCCGCACCCCGAGGGCGGCTTCTACAAGGAGACGTTTCGCGATCCCCAGTGCGACGAGGCGGGGCGGGCTGCCTCCACCGCGATCTACTATCTCCTGCCGGGCGGAGCCGTTTCCGCCTGGCACCGGGTCGATGCCGTGGAAATCTGGCATTGGTATGCGGGTGGGCCGCTTATCCTGTCTATTGCCGAAAAGGAGGGGAATCGGCAGGAACTTACCCTCGGCCCCGACCTTGCCGGCGGCGAGCGCCCGCAAGGCGTCGTGCCCCGGCATGCCTGGCAATCGGCGAGAAGCCTCGGCCCCTGGACGCTCGTTGGCTGCACCGTCGCGCCCGGCTTCGAATTCTCCGGTTTCGAAATGGCGCCAGAAGACTTTAGAGCGCGTCTTGTTTAATCGAAATCACCAGACGCGCTCTATCTATTTGATATTGCGCATGTCCTTGCCCCAAAACCGGTTCCCACTTTTGGGGGACATGCTCTAAGCCCTGAGGGTTTCTGCGCGAGGTTATTGCAAGGTGGCCTTGTCCGACTTCACATACGAAGGGATAAGCTGGCCGAGCCAGGTTTCCGACAGAACGTCTTCACCCCTCTTCAGGTAGACGCGCGCTTCCACAGGCTCGCTACCTTCGATCTTCGCGTCGAAGATCAGCCGCCAGCGGTCGGTGCCGACGACGGGCAGGAGATAAGGATTGATCGGCTCTCCGCGTGAAAGCTCGACCAGCGGTTCGAGGCCGTCCTCGCGGCCAAGGCCCTTCAGCGCTTCGCCCTCGAAATCGAGGACGACCTTCGCCTGCCCCTTCGGTCTCGGCTGACCCGGCACGCCGCCCTGGCCGATGCGGGTTGCGACGACGCGCGATCCGGCGCCCGCTTGCGGATGGGCGTCGGCCCAGCGCATGCGATAGGAAAACTCCAGAGCATCGCCCTTTTCCGGCATTTTTTCCGGTGACCAATAGGCGACGATATTGTCGTAGATCTCGTCATCCGTCGGCAACTCGACAAGCTGCACCATGCCCTTGCCGAAGGGCTTCAGCGGTTCGATCCAGACCGAAGGCCGGCGGTTATAGAAGACACCGTCGTCCTGATAGTTCTCGAATTCCCGATCGCGCTGCGCAAGGCCGAATCCCTTCACATCGCCGACATAGAAACTGGACGTGCGGATTATCTTCGGATTGTTCAGCGGACGCCAGATGCGCTCGCCATTCCCGGCAAGGATCGCAAGGCCGTCCGTGTCATGCACTTCCGGCCGCCAGTCGGCGGCGGAAGGGCGGTTCGCCTCCGAATACCAGTACATGCTGGTTAGCGGCGCAATGCCAAGGCGCTCCACCTTTTCCCGAAAAAAGAGCCTGGCATCCACATCGACGATCTGGCCCTCGCCATCCCTGTTTTGAAGCTCCATACGATATGCGCCAACGACACTCCTGCTTTCCAGAAGCGCATATATCGTCATGGTGGCGCCGTCTTCCTCCGCCCCGCCCAACCAGAATTCCGAAAACCGCGGGAACTCCTCCGGCGATGCAAGGCCCGTGTCGATGGAAAGCGCACGCGCTGACTGGCCGTATTGCCGTGATGCGCCGTCCGTGCGGAAATAGCTGGCGCCGAGGAAGGATATCCAGTCGGTCTTGAGATCCTTGCGCATCACGCGAAAGCCGGCAAAGCCGATGTCGTCGGGCAACTTTCGGGCCGGACTATCCTCCGGCATGTCGAAGTAATCCGGCGAATAGAGGAGTTCGCGGGCGTTTCCGCCCTCCACCAGATGAAGCTTCACCGGCTCCTTGAAGTAGCGGCCCATGTGAAACATCTGCACCGGAACGCCGTCGGCAATGTCGACCGTGTGCTCCTTGTCGAAGACGATCTTCCAGTGAGCGTCATAATCGATGGCTTCCAGCGCCTCGCTCGCGCGGATTTTCGCCGGCTCATATGGCTCCTCAGCCAATCCCTTCGCCCGCTCGGCCAGAAGATCGAAGGAAAACGCTTGCCGTTCCCCGAGTTCAACCGATGCCGCGGGCAGAACTGCGACGGCGGAAATGAAACCGGCAACACAGAGCCGGGCAGCGGCGCGGAAAAAGCGCATGGAAACCTCGTAACCTGAAACGATCCAAATTATCGTCAGGCCACTGTGAAGCGCGCGATTGTGGCGGATCGTTGTTTTCGCTACGTCAGAGACGAGGATTTGCTATGTGAACCTGCTGTTCGAATGGTAAGCCCCGCGGTACTCGCCGGCGCAGAGCCAATTTCTAAAAAAATATTATCGGGACTATCGCCCCTCAGATCGTGACCTCTTTGTCGATTGCCTTTCCCCAAAAGAAGATTTTGAAACGGCGATGATCCGGGCAAAAATACGGGTCTTCCAAGACAAGTTGCACGACTTCGTCATAAGTTTCTGCCTCGACAATCCACAATCCACCAACAAATGGCGCATCCGGAACCGGTCGAAGTCCGCCACCAACAAGTATCTTATCCGAGTTCTTCTCCAGATAGGCGATATGTTCACCGCCGAATTTACGGCGATGAACGAGCATTCCCGGAGTATCCTCGAAAACTACAGCCCAACGCGTCATCTTAAACCTCCGAAAATTCGATATTTCTGTAATCTCAGAGGTCTATAATTGATTCCGCCCCCAACTACAAAACTCGCCATGGTGAGACCGCTCGGGCTCACTCAACATCGGCTCAACCTCCCAAGGCCTCCTGCAACTCTTTCAACAGCGCTTCCCGCTCGTGCGGATCTTCCATGCCCTCAAGACGGTTCGACAGCGCAAGGCTGAATTCCGCGTACTGGTTGTGCCAGTCGTGGGCAAGTGCTGCGTCGTCGATACGCTGCGCCGCGCGGCCCTTGGACTGGGCGGTGCCGGCCACAAGCTCGAAGGTCTCGTCGAACATCGGCAGCAGGATCTTTTCAAGCTCCAGCCCCTTTTCGCCAAGCAACAGGCGCAGGTTCATGCGCGCTTCCTGTTCGCCGTGATTGAGGAAAAGCCCACCGACGATGGGGCTGCGCTCCATTATCCAGTCGACAAGCTCGCTGCGGTCGGCATGGGCTGAGTAATTGCCAATCTGGCGGATGGTCGCGCGCACCTTGTACTCCCGGCCATGGATGCGAACATCCTTGCGGCCCGACAGGATGATCTGCCCGAGCGTTCCCGGCGCCTGATAGCCGACGAAGAGAATCGTCGCCTCCTTGCGCCAGATATTGTTCTTCAGGTGGTGCTTGATGCGCCCGGCCTCGCACATGCCGCTGGCCGAAATGATGATCGCGCCGCCCGTCACGCGGTTGATCGCCTTGCTTTCCTCCACGCTTTTGACGAGCCGGAAGCGCGGATCGCGGAAAAGCTCCGCCTCGTCGATATCGATATCGTCGAAGGTGTGGGCATAGCGAATGAAGACCTCCGTCACCTTGTTGGCGAGCGGAGAGTCCAGGAAAACGGCTGTCGGGGGAATTTCCTTTTGCTTTAGAAGCACGCCGATGTCGTGCAGCAGCTCCTGGCTGCGTTCCACGGCAAAAGAGGGGATCACGACATTGCCGCCCCGCTCCAGCCCCTCCACCAGTTCCTTTCTCAGGGCCTCGCGGCGCTTTTCAAGCGTATAGTCCTCCCGGTCGCGGTCGCCATAGGTGCTTTCGCAGATCACGTAGTCGAAGCCTTCGCCGGCTTCAGGTTCGGGGTAGAAAGCCTTTTCGTCCGGGCCGATGTCGCCGGAAAACAAAAGGCGCAGAGTGTGCTCGTCCCCGTCTTCCAGGATCTTCAGTTCGACGGAAGCGGACCCCAGGATATGACCCGCGTTCCAGAAGCGGGCAGAAACGCCGGGCGCCGGCTCGAACCATGCTTCGAAATCGCACGGCTCGATCTGCTTCAGCGCCTGTTCGGCGTCCTCCATGCGGTAGATCGGCTGGATCGGCGATGCGTTGCGCCGCTGCTTGCGCCGGGAGATGCGCTCGGCCTCCGATTCCACGATGGAGGCGGAATCCGGCAACATGAACTCCAGCAGGTCGCGGGTCGCGGCCGTTGCATAGATAGGCCCGCGAAAGCCATGGTGGATGAGCTTCGGCACCAGCCCGGTGTGGTCGATATGGGCATGCGTCAGAATGACGAAATCGAGCGAGGCCGCCTCGAAGGGAAAAGGCTTTGCATTGAGTTCACGCACCGAGCGGTTGCCCTGGAACATGCCGCAGTCGATCAGGAACCGGCAATTCCCGGTCTGAACCTGCGAGCAGGATCCCGTCACCGTTCCCGCCGCACCGAAGAAGGAAAGCTCCGCCATCTCCACCACCCCGCATGTCGTTCCTAGTGGTTTGCTTCCATCACTTGCATCCCCCTGCCGCAATCTCGGTTGCAAATGATGGAAGCTCTAAAACCACTATGTAACTATTTGTTTCTAGTGGAGCTTTTGAATTCGACATTTGAGCGAGAGCATCGCTGCAACCGGGACTCAAATGTCAAATTCGCTCCACTAGCATCCGAAGTCCGACAGCTTGCGATGGTTTACGTTACGGAGCAATCGTTCAAGTATCGCCTGTTCTTACCCGCCCAGCGCGTCGAGCGCCCTGCGCAGGAGTGCGGCACTTTCCTCCCGTTCGTCCGGGCCCATTCTTTCAGGCTCCAGATGCATGCGGAAATGGGGGCTGTCGGCAACGATCCGGCGGGATCGTTCTGCCTCGCCCGCAAGGCCTATCACTCTGTAGACGGCGACGGGATAGGCCACGCCCTTGACGCGGAGCGAACCGACCTCCTCGCATTCAACCTCGTCGCGGATATGCGCGTAGGTTTCGTAGGAAATATAGATCTCGCCTGCACCTGCCTCGTGCTCGAGGCGCGAGGCGACGTTCACCGCCCCACCGATGATCGTATAGTCCATCCGGTCTTCGCTGCCGAAATTGCCGACCGTGCAATATCCGGTGTTGATGCCGATCCGGCAGGCGAGCGCTTCGCGTATGCCCTGGTCGTGCCACTCGCCTTGCAGGTCCTGCAGGCGCGCCTGCATGGCGATCGCCATTTTCACGCAGGCAAGCGCATCCTCGCGCACGCCGCGCGTTTCCGGATCTCCGAAGAAGATCATGATCGCATCGCCGATATATTTGTCGATCGTCGCCCCGAATTCGAGCGCGACCCGCGACATCTCGGTCAGATACTGGTTGAGAAGGAGGGTGAGGTCCTCCGACTCCATTTTGTCGGTCAGCTCCGTGAAGCCGGCGATGTCGGAAAAAAGCACCGTCAGCTTTTCGCGCCGGCTCGCAAGCTTCACCTCCTGCCGTCCGGAGAAGATCGATCCATAGACCTGCGGCGAAAGATACTTGGAAAGCTTGGCCGAAAGCGCCTCCAGCTCCTGATTCTTGCGTGAAATCTCGTCAGCCGCTTTCTGGCGCTGTTCCGCAAGGGCGTTAAGCTCGAGTTCGTTGCGGTCGCTCAGCCGCATCATGCGCCGGGTCGTCTTGAAAAGCTTGCGGTATTCGGAAAGCAGCTTTTCGAAAGCCGCGCGGGCTTCTGCATCGGCAGGCGCGGTTTCCGCCAGCAGCCTTTCCGCCGCCGCGATAACCTTCTCCTCCCTGGCAAACAGATCGGTGGTCGCCATCAGCGTGAAATGTTCTCGAGGTGGAAAACCGCGTGTTGCAGATCTTCGCCGAACTCCTCTCCAAGTTCGTGCATCGTCTCGTCCTGCGGATCGTAGAACCAGTGAACGTCGACGCTCATGCCGGCACCGGCCGCTTCGTCGAGCTTTTCCATCAGCATCATGATCGCCTTGGCGCTGCTGCTGTTGAAATAGATAAGTTCGAAATCGAAGCGGCAAGCCCCGGAGGTGCGCCCGTCGAGATAACGGTCGAGCGCTTCCAGGAGCGAGCTGTAGAAACTCGTCACGTCCTCCGGATAGGATTCGCCGCTGATCCTCAGGTGGTTGTTGCGAAAGTCGAATTCGACAGCCGGCGTGCGCGTCGTGGCGGGAATCTCGAGATTTTCCATATCCACCCCGCTCAGATCGTGGCTTTCAACGCGAAGAAAGCGAGCTTGCCGTCGATATCCATGAAATCGAACTCGATCGGGCTCGACGCCCGGCGCGCGATTTCGATAAAGCCGATGCCCGCACCCTTGCTGTGTTCGTCCGGTCCGCTTCGAAGTTGCTCCTTGTAGGCGAATTTCAGCTGCTCGCGGTTCATCGCCTGGATGGCTGAAAGCCGCTCGCGCATGCGCGGCACGTCGGACTTCATCACCAGATTGCCGGCGTGGACGACGTAATCCGCCCCCTCCTGCCCGATCGTCAGGATACCGTAGCGCAACTCCGCCGGGTGGTCGGCCGACGGCGGCAGGTCGGGCGAGGGAAGCTGCTCCACCGAGTAGCGGATGATATTCTGCATCTGCTCGACGAAAACGGCGAAAACGCTGCGGATCGTCTTGGTGTCCGCATCCTCTATCGCAAGCTTCTTCTTCAGCGCGTCGCCCACGCCGCTCAGAACGTTTTCAGTAACATAGCCGCTATAGGCGAAGACTATCCCGCGCTCGCGGAGATCCTTTTTCAGCCCGTAAAGTTCATTTGCAAGCATCCACCTTCTCCGGGCCGGCCATTCGCGCAGGAACGGACTGGGATCCACTTTGCCAGTCAAATCCAGGCTCGCCGTCTTCGCAAGAAAATGATAGCATAAAAAACAGTCTAAGACGCGAGGGTCGTAGAAATGAAAATACTCGCACTTCTCGTCTTCGCTTGGCTGGCGATTTCCCCTGCTAAATCAGAAGAACTCAACACAGAACTTCAGGTTAAGTTGCAGACAGCCATGCTGCAATTTACGGAATCAATCCTCCTTGACGGTGGATACAGCTACGTCGACACAAAGGAAGGCGCACTGAAGACCGTTTTTCCGGCAAACGTTCACCCGTTCATCGTCACGATGGGAGACGACTATTTCGTCTGCTCGGAAATGATCGACGACGCCGGCAACACGATCAACGCCGATTTCCTCGTGCGCCGTATCGATGACCAGTACAGGGTCGTCCAGCTGATCCTGGACAATCGGCAGGCCGTCCAGGGCGCGATCTCCAAGCTCGGCAAGTAGCGTCTCGTGAAGACGCTGGGGGGCGGTATCACCGGGCTCGTTCGCCGACGGATATTCTTCAAGTATATCCTGGCGACGATCCTGATTGGCGTTGCGATGAACACGCTGATCCTCGCCTTCTACTATCAGCAGCGGCAGGCGGAACAGACCGGCGAGGTGGCGGCCGAAATCGCCACGATTTCGAACCGCGTCGCAGGTCCCGCCGCCGCGCTTGCGCAAAGGGGCGAGGCGGCGGACGCGCGCGAATTGCTGTCGGTCTTCGCCGCTTTCTACTATGTCATCTGCGCCGATCTTTATACCGCGAACACCGACACGCCGGCGGCATCATGGCCCGTCGTCGGTTGCTCCCGCATCAAAAAGCTTGGCAGAACGCTCGATGTTCCCCTTCCCATCGTCGGCAAGGACGCGCGGATGCACGTCAGGATCGATCCCGACAAGCTGGCGATGGATCTGCTCTACGAATTCCTCGTTCTGGTGGCGCTCGGTGTCGCGGGCGGGCTTGCGCTGACGTTCGCGGGCGTGGCCGCCTTCCTCTGGTTCATCAATCGCCCGCTTTCGCTCATGCTGGGGGCAATCGAGAAGTTCGAGCGCTTCGGCGACCCGCAAAAGGTCGACTATCGCGCCGAAGACGAAATCGGCAAGGTGGTCGCGAGCTACAACATGATGCTCGACCGCGAGGTCGAGCGGGTGAGCGAAATCCGCGAAGCACACAAGGCCATATTGGACAGCGTGACCTATGCCACGCGCATCCAGCAGGGCCTCTTGCCCACGCAGGAACAGGTTTCGGAGGCCTTCAGCGAGGCCGCCGTGCTCTGGCAGCCGCGCGACCTCGTCGGCGGCGACATCTACTGGGTCTTTTCCAGCGGGGAACGCACTACCGTGGCGCTCCTGGATTGCACGGGCCACGGCGTTCCGGGCGGGTTCATGACGATGCTCGCCATCGCCACGATCGAACGCATCTTCACCGAAAACGAGAGCCTGACCCCAGGCGCGATCCTGACCATGCTGAGCGACCTTACACGGGGTCTCCTCAACCAGGATACCGAGGAAGCCTCATCGAACGACGGAATGGACGCCGCGATCTGCCAGATCGATTCCGGCACCGGAAAGGCGACCTTCGCCGGCGCGCGGCTTTCCCTTCTTGTTCTAAAGGAGGGAAAGGTCGAGCGGATCAAGGGCGACAAGATCAGCCTCGGCTATCCCGACACGCCGAAATCGCCCCGCTTCACCGAAAGGACATTCCCTGTCGACGCGAACTCCACCCTCTTTCTGATGAGCGACGGCATGACCGACCAGATCGGCGGGAAAAAGCGCATCGCTTTCGGTTATCGGCAGGCGATGAGGCTGATCGAAACGCACGCCACGCAGAGCCTTGAGGAAATCCTGAACGCCCTGGAAGAGCGGCTCAACGACTATGCGCGCAATGAGCCACGCCTCGACGATCTCACGGCCGTCGCCTTCCGACCGCGCGTCACATCGGGCGCGTAACTTGCCAAACGCTGAAAACCTCCCGGCGGTTGCCCGGTCCCCGGCGCCGACGCGTCATTGACGCTTCCGCCCACAACCGATAGAAGCCAAGGCATCATGCCGGAATATCCGGGCTGGCAAAGCGGTCTTCCGGGCGGCGCTCCACATTGGAGCGATGAGCCACTCGAATATCATCTGCGCCGATGCAAACCTTGCACGCATAACGTTTCCTGAAAGCGAAAGACGATGCCCCTCATCGAAGGTGCTCACCCGGCGCTCGCAAGAGCGCTTGAAAAGCGCGGTTATACCGAACTTACGTCCATCCAGGCCGCGGTCCTCGAGATAGAGACGCCGGACGCCGATCTGCTCGTCTCCGCGCAAACCGGCTCGGGCAAGACGGTGGCCTTCGGGCTTGCGATCGCTCCTACCCTGCTCGGGCGGGAAGAAAGCTTTTCCGGCGCCGGGGAGCCGCTGGCCCTGGCGATTGCGCCGACCCGCGAACTGGCACTTCAGGTCGCGCGCGAGTTCGAATGGCTTTACGCCGGGACGGGCGCCAGGATATCCACCTGCGTTGGCGGCATGGACATGCGCAAGGAGCGGCGCGCGTTGGCGCAAGGCGCGCATATCGTCGTCGGCACACCCGGGCGCCTGCGCGATCATGTCGAGCGCGGCTATCTGGATCTTTCCGCCCTTCGCGTCGTCGTCCTGGACGAGGCCGACGAGATGCTCGACCTCGGATTTCGCGAAGACCTCGAATTCATTCTCGACGCAGCGCCCGACAACCGCAGGACACTGCTGTTTTCCGCGACCGTCCCGCGCCCGATCGTGCAGCTCGCCAAGCGTTTCCAGAAGGATGCGCTGAGGCTGTCGACGATCGAGGAGCAAGCTCCGCATGGCGATATCGACTATCGGGCCTATCCGGTCGCGCCGGTGGATCGCGAAAACGCCATCGTCAACGTGCTGCGCTTCCATGAAGCGGAAAGCACCATCATTTTCTGCGCAACGCGCGAGGCGGTGAAGCATCTTTCCGCGCGGCTCGCCAATCGCGGTTTTTCCGTCGTCTCGCTGTCGGGAGAACTGAGCCAGAGCGAGCGTACCCATGCCCTTCAGGCGATGCGCGACCGGCGGGCCCGCGTTTGCGTCGCGACCGATGTCGCCGCCCGGGGTCTGGACCTGCCGAACCTCGATCTGGTGATCCACGCCGATTTGCCGACAGGGCGCGCGGCACTCCTTCACAGGAGCGGACGAACCGGGCGTGCGGGCCGCAAGGGCGTCAGCGCGGTCATCGTGCCCTATACCCGGCGGCGCGGCGCGGAGCGGCTGTTTGGCGGCGCAGGCGTGGAAGTGAACTGGACACAGACCCCGACGGCGGACGATATTCGCGTCCGCGACAGGGCTCGTATCCTGGACGATCCTTCGCTGATCGGAGAAACCGGCGAAGAGGACGCCTCTCTCGCCGCCGAGCTTTTGGAAAAGCATGGCGCGGAGAAAATCGCCAGCGCCTACCTGCGTCTTCTTCAAGCGCGCTACCCGACGCCGGAGGATCTTATCGAGGCCGTTCCCGCCAGGCGGGAGGAAGGCGAGCGCCGGCGCGGCAAGGACCGGCCGGACAGGGCCGCTGGACAGGGATCCAAGGGGGATGGCGCACAGCGCCAGCCCAATTTCGAGGGCGGCGTGTGGTTTCGTGTATCGCTCGGCCGCAAGCACCGCGCCGATCCGCGCTGGCTGTTGCCGATGATCTGCCGTGCCGGACACGTTACCAAGCGAGACGTAGGCACGATCCGCATCAACGAGGCGGATACGCGTGTGGAGATATCGCCCGAGGCGGCAGACCGGTTCTGGCAGACCATCGTCGTGAACGGCACGGGCGAGAAGAACGTGAAGATCACCCTTTCCGACGAGGGCGAGCACACACCTTCCCGTGGCCGCGCCGGACACGGGAAGCCGAAGGGTCGCAAGCCAGCCGGGCAGGAGAGAACATCCGGAAAACCTTCCGCCAGGAAATTCAAGGCCAAACCCCGCCGGAAGAAGCCCGCGAACGACTAGGCAATCGCCTCGGCTTCGTTCTCGTGCCGAAAGCGGGCAGTGGCCTCGTCACAGCGATAATACGGCCAGT
This sequence comes from Stappia sediminis, assembly GCF_009826895.1. Lineage (GTDB taxonomy): Bacteria > Pseudomonadota > Alphaproteobacteria > Rhizobiales > Stappiaceae > Hongsoonwoonella > Hongsoonwoonella sediminis. The sequence continues at coordinate 489,784 of NZ_WUMV01000003.1, read as the reverse complement.
ATTCTCCTGCCACTCTGGTCAATTCGGTGACAGAGCGCAGAATGAAATCGACGGTTTCATCGTCGATCAGATAGCCGAAATTAAGCCGGCACCAGCCCGGCTTCTCGATCTCGCGACCTGAAAGGATGGCCTCCCGCATCACATCCGACGCCTCGCGGCCGATGCCGAGCAGGCGATGAGCGTAGGGCCCCGCGCAGGCGCAGCCGCCACGCGCCTGGATGCCGAACAGGTCGCTCAGCATGCGCGTCGCAAGCTGCTGATGGATCGGCTGGCCGTTTTCCTCAAACAGACGGAGCGAAAAGATCGGCAGACGGTCGCGCCGGTCCGAGGCCAGTATCTCGATGCAAGGGTGGCCTTTCCACGCGGCGAACGCGCGTTCGGCCAGTTCGCTGTCACGCCGGGCGATGAAATCCTCGCCGACGGCATCCTTCACAATGAAGGCGAGCGCGGCGCGGATATCGCCGATGACATTGGGTGTGCCCGCTTCCTCGCGCGCAGCAAGCGAGCCTGCGTAGTCATGCCCCCATGGCGAAACGAACGAGACGGTGCCGCCGCCCGGCCATGTCGGGCGCGACCGGCTGACTGCGGTGTTTCGTACGATCAGCACTCCGGAGGCGCCCGGTCCACCCGGAAACTTGTGCGGCGAAAGAAATACCGCATCCTTTTCAAGCCCCTCACCGGGGTTCATGTCGATCGGCAGATACGGCCCGCCGCCTGCGTAGTCCCAGACGGCAAGGGCGCCATAGCGCTTCAGGAGCGCGGTGACGGCGTCCACGTCGGCCTTGATGCCCGTCACGTTGGAAGCAGCCGAAAACGCGCCGATCACGAGGCGCTCGGCCGGTTGGCGCACGAGCATGAGTTCCAGCTCGACCAGATCGGGGCCGCCGCCGTCCGCTTCCGGAATTTCGACGACCTCGGCACGGGATTCCCGCCATGGCAGGATATTCGAATGGTGCTCGTAGGGCCCGATCAGTACCAGCGGGCGGATCGCCCGTGAGCCGTCGAACGCCAGCAAAGAGACCAGGCGGTTGACCGCACTCGTCGCACCTGCACCGGTGAAGATCACCGTTTCGCCCGGTCCGGCATTGACGGCCTTGGCGATAATGCTGCGCGCCTCGTCTCTCAGCGCCGTCATCCTCGCGCCGCAGAAGGAGGCTTCCGTATGGCTGTTGGCATAATATGGCAGCACATGTTCGGCGATGAAATCCTCCACCGGCCGAAGAGCGCGGCCCGACGCCGTATAATCCGCATATACGAGGGGATGTTCGCCGAAGGGGCCGGGCACGGGCACGCCTTCGCCGATAAGGCCGCGTCGCAGCCTTGCGACGACGTCATCTGCATCAAGTGAAGAGCGAAAGCCTGCCAGATCCATTTTCGACCGTCCTGTCATCGAATTGCCAGGATCAGGCTATGCGAAACAGCGTGGGATTGATTTTACATTTTTAGATCAATTACGCTGAAACATGTGAATCTATTCGACGGAATATGGATTTGTTCGATCAATTCAACAAGGCGATCCTGCGCCTGCTGCAGCGGGACGGATCGCTCACGCAGCGCGAAATCGCCGAGAAGGTGAACCTTTCCGCCAACGCCTGCTGGAACCGCATCCAAGCGCTGAAGCGCGACGGCATCATCCTCGGCCAGACCACGCGCCTTGACCGGGACAAGCTCGGTCTCGGTCTCGTCGTCTTCGTCATGGTGAGGACGCGCCACCACTCCATCGAGTGGCTGACGGAATTCCGCCGGCACGTGTCATCGATCCCGGAAGTGATCGACTTCTACCGGATCGGCGGCGACTACGACTATCTGCTGAAGGTCGTGGCGGAGGATATGGCAGGCTACGACGCGGTCTACCGGCGCCTGATCTCGGGCGTGGAACTTGATTCCGTTACATCCTATTTCGCCATGGAAGCGATAGAGGAACAGCGTCCCTTCCCGATCGATTGAACACACCGTCCTGTCTCAGTCAGCTTTCCGGCAGGCCCTCGACGTAGTACCAGCGCCCGCTTTTCTTTCGGAAAAGGCTGAGTTCTCGGTGTTCGTGCATGTCGCCGCCGGCAAAAAAGCGGGCGATGAAAAGCACCGTACCCCTTGCGTCGTCCTTACCCCCGGCCTCCGATTTCAGGACCGAAAGCCCCACCCATGCGCTCTCGGTTGCCCAGCGCTCGGCCGCCTGCTTGTCGAAATGCCGCCGCTTCGCGGGCCACAGCGTTTCTTCCAGATAGTCCATCTCCCGGCGCACATAGGCAGAATATCGCGAGCGCATCAGCTCTTCCGCCGTTTCGGGCACGCCTTCGCCTGAATGAAAGCGCCCGCAGCAGGCGTCGTAATCGCGTTTCGAGCCGCAGGGGCAGGGATCAGGCATGCCGAATGCTTCCGATTTGCTATCATGGCTTTAAGCTACGTTTGATTTATCGGTTCGCGGGCGTGCGGGGCAAGATGCGGGCAGCCACTTTCAACCTGGAATCCTTCGGCTCCGAAAAGCTGGAACCGGAAGAGCTTGCCCCACGCATCGCGGCCCTTCGTCCGCAGCTGGAGGCGCTTGAGGCCGACATCCTCTGCCTTCAGGAAGTGAACGCCCAGCATGTGGACGGGCAGGACATTCGCGCCTTCACCGCGCTCGACGCACTGCTGAAGGGCACGCGCTACGAGACCTTCCACAGGGTCTGGAGCCTGCGCGCCGACGGCAAGGGCCCGGCGGACCGGCACAGCATCGTAATAGTCTCGCGCCATCCTCTGGAAGCCGCGCAATCGCTCTGGTGGCAAAGGGTCGACCCCCCGCTCTGGCGCCCCGTCCAGGCCACCCCCGCTTTGCCCGGGCGCGAACCGTTTTCCTTCGACCGGCCGATCCTGCAAACGGCGGCACGCCTGCCGGACGGGCGGAAGCTGCATCTCTTCAGCGTTCACATGCGCGCGCCCATCGCAGCACCGATTCCCGGCGGCAAGGCAAGCGCCCATGCCTGGAACACCGCCCCCGCCTGGGCGGAGGGCCTGTTCCTCGCCTCGATGAAGCGTATCGCCCAGGCCCTGGAACTCCGGCTTGCGATAGATGCGGTTTTCGATGCCGAGGACGACCCGCTGATCTTTGCCGCCGGAGACTTCAACGCAGGCGGGGTCGAGCCGGCGCTCAGGATCATCGCGGCCGATCCGGAGGAAACCGGAAATCCGGCGCTTCGGCATCGCCACATGCGCCTCCTGGACCGCGATATCGACAAGCGCCTGCGCCACAGCGTGCTCCATCACGGGCGCGGGCGGATGCTCGATCATATTCTCGCAAGCCCCAGGCTTGCGGAAACCGCCGGCACGGTCCGCGTGCTCAACGCGCGGCTTGAGGATGAAGCGGACAGCGAAAGCACGGTCGGCTCCTACCATGCCCCGGTCGTTGCCGAGTTCGATCTCAATTCCGGAGGCTCATAGCGCTCAGGCAAGCACCCGCCGCAGGAAGGCCGCGCCCAGTTGCGTGCCCGTCGGATCGATGCCGTGGCCCAGCCCTTCGATGCCGTGGCTTGCGACCTCGAAACCGGCATCTTCAAGCGCCGCCTGCGCATTGCCACGGTGAAAGGGAGGAACGACATCGTCCTTCTCGCCGTGCACCAGCAGGATCGGCGGCCGGCTGGCGGCCTCTTCCGCCACGAACTCAGGCCCCGCCAGCAACCCCGAATAGGCTGCGATCCCGGCCAGGCACTTCTTGCGACGAAGCCCGGCGTGAAGGGCCATCATCGCGCCCTGGGAGAAGCCGACGAGCGCGGTCTCGGCCTCGCTCAGGCCGTGGCGGGCAAGCTCGGCATCGATGAATTCGTCGAGAACGGGCCTCGCCGCCACCACGCCGCGCCAGTATTCGGACGGATCGCGCATGGTCAACGGAAACCACTGCCGTCCCGCCGCCCAGATATCGCAGACATCGGGCGCATTCGGCGCGACGAACGCCGCGTCGGGAAGCGCTTCGGCCCAGGCGCGGCCCAGTTCGATCAGGTCGGCGCCGTCCGCGCCGTAGCCATGCAGGATGACGACGAGCCGTTTCGCAGGCTCGCCGGAGAGCGGAGATAAGCGCGGTCCGTCCAGCATGTGGTCTCCATTTCGGCCCGGTTATCGAAGTAAGCCAGAAACCGGAAACCACCTTTGTAGCGTCCTTTGAACCGACACTCGACCCCGATCCGAACCCGTCCTAACATGGCTCCCGATTGAAATGCGGCAAGGGCATGACCATGCAGAAGATCCAGACACAAGGCGTGCACCACATCACGCTGAACGGGGCGGACCGGCAAACATCGATCGACTTCTGGGAGGGCGTGCTCGGCATGCCCTTCGTCTTCGAGCAGCCGAACCTCGACGATCACGACGTAAACCACCTCTATTTCGATCCGGGCGACGGACGCCTCATTACGATCTTCACCGACGAAGCGCGCAAGAAGGACTCCTCACCCAATCCGAATGCGCCGGGCACGGTACACCACATCGCCTTTTCCGTATCGCGCGCCACCTTCACCCAGGTGGAAAGGCGGCTTGAGGAGCGCGGCATCCCGAATTCCGGCCACAAGGACCGGGGCTTCATGGATTCGATCTATTTCCGCGATCCGCTCGGCCATCTTCTCGAACTTGCCTCCTACAAGTTCGAGCCGCCGGTGGGCTTCACGCACGCCCAGGTCCTTCTGGAGGCCCATCGCATCCGCGTGGCGCGCGGCGATATGGCGATATCGGATGTGCATCTGGCCGATGCGATCGAGGACCTCGTCAAGCGCTCGCAGGAGTCTCTGTCGGACGACCGGGGCCCGAAACAGCCTTATTGATCGGGCGAAGGGCCGGCCATCATGGCTGCCTTCAGGCGTACCCGGTCGCTCTCGTAGGCAAGAGCCTTTTCCGCTCGTTTGGCAGCCTCCGCTGCGTGCAGGCGCACTTCGCGCCGCACGGCTTCGTCGTCCGTCGCATCGAGTGCCGCAAATGCGCGCTGGAGCTTGAGGCCCACTTCGATGAAGCCCGCACCGTCGCGCGAAATCGCCATGAAGGCATCGTCGAAGAGCGCGGACACCGAAACATTTGGCGCAAACACCCTGTCGAACTGCGGTTTCGGCCTTTCCTCGCGCCTGCGTCCGGCCCAGTCGCTCAAAAGGCGCGTGATACTGCCGATCACCTCGATTGCCGTTCCGGGGTCGTTCACAGCCGGCGACATCGCACGGCTCGAAATCTCCGAAAGCACCACGAACCCGAAACGCGGATCGGCCGTAAAGGTTCGTTCATCCCCGGTGATGAACGCTTCTCCGATTTCATCCGTGCCGGGCGTTTCTTCCATCTCCTTGTTGAAGCGGACGAAAGCAGCCGGGCGCTCTCGCGTCATGAAGGTTCCAGGCAGGCTTGCGACGGTGATTGTGGCGTCATGCGTTTCCGCGAATTCCTGCAGGGCGGGCATGTCGACCATCTGGACAAAGCCGATCCGCCCGATCGTCACGGGCTCGCCGGGGTAGGCACGATCTTGTGCCGGCACGCCGCCAAGGTTCGGATTGTCGCCCCAGAAGTTGAGCGCGGCACTTGTCGCTCCCTCGACCTTCCGGATCGTGTGACCCATGCGGCCAAGGCGCGCGATCCTGTCCACCCAGCGAATGAAGGTAAGCACCACCCAGGCGAACAGGCTGAGCGTCATGAGGAAAAGCACGAACAGACCGGAACGCCCGAAGTAACCCGTCTTCACGGCGATCACGCCGACGACAGAGAAGATGAATGCGCCGATGAAGCTTGAAAGCGCCGTCTTGGATACGTCATCCGCCACGACCACGGAGAAGGCGCGCGGCGTGGCCGAAGTGCTTGCCGAGGCATAGGCGGCGACCATGGAGGAAACGGCGAAGGTCGCCACCGCCAGCATGGAGGTGGACAGGATGGTCAGGAGCTTTTCGACCATTTCCGGTTCGACGGAAGGCGTCGGCCAATCCGCGCCCTTGAGATCGGCGAAACGGGCAAGCAGCACGCAGGCGACCGCCGAAAGGCAATACGTCAACGGCCTGACCCAGAGCCGCTCGTTCAACCGCGTAAAATAGAAGCGGACTTCGGTGAGAAGCGATTCCAGCCAGTTTTCCGTCATACGCAAGGCTCCGGGTTGTCCTGGAACCATTATGCATGATTATACGGGCAGGGTTTCCCGACCTTGACGTAGCGTCCGATAATAAGCCCAGAACAGGCGGGCGGCGACGCCGCGCCAGGGCGCCCACAGCACGGCGATCTCGTCAAGCGCGTCGGGCGTCGGGCGATCTTCCAGGCCGAAGGCATCCCGCACCGCGTTTTGAAGCGCGACATCGCCGCTCGGGAAGATGTCCGGATGGCCCGCGCAAAAAAGCAGGTAGATATCGGCCGTCCAGCGGCCCACGCCCTTGATCTCGCAAAGCCTGGCATGCGCTTCCTCTGGCGGACATGACGCGAGCGCCGCGAGGTCGAGGCCGCCATTTATGGCGCCCGCTATCGCCCGCATTGTGCGTATCTTGGGCCGCGAGAGGCCGGCCTTTCCCAGCTCCTCGTCAGTGATGCCGGCAAGCGTCACCGCTTCGAACGGGCTGACGAGTTCCTCCACGCGCGAATAAATCGCATTCCCGCTTGCAACCGAGACCTGCTGGGAGACGACGATATTCACCAGCCCGGCGAAATCCGGCGCGCGCCTCCTGAGCGGCACTTCGCCCGCCATTTCCACGACAGGCAGAAGACGCGGATCGGCCCGCTTCAGATGCTCGATCCCCTCCAGAATGACGTCAAGCGAATCGATCGGCTTCAAAGGGCGTCCTTTCCGTTCATTCGCAGCATTGATAGAAGATTGACGGAAGAAAGAACCTTCACCATCCCTCACCGCGCTTCAAGCCCCATGCCCACTTCCTCTCGCCCTGTTTACCGCTTCGCGCCCTCCCCGAACGGGCATCTGCACCTCGGCCATGCGCTTTCGGGCCTGCTCAACTACGAAGCGGCGCGGGAGGCCGGCGGGCGTTTCCTGCTGCGGATAGAGGATATCGACATCATCCGCTGCACGCCGGAACTCACCCGCGAAATGCTGGAGGATCTTGCCTGGCTCGGACTTTCGTGGGAGGAGCCCGTCCGCCGCCAGTCCGACGATTTCAACGATTATCGCGCGGCCCTCGCCCGGCTCGACGAAATGGGGCTCATCTATCGCGGCTATCTCACACGAAGCGAGATCAAGGCACATGTCGCCGCCCATGAGGCGGGCGCCAGGGACTACCCGCGCGACCCCGACGGAGCGCCGATTTATCCCGGAGACGAAGCCGTGCTAAGCGCGGAGGAGATTAAACGACGCAAGTCATCCAATGCGCCTTTCGCCCTGCGGCTCGACATGGAAAAGGCGCTCGCGCGGATCGGCAAGCCCCTGACATGGCGTGAAGCGGGTAGCGGACCAAACGGCGAGCACGGGCTGTTGGTCGCGGATCCCGCAAGTTGGGGCGATGTGGTGCTCGCGCGAAAGGACACGCCCACGAGCTATCACCTTTCCGTCGTGGTCGACGATGCTCTGCAGGGCGTCACCCACGTCATGCGGGGGCAGGATCTTTTCTTCGCCACCGCCGTCCATCGGCTCCTGCAGGCACTCTTGGATCTGCCCGAACCGGTCTACCACCATCACCGGCTCATCCTCGGGCCGGATGGGCGCAAGCTTTCCAAATCCTCGCGCGACACGTCCCTGCGCGAGCTTCGCGCCGCCGGCCACACGCCCGCGGACATTCGCGCGATGATCGCACTTCGGTAGTTGTCGCTCAAAGGCCGAGGAAGGCCATCCACAGACCTGTCGTGACGACGGCCCCCGCCGTTGTGAAGGTGATGGAGTTTGCCGACATCGCATGCCCCGTTCCGTAGCGGCTTGCGAAAAGAAAGGCGTTGATGCCCGTCGGACAGCAGGCGGTGAGCGTGGCAACGGACACCCAGAGCGGCGGAAGGCCGACGGCGTAGCGCGCCATGACATAGACGACCGCCGGCATCACGAAGGCCTTCAGCGTACTTAGAATGATCGCCGGCCCCACGTTTCCGCGTATGCCGTAGCGCACCATGCTCATGCCGAGCGAAAAGAGCGCCACGGGCAGCGCCGCACCGCCGATCTGGTCGAGGATCACCTTGAAAAGCCCGTCGACCGGCAGGCCGACGATCTGCCAGAAGGCGCCGGCGAGAATGCCGACGACGATCGGGTTGGTGATCAGGTTGTTCAGCACCGTCTTGAGGATTTCCCCGATCGGGCGGCCCTTCTCCGTCCCGTCGACGACCGCCGCGCGCTCCATCACGATCGCGCAGACGATCGTCAGGAGCGGCAGATGAATGGAGATCAGCACGAAGAGCGGCACCAGTCCCGGTTCGCCGAAAACGGCGGTGATCAGCGGAATGCCGACCATGACCGTGTTGGCGAAGGCCGCGCTGATGCCGGCGATCACGCCGGCGCGCGCCTCACGGCCATAGAGTTTTCGGATGATCAGCGTGCCAAGCGTCCAGACCACGGCGACGCCGGTGAAATAGGCGAACCAGAAGCCCCAGGGCGATACGCCGCCGAGCGAGCTGGTCGCCAGCGTCTTGAAGATCAGGACGGGGATCGCGATCACGAAGACGAATTGGCCGAGCGCGTCGCCGATCCTGGCATCCAGAAGCCCGATCCGCGCGGAGCCGTAGCCGATCCCGATCAGTGCGAAGACCGGCAGCACAACCATCAGAATTTGTGTGATCATTGGCGTTGAATGGCATGTCGCCAGGTGTTGCGCAAGTGATTGCCGCGCCGGAACGGTACGCGGAGCTTGATTCTGGCGCCCGCCTCACCGATAGCTAGATTGACCGTGCAGGCGCCGCACGAATCCAGGCGCTGAGCATATTGTATCTGGAGCGGTCTTCCCGGCCCGGGAAAGCGCTCCGGAACGCAGGCGGGGCCGGTGAGCGACAAGAAACCGACGGACATACGCCCGCACGAAGACGACCGCGACCGGCAGGCCGCCCTCGTTCACGACCTGCGTACGCCGCTTTCGGCCATGCGCACGGCGACCGAAATCGCCATGCGCGAGCCGATGAGCGATACGCAGTCCCAGGCGCTCGGCACCGTTCTGGAAGCGATCGACGCCCTGCTTGCGATGACGACGAACCTTCTCGATAGCGCGCGGGCCAATGCCCTTGAGCGGGCCGACGCCGGAACGCCGAACGTCCACGCGCTTCTGAGCGGGGTCGGCAGGCTGTTCGGTGCAGCGGCAAGGGAAAAGGGCCTGGATTTTCACTTGCGGATAGACGGCGCGCTGGCCGGCTACCAGGTCGCCGATACCGCCGCGCTACGCCGGATCGCCTCCGTTCTTGCCGACAATGCGGTCAAATATACGGATGCCGGATCGGTCGTCCTCGAAGCGAAGGCGGTGGCGGACACGCAGTCCCCCGTCCTGATATTGGACGTTGAGGACAGCGGCGGCGGGATTTCGGAGGATGACCGCAGCGGTCTCTTCAAACCCTACCGCCGGGGCGAAGACGCCGCAGGCAGGCAGAGCGGGATGGGTCTTGGCCTCTGGAATGCCCGCCATCTTGCGGCTGGCGCCGGCGGGCGCCTCGAACTCGCAAGTACTTCGGCCTCGGGCAGTCGTTTCCAACTCACGTTCCCGATCTACAGGGAAAAAGAAGGTTCAAGCCCGGGCGGCTCGCAACAGCGGGAAATGCCGGTGCCGGAAGGCGGCGTCCTGCCCAGGCGCGTGCTTGTCGTCGACGATAATGAGACGCATCGGCGCCTTCTCGCCACCGTGCTCAAGGCTTTCGGCGTCGATGTCGCGATTGCCGCAAGCGGCGAGGAAGCGCTCGCCCGCTTCGAGGCCGCGCGAGACGATCAGCGTTTCGACGTTGCGCTAATCGATCTCACCATGCCGGGAATGGACGGTTTTCAGACCCTTGAGGCGCTGCGCGATGAGGAGGGGGGCAGATCCCTGCCCGCGATCGCCGTTACCGCGGCCTCCAATGCGGACCGCAATGCGCTTTCCGCCCGCGGCTTCAGTGCCGTGATCGAAAAGCCCGTGGATCCCGCGGCACTCCACAGGACGCTCGAGACGGTCTATTCGGGCGTCAAGCCCGGCGGCTGAGAGCGCATTTCGGCCGTGCTCATTCAGCTTCGCGCGGCTTGCGTCGCCTCGATCGCCTTCTTCAGATACTCGTCGCGCTCATAGACGTCCGCGTAATAACCCATGCTGCCGTCGGGCTCCGGCCAGGCGGTGAAATAGGCGACGTGGACGGGGATGTCACGCGTGACCGGATCGCTGTCGTTCCGGCCCTGGGCGATGCGCGAGCCGATATAGTCGAGCGGCTTGCCAAGCACGGCGGCGGCCATGGCGCGCGGGTCTTCGAGGCGTACGCAGCCGTGGCTGAAGGCGCGGGCATCCTTCTTGAAAAGCCGCTTGGCCGGCGTGTCGTGCATGTAGATCGCGTGCTTGTTGGGGAAGAGGATCTTCAGTTCGCCCAGCGCATTGTCGCTGCCCGGACGCTGGCGCACGTTGATCGGTTGCCGCTTCTGGGCAACCGCATACCAGTCGACGGAGGCCGAGGAGACCTGACGGCCCGAGACGGTCGAAACCTCATAGCCGATCCTGTCGAGGTAGGAAGGGTCCTGCGCGAGCTTCGGCAGCATCTCGTTGACGATGATGGAGTAGGGCACGCCCCAATAGGGGTTGTATTCCACCGTTTCGATCTTGTCGGAGAAGAAATACGTCTGGTTCGATTTCTGGCCGACGACGACGCGCATGGAAAGCGGGTCTCGCTCCTCGCTCATATAGGTCGCCGTAAACGCGGGCTGATTGATGAAAACGTAGCGCGGCCCGAAATCGCGCGGCAACCAGCGCAGCCGCTCCATCGCGAGCTTCACCTTCTCGATCTTGTCCGCGTTCGAAATCCCTTCGAGCGCGCGGATCGTGTTCTTGCCGATGATGCCATCGGCGGTCAGGCCGTTTTCCGCCTGGAAATCCTTGAGGACCGCCACGAGTTCGGGAGTATAGTCCTCTCCCCCGTCATAGGCGCCAAGCGTATCGGCATGCGCCGTCTTGAGATCGTCGGACCCTTTCAGGCCAATCGCGGCGATAACGTTCTTGAGTTCGATGCTCTTTCCGCCGGGCCGCAGGAAGGTGTCCTCGGCGATTTCCACCCGCTCGCCCTCATCGGCCTCCTTCAGTTTCGCCAGCGCCCGTATCAACCGCACGAACTGCGGGTTCGACGGGCTGCGCCCCTGCAGATAGGCGTAGACGTCATCCGTCGCCGCGATGCTGCCCATCACGAGCTTGAGGTCCACCTCCTTGCGCGGCAGGTCGTGATAGCCAGAGATGCGGTTGGGATCGATGCGCCCGCGCGCGGCATCGAGCGAATAGGTGAGCGCGGCCGCCGAAAGCTCCATCTCGAAGCGCATGAGTTCGGCCTGCCGCGCGGCCTTGTCCACAACGCCGTCAAGGGAAGGGAATGCCACGCGATAGTCGGCCGGATCGAGGCCGACCTGCGCCGCCTCGCTCATCGTATTGACGGCGGAAACCGCCTTTTCGGTGATCATGCCGTTCATGATCCAGACGAACGCCGGATGCGTCGCATAATAGGCCTCGATCGCCTCGATCACCTCGGGCAGCGCCCTCACCTGCGTCCGCTTCAATACGCCGCGTGCATCGAGGAACGCCGGGTCCGCGATGAAATTTCCAGCCGGACTCCGCACTTCCAGCGATGCCCTGATCACCGGCGCATCAGCCGTGCCTTTATGCGGGATGCGCCTGTCTTTCAGCCGCGCCTCGTCCTCCAGGCGCGTTTCCAGCGCTTGCGCATATGCGTCGAGCTCATGGCCGAGACTTGCAAGATCGGCCGTTTTGAGCCTGTCGGGTTCATAGGTGTAGTAGCGCGGGCCGCTGACGCGCACTTTCGGGATTTCGCGGCGCACCGGTTCCTGGGCGCGGCGCTGTCCGTTGTCGTAATGTTTCGGGTTGAACAGACGGTCCAGAAAGCCTTGCGCCTCCGCCGGCGCCGAAGAAACCAGCATCGCGCCCGCGGCGGCCGCGCACGCAATCGCTGAAACGGAAAATTTCCTGATCGAAGACATCTTCGGTCCTTGGTTGCCCGGTCGAATTGGATCCGCCTGCCCGCATGTTGGCCGCCCGCACGTTTGCCCCCGAGCCGGCTCGCATTCGGGTAGAATCACCCGCAGATTCACTCACCTTATTGTAAATCTGGGGCGAATCGAATCCCTCGCCAGTAAGGTAAAGCAGCGGTTTTACGTTTTTTACGCCCTGTTGCCTTAAGGCAGCGTTGACGCCAGGGCGCCCGACAGCCAGGTCAGCTTCGGCTTGCCAGAACGAGCTTGACGGCGAATCCGCCGATCACGGTGGCGAACAGCCAGTCGAACACGCGCATGACCTTCGGCGAGCGTCGCAGGGTGCTCGAAAACGCATCCGCGCCAACCACCATCGCCGCGCAAATCGGGATCGAGAGAGCCACGAAAAACAGGCCGAGAAATATCAGCTTGCCGGCCGCATCCGGGTCGCTCGCCTCGACGAACTGCGGCAGGAAGGTCAGGAAGAAGAGCGCGATCTTCGGGTTGAGCAGATTGACGAGCAGGCCTGTCATGAAAACGCGCGACATGGATTTTCGTTCCGTCTTCTCCCGAGAAACGGTCAGCGCCGAGCCGTGCCGGATCGTATCGACGGCAAGCCAGACGAGGTAGAGCGCGCCGACGATCTTGACCGCGAAGAAGGCCGAAGCAGATGCGGCGATCAGCGCGGAAAGGCCGAAAGCGACCATCATCGTATGCACGACGCTGCCTGTGAGTGCGCCCGCCATGGACATGAAGCCTGCGCTTCGTCCTTGCGACAGCGCGCGGCTCACGAAAAGCGTCATGTCCGGACCAGGCGTTACCGCCAGCACGATGCAGGCTATCGAGAAAGCGAACAGGACAGGTGTATCAGGCACGAAATTCATGGTTGGACCCGGTCTGAATTGCGGGTGGAATCTACTCTTTCGCCTCTTCAAGGGCCACGAATTTATCCTGGGTGGCGAAGCGCCCAGTCCAGAGCTTCGTCCAGCCGGTCGTTACCCCAGAAAAGTTCGCCGTCGGGCGTGACGAAACTCGGCGCGCCGAATATGCCGAGACGCTTCGCCTCCTCCACCTCCGCTCGCAGGGCGTCCTTCACCTCACCCGTTTCGATACGTTGCATGACGTTCTTCGCCGGCGCGCCTATGTCGACGAGAACGCAAGCGAGGAACGCGGCATCCGAAATATCCTGCCCCTGTCCGAACTCCGCCGCATAGACGGCCCGCACGAAGCTGCCGATCCATTCGCTTTTCCGCAGGCACCAGGCGATGCGCGCCGCCTTAATGCCGTTTTGGGGGAACGGCACGGGGTGCGTGAACGGCAGGGAGAAGCGCTCGCACTGGCGTTCCATGTCGCGCCACATATAGGCGCCCTTGGCGGGCTGCAGGTTGAAAGGCGATGTCGACCAGCCAAGCTCCGCGAATATCGGACCGAGCAGGAATGGCCGCCAGTCGATATCGACGCCTCGCTCGCGTGCAAGCGTCTCGATGCGCATTGCGCTCAGGTAGCTGTAGGTCGACGCGAATTCGAACCAGAAGGAGATTGCGGGCTTCGTCATGGGCACTCTCGTTGATCGATCCGTCGGCAAGGGCGTCAAATCGGCCATTGGACGGTTACGTCAATTGGGTTAGTGAAGCTTTGAAGGCAATTTGGGTAAAAGCAGGATTCCACGGCACGAAATGCAGCACACCTCCGCCAAAGGCCCATGGAAGAAGACGGTCGGGATCGCGGCGCGCCATCCCGTGTTCGCAACGCTTGTCTATATCGTGCTCGTCTCCGCCTTTTTCCTCGTCTTTCCGGGCGTGGACCGTGCGGTTTCGGCGATATTCTACGACGGCAACGCCGGCTTTTGGGCCACCCGGTCTCCCTTCCTGAACGATTTGCGCCGCCTGGGTCTGTTCCTCGTCAAGCTGGTTGCGGTCGCCAGCGTCGCGGTCCTTCTCCTGAAGCTCGCCTTCCCGGACCGCAAGTCCGTCGCCCCCTTGCGCGCGCCGCTTTTTCTTCTTTCAACGCTCATCCTCGCGCCCGGCATCGTCGTCAACGCGATTCTGAAGGACAACTGGGGCAGGCCGCGCCCGCGCAATGTCGATATTTTCGGCGGCGACATGCCTTACGTTCCCGTCTGGCATGTGACGGACTATTGCGACGCGAACTGCTCGTTCGTGTCCGGCGAGGCATCTTCCAGCATCTGGCTCCTGTCGCTGGCGTTTCTCGCGCCGAAACCCTGGCGGGCGCCCGTCGCCGCTGCCGTTCTAGTGCTAGCCGCCGCCCTTTCGCTGAACCGCGTCGCCTTCGGCGGGCATTTCCTCTCCGATACGCTGATTTCCTGGGGGATCACCTTCCTGATCCTGCTGATCGCCTATCGGATCTTCTATGCGCACCCGCCTGAATTCCTCACCGAAGCTGCCCTGGAACGCGGGTTCTCGCGCGCGGGACAGGCGCTCAGGCGCGGCATCGCAAAAACGGCGTCTCGCATTCGCTCCGGGTTCGCAAGGTGGGCGGGGAAGTTCGGAAAAGAATAAGCTCCGGCCGTCGATGTCCGCCATGCCGGACGCGCCGCGGCATGAAGGGCCATGGCGCAGCTCCGGTCTCCATCTCCCGGAACGATTTCCGCCGTCAATCCTTCGTCGAGAGTATCTGCTCGATCTTCGACGGCGGATGGCCGGTCAGCGTCTTGTCCACTTCAGCTACGATGCGGCTCAATACCTCCTTGTGGAACGATTTGCGCAGATCGCCCAGCGTCATGGGCGGAGCCGCCACCACCAGCTTGGAATACCGCCCCTTGTGCGCCGCCTTGTAGAGCGCATCGGCGATTTCCTTGGCGAAGCGGTGCTTTTCAAGCTTGTGCCAGTCGGTGACCTCGACGGCACTCTTGTGTTGGCTCGTCGGCCCGTCGCTCAGGCGCCCCGGCGCATCCGTCCCCTGTTCGCGCGTCGCGGGGTTTTCATGTTCGAGGATCTGCACCACCTGCAGGTTCGGGTAGTCGGCATCGCCCTCGTTGCGGAAGACAAGCGCCTTCTCGCCGTCGCCGACGAGCACCCACGCGTCGTGGTCGATACGCACTCCGCTCATGTCATGTCCTCCTTGTTTTCGGTGCCAGGCTCAAAGCCCAACAGTTTCTACCCCGCCACGGTTCCGTTTCGTGCGCGAATTTCATCGATCAGCGCAAGCGAGCCGCCCCGGACCATCCGGTAGACATCCGTGAAACCGTCATCCCCGCCATAATAGGGGTCGGGCACGTCCACCGCGAGAAACCGGCGAAGCTCGGCGCTCCCGTTTGCGGGCCGCAGGCGTTCGAGCGCGGCAAGGTTGGAGCCGTCCATCGCGAGGATAAGATCGAAACGGGAGAAATCCTCGGCGCTTACCTGCCGTGCCCTCAGTCCCGTAATATCGATCCCGTGCCGGTGCGCGATACCGATCGAGCGCGGGTCGGGCGCCTTGCCGATGTGCCACGCGCCCGTACCGGCGGAATCGGCCGCGACATCGCGCTCCAGTCCGGCTGCTTGCGCCTCGTGGCGGAAAATTCCTTCCGCCAGCGGCGAGCGGCAGATGTTGCCAAGGCAGACGAACAGGACGGAGTACATTGGATGATCGACCTTCTCTTGCCCGCTGTTGGAGTAGGATATCCAATCAAGCTCATGTGGGGAAAGGGGCGTAACGACGCAACGGGAGAAAGCGAATGGCCGAATTGCTGGACCGGAATACCCGCGCCGAAGCGCTCGATACCCTCAAGGGCTGGTCGCCCGTCGAGGGGCGGGACGCCATCACAAGGACCTTCGAATTCAAGAACTTCGTCGAGGCTTTCGGCTTCATGACGAAGGTCGCCTTGAGGGCCGAAAAGATGAACCACCATCCCGAATGGTCGAATGTCTACAGGACGGTCGTCGTCACGCTTTCGACCCACGACGCAGGCGGACTTACGGAACTCGATGTGAAACTCGCAAGGGCCATCGACAGGCTCGCGGGCGAATAGCTGACCGATCAGCCTTTTTCGATCACGAAGCGCGACAATTCGCCGTCCACTTCCTGGGAGAGAAGCCGGTGGCCTGCCTCCTTGCAGAAGTGGGGAATGTCGATGGTCGCCAGCGGGTCGGTCGCCTCGATCGAGACCCGAGCCCCGGTTGAGAGCCGCGACATGGCCTTGCGTGCCTTGAGCACCGGCAGCGGGCATTTCAGCCCTTTCAAATCGAGGTGAAGATCGTTTTCGCTCAACATCGGCCCCATGGCGGAAAGTATGCTGCTATATAGTTCGGAATCGCCATATTCGAAAAGACCTTAATAAGATCAGAGTCGGCCCGATGAGCATGAGCCTTCCCTCGCCTTTCGAAGTTCTGGATTTCTGGTGGCGGGCCGGTCCGTCCAAATGGTTCGCAAGGAACGACGCTTTCGACAAGGAGATCCGGACGCGTTTTTCCAGTGCGGTTGAGGCCGGCCTGAACGGCGATCTCGACGATTGGGCGAATGCGCCGCATTCGGCTCTGGCGCTCATCATCCTGCTCGACCAGTTCCCGCGCAACATCTTCCGCGGCTCGCCGCGCGCCTTTTCGGGCGATGCGAAAGCGCTGGAGGTTGCGACGCGCGCCGTGGACGAAGGCTTCGACCTGGCATTTCCCAAGGAAGCCCGCACCTTCTTCTACCTGCCGTTCGAGCATACGGAGGATATTGCCGCGCAAGAGCGTTCGGTCGATCTTTTCCGCCGCAACGGCAGGGAAAACGAACAGCTCTACGCGCTCATCCACCTTGACGTAATCCGCCGCTTCGGCCGCTTCCCTCACCGCAACGAGGTTCTTGGCCGCAAGACGACCGAGGCCGAGGCCGCCTATCTCGCGGACGGCGGTTTCTCCGGCTAACCGGGGTTGCAGGTCATATCCAGTAGGTCAGGGCGAGCGGCAGCACGACGATCGTGAGCAACGTGGAGACAAGCACGAGGCTCGCCACGTCCGGCCCGTTTTCCGGCATGTGCTTCATCGCCATGAGGTAGGAAAAGACGGAGCACGGCATCAGGCTTTGCAGGATGAAGATCGCCCGCGCCGTGCCGGTCAGGCCCGCAAGCGCGACAACCGTTGCCGCGACGCCGCCGGCAAGTGCCAGATGCAGGAGCGAAAGAACCGCTCCGCGCCGCACGTTTTCAAGCGTCAGCGAGGCGATGGTGACGCCGAGCGTGATCAGCATCAGCGGGATCGCCGCTCCTCCCAGGATCGACAAGGTGTCGCTCAGGATTGCGGGCAGCTTCAGGTCGAACGCCATCAGGCCGACCCCGATGACGACCGAATAGAACATCGGCGAGCTGGCGAGGCGGGAAAGGCTCATCGTGCCCTGGGGTATCCATTCGCCTACCGTGAAAACACCGATGACCACGACGATGTAAAAGCCCATGGCATAGGAGAGCCCTTCTTCGCCGAAGGCGAGCGAGCAGACCGGCAGGCCGACATTTCCGACATTGGCAAGCATCATTGCGCCGGTATAGGTGCGCACGGACAAGCCCATAAGGCGAAGCACGATCGCAGCCAGAACCCCGACCGTGCCGATCGCCAGCGCGGCAAGGCCGGTGAATGCCGCGAGCTTTTCGAAGGAAACATGCTGCTCGGACAAATGCGATATCAGCAGCGCCGGAACCGCAATCGTCGTGACCACGGATGTGACCACCTAGAGCATATTCCGTCAAAACATAGCTGTTTTGACGACGAGAATATGCTCCAACATATTGATCCTGGAGCGATTTCTTATCACGAAAGCGCCTTCGCTTTCGTGGAAAGCGCTCGAGGTGTCGAAAGGCATCTTCGCCTTCACAAGGGCAAAGCCGCATGCCGCGCAAAGGAACACCGGACCGATCACGTTGAAAAGATGGCCGAGAAGTTCCTGCATCCGTGTCTCCCGGCATTTTCCCGCTTGAATGGCTCTCTGCCGATCTTCCCGAGATTGGCCGCTACGTAAACATGCATTTACGTATGATTTGCATATTGTTTAATCATATCTGCAATTTTAATTTGCTCAAAATTTAGGCAATCAAGCAAGTCGAAGCCTCCCAGCCATACTCCCCCCGCCGGGAATATTGCGCTGCAGTATAGCGCCTTGAGAATCCACGCCGAATCGCGCTGAGAAATCCCGTAACGCCTCTGATTTCGCCCACATTTGCCGAGTTGGCACGGTCCTTGAAATAACGCATGGGCATCGGCCTTTCCCGCCGCTTCCGGCGGCCGGGTTGAACAAAGCCGGTCCGCAAGAGGCGCCGGCGGAGAAAGTTAAGAAAAGGATCGGGAAGCGAGCATGAAAATTGTGATGGCTATCATCAAGCCGTTCAAGCTCGACGAGGTGCGCGATGCCCTCACGAGCATCGGCGTCCAGGGCATCACCGTCACCGAGGTGAAGGGCTACGGGCGCCAGAAAGGACATACCGAGATTTATCGCGGCACCGAATACGCGGTGAGCTTCCTGCCGAAGCTCAAGATAGAGGTCGCCGTTCCGTCCGAGGCCGTCGACAAGGTCGTGGAGGCGATCGCCTCCGCCGCCAAGACAGGCCAGATCGGCGACGGCAAGATCTTCGTTTTCCAGATCGACCAGGCACTGCGTATCCGCACCGGCGAATCCGACGCCGAAGCGCTTTGACCGCACGACTACCGAAGGAAACTCCCATGAAGAACCTCACCCTCCTTACAGCCGCAGCGGTCGGTGGCGTGCTCGTCGGCCTCGACCCGGCGCTCGCCCAGGACACCACCGCTGCCGCTGCCGAAACCGCTGCGGTCGAATTCGCAGCGGCCGCCGACACGGCCTATATCTTCAACACGCTCCTGTTTTTGATCGGCGGCTTCCTCGTCATGTTCATGGCGGCGGGCTTCGCCATGCTCGAGGCCGGCCTTGTCCGCTCCAAGAACGTGTCGATGCAGTGCCTGAAGAACATCGCCCTTTATTCCATCGCCTCGCTGATGTTCTGGATCTTCGGCTACAACCTCATGTACGACGGTGTCGACGGCGGCTTCATCGGCTCGTTCACGCCGAAGGCGATCCCCGCTCCCGACGCCGATCCGGGCGACTATGCGGCGGCTTCCGACTTCTTCTTCCAGCTCGTCTTCTGCGCGACCACGGCATCCATCGTCTCGGGCACCTTGGCCGAGCGCATCAAGCTTTGGCCGTTCCTGATCTTCACGGTCATTCTCACCGGCTTCATCTATCCGATCGCCGGTTCCTGGCAGTGGGGCGCGGGCTGGCTCTCCGAGATGGGCTTTTCCGATTTCGCGGGCTCCACGCTCGTGCACTCGGTCGGCGGCTGGGCCGCTCTCGCCGGCGTCCTCGTGCTTGGCGCGCGTAAAGGCAAGTTCGGTGCGGACGGTCAGGTCCATGCCCTTCCAGGCTCGTCGATGCCGCTCGCCACGCTCGGCACCTTCGTCCTGTGGCTCGGCTGGTTCGGCTTCAACGGCGGCTCGCAGCTTGCCATGGGCACCATGGCGGACGCTTCGTCAGTCGCCCGCATCTTCGTGAACACGAACGCTGCCGCAGCAGCCGGCGTTGTGGTCGCCATCGTCGCGACGCAGATCATGTACAAGAAGGTCGACATCACCATGGCGCTCAACGGCGCTCTGGCCGGCCTCGTGTCCATCACGGCGGAGCCGCTGATGCCCAGCATCTTCATGGCGGTCGTCATCGGCGGCATCGGCGGCATCATCGTCGTCATCGTCGTGCCGCTGCTCGACAAGCTGAAGATCGACGATGTGGTCGGCGCCATTCCGGTCCACCTTGTCGCCGGCATCTGGGGCACGCTGGCCGTGCCGCTCACCAACGACGGCACCAGCTTCGGCACGCAGATCGTCGGCATCGTCTCCTACGGCGTCTTCGCCTTTGTCGCGAGCCTGGTGATCTGGCTCATCCTCAAGGCCACCATCGGCATCCGCGTTTCCGTAGAGGAAGAGGCGCTCGGCCTCGACAAGGCGGAAATCGGCGTGGAAGCCTATCCGGAGTTCGGCGTCGGCAGCCAGCGCGTCTGACACCGCAACATCTCTACCCGTCGCGCTTTCCCGATCCGGAAAGCGCTACCTTCGGCCCCGGCCATGCGCCGGGGCCTTTTTCACGTTTGCCTGCGTATTCGCCAGTTTGCCTAGCGAATGTGCCTCGTTTTTTGGCAAATGCGATCCTTCGCCGCAAATCGATACGAACTGACGCTGCGTTTGCCGACGGAAACGGCACCTTGCCCAAATGGCATGCCTCTTGAATTCGTATCTGCCCGAAATGCCGGCAAACGGCGAAACGGCAGGGGGCATTGTTTTATGAACGAGGGTGCAAACGTCTTTTTCGTGCTTTTGGGCGCGATACTGGTCTTTGCCATGCACGGCGGCTTCGCGTTTCTGGAGGTTGGCTCGGTCAGGCACAAGAATCAGGTGAACGCGCTCGTAAAGATCCTCGTCGATTTCGCGCTGTCCACGCTCGCCTATTTCATCATCGGCTACACGATCGCCTATGGCACGACCTTCCTTGCAAGCGCGGCCACGCTTTCGGGTGAGAACGGCGGCGGTTTCGAGCTTCAGGGCCTGACGCTCGTGAAGTTCTTTTTTCTCACCACCTTCGCCGCCGCGATTCCGGCAATCGTCTCGGGTGGTATTGCGGAACGCATGAAGTTCGTGCCCCAGTGCCTGGCGACACTCGCTCTCGTAGGCCTTGCCTATCCCTTCTTCGAAGGCATCGTCTGGAACGGCAATTTCGGCTTCCAGGGCTGGCTGGAGGCCGCTTTCGGCGCACCGTTCCATGACTTCGCGGGCTCCGTCGTCGTCCATGCGGTCGGCGGCTGGATTGCCCTTGGCGCGGTGCTTCATCTGGGCGCGCGCCTCGGCCGCTACACGGCGGATGGCAGGGCTATCGGCATCCCTCCGTCCTCGCTGCCCTGGCTTGCGCTCGGCTCCTGGCTCCTGTGCGTCGGCTGGTTCGGCTTCAACGTGATGACGGCCGGCTCGCTGGAGGCCATCTCCGGCCTCGTCGCGCTCAATTCGCTCATGGCCATGGTCGGCGGCATTCTGGTCGCGCTTGTCGTCGGGCGCAACGATCCCGGCTTCGTCCACAACGGCGCGCTCGCCGGGCTTGTCGCGGTTTGCGCGGGCTCGGACGTCATGCACCCGCTCGGCAGCCTTCTCGTCGGCGGCGTCGCGGGCGCGATCTTCGTCAAGGGCTTCGAGTGGTGCCAACTCAAGCTGAAAGTGGACGATGTGCTCGGCGTCTGGCCGCTGCATGGCATCTGCGGCGCCTGGGGCGGCATCGCGGCCGGCGTCTTCGGGCTGGAGACGATGGGCGGCATCGGCGGCGTCAGCTTCGCCTCGCAGGTCATCGGCACGTTCGCCGGCGTCGTCTTCGCCTTCGCCGCCGGATATCTCGTCTACGGCGTGCTGAAGGCAATCCAGGGCATACGCCTGTCGCCCGAAGAAGAGCGGCGCGGCGCGGACCTTTCCATCCACAAGATCGGCGCCTCGCCCGAGCATGATATCGGTCGCTGAAGCGGCTTTAAATGTTCTCCCTGAGGGTGCAGCCGCCCTCGAACTTGGCCCGGAACGAATCCGTCCCGGGCCTTTTCTTTTGGGCAACCGCTAGAGAACAACGATGCCGGAGTGCTTGGCCTTCTGTTCCGGCTCCACATGGATCGTCGTTTTCGCACCGGCCACTTCCTCGCCGATCGCCGCCTCGATCCGGTCGCAGATGTCATGCGCATCGACGACCGTCATCTCCGCCGGCACCACGAGGTGAAAGTCGATGAAGGTCACCCGCCCCGCGGGCCTCGTCCTGAGGTCATGCGCTTCCAGCGCGCCTTCGCCCGCCGCGGAAATGATATCGCGGATCTTGTCCTGAACCTCCTGCGAGGCCGCTTCGTCCATCAGCCCGCCGATCGATTCCTTTACGAGCTGCCACCCCGACCAGAGGATGTTGAGCGCCACGAGCGCACCTAGCAGCGGATCGAGCGTGAGCCACCCCGTCAGGAACACCAGCGCCACGCCTGCAAGGACGCCAAGGGATGACACCACGTCGGTGACGAGGTGCTTGCCGTCCGCCACCAGCGCCAGCGAGCGCGCCTTTCGGCCATGGCGGATCAGCACATAGGCCCAGGCCGCGTTGATCAGGCTCGCCCCGCCGTTGACGGCGAGCGCTTCGATGGTGAAATCGACCGGCTTTTGCGCGTTGAAGGCGAACCATGCCTCGCGGGCGATCGAAAGGGCGGCAAGCACGATCATCACGCCGACGAAGACGGCGGCGAAATATTCCACCTTGTGGTGGCCATATGGGTGGTTGCTGTCTGCGGGTTTCGATGCGTACCAGACGGCGCCCAGTGCTGCGATGGCGGAGGCGACGTTGACGACCGATTCAAGCGCGTCGGAATAAAGCGCCACCGAGCCCGTCAAATGATAGGCCACATATTTCAGCGCCAGAACGACGATGCCGACGACGACGCTGCCGAAGGCGATGCGCAGACGAACTTCCATCGACGCCACACTCTTTGCCGGGCAGGGCCGAGCTCCGCGAAACGGAAATTCGGCGCATCGCCAGTGAAAACTGGCAATGGCCTATCATCTTTTTCCGCTCACGCAAGGTAGGGATGTGCTCAATCGGGCGGCAATCCATGGAAAAACCGGCGGAACCGTCTGATTCCGCCGGTCTGATTGCGGCGCTTCAAGGTCCGGATCACGTTGCCTTGCGGCAGCCTCAGTGGATCGCGGCACCCAGAATCGG
This sequence comes from Stappia sediminis, assembly GCF_009826895.1. Classification (GTDB taxonomy): domain Bacteria; phylum Pseudomonadota; class Alphaproteobacteria; order Rhizobiales; family Stappiaceae; genus Hongsoonwoonella; species Hongsoonwoonella sediminis. Next base: position 467,055 of record NZ_WUMV01000003.1, on the reverse strand, counting down.
GCCCGGCCTGCCCCGCTCCTCGATCTGGACAAGGGCCGCGAACCGGTCCGTCTTCATGCGCTCGAGTTCGCTGGCCGGCAGGCTGAAACTCGCCTTTCCGCCTTTCCACATACCGACGGCGCGCATGTCCCGCACGATATTCGTATAGGTGATGGTTCGGCCCGTGTTCTCGCCCCTGCCGATCTGCACGGTCTCGCTGCTGTCGACGAAGAGGAAGAAGACGGTCGCGGATTTGGTGCCCTCCGGCAGGTCGCCGTCGATCTCGATCTCGATCAGTTCGCCCGCGGCCTTTACATCCACGTCGCAAGGCATGGCGGAAGCGGCGCGAAGATGGGCCGCGATGGCCCGCGCGTCGGAGCCGACCATATGCGGGCCGCCGTTCACGACGATCTGCGGTGTATAGACCGAACGGTCGCCACGCCGCTCCGCATAGCCGCGCTGGCGTGCGCTGTAGGCGGGGGAGGCCAGTGTGTCCCGCCACCCCAGGTAGTCCCAGTAATCCACCGGGAAGGAAAGCGCCACGATTCCCGGTTGATCGGCAACCTTCTCAAGGAGCTTGTCCGCCGGCGGGCAAGATGAACACCCTTGACTTGTGAACAACTCAAGCACTGCCGTTTCGCCGGCGCTTGCCGGTACGCTGAAAATCATTGCCAAACTCAATATTGCCGCCCCTAACCGGGCGGAAGCGTTGAATATTCCCATCGAAAGTCCTGCTTACGATCTTGGTTCGCTCGGTTGAATAAAGGATATGCAAGCAGGGCAGCCGAGACGAGTCACGAGCCGGTGAGACGATGACGGCAGTTTACCGCGAATCCCGCCGGCTGTCGCTCAAGGCAACATTAAAACAACGGTTTTCCTGAGGTTTCGGGCAATCAGGAACCGGCTGACGTGCCCGCGGGCGAGGCGATCACTTTTTCGAGTTCCGGCAGAAAGGTGCTCGCGTAGGTTTCTTCCGAGAGCGGGCCGATGAACTTGAAGCGGATGGTACCGCCCGCATCGACGATAAAGGTCTCCGGCACGCCGTAGACGCCCCAGTCGATCGTGGCGCGCCCGGCCTCGTCGGCGCCGATGAGGGCATAGGGGTTGCCGAGGCTGCCGAGGAAGCGGCGCGCGTTCTCCGGCTTGTCCTTGTAGTTGATGCCGACCACCTGCACCCGATCATCCTGCGACAGCCGCTCCAGCAGCGGATGTTCCTGCCGGCACGGCACGCACCATGAGGCGAAGACATTCACCACGCTGACGTGCCCGAGCAGGTCCGCGCGCGAAAGGCCTGCCACCTGTTCGCCGGCGCGTTCCAGCTCCGGAACGGGCGCGAGCGAGAACTCCGGCGCTGGCTTGCCGATCAGCGCGGAAGGCACCTCGCTCGTGTCGCCGCCGTCCAGAAGCTGGACGAGGAAGAGGCCTGCCAGCGCCGCGAAAACGACAAGCGGCAGGAGAGCCACGACGGGCAGGCGGCGCTTGCGCGCGCTTTCGCCGGTTGTGTTGTCAGCGCTCATTTTCGACTCTTCACTCCGTCTTCGGCGGAGCGGCGCGAAACGCCGCGCCTTTCAAGTTCGCCGAGCGCGCGCTTCTGCCGCGTGAAATCGATGCGGATCCACACGATCAGCGCGAGTGCGACAAGGACCGTGATCGCATAGGACGCGACGATGAAGGTGCTGTGAGGTCCGAGATCCAGCAGCATCGTTCGTCTCACTCCGCAGCTTGCGCGGTGGCCGCCGCCGGCTGGACCTGCGCTGCGCGCATTTGCAGGGTGCGCACGCGCCGGCGCAGGATCTCGTTGCGCATCGCCATGATGTGCACCACCAGGAAGAACAGCGTAAAGGCAAGCGCCATGACCAGAAGCGGCCAGAGGATCGTGGGGTGGATCGTCGGCCCGTCGAGGCGGATGACGCTTGCCGGCTGGTGAAGCGTGTTCCACCAGTCGACGGAAAACTTGATGATCGGCAGGTTCACCGCACCCACCAGCGTCAGGATCGCCGCCGCTTTTCCCGCGCGGATCGGGTCCTCGATCGTCCGCCACAGCGCGATCAGGCCGAGGTACATGATGAAAAGTACCAGCACCGAGGTCAGCCGCGCGTCCCACACCCAGTAGGTGCCCCACATCGGCTTGCCCCAGAGCGAGCCCGTCAGCAACGCGATGAAGGTGAACGCGGCACCGATGGGCGCCGCCGCCTTGGCGGAGACGTCGGCCAGCGGATGCTTCCACACCAGCGTGCCGAGCGCCGAGAGCGTCATGGTGGCGTAAGCAAACATGGCAAGCCACGCGGCGGGAACGTGGATGAACATGATCTTCACCGTCGCGCCCTGCTGGTAGTCGTCGGGCGCGACGAAAAAGGCCATGTACAGGCCAACCGCGAAACACGCGATGGTGAGCGCTACCAGCCACGGCAGGATGCGGCCTGCGAGCGTCATGAACCGTGTGGGGTTGGCGAGATCGATAAGAGCCATGGAACCGTTCTAATCCGCGTCCGTCGCGCTTTCAATGCAACGTTCCGCGACCAATCGCCTTGATTGGCGTCAAGATCGGATATGGCCGCTTTCACTCCCTCATTCAACCCGGAGGGCTTGAAACGCTCACCCCCGCCCCGCATTGGCGGACGGGATGACGGCGCTCTTGACGCCGAAGACGCGGTCGTTTTCGGCAAGCGGCATGATCCTGAGGCGGGTGATGCGGTTCTTTTCGCGCCGAAGCACCGTGATGCGGAAGCCGTAGAAGGTGAAGACCTGCCGCTCGTCCGGGATCATGCGCGCTTCGTGGATGACGAGCCCGGCGATCGTCGTCGCCTCCTCGTCCGGCAGGTCCCAGTCGGTCGCGCGGTTGAGGTCGCGGATCGCCACCGACCCGTCGACGATGACCGAGCCGTCGGGCTGGGGGCGCACGCCCGGAAGCTCCACGTCGTGCTCGTCCGAAATCTCGCCGACGATCTCCTCCAGAATGTCCTCAAGCGTCACGAGGCCCATCACCTCGCCGTATTCGTCGATGACGAGGGCGAAATGCGCCTTGCGCTTCAAGAAGGCGTTGAGCTGGTCCTGAAGGCTCGTCGTGTCGGGCACGAACCAGGGCGGGCTGGCGATGTCCTCGATTTTCAGGTCGTCCGCGTTGCCGTTCGCCCGCGCCAGCGCGCGCAAAAGGTCCTTCGCGTGCAGGATGCCGATGAAATTGTCGCTTTCCCCGCGCCAGAGCGGCAGGCGCGTATAGGGGCTTTTCAGCGCCTCCTCGACGATCTTGTCCGGTGCGTCGTCGGCGTTGAGCGCCATGACGTTGGTGCGGTGGACCATGATGTCGGAAACCTCCAGCTCGGCGAGGTCGAGAAGCCCGCCGATCCGGTCGCGCTCGTCCTTCACGAGCCCGCCTTCCTTGTGCTGCAGGTCGACCGTGCCGCGCAGTTCCTCATGCGCGGAAAGCACCGCCTGGCCTTCCTCCACATTGACGCCGAAGAGGCGCAGGATGAAACGCACGATCTTCTCCACGCCCGCGACGATGGGGCCGAAGGTGCTGACGACCGGACTTACGATGGGCGAGACGGCAAGCGCGAAACGGTCGGGGCGGGAAATCGCCCAGGTCTTCGGCAGGACTTCGGAGAAGATCAGCACGAGGAAGGTCATCACCAGCGTGGCGTAGACGACGCCGGCATCGCCGAAGAGCGACAGAAGCACGTTCGTGGCAAGCGCGGAGGCGAGGATGTTGACCAGGTTGTTGCCCAGAAGCAGCGCGCCGATCAGCCGTTCGCGGGCGGCAATCAGCCTCGCCACAACCCCGGCGCGCTTGTCGCCCGATTTCTCAAGCTGGTGCATGCGCGCGCGCGATGCCGCCGTAAGCGCCGTTTCCGAGCCCGAGAAAAAGCCGGAAAGCACGAGCAGCACCAGGATCGCCAGCGTTGAAATCCAGAGTTGGGTATCGCTCATGTCAGGCCCTGTGGGTCTCGGTTCGGGTCAGTTCATTTCCTTTTCGAGGAACGCCAGCACGCTTTCGCGCTCCACGTTGCGCTCCACGAAGGATCGGCCGATGCCGCGCGTCAGAATGAAGGTAAGCGCGCCTTTCGTCACCTTCTTGTCCTGGGCGATGATGTCCAGAAGGGTCTCGGTGGGCGGTAACTGACCGGGAATATCGCTCATATGGGTGGGCAGGCCCACTTTTTGAAGGTGCGCCTCCACGCGGCGCGCGTCATCTTCGGCGCAAAGGCCGAGCGAAACGGAAAAATCATGCGCAAGGCGCATGCCGATCGCGACACCCTCGCCGTGGACGAGACGTTCGCCGTTGTAGTCTACCGCCGCTTCCAGCGCGTGGCCGAAGGTGTGGCCGAGGTTCAAAAGCGCGCGTGCGCCCGTCTCGAACTCGTCTTCGGCAACGATACGCGCCTTCGCCCGGCAGGATGTTGCGACGGCATGTTCGCGCTCCGCCCCGCCGGAGAAGATGCCCTCGTGGTTTTCCTCAAGCCAGGCGAAGAAGTCCGCGTCGTCGATCAACCCGTATTTCGCAACTTCGGCATAGCCGGCGCGGAACTCGCGTGGCGACAGCGTGTCGAGAAGCGCGGTATCGGCAAGGACGAGGCGCGGCTGGTGGAAGGCGCCGATCAGGTTCTTGCCATGGCGCGAGTTGATGCCCGTCTTGCCGCCGACCGAGCTGTCGACCTGGGCTAGCAGGCTCGTCGGCACCTGGATGAAATTCATGCCCCGGCGTACCGATGCCGCCACGAAGCCGGCAAGATCGCCGACGACGCCGCCGCCGAGCGCGACCACCGCGTCGCCGCGCTCCAGCTTCGCGGCGAGAACGTCGTCGCAAAGGCGCTCGAACATCGAGAAGCGCTTGGTGGATTCGCCCGCGGGAACCTTGAAGGTCACATGCTTCACGCCGGCTTCGTCAAGCGAGGCCTGAAGCGCTTCGAGGTGCGTTTTCGCAAGGTTCTCATCCGTGATGATCGCCGCGCGGGAACCCGGAAGCAGCGCCTTCAACCGTTCGCCGGCCTCCGCAAGAAGGCCGCGGCCGATGAGGATATCGTAGGAGCGCTCTCCCAGGTCGACACGGACGGTGTCGGGTGCTTCAGTTTCGGTGACTTGTGCGGTCATTGGCGGCTTTCCTCCCGGTCCGCCGGAGCGGCGATGCCGAGGTGGTTTTCCAGGGCGTCCAGGATTTCCAGGACGACGGTTTCATGCGGCACGTCGCGCGATTTCACGGTGATGTCCGCTAGCGCATAGACGGGGTAGCGCTCGTCGATCAGCCGGCGCATGACGCCTTCGGGATCGGGCTGCTGCAGGAGCGGGCGGTTGGAGCGCCGGCGCACGCGCATCATGACCACGTCGAATTCGGCCTTCAGCCAGACGCTGATCCCCGATCGCGCGATCGCCTCCCGTGTCTCGGGGTTCATATAGGCGCCGCCGCCGGTGGCCAGCACGCCCGTTCCCTCGTTCAGGAGACGGGCGATGACGCGCTGCTCGCCGGCGCGGAAATAGGCCTCGCCATGTTCGGCGAAGATTTCCGGGATCGTCATGTTCGCCGCCGTCTCGATCTCGTGGTCGGCATCGACGAAAGGAACGCCCAGCGCATTGGCCAGCCTGCGCCCGACGCTCGACTTGCCGCAGCCCATGATGCCGACGAGCACGATGGCGCGTTCGCCGATCGCCGCTCTCAGGCGGGCGATGCGCTCGCTCGTGGCAAGCGGCAGGGCCGGGGCCGGTGTCAAAGGCGCTACTCCCTTCGCGCGTTACATCCTTTTACGGACATGTATCTCCCGAAAGGGGGCTTTGCCCGTCTCGCCCGCGTTCTGTCAAGCATAAGCACGGTGAGTTCGAACCACGACAGGCTTTTTCTTGCATGCGCGTGGCGGATCGACCAAAAGGGGGAAGCTAGAGCTTCCACCCGACCGATGGCCGATGCCCACCCTTTTTCGCCTCATCCTGACGCTTTCGATCATCGCCGGCATCGGCTATGGCGCGGTTTTCGCGCTCGGCACGTTATATGAGCCCTCCCCGCGCGAAATCACCGTGCGCATCCACAAGGAAGGCTTCGGGCGCTGAAGGCGATGGTTCGTCGCGCGGGGTTCAAGTAGAATCCGCTGACGAATCGGAGGCCCGTCCCGGCCCATGGCAAGCGACGCCGTCCATATCGAAAGCTTTCTGGAAATGCTCGCCGCCGAGCGCGGTGCCGCGCTCAACACGCTGGAGAGCTACGCCCGCGACCTTGAGGATTTCGCAAGCTTCCATGCAAGCGGCGTGCTCGATGCGTCGAGCGAGGATATCGCCGCCTATTTGCGTGACCTTGCCCATCGCGGCTTTGCCGAAAGCTCGCAGGCGCGCAGGCTTTCCGCGCTTCGCCAGTTCTACAAGTTCCTCTATTCGGAAGGCCTGCGCGGCGACGATCCGACGCGCAAGGTGAAGGCGCCGAAGAAGCGGGCCTCCCTTCCCTCGGTCCTGTCCGTGGAAGAGGTCGACCGGCTGATCGAGGCCGCGCGCTTCAACGCCGAGCTTGAGCACGGCACGCGCGGAGCGGCCCTTCGCGCAAGCCGCCTCCACACTCTGCTGGAAGTGCTTTACGCGACCGGCCTTCGCGTATCGGAGCTGGTCGCCCTGCCGATAAGCGCGGCCCTGCGCGACGAGAGGCTGATCCTCGTGCGCGGCAAGGGCGGGAAGGAACGCGCGGTACCGCTTTCGCAAAGGGCGCGGGACGCCATGCGCGCCTATGTGGCGCTGCGCCGCGCGGAAGGGGCCTATTCGCAAAGCCCCTGGCTTTTCCCTTCGCATGGCGAAAGCGGCCATTTCACCCGGCAAGCCTTCGCACGCGACCTAAAGGCGCTCGCCGCGAGCGTCGGCCTGAAGGCGGCAAGCGTCAGCCCGCATGTTCTGCGTCATGCCTTCGCTTCGCATCTATTGCAGAACGGGGCGGACCTGCGCGTCGTCCAGCAGCTTCTCGGGCATGCGGATATTTCCACCACGCAAATCTACACGCATGTGCTCGACGAGCGGCTGCGCGCGCTCGTCGAAAGCCACCATCCGCTGGCGAAATCCTGATCCCGGTCACACTCTTCGCTTGCCGAACACCGTGCGCGAGCCGTAGGGCCGGCGCTCGGGCCTCGCCGGCGGCGAGGGGCGCATACCCGAGGGCGGATCTGTGCGAGGTTGCGGCGCGGCTTGCGGGGGTGCGGGCGGTGCGGACTGCGGCACCGGCGAAGGGTTTGGCTCCACATCGCCGATGCCGAATTCCGGGCATCGCTCGAGCGAGAGGCCGATGAACTCCTCCGGATCCTCCGGCGACGGCGTATTGTAGGAGATGCGGATGACCTCATCCGCGCTCAGGCCGAAACTGTCCCCCGCCGGGGGAAGCTCGCCCCTTTCGCGCATCGTTCCCACGAAGCTGTACACGCGCGACAACATCCAGTCGAGCGGCACCGGCGCCTCGTTGAATACGATTTCCTTGCCGAGGAAATGCGCCGCGCCAAAGGTCCTGAAGCCGATCACCTGCCGGCCCCTGACCACGGCGCGGCTGGAGAAGAGCGAGGGGTGGATGTAGAGCGGCATCGGGTCCGGCTGCTGCGCGAGTGCGCCATAGGCTTTCCCGCTCAGGAGAATGTTGGACTGGCCCCAATGGACCGCCATCGGCTCTGCCCGGTGGAAGAAGAAGTTCGTCGCCACCTGCGCGAGCGTCAGCGCGATCGAAAACTCCCCTTTCGAAAGTGCCGCGTCCGGCAGATCGATGCCGGTGATCGCGGGCATGGGTATGCCCTTGCCGATGTTTATCAGCACATGCGAGGTGTGGGAGCGCACGGCTTCGCCCGCTTCGGGAAACGATATACGCGTGAAGGGAGAAGACAGCGTCTGGTGAAAACCGCCCGCGGCCAGCGGGTTCAGGCTTTGCTCGACCTGGATGTAGAGCCCGCCGCCCACGATAAAGAAGTTCCGCCCGTGGCCGTGTATCGTGCTCTCGAATTCCAGGCCGGTGAAATCGATGACCTTGTTGATATGCTTGATAAACTCATCCGGGTCGGCAGGCTTGCAGGCCTGATACAGCAAGGCGGTCTGGATGTTTTCGGGCGGCGATGGTTGCACTGCAAGCCTCTTGGGAAAAAGCATTACACCGTTTGCCGGAAGATTAAGAGCCGCCGCCTTACCGCTCCTTTAATTTTCATGTATCGGCATTCAAATTTCCGCAAGCAGCAAGCTTCGGCCAGGAATTCCTTCGAGTGAGGTCTTCAGCGCGGCAAGAGAACCCAGTAATCGAAGTCGAGGATCACTTCGGGCTCGTATTTGCCGTCGTAATCGGTCAGCGGATGGTCGGCGCAGGGCCGGTTCTTGGTGGCGATGGTGCGAAGGCGCAGCGCGCCGACATCCGTGCGGCCCTCGATCTCCGCTTTTTCGCGCACGCCCGACCACGCATAGACCGTGTCGCCCGCGAACAGCGGCGCCACATGCCGCCCGCCGTTGATCGCCGCGATATGGAACGCGTTGGAAAGTCCGTTGAAGGAAAGCGCGCGGGCGAGCGAAATCACGTGCCCGCCGTAGATGAGCCGCCTGCCGAAACGGCCCTGGCCTTCCGAATGCTGGTTGAAATGCACCTTGGCGGTGTTCTGGTAAAGCCGCGTCGCGATCTGGTGTTCGGCTTCCTCCACCGTCATTCCATCGACATGGTCGATCCGCTCGCCCACCTCGTAATCGGAAAAGCGCCAGGGCGAGCCGGAAAGATCGTAGTCCCATTCGCCGTTGTCGAGGATCGGGCAGGCATCGCCCAGAGCATCCGCCTCGATAGCATCGGGCAGCACGGGAACGATCGGATCGGGCGCGGGCGAGGCCTCGTCGCGCTTTCTCACCATCACCCAGCGCACGTAATCCAGAACCTCCGTGCCGTCCGACCGATAGCCGGTGGATCGCACATAGACGACGCCGGTTTTTCCGTTGGAGTTCTCTTTCAGGCCGATCACCTCGGATACGGCGGACAGCGTGTCGCCCGGATAGACGGGGGAAAGAAAACGCCCGCCCGCGTAGCCGAGGTTGGCGACGGCGTTGAGCGAAATATCGGGCACCGTCTTGCCGAAGACGATGTGGAAGACGAGCAGATCGTCGACAGGCGCCTTCGAATAGCCGGCCGCATAGGCGAAGGCATCCGACGACTGGACCGCGAAACGGGACCCGTAAAGCGAGGTGTAGAGCGCGACATCGCCTGCGGTTACCGTGCGCGGCGTAGCGTGGCGAATGACCTGGCCTATCGAAAAGTCCTCGAAAAAGTTGCCCTGATTGGTTTTGGTCACTGTCTTCGCTCCTTCGAGGCTTCGCAACGCCGTGCGCGTTGGCAGTGCAAGATTAAGACAAAATCCTGCCGTGCACCGCAACACATACCAATGGAGATGGTCCCGCTCGCCGACCCTCCGCCATTCGGCGGAGTTGAAGGGCTTGAGCGCGGGCGCCATTTGCCGGTAATTCGTTGCGGAGAAAAAGTTACGAAAGGGCAGAACGACAATGACGACTGTGCAGCCTGCCGCCCCGGCTTTCCCCGATGCCCTCCTCGAAGGATACGGGCGTTATCGCGAAAAGGGGTTCGTTCGCTACCGCGAGGAGTACGAACGGCTTGCGGTCTACGGCCAGACGCCGGAAACCATGGTGATTTCCTGTTGCGACAGCCGCGTCACGCCGGAGGGCATTTTCGGTGCCGGACCGGGCGAGCTTTTCGTGGTGCGCAATGTCGCGAACCTCGTGCCGCCCTATCAGCCGGACAACGACTATCACGGCACGAGCGCGGCGCTTGAGTTTGCCGTTCAGGCGCTCAAGGTGAAGAACATCGTCGTCATGGGCCACGGGCGCTGCGGCGGCGTAACCGCATTCCTGAAGAAGGATTTCGAGCCGCTGTCGCCGGGCGACTTCATCGGCAAGTGGATGACGCTTCTGGAGCCCGCCGCCGAAACCTTCGCCTGCCTCGAAATCCGCGACGAGGACGACCGCCAGCTTGCCATGGAATACGCCGGCATCCGCCAGTCCATCGAGAACCTGAGGACATTTCCCTGCATCAAGATCCTGGAGGACAAGGGGCGGCTTACGCTGCACGGCGCGTGGTTCGACATCGGCCTTGGCGAATTGCGCGTGATGGCCCCGGAAACGGGCGATTTCTCGCTCGTCGGCGACGAGGGGTGATTGGCGGCATTCCATCCGCAGACCTCGAAACATCCAATAAAAAAGGGCCGGTCCCGGACCGGCCCTTTCTCGTATCGGTCAGCCTGTTCAGGCTCAGTTGGCGACGAGGTTCCTCAGCACATAGTGCAGGATGCCGCCGGCCTTGATGTATTCCAGCTCGTCGAGCGTATCGATGCGGCAGAGCGCCTCGATCGTCTTCTTCGTGCCGTCTTCGTATTCCACCTCGATGTCGACCATCTGGCGCGGCTTCAGGTCCGCCACCCCCTTGATGGTGACCTTCTCCTTGCCGGTGATGTTGTGCGACTGCCAGCTCTCGCCGTCCTTGAAGGTGAAGGGCAGCACGCCCATGCCGACGAGGTTGGAGCGGTGGATACGCTCGAACGACTGCGCGATGACGGCGCGAACGCCCAGAAGCGTCGTGCCCTTGGCCGCCCAGTCGCGCGAGGAACCGGTGCCGTATTCCTTGCCCGCGAAGATGACGAGCGGGGTGCCTGCTTCCTTGTATTCCATCGCGGCGTCATAGATGAAGCGCTGCTTGCCGTCCTTCGTCGTGTAGCCGCCCTCGACGCCCGGAACCATCTGGTTCTTGATGCGGATGTTGGCGAAGGTGCCGCGCATCATGACCTCGTGGTTGCCGCGCCGCGAGCCGTAGGAGTTGAAGTCGCGCACCGAGACCTGATGCTCCGACAGGTACTGGCCTGCCGGGCTGTCGGCCTTGATGGAGCCTGCCGGCGAGATGTGGTCGGTCGTGATGGAATCGAGGAAGAGGCCGAGCACCCCGGCGTTCTCGATGTCCTGGAGCGGCTTCGGCTCCATGGTCATGCCCTCGAAGTAGGGCGGGTTCTGAACGTAGGTGGAGGAGACCGGCCAGGAGTAGGTCATGCCGCCCTCGACCTTGATGCCCTGCCAGTGCTCGTCGCCCTTGAAGACGTCCGAGTAACGGGTGCGGAACATCTCCTCGGTGATCGACGCGCGGATGAGATCGGCGATCTCCTTCGTCGTCGGCCAGATGTCCTTGAGGTAGACCGGGTTGCCGTCCTGATCCTCGCCGAGCGGGTCTTCCGCGATGTTGACGTTGAGCGAGCCGGCGATGGCATAGGCCACGACCAGCGGCGGCGAGGCGAGGTAGTTCGCCCTGACATCCGGGTTCACGCGGCCTTCGAAGTTGCGGTTGCCGGACAGCACCGAGCAGGCGACGAGGTCGTTTTCGTTGATCGTCTTCGAGATCTCTTCCGGCAGCGGGCCGGAGTTGCCGATGCAGGTCGTGCAGCCGTAGCCGGTCAGGTTGAAGCCGAGCGCGTCGAGATCGTCCTGCAGGCCGGCCTTTTCCAGATAGTCGGTCACGACCTGGGAGCCCGGCGCCAGCGACGTCTTCACCCAGGGCTTCACCTTGAGGCCCTTGGCGAGCGCGTTGCGCGCGAGGATGCCCGCGCCGATCAGCACGCTCGGGTTGGAGGTGTTGGTGCACGACGTGATCGCGGCGATCACCACGTCGCCGTCGGCGAGGCCATGGTCGGCGCCGGCGACGTCATAGCGCGTCGGCGCGTCGAGCACGCCGGTCGCCCCTTCGTCGACGAAGCGGGATTCGCCGTTCGGATTGGGGATGGCGTCCTGGTTCTTGTGGCCGCCCTTGATCTCCTTCAGCGCCTCGGCGAACTTCGGCGCGGCCTCGGTCAGCGCCACGCGGTCCTGCGGGCGCTTCGGTCCGGCGATGGAGGGTACGACGGTCGAAAGATCGAGCTCCAGCGTGTCGGTGAACTCCGGCTCGAGCGAGCCGTCGCGGAACATGCCTTGCGCCTGCGAATAAGCCTCGACCAGCGCGATGCGCTCCGCGTCGCGGCCCGTCGAGGTGAGGTAGTTCAGCGTGTCGCCGTCGACGGGGAAGAAGCCGCAGGTCGCGCCGTATTCCGGCGCCATGTTGGCGATCGTCGCCTCGTCTTCCAGTGACAGGTGATCGAGGCCCTCGCCGTAGAATTCCACGAACTTGCCGACCACGCCCTTCTTGCGCAGCATTTCAACGACGGTCAGCACGAGGTCGGTCGCGGTGACGCCTTCGTTCAGCTTGCCCTTCAGCTTGAAGCCGACGACTTCGGGAATGAGCATGGAGATCGGCTGGCCGAGCATGGCGGCCTCCGCCTCGATGCCGCCCACGCCCCAGCCCAGAACGGCAAGGCCGTTGACCATGGTCGTGTGGCTGTCGGTGCCGACCAGCGTGTCGGGATAGGCGATCGTTTCGCCGTCCTCGTCCTTCGTCCAGACGGTCTGGGCGAGATATTCCAGGTTGACCTGGTGGCAGATGCCGGTTCCCGGGGGCACGGCGCGGAAGTTGTCGAATGCGGACTGGCCCCAGCGCAGGAACTCGTAGCGTTCCTGGTTGCGCTCGTATTCGCGCTCGACGTTCTGGGTGAAGGCGGTCGCCGTGCCGAAATAGTCGACCATAACCGAGTGGTCGATGACGAGGTCGACGGGAACCTGCGGGTTGACCTTCTCGGCATTGCCGCCGAGCTTCACCGCGGCATCGCGCATGGCGGCAAGGTCGACCACGGCCGGAACGCCGGTGAAGTCCTGCATCAGCACGCGCGCCGGTCGGTAGGAGATCTCGTGGGAGGACTTGCGCTCCTTCAGCCAGTCGGCGACGGCCTGGATGTCGTCCTTCGTGACCGTGCGCCCGTCTTCGAAGCGAAGGAGGTTCTCAAGGATCACCTTCAGCGAGAAGGGGAGCTTTGAGACGCCGGAAAGACCGTTCTTTTCCGCCTCGGGCAGGCTGAAGTAGGTGTAGGTCTTGTCGCCGACCTGCAATGTCTTGCGGGCCTTGAAGCTGTCGAGTGATTTGGTCACGGCTGGCGATCCCCTTTTTGTCAGCGGCGCGGGGCGGGAGGCCGAACGCACCTTCAAATTTGCATCCCCGGTCGGGCTTGGGAGGTCCGGCGGCGGATCGGTCACGGAATACGCGGGCGGGGGCGAAGGCTGGCGTAATCGGCTGCCGTGTGCCCCGCCTTGCGCGGGTTGGCGCTCCTATAGCGAATTTTAAGCCCGCGTGCCAGCGCCCAGAGGCGCCATTTTCCTCGGCATATAGGATAGGTCATGCTTGATCTTGCTCAAGGAGCCGGAAGAGCGCATGGGCGATTGATGCGGGCCTGCCGGGCAAGCCATGCGTGCGGTCCGCACTTGATTGCGCATCCACGCTCGGGCACAAGCGTCAGGCGATGTTTCCTTGGGGGCACAAGTTCACGTCCATGCAGCTCACCGCCGAAAAGCTTGCCTGCGACCGCGGCGGGCGCAGGGTCTTCGAAGGCGTCTCCTTTTCGCTTGGGCGAGGAGAGGCGCTGGCGGTGACCGGGCCGAACGGCGTCGGCAAGTCGAGCCTGCTGCGTGTCCTGGCCGGCCTCGTGCGGCATTGCGAAGGCGAAATCCGCGTGGACGGCGGCGAGGCGGAGTTCACGGTTGCCGAGCACTGCCACTATTTCGGCCACCAGGATGCGCTGAAACCCGCACTGAGCGTTCTCGAAAATCTCGATTTCTGGCGATCCTTCTCAGCACCCGCTCCCGGCCTCGACGGCGCGCATGAGGCGATGGCGGCGATGGAAGCGCTCGATGCGCTCGGCATCGGCCACACGGCGCATCTGCCGGCGGCCTATCTTTCCGCCGGCCAGCGGCGGCGGCTTTCGCTTGCAAGGCTTTTGACGGTGCCGCGCCCGGTGTGGCTGCTCGACGAGCCGACTTCGGCGCTCGATGCGGCGTCGGAGGAAAAACTCGTCGCTCTCATGACCGCGCATCTCGATTCCGGCGGGCTGATCGTCGCCGCGACGCATCAGAACCTCGGCCTTGCAGCCATGCGGTCCTTGCGGATGGAGGCTGCCCTATGAGTGAGCGGACGAGCGGCGCGACGCAAGGATGGATCGCGGCACTTTTCGCGAGGGAACTGCGGCTTTCGGTGCGCGTCGGCGGGGGCGCGCTGATCGGCGTGCTGTTCTTCCTCGCCGTCGTCACCGTCATTCCCTTCGGCGTCGGGCCGGACCTGAACCTTCTGGCGCGCATCGGCCCTGCCATCTTGTGGATCGGCGCGCTGCTGGCGACGCTTTTAGGCCTCGACCGCCTGTTTCAGGCCGATCGCGACGACGGCTCGCTCGATCTCATTCTCATGTCGGGCCGCCCGCTGGAACTCGTGGTGCTTCTGAAATGCCTGTCGCACTGGGCGGGCACGGGCCTGCCGCTCGTCGTCGCAGCGCCCGTGCTGGCGATATTCCTGAACCTCGAACCCGTCGCCATGGGCGCGGTGACACTGACCCTTCTCGTCGGCACGCCCGCGCTCACGCTGATCGGGGCCATCGGCGCGGCACTCACGGTGTCGCTTCGGCGCGGCGGGCTGCTGCTTGCCGTCCTCGTCGTGCCGATCGCAATCCCCGTCCTGATCTTCGGCGTGAGTGCAGCCGATGCTGCGGTCACGGAGCCGACGCCCTTCCTGACGCCGTTCCTTTTCTTGTGCGCGCTGACGCTGATTTCCGCCGTCATCGGTCCCGTCGCGGCCGCAGCAGCCCTTCGCCACGCGGGCGATTGACGGGCCGCCGGGCGATGGCCGCCTGGGAAGTCATTACGCTCACCTTCAAACCGGATGAACGCCAAAACCTTTTCTCAGGGGCCCGAAACCTTCACGGTCCTGGGGTCGGTCTCGTCCGGCGAGCGCGCTTCGATGGCGAGCGCATGCACGCCACCCTTCAGCTCGGCGTCGAGGCAGGCGTTTACGGCGCGGTGGCGCGCAAGGCGGTTCATGCCCGTAAAGGCTTCTGCAACGATCCTCACGCGAAAATGTGTCTCGCCGCCCTCGCGCCAGCCGGAATGACCCCGGTGGCGTTCGGATTCGTCAATCACTTCCAGCTGTTGCGGAGAAAACGTCTCCCGCAGCCTGGCTTCCATGGTTTCGCGCATGCTCATGATTCGCGTTTTCGCCCGCCCGGGAAATGTCGTCAAGACCTTGCGAAGCAGGGCGACAATCTCATATCTAATCGCTTCGCTTTCGCCGGGTGGCGTCTTCCCGGCTTGTAGGCAATGCCTCACATTCACATAATCGGTCCATGAAGCTCGACTCGAAGATATTCGATCGCATCCGCGTCAAGCCCGACCAGGAACGGGTTGCGGAGGATCGGCACCAGGAGTGCCAATGGGACGGCTGCACCCGCGCCGGCACCCATCGCGCGCCCAAGGGGCGCGATCGCGAGGGCGAGTACCTGAACTTCTGCATCGACCATGTCCGCGAATACAACAAGTCCTACAATTATTTCGCCGGCATGGACGACGACCGCGTGCGCCAGTGGCAAAAGGCCGCGACCACCGGCCATCGGCCAACCTGGAAGATGGGCGTCAACTCCAAGGCCGCCGGGGCGAACGGCGCGTCCTCGGGCACGCAGTCGCACACCGGATACCGGTCTTACCACAACGCCTGGCGGCGGCATGCCGAAGCGCCGCGCCGGCCCAAGCTGAAACCCCTGGAGGCGGGCGCCTTCGAAACGCTCGGGCTCGATCACGCCAAGCGCGGAAACGAGATCAAGGCGCGCTATAAAGAACTTGTGAAGCGCCACCATCCCGATGCGAACGGCGGCGATCGCTCGTCGGAAGAGCGGCTTCGCCAGATCATTCAGGCCTATACTCTTCTGAAAAAGGCCGGTTTCTGCTAGACCGTTCCCGAAAAGGTTTGGCCGTTCACGCATATGGTAAGCCGCGAACGGGCTAAGTCGATTGGATCGCACGCATTTTCGGGCTGCCAGATTGCCTTGGGGCTTCGAAGATGCAATTTAGGGCGATCGAACTCTTCCCTCGTATGCGCGCTTTCCCGCGTGTATGAATTTATGGAAATCAGCGCCAGCCCGCGAAGAAACGCGGGCCTGCGGAGGACCGATGACCGAGACAATGACGACGGCCGAAGGCCTGCCCGATACCAAGGTGAAGGCGAGCGAACTCTTCGGTTTTGACACCGACCTTGAAGTTCCCGCCTACAGCGAGGCAAACGAGCACGTTCCCGAGCTTGACCCCGACTATCTGTTCGATCGCGCGACGACGCTCGCGATCCTCGCCGGTTTCGCGAAGAACCGCCGCGTGATGGTCACGGGCTATCACGGCACGGGCAAATCGACGCATATCGAGCAGGTCGCGGCCCGCCTCAACTGGCCTTGCGTGCGCGTCAATCTCGACAGCCACATTTCCCGTATCGACCTCGTCGGCAAGGACGCGATCGTCATTCGCGACGGCCAGCAGATCACGGAGTTCCGGGACGGTATCCTGCCCTGGGCGCTTCAGAACAACGTCGCCCTGGTGTTCGACGAATACGACGCCGGCCGTCCGGACGTCATGTTCGTGATCCAGCGCGTGCTTGAGGTTTCGGGCCGCCTGACGCTTCTCGACCAGAACCGCGTCATCCGCCCGCATCCGGCCTTCCGCCTGTTCGCGACCGCTAATACGGTCGGCCTGGGCGACACGTCCGGCCTCTATCACGGCACCCAGCAGCTCAACCAGGGCCAGATGGACCGCTGGTCCATCGTCACCACGCTGAACTACCTGCCGCATGACAACGAGGTGGAGATCGTTCTCGCCAAGGCAAAGCACTACCAGGGTGCCGAAGGCCGCTCGATCGTCTCCAAGATGGTCCGCCTCGCGGACATGACGCGCAATGCCTTCATCAACGGCGACCTGTCCACCGTCATGAGCCCGCGCACGGTCATCACCTGGGCGGAAAACGCGGAGATTTTCGGCGACCTCGGCTTTGCCTTCCGCGTCACCTTCCTCAACAAGTGCGACGAACTGGAGCGCACGCTGGTCGCGGAGTTCTATCAGCGCTGCTTCGGAGAGGACCTGCCGGAATCGGCGACCAACGTCGTGATGAGCTAACAACGAGCCTGGGGTCCAGCCTCTAAATGCGTCAGCCTCCCTCCGAGAAGCCGAAGCAGCCGACGACGGAGCCGCTGAAACAGGCGGTTTCGGGCGCCATGCGCGCCATCGCCGGCGATCCGGAACTGGAAGTCATGTTCACCGCCGACCGGCCTTCGCTCGTCGGCAATACCGCCCGCGTGCCCGAGCCGCCGCGCAAGCTCACGCACGAGCAGGTGGCGATTACCCGTGGCATCGGCGATTCCATGGCTTTGAAGCTCGCTTGCCACGATGCCACGGTGCACCGCAAGCTGATGCCCCAGGGCCAGGCGGGGCGCGAGATTTTCGAGGCGGTGGAGCGTGCGCGCTGCGATGCCGTCGGCGCGAACCGCATGCCGGGTGTCGCCGACAATCTTTCGGCAATGCTGGAAGACCGCTACCAGAAGGCGGGCGCGGACAAGATCTCCATCCGCTCGGAAGCCCCCTTGCAGGATGCGCTCGCCCTTGTCGTGCGCGAGCGGCTGACCGGCCGCAAGCCGCCGGCATCCGCCGAAAAGCTCGTCGACCTGTGGCGCGACTGGATCGAGGAGAAGGCGGGCAGCGATCTCGACCGGCTGATTACGCGCCTTGAAGATCAATCGGCCTTCGCCAGCCAGCTTCGCAATGTCCTTACCGCGCTCGACATGGAAGACGAGCTTGGCGACGAGGCGGAGGACGAGGAGCAGGAAGGCGAGGACGAAAACGAGGGCCGCAACGAACGCGCCGAAACGTCCGCCGACGGCGAAGAGGATGCCGGCGAGGAGGAAGGCGCCCCGCAGGAAATGGAAATGTCCGGCGAGGAGCAGGAGGCCGGCGAAACCGAGGCGCTTGACGGCGATTTCGACGAGTTCGACGAAAACGCCGACATGGATGCCGAGGAGCCGGGCGAAACGCCGCGCAGCGATCAGCCGTTCTCCAACCAGCCGCCAGGGCCCGACTACAAGGTTTTCACCACCGAATTCGACGAGACGGTCACGGCGGAGGATCTTTGCGATCAGGCCGAGCTTGACCGGCTGCGCGGCTATCTCGACAAGCAGTTGACGAACCTCCAGGGTGCGGTCGCCCGCCTCGCCAACAAGCTTCAGCGCAAGCTGCTTGCCCAGCAGAACCGCTCGTGGAACTTCGATCTCGAGGAAGGCATCCTCGACACGGCCCGCCTGATCCGCGTCGTCACCGACCCGATGCAGCCTCTCGCCTTCAAGGAAGAGACGGACATCAATTTCCGCGACACGGTGGTGACGCTGCTTCTCGACAATTCCGGCTCCATGCGCGGGCGGCCGATCACGGTCGCCGCCACCTGTGCCGATATCCTCGCCCGCACGCTGGAGCGTTGCGGCGTCAAGGTCGAGATCCTGGGCTTCACCACCCGCGCCTGGAAGGGCGGGCAGTCGCGCGAGTCCTGGCTCCAGCGCGGCAAACCGGCAACTCCGGGGCGGCTCAACGACCTGCGCCACATCATCTACAAGTCGGCGGATTCGCCTTACCGCCGCTCGCGGCGCAACCTCGGGCTGATGATGCGCGAGGGTCTTTTGAAGGAAAACATCGACGGCGAGGCGCTCGACTGGGCGCATCACCGCCTGCTTGGCCGACCCGAGCAGCGCAAGATCCTGATGATGATCTCCGACGGTGCGCCGGTCGACGATTGCACGCTTTCGGTCAATCCCGGCAATTATCTTGAAAAGCACCTGCGCTGGGTGATCGAGGACATCGAGACGCGCTCGCCCGTCGAGCTGATTGCCATCGGCATCGGCCATGATGTCACGCGCTATTACCGCCGGGCCGTCACCATCGTCGATGCCGAGGAGCTTGCCGGCGCGATGACCAACCAGCTCGCCGATCTTTTCGACGAGGAGACGACGCCCCAGCCGTCACGTCCCGGCCGCAGGCGGCACGCCGCGCACCGATGAGGCGCGTCGCGGCCATTGCCGGTCTCGTGGTGCTGCTCGGGGCGCTGCTCGGGCTGGCGCCTGTCCCGCCCGCGGTTCTTGCGGCCTCGCCTAAGCTGCCGGACGGCAAGGTGGTCATCGATACCAGGCCCGTCCCCTATTTCGGAATCGGCGAGGCGAACCGGGACCGTTTCGGCAAGCTCGAATTTCTGGGCGGGCTGGAGCTGTTGCCCCGCGACCGTCATGTCGGCGGGCTTTCCGGGCTCGTTGTCTCGGAAGACGGCGCATCCTTCATCGCGGTGACCGACAATGGCCTCTGGGTTTCGGGCGAAATCCGTCAGGACGAGGCGGGCCGCCCGCTCGGCCTTACACCGGTCGACGTCGCGCCGATACTGGGGCCCGACGGAACGCCGCTCGTACTTGCCGGGCGAGGCGATACCGAAGCCGTGACGATCGACCGTTCGGGCGAAACCCCGCGCCTTCTGGTTTCCGCCGAGGGCCATCATTCGGTCTACGCCTTCGGCTATCCGCTCGACACCTCGCAGCCGGCCGTCCCCCTCTCCCTGCCGAAGGCCGTAAAACGGCTTCGCTACAACAAGGGGCTGGAAGCCATCGCCGCTTCATCCCCGGACGGGCCGCTTGGTGGTACACTCGTGGCGATTGCCGAGCGCGGCGCTTCCTTCGACGACGATATGCAGGGCTTCTTGATCGGCGGCGCCGTGCCCGGCACCTTCACGGTCAGGCGGCATGACGATTTCGACGCGACGGATGCCGCCTTCCTGTCCGGCGGAGATCTGCTTTTGCTGGAGCGCCGCTTCAACCTGCGTCACGGAATCGGCATGCGCATCCGCCGTATCGACGGGGATAAATTGAAGCCGGGGGCGGTGATAGACGGGGAGACGATCGTCGAGGCGGGCTTCGCCCACCAGATCGACAATATGGAGGCGCTCGCCGTCCATACCACCGCGTCAGGCGACACGATCCTGACGCTCCTGTCGGACGACAACAGATCGATCCTGCAGCGCAGCCTGCTCCTCAGATTTCGCCTGGCGGATAACTGAAGAACCTTTTTCGCCTCGTTTGGCGGCGAATTCCACCCTTCCGGAATTCACCTCGCCGATGGCCGGTTACGCCGCCGCAGGGTTCGCCTTGAGGCCGAAAACCGCCAGAAGGACGCGGTAGGGCGCAAGCAGGGCAGTGGCGACGAAGATCTTCACCACATAGTCGCCGAGCGCCCAGGAAACCCAGCGCGGAACCTCGATCGCGAATGCGCCGAGAAGCGGTGCCGCTTCGGTCGCGAACGGTTCGTCGAAACCGAAGACGGACGCGAAAACGCCAGCAAAAGCAAGGCTGAAGAACAAAACCGTATCGAGGAACGAGCCGACGAGCGACGAGATCACCGGCGCCTTCCACCAGGACTGCAGGCGCAACCTGTCGAAGATCGCAATGTCCAGAAGCTGGGCGAAAAGAAAGGCCGAACCGGAGGCGATCGCGATCCTGGGCGTCGCCAGCCAGATGGAAAGTATCACCGCCATAACGAAGCCCGCGATCACGACCTTTCGCGCCGCGGCCGGGCCGAAACGGCGGTTCGTCAGGTCGTTGACGAGGAAGGCGGCCGGATAGGTGAAGGCGCCCCAGGTCAGGATATCCGCGAGATTTATGGGCCCGAGCATGCCCATCACCGGATATTGAACGAGAATATTCGCGGCGACGACGACAGCCACCATCACGCTCATGGCTACAAGGGCGGAAAGTGGAGAAAACCGGCGGAATTCCGTCATTTTCGGAGTGTCCCGAGCAAGGTGATTTTGAAAAAGAGGCCAAGTCCGCCTCGCGCCAACGCGAAAAGAGGCGCCGGGGCGCCTCTGGCTTCCAATCGCGCTTAAACGCCGATCTTACGCAGCGGCTTCAGCCTGGCGGCGCCTGATCTCGCGCTTCAGGATGCGAGCGCGCGGCGACAGTTCGCTGTCGGCGGCCTTCGCCAGGAACGCGTCGAGACCGCCGCGATGCTCCACCGTGCGAAGCGCATGCGCGGAAATGCGCAGCTTCACGGTTTCGCCAAGCGTGTCGGAAATCAGCGACACATTGCACAGATTCGGCAGAAAACGGCGGCGGGACTTGTTGTTGGCGTGACTGACATTGTTGCCGGTCATCACGTCCTTGCCGGTGAGTTCGCAACGGCGGGCCATTTGGTCACCTTCTTGTTTCGCAACGGCCTCGCCAGAGGCCGCAAACACGTAAAACCGGAGCGGTGCGGGCCCTTTCGGTCCGGCAATCTCGCGCCCGGCGCTGATTGGAAAGTCGGGATCGTATAAGCATCATGGGCTGCAAGGTCAAGCGGAGTCGCGCCGCGTTTACCGAATTAACACTGCCGCATGGCGGGCGAGCCTCGTTTGCAGTACATTAACCATGCGGTTACCGCATTTGGCGAAACTCCGCCACGGGCCATGGGGCCCGCCGGACGGAGGCGCGCAATCCAGAAAAAACCGCAGCCGCCGCCGGCATGGAGGAACAAAGAGTGCCGAGTGTCATGAGCCAATTCACCAAGCCGATCCGCAGTTTTGCCGCGCACCTCGTGGCCGCCGCGGCCATTTCGGCGTTTTCACTCGCAGCGGTGGCTCAGGGCGCTTCGGCGCAAACGGCGCGCCTCGGCGGCGTCTACGATGTCACGGTGGCGGGCCTGAAGATCGCCCGGGGTTCCCTCTCGCTTGTCGTGCAGGGCAACGCCTATTCGGCGAAAGCCGGTATGGAGCCGGCCGGCATCGGCACGATCTTCTCCACCGGCAAGGGCGGCGCACAGGCATCCGGCTGGCTCGGACGAGACAATGTGCGCCCGTCGCGCTATACGATGGCCTCGCGCGCGGCAGACCGCGATTTCTATGTCGACATCGCGCTCGGCGGAGGCCGGGTGAAATCCGCCGACGTCACGCCGAAGCTCAAGAAAAGCCCGGAACGCATCAAGGTCACGCCGCAGCATACCCGCAAGGTCGTCGATCCGCTGAGCGCGATCCTCATGCCCGTTCCGGCCAACAAGGGCGCGAAGAACGAAGCCGTCTGCGATCGCACGCTTCCGGTCTACGACGGCTGGACCCGCTTCGACATCCAGCTTTCCTACAAGGAAATGCGCGAGGTTTCAGGGCGCGGCTACGACGGCCCGGTGGTGGTGTGCGAGGCGCGCTGGATCCCCGTCGCCGGCCACCGCCCGTCACGGATCAAGGCGTCGGGCATCGAAAACCGTTATATGGAGGCCTGGCTCGCCCCGCTCGGCAAGAGCCGGGTTTTCGTGCCCTATCGCATCCAGATGGCGACCGCGACCGGAACGCTGGTGGTGGAAGCCAACCGAATAAAGGTTTACGGCGGCAAGGACACCGCGGCCCGCTGATGCCGCCACGCCGGCGCACCGCTTTGCAGCCTTGACAGCGGCGCCCGCTCTCGCCAGTGTCGCGCCGCAACGCAACCGGGTAACCTTGGGTCCATCACCCAGGCCCGTTGCCGGCACCATCCACGAGATATTGAACCCATGCACAGCTTCCTCGAATTCGAAAAGCCGGTCGCCGATCTTGCCGGCAAGGTCCACGAGTTGCAGTCGCTCGCGCAAAGCGGCGAGGCGGTCGATGTAGACGAGGAGATTTCGCGGCTGCAGACCAAGGCCGACCAGGCGCTGAAAGACATCTACGCGAAGCTGACACCCTGGCAAAAAACGCTTGTGGCACGCCACCCGGACCGGCCGCATGCCATCGACTACATAGAGGCCCTGATCGAGGACTTCTCGCCACTTGCAGGCGACCGGAAGTTTTCCGAGGACGCCGCGGTTGTCGCGGGGTTGGGGCGGTTTCGCGGGCGTTCGGTCGCCGTCATCGGGCAGGAAAAGGGCAACGACACCCAATCGCGCCTGAAACGCAACTTCGGCATGGCAAGGCCCGAAGGCTACCGCAAGGCGGTGCGCATCATGGAGCTTGCCGGACGCTTCGGCCTTCCGGTCATCTCGCTGGTCGATACCGCCGGCGCCTATCCCGGCATCGGTGCGGAAGAGCGCGGCCAGGCGGAGGCGATCGCGCGCTCCACCGATGCCTGCCTCATGCTCGACACGCCGAATGTGGCGCTCGTGATCGGTGAAGGCGGCTCGGGCGGCGCAATCGCGATCGCGACCGCCAACCACGTCGCAATGCTGGAGCATGCGATCTACAGCGTGATCTCGCCGGAAGCCGGAGCCTCGATCCTCTGGCGCGACAGCGCGCGGGCGCAGGACGCAGCAACCAACATGAAGATCACCGCCCAGGACCTCATGAAGCTCGGCATTATCGACGAGATCGTGGAAGAACCGCTTGGCGGGGCGCACCGCGCCAAGGAGATCGTCATCGACCGCGCCGGCGGCGCGATCGAGGCCGCGCTGAAGCGGTTCGACGAGATGCCGGCGGAGGAAATCCGAAAGCAGCGGCGGGAAAAATTCCTCAAGATCGGCCGCAATCTCTGAAAAGCACCGTCACACGAATGCAACGGATGCGCAGGAATTTTTCCTGCGCATGACGCTTGCCGCCAAAATGCCGGATTCCTGACGCAAGACCAGCCGAACGCGGCACTGCCGCGCCGCATTTTGCCCGATTACGGTAACGTCTGATCAACATTAAGCGCTTAGCGTCGACAGACGGGGCAAACGTATATGGAGCGTGGTAAAACCCGCGACTGATCAAAAGATCAAACGGATCAACAGGCTGGATTTTCGAAGATGAAGGCTGTCACGTCTCGCTTCCGGACCAAATGGTTCAAGACCGCAAGCGTCTTGCTGGTCGCCGGCTTTCTTGCCGCCTGCCAGGCCGACGAACTGGGATACGGGCCGAAACACCTGCGCCCGGTCAGCGGCGGCCTGAAAGCCAAGATGGAGCGCATGAACCTGGCGGCCGAATCCCCTATCATGATCCGCATCTACAAGGAAGATTCGGAGCTCGAGGTCTGGAAGGAGGCCAAGGACGGCAAGTTCAAGCTGCTGGATACATTCGAGATTTGCAGCTGGTCCGGCGAATTGGGCCCAAAGAAGAAGGAAGGCGACCGTCAGGCGCCCGAAGGCTTCTACGAGATCACGCCAAGCCTGATGAACCCGAATTCGAACTACCACCTCGCCTTCAACATGGGCTACCCGAACAAGTTCGACCGGGCGCACGGGCGCACCGGCAGCCACCTGATGGTGCACGGCGCGTGCTCGTCGCGCGGTTGCTACGCCATGACGGACCCGCAGATCCAAGACATCTACGCGCTCGCGCGCGATTCCTTCCGCGGTGGCCAGCGCTCGTTCCAGGTTCAGGCATTGCCCTTCCGCATGACGGCGGAAAACATGGCGCGTTTCGTCGACAACGAGAACTACGACTTCTGGAAGATGCTGAAGCGTGGCTCCGACCATTTCGAGATCACGAAACGCCCGCCGCAGATCGCCGTTTGCGACAAGCATTACATTTTCGACGCCACGAAGCTCGTGGAAGGCGTGCCTTTCAATGCCGTCGGCAAGTGCCCGGAGCTCGATGTTCCGGATTCCGTCGAGCGCGCGGTCCTGGCCAAGGAAAAGCGCGACGAGGAGAAGATCAGGCAGATCGTCGCGAGCAACGAGCGGGCTGAAAAGCGCAAAGAGGCGATAGCCTCGATCTTCGGCGGCGGCGCACAGACAACCGAAAGCGAAACGCCCGAGACCGACCCGGCAAGCGAGACCGCAACCGCCACGGCAGCGGACGCCGCGAAAGCGGCCGATACCGCGATCGCAAGCGCCACGGCGGACGCAAAACCCGAAGCCGGCGTGGTGGCGGAAACCGTCAACGCGACCCCGATCCCGGCGACGGCTTTCGCCGCACAGGAAAAACCGGCCGAGAGTGGCTTCTTCAGCCGCTGGATACCGAGTTTCGGAAGCGACGACGAGGAAACGGCGACCAGCGAACCCGATCCGGCGCTTGGCGAAGCCCCGCCGCCTGCAGCCAAACCTGAATAAGCTGCGCTCTCAGGCCCAGATCGCCATCCGAAGGCCGCGCACGTCCCTCTCATAATCCTCGGGAAACGGGCGCGCCTTGCCTTGAAGGATACGTTCTGCGATCAGGCAGCTCGCGCAGGCATCTACAAGGTCGTCGCGCGCCGAGCCACGAGGCGGTTTCTGAGACAGAAATTCGCGCGCGAACCCATACCGCTCCAGCAACTCGCTTCTTTCATCCAGTCCAGGACTGTTTATCCGGCTTTTTACCTTTTTGGGCAGCGACATTGCTCTTTCGCCGTTAAGCCGCCAGAAGGCGACTTCCGGATGCACTTCGTATATCTGCGCCTCACGCTCGGCCGTCATGAGGGAATCGATCTCCCGGATTTTGGGAAACAGGGCGAATGCCTGCTTCGATACCTTTCGCGGCGGATCGGATGTCACCAACGCGATGCTGCAAGCTGTGCGATAGTCGTCGCAATAAACCGCTGCTCTGGAAGGCACGGAAAACACCGAAGATTGACGCTCACGAATTAAAGGGCGCACAGCGCGTTCCGGCCCACGCCCCCCTGCGCCTGCACGCTCCGGCAAACCGATCGGCATGTCGACCGCAACGATCGACGGCGGAACAGCAGATGTCAGAATATCGCCGAATTGCGCAAACATGCGAACGTCGGCAAATGAAGGATCGGCCGTATCGCGCATAACGGCGATCCAGCCGAAACGTGCACCATCAACACCCATAACCAGAGGCATCTGCATACCCCTTCTATGAATTATGCAATACGCGGTTTCTCCAGCACCCTCCGCGAGGAAACAAGCGCCATGGGTCCAAGGATGGAACCCTGCTCGGAATGAAGCAAAAGCTCGCTGGAGCCTTGTTTGACGCTACGGGCCACAAGCTCGAATGTGGAAGCGGCCGCACGCTTCAGGGCCCCTTCTTCGCCATGCCCTTCCAGCAGGCGTGCGGTAAAGAGCGCCGAGAACACATCACCCGTCCCATGCGGCGCATCGGGAACGAGGCCGTGCTCGGCAGCGATAACGGCATTCGGGCCGACCAGCAGATTGCAGGCGGAATTGCGCCTGAGCGCAGGCGACGACGTTACCAACACGCGCTCGGGCCCGAGTGCGCGTGCGGCGGCAATCGCATCCGCCTCGGTATCGACCTCGCACCCCGTGAGCCACGCAAGCTCGAAACGGTTAGGCGTCGCGATGTCGGCACGGGCGACAAGCTCCTCGCGGATCGCGGCAGCCGTTGGTTCGGGAACGTAGAGCCCGCCCGCATCGCCGATAACGGGATCGCAGACATGCCAGGCCTGCGGGTTGGCCGATTTGACCGCATCGACAAGCCGACCGACCTGCGCCGCCTGCCCGGCGTCGCCAAGGTATCCGGTAATCACGGCGCCAATACCGCCAAGGCTTTCAGACTTCGCGAGATCATCGACAAGTGCCGAGAAGCTCTCGTCCGCAGGCACCACGCGCGTTCCCCGCCCATGGCCCGGATGCCACGGCAGCAGGATCGTCGGCACGAACCAGACGGGAAAACCGAGCCGTTCCAGAACGAAGACGGCCCCGCGCCCTCCAACGGCGCCGCTGACGACCTGGGAGGTAACGACAAGGATCGCGGGGGGTGAAGCAGACTGCCGGGACGACATCGGCGTGCCGATCACGAAGCCGACTTCATGGCCGGGGTCACGCCCTGCCCGAAGCGCTGCTCGATATAGTCCGCCACCATTTGCTTGAAATCATCGGCAATCGTGGGCCCGCGAAGAGTGGCGACCTTCTTTCCGTCGACAAAAACAGGGGCTGCGGGAGTTTCTCCCGTGCCGGGCAGCGATATGCCGATGTCGGCATGCTTGCTTTCTCCCGGGCCGTTGACGATACAACCCATGACGGCGACCTGGAGCGCTTCCACGCCCGGATATTTCTCCCGCCACTCCGGCATCGACAAGCGGATGTTTTCCTCGATATCGCTGGCAAGCTCCTGAAACACCGTCGACGTGGTGCGCCCACAGCCCGGACACGCGGCAACGACGGGAACGAAGGAACGAAAGCCCATCGTCTGGAGGAGTTCCTGCGCCACCTGCACCTCACGCGTGCGGTCGCCGCCCGGCTTCGGGGTGAGCGAAACGCGGATCGTGTCGCCGATGCCCTGTTGCAGCAAAATGCCCATGGAGGCCGACGAAGCCACGATTCCCTTGGACCCCATGCCGGCTTCGGTCAGCCCTAGATGAAGCGCATAGTCGCACCGACGGCCTAGCTCCGAATAAACCGAAATAAGGTCCTGAACCTGGCTGACCTTGGCCGACAGGATGATCTTGTCACGCCCCATGCCAAGCTCTTCCGCGCGTTCGGCGGAAAGCAGGCCGGAACGGATAATCGCCTCCCGCATGACGGCGGCCGCGGAAACGGGCCGCTCGCTTTCAGCGTTCTCATCCATCAGGCGGGTAAGCAATTCCTGGTCGAGAGAACCCCAGTTGACGCCGATCCTGACCGGCTTGTCATGCTTCAGCGCGATATCGATGATCTGCGAGAACTGGGTATCCCGCTTGTCCCTGAAGCCGACGTTGCCCGGATTGATCCGGTATTTCGCGAGTGCTTCGGCGCAAGCCGGGTGATCGGCCAGGAGCTTGTGGCCGATATAGTGAAAATCGCCAATGAGCGGCACGAAGACGCCGATCCGCTCCAACCTCTCGCGGATTTTGGGCACCGCTGCCGCAGCCTCATCCCGGTCCACCGTGATGCGGACGATCTCGGAGCCCGCCCGGGCGAGGCTCGAGACCTGCGCGACGGTTGAATCGACATCCGCCGTATCCGTGTTCGTCATCGACTGGACGACGACCGGCGCATCCCCGCCGACGGTAACCGAACCGACACGAACCGGCACGGAAACCCTGCGCGGGGCGGGTCCGCCGGCGTCACTCATCTGGTCGCTAATATTCTTCATGAGGATGGCCCAAACATTTGCGGACTATCGCCGTCCGATTTACGAGTACATGACCTAATACCCGTCAGGACCCTAGGCAAGAGGCGAAAGATGCCGCAAATTGCGCGGGTCACCGAAGAAGCTGACCGACAAGGCTGAAATCCGCGATGATCCTTGCCGTCTTCAGCCGGACCATTCATCCGGCACACAACAGTTTGGGCGTGCTCCTCGCCGCCGGCTGGGGGTATATACTGGTTCTTGTCGCCGTAAATCCCGCCATAAACATGGCGCTTGCCCCGGACGGCGGATTTGCCTCCCAATTTCGCTCCGCCCTTTTTCCAACAGGCATGAGAGTGATCGTCACATGGATATTCGCCAGCCCGCATGCCACAAGCTATGCATCGGTCCGGGAGCGATTCGCCGAAGAGGTGGGCTTTTCGGCGGATGACGTAAAACGCGCTCAAGCCCTGCGCACGATCGAGATGGCAAACCGCCTTGGCCGCGACAGCGGATAGG
The DNA here is from genome assembly GCF_009826895.1 of Stappia sediminis. Lineage (GTDB taxonomy): Bacteria > Pseudomonadota > Alphaproteobacteria > Rhizobiales > Stappiaceae > Hongsoonwoonella > Hongsoonwoonella sediminis. The sequence goes on along the minus strand of NZ_WUMV01000003.1, from coordinate 438,770 downwards.
ATTCGAAATATTTTGATGACGCCTTGATAACGATGAAGCCCGTACGCAATCAGAACGCGAAAACTGAGACTTGTTAAGGACTTATCCATGCGTACGACATTCAGATTGCTTCAGGGAACGTTCAAGGCGCTCTATTACAACTTCGACGTTTTCCTGCGGCTGTGCTGGGCATGGTTTTTGATCCTGATCGCCCTTGCGAGCGCCGTCATGGCCTTCATCGGATCGAAGGGCGACCCGGAATTGACAAGTGCAGCGACGATCGTCGTCATCCTGATAGCCCTCGTCGCGAATGCATCCATCGCCGTAAGCTGGCACCGCTGCCTGCTCATGGATGAAATGCCGGGAACCACCCACCTCAAGATCGGCGCGCGCGAATGGGCCTATCTGGGGCGTGCCGTCCTGGTCGGGGTTATCGCCTTCGCAATGATGTTCGCGATCAGCTTCATCGTCCATTCCTTCGGCGCCATAGCCGATGGCGCGGAGGCCAACGCGATGCTCGTGCTGACCGTCCTGACCGGAGCCGCCGCCGTTTTCCTGATCGTTCCCGCCGTCCTGCGGCTTTCCCTGATCCTGCCGGCGGGTGCGGTCGACCGGCCGCTCGGCATGCGCGATGCATGGCGCATGAGCAGAAGTCTCGGCTATCCGATGCTGTTCGCCATGTTCGGCATCGCCATCGTCATGGGGCTGGCGCAGGAAATACTCGACGCGCTTCTGGACCTTGTATCCTTTCAGTGGTTTCTCGGCGTCTACTACGTCCTGAAATCGGGCATCCTGCTGGTCGCACTGCAGATCCTGTCGCTCGCCCTGACGATCGGCATCCTGACGGGCGGTTACAAGATCATGCTCGAAAGAGTCGATCCGGCACGGTCGTAGGGTTGAGCGAACCCCGAAGCAGGTCTCTTTCGGGTACGCCTTTCGCCCGATATTGCAGTGCAACGCATGTTACGTTCATATGCCAGCGGATGAACACGGAAAGCCGGCCACATCTGCACGCCGGCGACGCACGAACACGGGAGACATCGCATGCTCGCCAATAAAACCGCCGTCGTAACCGGCTCAACATCCGGCATCGGACTCGCAATCGCCAAGGCGATGGCTGGGGAAGGCGCGAATATCGTCATCAATGGCTTCGGAGACGCGAATGCGATCGAAAAGGAGAGATCCGGCATCGAGAGCGAATACGGCGTAAAATGCGTCTATTCGGGCGCCGACATGACGAAACCGGACGAAATCGCGGCAATGATCGCGGATGCGGACAAGGAATTCGGCGCGGTCGACGTTCTCGTCAACAACGCCGGCATCCAGCACGTTTCCCCGATCGATGAATTCCCGATCGAAAAGTGGGATCAGATCATCGCCATCAACCTGTCTTCTTCCTTCCACACGATCCGCGCGGCCCTTCCTGGCATGAAGCGCAAGGGCTGGGGCCGGATCATCAACACGGCCTCGGCGCATGCCCTCGTCGCATCGCCTTTCAAATCGGCCTATGTGGCGGCAAAGCACGGGATCGCCGGGCTGACGAAGACGGTGGCGCTTGAGGTCGCCCAGCAGAAAATCACCGTAAACGCCATCTGCCCGGGCTATGTCTGGACGCCGCTGGTGGAAGCCCAGATTCCCGATACCATGAAGGCGCGCAACATGACCGAAGAACAGGTGAAGCGCGACGTCCTGCTGGCCGCGCAGCCGACCAAGGAGTTCGTGACCGTCGACCAGGTCGCCGCGATGGCAATCTTTCTGTGCTCGGACGCGGCAAGCTCGATCACCGGCACGATGCTGCAGATGGACGGCGGCTGGACGGCGCAATAAGCGCGAGAAAAGCGCGGGCGGCACGCCGGCCCGCGCCTGATATCGCCTTTATGGGAGATGAATGCCTTGGCGAAGTCCGTGAGCGCACCGAAAAGGATCAACCTGGCGCTCCAGGGCGGCGGGGCGCATGGCGCCTATACCTGGGGCGTGCTCGACTGGCTGCTTGAAAGCGAGGATTTCGCGATCGACGCCATTACCGGCACGTCGGCAGGTGCGATGAATGCCGTGGTGCTCGCGTCCGGTTATCAATTGGGCGGCGCTCAGGGCGCGCGCGAGGCGCTGGAGGAATTCTGGCAGGAGGTGAGCCGAAGCGCCTTTCTAAGCCCCATCAAGCGCACGCCTATCGACTATGCGCTGGGGCAATGGAGCCTTGATTTTTCGCCAAGCTACCTGGCGTTCGACCTCGTCTCGCGGTTCGCGTCTCCTTATGAGTTCAATCCGCTCAACTATAACCCGCTGCGCGATATCGTGGCAGATGCCGTCGACTTCGATGCCGTTCATCACTGCAAGCAGATCAAGCTCTTCATTGCCGCGACGAATGTCCATACCGGCAAGATCCGCGTCTTTTCGGAGAAAGAAGTCACACTGGATGCTGTCATGGCGTCCGCCTGCCTGCCGCATCTCTTCCAGGCGGTGGAAATCGACGGCGAACCCTATTGGGATGGCGGTTACATGGGCAATCCGCCGCTCTATCCGCTGTTCTACGGCACCAAAACGCCCGATGTGGTTCTCATCCAGATAAACCCGCTGGAACGCCGTCAAACTCCACGCTCGGCGCGCGAAATCCTGAATCGGCTGAACGAGATCACGTTCAACTCGACGCTCTTGAGGGAAATGCGCGCGATCGACTTCGTCACGCGGCTGATCGAGGAAGGCAAGCTTGACCGCAACACCTATATGAAGGTGCATGTCCACCGCATTACCGCGGAAGAGCTTAAACCGCTGCAGTCCTCTTCGAAACTCAATGCCGAGTGGGCCTTCTTGAGCGAACTTCGCGACATCGGACGTGCGACCGCGGAAGAATGGGCGCGCGAGAACTATGATGCGATCGGCGAGCGTTCGACCATCGATCTCAGAGAAGAATTCGGGTAGCGCCGCAAACCGCAATCCGCGAGCCTCGAACTCGGCGAGACTGCGCTTTTCGAGCTGGGCCGCAAACCGCGGCTCCCGCCCCCGGAAATTGACTGAAATTCTTAAGAAAATTAAGACATTAACCGATATTTACCGCTACTTGCGTCCTGCATTGCAGTCCGCAATGCAAAGAGAACTACACAAATCTTAACAATCGTCAGATATTGTGGTTTCCAACAATGCCGACACTTCATATAGAACAATCAGCGCACCAACGATTTGGCAAGGGTTTTGCTCCATCATTGGCACGCTGATCGTCAGGTTGTGCGTCGTCAGCGATTGGCGAACGAAGAAGGACGGCAATGCGACCCCGCCGCCTTCTTCGTTCCGCCACTCTTGGCATGGCGCTTCAAACGGAAGCGGAATGCCCATTTGAACGGACCCTAACCTACAACCTGCGCGAGAGCGAGGCGTGGAAGCGCCAGTTCGTAAACAAAATCTTAGCGCGTTACGACGATTCGCGCATTCCTCTTTCCATTCTGCTCGATAAGCGTGAACAGCCGCCGCGCATTTGCCGGATGGAGGCGAATGCAGCCGTGCGACACCGGGCGGCCCAGATACTTGACCTGATCCGTGCCGTGAATTGCATAACCGTGATAGAAGAACACCGACCATGGCATTGGCGCGCCATCGTATTTCCTGGAGAAATAACGTCTGTGCATACGGCCGGGACGGAATTGGCCGATTGGCGTCCTGTAGCCGCGCCTCGCGGTGGAAACAGGCCAGCTGTGGCGCGGAAAGCCATTTATGTAGACCCGCATTCGTTGCTCGGAGAGATCTATTCGCGCGACGATGCTTGCCGCCTCGGCAGGTACGATTGGAGATGCCGCGAGAAAGGCAGTTACGAAAACGCACGCCACCGCGGTGCGAAAGATACGCATGACCTACTCCCCCACAACCGGATACGCTCCCGAATTTCGTGAGGCGCCACATCCGGCGCACAACATTATTACGTGAGGGTAGCATATTATTTCGCCGATACGGCGCGCAATGTCCGCCGTTTACCTTCGCCCGGCGCCATATTCACGTCCATCTGCAATACGGCTCCTTTTCCAGGCGGGTCGAATACACTAAATCTATGGCTAGGTAGTCAGTCCGGGAACGGAACCGATGAGCGTTGCTCGCTTCGCCGCATTCGCCACCCTGTTCGCCCTGATGGCGTCCGGAGCCCAGTTCGCGCGCGCCGATCAGGTGTCGGTCGACAAATTGCGGGCAAGCGGCTCCTGCCCCGGCTGCGACCTGAAGCTTTCGGAACTGCGCGACCTCAACACAAATGAGGGCGATTTAAGTAAGGCCGTCATGCGAGAGGCAGACCTGAAGGGCGCCACGCTGACCAATTCCAATCTCAGGCAAGCGGACCTTCGACGGGCGGAACTGGAGCGCGCAAACCTTTCCGGCAGCGACTTCACATACGCCCAAATGCGAGGCATCGACCTTGAAAAGGCTAATATTTCAGGCTCGATTCTGGTCGAGGTCGATCTGCGAAACGCAGACATGGCGGAAGTGGAAATCTCGGGAAGCGATTTCACCGAAGCCGATCTGCGCTCGGTGAACCTTGTCCGCGCGAACGCCGGCGGAGCGATATTTCGCGACGCAAAAATGGATGCCGCCGATTTCGAGCGTGCGAAGCTGGACCGCGCCGACTTTACCGATGCACGTCTGCCCTATGCGGACTTCGACCGCGCGGTGGCAACAGGCGCAATCTTTCGTGGAGCGAACCTCTCCGGCGCGCGGATGACGAGTGCCGACCTTTCCGACGCAGACCTTACCGGCGCCAATCTCGAAGGCGCACTGTTGCGGCACACCCGGCTTTCGGGAACCAACCTCACCGATGTGCGCGGCCTGGACCCAAAGCGCATCATCAATGCATGCGGCGACAGCAAAACGCGCCTGCCGAAGGGAATCAAGTTAAAGACCTGCAATTGATGCCGGCCGGACACCGCCTGCGCCGCCGAAAAGCGGCGGCGGCATTTTCACCCGGTCAAAAAACATCGAACCCGAAGCGATAGCTCACGCCAATGCCGATGGAGAACTGATCGTCATCGCCACGAGTGACGATCGGACTGTTATCCGCATCGCCTACAAAGCGATCCCATCCGCCCTGGAGATGAAAGGTCGTCTTGTCGTTCCAGGCGTAGCTTGCGCGTGCCGCCACACCTACCGTCTTGAACCCTGCGTCCGGATCATAAGGAGTGAGTATTCCGCCAGATGCGGCAGCTTCGCTCGGGGTGACGCCGAAGTAGGTGTCCATATAGTCTTCCGACGCCCAGGACGCGCGCGGGCCGATGCTGAATTCGACCCGGTCGAGAGGGTTCGTGATGATATCGATACCGAAATCCGCAACCTGGCCGTGGTGACCGTTGATACCCTGGCGCAATTCCACGAAACCACGCAGCCAGTCGTAGCGGTATCCTGCGCCCAAACCCAGTTCCAGCGCCCAATTGACCTTGCCGGTGCCGGTCAGATCCGAAGAGTCGGATGCTTTACGCTCTCCGATGAAATCGAACGACGGATAGAAGAAGAACCCGCGCTTGACGACATCCCCATCGACGACCTGCCCGAGACCCGGCAGGTAGAACCGTCCGACGGCGATAATCGGAAAGGGATAGACCAGATAGTCGTCCGCACCAGGATAGCGCGGCTGAACGATGGCCCCACCGCCGAGATCAAGCACATATTGCTTTTGGGGCAAAGGCCTGTCTTCCGGCGCAAGGTTTCCATCCTGCGCTTGCGCCGCCGAGGCGGTTGCAAGCAAGGCGGCGGCAAGGCAGGCGCGTGAGAAAAGCGATCGCGGCATGTTCAAGGTATCCAGATCAGAAGACGGTTCCGTGAGGAAACTTCTGACACGTTATACCGCCGTTTCGAAGGGCATCTACTAACGAATTCGCGAATGTCGCGAAGGTGTTGCAGCGCTGCACCGCTTACGCGCCACGTCCACCGAACTCAAGCTACCCGGGAGGACCGCAGCACCTGGCCGACGTCCACGGGTTCGAAGAGGCAGAGCGGAATCCTATTTTGCAACAAATCACGAATACGACCGGTATCAATACCAGGCATCCGGCATTTCGGCCTTCTTGCGAGCCATGAAATCCAGCAGGGCTTCATCCACGCCCGGATCGATAGGTGGTGCCTCGTAAGCATCCAGCAGCTTCTTCCAGTGCGCGTTGGCGCGGGTTGCCATATCCAGCCCGCCTTTTTCCTCCCACGTCTCGAAAGGATCGTTGTCGGAAAGCTCCGTATCCCAGAAGGTGGTCTCATAATTCCGCATTGTGTGGGATGCACCGAAGAAATGGTTGCCCGGCCCGACTTCCGAAAACGCATCCAGCGCAAGCGCGTTATCATCCACCGGAACACCGGCAAGGTAAGTATGCAACGCGCCGCAGTAGTCGACGTCCATGACAAACTTCTCGTAACTCATCGAAAGGAGACCATCGAGGAACCCCGCCGAGTGCAGCAGGAAATTCGCACCGCAATGAATGGCGGAAAGCATGGACGTCACGCTTTCCTGCATCGCCTGTGCATCGGGCAGCTTGGAAGTCGTGAAGGAACCGGCACAGCGAAGGGGCAAGCCCAGGCGCCGCGCGAGCTGACCGACAACGAGCGAGCCAGCCGCCGGCTCCGGCGTGCCGAAAGTGGGCGAGCCGGAGCGCAGCGCCATGGACGAGAGAAAATTGCCGAAGATGACCGGCGCGCCCGGTCGCACGAGCTGGGTGAGCGCACAGCCGACCATGGTCTCGGCAAGGGACTGGGCGATCGCGCCGGCCGTCGTCACAGGCCCCATCGCGCCACCCAGAATGAACGGCACGATGACCGAACCCTGGTTTGCCGCGGCATAAGCACGGATTGCCCCCGTCATCGTCCCGTCCCAGACAAGCGGCGAATTGACGTTCACATTGCCCATGACGACGCAGTTTTCCTCGACGAAATCCCGCCCGAAGACAATCCGCGCCATGTCGATGGAATCTTCCGCACGCTCCGGCGCCGTGATCGACCCGAGGAACGGCTTGTCGGAGTAACGCAAATGCGCATAGACCATATCGAGATGGCGCTTGTTCACGGGCACGTCCGTCGGCTCGCAGACCGTGCCGCCTGAATGGTGCAGCCAGGGCGCGCTATAGGCGAGCTTCACGAAATTCCTGAAATCCTCGATCGTCCCGTATCGACGGCCCTGATCCAGGTCCATCACGAAGGGCGAACCATAGGAAGGCGCGAAAACCACATGCGGCCCGCCGATCCTGACCGAACGAGCGGGGTTTCGGGCATGCTGCACGAATTCGCGCGGCGCGCTCTTGAGAATTTCCCGCAGCATGCCGGGCTCAAACGTGCAACGCACGCCATCCGCCTTCGCACCTGCCTTTCGGAAAAGTTCGAGCGCGACATCATCGCCTCGGAATTCGATGCCGACCTCGGCAAGGATGCGGTCGGCCGCGTTCTCAATTCGCACAAGGCCTTCCTCGCCCACGATCTCATAGGGCGGGATCTGCCGCGTGATATAGGCGGGAGCGGAATGGCTTGCGGTGGCGCGACGCTCCTTGCGCCTTTCGCGCGCGCTTCTTTTTGCCCGCGCGCCGCTTTCGGCCAAATCCAAGGACGCCATGACGATCTCCCTTCACCTGAACTTATGACAAGAAAGGTATCAACCTCGACCATCATCGTGACGTGGCTAAATTCTAATCTTTGGAATAAGGTTTACTTATGAAAAGCCTACGCCATCTGCTGCCTTCGCCCAGCGCGCTTATCGCCTTCGAAGCGGCGGCGCGCCACGCAAGCTTCACGCGGGCGGGGGAAGAGCTTGCGATGAGCCAGGCGGCCGTCAGCCTCGCCGTCAAATCTCTGGAAGAAAGCCTGGGCGTGCGGCTGTTCCACCGCCGCCATCGACATGTCGAACTGACCGAGGCCGGTGCGCGGTTTTACTCCGACGTTTCGCTTGGTCTGGGCCACATCAGAAAATCCGCGGAGGAATTGCGCGCACTCGGAAGCGAAGGCCATGTGACGCTTTCGGCCTCCACCGCTTTCGCGAGTTTCTGGATGCTGCCGCGGCTTGCGAAATTCCGCGAGGACCTGCCCGATATCGACCTGCGCATCCAGACGAGCGACCGGGATATCGATATCGTTGCCGAAAACATCCCGCTTGGCATTCGCTCCGCGCCCGTCGGGATCTTTCACAGCTATGAAGCCGAAGTGCTGGCGCCTGAACGCATCGAGCCGGTGGCAAGCCCTTCCTACGTGGCGCGCAATGGAATGCCGGCCGGCGCCGAAGAGCTTTTGGGCCACAGGCTAATCCACCTGGAGGAACCCTATCGCCCCTGTACCGACTGGGCGGACTGGTTCACCGACAGCGGCCTTCCACGGCCGAGCCTGGCAAGCGGGCTCCTGATCAACGACTATGTGCTCGTGATACAGGCGGTGATGGAGGGCCAGGGCGTGGCGCTTGGCTGGAAGCACCTCACGGATCGCCTGATAGACGCGGGGCTGCTTCTACGCGTTTCGGATCATGTGCTTGAGACCGAGCAGCCTTTCCAACTGGTCTGGCCTAAGTTCGCCACACTCAACAAGCCGGCCGCGCTGGTGCGCGACTGGCTGCTTTCGCAAAAGTCGGCGTAAGACCGCTACTCTTCCGTTTCGACGAAGGGATCCCCGTTCGTCCTGTCGCCCGGCCCGAGGTCCTGAGAGGCCTTTTCCAGGGGCTGTTCGGTAAAGCCCTTCATCGGACCGATTTCCTTCGCATCGCGCTCGATCTGAACCGGGCTCAGCGTATAGGCGGTCAGGAGTTCCGCCACGGACCTCAACGCATGCATGTTGATGCGCTCGTATCCGTGCGAGGCATCCACACCAAAGGTGGCAAGAGCGGTGCGCACATCCGCGCCCGCCTCGATCGCCGATGCGCTGTCGGAGCGATAATAGCGGAAGACGTCGCGCTGGTGACGGATCTCGTTGTCCCGGCAAAGCTGGATGAGCTTGTGCGTCAGGTGATAGTCGAACGGCCCGGTCTGGTCGGCCATGGCGATCGTCACGCCGAATTCCGAGGAATTCTGGCCCGGCGCGCTGGTGCCGTTGTCGACAACCACAAGCGAAGCGACATCGTGCGACAAAACGGCGGAGGCACCGACACCGACTTCCTCAGAGATGGAAAAAAGCCAGTAGGTATCGACGGTCGGAACCGCCTTCTCGCGCTTGTGCGCTTCAAGGGCGGCAAGCATCAACGCAACGCCGGCCTTGTTGTCGAGATAGCGCGAGACGATGTAGCCGTTGTCGAGGAACTCTGGTTGCGGATCGATGGAAACAAGGTCGCCAACCTCGATACCCAAGCGCAGAACATCCTCCCTCGAATTGGCAAGGGCATCGATACGAAGCTCCACGTATTCCCATCCGACGGGCAGCTTGTCGACGTCTTCGCCATAGGTATGCCCCGATGCGCGCAGGGGCAGGATCGTACCGCGATAACTGCCGCGATCGGAGATGATCGTGCAGCGCGCGCCTTCGGCAAAGCGCGCCGACCAATGCCCGATCGGCACAAGCTCGAGCCGCCCGTTATCCTTGACCTGCTTGACCTGCGCGCCGAGCGTATCGAGGTGCGAGATCACGGCGCGGCGCTGGTTGCTCGCCTTGCCGTCCAGCCAGGCCCGGATGGCGCCCCGCCGTGTCATTTCGAACGGCACGCCAAGCCGCTTCAACTCCTCGCTGGTCGCCCTGACGACGGTGTCGGTGAAGCCTGTCGGCGATGGTATCGCCAGCAGTTTCTTCAATTGATCGGCGAGATAGTCGATGTCGATCTGCAAACGCGCCATGCGGCAGTTGCCTCCCCTCTTACGAGTAGGCCACCGTCAGCGGAAAGAGGAGATCCATGAAGCGTTCCGCCGTCGGTTGCGGTTCATGGTTGGCAAGCCCCGGCCGCTCGTTGGCCTCTATGAATGCGTAGTCCGGTTTGGACGGATCCTTGACCATGAAATCAATGCCTACGACGGGTATGTCAATCGCCCTGGCCGCCTTTTGTGCGGCATCGATAAGATCGGGATGGGTAAAATCCGTCACATCGTGGATCGTGCCGCCTGTATGAAGATTAGCCGTCCGGCGCACTTCGAGCTTCACGCCTTCGGCCAGGATACTGTCGAATCCATAGCCCTTTTCCGCCACGCAGCGGCGCGTTTCATCATCCATCGGGATCTGCGATTCGCCCCCGGTCGCATCGCGGCGACGCCGGCTCTGCAACTCGATCAGATGGGCGACGGTGCTTTTTCCGTCGCCGACCACAGTCGCGGGCTTGCGCATGGCGACCGCCACCACCTCGAAATCGATGACGACAAGGCGCATGTCGTGACCTTCGACCAGTTCCTCGACGAGGACCCTGTCGCAGACCTCGCGGGCCCGCAGGATCGCACGCTTGATTTCGAGTTCGTTCTTCACGCCGACCGCGATGCCGCGCCCCTGTTCGCCGCGCGCGGGCTTGACGACAACCGAACCGGATTTTTCGAGGATCTTTTTCCAGGCATCCTGGTCTTCCGCATCCGCCTGCTCGGGAACACGCAAGCCCGCCTTTTCGACAAAGCGGCGCGTAACCACCTTGTCATCGCAAATACTCATGGCAACCGCCGTCGTGAGTTCGCTCAAGGCTTCGCGGCACGCAATCTGGCGGCCGCCGTGGCTCAGGCGAAAGAAACCGCCTTCGCCATCGAGGATCTCGACATTGACGCCACGCCGCCTCGCCTCATCGACGATGATGCGCGCATAAGGATTGAGTTTTTCCTCCGGCAATTCGCCGATGAAAAGCTTCTCGTTGATCGGGTTCTTCTTCTTGAGCGCGAAAACCGAAATGCGCCTGAAGCCAAGCTTTTCGTATAGCCCGATGGCCGACGCATTGTCATGAAGCACCGACAGGTCGAGATAGGCGCAACCGCGCGCCTGGAACAGGTCGGCAAGGCGGCGCACCAATGCCGTTCCCGTCCCCGAACGCGCCTGCTGGCTGTCGACGGCCAGACACCAGAGCGACGCACCGTGTTCCGGATCCCCGAAGGCGCGCGCATGATCGACACCGGTTACGGTGCCGACGATTTCTCCCGTCGCCTCATCCTCCGCCACGAAGAAGGTCATGACCCGGCTGTCGCGCCGCTTCCAGAAAAATTCGGGCGCGACGGGCGCCATTCCGCGCGCGATGTAGATGCGGTTGACCGCTTCCGCATCCGCCTGCGTGCAAAGCCTGCGGATGATCACACCTTCGACCGGTTTGTGCGCCGGGCGATAGGTCGCAAGGTCGAGCCGGTAAGTATGCGATGGATCGAGAAACAATTGTTGCGGCGCAGCCGCCAGGGCGACATGCGGATCGCGAATGTAAAACGCGATGTCACGTTCGCCCGGGGTCTCCGCGCGCAGCGTTTTCGCTATCTCTTCAGCACTTTCGAACGTCTGGCCGAAAAGCAGGCGGCCCCAGCCGACATCCAGCGAAAAATTCGACGGGACGCCTGCTTCGCCTCCGACTTTGCCGATCGGCGGCTTGAGGCTTTGATTGCGCATCCTGCGCAGGCGATAGGAATGAGCGTGCGGCTCGTTCCTCTTGCTCTGCTGGGTAGACATCGGCGCCTCCTGGGTCAGAGATCGTGGGCCTGCATCCACAATTCGAGCAACGCGCATTGCCACAGTTCGGATCCGCGCAGTGGCGTGATGAAGGCCGCCGGGTCGTCGAACATCGCGTCAAGATAGTCCTTTCGGAATAACCCGCGTTCGCGCGCTTTTTGTGACGTTAAGGCATCTCGCGCCATTTCCAGGTAAGGGCCGTCGAGATATTTCAAAGCCGGCACAGGGAAATAACCCTTCGGACGATCGATGACCTCCTTGGGCACGACGCGCCGGGCAACGGCTTTCAGCACACCTTTGCCGCCGTCCGCCAGCTTGTGCCGGGCCGGAACCCTTGCTGCGAGTTCCACCAGTTCATGATCGAGGAAGGGAACGCGCGCTTCCAGCCCCCAGGCCATCGTCATGTTGTCGACGCGCTTGACCGGATCGTCAGCCAGCATGATCTGCGTATCGAGACGAAGGGCCTTGTCGACCGGATCGGTGGCACCGGAAAGTGCGAAATGGTCGGTCACCACTTTTCGAGCCTCGTCGCCACCATGCCAGCGGGCCTCCAGGTGACGCCCCATTTTCTCATGGTCGCGATCGAAAAAGGCCTCCGCATAATCCTCTACCGGCCGGTTCGAGCCTTCAAGCTTCGGATACCAGTGATATCCTGCGAAGACCTCGTCCGCGCCTTGGCCGGACTGCACGACCTTCACGTGTTTCGCCACTTCGCGTGACAGAAGGAAAAAGCCGACATTATCATAGGAGACCATCGGTTCGGACTGTGCCGCGATCGTGCGCGGAAGGGCATCCATCAATTCGCTCGAAGGGACGAAAATCTTCCGGTGATCGGTTCCGAAATGCTCCGCGATCAGATCAGAGTAGGTGAATTCGTCGCCCTTTTCGCCCTTGGCCTCTTCAAAGCCGATGGAGAAGGTCTTCAGGCCCTTCTGCCCCATGTTGGCAAGCAGGCCGACTATAAGGCTTGAATCGACGCCCCCGGACAGAAGCACTCCCACCGGGACATCGGCGACCATCCGCCGTTCAACAGCCAGCGTCAGCGCTTCGTGAACGCTGTCGGTCCAGGCCTCGAAGCTGCGCTCTTCTTCCTCGGCCGAACGTGCGAAATCGAGACGCCAGTAGGTCGTATCCGTAAACGCGCCGTCCGGTTCGTACCGGCGGATCGTGGCGGGCGGAAGCTTGCGCACCCCGTTGAGGATCGTGCGGGGAGGAGGAACAACCGCATGAAAACTCATGTAGGTGTTGAGAGCCGCCAGGTCGATCGACGTATCCACGCCGCCGGCGGCCACGATCGCCGGCAATGTGGATGCGAAACGCAACCTGCCCGGCAGCTCGGAATAATAGAGCGGTTTGATGCCGAACCGGTCACGCGCCAGAAAAAACCGGCCGCTGTCGCGCTCATAAACGGCATAGGCGAACATGCCGTGGAACTTCTTCGGTGCGTCCTCGCCCCAGGCGTGATGCGCCTTCAGGATGACTTCCGTATCGCCGTGAGAAAAGAAATCGTAGCCCTTGGCTTCGAGCTCCGCGCGCAATTCCTTGTAGTTGTAGATGCAGCCGTTGAAGACGATGTCGAGCCCGAGTTGAGGGTCCGTCATCGGCTGCTGCGCATGATCCGAAAGGTCGATGATCTTGAGCCGGCGATGCCCAAGGCCGATACGGCCGCGCCGCAAAATTCCGTCGCCGTCCGGGCCGCGAGGCGCGAGTTCCGCCGCCATCGCTTCAAGGGCCGATGTGGACGCCGAAGCGCCGTCAAAGGTGATTTCTCCGCAGAGTCCGCACATGAATCCGTTGTTGGTTGACCAAAGGAAAAGGCTGCGGATGCAGCCTCACGCGGTATTTACAACACAAATGATTTGAGTTCAAATAATATTAGCTCGAACAAATAACCGGTTGGAAACGCATGGCGGAGCAGGCGCAGTTAAACACGGTACTGAGGTCCATCCGGCGTATCATGCGCGCGGTCGACATTCAGTCGAAACAGGTCATGAAAACGGTGGGACTCACCGTGCCGCAGGTGGTGATCCTGCAGACGATCAAGGACGAAGGGGCCATCACATCCAAACGCCTTGCCGAAGGCGCGAACCTTTCACCGGCAACGGTGGTGACAATCCTCGACAAGCTGGAAGCAAAGAGCCTTGTCGAACGCAAGCGCGACACGCGTGACCGCCGGGTGGTCTATACGAGCCTGACGCGCGCCGGCAAAGAGGCGCTCAGGACGGCGCCTCCCCTGCTTCACCACGCTTTTTCCGCCCGCTTCGGCGAACTTTCACCGGAAAGGCGCAGGCAGATCATCGAAGCGCTGGAAGATGTCGCCGAAATGATGGGGGCAAAGGAGATCGAGGCAGCACCTGTGTTACACGTTGCCGCGTTGGAAGGCGTTGGCGAAGCCCCTTGAACATCGCCAAACAGCGAATAAGGACTTCAGAAAGCGCGTTCGGCGATTAGCGGCCGGCCTCTGAAGGACTTGCCTCTCTGGAAGGAGAGAAGCCCGCGGCCTTCATCGCACCGTTCGCGCGGCGATCACGGACATGCAAGGCACCAAGGCCGGCCGTTATCGACACGTGGCATGCGGCCGCCACCAGAAAACACAGCCATCCCGACAGTTCGAAAATTTCTTCAAGGTGCTGGCTGTATTGCAAGGCAAGTATCTTCTTGTCGAGAAAGTCGCCCACCAATACCGAGGCAGCCCCCAGCGCCAGAAAGAAAAACCGCCATGTACGGGCGAAAACCAAAAGCGTCCGTGTCCGGTCCGGAATGCGAGCGAACCAGATGCGCGCCTGACAGAACAGCATGACGAGAATGACCGCGACGATAACGATTTCGAGGCCACGCGTTATGGCGAAAGGCACGCCGTAAATACCGCCCCAGGCAATTTCGCGACCGCCGAACCAAACAGCGAATCCAGCCAGCACTATGCCAAGCAACCGGCCGAAAGTGCCTTTGTTCGCAAGCCGCCACGCCGTGGTCCATAAACCGGCAGTCAAAAGCAACACGAGCGCCTGCGCGGTTTCGAAAGGTCCCGTCTCGGACGGGTCCCAATCGGCGTCAGTCGAGACACTGTAGAGCAGGGCATTGATTGCCAGCATCGCCACAATGCAGAGGCCTGGTTTTATAATGTGCATATACACGCATTCTCTTGAGCTTATAGCCCACGGATATGAAATCTTCGCGTTCGGACGGACGGTGAATCGCGCCCAAGAAATGCAATTTTCTTTTGTCAGCTAACAGTCACAAATGCGTATCGCCATTCACGTTTGGCTGATTCGGCAGACCACGGCCGAGCCTGACTTCAACGCGAAAATATCCCGGGCCACTCCCAAGAGCATCGAAGCAAACGGGATTGCGCCCAGCCACATTCCGAAGATTCGGAGAAAGGGAATTCCTGCAGCGATCTCGGAGAACGCCGATCTAAGCAACACCAATGACGTGATGGAAATCAGAAAAATTGGTGGAGCCGAGGGGAATCGAACCCCTGACCTCTGCAGTGCGATTGCAGCGCTCTCCCATCTGAGCTACGGCCCCGCTCAAAGCGTGGCGGCATTTAGGAGAGTGCCGCCATTCCTGTCAAGGAAACATTTCCCTGACGAGGCAGCACCAGCGAACGCAGGAATTTTCCCTCGCTGCTTGCAGGCGCGGCCCGCGACCGCTACATGAATGGTCAACCGAATTCGCCTTGTTTCCTGCGGGAGTTCCCCGGTCTATGCGTGCAATCCTCGACGTCCTTCTCCTGGTGCTTGATCTCTACGTCTGGGTCATCATCGCCAGTGCAATCTTCTCCTGGCTCTACGCCTTCAATGTCGTGAACCCGCGAAATCAGGTCGTCTCGATGATCGGCCAGGCGCTCTATTCCCTGACCGAGCCCCTGTTGCGGCCGATACGAAATGTCCTCCCCGCGATCGGCGGGCTGGATCTGTCGCCCATTGTCCTGTTGCTTGGCGTCTTTCTCGCGCAGAACGTCATCATTCGCTACGTCTATCCGCACGTCTTCTAGCTGGTCGTGACGATCTCATCCGCGTGCCCGTGGCAGGAAACAGGCGACGGATTACGCCTGTTCCTGCGCGTCACGCCGAAAGCTGCGAAGGACGGGATCGACGGGATCAAGACGCTCGACGATGGACGAAAAGTCGTGCTCGTGCGTGTGCGCGCGATTCCCGACAAAGGCGCCGCCAACAAAGCCGTTTGCACGGTAGTCGCCAAGGCTCTTGGCGTTGCCAAGTCTTCGGTCGCCCTGGAAAGCGGATCGACATCGCGGTTCAAAACCTTGCGCATTGACGGAGATGCACAACAAATTGCCGCATCGCTGACAGCCTTGGCAGGATCGTGCTGAGTAGGGTGCCACATCGTTCGGCCCGGGCTTCCAAAGCCTTCAGGCCGTAAGCACATGACCTTTCAGGAGCGACGCATGACCGCCAAAATCATCGATGGAAAAGCTCGTGCAGCCAAGATCCGGGAAACCGTCAAATCCGCGGTAGCGGCCCTCAAAGCCACGCACGGGTTCGAACCCGGACTGGCAGTCGTTCTGGTCGGAGAAGACCCGGCAAGCCAGGTCTATGTCTCAAGCAAGGTGCGCCAGACGGAAGAATGCGGAATGCGCTCGATCGAACATCGCCTGCCGGCCGATACGCCTGAAGCCGAATTGCTCGCGCTCGTTCGTTCGCTCAACGAAGACCCGTCCATCGACGGGATCCTCGTTCAGATGCCTTTGCCGGCCCACATCGATTCCGACGCTGTCGTGCTCGCCATAGACCCGGCCAAGGATGTAGATGGACTGCACCCCGAAAACGCCGGACGCATTGTCCTTGGCAAGTCCGGTCTCGTGCCCTGCACGCCGCAGGGCTGCGTGATCCTGACCAAGGATGCCCTTGGAGACGACCTTTCCGGAATGAACGCCGTGGTGCTTGGCCGTTCGATCCTTGTCGGCAAGCCGGTGGCGCTCCTCCTGCAAAACGAGAACTGCACCGTGACGATGGCGCATTCGCGCACGAGGGATATTCCAGCCCTTTGCCGGCAAGCCGATATTCTCGTTGCTGCCGTCGGCCGGCCCGAAATGGTGAGGGGCGACTGGGTCAAACCGGGCGCTGCCGTGATCGACGTCGGCATCAACCGGGTGGCGGCACCCGAAAAGGGCGAAGGCAAGACAAAGCTCGTCGGAGATGTCGCCTACATGGAAGCGGCCGAGGTTGCCGGAGCGATCACGCCCGTACCCGGCGGTGTTGGCCCCATGACGATCGCCTGCCTGCTGGCAAATACTGTAAGGGCCGCATGCAGGATCCGGGAAATCGAGGAGCCGGCGCTCTGAAGCCGGCGCCCTTCCAGCTCACTCGTCTTCAAGCTTGCGGGCTTCGTCCGGCAGCATGATGGGAATGCCGTCGCGGATCGGATAGGCGAGCTTGGCCGCGCGAGAGACGAGTTCCTGCTTCCCCTCGTCATACTCGAGCGTCGTCTTCGTGAGCGGGCATACGAGGAGCTCCAGAAGCTTCCTGTCGATCGGCCTGGGCGCTGCGCCCTCCGGCCCGGACCCTTTATCTGGCATGAAAACCCACTCCCGATAGTGTTTTCTACTGCAGGCGCCCGCCATCGTCGCCGCCGCGTGCAAGGTGTACTTCCGTCAAAGCGACGAGTGCATCCGCTCGTGCCTTGAGGTCTTCAGCCTCAAGAAGCATTTGCTTTTCCGCCGGACCGTAAGGGCTCATCATCGAGAGGGCATTGACAAGCACTTCCGTGCCCGCGCTTCGAATGCTTTCCCAATCCGCCTCCAGGTCGTTGGCGGTAAGATAGTCGTCGAGCGTCTTGATCAACGCACTCCGATCCACCTGGTTTTCGCCATGCCCAGAGTGAAAATCGTCGGCGTAGCGCTCAGCCGATATCGATGCCAGCCGAAACGGGGTCACCGATTTCAGCTCCTCCACCACCTCGAATCGCGCGATTCCCGTGAGCGTAATCAGATAGCGCCCATCGCCGGTTTCCTGAAAAGCGACGATCCTCCCCGCGCACCCGACCTTGCGCAACGGCGGTATCTCGACACTCTCCACGCCCTCCAAGTCGTAGTCCGGCTGGATCATTCCGATGATGCGATCGCCCTTAAGCGCCGCATCGACCATCGCCAAGTAGCGAGGCTCGAATATGTTGAGCGGCATCTGTCCCTGAGGGAGCAGCAGCGCTCCCATCAGCGGAAACAACGGAATCGTCTGCGGAAGATCCGCCGGCTTTTCGAAGCTGGCATTGCCCGCAAGCATCGAACTCTCCTCAAGGTGCGGTTGGCGCCGGCCCGGTCTCGGGCCCAGCGAAGCCTTCAGCACCTGATACGTTTACGAAAACAGGATGGACGACAATTTGCGCCGTCCGTAATTCGTCGCCGGGTCCTTTGCGCCCCAGGCATCGAAGAACTGGACGAGCTGTTTACGCGCCTCGTCATCGTTCCATTCCCTGTCGCGGCGAACGATCTCAAGCAGATGATCGACTGCTCCGGTCTTGTCGCCGCGGGCGCTCAAGGCGACGGCAAGGTCGAAACGCGCCTGATGATCGGACGGTTCCTCTTCCACGCGCGTCTGCAATTCGGCCAGATCTCCCAAGGATTCCGCTTGTTCCGCCAATTGGATCGCCGCACGAGCGGCTGCGACGCTCGGATCATCGATAGCCGCTTCGGGAACCATTTCGAGAGTTTGTTTGGCGCGCGCGAAATCACCCAGGCCAAGGTAGCACTGGGCAAGCCCAGCCAGTGCGGCCGGGTTTTCGTTTTCCATGGAAAGAACCGCCCCGTAAAGCTGCGCGGCCTGGCTCCAGTCGCGAGCCGCGCGTGCCGCCTCGGCTTCTTCCAGAAATTTCTCGGCATCGGATGGTCCGACCGGCCCCGCCAGTTTTTCGATGAAGCTCTTCACCTGGCTTTCCGGCTGGGCACCCATGAAGGCATCGACCGGACGGCCATCCTTGAACGCGACGACGGCGGGAATCGACTGGATGCCCATCTGGCCCGCGACCTCCGGATGCTCGTCGATATTCATCTTGGCAAGAACGACCGCGCCCTTCGCGTCGCTCACCGCCTTTTCCAGCGTCGGCGTCAATTGCCGGCACGGTCCGCACCAAGGCGCCCAGAAGTCGACGAGAACCGGGCGGGTATGCGATGCCTCGATGACATCCTGCATGAATGTCTGCGTCGTGACATCGCGGACCAGATCGCCGCCGCCTCCGCCGTTCGAACCGGAGCCGCCTCCGTTCATGCCGCCGTTGCCAAGGGTCCCGCCAAGGGTGCCGCTCACTGAAAAGCCCTGACCGCTCATCTTCTGTTTTGTCCCGTGAATTCGAGAATGGGCGCGCATGTCGTTTCATGCGGCGATTTGTTCAAGGCCTAACATGGGGCGAAACAGGGAGAAATACAAACCGGAGCCTTTTCCATCACGACTGCGAATGACTAACGGCGATCACGAGAGGATCGTGGCCGCAGGCACGGGCGAATTTCAGCAAGTCCTCGTTCGAGATCGCCGTCGTCGCATCGTTGCGCAGCGGATGATAGTTGAGGAGGGGTTCGCGCATCATTGCCTCATCGAAGAGGGGCGTTACGCGGTGCGCATCACGGTCGTTTATAAGTGCGAAAGGCGTCACGGAACCAGGTTCCACGCCGAGCGCTTCCATCAACAGATCCGCCTTTCCGAAGGATACGCGCCCTTGCGCCCCAATCTTCTGGTGGATCGTCTTGAGATCCACCTCCGCGTCGTGCAGCAGGACGACGAGGAAAAGGCGCCCCTTCTTGTCCTTGAGGAACAGGTTCTTCGTATGACCGCCCGGAATCGCGTCGTGCAGACCGGCGGATTCCGAAACCGTGAAAACCGGCTCATGATCGACTGTGTTCGTCTTGATTCCCAAGTCGGCCAGAAAGGCCAGGAGATCTTCCCTGGTGGACGGCATATCGCAAACCTCGCCCTTCAAGTGAGCGGCGACCTTCGAATGCGCGCCGCCATGCAAACCGGGGAGTTTTAGCCGCTACCGCCCGCGGTCATCAAGCCCGGCACCGGCCGCTGCATTCATGACATCCCGAAAATGTCCACCGTTCGTCCACAGTCGCGAGCGGATCGCTAATTCGCGAAAAATGGTGGTTGCATTCGAACGCGGCTTGGTTCATATACAGCCCACTTCGGCACGGAAACACCGCTTCGCCGAAGGGAGCGTGCGGGTGTAGCTCAGGGGTAGAGCACAACCTTGCCAAGGTTGGGGTCGTGGGTTCGAATCCCATCGCCCGCTCCAATTTCCCGAAAATATACAGATGTTTCCGTTGAAAATAACCGCCTTTCGGCGGTTTTTTCCTATTGGCACGCAAGATGCCCGCGCTCATGAGAGCACAGTCCCGGCCAGCTGGAATTACGATGAAAAAACCGCCCGCCAGTTGCCCGGCGGACGGTCGTGAAATCGCAGGATCAAAGATCCTGTAGCGCGATTATTACTTCTTCAGCAGTTCGGCCGGGTCGGCGTCTTCGACGTTGACCCAGTGGTTGTTAGCGTCGGTGATCTTGCCCGGAATGTCTTCGTTCCACAGCTTGACGACCTGCTCGTTGAGGTTCAGGTAGAGCTTGCCGTCGACGATCTTCCAGAGACGCGGGTCACCGTCGAACTTCAGGCCGAGCGACAGACCATAGGCGCAGTAGCCGCCGTACTGCGGAGCGTACTTGGCCGGGTCGGCGTCGAACGTTGCCTTGTTGTCCTTGCTGGCGAAACGGTAGACAGCGCCGTTGTAGACGGAGGTGATGTCCGTGCGGCCGTCCTGCGGCTCACCGGCCTTGAAGTAGGAAACCGGATCGACACCGCGCAGGGCGAGGCCGGTGGAAGTTGCGTTGACGTCGAAGCCGGCGGCCCAGGCGTTGACGGTGAAAGCGGCGACGGCAGCGGCCGTGATCAGGCCGGTGCGGATGAAGTTCTTCATCTGGAGTTCCTTTCCGACGGCACCAACCCGCCCGAAAGCGAACGCGATGCCGTAATTGTGTACCAAACGGTTCCGAATTGGCCGTGCAATCCAGCCATATCCGTGGCACAAGCTAGCTTTAGGAACCGTTCGGTACAAAACACATGCGCGTGATTTCGATTTGTAGTACCAATTCGTATGCTGGCTCGCCCCCCGGCCGCCCATCGCGCCTACCGGATTCTTGTAATTTCATTGGATGGCGGGACGGGAAGCGAAACACACGTCCTTTACCCTTCGCACCGGAGTCGCCTGCAAATATCGGGAATTCACATGGGTCGACCGCGCCAATTCGAGATTGATGCCGCACTTGAAATGGCGATGCGGGTGTTCTGGTCGAAGGGATACGAAGCGACGACACTTCCGGACCTTCTTGGTGCAATGCGGATTTCACGCGGTTCGTTCTACAAGGCATTTCACGACAAACGTGCCGTCTATTTGGCCGCCCTGGAACGCTACAATCGCACCAGGGTGTTGGAAACCGTCGCCATGCTGCAAAAGGCAGGCACGGACAGCGGACGGGAACGCATAGAGGCCTTGTTCAAGGCGCTGGCCGAGCGGCCCGACAGAAGCGGCTGTTTCCTTTGCAATGCCGCCGTGGACAGGGCGCCGCACGATCCTGAAATCGAGGAGCGCGTTAACGCGATGGTGCAGCGCCTTGAACAGGGTTTCCGCCTGGCGCTGGAAGGGGACAGGCCGAATATCGATCCGGATGTTCTCGATGAAACCGCGAAATCGCTCGTGGTGAATTATCTCGGCCTGCAGGTGCTCGACGCTACGGGCCTCAACGAGCAGATGGCGGAGAGTTGCCGCTTGCAGGTCAGCCGGATGCTGGAAGCGGCCGTCGGGGGCGGCAATGGATTGGATGAACGGGCCGGCGACAACCGCTAACGCAAATCCTTCAGGAAATGATAGCGCCTGATACCGCCGCCGACCGTCTTGTTGTTCGCGGCATCGGCAACCTCTTCCCTTGCAAGGCTGTATCCGGCTTTTTCATAGAATTTCAGCGCCGCCTGCTGCAATTCAGAAGTGCTTAGCACGAGGCGATCGTACCCCTTCGTTCGAACCACATCCTCGGCATGCGAGATCATCCGCATCGCCAGCCCGCCACCACGATACTGCGGCGCAAGATACATGCGGCGAAGTTCCATTTCGCCGGCTCCGGCAGGCTCCAGCCCGTAAAAACCCGCAAGTTTCCCACCGCAATTTACGACCCAGAAACTGCCCTTTCGCTCTCCATAATAGTCTTCGATACGGTCGATTTCCTCAGCCAAGGACAATTCGATATAGCGTTCGAATGCGTCCCGTTTGTCGGATGGGGCAAGCTCCCTGTTGACGGAAATGAAGAGCGCCCGAACGTCTTCCGCATCCGGGCGCTGAAACGGGCGTATCGATAGTGCGTCCATATCAACCCTCGTTATCGCCGCCACAACATGCGGCATGCGGAGTCGAGAATCGAAACACAATCCGGCGATCTTCAGCCCGGCAGCGGTATTGGCGATGTGTCGCCGAGAATTGCCCACCCTCGCTGAACCGCGGGGCGCCCCGCGATCTCCGCGTACCAGCGGCGAACGTTCGGGTAGTCATTCAGGTCGATCGTCTGCATGGGGTGGCGGGCAACCCAGGGCCAAATCGCCATATCTGCGATCGAATAATCGTCGCCCGCGGCAAAGGCCGTTTCACCGAGACGCCGATCCAGCACCGAATAAAGGCGTTTTGTCTCCGTCAGATAGCGGTTCGCCGCATATTCGGACACGCCAGGGTTATAGTGGACAAAATGCATGGCCTGGCCGAACATCGGCCCGACACCCCCCATCTGCCACATAAGCCACTGCATGACATTCCAGCGGCCCGCATCATCCTTCGGAACGAACTTTCCGCTTTTCTCGGCAAGATAGAGCAAGATCGCGCCGGACTCGAAAATCGTCTGCCCCGTATCGCGATCCCGGATCGCGGGGATCTTGTTGTTTGGGGAAAGCAACGTGAATTCAGGCGAGAACTGGTCGTTCTTCGTCAGATTGACGCCTTGGATCTCATAGGCAAGACCCATCTCCTCAAGGGCGATCGAAGGCTTGCGCCCGTTTCCCGTGGTCCATGTATAAAGTTCGATCATGTGAAAGCTCTTCTGCGATTTCGGTTGGCGCCGGATTGGAGGAGGCGCGGCATGTATCGCCAAGCCATACCTGCGGCACCTGATACACTTATGGATATCAAGTAACTATTGTAAACTCGAGACGCGGCTGATATTCATGATTCCTGTTTCCGGCAGGTAACTCGAAAGCCGGCGTCCGCAGGCTGCAAGGAAAGCCAAAATGTCGCTCAAGATCCGCAAGAACCGTAGTCCGAAGCCGCCGCAGGAATGTGCGCTAACGGAGTGCATGACGATTATCGGCGGAGCCTGGACCACGAACGTGATCTGGAGTCTGCGCGCGGGACCGAGGCGCTTCAGCGAACTCAAGATCGATATTCCCCCGATTTCGCCTAAGGTCCTGACCCAGCGCCTTCGGGAACTCGAGGAGCGCGGCGTTATTTCGCGGCAGGTAAAGCCGACTTCACCGCCTTCGGTGGAATATTCGCTCACTGAACTGGGCGGCGAGCTGATCCCCGCCATAGAGGCAATCGTCAACGTCGGATACAAACTGAAGCACGAAGGGCGGATGCCGAAAGTTCAATCCGAGGCGGCCGAATAACGAGATGCCGGCCCGCAAGCCGGCACCTGAACCACGCCGCGCCGCTTCAAGCCGGGACGGTGTGGAATATCTTCGTCAAGAAGCGCCACTTGCCGTCGATTTTCATCAACGTAATCAGATCCACATAGCCGGTCGAACCAAGCACGCCACTGACGCGGGCGAATGCGGTATTCGGGCCGCCGAACTCGATCGAATGGATCGTGGCGACTTTTTCTTCGCCCCGGCTGGCCGGAGACTCGCGCTTCGCGATGACCGGAATGTATTCATCCATCGTGCGGGTCATAACGCCGCCTGTATCGGTCGACATGGCATATAGCGCGCTTTCGTGAAAAACATCCGCGATACGCTTTTCGTCAGTGTGGTGCAGGGCATCCAGATAGGTTTCCAGAACCTCCAGGACTTGCGAATAGTCATTGCTCATCGTCGCTCTCCCAATAATCGAGGGGTAGTTCCGCCGGAGAGCTAGGCAATGAGCTTTACGATGTAAACTTGGTTTCAAATAGATATTCGAGATTCAGGTATCCGCCTGGTAACGCGCTTGCCGGAAACCAGGGCGAGGTTTCAAAGGCTTCTCATGCGCGGAGCGGCAGGTCCGGAACCGCCTACCGTGCGCATGAGCCAGGATTCGGTTTCCAGGAAAAGCTCCGGTCGTTTTGTGGCAATCGCGAGGATCATCGCCCCCTGCAAGCTGGCAATCACCTGCCCCGCCTTCAGGTCTGCAACCGGTCGGTCGGAGCCGCCGGGCGTCATGGCTTTTTCCGTCCAGTCGATCAGCCAGCTGAAATAAACCGAAATCCGGTCCGCGAGCGCCTTCGGCAGGTCGAGCGCCTCGCCCCCCAGCACACAGGCAAGGCAGACCTTGCCTTCCTTCAAGGTTGCATCGTGATAGCCGCCGCAAAGGCGGGAGATCCTTTCGGCCACACTCTCGCCGGGGTCGTCAGGAGCGCCCAGCTGCTCGGCAAAACGCGCCTGATACCGTTCGATCACCGCATGACCGAGATCGGTCTTATGCGGGAAGTGGTAATGCACACTGGCACTCTTGATCCCGATCGCAGCCGCAATATCGCGGAAACTGACCGCTTCGAAACCGCCCTCACGCATTCGCGCTTCGGCTACATCCAGGATTTCCGCCGCCCGGCCGGAATAGTCAGACACGCTCATGCCTAAGGTATCTATCACCTGATAGGTATTGACAAGACCCTGTGTTTGCGCATTGTATCTACCTATCGATAGGTAGAGAAAATCAAAATAGTATTTTCTCTAATTCTTACAGGAGGTTAGCCAATGACACCAAGATGGCTGCGCTCGCTGTTCAAATCGGGAACGTCACGGACGGAGAAGAAAATGAAAGTCTACGAGTTCAAGGGTTTTGCGAATCCGGCACGCGTTCGTATCGCGCTGCACGAAAAGGGTCTGTTCGATGAGGTCGAGTTCGTTCACGTCGACGTACTCGGCGGCGAACATCGCACGCCCGAGTTCCTGGCGAAGAACCCGTCCGGCGTCGTGCCTGTCCTGGAGCTGGACGACGGCACGCAGATTTCCGAAAGCAGCGCTATTACCGAGTACCTCGATCATTCCGCGGGCGAACCGACCTTGACGGGCAAGAACGCCAAGGAACGCGCTTACATCCATATGCGTCAGCGCAAGATCGAAACCGGGCTTCTGGAAGCGATTTCCCATTATTTCCACCATGCGACGGACGGCCTCGGTCCGCAGAACTACGCCCACAAGAACAAGGAATGGGGCGAATACCAGAAGACGGTCGTGCTCAAGACCATGAAGGCGATGGACGACTATCTTGCGAACAACGCCTTTCTCGCCGGCAATGAATTCAGCATCGCCGACATCACCGGAATGGCGGGCTTCGCATTTTGTGATTTCGTCAAAGTTGAAACGCCCGCCGAACTGACGCATCTCAACGCTTGGAAGCAGAAGGTCTTCTCGCGCCCGAGCGCAAGCGTCGCCGCATAGGGCCATATCAGGCAGAGGGAAAGAATCGCCATGGAACTCAATGCCGATTTCTCGAAACGCGTCTCGATGCACGCCGACGAGATAAAATGGCAGGATTCGCCTATCAAGGGCGTTTCCCGGCGCATGCTCGACCGCATCGGCGACGAGGTCGCCCGTGCAACGACGATCGTGCGTTACGACCCGAACAGCAAATTCTCCGCCCACGTTCACACGGGCGGGGAAGAGTTCATTGTCCTGGACGGAGTTTTCCAGGATGAGCATGGGGACTTTCCCGCCGGCTCCTATGTTCGCAACCCTCCTCAGTCGAAACATACGCCAGGCTCCGAGCCGGGCTGCACGATCATGGTGAAGCTCTGGCAGTTCGACCCGCAAGACCGCACGCACATCCGCATCGACATGAACAAGATCGGCTCCGTTGTCGATCCTGCGCGGACCGGCGTCTCGGTTACGCCCCTCTTCAAGGATGCCCGTGAAGACGTAAGGCTGGAACATTGGCAGCCGGGCGCGGATGTCACCGTCGAGGCGGATGGGGGCGCGGAACTCTTCGTGCTCGGCGGCGGCTTTGAGGAAAGCGGAGAAACCTTCCGCCGCCATTCCTGGCTCCGGGTGCCCATCGGCGCCAAAGCCGCTGCGAAAGCCGGACCGGAAGGCGCGAAAGTCTGGATCAAGACAGGCGGCTTGAGGTTCGTCGAGCCGCCGAAGGCCGGGTGAGGAATGAAATGGACGAACGGCCATGCAATGGCCGTTCGTCCTTGCCGCCCCGATAAACTCCGCCGATATTGCGGCATGACACGCCGTAATCTTCCATCGCTCAAAAGTTTGCGGGCCTTCGAGGCCGCCGCGCGGCACTTGAGTTTCAAGCTGGCGGCACGCGAACTGGCCGTAACCCCCAGCGCCGTGAGCCATCAGGTCCGCGGGCTCGAAACCGAGCTCGGCGAAGCCCTGTTCAAACGCCACACGCGCGCGCTCAGCCTGACCGAAGCCGGCACCGCTTATGCCGCTTCGCTGAAGGCCGCTTTCGACGACATCGATGCTGCGACAGCGCGCGCTCGCGCAGCCATGCCACGCAAGTCCCTCCGCGTCGCACTGCTGTCCTCCTTTGCCACCAACTGGCTCGTCCCGCGTCTGCATGCGTTCAGCGCCCTCCACCCGGCGGTCGAAGTCTTGCTGCTCCCGTCCGTCGATTTTGCTCGTCTGGAGCATGGAGACGCCGATATCGCCATACGATACGGCCAAGGCGACTGGACAGGACTTGATGCACGGCTGCTCGCTGCGGAGACAATCACACCGGTATGCAGCCCGGCCTATCTAACGGCTATCGGCAGCCCTCCGACCCCCGAGCACCTGGGTGATTGCACCCTGCTCCTCTCTCATTCCGAAACGCCGTTCGAATGGCCGTCGTGGTGCGAGGTCGCCGGAATTGATCTCACCGGCGCAAAGAGGCGATTTCTTCACGACTACAACATCGTTCTTCAGGCGGCGGAAGACGGGCTTGGCGTCGCAATGGGGCGACGCTGGCTAATTGGCGATCGGATCCGAAAAGGCAGGCTTGTCGAGCCCTTTCCAGACATGACTTTTGGCGGGAAGATCGGACACTGGATCGTAACGAACGGCGAACCGACGCCCGAAACCGCCGCATTCGCCGAATGGATTTTCAAGGAAGCTGGAAACGCAACGAATGAATTCGATTCATTCGTTGCGTGAAAACTTCGCGTTCGTCGCATGAAATGAATTTCCATATGGTCTCTCCGAGTTTCCCTGGAGAAAGACCATGCCAAGTTCCATTGCCGCCCGGCTCGAATCCCTGGGCCATCGCCTCCTCTCGGCTTCGGCACCGGCCGCCAATTACGTGCCGACCACTCGTCATGGAGGCCTTCTGCTGATCTCCGGCCAGATCTGCCAGGATGAAGGTGAGGCAAAATTCATCGGCAAGCTGGGTGAAAACGTTTCGCCCGATGAAGGCCGCAAGGCCGCAGAACTTTCAGCCCTGAACGTGATCGCTCACATCGATGCGGCCGTCGACGGAGATATCGAACGCGTCGAGCGGATCCTTCGCCTCGGTGGCTTCATCAATTCCACACCGGATTTTACGGCTCAGCCGCAAATCCTGAACGGCGCTTCCGATCTGATGGTCGACGTATTCGGCGAACGCGGCCGCCACGCACGAACCACCGTTTCCGTGGCATCGCTTCCGCGCGGTGTTGCGGTGGAAATCGACGCGATCGTAGCTATCAGGAACTAAGAAAATGGCCTTGACCGACGACGATATCGAACGATTGCGAGCGGATACGCCCGGCGTCGAAAATGTAAGCCATTTCAATCATTCGAAGTGCTCGCTGCCTTCCAAGCGGGTTCTTGGAAAGATTGTCGACCACCTGCAGCGGGAAGCCGCGATCGGCCCGAGCGAAGCCGGTGATCTGGCGACCGCGGATATAGAGGCGGCCCGGGATGCGGCAGCACAGCTTTTGAACGCATTGCCCCAGGAAATAGCGCTCACCGGCAGCGGTTCGCAAGGATGGGGCGCCGCGTTTGCGGCACTGCCACACCTGAAGCCCGGAGACCGGTTGCTGACATCGCGGCACGAATGGGGAGGCAACCTTTCCATGATGAAGCGTGCCGCCGAGAAAGCCGGCGCCAACGTGGAATACGTCCCATGCCGTGAGGACGGCACCGTCTCGCCTGAAGCGTTGGCGACGATGATTGATGACCGGGTTAAGCTGGTCGCCCTGACCTGGCTTCCCGCAAACGGCGGTTTGATCAATCCAGTTGCCGAAATCGGTGAGGTAACCCGCGCTGCCGGCGTTCCCTATTTCGTTGATGCCGGGCAAGCGCTCGGACAGATTGAGGCCGACGTGGGCGCGATCGGTTGCGATATCCTGAAGGGGACCGGGCGCAAGTTTCTCCGCGGTCCGCGCGGAACCGCGATCCTCTATATCCGCAAATCTTTTCTCGACACGCTGGATCCGGTTACCACTGACGTTTTTTCGGCACCGTGGGAGGAAGGCGGGCCTAAGCTCCGGGAGGATGCAAGGCGTTTCGAGACCTCCGAAAAACCCGTCGCCCTGCAGATCGGCCTTGGCGAAGCTATCCGCCAGGCACTCGAAATCGGCATTGCCGACATACGCAGCAGGATCAAAGCGAAATCGGAGAAGCTTCGGACCGAACTATCGCAGATCGCCGGCGTTACTCTGCTCGACCTCGGAGGCGAGAAATCGGGCCTCGTGAGCTTTTCGGTGAGCAGACTGTCGGCCACCGAACTGCGCAAAAGGCTCGCGCGCAAAAACATAAACGTCGCCTCGATCGCCGCTGCATACTGCCCTGTGGAAATGGCCGAGCGCGGATTTTCGGAGGTCGCGCGTGCATCCGTCAGCTACCTCACGACGGATGAAGAGATCGACCGTTTGGCGGACGCCATGCGGACACTTTGAGAGTTAGAGCGCTTTCCGATTGGGAGATATCATCCAATCGACAAGAAATCGGCACAGGATCAATATGTTGAGGCTTATCCCGCCAAATCCGATTCAGATTTGGCGGGATATGCTCCAGGTCACCATCTCAAAATCCGGCGGCCAGCGATCCCTGCCTGCGCGGGTCGCTGGCCCCGCGCAGAAAGTCCTCCCCAATCAGTATGGATTGCGTGGAGCCCATTGCATTCTTGACCGCGACCGTGTGGCCCATCTCCTGGAGTTTCTCGATCGTGTCGGGCGAAATCCCTTCTTCGATACGGATTTCGTCGGGCAGCCACTGGTGATGGATTCGGGGAGCCGCCGTCGCTTCAGCAATATTCATTCCGTGGTCGATCACATTCATGATGATCTGCAAAACGGTCGTGATGATCCGGCTACCGCCCGGCGAACCCGTCACGAGGAAGGGCTTGCCATCGCGAAAAACGATTGTCGGGCTCATCGAAGAAAGGGGGCGCTTGCGCGCCTCGACGGCATTCGCATCACCGCCGATCAGCCCATAGGCGTTCGGCACGCCGGGTTTTGCGGAAAAATCATCAAGCTCGTTGTTGAGCAGGACCCCGGTTCCAGGTGCCATCATCCGCACGCCGTAGGAGAAATTGAGCGTATAGGTGTTCGAAACGGCGTTGCCTTTGGCATCGACCACCGAAAAATGCGTCGTTTCGCTACTTTCGTAAGGTGTTGGATCGCCAGGCTTTATTTGCGCGGAATCCGATGCGGTCCCGGGGTTGAAATCGCGCATCCTCGCTTCCGCATAATCGGGCGAGGTCAACCCCTTCACCGGCACGTCCACGAAATCGGGATCGCCAAGATATTCGGAGCGGTCCGCATAAGCACGCGTCATGGCTTCGGCCATGACATGGATTGTCTTGGCGGAGTTATGGCCGCTGGAAGCAATATCGAAGGGCTGCAGCATGTTCAGGATTTCGACAATATGCACGCCGCCCGAGGAAGGCGGTGGCATGGAGGCGATCTCATAATTGCGATAGGTGCCGGTAACGGGTTCGCGCCAGACGGTTTTGTAACTTTGCAGGTCTTCGACGGTCATCATCCCTCCGCCGGCCTGGACTCGCTCGGCAATTTGCCGGGCAACTTCGCCCTCGTAAAACGCCGATGGCCCTTCTTGGGCGATCTTCTCCAGCGTATTCGCAAGATCCGGCTGCTTCAGGATATCGCCAGGCTCATAAAAGCCGCCGGGCTTGTAAAAAACGCCGCGCGCGGCTTCATCCTTGGAAAGCTGCGGAAATACCTGCTTGAGAGAGCCGGAAAGATCATCGGAAACCGGAAAGCCGTTTCGCGCGAGTTCGATAGCCGGGCCAATCACTTCAGCCAGCGAAAGTTTCCCGCTGCCGAACCGCCGGTGGGCTTCGAATAATCCCATCACCGTTCCGGGCACGCCAACGCCCAAACCTGAAAATCGGGACTTCTCGCTGTCGGCATTGCCTTCCTTGTCCAGGAACATGTCCCGAAAAGCAGCCGCGGGCGCCATTTCGCGATAGTCGAGCGCCAGCGTCTCGGCCGTATCCGCCATATGGACGATCATGAAGCCGCCGCCGCCCAGATTGCCGGCCCGGGGCAGGGTAACCGCAAGCGCGAAGCCGACGGCCACGGCAGCATCCACCGCATTGCCACCTGCCTTCAGGATATCGACACCGACTTTCGTCGCGATTTCCTCCTGGCTGGCGACCATGCCATTTTGCGCAAAAACTGGATGAAACCGATCGAGGCCGGAAAGTATCGGCGTCGACTGTGTAAAAGCGGGGGAGGGTGCAAGCGCAATTCCGAGGATTGCAAGGGCACCGACAAATTTTCTGGTCAGCGATTTCATGAACAGCCCTTCCTCATCCTTCGTTTGGGAAAATTTGCGGCATCGGGGAAATCCCAGTCTGTCGCGAGCGTCTGTCGCAGGCTACCCTTGATGAGAAATTTCGCTTGTTGTTCCGTTCGGCAATGGAGTCCCGAAATGCATCTGCCCGGCAAGGTAAAATTCCGCTCGCGCCTCTTGAGCGAACTGAAGATCGCTATTGCGTTGCTTGTCATTCTTCCGGCTTCGATCACGAATGTACAGGCGGCAGGCGACCCGGCCGACGGCGAGCGCCTTGCACGGCAGTGGTGCGCGGCCTGCCATGTGGTCGCCGATGACCAGACGAACGGAACGGAAGCCGTGCCGAGCTTCACGGAAATTGCCAAGACACGCGGTTTCAACGAAGCGACACTGACCGGCTTCCTGGCGGATCCGCACCCGAAAATGCCGGACATGAGCCTGACCAATCGCGAAATTTCAAATCTCGCAAGCTATATCCTCAGCCGCGGGAATTAACAGCGACACCGGCTGCACGGCCACGTTCGCCCGCAAACAAAAAGGGGCGCCAGAAGGCGCCCCAAGCGTTTCCAATATTGGCCGCGATCAGCCGTTGGCGTAATACTGGCCACCGTTGATCGACATGACCGCGCCCGTCATGAAGCCGGCTTCGTTGGAAGCCAGATAACGAACGGCGGCAGCAATTTCCTCCGCCTTGCCGAGACGTCCGACCGGGATGCCGGAGATGATGCCCTCAAGCACTTTTTCGGGAACCGCCGCCACCATGTCGGTATCGATATAGCCGGGGCATATCGCATTCACGGTGATGCCCTTGCGGGCATTTTCCTGCGCAAGCGCCTTGGTGAAGCCGATCACGCCAGCTTTGGCGGCGGAATAGTTCGCCTGGCCGAGCTGGCCCTTCTGGCCGTTGATGGAGGAAATATTGATGATGCGGCCGTGGCCGCGTTCGCGCATTCCCTCGATCACGGGCCGCGTCATCGTGAACATGCTGTCGAGATTGGTGCGGATCACCGCCGACCAGCTTTCGTAGTCCATCTTGTGGAACCAGCCGTCACGCGTGATGCCCGCATTGTTCACCAGCACCTCGACCGCGCCCAGATCGGAGACGACCTTGCCGACACCTTCGGCACAAGCTTCCGGATCCGAGACATCCCACTTGTAGACGTGGATACCCGTTTCGGCCTTGAAGGCTTCCGCTGCTTGCGTGTTGCCGGCATAGGTCGCGGCCACCGTGTAGCCGGCATCCTTCAGTCCCTTGGAGATCGCGGCGCCGATGCCGCGTGTGCCGCCCGTGACGATCGCAACGTTACTCATTCCGTTTCCCCCTGAAGGCTGATTGTTTGCCGGGTATCGAAGACCCGGCCCTTTTGGCGGGAGCGCTGCGCCCCCGCCATGATTTTTGTCAAACCCGGCTGATACGAAAGGCTATTTCCGCCTTACCGCTCAACGCAAAGGGCAATGCCCATGCCGCCGCCGATGCAAAGCGTGGCAAGGCCCTTCTTCGCATCGCGCTTGCCCATCTCATGCAGGAGCGTCACCAGGATACGCGCGCCCGAGGCTCCGATCGGGTGGCCGATGGCGATCGCGCCTCCGTTCACATTCACGATATCGGTGTTCCATCCCAGATCGTTGTTGACCGCACAGGCCTGGGCGGCGAATGCCTCGTTCGCCTCGACGAGGTCGAGATCG
Organism: Stappia sediminis; assembly: GCF_009826895.1. Lineage (GTDB taxonomy): Bacteria > Pseudomonadota > Alphaproteobacteria > Rhizobiales > Stappiaceae > Hongsoonwoonella > Hongsoonwoonella sediminis. The sequence continues at coordinate 406,676 of NZ_WUMV01000003.1, read as the reverse complement.
TCGACCTTCCATCCGGCCTTTTCCAGCGCCTTGCGCGAAGACGGAATCGGCCCGGTACCCATGATCGAAGGATCGACGCCCGCGGTCGCCCAGGACGCGATGCGCGCAAGCGGCGTGAGGCCACGTCTGGAAGCTTCTTGCGCCGTCATGAGGACGAGAGCGGCCGCGCCGTCGTTGATGCCCGACGCATTGCCGGCCGTGACGCTGCCGTCTTTCGTGAAAGCCGGGCGCAGCTTGGTCATGCTGTCGAGCGTCGCACCGTGGCGAATATACTCATCGTCCTCGACGATCTTCTCGCCCTTGCGTTCCTTGACGGTGACCGGAACGATCTCGTCCTTGAAACGCCCCGCCTTCTGTGCGGCCTCGGCCTTGTTCTGCGAAGCCAGCGCGAATTCGTCCTGCGTATCACGCGACACCTGGAACTTTTGGGCTACGTTTTCCGCCGTCTGGCCCATGTGGTAGCCGTTGAAGGCGTCCCAGAGGCCGTCCTTGATCATGGTGTCGATCATCTTGTAGTCGCCCATCTTGTGGCCGGCACGAAGATGTGCGCAATGCGGCGACATCGTCATGTTCTCCTGGCCGCCGGCAACGATGATCGATGCATCGCCGTTGGCAATCTGCTGCATGCCGATCGCGACGGTGCGCAGGCCCGACCCGCAGACCTGATTGAGCACCCAGGCGGTGGAGCTTTCCGGAAGACCGGCGGCGATCGCCGCCTGGCGGGCCGGGTTCTGTCCTTGCCCGGCCGTCAGAACCTGGCCGAACACGAGCTCGTCGACTTCCGCTGCGTCGACCTTTGATCTGTCGAGCGCCGCCTTGATCGCAACGGCACCGAGTTCATGCGCCGGCATATTGGCAAACGATCCGTTGAACGATCCGACTGGCGTGCGCGCGGCGCCCACAATCACAATGTCATTTGAAGCGCTCATGAAAACCTCCGCAATGGTGTCCTCCCGGGACGAGGGTGCGCCGCCCCCTTAGTCTTTCTATCGCAACGCACCCATCCCTTCGACTAGAGACCGTCGGCCCGACTTAGTCAACCGGATGTGAGCGCCCTTCGCCGCTCAAGTCTTCCGGCAGCCTTTGTCCGGTTGCATGCGCTCCGTCATTTCACGGCCCCTTGACGACGTCATTCGCCGATGGTCGCGTTCGAAAAACCCGCACCGAAAAGATATTTAAAAACTATGGTGCCGACGACCAAGATTAGCTTATCGTGACCAAGGAGGATGCAGGACGGCCGGCTTTGGTCTGGCCCGGACCTGCCAAACGAAACGCCTGGAACGAGCAGGATCGGATCCTAAGAAACATGGCCAAGACGAAAGAGCCGACAGTCATAAAGAAATATGCCAACCGGCGTCTCTACAACACCGGAACAAGTACCTATGTCACGCTGGAAGACCTGGCGGTGATGGTGAAGGACGAGGAGGATTTCATCGTCTTCGATGCCAAGAGCGGCGAGGACATCACCCGGTCGGTTCTGACCCAGATCATCTTCGAGCAGGAGAACAAGGGGCAGAACCTCCTGCCGATCGCTTTCCTGCGTCAATTGATAAGGTTTTACGGCGACAGCCTGCAGAATGTCGTGCCGAGCTACCTGGAATTCTCCATGTCGGCGCTGACGAAGGAACAGGACAAGTTCCGCGAACAGATGTCGCAGGCCTTTGGCGCCACGGCTCTCGATGCGATGGAAGAGCAGGTCAAGCGAAATACGGAGATGTTCGAGCGCGCCATGCGCATGTTCATGCCGTTCGGCGGCGCTGGCGATGACGAGGACAAGGCACCGGCGAAGCCGGGTGCTGAATCTTCAGACGACCTCGACGATCTGAAAAAGCAGCTTGCCGACATGCAGAAGAAGATAGACGCGCTTGCGGGCGACAAGTCCTGAATTCTGCATGTCCGCGCGGCACGCTGCGGCCGTCCGAACGAGCTCAGCCGCAGTCCGATGTCTTTCCGATAGCCTCGATACCTGCAACGGCGGCGGCCTCGTCATTATCCGACGTATCGCCGCTGATGCCGACCGCGCCGAGAACTTCGCCGCCGTCTCCCTCGCGGATGAGAACGCCGCCCGGCACAGGCACGATGGCGCCACCGGAGGCGCCGTTAAGCGCCTGCACGAAATGCGGCCGCGTTTCGGCATTCGCGTTGAGCCAGCGCGTACCGGTTCCAACGGCAAGAGCGCCATAGGCTTTGCCGGACGCGATCTGCGGGCGCATGATCGACGAGCCGTCCTGCCGGGAAAGCGCGACGAGATGCCCGCCGGCATCGAGAACGGCAACGGTCAGCGGCTTGAGTTTCAGTTCCGCGCCCTTGGCGAAAGCGGCGGCAATCACCTTTTCCGCCATGGAAAGAGTGAGTTTGCTCATCGGCGATTATCTCCTTAGGGTCCACACGCTAATGTCTTTTCGTTCCTGCCGTTCTGGCTACCAGTTCGGCAGGATCGGCGACAGTCTGAATTTCGAAAAACAGTCGTTCCCGGCCGGAACGAACAACAACAGGATTGAGGTCGGATATGCGCGATTTCCATGCCCCCGGACGCTCGGCCGTCTATGCGGCGAATGCAATGGCGGCGACATCGCATCCCTTATCGACAACAGCGGCGATAGAGACGCTACAAGCTGGCGGAAACGCCGTGGATGCCGCGGTTGCCGCCGTCGCGGTGCAATGCGTGGTCGAACCGCAGATGACCGGCATCGGTGGCGATTGTTTCGCGATCATCGCCGAACCCGATGGAAAGCTCCATGGCCTCAACGGCTCGGGACGCGCGCCGAAGGCGGCAAGTTCGAAAAAGCTGATCGAACTCGGCGAGTCGTCGGTCGAACTGACCTCGCCTCACGCCGTTACCGTGCCGGGAGCGGTGCGCGCGTGGGAAACGATGCTTGAGCGTCACGGGACGAAATCGCTCGGCGACGTTCTCGGACGCGCGATCCAGTACGCCCGCGAAGGCTATGCGGTAACGCCCCGCGTCGCGCTGGACTGGTCCAGAAATGTCGAGAAGCTATCGGCCGACGAAGGCTCGAAGAGCGCTTATCTCATCGATGGCAAGGCTCCACGCACCGGTGAGATCATGCGTCATGCGCCCCTCGCCGACACGCTTCAGCGCATAGCGGAGGAGGGCTCCGGCGCGTTTTACGAAGGCGCCGTCGCCGAAGATATCGTCGCTACGCTGCGTGCGAAGGGTGGCCTGATGACCCTGGAAGACATGGCGGAGATGCAGGTCGACGACATGACGCCGGTCACCGGCGACTACCGGGGGCTGACCGTGGCGGAACTGCCGCCCAACGGCCAGGGTTTCATCGCCCTCGTCATGCTGGGCATTCTCGAAAAGTTCGATCTTCAAAAACTGGATCCGAACGGAACACAGCGTTTTCACCTCGAGCTTGAGGCCGGCCGCATCGCCTATTCGCTTCGCGACCGTTTCCTGGCGGACCCGGACTTCATGCCTCACGATCCGGCGGAGCTTCTGAGCGACGATCACATTGCCCGCCTTGCCGGCCTTGTCGACCCCGGCTCCAGGATCGCCGATCTACCGCCGAGCGTCCTCGGCCCTCGGTCCGATACGGTTTATCTCAGCGTCGTCGACAAGGATGGACTGGCGGTTTCGCTCATCAACTCCGTCTACAAGGATTTCGGATCGGCGATCACCGCGCCGAAGTCCGGCGTGTTGCTGCAAAACCGGGGCGCCTGCTTCCGGCTGGAGCCGGGCCATCCGAACACCATCGAAGGCGGCAAGCGTCCGCTGCATACGATCATTCCGGCGATGGTTCTTTCCGAAGGCCGCCCTTATCTGTCCTTCGGTGTCATGGGCGGGGGGTACCAGCCGTGCGGCCACGCCCATGTGCTGGGCAATATCACCGATTTTGGCATGGACGTTCAGGAAGCGATCGATGCGCCGCGCATGTTCTTCGATGAAAAGAGCTATGTACTGCACGCCGAACGCTACGTGCCTGAAGCGACCGTGGATGGATTGCGCGCCCTCGGCCACACGGTCGAGCGTGTCCCCGGCGCGATCGGAGGCGCTCAGGCGATCCGTATCGACCGTGCGCGCGGCATTCTCGAAGGAGGCTCCGACCCCCGCAAGGACGGCATGGCCGCCGGCTATTGACGATTGCCGATGGCAAAGGGCGGCGGGCTTTGCTCGCCGTCCTCGATCAGGCCGAAAGCACGATTGTGCGTCCGGCTTGCATACGACGTGGGCTCGCTTCCGTTTCCCGGTAAAGCCTGATCGCCGCTTCAGGTTCGGTTCTTCTGCGCACGCGAACGTCCGGCCAATCTTCCCTGACCGCTATCAATTGAGTGAGGAACGCGGAATTCGGCCGATACCGGCGGAAGGGGGCGGCAGGATCGGCTGTCTCCGTCTTTCCCGAAAACGTCGAAACCGGGAGGTTCTTGCGCGAAGAAACCCGTTCGGCAGTCTTCAGGTTTTCATCCCTGCCGGTATTCTCGCGCGCGACGTCCTGTCTCGCATTGGTGCGGGCTATAGGGTCGATACGCATTTTCGCCTCCGGACCCGTCCCGTTTCAGGACGGTTTGTGTCTCTTTGGCGATTGCGTTGCGAATGTCGTGCCGAATTATAAGTTTTGATTAAGATTTTCAGAAAAACCGGATCAAAGACGCGGATCACCCTGCCCGAAGGCAATGTCCCGGCGGGCGCCGGCGATCGTTATACTGAATCCCGCGATCACATCGATGAGAGCGATCACCGTCAGGATGAAGAAAACCGAGTTTGCGGCTTCGCGCACGGAAAGAAACTCCACGAGATAGGCGACGAAGACCAGCATGGAGAGTATGTGATCGACCATGGCGACCACACCGGTTCGTGTCGCCTTGAGGATCTCCACGAAAAGCAGGACAAGTCCGGCGATGATCATCAGGTCGCCGACAATCAGCGTGAACCGCGCGCCCGATACCAACTCGGCCGTAAAGATCGGCGCGGTCCACGGATCTCCCGGAAACGACCCGAGAACGCCGAAGGCAATGATGTTGTAAACGGCCAGCGGCACGAGTGTCAGCGGAACGGATACGATCATCGGCATGAAAATCTCCGGCGGTGCACAGCGATTCTGCATTGAGAATTATAGTCGATTTGGGACGTTTCGATGATGCTGGAGCATTTACCGTTTGCCGTAACCGAAAACACGAAAAGGCCGGCACAAGGCCAGCCTCTCGTAATTTCGAACCGGCTTGAAAGCAACGCGTGAGCGCGGCAAAGCCTCGATCGAAATCCTGTTCGCTCAGACGTCGTCCTTCGGCTGAAGGATCTGACGGCCCCGGTACATGCCGGTCTTGAGGTCGATGTGATGCGGGCGGCGAAGTTCGCCCGAATCCTTGTCCTCGACGTAGGTCGGCTGCTTCAGGGCGTCCGCGGAGCGACGAAAGCCGCGCTTCATACGCGATGTTTTTCTCTTCGGAACGGCCATTGTTGTTTTCTCCGTCGTGCAACGTGTCCCTGACCCGGACCGGGACAACCCGGGGCGCAAGTCCGTGCAGGGTGCAGGAATGGCGCGCGTTATACAGAACCTAGCCGCGCTTTGCCATCCCCTTTGCCGAAATTTCTTCGCATCTATTCCCGTCCGCCGGAAAAGATGCATTCCACATGTGGCCCGACGGCCTGCGCGCGCGCCTGATTCGTGCGGGCAAGGCGTCCGTGTCCCGGCGCGGGGCTGGCCGGATTTCGGGTCAAGGGGCTGGGAAGCGCGGTGGCGAGGCGCGCGGCCTCGCGAGCCGTAAGTTTCGATGCGGGCTTGCCAAACCAGGCTTGCGAAGCCGCTTCAGCCCCAAATATCCCTTCACCCCACTCCGCCACATTCAGATAAAGTTCCAGAATGCGTCTCTTCGGGAGGATGGCATCGATCATCAAGGCGAGCGGCAGCTCAAGCCCCTTCCGTACATAGCTTCGGTCGTTCCAGAGGAAGAGGTTCTTGGCCAGCTGCATCGTGATCGTCGATGCACCGCGCGGGCTTTCACCCTCGCCCAGCGCCTCGATCTGTGTGCCGAGCGCTTCCCAATCCACGCCGTTGTGGATGCAGAATTTCGCGTCTTCGGATGCAACGACCGAGCGGATCAAATGCGGTGAAATGCTTTCCAGAGGCACATAGGTGCGCTCGACCCACAGAAAGCTCGCATATCGCGCAAGCATCAGCGTGCTTACAGGCGGCACAACGGCATAAACGATAGTGAGTACGACGGGCAGAAGCAGGATCGCGACCGCTATGCAAACAAGCCATTTGCGAATGCGCGAAAGAGAGGTTCGCGGTGCGACTTTGGCGGCCTTGCTCACGGCATTTGCTCCAGATGGCGGGCAAGGCGAAGGTCATTTCCTTCGGAAACTCTCAAGGCACTCAAGATAACTATAATCAACGCTGTCAGATCCGCATCAAGGCCTGCGCCCGCATATTCGCTTTTGCATAACGTCCGGTGCGCAGGCGCACAATCTCCATGGAAACGGCCATACCGTTTCCTGTCTATGCGGCCCGAGGTTTCAAACGCTTTTATCGCAATTATTCTGTCGGCGGCGATTGCGCCGGAAGAGGTTGCGGCCTGAGACCGCGGACACTCCGTTCCTTCGGCACACCGGCCGCCACTGGTTCATCTCCGACATATGTCCTGCGCACAATCGGGACAGCGTCACGCTCATTCGACAGAATCAGCTGGAAGACCATATGCGTGTCGTTGAGGAAACTCAGCTCCGCGCCGATCAGGTATGTTTCCCACATCCGGCAAAAGCGTTCATCGTAAATCCGGCGCGCCTTTTCCCGGTTGCTCTCGAAGCGCCGGCGCCAATGCCGCAACGTGTAGTAGTAGTGCAATCTCAGAATCTCGACATCGGACACCCATATGCCGAGCCGCTCCAGCGCCGCGAAGGTTTCCGACAGTGCCGGCACATAACCGCCGGGGAAAATATACTTGCGGATGAAGGGACTTGTCGTTCCAGGCGGAGAACTGCGCCCGATTGAATGAATGACGGCATGCCCGCCGGGTGCGAGCACCTCCTTCACCTTCCTGAAATATTCCTCAAGATGCCCAATGCCGACGTGCTCCATCATTCCGACGGAGATAACCCTTTCGAACTGGCCTTCGAACTCCCGATAATCCTTGAGAACGAAGTTTACCCGCCCGTCGACGCCGGCATCCTTCACGCGCTCTTCGGCAATCGCCACCTGCTCCGGAGAAACGTTGAGCGAGGTCACATGTGCGCCTGCCCTGGCCATCTCGATCGCGAGCGAGCCCCAGCCGCCGCCGATTTCGAGCACTTTCATGCCCGGTTCGATTGCCATCTTGTCAACGAGGCGCGCCAGCTTCAGCGCCTGCGCATCTTCCAGGCTGTCCTCGGGATCGTTGAAATAAGCACAGGAATAATTGAGGCCGTCGTCAAGGAACAGGCGGTAGAAATCCGTGTTCAGATCGTAATGATGACGCGCTTGCTTTTTCGCCCGGTCGACATCGTTCTTCTGCTGCTGTCGGCGAAGGACCATCCAGAGCCTGTGCAGCGCAGCCTGCGCGGGATGGCCGTAAAGACCATCGAGATTGATCGAGTGCAGATAGAGCAGATCGTAAATCGTGGTGCCGTCTTCCAGCGTAAGCCGGCCGTCCATATACGCTTCGGGACCATAAAGTTCGGGATTGAGAAAGATGGTATAGGCAAGCTTCCGATCGTGTAGCCGGACGGTTGCCGTCGGACCGTTTGTACCGGGTCCGAACTCGTGCAACTCACCATGAGCGTCAAATACTCTGAGCTGGCCACGATTCACGAAGCTGCGTAACAGGTTCGCCAATAACCACATGGTTGCGGAGTCCCCATTCAAGTTTTCGCTAAGATAGAGGCGAAATGATACACATGGCAACCTTAAGGCGCTTATCGTAAAGGTAATTCGCCTCCCGGTGCGATTCCCTTACCACAGCCGGACGGCGCTGTTGACGTCCGCCGAATTTCATATCACTGAGACGACAATGGCGATCCGTGATCCGGATAGTGAAAATTGACGATCGATCTCGAAACCCTCTTCGAAGCCACCGCAAGAGCCGTGGAAGCGCGGTTGGACGCGGCGCTTGGCGTCCGGCCCCACGACGGCGAACGTGAACGCCCCCCAAGGCTCGTCGAGGCGATGCGTCATGCAGCGCTTGGCGGCGGCAAGCGACTTCGCCCTCTCCTCATGATCGAAACCGCAAAGGCCTTCGGCAGGACGGACCAGGGAGTTGTGACGGCGGCAGGCGCGCTTGAATGCGTGCATTGCTACTCCCTGGTGCATGACGATCTTCCGGCGATGGATGACGACGACATGCGCCGGGGCAGGCCAACCGTGCACAAGGCTTTCGACGAAGCCACGGCAATATTGACCGGCGATGCCCTGCTCACCATAGCGTTCGACCTGATCGCGAATGAAGACGTCCACGCCAACGCCGGCACAAGGCTCACGCTTTCGCGCGACCTTGCCCGTGCCGCGGGCCTTGGCGGAATGGCGGGCGGCCAGATGCTCGATCTCGAATCTGAAAACCGGGAGCGAAGCGAAGACGAAATCCGCATGCTTCAGTCGATGAAAACCGGGGCCCTTATCCGTTACGCGACGCGCACAGGCGCACTCCTTGCGGATGCAAAGCCGGAAGACGTTGCCCGAATGACGCGTTTCGGCGAGCTCATCGGCCTTGCCTTCCAGCTTGCCGACGATCTTCTGGACGTGGAAAGCGACACCGCCACCCTCGGGAAAACCGCCGGCAAGGATATCGAAGCAGGAAAGGCTACGCTCGTCGCGCTCAAGGGTGCCGACTGGACGCGCGATGCAGTGAAGGACCTTGTCAGGGAGGCGGATGGCCTTTTGTCGACGCTCGGCGAAGACGGCGCGCGGCTTTCGGCAATCGCGCATTTCGTGGCGGAGCGCCGCGCCTGACGGTTTCAGGTGCAGCGCTCATATCTTTCAGGCCTTGCGGCTCACAAACCAGACATTGAGCGGGTCGTGATCGAAGACGTGCTTTTCGATCGATGCGAAGCCGGCCGCTTCCAGCGTTCGTTTCGCCGTTTCCCAGCCCCACATCGTGCCGAGCCCTTCACCGCCCTGCCCGAGCGAGACGGGCATGCAATGGCAACAGGAAACGGCATAGAGGAACGAGGCCATCGGAAAGTCGAGGTTGTTCTCAAGCCTGGCCGATCCGGCGATGTCCTGCATCAGATAGACGCCGCCGGGCCTAAGCGCACCATGGAGCGAGCGGACGAGCGCAGCCGGGTCCTTCTGATCGTGTACCGCGTCGAAACTTGCGATGAAATCGTAGCGCGCCTTCTCGTCATATCCGGAAAGGTCCCGCTTCTCGAAATGGACGTTCTCAAGGCCATTCGAACGGGCTTCCGTCTTGGCGAATTCGATCGCGTCCGCGCACAGGTCGTATCCGACGAACCGGCTTTCGGGATAGCGCCTTGCCAGCTCGATCAGGGCAAGGCCGCGCCCGCAACCCGCGTCGAGAACGTCAATCCCGCCGGCCAGGCGGACTTTCAGATCCGGCGCCAGCGTATCGAGAAGGCCATCGATCTGGGCGACGACCGTCTGCCCGCTATCCTCGGCCATGAAGTCATGGAAACATGGATAGTCGGAGTAGGTTGTACCTTCGCCCGTTGCGAAACAATCGATGACACGTTCCTCGACCTGTCCGAGCAGGGCGATCGTCTGGGCGTAGACGGCGAGGTTCCCAAGCTCCCCGGAGCGGGTGATCGAGGCCGCGTGACTTGCCGGCAGGCGATAGGTTTCCGATGATGGTTCGTATGAAACGATACCGCCCGTCACCATCGCGGCAAGCCATTCCCGAACGTAGCGTTCGTCGAGGCCTGCGGCATAGGCGATTTCGGCGCTCGTTGCGGCGGGCAATCGGGCAAGCGTGTCGAAAAGGCCGGTCTTGTGGCCGATCGAGATCATGACGGTTATCGCACCGTAGTTCAGGATTTCGGAGACACGATCCGCAAAAGCCTCCGCGGCAAGTGTTTCTTTCGGCTCGAATTGGTCCAGTGCAAGTGACATGGCAGGTCTCCTGTTGTCGTTGTCGAATGCGGCTGGACCATGCTTGCAAACGCCTTGGCGGTTGAGTGACGATCGGGACATAATCGGGCCGATCGTGCCAATCGGGAGGACAAATCCGGTGCAGCGCATTGCTCGAACGCCCGTGTCGGTCTGCCTCATCGCCCTGCCGGAAACGACGCCGGCGGCCCTGTTTTCTCTCTTCGAGGTGCTGTCTTCGGTCGGACTTGCCTGGCCGGCGGTCACCGGCGAGGGCGAGCCGCATGCGGGCTTCGAGGTCAGGATCGTCGCGCCGACGGGCGGTGTGGTTAAATCCGGAATGGGCATTCCCATTTCTCCGCATGCCGCTTTCGACGACATAGAAAGCTCCGATATCCTCATTGCGACCGATCTCGAAATCGTCTCCGGAATGGACCCTCGGGGGCGCTGGCCGGAGGCCGCCGCCTTCATTCGCCGCATGCACGAAAACGGCACGCTCGTTTCATCGGTGTGCACCGGCTCGCTGCTGCTCGCCGAGGCGGGGCTGCTTGACGGGCAGGAAGCGACGACGCATTGGGCGGCGGCTGGCATGATGGAAACCTGTTATCCGAACATCTGCCTGAGGCCCGAACGCATTCTCGTTCACTCTGGGGAAGCGCATGGCGTGGTGACGAGCGGCGGCGCGTCTTCCTGGATCGACCTCGCGCTTTATCTCATCGCGCGCTATTGCGGGCGGGAAGAGGCGATCAGGGCGGCGAAGATGTTTCTTCTCGGCGATCATTCGGAAGGCCAGCTTCCCTATTCCGCCTTCATCCGGCCGCGCGTGGAAGGGGACGCCATCGTCGCCGAGGCGCAGGGCTGGCTTGCGGACAATTATCAAAGGCCCCATCCGGTTGCCGAGATGGTTCGCCGGTCAGGTCTTGCCGAGCGGACCTTCAAGCGGCGCTTCAAACAGGCGACCGGCTATTCTCCCGTCGATTACGCGCAAACGCTCAGGATCGAGGAAGCCAAGCAGATGCTGGAAACCGGCGATCTTCCCGCGGACGAGATCGCCTATGAAGTCGGTTACGAGGATTCGGCCTTCTTTCGAAAGCTTTTCAAGCGCATGACGGGCGTCACGCCCTCACGCTATCGCCGCCGCTACCGGGAGATCGTTCAGAAGCTTGACGCCGCAGAGTGAGCGCAGATCAAACGATCCCATTCAAAAAGGCGATCATGTGAAACTTCGCCTGGCCCGGCGATTGAAGGAACTCCCGCCCGTACGGGCAGGCGCGCCGGGCCAGGCAACCGGAAAAGCAATCGGCTTCAGGTTTTTTGGCAAGATGATCCCGGCAACGGGGAACGTCGTAACCCGTTTCTACCGATAGCGCGCCGGCAGGACAGGCGGAAAGACAAGGCTTATCCTCGCATGTTTCGCAAGGGCCGGGCTTTCCGTTCAACTCGAATGTCCCGAAAACCTCCGGCGACAGGAACGCGGCGCGAAAGCCCGCCCAGGGACCATAGGTCTCATGCGCCAGAACGCCCATCGGCGAGGGCGAGAAGCCGCCGGCCTTCATCGCCCATTGCTGGAACGGATGCCACGGCGGGCCGTCGAAAGGGAAAACGACGCGGAAGCCGAAGTCCTCCGAGACCTTGCGCAAAACCCTTGCGGTATACCGGTCGAGAGGATCGGACAAGCCATCGGCAGCTTCAGGCGATTTTTCGAAAAGCTGGAAGAGCGCAGGCCCGGCGCTGCCGATCACAAGCAGGGTTCGCGCCGGGCTTACTGATGCCGCATCCGGCACGCCATCTTCAGGCTGCGGGTGAAACCCGCCGAGCCCGAGGAAGCCCGCGCGGGCAAGGGCTTTCGAAAGTGCCGTCGCCCGCACGATATCCATGACGCCTCAGCCGCGCTTGTCGCGCTTGGCGAGCGTGCGCAGGCGCAGGGCGTTCAGGCGAATGAAGCCTGCGGCGTCCTTCTGGTCGTAGGCGCCGTGGTCGTCTTCGAAGGTGACCAGTTCTTCCGAATAGAGCGAATAGGGCGACTGGCGGCCGACCACGATGACATTGCCCTTGTAGAGCTTCAGGCGCACTTCGCCGGTCACCTTTTCCTGGCTCTTGTCGATGGCCGCCTGCAGCATTTCGCGTTCCGGCGAGAACCAGAAGCCGTTGTAGATGAGCTCCGCGTAGCGCGGCATCAGCTCGTCCTTGAGGTGTGCGGCCCCCCGGTCGAGCGTGATCGATTCCATGGCGCGATGCGCATCGAGCAGAATGGTGCCGCCGGGCGTTTCGTAAATGCCGCGCGACTTCATGCCGACGAAACGGTTCTCGACGAGGTCGAGCCGGCCGATGCCATTGTCGCGGCCATAATCGTTGAGCTTCGCGAAGAGCGTTGCCGGGGACAATTTCTCGCCGTTGAGCGAAACCGCATCGCCCCTTTCAAAACCGATGGTGATTTCCGTCGGCTTATCGGGCGCTTCCATCGGGTCGATCGTGCGCTGGAAGACGTAATGCGGGGGCTCTTCCCACGGATCTTCGAGCACTTTGCCCTCGGACGAGGAATGCAGCATGTTGGCGTCGACGGAGAACGGCGCTTCGCCGCGTTTATCCTTCGGCACCGGGATCTGGTACTTCTCGGCGAAGTCTATCAGGTCGGTGCGCGACTTGAATGTCCAGTCGCGCCAGGGCGCGATTACCTTGATGTCCGGGTCGAGCGCATAGGCCGAGAGCTCGAAGCGCACCTGGTCGTTGCCCTTGCCCGTCGCGCCGTGGGCTATCGCATCGGCGCCCGTTTCATGCGCGATCTCGATCAGCCGCTTTGAAATCAGCGGGCGGGCGATGGAGGTGCCAAGCAGGTAAACGCCTTCGTAGACGGCATTGGCGCGGAACATCGGGAAGACGAAATCGCGAATGAATTCTTCGCGCAGATCGTCGATGTAGATTTCCTTGATGCCGAGCATCTCCGCCTTCTTGCGGGCGGGCTCCAGTTCCTCGCCCTGGCCGAGATCGGCGGTGAAGGTCACGACCTCGCAACCGTATTCCGTCTGCAGCCACTTGAGAATGATGGAGGTGTCGAGGCCGCCCGAGTAGGCGAGCACGACCTTCTTGATGTCACCTTGCGCCATTTGCCTTCGTCCGATCGCGTGCGTTTAGGTCTTCGACCTTCATTTTCGGAATTCGGCGCAATCTAGCGGGACGTGGCGGCAACGCAAGTGCGCAGTTCGGCGAAATCGGCCACGCGTGGCGTTTAGAGCGCGTCTTGTTTGATCGGACTCACCGGACGCGCTCCATCTATTTGATAGTTCGCATGTCCTTGTCCCAAAACCGGTTCCCACTTTTGGGGGACATGCTCTAATGGAAGTTGCGCCCCTTGGGCATGGCTGCGCGCGTTCCGCGCAATCCTTCCACGTCGGCCGCGATTTCCGGCACTTCCTGCATGAGTTTTACGAGCGTTGCGGCAGGCCGCACCTTGTGGCGCTGCTCGGGAACGGGGTGCTTCACCTCATCGGCCCGGGCAAGGCTTTCATCGCAAAGCGCATCTTCCGAAAGGGCCGAAAGCAGGGGCGTCGCATCCTCCAGCCGGTTGGCGATTACATGGATCACGCCCTGGTCGGACTGCACCTTGCCGGAAACTTTTACGAACCGCGCGCCGAGAACGACGGCGCGAAACCGCTCGAACACCTTCGGCCAGACGACGACATTGGCTATCCCCGTCTCGTCCTCGATGGTCATGAAGATGACGCCGCTTGCCGTGCCCGGGCGCTGGCGCACCAGCACCAGGCCGGCAACGCTGGTCCAGTGATTGTTGCGCATGGTTCTCAGCCCTTCGCAGCGCAGAACCCGCATGGCATCCAGTTTCGGGCGGACGAAAGATGCCGGATGCGCCTTCAGGGACAGCGTCAGCGTACGGTAGTCGGCGACGACATGCTCGCCCGGGGGCATGGGCGGCAGATCGGCATCGGGCTCCTTGCGCAAGTCGCCAAGCTCCGCCTTGTCGAACAGCGGCAGGCGCTGCAGGGTTCCACCATCCTCAAGCCCCTGCGCCGCCCAAAGGGCCGCCCGCCGATCGAGTCCGAGAGAGCGGAAGGCGTCAGCTTCCGCCAGCCGCTCGATCACGGATCGCGGCAGATTCGAGCGCAGCCAGAGGTCGCGCACCGAATCGTAGCCGTGCCCGCGATTTTCGACGAGGCGGCGCATATCCTCCTGGCCGACCCCCTTCACCTGCCGGAAGCCGAGGCGCACCGCCTTGTCGCTTTTCACCGTGCCGCGCATTTCGGCGTGAACGGGATGCAGCCGCCCGGCCGCACGCACACCCGGCTCAAGCGTCGCATCCCAGTCCGACAGGTTGATATCGACGTCGCGCACCTCCACGCCATGCTCGCGGGCATCGCGGACAAGCTGTGCCGGGGCATAGAAGCCGAGCGGCTGCGCGTTCAAAAGCCCGGCGAGGAAGACATCCGGATAGCGCGCCTTGATCCAGGCGGAGGCATAGACGAGCAGCGCGAAGCTTGCCGCATGACTTTCGGGAAAGCCGTATTCGCCGAAGCCTTCGATCTGGCGGAAGCAACGCTCGGCAAAATCGCGTTCGTAGCCGTTGGCGGTCATGCCTTCGATCATTTTCGTCTGGAAAGTGCCGATGGTGCCGACCCGCTTGAAGGTCGCCATCGCCCGGCGCAGGCGGTCGGCCTCACCCGGCGTGAAGCCCGCCGCGACGATGGCGATCTTCATCGCCTGCTCCTGGAAAAGCGGCACACCCTTGGTCTTGCCGAGAACCTCTTCCAGTTCCTTTTTCGGGTAGGTGACTTTTTCCAGCCCCTGCCGCCGACGCAGATAGGGGTGCACCATGTCGCCCTGGATCGGACCGGGCCGCACGATCGCCACCTCGATGACGAGGTCGTAGAAATCGCGGGGCCGCAAACGCGGCAGCATGGTCATCTGCGCCCGGCTTTCCACCTGGAAGACGCCGACGGAATCGGCCCGGCACAACATGTCGTAGACCTCCGGTTCCTCCGGCGGGATCGTGGCAACGGAGTAATCCTCGTCGTAGTGATCCCGCAGGAGATCGAGCGCTTTCCTGATCGCCGTCAGCATGCCGAGCGCAAGCACGTCGATCTTCAGCATGCCGAGCGATTCCAGGTCGTCCTTGTCCCATTCGATGTTGGTGCGATCGTCCATCGCAGCGTTCATCACCGGCACGACCTCATCAAGCCGCCCGCGCGTGATGACGAAGCCGCCGACGTGCTGCGAAAGATGCCTGGGGAAGCCGATGATTTCCTTCGAGAGCCTCGCCACACGGGCAAGGCGTGAATCGGCCGGGTCGAGACCGGCCTCCTTCAGTTCCCTTTCCGCGACGCCGCCGGACGACCAGCCCCAGATCGTGCCGGAAATGCGCGAGAGCACATCCTCGCTCAGGCCGAACACCTTGCCGACCTCGCGCACGGCGGAGCGCGAGCGATAGGTGATCACGGTGGCGGCGAGGCCCGCGCGCTCGCGCCCGTATTTCCCGTAGATGTACTGGATCACCTCTTCGCGCCGCTCATGCTCGAAATCGACGTCGATATCCGGCGGTTCGCGCCGCTCCGGCGAGATGAAGCGCTCGAAAAGCAGGTCGGCGCGCTCGGGATCGACTTCGGTGATGCCGAGACAGAAGCAGACGACCGAATTCGCCGCCGAACCGCGCCCCTGGCAGAGGATGCCGCGCGAGCGGGCGAAGCCGACGATGTCATGAACGGTCAGGAAATAGGGCGCGTATTCAAGCTCGGCGACGAGCCCGAGTTCGTGATCGATGGCGCGCGAAACCTTTTCCGGCACGCCATCCGGATAACGGCGTTTCGCGCCTTCGCGTGCAAGACGCTCAAGCTCGACCTGCGGGTCGATCCGCCCGCCCCAGGATTCATCCGGGTATTCGTATCTGAGTTCGTCGAGGGAAAAATCGATCTCCCGCATGACCCGCATGGTCTCGGCAACCGCGCGCGGCGCCTCGCGGAAGAGGCGCAACATCTCCTCTTCGCCCTTCAGGTGGCGTTCGGCATTCGCCTGAAGTTTTCGCCCCGCACTTTCCAGCGTTTCATGCAGGCGAATGCAGGTGATCACGTCCTGCAGAGGCCGCCTCTCGGGCGTGTGATAGAGCACGTCGTTGGTCGCCATGAGCGGCACGCGGGCTTCCCCGGCGACTTTCTCAAGACGCGCAAGCCGCCTTTGATCGAGAGGCCCGTAGCCGAGATGGACCGCAAGCCGCACGGCCTTGCCGAAGCGCTCCGTCAACCGTGCGAGCAGGACCGGCAGCCTCGCGTCTTCCTGCCGGCCCGGAAGCGGAGCAAGGACCACCCCCTCGCCCCAGGCAAGGAGATCGTCGAGCGAAAGATGGCACTCGCCCTTGGGCGCTCGGCGATTACCGACGGTCAGGAGCCGGGTCAGGCGCCCGTAGGCCTCGCGGTCGCGCGGCCAGGCGAGGATATCGGGCGTTTCATCGAGGAAGGACAGCCTGCAGCCGACGACGAAGGCAAGGCCCGCCTCCTTCGCCGCCATATGCGCACGCACCACGCCGGCAAGCGAATTACGGTCGCAAACGCCGAACCCGGTAAGTCCGAGTTCGGCGGCACGCGAAACGAGTTCCTCCGGGTGCGATGCCCCGCGCAGGAAGGAGAAATTCGTCGCCGCGCAAAGTTCCGCATAAGCCATGGCGCTCACCCGAAAAGCCCCTGCAGATACCAGCGCGGCACCTCCGTTTCCCGTTCGTAAAGCCCCTCGCGATAGAGCCAGAAGTGCCGCCCCGCCCTATCCTCGACACGGAAATAGTCCCGCGTGAGGAGGCTGTTCCCGCCATGCCCGCCCGGCCACCACGGCGGGGCGATGCGCTCCGGCCCCTCCGATGCCGCGACCTCGTAAAGCGCCTTGCGCCAGCGAAACCTCAAGGGAGGACCTTCCGGCACCATGGCGATCGCCTCGACCGGCTCCGGCGGATCGATGAGCCTCAAAGGGCGGATAAGCGGTGCCTCCTCGCCCCCGGGCGCCTCACCGGACCATACGAGCACGTCGTCGCGCACCGTCGCGGCGGGCACGAGCGCCTGGCGCGCTTCGGGCAGGTGTCGGTCGCAAGGCAGGAAACGGGCGACGCGCGCAAGGCCCAGCCTCGCCCCCAGCCTGTCGACGAGATCGGAAAGGTCATCTTCAAGGGTCGCACCGCCCGTCATATCGGCTTGGGCCGGGTTCTCACGCTGCGCCTCGATCACGCCAAGACGGATAAGATCGAAGCCGAAGCCGGCATCAAGCTCGTCGCCAAGGTTGCCGAGCTTTTCGCTGAAAAGCGAAAGCACGCGCTCAGGGGCACGCAACGGACGGCTGGTCCCCACCATGGCGCGGCTCACCACCCCGTCGACACGAAAAAGCGCAAGCTCGAAAGCCCGCCCGCCCTCGCCGCGCCGCTCCAGCGCGCCCGCCAGTTGCCGGGCGAGGGAGAAGATGACGCCCTTCACATCGTCGGTTCGCGAGACGGGCTCGAAGAAACGACGCTCGGCGACAAGCGCAGGGCTGGCCAGACGCGGGGAGATCGGCTCGTCCTCGAACCCCAGCGCCTGGTCGAGACGGCGAATGAGGCCGGTGCCGAAGCGCGCGGCAAGCGGCGCGCGCGGGCGGTCGAGAACGTCTTCCACGCTCTTCAGCCCGACCCGCTCCAGCCGGGCCGAGACAGCCTCCTCCAGACGCAACGCGGCAAGCGGCAGGAGGGTTATCGCCTCGCGAGCGCCGCCCGGTGGGACGATCGTCACGGGAATGCCTTCCCTCTTTGCGGGGAAATGGGCAACTGCCCAGGCGGCACCGGCCGTATCGGCGATGCCTGCGCGCACCGAAAAGCCCTGGGCGCCAAGGCGCGATACGCAGTCGTCGGCGAGCCGCGCTTCGCCGTCTTCGCCGCCTTTTGCGAAAAGATGCGCGCAGCCGGTGATGTCGAGCAAAAGCCCGTCCGTCCCGTCGAGCGCAACGAGCGGCGTGTAACGGTCGCACCAGTCGGCAAGGGCGGCGAGAAGGCAGGCATCCGCAGCTTCGTCAGCCTCCTCTACGGCGAGCGCGGGAATGCGCGCACGCGCATCTGCCAGCGCCTCCCCCTTCCTGAGGCCGAGCTTCATGGCGGCCGCGTTCAGGGCATAAATGCGTTCGGCATTGCGGACACGGCTGGAGATCGCGCGTGGAAACGCCTCGGCGTCGGCCGATTTCTTGTCACGAAAGCGCTCTGGCGAATGCCACGACCTGCCCGCCTGCCGGCGCTCCAGCCGGTCGGTCGGGAGTGTCGGAAACCAGAGGCTCAATATCCGCTGGCGTGACGAAGCTGCGGCGCGCATGATCCCACTCCAACTCCACCTCGCCGGGCCGCCCGTCCCGGTTCTTCTCAAGCCGCAGATGCCAGCCCGGCCGGGAGACCAGCCTCACGCGGCCCACACCCGCCACGCGGGGGCGGGGGCGTGGCGAAACATGCAGGCGGGTCGTCGCCGCCGTCGGCTCCTCAAGGCCCGCGTGGCGCAGCAGGAACACCGTCGTGCCGCTCGACTGCGCCTTCAGCGAAAGCCGGCGCGTCGCCGTGAGGTCGAGCGCTTTCGGTGCGCCATGAAGCTCTCCGGCAACGGCGAAGATCGCCCGCGACCTCGCCCCTTCCTCCAGCGCCCAGAGCGCATCCTCGATCCGCCTTGGCGTCACCAGCAGGACCCGGGCCGGGTCCAGGCCGAATTCGGCAAAACCCGCGGCAAAAGGCATGCCGGCCTCACGCATCACCTGCGGATCGGCGACCCAAAGAAGATCGCCCTCCCGCTCCCGCGACAGCAGGCTCAAAAGTCCCGCCGCGAAGCCGGAAAGCGCACCTGCCGCCCGGGTCTCGGCTGCCGTTACCTCATGCAACGTTCCGCAGCTGA
This sequence comes from Stappia sediminis, assembly GCF_009826895.1. Classification (GTDB taxonomy): domain Bacteria; phylum Pseudomonadota; class Alphaproteobacteria; order Rhizobiales; family Stappiaceae; genus Hongsoonwoonella; species Hongsoonwoonella sediminis. Next base: position 387,823 of record NZ_WUMV01000003.1, on the reverse strand, counting down.
GTCCCGGCTGCGCGAACAGACGGTCGAAACCGTCAACTCCGGTCAGAAGACGGGCCGGCCCCCGCGTCGTTGCGGCGTCGGCAGGGGCCGGCGCGAACTGCGCATCGAGGGCGGGGCGACCCTCGATCGCCGCGATACGGCGGCGCAGTCCGGCAATATCCGTCCGTTCCGGGATTGGCATGTCCACGGCAATCGCCATACTTTTTGTTCCTGTTATGTTCTTATTGATTCCGACATTTGCCGCGAGAGTCAAGCGGCCATTTTCCTGCGCCGTCATCCGGTTCGTTTCGGGTGACGATACCCGGCGATGAGACCTCAAGTAGATGTGAACGCAGCGGCAGAAGCAGGCCATCGCAAAAAGTACGGAAATTTAATCCCTCCCGGCTACCCTGCGGAAACTCCCACCATGGAAGGTGAGGCAGACAAAGGGGATATTGTTGCGCGTCTCTCCCGTCGCATGGGCTGAACGCATCCTGCCCTCGTTCGCGCTTGAGCGGACGCGGCCCCATCTCGCGCGCCTGGAAACGATCCTCAACGGCACGGAAGACAGGGACGGCGCCCAGCGCCAGGCGCTCGTCGTCTTCGCCATCCGCGTGGCAGGCGCCCTGCTTGCCTATATCTCGCAGATGGTCCTCGCCCGCCTGATGGGCGGGCACGAATACGGCATATTCGTCGTCGTCTGGACCCTCGTCGTCATCTTCGGGATCATTTCGCCGCTCGGATTCTCCTCTTCGGTCGTGCGCCTCATTCCCGAATACCGAGAGCGGGGCAACCACGCCGCGCTGAACGGCCTCCTGAAGGGCAGCCGCCTGTTCGGTCTCGCCTCCGCAAGCCTCATCGCCGGACTCGGCTGCCTCGGCGTCTGGCTGTTCGGCGATTTCGTCACCTCGTATTACGTGCTGCCGCTTTATCTGGCCGCCATCTGCCTGCCGCTCTTCACTTTTGGCAGCATCCAGGACGGGATCGCGCGCGCCAACGACTGGATGCTGACCGCCATCCTGCCAACCTTCATCTGGCGCCCGCTGGCGATCCTCGCCGGCATGCTGGCGGCCGTCGTCCTTGGCGCGCCGGCGACGGCCAAGACCGCCTGTCTCGTCGCCATTGCCGCGACATGGGGCGTGGCGGTCGTCCAGATGTTCGTGCTACAGCGTGGCCTGAAAGGCGTGACCACCACGGCAAAGCCCAGCTATCCCTTTCGCGGCTGGCTCGCCATTTCCCTGCCCATCCTGCTGGTGGAAGGCTTCTTTCAGCTCATTACCAGCGCCGATGTGGTCATGGTCAGCTTCTGGCGCCCGCCCGACGAAGCCGCGGTATATTTCGCGGCATCCAAGACGCTTGCGCTCGCCCATTTCGTCTATTTCGCCGTGCGTTCGGCAACCGCCCACCGTTACTCGCGCCTCTACCATTCCAACGACCGCGAGGGGTTGGCCGCCCTCGTCGCCGACACCGCGCGCTGGACCTTCTGGCCAACGCTCGCGCTCGGCATCGCCCTTCTCATCGCCGGTCCGTTACTGCTTGCTCTCTTCGGGCCCGGTTTCGAGGCAGGTTACCCGGTGCTCGCAGTCCTCATGGTGGGTGTCATGGCGCGCGCCTCGGTCGGTCCGGTCGATGCGCTTCTCACAATGGCCGATCAGCAGAAACGCTGCGCCGCAGTCTATGCCACCACCTTCGCCGTCAATGTGGCCCTCAACATTCTCCTGATCCCGCGTTTCGGCATCATGGGAGCGGGTATCGCCACCGCCGCCGCAATGGTTTTCGAGGCTGCCGCCCTCTACCATCAAGCGCGCGCGCGGCTTGAGCTTCACACTTTCGCATTCCACCGCCCACCGCCGAGGGAGGCGAGGTGATGGGTGCGTTCGAAGCGCTTGTTCTCGATCCGGGCAAAGCCGCGCATCATCGCGCCGCCTGGACTGCACTCGCTGACAGCGCTATCGCTCCAAACCCCTTTTTCGGGCCCGACTTCCTGTTGCCCTATCTCGCGACCATGACCCAAGGGCCGGTTCGGCTCCATGTCCTGCGACGGAATTCGGACGGCGCATTCCTGGCCGCCGCCCCCTTTACGCGCAAGCGTTTCGGGCTTGTTTCCCCCGTTATGGGTGCGGAAGCGGGCGACTACGGGCCGCTCGGCACGCCACTCATTTCTCCCGAGTGCCCGCAGGATGCGCTGGCGCACTGGCTTGAGGGCATCTCCGGCTCGGAAAAGACCGGCCTTCTGGCGTTTCCCTATCTGAGGTCCGACGATACCGCCGCCGACCTGCTGAGGAAGGCCGCAATTGCAGGCGGATGGAGCGTGGAAGATTTCGAAACGGAAAACCGCGCCGGGCATGCCACGGGTGAGGAGGGAGAAGCCCAGGCAAAAGGGATTGCCAAGACCCGCCGAAAGGAGCTCGACCGCCAGTTCCGCCGCTTGTCGGACCTTGCCGAGACGCGTTTTGAAAGCATCGAGAGCCCACAGGCCGTTGCAACCGCATTCGAGCAATTCCTCAATCTTGAGGCAAGCGGATGGAAGGGGCGGCAAGGTACAGCGCTCGGTGCAACGCCGGAACGGGCACGCTTTGCCCGCGAATTCGTGGAAAGGACCGCGCGAAACGGAAACATCCGTATCGATGCGCTTTTTCACGCGGGCGATGCCATCGCCATGCTCGTGCTCGTGCGTTCGCTCTCGCGCATCTTCGCCTGGAAGGTCGCGTTCGACGAAGCGTTCGCACGCTATTCGCCGGGCGCCCAGCTTGCCCGGTCGTCCATGCGAACCAACCTCGCATCGCCAGGAATCGAGGAGGCCGATTCGCTCGCCATTCCCGGACATCCGATGATCGAGCCCCTTTGGCGCGGCAAGATCCCCTATTCGACGACCGTGATCCGCAAAGGCTTATTCGCAACGTTTCGCGCGAAGCTTCTACGCCGCGACATTGCCGCTACCAAAGCGCTGAAACGGAAAGCGAAATCGATCCTCAAGCGATAGCGGCGTTACTCCTCGTCGGTACCCGCCTCGATCCGCGCCCGGTCGCGCAGGACACGGCGGATCACCTTGCCGGTCGTCGTCATCGGCATCGTATCGACGAAGGCGATCTCGCGCGGATACTCGTGCGCCGAAAGCCGGTTTCGCACGAACCCACGGATTTCGTCCTCAAGTTCCGGCGAAGGGAATACACCGTCCTTAGGCACGATATAGGCCTTGACGATTTCCGTGCGCACGGGGTCAGGCTTGCCGACGGCCGCGGCCAGGGCAACGGCGGGATGGGAAATCAGGCAATCCTCGATCTCGCCCGGCCCGATGCGGTAGCCCGCGGAAGTGATGACATCGTCGTCACGGCCGACGAAATGGAAATAGCCGTCCTCGTCGCGATAGCCCTGATCGCCAGTCAGCAGGAAATCGTCGGCGAACTTCTCGCGCGTCGCATCCGGCCGGCCCCAATATTCCAGGAACATGACCGGATCGGGCCTGCGGATCGCGATCTGGCCAAGTTCGCCGTCTGCGAGTTCCCGCCCCGAGGCATCCACGATCGAAACCTCGTGGCCGGGCACCGGCCTGCCGATGGCGCCCGCCCGGGTTACGCCCAATGCCGAGCAGGAGGCCAGCACGGCGTTGCATTCGGTCTGACCGTAGAATTCGTTGACCGAAAGCTTCAGGCAGGATTTCGCCCAGTCGAAAGTTTCCCGCCCCAAAGCCTCCCCGGCGGAGCCGATCGTGCGCAAGCTCAACTCGAATTTCTCAAGCGGGTCCTTGACGGTTCTGAGGATCTTCAGCGCGGTCGGCGGAATGAAGGCGTTTCGAACGCCCAGTTCGGCCATCAGGGCAAACGCCTTTTCCGGATCGAACTTGTCGAACCGGTAGGAAACGATCGGCACGCCGAAGTGAAGCGCCGGCAGGAGGGCGTTCAAAAGGCCGCCCGCCCAGGCCCAGTCCGCCGGCGTCCAGAAGAGGTCTTTCTCGCGCGGCATGAATTCATGCGCCATCTGGATGCCCGGCAAATGTCCGGGCAGAACGCGATGTCCGTGAAGCGCGCCCTTCGGCGGCCCCGTCGTACCGGAAGTGTAGATCATCATCGCCGGATCGTCGGCGAGCGTATCTTCCACCTCGAAACGTTCCGATCCGCCGTCGATCAGCCCCTTGAAGCCGACGGCGCCGTCCTCCGGCCCGTCGGTGGATACGATCAGCCTCAGATCCGGCAAGTCTTCGCGAATTTCAGCAAGCTTGGCGAGGCCTGCCCGGTCGGTCAGGATCGCCTTGGCGCCCGAATTGGCGAGCCGGTAGCGCAGGGCCTCGACGCCGAACAGCGCCGCAAGGGGAACGGCGACCCCGGCGAGCTTGTAGATCGCAAGGTGGGAGATCGCGGTTTCCGGCATCTGGGGCAACAAGAGCGCGACGCGGTCGCCCCGCGCAACGCCATGCGCCTTCAGCGCATTCGCCAGCCGGTTGGAGCATCGCATGAGCCGTCCATACGAGTATTTCTCGATTCCGCCGTCCTGATGGCGATGCAGGATTGCATCGCGCTCCGGCTCTGCCCTCGCCCACCGGTCGCAGACGTCTTCCGCGATATTGTAGTGCCGTCCAAGACGCCAGCGGAAGCGGCTCTTCAGGTCGTCGTATGTGTCTGCGTCCGGCAGCATGCGTCACGTCCCGGCTAGTGGAGCGAATTCGACATTTGAGTTTCGGTCGCGGCCAAGCTCATGCTCAAATGTCAAATTCAAAAGCTCCACTACAAACATAAAGTCGCTAGGGTCAGGACCTATTAAATTGACGGAAATGGCACCTGAAACGGCAAAGAGATGCTAGGAGAAGGGCGCGGGGCGGGTTGACTACCCGGCCAAGCGCTTCGACAAGGCAGGTCGAAGCCGTTTCGGTGTCTGTACAGATATGGCCGATTTGGCCGGCTACTTTGTCGAAAAGCCTTGAAAACCAGACGGTTTCCTGCGTTTTTGCTCCTCGTATCCAACCAAATTGGCTCATACCATTTTCCTCAATTTAATAGGTCCTGACCCTAGTGATCCTTATGATTTCGGCATTTGCTCGGACGAATGCCGCAATGGGAGGCAAATGTCGAAATCGGATCACTAGGATATCGGCGGTCACGGCGCTGCGAGAACCAGCGACCAGAAAACCTTGTACTTGGAGCCCGGCACATAGGCTGTGGCAATGCCCATGCGGGTCGACTTTTCATCCAGCATGACGGCGTTGTGCTTCGGCGATTCGCGCCAGCCGGAGAATGCTTCCGCCAGCGTCCGGTATCCCGCACTTACGTTTTCCACCGCATGGACTTCGCCCACACCTTGGCGGATCAAACGCTCCGACAGCCGGTTGCCCGGTTGGAGCGAGGCCTTTACGTCATTCGCATTCGCCATGGCTTCGGCTTGCGCCTTGGCGACGCGCTGCAGGGCGGGATCGATCGTGACCGGTGAAAGCCCGTTGTTCGTTCGGTAGTTGGAGATCATCCGCGCGGCGGCGTTGGCGTCGATCGTCGCCGTTGGCGAGGCGAGATCTTCATAAAAGGGCGGCGTCGGTCCGGTGGGGCCGGCGCAGGCGGCAAGGACCAGCGAAAGGCCGAGCAGGCAAGCTCGCAGAAAAGGATGTGTCATGCAGGATCGTTTCCAGGTGCGGGCGGTTTGCTCGCCCGGTGAGGGGTCATCATGGATTCCAGCCGGTCCATGTCGCGCAGGTGCAGATCCCGCTGCGGGAACGGAATCTCGATACCTTCTTCGCGCAAACGTTTGAAGATTTCGAAACGAAGGTCGGAGCTGACGGTCAATGCGTAGTCGATGTTGCCCAGATAGCAGCGCAGCTCGAAGTCGAGGGAGCTTTCGCCAAAGTTCATGAAGAAGACCACGGGCGCGGGAAAAGCAAGGACGAGATTGTGATCGCGCGCGCAAGCCAGGAGGATTTCCTGAACCTGTTCGGGGTTGCTGTCGTAGGAAACGCCGACAGGCACCGAAACGCGCCCCATGGCATTGCCGTGCATCCAGTTCTTCACCACGCCGGAAATCAGGTTCGAATTCGGGATCATCACGGTTGAGCGCTCGAACGTCTCGATTTCCGTCGCCCTGACGTTGATCTTGCGCACATATCCCTGGTCCGTGCCGACCACGACCCAGTCACCGACCTTGATCGGCCGTTCGGCGAGAAGAATAAGGCCAGAGACGAAATTGTTAACGATCCCCTGCAGACCGAGACCGACACCCACCGACAGGGCGCCCGCGACGAGCGCGATGTTCTGCAGATTGATCCCGGCGGCGGAAAGGGCCATCAGGATCGCCACGATATAACCGACGTAGCCAAAGCTGGTCGAAATCGAGCTCTTCAACCCGACATCGAGACGCGTGCGAGGCAGGAAGCTGTTTTCCAGCCACCTTTGCAGCGCTCTCGTCATCGTGACGATGAAGGCGAGCAGCACGATCGCGCTGAAAACGGCGGAAAGCGAAAGCGTGACCGAGCCGATCTGAAGGCCGTAGACGATCCTGCGAATCGTTCCGATGAAGTCGCCGGAACTGAACCCCCAGGGCGCACCGATCGCGAATAGTGCAATCACGATCAGGATAAGTCGGCCCAACCCGCTGAGAATGACGCCGATCTGCTCGATCCGGTTGCCCTGAAGCGCGAGTGATTCACTCAGCATGCGTCCAACCTTCGAGGACGCGGTAAAACCGGCGGAAATCGTCGAATCGGTCACCAGCAAAAGAAGATGCAGCGTACCCAGGACAATGAGTATCCAGATTATCTGGACCGCAACATACCAGCCGAGCCAGACGTAGCCGATGACCGGCGCAAAAAGCGCGGCGAGCGCGGCTATCCAGAAAACGGGAACAAGCCAGCGCCAGACATATCCGACACTCGACTGCAATTCCGCATGGTCGGTTCCATTGCCGAAATCCCTGGCGACAACACGCAAGGCGCGCATGATCAGCAGCGAAATCACGATCGAGAATACACCGCTTACCAGAAGCTTTATCTCGCTTTCCGCCGAGACGACGTCCAGCACGCCTGAAACGAGGATTGTCAGGGCCGCCATCGCCCCGGCCCCGAATGTCAGCAAGGACAGATCACGCGCCGCCGTATCATCGACCTGCACGAGCCGCCACGCCGGCAGGCTCGGCGCAAAAAGCGCGCGCACCAGGCCATGCACATAGGCGTAGACGACAATCGCGACGAACGTGGAACGGACGATCTTGTCGACACGATCCGGCGACAGGTTGAAAGCGTTGAGGCCGAAGTATACGGCCAGGCCAAGGATAAGCGGCAAAGCGGTGGCAAGCGCGGTAATCGCAAGGGCAGCGACGGCCCGGCGGTGATCCTGAGGGGCCGTGATGGATTCCGGCCTGTTTCCCAACCGCAAAAGCCGTCGCTGGATAGGCCAAAGGAAAATTACAGCCACCACGAGTATGATAACCGTGAGGATTGCGACAACAGGGCCCGCGCGAGCCGAAATCAGCTTGACCCAATCCTGGAAAAGCAGTGTCAGGCCGGTTCCCACTTCCGGAAGTTCCGATACAGCGGCTTTCCAGAGGTTTGGATCGAAGAGAGATTTGGTCGGCACGAAAAGAAACCGCTCGAGAAGCGTGCGCCGTTTGGCGCCGATGCGGTTGAGCAGATCGTTCGCCTGTATCTCCAGCACCTGCGATTGCTTCATGAAGGCGGTCAGGACGGACCGCGCCCGGTTGAGCTGCTGTCGCTGCTCAGTCAGCGCTTTGGCTTCCTCCGCGCCGTCTTCCGGCAAGGCAAGTTCGGCAAGCCGCCGTTCGACCGAGTCGACGAACGGGCGCAACCGCGCGGCGAGGCTGCGGGTTTCGTCCGATATATCGAGTACGCGCTGCTGAAGATCTGAAAGGACGCGGAAGGAGACATCGCTGCGTTGCAGCGCAAGCTCGATGGAATTGAGCCGGGTTTCCCATCCGGTGATGCGGCGATTGACCGTCTCCGCGGCTTTTTCGTCGATCAATGACGATCCGCTGAGCAATGTATTCAAATCGAGGCCGTTGGTATTCGCGCTCCCACGCGTGCGCGGACCCTGATTCTGCGGCGCGGCGGGCCTGGAACCGGATGGGGAGCCTGCCCGAGGCTGCTCAAGCGAAGGAATGACGGTTTTCTGGCGCTCGATCGTTCCGTCCGGGCGAAGCGTGCCGAATCCTTCCGAAGATTGTGCCCTTGCGCCCGCCAGCGAGAAAACAAGCACGATGCATGCGCCGATCAGGCACAGGGCCAGCTTGTTTCGTGTCGCGCTCCAGCGTCTGCCTATCATCATGAAACCATACGCAATTTCAAAACGTCACCGCTGCTCTCGGGCTTTCCATCAAAATCCCGGGTGCGGATGATAACGACCAATCCGGCAAAAAAAACACCGGCCTTGAGAAAAGGCCGATGTTCAGGCTGCAGAATATAGCGGAATGACCCGCTTTGCATACGGTCAGGAACGCCTGGAGGCCTCCAGAACGTCATCGAACGTGCGCAGTCCCGTGGTTGGCGCGCTCACCAGTACGGCCATGTTGCCCGGCGCATGCTGGTTCTTCCACATCTTGGTGTGCGCCTTGGGGATCTGCTCCCAAGGAAAAACCTCGGACATGCACGGGTCGATACGCCGGTCGATCACGGCGTTATTGGCTTCCGACGCCTGTTTGAGATGCGCGAAATGAGACCCCTGGATGCGCTTTTGCCGCATCCATACGTAGCGCGCATCGAACGTAAGGTTGAATCCGGTCGTGCCGGCACAGAAGACGACCATGCCGCCGCGTTTCACGACGAGCGTGGAAACGGGGAAGGTCACCTCGCCCGGATGTTCGAACACCATGTCAACGTCGTTGCCCTTGCCGGTGATGTCCCAGATCGCCTTGCCGAAACGACGCGCTTCCTTCAGCCATTCCGCGTATTCGGGCGAATTGACCTTTGGAAGCTGGCCCCAGCAGTTGAAATCCTTTCGGTTGATCACCCCCTTGGCGCCCAGCGAAAGCACATAGTCGCGCTTGTCTTCCTCGGAAATGATGCCGATCGCGTTTGCACCCGCCGCGGCAGCAAGCTGGACGCCGAATACGCCCAGGCCGCCCGACGCGCCCCAGACGAGCACGTTCTGCCCCGGACGCAGCTGGTGCGGCTGATGCCCGAAGAGCATGCGGTAGGCCGTGGCAAGGGTCAGCGTGTAGCAGGCGCTTTCCTCCCACGTCAGATGCCGCGGGCGCGGCATGAGCTGCTGCGACTGGACGCGGGCGAACTGGGCGAACGAGCCGTCCGGCGTTTCATAGCCCCAGATGCGCTGGGTCGGCGAGAACATCGGGTCGCCGCCGTTGCATTCCTCATCGTCGCCATCGTCCTGGTTGCAATGGATGACGACCTCGTCGCCCACCTTCCAGCGCTTCACCTTGGAGCCCACGGCCCAGACGATGCCGGAAGCATCGGAACCGGCGATATGGAAGGGCTGCTTGTGAACGTCGAACACGGAGATCGGTTCGCCAAGTGCTGCCCATATGCCGTTGTAGTTCACGCCCGCTGCCATAACGAGGACGAGCACTTCATTGCTGTCGAGTTCCCAGGTGGGCAGGACTTCCAGCTGCATGGCCTCTTCCGGGGGGCCGTGCCGCTCACGGCGGATCGACCAGGCGTACATGTTCTTCGGAACGTGCCCGAGAGGGGGAATCTCGCCGATTTCGTAAAGGTCTTTCACCGGCGCCTCCACTTCTGCCTGCCGATTGTCGTTGGCTTCAGCGGCTTGGCTCATCGTCATTTTACCTTTCCCGTCCGTTTTATGGTTCCGGCCGCATTTTCCGGCCGGTTCACTCTGAGCAGGTCCGGCACCCGGCGATATTGCAATGCATCATTCGCCTGGCACCGATTTCGCCCAATCGCGAAATTATCGTGCGAGAATACCCGCTCACGCTATAAGACTATTGCTTATCTTGCCCAATTACCCAAGACTGTTTTTTGCATTGCATATAAATCTGTCTGTGCGGCAGGCCGAATTCCCTTCGCACTTGCAGCAAAACAGCAGAAGATTCAGGCGTCTGACGGAAGCCCCCACGCCAGCCGCCGCGGGAGAGGAGAAAGGCCGTAAAATGAGCGAGAAGACCGATGGAAGCCGCGAAAACCGCCATGAACGCGACAGGCCGTGGATCTTCCGCACCTATGCAGGCCACTCGACAGCCGCCGAATCGAACCGGCTTTACCGCTCCAATCTCGCCAAGGGACAAACGGGCCTTTCGGTCGCTTTCGACCTGCCTACCCAGACCGGATACGACCCCGATCACCCGCTTTCGCGCGGGGAAGTCGGCAAGGTCGGCGTTCCGATCGCCCATCTTGGGGACATGCGTGCGCTGTTTTCCGAGATTCCGCTGGAGCGCATGAACACGTCCATGACGATCAACGCGACGGCGCCCTGGCTGCTCGCGCTTTATGTGGCGGTGGCCGACGAGCAGGGAGCGAACCGCAAGCTTCTTTCAGGAACGACGCAAAACGACATCATCAAGGAGTATCTTTCGCGCGGCACTTACGTCTTTCCGCCCGCACCTTCCATGCGGCTGACGACGGATGTGATCGCATGGACCTACTCCGAGATGCCGAAATGGAACCCGATGAACGTGTGCTCCTACCATCTGCAGGAAGCGGGCGCGACGCCGGTTCAGGAACTTTCCTTTGCGTTAGCCAATGCGGTCGCCATTCTCGATGAGGTAAAGGCTTCGGGTGCCATCGCCCTTGAGGACTTCCCCAAGGCGGTCGGGCGTATCTCCTTCTTCGTGAATGCCGGCATGCGCTTCATCACCGAAATGTGCAAGATGCGCGCCTTCACGGAGCTTTGGGACGAGATCTGCCGCACCCGCTACGGTGTGGAAGACGAGCGATATCGCCGGTTCCGTTACGGCGTACAGGTAAACTCGCTCGGATTGACCGAACAGCAGCCGGAAAACAACGTCTACCGTATCCTGCTTGAGATGCTTGCCGTTGTTCTGTCAAAGAACGCGCGTGCCCGCGCCGTACAGCTTCCGGCGTGGAACGAGGCGCTTGGCCTGCCACGTCCGTTCGACCAGCAATGGTCGATCCGCATGCAGCAGATCGTGGCCTATGAGACGGATCTTCTGGACTATGCGGACATCTTCGACGGTTCCCGGGAAGTCGAGGCGAAGGTGGAGGCGCTGAAGGAAGAAGCCCGCGAGGAGCTTCAGCGTATCGAAGCCATGGGCGGGGCCGTTGCGGCCGTGGAATCCTCCTACATGAAGCAGAAGCTCGTGGAATCGAACGCCCTGCGCCTTGCCGGCATCGAAGCGGGCGAGCAGGTGGTCGTCGGCGTCAACCGCTGGACGGAAAGCGAGCCTTCACCACTTTCGACCGGCGAGGACGGCGGCATTCTGACCGTCCCCGAACATGTCGAGGAGGAAGCCGTCAACGCCATCAGGGCCTGGCGGGAGGCGCGCGACGAAAATGCCGTAAAATCCGCGCTCGCCGAGCTGCGATCGGCTGCGGCCGAAGGGCGCAACATCATGGATGCCTCCATCGCCGCCGCCAGGGCGGGTGCGACCACGGGCGAATGGGGGGCGACCTTGCGCGAAGTCTTCGGCGAATACCGCGCGCCGACAGGCGTCGGAAAATCCGCCCGCGACGATGGCGCACAACTCTTCGAGGTTCGAGAAACCGTCGAAGCGGTTTCCTCAAAGCTTGGACGGCGTTTCAAGTTTCTTGTCGGCAAGCCGGGCCTCGACGGTCACTCGAACGGTGCGGAGCAGATCGCCGTGCGTGCGCGCGACTGCGGAATGGAAGTCGTCTACGAAGGCATCCGCCTGACGCCTGCGCAGATCGTCAACGCCGCGCTTGAGGAAGGCGTTCACGTCGTCGGTCTTTCGATCCTGTCCGGCTCGCACCTTGCCCTTGTTCGAGACGTCATGGAGCGAATGCGGGCGAACGGTCTCGACGACGTACCCGTCGTCGTCGGCGGTATCATCCCGAATGAGGACGCCCAGGCGCTACGCGCAATGGGCGTTGCGGCGGTCTACACGCCCAAGGACTTCCAGCTCACCGACATCATGGCGGATGTCGTGAAGATCGTGGAAAGGCGCCTCGATCAGGCCGCTTGACGAGCGCGGGCAGCCGCCAGTTGGCGGGAGGAGGCAGGCTCTTTCCCGTCAGTTTGCCTCGCCTTCTGATTCAGGCTCCCCGTCATTCCCTTCAACCGGTTTTTCGGGCGGAGCCGCAGGCTGCTCATCGGATTCGCCGGCACTTTCACCAAGGCGCTCCATCCAGTCGAATGACCCGAACCAGTATTCGCGGGCTTCAGCCAGCCGTCCGCTCGCCTGGTTTTCCACGATCCAGGCATCGATGAAATTCACGAAACGCAAGGAGTCGGGTCGCACGGCTACCGCCTCCGACGTGCCGAACAGGCTGTCGCTGCCCAGCAGGAAACGATCGGGCGCGCGCTGCATCATGTAGGTCGGATAGGGTGTCGGCACGATAATCGCGTTGAGCTCGCCTTTCTCGAAAGCGTCGCGCGCGGCCCCCTCGTCGGCAAGCGGCACTATCTCCGCGTGCTCGAACAGACGGGCGGCAATCGTCTCCGCAATTGAATCGCTCATTACACCGACCTTGTAGCCGGCAACGTCGTAATCGCCTTCGTCGGCTCCGTCGGGAAGCGTGTTCTTGTCGACCACGAGCCAGTAATCCGTCTCGCCGTAGGGAATGGAATAGAGCACCGACCGAGCGCGCTCCGACGTAACGGAATAAGCGGAGACGATCACATCGATATCCCCGATGAGAAGGTGCTGCGAAAGATCGTCGAACGGCAGTTCGATGAAATCCGCATCCACGCCCAGAACTCCGGCGAGGTCGCGCGCGACATCCACTTCAAAGCCGAGAAGGCTGCCATCCGCCGCACGTCCAACCCACGGCAGGAAGTTTTCCTCGGCAATGCCGATGCGCAGACTGCCGCGCTTGATCGCATCTTCCATCGCATCGGCATGTGCGCTGCCCGCCAAGGTCATGGCCAGCAACAACGCTCCGGTCAGCCCTGCGATCGCATGTCTTGCGGCAATCAGAATGGGTTTCATTTCATCGATCCTTCGAAATCAAATTCGCACGCCTTAACGGCGGCGCCCTCCGCCGCGCCCACCGCTGGGGCGTGGCCTGCCTCCACCGGGGCGCGCACCGGGCCGGCCACCGCCTGGCGGCCTGAAATTCGGCGGCCTTTGGCCGGGCGGACGGGCTGAAGGAGGCCTGGGCCTGCCGGGTGGGCGCGCACCGGGCGGGCGCTGACCGGGAGGCCGGGCGATTGGTGGCCGCGGCCTGTTGGGGGGCCTGGCCCCCGGAGGGCGTTGACCCGGCGGTCTCCAGCCTGGCGGGCGCTGGCCGGGAGGTCTCCAGCCCGGCGGCCGTTGGCCGGGTGGTCGCCATCCAGGTGGCCGGTTGGGAGGCCTGTAGATTGGGGGCCGGGGACGATAGATCGGCCTGTAGACCGGATAGGAATCCCAGAAAAGAGGCAGGCCGAGGGTCAGCCCTATCGCGGGAAGCGCACGGCCATAGTATGTGCCCTGAACGGCATAGTTCAGATATTTGCCGGCGACATAACCGCGCTGGCCGGCGTAGTCGATATCGCACCAGGAATAACCGGAATTGCAGGAATAGACGGTGACGCTCGCGCCTGCCGGAACGGTGGCCAGAACTTCGTAGTTCGTCCCGGGGCCTGCCCGCAGGTTGACGCTTGTCGATGCGGTGGCAAGCTCGGCAGCGAGCGATGGCATCGAAATCATTAGCAGCAACGCCGCAATCAATAACTTTACGTGAGCGAAAGGATGTCTCCACCAGGTATCTTGAAACATCTTACGCCTCCGGAACGCTATCTCAAAATAATACGATAAATCAAATTACATGGGCGCAACAAGGTGAAGAATACGTACCTGGCGCTCTCGAATTCCGTGGCCATTCTTCTCATGTGACCCATTTTTTCGCGATGGCATGAGTTTTTCCGGAGGACGGGTCGATGAAACATATCAAAGGTGAATTCCCGACGGTCGACAGGCGCATGTTTCTGCTGGGCGCCGGCGCCAGCTTCTTGACCCTGCCGGCCCTTGCCCACCATGGCTGGCGATGGGCGGAGGATGGCCAGTTCGAACTGACGGGGTTGATCAGGGAAATCTACATTGGCCCGCCGCACGGTATTCTCGAGGTAGATGTGGACGGCGTGATGTGGCGTGTCGAACTCGGTCCACCGTCAAGGATGCGCGGCGCTGGCCTCGAAGAGGGGACGCTAAACGCCGGCCAGGAAGTTCTGGCGTCGGGTCATCGTTCGAAAGACCGGTCGGAAAACAGAATGAAGGCGGAAAGAATCACGGTGGCCGGTATAACCTACGACATGTATCCGAATCGATCCGGCTGATTCCCTTGGACCTATCCACCCTCGCAGACGCCTTGCAGACCTCCGAAGCGGCTCGCCTCATGAAAAGCGAGCCGTGGCTTTATCCTTTCGTGAATTTTGCGCATATCCTCGCGATCGCGCTTCTGTTCGGAGCGATCCTGCCGCTCGATCTCAGGCTCATGGGGCTTTGGCGCTCGATCCCGCTTGCCGAGCTGAAGCGCATTCTGGTGCCCATATCGGCGTTCGGACTGCTTCTTGCGATTTCGACCGGTATCCTGATGATCTCGGTAAAAGCATCCGAATATCTCGCCATGCCCGTCATGCAGGCGAAGCTCGCTCTTGTAGGGCTCGGCATCCTCAACGCGCTGGCCCTCAGGATCGTGCCCGCATGGCGCTTGCTCGCTCAGGTGGATTCGCGCGGCACGATCTCGCGCTTTCGTTGGGCGGGCTTTCTGTCTGCCGCGATCTGGGTCGCGGCGATCGGCTGCGGGCGCGCGATCGGCTATCTCTGAGGGCCTGCTAATCCTGCGTGACAAAGGGTAAGCCTCGGGCTATTCAACGCCCATGTTGCGCCGCCTCTACGACTGGACCATGTCTCTCGCCTCCGGCCCGCGCGCGCCGGCGGCACTTGGCACCATATCCTTTGCGGAAAGCTCGTTCTTTCCGATCCCGCCGGACATTCTCCTGATCCCCATGGTCATCGCGAAGCGGGAACGTGCGTTCGCCTACGCCACGATCTGCACGGTCACCTCCGTCGTCGGCGGATTTTTCGGCTATATGATCGGCGCCTTCCTGTTTCAGCAGCTTGCGCAGCCGATCCTGGAATTCTACGGCTACCTCGACAAGTTCGAGCACTTCCGCGAAGACTTCAACGCCTATGGCTCGTGGATCGTCTTCATCGCCGGCCTGACGCCCTTTCCGTACAAGGTGATCACCATCGCCAGCGGGGCAACCGCGCTGAACCTGCCCGTCTTCATCGTGGCGAGCATCCTTTCGCGCGGCATTCGTTTCTATGTGGTGTCGGGGCTTCTTTATCTCTTCGGCCCGCCGATCCGCGATTTCATAGAAAAGCGCCTCGGGCTGGTGTTCACGCTTTTCGTAATCGGGCTTGTCGGCGGCTTCGTCGCGATCAAATACCTTTGATGGAATATACCGCATGACCTCGCCGCAAACGTTGAGACTGTCCTCGCTTGTCCTCCTGATCCTCGCCGGCGCGGCGACGATTGCCGGCGCCTGGGGCTTCCAGCTCATCGGCGGTTACGTGCCCTGCAAGCTCTGCCTGGAACAGCGCGTGCCGTATTACGTCGGCCTTCCGGTGGCGCTTCTGGCGCTCGGACTGATGGTGCGCGGCCGGGCGCGGGCGATGACAAGCCTGCTGCTCCTCGTCGTCGCCGGTGTATTCGCCTATGGCAGCGGCCTCGGCATCTACCAGGCGGGGGCCGAATGGGGCTTCTGGCCCGGGCCCAGCGACTGCGGCGGAGGCACGGCGGCTCCCACATCCGCCGGAGATCTTCTCAACGCCCTGTCGACCACACGCGTCGTAAGCTGCACCGAGGCGAGCTGGCGGATGCTGGGCCTATCCTTCGCGGGCTGGAATGCGGTCGCCTCCGGCGCGATTGCAGTACTTGCCTTGATCGCGCTTGTGGCGCACCGTCGGGCCAGGACCTGAGGCTCGGGAGAAAGGCTGAATTGCGATGCCAACCCGCGAGGAACGCGATCGCCTGAAGGTGGAGGACGCCAAGCGCGCCCTTGAGGCGGTTCATCGCGACAGCGATACAATCGGCCAATCGGCGCTTGCACGCACCGCCAACCGGGTACGCGACCATTTCGCCGCTCAAGACAAGCCGGAGGACGACCCGATCGAGGTTTGGGGGAGCCGCATCGGGCGGATTGCCGGCCTGGTGTTCGCGATTTTGCTGGTTGGGTATCTCGCCGTCACCTATCTATGAACCATGAAAGACGCATCATGGTCCTGGGGGCAGAAAACAGCCCCTTCTATGGAAGATTTCGTGGAAATCGCCGAGGCGGCATTCGATGGCCTGCCGGAAGAATTCCGTGAGCTGTGCGGCGATATTCAGGTCACCGTCGCCGATTTCGCGGATGATGACGTCCTGGACAGTCTCGGCATCGAAGACCCCTTCGGCCTCCTCGGCCTGTTCGAGGGGGTGGGGCTGGCGCACGGCGGGGCAAACAGCTTCACCGGGCAGATGCCGAACCGCGTCTGGCTCTACCGCCGTCCGATCCTGGATTATTGGACCAGCCACGAGGACACGCTCGCAGCCGTGATCGCACATGTCCTGATTCACGAAATCGGCCATCATTTCGGACTGTCGGACGACGACATGGAGGCGATAGAGGCAAGCGCGGACTGATTTCCTTGCAGGGGCGGACGACCCGAGCCCTTCACAATTGCGCTTTCAGCTCCGCTCCATGCCCATGTCCCGCAACAGGATTTCGGCCTCGCGAAGGCTGCCTGCAGCGATGGCCCCTTGCCCTTCGAGTTGCTGCAGCTTCCCTATCTTGTTCAGGCAAAGGGCAACAAGCGGCTGCATGCCGAGGTCCTCGGCCGTCCGCCTTGCCGCCTGAAGATGCGAGATCGCATCTTCCCGGCAATCCTCGGCCGCCAGGGACGCGCCGAGCAGGTAGCGCGCCCAGGCGCCGTGGGAAACTTCGCCGGTCGCGCTGCAGTGGCGGTAAAGCCGCTCTGCGATATCGCAGGCATTCGACGTTCGTCCCGCGTTCAGTTCAACCTCGCCGATCCAGCGCAGGCAGAAGGAACGCATCGCCGTCAGATGCATGGAATCGACCTGCCGGAGCGCCCGTTCCGCAAGCTTGTCCGCCTCCCCGAACCTGCCTTCCAGGCTATAGGCATAGGCAAGCGAAGCGGTAACGCGCGGCACGAGAATCTGGATGTCGACGTCCTCGCAAAGCGCGAGCGCCTCCTCCAGGTACGGCAGGGAACCTTTCGCCTTCCCGCGAATGTGGTCGACATGGCTGAGCGCGAGATACCCCTGTATGACGTCGAACGGCCGTCCGTATTCCGTCGCGATCGCTATCGCCTCGCTCACGGGCGTCTGGGCATCCTTGAACAGTCCCTGCTCCGCGAAGCAAAGCGCGAGATAGCAGCGTGAGACGACGGACGGCAGCGCGAACATGCCGAACCTGTTTCCGACTTCGCGTTCATCCAGGTCCTTCACGTTTCCGCCCAGGTATTCGGCCGCGTTTTTGAATTTTCCGATCGAATAATTCGATATCCCGAGCGTGAAGCGGGTGGTCACCAGAAGGCCGAAGTCATTGAGATGTCCCGCGATTTCCAGCGCCCGCCGCCCTTCGCGTATGGCGTCTTCCCACTCGGCGACAAGCCAGTGATAGTGGGAGAGGTAGGAATGGGTTCTGGCGATCCTCGAGCGGTCGCCGAGCGTTGTGCCGAGCGCCAGCGCCTCGCTCAGATGCGGCAGGATTTCGTCATGTCGGCCCAGCGGCATGAGGGCGTTTCGCAGATCCAGCCTGACGTCGATCGCATCCTCGACGACCGCCTGCTTGTCCGGCATGCGATTGATTACCGACAGGCAGTCCTCGAAGCATTTGGATGCCTGCTGACAGGCGGAACTTGCCATCGCGCGCCGCCCCGCGGCCCGCAGGTAGTTCTTCGCCTTTACAAGATCTGCCGCATGCTCGGCGTGAAAGGCAAGCTTGTTGAGAACCGTATCGTTGCTATCGCGGTAGAGCTCCTCCAATGCCGCCAGGATCTTCGCGTGAATTTTCCTGCGGTCTCCCTGAACCATGGTGTGATAGGCGACGTCATGGGTCAGCGGATGCTTGAACTCGAGCTGCGTTCCCGCGGTCTGCGGCCCGAACGTCAGGAAGTGCATATCGATAAGATGTTCCAGAATCGGCCAGACCGCCTCGTCATCGAGATCCGAAATCCTTGCGAGAAGATCGCCCTCGAATTCGTAACCGAAGGCCGCGGCATCCTGCAGGAGGCGCTTTTCGGCAGCAGGCAGACGGTCGATGCGCATCGCGATCACATCCTGAACGCGTGGCGGGATGGTCTGCTCGCCGACTTGCCGGCTCATCTCATATTTCCCGCCTTTCGAGGAAAGGTACCCCTCCTCCACAAGGGACCTGACGCTTTCCTCCAAGAAGAACGGATTGCCGCCGGTGCGTTCGATCAGGGACTTGCGAAGATCATCCAAGCTCGAATTCCGCCCGAGCAGCGCGTCGAGGAATTCGTCGGCGGATCCGCCTTTCAGGCAGTCGAGCGGGATCTGGAAATAATGCAGGTTACCGTGCCAGCCGTGTGAGTATTCCGGGCGGTATCCCAGAACGATCAGGACCCGAAGGTCGAAAATGAGCCGGATCGTCTCGCCGAAGATCGCCTGGCTGTCCGCGTCGATCCACTGAAGATCGTCGATCACGACGATCGCGGCAGCCGCGCTGCTGCTCTTGTCCAGAAGCGAATAAAGGATATGCGCCAGCCGGCGCTGTCTCTGATCGGCGGTCAGCGCCTCCCAGTCCGAGCCTTGATTGGCGTTGTAGAGCGAAAGAAGCGTTGTGGTGAACTTGTCGGTTTGAAGGCCGAATTCCTCAAGCCTGCGGGCCACTTTCTCCCGGATATTTTGCTCATAGGCATCAGGCCCGCGAAATTTTTCATGCTCGAACCCGAATACCTGATCCAGGATTTCCTTCACCCCCGCATAGGGCGCAGGCTTGTTGTGGGAGATGCCGCAGGTTTTCAGCGTTACCCATTCGCCCGTATTTCGCGTGCGCAGGAATTCGTCGATAAGCCGCGATTTGCCGACCCCGGGCTCGCCCACGATCGACACGACGCGGCCTTCGCCCACGGACGCCTGCAGCGCGGCGTGATCGAGAATGCCCAGTTCCGCCTCGCGGCCGACGAATGTAACCGCGGGTCCGCGTGAGGTGGATCGGCCGGCGGAACTGTCGATCGACAAAAGTTCATGGAGCCCCACCGGATCTTCCAGGCCGCGAACGTCGACATTTCCCTTTGAAGCCGCCCGCGCCCGGTCGCGCACGAGCCGCCATGTATTTTCAGAGATAAGGATGCTTCCGGGAGAGGCCATCTCTTCCATTCTCGCGGCGAGATGCGCCGTGCGCCCGAAGGCGGCATATTGCAGGTCCAGACCCTCGCCGCGTTCGCTCACCACCACCTCGCCTGAGTTGATGCCGACACGGACCGACAAGGAACGGGAGCCTTCATCCGGTTCGCGGCGGAATTCCTCCTGAATGGCAAGGGCGGCGTGGCACGCGCGAAGCGCATGATCCTCATAGGCAAGCGGCGCGCCGAAAATGGCCATTATGCCGTCGCCCATCGCCTGAACCACCGTGCCGTCGAACTTGCGCACGGCCCCCGTCAGCCGGTCGAGAACGCCGACGAGAAGTTCCTTTGCCTTTTCCGGGTCGCTTTCAAGCAGCCTGAAGGAACCGCTCAGATCGGCGAACAGAATGCTGACGATCTTGCGCTCCTCGGCAAGCGAGCCCTTGCGGAGATTGCGCCAGGAAACGACACCCGGCTGGGCCTTGGGTACAAGTTCCGTCCCGCAGTCGGAGCAGAATTTCGCGCTCGCCTCGCAGCGCGCGCCACAAGCTGGACACAGGCGCGCGAGAGGTTCTCCGCAGTTGCTGCAGAAGCGGCCCGTATCCGGATTTTGCGACATGCACGCACTACAGCGCATGGTGACACCTGCGGCAGGTCCCGAATTTTTCTGATTATTGACGGGAATGGACGTTTCATAATACCATTTCCCATAATCTTAGCATGAAAATCAGCAGTTTATATAGTCGGAGGAAAGCTGATGTTCTCGTTTCCTCGCATGGTAAATTTGTTGGCTATGTGCGTTTGTCTTGCGTATGTCCAACCGGCATCTGCGCAAACTCAGACCCTTAGTGAAGAGCTTGCCAAGGAAATCGTTGCGATCGCCGATTCCCGTACCGCATTCGTATCCGACTACGTGGCAGGCAGCGTCGATGGCATTATCGCAGCCTATGACGATGACGCTACGTTTGCCGGGACGCTGCAGCCCTTCTGGCTTGAAGGGCGCGACGCCATCGCCGATCTCTGGCAGCGCTATTTCGCCGCCTGGCCGCAGCGCAACCTGATATTCCGGCAGCCCACCGTGAGGTTTTACGGCGATGCCTCAGTCGAGACCGGCTACATGGAAATGTACATGAGCCGCCCCGATGCCGGGACAGTCGCCACATACATCCGGTACTCGATCACCAGGATCAAGACCGACGAGGGGTGGAAGATCGTCAATATGCACGTAACGAAACTGCCGGGCACGAAGTAAAATTAACTCAGCCCTCGCAGATCGGGGTCCGGACCCGCCGGAAAGTCATGCTTCCCGGCGGGTTTCCTGGTCGCGGTATCGCGTTATTTCGTAACGCTGGCCTTCAGGCTGGGCCAATTCTTCTCCGCCAGCTCGATACGGCTTTGAAGATCCGCCTGGAATTTTTCCGAAACGGCGACGTTGTAGTTGAGATAAAGCTTGCCGTCGATGATGGAGAAGGCTTCCGGTTCTGTCTTCACCAGATAGCCGTTCCCCGCACCGTAAGCGCAGTAACCGCCATAGGCGGGAGCAAATTTTTCCGGATTCGCCGCAAACAGATCCCGGTTCTTCGCGCTGGCGAAGAGCCATTTGGCGCCATTGTACTCAAAACTGTAATGAGCATCGCCTTTCACCGGTTTTCCCTGGGTGTGATAGGCGACACTGTCATACCCGCGGATGGCAATGTTTCCGTCCGAATAAAGCGTATTGACGAGCGTCTCGCCGTAGAGCACCTCATCCGCAATTGCCGATGACGCGGCCACGCCTGTTAACGCAACAATTAAGCCGGCAAAAAAGCTTCTGCGTATCCTGATCACCAATCCACACCTTCTTGAAGAGCCGTTTCAGCGTTAATCGATTAGGCAAAACCCCGAATACGTACGATTTATTTCGCTGTATACTTCGATTGGCGCGTATCGGAAGAAACGCGCGCTTTGCCTGACGCTTGGGTAGCAGCGAATCCTACGAAGCGGCAACTACACAGTGCCCGCTTCACGAAGACGTGCATGTGCGGAACGATCGCGCGATCCGGCCGCAGGATATCCCCGGCACAGGCACGGCAGGTACTATTGCGGCGAAGCAGGGAGGAATGAATTGGTGCCCCCTTCCGGGGTCGAACCGGAACTCCCTCACGGGAACTGGATTTTGAGTCCAGCGCGTCTACCAATTCCGCCAAAGGGGCACGGGAATCGATCTAGCAGATCGCAACGCGATAGGAAAGACCGGGATGCGCATCAACGACCACGAATTCAACATTGCTCTGCACATGATCAACGCCGAATTGACGCATGAAATATAGACACATAGGTTAAAAAAACGCACTGAGAGCGCCTTTCGAATGGATTATGACAAACACGCCGGGTAGACGACTTGGAACGATGACAGAGACATTCGAAACCGAACTGAAACTCGAGCTTGACCAGACGTCCCTGAAACACGCCAGGTCAGCCGAATTGCCGTGCCGGTATAGCGCCGGCCGCCCGGTGACGCGCAATCTTCGCTCGATTTACTTCGATACGCCGGACTGCCGGTTGCGCAAGGCGAAATGGTCGCTGCGGGTCAGAAAGACGGGGCGCGACTGGGTGCAGACGGTCAAGAGCGGGACCGGCCTTTCCGGCGGACTGTCGCGCCCGCGCGAATACGAGGTGCGCATTTCCGGGCCGGTGCCGGAATTGGACCGGATTGAAGACGAAGCGCTGAAATCCGCGCTTTTGCGGCTTATCGGGACCGACAAGCCGGTACCGCAGTTCGAAACGGTGGTCCGGCGGACGACCAAGCAGATCAAGGATGCCGGGGGGACGGAAATCGAACTGGCGCTCGACGATGGCCAGATCGTTTCCGGCGAGCGGCAATGCCCGATTACCGAAGCGGAACTGGAACTGAAATCGGGCTCGGTCGATGTACTCTACGACGTCGCGAAGGCGTTGGTGAACGGGTCTCCGGTCCGCTTCTCGCAATCGAGCAAGGCGGCACGCGGTTATGCTTTCGCCGCCGGGGAGGAAAGCGGCCCGCCGATGCCGAAAACGGCCGGAAATATCGAGATTTCGGACGGAGACACCGCGGAACTGGCATTGCGCGCAATCCTGCGCTCCTGTTTCGACCAGATCTCCCACAACCGCATCGTCGTGCTTGAGACGGAAGACCCCGAAGGACCGCATCAACTGCGCATCGGGCTGCGCCGCTTGCGCAGCGCCTTCAATGTTTTCAGAAAGATCATCGACCCGGCGGCGTCCCGCAACCTCGATCAGCGAGCCAGATCCATTGCGGCGGAAGTCGGCAATCTTCGCGATCTGGACGTGCTGATCGATGAAATCATTGCCCCGCTTGAGCCGGAAATGCCTAAATCCGTTACGGCAGATGCGCTGATTTCCCATATCAGGGACGAACGGGAGAAGGTTCGCGAAAGCGTCAGGCAAATGCTCGGCGACCCGAATACCAACGATTTCCTGTTCGATCTCGCCGCCTACACGGAAAGTCGCGGCTGGCTGACGCCGCAGGCGATCGAGCAGACTGTCGCGCTCGCCCGTCCCATATCATTCTTTGCCGCCAAGGCACTGACAAAACAATGGAAAGCGGCATCGAAATACGGCCGGAGGATCGAGGAACTCACGATCGAGGAGCGCCATGAAATGCGGAAGGCGCTGAAGAAACTGCGCTATACCGTAGAGTTTTTCCGGCCGATCTATAAGGAAAAGGCGGTAAGACCTTTCCTTGAGAAAATGAAAACGCTTCAGGACATGTTCGGTTACCTGAACGATGTCGCCATGGCCGAAAAGCTGACCGGTTTGCCGGACGCCAAGGGCCAGAAAGGTGCAAGCGTTGCTCTTGCAACGGGTTTCGCCATCGGCTGGCATGAGGCCAGGGCGACCGGCGCATGGTCGCAGGCGAAGCAACTCTGGGACCGGACCAGCAAGGCCGACAAGTTCTGGATCAAGTAATTCAAGCGTCGAAGAGAATTCCCCGGCGGGCAAATCGGCCGCCGCCGGGGGGATTTTCGGTGATTTAAAATTCCCTGACGGATTTACGCCAGTTCCGGCTCGCGCACCTTGCGGCCATGAACGAGTTCCGCAGCGACAGTGGCCACATGCTTGCCCTGGAAGCGGGCGAGAGACAGCTCCTTCTCGCTCGGCTGGCGCGAGCCGTCACCGCCGGCGATGGTGCCGGCGCCATATGGCGAACCGCCGCGCACTTCCGAAATATCCAGAAGCTCCTGGGCCGCGTAGGGCAGACCGACGATCACCATGCCGTGGTGGGCGAGCGTGTTCCAGGACGAGATGATCGTAGCTTCATTGCCGCCGCCGGTGGCGGTGGAGGTGAAGACGGAACCGACCTTGCCGACGAGCGCACCCTTGGCCCAGAGGCCGCCGGTCTGGTCGAGGAAGTTGCGCATCTGGGCGGCCATGCTGCCGAAGCGGGTCGGCGTGCCGATGATCACGGCGTCATAATCGCCAAGTTCCTGCGGATCGGCGACCGGAGCCGCCTGATCGAGCTTCACGCCCGCATCCCTGGCTGCGTTTTCCGGCATCAGTTCGGGAACGCGCTTTACGGCAACCTCGACACCGTCGACGGATTTCGCACCTTCGGCGACCGCACCCGCCAGCCGCTCGATATGGCCGTAGGACGAGTAATAGAGAACGAGAACCTTCGTCATTTTCAAACTCCAGAAACTTTCATGGCGCTTCACGGAACGGCGGAGCCGCGCGCCTTCACTCGAGAGCCAATATGCGCTTTCGAACCAGGATACGAAGGGGTGGATGCCTGAATGCAGTGTTCATCATTAGTGAACGATCATTTGAAAGCTGTGGAGAGAGAGGGCCCTTTCGGGGCGAATCCACCAAGTGCGAATTTCAATGCCGCAACGCTAACCAGGCCTGCTTGAATATGTTCTAAAATAGAAATAGTTATTTCGCTACAGGCCACTAGCAGGAATTCGGCAAATTGCGACTTTGTTGGGTCCAGATGATCCGCAGGGTCGAAATAACCCGCATTCAGCTTGTGTATAACTGTGGGATTGGTCGTGAAATTGCGAACAATTCGGCTTGATCCGCCGATGCCCCGGTCAGCTTTCGATCACCAGCTGCATGCGGCCTGCGACAAAGCGGGATTGGGTCAGGTGGCTCGGGTGGCCGTCGCTTTCGACATTGAGAGCTTCAACGACGAGGATGGGCTGACCCACGGCGATTTCCAGAAGCTTTGCCTCCTCCGGGTCGACGATTTCCGCCGAAACGCGGGTCTCCTTGCGGTGATAGTCGCCGGCGCCGGCCCGCTGCAGCGAGACCGTTACACTGCCAGTCTCGGCATAGTCGATCTCAAGGTTTGGAAAGCGATTTCGATCGAACCAACTCGTCGAACGCGTGAGCGGGATTCCGTCGGCGTCGCTGGTCGTGTCGATACGCAGCAGCGGCGATCCTTCCGAAACGCCAAGACGCGCCGCAAGATAAGCGCTCGCCGGCTCGACGGTTGACGAAAGAAGGCGGCCGTGCGGCGTGCGCGCATGGGCTGTAATGATTTCCGAAAAGCGGGTGCGCGAGGTGATCGGATAGCTGATCAGCCTTTCGGAAACGAAGGTGCCGCGCCCCTGATCGGCGCGCAACAGGCCGTCGGCCGTCAGGCTGGCGATGGCGCGGCGCACGGTATGCCGGTTCACGCCGAAGCGCGCGGCAAGGTCCGTCTCCGTCGGCAGTTTGCCGCCGTCCACGCCCAGGCGACCCGACAGGATTTCGGCGCGAAGCTGCTCTGCGATCTGCCGCCAGACCGCAACGCCGCTGCCGCGCTCGATTTCCGGTTTTTCCGCTCCGCTCGTCATGCGCCTGTCATAGAGGGGCTGTACCAAAATGCAAATTCGTCTATACAAATAGACAAATCAATATGACGGTGGTAGGGAGGAAAGGAAAGTCGATGGGAATTCCCGGTAGGGCCGATGTTTCCGGTTTGGCGGACTTCCCAATCACCCTTACCCCAGCCCTCTCCCACCGAACTCGGGTGTTCCCGAGTTCGGAAGAGAAATGGCCAAGTCGGGAACACCCGACTTAGCGGGGAGAGGGGGCGCTAGCAGCTAAGATTTTACCGACAAACAGATTTTGGCGTTCGTGGCAGCCCAAAAACACCAAGCGTGGCGTAATGCAGAGAGCGTGACATGACCCAGGAAAGAGAAGTGACATGAGCGAGGCACAGGATGACGACGCCGCGCCGCGGGAGGCCGGCGATGCGCGCCGAAAGAACGTGATGGCGCTGCTGGCGCGCAGCGACACGGGGCGGCTTGCGGCGGCCTGGGAAGCGCTTACGAACAAGCCGGGCTACCGAACGGTACGCGCACCCGAAACGGGCCTTGTGATGGTGCGCGGGCGCGCGGGCGGCGGGGGACGGCCCTTCAACCTTGGCGAAGCGACCGTGACCCGCGCCGTTGTCACGATCGAAACCGGCGAGACCGGCTATTCCTACGCGCTCGGCCGCGACCGCAAGAAGGCGCTCTACGCCGCCCTTTTCGATGCGCTCTGGCAGGCACCACGCCACCGTGGCGAACTGGAGCGAAGCCTGATCGGCCCGCTGGCAAGGGATCTTGAAGGCGCCGACGCCAGATCGCGCGCCGAAACGGCGGCGACAAAGGTCGATTTCTTCACCATGGTA
Organism: Stappia sediminis; assembly: GCF_009826895.1. Classification (GTDB taxonomy): domain Bacteria; phylum Pseudomonadota; class Alphaproteobacteria; order Rhizobiales; family Stappiaceae; genus Hongsoonwoonella; species Hongsoonwoonella sediminis. Next base: position 361,815 of record NZ_WUMV01000003.1, on the reverse strand, counting down.
CGCGGAGAGGACTGATGAGCGCGCTCCTTGATACCGCAGCGCCGCTGCCGGGCCTGCCCGACCCGGTGCATGATTCCCAGGCGGCCTTCCGGGCGGTGATGAACGCACTCGCCCGCCCCGGAAAGCCGCAGAAGCTCGACACAGGCGATTTTCAGGCCCCGGCACCGCTTTCGAACACGGCGGGAGCGATCGCGCTTTCGCTTTTCGATTACGACACGCCGGTATGGCTCGATGCGGAACTTGCCGGGTCGTCGCAAGTCTGGCAGTTCCTGCGTTTCCACACCGGATGCCCGATTACCGATGATCCAGGCGAAGCGAGCTTCGCGCTCGTAAGCGACGCGGAGCATATGCCGCCGCTTTCAAGCTTCAACCAGGGCACGCTGGAATATCCCGACAGATCCACCACGATCATCGCCATGGTCGACAAGCTGACGGGCGCGAAGGCCGTGACACTATCCGGCCCCGGCCTGAAGAAGCCTGCCGGTTTCAACGCAAGCCCCCTGCCGCCTTCCTTCTGGAACGAGCTTGCCGCGATCCACGCGCAGTTTCCGCGCGGCGTCGACATGCTCTTCGTCACCCAAAAGCAGGTTGCCGGACTGCCCCGTTCCACCCGCATCGAAATGAAGGGCCGCTGAGCGATGTATGTTGCCGTCAAGGGCGGAGAAAAGGCGATCCGCAATGCCCACCGGCTGCTGGCGCACGAGCGGCGCGGAGACCGGACCGTGCCGGACCTGACGCTTCGCCAGATCGTGGAGCAGATGGCGCTTTCTGTCGCCCGCGTCATGGCGGAAGGTTCGCTCTACGACATGGAGCTTGCCGCCCTTGCGATCAAACAGGCGCGCGGAGACCTGATCGAGGCGATCTTCCTGATGCGGGCCTACCGCACGACGCTGCCGCGCTTCGGCTATTCCGAGCCACTTGAAACCGCGAAAATGCTGGTGCGCCGCCGCATTTCGGCCACCTACAAGGACCTGCCGGGCGGCCAGCTTCTGGGCCCTACATTCGACTACACGCACCGCCTGCTCGACTTCAAGCTGGCGGCGGAAGGCGGTGAGGTTCCCGAAATGCCGGAACTGGCGCAACCGGATCCTCAAGAGATGCCGCGCGTGACCGACCTTCTGGGCCATGAAGGCCTGATAGAGCCGGATGTGCCGGAACATACGCCCGAAAGTGCGGACGAGGACGGCGAAGTGGGCGACCTCACCCGCGAACCGCTTTCGTTTCCAGCCGAACGCGACATCCGCCTGCAGAACCTTGCGCGCGGCGACGAGGGCTTTCTGCTCGCGCTCGGCTATTCCACGCAGCGCGGCTTCGGGCGCACGCACCCCTTTGCCGGCGAAATCAGGATCGGCGAGGTGGAGGTGGAATTCTTCGCCGAGGAACTGGGCTTCGCCGTGCCGCTTGGCCGGGTTTCCGTGACCGAATGCCAGATGATCAACCAGTTTCAAGGCTCCGCCAAGGCGCCGCCGCAGTTTTCGCGCGGCTACGGCCTCGTCTTCGGACAGGGCGAACGCAAGGCGATGAGCATGGCGCTGGTCGACCGGGCGCTGCGATCCCGCGAGCTTGGCGAGGAGCAGGGCGCGCCCGCGCAGGACGAGGAATTCGTGCTTTCCCACTCCGACAACGTGCAGGCGACAGGCTTCGTGGAACACCTGAAGCTGCCGCATTACGTGGATTTTCAGGCCGAGCTTGTGCTTGTCCGGCAAATGCGCCGCGAATGGGAAGAGCGAAACCGGCAGGACAAAGCCGACGCACAGGAGGCGGCGGAATGACCGGTCCGGCAGAGAGCGCCAGAGAGGCGGCGGAGGGCGAATACAACTTCGCCTATCTGGACGAGCAGACGAAACGCATGATCCGCCGGGCGATCCTGAAGGCTATCGCCGTGCCCGGATACCAGGTGCCGTTCGCCTCGAGAGAGATGCCGATGCCCTACGGCTGGGGAACGGGCGGGGTGCAGGTGACGGCCTCTATCCTTGGCAGGGACGATCGTCTCAAGGTCATCGACCAGGGATCGGACGACACGACGAACGCTGTGTCGATCCGTGCTTTCTTCGAAAAGACGGCGCAAGTGGAAACGACGACGCAAACGGGCGAGGCGACGATCATCCAGACGCGGCACCGCATCCCGGAAAAGGCGCTCTCGCAAGACCAGGTCATCGTCTATCAGGTGCCGATCCCCGAGCCCTTACGCTATCTGGAGCCGCGCGAGACGGAAACGCGCAAGATGCATGCGCTTGCCGAATACGGGTTGATGCATGTGAAGCTTTACGAGGATATCGCACGCCACGGGCATATCGCCACCACCTACGCCTATCCCGTAAAGGTGGACGGGCGTTACGTGATGGACCCTTCGCCGACGCCCAAGTTCGACAACCCGAAAATGCACGGGATGAAGGCACTCCAGCTTTTCGGCGCGGGCCGGGAAAAGCGCATCTACGCGATCCCCCCGCATACGACGGTGGAGAGCCTCGACTTCGAGGATCACCCCTTCAAGGTGCAGACGTTCGACCGGCCTTGCGCGATCTGCGGGGCGGAGGAGGTTTACCTCGACGAGGTGATCCTGGACGATCGCGGCGGGCGGATGTTCGTGTGTTCCGACACCGATCACTGCGAGGAACGGCGCGCGGCGGGCCATGTGGGCGAGGCCGGCGGAAACCCGCTTGAGCGTGAGGGGGCAGCGTAATGAACGCGGCCGATTTCCTGAACGAAGAGCCGCTTCTGCGTGCAAGCGCGCTGACACGCTTTTACGGCGAGAGGGTCGGCTGCCGGGATATCTCCTTCGAGCTTTTCCCCGGAGAGGTACTTGCCATCGTCGGCGAAAGCGGATCGGGCAAGACGACGCTGCTCGATTGTCTGTCGACACGGCTTCAGCCGACGGCCGGCATCGTCGAATACCGCATGCGCGACGGCACGATGCGCGACCTGTTCCAGCTTACCGAGGCCGAACGCAGGCTGCTGATGCGCACCGACTGGGGCTTCGTGCACCAGCATGCCGCCGACGGGCTGCGCATGTCCGTTTCAGCCGGAGCCAATGTGGGCGAGCGGCTGATGGCGGTGGGCGCGCGGCACTACGGCGACATTCGCGGCACCGCGCTCGACTGGCTTTCGCGGGTGGAGATCGACGAAACGCGCATCGACGACGCGCCGCGCGCCTTTTCCGGCGGCATGCGCCAGCGCCTGCAGATCGCGCGGAACCTCGTCACCAATCCGCGCCTCGTCTTCATGGACGAGCCGACGGGCGGGCTGGACGTTTCCGTGCAGGCGCGGCTGCTCGACCTTATCCGCGGGCTCGTTTCGGAGCTTGGGCTTTCGGCGATCGTCGTCACGCACGACCTTGCCGTCGCAAGGCTGCTTTCCCACCGCATCATGGTGATGCGGCACGGCGAGGTGATCGAAACGGGGCTTACCGACCGGGTGCTCGACGATCCGCAGGCGCCCTACACCCAGCTACTCGTTTCTTCCATTTTGCAGGTTTGACCATGCGCACCAGACTTTGCCTTGCCGATGTCGGCAAAAGCTTCAAGATGCACCTGCAAGGGGGCGCGGAATTTCCCGTGATTGCAAACGTCGGCTTTTCGGTCTCCGCCGGCGAATGCGTGGTGCTGGGCGGGCCGTCGGGGGCGGGCAAAAGCTCGATCCTGAAAATGATCTACGGCAATTACGCCTGCGAGATGGGCCGGATACTCGTTACCACCAGCGACGAGAAGATCGTGAATATCGCCGATGCGGAACCGCGCCGCATGCTGGCCTTGCGGCGCGACACCATCGGCTATGTCAGCCAGTTCCTGAAAGTGATCCCCCGCGTGGCGGCGGTCGACGTCGTCGCCGAACCGCTGATCGCGCAAGGCGGCGCACCCGACAAGGCGCGGGAAAAGGCGATGACGCTGCTTGAGCGGCTGAACGTTCCGGAACGGCTGTGGCAACTGCCGCCGGCGACCTTTTCCGGTGGCGAGCAGCAGCGCGTCAACATCGCGCGCGGCTTCATCGCCCATTATCCCGTCCTGCTGCTCGACGAGCCGACGGCCTCTCTCGATGCCGCGAACCGCGCCGTCGTGGTGGAACTGGTGGAGGAGAAGAAGGCGGAAGGCGTGGCCATGCTCGCCATCCTGCACGACCAGGACGTGCGCGAGAAGATCGCCGACCGGATCATCGACGTGAGCGGCTTCAAGGCAGCCGCATGAGGAAGGGCAATGCCGCGAAGTTGAAAAACGTCATCGCGCCGACACGGCCCCGCCATAAGGACGTGGCAAATCGCGCGCCCATATAACGGACACGAACAGGCATATTCCATGCGTTACGCAATCTATTACACGCCCCCCTTCGACGACCCCTTGACGAGGCTCGGCAGCCAGTGGCTCGGCCGCGATGCGTTTTCCGGCAAGGAGATCAACCAGCCCGCACTTGAGGAAATCTCGCGCGAGCGGCTGTCAGCTCTTACGCCCTTCCCGCGCCGCTACGGCTTTCACGGCACGATGAAGGCGCCTTTCGCGCTGGCCGAGGGACGCAGCGAAGACGAACTGCGCGACGCGTTCGCCGAATTCTGCGAACGCATGCCCGCGTTCGACCTTCCGGGCCTTGCCGTCACGAGGCTCGGTTCCTTTCTGGCGCTGACGCCGAGCGCGCCGATCGAGGCGCTCGACGTGTTCGCGGCAACCTGCGTGGAAACCTTCGACGCCTTCCGCGCGCCGCTTTCCGACGCGGATCGGGAGCGAAGGCTTTCGTCCGGCCTGTCCGACCGGCAAGCCGGTTATCTTCTGCGCTGGGGATACCCTTACGTTTTCGATGAATTCCGCTTCCACATGACGCTTTCCTCCAGGCTGGAGGACGAACGGGAAGCCGAATGCCTAAAGCGCGACGCCATGCGCTATTTCGCCGCCGTCACCGAGCGCCCCCGGCCCTTCGCCACCCTCGCCCTTTTTGTCGAGCGGGAGCGGGGCGGACCCTTCACAATTCTCGACCTCAGGCCGCTCAAGGCCGGAGCCTCGCGCGTCGAGGCCCAACAGGAAACCGTAAATGTCTGACCATGTCTTTTCGAACGCACGGCTCATCCTGCCCGACGCCGTGATTGACGGGAGCCTTTCCACCCGCAAGGGCAATATCGCCGCCCTTGCCATGGGGCCGACGACCGTTACCGGCCACGATTGCGAGGGCGACTACCTGCTGCCGGGCCTCGTGGAGCTGCACACCGACCATCTGGAAACCCACTACGCCCCGCGCCCCAAGGTTCGCTGGAACCCGGTTTCCGCCGTGCAGGCGCATGACGCACAGATCGCCTGTTCCGGCATCACCACCGTATTCGACGCGCTGCGCATCGGCATGGACGACGAGGCGGACCTGAAGGTGGACGACATGCGCCGGCTGGCGGATGCCATCGAGACGGGACTGGCCGAACACCGCCTGCGCGCCGACCACTTCATCCACCTGCGCTGCGAGGTTTCCTCGCCCGACGTGATGGACGCCTTCGCAAGTTTCGACGAAGACCCGCGCGTGCGCCTGATCTCGCTGATGGACCATACGCCGGGCCAGCGCCAGTTCACGTCCCTTGATGCCTACCGCGTCTATTACCAGGGCAAGAGGGGCTTCAACGACGAACAGATGGACGCCTATATCGCCAAGCGCCAGGCGCAGGCGAGCAAGCTCACCCCGCAAAACCGAAAGGACATCGCCGCAACGGCGGCAGAACGCGGCATCATCGTCGCAAGTCACGACGATGCAACGACGGATCACGTGCGCGAGGCGGTCGAACTCGGCACCTCCATCGCCGAGTTCCCGACGACGCTGGAAGCGGCGAAAGCCTCCCGCGAGGCCGGGATGAATGTGCTTATGGGCGCGCCGAACGTGGTGCGCGGCGGCTCCCACTCCGGCAACGTTTCGGCGCGCGAACTGGCCGATGCGGGCCTCCTCAGCGTTCTTTCCTCCGACTACATCCCGATGTCGCTCCTGCAGGCGGCTTTCCAGCTTGCCGAGGAGGTGGAGGCGATCACCCTGCCCGATGCCGTGCGGATGGTGACGAAGACGCCGGCGGAAGCGACCGGCCTCAACGATCGCGGCGCGATACTGGAAGGGCGCAGGGCCGACCTGGTGCAGGTCAGGCTCGTCGGCAACGTGCCGATCGTGCGCGGGGTCTGGCGCGAAGGGCGCAGGGTGGCGTGAGGATATGCCCGACCTGAAGGAAAAGACGGTGGCGAAAGAGAACACCGGACGCATCGGGCCCGGGCGGCTCGTCCTCGTCGTCGGCCCGAGCGGGGCCGGCAAGGACACGCTGATGGAGGGCGTGAAGATTGAGCTTGGCGACGATCCGCGCTGCCGCTTCGTGCGCCGCCTGGTGACCCGCGCGGCCGATCCGGATTCGGAGGACCACGGCACGATCAGCCGGCGGGACTATGCGAAACTGTCGTCCGGTGGAGGGGCCGCGCTCCACTGGGAAGCGCACGGGCACGGATACGTGCTGCCCGCCTCCCTAAACGCCGATATCCGCGCGGGCAGGACGGTTTTCGCCAATGGATCGCGCAAGGTGATCGGGCGTGCGCGGGAGAAATACGAAAACGTCGTCACGCTGCTGATCACAGCCCCGCGCGACGTGCTGGCCGAGCGGCTTCTGGCGCGCGGACGGGAAACAGCCGAGGAGATCGCCCGACGTCTCGACCGCGCCGATCTGGACTATCCGGCAGACGACAGCGTGATCACCATCGAAAACACCGGAAGCATTGGCGACGGGGTGAGGTTGATCCTCAAACGCCTCGGTTACTGAGCCGAGTCCCCTTCCGCCTGCGGCTCTTCGGCGGCCGCGTCATCAGGCGCGCGCGACTTGCCGATGCCGACCGAACCCAGGAAGCCGGGCGGCAGGCCGAAGCCCTGCTCGACCGCTTCAAGCACCTGCTGGTCGTCGACCTTGCCCTCGATCACGTCCTGCACATCGATGCGGGTGCTGCCGCCGGTCGCGCGCTGTATGACCCGGTTCGCGGTATCGGCGAGCGTTTCTTCCGGCTTCGCCTTCAAGGCCTCCACCAGCCCGCCGCCGAGCTTCTCGAGCTGCTTGTAGGCGGCCTGCGGATCTTCGAGGATGCCGTCGATCTCGGGATAGATGCGAGGCTTCGCCCATGGCCCGCGCACGACGACGGGAACGCCCAGGCCGTCAAGCTCGCGCGTTTCGCCCTTTTGCGTCGGCACCGGCGGCTGCCCCTGAAGCGTGGGAACGACTTTCGGCTCGAACCGCCAGTCGAGCATTTTTTCCGGCAAGTCGACCGAACCTTCGCCGGTCAGGCGGATCAAAGGCCCCGCCATTGCGAGGTCGCTCGAGCGGGCAATGCCGTTCGCGACTTCGAAGGAAGCCGAAAGTTGCGTGAAATCGGTCTTCTGTTCCTCGGTGCTGGCCCATCCGAGCAGGGTTTCGACCGTAAGGCCGCGCACCAGCTTCGGAATATTGACGCCGAGGATCGCGCCGTTCGCGAAATCGAAGCGGGCGGTGCCGCCAAGGGCGGAGACGAGTTCCGCATGGTTCTTGCCGCGCGCGGAAAGATCGATCGAGGAGGAAACCGTTCCTTCCAGCCAGTCGAAATCCGCCACCGCATTCAGGAAAGGGCGGGCCTTGAGGCCCGAAAGGGTGAACATTCCCTGGACGGCCGCAACGTCGCTGGTGCCGTCGAGCCGGACTTCGCCAGCGCCCGTTCCGCCGTAGATCGCCATTTCCCGGAGGCTGGCCTGCAGGATGCCTTCGGCGATATCGAGATCCACGCTGCTCTTGCCGATCTCGATATCGCCAAGGCGGATACCGGCCGCCGTAAGGTCCAGAGCCGCGTTCACGGCCTTGAGCCCCGCGAAATCGACGGGATCGCGGCTCCAGGTCTCGTCTCCCCCCGGCACACGGGCGGTGACACGCTTCGTCCCGCCCGATTCGGGCGCCGCCTCCTGATCGAGATAGGGATCGAGAACGAGTTCATCGACCGCGAGGTTTGCCGTGACTTTCAAAGGCGAGGTAAGCGCGAGTGCGCCATCGCCCTTGCCGGTGATTTCGTCGAGCTGGAAACTCGCGTCCGAAAAGCGAATATCCTGCGCCCCCACGGCGAGCTTTCCGGCCAGGCGGAAGTTCTTCAACCCTCCCCCCGGACCGACGGGCCGCCCGAGCCAGGCCGCAAGGCCGCGCAGGTCCGGCGTGGAAAACGACACATCGCCGTCAAGCGCACCGTCAGGCGATGCCGCACCCTCGAAACCCATGGAGGCGCGGTCGCCCGAAAGCAGCAAATTCACCGGCGCACCGAGCCCGGCGAGCATGGGCGCGGGCGTTGCCGAGCCTTTCAAGGTAAAGGTTTCGCCGCGCCAGGCGAGCCCGCCGGAAACGGAAACCGGCTTGTCCAGCCCGTCGAAAACGATGTCGACACCGATATCCTCGATCCGGTCCGCCGCCTCGTCGCCGCCCAGCGCATCCGCAAGGCCAAGGCCAGAGACCGTTCCGCCCTGAAGGCCGATGCGGCCGTTTACGTCAAGCGAACCGAGCAAGGCCGCCTGATCCGCGCCCGCGCCGCGCACGGCGATATCGGCGGAGATCGTGCCGGTGGCCGGTTCCGGACGCCCGGCGATAACCAGCGCATCGGCAAGATCGATGCCGGATGCTTCCAGCCTTGCGGCGAAGCTCGGTACGGACTGGCCAAGCTCTACGCGTGCGGACCCCGTCGCAGCGATTTCGCCGATGTCCGCCTTCACGCTGCTGACCGTCACCCGTTCGGGCGACACCTCGACCTGCGCCGCAAACGCGAATGCGCCCGGATCCACCGGCGGAGCGAGACCCGCGGCACGAAGCAGCGCCAGCGACGATTCCCCCCGGCCTTCGATATTCAGGTCCGCCGCGGGTGCGCCCGAGACGGTGCCAGCCACCGTGAATTCACCCTCAAACACCTTTACGACAAGCTCGACCGCCGACGACCCGCCCTTCGAAAGGGTGAGCGGCGCGCCAAGCTCGCCATCGGTTTCCGCGCGAATGCCGTCGTAGGTAAAGACGCCGGAAAGCGTCGCCTGGCCGTCGAGCGTAGGCAGGGCAAGATCAACGTCCACATCTTCCAGCGTGTGCCGCGAACCACTGCGCGCATCCGCGTAGGTGATGGTGCCGCTATCGATCGTCAGCCTGTCGACGCCGATGCGCTGCAGGAACGGGGCCGGAGCCTCACCTTCACTTGCCCTCGCAACGGGAGGCGCTTCGCTTTCACCCGACGCCCCGCCATCCACGCGAGGCTCGTTGGCCTTGCCCGCAACACTCCAGCGGTCGTCGAATGCATAACGGCGGCGAGGAGCCCAGCTCGTGACGCCATCCGGACCGATTTCAAGAAGGATTTCAGGGCCTTCCAGCTCAATATGCGTGAGTTGTACACGTCCGCCGAAAAGCGCGCCCCAGGAGAGGCCGAAATCTATACGCTCCGCCTTGGCGAATTCCACGCCGTCGGCACCCGCCGCACCCGATATGCCCACGCTTTCAGCGGTCAGGCCGAAACCGGGCACGAGCGAAAGGCTAACATCGCCATCAAGGCGAAGACGCCAGCCGGTCGTCTCCTCGAACCTGGCCACGACTTCCTGCCTGATCGCATCTTTCGGCAGGAGGAACGGAACGACCAGGACAACGAGCGCGAGGGCGAAAACGAGGCCGGCGAACCAGACGGCGAGGCGCTTCACGAGGAACCTCCAGAAAATCGAATCGCTGCCATTTTAAAGCAGAGCATGGCCTTATGGTGACATCTTGAACCGATCGTGCATATACGCCCGCGCGAAGAGAACCTATATCCAAGGCCGCAGTGAGGATTTAACGATTTGCAGCGCCGTCGTAAAAATGCGCCATATTCAGGAGCGAGGAGGAAGAACATGCCACGCATATTCGACGCCGAGCGACGACAAGATGGCACATTTTCCGGGCGGCCCGAACGGGTTGGGTCAAAATCGCTTCTGAATACGGCGCAAATGCTCGAAAGTGAACGGCACTGTCTTGCGCTTTGCTTCTGTCCAGAAACGATTTTGGCCTCCAACGCTGCTAAACGTTAAATCCTCACTGCGGCCCAGTTCAGCCGTTTGACGCATGGACGCCATGGCGACAAGATATGCTCACTCACAGGGAAGGGCCATGCTCTCATCGATCAAGCGTTTCATAAAGCAGGTCACCTACGGCGAAAGCGACAATCTCGCTTTTCAGGAGGACGACCACAGGCTCGCCGCCGCGGCATTGCTCGTGCATATCATCGCGGTGGACGGGATCGTCGACGACGCCGAACGGGAAACGCTCAAAAAGGTCCTGAAATCAAACTACAAGCTGACCGACGACATGGCCGGCGAGCTGATTCGCGAGGCGCACCAGCGCGACAGCGAGGCGGTCGACCTTTACGGCTTCACCTCCGTCCTGAAGCGCAAGCTCGACATCGAGGAGCGCCTCAAGGTCGTGGAGATGATGTGGGAACTCGTCTATGCCGACGGGACGGTGCACGAATTCGAGGACAACACCATCTGGCGGGTGGCGGAACTCCTCGGCGTTTCCTCGCGCGACCGGCTTTCGCTGCGCCGCAAGGTGGCCGGCGAGCAGGCGAACGACGAAGACGACGAGTGACCCTGCGAAAAGGCGATGGAGGCCCGGAAGCCGGGCTTGCCGCGCCCGATGAAGGCTTTCAAGAATCGGATTTTACGGCTATATATTCGGTCGATGTTTCTTGATCCCAAAGACCTTGCCAACCGCCCCAAGATACTGATCGTCCTGCATCAGGAGCACTCGACGCCAGGCCGCGTCGGGCAGGAACTCCTGAAGCGGGGGTTCGCCCTCGACATCCGCAAGCCGCGCTTTGGCGACCTCTTGCCCGAAACGCTGAAGGATCACGCGGGCGCCGTCGTCTTCGGCGGGCCGATGAGCGCAAACGACACCGACGCCTTCATTCAGCGCGAGATCGACTGGATCGACGTGCCGCTGAAAGAGGAAAAGCCGTTCTTCGGCATTTGCCTGGGCGCACAGATGCTGGTGAAGAACCTGGGCGGCCACGTGGGCAGCCATGACGAAGGGCTGGTCGAGATCGGCTATTACGACATCACGCCAACGGAAGCCGGCAAGGCGCTGATGAAGTGGCCGAAGAAAGTTTACCAATGGCACCGCGAAGGCTTCGACCTGCCGAATGGGGCCGAGCTTCTGGCCGGCAGCGAAGCCTACCCGAACCAGGCGATCCGCGTGGGCAAAAACGCCTATGGCATCCAGTTCCACCCCGAACTGACCTACAAGATGATGGTGCGCTGGACGACGCATGGCGCGCCGCGCATGGACCTGCCGGGCGCGCGCCAGCGGCGCGACCACTTCTCCGGGCGTTTCGTCTTCGATCCGCCGCTGAAAACCTGGCTCGACAACTTCCTGGACCTTTGGATCGGCACGGCGGCGAAACCGGTTCAGACCGCCGATTTGCGGGAAGCCGCCGAGTAAGCCCGCAAGATCAAATGGTGTTTCGCGGTCTTTGTCTCTCAGATTTCGTGAAATTTGAGAGACAAAGGCATTTGACGTACACGCGTGCGACTCAAACGAGTTTGTCTCTCAAAAACCGCCGAATTTGATTCACAAACTGATTTGAAGACTACGACTACAGCATCATCGGAGGGCGCAACGATGCGAGATCGCCTTTCCGTCGTCGTCGGCGACATCACGAAGCTTGAAGTCGACGCCATCGTCAATGCCGCCAACGAGCAGCTCTTGCGCGGTGGCGGCGTGGACGGCGCGATCCACCGCGCGGCAGGGCCGGAACTGCAGGAAGAATGCCGCAAGATCGGCGGCTGCCCGACCGGCGAAGCGCGGCTGACGAAGGGCTATCGCCTGCCGGCGCGCCATGTGATCCACACCGTCGGGCCCGTCTGGCGCGGCGGAAACGCGGGCGAGCCCGACTTTCTCGCCGCCTGCTATCGCAACTCCATCTCCATCGCCAATGCACAAGGCTTCGCCAGCATAGCCTTTCCGGCGATTTCGACCGGGATCTACGGCTATCCGGCGGATGAGGCTGCAGCGATTGCGGTGAAGACGACCATGGATGCGCTGCTGGAGCTGGGAGGCGACCCCGAGAAGGTTATCTTCTGCTGCTTTTCGGAGGAAGGTGCCGCACACCACCGCGCGGCGCTGGATTCAATTCTCCAGTAAGAGAACGCAGGCGACGAGCGCCCGCATCCCCAGCATTTTAGCCCTCGATAACGACCAGAAGATCCTTGGCGTCGATCTGCGCGCCCGGCTCGACAAGGACTTCCGAGACCTTGCCGTCCTTTTCCGCGTGAAGGGCGGTTTCCATCTTCATCGCCTCGATGGAGACGAGAACGTCGCCCGCCTTGATCTCCTGCCCCGGCTTGATGGCGACCGTGGAGATAACGCCCGGCATGGGCGCGCCGATGTGGGCGGGATTGCCGTCCTCCGCCTTGCGCCGGGCAGCCGCCGCATCAGCACCATGCGCGCGGTCCGGCACCTTGACATTGCGCGGCTGGCCGTTCAGCTCGAAGAAGACCTTCACCTGGCCTTTCTCGTCGGTTTCGCCGATTGCCTGACAGCGAACCACAAGCGTTTTTCCCGGTTCGAGATCGACCAGGATCTCCTCTCCCGCCTCAAGCCCGTAGAAATAGACCGGCGTCGGCAGGACGGACGTCGGACCGTAGGTCTCCTGCGCCTTCATGAAATCCGTGAAGACCTTGGGGTACATGAGGTAGGAGGCAAGGGCGGCATCGCCGATTTCGCCGCCCGTCTTGTCGGCGGCCTCCTTGCGGCGCGCCTCCAGATCGTCGTCCTTCAGGAGCGAACCGGGACGAACGGTGATCGGCTTTTCGCCTTTCAGGACTTTCTTCTGAATGTCTTGCGGCCATCCGCCCGGCGACTGGCCGAGATCGCCGCGCATCAACTGCACGACGCTGTCGGGGAAGGCGACATCCTTCTTCGGATCGAGGACATCATCGGGCGTAAGGCCCTGGCTCACCATCATCAGCGCCATGTCGCCGACGACCTTGGACGACGGCGTGACCTTGACGATATCGCCGAACATGAGGTTGGCGTCGTGATAGGCCTGGGCCACGTCATGCCAGCGGGTCTCAAGGCCGAGCGAACGGGCCTGCTCCTTCAGGTTCGTGAACTGGCCACCCGGCATCTCATGCAGGTAGACCTCCGAAGCACCGGACTTGAGGTCGCTTTCGAAGGCGCGGTACTGGTTTCGCACCGCCTCCCAGTAAAAGGAAATCTCGCGGATCGCCTTCGGATCGAGCCCGGTGTCGCGGTCGGTTCCGCGAAGGGCCTCGACGATGGAGCCAAGGCACGGCTGCGAGGTCATGCCCGACAGCGCATCCATCGCCGCATCCACCGCGTCGACGCCGGATTCGACCGCCGCAAGCACGGTCGCCGCCGCTATCCCCGAGGTGTCATGCGTGTGGAAGTGGATCGGAATGCCAACCTCCTCCTTAAGCGCCTTGAAGAGGACGCGGGCGGCCTGCGGCTTCAACAGGCCCGCCATATCCTTGACGCCCAGGATATGCGCGCCGGCCTTTTCCAGATCCTTGGCGAGCGATACGAAATAGCGCAGATCGTATTTCGGGCGCGCGCTGTCGAGGATATCGCCCGTGTAACAGAGCACGCCCTCGCAGAGCTTGTCCGCCTCGCGCACCGCATCCATCGACACGCGCATGTTCTCCACCCAGTTGAGACAGTCGAACACGCGGAAGAGATCGACGCCGTTTTGCGCGGCCTGGGCAACGAAGAACTTCACCACGTTATCGGGATAATTCGTGTAGCCGACGCCGTTCGCCCCGCGCAGCAGCATTTGCAAAAGAACGTTCGGCACCTTTTCGCGGATGAGACGCAAACGCTCCCACGGGTCTTCGGTGAGGAAGCGCATGGCGACGTCGAATGTCGCGCCGCCCCAGCATTCCAGCGAGAAAAGCTGCGGCAGGGCGGAGGCGTAGGCATCCGCGATTCTGGCGATGTCGAAGGTGCGCATGCGGGTGGCGAGCAGCGACTGATGGCTGTCGCGCATTGTCGTGTCGGTGACGAGCGCACGCTTTTCGCCCTTCATCCAGTTCGCGAAACCTTCCGGCCCCAGCTCGTCGAGAAGCTGGCGCGTGCCCTTGGCCGGCCTCATATCGTAACGCGGAACCTGCGGTGCGGCGGCCTCTGCCAGCGGACGGGGGCGGTCGCGCGTTTCGGGATGGCCGTTCACCGTGACGTCGGCGATATAGGTCAGAAGCTTCGTCGCCCGGTCCTTGCGGCGAACCTGCTCGAAAAGCGCAGGCGTTTCGTCGATGAAGCGGGTGGTGTAGTTGTTCGCCCGGAAATCCGGATGGCCGATGATGTTCTCAAGGAAAACGAGGTTGGTGGCGACACCGCGGATGCGGAACTCGCGCAACGCACGGTCCATGCGCTGTGCGGCCTCTTCCGCCGTCGGCGCCCAAGCGGTCACCTTTTCAAGCAGCGGATCGTAAAAGCGGGTGATCACCGCGCCCGAATAAGCCGTTCCGCCGTCAAGACGAATACCGAAGCCGGTCGCGCCCCTGTAGGCGGTGATGCGGCCATAGTCGGGAATGAAATTCTGCTCCGGATCTTCCGTCGTGATGCGGCACTGGAGCGCGTGGCCGTTCAGCCTGATATCGCCTTGGGCTGGAATGCCGGAGCCCGGATCGCCGATGATCGCGCCGGAGGCGACGCGGATCTGCGCCTTGACGATGTCGATGCCCGTCACTTCCTCCGTGACCGTATGCTCGACCTGGATGCGCGGGTTCACCTCGATGAAGTAGACCTTGCCCGTATCGGCATCCATCAGGAACTCGACGGTGCCTGCGCCGACGTAATCCACCGCCTTGCCGATCTTCAGCCCGTATCCGCAAAGCTCCTCGCGCTTGGCGCCATCGAGATAGGGTGCGGGCGCACGCTCAACGACCTTTTGATGGCGGCGCTGGATGGAGCAGTCACGCTCGAACAGATGAACGAGATTGCCGTGGCGATCGCCCAGGATCTGCACTTCGACGTGACGCGCGCGCTCCACGAGCTTTTCCAGATAGACCTCGTCCTTGCCGAAGGCGGCCTTGGCCTCGCGCTTCGCCGCCGTCACGTCGCGGGCAAGCTCCTTCTCGTCACGGATGACGCGCATGCCGCGCCCGCCGCCGCCCCAGGACGCCTTGAGCATGACGGGATAGCCGATACCGGCGGCGAGCTTTTTCACCGTCTCCATGTCATCGGGCAATGGCTCCGTCGCCGGCATGACCGGCACGCCGGCATCGAGCGCGATGTTGCGCGCCGAGACCTTGTTGCCCAGCGCGCGCATGGTCTCAGGCCTCGGCCCGATGAAGACGATGCCGTTTTCCTCGCAAGCCTCGACGAATTCCGGACTTTCCGACAGCAGCCCGTAACCCGGGTGGATGGCATCCGCACCCGACGCCCGTGCGACCCGCATGATCTCGTCGATGGAAAGATAAGCCTCGATCGGCCCCAGCCCCGCACCGATCTGATAGGCCTCGTCCGCCTTGAAACGATGCAGCGCCAGCTTGTCCTGCTCAGCGAAGACGGCAACCGTCCGCATGCCGAGCTCGTTTGCCGCGCGGAACACGCGAATGGCGATTTCAGACCGGTTGGCGACGAGAATCTTGCGAATGGCCAATGGCATCCTCCCCAGGCGAGCAAAAATAACGTCGCGGACCTTCTACTAAAGGATAGGTCTTTTGGGAAGCGGCGCACAATTTTTGTTGCGAAGCAAAAAATCGTGCGAAAACGAGACAACTTCCTTTGGCCGGCTTGGCAGCGGCATGTTCTCTCGCGCCGCCAGCCATCCAGATCTCGTATGTGCGGACGAGCGGCCCACAATTTATCGGCGAACCAAAACCGGAACATTCGCCGGTCAGTGATTCGTACGGCAGATGTTCCGCATTCTTCCCAATCGTTAACAACTCACTGTCAAATTTAGCGAATCAATTAACTTGAAATTTGCACTTGACCGGACTCCGCGACGAATCCGCTCCGCTTGGAAATTTCCGCTAAGATTCTGAGCGGATTCACGATTTCGCCCCGAGTCGCTCGCCACACACAAGATTTCGTAGGGAACGAAAAGGGAATCTTCCGGAGTCAGCGATTCGGTCGGCTTTTGTTCCAGACTCGTTCTTTTTACGAGTCTCGCGAGATCGATTCGCGCAATGCGGGCATGGGCTGCCCGCAAAAACAACGATGCCGAAATTTGCGGGAAACGCGCAGCGCAAGAGTTGAACCCCACTAAACGAATCGGAAACCAACGAATGCGACTTGCAGCAAAAAGGGGCGCGACACGGGTAAAGCGTCTATGCTAGGAAACCGGTACGGAAATTTCCCCGCGCGATTTCAGCCGGAACGCAAGCACGAGCGACAGGCCAAGACGTCACCAGCCCAAAAATGTTTCAGACAGGATATTCGCCGCTTCCGCCGGCCGCGCGCGCCCGCACCGTTACCGCCGTTCTAGGGCCGACGAACACGGGCAAGACGCATCTGGCGATCGAACGCATGATCGCGCAGCCGTCGGGCCTGATCGGCCTGCCGCTTCGCCTGCTGGCGCGCGAAGTGTTCGGCAGGCTGGTGCAACGCGCGGGCGCGGACGCCGTCGCGCTGATCACGGGCGAGGAAAAGATCGTCCCGCCGACGCCGCGTTTCTGGGTTTCCACCGTGGAAGCCATGCCGCTCGATCTCGATACGGAATTCGTCGCCATCGACGAGGTCCAGCTTGCCGGCGACCTCGAGCGCGGCCACATCTTCACCGACCGCATCCTCAACCTGCGCGGTCGTTCGGAAACGCTGCTTCTGGGTGCTGCGACGGTGCGCCCGCTGCTTGAAAAGCTCATTCCCGGCATCAACGTCGTCACGCGCCCGCGCATGTCGGTGCTGACCTATGCGGGCTCCAAGAAGATCACGCGACTGCCCAGACGCTCCGCCGCGGTCGCCTTTTCGGCGAGCGAGGTCTATGCGATCGCCGAGCTTATCCGCCGCCAGCGCGGCGGGGCCGCCGTCGTGCTCGGCTCGTTGAGCCCAAGAACCCGAAATGCGCAGGTCGAGCTTTTCCAGAACGGCGACGTGGAACACCTGGTCGCGACCGACGCCATCGGCATGGGTCTCAACCTCGATGTCGATCACATCGCATTCGCCGGAAACCGCAAGTTCGACGGCTATCAATACCGCCAGCTCACGCGCTCCGAGATGGGCCAGATCGCCGGCCGCGCGGGCCGCCATACGAGCGACGGCACCTTTGGCGTGACGGGGCGTGTCGACCCGCTCGACGACGAGCTTGTCGATGCGCTGGAATGCCACCGCTTCGACGCGCTGAAAGTGCTGCAGTGGCGAAATCCGCAGCTCGACTTCACCTCGCTTGACCGGCTGATCCGCACCCTGGAACAGCCGCCGGGCGAAGAAGGCCTTGCAAAAGCGCCGCCCGCGGAAGATCAGGTGGCGCTGGAACATGCCGCGCGCGACCCCGACATTCGCCGCATCGCCACCTCGCGAGAGCGGATCGAACTCCTGTGGGACGTCTGCCAGGTGCCGGACTACCGCAAGATCGCGCCGGCCAACCACGCGGAACTGATCGCCTCCCTTTACGGTTATATAACGCAGAACGGTGTCATTCCCGACGACTGGTTCGGGGCGCAGGTTTCCTTCGCCGACCGGATCGACGGGGACATCGACACGCTTGCGAACCGGATCGCCCACATCCGCACATGGACCTTCGTGGCCAACCGCGCGGACTGGCTAAGCGATCCGGCATATTGGCAAGGCGTCACGCGTGGCATAGAAGACCGTCTATCCGATGCCCTGCACGAAAAGCTGACGCAGCGTTTCGTGGACAGGCGAACCAGCGTATTGATGCGACGTTTGAGAGAAAACGCGATGCTCGAAACGGAGATCAACCAGACCGGCGACGTGCTTGTCGAGGGTCAGCATATCGGCCAGTTGCAGGGCTTCCGCTTTGCGCCCGACGCCGCAGCCGAAGGACCCGACGGCAAGGCCGTGCGTGCGGCGGCGCAAAAGGCGCTGGTGAGCGAGATAGAGCGGCGCGCGGAAAAGCTCTCCAAGGCGCCGAACGAGGAATTCGCGCTTTCCACCGACGGAACGATCCGCTGGCAGGGCGAAATCGTCGCGCGGCTGATCGCGGGCGAAACGGTGCTTGCGCCCGGCTTCGTCGTCCTTGCGGACGAAACGCTGACTGGCCCGACACGCGACAAGGTGCAGGAGCGGGTTTCGCTATGGATCAAGGCGCATGTCGGCACGCTGCTGAAGCCGCTCAACGACCTTGAAGCCGCCGAAGGGCTGGAAGGGCTCGCGCGCGGCATCGCCTTCCGCCTCGTCGAGGGCCTCGGCATCCTGGAGCGCCAGGATGTGGCGGAGGACATACGCCAGCTCGACCAGGGCGCGCGCGCCTCCATGCGCAAGCTTGGCGTGCGCTTCGGCGCCTATCACATTTACGTGCCCGCCCTGCTGAAGCCTGCGCCGAGCCAGCTTATTGCCCAGCTCTGGGCGCTCAAGCACGGCGAGCCGGAGATGCCCGGCCTCAACGAACTGCCGCAGCTTTCGGCCTCCGGGCGCACGTCGATCCCGGTGGATCCCGAAATTTCGCGCGATCTCTACAGGGTCGTCGGTTTCCGCGTCTGCGGGCCGAGAGCCGTGCGCATCGACATCCTGGAGCGGTTGGCCGATCTCATTCGCCCGTTGATCGCGTGGAAGCCGATCGACAAGACCGTCGAGCCGCCGGAGGGTGCGGTCGCCGAAGGCGGCGGCTTTACCGTGACGGTGGCCATGACGTCGCTCCTGGGCTGCGCGGGCGAGGATTTCGCCGCCGTGCTCAAGTCGCTCGGCTACCGCTCAAACCCGCGCGAAATAACGCGCCCGGCGAAGGTGAAGGACGAGGAGACCGCGAACGGCGAAACGGCTGCGGCAGCAAAAAACAGCGCCGAAGCCGGGGCGCAGGACGCGGAACCCGCAAAAACAGGCGCTGAAACGGAAGCCACGCCCTTGGAGGCAGCCGGGGAAACACAGGCCGAAGCGGCGCCAGAAGAGGCGACCGTGGCGGAAGCGACCGCTGAAGACACAGCGGATGCCGCAACGCCGCAAGCAGAGGAAACGCCTGCGACAGCCGACGCCCCCGCAGAAGCGCCCGAAGCCGAGGCGACAGCCGAAGCACCTGCTGCCGATGAGGCAACGGCCGAAGCCGCTCCCGCCGAGGGCGAGAGTAGGGGCGGTGAGGACGTGGCCATGGAGACCGTGACGGTGGAGGTCTGGCGGCCCGGACGCGGAGACCGGCGCCCCCGAAACCGCCAGGAAAGCAACCGCCAGGATAACAACCGCCAGGCGGGTCGCCGCGGCGAGGACGGCGCGCGTGAGGGCAATGGCGAAGGCCTTCGCGAAAGCCGCAATGCCAAGGGCCCGCGCCGGGGCAAGGGCGGGCGAAACGGACCCGGACAAGGGCCGGGGAAAGGATCGGGCAAGCCCCACACCGGGCAGCGCAAGTCCGCCCCGCCCAGGGAAAAGCGCGCCGACCCGGATTCGCCATTCGCGGCCCTGGCGGCGCTCAAGGCCAATCTGGAAAAGGGCGGTTCCGACAAATCCTGACGGGGGTGCGCGGTGAGCGAGCCTGCGACAGCGCAGCGCATCGACAAGTGGCTCTGGCATGCGCGCGTGACCAAGTCGCGCAGCCTCGCCCAGAAGCTTGCCGTTTCGGGCCATGTCCGGCTCAACCGCGAAAAAGTGGACGCGGCCAGCAAGACCGTGAAGATCGGCGATGTGCTGACCGTCGTGCTGGAGCGGCGTGTGCTCGTCCTGAAAATTCTCGCGATCGGCGCGCGGCGCGGGCCCGCGAGCGAGGCCCGGCTTTTGTACGAGGACCTTTCGCCGCCGAAGCCGGAGCGCGCCGTCCGGGCCATGCCCGATGACGGACGGCGGGAAGCCGGCGCTGGCCGGCCGACGAAGAAGGAACGCCGCCAGATCGACGCGTTTCGCCGTTCGGAAGACTGAAATTCCGATTCTTGCCCGCATCTTGGAAATAATTCATTTCAAGGACGGAAAATCTCGCTTCGAGCGGCCTTGCGGGAGCGGCGCAAAGGCGCTACCCAATCGCCCGACGAACAACCGTGACGCCGAGCCCCTTCTCACCGGCTTGCTGAAGGCGAGATCGGCAATAAATTACGTGACAGGAACGGCCCGCGCGGAATAGCCGCACAAGGCCCACCTGTTCCGGGCCAACCTTGGACGCACGCCTTCGTGCCTTCGAGGCGTGGCGTGTACGAGAGGAACGCGATGACCTACATCGTCACCGACAATTGCATAAAGTGCAAATACACCGACTGCGTCGAGGTCTGCCCCGTGGATTGTTTCTACGAGGGCGAGAACATGCTGGTCATCCACCCGGACGAATGCATCGACTGCGGCGTATGCGAGCCGGAATGCCCGGCGGAGGCGATCAAGCCCGATACGGAACCGGGCCTGGAAAGCTGGCTGGAGATCAATACGAAATATGCCGCCGAGTGGCCGAACATCACCGTGAAGAAGGACCCTCCGGCGGATGCGAAGGATTTCGACGGCAAGGAAAACAAGTACGAACAGTATTTTTCGGCCGAGCCGGGCACGGGCGACTGACCGGCTTATATTCCCTTACGTCACCCTTTGAGCGCCGAATCGTCGCAGGCGATTCGGCGTCCTCATTTTGACGAAGACTTTGAATTCCACAATTTTTTGTGCTATATAATCACTACAGTCGATGGAATCCGAACCCCTCCCAACGGAGGTTTTTTTATGATCGCAATCCGTAAACCGGTTGCGAAGGCGGCTAGGACCGTAAAATCCCCAGGACTGTCGAGGCACGGAGCATATATCGGCTGTTAATCGTAAAACGCGTATCCTTCGCGGCAAGCCCACCTGCCGATCGGGATAAACGCGTGTCTTCATCCTTCGGGGCGCCATCGCAACGACGACGGCTCTCCTATCGGCCGACGTCGGCCGGCAACTGCGCAGGAGTGACAAAACCATATGGCAACGACCGCTAAGAAGGCCGCGCAGCGACAAGGTTTCAAAACAGGCGAACATATCGTTTATCCGGCCCATGGCGTCGGGCAGATTACGGCAATCGAAGAACAGAACGTGGCAGGCTTCTCCCTCGAACTGCTGGTGATCAGCTTCGAGCAGGACAAGATGACGCTGCGCGTCCCCGTGGCGAAGATCCCTTCCGTCGGCATGCGCAAGCTTTCCGATGCAGCCGCAGTGAAAAAAGCGCTGGAAACCGTACGCGGGCGCCCGCGCGTAAAGCGCACCATGTGGAGCCGCCGCGCACAGGAATACGAGGCGAAGATCAATTCGGGCGACCTTATCGCCATTGCCGAAGTGGTGCGCGACCTCTACCGGTCCGAAAGCCAGCCCGAGCAATCCTATTCCGAGCGCCAGCTCTATGAGGCCGCGCTCGACCGCATGTCGCGCGAAATCGCCGCCGTCAACAAGACTTCCGAGACGGAAGCGGTGCGCCAGATCGAGCAGAACCTGGCCAAGTCCGAGAGCCGCAAGGCCGCAGCGGCCGCCGCCGCCGCGGAAACGGACAGCGAGGACGACGAGGACACCCAGGAAGAAGCCGCCTGAGGCATTCCCGCGAGTTCTCCAGATATCTTTCAGAAAAGCCCGGCCCTCCGCCGGGCTTTTCGTTTCTCCCGCGCAGCCGCAGCAGTGATCGTGATGCGAAAGCGGCATTTTGACATTCCGCCCGATCACGAAAAGCGGCGCCATACCGGCGCAATCGAGAATCTCTCGATCGCCGGACATTTCATTCACCCTGATCGAAGACGAAGTTCAGAGTTTCGAAAACTCCAAAAGCAGCCTTATACATTTTTACGGATACGCAATATAAATATCCGGAAGAACAAAAATTATCACACCACTTACGGCTTCGTATTCATTCTACCTGACGAAGCTGACAATCAAATTTTATGGACAGATAACGCTATTAATGCTATATTTTGTAATATTTTTTCCGAAACGGAATTAAGCGTCACAGCTCAGACCGCGATAAATACGTTCGATAAGAAACGCTGATGATATCGCACAAAAAATTGTCTTTGAGCTGATCCCCTACGAGACGCATCATTTGACAATGGAAAACTTCGCGGTCGACCGGGTGAGAATATCGGCCTGCGGATCGGCGACCGGGACTTCATCACGCCGCATGCGTGCCTTCCTCCCGCCCGGCGCCTGATCCAGGAAACCGGAGACCGCGTAAGACGACCAGACACCGGCCACAACGGGTGCCCGAACGAGGGCCAGGAGGCGGTTATGAGTTCAACACGTATACAAGGAAGCCGAAGGCAACTCGTCAAGGCGGCGATGAACGCGCCCTACCTCTCCCGAGAGGAGGAACACGAGCTTGCGCTAAAATGGCGCGACGAAGGCGATCAGGCTGCGCTCGACCGGCTGTCACTCGCCCATATGCGGCTGGTGATCGCGGTTGCGGCCAAATACCGGAATTTCGGACTTTCGATGGGCGATCTCATCCAGGAAGGCCATGTCGGCCTGCTGGAGGCGGCATCGCGCTTCGAACCGGAACGGGAAGTGCGCTTTTCCACCTATGCGACATGGTGGATCCGCGCATCGATCCAGGACTACATCCTGCGCAACTGGTCCATCGTGCGCGGCGGAACCTCATCGACGCAAAAGGCGCTGTTTTTCAACCTTCGCAGGCTGCGAGCGCGCCTTTCACGCGGTACCTCGCAGCTTTCCGAAGACGAAATCCACACGCAGATCGCCGACGCGGTGGGTGTCAAGGTCGGCGACGTGGCTTTGATGAGCGCGCGCCTGTCGGGACCCGACACCTCCCTCAACGCACCGGTCATGGAATCCGACGGGCAAAGTGCCGACCGGCAGGACTTCCTGGTCTCCGAGGATCCGCTTCCGGAGGAAACGGTCGGCAATGCGATAGACACGGAGCGGCGATCGAAATGGCTGCAGACCGCGCTCGGCGTCCTGAGCGAGCGAGAATTGAAGATCGTGCGCGAGCGCCGGCTTTCGGAGGATGGCGCCACGCTTGAGGCTCTCGGCCAGAAGCTTGGCATCTCCAAGGAGCGCGTGCGCCAGATCGAGAACCGGGCGCTGGAGAAGCTGAAGGACGCCCTGCTCAAGGCGCAGCCGGACAAGATCGCCTATTCCGGCTGACATACGGGAAAACGTCGAAAATCAAGGAAAATCCCGGGGGTCCGCCTCCGGGATTTTTTGTTGCACGGCCGGCGACCCTTCAGTCGATAACCGCCTTCAACGGCGTGCCCGCCTCGATGGGACGGCCAGGCTCGAGCTGGTTGAGCACGGTGAAAAGCTCGAGGCGGCGGCTCGGCTCTATCCCGCTCATGGCCACGGCAAGGCGCTCAGGCGTGTCGCCGGGCCTTGCGCGCACGATCCTGATGCGAAGCGGCTGCAGGCGCGCACGCTCGGTCGGCGTGAGCTGCCGGAAGCTTTGAACCGTTTCCTCATAGGCGCGCACGAATGGGTCCGTAGGGTTGCGCGTCGCGAAAATGAAGCGATATCCCGTACGGCCGATGCGGATAACGGCGATCCTGAAGGACCAGCCGTCGGTGAGCGCGGACGCCGTGACCGCGGGCAGGCCGTTGATCGTATCGGAACGCACGCTGTCGGCGATCAGTCCGTTGATCCAGCCGCTGCGCATATAGGCTTCCAGGGAATCGAAATCCGTAAGGTCCGCGCCGTCGAAACGAACGGCCGTACCGTCCGGGTTGCTCGCCAGGACAGCTTCCGGAGAATTTTCAAGGATATACCCCTTCGGCACCGTGAAGCCGATGCCCAGCGCCTTGTGAAGGAACGAACGCCCGCGAATGAAGCCCTCCAGCGGATCGTCGCCGTAGAGCATGCCGTCGATTTTCGTGAGATACGCCTCGCGGTCACGTTCGCCGATGCCGGGAGCGCCGATCTGGCGCGCCTCGCGCACGGCAAGCGTCACACGCTCCGGCGTGGACGGGTGCGAGGACAGAAAATCAGGCGCCGTCGACGTATCTCCCTGCGCATTCAGGAAGTTGGAGTAGCTTGCCATCGCCTTCAGGAAACGGGCGGCGGCAAAGGGATCGTATCCCGCGCGCGACAGGGTGCGCACGCCGATTGCATCCGCCTTCAACTCCTGCACCTGGGAAAACCGCGCGAAGGAAAGCTGCGATGAGACCAGCGCGGCACGGGCCTGATCGGGATTTCGCACCACGTTCACCAGCACGCGCGAGGCAAGCTCCGTGGCTTCGGCGCGCTGCTGGCGCTCGATCGCGTGGTTCGCCGTCACATGCGCCATTTCGTGGGCAAGGACGGCGGCCACTTCCGACGTGTCGTTGGCAAGCGCCAAAAGCCCGCGCGTGACGTAGAGATACCCCCCCGGCAGCGCAAATGCGTTTACCGCGGGCGAATTGAGGATCGTCACCCGATAGGTGCGCGAGGGATCGTCCGAGGCTTCAACCAGCCGGCCAACGACCTGGGCGACGGCGCGCTCAGCCCCCCTGTCCTCGTAAACGCCGCCGTAAGTGGCAACGACGCGCGGATGCTCGCGCGCGCCCATCTCCGCAGCCGCGCCCGGGCGCAGGGATCCGGGCCGCCCCGCACCCAACTGGGAACCGGAACCCGTCAGCTGGCAAGCGCCGAGAAGAACGGCAAGGCCCAGCGACGCAAGCGCCCTGAACCAGCCTTTTCGGCGATAATTGAATGTCTTACCTGTCATTTGCCGACGCCGGATCCCGATGTCAGTTGTTCCAATTGAGCCGGATGGCTGAGGACAAGCAATGGCCCCCGATCGAGCGCGACGAAACCGCGCAGCCGCACCCACCGTCCTTCCAGAGCGGAGATATCGACGCCGGCGGCATCAAACGCCGTTTCACGTCCGACATCAATGGTCGCCGTGAAGTCACGAGACCAGCGATAGCCGAAATTCAAATAGTGTGTCCTTCGGGTATGCCCAACCGACCGCACGCGCCCCTCCACCACGGCGAAATGCCCCGCAACGCGAGAAATCTCCTCCGGATCACCAGCGGAAAGAACGGTAAAATTCTGCCAAAGCCCTTCACGCGCCGCGCGAGCCTTCGCCTCCAGCGCCAAAAGCGGCTCCAGACAGTCCACCGTGGAATGTTGCGGATCGACAAGCGCCCGCCCGGACGAAACAAGCTCCGCCGCAAGCCATACACCGCTTTCAAGCGCCACAAGATCTCCCAGCCTCCGCTCCCACCGGTCCTCATGTTTCGCCTTTGAATAAAACATATAGGGCGCGAATTCATTCCCCCGGGGAATATCCGCTCGTAGAAGCCGCTTTCCAGCCAGGACGTCCGTCTGGAGATAGGTATCGCCGTTGCCGGCCAGAACCCCACCAGCCGGAATCATGGACGCCATACCGATTTCACGGCCGCTTTCATTCGGGTTCAGGCAAGCATCCGGCAGCGCCAGGGCGCTTTCCGCCACGCATTGGACCCCAGAGGCAAGCAACGCGCCTGCAAAAACACCTATCAAAAACCCCGGCCCGCCAGTGGGGCCCCGCGCCTTGCCCCGTATCGCCGCCTTCTTCGCTATCATTCCACCCCTGCGCCAGGCCCCACCGACAGCAAATTCGCAACTCTGGCGGATGCCGGGTTCCGGCTTCCAGCCACTAGAACGTGCTAATGCGATGCGACAGGCCATCCGTGCGATGCCTGATTCCCCTGCCACATATCGTCACCGATGGTGGCGCCAGCGAGGCAACATACGCAAACACTGCTTTCAACAGGGCGAAAAATGCACGAACGCTCCTTCACCATCCAATAAATTCGCCGATGCCGAGGCGTGCCGCCGCCCAATGAAGCAGGATACGGGCTTCCGCCTCGAGTCGCGATACGATACTGGACAGCCGGCGAGCGATCGGGCATTTAAGGATCATTCAACGGCCCCGTAGCTCAGCAGGATAGAGCATCAGATTCCTAATCTGAGGGTCGCAGGTTCGAATCCTGCCGGGGTCACCAACAAAATCAAATATTTAAAAATTTTCGATCTGCGAATCTTGATTCCAGCGTCCAAATGGCGTCCTGGCGGAGTCCAACTTGCGACTACCAGATGCGACTCATTGATGTGCTGGAATTTCGCTTCACAGGCGCGAAGCCAAAGCCGCAACACGACGGATTTCACGAAGGAAAGAAGTTGGCGGCACGCAGGATCGCCCTCCGTTTGGAGCCGGCAGCAGGACGCCACTTGGTTGATATTCCACCCGGCTTGAACCTGGCCGCGGCATTCGAATGGGACCAAGCGATTAGCGTTTCTCCGAATTCAAACCGGCAGCAATTGCTTCGAAGCGTCTTTCGTCGTTGACTACAGCCACCCGCCCGAGATTGAGAAAAAGTCGAGAATGCGGTGGACGCATTGTCCCGTGCACCATCAGGACCGGACGTGAATCAGGGCAGCGGAATGTCAGTTTCTTGGATCCAAGCAGACGCCGACACGTGAGCTATCCATGCCGGCTTCGCATTAGGAAACGACTATTGAACAGATCGGGAGCCATGTCCGAATACGGCCCAAAGCTGCCTTTTTTGCAAAAACCTCGAACAACCGCTTCTGACCCATAGCGGAAATTGGATCTATTCTGGCAGACCCGCTTTGCGCAGGCCCTCCAGATAATGCTGCCTGTCTTCATGTCTGCGATACTCAATTCTTGGGGTGATCCGAGCAATGGAAAAACCGGGATTGATCGTCAGGACCTCGCTTGCATGCTGCTGCGCTTTCTTGACCTCACCCAACCGAGCATGGCTCGCAGCCAAAATCAGGTGGTCCCAGATGGCGAGCGACTTCGCCCTGTTCAGGATCGACACAGCCCCTTCGTAATCCTTTTCCATGTAATGAATTGCCGACAAGACTGAGCCGTACCAGTCCGGATGATGGGGATTGCGGCGTATCGCATCCTCAATCCACTTGTGCGCCTCCTCAAGCTGGCCATCGTCCCTCAGAAGCATTGCCCGGGTGGCTAGCAAGTCCCCGTCGTTGGGATTCAGTTCTATGGCTCGAGCTATATGTTGAAGGGCCTTCTCATGGTCACCGCGCGCCGCACTGATTTGTCCGAAGAGGCGATGGATCTCGTAACCTGGAGCCCCTTCATCATTGGCTATCTGCGCGTAGCGGTAGGCCTGATCGAGGGCCTCGGTTCCCGTATCGGACCATTGAGCGTCGTAGTCGAGATAGTAGGTCCAGGCGAGGCCCAGATGAGCGTCCGGCAATCCGGGATCGAGTTCCAGCGCTTTCTTGTAAAGGCGGCGCGCCTCCTGATTTGAGTCTTTCGTAAGTTTGTGGAGTGCTTCGGAGCCGCGAAGGCTGAAGTCGTAGGCTTCGAAGCTCTCGAGTGGCTTGCTTTGCAGGCTTTCCGCTGCCTCGTGCCATATCTTCTCACCAAGGGCCGTAACCACCGAACGAACGATATCGTCTTGCACGACCAGGATATCGGTGACCTCCCGGTCGTATTTCTCGGCCCAAACGTGGTTTTGTTCACGTGTGTCGATAAGCTGGACCGTCACACGCATGTGGCTGCCGCTAAGCTGAACGCTGCCTTCAAGGAGATAGCGAACCCCGAGTTCTTGCCCGATCTGCCTGGCCGTTTTCGTCTGGTCCCTGTAAGAGAAGGCAGACTCACGAGAGATCACGAACAGATTGCCAAAGCGGGAAAGCTCGGTGGTGATGTCTTCGGCAATCGCATCGGAAAGATAAGCCTGATCGGCTTCACCAGACAGGTTCTTGAACGCCAGCACGGCGATTGAGGTTGCTTCAGTTGGCGAGTGTTGCACCACTCCATTGGCATTATCCGTTCTGGAGGGGTTCGCGAAGTGCCACCAAGCTACAGTGCCGAGCAGTGCCATTAACATGCCCAAAATCATTAAGACTTTGGGTTTCATTTTCCGTGGCCGCAGTGAAGGGACTGCCACGACAGGCGTGGACAGTGCCGATGCCTTTTCATCCAGAAGAACGCGAAAGGCACGAATCGGACGGGCGATATTCTTGACCTCGACCTCGCCAAGTTCCTCGAGGTTTAGATCAACCTTGTCGCGAATCTGGTTACGTACATTTCGTCCGATGCAGATACCGCCAGGCTCAGCTAAGCCTTCGAGCCTTGCCGCAATGTTGACCCCATCGCCAAAAATATCATCGTCCTCGACGATGACATCGCCGATGTTTATGCCGATGCGATAATGAATCTGCCGATCCTCGGCGAGACTAGCGTTGCGCTGTTGCATCTCCAGCTGCATTTCCGTGGCGAAGATCACGGCATCTACGACGCTGGGAAATTCCATCAGAGCGCCGTCGCCCATAAGCTTGATGATGCGCCCGTTATACTGTGCAACTTTCGGGTCGATCAGTTCAGTGCGCTGAGCTTTGAGCGCCGCCAAGGTGCCGGTCTCGTCCGCGCCCATGAGACGCGAGTAGCCAACTACATCGGTCGCCAGAATTGCAGCAAGACGTCGTTCCACGAGCGAACTCCTCGCTCAGTGCGCTAATCCCATATCGGCGAGCAATCTATACTGACGAATTAGCGCCGTTATACCCGCGTATGGCTATATCAGACATCGCCCGACGCCCACGTCAATGCTCCCCGTCGATCCTTGGCTGATGGTCCCGATTTATCCCTGCAAACGTCCACGACTGGCGCGTTTCTGCCGTTCGGTCACACTGCAGCGAATGACCGCATTCCGCCCTTGAACGCCACTTGGCGCAATGCGAGGACGCCCTCAAGATCTCGGAAGGTGTAGAGACCCAGGTGTGAGAGCCGGTGCCAACACCGGCTTGGAGCAAACATTTGCTTCTGCGGTAATTGCTGCATGGTAGTGTCGGCATAACTTCCGTTCGTGCATCTCCAAGCAGTTCAAATCAATCAATGGCAGCATGGATTATCCGCTCCGTGGTTGTTAATCTTGGAGGGCGAAGGAGAATGGACTTGGAGCGCAGGCTTGTCGCTATTCTGGCCGCCGACGTCGTAGGGTACACGGCCTTGATGGGCGCTGATGAGGCCGGCACGCTTGAGCGCCTCACCTACCTGCGCCACGACTTCCTCGAGCCTTTGATTGACAAGCACCATGGTCGCATCGTCAAGCTCATGGGCGATGGGCTCCTGGTGGAGTTTGCCAGTGTAGTGGATGCGGTGGCCTGCGCCATGATCTGGCAGGATGGCGTGGCTGAACGAGAGATCACGACCGAGGAAATCAAGCGACTACGTTTCCGTATCGGGATCAACTTGGGCGACGTGATCGTCGAGGGCAGCGACATCCATGGCGAAGGCGTCAACGTCGCCGCACGCCTGGAAGCCTTGGCCGAGCCTGGCGGCATTTGCATGTCCGGCGACGCTTATCGTCAGATGCGGGGCAAGGTTGAGGCGACGTTCGAGGATCTAGGCGAGTGCGACCTCAAGAACGTCGCCGAACCGATCCAGGTTTATCGCATCGCGACCCCTGGGAGTGCCGCTGCGTCGGCCACAACCGAGCCTTCGGGCCCATGGCCAAAGCCCGCGATCGCAGTCCTGCCCTTCGCCAATATGTCCGGCGATCCGGAGCAGGAATACTTCTCCGACGGCATAACCGAAGACATCATTACCGCACTTTCCCATTGGCGCTCGTTTCCAGTGATCGCCCGCAACTCCAGCTTTTCCTACAAGGGCCTGAACGTGCGGGTGCAAAAGATCGCCCAGGAGCTGGGCGCGCGCTACTTGCTGGAGGGCAGCGTGCGCAAAGCCGGTCCGCAGGTGCGCATCACCGCCCAGCTCATCGACGCCAAGAGCGGCCATCATGTCTGGGCCGAGCACTATGACCGCCAGCTCGAAGATATCTTCGAGGTTCAGGACGAAATCACCAACCGTATCGCAGCGGTGATCATGCCGGAACTGGAGCATTTCGAGCACAGCCGCTTAAGGGCGAAGCCGACCCATGATCTCAGCGCCTGGGACTATTACCTCAGGGGGCTGGACAGCTTCTACGATGAAAATTGTGAAGGTACGGTCGAAGCGATCGCCATGTTCGAGGCGGCGACAAAGCTGGATCCCACGTACTGCGATGCCTGGGCAAGGCTTGGCTGGTGCCATGCGCGGCTCATCATGTTCGACTGCGTGGAAGACCGCCAAGCAAGCCTGGCACGCGGACTGGATGCGGCACGCAAGGCTGTTGCGCTGGATGACAGCTCGGCCCTTGCTCATATGAGCTTGGGTGCCGTCCACATCTGGACCGAAGAAACCGACCTGGGGCTGGCCGAGGCGCAAACAGCGCTGCAGTTGAATCCCAATTTCGCCCATGCGGCCATGGCAGTGGGCAATCGCCTCGACCTGGTCGGTTGCGGCGCAGAGGGCATTCAGCAGATGGAACGCGGTCTCGCTCTGAACCCACGCGACCCCGTCCGCTGGCGTTACATGGCCTATCTTGCACGCGCCTACGCCAATCATGGCGAACCCCAGATTGCTGTCGAGTGGGCGCGCAAGGCTGTCCTTTTGCGCCCCGATCTGCCGGAGGCCCAGTTTCGCTATGCAATTTGCCTGGGCCATCTCGACCGGACGGAGGACGCGCGCGCTGCGCTCGAGCGTTGCAACGCCCTAGAGCCAGGTTTTGTGGCGAGAAAGGCCAACTGGCAGCCCTATGCGGACGATGAAAGAAATCAGCACCTGCTGAGCGGCCTTCGGCGCCATGGATTGCTGCCGTAAGTGGCACGCTCGGACATATCTCTCGTCTGGAGACCAACGAGTTCCTGCGTCGATATCGCCAGTGGAAGCCCGCGGGATTACCAAGAAGTCCTCGGTCTCTGCCTGGTCGCAAAATGGCAAGACGGCTGTTTCACCATTGAGCGCGTTTTGTACGATGGGGACTGAACAGAACCGGATTTTCCGGAGGCTCCATCAATCCATTCTTACTTAACCGTAGCGAGGTCGCTTGCCATGCAAGTGTGCATCCGATCTGAGCCGATACCGCCTACGCGCATCACGCCGCCTTGTCGGATGTAAGGCCCGAAATCGCCTGAATAAGGTCCTCTTCAGTCACCGCGTCGGCTGAGAATGTGCGGGTGATCCGGCCGTTATGCATGGCAATGATCCTGTCGGATACGTGCAAAACCTCGGGCATTTCCGAGGACACAACGATGATTGCGTAACCCTGATGCGCCAGCTCGCGCAGCAGTTTGTGGATCTCGGATTTGCTCCCGACATCGATACCGCGCGTTGGCTCGTCGACTATCAGAAGCCGGGGCTTCATCGACAGCCATTTGCCGATCACGATCTTCTGTTGATTACCGCCCGACAGCGAGCCGACCAGCGTCCGCCAGGTTGGCGCCTTGATCTGCAACCGGTCGCGATACATGTCGTAGATCGCCACTTCGGCCCCGTTTGCAACAAAGGGCCCAGCGGTCAGGTCGTCGATCTGTGGCAGGGTGATATTGTCGCGGCAGTTCATGCCGAGCACCAGCCCCTGCTCCTTTCGATTTTCGGGAACCAATGAGATGCCCTTTTCGATGGCCTCGCTCGGCGAACCAATATGCACTTCCTCGCCCGCCAAGCGGATTTTGCCCGCGGTGGGCCGACGCAGTCCGAACAGGGTTTCGGCCATCTCGGTGCGTCCGGCGCCGACAAGGCCATAGAAGCCGACGATCTCGCCCGCCTTGACCGTAAAGCTGACATCCTGGAAGAGGCGGCCGCAGCTCAACCCCTCGACACTGAGAACCTCTTCGCCCTCTTCCGCATGTTCGATGTTGCGCCGATGCAGCTCGAGACTGCGCCCGATCATCATCTGGGTGATCTCGTCTTCGTCCGTCTCCCGGGTGTTCAAAGTGCCGCGATAACTGCCGTCGCGAAGAACGGAGATACGGTCTGTGATCTTGAAGATCTCTTCCATCCGGTGGGAGATGTAGACAATTCCCACCCCTTCTGCCTTCAGGTCCTCGATAACGTCGAACAGAACGACCTTTTCGGCGTCGGTCAGCGACGCAGTGGGCTCGTCGAAGACAACGATCTTGGCCGAATGGGTCAGCGCCCGGGCGATCTCGCACATCTGTTGCTTGGCGATCGACAGGCTGCCGATACGGGTGCGCGGCCCCCAATCGGCGTTGAGCTTCTGCAGGATCGTGCCAACACGCTCGTCCAGCGTCTTCCAATCGACGAAGCCCCATTTCTTGCGCGGCAATTCACCGAGGAAGATGTTTTCGGCAACCGACATTTCCTCGGCCAGGCTGAGTTCCTGGTGGATGAGGGTAATCCCGTGCTCCTTGGCCTCAATCGGGCTCCTGATGACGACCGGCCTGTCGTCGATGAAGATCTGCCCTTCGTCGGGGTGATAGACGCCGGCCAATATCTTCATCAGCGTCGACTTGCCGGCGCCGTTTTCGCCCATCAGTGCATGAAC
The DNA here is from genome assembly GCF_009826895.1 of Stappia sediminis. Taxonomy (GTDB): domain Bacteria; phylum Pseudomonadota; class Alphaproteobacteria; order Rhizobiales; family Stappiaceae; genus Hongsoonwoonella; species Hongsoonwoonella sediminis. The sequence goes on along the minus strand of NZ_WUMV01000003.1, from coordinate 329,469 downwards.
TTCGCCGGGCCGAACGTCGAAATCGACGCCGTCGAGGGCCCGTACGCCTGGAAAGGTCTTGACGATGCCTTTGAGGCGCAGCGTCGGATTCGGTTCGGTCATAGTCTCAACTCCTCTGCGCCCTTCCGGTTGAGTTGCTTGTCCAGGAACAGCACGCCGATCAGGATCGAGCCAAGGATAACCAGCACCCAGAAGGCCGGAACCTGCATCAGGTTCATGCCGTTTCTGAGTATCTGGATCGCAAGGACCCCGCCGAACGTTCCGATGATCGATCCGGCTCCACCGGTCAGCTTGGTCCCTCCCAGCACGACCGCGGTAATCACCCACAGCTCGAAATTGGTGCCGAGGTTCGGCGTCGAGGCTCCCATTTGAGTGGACAGCGTGATGCCCGCAAGTGCCGCAAAGAATCCCACGATCATGAAATTGATCATCATGTGCGGTCCGACGCGAATTCCGGCGTTCACCGCCGCCTCGCGGTTGTCGCCCACGGCATAGGTGTTCGAGCCATGCACCGTGCGGCTGAGAAGAATATGAACCAGCGCCGTAAAAACCAGGAAGATCAGGGCGAGCGTCGGCAAGCCAACGAGCGAGCTGGCGCCAAAATCGGAATAGGCGAAGTTCATAGCGAAAAACGACTGCTCTTCGGTGTAGACGAAGACCAACCCGCGCACGCCAAGCATCGCGCCCAACGTCACGATGAAGGCATCCACTCCGGTCTTCCAGACAATGAAGCCGTTCAAGGCTCCCAGAAGGACACCGGCCGCCAGACCGGCCAGAACACCCGGCAAAATCTGCCAATTGCCCCACCCTTCGAACATCGGCCAACCCATGATGTCGACTGTGAGACTTGCAGCGAGTGCAACTACGGCGCCGACGGAAAGGTCGATGTTGCCGTTTATCATCACCAGCGTCATGCCGAGAGCAATCAACCCCAGTGTCGAGGCCTGGATCAGGATGTTCTTGAAGTTGCCAAGAGCGAAGAAATGCTCGTTCATCACGGAAAAGAAGATGAACACGATCACGACGAACGCCCAGATTGGATGATGGATGATCCAGTGCAGGAACCTGTTTGCGCCGCTGCCGTCTTGCGTTGCAGTAATATCTGCCATTTTCTCCTCCCTCAGGCGATCGGCGACAGGAGCCGACCGCGCTTGGCGGCGACGTCGAGCCACACGGCCAGGATGATCACGACCCAGGTGACGATCCACTGGGCGAAAAACGGGTAGCCCAGGAGCAACAGCCCGTTTTGAATGAAACCCAGGATCAACACGCCGATCACGGTTTTCAGGATCGATCCCGATCCGCCGAGGAGAGACGTGCCGCCGAGGATTACACCGGCAAGCACCAGAAGCTCGTAACCCTGGCCAACCGTGTTCTGCGAGCCCATGACCCGGCTGCCGAGGATGATCGAGGCGATGCCGACGCAGAAGGCCGAGACCAGGTAGGTTGAGAACACCACCCGATTGCGCCGGATGCCCGAAAACACAGCGGCCGTCGGATTGCCGCCGACCGCATAGACACGCCGCCCGTAGGGCGTATATGCGACGATCATTCCAATGACGACGGCAAGGGCAAAGAAGATGATGATCGGCATGTCGACGCCGGCTATCTCGCCTCGGCCGAAGACCCGGAACCAGGTGGTGTCCTGGGTCGATGGGTCGATGTCGACGTTCTTGCCGCCGGAGTAGATGAGCGTAAGCCCCTGGATCGCCGACAGCATTCCCAGGGTTACAATCAGCGAATTCAGCCGCAAGAAACCGATAAGAAGTCCGTTGACCGCTCCAAGCGCCAGTACCGCGATCATCATCACCAGAATTCCCGCGCCCGGTCCGATCTTATCGTGCAGGTCGACGACCATGACGGTGCCGAAGGACAGCATCGAGCCGACGGACAGATCGAGGTTGCCGGAAAGGACGACCACGGTCACACCCAGGGCGATTACGCCAATGATGGCGGTGGTCTTGACGACGTTTTCCAGGTTCTGGAAGGTCAGGAACCTGTCGACGCCGATCCCGAACGCGATCATGAACACGACAAACGCGATGAAAATCCCATTGCGGGCAATCAGGCCCTTCAGATCGCCGTTGCCCAGTCTTCCTACAAGTGCCGCCATATTCAGGCTCCTTTCCCCCCGCACGCCAGAGCGGCAAGGCTACTTGCCGGCGCCGATGGCATTGCTCACTCCGGCGTCATATCTCCATCGCCTCGTCCGGCTTCCGTGATGAGCCGGTTTCCATCAGGTTCCTATCTTTCTTTTGCCAACTTTTCCGTGGGCACTTTGCCCGGCGCATACGCGATTACGGTACTGTTGTGCTTGGCCAGAACGCGGGCTGCCGACCGGGTGAGCGACACCAAAACCGATTTTCTGGCGCAATGGCGCGCCGGAATATCGAAGCACCGATTGCTGGCGCTACTTTCGGTGCTGACGATCTCGTGAACGTCCCTGCTCGATGAACTGCCGTGCGACCCCTTGCAGCCAGACCAGACAGCCTAGCGCGTTCATGCTTTTTCTGAAATTCGGGTTTTCCTCGGCTGCGGCGAGGAAGTGGACCGGCTTCTTGAAGCTTTCATTGTTGAATTCGGTAACGAGGTTTTCGAACGCGATGACGGCCTTGTCGGTCAACTCGCGCATCGGTGCACCGCCATTCAAGTCGACGACGCCCCAGATGGCCTCGCCACCGTTTCGTTCGATCGCGTTTTCCCGGGAAAGGCGCGGGGCGCGTTTACGCCGCCCCGCGCAGCGCCTGCGGCTCAGAAAACCGGCTTGGTGAATTCGTCCATGTTGTCCTGGGTGATCTTCGGCGTATCGAAGTAGTTCAGGAACGGAACTTCCTCGCCCGTCAGGATCGCCTTCGCGGTTGCCAGGGCATTCTTGGCATCGTCGACCGGCGATTGGTAGATCGAGCCCCAGTATTCGCCACGGCCCATCGCTTCGTAACCGACGGCAAAGTTGGTGGCGCCAACGAAGATGATGCCTTCGCGGCCTGCGGCCTTGGCGGCGTTCAGTGCGCCGACGCCCATGTTGTCGTCGCCCGCATAGACCCCGTCAATGTCGTCATACTTGGTCAGGAATGTCTCCATCACGCGCTGCGACTTCTCGCGGTTCCAGTCGCCGGGCTGAGTTTCAAGCAGTGTAACTTCCGGGCAGACCTCGGGTAGGCGATCCTCAAAGCCTTTAGCGCGCTCGATTGCGGTGGTGTAGCCGGGCTGACCGGAAATCTGCACGATCTGGGCCTCGTTCTCGATGCCCATTTCCTTGAACTTGTCGCACATGATCTCCGCGGCCCGGGAGCCCTGGGTAATATTGTCAGGGCCGGAGAAAGACTTGATGAATTCGAAGCCTTCCTCGGCGATGTTCGAATTGGTGATGACCACCGGGATTCCGGCGTTGTGAGCTGCCCGCACGGCGGGCACGACTGCCTTGCCCTGGGTCGGCCAGATGATGATCGCGTCGACTTGCTGCTGAACAAGGTCCTGAATCTGGGCGATCTGGCGGGCAACGTCGCCGCCGGCATCCAGTACCACTGCCTCGACGTCCGGGTCGGCCTCTGCGGATTCGATGAAGGCTTGTTCGTAGGTGGTTTGATAGCTGTCCACACCCACGTTGTTCTGGGTGATGCCGATCCTGTAGGTCTCGGCGGCTGCGGCTCCTGAGAATGCCAGAGCGGCAACGGCTGTGGTCGCGGCCAATGCGTTGCGAAGTTTCATATTGGATTTCCTCCCGGAATCTCCGTGTTGCATGTCCGATCCCCAAATGCCTCTCCCGCGGGGGGATCATCATCCGGTGTATCGGACGAATGACCGGATCATGCTGGTTCCGACTTATTCTGAATGCACGAAAAATATTCATATTGGATATTTCGACATCCAGAATGGATGCTTTTTGGGTACAATCAGCGGTCCATTCTGAACATTTTCAGAGGAACGGCAATATGGCCAACCCAGATCCTTCCAATCTGAACAAATCTGCGGCGCGCACGTCGCCGAAAGAGAAAAAAGCCCGGAACCAGCTGATGAATGTCATGGCCGCACATATGGACAGACAGACGGCGTCCCCGCTGGAAAAGGGCGAAATACTCCAGATCATATCCTTTCTGGACGATTTCAGCGACGAGATCGATGACAGCCTCGATTTGTTTGCCCCCAACCCGGTCTTCCGGATGGCCATGCACCTGATCAGAGGACATTTCGAGGCAAAGATTGTCACTCCGACGTCCTTGATTGGCGCCAGCCGCGTGCCATACGCCACTGCCAACCGCCGGCTGAAGGAGATGATCGAGGCCGGGCTTGTCGATCAGCGTCCCCGCACCAAGACCGGAAAAAGCTTCTCCATGCATCCCAGCGAAAAGCTGCTGGAGGATTGGATCCGACTTTCCGGGCGTGTGCGGCGATTGGCTGAATCCCGCTTCGGAGCCGCCGACAGAGCAGATGATACCCGAGACTATTATTTCGGCGGTTCATATATGGCCGCGCAGTCGATTCCGCCGGTTCAGGTTCTGGCAGAGCCGTTGAAGGTCGCCGGCGGACTGCGCGTTCTCGTGCATGGCGATCCGACCTTCATGGTCATGGAAAACCTCAAGCGTCAGTTCGAGCAGGTCGTCGGTACTCAGATCCACCAGCGCGCCTTTTCGATCGATCGGCTGCGCGAAGAAGCAATCCGCAACTGCGAACGCGAAAATAGCCGCTACGACATCATCGCCATCGACCTCCCCTGGATCGGCGGTTTTGCGGAGAGCGGTATCCTGATGCCCTTGGACGAGGCAATGGACATCGCGCGCCTGGATCCGGCGGATTTCCACACCGCCGGGTGGAAAGGCGCCCATTGGGGCGGGCGTCCTTATGGCGTGCCGGCACAGACCACGCCGGAATTGCTGTTCTACCGTCGCGACCTCTTGTCCGAGGCCGGGCTCGAACCTCCGGCGACAACCGATGCGCTGCTCGATGCCGCCAAGGCGCTGCATGATCCGCAGCATGGGCGCTATGGCATCGCGTGGAACGCCGCACGCGGAACCGCACTTGGCCACACTGTGCTGATGACCATGGCTGATTTCGGCCAACCTATTCTCGATTTGCCGGAAATCGCCGGCGGCTTTGGCACCGACCACCTCGCCGAGCGCAACTACCGCTTCACGATCGATACCGACGCAGGTTTGCGTGCGGCGGAGTTCATGATGGAACTGCTGCGGTATTCACCTCCCGAAATCCTCTCGATGTCCTGGTACGAAAGGGTGCGCCCCTATGCGGCAGGCAAGATCGCGATGGCCTACGGCTATACGCTTTTGGCACCGTATTTCGAGCTGGACGAAACCTCCCCTGCCCACGGCCAGACGGGCTACCTGCCGCACCCCGCAGGGCCAGGCGCCAGCCCTGTCGCCCCGGTGGGCGGATATGTCATGGGGATTCCGGCAAACCTTCCCCGGGAGCGGCTTCAGGCTGCGGTCGAAGCGCTGATCGTCTTCACTTCGCCGCAGGCACAGAAGATGTATGTCCAAAACGGCAGCCGCACCAGCCCTCGTTATTCGGTTGGTGCCGATCCCGAAGTGCGCCGTATTTCGCCGATTTTCGAAGCCGTGGACGGCATGTCCTGGCGCGACGAGCTTCAATTCTGGCCACGCCCGCCGGTACCCGAGATTTGCGACATCATCCAGATATGCGGCGAGGAATTCCACGACATGCTGCGCGGTATCGTTTCCCCGCGCGAGGCCTTGCGCCGCGCTCAGGATCGGGCCGACGCACTGAGCCGCCCCAAACGACAGATGTGACTGGAGGAGGAAGCCAAATGGACCCCAATCGCCTGAAAGGTAAGAACATCCTGATCACCGGCGCTGCACGTGGCATGGGCGCGACCAACGCCGAGCATTTTGCCGAGCAGGGCGCGAATGTCTGCCTTGGCGACCTGGATCTCGATGAGGCCAGGAAGGTCGCCGACGGCATCAACGAACGCGGCAACGGCAAGGCGATCGCGGTCCGGATGGACGTTACGAAACGCGAGGACAATGCGGCAGCCGTCGCCGCCACTGTCGACGCGTTCGGCATGATCAATGTCGGCCTGTTCAATGCGGGTTTGAACAAGCCCCGTTTCTTCATGGAAATCGATGAAGACAACTGGGACATGATCATGAACGTGAACACCAAGGCCATGTGGCTCGGCATGCAGGAAACGGCGCGCCAGATGATCAAACAGGGGCCGCAGGATCATCCCTACAAGCTGATCAATGTCGGCTCGATCGCTTCGCGCAAGCCGCTTATCGACGTCACTGTCTATTGCACGTCGAAATATGGCTGCCTTGCGCTCACGCATTGCGGAGCAATCGCGCTTGCCGAGCACAACATCACCGTCAACGGATATGCGCCTGGCGTTGTCGTAACTCCGCTTTGGGAGCAACTCGACAAGGACCTCGTCGAGATCGGGTTCAAGCAGAAGGAAGGGCAGGCCTACGAGGACATCGTCCGCGACGCGCTGCAGATCAAGCGCGTTTCCTACCCCGACGACATCAAGGGTACGGCGTCGTTTCTGGCGAGTGACGACAGCGACTACATGACCGGCCAGATGATCCACATCGACGGCGGCTGGTGTATCCAATAGCGATCTAAACAATTGGAACATAAAGCAAAACAGGTGCGGAATGTCGCGCCTGAAGGAGGATGCCATGTCTCGCGCGCTCACCCCGAACATCCTGAAACCGCAGGATCTGGAACCGAATTGGAAATGGGAGGGACGTCTCCCCGCCTGGGGCCACACCTCCGTCGATTTCGAGCGGCGGGTCGACCATGACCGGCTACGCCGATATCGCCTCAGCCGCGCCCGCGAAGCGCTCAAGAAGAGCGGCGCCGGTTCGCTGCTGCTCTTTGACGTGAACAACATCCGCTATGTCTCGGCCACCAAGATCGGCGAATGGGAACGGGACAAGATGTGCCGTTTCTGCCTGCTGACCGGCGATGAGTCACCACATGTCTGGGACTTCGGCTCGGCCGTCGTGCATCACCGGAAGTATTCGGACTGGCTGCTGCCGGACAACTGCCACGCCGGCGTCGTCGGCATGCGGGGCACGATCCCGCCCTCCTTCGGCCTCATGAAGAAATACGCCGAAGACATTGCGGGTCTCATCCGAGATGCCGGCATGGCCGACATGCCCGTTGGCGTGGATTATGCCGAAACTGCAATGTTCGAGGCATTGAAAGAGGCGGGTCTGAACATCGTCGATGGCCAGCAGATCATGCTCTCGGCGCGCGAAATCAAGAACTGGGACGAGATCCAGCTTCTGACCCAGGCCGCCAGCATGGTCGATGGCGTCTATCACATGATCTACGAAGAGTTGAAGCCCGGCGTGCGCGAGAACGAGATCGTCGCGCTGTCCAACAAGCTGCTCTACGAGATGGGCTCGGACGATGTCGAGGCGATCAACGCCATCTCGGGCGAACGGTGCAATCCACACCCGCATAACTTCACCGACAGGCTCTTTCGCCCTGGCGATCAGGCCTTTTTCGACATCCTGCAATCCTATCAAGGCTACCGAACCTGCTACTACCGCACGTTCAATATCGGCCGGGCGACCCCGGTCCAGCATGACGCCTATAAAAAGGCGCGGGAATGGCTGGATCTCGCCATCGATGCGATCAGGCCGGGTGTTACAACCGACAAGGTGGCGCATCTCTGGCCGGCGGCGCAGGATTATGGCTTTCCTGACGAACTTTCGGCATTCGGCCTTCAATTCGGCCACGGCCTGGGGCTGGCGCTGCACGAGCGCCCGATCATCAGCCGTGCGGTCAGCCTCGAAAATCCGATGGAAATCCAGACCGGCATGGTCTTCGCGCTGGAAACATATTGCCCGGCCGCCGATGGGTATTCCGCTGCGCGCATAGAGGAAGAGGTGGTCGTCACCGATACCGGGTGCGAGGTGATCTCGCTATTCCCCGCCGAAGAGCTGCCCATCGCGAACCGATACTAACCTCCCAGAAACTGCCCGGTCCCGCGGGGCCGGGCTCTTTTCAAAGAGACAACGTCATGAGCCGCGCGAAGAAGAAACATAACGCCGAAGACTATCTGCGAATGTATCGCCAGATGGTGCGCATCCGCACCTTCGAGGATAACGCCAATCAACTCTACCTCTCGGCGAAGATGCCGGGGCTCACGCACATGTATTCCGGCGAGGAAGCGGTCGCTGTGGGCATTTGCGAGGCGCTTCGCCCTACCGACAGGATCACTTCGACGCACCGCGGCCACGGCCATTGCGTGGCCAAGGGCGCCGAGTTCAAGCAGATGTTCTGCGAGCTCCTGGGCAAGGAAGAGGGCTATTGCCGCGGCAAGGGCGGCTCGATGCACATTGCCGACCAGTCGAATGGAAATCTGGGCGCCAACGCAATCGTCGGCGGCTCGATGGGCATCGCCACCGGCTCGGCCTTCTCCGCAAAAATGCTGGGCCGAAATGAAGTGACTGTCTGCTTCTTCGGCGATGGCGCGACGGCACAGGGGCTGTTGTACGAGGTCATGAACATGGCCGCGCTGTGGAAGCTTCCCGTTATCTACGCTTGCGAGAACAACGGCTATTCGGAATACACGCGCACCGCGGAAATCGCGGCAGGTTCGATTACCGCACGCGCTGAAGCCTTCGGCATCGAAGCGCACAAGGTCGACGGGCAGGATGTGCTCGCCGTGAACGAGCTGACACGCAAGCTCGTCGAGCGGTGTCGCAAGGGCGAAGGCCCGTTCTTTATGGAACTGGAGACCTATCGCTATCACGGGCACCACGTCGGCGACATCAACCGCGAGTACTACCGCTCCAAGGAAGAAGAGCGTGACTGGAAGGAAAATCGCGACCCGATCATCCGATTCCGGGCATGGTTGGCGGCCGAAGGCATCGCAACCGAGGACGAGATCGAGGCGATGAATGCGGAGATCAAGGACGATGCCGCGGCAGCCGTTGAATACGCCCTAAACGCCAAATACCCCGCCGCCAGCGAAGTCGATATGCATGTATTCACCGACGTCAAGCACGTGATGGCCTGAGGAGAAAGACGATGAGGGAAATCACTCTGTCCCAGGCGGTGAACGAAGCGCTGGCCGAGGAGATGCGCCGCGACGATACCGTGTTCATAATTGGCGAGGACGTCGCGGAGGCGGGAACCCCGTTCAAGGTGCTCAGCGGCCTCGTGGAGGAATTCGGCACCGAACGGGTGCTCGACACTCCGATTGCCGAGCCGGGCTTCATGGGCATTGCCGTAGGAGCGGCAATGACGGGTACGCGGCCCGTCGTCGACCTCATGTTCGGTGATTTCATCTACCTGGTCATGGACCAGCTTTGCAACCAGGCGGCCAAGACGCACTACATGTCGGGCGGCAAACTGAATGTGCCGCTGGTCCTGCGCACGAACCTCGGCGCCACCCGGCGGTCCGCGGCCCAGCACTCGCAGTCGCTACACGCTCTGGTCGCGCATATTCCAGGCCTCAAGGTTGCCCTGCCATCCTCGGCTTTCGAAGCCAAGGGGCTGATGAAGACGGCGATCCGCGACGACAATCCTGTCGTGATCTTCGAAGACAAGCTCATGTACAACGACAAGGCGGCCGTGCCCGAAGAGGAGTATCTGATCCCCTTCGGCGAAGCCAAGGTACTGCGCGAGGGAAGCGACATCACCTTGATCGGCACCTCTTCGATGGTGCAGGTCTGCCAGAAGGCGGCCGAATTACTCAGTGCGCAAGGCATCAGCGCCGAAGTCATCGATCCGCGCACCATTGTGCCGCTCGACGAGGCAACGCTCTTGGGATCGGCGAAAAAGACCAGCCGGGTGATCGTCGTCGACGAAGGCCACCAAAGCTTCGGCATCACTGGCGAGATCGCCAGCCGGATCAACGAGAAAGCCTTCTACCATCTCGATGCACCGGTCTTGCGAATGGGTGCGATGGATGTGCCGGTACCGTTTTCTCCCGCCCTTGAAGACCTGACCGTGCCGACACCGGAGGGAGTGGTTGCCAACGCACGCAAACTGGTTGCCGGGGAGATGCTTCATGCCGCATGAGGTAATCATGCCCGCCCTGGGCATGGCTCAGGATACAGGCCTGATCGTCGCCTGGCACAAGAGCCCGGGTGATACGGTCAACATCGGCGACGTTTTGTTCGAGGTGGAAACCGACAAGGCGACCATGGAGGTCGAGGCGCAGTCCGAAGGCTTCATTACCCAGATCCGTCATTACGCGGGCGATGATGTTCCGGTGGGCGAAGTGATCGCCGTCATCGATGAAAGCACCGAAGCCGTTCACACCGATGAAACGCCCACAGGGACGTCCGCCCCCGCTGTCGAGGTGCCGAAAGGCGCGGAAGTGATCATGCCGGCACTCGGTATGGCGCAGGACACCGGCGTTATCGTCGCCTGGCACAAGGCGCCGGGCGATCCGGTGACGGCGAGCGACATCCTGTTCGAAGTGGAAACCGACAAGGCGACGATGGAGGTCGAGGCCGGGCGTGACGGTTATGTCGCCGCCCTGCTTGTGGAAGCCGGAGAAGAAGCTCCGGTCGGAGACGCGATCGCGGTGATCGCTGCGGAGAAGCCCGCGAATGCCGTTCAGTTGAGCCGGCACGTTCAATCGGCCGCCGCGGCCAAGCCGGCCGAGATGCCAGAAGCCCGGCCGGAATCAACGCAAGATGCCGCTCCGACAAAAATCGCCGAACCGGCGATCGTGGCCGAAGGCAGCAAGATCCTTGCTTCGCCAAAAGCACGACGGTTGGCGCAAAAGCAGGGACTGGACCTGAACAGGCTCGTGAAGGCCGGCGTCCCCCAGCCTTTCCATGTTTCCGATCTGGAAACGTTAAAGGCCCTGCCGGACGAAAAGACGGCAAGTGCGACCGCGACACTGCACATTTCGGCTCGCGCAGACGCGCATGGCTTTGCGGCATTCGCCGACCGCCTTGCCGAAAAAGGTGCAGCGACCGGTGTTGTCTGGGCGGCTTTCGCCGCCGCCAGCCTGCGCGCCACCGAAGCAAACGGCGGTATCGTCGTGCGTCTCGAAAATCCGCTGCTTGGACAGTCGGCACTTTTTAACGATCCCGATCAGACGCCGCTGTCTGCGGTCGCGCCGTGCGAGGCGGGCGCACCGCGGATCATCCTGCGGGATTTGACCGCCAGCCGTATCACCGGCCTGTCGCTCACCTGCGGCGATACGCCGGTGCTGACCGTGACACGGGACGCAAAGGGCTATCATCTCGCTCTCGATTTCACCGAGACACAACTTCCCGGCGACGCCGCCATCCGGTTGATCGAAGGGGTGGCCGCCCGGCTCGACGAGCCGTCGCGTCACCTCCTCTGACTGACGAGGAGCTGATCCATGACCAAAGCTGACATCGACTTCGATGCCCTGCCTGCCGATCTCTACATCAATGGCAATTGGGTTGAAGGTGCGGAAGGCGTGCGGTTCGACGTGCTCAATCCCGCCACCGAGGAAGCCATCGCTTCGGTAGCCTCGGCCGAGATCGCCGATGCCGATGCGGCACTCGATGCCGCCGAGGCGGCGATGCGGGACTGGGCGGCGCGCACGCCGCGGGCGCGGTCCGAAGTGCTGCGCAAGGCCTGGGAACTGATAACCGCGCGGCTCGACCAGTTCGCCCGCCTGATCACGTTGGAAAACGGCAAGGCCCGGGCGGATGCCATGGGTGAAGCGGCCTATGCCGCCGAGTTTTTCCGCTGGTTCGCGGAAGAAGCGGTGCGCGCCGACGGATTGATCACCCACGCGCCAGCTTCCGGCGCCCGGATTGTTGTGCAGCACAAGCCGGCCGGCCTTGCCGTTCTCGTAACGCCCTGGAACTACCCGGCCGCCATGGGCACGCGCAAGATTGCCCCGGCACTTGCCGCCGGTTGCGCGGTTATCATCAAGCCGGCGTCGGAGACGCCGCTCACCATGCTGGCGTTGATGCCCCTTCTGGAGGAAGCCGGCGTGCCGCCGGGGCTCGTCAACGCTCTGCCCTCACGCCGCACTGGCGCGCTCGTGGATCATATGCTGCATGATCCGCGCGTGCGGGTTGTCAGCTTCACCGGCTCGACCGAAGTAGGCCGGAAACTCCTGCATTCCGCTGCCGATCAAGTCCTGAAGCCCGCGATGGAACTGGGCGGCAACGCACCGCTCATCGTCTTTGAGGATGCCAACCTGGAGACCGCCGTCGAAGGAGCGATGCTGGCCAAAATGCGCAATCTGGGCGAGGCCTGCACCGCCGCCAACCGCTTCTATGTGCACGAGCGCGTGGCCGAAACCTTCACTGCCAGGTTCACCGAGGCGATGGCTACATTGAAGATGGGCAACGGGCTGGAGGATGGCGTCGATGTCGGCCCGCTGGTCAATGCCGACACGCGCGAAAAGGTCGCCGAATTCGTTGAGGACGCGGTCGCAAAGGGCGCCGAGATTCGCCTTGGCGGGGCGATCCCGAATGGCCCGGGTTTCTTCTATCCGCCGACCGTGCTCGCGCGCGTGCCGGAAACTGCGGACTGCGTGCACGACGAAATCTTCGGCCCGGTCGCCGCGATCCAGACCTTCTCAGACCAGGAAGAGGTCATCGCCCGCGCAAACGACACGGAATACGGGCTCGTGGCATATGTCTTCACCGAGAACATGAAGCGTGGCCTGCGGGTCTGCGAAAGGCTGGATTACGGCATGGTCGGCCTCAATCGCGGTCTGGTGTCCGATCCGGCAGCCCCCTTCGGCGGCACCAAGCAATCGGGCCTCGGCCGTGAGGGCGGGCATGAAGGCATGCTCGAATTCATGGAAACACAATACATCTCGACCAACTGGTAAGGGGGAAGCCATGTCGGACGTCATTGCACCCCCTTCCGTACGGGCGTTGGCCCGAAAAAAGGGCATCGACCTCGTGAAACTCGCGGGCGATCTCGGACGGACGACCATTGCGCGCGAAGATCTCGACGCCGGCAAGGCACCCGCGTCGGCCGGCGATACCTCGTATTGGGACGTGGATCATTCCGCCTATGGCCCGGTCAGCGAAGAGCCGGTGGGCCGCTTCGCGCAGGTTGCCGCGCGAAACCTTGCGGCAGCTAATGCGCTGATCCCGCAGGTCACACATCACGATCGCGCAAATGTCTCCGCCATCGAGGAGTTCCGCAACCGATTGAAGCCCGAGGCGCAGGCACGTGGCGTCAAGCTCACCGCGCTCGCCTTTCACGTCAAGGCGCTGGCGCGCGCCCTGCGCGAGTTCCCGAAGTTCAACACCTCACTGACGCCGGACGGCAAGATGTTGGTCTTCAAGGACTACGTCCACATCGGGATCGCCGTCGACACCGCCCACGGGCTGATGGTGCCAGTCATCCGTGACGTTGACCGCAAGGGGCTGTGGAACATCGCGAGTGAAATTGCCGATCTGGCTTCGCGCGCGCAGGAGCGCAAGGTCCGTGCGGAAGAGATGGGTGGTGCCTCGATGTCCATCACCAATCTGGGTGGCATCGGCGGCACCGCGTTCTCGCCGATCGTCAATCCGCCCGAGGTCGCGATCCTCGGCATTACCCGCACCGAGACGGCTCCCCTTTGGGATGGCGAGGCGTTTCAGCCCGTGCCTATGGTGCCGTTGGACCTGAGCTACGATCATCGGGTGATCAACGGTGCCGATGCCGCACGGTTCATGACATATCTCGCCGGCCTCCTGGCCGATCCGCACCGTATCATGATCTGAGGGGGGCGATGGCCGGAAACATGCCGATGTCATTGCTCTCGGTGCAGGTCCGGGCGGCTATGCCTGCGCTTTTCGTGCCGCCGACCCGGCAAGCGACGCCGGAAACGGCAGGTGCGCCTCGGCAGCGCAGGCCCTGATCCGTGTCAGCACTTCCTCAGGCAGGACGATGCCGGAGCTGGACGTCTCTTCGCGTGATCGCGCAGCGCGGTCGCCGGGAATGCGCACCGGACCGTGTCCGGGGATCGGCTTGCTGGCCCGGCAGGCGGCGTTCAGATGATCCACCTGCGCCAGGAAAGCGTCCGTCCCGCCGAAGGCTGCCGGGTCCATGACCTGGAGATAGACGTTGGCGCCCCAGCGTTTTGGCGCCTCGACCCGGCCGTGCCCGGAAAGCGCCTGTGTCAGCATCTCCACCATCAAGCCCATTGCGAAGCCCTTGTGGCCGTGATCCATCCCGCCGACCGGCAGGATCGAGCCCATCGGCACGTCGTTCACCACATTGGGATCGGTCGTGGCGCGGCCTTCGGCATCAAGCATCCAGGGGTGCTCGAAATGCGTGCCGCTGTTGATGTGTTCCCGCACCTTGGAGACCGTCGTGATCGAGGCGCATGTGTCGATGAGGACCGGGTGGTCCGTGGCCGGATAGCCGATGGCCCAGGGGTTCGGCGTAAGAAGCGGTTCGACGCCGCCGAAGGGTGCCACCCATTTGCCGGAAGGGTCGGACGTCGCGATATAGCAAACGAAGCCCTTCAGCGCCGCGATACGCGTGAGCGTGGAGAGGCAGCCGATATGGTGGCTGCGCCGGATCGCCATCGCGGCCAGGCCGGCATCGGCGGCCCGTTCCATGCAGGATTCGAGCGCCTGCTTCATCACCCAATGCCCGGGCAGGTAATTCCCGTCCCAGACCTGAACGAGCCCCCTGTCGCTGACGACCTCGCAGGTACCCGCGCGGGACATGTTCCCGTTCGCGAGTTCCGGCAGATAGTAGGAAACCATCGAGATACCGTGCGTCGAGACGCCGATCTCATCGGTCCGGATCAACAGTTCGGCGACGAGCTCTGCCTTTTCTCGCTCGAGCCCGCCTTGTGACAAGAGCGCAAGGGCAAGGTCGTAAAGGGCGGTACGGTCGAAATGTTCCATGGTACGAAGCTTCAGCCCCGATCGGCACAAAGGTCAAGTAAACCTTGAACGGACCGTCATCAGGGGTCTTGAGCGGTATGACAGCTTGATCCGGATAAGGCTCCGGTCCGTCCGGCTTCAAATATGAAGCGGTCGGGAACGTTGTTCCTGAAGCGGCGACGAAATCAGCGTACCAGATTGACGCCGCGAATGCCGGCAAGGCGCAATGCAAGCTGGGTGAGAACGAGAAATGCGACAACCGTCGCCATAATGCAGACGGCGAAGGCGGCCGCCTGGTTGAGCGCGCCGCGGTCGTCCAGATAGAGCACCGAAACGGCGGCAAGTTGGGTCGACGGGGTGATCAGGAAGATCACCGCCGACAGCGTCACCATGGCCCGCATGAAGAAGAATACGCCGACCGCCAGCACGGTCGGCCAGATCATCGGCAGCGTCACCCGCCAGACCGTCCTCAGCTTGGTCGCACCAAGCGTCGCGGATGCCTCGTCGAAGGTGGAACTGATCTGCTTGATGTTGGTGGTCGCCAGCAAGAAGCCCTGGGCGTGATAGTGATAGACGTTGCAAACCGCGATGATCAGGATCGTGTCGTAGATCAAGTAGACCGGCTGGCCGGGCGTGTTGAAGGCAAGGATGTAACCCAGGCCCAGCACCATGCCCGGCACGGCGGCGGGCAGGATCGCCAGGAAATAGAGGATACGACTCGCCCGCATGGGGAAGGCATGGTTGGCATACGCCGCTCCGGTGACGAAGACGATTGCGAGAAGCGCCGTGACGATCGCCACGGAGATGCTCGTCCATAGCGGCTGGATGCCGTTTTGCACGTCGAATTCGTAGTGGCGCAGTGAAAAGCTGAGATTATAGGGCCAAAGCCTGACGAAACTTGCGTAGATCACAATGGCGACCAGAGACAGGATCGCCAGCGCCACGAGCACCGAATAGGCGAACCAGGCTATGTCGCGCGCCGGGTTCGGCCGCGGCACCAGCGGCACCGACTGCGAAGTGAGCGAGGCGAACTGCCGCCGGGCAATCCACTTTTCTCCTGTGACGGCAAGCGCGGCGGGCAGGAGCAACAACACGCCGATTACTGCCCCCATGGCGAAATTCGCCTGACCTGAAACCTGATTGTAGATTTCCACCGCCAGCACCGAATAGTTGCCGCCGATGACGACCGGATTGCCGAAGTCGGTGATAACGATGGTGAAGACGACAAAGGCTGCCGACGCAATTCCGTAACGCGTCCCTGGCAGCGTCACCGTTCGGAAAATACGCCATGGTCCGGCCCCAAGGGTTTCCGCCGACTCGTATAGCCGCGCATCGGCGACGGCGAGAGCTGTGGACAGGATCAGAAAGGCGTGCGGAAAGGCATAGACCGCATCCGAGATGAAAATGCCCCAGAATCCATAGATGTCGATTTCCGTGCCGAATGTGCGGTTGACGAACCCGTTGCGGCCGAGAAGGAACTGCAGCCCCAGCGCCTGCACCAACGAAGGCGAAAACACCGGCAGCAGCGCGATGATCCTCAGCACGCCCTTGAACGGCATGCAGGTGCGCTGGATCGCATAGGCAAACCCGTATGCAAGTACCAGCGTCGTCAGGGTCACGCTTATTCCGACCTCGAACGTGTTGCCGACAACCGTAA
This sequence comes from Stappia sediminis, assembly GCF_009826895.1. GTDB lineage: Bacteria > Pseudomonadota > Alphaproteobacteria > Rhizobiales > Stappiaceae > Hongsoonwoonella > Hongsoonwoonella sediminis. Next base: position 313,035 of record NZ_WUMV01000003.1, on the reverse strand, counting down.
TGAAGCGCGCATCTGCGAAGTAGCGCGCGAAATTGTCGAGGCCGATGCCTTCCGGCGTCACGAAGGAGTTCTTCAAAATCGCCCACAACGGGATCAGGACGAAAGTGACGAGCAGGAGGCCGGTCGCCCCGACCGTGAAGACGCCGAACAGCCGGTCCGAGTCGGGCAGGCGGGATGCCCTCACCGTTGGCGCGCCGACGCTCATCGCGACGACACGGCAAGCCGCCTGACCCGATCGGCGGGCAGGTCGAAGGTTACTGTATCGCCCACATTCATGCGCCTGCGCCGGCCATGCACCTCGATTTCGATTTCCTGGCCACCCGCCTCGACGCCGAGCCGCATGGTGTTGCCCAGAAATGCAACCTTGCGCACTGTCCCGCTATGTGCCCCGTCCTCGGACAGGACCACATGCTCGGGCCGAATTGCCAGCGCCGTTTCGCCCGGCGGCCCGTCGAAGCCGGCGCGCAGTTCGGAAGCGCTGAGCACGTTGATGCGGCCGATGAATTCGCCGACGAAGCGGGTCGCCGGTTCCCAATAAAGCTCCTCGGCACTGCCGACCTGCTCGATGCGCCCACGGTTCATCGCGACAATGCGGTCGGCCATCTCCATCGCCTCGTCCTGATCGTGCGTCACCATGATGGTGGTGATGCCGAGGCGCCGCTGCAATTCGCTTATCTCGCCGCGCAAGGACTCACGCACCTTGGCGTCGAGCGCCGACAAGGGTTCGTCGAGCAGAAGAACCGAGGGTTCCGGCGCAAGCGCGCGGGCAAGCGCGACGCGCTGTTGCATGCCGCCGGAAAGTTCATGCGGATGTTTTTCGGCGTGCTGGCCGAGATGCACAAGGTCAAGCATCTCGCCGACGCGCGCCTCGATCTTCGCCTTCGCCCATTTGCGGCATTCGAGCCCATAGGCAATGTTGCGGGCGACCGTCAGGTTGGGGAACAGCGAATAGGATTGGAAAACGACGCCGAAATTGCGCTTTCGCGCCGGAAGGCCGGAAAGGTCGGTCTCTTCGAGCAGAATTTCGCCTTCGTCCAGTATCTCCAGCCCGGCGACAAGACGCAGCAAGGTCGTCTTGCCGCAACCTGACGGCCCCAGAAAACAGACGAATTCGCCCTCGGAAAGGTCGAGGTCGACGTGATCCACCGCCAACACAGAGCCAAAGCGCCTGGTGACGCCGCGCAGGCTCAGGAACATGGAGACCCCCAATGGCAAGGCGGGGCTGCTCGCGCCGCCCCGCCGATCATCTCACTTCTCGTAGCGCTTCTGCCACTCGGCAATGATGCGGTCGCGGTTTTCCGCAGCCCAGGCATAGTCAACCTCGAACAGCACCGTGGAGATATCGTCAGGCAGACCCGCCTTCTTGAACTTCTCCGGCATGTCCCGGCCCTGCATCGTCACGATCGACTTCCACTTGTTGTATTCGGCCTCGGCGCTCTTCGAGACGGTCCAGTCAAGAAACTTCTTTGCGTCTTCCTTGTTCTGCGAGGTTTTCATCAGCGCATTGGCTTCCAGCTCGTGGCCGGCCCCTTCACTTGGGATCACCATGGTGATCGGATAACCCTCGTCTATGTTCTTGATGGCGCGCAAGGCGAAGGAGATGCCGATGGCATTTTCGCCGGCACTTGCCGCATTGCAGGGCTTCGAGCCGGACTTGATGTACTGGTCCATGTTCTTGTCGAGTTCGTCGAGATAGGCCCAGCCTTTCTCCTCTCCCATCATCTGCAGGATCGAGGCGACATGCAGATAACCGGTGCCCGAGCTTGCCGGGTTCGGCATTACGAGCTTGCCCTTGTATTCGGGCTTGATCAGGTCCTGCCACGACGATGGCATCGCCAGATTGTCCTTGGCCATCTCCTCGTTGTTGACGCAGAACGCGCCCATGTAGCCCGTGGTGGCGAACCAGTAGCCGTCCTTGTCGCGGAAGCGCGCCGGCACCTTGTCGATACCTTCCGGCGAATAAGGTTCGAGCATCTCCATAATGCGGGGGTCGACCATCGAGGTCGCAGCCCATCCCCAAATGACATCATGCTTGGGATTGTCGGCCTCGGCCAACATGCGGGCCCTGAGATCGCCGGTCGACAGGCGCAGAACGTCGACCTCGACATCCGGCAAGTCCTTGTTCATCGCGTCGAGGAATGCCGCCAGCTCATCCTCCTCGTAGGAGGTGTAAACTGTAATTTTGCCCGCATGCGAGATTCCCGGAGCCGCGAAGAGAAGTGTTGTGCCGACAACCGCGCTGGCGATCAGCCGTGCAATACTGTTGCGCGCGCAACACTGGAAGATAGTCTTGCCCATGATATTTCCTCCCTTATGAATTCACTCCCCCAACCCTGAAGCCGTTACGACGCTTTTCTTTTATCCGGCTTACCCGCTTTGGGCGCTCGACTCAATACGTTAACTTCCCCTAAGGCATCCAACATTGCGTTCCTGCTACTGGCTCACGCGCCAACACATCGCCGACCGGTCTTCATGTCGTTTGTGAAACCGGTACGATTACAATTCGGCGCCAGGCCGACACGCCCGAGCGCGCCCACCTTCGCATGGCCCGCGAGCGACCCGATTTCGACGTCGGTCACCGCCTCGCCGACTTTTGCGTAAGCGGCAACGCCGCCGGCTAGCGCGATCGCGAGGAAATGCGCCTGTACCAAAAATGCCAAAAAGAACCCTTTGACTGTGTGGCGGAGCATTTGAACACGACGAAGCCGCAGCTGCGCTTCGGCGGAAAGCGGGCGGCAACGCGGGCATTGTGCGAAGCGTTCGGCGCGATCCACCGAAAGGCATCCGGGGCTCGGGGCCTGGACCCTGGTTGGGTCAACAAACTGCTGAGCAAACAGGCAATGGTGCAATGTATATGGCTGCACATCGGTGCGGAAAAGACGGGAACGACATCTCTTCAGTACTGGTTGAGCGCGAACCGGGAATTGCTGGCGCTTCAGGGAATTTCGTTTCCCAAAGCGCCGGGAAACGTCAACCACGTCGCCCTGTCCGCCTATGCCCTGGATGCCGGCAGGGGAATGGAAGAACTGCGCATTACGTGCGGCGCGAGCAAGTTCGAAAGCGTCTCCGCTTTCCGCCTGAATTTCGAGAACGAACTGCTGAACGAAATAGAAACCTCGGACCCGAGCCGGATAATCTTCTGCAACGAACATTGCAGCTCGCGCTTGTCCACTATCGAAGAAATAGAACGGCTTAGAGATCTTCTATCCAGATTTACAGACGATATTCGCATCATTCTTTACATTCGCGAGCCAGCGGAATTCTTCGCGAGCTGGTATTCAACCGTAATCAAGAGTGGCGGCAAAAGCGAATTTCCCAGAAAACCATCGCCACGGCTGTATAACATGGCCGACTGGCTGTCGATGGTGCGGCGCTGGGCCGAGGTATTCGGACGCGACGCGGTGACATTGCGCCGCTATGACCGAAAACATCTTTTTGACGGCGATGTCATAGCCGACTTCTGCGCGATTACCGGCCTGGAATACGAAAATTCCATAAAGCCTCAGCAAAAGAACGAGTCGATGGGGCTCAAGTCGTTACTCTTTCTCAGGGAGATGAACAAAATACTCCCAAGGATCGAGAATGGTAAATTCAATCCGCAACGGGGAAATATAGTCGACACACTTGCGACTTTTCCATGCGAATCGAGATTCAATCTTTCGCCAGTTGCCGCGAATTCAATTCGAGAATATTATGCAGATAGCTATGAAATACTGAAGAATGAGTATTTCCCGGATGACGAAGGCCCGCTTTTCGACATGAAAGACGTGCCTATTGCGGAAGACGCGGACCTGTCCAAAGAGGATATTTACGCAATTGCGCGCCATCTCTGGGTAAACCGCGGCCGAAAATGATGCGCGCGGCAGCCGCTACCCCGATCCCTGATCGGCCCGCTCAAGGCGGCCGATCGCCCAGTGGACGATCCCGCCGACCCACACAAACCCGATGGTCCCGCCAAGATAGACATTCATCGTGCCACCCGGCGCAATGAACCCCGTCCGTCCGAAGACGGTGACCGTTTCAACGGCTTGTTCGAGCAAAAACAGGGCGCTCAAGCAGACAAGCCAGCGTGGAACGATAGGCGAACCGCCTAGCCCCAAAGCCGCTATCGGGAGTGCCATCGTGACTGTCGATCCGTTGACCAGCGGGCCCCAATAAGCGGGTATGACGAAGATTGTGCGGGCAGCGGCAGCATCGAGATCTTGCGGATAAAGCGCCAGCCCCGCCCAGAACCAGGCCTGAACCTGCGCCGTTATTGCGAATCCAAGCACGCCGGCCATGAAGATATAGCGATGTGGCACGGGAAGCAGGGCCGAAACCTGTCCGCCGAAAACAGCAAGGCCTGCCGACACGAACGCGGCCGTCCAGGCATAGAGCCGCGCCCTCGCACCGTTATTCGAGAACCATTCGATGACCTCTTTTCCGGTCGAATCCACGGTCGGAAAAGAAGCGCCCAACGCCACAAATCCGGCGACGTAGAAAGCGCCGGTCGCCAGGATACCGATCAGCAGGATTCGTGACGGTTTCATGCAGGCCTCGCGCCGTCCCTCGCATCTGGCCGATCAACATACCCGAAAGGCGGATAGGCTGCAGCGAATTGCGGTCCCGCCCGCGGATCCGGCTTTTGCCCGACCCGATTTGCATACTCCTGATTTCGGCAGCGGCTGAGCCGGCTTTTTGGCATAATGCCCTTGCGGCAACACGGCATGGGTGGAAAGGCCGGCCACAATGAAAAACCGCATGCGCCGAAAAGCCCGACGCCCGGGCAACCGAACCGCCGCAGGATCGTCTGGAGCATATTGAATCCGGAGCGCCTGCCACGAAAGCGTTCGAGCGCAAGTCGAGGACACGAACCATGGAAACGAACAATCGACGTGATTGGATGATTTCCATTCGCGGACCGGCCTTGATCCTGATCTGCGTTCCGCCGCTCCTGGCCGGCTGCAACGAAAGCAAGCCCGAGAGCAAACAGCCGCCGAAGCATGTGGTGCAGGTTGCCGAGGCCGAGGCCGCGCGGGTTCCGCTGATGCGCAAGTTCGTCGGGACAACGGCAGCGGTGAAACTTGTCGAAATTCGCGCCAAGGTGCAGGGCTACTTGCAGGAGAGGCCTTTTACCGAAGGAGCGGATGTCAGGAAAGGCGATGTCCTTTTCGTCATCGATCAGCGGCCCTATCATGCCGAAGTCGAAAAATTCGAGGCGGATCTGGAGCAGGATCAGGCAAGGCTGAAGTTCGCCCAGCAGCAGCTCGACCGCTATGGAAAGCTGCAAAAAGACAGTTTCGCCTCCGTCCAGGAATACGAATCCGCGCAGAGCGAGGCCCTGCAGGCGGCTGGCGAGGTTGCGGCCAGCAAGGCGGCGTTGAGGAATGCCCGGCTCGATCTCGAATACACGACGATCACCGCGCCGATCGACGGCCGCATCAGCAACACCGAGGTCAATATCGGCAATCTGGTAAGCGCGGAGAACACGTTGCTGACCACGCTTGTCCAGCTGGACCCGCTCCACGTCTATTTCAGCCCGAGTGAAGCGATTTACCAGGAAATGGCCCCTTATCATGCGAAGGGCCCCTTGAAGGTTTCCATAAAACTGGCATCCGGCGCTGCGTACCCCCACGAGGGGACCATCGACTTCGTCGACAATCAGGTCGACGCCGGCACCGGCACGATCAAGATGCGCGCGGTCATCCCGAATCCGGACAAGACGCAACGGCCCGGCCAATATGTGGAAGTAAGCGTGACGCTCGCGGACAACCACGATGCGATACTGGTCCCGGCGGAGGCGATCGCCGAAGACGAGGCCGGTCACTACCTTTTCGTCGTCGGCAAAGACGGGATGGCCGAACGGCGAAACGTCAAGCTGGGTCCGGCTCATGAAAGTCGCTACATCGTCGAAGAAGGGGTCAGGGCGGGCGAAAAGGTCGTCATCGAGGGCCTGCAGAAAATCCGCGGCGGTGAGCATGTGGAGATCGCGAAGGCGCCTTCAGCCGGTGCCGGCAAAGCGCAAGCCGCGCCTGCCGGCGAAAAGCCGAAAGCAAATTAACCGGCTAATAAAGAAGCCGGTGCACGCTCAGCCCTCCGATACACGGTCGCGGCGCGCCCTGAACCGTTCGATCAGCACATAGAATACCGGCACCACGAAGAGGCTGAGCAGGGTGGCTGCGAACATACCGCCGAATACGGCGGTGCCGAGCGAATGACGCGCGCCCGCGCCCGCTCCGCTGCTGAAGACCAGAGGCGCCACGCCGAAGATGAAGGCCAATGCGGTCATCAGGATCGGCCGGAGCCGGATCCTTGCAGCCTCCATCGCGGCCATTTCAATGCCTAGCCCCTCTGCGCGCCGGCGGCGGGCGAACTCGACGATGAGAATGGCGTTCTTGCTCGCAAGGCCGATCAGCATGATGAGGCCGATCTGGCAGTAGATATCGTTTTCCAGTCCCCGCAGGGCCTGTGCGCCAAGCGCGCCGAGCATGGCGAGCGGCACCGCCAGAATGACCATGAAGGGCATGGACCAGCTCTCGTACTGCGCGGCAAGGCACAGGAAGACGAAGGCAAGCGCCAGGGCGAAGATATAGGGAAGGACGTTGCCGGCCTTGATCTCCTGATAGGCGTTGCCCGTCCACTCGAAGCCCATGGTGTCCGGGAGCACCTTTTCCGCCACCTCCTCCATGGCCTGGATGGCCTGGCTGGAGCTGAAGCCCGGTGCCGGTTCGCCATTGATCGGGGCGGACCGGAAGAGGTTGTAATGCGTGATATTGCGAGCGCCGACCTCTTCATGAAGACTGACGAGACCGCTCAGGGGAACCATGTCCCCGGCGGCATTGCGCACATGGATCCTCGAAATGTCCTCAACGGTTGCGCGGGCGTCCGCCTCGGCCTGCACATAGACCCGGTAGACACGGCCGAATTTGTTGAAATCGTTCACATAATAAGCGCCAAGATAGGTCTGCAACGCGGCGAATACCTGATCGAGCGAGACACCCTCGCTGAGCGCCTTGTTGCGGTTGAGGTCGATACGGTAAGTCGGGGTACGGGCCGAGAATGTGGTGAACAGGCCGGCGAGTTCGGGTCTCCTGGAGGCTTCCGCGATCAATTCCCCTGCGACGGTTTCAAGTTCCGTAAGCGAGCCGCCCGAATAATCCTGCAGCTCGAACGTAAATCCTCCCGTGGCGCTCAGGCCGGGGATCGCCGGGGGGTTGACGGCGACGATCTCCGCGTCCGGGATCTGCGAGAATTTGGCGTTCAGGGCCGGCAGGATATGCGTGAGAAGCTGCTCATCCGCGCGCCGGCGCTCGGACCATGGCTTGAGGACGGGAAACAGCGTGCCGACATTGGGCGCCGAATTCGAATTGATCAGGCTGAAGCCGCCGAAGGTGACGACATGCTCCATTCCGGGCGTGTCCATCAGCTCCTTCTCGACCCGGTCCACCACCTTCTGTGTGCGCTGCAGGGACGTGCCTTCCGGGGTCTGTACGAAAACGATGAAATAGCCCTGATCCTCGGGCGGCACGAAGCCGGTCGGCACCGTCTTGAAGAGGTATCCGGTTCCGGCGAGCGCCAGCACGAACAGGACGACGACGATGCCCCACCGTCGCACCAGATAGCCGACGACGCGCTCATACCCCTTGCCGAGGCGCATGAAGCCGGCATCGAACCTCCGGGAAAGCGCGCCCTGCCGCTTGTTTTCGGCACGCAGCAGCACGCCGCAAAGCGCCGGGCTCAAGGTCAGCGAGTTGAAGGCGGATATCGCAACGGCAAAGGCGATCGTAAGCGCGAACTGCTCGTAGAGCTTGCCGGTTATCCCGGGCGTGAAGGCGACGGGAACGAAGACCGCCATAAGCACCAGGGACGTCGCGATGATGGGTGCCGTCACCTGCTTCATGGCGTTGGCGGCGGCGAGCCGGGCATCGATGGTCTCGCTTTGCATGTGACGGACGGCGTTTTCCACGACCACGATGGCATCGTCGACCACAAGCCCCACGGCGAGAACCAGGCCGAACAGCGTCAGCGTGTTGATCGAAAACCCGAGCGCCAGCAAGGCGGCAAGCGTGCCCACAAGGCAGACGGGGATGGTAATTACCGGGATCAACGTCGTGCGGATACCATGCAGAAACACAAAAATGACGGAGATCACCAGCACGATGGCGATCGCGAGCGTCGTCAGCACCTCCTTGATCGACGCGCGAACGAAGCGTGTCGTGTCGTAGATGATTTCGTACTCCAGGCCTTCCGGAAACCTGTTGGACAGACGGTCCATTTCGGCCACGACCTGGTCCGCCAGCCGGATCGAGTTTGCATCGGCCAACTGGAGCAGGCCGATCGGCAGGGCCGGTTCGCCGCTGACGTTGGCCGTTTCGTCGTAGAGTTCGGCCCCAAGGTCGACGCGGCCGATATCGCCGATGCGCACGATCCTTCCGTCCGGCTCGGCGCGCACGATTATTTCCGCGAACTGCTCGGCCGTTTCAAGGCGGCCCAGCGTCGTCAACGCGAACTGGAACACCTGATCCTTTGGCGCCGGAGGCTGGCCGAGGGATCCGGCGGCAACGACCTGGTTCTGCTCGCTTATCGCGGTCGAGACGTCTTCGACGGTCACACCGAGGCTCGCCATCTTTTCGGGGTCGAGCCAGATGCGCATGGCGAACTTGCGCTCGCCGAAAATGTTGACTTCGCCGACACCGGGGATGCGTTTCAGGACGTCGAGCACGTGGATATTGATGTAGTTGCTGATGAACAGAGAGTCGTAACGCCCGTCCGGCGAATAAAGGTTGGGAACGATGGTGAGATCGCTCGACTGTTTCGTGACGGTGATCCCGGCCTGCACCACTTCGGCCGGTAGCTGGGATTCGGCGATTTCGACCTGGTTCTGCACGTCGACGGCGGCAATATCGAGATCGTAGCCCGTCTCGAAGGTCACGGTGATCGTGACCGTGCCGTCATCCGCGCTGACGGAGGACATGTAGACCATGCCCTCCACGCCGTTGATCTGCTCTTCCAGGGGGCTGGTCACGCTTGCCTCCACCACGCGGGCGTTGGCCCCGGTGAATGTCGCGGAGACGGCCACTGTCGGCGGGGAGATCGGCGGATACTGCCCAATGGGCAGAAACGGCATGGAGACCGATCCCACCAGAACGATGGCGATCGCAAGCACCGTCGCGAATATCGGCCGATTGATGAAGAACCCGCTCAGCACCGCGCACCCCGTTCGACGACTTCAACGCAAGCGCTTCTTGCGAACGCCGGTTCCCAACGCTCGGCCGTCCGCGCGGCCTTACAAACATATCGTAGCGTAACTTTATGCGCTCCAACAAAAAGCGCCCGGCGCCTGTCCACCGGGGTGAAGACGGTTGGCGTACTGCGGCAAGACTCGCGGGAAACCCAAAAGCCCGGTATAATTTGACAATATTCGCCATTTCGGGTCTGGCGCACCCGTTGCGAGTCAAGCGATGCACATGCCCCCTGCAAACGGGAAGGATCCCGGGCTCTTCGACAATCTGGAGAGCCGGCCCAAGGCTATGCTTTTTGCCGATGTCGTCGGGTCGGCCCGGCTGTTCAAATCCGGCGAAGAAGATACCGTTCGCGCCTGGCTGGCGTTCGTCGACTTTCTGAAGGACAGCCTGCTGCCAAGCCATGACGGCCGCATGGTCAAGACGCTTGGCGACGGGGTTTTCGTGGAATTCGAGGACGTCGCGGACGCGGTCCGCTTTTCGATCGCGATGCCCCGCGAACTCGCGAAGGTCAATGCCGGGCTTCCGCCCGAACGCGCAATGCAATTGCGCATCGGGATCGACACGGGCGACGTGATCACGACACACGATCACGACCTCTACGGCTATCACGTAAACATTGCCGCCCGGTTGATGACACTGGCCCGTCCCGGCGAGATCGTGGCGACGGCAGAGGTGCGCGACGCCCTTTCGAACGAGCTTGACGGGGAGTTCGAGGATATCGGCGAGTGCCATCTGAAAAACATAGCCGAGCCGGTGCGCGCATTCCGGGTCCATCCTTTCGGCACCCACCCGAAAGTCGTTCCCCTGCTGCGGTACGAGGACCTGCTGCCGACGATCGCGGTCATACCGTTCACCCCGCGCAGCAGATCAAAAGATCACTTCACGCTTGGCGAGGTGCTTGCCGAGGAACTGATCGTCGCCTTGTCGCGCTCCTCGGAGATCAATGTGATTTCCCGCCTTTCGACGACCGGTTTTCGCATGCGGGGAAGCTCGCTGGCGAAGATCGCGGATACCCTGAAGGCTGATTTCATCCTATCTGGAACCTACAGCGGCGATGAAAGGCACGTCAGCCTCGACATCGAGCTCGCGGACGTCAAAAGCGGACGCGTAATCTGGTCCGAGCGCGTCAGTGAAGACGTGCCGGCCATTCTTCAGGACCCGTCGGCCATCCACCGGATTGCCAAGGACTGCCAGTCGGCGATCCTGCGGACGGAAATCCAGATGGCGCTCTCAAGCCGGAAGCAGACGCTCGACGCCTATTCGCTGCTGATGAGCGCCATCGGCCTCATCTACAGGCTTTCGCCGCGCCATTTCGACTATGCCGCGGAATTGCTGGACGAATTGATCACCCGTTCTTCGAGCCCGCCGGCCACCGCACTTGCCTGGAAGGCCAAGTGGCATGTGCTTGCCGTACAGCAGGGCTGGACGGATTCCCCCGCCCGCGAGACCGCCCTTGCGCTTCAGTGCACCAGAACCGCTCTGGATCAGGACCCGACCAACGTCACCGCGCTGGTCGCCGAAGGGTTCGCGCTGACAAACCTGGCGCATCAGCTGGACGAAGCCGAGCAGCGCTACGACATGGCGCTTGAATACAACCCGAATTACGCGATGGGCAGGCTGCTGCGCGGCACGCTTTACGCCTTCAAGGGGATCGGCGATGCCGCGATGCACGATACGGAGCTTGCGCTGCATCTCTCGCCGATCGACCCGTACCGGTATTTCTATCTGTCGCTCGCCGCCTCGGCCTGCATTGCCGGAGAGAATTACGAGCGCGCGCTGGAACTTGCCGATCGTTCGCTGAGATTGAACCGCGCGCATACATCGACGCTCAGGGCCAAGGCAGTCGCGGAAATGCGGCTTGGCAAAAGGGGGAAGGCGAGGCGAACGATCGAGGAGCTGCTCGGACGGCAACCGGACCTGACCGTCGCGCGCTGGCTCCAGAATTCGCCGAGCGCGCCCTACAGTGTCGGGCGTGAATTCGCCGAGACATTGCGACAAGCGGGGCTGCCGCCTGATTAGAGTCTGACCGAAATTTTTAACCGGAGGGATTGTGCCATGACATTTCCAGAGACGACGCTTCAGCAAGGCGGATTTGGGGGCTTCGGTGGTTTCGGCGGCTTCGGCGGCTTCGGCGGCTTCGGTGGTTTCGGTGGTTTCGGTGGTTTTGGGGGCTTCGGCGGGTTTGGCGGCATATCGCCGTCCGATCAGCCGCTCCTCGTCAATGCCCTGATCGCCAATCGCGACGGCATCGCCGGGACATGGCAGCCGGTGACGGCCGCCATCCAGGAAAACAACCTTGAAACAGCGGCCTATCTGGCGCGGCTGTCGCCAGCGGTCCGGGGCAGCATTTTCGGCTTCGAACTGGCATCCAGACTGGGGTTTACCTTCGATCCCGCAGGAAACAACCCGAGAGCGGGCCATGTCTGGCATCTGGAACTGACATCCGGCGCAAATGGCGTGGTCCCGCCTGACACGGATTACAAGCCGCTTGCGACGATGGTCCGTCCGACGGTCGCCATCTTCAGGAATCAGCTCGATCTGGTGGCGAACTATGCCGACCTCAGGCAAGACCGGGCGGCGGAAGTCATCGCCCAGCTCGGCACGCCGACCGAGTTCCTGCGCTCCATCGCCTATATGAACCCGTCGCGCACGCCGTTCACGATCGAGCTTCTGTCGGTGGCCCACGGTCTCGCCAATCTGGTGGAGATGAGGATGAAATACGCGCTGGCGTGCAAGCGGCCGATGGAGTTTTCACCGCAGATCCAGCCGATGATCCTGACGCCGACGCACGGCTCCCTTCCGAGCGGACATTCGACGGAATCCTTCACTCTCGCCCGCGTTCTCTGGCTGCTGCTGCGCGATACCGGGGTCGTGCCCTACAGCGATGATGTCTGGGGCGAGATGATGATGCGGCAGGCAGCGCGCATCGCCATCAACCGAACGGTCGCGGGCGTGCATTTTCCGGTCGACAGCGTGGCGGGCGCGATCCTCGGCCTGACGCTTGGCGCCTATTTCGTGGGCCGATGCACAGGCGCGAACCAGTTGAACGGATGGACCTTCGACGGCGCGCAATACCCCTCCAACGACGACTTCAACTGGACGCTGCTTTACGACGTGGCGACGCAATCCCAGACGCCGCAGGCGCCATGGGCGACGCAAACCGTCACGGCCCTCGATGCGAATGCCCTCCAGTCCGCCTCGCTCGCGTGGCTTTGGAATCAAGCCAAGAGCGAGTGGCTCGATATTTAGCCGGCTTGGAAACAGGTACGGAACGCGCAGGCAGAAGCGCGCGAACCGGAGGGTATGAAAATGTTGAACTGGTACAAGGACACACCCGCGGATGTCATCGACCCGATCATGGCATTCCGCCTTGAGATCGTCGCGCGCAGCGGCGTGACGGAGCAATGGTGGAGCGCGATTCTCGAGCTTGAGGACCTTTCGCTGAAGGACCTTCTCGAAAACGCCAGGAACGCCGGCCTTGAAGGCACAGTGATTATCCCGAACCTTTACAGCGACGAAGACCGGGATCGAGAGGAAATCCAGTACCCCACGGTCTATGCGACGAGCGCGTTCCTGAACGCGGCCAATATCAGGGACAATCCCCTGGGCGTTAAGCGGCTCTTGTGCGGGACGATCGTCCCGGACGCCGTGCTCGACTTCGGAGCAGGCAGATGGCCCGCCGCCCTTCCGAACATTCTGGTTCCGGACGGGTCGGTCGTCACCGCGGTCATCGACAACGGCATAGCCTTCGCGCATGAACTGTTTCGCAAAACGGACCCAACGAAATCCCGCGTGGCGTTCGCATGGATCATGGATGCCGATCCTTCGGCAAGCGCGGGCACGGTGCCGGTCAGCCAGGGACGGGCGCTGGCCAATGACGAAATCGACATGCTGCTGGCAAACAACACCGCGGCCGGCCTCCTCGACGAGGACACGTTTTACCATCAGGCCGGGCTGATCGATTTCGCCTGGCCGGGCGTGAAACAGGCAGCGCTGCGCGTCTCCCACGGCACGCATGTCATGGGCCTTGCGGCGGGGAGCGAACCCGGCACCGTGGACGATACGAACCCCATAATCTGCGTACAGTTGCCGACCGATGTGACGATGGATGTGAGCGGCGCCGATCTTTTGCCCTCTCTTGCCCTGGCCACGGTGTTCATCAAGAAGATGGCGAAGCGGTTCCGCTACCAGAGCGATCCGGGCAAGCGGGTTCCGCTGGTCGTCAACTTCAGCTACGGCAATTTCGCCGGCCCGCATGACGGTACCGGCATCGTGGAGAAAATGCTGGACCGGAAGTTCAGGCCGCTGCCCAATCGCGAAAGGCAACTCGCGCTGCCCGCCGGCAACGGCAACCTGGCCCGCTCGCATGCCCGGGTCAGGCTGGAACCCCCCGGCGATGAAGGCGATGAAGTGGAACTGCACTGGCGGTTGCCGCCGGACGATCTCACGGCGAGCTATGTCGAGATCTGGATGCCGTGCGTAGAGGACCCGGATAACCTGGTCGAAGTCACGGTGGAACCGGCGGGCGGGCCTGAAAGCGATCCGGTCACGACGACGGCCGGTTCCATGCAGGTCCTTGAAACCGATCAGAACCTGGTCGTCGGGCGCTTGTGGTACGCCTTTCAGCCGTCGCCGACAGACCGTGGGCTCATCACGGTTAGCGCCGCACCAACCTTTTCTCACGACAACCCGGCAGACGTCGCGCCCTCGGGTGTCTGGAAAATCAGGATCAGGAACCTGAACCTTACCCCTGTCGACAGTGTGGAGGTCTGGGTTCGCCGCGACGAGACACTGCCCGGCTTCCCCCGCTTCGGCCGGCAATCCTATTTCGACAATGACTGCTACGACCGGTTCAATGCCTTTGGCGCCCCGTTGCCGATCGACCCTCCGGGCTCGACCTGTGTCGTGCGCCGCGCCGGCACGCTCAGCGGTTTTGCCTGCGGCGAACGCCCGGCGGTGCTGGCAGGCTTCGTCGAATCCAGCGGCGAGCTGGCAATCTATTCGGCGGCCGGCCCGATCACCACCGCCTGCGGCGCCTCGCATCCGACGCGAACAGGCCCGGATGCGGCAGCGGTAAGCGACGATACGCGCGTGTTGCACGGCATCTTGAGCGCCGGTTCGCGCAACGGTTCGCTGGTGGCGCTGAACGGTACGAGCGTTGCCGCGCCACAGGCCGCACGCTGGATGGCGGGAAGGCTCGCGGGTGGCCTCAGTGGCAACAGGGTGGCCGTGAACGCGAAAGGAGCGGCCGACGACCCGGGCTTCGTTCCTCCGCCCAAACCGGCCTTGCCCCGCGTCGGCGGCGGGAGGATGGACCGCATCGTCCGCTTCGGCCCCAACCGGAAGGCATGAAGCGGGCCTTCGCATCCGCAGGAGGGGCGGAGTATCAATCCTCGGGGGTCGATGCAGCCTGACGGGCTTTCGCCAGCCCCGCCTCGATGGCATCGACGATTTCGTCGGTCGAGCCATGACGGCGGAAAAAAGCCTTGGCGTCGCGTGCGATCGGGCCGGACTCCGGCAACTCCTCAAGCGCGGCTTTCGCGGTATCGCGCTGCCCCAACTCAGTCGCGGCAATGGCGATCAGCACCTGGCTGACGGCCGATCCGTTCACCGCCGAACGTTGAGCCACCTGAAGCATTCGCTCGAAATCGCCCTTGAGAAGCAGGTCGACCGCGATGAGGTGGAAATACCAACCCGGCGGGTTCACCGTGCGCTCGATCGCCCGATTGAGGATCGGAATGCCTTCGTCGAAATTTCCACGCACCGCCAGCCGCCAGCCAAGCTGCGCCAGCGTATCGGGATCATGGGGGTTGAGTTCCACCGCGCGGCGCGCAAGGCGCTCGCCCTCCTCGTAATGCCCCATATAGTGGTTGATCGACGAAAGCGCCTTCAGCGCCAGAGTGTTGTCAGGCTCCAGGACCAGCGCCTTCGATGCAGCCTGAAAGCCCTTTTGATATTCATCCTGAAGCTTGTCGGCACCGAAAAACTCGAACCGGCCCGCATCGAGGTGGAGCCAGCCGAGCATGGCCCAGGCATCGCTGTAGGCGGGATCGCGGCGCACGGCCTCCTCTAGGCAGCCGAGAACCGGCTCGAACTCCGCGCGGGAAAAGCCCCGGCGATAACCGTAGGCGCGCCGAACGCACATGTAACTCTTCATGCTCGACACCGCCGGCGTTGCCGCGCGAAGTTTCAGGTCGCCTGCGACCACTCCATAGGGCTGGCCGAGAACGCTTGCGATTTCGCCTGCGAGGTCGTCCTGCACGCGAATGAGCGACTCCGGCGTCAATGCGCGATTGTAGGTCCCGGACCACAGCACCTGGCCGGTGGCGGCGTCGAACATCCGCGTTGCGACATGCAGTTCACCGGGGCCTGTGCGCAGGCTGCCGGTCACCACATAGGCCACGCCGAGATCCCGCGCGAGCTTTACCGGTTCGGCGGTTGCCGCCTTTTCGCCGCCGACCGGTGGCGAGTAGACCCGGAAGCCGGCGAACCGCATCAGATCGCCGATGAGTTCCTGGCGAATGCCCTCCGCAAGGTGGTTATTGTCTTCATCCCTGGTCAGAGCCTCGAAAGGCAGGACGACAATCGCCGGCTCGTTCGCATAGCTGCCGGCAACGACATTTTCCTTGCCGGCGGTGAGATACCAGCCGGCAGCAACCGCGGCGCCGAGTGCAGCGATCAACGCAAACGCGACAACCAGGCTTTTCATGGAGAGCCGGGCACCGCTCGGCGAATGGGAAATTGCGCCCGGCGCTTCGCTTTGCGCATACGAACCGCCGGGCTCGGTTTCGCCGCCCCTGGAGGTATCCGCGGCTTGCACCGGCTCGTGCCATTCGAAGCGCGGGACGTATGAGCCCTTCGGGATCGAGATGCGCACGGGGTTATGGCTGCCCGCTTCGACGTAGTAGCAGTCGAGATCGCGCCTCAGCCGCCGCGCCTCGAGACGCACGACCGGATCGGACTGGGAATCGAACGTCTCGTCGCGCCCGAACACGGCGACCGCCACCGCATGACCCTTGAGCCTGGCCGCCCGGCCCGCCAGCGCCTCTTCGACAATGAAACGCAGGAACGCCCGCCGCTTCGCGCTCGCCTGAAATTCGGGATTCGAAAGGATGCGCCGAAGTTCCTCCTCCACGTCATCCTCTGACGGGTCCGGCCGGGAACTCTGACCACTCGCAGCGGTATCAGTACTCTGCACTGCAATACCCTCGACCATGGACACGTGAAGTTACTGAATCAAATCGGGAAAACGAGGCAGTTCAGCACTGCATCGGGTCTACCGGGCTGCATCCATCCCGTCATTGATGCATATCAGCCTGTTATCATTCGCTTCGTCCAACAAATCGAAGCGGTAGAACACTTTGGGGAACATGTTCGTACATGTTCGCACACTACAAAAACCCTACGGAAGGACCACTATACTCCCTAATCGATAATCGAAGAAGCATAGCGCGGAGCGCCGGCGATCCGGTCGCCGCAACCGGACGGCTGCCATGAAGGAGATCCATTCGATCGTTGTTCGTTTCCCGCAGCGCGAGTTTGAAATTCGCAAGCGCTGCGCTGAAGACGCTCACTTCAAATCGGTATGCGAGGACTATGGGGAAGCGGCAATCGCGCTGCGTTATTGGCAGGCGGCTTCCACGACCGGAAACGACAAGGTCGCTGAATACGTCAATTTCGTCGGCGAGCTGGAGGCGGAAATCCTCACCCTCCTCGACCGTCCGGGCACCCCCTCTCGACACCCTTGAGACGAGCCATCCCATGTAAGCCCGGCGAAAGCCTCACTGAAAAACAAATCGGAGGACATCATGATCACGCAATTCAACGAAGGCGGATCAATCCGGACGCAAAGTCCGGGCGGAGCGATGCTTTCTATTTTGCCCGTACTTGCGCTCGCGATCGGCATTACAGCTTCAGCGCCCGCGCTTGCCCAGTCCGATGCAAATGCCAAACCGAACATCGTCTTCATCATGGGCGATGACATCGGCATGTGGAATATCGGCGCCTATCATCGCGGCCTTATGGCAGGGCGCACGCCCAACATCGACAAGCTCGCATCCGAGGGAGCGATCTTCACCGATTACTATGCCGAAGCGAGTTGCACGGCCGGCCGCGCCAATTTCATCACCGGCGAACTGCCGATCCGCACCGGAATGACCACTGTCGGCCAGGCCGGCGCGACCATCGGCATGCCGGCGAAGGCGCCGACCATCGCAACCGCCCTGAAGGAGCTCGGCTACGCGACCGGACAGTTCGGCAAGAACCACCTGGGAGACAGGAACGAGTTTCTGCCGACATTACATGGATTCGATGAATTCTTCGGCTACCTCTACCATCTGGACGCCATGGAAGACCCTTGGCATCCGAACTACCCGAAGGATCTGCTGGACAAGGTCGGCCCGCGCAACGTGCTGCACACATTCGCGACCGATACCGACGACACGACCGTCGACCCGCGCTGGGGCAAGGTCGGCAAGCAGCGTATCGTCGACATGGGCCCGCTGCCGCCGCATCCGACGGAAGGCGTGGAACTCAATATGGAAACCGTCGATGACGTCATCCGCGACCACGCCTTTGACTTCATGGACAAGGCAAAGGCCGACGGCAAGCCGTTCTTCGTCTGGCTGAACCCGACCCGGATGCATGTCTTCACGCATTTGTCGCCGAAATACGAAAACTTGCGTAATTCCGAGAACGGCTGGTCTGTTCAGGAAGCCGGCATGGCCCAGTTCGATGACATCATCGGCGATGTCATGAACAAGCTGGAGGAAATGGGTATCGCCGACAACACGATCGTGGCGGTAACCGCGGATAACGGCGCCGAAGGTTTCACCTGGCCGGATGGCGGCACCACGCCATTCAAGGGCTGGAAAGGCATGGGTACCGAAGGCGGCTTCCGCGTCCCGCTCGTTGTGCGCTGGCCCGGAAAAATCGAAGCCAATCAGGTCATCAACGGAGTCATGTCGGGACTGGACTGGTTCCCGACCTTTGCCGCGGCCGCTGGCTATGATGGCGATATCGCGGCTGACCTACAAAAGGGAAAGACGCTTAATGGTACAGAGTACAAGGTCCATCTCGATGGTTACAACCAGCTCGACATGCTGACCAAGGGCGGCAAATCGGCCCGCAATGAACTATGGTACTTCACCGAGTCGACGCTCGCGGCGGCTCGTGTCGGCGACTACAAATACACCTTCATCGATCAGCCCGATGGCTGGTTTGGTCCCAAGGTGCCGCTTGACTGGCCGGGAATAACCAATTTGCGGCTGGACCCGTTCGAGAAGATGAATGTCGGGGATTCCCTGTTCGCCGGAGAATGGTGGGCATTCGAGTTCTGGCGGTTCGTCTTCATTCAGCAGGAAGTTGGCAAACTTGCCCAGACTGCGGTCGATTTCCCGCCCATGCAGCCGGGAGCAAGCTTCAATCTTTCGGCAGTCAAGGCGCAGGTCGAAAAGGCCATGTCCAACCGGACCGGTAATTGAGCGGCGGCTTGTGCAAGCTCCGGTTCGCCCCGTTTCACGATGGGGCGAACTGTTTTTTGCAGCCCGGTTTTTGAGGAGATCGGTAACATGCGGATACCCCGTTTCACTTCGATACTCTCCGCAGGCGTCATAGGCGCCTTTTTCTTCGCATCCGCAGCGCTGGCGCAGGACGATCCGCTGCCGTCCTGGAACGACGGCGCGAGCAAACAGGCGATCGTTGAATTCGTCGAGGCCGTCACCACCGACGGCGGAGCGGATTTCGTGGCGCCGGCCGACCGGATAGCGACATTCGACAATGACGGCACGCTGTGGGTCGAGCACCCGATTTATACCCAGCTTGCGTTCGCGCTTGACCGTGTAAAGGCGCTCGCGCCGGACCATCCCGAGTGGAAAACGACGCAGCCCTTCAAGGCCGTGCTCGACAACGACATGGAAGCCTTGGGCAAGATCGGCGAGAAGGGGCTGGTGGAGCTTGTCATGGCCAGCCACGCGGGCATGAGCACGGCCGATTTCGAGAAGATCGTGACCGACTGGTTCAAGACCGCGAAGCATCCGCGCTTCGACCGGCCCTATACTGAACTTGCCTACCAGCCGATGGTCGAGCTCCTGGAGTACCTGCGGGACAACGGCTTCATGACCTACATCGTCTCGGGCGGCGGCGTGGAATTCATGCGGCCCATGACGCTTGAGGTCTACGGCATTCCGGCCCAGCAGGTGATCGGCTCGTCCATCAAGACCAAATACGAAGAGGTAAACGGCACGCCCGTCCTGATGCGCGAGGCCGAGATCGATTTCATCGACGACAAGGCCGGCAAGCCCGTCGGCATCAACAAGTTCATCGGCAAGCGCCCGATCGCCGCATTCGGCAATTCGGCCGGAGACCGCCAGATGCTGGAATGGACCGGCGCGGGCGGCGGTGCGCGACTGATGATGCTGGTCTTTCACGACGACGCCGACCGCGAATACGCCTACGGCCCCGCCAACGGCTTGCCCGACACCCACTTCGGCGCCTTCCCGCAGGACCTCATGGACGAGGCAAAGGACAAGGGCTGGCGCGTCATCAGCATGAAGGACGACTGGAACCGGATCTTCGCGGACAGGTAGCGGGCGTCTTCAACGGCGCCCTCCGCCGCGCCGCCCGCCACCGCCTCTCGCACGGCCACCGCCGGATGGCGGACGGCGCGTTGCGGCGCGGTTGCGGTTGACCTGCCGGTTGCCGGCCTGCCTTGCCCGGTTGTCGCGCGAAAGATGCGACGGCGCCTGTGCCGGCCTCGCCGCAGGGCGTTGTGCCGGGCGGCTTGCCGAAGGCCGCTGCTGGGGCCGGCTGGCGGAGGGTCTTTGCGCGGGCCGCTGGGCCGGGCGTTCCGCCGAGGGCCTTTGCGCGGGACGCGTCGTCGCGGGACGGTCCCTGCCGGGCCGGTTGGCTATTGCCGCTCCCGCGCCCGCGCCGCCGATGGCCGCCGCCGCGCCACCCGCGCGGTCGCGCAGCTGCTCGCGCGACGGGCGGTCCACGCCCGACCAGCGCCCGCCGTCGAACTTCTGCCAATTGTCGCCCTGCCGGCGATAGACGCTGCCGTCACGCCCGGCGAACACATCGCCACGCCGGCCAAGGTTGGCCACGCGGTCCCCCGCCTGCGCTCTCTGCCAGCGGTTCGCCGCCGCATCGCGCCCCGTCGCGCGCGCACGTGCCCACTCCGGACCGCGCGTGACACCGCCGCCCTTCCAGGAACCGTAGATGCCGTGCCCGCCGACGTAGACGCCGCCCCGGCCCGTGACCGGATTATACGCCGCGATGAAACCTGCCGAGCCGCGCGGGCCGTAGATGCGCCCGCCGCGGATATAGCCGCCGGTGCGGGGGTTGTAGATCGCGCCGCCCGCGATCCCGCGATAGGGGCCGTAGGCATATCCGTAGCGTCCGTAAAGTCCGCGCACGGGGTTGTAATAGGCGCCGATGCCGTAGGTCACGGGCCTCGGGAAATAGATCCCCGGCCTGTACCATGGGCGGTTGTACCAGGGCCGGTAGTACCAGCCGGTCCCGTAGACGATCGTGCCCCAGGCGAGGAAGCCCGCGAGGTAACCCATCGTGTAGCCGAACCAGACAGCACCCGGCTCCGTCTCGTAAACGCGCACGTATGTGGTGTTATAAACGGGCGAGGAAGGCGGGATCGTGTAGATCTCGTCCGGCACGGATGTTGCGACCTGGAAGGGGCCGTTCGGGTTGTCGCCGACGAACCAGACACCGTCCTGCAGCACGTAGTATTTGCCGCCGACCTTGATCACCTGGTCGCTGGTGTTGACGGCGTAGGACATCTGCGTGCCTTCGATCGGCTGGAAATCCGGGTCGCCCGCATAGGCGACATCGGCGCTCACCGTTCCCTCCTCCACACGCGCGGTGTGCGGGATGCTCGCCTTCAGGCGCGCCTGATCGGCCTCCGACGTTCCAGGCACGGAGGCGCGCACGGAATAATAGGAGGCGTCCTCGGGGATATTCCGGAAATCGTCGGGCAAGTCCGGCGTTGTAAAGACCCACGGTCCGTCAAGCGAGGCCGACTTGAACCAGCGGCCCGAAACGAGGATGTACCAGGTCTTCGTCTCGGCGAGATAAAAGACGTCGCTTTGCGTGTTCGAGGCCCATTCGAGGCGCGTTCCGGGCACGGCTTCAAGCTTCGGCTCGCCCTCGAAGACGATCATCTCGGCGGGCTTGTCGGAATAGAAAATCTTAGGTGCCGCTCCGTCCTCTGGCGGGCTCGGCGGAATGGCCTCCTTCGCATCCGCCCAGTTCTCGTCGTCCGGCAGATTGTTGATGAGCTCGGGCAGGGCGTCCGTCTCCTGCCAGCCCGAGGAAATATCGGACGAGGTAAGCCAGGACTTGTCGTTGCGCAGGTAGAGTGTGCCGCCATCGTCCACCTTGAACATGTCCCAGTTCGTGTTGACCACGAAGGAAAGCCCGCTTGCGCCTTTCACCGGCGCGAAGATCGCTTCGCCATCCGTCTGGACGAGGATCGCCGGCCTGGTGGAGACGAAGATCGGCGGCGCATCCGTACCGAGATCGGAGACATCGTCCATGCGTTTGTATTCGGCAAGGCTTGCCGTGATCCGCTCTTCCTTGACGGTGATCGGCCCGGTGGGCACGAGCTTGCCGACCTGGAGCGACAGATCCGTCATCGCCTCGCGATCGAGGGCGGAGAAGTTCAGTTCCGTAACCGTGAGGTCCTCGATCAGGACATCGCCTTCCTCCTGATCCGCATAGGTCTTGCCGGTGAGGCCGATGATCCCGAATACGGGCGTCGCCCCTTCCTTCGCCACATATTCGGCGGCGACGAGGGCATCGAGCGTCTGGAAGTTCTCCCAGTCGGAGACCTGCGGCTGATAGAGGATGAGGGTCGCGCCCTTGTCGGTCGTGTAGGTGCGCGGCCAGCCCTGCTCGTCGTCATCGCCCTGATCTTCCGTCATGTGCAGGTAGCTGCCGCTGACGAAGCCCGTGTTGCCCTGATAGGTGACGGAGCACCAGGCGCCCGTCTCGTCGCAGTCGCCGAGGTCGACCTCGGTGCCTTCCGGCAGGGTTCCGAAGGATTGGAAGCCCGTTCCGGGTCCGGCGCGGAAGTTTACGTTGGCCGTCGTCACGGCCGGTGCGGCGAATGCCGTTTGAAGGGCAAGGGCATTGGAAACGACGATGGCGATGAACTTGCGCATGACCTCACCTCCAAATTCTTTTAAATAAACTCTATCAAGTTCCTCAACGTCGTAAACAGTATTTATGGATTCAAGTATTTCAAAATTATAGCAAAACGAAATTCTCACGCACTGGAAGATTCAATTTTTGCGGCTGCCCGGGACCTAAAGGCCGAAGACAAAATGAGGCCGGCCTGCCCCGCGATCAGGGGAACTAGGCTCATGACGCCCGCGAGCAACAGTCCTGCGGCACTTGGCAATGGAAGCCCGAGTATGGAGGAAAGGCCCGGATGGTAAAGCGCAAGCGCAATCAGACCCAGGCAAAGGCCGAGCGCACCCCAGACGTAAGGGTTGCGCGTGATGTCGTTTGAAAAGACGCCCTGGGACGCACGCCTTACGTTGAAGACGTTCCAGAGCTGCGCCAGCGCGAGCGTCAGGAAGGCGACCGTCACGGCCTCCGCCGGCTCAAGGCCAAGTTCAAATAGCGCGACGGCGAATGCGCCAAGCGTCGCCGCCATGATCGTCACGCCAAGCGCGCCTATCAGCAGCCAGCGCTTTCCGTCGACGATGGGCTCGCGCGGATCCCGCGGCGGCTGGCGCATGACGTCCTCTTCCCCCCGCCCGAGGCCGAGGGCGAAAGCCGGGAAAACGTCGGTCACGAGGTTGAGGAACAGAATCTGCAGCGGCAGCAGCGGCACGGGAAGCCCGGCGCCGACGGCGATGCCGACGAGCAGCACCTCGCTCACGTTGCACGACATCAGATAGACGACGAACTTGCGGATGTTTTCGAAGATGATGCGGCCCTGACGCATCGCCGCGATAATTGTCGAAAACGCGTCGTCCTTCAGGACCATGTCGGCGGCCTCGCGCGCGACCTGCGTTCCGCGCTGGCCCATGGCGATGCCTATATCGGCTTTCCTCAGCGCCGGCGCGTCGTTCACCCCGTCGCCGGTCATGGCCACGACATGGCCGCTATCCTGGAAAAGCTTTACGAGCTTCAGCTTGGTGTCCGGCGCGACGCGGGCGAAAACATCCGCTTCCAGCAAGCGTCGGCGCAACTGCGGATCGGCGCTTTGCGGGTCGAGATCGGCCAGTTCGCGGCCCGCGAAGACGGACATTTCGGGCGAAGCGAGGCCCGACTGCTTCGCGATATTCGCTGCTGTTTCCGCGTGATCGCCCGTCAACATCACAACGCGCACGCCGGCTTCCCGGCTCGCCCTGATCGCGTCCGGCACATCCTTTCGCAACGGGTCGAGAAAGCAGACGAGCGCGACAAGGGTCAACCCCTCGTAAGGGGATTCCGCATCCGACTTCGCGGTTTTCATCGCAAGCGCGATCAGGCGCAGGCCATCCTTCGCAGCCCGGCTGTTGCGTTCGATCCAGCGTTCGCGGCCGGCGTCGTCGACGGCCCTTTCCCCCTCGCCGGTCAATTCTGCGTCGCATGCCTCGATCACCGCTTCAGGCGCGCCCTTGACCGCATAGAGAAAACCATGATCGCAAGCGTGAACGGTCGCCATCATCTTGCGGTCCGGGTCGAAGGCATGGCGCTTCACCTCCCTGGAACGCTCCTCCAGGGCGGCACGTGACATGCCGGCTCCGCTCGCAGCCTTCAGCAGCGCGATCTCCATGGGGTCGCCGGTGGCGGCGGCGCCCGAACCGTCCCCCAGTCCTGCCGTATTGCAGAGAGCGCCTATCGAAAGCGCCCATCCAAGGGCCGCATCCTCACCGGGATCAAGCGGGCTCGACCCGGCTGAAAAACCTGTGCTTCCATCGCGGTTTTCGGCCTTCACATCCCCTTCGGCTAGAAGATATCCGGTCACGGTCATGCGGTTTTCGGTGAGCGTTCCGGTCTTGTCGGTCACGATGAGCGTCGTCGCGCCAAGCGTTTCCACGGAAGAAAGGCGCGTCATGATCGCGTTTCGCGCCGCCATGCGCCACATGCCGCGGGCAAGGCTGAGCGTGGCGACGACGGGCAATCCCTCGGGGATCGCGGCAACCGCGAGGGCCACTCCGGTCTGGATCATATCGGCCACCGCATGCCCGCGCAGAATGCCCGCAAGGCTGGTCAGCGCGGCGAGGGCGAGGGTCAGCCACACCAGCCTGCGGCCCAGCCTGTCGAGCCGTCTTTCAAGGGGAGAGATATCGGAATCCGCCGTTTGCGCCAGCGCGCTGATGCGGCCAAGTTCGGTCTCCATCCCGGTGGCGACGGCAATGCCCGCGCCCGTGCCCTGGGTAACGGCGGTCCCGCTGAAGGCCATGTTCACCCGGTCGCCGATGATCGTGTCGGCGGCCACGCTCGAAACGCTCTTGGTTACGGGCACGGATTCGCCGGTAAGAAGGGATTCGTCGCAACGAAGGTTCGACGCCTCGACAAGACGCAGATCGGCGGTAACGATGTCCCCCGCTTCAAGCACGACGATATCGCCGGGCACGAGGTCGTGCGCATTGACCTCGCGCAGCATTCCCTCCCGGCGCACGCGCGTTCGCACCTCGGTCAGGCGCATCAGGGCTTCCATGGACCGGACCGCGCGCAATTCGGTGAAAAACCCGATCGCGCCGTTGAGCACAAGGACGACGGCAATCGCGATGCCTTCCGCCAGATCTCCGAGAAGGAATGAAAGCCCGGCGGCAGCGACGAGAAGCCAGACGATAATGCTCTTGAACTGGTTCGCGAGGATCGCGAACGCGCTTTTCACGTCCTCGCGACGCAGCTGGTTGGGCCCGTAAATCGCGCGCCGCTTTTCGACCTCGCCCGCGGAAAGGCCGATTTCGGGTGCGGTCGCAAGCTTCCCCGCCACTTCCTCCACTTCCAGCGCGAAGGGAGCTTTCAGTTCCTGATCCATGATCCGGGCAATCCCAACTCCACGCAGGCAGAGGTGAAGGTTAAATCGGATCGGGAAAGGCTATCACCAGACGTCCGGTACCGGGTCGACAAAAATTGTCGCATTGCGTGCCCGGATATCAGGCCGCTTCCTGCCGCGGCATCGTCGCCTTGTCCGCCACGAAACGGACGATCGGCTCCGGTTCGCGTTCCTGCGGCACCTGGAAAAGGCGAAGACGGCGCGACGCATCGCCGATCGCGACCGAGGCGGTCGCCCAGACGAGAACGGGCGCAAGCAGGAGCGGCAACACGATCGGCAGGAGCCAGTAAACGAGTTCCGGTACATAAGTGTGGGCGAAATAAAGCATCGCGCCGCCGAAAACGCTCATCCACCATGTGCCGAGGAAACTTTCCCTCAGCGACAGCGAACCGTCGTCGCGATCCGTACTCGGCCAGCCGGAATCGGCCCCCAGAAGCACCTGCACGACCGAACGGCTCTGGAACATCATCAGGACGGGCGCCAGAAGCGAGGTCAGCACCAGCTCCGAGAAGGCGCTGGCGACGACCTGCACCGGGTTTCCATATGCCTTGCCGGAGCCCGAAACGAAGGCACGCACGACAAGCAGGACCTTCGGCAGGATAAGCAGCGCGACGACGCCGAAAAGCAGGGCGAGCGCCATTTCCGTTTCGGGATGGGGAAAGACCGGGAAGGGCGACCTGCCGTCGAAATAGACCGGCGGCGGGGCGAAGAGGGGGGCTGCGACACTCGCCAGCAGGAACAGAAGCCAGAGCGGCGAGCAAAGATAGGCGAATATGCCCTGGAGGATCGAAATCCGGCTCCACATCCTGAAGCGGGCCGCGCCCAGCACGCGCGCGTGCTGAAGGTTGCCCTGGCACCAGCGGCGGTCCCGCTTGGCATATTCGATGGCGTTCGACGGCGCTTCCTCGTAGGAGCCTTCAAGATCGGGGTCGAGGCGCACGATCCAGCCTTCGCGCGCCAGCATGGCCGCCTCCACGGTGTCGTGGCTCAGGATATCCCCGCCGAACGGCGGTTTGCCGGCAAGAGAGGGCATGCCGCATGAAGCGGCGAAGGCGCGCGTGCGCACAAGCGCATTGTGGCCCCAGAAAGGGCCTTCGCCCCCCTGCAGCGCGGCGACCCCGCGCGAAAAGACCGGCGAATAGAAACTTGCGGAAAACTGAAGCGTCCGTCCGAAGAGGGTCCGGCGGCCAAGGATCTGCGGCACGGTCTGAAGCAGGCCCAGTTTCGGTTCGGCTTCCATCCGCCGCACCATTTCGAGGATCGTTTCGCCACGCATAAGGCTGTCGGCGTCGAGCACCAGCATGTAGTCGTAGGCGCCGCCGGAATGGCGGATGAATTCGGCAAGGTTGCCTGCCTTGCGGCCTACGTTCGGCGAGCGGTGGCGATAGTAGAGGCACCCGCCCGCCGCCATGCGGACGACGAAACGCCGGTAAAGCTCTTTTTCGGTTTCCGCGTTTTCGCGTTTCGTGGAATCGGAAAGAACGTGGAAATCGAAGAGATCGAGGACGCCGAGCCGGTCGAGAGAGCGGTACATCGCCTCCAGGCGGCGGAACACCGCTTCGCCATCCTCGTTGTAAACGGGAAAGAGTATCGCCGTTCGTCCCTTGGGCCGCCCCTCGATGCGCGCCACCTTGTCGCTGTCGAACAGAAGGCCGAGAAAGGCCGTGCAGCCGCCCCACGCAAGCCAGAAACCGGTAACAGCGACCAGTGCGACGCGCACCACGTCAAGCCAGTCGAACCCGTCCGCAACCACGACCGTGCCGAACATCGCCGCCGCGCCGAAGGTCAGGCCGGCGGCGAGCAATATCGCGCCGATACGCCTGCTCGGAATGCGAATCCGCTCGGCCAGGGCGAGAACGGGAGACGGCGGGACAAAGTACATCTTCCGCCTCAGCTCGCCACGATCCTGCGGATCGTCAAAAGCACCCGCGAGAGCGCCCCGGCACCCTCGGCACGCCGAAAGCTTTGAACCGGCATGGCAAGCGGCGCGCGCGGCTGCGGCAGGCACACTATCGAATAGACCCACTCCCGAAGCTCCGGATCGGTATCGCCCTCGACCAGTTCGGAAATGGAACAGGGCGATCCGAGCGCCTCGAGCGCCTGGCCGATGGCCGCGCCGATTTCCTCATCCGACAGATCGGGGCGGGCAAACTCGGCGCGCGCAAGGTTGAAGGCCTGCGACTGCGAAGTCCCCAGATGCACCGGCAATGCCTTTTCTGCAAGCACGATCATACTTCTCCATTCCACTGATAGGACCAGATCTCCGAAACCAGCCTGTCGTCGAGCAACAGCCAGCTTCGAAGCTCCACCGGCGTGTCCGTATCTTCCCTTTCAACGTCCACGATCAGCCGCCAGTTCCCCGATTGCTCGAGCTTTTGCAGATCCTGATGGCGGATCTCGGCGCCGCTTACTTCGGTCTTCGCCTCCAGCGGGCTGTCTATGCCGAGTTTTTCTATCCCGCCGCCCGCGAATTCCACGACGAACTTGCGATGGTCGGGATCGGTCTGCGAAGCAGCGGTGCCGCCGTGGCCGGTTCTTGTCCTCACGACACGCGCCTTCGTCGTGTCGCCTTCCACGTCGCCCGCCCAGGTCATCCTGTAGCGGAAGGTGAATTCCGCCCCCGCCTCGGCGGCTTTCTGCGGGATCCAGAATGCGGCGATATTGTCGTTGATCTCCCGTTCCGACGGGATTTCGGCCAGCATGATCGTGCCCGCGCCCCAGTCGCCGATAGGCTCGATCCACAGCGAGGGGCGTTTTTCGTAGCGCGCTTCGGTATCCAGGTAGCTGTCGAAAGCCCGGTCGCGCTGCAGGAGCCCGAAGCCGCGAACGTTCATTTCGCCGAAGAAGGAAAGGCTCAGCTTGCGCGGATTTGACAGCGGACGCCAGATCCGCTTGCCGTCGTCGCGCAGGATCGCCAGGCCGTCGCTGTCGTGCACCTCCGGCCGATAGTCGTCGAAGCCCGTATCGTCGTTTTCGCCGAAGAGATACATCGACGTCAGCGGCGCAATGCCGAGGCGCGAGACATCGTCGCGCAGGAAGAGGCGGGCATCCACGTCGACGGTCGTTTCCGCGCCCGGCGAAACCACGAAGGAATAGGCGCCGGCGACGCTGGGGCTTTCCAGCTCGGCAAAGATCCTGATCTCGCGCGCGCCGGTTTCCGGCTTTTCGACGAAGAACCGCGTGAACTTGGGAAATTCCTCTTCGGTCCCCGCCGCCGTGTCGATGGCAAGGCCGCGCGCCGACAGGCCATAGACATTGCCGCGGCCGAGCGCGCGGAAATAGCTCGCGCCAAGGAAGGCGATCAGCTCATCGCGATAGTCGGTGGTATTCAGCGGGTAATGCAGGCGGAAACCCGCAACGCCGGGCAGCTTCAGTCCGTCGAAAGCCTTTTCGTCCAGCGGCTTGCGATATTCGAAGTCGGCCTCAGTAAACATCAGCCGCCGGGCGGTGCCGCCTTCCACTTCGAAGATCCTGACCGGCGTCTTGAACAGCCAGCCGGGATGGAAGGCATGCAGCTCGAAATTCGCATCGCTTTCGCCCCACAGGGCGTTTTGCGGGTGGAAACGGATCGCGCGGTGCTGATCGTAGGAAAGGTTCGCGATCTGCTCGGGAATTTCCGCGGATGGCGGCTCATAGGCCTCGCTCGCACGCTCGCGGGCGCGTTCGATCAGCCATTCCCAGGAAAAATCGAATCCGCCCGCGGAAAAATTTTCAATTGCATGCGCGGCAGGAACACGAATGACGTTTCCCGCGGAAATTAATCCAATAATCGCAGAACAATTCGCCAGAAAGGCACGGCGATCCATTACATTTTCCCTGTCGTCAGTTTGTTTGCGCCAAGCACATGTCGGCGCTCTTGTTCTCAATGTGCGGTATAAGCTGCGGATTTGAGAAAAATGCGGCGAACTTCGGTCGTTTTGTTGCCGATTCAATTTTTTAGCGCCTCATTTTCGTGCAAATTCGGCAGTCATGGGCACAACCGGCCTTTGGAAAAGCTCTTTCCGAATAAAGCACCGGCGCGGCCACACCGCACGCCGCCTTCCGGATCCGCCGGGCGTTTGAACCCGAAGCCGTTTGGATATACCGGAAGCACGAGTGGATGGATTATCCGAAGCCAACGCCTTTGCAAGGGGCAAGCTCAATTGAATACGAACAAAATGACGCGAGTTTTCGTCGACGCCGATGCCTGTCCGGTCAAGGAGGAGACCGTTCGCGTGGCCGACAGGCATGCGCTCAAGGTATTCTTCGTCTCCAACGCCTGGATGCGCCTGCCCGACGGGCGGGACGTGGAGCGGGTCATCGTCGCGGAAGGCCCGGACAAGGCCGACGACTGGATTGCCGGGGAAGCGTGCGCGGGCGACGTGGTCGTGACTGCCGACGTGCCGCTTGCCGCACGCTGCGTCAAGGCGGGCGCTTTGGTGATCGGGCCGACAGGCAAGGCGTTCAGCGAGGACCGTATCGGCATGGCCCTTGCCATGCGCAACCTGAATACGGAACTGCGCGAGGCCGGTGTCATTCGTGAGGGCGGGCCGTCCTTCTCCAGGGCCGACAGATCGAAGTACCTGAACGCCATGGAATCGACCGTGCGCGCGGCCAAGCGGATAGCATCGTCACGATAGGCCGCAAGAGAAAAGGGCCGGCGGTTTTACCCGCCGACCCTCTGGCTGAATGCTACCGGCGCCTATTCAGCTGCATGCGACATGGCATGTGGCGGAATGTTGTGATTGACCCGGAACAGGTTCTTCGGGTCGTATTTCGCCTTGATGTCGGCAAGGCGCATCATGTTGCCGCCATAGGCGCCGCCGACGCGGTCGGTCTCGTCGTCGGGCATGAAGTTCACGTAGACGCTGCCGACGGAATAGGGTTCCGCCGCCTTGAAGAAGTCCCGCGCCCAGCGGATGCAGGCTTCGTCCTTCGCGGGGTCCTCCCAGCGCGTGTGCACGTTCATCGTGTAGTGCGACTTGCGCTGCGGGAAGGCGGTCGCGTCATCCGCGACGCGCGCCATCGCACCTCCAAGATGGGCGACGAAAATCTCGCACCCAGGATCGGGAAGAGCATGGATCGCCTTCGTCAGGATGTCGATGAAGCCATCCGGGATATCGACGAAGTCGTGGCTCTTCCAGTAGTTGCGCGAGCCGGGCGTCAGCAGCGGATCGAATGCCGTCTGCCAGCCCACGAAGGGATGCGGGCTGATCACGTCTGCGATCGGATTGCCGAGCGAGCGCAGCTCCTCAAGTGCCTTCTCGCCCTCCTTCATGTCGCCGCAATAGCAGGCGGCGAAGACGAAGATCTCTTTGCCGTGCCATTCCTCGGGAAGGAACGGCAGGGGCGGAGCCTTGCGGCTGACCGTCCAGATTGTCAGTTCGTCGGGGGCTTCCCGCGCGATCCTGCGGTATTCGCGCAGCAGCGCCGGCGCATCCTCGAACGGATGCACGATCAACCCGGAAAGCACCTCCGGCCCGACGGGCTTCGCCTCGAATTCGAACGAGGTCACGACGCCGAAGTTGCCGCCGCCGCCACGGATCGCCCAGAAGAGGTCGGGATGTTCGCTATTGCTCGCGCGCACCATGTCGCCGTTGGCGAGAACCATGTCCGCGGATTTCAGATTGTCGATCGTCATTCCGTGCTTGCGCGTGATCCATCCGAAGCCGCCTCCGAGCGTGAGGCCGGCGATGCCTGTCGTTGAATTGATGCCGACGGGAACGGCCAGCGCATGCGCCTGCGTCTCGCGGTCGAGATCGCCCAGCGTCGCGCCGGGTTCCGCCCTGGCGGTCCTCGATCTCGGGTCGACGTGAACCGACTTCATGAGCGAGAGATCGAGCATCATCGCGCCGTCGACGACGGCATGTCCGGCGATCTGGTGCCCGCCGGAGCGCACGCTCATCAAAAGCTCATTGTCGCGCGCGAAATTCACGGCCTGCCTGATGTCGTTCGCGCCGAGCGCCCGCACCACGAGCGACGGCTTGCGGTCGACCATCGCGTTCCAGATCGTGCGCGCATCGTCGTAACCGGGCTCGCCGGGCAGGAGAGCACTTCCCCTGAGCGCGCCCCTTAATGCCTCCAAAGCTTCGTCGGGTACTGATTTCTGGCCGCCGTTCAGCGACTTCGTAACAAGAGTCATGGTTCGGCCTCCCCCTTTCTGGAGATCCATTGAAGACCTGACCTGTGTGTGGACAACCATGGAACACTAATACGGAAAACACTCAAAAACGAGAAATTTCTTCGATAACTCAAATATTATCGCAATGAAAACCACATTAATTCATTATTCTTGAATATATAATGCATATACCCTGGATTGTAATACAGGTTTTTATTACACAAAGTAATGTCAACTTTATTGACCAACTACCTGCGTCATTCACGAACCGTTTTTGGCAATTCTTCGGCGATCACTACAGCCGGTTTCATCCGCCTATCCGCGCCTTGCGGTGCTTTCCCGCGCAATCACCTCAAAGCCGAGGTCGACGGCCGTCTCGGCCGGCCTTTCGCCTTCGATCGCCCGGATCAGCATGCCCGTTGCGCGCTCGCCCATTTCCTCGCGGCAGGTCCGCACGCTTGTGATTGAAGGGCAGGCCGCGGCCATCATTTCAAGATCGTTGAAGCCGCATATGCCCAGTTCACCCGGAACGTCGATGCCCTGGCGCCGACACGCGAACAGCGCGCCCAGCGCAAGGTCGTCGTTGTTGCAAAGCACGGCATCGAGATCGGGCCGCGCCGCCTTGAGTTCCAGAAGCATCTCGCTGCCGAGGGTGACGGTCGAACGTTGCCTTGTGGTTCGCACCAGCCCCTTGTCGTACCGGCCCGCCGCGCGCAAGGCGTCGCCATATCCCTCGAGGCGGCGTGCCGTTCGCGGGTCCATCCGCGCGCCAATGAAACCGATGCGTTCGTACCCTTGCGCGATCAGATGCTCCGTCGCCGTCCTCGCTGCATCGCGATGCGAAAAGCCGACCATCATGTCGACGGGGTCGGGACCCGTCTCCATGATCTGCACGACCGGGCAGGAAACGCTTTCCAGAAGCAGGCGCGCCGCGTGCGACTGATCGATGCCGGAGATCATCAGGCCGGCCGGGCGCTGGCTTATGAAAGTCTGGAGGAGCTTTTCCTCCTCTCGTTCCGAGTAGCGCGAATTGCCGAGCTGCACGCGATAGTTCGTTTCCTCGACGCATGCGTATATGCCGCGCATGACGTCGGAAAACACATTGTTCGTCACGGAAGGAATGATGACGCCGATCACGTCCGTGCGCTGGGAAGCAAGCGCCCTCGCAGCCGGGTCGGGCACATAGCCCAATTCGCCCACGACCTGCTGAACGCGCTTGACGACATCGCTTGAGACCATGTCCGGATTGCGCAGCGCGCGTGAGACCGTGATCGGGCTGACCCCCGCTTTCCTAGCGACATCCGAAAGGGTCACGCGGCCGCTTTTCCGCCGTTTATTCATCACCAACGCCCATCCTGCCTCATCATTTTACTCAAAACCGATTGACAATGATAGCGCTATCATCTTGTTTGGGTTGCAGGATGCCAGCCCGGTCGGGGCGGACCCTGAAATTAACGCTGGGTAAGAAATTCCATTCCCGTCAATGCCTTGCATCCGAATGGCATTTGAAGCGAACGGATTTTGCGGCTGACAGCCCTCTTTCCGGTCGGGCGGAATTCGCCCGGCCACCACCGCAGGTTTCAGTGCCCGCAACGCGGCAAATACGAAAACAGGAGGTAAGCCCATGTTGAAATCCCTCGCCAGGTTCGCCCTCGTTGGCGCGGCGGCACTGTCCATCACGTCCGGAGCGATCGCTCAGGAATTCAGCTTCAAGTTCCAGTCGAGCGACCCTGCCGGCAATCCGAACTTCGAACTCAAGAAGGACTGGGCCGAGCGCGTCAAGGCCATGTCCGGCGGTCGCCTGGAAATCGAGATGCTTCCGGTCGGCTCCGTCGTCGAGCACAACGAGACGCAGGACGCCGTTTCCGCCGGCATTCTCGACGGCCACATCACCGACACCAGCTACTTCGCCGGCAAGGATCCCGCCTTCGGCCTGATCGCCAATCCGGTCGGCGCCTGGTCCGACCCCTCCGAGATGCTGCGTTTCGTCGAATACGGCGGCGGCAAGGAGCTGATGAACGAGCTTCTGGAACCGCGCGGCCTGCATTTCATCGGCGCGACGACGCCGGGGCTCGAGGCTTTCATCTCCAAGAAGCCGCTCGACGGAGTGGCCGACCTCAAGGGCCTGAAGATGCGTGCGCCGGAAGGCCTCGTGCAGGAAGTTTTCGCCGCCGCGGGCGCCGCGCCGGTCAACCTGCCGGGTTCGGAAGTCTTCACCTCGCTCGACAAGAACGTCATCGAGGCCGCGGACTATACCGTCTTCTCCACCAACCAGGCACAGGGCATGCACGACGTTGCCAGGCATCCGGTCTACCCGGGTTTCCACTCCATGCCGCTCGTCGAAGTGTCGATGAACAAGGACAAGTGGGACGCGC
This sequence comes from Stappia sediminis, assembly GCF_009826895.1. Taxonomy (GTDB): domain Bacteria; phylum Pseudomonadota; class Alphaproteobacteria; order Rhizobiales; family Stappiaceae; genus Hongsoonwoonella; species Hongsoonwoonella sediminis. The sequence goes on along the minus strand of NZ_WUMV01000003.1, from coordinate 279,321 downwards.
TGCCCGACGATCTCAAGGCGATCCTCGAGGTGTCGGTACGCGATTTCGCCCGCGACATGACCTCGCAGCTCGCCATGAAGGATCTCGTGGCGGTGGCCGAGGCGCGCAAGGGCGGCGACATCACCATTCACAACTGGTCGGCCGAGGAGCGTGCGAAATTCCGCGCGATCGCCAAGGCGCAGTGGGAAAAGGTCGCCTCCCGCTCCGACAACGCTCAGAAGGTCTATGACGTTCTGACCAAGTACCTGACGGAGCAGGGCCTCCTGTAATCCGGAAAAACCGGAACGACGACGACAGGCCGGCGGCGCACCATCGCCGCCGGCTTTTTCGAAAAAGGGAGAATGCGATCATGAGCGACCCGCAAACGCGCCCGCCGGTGGACAGGGGGGCGGACGGGGAGGCGGGCGAGCGCGAGATCAAGCGTGCCGTGCCCGAGGCAGGCCTGATCGGCAGGGCGATCGACCGGCTGGGCATCGTCTTCGCCCTCGGCATCGTCGCCGCCATGGCCATCCTGATCATGGAAGTGGTGCTGCGCTACGCATTCAACGCACCGACCATATGGGCGCATGAAACCACGATCTTCCTTTGCGCGATCGCCTTCGTCTACGGCGGTCTCTACAGCGCGGCGCGCGACAGCCATATCCGCGTCGTCCTCGTTTACGACTACGTGCCGAAGTCCGTTCGCCGGGTGCTGGACGTCTGCATATCGCTCGCCTGCATGGTGGCCGCGCTCTTCTTCGCCTACGCCAGCGTGCTGATGGTCGAGAAGGCCGTCCTCCTGCCGGACGGCAGCTTCCGGCTGGAAACGAGCGGCAGCGCCTGGAACCCGCCCACGCCCGCGCTGCTGAAAATCTTCCTGCTGATCGTCATGGGCGTGATGGCCCTCCAGTTTCTCGTTCTTTCCTGGAACTACGCCCGCGGCCAGCGCGCCAATAAAGACAAAGCCTGATCCATGGATTTTCTCGACCTCGGCTTCAGCCTGAAGGACCTCGGCATCGAGTACGGCACGCTGGCGATGTTCGCCATGCTGCTGACCCTGCTTCTGACGGGCATGCCGCTCGCCTTCGTCACGCTTCTCGTCGCACTCATTTTCACGCTTGGCTGGTTCGGCCCTCTCGCCGTGCCGCTGATCACCAGCCGGGTGTTTTCCTTCGTCTCGTCCTTCGTGTTCGTGTCGGTGCCGATGTTCGTGCTGATGGCGGCGATCCTCGACCGGTCGGGGATTGCGCGCGATCTTTTCGACGCCATGCGCCTCGTCGGCGGACGGCTTCGCGGCGGCGTGGCGATCCAGACGATCTTCGTCGCCGTTATCCTCGCCGCCATGAGCGGCATCATCGGCGGCGAGGTGGTGCTTCTCGGCCTGATCGCCCTGCCGCAGATGCTTCGCCTCGGTTACGACCGCAATCTGGCCATCGGCGTCGTCTGCGCGGGCGGCTCGCTCGGCACGATGGTGCCTCCGTCCATCGTACTCATCATCTACGGGCTGACGGCGAACGTTTCCATCGGCGACCTGTTCACCGCCGCCTTCGTGCCGGGGCTCATGCTGGCGGGCTTTTACGTCGCCTATGTTCTCATCCGCTCCTATCTCAATCCCAAAGTCGCGCCGATCCCGGAGCCGGACGATGTTCCCTTCTCCGAAAAGATAGCGCTGCTGAAGGGCCTCGTCCTGCCGCTCATGGTCGTCGGCTTCGTGCTCGGGTCGATCTACGGCGGCATCGCCTCGGTCACCGAAGCCTCGGCCATAGGGGTCTTCGGCGTCACGATCTCGACAATTCTCAGGCGGGAGTTCTCCCTGGCGCTGATGAAGGATGCCGCGCTTCAGACGCTTGCCACCTGCGGGATGATCGTGTGGATCGGCATCGGCGCCAGCGCGCTCGTCGGCGTCTTCAACCTGATGGGTGGCATCAAGTTTGTTTCCAGCCTCTTCGCCGGACTTTCAGACAGCCCCACGGTCGTCCTGCTTTTCATGATGCTGGTGCTTTTCGTGCTCGGCATGTTCCTCGACTGGGTGGGCATCGCGCTTCTCACCATGCCCATCTTCGTGCCGATCATCACGCAGCTCGGGTTCGATCCGGTCTGGTTCGGGGTGCTCTTCTGCATGAACATGCAGGTCTCGTTCCTCTCGCCACCCTTCGGGCCGGCGGCCTTTTATCTGAAGAGCGTCGCCCCGGCGAACATCTCCCTCGGCGATATTTTCAAGTCGCTCTGGCCTTTCATTTGCCTGCAGGTCCTGGCCGTGGCTATCCTCATTGTCTTCCCGGGCATAACAGGGCGGTAAGCAATGAATATCACCGGCGTCGAAACGATCCGCCTTGACGAGTTTCCCAATCTCGTCTGGGTGCGGATCGCGACCGATGCCGGCATCGTCGGGCTTGGCGAAACCTTCTTCGGCGCAAGCGCGGTCGAGGCCTATATCCACGACTGGTGCACGCCGAAGCTGATCGGGCGAGACGCGCTGGCCATCCAGGCGCGCGCCAACGAGATGACGGATTATCTCGGCTGGCGCGGCGCCGGCGTCGAGACCCGCGCCTATTCGGCGGTCGACATCGCTCTTTGGGATATTTTCGGCAAGGCGCACGGGCGGCCTATCGCCGACATGCTGGGCGGCAGATCGCGCAACTCCATCCGCACCTACAACACATGCGCGGGCTACAAATACGTGCGTGACGCGAGTGCGCAAACCGTCGCCAACTGGCACGCGGGCGAAACGGACGGCCCTTACGAGGACCTTGAAGCCTTTTTGACGGATGCAGGCGCTCTTGCCCAGTCCCTTCTCGAAGAGGGTATCACGGCCATGAAGATATGGCCGTTCGACATCGCGGCGGAGCGTACCGGCGGCTTCGATATTTCACCTGACGAACTCAGGGCGGCCATGAAGCCCTTCGTGCAGATCCGCGAAGCGGTGGGCGAGGCCATGGACATCATGGTCGAGTTTCATTCCCTCTGGTCCCTGCCCATGGCGAAGAAGCTCGCCCGCGAGCTTGCCCCCTTCAAGACCTATTGGCACGAGGACCCGTTCCGCCTCGACAATATCTCCGACCTGAAGGACTACGCCGCCGCGTCGCAGGCTTTCGTCTGCGCGTCCGAAACGCTCGCCTATACCCACGCCTTCCGGGAATACCTGGAAAGCGGGGCGGCGGGCGTCGTCATGCTCGACCTATCGTGGTGCGGCGGGATCACGCAGGCGCGCAAGATCGCCGCCATGGCGGAAGCCTACAAGGTGCCCATCGCCCCTCACGACTGCACCGGGCCGGTGGTCTATGCCGCTTCCTGCCAGCTTTCGCTCCACGCGGCGAACGCTTTGATACAGGAATCCGTGCGCGCGCTTTACACTGGCTGGTACACGGAAGTGGCGACGGGCCTTCCGACGGTCGAAAGGGGCTTCATCACGATCCCGGAGGCGCCCGGCCACGGCGTGGACTTCCGCGATGACGTTTTCGAGCGTCCCGACATGAAAAGGCGGCTCAGCGGCAGGCTCGACTGATATGCGTTGGTCGATCTCCCTTAAAGCGCTTTCCGATCGGGTTGAAACACCCGATCGACAAGAAATCGCTTCAGCTTCTATACCTTGAGCATATTCTTGCCGTTCAGTTTGATTCAATCTGAACGGAATATGCTCTGGCGGCATGTAATTCTTACGCAAGGTTTTCTTGTGTCTGATGTCCCCGTGCGATTGAATCGCCACGCAGTCACACAAGGGACGGATCACCGATGAACGACCCCGAAAGCGTGCTTGCCGCCTTTTCCGGACGAAACGGCATGTGGCGCGGCATCGCTCCGCTCGCCGCGATCGTCGCCGGCGTCGTGTTTCTTATCGCCGGTTTTTTCCACGCCGGCTGGTGGATCGGATTTCTCGTTTGCCTCGCGGTCCTCGCCGTAGCGCTGCATGACGTTCGGCAGAGCGGCTATGCGGTCCTGCGCAATTATCCGGTCACCGGCTGGATCCGTTATCTGTTCCAGGCGCTCCGGCCTTACTTGCGCTCCTACATCGTGGAGGGCGACCTGGAAGGCCGTCCCTTCAACCAGGATCAGCGCAGTCTCGTCTATGAGCGCGCCCGCAACGAGGAGGACAACCACCCGTTCGGGACGGAGTTGGACGTCTACCAGTCGGAATACCGCTGGCTCGGGCATTCAATGGCGCCGGTCGAGCCGGAAAGCGAGGATCCGCGCTTCGATATCGGCGGGCCGCAATGCGCAAGGCCTTATTCATCCTCGATTCTCAACATTTCGGCGATGAGCTTCGGTTCATTGTCGGCGCGCGCCATAGAGGCCTTGAACACGGGTGCGCGCATGGGCGGCTTCGCCCATGACACGGGCGAGGGGTCGATAAGCCCCTACCATCGCAAGGGCGGCGGCGACCTGATCTGGGAACTCGGCTCGGGTTATTTCGGCTGCCGCACCAAAGACGGGAACTTCGATCCCGAAAAGTTCAAGGACGCGGCCTGTGACGATCAGGTCAAGATGATCGAGATAAAGCTCAGCCAGGGCGCGAAGCCCGGCCACGGCGGCATCCTGCCGGCCGCCAAGGTGACGAAGGAGATCGCGGAGACGCGCGGCGTTCCCGTTGGCGAGGACTGCATATCCCCGGCGGCGCACCGCGCTTTTTCGACGCCGCGCGAGATGGTGGAATTCGCCGCGCGCCTGCGCGAGCTTTCCGGCGGCAAGCCCGTCGGCATCAAGCTTTGCGTCGGGCATCCGCATGAGGTCTTCGCGGTCATGAAGGCGATGCTGGCGACGGGCATCTATATCGATTTCATCGTCGTGGACGGTGCGGAAGGCGGAACGGGGGCTGCCCCCGTCGAACTTTCCAACTACGTCGGCCAGCCGCTTTACGACGGTCTTGTGATCATGAGGAACGCGCTTGTCGGCTCGGGCCTGAAGGACAAGATACGCCTCGGCGCCTCCGGCAAGGTCTATTCCGGCACCGGCATCGCGCAGACGATCGCGCTGGGTGCGGACTGGGCCAATGCCGCGCGCGCCTTCATGTTCTCCGCCGGCTGCATTCAGTCCATGCGCTGTCACGAGGGCACATGTCCCACGGGCGTCGCGACCCAGGACCAGCGCCGCCAGCGCGGCCTCGTCGTTGCCGAAAAGGCGGTGCAGGTCGCCCGTTTCCACCGCAAGACGGTGGCTGCCGCCAACCATATCGCGGGTGCGGCAGGCCTGGCGCGCATTCACGATCTGGAGCCGCACCACTTCTTCCACCGCATCAGCCCGACGGAGGCGCGCACCGTCGACCGGATCTATCCGTTCATCGGCGCCAATCAGCTTGTCGAGGCGCCGGAGGAAACCCCTTACGATCTGTGGTGGGAGGCCTCCGATCCGGACACATTCGCGATGGCGAGCGATGTGGCCGAAGCCCATCGCGCGACCGGCCTTCCGGGCTTCCAGCGCGTGTGAGACGGCGGATATCTCTCAGCGCGCGGTAACGCCGCCGTCGATCACCATTTCCGAGCCCGTCACGAAGGCGGATTCCGGCGACAGCAGATAGGCGACCATCGCCGCGATTTCCTCAGGCCTTGCGATCCGGCCGAGCGGCACCTGCCGCTCCAGCGACGCGCGGGCGCGCAACGGATCTTCGGCATCGCCGACGAGATCGTCGACCATGGGCGTGTCGACGAACGTCGGATGCACCGAATTGCAGCGCACGCCGTTCTTGCATCTGGCACAGTAAAGCGCGACCGATTTCGTCAACAGGCGCACGCCGCCTTTCGAGGCGTTATAGGCGGCAAGGTTGTGCCCGCCGATCAACCCGGAGACGGAGCTCATGTTGACGATGGAGCCGCCGCCGGTGTCCTGCATCAGCGGAATGGCGTGCTTGCAGCCCAGAAACGTGCCATCGAGATTGACGGCGAGAACTTTCCGCCAGGTTTCGAAATCGGTCTCCTCGACGGTTCCCGCCTCCAGGTAGCCCGCCCCGTTTACGAGCCCGTCCAGCCGGCCATGCGTATCCTCGATCTCGTCGAAGACCGCGATCCAGTTGTCTTCGTCGCGCACGTCGAGCGATATCGCCGTGGCCTGCGGGCCGATATCCAGCGCCGTTTCCTCCGCCGCCTCCACGTTCACATCGGCGAGGATGACGAAGCCCCCTTCGTCCGCGCAACGCAACGCGCATGCCGCGCCGATGCCCGACGCACCACCCGAAATCAGGATGACCCTGCCTTTCAAGCGATCCAGCATGTCCGATTGACCCACCCGAAGCCGACCGGCGAATTCTAAGACCATTCGTAGATTTTTCGAGGCTTATGCGCTCGGGATCGCGCCCTTTTCGGTAATTCCCGACGAGGAAGAAGAACCTGACACGACACGCGTCCGTTTCCGCCCGGATGACTGCCGCAATACGGCTTTCCTCGACTGCGGCTTTTGCTTTTCTCCGAAGCAACTATGGCAGAACTCGTAATACTAACGTATCGTGAGTTACTAGCTACCGGCATGAAAATACAAAGGAACGTCCGCGGACGCGCATGCGGCGGACGAAGGAGACGCGGAATATGGCGTTACCGCTTTTCGAACGTCTGGGCGGCTTCGCTCCGGTGAGCAAGATCGTCCTGCTTTTCTACCACAAGGTCGAGGAGTCCGAGGATCTCGCCGAATACTTCGAAGACGTGGAGATGGGGCGGCTGATCGACCATCAGACGAAGTTCATTGCAAGCCTTATGGGCGGGCCGGCGAGCTATGACGACGCCACCTTGCAGCGCATTCACGAGCCCCTGGAAATCAGCGAGCAGGCGTTCGACGATATGGCCGAACTGCTTCAGGAAACGCTTGAAGACTTCGATTGCTCGCCGGAAGATGTCGCTACGGTCATGCATGAATTCAGGCGGCGGCGCGCTCTCGTGGTGCATCCATGATCGCGCGCGGCCCTTTCCGGCGGAACCGGGTATGAACCTCGAACGTTTCAACGAGCTCTTGCTGAAGTCGATCGGCGTCGGCCTTGCCGTTGCCGATGCCGGGACCTTCGAAATACTCGTCACGAACGACTGCTGGGACGACTGGTTCGGCCGCGGCGATAAAAGCGCGTTTCTGCCCGAGGTCTTTCCCGAGTTCGACGCGGAGCGGCTTGAAAAGCGCCTGGCTGCGGAAAAACCTTACTTGCTCGACGTCGCGGCGTCATCGGGCAAGCGCAAGATCAGCCTTGCCGCCAAGATCAGCCGCCACAGCAGGAACGACCTCTCCGTCCTCATGGTCGAGTGCCAGAACGTCACGAAGATCAAGGAGATGGAGTATATGATCCAGTCGTACTCCAGCATGGTCGAAAAGCAGAACCGCGAGCTTCGCCGCGAGAAGGAGCGCGTCGAGAAGGTCCTGCTCAACATCATGCCGAAGACGATCTACGACGAGTGGAAGCAGTTCGGCGTCACCGCACCCCAGCGCTACGACAATGTATCAATCCTGATGCTGGACTTCGCCGGCTTCACCGATATGGCGGTGACAGAAGACCCGCCGGCGCTGATATCGGAACTCAACGACATCTTCACCTCGTTCGACCGTATCGTGGAGCAATTCGGCTGCGAGCGCCTGAAAACGGTGGGCGACGCCTATATCGCGGTTTCCGGCATTTCGGAAGCCTCGCCCGATCACGCCAGCAACATAGCCGCGGTCGCATTGCGCGTCCTCCACTTCCTTGATCGGAGAAACGTGACCCATCACCAGACCTGGCGTTGCCGCATGGGCCTTGCTTCAGCCCCGGTCGTCGGCTCCATCGTCGGCGTCCAGAAATACGTCTACGATCTTTTCGGGCCCGGAATGAACCTCGCCGCACGGCTTGAATCCCTGGCGGAACCCATGCAAATCCTCATGCATGAGGAATTCCGCAAGCTCCTCGACAGAAGCTTCGTCGCGAAGGAAATCGGCCCCACCGTTATCCGCGGCTTCGGCGAAAAGACGGTCTTCGAACTTGTCGGCAGTGATGAATTGTGAGGTGGGAAAGTGGTGCCGCTTGCGTGACTCGAACACGCGACCCCATCATTACGAATGATGTGCTCTACCAACTGAGCTAAAGCGGCCTACCAAACGCAGGGGCGGAGCGCCCCGCTATGTATCGAACTTCACCGATCCGCATTTGAAGTTCAACCTGGAAAACAGGCCGAGCCGGCGAAATCGGGCGCGGCAATAGGCGAAATCTTTCCACCGATGCCGAAGTGAGCGCTTGATAGCCGAGGCGGCCCGGCAACGCAAGAGGGTTTGATACGCGAATTCGGCTTGTGGAAGCAAGGGAAGGGAAACTTTTTCCCGGAGCGCCAGCAATCTCAATGCGCCTTCGCCGCCGACCTGATCGAAGACCCAATCCACACAGCCAAAGGTTCCGCGTATTCGATTGGTTCGCGGAAGCGCTCTACCGGGACGAATGCCAGCAATAATCGGGGAATCGCTTCCGCGAAGCCATCGATGAGGGCACTGCCTTCCCTTCGTCATGCGCGGGCTCCGACCCGCGTACCCATTCAGGGCCGCCGCTTGCAGCAAGTTCTTCTATGGGTCGCCGGGTCTTCGCCCGGCGATGACGATCGGGAAGATACAGCCGAACAAACTTCGAGGATTCACCTACCCTAATTGAAGAACCGGAATCCGCCCTTCGCGGCCGCTTCTTCCTTATCCTCCGGGCCCGGGTCGTCCGGCATGTGTTTCAGCGGAAAATCGATCGTCTCCACCTTCGCGGATTCCGCCTTCGCGCGTTGTGGCCCGTCGCCGGAGGCCTGTGCTTTTTCAGCGGGCTTTTCCTTCGCCGCCTCGGCCTTCTCCGCCGGCTTTTCAGGGGTGATGATCTCGCCCGTCACGGGCTCGCTCGCGGCCGCCGCAGTTTCAGCAGGCTCCCTTGCGGGCTCGGGCTCTGGCTTCGCCTCCACCTTTGGGGCTTCCGGCTTCGAAGCGGCTTCCTCCCGGGGTTGCGCCACGGGTTCGGGCTTTTTCTCGGGCAGGCTCGGCAAGGCGGCGAGCAGATTTTCGTCGATGGTTTCCAGCTCGTCTTCCGGGTGGGCGGCAGGGGGCTGCGTCCATTCGAAAGCGTCGAGACGCCCGCTCAGCGGCGAAACCGGGGCCCATTCGTCGGAAACGATACCATCCGCCACCCAGGTCGGGTCGGCGGGCGCCCGGACTGCGCGGGAAAGCCACTCGCGCACGCGGCCCCTGTCGCCGTTTTCCTTCTCCTCCAGTTCCGCCATCAGCAAACATGCGCGGCGCGTCGGGCTGGAGCGCAGGACGGCCGCAAGCTTTTCGCGCGCCAGCCCCCAGTCGGACGCCTCTATCGCCGCGATGGCGACCGCAAGGGCGCCATCCGTGCTGTTGGGTCTCAAGGCCGCGAGCGACTTCACGCGGGCGAGGCGGTCTTGCGCGGAATCGCCGGACCTTGCATGGGCGTAAGCCTCGGCCAGGTCGGGATGCGGCTTCACCTTCCACGTTGCCTCGACGATCTTCAGCGTCTTGCGGATTTCGCCGCGGCGCGTGAAGAGCCGGGCGGCAAGGGCGGCAGCAGGCACCAGATCGGGCGCAAGTCCGTGCGCATCATAGGCGAGCTGGCGCGCCTGATCCGGGTCGCGGCCTTCCAGCTCCATGGCCCGGGCAGTCATGATGACGGCCTTGTGGCGGCGGAAGGTCTTCTTGTCGATGAGCTTGGCGGCATAGTTGCGCTCAAGCGTGCGCTGCGCCTTTTCCCAGTCCTCGCCCATGGCCTGATAGCCAAGCACGGCCCGCCCCGCCCAGGGCAGGCCGGGTACGAGTTCGGCCGCTTCCTCCGCATAGTGGCGCGCGGCCACGGGCTCGTCCAGACGTTCGGCCTCGATGAAGAGCCCGTGCAGGCCGACGGCCTTCAGGCGCGGGTCCTCCAGCATGTCCTCGAAGCGCCTGCGCGCCTCCTCGCGGTCGCCGGAAAGCTGCGCGGTCTGGGCAAGCAGCAGCTTCGCCGCCGGCTCGCCTTTCAGCAGCTTGGCCGCTTCCGCGCCATATCGCTTCGCCGACGGCGCATCGCCGACGCCCAGCGCCACGAGCCCCTTGGAGAGCGCGTCATAGCCGCGGTCCTTCTTGCGCCTGCGCCAGAAGCGCGAGGCGATGTCGGGCGAGCGCATCACGGTTCGCAGGATACCCCACAGGATATGCGCAACGACGAAGGCGGCCGCGATGATGACGAGTGCTGTCATCACTCCCATCTCGATGCGGTAACCCTGCCAGTCGAGCGAGATGATGCCCGGCCGTTCCGCCACCCAGGCTGCGCCCAGCGCAAGGGCGAATACGACGCCCATGAAGATCAATACTCGGATCATGACTGAGCTCTCCTGCCCATCGCGCGCTTCCCCGCCGCCGTGATCCGGCGGCTGTCTTCATTTTGCCGGATCCGGATCAACTGCCGGATTTGGCCAATTCCTTCAGGACACTGTCCGTTACCTTAGCGACCAGTACGTCAGCCGCAACCCGCGCCTTTGCCGCGGCGACCCAATCCGCGCCCGCCGCCTGCACGTTTTCCGGCAGTTCGCCGTAGGCGGCGATCGCGCCCTTGAAGTCGCCCGCCCCGACGCGGGCCTCCATCCGCCCGATGGCGGCGGCCGGTGTCGCCGCATCGCTTTCGCCGGGCGTGCGCACGCTGACGAGCGAGCGGGCGTTGGACAGGAACGAGTCGACCAGATCGCCGTCCTGCGGCGGCTGGTCGAGCGCCGCCGTCATCGCGCGGGCGACCGCGGGAAACTGCGCGGTCAGGCTCGCGCGCGTCGGGATTCCGCCTGCCGCATGTTCCTGCAAGGCGGAAAGGTCGGTGTCGGCGGGAAGCACGCCCTTGACGGCGGCAAGCTGCGTCTCATACGGACGGCCCTCGTCGACGGCCGAACTCAGCGAGGAAACGGCAATGGCGCGTGCCGCCGTCTCGCGCGCCGTCGCATCGCCGAGCCGGCTTTCGATCGGTTCAAGCCGCGATTTCACTTCCGCGAGATCGGACTGCAGGGCCGTAACGCTCTCCTGCAAGCCCGCAAGCGCCTGCTTGTTGGCTTCCGTAGCGGTATTCAGCGTCTGCGAAAGCGAGGCGATCGTTTTCGACTGCTCGTCAAGCGTCGACCCGAGCGTTTCGATCTGGCCCGGCAGCGCCTTCAGCGTTTCGATCTCCGGGGCGAGCGCATCGAGCCGCGATGATATCTCGCCCTGCGTGGCAGCCGTGTCCTGCTGCCGCTTTTCCAGCGCCGCAAGACCGGCACTTTCCCCGGCACTTCCCGAGGAGACGAAGCGGCGCAGCTCCGCGAGACCCGTTTTCAGGCTCTCGATTTCGCCTGAAACCGCCTCTCCCGCTTCCGAACCGGCAGAGGATGCGCTTTCCTCAAGCGCTGAAACGCGGGTTTGAAGCGCGCTCATGGCCTCGCTCGGCTCGCCACCCGACGAAGCGCTTTGCGCGAGTTCCGCAATCCGGTTCTCAAGCGTTTCCACCCGCGTCTGCGCCGCTTCCAGCGCAGCACGCATGTCTTCGGAGACACTTTGCGCGGAAAGGTTCAGCACGCCCGCGCGGTTGAGCGCATAGCCCCCGCCCGCGACCAGAACCGCGCCGATGACACCGGCTGCGATCAGCTTGCCGAAGCCCACGCCTTCCTTTTGCTCCGCTTTCTGCTCCGTCTTAGGCGAGGGAAGCGCGGAAGCGGCAGGCGCGCCTTTCGCCTTGTCCTCCGCCTTGGCCGCGGTGTCCGTGCCCGACTTCACACCCGACGCAGCGGCAGCCTTCTCGTCCGGTTTGGTGGAGGAGGTGGCGGTTTTGGCATCCGCCGCTTTGGCGTCGGCAGGCTTGTCCTGTTTATCCCCGCCCACCCCCTTTGGCGTATCCTTGCCGGCGGAAGCACTGGCGCTTGCCGCAGAGGTTGCGGCGGATGAGGGAGGAGCCTTCGTCTCGGCAGGTTTCGCGGCTTCCTTGGCGGCATCGGGCTTCGTGTCCGCCGTCTTGCCGGAGGACGCCGATGCGGTTCCGGGTTTGCTGGCGGATGCCGATGCCGATTGCGACGTAGCTGAAGGCGAGGTGGCGGCCTTCGCGCCGGGGCCAGGTGAAGCACCACCGGAGGATTTCTCATCCGCCTTTTTGGAATTCTCCTTACCCTCGGCAGCGGCTTTATTCACCTCTTTCGCCTCCAGGTCGATCGTCACCGGCTTGCGCGCCCCGCCGGAATAGGATCCTGAACGTTGCGGCCCGGAACCTTGGTTTTTGCCCGGTTTGCCCTTGTCGGCTGCCATCGACTCGTCCTCCTGAAACGCGGCCGGCGGGTTATCGCTTTATCGCGAAACCCGAATTCGATTCCACTTCGTTCTTTAGCACGGCGGCGGCAGAAGCGCGAAGACCGCCTCTTCGTTCGGCTCGCGCGCCGAAATGATTTCAAATCGCCCTTCGAGCGGTTCGCCCGCGTGCTTTGAAATCGACAATACACTGAAATCGCGGGGTAATTTCAATGCTTTCGTGACTTGAGCGAAAACCTCCGCCGTACGCCGCGAATAGATCAGCACCGCGTCGATATCGCCCGCTTGAAGATCCGCCGCGATATCTTCCGGCAATCGTGACGCGGCGTCCGCTTGGTAAACCTCCACCGTCTCGCAGTCGATGCCGAGATTTGCGAGATCTCCCGAAAGATCGCCGCTGCGTTCCCGTCCGGCAAGATAGAGCACTGTTCCGCCTACTCCGGATCTGGCAATAAGCGCGGCGAGATCGCCAACAGTTCCCGCACCTGCGGTGACATTGGCAGCGCCGGCGCCCTTCGCAGCCCTTGCGGATTTCTCGCCCACCGCGAAAAACGGCAGGTTTTTCAGCTCGTTCCACTCCTCGCGGCGCGACATGGCGTCGATCGCGCGGGCGCTCGTCACCGCCACGCCACCGAGCCCGGCGCGCGGAATATCGGCGTTTTCAATCGCTTTTATGTTCAAAAGCGGCGCGACGACGACATCATGACCGAGCGCGCGCAACCTTGCCGCGGATTTCGAAGCCTGAGGCTCTGGACGGGTGACAAGAAGCCGCACTCAAACCTCTCAATGCGCAAAGAAATCCGGCCCGCCCCGTGCCTTCAGCTCCTGCCCGGCATCTGCGCCAAGGGCTGCCGCATCCTCGGCGTCCCCCTCACGCGAGGTCTCGTGAACCTCGCTGCCGTCCGGCTTCAGGATCAGGCCACGGAAGCTGATCCTGCCGCCTTCAAGGCGCGCAAGCCCGCCGATAGGCGTGCGGCAGGACCCGTCGAGCTCCTTGAGAAAGGCTCGTTCTGCAAGCAGGCAGATTTCCGTCTGCCGGTCGTGGATCGCGCTCAGGAGTTCGAGCGTTTCGCGGTCGTTCTGCCTGGTTTCGATGCAGATCGCCCCCTGGCCGACGGCGGGCAGGAAGTCCTCCGTCTCAAGCAGCGACGTTACAACCTCATCGAGCCCGAGCCGCTTCAGGCCAGCGGCGGCAAGCAACGTGGCATCGACCTGGCCTTCCTCGAGTTTTCTGAGCCTTGTCTGCAGGTTACCGCGATATGTGACGACGGAGATATCGGGCCTCAGGCGGCGTATCATTGCCTGCCGGCGAAGCGATGAAGAGCCGACGACCGCACCTTCCGGAAGATCGGCAAGCGTTGCGGCCTTTGGCGAAATGAAGGCGTCGCGAACGTCCTCGCGCGGCAGAAACGTCGAGATTTCCAACCCTTCGGGCAGGACGGTCGGCATGTCCTTTGACGAATGCACGGCGAGATCGATCGAACCGTCGAGCAGCGCGACCTCGATTTCCTTGGTAAAAAGCCCCTTGCCGCCGACTTCGGAAAGCGGCCGATCCTGTATCATGTCGCCGGACGTCTTGATGACGACAATTTCGAACCTGTCTTCGGAAAGGCCATGCGCTTCCATCAGGCGCGAGCGGGTTTCATGAGCCTGGGCAAGCGCGAGCTGGCTGCCGCGCGTACCGATGCGGATCGTCTTTTCGGGATGTTTCGTTTGCAAGGATCGCGGTCCTGATGATAGGCGAACTAAAAATTACGGATGGCGATGATAGACACTCTCAAGCCCTTGGCCAATGCACGCGAAACCGGATCGGCCAGCACGTCGCCGACGTTCACGGTGCTCGGCATCGAGACGAGCTGCGACGAGACGGCGGCGGCGGTCGTGCGCGGAACCGCTTCCGGGCCGGGCGAGATTCTCTCGAATGTCATCCGTTCGCAAGTCTCCGAACATGCTGAATTCGGCGGCGTGGTGCCGGAAATCGCCGCACGCGCCCATATCGAGATCCTCGACGGGATCGTCGCAGCCGCGATGAAGGACGCTGAAGTCGGCTGGAACGATATCGACGCGGTCGCGGCAACGGCGGGACCGGGCCTGATCGGCGGGGTCATCGTCGGGCTTCTGACAGCGCGCGCAATTGCCGCAGCCGCGAGCAAGCCGCTTGTCGCCGTCAACCATCTGGAAGGCCACGCGCTAACGGCAAGGCTGACGGACGGCCTCGATTTCCCCTATCTCCTGCTTCTTGTCTCCGGCGGACACACCCAGTTCCTTATGGTCAATGGCGTGGGCGACTACCGCCGCCTCGGCACGACGATCGACGATGCCATCGGCGAGGCATTCGACAAGACGGCCAAGCTTCTGGGGCTTCCCTATCCGGGCGGGCCTGCCGTGGAGGCCGCTGCCATGTCCGGCAATCCTTCCCGATTTCCGCTGCCGCGTCCGCTGCTTGACCGCCCGGGCACCGATATGTCGTTCGCCGGCCTCAAGACGGCAGTCAGAACCGCCGCCTACAACGCCGCCCCGCTGTCGGACCGGGCGGTTTCGGATCTCTGCGCCGCATTCCAGCAGGCGGTTGCCGACGTGGTGCATGAAAAAGGCCGTCGCGCGCTCGACATCTTTTGCGAGCATCATCCGGACCAGCCGCCCGTGCTGGTCGTCGCCGGCGGTGTCGCGGCAAACAGCGCGATCCGTGAAAAGCTGGCGGAACTGGCAAGGGAAACGGGCGTACGCCTTGTCGCGCCGCCGCATGCGCTTTGCACGGACAATGCAGCGATGATCGGCTGGGTCGGCGTCGAGCGCCTGCGCCTCGGGCCGGTGGACGACAGCCGCGTCGGCCCGAGGCCGCGATGGCCGCTGGATGCGAGCGCGCAAAGCGTACTTGGATCGGGGCGGAAAGGGGCAAAGGCCTGATGGACCAGCGATACATGAACGGCGTGGTCCTGAATGCGCCGCCTTCTCCGCCCTTTGGCCTGAAGCACAAGGCCTATGTCTATCTGACCTGCGGAACCCGGCTGCTGGTCTTCTCGCAGCCCGACGAGCCGGAGATCGGGCTTCAGGTTCCGGGCGGAACGATCGATCCGGGCGAAAGCTACCTGCATGGCGCACGCCGCGAATTTACGGAAGAAACGGGTCTTTCGCTGACCTCCGCACTCGAACCGCTGATCGACCAGGACGTCTTCTTCGACAATTCCGCGGGGCGCGACCTTCACCGCCGCAGGCTCTATCATGGCAGAACGGCCCGCATCGAACGCCATGAATGGGAGCACTACGAGATGAGCCCATCCGCCGGAGGCGACCCGATCCGTTTCCGCCTGTTCTGGATCGACCTTCATTCGCGGACGGCGCATGATCCGTCGCTCTTCTTCGCAGGCTTCGCCGAGCCTCTCGACTTGATCCGAAAACGGATTGGCGAACGATTATGAGGAGACTTCAAAAAATCGCCGTGCTCGGCGGCGGGGCCTGGGGCACGGCACTTGCTCTGGTGGCCGCGCGCGCGGGCCGCGATGTCTTGCTCTGGGCGAGGGATGCAAGTACTGTCACGGCCATTAACGAGACGCGATCCAACCCATCCTATCTGCCGGGCGTAACCTTCGACGCGCCGTTTCAGGCAACGGGCGATCTTGGCGGTGCTGTCTCGGGCTGCGATGCGATCCTGCTCGTCACGCCCGCACAGACGACCCGCGAAATGGCGAAGGCGATATCCTCGACAATTGAGCCCGGCACGCCGGTGGTTCTCTGCGCCAAGGGTATCGAGCGTTCGACAGGCGCGCTGCTGGCCGATGTTCTGGCGGATTGCCTCCCGCAAGCAACGCCCGCCGTTCTCTCCGGACCGAGCTTTGCCGACGATGTCGCCAAAAAGCTGCCGACCGCGGTAACCGTCGCAGCTAGCCAAGGGGAGGTCGCCGATGCGCTTTCCGCCGCACTCGCTTCGGAAAGCTTCCGACCCTACGCCTCGACGGATGTGGCCGGTGTGCAGATCGGCGGTGCGTTGAAGAACGTCCTGGCCATCGCCTGCGGCGCGGTCGTGGGGCGCGGCTGGGGCGCAAGCGCCCAGGCCGCACTGACCGCAAGGGGCTTTCGCGAAATGACGCTGCTTGGGACCGCGCTCGGCGCAAGGCCCGATACGCTGACGGGCCTTTCCGGCCTGGGCGATCTGGTGCTGACCTGTTCTTCCGCGCAATCGCGCAATTTCGCCTTCGGGCTGGCGCTCGGGCGCGGTACGCCCGTCAAGAACCTCATGTCCGGCGGCAAGCTTGCAGAAGGCATCTTTACGGCCAGTGTTGCCGTAGACCTCGGCAAACGCCATGCCGTGGATCTGCCGCTTTCGACCGCCGTCGATGCCGTATTGAGAGAGAAAATCGACCTCGACACGGCCCTTGCCAGCCTTATGACGCGTCCGCTGAAACGGGAAACCGACTGACACTGTCAGGTCATGTTCGCAAATCCGAGCGAGGGTCCCTTTCTCCGATTGTCTTTACCCCATACCCGCCCTAACCTCCCGCGCAAACAGGAGACCCGAAGATGCTTTACGCTCTGATCTGCACCGACAAGCCGCATGCGCTGCAAATCCGCAAGGACAACCGCGAGGCGCACCTGGAATTCCTGAAAGCCATGGGCAACCGGCTGAAGGCCGCCGGCCCCTTCCTCGACGACGAAGGAAACATGACCGGTTCTCTCGTCGTCATAGAAGCGGAAAACCGGGACGAAGCGCTCGCCGTATCGCAAGAAGACCCCTATGCCCGCGCCGACCTTTTCGAAAGCGTCGAAATCCGACCCTGGAACTGGGTCGTCAAGAACCCGGAGGCGTAAGGCCCGTGCAATATTGGCTGTTCAAGTCCGAGCCGTTCAAATGGTCCTGGGAAATGCAGAAGGCCAAGGGCGAGGAAGGCGAGCCCTGGGACGGGGTGAGGAACTATCAGGCGCGCAACAACATGCGCGCCATGCAGATTGGCGACCAGGGCTTCTTCTACCATTCCAACGAGGGCAAGGAGATCGTCGGCATCGTCGAGGTTTGCGCGCTTGCCCACCCCGATCCGACGACCGACGACGAGCGCTGGGAGTGCGTCGACATCAAGGCGGTGAAGGACGTGCCGAAGCCGGTTACGCTTGCCGCTGTAAAGGCCGAGCCGAGACTTGAGAACATGGCGCTCGTCACCAGCATGCGGCTTTCCGTCCAGCCTGTTACCGAAGAGGAATGGAAGATCGTCTGCGAGATGGGCGGGGTCGATCCTTGATCCCGGCCCATGGCGACCGGAAAAACTTCATAAAGGCGGAAACGGCCATCCTGCCCGTACCCCATGCGCCCGAAATACGGCTTCACCTTGCCGACGAGGCGATGGCGCTGTGGGAGAAGACGGAAGAGGAACTGGGCGCCATGGGCCTGCCGCCGCCGTTCTGGGCATTCGCCTGGGCGGGCGGGCAGGCGCTCGCCCGCTACATACTCGACAATCCGGATATCGTCGCGGGCAAGCGCGTCTTTGACTTCGCGGCGGGCTCCGGCCTCGTCGGGATCGCGGCGGCGAAAGCGGGAGCCTCGAATGTGGCGGCGAGCGAGATCGACGACTATGCGATCGCCGCGATCGAGCTGAACGCCGAGCTCAACGGCGTTCAGCTGGAGACTGCTGCGACGGACATTACCGCAGGCAAACTCCCGGAGGCGGAGGTGATGTTCTGCGGCGATGTCTTTTACGAAAAGTCGATGGCCGACCGTATCACGGCTTTCCTCGATCGCCTGACGGGGCGCGGCGTTCCCGTCTATATCGGCGATCCCGGCCGGTCCTATCTTCCAAAGGAGCGCCTGGAGCGTCTTGCAACCTACGAGATCCAGGTGATCCGTTCCCTGGAAGACTCCGAGATAAAAAAGACAAGCGTTTTCAAATTTCTATCATGACGGGTTCCGACCCGCCCAACCGGGGTCACGGCAGACGCCGAAAAATATGATGATACAAGGCTTGCGCCGACGAGCCGTTCCGCGTGAGATACGTGTTTTCCCGCCTTATAGCCCGTCCCATATTCGCGGGTGGATGCAAATAAAAAACAGAGGACCGTAATGCCGATCGTAAATCGTTTCGCCGATCTTTCAGATGAAATCACCGAATGGCGCCGGGACATCCACGCCAATCCGGAACTGCTCTACGATGTGCATCGCACCGCGGCACTGGTGGAGGAAAAGCTCAAGGCCTTCGGTCTCGACGAGGTCGTGCCTGGCATCGGCAAGACCGGCGTCGTCGGCATCATCAAGGGAAAATCGAACGCTTCCGGCAAGGTGATCGGCCTTCGCGCCGACATGGACGCGTTGCCGATCGAGGAGGTGACCGGCAAGCCCTATGCCTCCACCGTGCCAGGCAAGATGCACGCCTGCGGCCATGACGGCCACACGGCAATGCTTCTTGGCGCCGCCAAATACCTCTCCGAGACGCGCAACTTCGACGGAACGGTAGTCGTCATCTTCCAGCCGGCGGAAGAGGGTGGCGCGGGCGCCAAGGCGATGATCGACGACGGCCTGATGACCCGCTTCGGTATCCAGGAAGTTTACGGCATGCACAACATGCCGGGCGCACCCGTGGGCACCTTCGCGATCCGCCCCGGCCCGCTGATGGCGGCGGCCGACCGGCTGAACATAGAGGTGGAAGGCAAGGGCTGCCACGCGGCAAAGCCGCATGAAGGCATCGACACGATCCTGGTCGCGAGCCAGATCATCAATTCGCTGCAATCCATCGCAAGCCGCAACGCCGATCCGCTGGAATCCGTCGTCGTCTCCATCACCATGTTCAACGCCGGCTTCACCGACAACGTGATCCCGCAGACGGCGACGCTGCGCGGCACCGTGCGTACGCTCACGCCCGAAATGCGCGACATGGCGGAGGAGCGCGTCAAGCGCATCGCAACCTCCGTGGCCGAAGCCTATGGAGCGACGGCGACGGTGAACTACCGCCGGGATTATCCCGTCACCGTCAATAATGCGGAGAAGATGGAATTCGCCGCCTCCATCGCCGCGCAGATCGTCGGCGAGGAGAATGTGGAGCTGAACGTTCCGCCGACCATGGGCGGCGAGGACTTCGCCTTCATGCTGGAGGAACGCCCCGGCGCCTTCATCTTCGCCGGCAACGGCGACAGCGCCATGCTTCACCACCCGGCCTACGACTTCAACGACGAGCTTATCCCCGTAGGCTGCTCCTACTGGGTGAAGCTCGTGGAGACCGCGCTTGCGGCAAAGTGAGCCCTCTCGCGGGCGAAACAGTTTTCCGGCGGGCATCGCCCGCCGGATCCGTCAACCGGCGAGAATTTAATGACTGACATCGACGCGAGTGAATTCACGATCCGCGAGGTGGGCGAGGTCGGCGATGGCGAACGCAGCTTCATCTTCAGCCTGTCGCAGCGTCTCGCCGGCGTTGCCGGGCTTGCCTGGTATACGGACGAAGCGCTGATCGATTTCCAGAACCGCTATATCGCTTCATTCCTGGCGAAGCAGCCGGAAGATCGGCTGCTTCTGATCGCGGAAGATGGCAAGGGAACGCGGCTGGGCTTTGCAGGGGCCGAAGAGCGCCCGGACGAGGTTACAGACGAGCCGACGGCGCATCTGAGCCTTCTGGCCGTAGCAAAAAATGCGGAGGGCAAGGGCGTGGCGCGAGCGCTCGTGAAGGCTTTCGAGGCGGCGGCTGCCGAACAGGGGTATCGCCTCGCAAATCTTGCCGTATTCGCAAACAATGTGCGCGGACGTGCGCTCTACGAACGTCTGGGCTACGCCGATGATACGATCACCATGGCAAAGCCACTAACGCCCCGGCCCGAATGAAGAGTGCCGGACGCACGGATACGTAAATGGACATTCTTTTTCCCGAAAGCATTTCCCCTCTCGTCGGTTCCTTCCTGATATTCGCAAGTTTCTTCACCTCGGCCCTCACGGCCGCACTCGGCCTTGGCGGCGGAGCCGCGCTCATCGCCATCATGGCGAACCTTATGCCCATTGCGGCACTCGTTCCCGTTCACGGCGCCGTCCAGATGGGCTCCAACGCCGGCCGCGCGCTCGTCCAGATCCGTCATGTCGACTGGCCGATCCTCGCCTGGTTCTCGGCAGGCGCGGTCGCGGGGGCCGCCGTCGGCGGATCGATCGCGGTGGAGCTTCCCGCTCCGGTCCTGCGGCTCGGGATCGGACTTTTCATACTCTGGATGCTCTGGGGAAAGGTTCCCGGGTTCGAAAAGGCTCCAAAACGGGTTATCGCAACGACGGGTTTCGTTGCGGCGGCGCTCAGCATGTTCTTCGGCGCTTCGGGTCCGATCGGCGGGGCCGTGCTTTCGAAGCTTGGTCTGTCGCGACACGGTTATGTGGCGACACAGGCAGTTACCGCCCTCGTCACGCATGTTCTGAAGATCGTCGCCTTCGGACTGCTCGGCTTTGTCTTCGCGCCGTGGCTCGGGCTGATCGTCGCGATGATCGCCAGCGGTTTCCTCGGAACGCTGTTTGGCAGCAGGCTCCTGACGAATATGAAAGAAGAAACGTTTCGCAAGGGCTTCAAGCTCGTTATGACGGTCCTTGCGCTCAATCTGCTATGGCGCGCCATGCTGGAAATGGCGGGTAGCTGATCCTGAATTTATGGCGAGGGCACGAATATGCTTGTCTCCCCGGAAGATATCGCGACCGCCTACCGGCGCATTCACCGGCACGTCCGCCGAACGCCGGTGATGGAATCGGGTGCAGGCTCATTCGGCCTCGACCGGTCGGTTTCGCTGAAACTGGAACTGTTTCAGCACTCGGGCTCCTTCAAGGCGCGTGGAGCCTTCAACAACCTGCTGTCGCGCGAGGTGCCGGCCGCGGGCATTGCCGCCGCATCGGGAGGCAATCACGGAGCGGCCGTCGCATATGCCGCACGTGCACTGGGCAAGCGAGCCGATATATTCGTTCCCGAGACATCCTCACCAGCAAAGATCGCCAAGATCCGCAGCTTCGGGGCGAACCTGCACATCGAAGGACAACGCTACGCGGACGCAGCGGAGGTTTGCGAACGCCACCGTGAAGAGACCGGTGCGATCGACATTCACCCCTATGACGCGGTCGAAACGATCGCCGGTCAGGGGACCGTCGCCCTGGAATGGGGCGAACAGGTGCCGGACCTCGATACCGTGCTGGTCGCCGTCGGTGGCGGCGGGCTGATCTCCGGCGTAGCCACATGGTTCGACGGCAAGGTGAAAGTGGTGGGGGTGGAGCCGGTAGGCTCATGCTCATTGCAGGCGGCATTGGATGCCGGTGGCCCCGTCGATGTCGACGTGGAGAGTGTCGCCGCCGACAGCCTTGGCTCGAAGCGATGCGGCGATATCGCCTATGCGATCTGCAAGGACAGGATCGACCGTGTCGTGCTGGTTGGCGACGATGCCATCGTCGAAGCCCAGTCGCGCCTCTGGATGGAAGCTCAAATTGCCGCCGAACCCGGCGGGGCGACAGCGCTTGCCGCGCTCTCCTCGCATGCCTATCGGCCACAGCCCGGCGAAAGGGTAGGCGTACTCGTCTGCGGGGGCAATGTAGATCCATCGACCCTCGCCGCTTGAAGCTGCAGCAAGCATTCGCGATTTCAATCGCGAGTGTGGTATCAGGCTGAAATCATTATCATAATCGCTACGTAAACCATATATTAAATTTTAGAAAAATCGAAAGTTACGCAGCGGCTTAATGCATTACCATGGGTTCGGCAAAAGTATTGGGATAGCCGGCCATGAAGACTCTTGCAAATGCGGTTGCGCACAAGATACAGGCAGATTTCCAAACCCCGCCGATGACCGACCTTACGGCCCGGGCTTTCATGAGCGCGCGCGTGGCCTCCAAACTTGCCCGCGAGCGCCTTTCTCCACCCGAAGCCGTGATTTTCGAGCGCTACAGGCAGGCATACGAGAACCGCCGCGTCCTCGACCTTGGCGTCGGCTCGGGCCGCACGACCGGGCCGCTTGTGAATTACGCCCGGGACTATCTCGGCACGGATATATCGCCGCAGATGCTCGCCCACGCCATGAAACGCCATCCGTCAGCGCGCTTCATGGTCTCGGATCTCCGCGAACTCGGACAACTCGACGAACCTCCGTTCGATTTCATCCTGATCGCCTACAACACCATCGACGTGCTGACGCACGACGACCGGATATCCTTCCTGCGCGCCGTCCGTGATCGCCTTTGCCCTGGCGGGCGCTTCGTCTTTTCCACGCACAACCGCGCCTGGACGAAGGCGGGCATGCCGCCGCAACTGCCCCGCAAGACCTCCCGCGTCGGCTGGCCACGCTACGGCTGGCGCTTCCTGAAGGCGATGAGGGCGCTCAACAACCACCATCGGCTGGCGCAATTCCAGCGTTCTGAGGACGACTACGCGATCGTCACCGGGTCCATTCACCGCAGCGGCCTCGTCTATTGCATAGACCGCGAAGCTCAGGAACGTCAGCTCGCATCGTCAGGCTTCAAGGTGGAATCCGCCTACGCTATCGACGGCAGGGAGCTACACGCCGGCGACCTCGCTCCCGACAGCTACAACCTGCATTTCGTCTGCTCCGTAGCGTAATTGTCTTACAATCTTGCCAAGAGGCCTGAGAGCCTTTAGCAGAACGGGTCGAACACCAACAGTCCCGAACGCGGAAAGACGACCCATGGCGACCCACAAGCTCCTGCTCCTGCCCGGCGACGGCATCGGCCCGGAAATCATGGCCGAGGTCAAGAAAGTCATTGCGTGGCTGAACGCCCGCGGCGGCGACACCTTCGAGACCGAGGAGGACCTCGTCGGCGGCGCGGCCTACGACGCCCACGGCAAGGCGATCTCCGAAGAAGCCATGCAAAAGGCTCTTGCGGCGGACGCGGTGATCTTCGGCGCGGTCGGCGGTCCGAAGTGGGACGGCGTCGATTACGAAGTGAGACCCGAAGCCGGCCTGCTGCGCCTGCGCAAGGATCTCGAGCTTTTCGCAAACCTGCGCCCGGCAATCTGTTATCCGGCACTTGCCGATGCGTCGTCGCTGAAACACGACGTCATCGAGGGCCTCGATATCCTTATCCTGCGCGAGCTGACCGGCGGCGTCTATTTCGGCGAGCCGAAGGAAATCACCGATCTCGGCAACGGACAGAAGCGCGGCGTCGACACCCAGGTCTACGACACCTACGAGATCGAGCGCATCGCGAAAATGGCTTTCGAACTGGCACGCACCCGCCGCAACAAGGTCACCTCGATGGAAAAGCGCAACGTCATGAAGACCGGCGTGCTCTGGCACGAGGTCGTCGATGACGTACACAAGCGCGGTTACGAGGACGTCGAACTTGAGCACATGCTGGCGGATGCCGGCGGCATGCAGCTCGTGCGCTGGCCGAAGCAGTTCGACGTCATCGTCACCGACAATCTCTTCGGGGACATGCTGTCGGACGTCGCGGCGATGCTGACGGGTTCGCTCGGAATGCTGCCGTCGGCCTCGCTCGGCGCGCCTGACGGAAAGACCGGCAAGCGAAAGGCGCTCTACGAACCGGTGCATGGTTCGGCGCCGGATATCGCCGGTACCGGCGCGGCCAACCCGATCGCCATGATCGCATCCTTCGGCATGGCGCTTCGCTACTCCTTCGAGATGGTCGAGGAAGCCGACCTCGTGGACAGGGCGATCGCCGCCACCCTCGAAAAGGGCCTGCGCACGCGCGATCTCGCCGGGCAGGGCGACGCGGTGGTCAGCACGGCCGAGATGGGTGATGCCATCGTCGCCGAACTCGAAAACTTAAGCGCCTGACCCAGATAACAGCATGAGCGGAGCCCCGGTTTGCGCCGGGGCTTCTTGCGTTATGGGTAATGCGAGCAAGGCATCCATGTCCGACACAGTTGAAAAGATCGCACCGTTCCTCGGCACCTGGCTGCTGGATCATGACGAGAGCGAGTTCGACCAGAGCGCGCCACCGCAATCCGCATCCTGCCGTATCGAAGAGGAGTTCGGCCTCATCCGCATCCTGATGACCGTCGTGGAAGCGGATGGCGAGAAGATGGAAGCCGAAATTTCCGGCGTGCCCGGCGGGCCGGAAACGCGAATGAGCGAGAGCGGACTGATCGACCGTCTGTCGCTTTATTTCGAAGGCGAGCGGACCCTGACCTCGGAAGGGAAACGAAAAGGCGTGACGCTCATGAAAGCGCGCAGGACCCTCTCCGACGACGGCAGCACTCTTGAGATTGACCAGACCGTGGAAGTTCCCGGCCAAGGCAGAATTTCGAATTCCGCGGTCTACAGGCGGGCGCAATAAGGAGACACCGTCGGGGAAACGCGGGCTGGTCCGATTTGACGACTTGATTGGCCGGATCAATACCGACACTCTTGCGGCAAGGTTCACCATTCCGCTTCGGAGTTTCAATGACACACGTCGAAATCAAGCCACTGGGTCCCGACGATGCGCTGGCGCTGGCGCCGCTGATCGCCGAATACGCGCAGGCACAAAGGCGCGGAGCGCCACGGCGGCCCGACCAGTACTACGCGGAGCGGATCCTGAACGATCCGACGGCGAAAATGATCGGCGCCTTCGACGGTCCGCTGGCCGTCGGCTTCGCGATCTATTTCGACCTGCCGGAAATCATCACCGGACTGAGGATCGGGCAACTCGACGAGATCTACGTAACCCCCGACGAACGACGCAAGGGCATCGCCCGCAGGATGATCGAAGCGCTCGTCACGGAAGGGCAAAGCCGCGGGTGGCTGGAACTGCGCTGGATCGTACCCGGCAGGAACGAGCCCGCGGTCACGCTCTACGACAAGATCGCCGAACCGGCCGGCTGGAAGGGCTACATCATCCCGATCGATCGGCTGGCGCTGCAGCAGGCGGGCATGTAGGAGGCCTACTTCAGAAAGCCGGCGGCACCTTTCCAAGGGGAATAAGACCGACACGGGCGGCGCCCCGATCGAATGTGACCGTCACTTTCGAGGCTTCCGCCCCATTGATCTCCGTTTTCGCGCCAAAGCCCTGAACGGCACCTTGCAAGCTTTGCGGAATGTTGGACCCTTCCGGAAAGACGGGGCGAAGGACCTCGGCAAGACGGTTCACTCCCGCCACGGCAAGCTCAAGCGTCCCGTTCAAAAAGCCGTCGTCGTCAAGCCCGAGCGAACCGCTGCCGGAGAGTGCCGTATCTCCGCTTCTTACTTTCAGATCCGTAATTCCGATGCCGTCCGGCGCCCGGAGCAAATTGGCCGGCGGTTCCGATAAACGCCCGGCAAGAAGGGACGCCGCGTGGGGCAGATGTATCAGCACATCCGCATCCACGGGCGCGATTCCCTCGCCCGCAACTATTTGCGACAGACGCAGGGCCACATCGACGCCCGACGCGGTATCGGACGCCCGGCGGACGTGCAGCTGTCCGGATTGCGAACGGATTTTCAAAGGCGTGCCGTCCGCCAAAACCGGATTCGACACCGCGATTTCAGGCGCTTCGAAGACGGTATCGGCCCGTGTGAGTGCATCCCCTTCGATGCGCACGCTCGCTCTGGCCGTATCCCAGCCTGCCGACAATGACACGCCCGGGATGTTGTCTCCGGCCGCGCTGGCCGAGGCTTCAAGCGGCGCATCCGCCTCGAAAATCAGATGGCGTGGATTATACGCAAGCACCGCCGCCCTGAGGCCGGCAAGGTTCGCCCGCGCCCCGCCTGCACTGCCCACCTGGAGTGGCGCGCAAGAAAGCTCGAAGCGGAAAGGAAAGCCGCCGACCGACTGATTTGCGCAGGCGAATTCGCCCCCGCTCGCGCTTGCCGCCTTCCTGGAGTTTGCAAGCACATCGACGATCGCGCCACGCGCGACCGCCCAATAGGTCGTCCACGCGCCGACAACGACGGCCACAAGGAGACCCAGAAGAATATAGCCCCGGCGGGACGGCTTGCGGGGAAGGCTTTTTTCGGACATGGGCGCTTCGCGGCCTTTCGTGGCATCGACGCTTTCACAACATCTTTCCCCGCGAAGAAGCATGGAGGGCGGCGGGATGCAAGCGGGAGGTTGCCCGCCGTTATATCGTCGACGTGAACGGGCTGGCCCATTGCACGAACCGCCCACCCTTGCTACCTCCCAACCACCTGAAGCTCGGCGTCATGATATCGGGAAATGCGAATGCGGGATCTATGGGTCTTCGGTTACGGATCGCTGATGTGGCGGCCCGGATTTTCCTATGAAGAAGCCGTTCCGGCGCTGCTGCATGGCGCGCACAGATCGCTTTGCGTCTACTCCTGGGTGCATCGCGGCACACGAGAGCGGCCGGGCCTCGTGCTCGGGCTCGACCGGGGCGGGGCCTGCAAGGGCATGGCGTTTCGCGTTGCCGCCAGGAACCGGGACGATGTGATCGCTTACTTGCGCGAACGCGAGCAGGTGACCATGATCTACAAGGAGGCGACCCGCGCGCTGAGGCTGGAGGATGGCTTCGCCACGCGCACGCAAGCGCTGACATTTCTCGTCGATCGAGAGCACGACCAATATGCCGGCGTGTTGCCGCGCGAGAATCTGCTGCACGTGGTGAAGGAGGCGCAAGGCCAGTCAGGCGCGAACCCGGAGTACGTGATCAATACGGCCAACCACCTGGACGAACTCGGCATTCACGATCCGGTACTTTCGTGGCTTGCGCGGGAATTGTCGGCGCCCGCGACAAATGGCCGGGATGATGGCAATGGCCCCCAGGCTCAGCCGTAGGCTTTCAGGAGATCGTCCAGCGCAGCCTTCCTGCCGGATTTGCCGCTGGCGAGAAGGTGAACATATGCGCGCGCATCGGCAAGCTTGCTGTTGAAGGATCTTCCGCCTCGACGCTTGCCGTCGCGATCGATCTCGCCGATCCAGGGATTGCCGTTTCTGGCCGTTGCATCCGCATGCGTTTCGATCACGAGTACGGCGTTGCGATAATCCTCGATCGTCTCCACCGGCACCGAGGAGAACAGATATCGCCGCCCCGAAGCGCCATAGAAATAGCGATAGCGGTCTCCAAGGCCGAGCATTCGCGCCACCTGCGGCGCCTCGTCCCTTTCTTCGCTTGTCGACAGTTCCAAGGCTTGTTCGCTCATCCCGTTCACCGAAGCTCGTCGCTCCTCGAAGATGGCCATGATGCGGGCCGGAGGGTCTTTCAGGTCAAGATCCCGACTATAGAACAAAACAGGAACAACCGCCAACGATTAACACGTCTTGCCGTTCGATCCCAGTTCATGTGGCGGCTTTTTCCGCCGATTCAAGAGGCTGCGGCATCGTGAACATGACCCGCCGACGGAACCTTTCCCCGCTCTTCCCACCTTTCGGCGACCCGTTCGAGCACCGGCAGATCCGGGTTGGCTTCGGCGGCCTCCTCTATCAGACGGTCGGAGACGGTTTCGATATCGCGAACCAGGGTTTCGGAAAATACGGCCGGGGAAAGCCCAGGCTCGATCGCCGGGAGGATTTCGAAAACGACCTTTCCCGGAAATCGCAAAAAGCCGCGCCGCGGCCAGAAGAGCCCGGTATTGAGAGCAACGGGAAGCACCTTGCAGCCCAGTTCCTTGTAGAGATGCACGACGCCGTATTTGTACTGCGGCTCCGCGCCTGCCGGCCTGCGCGTTCCTTCCGGAAATATGAGGATCTGACGCCCTTCGTCGATCGCTTCGCGCGCATGGCGCGTCATGGAGGCGAGCGCTTTCGATTTCTTGCCCCGGTCCACCGGTATCTGCTTCATGCGGGCGGTGTACCAGCCGAAGATCGGGATATAGCGGAGTTCGCGCTTGAGGATGAACGTCGGGTCGCGAAACAAGGGCACGAGGGCGAAGGTCTCCAGGGCCGACTGATGTTTGGCCGCGACGATGAAGCCGCCCTCGGGGATATTCTCGCGCCCGCGCACTTCCACCTCGATGCCGGCGATCCACCGCAGCGCGGCGATATTCAGCCGTGCCCAGAAGGGCACGACATGCCAGCTCCACCGGCGCGGCAACAGCAGCACGGGCAGCCAGACGACCATCAGCACCAAAGTGAAAAGATAGAAGGCGGCGTTGAAAAGAAGCGAACGCAGAGCAAGCATCAGGCGGTCCGGAATCGAGCGCGATCAGTCGGAGGCAAGGGACGCCGCTGCGGTCGTGCCAAGGTCGAACCGCGCCTCCGTGCGAAACCTGGCGACCATATACTTCACATATTCGCGCAATAGAAGCCGGGTCGTCGCCCCGTCGACATACCAATGGCTGACATCTAGGTCGTCGCGCACCACCGGATAGGGCACGAGCGTTATGTCAGGCATCGCCGCCTGAAGCTCCAGAAGCGATCGCGGCATGTGGTAGGAGCTGGTCACCACCAACAGTTCCGAAAAGCCTTCGCGGTGCGCCCATTTCGCCGTTTCGCGCGCGTTGTCGGTGGTGTTCAACGCCTTGCGGTCCAGATCGACGCAGCATTCGAACAGCTTCATGTCGCTGTCCGTCGTACGTACGATCTGCTCGCGCGTCGTCTGCGGATGGACACCGCTTATCAAAAGGCGTTTTGCCTCGCTCGCCTTGAATAGATGCAGTGCCTGGGTGATCCGGTCGCTGCCGCCGGTGAGGACCACAATTCCGTCGCTCGAAAGAACCGCGGGCGGCGATACTTCCGAAACCATGGAGGCGAAGCGAAAGAAACTTCCTGCAACAAGGCCGGCGCCCAGAAAAACAGCCAGTGTCAAGAACACCATCGCAGATCTCAGCAAGCCGGATGCGCGCCGCTTACCGCGCGCAAGCGGAACACTTGCACGCGCGTCATCCGCCGAACCAACATCGATCTGGTGGTTCGCCGGCACGGAAGTGGCACCCTGTTCGGCCATGCCTTCTGCGCTGTTCCTTTTCATAAGCATCTGATGTTGACCGACAATGCTACGTGATTCGGGCTTAAAAACGGCATCAAACCATCAGGATCGGGACCTTAGTCAAGCTGAGCGAGATGCATGTGTACAGAGTAACGTGATGTGACCGCAGTCAAGACAGTCACGAGAAATACCACGGCGAGGATACCGAGATAACCGGCCGGCCCGACCGACAGACCTCCGAAAAGCACCGTTGCCTGCTCCACGCCCGGCAGTCCCGAAGTCCGGTCGGACAAAACATCCAGCCCGATGAAAATAACACAGGCGATCGCACCTCCGATCATCCCGCCTCTTAGTCCCAAAAGCAAGAAATGGCGCTGAAACTCGCGGGCAATGAAACTTTCCTCCGCGCCGACGAAGTGCAAAACCTCCACAACCTCGCGATTGCCGGACATTGCCGCGCGCGTGGCGAAAACGACCGAAAGCACCATCGACCACAAAACGAGAACAAGTATCGCAAAGCCCGCGATCACCACGGCGTTCGCCATCGAGGCAAGCCGGCCCGTCCAGGCGGAATGATCATCGAGACTTCCGCCCGCGATCTCCCGTGAAACCGCTTGCCTCAGCGCGGCGAGATCCAGCGTATCGGGATCCTCGACCGAAACCTTGATCAGGCGCGGCACGGGCAGGGCATCCAGCTCCAGACCTTCGCCCAGCCATGGCCTGAGCAGATCCCTCGTCTCGGCGTCGGAAAGAGCGTGCACGGTGCCGACTCCCTGAAACTCCTGCACCAGCGCGATCGCCTTGTCGATTTCGCGCAGCATGTCGACGCCGTCCGCGGGACGTATCTGGATGGTCAGCTCGCGGGAAATTTCATTTGCCCAGTCGTCGGCAGCCTCCCGCACGATCGCCACGGATCCAACGGTGATGCAGGCCAGAAAACTCATGATGGCGACCACAAGCGTCAGCGCACGCCCGGCAACGGCCTGAGGCGGCACGATGGCCGCGGGAGGACGCAAGCCCCCTCTGCGGCGCCCGGCACCGGGCGAACCCGCCGACACCGGCGGACGCGGGGCTTTCGCTCCCTTTCGCGACCGCGCGGCATTCGCCTTCTTCGCCCGGCCTTCCGGCTGGACGGCCGAGCTTTCCTTTTCGGCCCGCAGCGGTTCTTCGGCCTTAGTCATGGATCGAAAGCCGCCCTTCGTTCAAGATCATGCGCCGTGCGTCGACCTGTTCCATCAGCGCAAGATCATGCGTCGCGATGACGACAGATGTTCCGAGCCGGTTAAGCTCGATGAATAGGCGCAGGAGCCGGCGCGCCAGAGGAGGATCGACGTTGCCCGTCGGCTCGTCGGCGAGCAGAAGCTCGGGCCGCGTGATCAGCGCCCGCGCGATTGCCGCGCGCTGCTTCTCACCGCCCGACAACACAGGCGGAAGCACGTGCATGCGCTCTCCAAGACCCACCCACTTCAATAGCTCTATCACGTCCGAGCGATAATCGCTTTCCTCCTGGCCAAGAACGCGCAATGGCAGGGCCACGTTTTCATAAGTCGTCATATGGTCGAGCAGGCGGAAGTCCTGAAAGACGATACCAATTCGGCGCCTCAGGCCCGGAAGCTCCGATTTGGAAACGGCCGAAGTATCCCTTCCGAATGCGTTCACGATGCCGCGGGTCGGCTTCATCGAGAGGAAGAGAAGGCGCATGAGCGACGTCTTGCCCGCACCGGACGGCCCGGTCAGGAACTGAAAAGACTGCGGCTCGATATTGAATGTCAGGTCGCGCAGGACCTCGGAGCCCATTCCGTACCGCAGTCCGACGTTTTCGAAGCGAATCACTGTGCGTCCTCATTAAGATTTTCGTAACCTAGAGGTGGCGCGTTAACACTTCATTAATGATATGAAGGCGTCATGGCTTTGGGAATCCTCGTCCCGGGGCCGAATCGGTCTACCTCGCCCGAACGAATGGCAAATCTTCGGTTTGCCGTCTGTTAACGGCCGAAAGGGCATGGTGGGCGAAAGGCCCCGTTACATCCGGCCCTTGTGCGAACGTGGGACGAACGAACTGGAATACAATATGCGATCGGCATTCCGACTTCCGGATCGCGCCCGGATCCGAGACGACCGATCCAGCCAAAGAGGATCGGGTCTTCCGCGATGAAGATCATTTGCCCAAACTGCTCGACCGCTTATGACATCGAGCCCGAGTCGCTCGGCGAGTCGGGGCGCCAGGTGAAATGCACAAGGTGCGAAAACCGGTGGCACGCATCGCCGGACGACGATCCGGTCGAGATCCTCGAACCCGACCAAGACGCTGAGCCGGATGAAGGCGTGGATGCCGTCTCCGGCGAAAGTTTCGCCGAAGCGGATTTCGAGGTTGACGAGACCGCGCCGGATGATGCGCCTCCGCCTGCGACCGGCACCGACATCCAGGAAACGGTCGCCAAAGCCTACGGCAGCGAAGCGGCGAAGAAACCTGCGGACATCGAAAGCCAGGCCAGAAAACCCAAGGTAAAGGTCAAGCGCAGGGAAAAGAGACC
The DNA here is from genome assembly GCF_009826895.1 of Stappia sediminis. Lineage (GTDB taxonomy): Bacteria > Pseudomonadota > Alphaproteobacteria > Rhizobiales > Stappiaceae > Hongsoonwoonella > Hongsoonwoonella sediminis. The sequence continues at coordinate 247,862 of NZ_WUMV01000003.1, read as the reverse complement.
GCGCGAGCGGCGCGCATTTTCGAACGTCAAGTCGGCGGCAAAGAAGCTGAAGGTTCAGCGTATTGCCGGGACGTTTCTCTTCGTAATGGCGCTCGCGGTTGCGGCACTTTCGGTTCAGTTCCGGGCGGAAATCGTCTCCCGCGTACCGGACCTCGCCAGCCTCTATCAACTGGCGGGGATGGAGGTTAACCTCAGGGGGCTTGCGTTCCGCGACCTCAGGACTTTCCGCGAACTCGAGGACGGGTCCGTGGTGTTGGTGGTCGAGGGGACGATAGAGAATCCGACCCGCAAGCCGGCCTATGTTCCTGCGGTTAGGCTTGCGCTGCGCAGTGAAGACGCCCAGGAAATCTACGCATGGATTGTCGAGCCGCGGATCAGGCAGCTTGAAGGGGGCAAGACCACACGGTTCCGGACCCGGCTTTCCACGCCGCCGGAACTTGCCGCGGACATTCAGGTCCGCTTCACCGAGCGAAAGAACAGGCAGGCAAAGCTCTGATGACGAGAGCGCCGAATATCGAAGTTCTATACGACGAGGCCGAGATCTCCCGGCGGGTAGAGGCGATTGCCCGCGAGATTGCCGATTCCGAACCGGTGAACCTGCTGGTCGTCGCGGTCTTAAAGGGGAGCTTCATCTTCGCGGCCGATCTGGCGCGCGCCATGCACGATGTCGGGCTGGCGCCGGAAATGGAATTCATCCATCTGTCCAGCTACGGGGCGGGCACGGAATCATCGGGCAACGTCAGGATCCTGCGCGACGTCGAAAGCAACGTTTCCGGGCGCGACGTGATACTCGTCGATGACATTCTGGAAAGCGGGCGAACGCTGGCCTACGCAAAGAAGCTTCTGATGGAACGCGGTGCCAGGTCGGTCAGGGTCGCCGCGCTTCTGGACAAGCCTCACCGCCGCATAGCCGCCATTGATGCCGACTATCTGGGATTTTCCTGCCCGGATCGATTCGTCGTCGGCTACGGGATGGACATGGGGCACAAATGGCGACAGTTGCCGTTTATCGGCCATGTGGTGGTCGAGGATGACGACGGCGAAACGCCGGTGAAATCGAATACGGGGACGTGAAATGGCGCGCATTCTTCTGGCAGAGGACGATGAAGCGGTCCGCAGCTTCGTGAAGCGGGCGCTGGAACTCGACAGGCACACCGTGGTTGCCGCCGAAGACGGCGCCGCCGCCGCGGAGGTTCTCAACGACGACGACAACGGCTTCGACCTGATGTTGTCCGACATAAAAATGCCCGTGATGGACGGGATTGCGCTGGCTCTGGTCGCCGCGCGCGACAAGCCCGACATGCCGATCCTCCTGATGACCGGGTTCGCCGATCAGCGGGAACGGGCTAGCGGCCTGGACGGTCTTGTGCACGATGTGGTGACGAAGCCTTTCTCACTCGCGGAAATCCGGCAGGCAGTCACCGATGCGATCGTCGGCGTCAACCGTGACGAACGGAGACTGATGGCATAGCGCTTCCAGCCACCTGGCGAATATAAAAAGGGCCTTCCCGGTACGGAAGGCCCTTTTCATTTATCCGGTTCCGATCGTTTTCACTGCCGCTCGAGAAGCCTTTCCAGATACTCCAGTTCGAAAGGCGGGCGGGACGGGTCGGAAAAGCGGCGGCGCAACTCTTCGAGGATACGACGGGCGCGCTGGACGTCGATTTCATCGGGAACGCGAACGCGGTCACCGAAATCAGGCCCCTCGGTGCGGCGCGGGCGGCCCAGCGGGTCCTCGTCCAGCGGGCTGCGGCCACGCGCGAGACCGCGCCCCGGTCCCTGGCCCTGATCGCCCATCATCTGCTCCAGCATGCCTTGCGCGCCCTGGCGCAGCGCCTCCAGCGCATTACCCTGTTCGCCGACGGCATTTCCCGTTTCACCCCGGCCGAGCTCTTCGCCCGCGTTACCCATGGATTCGCCGGCCTGGCCGAGCTGGTCGTTCGGCTGCATTCCGTTCTGCTGGAGGGATTCCATGAGCTGCTGGAGCTGTTCGGCAAGATCGCCCTGTCCCTGCTGCAATTGCCTGAGGGCTTCGGCAAGCTCCTCAGGGGTCATGGGCCGTCCATCCTGCCCCTGTTGACCGCGCTGGCCCCTTTGGCCTTGCTGTCCCTGCTGGCCTTGTTGACCCTGCTGACCTTGCTGGTTCTGGTCGAAACGGTGGGTCTGATCCATCAGTTCCTGCTGACGCTGGATGATCCGGCCGAGCTCGTTCAGCGCCTCCATCATTTCCTGGTTCATGCCTTGCGGCATGTTCTGCGGGCGCCCGGCCTGAAGGTTTTCCATCATCTGCTGCATCTGCGACAGAAGCTCGCGCGCGGCATCGCGGGAGCCGGAGCGCGCGAGTTCCTCGATCCGGTCCAGCATCTCGTCAAGATCCTGCGGCCGTAGCGACTGGAGGTCCTGGTCGAACTGCTGCAGCGCGTTGGGGTTTTGACGCAGCTGCTGGGCGAGCGACTGGAAATAATCGTTCATCGCCTGGCGCAGCTCTTCAGTCAGACGTGCGATTTCCTCGTCAGTGGCGCCTTCTTCAAGGGCGCGCCTTAGAGCTTCTTGCGCATCCCTGAGGCGGCGCTCCGCAACCGAGAGATCGCCATCTTCGATCGTCACGGCAACTTCCCAAAGCAGGTTCAAAACCTCCTTCAGCTCCTCATCCGTCCTGGCCTTCACCAGCTCGCGATAAGCGAACCGCGTGCCGAGGTAGTGCTGCGGTTCGTCGAAAAACCGGTCGGGTGCGATCAACAGCGCGTCGAGCGCATCGATCGCCCGAAGCTGCGAATTCGCATCGAGCGCCAGTTCGCGGCGCTGCTCGACGATCGCCCGTGCGAGAGGCTTTGCAAAACGGCGCTGCGGCAGCGTGAACCGGTAGGGGTCGGAATAGCCTTCCTGCCCGGCCTGATCGCGGACACTCATCACCAGTTCCACTTCGGATCCCGCCCACGGATGGGATGTCAGATCCTGAAATGTCTCACCCGTTCCCGACCTGCGGTCGCCCGTGGGAAGGGCGAGAGGAAACTCCGGAGCTTCGGCAAGCGGGCGCGGATCGTCAGAACGCCTGCGTTCCGGCCGCGCGACCGGACGGATCCTGGCTGCGGCGGATACGACGCCATAGTCGTCCTTGACGCGATAGGTGAACTTCAGGCTTCCGCTGAACTGTTCCTCGGGATCGTCGAGAAGGCTGATTTCCGGTTCCCGGTCTGGTTCTACCGAAAATGCCCATTGCAGCACCGGCGTTCCGCCATCGCTGATCTGGACGCTCCCGTCTTCCTCAATCAGCGAACGCCGGTCGACGGGCCGCGACGGATCGGCGATATCTACAGCTTCCACCGGTTCGATCGGCTGCGCTTCGCCTCCGGTCTTGATGAAATTCACGGAAACCTGGTCGCTTCCCTGAGAACGGATCACGAGTTCGCTGCCTTCGGGAACGCGTATGGCCGATGCCGGGTCGCGAAGTTCCGCCGTTGCACCGGTCAGGAAGATCGGCGGTCTTTCGGTGTAAACAGGCGGCGTCACCCATGCATCGATACGCGTCGCGACGCCCGCCGCGTCGGCTTCTGCCGGAAACAGATCGAACAGGCGCGACCACCGGTCTTCGCCGCTCGAAACGAAACCGACCACAAGGAGCATGCCGGCAAGCGTCCTGAGCCCATACGGGTCGGCCCGAAAGGCGTGCGGACGCGGCCAGCCGGCCTTGAGCGAATTGAGCGTTGCCGCCATGCGGCGGCGATGCGCCTCCCATAGCGCCTGCGATTGCGCATCGCCACGGCCTCCGGCCAATTCGTCCTCGACCGCCTTGACGGGACGATGACGAACGCCGGATTCCGTCTCGACGCGATGCAGCGCACGGTCCCGGCTCGGCCAGCGCACTTCGCGCAATGGAAGCACGGCCCACACGAATGCAGCGGCAATCAGAGCGAGCGCGATCACCCTCAACCACACCGGCAGGACGAGCCATAGCCCCGTCCAGGACAAGCCCACATAAAGACCGGCGACGACGAGAACCGGCACGAGAAGAGGCCAGAGCCCCTCCCAGAAGAGAGCGAACCTGCTTTGAAGGATCAGCCGTGATAGCTTGCTTTCATAGGCGCGGGCCAAGCCCGAGCCGGCTGGCTTCACGTTCAGTGAGGGGTCGGCTCCGGCCTCTTGCTTATCGGTCACGCCGCTCTCCGTATCATCCTGGAGCGCTTGTCCTGAAAGCGAGGTCGCTTTCGTGACAGGAAATCGCCCCAGTTTCGATATCTTGAGCATATCCTTATCGCGAAATCCGATCCGGATTTCGCGGGATATGCTTCAGGATCAGGCCGGACCGGCCCTCATCCGCTGAATGACAATAGGGTGGGGCATCTCTATGGCTTCGGCAAGGCGCACCATGCGCCCGGCCTCACATTTTGGAGAGCCAGCCGGGAATGCGGTCGAGGTCGATCAGGTCCTGATGGGTCGGGCGGGGGCGGATGATGGCGAATTCGCTATTCTTTACCAGCACTTCCGGCACGAGCGGGCGGGAATTATAGGTCGAGGCCTGAACCGCGCCATATGCACCGGCGGAAAAGACGGCCAGAAGATCGCCCGCCTCCACATCCGGCATTTCGCGGTCGAGTGCCAGATAATCCCCCGTTTCGCAGACGGGACCCACCACATCGGCGGTGATCCTGGGCCGGTCCAGCTTGTCGAGTGCGACGGGGCGAACCTCATGATGCGCGTCATAGAGCGTGGGGCGAACGAGATCGTTCATGGCCGCATCGACGATCACGAAAGTCTTGGCAGCCCCCTTTTTCACATAGATCACGCGGGTAACGAGAATTCCCGCATTCCCGGCGATCAGCCGGCCCGGCTCGAATATGATCCGGCAATCGAGGCGCTCAACGTGCTTGCGCACGACATCGGCATAGGCATCCGGATGGGGCGGCGGCTCGTTGTTGTCGCGATAGGGAATGCCGAGACCGCCGCCAAGGTCGATATGCTCGATCTCGTGTCCGTCGGCGCGAAGCTGTCCGATCAACTCGCCGAGCCTCGAAAACGCCGCATCGAAGGGTTCCAGATCGGTAATCTGCGAACCGATATGCATGTCTATGCCATTGACCTCTATGCCGGGCAGCCCGGCGGCTTCCGCATAGACTTCGCGCGCCCTTTGCCAGGGAATGCCGAATTTGTTCTCCGCCTTTCCGGTGGAGATCTTGGCATGCGTACGCGCATCCACATCCGGATTGATGCGGAGCGAAATCCGCGCGGTCTTGCCCTTCTGGCTCGCGATTTCCGAAAGCTTCAAAAGTTCAGGCTCGCTTTCCACATTGAAGCAGAGGATGTCCTCGTCGAGCGCGTGGGCGAGCTCTTCCGGCGTCTTGCCGACGCCCGAAAACATGATCCTGTCTCCGGGCACACCGGCGGCGCGCGCGCGGCGCAACTCGCCTTCGGAAACCACGTCCATTCCGGCACCGAGGCGGGCGAGCGTGGTCAGCACCGCCTGGTTGGAATTCGCCTTCATCGCGTAACAGACAAGGGTGGGAATGCCCTTGAATGCTTCGGAAAAGACTTTGAAATGCCGTGTCAGCGTCGCCGTCGAATAGCAATAGAACGGCGTGCCGACGGCTTCCGCCATTTCCGGTATCGATACGTCCTCTGCATGGAGAACGTCGTTTTTATAGGCGAAGTGGTGCACGCGCGTCGTCCTGATCTGTCGTCAGCCGGCAGACTTGGCGAAAATCCTCAGGCTCTGCCGGAACCTATGCGTTCTAGATGATGGGGTCGAGAATGAATGGCCTGTCCGGTTTTAGCGGTGCTTCCGGCGCCGCTTGATCCGCGGTTGCCGGATCGGCCGCGACAGCCGGTGCCGGGCTCGGACGCTCGAGCGAGCCGCGCCGTCCGCAACCGGCCAGCGTCAGCGAGCCGAGAGCCGCCAAGAGAACCAATAGCTTGAGTGCTTTCGTCACCGAATTCCACCCCCGGAACAAACCCGCTTCAGGCTGACCGCATCAAAAAATGGCAGAGCATCCTGTCTGCATTGATTTCCTTGCACGTTCGGCAGCCGGGCCGCAACCCTCTTGACCATAAAGTCAGGCCTTGTCAGCTTCGCGGGCAAGCGCCTTAAGCCAGCGCCTTGCCTGCTTGCGCACGTTGACCGGCGACGTGCCGCCGTAACTCGTCCGGCTTCTCACGGATTTGTCGACCGAAAGCACCGAGTAGACGTCGTTGGTGATGCGACCGTCCACCGCCTGCATGTCCGCAAGCGAAATCCGGTGCAGGTCGATACCTTTTTCCGCGGCGGTCGCAACGATGCGGCCCGTAACGTGATGCGCCTCGCGAAACGGCATGCCGACCACGCGCACGAGCCAGTCGGCCAGATCCGTGGCCGTGGAATATCCCGAGCCGGCGGCCTTTTTCATCGCCTTTTCGTTTGCTTCCAGGTCGCGGACCATGCCCGTCATTGCGGCAAGCGCAAGCGAAAGGCTCGACAACGCGTCGAAAGCCTGTTCCTTGTCTTCCTGCATGTCCTTGGAATAGGCGAGCGGAAGGCCTTTCATCATGACAAGAAGCCCGGTCAGCCCGCCGTAGATGCGGCCCGACTTGGCGCGCACCAGCTCGGCGGCATCCGGGTTCTTCTTCTGCGGCATGATGGAGGAACCGGTCGAAAACTTGTCCGACAGGCGAATGAAGGCGAACTGGGCGGAACACCAGATCACGATTTCTTCCGCCAGCCGCGAAAGGTGCATCGCTGCGATCGACGCATTCGACACCGCCTCGATCACAAAATCGCGATCGGAGACCGCATCGAGCGAATTCGCCGTCGGCCGATCGAATCCGAGCGCCTTCGCGGTCATCTCCCTGTCGATCGGGAAGGACGTGCCCGCAAGTGCTGCCGAGCCCAGCGGGCATTCGTTCATCCGCTTCCTCGCATCGCGCATACGCGAGCGGTCGCGGGCGAACATCTCCACATAGGCCATCAGGTGATGGCCGAAGGTCACTGGCTGCGCCGTCTGCAGGTGGGTGAAGCCGGGCATGACCGTCCCGGAATATTCCTCCGCGCGTGTTGCCAGCGCGGTCAGAAGGTCGGTCAACTGCTCGTCGAACGTATCGAGCGTGTCGCGCACCCAGATGCGAAAATCGGTCGCAACCTGATCGTTGCGCGAGCGCGCGGTGTGAAGCCGCCCTGCCGCCGGACCGATAAGGTCGGAAAGGCGAGCTTCCACGTTCATGTGGATGTCCTCAAGCGCCCGCGAGAAGGCAAATTCGCCTTTCTCGATCTCCAACAAGATCGCATCGAGACCTTCCGCGATCTTGTCCGCGTCGTCCTTCGACACGATATTGCCTTCAGCCAGCATGCGCACATGGGCTTTCGATCCGGCAATATCCTGCCGGTAGAGCTTGCGATCGTAATCGATGGAGGCATTTATCTCCTCCATGATGGCGTCGGGCCCCTCGGCGAAACGGCCGCCCCACATGCGGTTGCTCATGAACGTGTCCTTCGGGATAGGATAAGACGGAAAGACGATGACGGACGTGACGAAAACCCGCTCCCGCCGATTTATGACAATTGCCGTACTCGGCGTGACCGGATTGGCCGCGATCTCAAGCGCGGTATACGTGATCGGTGGGGTAAATGGCAATGTTTTGCCGGGGAGCGGAGCCTGCCAGGCGGCCCTTTCGGCAGGCGAGGCCGGCAAGGCGGCCGCCGCGGGGGAAGTTGCCGCCTTCCTTCCCGCGAAACAGCCGCTCAGCGTCGCCGATCTCTCGTTTCAGGATGCGGACGGCACCACTCACAAGATCGCAGACTTCAAGGACAAGACGCTTCTCCTCAATCTCTGGGCGACCTGGTGTGCGCCCTGCCGGAAGGAAATGCCCGCCCTCGACCGGCTGCAGGCCGAACGCGGCGGCGAGGATTTCGCCGTCCTGGCCATCAATGTCGATCGCGGCCCGCTCGACAAGCCGAAGAAATTTCTCGAGGACATCGGCACGGAATCCCTCAAGCTTTATGCCGACAACACGATGGGCATTTTCAACGAGTTGCGCACGCGCGGGCGTGCCGCCGGCCTTCCCACGACCATGCTGATCGACGGTAAAGGCTGCGAGATCGGCTCCATGTACGGGCCGGCGGAATGGGCATCGGACGATGCGAAATCGCTCATCGACGCGGTGGTAAAAGCACAGGACAAGCCCGCATGACCACGCGGGACAACGCGCAAACGTGATCGGGTTTGATATGCGAAACCGAGCCGTTGCCGTGCAAAAGAGCGGGAATCTACCTTTCCGAGATGCGAGGCTCCGGTGAAACTGCGCGACGCTCCCCCGCTCGAAACCCTCTGCTGGTTGAATTCCAGAAGCGATATCACGCTCGAACAACTCAGAGGCAAGGTCGTCATGATCGAGGCCTTCCAGATGCTTTGTCCTGGCTGCGTCTCGCATGGCCTTCCCCAAGCCATGCGCGTTGCCGAAACCTTCAGCCCGGACGATGTCGTCGTGCTTGGGCTGCACACCGTCTTCGAACATCACGAAGCACAGGGGACGCGCGCGGCTCTTGAAGCTTTCCTGCATGAATACCGGGTGAAATTTCCGGTCGGCATCGATCAGCCTTCGGGAAAAGGCGGCGCACCGAGGACGATGACCGCCTACCGGATGCAGGGAACGCCGACACAGATCCTGATCGACCGGCAGGGAAAGCTGCGCAAGCAGCATTTCGGCGCGGAGGACGACCTTGCGCTCGGCGCACAGATCATGTCTCTCCTGCGCGAGGGCGATATCGAAGCCGCCCACGCTGCCGGGAAAACGAACACGCAAGGTGAAAATTGCGACGAGAACGGCTGCCGGCTCGAGCCCTGAGGGATCGCGTTTCGGCTAAGCCGTGACGTCCACCACGCCACCGAGGCCGGGTGCGGGCGCGCTCGGCGTCGCGGTTTCCAACGCCTGGCTCGCCTGCTCGACGAGCGTTGCGATATTCGCGGCTTGCTGCTGATCCTGCTTGACGAATTCCGCGGCAAGCACATTCCGGGTTTGGGCAGCTGAAGCAACGGCGGAAATCGAGGAAACGCTGGACATAAAACACTCCTGATTTTGCAGGCAAGTTTACAACTTCCAGTAAATACGGCGTTAATTGCCCTTCAGTGCCCGGCGAAGCACCTTGCCGCTGGCGGTGCGCGGCAGGGCATCGACAAAACGATAGACCTTCGGGCGCTTGTATTCGGCAAGCCTTGCGGCCGCGAATTCGCCAAGCGCGCTTTCGTCACGGGCCGCCCCTTCGCGCAGCACGATAAAAGCCGTGACAAGCGAAATCCCGTTCCCGGCCGGTACGTCGGTCACCGCCACCTCGGCCACGTCGGGATGCGCCGACAAGGCAAGCTCCACTTCCTGCGGCGCGACACGGTAGCCAAAGGCGTTCATCACATCGTCGGACCGGCCGCCGTACCAGACGTAGCCATCCTCATCGATGCGGGCGAGATCGCCGGTGAGGAACCAGTCGCCACGGAAAACGGAGGCAGTGTCATCCGGCCGTCGCCAGTAGCCGAGCATCAGGCCGGGGTCGCTTCCGTGGACCGCAAGCAGGCCCGTTTCGCCGGCTTTTAGCGGCTGCCTGTCATCGGTTTGGGAAGAAAGAATGGCGATCTTTCGCCCGGCTTGCGCCTTGCCCGGACTTCCCGGCTTCGTCGGCGTGTCCGGCCCGGAGGAGATGTAGGTGGAGATCTCGCTCATGCCGAGCGCTTCGTAAAGCTGCCGGCCCGTGTGCCTGACCCAATCTTCGTGCAGGGCCGGCGACAGCGCCTCTCCGGCGGTCAGCCCATGGCGAAGCGCGGGAAAGGAGCCTTTCGAGACGTCCGCATATTTCAGGATCCTGCGGTAGAGGCTCGGCACGGCGGCAAAGAGCGTTGCCTTGGCCGCTTCCATCAACTGCGGCCAGACGTGCGGGTCGCGCGGGCCGTCGTAAACGACGCTTGTCGCGCCATTCGCCCAAGGGTCCATCAGCCCGACGCCGAGCGTATAGGTCCAGTTGAAGGCGCCCGCATGCAGCAGCCTGTCGGCGGGTGAAATACCGTACCACCCAGCATACATCGGCCGCCGGCCGATCGCCGAGCGCTGTGCGTGCAGAACGCCTTTCGGGCTGCCGCTCGTACCCGATGTATAGACGAGAAAGGCCGGATCGTCGTCCGCCGTTTCCGCGAACTGGCCCGGATCCGGGCTTTTCAGGCGCGAAAGCTCATCCGCATCGATCACCGTCCTCCCCTCGAGGTCCGCGGGGAGGCTGACCGTGCCGTCATGCACGATCAGCGCGGCATCGGAGTCCTGCAATATCCTGTCGCATTCCTCCGCCGTCAGCATTCCGGACGTGGGAATCGGCACCAGCCCCGCGGCAATCGCCCCGAAGAAGACGATCGGAAAATCGCTGGTGTGCCCCATGCGCAGAAGCACCCGCTCGCCTTGCGCGAACCCAAGCCCTGCAAGGCTCCCGGCGACACGCAGGATCGCATCCTGCATTTCGGCATAGGTCCAGCTTTCCTTGACCGCGCCCCCGGGTCCGAGCACGACGAGCGCCTCCGCGTTCAGGTCGGGATCTGCGTTGGTCAGGCAATAGCGGGCAAGGTTCATCAGGCGTGCATCCGTTTTCCGTCAACGAATGACATACCTTGGCGTTAGGCAAGAAAAAACCCTCCGCGCCACGGGCGGAGGGTTTCCGGATAGCCAAAACGTTTTGATTTCAGCGCGTGGGAACCGGCGTCTCGCCGCGATAATCGTAAAAACCGCGCTGCGTCTTGCGGCCGAGCCAGCCCGCCTCGACGTATTTCACGAGCAGCGGGCAGGGCCGGTATTTGGAGTCGGCCAGGCCTTCGTAAAGAACCTGCATGATCGACAGGCACGTATCGAGTCCGATGAAATCGGCGAGCTGCAGCGGCCCCATCGGGTGGTTCGCGCCAAGCCTCATCGCCGTATCGATCGCCTCGACGGACCCCACGCCCTCATACAGGGTGTAGATCGCCTCGTTGATCATCGGCAACAGGATGCGGTTGACCATGAAGGCGGGGAAGTCTTCCGAAACCGCCGTGGTCTTGCCGAGCCTCCGGGTGAACTCCTTCGCCAGTTCGAAGGTTTCGTCTTCCGTGGCGATGCCGCGCACCAGCTCGATCAGCTCCATCAGCGGCACGGGATTCATGAAGTGAATGCCGATGAACCGCTCCGGACGATCCGTGGAGGCGGCGAGCCGGGTTATGGAGATCGACGAAGTGTTGGTTGCAAGGATCGCCTCGGGCTTCAGCAGCGGGCAAAGCTGGGCAAAGATCTTGCGTTTGACCTGCTCGTTTTCCACCGCCGATTCGATCACGAGGTCGACATCGGCCAGCTGATCCATGCTGTCGGCGGCCTTGATGCGCTCCAGCGCCGCGACGCGCTCTTCTTCCTTTATGATCTCTTTGCTGACCTGCCTGGTCAGATTGCCATTGATCGTGGCAAGGCCGGACTGGATCCGATCCGTGGAAATGTCGTTGAGCGCCACATCATAGCCGGCAAGCGCACAGACATGAGCAATTCCGTTGCCCATCTGACCGGCGCCTATCACGCCGACTTTCTTGATTTCCAACACCATTTTTCGACCCGGCTATTTGTTATGGCGTCTTCCCGGGCGCAAATGCCCGGGCGCGCCTGTTTCAGCGTGGCGTTATTCATCGCAACTTCGCTGCACGTCCGCAAGAACTTCGGCAAAGTTTTTGCACTGCGGTACAGAAATATCGCAAAAGAAAGGCCCGCCAAGGGGGCGGGCCTTCACCAATTCGCGAATTCAGGTTGAATTCCGGCTTTCAGCCCTTCGCCTTTTCCACTTCCGCCTTGAATTCCGGCAGCACGTCGAAGAGGTCGGCGACCAGGCCGTAATCGGCCACCTGGAAGATCGGGGCTTCCTCGTCCTTGTTGATCGCAACGATCACCTTGGAATCCTTCATGCCGGCCAGATGCTGGATCGCACCGGATATACCGCAGGCTATATAGAGGTCCGGCGCAACGACCTTGCCGGTCTGGCCGACCTGCCAGTCGTTCGGCGCGTAACCCGCGTCGACGGCTGCGCGCGAAGCACCGACGGCTGCCCCCAGCGCGTCCGCCACCGGCAGGATGACTTCCTGGAATTGCTCCTTGGAGCCCAGCGCGCGGCCCCCGGAAATGATCACCTTTGCCGAAGTCAGCTCCGGACGGTCGGATTCCTGCAGTTTCTCGCCAATAAAGCTCGAAAGGTCGGAGGAAACGGCGGCAACTTCCTCGATCGCGGCCGATCCGCCCACCTCGGCGGCGGGAAAGGAAGCGGTCCGAACGGTCACGACCTTCTTGGGATCGATCGATTTGACGGTCTGGATGGCGTTGCCCGCGTAGATCGGACGCTCGAAGGTCTCCGCGTCCACGACTGCGGTGATGTCCGACACCTGCATGACATCGAGAAGAGCGGCGACGCGCGGCATGATGTTCTTGCCGTTCGCGGTCGCCGGCGCCACGAAGGCGTCGTAGCCGTCGGCCAACGAGACAATGAGATCCGCCGTCGCTTCGGCAAGCTGATGGCCGAGGCCATCGCCGTCCGCCACGAGCACCTTGGCGACCCCGGAGAGCTTGGCCGCCTCTTCGGCGGCGCCCTTGCAGTCCTTGCCGGCAACGAGAATGTGCACGTCCGCGCCAAGCGCGGCGGCGGCAGTCAGCGCCTTCGCGGTGGCGTCGTTCAACTCGGCGCCGGAATGTTCGGCAACAAGAAGCGTGGTCATATCAAAATTCCTCCTTCTTGCCGCTTAAAGCACGCCGGCTTCGTTCTTGAGCTTTTCGACGAGCTCGGCGACGGAAGCGACCTTGATGCCGGCCTCGCGTGCCGGCGGCTCCTTCGTCGTGACGACCTCGAGACGCGGCGAAACATCGACGCCGTAATCGTCCGGCGACTTTTCGTCGATCGGCTTCTTCTTGGCTTTCATGATGTTCGGCAGCGATGCGTAGCGCGGCTCGTTGAGGCGCAGATCCGTGGTCACGACCGCGGGCATCTTCAGTTGCACGGTTTGCAGGCCGCCGTCGACCTCGCGCGTGACATCGACCGTGCCTTCGCCAAGGTCGATCTCATTGGCGAAAGTGCCCTGCGCCCAGCCAAGCAGGGCGGCCAGCATCTGTCCGGTCTGGTTGCAGTCGTCGTCGATCGCCTGCTTGCCGAGGATCACGAGACCCGGCTCTTCCTCGCCGACGATGCCCTTAAGGATCTTGGCGACCGCCAGAGGCTCTGTGGTGCCTTCGGTCTTGACGAGGATGCCGCGGTCCGCGCCCATCGCAAGGCCGGTGCGCAGCGTTTCCTGCGCCTGCTGCGGGCCGACGGACACAAGCACCACTTCGCTTGCCTTTCCGGCTTCCTTCAGCCGGATCGCTTCTTCGACCGCGATTTCGTCGAAGGGATTCATCGACATCTTGACGTTGGCGAGATCCACGCCCGACCCGTCGGCCTTGACGCGCACCTTGACGTTGTAGTCGATCACCCGCTTCACGGGTACGAGGATCTTCATGGCGCTCTTGCACCTCCCGCTCGCACAGGGTTCCTCACCTGCGCATGACATGGTGGCCGCCGGAGATATCCGGCATCTGGAAACGGCAGATTTCCGCTTATTCCGTCGATCGGGCGGCGACCGTACTGACGCTATCGTCAGGTGTCAACGCCGCCCTAGGGTCTGTTGAGTATCAGGTTTCGGGCGTGGCGTGTGATGGATTTCGGAACTGAACAGGCGAAGAGACCGCACTGGTGTATTCCACCACAGGGGCTCTTCAACGCATTCAGGGCCGAAATCCACCGCGTCCCAAAGGGATATGGCGAAAATCGCCCAGCTTGGCGTCGCAGAACCTTGAAAGGGAACAGCCCTTCCGGCAGCCCTGCTCCTGAAGCTGAACGATTTTCGCTCATACCACGTTCCAAACCCTGATATTCAACAGACCCTGGGTCCACCTCTGTCGCAATTGCGACCCTGGACCCATTTGACGGCGACAAAACGGCGCGAAAGCCTCCGCCGTTCCCCTCATGCAGCGCGATCGAACAGCGGCACTCCCGGCCTTTTGAGGATGACGACAAGCACGGCGCCCGCGACGAAACCCGCCACATGCGCCCACCAGGCAACGCCTTCCTCCGCGGAGCCGACCGCCATGGCGACCTGATACCCGATCCAGGCGACCAGCGCCCAGCTTGCGGGAATCCGCAAGGGTATTCTTCCCAGCGCCAGCACCCAAAGCCTGACGCGCGGATGAAGAATGAGATAGGCGCCCACAATCCCGGCGACCGCACCCGATGCGCCGACGATCGGAACTGTGGAAACGGGGTCGAGCGCGGCTTGGGCAAAGCCGGCCACCGCGGCGCAGGCGAGGTAGAAGAACAGGAACTTCACATGGCCCATGGCATCCTCGACATTGTCGCCGAACACCCACAGGAAAATCATGTTGCCGGCCAGATGCATCCAGCTGCCATGCAGGAAGGCGTAGGTGACCATCGAGGCGGCTTCCGGCACCAGTACAAGCTCGGGCGAAAGTTCGCGGAGGTCGAAAAAGACGGCCGGCACGAGGCCCAGCGACATGACGGAGGCGGCCAGCGCGTCTTCGGAAAGTCCGCCGCCCTGAATGAGCACGAAAACGGCGAGGTTAACCGCGATCAGCCCCCATGTGACATATTGTCGCCTGACATGAATGAGGGGATTGTGATCGTGCAGCGGAATGAACATCGCCCCCACCCAATTCCGATTGACGGTCGCTCAGCGATTCTTGCCCGGCACCCACAGGACGTCGCCCGATCCCTTGGCGTTTACCCAGCGCGCGGCGACGAAGAAGAAATCCGACAGCCTGTTCATGTAGACGAGCGCATGACGGTTGACCTTTTCGGCTTCGGCCAGCTCCGTCATCAGCCGCTCGGCGCGGCGCGAGACCGTGCGCGCATGGTGCAGATGCGCGGATGCGGGCGACCCGCCGGGAAGTACGAACGACCGCAAGGGTTCGAGATCGGCATTAAGCCGGTCGATTTCCGCTTCAATCGCGGAAACTTGCGCTTCCGTTACCCGCAAGGGTTCGTATCCCGGGTCTTCGTCGGTTTCCGGCGTGGCGAGGTCGGCCCCCAGGTCGAACAGGTCGTTCTGGATACGCGCCAGCACCTTATCCAGTTCCGTAACGGTTTTGGCGGCCTCCAGGCGGACGATTCCGACGACGGCGTTGGTCTCGTCTACCGTGCCATAGGCCTGGACCCTGAGGTCATGCTTCGGGCGGCGCTCGCCGCTGCCAAGCGCCGTCGTCCCCGCGTCGCCCGTCTTCGTGTAGATCTTGTTCAGAACGACCATGTTTACCTTGCCCGATCCGGAAAGCGTCGCTCAGGGCCGCGTTCCCATGAAATAGAGTGTCGCCATTATGATGAGGATCGCCAGAAACTGAAGGCCTACGCGCCAGCGCATCAGCATCTGCGAACGTGAGGACGATCCTCCGCGCATCATGTTCCAAAGTCCCAGCAGCAGCACGACCGCAACCGCGCCGACAGCCACGGGGACCAGATTATAAAAGAATTCTCCCAACAGAAATCTCCGTCCCAGGGGAAACGATAGGATCCAGGTCACCGGCAGCCAGCAGGCATTTCACGGTGGTCCGGCCCACTCTTCCTCATATGCGCATGAAGCGGGTCCGGGCAATTGCTTCGAGCCGCCGCGCGTGACTTATTCCTCGGAATCGGATGCCCGCAAGAGCAGCCGGTCGAGAAGACGCGTGGAGGAAAGCCGCCGGGCAACCGACATTGCGTGCGTTGGAATGGTGATGCGATACCGCGCCCGCGGATAAGGGGCCTCAAGCGCATGTATGAGCGATTTCGCAACCGCTTGCGGTTCGAGCTTGAAACGCGACGGTTCGCCGGCTGCCATGCGTTCCAGACGCCTTTCATAGGCCGCCCGATAAGGCGAAACATCCATTCCCGCCTTCCCGATGACGCGGTGGAAGTTCGCCATGGCGTTCTCGGTGAATTTCGTGGCGATCGGCCCCGGTTCGATCAACGAAACATGAATGCCCGTGCCCGCCAGTTCGAGGCGCAAGGTATCCGAATAGCCTTCGAGCGCGAATTTCGACGCATTATAGGCCCCGCGATAGGGCATGGCGATGAAACCCAGGATCGACGAGCATTGCACGATCCTGCCGCTGCGCTGTCTGCGCATAGCGGGAAGGACGCGGCGCGTCAGATCGTGCCAGCCGATGAAATTCGCCTCGAACAGTTCCCGCAGCGCCGATGTCGGGAGATCCTCGATAGCGCCTGGAATGGCATAGGCCCCGTTGTTGAAAAGCCCGTCGATCCGCCCGCCCGTACGCTCGAGAACGGCCTCGGCCGTATCCGCGATCGTCGTTTCGTCTTCATAGTCCAGGCGAAAGGCTTCAAACCCCTTTTCGCGCAGCCTCTCAACATCCTGCCACTTGCGCGCGGTCGGGAAGACCCACCAGTCGCGCCCGCGCAGGGCATGGGCGGCGGTCTGGCCTATTCCCGAAGAACATCCGGTTATGAGCACCACGCGGCGGGGACGGTCCGGCGATGGCTGATGCGCAGCACCCTCTGGCCTGCCGCGCGTTGCCATCAGATCGGCTCGCCTGCCAGAAGCCGCGGCATTTCACCCGTAAGCCCTGCTGCCTGACGGATGAAGAAACGCTTTACGAACGGCATGCGGTCGACAAGGCCGAGGCCGACATCACGCACCGCGCGCAAGGCATCGCTATCGTTGGAAAACAGCCGGTTGAGCACATCGGTCACCACGCCCATGCGGAACGTGTCGAAGCGTCGCCAGCGCTCGTATTTTTCCAACACGTCGAGTGCCCCGATATCCTGACCCAAGCGGCGCGCCTCGATCAGCACTTCCGCAAGGGCCGCGACATCCTTGAACCCGAGGTTGAGGCCCTGGCCCGAAATCGGGTGAATTCCGTGCGCCGCATCGCCCGCGAGCGCGAAGCGCGGCTTCACGAAGGATCGCGCGAGGGTCAGGCCAAGCGGATAGGCATGACGCGGGCCGGCCAGCTTGATTTCGCCAAGATGATGGCCAAAGCGCCGTTCTAGCTCCAGCTCGAAGGTGAATTCATCGCCCTTGACGAGCTTTTCGGCCTCCTCTTGGGTTTCCGTCCACACGAGCGAAGACCTGTTGTCCTTCAGCGGCAGGATCGCGAAGGGGCCGGAGGGCAGGAAATGCTCTTCCGCGCGCCCCATATGCGGCCGTTTATGGGAAACGGTCGTGACGATGCCGGCCTGGCCGTATTCCCATTTCACGGTCTGGATGCCGGCAAGGTCGCGCAGGCGCGAACGCACGCCGTCGGCGGCGACGAGAAGGCTCGAGCGCAGCGTTTTTCCGGACCGCAGGGTCACTTCAACACCGGCGTCGACGTTGCGAAAATCGGTCACCGCATCGGGCGCGACGATCTCGACGCCCAGGCTCGCCGCGCGATCGGCAAGGCTTGCGACCATCTTCCCGTTCGGCACCATATGGGCGAAGGGCTCACCCGGCGCGACTTCACCCTCGAACGTGAGAAACACCGGGCGAACAAGATCGCGAAGCTTGGAATCCGTTACGATCATTTCCATGATCGGTTCGGCATGGGGAAGGATTTCCTGCCAGACGCCGAGCCGATCGAGCATGCGGCTGGCGGCAGCGATAATGGCCGAGGCACGCGGGTCCTTCTCCATTTCGGCCCGCTGGCGCAGATCGACCAGCGCCACCCGGATCGCGGGATCGGCCTGCTTCAGCGCGACCGCGAGCGACAGGCCGACATAGCCGCCTCCGCCGATCAGGACATCGAGACGGTCATCACCTTTTACCGTTCGCGCACTTGCCATGTCCCACTCTCCATTCACGAGGCATGCCGCACTTGACTTTTACGTCAGGTGCCGGACAACTCTCGTTCCGCTTATACCATTTCACCGTCGGCGTCATTGGCCGACCTCACCGGATCATAGGGGCTTACCCATGAACGATTCCAGTGCGGAATCAAAGGTCGTGACCAGCAATTCCGCAATCGAGGGGCTACTTGCGATCCTTGATCTCGAGCCGCTGGAGCAGAACCTCTTCCGCGGCATGAGCCCGCAGGTCGGCTGGCAGCGCGTCTTCGGCGGGCAGGTGATCGGCCAGGCGCTTGTCGCGGCGTCACGCACCGTCGAGGAAGAACGGCCGGTGCATTCGCTGCACGGCTATTTCATGCGCCCCGGCGACCCTTCCGTACCGATCATCTACGAGGTCGACCGTATCCGCGACGGCGGCAGCTTTACCACGCGGCGGGTGGTCGCAATCCAGCACGGCAAGGCGATTTTTTCGATGTCCGCCTCGTTTCACGCCCGCGAGGAAGGGCTCGACCACCAGATCGACATGGGCGATGTTCCCATGCCCGAAGACCTGCCGAGCGAAACGGAACTGAAGGAAAAATTCCTTGCCGTCGCGCCGGAGAGCGTGCGCCGCTACTGGGAGCGGGAACGGCCGATCGAGCTCAGGCCCGTTGATCTTGCTCACTATTTTTCCCGAAAGAAGCTGGAACCTTCCCAGAAAGTGTGGGTTCGCGCCAGCGCCAGGCTGCCGGACGACGCAAGAATCCATACCTGCGTTCTGGCCTATGCATCCGACATGACGCTGCTGGATACGGCGCTTTTCGCCCATGGAACCAGCGTTTTCGACAAGAAACTGCAGGTCGCGAGCCTCGACCACGCCATGTGGTTCCACCGCCCGTTCCGCGCCGACGAGTGGCTGCTTTACTCCGAAGACAGCCCTTCGGCCTCCGGAGGACGAGGGTTTACAAGGGGTTCGCTCTATACCCGGGAAGGCCTTCTGGTCGCCTCCAGCGCGCAGGAAGGGCTGATCCGCGTGCGCAAATAACGGCGGCGAGGAAAAAGACTTTCGTGCCGTCCTCGCGGCAAAACGGTCAGTCAAAGGTTCCTGAGAAACCCCCGATGGAAAGCGGGTTGTCCGTCATCGCCTGCCGGTCCGGCGTGTCGGGCGCCAGACCTCCCGTAAAGGCATCGAACATCCTGCGGACGAAGCCTTCCGGCAGGTCGCTCGTTATGAAGACGAGCCGCGTTCGCCGGTCGTCGCCATTCGGCCAGGCGGGAAGCGTCGCCGGAGGATGGAACACATGCTGGACCCCGTGAATAACGACCGGACGATCCGGGTCCTCCGCGATCCGAACGACACCCTTGACGCGAAGGAGCTTCGGCCCGTGGGCCGAGCGCATGAGATCGAGAAACATTTCCAGCGCCGACGCCTGGATCGGCTTCGACGTCGAAAGCGTGAAGGCGCGGATGCGGTCGTCATGCCGGTTCACGTCATGGGAATGATCGTGCCCATGATGATGGTGGTGCGCACGATCGCGGTAGGCCTCTTCGTTCAGCCAGCGGGCGACATCGGGGATCTTGCTTTCGGGGTCGTAAAGGCCGGTGCCGAGCAGATTGGCCGCAACGGCTTCGCCTGCCGACGCCTCCAGGCGCTTCGCGCCCGGATTGAGCGTGGCGAGACGGACCAGAAACCCGTCGAATTCGGAACGTTGCGCATCCGATTCGATCAGATCCGTCTTTGTGAGAACGATCCGGTCCGCCACCGCGGCCTGGCGCAAGGCTTCCTCGTGGGCATCGAGCGTCGCGTTGCCGTTGATCGCGTCGACCAGCGTCACCACACCATCAAGCCGATATCTAAGGCTCAGATAGGGATGCAGCATGATCGTGTGGAGGATGGGCGCCGGATCGGCAAGGCCGGTCGTTTCGATAACGACCCGGTCGAGCCGCGCGATCCGCCCGTTGTCGAGACCACGCAACAAGTCTTCAAGGGTCGTAACCAGATCGCCGCGGATGGTGCAGCACAGGCAGCCTGACGAAAGCTCGACGATCCCCTCGCCCGAGCCCTCGACCAGCAGGTGATCGAGCCCGATTTCACCGAATTCGTTGATGACGACTGCGGTATCCGCCATCGCCGGATCCTTGAGAAGCCGGTTCAGGAGCGTCGTCTTGCCGGCACCCAGAAACCCGGTGATCACGGTGAGCGGAATGGGCGGCTTCGGGCCACGACGGCCCGCATCGTTTTCAGTCATGGAATACGAGTTTCCGAGTGGAGAGGCGATTTCAAGGCGACTTGGGCTTCAGGATCGGCAGCGGCGCGTTGGGCGCAAGCGTGCCCTTGAAGATCGCGCCGGGTTTCGCTTCGCCGGCGTCATCATCGTCCGAGCCTTCGTCGGCCCCTTCGCTGGTCAGGATCGCGCCGGGGCTTGCGGATTTCGCGATTTTCTCGGGCGCGTCCTGCGACGCTTCCCCTGTCGCTTCCCGCAGCCGGCCAGGCTTCGCGACAGGCACCACCGTTATCGCGGGCGCCGCGATCGCGGCCGCATCCCTCGGAACGCCGATCGATACCGGGATCGTGTTGTAGGCAACGAGTCGAGGACCCGCCAGATCTTCCATGAGTTGCCCCCAGTCGATCTTGTTGCCCTTCTTCGGCACGTCGGCCTTCGCAGGCTCGCGAGAAACGTTGACGCCGGGGATGATGCGTCCGGACGAGCCCTCCAGCCTGCCGTTGTAGGAAAGGATCGCGGAGGGCTTCTTGTCGTTCTTGCCGTAACGAGCCACGAGCTCTTCAGCCGAAGGACGCGGATTGGACTTGCAATAGCCATCCTGCGGCGGCTTTTGCGATATGCCTTTCAAATCCTCGATCGACCCGCGCCCGCGCGTATCGAACCCCTTTTCGATAAGTTCGCGCGAATGGGCAAGACGCTCCAGCCCCGAACCGGCACCCAGAATGACGGCCATGACGGTGCGCCCGCGCCTTGTGGCCGAAACGGCGACATTGAAGCCGGAGTTGCAGATGTAGCCGGTCTTTAGGCCATTGGCGCCGCGAACGCGCATGAGGAACTCGCGATTGGCCGAGCGCAACGTCTTCTTGCCGAATTTCAGGCCCGCATGGCCGTATAGCCCGCGATACTCCGGGAAATCCAGCCAGAGCCGGCGCGCCAGCACGCCAAGATCGCGCGCCGAGGAGACCTGCCTGTTGTCGGGAAGCCCGTGCGGATTGACGAAATGCGTCGCCGACAGGCCCATGCGGCTCGCTTCCTGGTTCATCAGCACGATGAAGCCGGATTCCGTGCCGCCGATCGCCTCGCCCAGCGCGACGGCGATATCGTTCGCCGATTTGACGAGCACCATCTTCAGCGCGTTTTCGACCGTCAGCTTCGTGCCGGGCCTGAAGCCCATCTTGCTCGGCGGCTCGGCGGCGGCGTTCTTGGTAACGGTCACGACCGACTGCATGCTGGCCCGGCCTTCGCGGATCGCCTTGAAGGTGACATAGGCCGTCATCAGCTTGGTGATGGAAGCCGGATACCACTGCCTTGTCGCATCCTTTTCATCGAGGATGCGCCCGCTTTCGGCATCGAAAACGATCCAGGAGGCCACATCCGCCAGCGCCGGGCGGGCCGGGGCGGCAAGCAGCGCGGCACTTAGCGCAAGCGACATAAAGAAAGGCGCCCGGCCCAAAAGCCGGCGCCCGAAAGCACCTTGGAACATGGATACGCCCAGCACGATTTCCTCGCCGACCTTTGCAAAATTGCGGATGGTCCCGACGTCTCGCCCCTATCTGTAACCGAAAGAGGGGGGATTTTGCAAAGGAATGCGCGGGGAAGGGGAGCGGGGCTGCTTTCAAGAAGCGCCTGATCCTGGCCGGTTGGGACATCTGCGAGGGCTTGATGCACCACTCTCGCACGCCCCGCCATTGCCCAGACTCGAGAGATGGTTCGGTCACAGTGCAACAAGCAAGGGCGATAACGACTTCAGACCTTTCGTGGAATCGGCCTGCTCTAATGGATACGCGGGTCAAGCCCGCGTATGACGAGCTGAGAGCGTGGAGCCTGAGAACCACGCGGTCTCCCTAAAGAAAGGCAGACCGAATCTTTCAGGAGAGAAGCACTGCCTTTCCTTCGTCTTCGCCGGGCCCAGACCCGGCGATCCACTAAAGCGCCTGCGGCAAGCGGCGACCGCCGATGCGTGCGCGGATCAAGCCAGCGAATGATGAAGAAGAGGGCACAGCGTGAGGAGCGAGATTCCGGCTCTGCGCGGCATCACTTCGTGCTGCAGCGCGTCCGGAATGACAGGAGTGATGCGAGAAAGCTGAAGCGTGTGGACGCAAGAGAGGTTAGCGTCTGCCGCGCTCTCAGCCGTCATGCCGGACAAGGGAAGCATGCGTATTCCGCCGAAGCGCGTCGCGCGTAGGCGACAAGAATACGCCGTGAAATGCTGACCGCCGATCCGGCACCCGGATATCTGTCGCGGGCGAAGCCAGCACAATATTTCAAAGACGCGCTAGCGCGCGACTGATGCGCTGGGCCCCGGCTCTCGCGATGCGCTGACGCGCACGCGGGCCGGGGTGACGGAGGAGAGGGCACGGGCGCATAGCATGACGAGAGGGCACGGCGTGTGGCACGAGGTCCCGGCTCTGCGAAGCAGCATTACATGCTGCATCGCGTCCGGGATGACAGGAGTGGTACGGCGCATCCCTGAATGACATGCGAAATACGGCAATGTCGTTTGAAAAATTACCCACCCAAACCTTCGTCGTAAGTGCTTTGTCTAAGACTACGAAAGTTCGATCAATGCCTTATGGACGGCGCCGGGCCCGATCAGCATAATGCGCGGCGATTTCACGAAGGCGGTGTGGAGGTTTGCCGGCTGCCGTGATTTGATGGATCCCAAAGCGAATTCCGTTCGGGAAGGTTCGATCCGGACGAGAAGACAACGCTTCTAGCCGATCAAAACCCAATCGGGAGGAAAGCCATGTCCGAGACTGTCTATCCGGTGCCGGCCGAAATTGCCGCCAATGCGCTTATCGACAATGAAAAGTACCTGGAGATGTACCAGCGCTCGGTGAGCGATCCGGAAGGCTTCTGGGGCGAGCACGGCAAGCGCGTCGACTGGATCAAGCCTTTCACCAAGGTCAAGAACACCTCCTACGACCCGCATAACGTCTCGATCAAGTGGTTCGAGGACGGCACGCTGAACGTTTCCGCCAACTGCGTGGACCGGCATGTGGCCACGCGCGGAGACCAGCCCGCGATCATCTGGGAAGGCGACGACCCGAGCGAGCACAAGGTCATCACCTACAAGGAACTGCACCACGAGGTGAACAAATTCGCCAATGTGCTGCACGCCTGCGGGGTGAAGAAGGGCGACCGGGTAACCATCTACCTGCCGATGATCCCCGAGGCCGCCTATTCGATGCTCGCGTGCGCGCGCATCGGCGCGGTCCATTCCATCGTCTTCGGCGGCTTTTCGCCCGACAGCCTTGCCCAGCGCATTTCGGGCTGTGACTCCAAGGTGGTGATCACCGCGGACGAGGGCCTGCGCGGCGGACGAAAAGTTCCGCTGAAAGCCAATGTGGACAAGGCCGTGGCAGGCTTGAGCGTCGACAAGGTCGTCGTTGTGAAGCGTACCGGCGGCGACATCGCCATGAAGGACGGACGCGACGTCTGGTACCACGAGGAGGCAGACCGCGTTTCCGACCACTGCGAACCTGTGGAGATGAACGCGGAAGACCCGCTCTTCATCCTCTACACCTCAGGCTCCACGGGACAGCCGAAGGGCGTGCTGCACACCACCGGCGGCTATCTCGTCTACGCGTCCATGACGCACCAATACGTCTTCGACTATCACGACGGCGAAATCTACTGGTGCACGGCGGACGTGGGCTGGGTGACCGGGCACTCCTACATCGTCTACGGCCCGCTGGCGAACGGCGCTACGACGCTGATGTTCGAGGGCATTCCTACCTATCCCTCGCCCTCGCGCTTCTGGGACGTGTGCGACAAGCACAAGGTCAACATCTTCTACACCGCGCCGACGGCGATCCGCTCGCTGATGGGGGCTGGTCTCGAGCATGTCGAGAAAGCATCCCTCGACACGCTTCGGGTGCTGGGCACCGTGGGAGAGCCGATCAACCCCGAAGCCTGGAACTGGTATCACGACAACATCGGCAAGGGGCGGTGCCCGATCGTCGACACGTGGTGGCAGACGGAAACCGGCGGCATCCTGATCACGCCGCTGCCGGGCGCTACCGCGCTGAAGCCTGGCTCCGCGACGCGGCCCTTCTTCGGCGTGCAGCCGGCGCTCGTCGACGCAGAAGGCAAGATCCTGGAAGGCGCGACGGAGGGCAACCTCGTGCTGCTCGACAGCTGGCCGGGGCAGATGCGCACCGTCTACGGCGATCACGAGCGCTTCGTGCAGACGTATTTCTCCGCCTACAAGGGGATGTATTTCTCCGGCGACGGCTGCCGGCGCGACGAGGACGGTTACTACTGGATCACCGGCCGCGTGGACGACGTGATCAACGTTTCCGGCCACCGCATGGGCACGGCGGAGGTGGAATCCTCTCTCGTCGCCCACCCGAAGGTTTCGGAAGCCGCCGTCGTCGGCTATCCGCACGACCTGAAGGGGCAGGGCATCTACGTCTATGTGACGCTGATGGCCGGCGAGGAACCGACGGACGAACTGAAGAAGGAGCTGCGCGACTGGGTGCGCAAGGACATCGGCCCGATCGCTTCTCCCGACCTCATCCAGTTCGCGCCCGGCCTGCCGAAGACGCGCTCCGGCAAGATCATGCGCCGCATCCTGCGCAAGATCGCCGAAGACAGCTTCGAGAACCTGGGCGACACCTCGACGCTGGCCGACCCGGCAGTCGTCGACGACCTGATCGATAACCGCCAGAACAAGCACTGAGCGGTTATCACGCCACCGGCAAAATGAAAAAGGGGCCATCCGGCCCCTTTTTCAATCCACGAAACGCCTGACCGATCAACGCGACAGATAGGTCTTCTTGATCTGCAGCGCGATCTTCTGGAACTTCTCGCGCAGCTCGGCGTTGTTTTCTGCGTTGTGGTAGTCCTTCGCGGATGTCGCGCAATCCTGCATCATCGCCTTCTGCGTGCTGCCGATCTGGAAACCGATCGTGATGACGCGGATATACGTGTTCTGTTTGATCGAATCGCACAGGGCGAGGGCACGCTGGCGGGCTTCGTAGGAGTTGTTCTGCGCCATCCAGTCATAGTCCGTGCCGTAGTGCGTCGTCGGACCGAAGATCGTGTTGAAATCGCCATCCGTCATCACGATCAGGTATTTCAGCACGCGCTCGTCGGAGTTGGCCGCCGGCTTGCTGTCGGCCGGCCAGAGCGAAGACCAGTTCTCCGAAAGGGCATACCAGCCCCAGGTGATGCCCGTCGCGCCGGCCGTATAGCCCTTGGCCTGCAGATTGTTGATCGTGTGCAGGAGCGAGCCCGACACGCCCGCGCCGCCCGGATCGAGCGTCAGCGGCAGCAGGGGGGATTCAGGGCAGATATAGTCCGAGCTCGAGTAAAGGCTTGAGCCGCTCTTGCGGTATCCCTTCTTCCAGCCCGAACGAACCGTGCCCGGCCCGACGGGCGCTGTCGCGTAGCTCGCGTCGGTGGCAGCCTGCGGGCCGCCACGCTCGGACGCGCAGTATTCGAACGATTCGCGAGACGCGTTCCAGCCGCCGGTCGCAAGGGTCGCGCGTGCCGTGCCGATATTCACGCCCGTGCTGTAGGGCACTAGCGCAATGCGCACCTTTTCGTTGGCCGCCGCGGCTTCCGGCGGAATCAGGATGTTGACGAAATCCGTCGCCGCATCGCGCAACGCGTCGATCTTGCCGCTGGAGGCCATGGAACCGGTCACGTCGACGACCATGGCGATCTCGACGCTCTTGGGGTAGGTGGCCTGGGCGCTGACGCTCATCGTCAGCTTTTCGGGACCGATGCCGGCGATGCTGATGAAATACGTCGGAATTTCCGTGCGGGCGGAAACGTCTATCTGACGCTTTTCCGTATCGATCACCGGCGGGTCGAGAAAGATCTTCGCGTCGCTTCCCGACGATTTCTCGGAGTTCGCGTCGAAGAAATCCTGATAGAACTCATCGACATATTGCTGGACTTCCGCGGCCGTCATGTTTTTGACCGAAAGCTCGCGCGCAACCGCAAGCATGGCCGCGTCGAGGCCGCGCGCCAACGACCGCTTCTGGTTCACCGCCCTGCCGATATCGATGGCCGCGCCGACCATGACAGTGGTGATGATGAAGACGAGACCGAAAAGGGGAAGAACGCCGCCGCGCCTGTCTCGCCGGAACCTGAGGAACACTCCCCTGGCTCCGTTCCATCCGTCAGCTTTTTTCCGCCAAGACATGACTTATTTCTCCAGCCCCGGCGCCCTTCGCAACCCAGAAGCGAGAAAGACGCCAACACACTACAAAGGATCAACTTGTATGCGTACAGACAAAAACAGCCGAACGCTTGATGATCCGACAACGTTACATTGCCATTGCTGGTAGAATGCCATTATCGCGGCCGAAAAGTGTTAAGAACTGGCGCTGCGGAAGCCAATTCTTCTGAAAGGGTTTAAGAACAATTAACCGAATAAAAGAAACTTGGGGTTACGGCTCGAGTTCGGTATCCCAATAAAGGAAGTCAAGCCAGCTGTCGTGCAGGTAGTTCGGCGGAAACAACCGGCCGTTGTTGTGAAGGTCGTGAACCGTGGGCGCAAACGGCATATGGCGGGGCCACATGTTGATGTCCGAGCAGGACTTGTTGGCCTTGCGAAGATTGCAAGGGCTGCAGGCGGTTATCACGTTCTGCCAGGTGGTCTGGCCGCCACGGGAACGGGGAACCAGATGATCGAAAGTCAGGTCCTCTCGCGTGCCGCAATACTGGCACTGGAACCTGTCACGAAGAAAGACGTTGAACCGCGTGAACGCGGGGTGGCGGGAAGGCTTGATGAAACTTCGCAGGGAAACGACGCTGGGCAGCCGGAATTCGGAACTCGGACTTCGGGCGACCACATCGTATTCGGAGACGATGTTGACCCGGTCGAGAAACACAGCCTTGACGGCGTCCTGCCACGACCAGAGCGACAGCGGATAGTAGCTTAGCGGTCTGTAGTCCGCGTTAAGCACCAGCGCCGGGTGGGCGCCTGGAGAAAGCGCGACGTTCACTCCATAGCTCCTCATGCCGGTTCGAAGGCCCGATCTCGATCGGCCAGGTCGCGAAAAAGGCCGGTCTCAGGATCCACCTTGATGAGTTGCACGCATATTGTAGAGCGATGGTGACACTCTTGTGAAGCCATTACTCGCACCAAGGCATACGCCCCGCACTGGCGCCCGGATCTCCAGAAAGCCGGCAAAGCCATTGATTTGGCGGCCGAAGCCGGCTTTCCAGCCGGATCGGATGTTTATTCGGCAAAAGAAAAGGGCGCCCTCTCGGACGCCCTTCACGATTTGTTTCATGATTTGCGGGCCAGTGCCGACGGCGAAAACGAATCACCGGCCAGTCCGCACCCGCGTTCAGCCGCGATCCCACTCGCGGATATCGACGAAG
Organism: Stappia sediminis; assembly: GCF_009826895.1. GTDB lineage: Bacteria > Pseudomonadota > Alphaproteobacteria > Rhizobiales > Stappiaceae > Hongsoonwoonella > Hongsoonwoonella sediminis. The sequence goes on along the minus strand of NZ_WUMV01000003.1, from coordinate 220,514 downwards.
TGCCCGGCGATAGCCGCCGCCGCCGCCATGGCCGGCGAGACCAGATGGGTGCGCCCCTTGAAGCCCTGGCGGCCCTCGAAATTGCGGTTCGAGGTCGACGCGCAACGCTCGCCCGGCTTCAACTTGTCCGCATTCATGGCAAGGCACATGGAGCAGCCCGGCTCACGCCAGTCGAAACCCGCGTCCTTGAAGACCTTGTCGAGGCCCTCGGCCTCGGCCTGCTCCTTCACGAGGCCGGAACCGGGAACCACCATGGCATCGACGGTTTCCGCGACGCGGCGCCCCTCGATCACCTTCGCCGCCTCGCGCAGATCCTCGATGCGGCCATTGGTGCAGGAACCGATGAAGACCTTGTCGAGCGCGATATCGGTGATCTTCGTACCGGCCGTCAGGCCCATGTACTTCAGCGCGCGATGCTTCGACGCGCGGCGATTCTCGTCCTCGATCTGATCGGGGTCGGGCACGACGCCGGTGACGGAAACGACATCTTCCGGAGAAGAGCCCCAGGTGACGATCGGCGGAAGGTTCGCCGCATCGAGGCGGATTTCCTTGTCGAAGACAGCGCCCTCGTCGGAAAACAGCGTCTGCCAATAGGCCTTCGCCATCTCCCAGGCCTCGCCCTTCGGCGCCTTCGGACGGCCCTCCAGATAGGCATAGGTCTTTTCGTCCGGCGCGATGAGGCCGGCGCGCGCGCCACCCTCGATCGACATGTTGCAGACCGTCATGCGGCCTTCCACCGACAGCGCGCGGATCGCCTCGCCCGCATATTCGATCACATGGCCCGTGCCGCCCGCGGTGCCGATCTCGCCGATGATGGCGAGGATGATGTCCTTCGCGGTGACGCCTTCCGGCAGCTTGCCGTCGACGACGACGCGCATGTTCTTCGCCTTGCGCTGGATCAGCGTCTGGGTGGCGAGAACATGTTCCACCTCGGACGTGCCGATGCCATGCGCCAGCGCGCCGAAAGCGCCATGGGTGGAGGTGTGGCTGTCGCCGCAGACGATCGTCATGCCGGGCAGGGTGAAGCCCTGTTCCGGGCCGACGATGTGAACGATACCCTGACGCTTGTCGGTCTCGTTGTAGTACTCGATATCGAACTCGCCGGCATTGTTGGCGAGCGTTTGAACCTGCAGCGCGCTTTCCGGATCGTCGATGCCGTGCGAACGGTCGGTCGTCGGCACGTTATGGTCGACGACGGCGAGCGTGCGGCCGGGCTGGCGCACCTTGCGACCCGACATGCGAAGCCCCTCGAAGGCCTGCGGGCTCGTCACCTCGTGAACGAGATGGCGGTCGATATAAAGAAGGCTCGTGCCGTCTTCCTGGGTGTCGACGACATGGGCGTCGAAGATCTTGTCGTAAAGCGTTTTTGGCTTGCTCATCGGATGTCTCCTGAATTCTGTAGGGATAGGCCGCGCTCACTTCGCGTCAAGGAGCAGCAGGCCGGGGTGGACGGCGTCAGATGCCGTATTGCAGGCCGTGCGCAGCGCTGAGGCGGGCGTGAAAGCGCCAGGGCAGGCGGCGGCGATCCTGAAGGACGACGCGGCGAAGCGGAGCGGCCATTACGCCCGCGTCCCGTTTCGTCCCCATTTCAGCCGTCCAGCACATTGGCCCGCCGTTCCATTCAGTCAGAAAAGAATATGCCGCATTCAATGACGCAGAAACGTCCCGCCGGTCAAGCACGGCAGCCAATTTCAGCCGCCCGCAGATACGAATAAGGCGACCCGTGGGGCCGCCTCATCATCACTCGAAAAGCAAATGCGCTATGGACGCGCGCCGATCTTATTCGGCGCTTGCCTCCGCAGCCGCGGCCTCGGCGGCAGCCGCTTCCCTGGCAGCGGCCTTTTCGGCCTCAAGCGCAGCCTTGGCGGCAGCAACCTCGGCCTTCGTCGCGTCGTTGAGACGGCGGGCGCGCACGTTGGTCGCCTCGGCGATACGCGCGGACTTGCCGCGGCGGCTGCGCAGGTAATAAAGCTTCGCGCGGCGAACCTTACCGCGACGGACAACCTCGACACCTTCCACGAGCGGCGAGAAGACCGGGAAAACACGCTCCACGCCTTCGCCATAGGAAATCTTGCGGACGGTGAAGTTCTCGTCGAAACCGGCGCCCGAACGCGCGATGCATACGCCCTCGAAAGCCTGGGTACGGGTGCGGTTGCCTTCCGTAACCTTCACATTCACCCGCAGCGTGTCGCCCGGAGAGAAATCCGGCAGCTTGCGGATGGAATCAATCTTCGCCATTTCCTCGGCGTTGAGCTGATCGATGATGTTCATGGCTCTTACCTTCTCGGTTCTTCGACCGGTCAGAGCGTCCGCATACGGTCAGGCCGCAGGGGCGAATTCACCGGATTTTATGGCTGAATGCCTGAATTTATCGGTATCCATCGGTCCGATCGATCAGCCGGCGGGGCACAAGAAAACGCCACGCGGCCCACATCCGAACCCGTTTCGGCGAGGGTGATAACCCAACTGCCGCCAAATGTCATGCCCAAAATGGCAGAAAATGCGCGCTTATTCTTCTTCTTCACGGTAGCTGCGGTAAAGATCCGGGCGGCGGGCCCGCGTGATCTCTTCCGCACGCGCCTTGCGCCACGCCGCGATCCTGCCGTGATCGCCGGAGGTCAGGATTTCGGGGATCGCCTTGCCCTCGAAATCCTGCGGCCTGGTATATTGCGGGTGCTCGAGAAGACCCGTCTCGAAACTTTCGCTCTCGCCGCTCTCCCGATTGCCCATCACACCCGGCAGAATGCGCACCACCGCGTCGAGCAGCACCATGGCGCCAAGCTCGCCGCCTGAAAGCACGTAATCTCCGATTGAAACCTCAATGAGATTTCGCGCCTCGATCACACGCTCGTCCACGCCTTCGAAACGGCCGCAGACGATCACCGCGCCCGGCCCCTCGCTCAACCGACGCACATAGGCCTGATCGAGCGGACGCCCGCGCGGAGACATGAGCAGCCTCGGGCGGTTGTCGGATACCGGGCTCGCATGATCGATAGCCTTTGCCAGAATATCCGGCCGCAGGACCATGCCCGCGCCGCCACCCGCAGGCGTATCGTCGACACTGCGATGCTTGTCAGCCGCGAAATCCCGGATCTGAACCGTTTCCAGGCTCCAGATCTCCTTTTCCAGCGCCCGGCCCGACAGGCTGTGGCCGAGCGGACCTGGAAACATGTCCGGATAAAGCGTCAGCACGGTGGCGGCAAACGGCATTTCAGCGATCCTGTCAGAACGACCCGAAAACGAATTTGAAACGGGACCTTAAGGAATTCGGCAGCACTTTAAATATCCAGCCAAATTCCGAAAGGCCCAATTGTGCAGTCGGCACGCGAAGAAAAACATCACACCATCAGCGCATGGCTTCGCCAGCTCGGATTTAAGCCAACGCCGTGGCGCGCGCTTCCTGCAGCGGCACTAGCTGTCTATGGGATCTGCATGGGCCTTGTCTTCAACGCCGGTTTCGACCAACCCTACGACAAGGTGCAGCACATCCTGTTCTTCGGGCTTCTGACGCTCGCGATTCACGCCCTGTTTTCCTGCAGGCTGCGCGTTTCCGCGATCACGGTCCTCATCCTCGGGCTGATCGGGGAAGGGATACAAGGTGTCTTGCCGCATCATCACGCTTCCATGCTTGATGCGGGCGCCAATACCATCGGCATTGCCGCCGTTGCCGTCGCGATCGCGCTTGTCCGTTCCGAAGTGAAAGCCGCCGCAACCGGCAACACCATCGCAGATATGCCTGGAAGTCAGGCTCTGTCTTCATCGCTTTCGGACAGATAGCCATCCGGCAGGGCGACGACGACGCGGCCCGAGGCGATGTCGACCGTCGGCACGAATTCGCGCGTGAAGGGAACATAGAACGAGCGGCCGCCCTTCGGCGCAATCTCAAGAAGATCGCCCGCGCCGAAATTGGGCACCGTCGCGATAGTGCCGAGTTCGGCGCCACCGGTATCGACCGCTGCCAAGCCGATCAGATCGGCATGGTAGAACTCGTCTTCCTCTTCGGGTTCGGGAAGCGCGTCCCGCGCGACATAGAGTTCCACGCCGTTCAGCGCCTCCGCCGCATTGCGGTCGTTCACGCCCTTCAGACGGGCGATGACGACGGACTTCTGCGGGCGAAGGCCCAGAATTTCGAAGCTCTTCGAGCCATCTTTCGTGGAAAGCGGCCCGTAGTCGGCAAGGGCAAGCGGATCATCCCCATAGGGCTTGATCCGCACTTCGCCCCGAATGCCGTGGGCGGCGCCGATGCGCGCGATGGCGATCCGGGCACTTGCTTTACTCATGCCCGGACGTTCCCTCTAAAAGAAACCGGCGCCGCATCGCAGGTTAGGGTCTGTTGGAAATCAGGTTTCGGGCGTGGCGCGTGACGGATTTCGAATCTGAACAGGCGAAGTGACCGCAGTGGTGTATTCCACCACAAGGGCTCTTCAACGCATTCAGAGCCGAAATCCGCCGCGTCCCGAAGGGATATGACGAAAATCGCCCATCTTTGCGTCGCAGGACCTTGAAAGGGGGAGGCCCTTCCGGCAGTCCTGCTCCTGAAGCTGAACGATTTTCATTCATACCACGCTCCAAATCCTGAATCCCAATAGACCCTATTCCGCAGCGGCTTCCTCGGAGGCCGCAGGTTCGGCGGCAGCTTCCTCGGCAGCGGCAGCCGCGTCTTCAGCCTTCTGGCGCTTTTCTTCCAGGCGCTCCTTGGCCTTCTGGCCGAGCTCCGCCTTCTGCGGGTTGTTGCGCGGCTCGCGCTTCAGCACGCCCGCGGCATCGAGGAAACGCAGGACACGGTCGGTCGGCTGCGCGCCATGGCCGATCCAGTGCTGAATGCGCTCCAGGTTAAGCTCGACGCGTTTTTCGTCATCCTTCGACAGCATCGGGTTGTAGGTGCCCAGACGCTCGATGAAGCGGCCGTCGCGCGGCGCACGCTCATCGGCAACGACAATGCGGTAATACGGGCGCTTCTTCGCGCCACCCCGTGCGAGACGGATCTTGAGAGCCATTTTGTCTACTCCTGTTAAATGGCGGTTCGCCGATCAGCGGCGAATGGCTTCGTGATGCCGAATGACTTCCTTGACGATGAAGTTGAGGAATTTTTCGGCGAAATCGGGATCGAGATTGGCCTTGTGCGCGAGATCGCGAAGGCGTTCGATCTGCCGTTCCTCCCGTGCCGGGTCGGCCGGCGGAAGATTGTGGGTGGCTTTCAGGACGCCGACGCGCTGCGTGCAGCGGAACCTTTCGGCCAGCATATGCACGAGAGCAGCGTCGATATTGTCGATCGAGCCGCGCAATTCCCTGAGTTCTTCGAGCGCCGGATTGTCCGGGCCGAGTTGGGTCTCGGCGTTGGTGCTCATTTCTTCTTCCCTTTCCCCAATCCGGGAAGGCCGGGCATTTTCGCCCCGCCCAGACCCGGAAGCCCCGGCATGCCGCCAGACGGCAGGCCCGCGCCCGGAAAGCCGCCCGGCAGACCGCCACCACCGGGCATTCCGCCCGGAAGCTGGCCCGACTTGGCGAGCTTTTCGATCTCCTTCGGGTCGACCTGCGGCATGCCGCCGCCCATGCCGCCCATAAGCTTGCCGAAGAGGCCCTTGCCCTTGCCCATCTGCTTCATCATGTCCGCCATCTGGCGGTGCATCTTGAGAAGCTTGTTGACGTCGGCGACATCCACGCCCGAGCCACGGGCGACGCGCTTCTTGCGGCTGGCCTTCATGAGTTCGGGCCGGCGGCGCTCGGCAGGCGTCATCGACTGGATGATGGCTACCTGGCGCTTGACGACCTTGTCGTCCAGGTTGGCGGCGTCGAGCTGCTTCTTGATCTTCCCGACACCCGGCATCATGCCCATGATGCCGGACATGCCGCCGAGCTTTTCCATCTGCTTGAGCTGCTCGGCCAGATCCTCCAGGTCGAAGGATCCTTTCTTCATCTTGGCGGCCATCTTGGCCGCCTTGTCGGCGTCGAATTCCTGCGCGGCCTTTTCCACCAGCGAGACGATGTCGCCCATGCCGAGGATACGGTCCGCGATACGCGAGGGATGGAACTCCTCAAGCGCGTCCGCCTTTTCGCCCGTGCCGATGAGCTTGACCGGCTTGCCGGTGACCGCGCGCATGGAAAGGGCGGCACCGCCGCGCCCGTCACCATCCATGCGGGTCAGCACGATGCCGGTGATGCCGACACGCTCGTCGAAGGCCGTAGCGAGATTGACCGCGTCCTGACCGGTGAGCGCATCCGCGACGAGCAGGATCTCATGCGGATTGGAGGCCTTCCTGACCTCCGCCATCTCCACCATCAGCGGCTCGTCGATGTGGATGCGGCCGGCGGTATCCAGCATCACCACATCGTAGCCGCCGAGCTTTGCCGCCGTCATGGCGCGGTTCGCGATCTGCACCGGCGTCTGGCCGGCGATGATCGGCAGAGTGTCCACGCCGTTCTGCTCGCCAAGGACCTTCAGCTGCTCCTGCGCGGCCGGGCGGCGCGTGTCGAGCGAGGCCATCAGCACCTTGCGCCTGTCGCGCTCCGTCAGCCGGCGGGCGATCTTGCCCGTGGTCGTCGTCTTGCCCGAGCCCTGGAGACCAACCATCATGATGCAAACGGGCGCCGGCGCATCCAGATCGATCGGCTTGGCGTCGGAGCCGAGCATTTCGACGAGCTGGTCGTGGACGATTTTCACGACCTGCTGGCCGGGGGTGACCGACTTCAGGACTTCCTGGCCGACGGCGCGGTTCTTCACCTTGTCCGTGAAGGAGCGGACAACGGGCAGCGCGACATCCGCCTCGATCAGCGCGCGGCGAACCTCGCGCATCGCTTCCGATACGTCGGATTCCGACAAGGCACCGCGCTTGGTGAGCTTGTCGAGCACTCCGCTCAGGCGATCGGACAGACTTTCGAACATGGTGGCCCTTTCAGGATTGGGTATCGAGATTCAAGCGCTTGCGGCACTTTCATCCCCTCCAGATAGGCATGACGGCGAAAAACGCCAGCGACCGCGCAAAGCAGAAAAACACCCGAGGGCGCAACGCGCTGTCGGGTGGTAACCTCCGGGCTCTCTTTATACCTTTTCGGGGCCCGGGCGGCGGATCGCAATGTCGCATCCTGTCAAGGAGTGCCGGGGTGATAAGCGGGAACGGGGGAGGAGTCAAGGAATTCCGCGCCAATCGCCGGCTTGCAGGGTCAGCCCGAATAATCCCGCGCGCCGAAAATCGCCGAGCCGACCCGCACATGCGTCGCGCCGAACGAAATCGCCGTTTCGAAGTCGCCCGACATGCCCATGGAAAGGCCGAGAAGACCGTTACGGTCGGCCATCTTCTGCAGAAGAGCGAAATGAGGGCCCGGCGCCTCCTCGAACGGCGGGATCGCCATGAGGCCCTCGACCGAAAGGCCGAGATCGTTCCGGCAAAACTTCACGAAATCATCGACCTCACCGGGCATGACGCCGGCCTTCTGCGGCTCCTCGCCCGTGTTGACCTGGATGAAAAGCCGCAGACGCTTGTCTTGCTTCTCCATCTCGTCCTTGACCGCGCGGGCGATCTTTTCCCGGTCGATCGAATGGATCGCGTCGAAAAGCTCCACCGCATCCTTCGCCTTGTTGGACTGCAAGGGGCCGATCAGGTGCAGTTCCACATCCGGATAGTCGGCCTTCAGGCCCGGCCACTTCTTCTGCGCCTCCTGGACGCGATTTTCGCCGAAGACGTTCTGGCCCGCCTCGATCACCGGGCGGATATCTTCCGCCTCGAAGGTCTTGGAGACCGCCACAAGCTCCACCGAGCCCGGCGTCCTGCGCGCTTCCTTTTCGGCGGCGGCGATCCTGGCCCATATTTCGGAGAGGCGGTCGGCTGCGGTTTCGCTCATGGATATTCCGGTCCCGTGCTTTTGCGGATAGGTAGACGCTTGTCGAACGGACGGCAACCGGAGCTCGCGAATTCCGCGTGTTCGCGGTTGACCGGCGCGGCTATTTCTGGTGACAGTCCGCGCAAAGCTATCCTGTTCGAACGAACAAGAAAATCTGGAACGGCGAAATCGATGGCGACGGAACGTTACAACGCCCGCGAAGCGGAAGCGCGCTGGCAAAAAGTCTGGGACGAAAATCAGGTCTTCGTTACGCGGAACGACGATCCGCAGCCGAAATACTACGTGCTAGAGATGTTTCCCTACCCATCGGGCCGCATCCACATGGGCCACGTACGCAACTACACCATGGGCGACGTGGTGGCGCGCTACAAGCGCGCGCGCGGCTTCAACGTGCTGCACCCCATGGGCTGGGACGCCTTCGGCATGCCGGCCGAAAACGCGGCCATGCAGAACAAGGTCCACCCCAAGGACTGGACCTACGAAAACATCGCCACCATGCGCGGCCAGCTCAAGATCATGGGACTTTCGCTGGACTGGAGCCGCGAGTTCGCCACCTGCGATCCGGAGTATTATGCGCAGCAGCAGCGCCTGTTCCTGGACTTCCTGGAGGCGGGCCTCGTCGACCGGCGCAAGTCGAAGGTGAACTGGGACCCGGTCGACATGACCGTGCTTGCCAACGAGCAGGTGATCGACGGGCGCGGCTGGCGCTCCGGCGCGGTGGTCGAGCAGCGCGAGCTGACGCAGTGGTTCCTGCGCATCACCGACTATGCCGAGGAGCTTCTTGAAGCCATCGACACGCTGGACCGCTGGCCGGACAAGGTGCGCCTCATGCAGCGCAACTGGATCGGCCGTTCTGAAGGCTTGCGCATAACCTTCGAGTTCGTCTCGCCCGCGCCTTCCGGCGAAACGGCGCTGGAAATCTTCACCACGCGGCCCGACACGCTCTACGGCGCGTCCTTCATGGGACTTTCGCCGGACCACCCGATTTCGCTGGCCCTTGCCGAGAAGGATCCGGAGCTTGCCGCCTTCATCGAGGAGTGCCACCACCTTGGCACCTCCGAAGAAGCTATCGAAAAGGCCGAAAAGCGCGGTTACGACACCGGCCTGAAGGTGAAGCATCCGCTCGACGAGACCATCGAACTTCCGGTCTATGTCGCCAATTTCATCCTGATGGGATACGGCACGGGCGCGATCTTCGCCTGCCCGGCGCACGATCAGCGCGACCTCGACTTCGCGCGCAAATACGGCCTGCCGGTCAAGCCCGTGGTCCTGCCGAAGGACGCCGACCCGGCGGCCTTCGAAATCGGCGACGAGGCCTATGTCGGCGACGGCACGATCTTCAATTCCGACTTCATGGACGGCATGAACGTGCCGGACGCGAAGGAGGCGATCGCGAAACGGCTTGAGGCGCAGACCGTCGGCAACAATCCGCAAGGCGTGCGTGAGGTCAACTTTAGATTGCGTGACTGGGGCATTTCCCGCCAGCGCTACTGGGGCTGCCCGATCCCCGTGATCCATTGCGAGGCCTGCGGAACGCTGCCGGTGCCGAAGGATAGTTTGCCGGTTAAGCTTCCCGACGATATCAACTTCGACAAGCCGGGCAATCCGCTCGACCGGCACCCGACGTGGAAGCATGTCGCCTGCCCGAAATGCGGCAAGGACGCCGTGCGAGAAACGGACACGATGGACACTTTCGTAGACTCGTCCTGGTATTTCGCGCGCTTCACCGACCCGCGGAACAACGAGCCGACGGACAAGGAAGCCGCCGATGCCTGGCTGCCCGTCGACCAGTACATCGGCGGTATCGAGCATGCGATCCTGCACCTCCTCTATTCCCGCTTTTTCGCACGCGCGATGAAAAAGACGGGGCATCTCGGCGTGACCGAGCCTTTCAAGGGCCTGTTCACGCAAGGCATGGTCACCCATGAAACCTACAAGGGTGCCGACGGCGCCTGGATATCACCGGCCGAAGTCCGGGTGGAGGAGCGTGACGGCAAGCGCCATGCCTTCCTTGAAAAAGACGGATCGGAAGTGACCGTCGGCCCAATCGAGAAGATGTCGAAGTCGAAGAAGAATACGGTCGACCCGACGGACATCATCGAGACCTACGGCGCCGACACAGCACGCTGGTTCATGCTTTCCGACAGCCCGCCCGAGCGCGACGTGGAGTGGACGGAAGACGGCGTGCAGGGCGCCTGGCGCTTCGTCCAGCGCGTCTGGCGGATGACGGGAGAGATCGTTGATAAGATGCCGGCGGCAACTAACAAGCCGGCTAACTTCAGCGATGCGGCAATGGAGATCCGGCGCGCGACGCACAAGACGCTGAAGGCCGTTTCCGACGATATCGAGAAGCTTGCCTTCAACCGCGCGGTCGCACGGCTCTACGAACTCGTCAACACGCTTGCCAAGGCGCAGCAGCAGCAAGACCCGCCGGTGGATCTGTCCTATGCCGTTCGCGAAGGCGCGGAATACCTAGTGCGGATGATGGCGCCAATGACGCCCCATCTTGCCGAAAGCTGCTGGGAAACGCTTGGCGGCGAAGGTCTGCTTTCAACATCCGGCTGGCCCGAGGTCGACGAAAGCCTGCTTGTGGAAGACACGATCACCTTGCCGGTGCAGGTGAACGGAAAGAAACGCGCCGACGTGACGGTGGCAAGAGAGGCTTCCAAAGAGGAGATCGAAGCGGCTACTCTGTCGCTCGACGCGGTCGCCCGTCTCCTCGACGGCAAGCCGCCAAGAAAGGTCATCGTCGTGCCAGCAAGGATCGTCAATGTCGTCATCTAAGCGAGACCGCTCCTTCGATCCGTCGCGTCGGCGGTCCGTGAGCCTCATCCTCGGTGCAACCGGCCTCGCGCTGGCGGGCTGCCGGGTGCAGCCGCTTTACGGAACATGGTCCGTCGGTTCGCAGTCACCGGTCGCAAGCGACCTTGCGGCCATAGAGATCGAGCGGATCGACAGCACCAATACCGAAGACCTGAAGCGCATCGGGCAGGTGCTGCGCAACGAGATGTTGTTCGGCTTCCGGCGCGGGGGACGCGGCGAAGCGCCGCGTTACCGGCTGCGGGTTATCCTCGACCGGCAGCGAAACGCGGTTGGCGTGCAACGCCTCAAGGACGTGCCGGCCTCCTATTCGGTCACGCTAAACGCATCCTTCGTGCTGTCGGAATATGAAACCGACCGCACGCTGACGACAGGACGCGCCTTCGCGACCGCGAGCTACGACTTTTCCAGCCAGCGTTTCGCAAACCTTCGCGCCGAAAGAGACGCGGACGACCGTGCCGCCAAGGTAATCGCGGGCGACATCCAGACACGGCTTGCCGGCTATTTCACCGAGCAAAAGCAAGGCTGAAACCCAATCCAGCGGGGTTCCAACGGGAAATGGTCGCGCTTAAAGCCCAGGAGATCGACCGCTTTCTCGCCCACCCGCCGGAAGGGGTCAGTCTGGTTCTTATCTACGGGCCCGACACGGGGCTTGTCAGCGAACGGGCGCAGAAGCTCGTTGCCCAGGCGACGGCTGACAACGATGATCCGTTTTCGCTTGTGAAGCTGGATGCTGCGGACATTTCCGCGGATCCCACAAGGCTGATCGACGAGGCGCTGACCATCCCGCTCTTTGGCGGACGAAGGGTGGTCTGGGTGAAGGACGGCGGCTCGAAAAATCTCGCCCCCGCAGTCGATCCGCTCCTGAAGCAAAGCGGCGAAATGGCGCTAATCGTCATCGAAGCCGGCGATCTAAAAAAAGGGACCGGACTTCGCAAACGCTTCGAAAGCGACAAGAAGGCAGTGGCGATCCCCTGCTACGCGGACGGAGTGCGCGATGTCGAACGCCTTATCGAAGAGGAAGTGCGCCACTTCGGCCTGACGATCTCACGCGAAGCGAGACAGGCCCTTCAGGAGCACCTGGGCGCGGACCGGCTCGCCAGCCGGGGCGAAATTCGCAAACTCTGCCTTTACGCCTACGGCAAGGAAAGAATCGAGACGGGCGATGTCGACGCGGTGATCGGGGACGCCTCGGCCTTCGTCGTCGACGAATTGGTGGATGCGGTTGCGACCGGCGATCTGGAAACGATCGATCACGGTATCGAACGGCTGGAGGAAACCGGACAGAAGCCCGATATCATCGCCAATAACGCGCTTCGCCATTTCCAGCTGTTGCATCGCTTGCGCGGCCTCTACGACAAGGGCGCGCCCGCCGCGCAGATCGTCAACCAATGCAGCCCGCCGATCTTTTTCCGCAGGCGCGATACGGTGGCCCGCGAAATCGGCCTCTGGAACCGCGAGGACCTGGAAAAGGCAATCGACAGGCTGGGACAAACGGTGCGCGAGGCGAGGCTCAATCAGAATCTCGGCCCGGCGCTGGTTTCGGACGTTTTCCTGACGCTTGGCCGCGTTTCACGCGCGCGCCGCGGGAGAAGATAGACAAGCTATTGATATAACTACCAATTCAGCTTTGAACGCCCAATATCCGGCAAAGCTCGTCAAGCTGCTCCACCGACTTGTACTTGATCTTCAGCTCACCGGTGCCCTTGTCCGTCTTGTGAGCGATCGCGACCTTGAGCCCGAGACCGTCCGTCAGCCGCTTTTCCAGCGCCTTCGTATCGGCATCCTTATCCGGTTTCGGCGCGCGATTGCCCTTGGCCTTGGTCAGGGCATCGGGATCCTGCGCAAGCTTTTCCGCATCCCGCACGTTCAGGCCCCGCTCGACGATAAGCTCGGCAAGGGCGGCGGGATCTTCCGCCGTGATCAGCGCACGCGCATGCCCGGCCGTCAGAAGCCCTTCGGCCAGGTAGTCCTTCACCGAGTTCGGAAGTTTCAAAAGCCGGAGCGTGTTGGCAACGTGGCTGCGACTCTTGCCGATGACCTTGGCCAACTCGCTTTGGCTGTAGGAAAACTCGTCGACCAGCTGGTCGTATCCGAGGGCTTCCTCGATCGGGTTCAGGTCCGCCCGCTGAACATTCTCGATGATCGCGAGTTCAAGGGCTTCCTGATCCGTGACATCGCGAACGACCACGGGAAGCTCGTGCAGGCCGGCCTTTTGCGCCGCCCGCCAGCGCCGTTCGCCGGCGATAATCTCGAATGCATCTTCCCGGCCCGGAACCGGGCGAACGAGAAGCGGCTGCACCACGCCTTTTTCACGTACGGACTCGGTCAACTCCGACAAATCCCGCTCGGAGAAATTCTTTCGCGGATTGCGCGGGTTGGCCGTCAGATGCTCGATCGGCACCTTCTTCGTATCGCGCGGGCGATGGGGTTCAACCGGCGGCTCGTTGCTCGCTTCGCCGATCAGCGCCGCCAGCCCGCGGCCAAGACGCTTGCGCCCGCCTGCAGTGTCATTCTCTTTCATGTCTTCACGCTCGCCAGATCGTCCGCCACATTACCGGACCAGTTCACCGAATATTTCGTGCCCGAATCGCTTATGCTTCCCCGACACGATTGCAGATAACCCGCGACTACGGCCTAATTTGGTTCCGATACCGTAGCGAGCCCGGATTGCCGCGTTCAGGCTGCGACCGTTCGCAGATTGCGCTCGCGTTGGATGATCTCCGACGCCAGGCGAAGGTAAGCCTGACTTCCCGCGCACTTCAGATCATAAAGCAGTGCCGGTTTACCATAAGACGGCGCCTCGGAAACCCGGACATTGCGCGGGATAACCGTCTCGTAGACCGCATCTCCCATCGTCTCGCGTACATCCTCGACAACCTGCGCCGACAGATTGTTGCGGCTGTCGTACATCGTCAGGACAATGCCGTGAATGTTGAGTTCGGGGTTCAGCGACGCCTTCACCTGCTCAACCGTGCTCAGGAGCTGGCTCAGGCCTTCAAGAGCAAAAAACTCGCACTGAAGGGGCACGAGGATCGAATGCGAGGCGGACAGGGCGTTGATCGTCAGAAGATTGAGCGATGGCGGACAATCGACGAGCACATAGGTGAATTCCGGCATACCGCGCCCGATATCCCTCGCCAGCCCTGAAATCGCGCTTCTGAGACGATAGGCCCGGTCCTGTCTGGAGGCTATCTCCAGCTCGATACCCAGAAGGTCCATCGTCGACGGCGCGACCCAAAGACGCGGCACGGCCGTATCCTGGATGGCTTCGCCCAGACTGCAATCACCCGACAGCACATCATAAGTCGAGAGATTTCTGCGGTTGCGCTCGATACCAAGCCCTGTCGAGGCATTGCCCTGCGGATCGAGATCGATCACCAGGACGCGTTCTCCGATCGCGGCCAGCGCCGTGCCGAGATTGATGGCCGTGGTCGTCTTGCCGACACCGCCCTTCTGATTGGCCAGCGCCAGAACGCGCGGAGAACGAGGAAGCATGCTCATGCGAGATCAACCTTTCCCTGTCCCTGAACGCGCCGATATTCGCGAAATGATCAACAACCGGCTGTCCGGATCTACGAGACTCTTCTTTTCTACCAGATCAAGCTCCCAAGCGTGAGAAGCTTCGATAATCTCTTCGCGGAAATTTTTTCCTTTGTGGAAAATCGCAATTGCGCCTTTCTCGACAAGGGGATGCGCGAAGCCACAAAGTACGCTCAAAGACGCCAAAGCCCGCGCGGAGACAGCATCGACGGATTCGCTCCAGTCCGCCAGAACATCTTCGATGCGTTTCGCATGAACTTTCGCCGGACAACCCGTATCGCGGATCACGGTTCTGAGGAAAGCCGCCTTGCGCTGGTTGCTTTCCAGGAGATGAACGATCGGCTCCACACCCTCGGATCCTTCCGCTTCCATCAGCAATATGGCTGTGACAAGGCCCGGAAAGCCGGCCCCACTGCCGAAGTCCACCCACCTTCGCGCTTTTGGCAGAAGGAAGTGTGGCTGGAGGGAATCCGCCACATGGCGACTCCAGATTTCACCGAGAGTCGAGGGAGCGACAAGGTTCTGCGCCGGCTGCCAGCGCTTCAGGAGGTCGACATAGATCTTCAGGCGATCAACTGTTTCACGTGAAACGGCGGCGACATCGGCAAGTGCGGCAGGAGAATCAGGCCGGAGTTCCGGCTTTGCGGAAGCGCCAGACGAGACAGTATTGCCCGTCGGACGCTTGATGTAGCCTTTACCGCTCACGCGACATTCCGCCCGGACTCACTTCGTCCGCTCCGCTTGCGCACATGCGCCAGAAGCAGGGTCAACGCGGCCGGCGTTACACCATCGATGCGGGCGGCCTGACCGAGCGTTCGCGGGCGAACCTTTTCGAGCTTCTGCCGAACCTCGTTCGACAAACCTTTGATCCCTGCGTATTCGATCGCCTCAGGCAACTCCAGTGCCTCGTCGCGCTCAAGGGCAGCGATATCGGCTGCCTGGCGCTTCATATAGACGGCATAAAGCGCTTCAATCGCCGCCTGTTTGGCCGCACCAGCCGACAATTTCGCCATATCCTCAGGCCACAAGCGCCGCAGATCCTCCAGCGATACGTCCGGATAGGAAAGGAGGTCGAACGCGGTTCGCCGCATACCATCCTGATTAAGGGCAATTCCCTGGCGCGCCGCCTCGCTCGGTGTAATGGACAACGTCTTCAGTTTTTCGACAACCTCAGACAGCGAGTGCATTTTCGTTTCGAAGGCGACTCGACGTTTGTCCGACACACATCCGAGCCTCAGACCAACCGGTGTCAGGCGTTGATCCGCATTATCCGCGCGAAGCGACAGGCGATATTCCGCACGCGAGGTAAACATCCGATAAGGTTCGGAAATGCCGCGCGTTACGAGATCGTCGATCATCACGCCAATATAACCCTCGGAGCGCGAGAATACGATCTCCTCGCTGCCGCCAGCCTTGAGCGCGGCGTTTAGCCCGGCAACGATGCCCTGGCCGCCGGCTTCTTCGTAACCGGTCGTTCCGTTGATCTGTCCGGCAAGATATAGGCCCGCCACGCGCTTCGTTTCCAGTGTACCCTTCAGTTCACGCGGATCTATGTGGTCGTATTCGATCGCATAGCCGGGCTTCAGAACCTCAACGTTCTCAAGACCGGGTATCGTCTTCAGAAAGCCTATCTGGATATCTTCCGGAAGCGATGTCGAAATCCCGTTCGGGTAGATCGTCACATCGTCCAGGCCTTCGGGCTCGAGGAAAATCTGGTGGCTGTCGCGGTCGGCGAAACGGACGACCTTGTCCTCGATCGACGGACAATAGCGCGGACCCTGCCCCGAGATATTACCGCTATGCATCGCCGAACGCTGGATATTCTCACGGATGATAGCGTGAGTTTTCTCGGTCGTGCGCGTAATATGGCACGATACCTGCGGTGTCGTGATTTCCGCTGTGAGCGCGGAAAAGACTTCGGGCTCATCGTCGCCCGGCTGTTCCTGAAGCACGCTCCAATTGATCGAGCGGCCATCGAGACGAGCCGGCGTCCCCGTCTTGAGACGCCCCAACTGAAACCCTGCCGACAGGAGGGATTCCGATAGTTTCAACGCCGGTGCTTCGTCCGCCCGGCCTGCCGGGACTTGCCGGTCACCTATGTGGATCACGCCGCGCAGAAACGTGCCGGTGGTCAAGACCAGCGCGCCGCAGTCGATCCGGCTTCCGTCGGCGAGAATTACGGCTCCGATTTGATTATTCCCGATAACGAACTCCGCCGCCTCACCCTCAACGAACGCAAGGTTGCCGGTCTCACGGATGGCGAACTGCATGGCCTCCCGATAAAGCTTTCGATCCGCCTGCGCCCTGGGGCCCCGGACCGCCGGACCCTTGCGGCGGTTCAGCAAACGAAACTGGATACCGGCTTTATCCGCGACCCGGCCCATAAGGCCGTCGAGCGCATCGATCTCGCGAACCAAATGCCCTTTGCCGAGCCCGCCTATCGCCGGATTGCATGACATGGTGCCGATGGTATCGAAGCAATGTGTGACAAGCACGGTCCGCGCGCCAAGCCGTGCGGATGCAGCCGCGGCTTCGCAGCCGGCG
This sequence comes from Stappia sediminis, assembly GCF_009826895.1. Lineage (GTDB taxonomy): Bacteria > Pseudomonadota > Alphaproteobacteria > Rhizobiales > Stappiaceae > Hongsoonwoonella > Hongsoonwoonella sediminis. The sequence continues at coordinate 203,768 of NZ_WUMV01000003.1, read as the reverse complement.
TGCCCGCCCCCGACGACGACAACATCGAATTTCAGATCCGGCATTCAGGTTCCCGCTATCGAACTCGCTCGGTTTCCAGATGAGCAGATAAAGATGTGGGGACGGCGCGATCCCACACTATCGTTTGCGCTGGTGATACACCATTTTCCCGCGGGTGGCCAAGGGAAGAGGACCCAGGACCATGGCGTCAGCATTTGCATAGAGCGTCGCGATCGAGCTTCCCGAAGATGTTCAAAAATGCGTCTGAGTCGGTAGCATTAATATGTTTCGAGTCAGAATCGATCGCCGATTTCAGCGTTTCACGTGAAACAGTTCATTCACTTACCGATACAAAACTCGCCGAATATGACGTCGAGCATGTCTTCCACGTCGATACGACCGGATATTCGTCCAAGGGACTCCGCGGCCAGCCTCAGGTCCTCGGCGCGCAATTCCAGCGGTTTCGAGTCCGAATCAAAAGAGCGCTTCAGCGCAGACAGACAATCTTCCAAGTGAGTCCGGTGTCGTTCCCGCGTTGCAAGGGGGTCTTCCGATAGAGCTATATGATCAGCAGCATATTTGCCAAGCCGACCGATAAGCCCTTCCAAACCGTTATGCGTGCGCGTGGATACACTCACGGTTCCGGGTTCATCCTGGGTCATCGCGGGACTTGCCAGATCGGACTTCGACCGGAGCACCCAGACCGCAGGCACGTCAGGTTCGTTCAATAGATCGTCCGGACTCGCGGAGTGCATCTCATCAGAGGGCATGAGCCAAAGGATAAGATCAGCCTGGCGCATCTTCTCACGCGCGCGGCGGATACCCTCCCGTTCCACCAATCCTTCTGCCTCACGGATGCCCGCCGTGTCGACAAGGGTTACCGGCAGACCATGAAGATCGAGATGAACCTCAAGCACATCTCGCGTCGTTCCCGCTTCCTCCGTGACAATCGCAACATCCCGCCTGGCAAGCGCATTCATGAGGCTGGATTTACCGGCATTCGGTGCGCCGGCCAATACAATCTGAATACCCCTTCTCAGTCTTTCAGCTACTCTCGATTGAGACAGATGAATTTCAATCAGCGAGGCAAGCGTGCATACATCCGCCCATACGACATCCGATACCGAGCCCGGGACATCATCCTCATCGGCGAAATCAAGCTCGGCCTCTATAAGAGCCCGCGCTCTCAGCAAGTCGCTTCGCCAGCCATCATAGATTTCCGACAACCCTCCACCCATCTGGCGGAGCGCCTGTCTCCTCTGTGTTTCCGTCTCCGATGCAATCAAATCTGCAAGGCCCTCGACCTCTGTCAGGTCAAGCCGGCCGGCATCAAATGCCCGTCGCGTAAATTCTCCAGCTTCGGCGGGGCGAACGTTCTCGAAAACCGATAGTGCGTCAAACAGAGCGGCCACCACGGCTCGCCCACCGTGACAGTGAAGCTCAAGCACATCCTCCCCCGTAAAGCTGCGGGGAGCCGGAAACCAGATCACCAGGGCGTCATCGAGAACTTCAGCCGTATTGGGATGCCGAATGCTTCGCAGATGAGCCAATCTTGGCTGAAGGGGTGCATCGGTCAGGCGCCGACCGATTTCGGCAGAGCGAGGCCCGGAAATGCGAATGATCGCGACCCCTGCAGGCAACGATCCGCTCGATAGCGCATATATAGTGTCGGAAGTCGTCATCGCCGTTCACCGCATCGGGCAGGGATCGGCGAGTTATCGTTTTGAAACCGATTCAAAGGCGCAGCTTTCGATGAATTCCATATTTGGATGCCAGTGAGCCTTCACTTTCAAACGGAAGGCAAACATGGCCCTGTTTCACGTGAATCCGATTATACAGCTCGTGCGTGCCATTCGGACCTTCGCAGGCGATATAACACATGCGGCCTGAGCGGATGGCCATCTTCGATCATCGGATGCTGGAAATCTCCATCCAGATCTCTCTTCATACCGATCCTTTCCATCACGCGCATCGAGCGTTTGTTGATCTCGGCGGTAAAAGAGACGATCTCATCCAGATCCAATGTTTCGAATCCGAATCGCAGCAGGGCACTTGCGGCTTCGCTTGCGTATCCCTTTCCCCAGGACGACACCGGCAAACGCCAACCAATTTCGACACATGGTTCGAACGGAAGCGGTTTTTCGTATTGGGGCCGATTCAATCCTACGATACCTCCGAATTGTCCGGATTCCTTCAAATCCACTGGAAGAAGACTGAAGCCGTCCCTTTTAACCTTCATCTCGCAACGTTCTACAAGAGCGTCGGATTCTGACGATGAAAGGACAGATGGGAAGTACTCCATCACCCGTGGATCGGAATTCATTTTGCGCATCGGTTCGAGATCCTCATCTTTCCAATCTCGTATGACCAAACGTTCTGTTTCCAGATACATAGTTCAAATCCCGCTTTGGTGGCCTACCAAGCACGCACACAGCATGATTCACGTGAAACACCCGATGCCATTCCCGCCATCCGGCTGACGATGATTTAACGCCTCAAATCATAAAGGGCGCCTCAGTGTCGAGGCGCCCTTCGAACCTGGAGGTGGTTATTCTATAGATCAGGTATTCATGGAATCGAAGAAATCGTCGTTCGACTTCGTCTGCCTGAGCTTGTCGATCAGGAACTCGATTGCATCCACCGTTCCCATCGGGTTCAGGATACGGCGAAGCACGAAGGTTTTCTTGAGCCGATCCGGCGCGACCAGCAGCTCTTCCTTGCGCGTACCCGAACGCTGGATATCGATCGCCGGGAAGACGCGCTTGTCGGAAATCTTGCGGTCCAGGATTATTTCGGAGTTACCCGTGCCCTTGAACTCTTCGAAGATAACCTCGTCCATGCGGCTGCCGGTATCGATGAGCGCCGTGGCGATGATCGTCAGCGATCCGCCTTCCTCGATATTACGCGCCGCACCGAAGAAGCGCTTCGGCCGCTGAAGGGCATTCGCATCCACACCACCGGTCAACACCTTACCCGACGACGGAACCACGGTGTTGTAGGCACGGCCTAGGCGGGTGATGGAATCGAGCAGGATCACGACATCACGGCCATGCTCGACAAGGCGCTTCGCCTTCTCGATCACCATTTCCGCGACCTGGACGTGACGCGCCGCAGGCTCATCGAAGGTGGAGGAAATCACCTCCCCGTTCACCGTGCGTTGCATGTCCGTCACTTCTTCCGGACGCTCATCGATCAGAAGGACGATCAGATAGCATTCCGGATGATTGGTCGTGATGGACTTGGCGATGTTTTGGAGGAACACCGTCTTGCCGGTCCTCGGCGGAGCCGTGATCAACCCGCGCTGACCCTTGCCAAGCGGCGCAACGATATCGATAACGCGCGAGGAATAGTCCTTGGAGGCCGGATTTTCGACCTCCATCACGAAACGGGAATCCGGATAGAGCGGCGTCAGGTTATCGAAATGAACCTTGTGGCGCGCCTTGTCGGGATCCTCGAAATTGATCGAGTTGACCTTGAGAAGCGCAAAATACCGCTCGCCTTCCTTGGGGCTGCGGATCTCGCCTTCCACGGTGTCGCCAGTACGAAGCGAAAACCGGCGGATTTGCGAAGGCGACACGTAGATGTCATCCGGCCCCGGCAGGTAATTCGCATCCGGCGAGCGCAGGAAGCCGAAACCGTCCTGCAGCACCTCCACAACGCCTTCGCCAATGATATCGACGTCCTTGGCGGCAAGCTGCTTCAAGATGGCAAACATTAGCTCCTGTTTGCGCATTGTACTGGCGTTTTCGACCTCATTTTCCTCCGCGAACGCCAGAAGTTCGGTCGGAGTTTTTTCTTTAAGATCTGAGAGTTTCAGCTCTTTGATGGACAAGGCAGTATCTTCTTTTGCTCAGTTGGGAGGTATGTTTCAGCTTGAGCGCGAGCACCGCGCCAGGGGAAACACAAAGAGGTGGGAGAGATTTGCGGATCTTTAACTCACGGTAAGAACCGAAGCCTGGCGCCTTCCAATTCCAAGGTCACCATGTCCGCGCGATTTCGATTAGCCTAAAAATATATGCTTCGCAAGCTTCCGGCAAGTGCAATTACAATTTTGGATACCTCCGGTAACTACCTTTTAATTTTCAACCAAATCAGAAATCTAACCTAGCGGCAGCCGACACTCAGAACGGCCTGACAATCACCAGTATCACAATACCGGCCATCAAGATTGTCGGAATTTCGTTTATCATTCGATAAAAACGCTCCGACTTGTCGTTCCTGTCCGCCGCAAATTTCTTGAGGCAACTCCCAAGATATTCATGAAAAGCCGACATCAGCACGACCAACAATAACTTTGCGTGGAACCACCCTTGCGTGAAAGCGCCGCCCAGGTAAGCCACCCACAGGCCGAATATCCAGCTGGCGCCCATGGCCGGACGCATGATCGCCGACATCAGCCTGCGTTCCATGATCTTGAAGGTTTCAGCCTTGTCCGATCCCGGCTCGGCAGCGGCGTGATAAACGAACAGCCGCGGCAGGTAAAACAGCCCCGCCATCCACGCGATGATCGACATCACGTGAAACGCCTTGACCCACGAATAAATATCCATCGGTTGCCCTTTCAGCCCGACCGGCGAACGCGGTCGATCATCCGCTTCACATCGTCGGGATCGGCGTCAGGCGTAACGCCATGGCCGAGATTGAATATCAGCGGCCCCTGACCGAGTTCCTCCAGAACCCGATCCACACCCTCATCCAGCGCCCGGCCGCCGGCAACGAGCCGCATCGGATCCAGGTTCCCCTGGATCGGCACCTTCTTCTGGATTTCGCGGGCAAGACCCGCCGGTACCGTCCAGTCGAGCCCCACCGCGTCAACGCCGGTACCCTCGATATAGCCGATCAACCGGGCCGCCGATGCCTTCGGGAAACCGATGACCTTCGCATTTGCCGCTCGCGCCTTCACGCCGGAGACGATCTTCCTTGTAGGAGCGACCGACCAACGCTCGAAACCTTCATCGTCAAGCACGCCCGCCCACGTATCGAAGATCTGGACGGCATCCGCGCCCGCCTCGAGCTGGCGAACGAGATAATCGATCGACGCGGGCACCAGCGCATCGATAAAAGCCTGCAACAGGTCCGGATCGCGATAGGAGCCTACCCTGGCGGCTGTCTGGTCCGGTGTGGTATGGCCAGCCACAGAGTAACACGCTACTGTCCAGGGAGCGCCGCAGAAGCCGAGCAGGCTCGTTCCAGACGGCAGCTCTTCCCTCAGACGCTTCACGGTAGCGATAACGGGATCGAGATGCGAATTCGCCCTCGACTGATCGAGCCCGCGCACCAGCAATTCCGAAAGGGGTTCCAGCACCGGCCCCCTGCCTTCCTCGAAGCGAACGGGATATCCCAGTGCATCGGGAACGACGAAGATATCGGAAAAGAGGATCGCCGCGTCGAAGCCGTAACGGCGGATCGGCTGAAGCGTGACTTCCGTCGCAAGGTCCGTGTCGTAACAGAATTCTAGGAAGTTCGGCTTGGTCTTCCGGGTTTCCCGATATTCCGGGAGATAACGACCTGCCTGTCTCATCATCCATATCGGAGGGGGCGACAGCGTTTCGCCATTCAGGACCCGCGGAATAGCTCGCGATGATGCTGCGACGTCAGGCACTGTTCACTCCCTTTAAAAAAACAAAGAATCTTTTTGAAAGAGTCTGTTGTTTTTGTTTGGCACTGGATTGCATGGATTATCCGGTTTTCCTCAATCGTCTACATGATCTTGAGTTGGCGCGAAAGCATGGATAACGAACTCTTTCTGACGCACCCTAAAATTTATGGACCGCAATTCACGTATGGGATTCAATAAGATATGTGAGCGTTAACGCTTTATTAACTTCTTGGACGCCTGCGGACAACATGAGGATATCGGAAGAACAATCAGCTTTTCCCCATGAGCGCGAACCGTTACGCATGAGTCACGCGTGTCGTCATTGGGTGTTGATCGAATTTCCAATACGGGCATGATTTTCCGAAAATGCGGCGTTTGTGCCGATTTATGCACGGTCGGCATACCGCATTCGGAACAGTTGGGGACAAGAGCTTGGGAAAGTCCGGTAACTTCTTCCATTTGCACATGGTTTCGGACTCAACGGGCGAAACCCTGATGACGGTAGCCCGGGCCGCGACCGTTCAATACGAGGACGTGCAGGCAATCGAGCATGTCTATCCTTTGGTGCGTTCGCAAAAGCAGCTCGACCGGGTGGTCGGCGAAATCGAAAGCGCGCCTGGCATCGTGCTTTATACGCTCGTCGACCCCGACGTTGCCGCGCGGCTGGAGCGGGTCTGCCTCGACCTTGCCGTTCCATGCGTGAATGTGCTGGAGCCGGTCTTCAAGATCTTTCAGTCTTATCTGAACGTGGCATGGACGGGACGTATCGGCGGTCAGCACGCACTCGATGCGGATTATTTCGGCCGCATTGACGCGCTCAACTACACGATGCTGCATGACGACGGCCAGGTGCCGGGCGATCTGAATGAAGCAGACGTCGTTCTGGTCGGCATCAGCCGGACATCGAAGACGCCGACCTGCATCTATCTTGCGAACCGTGGCATCAAGGCGGCGAACATACCGATGGTGCCGGATATCCCCCTTCCGCCCCAGCTCGATGAGGTTACGCATCCGCTGGTCGTCGGCCTTGTCGCCTCCGCGGAGAGAATCCAGCAGGTTCGCCAGAACCGTGTTCTGGCGCTGAACGCGGCCTCATATCAAAACGAGAGCTATACGGATCGACGCCAGATCGCGCATGAGGTATCGAGCACCAGGCGGCTCTGCGCCGAAAAGGGTTGGCCGCTGATAGATGTCACGCGCCGCTCCATCGAGGAAACGGCGGCCGAGATCATGGCGCTATTGCGCGACCACCGGGCGGAAGAGATGTAAAGCCTGGAAGGCCGCGCGGCGCAGCAACAGGAAGAACTGCCATGCCTGAAATCATTCTCGCCAGCGGAAGCCGGATCCGCGCAAGCCTGCTTGAGAACGCCGGGATCGATATTCGTGCCATTCCCGCGGACCTGGATGAGCGGGCGGTGGAAGCACCCCTTCTGAACGGCAATGCCACGGTTGAAGATATTGCCGCAGTGCTTTCCGAAGCGAAGGCGCTGGAAGTGAGTGAGCGGGAGCGCGACGCGCTCGTCATCGGCGCCGACCAGATGCTGGAATTCGAAGGCGAGCGCCTGACGAAACCGGAGAACATGGAAGCCGCGCGGCGGCAGCTTCTTGCGCTTTCGGCCAAGACGCATCAACTGCATTCGGCTGTGGCGGTGGTACGTAACGGTGAAACGCTGTGGCGGCATGTCTCTACAGCAAGCCTGACCATGCGCGACCTCTCGCCCGGATTCGTCGGCCGGTATCTCGCCGATGTCGGCGACGAAGCCTTGTCGAGTGTCGGCGCTTATCAGCTTGAAGGGCGCGGCATTCAGCTGTTCGAAAAGATCGACGGCGACTATTTCACCATTCTCGGCCTGCCAATGCTGCCGCTGCTTTCCTTCCTGCGCGATTGCGGAGCTATCGACGGATGACAATACGCGCTGCGGTAACAGGCTGGCCGGTGAAACACTCCCGCTCGCCGCTGGTCCACGGATACTGGCTGAAGAAATACGGAATCGATGGCGAATATGGCCGTGTCGCGGTCGCGCCGGAGGAAGCCGAAGCGTTCTATCGCGACTTCGCAAAAAGCGGCCTTGCCGGCTGCAACGTGACGGTTCCGCACAAGGAGACCGCTGCGAAGGCCTGCGACTGGCTGGACGACGCCGCAAAGGCGATGGGCGCGGCCAATACGCTCTGGCTCGACGAGGAAGACCGGCTTTGCGGTGCGAATACGGACGGTATCGGGTTTCTGGGCAATCTGGATCAAATGGCGCCGGGCTGGGATTCGATATCCGGCGCGGCGGTTGTCCTGGGGGCGGGCGGTGCCGCCCGGGCGGTCATATGGGCGCTTTTGCGCCGTGGATTCCCGTCTGTTTACATTGTCAATCGGACCTTTGAAAAGGCAGAGAAACTCGCAAAAGATTTCGGATCCGACTCAATTGCGCAAACTTGGGACAATCTTGGTGAAATCCTGGGGACGGCAAGCCTTCTGGTGAACACGACCTCGCTCGGAATGGAAGGCCAGCCGGCCATGGAAATCGACCTTGATCCCTTGCCGCAAAATGCGCTTGTCACCGATATCGTTTACGTGCCGATTCAAACAGGTCTCCTTCGTCAGGCAAGCGAGAGGGGCAACCCCACCGCCGACGGGCTCGGCATGCTGCTTCACCAGGCGGTGCCCGGATTTGAAAAGTGGTACGGCGTTCGCCCGGAAGTCACGTCGGAGCTTCGTTCGCTCATCCTTCGCGATCTTGGGGTGGACGAATGATCGTCCTCGGGCTCACCGGTTCGATCGGCATGGGCAAATCCACAACTGCGAAGATGTTCGCCGCCTGCGGCGTCGCCACTTATGACGCGGATGCCGCCGTGCACAGGCTCTACCGTGGAAGGTTGGCTCCCCTGATCGAAGCGGCATTTCCGGGCGTCGTGGCCGATGGAACGGTCGACAGGGGCCTTCTTGGAAAGCGCGTTATCGGCAAACCTGACGCGATGAAGAAGCTGGAGGAAATCGTCCATCCGATCGTGCGTGAAGAGGAGGAAGCTTTTCTCGCTAAAGCGAGTGCCGAAGGTCGGCGCGTCGCGGTGCTGGATATCCCGCTATTGTTCGAGACCGGCGGCGAGGAGCGCGTGCGGGCTTGCGTCGTCGTCACGACCGATGCGGAGATTCAAAGGAAGCGCGTGCTCGAGCGGGCCGAAATGAGCGAGGAACGCTTCGAGCAGATCCTCGCCAAACAGATGCCGGATTCGGAAAAGCGCCGCCGCGCGCATTTTTTGATCGACACCGGCCACGGCCTGGAGGCTGCAAGGCGAAGCGTGGAAGCGACGCTCAAGGCAGTGGCCGGCATGGCCTGAAACCCGGGAAACTGGGGATAAGAACGAGGATAAAAAAGCTATCCGCTATCAGGCGATAGGCGTAGAGGACAGGCTTCGCCTAGACTCCTGACAGGTGAAACTCAATCGGCCAGACGAGCTATGCTGCGGGAAATCGCATTCGATACGGAAACGACCGGGCTCAATCCGAGGGACGGCGACCGGCTTGTCGAGATCGGCGGCGTCGAACTCGTCAATCACGTGCCGACAGGGCGTACCTATCACGTCTACATCAACCCGGAACGAGATGTTCCGATGGAAGCCTACAACGTTCACGGGCTTTCGACGGAGTTCCTGGCGGACAAGCCGAAATTTCACGAAGTGGCGGAAGAGTTCCTCGCCTTCGTCGGCGACGGCAGGCTGGTGATCCACAATGCCTCGTTCGACATGGGCTTCATCAACATGGAGCTTGAGCGTATCGGCAAATCCGCGATCGGGAACGAGCAGGTTCTCGACACGCTTGCCATGGCAAGAAAAAAGCATCCGGGCGGATCTGCGTCCCTGGATGCGCTTTGTTCGCGATACGGGATCGACAATTCCAGGCGTACGAAACACGGCGCGCTTCTCGATGCGGAGCTGCTTGCGGAAGTCTACATCGAACTGATCGGCGGCAAACAGGCGGGCCTTGCCCTGCTTTCCGACGATGAGGCAGAGGGCCAGTCGTTCGATACGGGCGGACGGTCCGCGCGTATGTCGGGCCCCGCAAGGCAGCGGCCGACACCCTTGCCCCACCGTATCTCGGCGGAAGAGATCGCGGCCCACGCAGCCTTTGTCGAAAAGATGGGCGAAGATGCGGTCTGGACAAAATATCGCGAAGAGTAAGAGATCGTTTTGAAGGCGATTCAATTCCGGTGCATGGTGCGGGCCTGAGATTTCACTTTCGATCCAGGGACTGGGCATGAACCCGCGTGAGGCGGATTCCGAAGATCGCGCTTTTCTGCTTCTCATGAATGACGAAGAGGCGGAGTTTTTCGCAAGGCTTCTGGCAAAACATGCGCCGGATGCGTATTTCGCGCATGCGGGCGACAGGGCATCGCTGGTATTTCAGGCGGAAAGCCTGCCGGGCACGGGCCGCCTGATCGCATTCTGCACGGATGTAATCGTGCCCCCGGCAGTGCTTGAGCGGATGGAGGCCGGTTCCTACAACTTCCATCCAGGCCCTCCCGAAAGGCCGGGCTATCGCCCCGCAGGGTTTGCCGCCCACGAAAAAGGCGCGAGCTTCGGTATCACGCTGCACGAAATGGAAGCGTCGGTGGATACAGGGGCGATAATCGACTGCGAACGCTTTTCCGTGTCGGCGCCGGCGAGCGAGGAAGCTATCAACATCGAGGCTTACCGGCGCCTGCTAAACCTCGCGAGGCGGCATGCAAGGACGCTTGCCGAGACGGGCTCGCGTCCCTCCCCTTCGCGAGAACGGTGGTCCGGGCGAAAGACGACCCGGCGGGACTGGCAGCAAATCCAGTCCAGAAGAAAGCTCGGCACGCGCCTCTGACCGGATTCATGTGAAACGACCGATTCCCCGATCGGATCGCCACAAGGCGCGTTGGCGAAGGCCTACAGCATGGAAGGCAGGACGCGGTCGGGCGGACGGTGGCCGTCCATGAAGGTCTTGATATTGATGATGACCTTTTCGCCCATGTCGATCCGGCCTTCGATGGTCGCCGATCCCATATGCGGCAGGAGCACGACACGGTCGGATTTCACCAGCTTCGGGTTTACCGCCGGTTCGTGTTCGAAGACATCGAGCCCCGCGCCGCCGAGTTCATCGTTTTCAAGCTGGCGGATGAGCGCGTTCTCGTCGATCACCTCGCCGCGCGCGGTGTTGATGATGTAAGCCTCGGGCTTGAGGAGCTTCAGGCGCCGGGCGGACAGGAGATGATAGGTCGCCGGCGTGTGCGGGCAGTGAATGGAAACGACGTCCATGCGCGCCAGCATCTGGTCGAGGCTGTCCCAATAGGTCGCCTCGAGTTCGTCTTCCACCTGCGTCGCCAGCCGCCGGCGGTTGTGATAATGGATCGACATGCCGAACGCCTTTGCACGGCGGGCGACCGCCTGGCCGATCCGGCCCATGCCGATGATACCGAGGCGCTTGCCCCATATGCGGTGGCCGAGCATCCATGTCGGCGACCACCCGGCCCACTCGCCGTGCTCCATCACCTTGATGCCTTCGGAAATGCGCCGGGCCACGCCGATGATGAGGCCCATCGTCATGTCCGCCGTATCCTCGGTCAGGACACCGGGCGTATTGGTGACAGTGATCGATCGATTGTTGGCCGTGACGACGTCGATGTTGTCGACGCCGGTGCCGAAATTGGCGATCAGCTTGAGATTCGCTCCGGCCTGGGAAAGCACGGCGGAATCGATCCGGTCCGTCACCGTCGGCACCAGGACATCGGCTTTCTTGACCGCTTCCACAAGTTCCGCCTGGCTCATCGGGCGGTCGGAGTCGTTCAGTCGCGTGTCGAACAGTTCGCGCATCCGCGTCTCGACCACGTCCGGCAATTTCCGGGTGACGACGACCAGGGGCTTCTTCTTCGGCATGCTCCTCCGCCTTCCGCACTTCGTTGAGGGCCCGTTAACCCTAAGGTATCACCATGCACCGGCGGGCAAAGTTTCCCGAGCGGTACGTTACCGTTCTCCTACTCACAAGACCGGCTCAAAACAAGGGACAGCAACCAATCAATATCGGCAGCCCTCACGACCTAACATGATATCTCGCAAGTTCGAAGTGAACTTCGGCCTTGGTATAGCAAGCTGATTTGTGCCACATGCAGCGGACGGACGCAGCAGGGAACGTAATGGCGACGCGGAATAAAAATATATTCGCAGGGAAAACGGGCGCAGCGAAGGCGCTCGTGCGGCGGCTCGTTCCGCTTTTGATTCTCGCCGCATATCTTGCCGGCGGTGCGCAGGCGCAGGCGCAGGCGACGAAAACCGGCCCGAGCGGCCTGCCGGTGCCGCGGTTCGTCAGCCTCAAGTCGGATCGGGTCAACGTTCGCAAGGGCCCCAGCCGGGAGCACGATATCGCCTGGACTTTCGTGCGCGCCGGCCTGCCTGTGGAAATCGTCCAGGAATTCGACAACTGGCGCCGGGTGCGCGACTGGGAAGGCGAGGAAGGCTGGGTGTTCCATTCGCTCCTGTCGGGCCGTCGCACCGGGCTTGTGACGCCATGGGAATCTTCGTCCACCACGCCGTTGCGCGCCGATGCTTCATCGGATGCGACCATCCTCGCGGAGCTCAAGCCGCTGGTTCTGGTGAATGTGGCCGGATGCAGCGAGGGCTGGTGCGAGGTTTCCGCCAATGGCTACGATGGTTGGGTGGACCAGACGCGGCTATTCGGCGTCTATCCGGATGAAACATTCGAGTAGCCGTCGAAACGGCACCCGAATTTTCCTGTCAGATCTGGTCCTGGTCTTCCTGAACCTTCAGGGCGTCGAGCCTGGGCATGGAAACGATGTTGTATCCGCTGTCGACAAAATGGATTTCGCCGGTAACGCCTGCCGAAAGATCCGAAAGAAGGTAGAGGCCGGCGCCGCCGACATCTTCAAGCGATACCGTGCTGCCGAGCGGCGAATGCTGCTTTTGATACTTGAACATCAGCCGCGCATCGGTAACGCCCGAACCCGCCAGCGTGCGGACGGGGCCGGCGGAAATCGCGTTCACCCGTATGCCCTGCAGGCCGTAGTCCATCGCCAGATAGCGGACGGACGACTCAAGCGCCGCCTTCGCAACGCCCATGACGTTGTAGTTCGGCATGACGCGCGTCGAGCCGCCGTAGGTCAGCGTGATGACGGAGCCGCCATCGGACATGAGCTCGGCGGCGCGCTTGGTCACCTCGGTGAAGGAGAAGCATGAAATCACCATCGTGCGGGAGAAATTATCCCGCGTGGTGTCGGCATATTTGCCCTTCAGCTCGGACTTGTCGGAATAGCCGATGGCGTGGACGAGAAAATCCAGCTTGCCCCATTTTTCCTTCAGCGCGGCGAAGACCGCGTCGACGGAAGCGATATCCTCCACGTCGCAAGGCAGGACAACGTCGCTGCCGAGGCTTTCCGCCAGCGGCATGACCCGCCTTGCAAAAGCATCGCCCTGATATGTGAAGGCCACTTCCGCGCCTTGCGCCGCGACGGTCTTGGCGATGCCCCACGCGATCGAATGGTTGTTGGCAACGCCCATGACAAGACCGCGCTTGCCTTCCATAAGCCCTGTCATAGGGTACTCCTGCTCATATTGATAAGGATGCGAGGCCGGCTGACGTGTCGGCCAGGCATCAGGCGCTGTAGCGCCGGAAGACGAGCGAGGCGTTCGTTCCGCCGAAGCCGAAGCCGTTGGACAGCACGCAATTGAGGTTTGCGTTGTCCATGCGCTCACGCACGATCGGCAGGTCGGCGAACTCCGGATCGATCTCGTCGATATGCGCGGAAGGCGCCACGAAGTCACCTTGCATCATGAGTATTGAATAGATCGCCTCGTGAACGCCGGCAGCACCCAGCGAATGGCCGGAGAGCGACTTGGTTGCCGAGATCTTCGGCACGTCCTTGCCGAAGACGGCACGAATCGCCTCGATCTCGCGCTGGTCGCCGACCGGCGTGGAGGTGGCGTGCGGATTGATGTAGTCGATCGGTTCCTTAACGTTCGCCAGGGCGATGCGCATGCAGCGTTCCGCACCCTCGCCGGAGGGTTGAACCATGTCATAGCCGTCCGACGTCGCGCCGTAGCCGATGATCTCCGCATAGATCTTCGCGCCGCGGGCCTTGGCGTGCTCAAGCTCCTCCAGCACGAGAACGCCGCCGCCGCCGGCGATGACGAAGCCGTCGCGGTTCTTGTCGTATGCGCGCGAGGCGACCGAAGGCGTGTCGTTGTATTTCGACGACATGGCGCCCATGGCGTCGAAGAGGTTGGAGAGCGTCCAGTCCAGTTCCTCGCCGCCGCCGGCGAAGACGACGTCCTGCTTGCCCCACTGGATGAGTTCGGCGGCGTTGCCGATGCAGATGTTCGTCGTCGCGCAGGCCGCCGAGATCGAATAGTTCACGCCGTGGATCTTGAAGGGTGTGGCGAGCGTCGCGGAATTGGTCGAGCTCATCGCCTTCGGCACGGCGGTCGGGCCGATGCGCTTCGGGCCCTTTTCACGGGTGATGTCCGCCGCTTCCACGATCGCGCGGGTCGACGGGCCGCCGGAGCCCATGATCAGCCCCGTGCGCTCGTTGGTTATCTCGTTTTCTTCCAGTCCGGAATCGGAGACCGCCTGCTGCATGGCGATGTAGTTCCATGCGGCGCCCGCGCCCATGAAGCGGGTTGTGCGACGGTCGAGAACCTCGAAGGCGTCAACCGTGGGGGCACCATGCACCTGGCACCTGAAGCCCAGGTCCGCGTAATCGCCCGCCCGGACGATGCCGGACTTGCCCTCGCGCAGGCTCGCCATCACCTCCTGGGTCGTACCGCCGATCGACGAAACGATTCCCATCCCGGTTACTACAACCCGCCTCATTGAGGTCTCCCCGTACTTTTTTCGCATGCGTCGCAAAAGCTGCCGCATTGCAATTCGTTCTGATCCAATGTTCCGGCCGACACGCCGGGTTCAGTCTGCGCTCACCTTGAAAAGGCCGACGCGCAGGTCCTTCGCCTGATAGATAGTCTCGCCGTCCGCTTTAAGCCACCCGTCGGCGATGCCAAGCACCAGCCGGCCCGTGCGCACGCGCTTGATGTCGATGCCGTATTCCACGAGTTTGGTGGAGGGCGTGACCATCTTGGAAAACTTGATCTCGCCGGTGGAGATCGCGCGGCCCCGGCCTTCCTCGCCAAGCCAGCCCAGGAAAAAGCCGGTCATCTGCCACATGGCGTCGAGTCCGAGGCAGCCGGGCATGACGGGGTCGCCCTGGAAATGGCAGGGGAAGAACCAGAGATCGTCCTTGATATCGAGCTCCGCGCGTACGCAGCCCTTGCCGTGCTCGCCCCCATCTTCGGAAATTTCCGTGATCCGGTCGAACATGAGCATGGGCGGGAGCGGCAATTGCGCGTTGCCCTGTCCAAAAAGCTCGCCCCGCCCGCAGGCAAGCAGTTCCTCGTAGTCGTAGCTCGATTGCCGCTCTCGCATTCCTGTCCCGCAGTTCTGTCTCATGGCCGCCCGCACCGTGGCATAGCGCGCCAGTGCCGATCCGGCCAATCCGTTTTGTGCTTGTTCTGTCGAAAACCGCGCTTTCCTAACACAGTGCCACCGTCTTCGAAAGACCGTGCGACACTGCCGGAAAGTAGGATGCCGCTGTGTCGCCGAGGGTCGTTATCAAGTTCCGTACAAAAGATTGATAGACGGGCGCCGCCCCCCTATTTCTCCATACGATCGCGGAAAAGCCCGCTGCGACGACGTGTAGCTTGCCATTTTGGTGGCCGCCGTGGCAAAAAGCTAGGGAACGACTTCTTTTGCCGGACTGAATAACGCGGCGGAAAACGGAACGGATTGGCCGGACGGTAATGACGGAACATCATCACGTTACGCATCAGGACCTGAACGTGGCCGACACGCTGCGCGATGCCGGCTTGCGGCCGACGCGTCAGCGTGTGGCACTCGCCGAACTCCTGTTTTCCAAGGGAAACCGCCACGTTTCCGCGGAACTTCTGCATGAGGAGGCGGAAGCGGTGAACGTGCCCGTCTCGCTGGCCACCGTCTACAACACGCTGCACCAGTTCACCGAGGCGGGCCTGCTTCGCGAAGTCGCCGTGGAAGGTACGAAAACATATTTCGACACCAATACCGACGACCATCATCACTT
Organism: Stappia sediminis; assembly: GCF_009826895.1. Taxonomy (GTDB): domain Bacteria; phylum Pseudomonadota; class Alphaproteobacteria; order Rhizobiales; family Stappiaceae; genus Hongsoonwoonella; species Hongsoonwoonella sediminis. Next base: position 188,078 of record NZ_WUMV01000003.1, on the reverse strand, counting down.
CTTCATCGAAAGCGAAAACCGCCTCATGGACATCCCGGGCAAGGGCGTGCACTTGACGTCGATGCCGCAGGCGCCGGAAGGCATGGAAGTGGTTCGCGTCGATGTGGTCGTCAGGGTCCGGCCCAAGCGCTGACGTTGCTCAGGCTCCGGGCTTTTCTTCCTCGGCAACCTTCTCCGCCATCTGATGGGCGATTTCCGGAACCGCCTCCAGCTTTTCCTTCTCGGGGCTCTTGCACAGATCGTAGATGACGCAGCGCCTGCATTCGGGCTTTCGTGCCTTGCAGATGTAGCGTCCGTGCAGGATCAGCCAGTGATGCGCATGCAGGGCACGGTCCGGCGGGACGATCTTTTCCATCGCCTTTTCAACGTCGAGCGGCGTTTTGCCGGGCGCGATGCCGATCCGGTTTCCAAGCCGGAAAAGATGGGTGTCGACGGCGATCGTCGGCTGGCCGAATGCGATGTTGAGCACGACGTTGGCCGTCTTGCGCCCGACGCCCGGCAGCGCCTCCAGCGCCTCGCGGTCCTGCGGCACCTCGCCGCCGTGCTCCGAGATGAGCATTTGGGAAAGGGCGACGACATTCTTCGCCTTGTTCTTGTAAAGCCCGATGGTGCGGATTTCCTCGCGCACCCTGTCCTCGCCCAGCGCCAGCATCTTTTGCGGCGTATCGGCGATCTGGAAGAGATGCTTCGTCGCCTTGTTGACGCCGGCATCCGTTGCCTGGGCGGAAAGGACGACGGCGACCAGCAGCGTGAAGGCGTTGGTATGATCAAGCTCGCCCTTAGGCTCCGGGTCGGCGGCGTGAAAGCGGTCGAATATCGCGCGGATTTCGGCCTTCGTGTAGCGGGGCGCGGCACGGCTGCGAGCAACTGCTTTCGGCTTGGCGCCGGCAGCCTTCGCGGTGCTTCGCTTTGCCGCAGGCGTCGCCGGCTTTTTCGCAAGCGATCCCGCGCTCTTACGTGATTTTACGGGTTTCTGGTTTTCCTCGGACATTTCCCATCTATACTTATCGCCCATGACGAAGAGCAATGGCCGATCGAGCGATGCGAGGGAATTTGATGGTGGCGCGGAAACCGCCGACCGCCCGTTCTTTTCCGCCGTGCTTACGCCGCATCGTTCGCTCGGGCCGAAGGGCTTCACGGTCCTGATGCTCGTGACCGGCGGGGTTTCCTTCGTCGCCGGTCTCGCATTCATGGCGGTCGGCGCATGGCCCGTCGTCGGTTTCCTTGGTCTCGATGTCCTGCTGGTCTGGCTGGCGTTCCGTTTGAACTACCGCACGGCGCGCGCTTTCGAGGAAGTGAGCGTTTCGCTTACCGAGATCGTTATTCGCAAGGTCAGCCATTATGGCAAGACCGAGGAATACCGCTTCAATCCGTTCTGGGTGCGGCTTGCGGTTTCGCGTGAGGAGGACGAGGGCGTCACCCGCATCACCTTGTACTCGAAGGGCGAGCATGTGCCGGTCGGCGGATTTCTGAATCCGGATGACCGCACGAGTTTCGCGGGTGCGTTCCAGGCTGCGCTTTCGGCGGCGAAGTCCGGGCGCATCCCGCGGCCGGCGGGTTAATTGCCCTTCTTGAGCCCAAGCCTCTTTCGTTTCAGTTCGTAAAGCGCGTCCAACGCCTCGCGAGGCGTCATGTCGTCGGGGTCGACGGCGTCGAGGGCTTCGCCCAGTTCGTCCGAAGCTTCCGCCGTTGTCGCAGAGGCGGCGGGCTTTTGCGGCACGGCTGCGAAAAGCGGCAGGTCGTCGATCAGCGTTTCGACGGGCTTTTGCCGGTCCTGCTCTTCCAGCTGGTCGAGGACGGCGCGTGCGCGCTCCACCACGGAAGCCGGCAGCCCGGCAAGGCGCGCGACCTGAATGCCGTAGGACCGGTCGGCCGCACCCGGCGCGATCTCGTGCAGGAAGATCACGTCTCCCTCCCACTCCTTCACCCGCACGGTGGCGTTCGAAAGACGTTCCAGACGGGCGGAAAGGGCGGTCAATTCGTGATAGTGCGTCGCGAATAGCGCGCGCGAGCGGTTGATCTCATGCAGATGCTCGATGGCCGCCCAGGCGATCGACAACCCGTCGAAAGTTGCCGTGCCACGCCCGATCTCGTCCAGGATCACGAGCGAACGCGGTCCCGCCTGGTTGAGGATCGCAGCGGTTTCCACCATCTCCACCATGAAGGTGGAGCGCCCGCGCGCGAGATCTTCGGCAGCGCCCACACGCGAAAACAGCCGGTCGACAACACCGATATGGGCATCGCGCGCCGGAACGAAGGCGCCCATCTGCGCCAGAATCGCGATCAGCGCGTTCTGCCGAAGGTAGGTCGATTTACCGGCCATGTTTGGGCCGGTGATGAGCCATATGCGGCCGTCGCCGTCTCCGCCCTCGCCACCAAGGTCGACGTCGTTCGCCACGAAAGGATCGCCGCCCTGACGGCGAAGCGCCTGTTCGACCACCGGGTGCCGCCCGCCCTTGATATCGAAGGCAAGGCTGCCGTCGACCCTTGGCCGCACGTAGTTCTCGGCTTCGGCAAGGACCGCAAGCGCCGTCGCGACATCGAGTATGGAAAGCGCGTCCGCTCCCTTCTTGATGAGGTCGCCAGCTGCAATCACCTGCCCCTGCAGTTTCGCGAAGACCTCAAGCTCCAGCGCCAGCGCCCGCTCGCCCGCGCTTGCGATCTTCGATTCCAGGTCGGCAAGCTCCGTGGTCGTGAAGCGCATGGCGCCGGCCATCGTCTGGCGGTGGATGAAGCGGGCCGGATCGGCGGAAAGCTTTTCCGCCTGCATGGTCGGCACTTCGATGAACCAGCCGAGCACGTTATTGTGCTTGATCTTGAGCGAGCGCAGGGCAAGCTCCTGCGAAAGATCGGCCTGCATGCGCGCGATCACCTTGCGGCTGTCGTCGCGAAGCCGCCTGAGATCGTCGAGGTCTGCCGAATATCCCTCGGCCACGAAGCCGCCGTCGCGCTTCAGGAGCGGCGGTTCGTCGGTAAGCGCATGGCTGAGTTCCTGGCCAAGGTCATATGGCGTCTCGGCAAGGCTTTCGCGCGCGGCATCGACTTCGGCGGGAAGCGCGCCATGGCGAGCCAGAAGGTTGGCGATCGCCTGCGCCGAGGACAGCCCCTCGGCAAGCGCCAGCAGGTCTCGCGGGCCACCCCGGTCGAGCGCGAGCCGCGAAAGGGCGCGCGCCATGTCGGGCGCGGCCTTCAGATATTCGCGAAGCCGCTCGCGCAGCATGGTTTCGGAATGGAAAAGCTCGACCGCATCCTGACGGCGGTGGATCGCATCTATGTCGAGCAGGGGGCCGGCAAGGCGTGCCGCCAGAAGGCGCGAGCCCGCCCCGGTGACCGTCCGGTCGATGGCGGCAAGCAGCGAGCCTCCCCGCTCGCCGGAAAGCGTGCGCATGAGTTCCAGGTTCGCCCGTGTCGCCGGGTCGATCAGCATGCGCCCGTCGCCCGCCTCCCGCGAAGGGGGGTCGAGCGGCGGTCGGTTGCCGATCTGCGTTTTTTCCACGTAGGAAAGAGCACCGCCGGCGGCTGACAGTTCGATGCGGGAGAAACTGCCGAAGCCGTCGAGCGTTCTCACCCCGAAATAATGCGACAGGCGGTCGGCGGCGGTCGCCCCGTCGAAGAGCGCGCGCGGAACCGGGGAAAGCGAGGCCGGCAGGTCGTTCAGGAGGCGGCGTAACTCGGCGTCATCGAGAAGATTGTCGGACACGACGATCTCGCGCGGGTCGATGCGGGCGATATCCGCCGAAAGCGTTTCGGCATCGCTCTCTGCAACCCGAAAAGCGCCGGTCGAGATATCGATCCAGGCAAGCCCGAAACTTTGCGTCTCGTCGAGAGAGCCGGAGCGTGCGCGGGTCAGCGCCAGAAGATAGTTGCTGCGGCTTGCGTCGAGTAGCCGCTCCTCAGTCAGGGTGCCCGGCGTCACGAGGCGGATCACGTCGCGCCGCACGACGGATTTCGAGCCGCGCTTCTTCGCTTCGGCCGGATCTTCCGTCTGCTCGCAGACGGCGACGCGATGGCCCAGCGAAATCAGCTTTTGCAGATAGTCGTCGGCGGAATGCACCGGCACGCCGCACATGGGGATATCCTCGCCAAGATGCTTGCCGCGTTTCGTGAGCGTGATGGCAAGCGCTTGCGCCGCGATTTCGGCGTCCTTGAAGAAAAGCTCGTAGAAATCGCCCATCCGGTAAAACAGAAGGCTGTCCGGGTTCGCGGCCTTGATTTCCATGTATTGCGCCATCATCGGCGTCACGCGCTGGTCCGCTGCCGCCTTGTGGGAGGCGCTGTCTGCGTTTCGGCCTTTGGCTGGCGTCTTGGTTCGGGTCAAGGTATCGGACATTGGCGCAAAGTAGCAAACCGTTGAAAGTCTTTCATTGCGGATCGTCCTCCAGTCGGGTTGAGCGCACCATTTTCCGGGGATAATGTGCCTCTCCCCAAAAGGGTTCGGGCTCATCCCGATTCCATAACAATTCGATCCAGGGAGGCCGGAATGGTGGCGACGGACAAGTCGAGCAAAAGCGGTGTCAGCTTTACCGAGCAGGAGGCGCTGCAGTTCCACCAGCAAGGCCGGCCCGGCAAGCTCGAAATCAATCCGACCAAGCCGATGGCGACGCAGCGCGACCTGTCGCTTGCCTATTCGCCGGGCGTCGCCGTTCCGGTGAAGGCCATCGCCGAAGACCCGACGCGCGCGTTCGACTACACCACGCGCGGCAACCTCGTCGCGGTGATTTCCAACGGCTCGGCGATCCTCGGTCTCGGCAACCTCGGCGCGCTTGCCTCGAAGCCCGTGATGGAAGGCAAGGCCGTGCTTTTCAAGCGGTTCGCCGACGTCGATTCCATCGACCTGGAAGTCGACACGCAGAATGTCGATGAATTCGTGAATTCCGTTCGCTATCTCGGGCCTTCCTTTGGCGGCATCAATCTTGAGGACATCAAGGCACCGGACTGCTTCATCATCGAGCAGCGCCTGCGCGAGATCATGGATATCCCCGTCTTCCATGACGACCAGCACGGGACCGCGATCATCGCTGCGGCAGGCCTCATCAACGCTTTTCACCTGACGGGGCGCGACATCAAGGACGTCAGGATCGTCTGCAACGGCGCGGGCGCGGCGGGCATCGCCTGCATCGAACTGGTCAAGGCCATGGGCGTGCCGCATGAAAACGTGCTGCTCTGCGACACGAAGGGCGTGATCTACCAGGGCCGCGAAGAAGGCATGAACCAGTGGAAGTCCGCCCATGCCGTGGAGACGGATGCCCGGTCTCTCTATGATGCCCTCAAGGGGGCCGATGTCTTCCTCGGCGTTTCGGTGAAGGGCGCGCTGACGGAAGACATGGTGCGCGTCATGGCGCCCAATCCGATCATTTTCGCCATGGCCAACCCCGATCCGGAGATCACGCCCGAGGAAGTGGCTGCAATCCGCGACGATGCGATCATGGCAACCGGGCGGTCGGATTATCCCAACCAGGTCAACAACGTTCTGGGTTTTCCCTATATCTTCCGTGGCGCGCTCGACGTTCTGGCGACGACCATCAACGATGAGATGAAGGTCGCCTGTGCCGAGGCGCTGGCCAAGCTGGCGCGCGAGGAAGTGCCGGATGAAGTGGCCGCCGCCTATCGCGGCAACCGGCCGAAATTCGGCCCGGAATATATCATTCCCGTACCGTTCGATCCGCGCCTTATCTCGACCGTGCCGCCGGCGGTGGCCCAGGCGGCGATGGATTCAGGCGTCGCGCGCCGGCCGATCGTCGATATGGATGCCTACCGCAACCAGCTTTCGGCAAGGCGCGATCCGGTCGCCGGCACATTGCAGCGTATCTTCTCCAAGGTGCGCCAGTCGCCGAAGCGTGTGGTCTTCGCCGAAGGCGAGGAAGAGCCGATGATCCGCGCGGCTGCAAGCTTCGTCGGCCAGGGCCTCGGCAAGGCGATCCTGATCGGCCGTGACGACGAGGTGCGCGAGGCGGCGAAGGAAGCCGGCGTCGATATCGACCGGCCGGGCATCGAGATCCTGAACGCCCGCCTTTCCAACCGGAACATGGATTATGCGGAATTTCTCTACGCCCGCCTGCAGCGCGCCGGTTATCTTTATCGCGACTGCCAGCGTCTCGTGAACAACGACCGCAACTACTGGGGCGCGATAATGGTTGCGCGCGGCGACGCGGATGCCATGGTGACCGGCATTACGCGAAATTATTCCGTCGTTCTCGACACCGTCAGGAACTGCATCGACGCCAAGCCCGGCCATCGGGTGATCGGCGTTTCCCTGGCGCTCAGCCGCGGCCGCACCGTTCTTGTTGCCGATACGGCGGTCATCGACATGCCGACGTCGGAGGAGCTGGCGGATATCGCGGAGGAAGCGGCGCATGTAGCCCGGCGCCTCGGTTATGAGCCGCGTGTGGCGATGCTTGCCTATTCCACCTTCGGCCATCCGCCGGGCGAACGCTCCGAGCGCGTGCAGGAGGCCGTGAAGATCCTCGACCGGCGCCGGGTCGATTTCGAATACGACGGTGAAATGGGTGCAGATGTTGCGCTCAACCCGGACAAGATGGCCGCCTATCCCTTCTGCCGCCTGACCGGGCCTGCGAATGTGCTCGTCATGCCGGCATTCCACTCCGCGTCAATCTCCACGAAGATGCTGCAGGAGCTTGGCGGCTCGACGGTCATCGGCCCGCTGCTCGTCGGCCTCGACAAGCCGGTGCAGATCCTGACGATCGGCGCAAAGGACAGCGACATCGTCAACATGGCGGCGATTGCGGCGTATAATGTGACGTAAAAGACCAGCGACCGCGCAATCTTGTCCGTCATTGCCGGGCTTGACCCGGCAAACCATATGGGAAAGTGCTGCGGCAAAAACGTGATGGATGCCCGGGCCACGCCCGGGCATGACGCCGGAGCCAATGCCTTCGATGAAGAAGACTGCATTTGCTGAGTGAGACCCGAATGACCCAACCGCTCGTCAAGATCTGCGGGCTATCGACGCCGGATACGCTGGACGCCGCTCTGGAAGCGGGTGCGGCGATGGTCGGGCTCGTCTTTTTCCCGAAGAGCCCCAGGAATGTGTCGATCGAGGAGGCTACGAGCCTTGCGGAACGTGCGCGGGGCAAGGCGGAGATTGTCGCGCTCGTGGTCGACGCGGACGATGATTTGATCGACCGGATTGCCGAAGAGGTGAAGCCGGACTGGCTTCAGCTGCACGGTAAGGAAACGCCGGAGCGCTGTGCCCGCATCAAGATGCGCACCGGGCTTAAACTCATGAAGGCGCTGGGCGTTTCTCAATCCTCCGATATCGACGCCGCGCTGCCCTATATCGGTCTTGTCGACCGCATCCTGTTCGATGCCAAGCCGCCAAAGGGGGCTGAGCTTCCGGGCGGTAACGGCGTTGCCTACGACTGGTCCCTTCTAAAGGAGCTTGACCTGGGGGTTCCCGTCATGCTTTCGGGAGGGCTTGCCCCCGACACGATCGCCGAGGCGCTTGCCTTATCGGGCATATCGGCCGTCGATGTTTCTTCAGGCGTGGAGCGCGAACGGGGCGTGAAGGACGAAAAACTTATCCGGGCGTTCATCGCGAATGCAAGGCGCGCCGGCGTGGGAGAGTAAGAAATGACCGTGCAACAGCCGAACACCTATCGCTCAGGTCCCGACGAGCGCGGTCATTTCGGGATTTTCGGCGGGCGCTATGTCGCCGAAACGCTGATGCCGCTGATCCTCGATCTGGAAAAGGCCTATGAGGACGCCAAGGCCGACCCATCCTTCCAGGGCGAGATCGACAGCCTGAACAAGCACTACACGGGCCGCCCGTCGCCGCTTTATTTCGCCGAGCGCCTGACGGAGGAACTTGGCGGCGCGAAGGTCTATTTCAAGCGCGACGAGCTGAACCATACCGGCAGCCACAAGATCAACAATTGCATCGGCCAGATCCTGCTTGCCAAGCGCATGGGCAAAACCCGCATCATCGCCGAAACGGGTGCTGGCCAGCACGGCGTTGCGACGGCGACGGTCTGCGCGCGGTTTGGCCTGCCCTGCGTGGTCTACATGGGCAAGACGGATGTCGAGCGGCAAAAGCCGAACGTTTTCCGCATGAAGCTTCTGGGTGCCGAAATCGTGCCGGTGACCGCCGGCGCGGGCACGCTGAAGGACGCCATGAACGAGGCGCTGCGCGACTGGGTCACCAATGTGGACTCCACCTACTATCTCATCGGTACGGCGGCCGGCCCGCACCCCTATCCGGAAATGGTGCGCAACCTCCAGGCCGTGATCGGCAATGAAACCAAGGCGCAGCTCATGGAGGCCGAAGGCCGCCTGCCGGACGCGCTCGTCGCCGCCGTCGGCGGCGGATCGAACGCCATCGGCCTGTTCCACCCTTTCCTCGACGATCCGTCGGTGAAGATCTACGGCGTGGAAGCCGGCGGCAAGGGCCTTGAGGGTGACGAACATTGCGCCTCGCTCAATGCCGGCAAGCCGGGCGTTCTACACGGCAACCGCACATATCTCCTTCAGGACGGTGACGGGCAGATCCTCGAAGGCCATTCCATTTCCGCCGGCCTCGACTATCCGGGCATCGGGCCGGAGCATTCGTGGCTGAAGGAGACGGGCAGGGTGACCTATGTTCCCGCGACCGACGACGAGGCACTGGAGGCATTCCAGTTGCTCACGCGTGTGGAAGGCATCATCCCCGCGCTGGAGCCGTCGCATGCGCTGGCGCATGTCATGAAGCTCGCGCCGCAGATGGACAAGGACCAGATCATCGTCATGAACCTTTGCGGGCGTGGCGACAAGGATGTCTTCGCCGTCGGAAACATGCTTGGTTTCGATCTTTGAAACCGGGTGCTAGTCACCCGAATCTGAAGCTCGTCTCATTGCCTGGCATGCTCTGAACGAACTTCAGATTCAAAAGGGTGACTAGCGAATATATGTTTCTAGTGTGGTTTCCGGATTTGAAATACGCTCCGGAGGCTGCTGCTATAATGAGGCGTATTTCAAATTCACCACACTAGGCGAGATTGACAGCGCCTGCCTGCCGGCCATAGATCGTCGCGTTCAATTCAACGCATAAGAACAATTCGTCACGAGGGCTCACCCGCAATGCCGGAAACCAGGATCGACCGCCGCTTCGCGGCCTGCAGGGAAGCCGGGCGCCCGGCGCTCGTCACCTTCATCACCGCGGGCGATCCGGACCTTGAAACGTCCGAGGCGATCCTGGCCGCCCTGCCCGAGGCCGGCGCAGATGTTATCGAGCTTGGCATGCCGTTTTCGGACCCGATGGCGGAGGGCATCCCGATCCAGCGCTCGACGCAGCGCGCGCTTGCCGCCGGCCAAACCATGAACAAGACGCTTTCCATGGTTCGCCGTTTCCGGGAAAAGGACGATGAAACGCCGATCGTGCTGATGGGCTACTACAATCCGGTCTACGTGCGCGATCCGAAGAAATTCGTGGTCGAGGCGAAGGAGGCTGGCGTGGACGGGCTGATCATCGTCGATATCCCGCCGGAAGCTGATGACGAGCTTTGTATTCCCGCACTCGAGGCCGGCCTTAATTTCATCCGCCTCGCAACGCCGACGACGGACGATAAACGTTTGCCGACGGTTCTCGCCAATACCTCCGGTTTCGTCTACTACGTCTCGATCACCGGCATCACGGGTGCTGCCGCGCCCGATGCGCAAAAGGTCGCCGTGGCGGTCAACCGCATCAAGGGCCATACCGCGTTGCCCGTCGCAGTCGGCTTCGGCGTGAAAACCGGCGAGCAGGCGCGGGAAATCGGCAAAAACGCTGACGGTGTCGTCGTCGGTTCGGTCCTTGTTGAAGCCGTGCGGGAAAGCCTGGACGAGGCGGGCCGCGCCACGGAAAAGACGGTTTCGGCTGTCACGGATTGCGTTCGCGATATCGCGGCCGGCGCTCGGATGGCCAAGACGGGCTGACGGCACGCCCCCGCTTCTGCTAAAAGACGGATAAATTCGATTTCGAGCGGCGCGCAGGGGCGGCTCCGCGCGCCGGGATCAGAAAGAAATGATCGGCCTTCCCCCTCGGAGAATGGAACGATCAGGAAACGGATCGAGCCTTGAACTGGATCAATAGCGTTGTCCGGCCGAAAATCCGCAGCTTCCTGGTGAAGCGCGACACGCCGGAAAATCTCTGGATCAAATGCCCCGAAACGGGAGAAATGGTCTTCCACCGGGACCTTGAGGCCAATCAGTGGGTGGTGCCGAGCTCCGGGCATCACATGCGCATTCCGGCGAAAAAGCGCCTGGAATTCTTCTTCGACGGCGGCAAGTACGATGTCGTCGAGACGCCTCAGGTGGCCGTCGATCCGCTCAAGTTTCGCGACGAGAAGCGCTATGTCGACCGGTTGAAGGACGCGCGCGCCAAGACGGAAATGGACGACGCGGTGCTGGTCGCCACCGGCAAGCTGAGGGCCCAGCCGATCACCGTTGCCGTTCAGGATTTCTCCTTCATGGGCGGTTCGCTCGGCATGGCGGCGGGCGAAGCCATTCTGAAGGGCATTGAAACGGCGGTCGAGAACAAGACGCCCTTCGTGCTTTTCGCCGCATCGGGCGGCGCGCGCATGCAGGAGGGCATTCTCTCCCTCATGCAGATGCCGCGTACGACGGTCGGCGTCCAGATGCTTCGCGAGGCAGGCCTGCCCTTCATTGTCGTCTTCACGAACCCGACCACCGGCGGCGTGACGGCGTCCTACGCCATGCTTGGCGACATCCATATCTCCGAGCCGGGCGCGCTCATCGGGTTCGCCGGTCCGCGCGTTATCGAGCAGACGATCCGGGAAAAACTGCCGGAGCGGTTCCAGACGGCGGAATACCTGCTGGAGCATGGGATGGTGGATATGGTCGTCCATCGCCATGAGCTTGGCGAGACGATCGCCCGTCTTTGCTCCGTGCTTATGAAGCGCGAGGTCGAGGTGCCGAGCCTGGATGAGGTTAGCGTCCAGGCGACGCTCGAGATCGAAGAGCCAGGGGAACGCGCCGGGGAGACGGCCGAAGCGGTGGGTGAACCCGAGAAGAGCGATCAGCAACAGCCCAAGGCTGCCGAATAGGCCTCGTATCCTTCGCATTCGCGTCTTGCGCTGTTCTCTTTTCGACATAGCGGTGTGATGCCCCTTGCGGGCAATTCCGGAGGATCGTAATCGGGGGCGGATCGATGCCCCACCGTCGTGGCGTCAGCTTGTCGAAGCCGCTTGGAACCAACGCGAATGGATCAGGTCACCGCTATTCTTGAACGGCTTCTCGCGCTTCACCCGCGCGAGATCGACCTATCGCTCGGCCGTATGGAGCGGCTTCTGGCCGCGCTCGGCCATCCGGAGCGAAAGCTGCCGCCGGTCATCCACGTGGCAGGAACCAACGGCAAGGGCTCCACGACCGCGACCATGCGCGCGATCATGGAGGCTGCCGGCAGTCGCGTCCACGTCTATACCTCGCCGCATCTCGTTGCCTTCAACGAGCGTATCCGCCTTGGCGGAACGCTCGTCGACGATGGGCGGTTGATGGAGGCGCTCGACCGTTGCGAGCAGGCGAACGGCGGAGCCGAAATCACCTTCTTCGAGATCACGACCGCAGCCGCCTTCCTGCTGTTTTCAGAAGAACCGGCGGATGCGCTTCTGCTTGAAGTCGGGCTCGGCGGGCGGCTCGATGCGACGAATGTGATCGACCGGCCTGCGGTCAGCGTGATCACCTCCATATCGATGGACCATGAGCGGTATCTTGGCGCATCGCTGGAAGGCATCGCCCTGGAAAAAGCGGGTGTCATCAAGCCGGGCGTGCCTGTCGTTACCGCCGCGCAGGACGATATCGCACTGGGGGTGATCGAGCGTTCGGCACTTCGCAACCGCTCGCCGATCCATATATTCGGTCAGGATTTCGCGGCGAATGAGGAAAACGGCCGGCTCGTTTATCAGGATGAGAACGGGCTCTTCGATTTTCCCTTGCCTGCTTTGCGGGGGCATCACCAGCTCGAGAATGCCGGGCTTGCGATCGCCGCCTTGCGCGCCGCGGATCTCCTTCCGCAACCTCAGGCGGTTGAAAAGGGCCTCCAGTCGGTCGACTGGCCGGGCCGTCTTCAGCCTCTCATGCATGGAGGCATCGTCGACCAATGTCCGCAAGGGGCCGAAGTCTGGCTTGACGGCGGTCATAACCCGGGAGCGGGAGTTGTCGTTGCCGCATTCATGGGCGCGCAGGAAGAGAGGTGTTCCCGGCCTCTTTACGTCGTCTGCGGCATGCTGAATACGAAGGATCCGGTCGGCTTTTTTCGCGCATTCGAAGGGCTTGCCCGTCATGTCGCGACGATCCCTTTGAGCGCCACGGAAAACGGGCGCGATCCCTTCGAGCTTGCAGACAGCGCGCGTGAAGCCGGACTGGAGGCGACCCCGTTCGACAGCCTGGAAGCCGCGTTGGCGGATATCGCGGCTTGCGCGGAAAAGGATGGCGAGCCGCCGCGCATCCTCATCTGCGGCTCTCTCTACCTCGTCGGAGAGGTGCTGGCGCTGAACGGCACGCCACCGGTCTGAAAACTGGGCCTGCGCCGACGAATGAGCGCGTTACAGGTCGTCTTCGAGCGTGATAGAGAGATCGGAAAGCGCATTTTCCAGCTTTGGCGCGCGCGGCAGCCGCACTGCCTCGCCGGAGGTCAGGTTAGGCTTAATCGCGTGCTCGTAGACGGCGATGCAATCTCTTCCCGTCAGTCTCGAGCGGTAGAGAATCCCATCGATATTCGGGAATTTGTCGTGCAGTTCGCTGCTGAATTGCCGGGATTCCTTGTGCGACTTGGACCCAACAGCGTCGGTATCCAGCCCTAACCGCAATGCGCCGACGGTTCGTAGATCGAGCAGGTTCAAACTGTCGGTCGTCGAGATTTCCGCGACCGACCAGTCGTTCAGTTCGGAAGCCGACAACACACGTTCCTCGACGGCTTCGAACCTGTCGCGAATGACCGTTTCGGCGATCGCGGAAACCAGATCGCAGGCCGCGTAGAGAACATGGAAATGATTGTCGGGGGGAGAAAAGCGAGAGGATCCCGGACCAACGCCCAGTGGCGTTTCTTCGAACTCGCTGCGCATTACCCTTAGCCATCGGTCTGGCTTCAAGGGTTGTATCAGGCGCGAAATTTCCTTCGGATCCAAAGGCATATTCAATATTTGCGCCCGGGATGAATGTTCAGGTGCGATTTTACTAAAAACCGCCATTCGTTTGAATCGTTCGTTCAAAGCATATTCGAATGCAATTCGGGGTCGCCATATCCAACCGAACCATAGAACAAGCGGTAATCGATCCCGGATCGAACCGGACCCGGGATCTTGATCCTATGAAAAGGACCGGTGGGCTGCATCCAAAACGGCCTCTGCCTGCCCGTCCTTCAAAGCCGCCAAAGGAGGCATCTTGCCGAAATCGAGATGTGGCGTAACGAGCCAACGCCATGCGACATGATGGTTGCCGGCAGCCGCAGAAATTATCCCGCCCAGTCCTTTGACCGGACGTCCGTCGATGAACTGTGCGGCGGGATAGACATGCGCCCTGAGCCCCTTGTTGAGCGCAATCACCATGTCTTTTTGCCGCCAACTGTCCAGCGTGGACCTCGAAATACCCAGTTGCTTCTTGATGTCAGAGGGACGCCAGACTTCTCCGGCCCAGCTTTCCAGGGCGGTCGGCTTCGCCAGTCGCCTCACGCGCTCGGCCGCCTCTGCTTCGCTCAAGGGGGGGCCGAGGCCTTCGCCCGCCGAAACTTCGACGGGGCGCGTGTCGTAAGGGATCTGGATGGGCGGTTTGTCCGCAATGACCCGGCACACGGCTACAAGAAGCTCGTTTGTGCTTCCGCTCAGCTCGGCAAGAGACTTCATGTCCATGCTTCCGGCGGCATTGACGAATTCGGCCATGGCTTCGCCCATGGTGTCCAGTATCGTTGTCGGCACATCCGGATTTTCCGACCGCAATTCTTCCTGCAGCTTGGGCAAGGAGACATGAAGGCGGTTCTCGGTTCCGTTATCGGGGGTCTTCATGGTGGACATGGTCGTTTCCTTCATGTCCGCAATATAGGCAATAATGTCCGAAATGTCCAGTTTGTCTAATATGCGCAATAGACGTGGCCGCTTAGAGCATGTCCCCCAAAAGTGGGGACCGGTTTTGGGACAAGGACATGCGCAATATCAAATAGATGGAGCGCGTCCGGTGAGTCCGATTAAACAAGACGCGCTCTAACGAGAAAGGGCGCCGCAATCGCGGCGCCCTTCCGAAGTTCGAACATGAACCGCAGGCTTACTTGATCTTGTCCGTAACGGCGTGGGTCCATGCGCCTTCGGGGGCCGCGGTGATCACGGGGTCGGAGCCACCGGCCAGAAGCGTGTCGACCGTGCGTTGGTAGTCCGCCGGGTCGAGCGTGCCGTCGGAGCCTTCCGTCAGCTTGTTGATCTCGCCGACCATCCGGATCTGGTGCTTTTCGGTCTGTGCGCCGGTGGCGTCGTTCTCAAGCACGATTTCCGCCGCTTCTTCCGGGTGCTCGCGGGTGTAGTCCCAGCCCTTCATGGACGCCTTCACGAAACGGGCCATCCTGTCGACGAATTCGGGATCTTCCAGGTTCTGTTCCAGAACGTAGAGGCCGTCCTCGAGCGTTGCGACGCCCTGGTCCTCGTACTTGAAGACGATCAGGTCCTCTTCCGGAATGCCGGCGTCGATTACCTGCCAGTACTCGTTATAGGTCATGGTGGAAATGCAGGCGGCCTGCTTTTGCAGCAACGGATCGACGTTGAAGCCCTGCTTCAGGACGGTCACGCCCTGGTCGCTGCCGTCGGTCGGGATGCCGAGATGGGCCATCCACGACAGGAACGGATATTCGTTGCCGAAGAACCAGACGCCGAGCGTGTTGCCGCGCAGGTCCTCCGGCTTGGAGATGCCGCTTTCCTTCAGGCAGGTCAGCATCATGCCGGACTTCTTGAACGGCTGGGCTATATTGACGAGCGGCACGCCCTTCTCGCGCGAGGCGAGGGCGGAAGGCATCCAGTCGATAACCACGTCGGCGCCGCCGCCTGCGATAACCTGCGGCGGGGCGATGTCCGGGCCGCCCGGCTTGATCGTGACGTCAAGGCCTTCTTCCTCGTAGAAGCCCTTGTCCTTGGCAACGTAATAGCCGGCGAACTGGCCCTGGGTGACCCACTTAAGCTGCAGCGTGACTTCGTCCGCCGCCTGAGCCGTTCCGAGCCCCATGGCAAGGGCCGCGGCGGCGAGCATCAATTTCTTCATTCTCAAGCTCCCTCTGGTTTCGGCACCCGCGTCCGTTATCCCCTGACTGACGGATGCCAGAAGGTGAACACCCGTTCCAGGAGCGTCACCAATCCGTAGAAGACGGAGCCCGCCAATGCGGCGACGGCGATCTCCGCCCAGACCATGTCGACGTTCATCCGGCCGACTTCGGTCGATATTCTGAAGCCCATTCCGACGATCGGCGTGCCGAAAAATTCCGCGACGATCGCCCCGATGAGCGCCAGCGTGGAGTTTATCTTCAACGCGTTGAAAATAAAGGGCAAAGCCATCGGAAGGCGTAATTTGAAGAGCGTCTGCCAGTAATCCGCTGCGTAAGTCGTCATCAGGTCGCGCTGCATGCGGTCCGCGCTCGCAAGGCCTGCCACCGTGTTCACCAGCATGGGGAAGAAGGTCATGATGATGACGACGGCGGCTTTCGAGGGCCAGTCGAAGCCGAACCACATTACCATGATGG
Organism: Stappia sediminis; assembly: GCF_009826895.1. Taxonomy (GTDB): domain Bacteria; phylum Pseudomonadota; class Alphaproteobacteria; order Rhizobiales; family Stappiaceae; genus Hongsoonwoonella; species Hongsoonwoonella sediminis. The sequence continues at coordinate 172,378 of NZ_WUMV01000003.1, read as the reverse complement.
GCGCGACGCCGACGATCGGAAGCGCGGAGACGAGGTTGCCGATCGGCAGCAGGCCCCGGCGCAGGAAGTCGACCTTGTCGACGAGGATGGCCACGATGAAGGCGCTGCCGCAACCCACCGCATAGCCGATGAGGACGGCCTTGAGGAACGTCTGTTGGAAGTCGGCCCAAAGGGTCGGCAGCGAACTTGCGAAGCGCGCGCCGATGGCGGAAGGCGGCGGAAGCAGCACGGGCGATACGCCAAGGCCGATGACCAGAAGCTGCCAGAGTACCAGCACCCAGACGCCGAAAAGCGCGGGGATGAGAATCCCGATCGCGCGCTTTGCCGCGAGCGATGTCACGTCCCAGCCCGAAAGCCGTTCGACGAAGAGCCATGAGGCGAGCCAGAGCGCGCCCACGAGCGACCAGAAGCCGCTTTCCGCCTTGCTGAAATTCGTGCCCACTGCCCGCAGCAGCTGGATCGCCGCGACGACGGAGACCGCAAGCAGCGCCAGATCGACGAGCCGGCGCGGACCGACCCCGAGCGCCAGCAGGATCGCCGCCCCGCCAAGCAGGATTGGCGAAAGCATCAGGTCGGCGGACGCGATGACTGTGGGCCCGTCCGTGAAGGCCGTCTGCGGCAGGGAGATCAAGGCAAGGGCGACGATGGCCCAGGCGAGAGTACGGCCGACGCCGGCAGCGCCCTGTCCGGTGAGTGTGAGGCTTGCACCGCTCATTGCGCCATCCCCATGCGTTTCAGGACGATGCGCTCGGAAACGCCGACGATTGTGACGAGGCTCGCGGCGATAACCGCGGCAACGATCAGCGCCGACCAGATCTGGATCGTCTGTCCGTAGTAGGAACCGGCAAGAAGGCGCGCACCGAGACCCGCGACAGCACCTGTCGGCAGTTCGCCGACGATGGCGCCGACGAGGCTCGCCGCCACCGCCACCTTCATCGAGGCGAAGAGGAAGGGAGCCGCCGAGGGAAGGCGTAGTTTCAGCAGCGTCTGACCCTGGGATGCCGAATAGGTCTTCATCAGGTCGAGCTGGATGATCTCGGGCGAGCGCAGGCCCTTCACCATGCCGACGGTGACGGGGAAGAAGGAGAGATAGGTGGAGATCATTGCTTTCGGCAACGTTCCCGTAATCCCTATCGCGTTCAGCACGACGATGATCATCGGCGCGATCGCCAGGATCGGTATCGTCTGCGAGGAGATGATCCAGGGCATCAGGCTCTTGTCCAGAACCCGGCTGTGGACGATCAGCACCGCAAGCCCGATGCCGAGCGTGGTGCCGATCAGGAAACCGAGAAGGGTGGAGGAAAGCGTGATACCGGAATGGTAGACCAGCGAGCGCTTGGAGGTGACTTTCTTTTCAGCGGTCGTCTTCCAGATTTCCACCGCAACCTGATGGGGCGCGGGCATGACCGGGCGCTCCTGTGCCAGCGTGTCGGTGATCAACCGGGCGATGGATACGTTCTCCTGCCCCGCGCGCTCATAGGTGTCTCGCTGGAAGGGGGTGTTGAGCAGCACGGCGGCGACATACCAGGCGGCGAAGATCACCGCCACGACGACGATCACCGGCCCGGCCGTGCCGCTCATCAGCCGGCTGAAGGGGTTGAGCGAGGCCGATGCCCCGCCGTGGGACATTGCCTCAGTCGTCATAGCTGTGCCCCGCGCGCAATCCGTCGCGCACGCGATGCGCGATCTTCAGGAACTCCGGCGTTTCGCGGATGTCGAGGGTGCGGTCGCGCGGCAGGTCGCTTTCGATCACGTCGTAGATGCGCCCCGGTCGTGGGAAAAGCACGACGATCTTCGTCGACAGGAAAACCGCTTCGGGGATGGAGTGGGTGACGAAGACGACGGTCTTGTTGGTCTTCGCCCAAAGCTGGAGAAGCTGCTCGTTCAGGTGGTCGCGCACGATCTCGTCAAGCGCGCCGAAAGGTTCGTCCATCAAGAGCAGATCGGGCTCGACGGCGAGCGCGCGGGCGATGGAGGCGCGCTGCTGCATGCCGCCGGAAAGCTGCCAGGGGTATTTGCGCTCGAATCCGGAAAGGTTGACGAGCTCCATGTTGCGCTTGACGCGCTCCGCCCTTTCCTCCGACGACAGCCCCATGATTTCAAGGGGAAGCGCGACATTGTTGGCAATCGTTCGCCAGGGGTAAAGGGCCGCAGACTGGAAGACATAGCCATAGGCGCGGGCAAGGCGGGCTTCCTCCGGCGAAACCCCATTGACGGAGATGTGTCCGCCGGTCGGCTTTTCCAGGTCGGCGATTACGCGAAGCAGCGTGGTCTTGCCGCAGCCCGATGGCCCGATGAAGGAGACGAAGTCGCCCTCCTCGATGTTGAGGTCGATATTGGAGAGCGCGTGCACCGGCCCGTCGTTCGTCTCGAACGTCAGGGAAAGATCGCGGATGTCGATGACGGAACGCGCGTTAGCACCGTCTTCCCTTGCCATCCCGTCCTCCGTTCGTACTGCCTGGCTAGCCGTTGTCAGCATTGTCCCATCTCTTTTATCGGCGCAAGGCGGGCTGGCCGTCTCGCGCACTTTCGTTTCACAGTTGGTGCGGAAGGCCGCTCAGACGCCCGTCGCCGGAATGCCGCTACGCTCCACCTTGCGCGGCGCGGTCAGTTCCTTCCACTTCGAAAGCGCCTTGTTGACGGCCTGATAGGGCTCGCGGGCGACGAATTCGCCGTGGCCCGGCTCCGCCTTCACGGTCGATTCCTCGATGGCCACCTTGCCGCGCGTCAGCGTATAGCGCGGCAGGCCCTTCACCTCTATGCCCTCGAAGACGTTGTATTCGATAACCGACTGCTGGTTCTTCGCGCTGATCGTCTTCGAGCGCTCCGGATCCCAGACCACGATGTCGGCGTCCGCCCCTTCCACGATCGCGCCCTTCCTCGGGTACATGTTCAGGATCTTGGCGATATTGGTCGAGGTCACGGCGACGAATTCGTTCATCGTCAGCCGGCCGGTGTTGACGCCGCGCGTCCAGAGCACCGGCATGCGGTCTTCCAACCCGCCGGTTCCGTTCGGGATCTTCGTGAAATCGCCGACGCCCATGCGTTTCTGGTCCACCGTGAAGGCGCAGTGGTCCGTCGCCACCACCTGCAGCGAGCCCGCCTGAAGGCCCGCCCAGAGCGAGTCCTGATGCGTCTTGTCGCGGAAGGGCGGAGACATCACGCGCTGGGCGGAATGGTCCCAGTCCTTGTTCTGGTATTCGCTGTCGTCGAGCACGAGATGCTGGATCAGCGGCTCGCCGTAAACGCGCATGCCCTTCTGCCGTGCGCGGCGGATCGCTTCATGCGCCTGCTCGCAGGATGTGTGCACGACGTAGAGCGGAACGTTCGCCATGTCGGCGATCATGATGGCGCGGTTCGCCGCTTCGCCTTCCACTTCCGGCGGGCGGGAGTAGGAGTGCGCTTCCGGGCCGTTGTTGCCTTCCGCCAGAAGCTTCTGCTGAAGCGTGGCGACCACGTCGCCGTTTTCGGCATGCACCAGCGGCAGGGCGCCAAGGGCCGAACAGCGCTGGAAGGAGGCGAACATCTCGTCGTCGTCCACCATCAGCGCGCCCTTGTAGGCCATGAAGTGCTTGAAGGTGTTGATGCCCCGGTCCACCACCTCGGCCATTTCGTTGAAAACCTGCTCCGACCACCAGGTGATCGCCATGTGGTAGGAATAGTCGGCGCAGGCGAGCGAGGATTTCTGCTGCCAGATGGCGAGCGCTTCCAGGAGCGACTGGTTGGGAGACGGCAGGCAGAAGTCGACCACCATGGTCGTGCCGCCGGAAAGGCCGGCGCGCGTGCCGCTTTCGAAGTTGTCCGCCGAATGGGTGCCCATGAAGGGCATTTCCAGGTGCACATGCGGGTCGATGCCGCCCGGCATCACGTAGCAGCCGGTGGCGTCCAGCACCTCGTCGGCGGAGAGATTGTCGCCGATCTCGACGATCTTGCCGCCGTCGATCTTCACGTCGGCTTTCCAGGTGCGGTCGGCGGTGACGATCGTGCCGCCCTTGATGACTTTCGACATGTCAGAATCTCCCACTTATTACTCGTGACGAATCGAGCGCTCCGCCCGCGACGAACCGCAGCTTCAGCCAGACCGCCCGCAACGTCGCCTTCCTTTGCAAAAGGCCCGTGGCGGCAACGACAAGGCGCCCCTCCACGCCCGGCCACGTCAGGCTGAAGCCTTCGTATCGCCCCTCGCCCAGGATGTGGACCTGCGGCGAGCGGTTGGAATCCTCCTCCGCCCACCCGGCGAATTCGGACATCGGCTCGGCGAGGCGGAAGCGCCGCTGTTTGATCGCCTCGGTCGAGGCATCCCGGCTTTCGCGGACCATCGGGTTGTCGCGCACCGAGACGAACACGAACTCGCGGCCCATCCGCCTGTTGCCCGGCGTCAGCTCCTTGAGAAATGCAAGCAGCATCGCATGATGCTGCCTGATCTCAAGAAATGCGTCGACGAGCGCTCTCACTTTCCCCTCAGCCTGTGACTTCCGCCGATTCCAGCACCGCATGCAGCAGTACATCGGCACCCGCCGTCGCCCATTCGGGGAAGATCTTCTCATCCTCGTTGTGCGACAGGCCGTCCACGCAGGGGCACATGATCATCGAGGTCGGCGCCACGCGGTTGACCCAGCAGGCGTCGTGACCGGCGCCCGAGACGATATTGCGGTGGGAATAGCCGAGGCGTTCTGCGGCATCGCGCACCTTGGATACGCAGCCTTCGTCGAAGGTGACGGGGTCGAAATGGCCGACCTGCTCCACCTCGCCCGAAATCTGCAGCGCGTCGCAGATGGTGTCGATGCCGTCGCGGATGCGATCATCCATCTCGTCCAGCGTCGCCTTGTCGGGCGAGCGGATGTCGATTGTGAAGACGGTCTTGCCGGGTATGATGTTGCGCGAGTTCGGATAGACCTCGACATGGCCGATGGCGCCCACGGCGTCGGGCTGATAGTCCATCGCCACCTCGTGCACCAGTTCGGTCACGCGCGCCATGCCAAGGCCTGCGTTGCGGCGCTTGGGCATGGGGGTGGAGCCGGTGTGGCTTTCCTTGCCCGTCAGCGTCACCTGCAGCCATTTCAGGCCCTGTCCGTGGGTGACGACGCCGATGTCGACGCCCTCGTCCTCAAGGATCGGCCCCTGCTCGATGTGAAGCTCGAACATGGCGTGCATCTTGCGGTCGCCGACTTCCTCGTCGCCGACCCAGCCGATGCGTTTCAGTTCGTCTCCCACGGTTTTTCCTTCGGCATCCTCGCGGGCGTAGGCCCAGTCGAGGTCGTGAACGCCCGCGAAAACGCCGGAGGCGAGCATGGCAGGGGCAAAGCGCGTGCCTTCCTCGTTCGTCCAGTTGACGACGACGATCGGGTGCTTCGTCTTGATGTCGCGGTCGTTCAGCGTGCGGATGACCTCAAGCCCGCCGAGTACGCCCAGCACCCCGTCGTAGCGTCCGCCCGTCGGCTGGGTGTCGAGGTGCGAGCCCATGTAGACGGGCAGCGCGTCCGGGTCGGTGCCTTCGCGGCGGGCGAACATGTTGCCCATCTTGTCGACGCCCATGGTGAGGCCTGCTTCCTCGCACCATTTCTGGAAGAGCGCACGGCCCTTGGCGTCGTCGTCCGTCAGCGTCTGGCGGTTGTTGCCGCCGCGCACGCCGGGGCCGATCTCCGCCATTTCCATAAGGCTGTCCCACAGGCGGTCGCCGTTGATCCGCAGGTTGTCGGAAGGGGCTGTCATTGCTGAAATCTCCTATGCCTGCGTTCTTCTCACATCGTCGGGAAGGTGTAGACCGCGCCGTCCTTTATGCCGGCGGGCCAGCGGGATGTGATGGTCTTCAGCCGCGTATTGAAGCGGATTCCTTCCGGCCCGTAGATCGAGTGGTCGCCGAAGAGCGAGCGCTTCCACCCGCCGAATGAGAAATAGGCGACCGGCACGGGGATCGGCACGTTGACGCCCACCATGCCCACCTCGATCCGGTCGGCGAAGGCGCGCGCGGCGTCGCCGTCGCGGGTGAAGATCGCGGTGCCGTTGCCGTATTCGTGGGTGTTGATGAGGTCGACGGCCTCGTCGTAGTCCTTGGCGCGCACGACGGAGAGAACGGGGCCGAAGATCTCTTCCTTGTAGATCGTCATGTCCTTCGTCACACGGTCGAACAGCGTGCCGCCGACGAAATAGCCGCCCTCGTAGCCCTGCAGGTTGAAGCCGCGCCCGTCGACGACGAGTTCCGCGCCTTCCTTCTCCCCCTGGTCGATATAGCCAAGCACCTTCTGCTGGTGCGCCTTGGTGATCACCGGGCCCATTTCGGCGTCCGTATCGGTGGACGGGCCGATCTTGAGGGACTGCACGCGCGGGGTCAGTTTCTCGACCAGCTTGTCGGCGGTTTCCTCGCCGATGGGAACCGCGACGGAGACCGCCATGCAGCGCTCGCCGGCGGAGCCGTATCCCGCGCCCATCAGCGCATCCGCCACCTGGTTCATGTCGGCGTCGGGCATGACGATCATGTGGTTCTTCGCCCCGCCCAGCGCCTGCACGCGCTTTCCGTGGGCGGTGCCGGTCGAATAAACGTATTCGGCGATGGGCGTGGAGCCGACGAAGGAGATCGCCTTCACGTCCGGGTGCGTCAGCAGCGTGTCGACGGCTTCCTTGTCGCCGTGGACGACGTTGAGCACGCCTTCGGGGAAGCCCGCCTCCGCGAAGAGGTCGTAGACGACCATGGCGGCGGAGGGGTCGCGCTCGGAAGGCTTCAGGATGAAGGTGTTCCCGCAGGCGACCGAAACCGGATACATCCACAGCGGCACCATGGCCGGAAAGTTGAACGGCGTGATGCCGGCGACGACGCCAAGCGGCTGTCGGTCGGAATAGCTGTCGATCGCCGGGCCAACGTTGCGCGCGAATTCGCCCTTCAGAAGGTGCGGGATGCCGCAGGCGAATTCCACCACCTCGATGCCGCGCGCCACTTCGCCCAGCGCATCGTCATGGGTCTTGCCGTGTTCGGCGGAGATCGCGCGGGCGATCTTGTCGGCGTTTTCCGAAAGAAGCTCCTTGAAGCGGAACATCATGCGCGCGCGCTTGAGCGGCGGCGTGTCGCGCCATGCCGGGAAGGCGGCTTTCGCGGTGGCGATTGCCTCCTCCACTTCGGAAGCGGAAGACAGGCCGACGACGCCGGACTGTTCGCCCGTCGCCGGGTTGAAAACGGGCGCGGTGCGGCCCGAGCGGCTTTCCACGCGGGCGCCGCCGATGGCGTTCGTAATCGTCTGCATTTCATTCCCTCCCCAAATCAGTCCAGGCTCTGGAGCACTTCGCGAAGCGTGCTCACGATCTGGTCGATCTGGCTTTTTTCGATAATGAGCGGCGGCGACAGGGCGATGATGTCGCCGGTCGTGCGGATCAGGACGCCCGCGTCATAGGCCTTCAGGAACGCTGAGAAAGCACGCTTCGTCGGCTCGCCGGCGATAGGCTCCAGCTCGATCGCGCCGATCAGGCCGATGTTGCGGATGTCGATGACGTGGCGCGTGCCTTTCAGCGAATGGAGCGCGTCCGCCCAATAGTCCTCCAGTTCCGCGCCGCGCGTCAGCAGGCCCTCTTCCTCGTAGGTGTCGAGCGTGCCGAGGCCGGCCGCGCAGGCGACCGGATGGCCGGAATAGGTGTAGCCGTGGAAGAACTCGATCAGGTGTTCCGGTCCGGTCATGAATGCTTCGTGGATGTCGCTGGTGCAGAACACCGCACCCATCGGGATGACGCCGTTGGTGATGCCCTTGGCCGTCGTCACGAGGTCGGGCGTGACGCCGAAATGGTCGACGGCGAACGGCGAGCCGAGGCGTCCGAAACCGGTAATCACCTCGTCGAAGATGAGCAGGATGCCGTGCTGGTCGCAGATCTGGCGCAGCCGCTCCAGATATCCCTTGGGCGGGATCAGCACGCCGGTGGAGCCGGCAACCGGTTCCACGATCACGGCGGCGATGGTGGAGGGGTCGTGCAGCTGGACGACGCGGATCAGTTCCTCGGCGTATTCCGCCCCGCTTTCCGGCTGGCCGCGGGAATAGGCGTTACGCTCCAGGTCATGCGTGTGGCGGATGTGGTCGACACCGCCGAGCAGCGTTCCGAAATGCTTGCGGTTGGCGACGATGCCGCCCACCGAAATGCCGCCGAAATTCACGCCGTGGTAGCCGCGCTCGCGGCCGATCAGGCGCGTGCGCGCACCCTCGCCGCGCACCCGGTGATAGGCGATCGCCATCTTCAGCGCGGTTTCGACCGATTCCGAGCCGGAGTTGGTGAAGAACACATGGTCGAGCGGTGAAGGCATCAGCGCCGTGAGCCGCGCGGCCAGTTCGAAGGCCGCCGGATGGCCCATCTGGAAGGCCGGCGCATAGTCCATTTCGGCCACCTGGCGCTGCACGGCCTCGGTGATCTTCGGCCGCCCGTGGCCGGCGTTGCAGCACCAGAGACCCGCCGTGCCGTCCAGCACCTGCCGCCCGTCGGCGGTGGTGTAGTGCATGTCCTTGGCGCCGACGAAAAGGCGCGGGTTCTTCTTGAACTGCCGGTTCGCGGTGAACGGCATCCAGAAGGCTTCAAGATTGTTTGTTGCAAGCGCCGTCTTCGACATGGTTCCTCCAATCGCCCTTGTTTTCCCAAACGGGCGAAACATCGATCCAACAATCGACCGAAGGAGCGCCGGGCACCTTTTGCTGCGGCCGGGCCGGCTCAATTGCCTGCGTCGGTCCGCATCGGGCCGGGGCCGTCTCCGGTCGTTCCCATGAGCGGCGCTCGCGTTCCACGCAGGAGGCCGCGAACATGGGCCGCTCGTTGTGAAGAAGCGCGCGGTCGGCCTTCAAAGGCGTCCGCGGTCCGCTTCTCTTTCGCCGGTCGATGATATGGCTGCCGCCGGTTGGGCGATCAGCCGCTGTCATCCCCTGGCCGTCCGGGCATACGGCATTCGCATGGCCCAGGCTATCTGGAAGGTTGAACGGGCCGTTATCTTTTTTTCTGGCCGGCCCGCCGGTCGTTGCGACCGTCGCGGTCAGGGTGTAAAACCTGACCAAACGGTCAAATCGAGCGTATGAACACTTGACCAAACGGTCAAGATCATTTTTCGATATCTCTGCTCAAAACACGATCACGGTCGGATGTCGCAGAAAACAACCCAGAAAAGCGCGGTGCGCGCGGAAAACGAGCGGATGATCCTGAAGGCGGCGGAAGCCGTTTTCGCCGATCACGGTTTTCGCGGCGCGACGACCGGCATGATCGCCGAGCGCGCAGGCATTCCCAAGGCCAATCTGCACTATTATTTCCCGACCAAGGAAGCGCTCTACCGCCGCGTCGTGGAGCATATCTTCAACATCTGGCTCGATGCGGCCAACTCCTTCGACGAAAGCGACGATCCGGTCGAGGCTCTGACGGCCTATATCTCCAAGAAGATGGACATTTCGCGCGAGCATCCGATGGGCTCCAAGGTCTGGGCGAACGAGATCCTGCACCGCGCGCCCGTCATCCAGGACTATCTGGAAACCACGCTGCGCGACTGGACGGCAAGCCGCGCCTCCGTCATCGAACGCTGGATCGCGCAAGGGCGCATCGCGCCCATCGATCCGAACGCGCTCTTGTACATGATCTGGGCGACGACCCAGCACTACGCCGATTTCAACCACCAGATCGACACGCTGAACGGCGGCAGGCCCCTCACCGGGGAACAGTTCGCCGAAGCCAAGAAAACCGTGATCCAGATCGTGCTCGCCGGCATCGGGGCAGCACCAGTGTCGCTTGCCCGCGATGCCTCGGCCAGAGCCTCCGGCGACACGGAGGCGGCCGAATGAGCGCGCCATCCGAAAGCGAGACGGGCAACGGCAGGAGCAACGGATCGGCGACCAAGATCCAGGAGAAGAACCGCGCGCGCATCCTGGAAGCCGCCTTTTCGGAATTCGCGCAATTCGGCTATCGCGGCGCGCGCATCGAGCAGATCGCTGCGGCCGCCGGCATGTCGAAGTCGAACCTGCTCTACTACTTCGGCTCCAAGAAGGACATCTACAAGGCGGTGCTGGCCGACCTTCTGGACATCTGGCTCGCCCCCCTTCGCACGCTCGACCCGCAGGGCGATCCGCGTGAGGAACTGTCTGCCTACATCAACCAGAAGATAGAGCTTTCCGCCCGCTATCCGGAGGCTTCGAAGCTCTTCGCCAACGAGGTCATGCAGGGCGCGCCGATGATCGGCGATGTTCTGGAAGGCTCGCTCAAGGCACTTGTCGACGAGAAGACGCAGGTGATCCGCACCTGGGCGGCCAAGGGCAGGATCCGCCCGGTCGACCCGCATCACCTCATCTTCATGATCTGGGCGACGACCCAGCATTACGCGGATTTCGCGACGCAGATCCGCGCGCTCACCGGCACCGGCATCGAGGAGGCGGACTTTCGCAAATCGGCGGAGGAGACCGTGGCCTCGATCATCCTCGAAGGGGTAATGGCCAAGGGCGGGTGAAGCCCAGTCATTTCCGCCAAGGCGTCCTCGTCTTCCAATTTCCGGAATTTTCAGCCTAATATATTGTTTCCGTTCGGGAAGGATGTACGCTGGGGCACGTTCGCTTGACCGGACTTCGCTTTGTTTCGCGTATCGGGAGCCGGTCATGTCGAGACTTGTCGTCGCCCTCTTTGTATTCGTTTTCGCCGCCCTGCCCGCATTTGCCGCCTCTTGCGGAAACAACGCGAGCGGCTTCGGCCCATGGCTTGAGGATTTCAAGCGCCGCGCGGTCGCCTCCGGCATTTCGCCGCGCACGGCGCAGGCGGCGCTCAACGGCGTGACCTACAATCCCAAGGTCATCCGTCTCGACAGGTCGCAGAAGTCGTTCAAGCTGAGCTTCGACCAGTTCCGCCAGCGCCGCGCGCCCGCCGGCACCATCGCGCTGGGGCGCAAGCAGTTGCGCAACAATCAGCGGCTGTTGAGCAGCATCGAGAAATCCTACGGCGTTGCTCCGGAAATTCTCGTGGCCATATGGGGGCTTGAAAGCGGCTTCGGGCGGTTTTCCGGCAATATGCCGGTGTTCCGCTCTCTCGCGACGCTCGCCTACGATTGCCGCCGTTCGCAGTTCTTCACGGCGGAACTCTACGCCGCCCTCGTCATCGCCGACCGTGGCTACATGAGCCCTTCGGCGATGGTTGGCGCCTGGGCGGGCGAGCTTGGGCAGACGCAGTTTCTCGCTTCCAACTACGTGCGCTACGCCGTCGACTACGACCGGGATGGGCGCCGCGATCTCATCCGCTCGCGAGCGGATGTCCTCGCCTCGACGGCCAATTACCTGCGTCAGAAGGGTTGGCGTCCGGGTGGGGACTGGTCGCCGGGTACGCGCAACTATGCGGTTTTGCGGGAGTGGAACCGGGCGGAGGTCTATCGCCAGACGATCGCCTATTTCGCGACCGAACTCAGGCGCTGACCTTTCGCGCTCCCCCGCGTCGACCATTGCAGGATGAAGGTCGCAAGTGCTGTGATCGCCACGCCCGCGAAAACGGTCAGGCTTGGCGTGCCGTCGCCGATCACCATCTTCTCCATCACCACGAAGGCCGGAAGCAGGTAGGTGTAGGCCATCACCTGTCCGGACGGCAGGCGCACGGTGGCATACTTTGCGAGGTAGAAGGTCAGTGCCGTCGGCAGGACGGCGAGATATACAATGCCGCCATAGACCGTCCAGGGCACTTTCGCCCAGTCGGCGGAAAGGATTGCCGGCAGGCCGAAGAGGAAGAGCATCGCCGCGCCGCCCATCAGCACCCACAGCGTGAAAAGCATAAGCGGCTCGGACCGGTGCAGCTTGCGTACGAACGGCGAATAGGCGGCGAACGCCACGCAGCCGAGCAGGAACATGCGCTCGCCGTAGCCGAGCGAGAGGTTCAAAAGCGCTGCGATATTGTCGCCGTAGAGCACGACCAGAGCGCCGAGGCCGGCTATCGCGAGGCAGGCGAGCTGCAGGCGCGTCATCGTCTGGCGAAGCAGCAGCCAGGCGATAGCCGCCGTCATGGCGGGCACGAGGGCGAACAGCGCGCCTGTGTTGATCGCGGTCGTGTAGCGTAGGCCCTCGAACATGGCGACGAAATAGAAGGCGAGCAGGCTGCCCACCCAGGTGGCTCTCGCGGCTTGCGCGGGAGAAGGCATCCGCCATTCGCCGCGCGCGGCGACGATGCCGGCGAAGACGAATGTGGCCAGCAGGAAACGCAGGAACGTGAGCGCGCGCGGGTCCAGCGCGGGTGAAATCGCCTCGCCCACGGGAAAGGTCGTCGAAATCACGAGAATGAAGAGCAGCATCGCCAGATGCGCGCGCAGATTTCCCGCCGGCCTTGCCGGAGCGGGTTCGCTATGCACGGATCTTGCGAGCGGCTGGTTCATTCGTCTCCTGGGGTGTTGAGAACTGGTATATCAGGGGTTGAGAATGTAAAAGCCGGCGCAATATACCTGCGCCGGCTTTTCCCGCAGTCCCGAAATGCGTTTCGACCGTACGAAGGCGCCGGTTACTCGGCGGCTTCCATGACCCGGTTCGGATTGTTCGGATGCGTCGTCCAGTCGGCGAACTTGTTGTCGATCGGCTGCTTCGTGCGTGGATCGACCCCGCTCGTCATCGGCTCCATGGTGATGCAGTTCTCCACCGGGCAGACGTTGACGCACAGGTTGCAGCCGACGCATTCCTCGTCGATCACCTCGAAGTGGCGCGCCCCGTCAACCATCGCCGTGATCGCCTGGTGCGAGGTGTCCTCGCAGGCGATGTGGCAGCGTCCGCACTTGATGCAGAGGTCCTGGTCGATCTTCGCCTTGGTCACGTAGTTGAGGTTGAGGTTCTGCCAGTCGGAGCAGTTCGGCACGGCCATGCCGACGAACTCGTCGATCGACGTGTAGCCCTTTTCGCCCATCCACTCCTTGAGCCCGTCGATCATGTCCTGCACGACCTTGAAGCCGTAGGTCATGGCGGCGGTGCACACCTGCACGTTTCCGGCGCCAAGCGCCATGAACTCCGCCGCATCGCGCCATGTGGTGATGCCGCCGATGCCGGAAATCGGCAGGCCGGCCGTCGCCGGGTCGCGGGCGATTTCGGCCACCATGTTGAGCGCGATCGGCTTAACGGCCGGGCCGCAGTAGCCGCCGTGCGCGCCCTTGCCGTCGATGGTCGGCGTCGGCGCCATGACGTCGAGGTCGACGCCCACGATGGAGTTGATCGTGTTGATCAGCGACACGGCGTCGGCGCCGCCGTTCTTGGCCGCCTGCGCCGGCTTGCGGATGTCGGTGATATTGGGCGTGAGCTTCACGATCACCGGCATTTTGGTGTTTTCCTTGCACCAGCGGGTGACCATCTCAATGTATTCCGGCACCTGGCCCACGGCCGAGCCCATGCCGCGCTCGGACATGCCGTGCGGACAGCCGAAGTTGAGCTCGACGCCGTCGGCGCCGGTATCCTCGACACGTTTGAGGATGTCGATCCAGTTCTTCTCCTCGCAAGGCACCATCAGCGAGACGACAAGCGCCCGGTCGGGCCAGTCGCGCTTCACCTGCTTGATTTCCTTGAGATTCACCTCCAGCGGGCGGTCGGTGATGAGCTCGATGTTGTTGAGGCCCAGAAGGTTGCGGTCGCGCCCGTGGATCGCGCCGTAGCGCGGGCCGTTGACGTTGACGATGTGGGGGTCCTCGCCCAGCGTCTTCCAAACGACGCCGCCCCATCCCGCCTCGAAGGCGCGGATGACGTTATAGGCCTTGTCGGTTGGCGGCGCGGACGCGAGCCAGAACGGGTTCGGCGATTTGATGCCGAGAAAATTGCTTGTCAGATCGGTCATGTCTGTCCCCTTTTTTCCTTGGGGCGGAATGAAATTCCGGAAATTGCATCAAGTCGGCGGCGTCAGCCTGCCAGGGCTTCGTCGATGGAGCGGGCGGCCAGCTTGCCGTCTTCCACCGCGGCCACCGTCAGGTCCTCGCCACCGGCCACGCAGTCGCCGCCGGCCCAGACCTTGTCGAGAGAGGTCTTGCGGGCGTCGTCGACGCGGATGCGCCCTGCGTCCAGTTCCAGCGCGTCGGAACCGCCGGTGACCGGATCGGCGATGAACGTCTGCCCGATCGCCTTGAACACCTGGTCGGCTTCGAACCGTTCCGTCTCGCCGGTGCCGGAAAGCCTGCCGTTCGCATCCACCGCGGTGCGCTCCGCCTCGATGGCGACGACATGCCCGCCCTCGCCGATCAGGCGCTTGGGCTGGAACCATTCGCGGATCAGCACACCGTTCGTCTGGGCAAGCTCCTGCTCATAGCGGCTTGCCTTCATGGCGTCCTGGCCGCGCCGGTAGAGGATCGTCACCTCTTCCGCGCCCAGGCGCTTCGTCTGCACCGCTATGTCGATCGCCGTCATGCCGCCGCCGATGACGACGACCTTGCGGCCGACGGGAAGCTTGGCGCGGTCCGTCTCCTGGCGCAGTTCCGCGATATAGGCGACGGCGTCGATAGCGCCGGAAAGGTCCTCGCCCTCGGCGTTAAGCGCATTCACGCCTGGAAGACCCATGCCGAGGAAAACCGCATCATACTCGCCGCGCAGGCCCGACAGCGTAATGTCGCGGCCAAGCGCCTTGCCGGTCTCCACCTTGATACCGCCGACGGAAAGCAGGAATTCCACTTCGCGCTGGGCGAAGTCGTTCACCGTCTTGTAGGCGGCGATGCCGTATTCGTTGAGGCCGCCGAGTTTCTCACGCGCCTCGAAGATCGTGACGTCATGGCCTTTCAGTGCAAGGGCATGGGCGCAGGAAAGGCTGGCCGGGCCGCCGCCGACAACGGCGATCTTCTTGTTCGTCGGTGCCGCGCGGGTAAAATGCGAGCCGGATACCTTGTCCATATAGGTGTCGGTCGCATAGCGCTGCAGCAGGCCGATCTTCACCGGCTTGTCTTCCGCCTCGTTGCGCACGCAGGCTTCTTCGCACAGCGTTTCGGTCGGGCAAACACGCGCGCACATGCCGCCGAGGATGTTTTCGGCGAAGATCGTCTTCGCCGCGCCCACCGGGTTGCCGGTCTGGATCTGGCGGATAAACTGCGGAATGTCGATCGACGTCGGGCAGGCGATCGTGCAGGGCGCATCAAAGCAGAAGTAGCAGCGGTCGGCCTCGACGGAGGCTTCATGGCGATCGAGCGGCGGATGAATGTCGTCGAAATTCTTCAGGTAGTCTTCGGGCGACAGGCGGCCCGCGCGGATATCGGGCGCCGAAAGTACGTCGGCCATTTAAGGACCTCCGGATAGGTCCGGACTCAATGACGCCGCCGCCATGAGGCGGGCGTCGCTGTTCCGGTCAGTTGTTCCTCTCCGCGGCCTCGCTCGTTCAGGGCGGGCCGCTGTCTGGCGATTGTCGCGGCCGGTGCCTCGTTGTCGTGGGCTTTTCGGTCCGCTTCGTCTATTGGGCCGAATTTTGACCAAATAGTCAAATTTTTTATTCAGGCGGCTGGGTCGCGGCCTTCGGGCGTACGCGGGGTCGCTCCGGCCGAAGCCGCGTTGCCGGCTTGCCGTCACCCGGCGGTCCGGGGTTTACCGACTGTTTTCCGAAGAGCCGGTGACGAGAGGCATTTCGAGCGTGAATGGCCTCGTCGCCAGGACTGCGCCATTCACCTGAATGTCTATCGCATGGCCGCCGGCATAGTATTTTCGCGTGGTAATCTCGCGTATCGCATGGCGCTTGGAGAGCTTTATCGAACCTCCGCCTTCAAGTGTGACGGCACGCCATTTGAAAACTTTCGGGCTGGTGCCGCCATTCGCCTTGCGGTGATGGATCACGTAGTCGATCACCAGTTTCTGCGCCTGGCTGGAGGTCGAGACGATCTCCGCCTCGAATTCCAGATCCGAGCCGAAATCGACGCTTTGCGGTACGGAAAGAAAGTCCGCCCGTACCTGCGCCGGGCTGAATCCCAGCGCGGCAAGCGTTTCGGGATGGCCTTTCTTGATCAATGTGCGGCAGGCGTGGCGCACCAGCCGCGCACGGTTCTTTCCCGCTCCGTCAAGCCACCGCCTTGCGGTTTGCGCTATCTGGTCCGGGTGATCCTTGCTGATATCGTTCAGATTGTTGGCAACCGAACGGCGGACGTATTCCTCATCGTCATCCTTCAGTTTCTCCAGCAGTTCCATGACCGGCGCCGGATCGGCGATGAACTGCGGAAGCTTCGGCGCCCAGGGCAGTCTCGGCCGCGTCCCTTCGGACACGAGACGGCGCACGTGCTGGTTCGGGTGGCCTGTCCAGTCGTGCAACACTTCCAGCGTTTTCTCCGGCGCGCGCAGCAGAACCGGGCGGATGGCGAACTCCGCGCTGGAGCGCATGGTCAATTCCTTGAGAAGCAGCATCGTCGTTTCGAAATGCGCCGCGCCGTTCTCGGCGACATAATCTGCCAGGGGAAGCGTCGCCCAACCCGTCACCCCCCTTTCGTTCGTGCGCACATCGAAGTCGACCTCGGTCAATGCGGGGCCAAGGCAGTCGAGCATGATTTCGGCAGCGCGCGGGAAATCCTGCGGAAGGTGACGGGCAAGCGTTTGCGTGATCCGCTGCGAGCGCTGCTTCAGTTCAAGCTTGTCGAATCCGTCCAGCGTCTCAGCGGCGAACCCTTCGGCGTCGAATGAGGTCCAGCGGTCCGAAAATACGCTGGCCATCGACCTGACAAGCTCGGGAGAAAAAATATTCTTGAGGGGTTCAGCCATCGTGGTGCGGCCCGAAAAGCGAATCCAGAACGGTTGCGGCGATTTCCCGGGCCGTCCGTGTATCCGGCCGGACGATGCCGTAGACGGACAGTCCCGCGTCGAGGGTCGCCAGCGACTGCGCCATTCGGCGCGTGTCGGCGTCGGTATGCAAGTCACCGTCGGCTTTCGCGGCGTCCAGGTTTTGAAGCAGCAGCCGCTCGGTTGCGAAAATGAATTCCTCGGCGCTGGAATAGGCCGTTTTCGGCGCCACCGCCTTGTCCGTGAGGGTGTTTATGACGAAGCACCCCTTATAATCCCCATCGATCTCGATGGTGGCGAAATACCGGCGGATGTTCGCGATGCCGAGCGGCTCTCTCAGGAGCGTTTCCGGCCAGCGCCCGCGCGCTTCGTCCAGATAGGCGGCCAGCGCCTCCTCGAAGAGCCCGGCCTTGCCGCCGAATTCCTTGTACAGGCTGAACCTGTTCATGCCGGTCCGTTCCACAAGCGTTGCCAGATGCGCACCCTCGTAGCCGGACTTCCAGAATTCCCGCATTGCTTTGTCGAGCGCGTCGGCGCGGTCGTATGATTTCTTGCGTCCCATATGGCGCGCGTATCAGCGCCCGGGGTTCCCTGTCAATATTTGTCACCATTCGTTCTGAAATATTGACGGGCGCTGCCGGCTCTGCTTTTTGTCACCATTCGTTCTGAAAAATCACCCTTTGCCGGCCACGCCCGGCCCCCACCGAAAGGAATATCCCTTGAACGTTCATATCACCGGCATTGCGCTTGGCATCGCCATCGGTCTTGTCGACTGTTCGCTGTTCGCGGCGACAGGCATGCCCATCACCGCGCCACTCGCGGTCGAGGCCGTGGTCTTCTGGGCCGCCGTGGGCTGGGCCATTCACACCGTGCCGGTGAAGCTGCCCGGTATCGTGAAAGGCGTCGCCATTTCCTGGTTTTTGAACATTCCATGGATTCTGGAATATGCGGTTGTTCAGGGGCAGGCCGAAATATTCATGCCGATGGCCGTTCTCGGCACGTTGTTCGGCGCGGTTGCCGGGCTGGTGTCCGCATACCTGAAGCGGCGTTCGGGCGCGGCGGCCGCCGGGCGCACCGCGTGATCCGGCTTTGCTGAGCGAAACCCGGTTGAACCGGCCCGGGCTTTCGTCCGGGCCGTCGCCGTTTTGCGTTGCGGAAATATCGCTGAGGCGGAGAAATTGCGCAAACGCGAGTTGCCTGCTCGAAAATTGCCGCAAAGTCGCATTGTCTTGGCCGGTGAAAGGCCCGCGCCGAGATTTGGACGCCGGGCAGCCCATCTGCGGAGAGGACCATGCGGGTCGACATCATCGCCGGCATCATTGCCATCGCACTTCTTTTGATCGCCGTGAGCGCGCCGGCGGATGCGGAGGATCCCGCGTTCGACTGCTCCGGGGCGGAGCATGAGATTGCTCAGCCGGTCTGCAATCCGAAAAACTAAGCCGGCTTAAAACGTCCGCTGCACGCGGAATGTCGCGACCCAGAAATCACCGTCCGAAAGGCCGGATGCGCGCGTGAAATTACGCGTCTGATAGCCGATTTCGCCGCCCATCAGGAACCCGGCGACGGGCTGCCATGTCAGCGCGGCATTGCCGCCCCATTGCGCGAAGTCATAGGCGCGCAAGGCAGCATCGGCCTGGTGATAGCCGCCTTCCAGCGCGATCTCCCAGTCGCCGAAGATCGGCTGGCGGTATCCGGCGGCGAGGTTCCAGGTCGTCGTCGTCTCCAGCGAATTGCCGGTCACCACGGCGTCGGTGATCTGCCCGTTCCAGCTGTCGATGCCATATCGGCTCGCGCCGTCTGTATAGATCGCCTCGGCGAGGAAGACGGCGCCCGCCGTCAGGAAGGGCGCGTTTACGCTCACGCCCGCGCCGAGGGCGAAGCCGAGTTCGGAATCCGCCGTTCCCTGATAGGTCGACCGGTCGTAAGCGACCTGGTGCAGCGCGCCCATAACCTGTGCCGAACCCCAGCCCTGGTCGACGCGCAGTGCCGCCACGAAATCCGGAACCCGGTGCCCGCCATAGGCGTTCGCGGCGATCAGCGTCGTGCCGGCGGCGTTCAGCCGGGCGATATTCGTTCGCCGGCGCGTGCCGTCTTCCACGGAAAGCGTGGCCGAGAACCCGTTGCCGAAGCTTTGCGTGTAGGAAAAGAGGTTCTGCTTGATGTCCGTATAGTCGGTGAAGAACACGCCGAAGGCATAGCCCGTCCAGAAATCCCAGACGGATTGGGCGCGCCCCGCCGTCAGCCCGCCGAACTGGATGAAGCCGAACTCGATCGTCGTCGTATCTGCGGCCGTGCCCGTCTGGTTCTGGAAGACGACGCTCAGATAATTGCGCAGGATACCGTATTCCGTGTGCGTTCTCGCGTCGAACCGGGCATAGCCGCGCGTGCGGTATCGCACGGAGATGTCGCTGTCCTCATCCCAGAAGTTGGGGCTGTCGCCGAACTGCTGGGCGGAAACCTCGGCGCGTATCCGCCCGCCGACCTTCAGGCAGGTTTCCGTGCCCGGCAGGTAGAAGAAGCCGTTTCCGAATGCGTCGCACACCTGAACGTAGTCGACAGGCTCCGGCGCTATGGGCAGGTCGGCGGCCCCGGCACTCGTGACGGGAAGAGCGGCAAGGCCCGCTGCCGCCATGAAATTCAGGGGAGCGAATCGCACGGTCGTCTCCATTTGATTCCCGATTGGGAGGAGGAGAATCTATCGTTACGTCAGTTTCAACCGGCACCGGGGAAATATGCGGTTTCGCGGGGTCGCTGTATCCCGCAGGCCACAGTCTGTTGCACAGCGGCCTTGATAAGGCCTGGAACCTCGCGGCAAACTCCCTCCAAAATCGGGAATCGGAGAGAATTTTGGTGAGCAAAGCCCGCGTGAACCGCCGCGTCATCCTGTCCTCGCGCCCGAAGGGCGTGCCGCAGGCGAAGCATTTTTCGATAGACGAGGCGCCGGTGCCGGATCTCGCCGAGGGCGAATTCCTGATCCGCAACGCCTACTGGTCGGCCGATCCCGCGCAGCGCGGCTGGGCGAACGATGCGCCCAACTACCTGCCCCCCGTCGCGATCGGCGATCCCATGCGCGGCTTTGCCGTCGGCAAGGTGATAGAGTCGCGCAATCCGGATTATGCGGAGGGCGATGCCGTCACCGGCATGTTCGGCTGGCAGACTCACGCAGTGAGTAATGGTGAGAATGTCGACAGGAAGGTTACGGAGACGGACCTTCCGCTCTCCCTTGCCCTCGGCGTTCTCGGCCTCAACGGTATCACCGCCTATTTCTGCCTGCTGGAAGTTTGCGCGCCGAAGGCGGGTGAAACTGTCGTCGTTTCCACCGCCGCGGGCGCGGTCGGCTCCGCCGTCGGGCAGATCGCGAAGATCAAGGGCTGCCGCACGGTCGGCATCACGGGCAGCGATGAAAAGGCGGAGCTTTGCCGTCAGCGCTTCGGCTATGACCTTGCGATCAACTACAAGACGGAAAACGTGGCGAAGGCCATAAAGGCCGCCTGCCCGGACGGGGTGGATTGCTATTTCGACAATACGTCGGGCCCGATCAGCGATGCGGTGATGGCAAATCTCGCCAAGGGCGCGCGCATCGCCATTTGCGGCACGGCGGCGATACAGGATTGGGACCCGCTTCCCCAGGGCCCGCGCGTTCACCGGCAGTTGCTGGTTGCCCGCGCCCGCATGCAGGGCTTCATCGCGTTCGATTATCAGGCCCGTTTCCCCGAAGCGCTTTCCCAGCTGGCGGACTGGGTGCGCGAGGGCAAGCTTTCCTATAACGAGCATGTGCTGGACGGCCTTGCCGCCGCCCCCGGCGCGATTGCCATGCTTTACAGGGGCGAAAACACCGGCAAGCTCGTGATCCGGGTGGATTGACGGCCCTTGTGGCCGTCATCCCCGCACCACTCCTGTCATCGCGGCGGAGGCGGCGCTCTTCCCCGGCTTGATCGGGGACCCTCCCTCCACACACCGTGCCCTATCGTCACGAGATACCCGCCTGCGCCCTCGGGCCTTGCCCCCGTGCAGACGGGGGATGACAACGAGGGGTGGGCCGCCGTGCCCTCTCTTCCGTCATCCCGGACCAACGAGGCGAGCGCGCGAGCCGAGTGCCGATCCGGGACCCAGCGCATCAGTCGCGCGTTAGCGCGCTTCTTTTAATAGAGCGGGCTTCGCCCGCGACAGATATCTGGCTCCCGGATCAGCGGTCAGCATTTCACGGCGTATTCTTGCCGCCTTCGCGCGATGCGCTCAGGCGGAATACGCATGCGCTTCCCTTGTCCGGCATGACGCCTGAGAAGGCCGTAGACACTCACCTCTCTTCCGTCATGCGCGGGCTTGACCCGCGCACCCATTCAGAACCGCCGCTTGCCGCAACCTCTCTATGGGTCGCCGGGTCTATGCCCGGCGATGGCGAGAAGAGATGCTGCAAGGCGTTCCGGCCTGTCGGTTCCAACCGGCTTGACGCTAAGAATTAATCTCGGGTCGAATTGATATGTTTCTCCGGTAGTGTTTAAACTCCGGCCGCCAATTATACTTCAATGTTCCGAGGCGTAGCTTATATCGACAAATATTGTATTATTATCAGCGCCTTAGGCCACCAACCATGACCGAAATGTTCGCGCATCGAAGCGATTTTCTACTAGGCCGACTCCGTGATCAGCCAAAAACATGGCCAATTGTTCGCCATTCATAGCTATAACGCCTGACTTACTAAGTAAGTCCATTGCATCTCGCGAGATATCGCCAGTTGTAAAAAATAAAAAGAAGACTGGATCACAGGTTCTCATTTGAAGGTCGGAAAGGGGATCCTTTGAACCGGCATATACTTTTGATTTTGCGAGTGATACAGACCCAACAAGTTCACGAATGTCTTTCGTTGACACTTGCGTCGCTTGGTAATGTTTTGATTGACCAACCATCCATATTTTCAGCTGCTTTTCTGCGCCTGGTGTTATTGCGGAGGGTTTCAAAAGTTCTCCAAAAGGAACGCGACCAAAGAAATCTATGCCTTGATCAGCAGAAACTCGAGTTACATACCCTTTTTCTACATTGAATAGTGAAAGGACCCGTCCACTTAGGATTTCGAATTCATTCGGCGTAAGGGTGCTAAATTCAGAGATGAATTCAAATGTGTTTGCACGCCTTTCTTTTGCGCTAGCGATAATTGCGTCATCACCGGGTTCAACGAAGCAAGAACCCTGGATATAATCGTCGTTCGCAAAGCTTAGTTCGTATTGAAGAAACCGACTTTCCGTTCTCGCCGTATGTATGGCTGCGCTAATTCTATTTTTGAAATTTTTATGCCAACGTTCGGCTAGCTCTCCTGGTGTTTCACTCGCACTGTGCCAAGATTCTTGTATGATAATTTCTTGCAACACCTCGACAACCAAGCGCGGTGGCATTTGAACTGGAATCAATCTCGATAGTATTTTAATTGCTTCTGCAGGACCGCGCATGACGTTCTCACTACTGCGCGGCAAGCCTGCGATGCATTTCAAGAACGTTTTGTGCTTGTTGTATTAGTTCATTAATGGCTTGGGTTTCTTCCTCTCCGAAACTTTGAATCTCCACGCCGGGAATATTGGCTAGGGCGGACTTAGCTTCAGCGACCTCGTTTCGCCAACGACGAGCCATATTCCCTTGAGTTGCGATCGCCATCGCGTCAACTAGATCTCTGTCTAGTCGGAGAAGTTCCGCTCGTGCGTCAGCATTGGCAAGAATTTCACGAAGTTGACGAACTTCCGCATAGGTACGAATCTTTGGTTCCCGTTCGTCATCTTGTCCAACGTTCCTTGGTGTAATGAGTTGGTAAAAAATTTCTTTGTTTTCTTCGTTTTGAAATTCATTCTCTGCAGCATTCCAATTCAGCCATTCCCGTACCGAGGGAAGGGAAATGGCCTCGTGGAAAAGTGGATACATTGAGGCAGTTGCGAATTCTGAATAAACTTCGTCATCGCGCATCTGTTGTAAAGCGCGATAAGCCCGGTATCGTCTGTTTACTTCTTGTACGCTTAACCCCAAACGCTGTGCGATAGAGCTTGGATCCAGCGCATGAGTGTCCTGAAGATCCGCAATCAGCTTAGCGCGTTGATAGCCGCCCCATTCTTTGATGCCGCCAACATGTCGAATGCCCATAATGGCTTCACGAAAGAAGGCGTCTTGACCGTCCGCATCAGCAATTAGACATGGTACGGCATCAAAAACGTCCACAACAGACTGTGGGACATTGATTCCTCCCTCAAATTCTTCCTTCAATTGCAGGAGCGCAGCCACGCGGCGATTTCCTTCGATAACAAGATACTTGTTGTCAGCGTGTTCATACGGAGCAACGACGATCCTCTCGATTTCGAGAAATCCGTTAGAAAAGATTGAATCGCGAAGGGGACGAAGATTTTCTCTTCTAAGACGCGTCATCGTGCCGTTTTGCACTCGGTCCAGATGAAACCGATTGGACTCAATCTGAACAAAGTTATCTTGCTCTTGAAGGCGATAATTGTTCGGATCGAGAAGAAGTTGATTTAGTGGTAGTGCCTCAGCTCGCATCCATTCTCTCCTTCAGGGTTAATTATTTAGGAATTCTATATATTCTACTACGGATTTGGATACATCAATTGATCTCGATTACACAGTCTTACTTAACCGGCATAGTATTCTTTCCATTCTATCATGGGGCCGTAATACCTTTGGTTCTAGATCTTGGTCTGTGCCGCGATGAGAGGTTGCATTCTGATTGAACTGGGCGCCAAAAGATCAAGATTGCATTGACTATTCAAATGCAAAAATTCTTCCTGCGCAAAGGATTGTACTCCGTTAGGAAACCCTCTTATCCCCGCACTAATGCGCCTCGTCCCAATTGTCCGCGGCCCTTGCGTCCACCTGCAGGGGTACGGAGAGTTGCACCGCCGGTTCCGGCGCCTTTTCCATCACGTCCTTCACCAGCGGGATTGTTTTCTCCACCTCATCGTCCGGCACTTCGAAGATCAGTTCGTCATGCACCTGCAGCAGCATTCTGGCTGAAAGCTTCGAGGTAGCGAGGCGGTCTTCCATGCGGATCATCGCCCGGCGGATGATATCCGCCGCAGACCCCTGGATCGGCGCGTTGATCGCCGCGCGCTCCAGGAAGGAGCGCATGTTCGGGTTCTTCGTGTTCACTTCCGGGTAGTGCGCCTTGCGGCCGAAGATCGTGCGCACGTAGCCGTTTTCATGCACGAATTTCTTCGTCGCCTCCATATAGTCGCGGATGCCGGGGAAGCGCTCGAAATAGGTTTTGATATAGTCTCCCGCCTCGCCCCGCGAAATGCCGAGCTGGGCTGCGAGGCCGAAGGCCGAAATGCCGTAGATGATGCCGAAATTGATCGCCTTCGCCCGGCGGCGCACCATCGGGTCCATGTCCTTCACGGGCACGCCGAACATTTCGCTCGCCGTCATGGCGTGGATGTCCAGCCCGTCCTCGAACGCCTGTTTGAGCTGCGGAATATCCGCCATATGCGCGAGCACGCGAAGCTCGATCTGGCTGTAGTCCGCCGAAAGCAGCTTGTGCCCCTTGTCTGCGACGAAGGCCTTGCGGATCTTGCGCCCTTCCTCCGTTCTCACCGGAATGTTCTGCAGATTCGGCTCGGAGGAGGAAAGCCGCCCCGTGGTGGTGGCGGCGAGCGAGTAGGACGTGTGCACCCGTTTCGTTTCCGGGTGGATGTAGCCCGGCAGCGCGTCGGAATAGGTCGATTTCAGCTTGGAAAGCTGGCGCCACTCGACGATGCGCGAGGGAAGCTCGTGGCCTTCCGCCGCCAGATCGTCCAGCACCGAGACGGAGGTGGACCATGCGCCCGTCTTCGTCTTCTTGCCGCCGGGCAGGCCCATCTTGCCGAACAGGATATCGCCAAGCTGCTTCGGGCTGCCGATGTTGAAGCTTTCGCCCGCAAGCTCGTGGATTTCGGATTCAAGGCGCGCCATGCCTTGCGCGAATTCGCCGGAAAGGCGCGACAGCATCTGCCGGTCGACGGAGGCGCCCCGCTCCTCCATCCGCGCCAGCACCGGCACCAGCGGACGCTCCAGCGTCTCGTAGACGGTTGCCATATGGTCGCCCGCGAGGCGCGGTTTCAGCACCCGCCACAGACGCAGCGTCACATCCGCGTCTTCCGCCGCATAGGCCGACGCGCGCTCGATCGGCACCTTGTCGAAGGTCACCATCGACTTGCCGGAGCCCGCCACCTCCTTGAAGGGGATCGGCGCATGGCCGAGCCAGCGCTGCGACAGCTCGTCCATGCCGTTGCCGCCCTTGCCGGCGTCGACGGTGTAGGAGAGCAGCATCGTATCGTCGAAGGGCGCGACCTCGATGCCGTAGCGCTTCAGCACCAGCCAGTCGTATTTCAGGTTCTGCGCGATCTTCAGCACCGACGGCGCTTCCAGCATCGGCTTGAGAACGTCTAGCGCGTCTTCCAGCCTGATCTGGCCGGGGATAAGTCCGCCGCCGCCCAGAAGGTCGCCCTCTCCCTCCACATGGGCAAGCGGGATGTAGCAGGCCTTGCCGGGTTCCGTTGCCAGCGACACGCCGACAAGCTCCGCCTGCATGGCATCGAGCGATGTCGTCTCCGTATCGACGGCGACATATCCCCGCTCGAAAGCGTCGGCGACCCATTCCTTCAGCCGTTCCAGGTCCATCACGGTTTCGTAACCGCTGGTGTCGATCTTTTGGGTGCGAGCTTCTTCCGCCCGGGAATCCGCTAGCGCATCCGGCGTCCAGGGGCCAGTGTCGGGCGCGGAGCCGTGAGAACTTTCTGAGGAACTTCTTTCGGCCGGTTTGGAATTTTGATCGGCCGGCGCGGAATTCATCACGCGGCCCTTGCCGTCCGGCGTGTCCCAGCCCTTGATTTCGAATTCGGCCGCCTCGACTTCCGCAGTGTCGGCGCCGGTTTTCTCCGCCACGCGCCGCGTCAGCGTGTTGAATTCCATCGCCTTCAGGAAGGCCACGGCCTTCGGTCCGTCAAGGGTTTCGACCGCCAGCGCGCCCAGCGGCACGTCCAGCGGAACATCCTCCTTCAGCGTCACCAGTTGCTTCGAAATCCGCGCCTGATCGGCGAATTCGATCAGGTTCTGCCGGCGTTTCGGCTGCTTGATCTCCTCCGCCTTCGAAAGCAGCGTCTCAAGGTCGCCATACTCCTGGATGAGTTGTGCCGCCGTCTTCAGCCCGATGCCCGGAACGCCCGGCACATTGTCGACCGAATCTCCGGCAAGTGCCTGAACCTCAATGACCTTATCCGGCGTGACGCCGAATTTCTCGGCAACGTCCTCAACGCCGAAGATCTTGCCCTTCATCGTGTCGATCATGCCGACCTTGGGCCCCAGAAGCTGCATCAGGTCCTTGTCGCCGGAAGCGATCGTCACCCTTGCGCCCGCCTTTTCCGCCTGCCTCGCGTAGGTGGCGATCAGGTCGTCGGCCTCGAACCCCTCCTGCTCGATGCAGTGCACCGAAAACGCCCGCGTCGCCTCGCGGATCAGGCCGAACTGCGGGATCAGGTCCTCCGGCGGTTCCGGGCGGTGGGCCTTGTATTCGGGGTAAATCTCGTTTCGGAAGGTTTTTGCCGAATGGTCGAAGATCACCGCCATATGCGTCGGCTCGTCGCCAGGTTCCGGTGTCAGCCCCTCCTGCAGAAGCTTCCACAGCATGTTGCAGAAGCCCGAGACCGCGCCGACGGGCAGTCCGTCCGACTTGCGGGTCAGCGGCGGCAGCGCGTGGTATGCACGGAATATAAAGGTGGAGCCGTCGACGAGGATAAGATGATCGTCGGTGGTGAGTGTCGGGGCGTTGGATTCGTTCGGCATGGGCCGGACGATGCCCGCGAAATCGCCAAAGGGCAAGCCGCTATCGACAGCTTCCGGTTATTCCGCGGCCTGCGGTGAAGCCGCCGTGACGCGGGGATTGTCGATCCGCGCCCAGGCCGGCCGCACGAACAGGAAGCGCCCGTATCCGGTCTTTTGAATGAGCCACCACAAAACCAGCGGTGCGATGACGCCCGCCGCCGTGACGATCACCGAAATCGTGCCGAGATCGGAGACGATCCCGAGCTTCAGGAGGATCGTGCGCGATACCGCCATCGGGAAGAAGAAGGCGAGGTAGATGACGATTGAATTCTCGCCGCAATGGCGCAAGGGCGCGGCGACGCCGATCTGGGTCAAAAGCGCGGAAACGGTGATGACGGCGAAGGCGCCGATTGCGCCGAGGAAGAGGCTGACGAGCGGCAGGTCGGCATGGCCCTGGAAGACGAGCATGCCGTTGGCGAGCGCCCAGACGAACAGGCCGCCGAGGGCAACCGCGACGTGGCGCCGCGCCCAGGCTGCGATCTCGAAGGCGTTTTGCGCGAAGATGTAGCCTGAATAGAAATAGACATAGCGTGAGCAGAATTCGTCGAGCGTTACCCAGCCGGTATGGATCGGCGCGATCTGCAGGACGGCGGCGCCGGCAAGCATCACGGGCCAGGGAATGCCGATCTGCCGCGCGGCCTTCGTCACGACGAACATGACCGGCAGCAGGTAGATGAACCAGAGCGTGCCGAAGGGCTGGACGAAGCTCAGAAGGTATTCGCGCAGCACGCCCGCCCAGCCGATTTCGGCGGCGAAATGCGGCGCCTTGACGATGAATTGCAGCGTTACCCAAAGCGCATAGAAGTAAGCGAAATGGACAACCTTGCGGTCGGCGTAGAGCCGCCAGTCGCGATCGATCACGTTGGCAAGGAAAAGCCCGGAAATCAGAAAGAAATCCGGCATCCTGAAGGGGCGTGCGAATTCGACGAGATAGTGCATCCACCCGGTTTCGCCGGCTGCCGCCTCCACGCCGAGGGTGGAATGCATCATGACGACGAAGACGATGCAGAAGCCCTTGGCCGTATCGACCCAGTCGACGCGGGTTTTCGCACCCTCTTTCATCACGCCTTCCCCTTGCGGTCCGGATTGCCTCAGGGGACAGGATTGCGTAGCGGAGATGTAAGTGACGTTAACCGAAAGAGTTAACGGAGAAATACGTCGCCAGAAGCTTGATCAACGTTACGTGAGCGACGTAGGCGGCTTCAATCCTCGCCATTGAACCGCCGTCCGATCGGGAAACGGCCGACGGTGCCGCGAAAAGGCTGGATCAGCATGCGGTCGAGCCAAAGATCGCGCGGCGTGCGGAACTGGTCGATGCCGATCGCCATTTTCTCGTGGCCGTCCCTCGGTTGGGGGCGATACGTGCCGAGCAACCGGTCCCACCAGGGGAGGTTGAAGCCGAAATTGCTGTTGGCCTCGTCCGGGTGAATGGAGTGGTGCACCCGGTGCATATCCGGCGTTACGACGAAGAGCCGCAGGATCCGGTCGATGGAGACAGGCAGGCGGATGTTGCTGTGGTTGAACATCGATGTGCCGTTGAGCAAAACCTCGAAAACGAGAACGGCGGCAGCCGGCGGGCCCAGGGCTGCGACGGCGGCAAGCTTCAGCGCCATCGAAAGCAGGATCTCCACGGGGTGGAAACGTAACCCCGTCGTCACGTCGAATTCAAGGTCGGCATGGTGCATGCGGTGCAGCCGCCAGAAGGCGGGCACGGCATGAAACATCACGTGCTGCAGGTAGATCACAAGATCGAGTACGAGCACCGTGACGACGAATTCCAGCCAGCTCGGCAGCTCGACAAGATTGAAAAGGCCCCATCCCCCTTTTTCGGCGGTGACCGCCAATCCTACGGCAAGAACCGGAAAGCTCAGGCGCACGAGCAACGTATCGACCACGACGACGGCGAGATTGTTGGACCAGCGAAGCAGGCGCGGGATTTCCTGCCGCCGGCGAGGGGCCGCGACCTCGAATACGGCCATTGCGACCAGGATTGAGAAAAATGCGGAAAGGCGCACCGCCGGTTCGTGATCGAGAAGAAATTCCGTCATCTGACGCAGTGCCCGTCCGCCCGGTCAGTTGTCCGGTTGGCCCTTCCAGGGGCTGATGCGGTGCGGGTCGCCGCTTGCGCCATGGTTTTCGCGCGTTTCACCATTCTTCGCCGTCCAGTCCTCTTCGTCCAGGTCCACGACATTGGGGTCGTGACGGTAGTGCCGCCCACCCTGGACCACCGTGACATCCGAATGCCTGACAATATAACGGCCTATGGCCGTGCGCACCGGCGGAATGAAGAGCAGCAGCCCGAGGGCATCCGTGACGAAACCCGGTATGAGCAGCAGGATGGCCGCGATGACGATGAAGGCGCCGTGGATCAGGTCGTCCCCCGGCACGCGGCCCGCATCGATCTCGCCGCGCATTCTTGTCAGCAAGGTCAGCCCCTGGACGCGCAGCATGACCGTTCCGGCGACCGCGGTCAGGACGGTCAAGGCGATCGTCGGAATTGCGCCGATTTCGGAGCCGACTTCGACGAAGACGAAGATTTCGAGAAGCGGCACCCCGATGAGCACGAGTAGAATGAGAAGTCCGATGGGCATTTGCGATCCGGTCGGTTGCGGTTTAGGACTGTTGTAAACCAGAATTTGAGCGCGTCTGACTCTTCGGTGACACCGCGCAAAAGCTCGAAATCCGATTCTCCACGGTCATTTGACAGTCGGCTCACGAACTCACATAGGATGCGAAATAGCGGAGTGCGAGGGAAATTCTCCGCAAATGTTCAAGGCCGGGCTTCATCGGACTTGTGAAAAGGTCTGGATGCTGCTTCAAGGAACCTTACATTAGGGATAGGACACCGTTCCCTTTGCCCGATCATACCCCGGGGCCAAATGCCAAGCATCCCCGATCGCATCACGCGATTACACGGCCGGACGCGACATGAGTGAAATATTCGACGTCTACAACATCATCTTCCTGGCGCTGGCGATTTTCATTTTCCTGCGGCTGCGCAGCGTTCTTGGAAAACGGACAGGCAGCGAACGGCCTCCGTTCGATCCCTATTCCGCACCCAAGGAAAACCGTTCGCGCAACGGCGCCGGTGAAAACGGCAGCGATAACGTGATTCCCCTGCCCGGCCAGACGGAACCGATCGACCTTGAGCCGGAGGCGGAGCCAGCCACTTCGGCGGCGACCCTCGACAAGGTCGCGCCGAAGGGAAGCGCCCTGAACGAGGCGCTGCGTCAGATCCTGTCCGCAGACCGTTCTTTCGATCCCGCCCAGTTCCTCGAAGGCGCCAAATACGCCTATGAAATGATCGTCACGGGCTATGCCCATGGCGACCGCAAGATGCTGAAAAATCTCCTTTCCAAGGACGTTTACGAAGGGTTCGTGGCGGCAATCCAGGATCGGGAATCACGCAAGGAAACCGTGGATTTCACGTTCGTCGGCATCGACAAGGCGGAAATCATCGAAGCTGCGCTGAAGGATTCCAGTGCCCAGGTCACCGTTCGTTTCCAGAGCGAACTCATATCCGTGACCCGCGACCGCGACGGCAACGTCGTGGACGGCGACCCGAGCAAGGTGAGCGACGTCACGGATATCTGGACGTTCGCCCGCGACACGACGTCGCGGGATCCGAACTGGAAGCTGGTGGCGACAGAATCGATCGAATGACGGTTGCGGCGTGGGTGGCGTCAAAACGGCAGTGGCGGCATGCATGCCGCTTTTCGCCGTCTGGCTCGCGGCTGCGGCTCCCGCCCAGGGAGCAGCGGATGTGAGGGGGCCTGAGCTGATTTTCGTGGAATTCCGCGATCTTGGCGGCTGGGCGGAAGAAGATCACGCTGCCGCATTGGCGGCGTTCGCCCGTCATTGCGAAAACCCGGCACGAAAGCCTGCGAAATCCGGCGCGCTTGGCGTCGATGCCGAGGCGCTTTTGAAGGTTTGCCGCAAGGCGCGATCAGTGGAGCCTGCGCGGGCGCGGGCTTTCTTCGAGGAGAATTTCCGCGCGCTGCGTATCGGCGCGGCCGGTTTCGTGACCGGATATTTCGAGCCGGAGCTGGAAGGCTCGCGCATCAAGACCGGCAATTTCAGCATTCCGTTGCTGTCGCGGCCGGACGATCTCGTGAAGGTCACGGACGAAAACAGGCCCGAAGGTTTCGACCCGGCTTTCGCCTTCGCCCGCAGGCTCGGCGATGGACGCCTCGTCGAGCATCCCGACCGCGGTGAGATCATGGATGGCGCGCTTGACGGGCGCGGCCTCGAACTCGTCTGGCTCTCGGATCCCGTCGACGCTTTCTATATTCACGTTCAGGGTTCGGCGCGAATTCGCCTGACCGACGGCAGTGTCATGCGCGTCGGTTACGCGGCGAAGACCGGCCATCCCTATTTTCCGATCGGCAGGGTGATGATCGAGCGCGGCCTTGCCGCGCCCGGCACGGTGACCATGGATGTCCTGCGCGGCTGGCTTGCGAAAAATCCGGGTGAAGTGGACGGCGTTTTGCGTCGCAACCGATCCTATATCTTTTTCAGTGAAGTGGAGGTCGGCGATCCGGACGCGGGGCCTGTCGGTGCCGCCGATATCCCGCTGATCGCAGGCCGCAGCCTCGCGGTCGACAAGACGCTTCACACCTTCGGCACGCCGGTGTTCGTCGAGGCGAACCTGCCGACCGGCGAAGATGAAGCGGCCGAGCCTTTCCGGCGGCTGATGATCGCGGAGGATACGGGATCGGCAATTGTCGGCCCGGCCCGTGGCGACATCTTCATGGGGTCCGGCGAGAAGGCGGGCGATATCGCCGGGCGTATCCAGCATGACGCACGCTTTACGCTATTGGTGCCTCAGGGCGTCACGCTTGACCGCGAGGTGGAGCGTTGAACGGCAAGTCGCGGCGAGGCCGCCAGCTTTCGCCCGAAGAGCGCGCGCTATGGGAGCAGGTGGCGAGGAGCGCGAAGCCACTGCATCCGCCAAAACCCAAGCCCGGGCAGCCTGGCGCAGGGGATGGCGCGCTCGCGCAGAAGGCCGAAAGAAACGAGCCGCCAGCGCCGGCCACGTCGACGGCCATCCGCTCTCCGCAGGCAAAACCCACTGTACCCCCTACAATAAAGCCTCCCGCGCTCGCCCCGCTCGAGCGCCGTCACCGGCAGAAGCTTGCGCGCGGAAAGGCCGGCGTCGATGCGCGTATCGACCTGCACGGGCTGACGCAGGCGGAGGCGCACTCAAGGCTGGCAGGTTTTCTCCGGCTTGCCCAGGCGAAAGGGCATACGCTCGTCCTCGTTATCACGGGCAAGGGCTCGCCCGAGCGCGGCGCTTATGCGCATGAACGCGGCGTGCTGCGCCGGGTTGTGCCGCAGTGGCTCGCAATGCCCGAATTCCGGTCCGTCGTGGTCGGCTTCGAGGAGGCGCAGCGTACCCACGGCGGCGGGGGCGCGCTATACGTTCGTATTCGCAAGAAGAGGGGGGCGGTTGCCCGATGACACCTTTCGGAGCGAAAATCCGCGAGCACAGGCGCAGGCGAGGCATTACGCTCAAGGAGATGGCGGCGGCACTTTCGGTTTCAAGCGCATATCTTTCTGCCCTCGAACACGGCAAACGCGGCCGCCCTACGTGGTTCATGGTCCAGCGTATCATCACCTATTTCAACGTCATCTGGGATGAGGCGGAAGAACTGCAGCGCCTTGCCGAAATTTCCGACCCGAAGGTTGCGATCGATACCTCGGGCCTGGTTCCGGAAGCGACCGAACTTGCCAATCAGCTTGCCGGCAAGATCGGCGGGCTGTCGCGCGACAGCCTCAATCAGCTTCTGCATCAGCTCAGGGTCGTTGCCGCGCGCGACGGGGTGTGAGAGACGTAAGGGAGGCGAAGAGCGAAATTCGGCATCGCAATTGCAAGTGACAGGGAGGCGAACGAACCCGTTGGACGTTCCCACAACCAAGGCATCGAAGGCTGAAGCCGATCTGGTCGATATCGAAGCGCTGAAGGCGGAGCTTGCGGCTTATGCTGAAGAGGCGGGCGGCAACGGTGGCGATTTCGCGGTCCGCACCAAGGTTCTCAAGCACCTGAAATCCGTCATGCGCGAAGCGCGCGAGGAAGCAGAGGAACTGCTCTTTGCCGACGGCAGCGGGACCAAATGCGCAAAGCGGCTCTGCCAGATCCAGGATGCGCTGATCCGGGCGATCTACGATTTCGCGGTGGAATTCGTCTACAAGGTGGAAAATCCTTCTTCGGGCGAGAGGCTTTCCGTTGCCGCCGTCGGCGGGTACGGGCGCGGCACTCTGGCGCCCTTCTCCGACGTCGATCTCCTTTTCCTGCTTCCCTACAAGCAAACGCCCTGGGGCGAGCAGGTGGTCGAATACATCCTCTACATGCTTTGGGATCTCGGGCTGAAGGTCGGCCATTCTACACGCAACGTCGACGAATGCCTGAGGCAGGCGCGCGGCGACATGACGATCCGCACCGCCCTTCTCGAGGTGCGATACATTCACGGCGATGCGCCCCTTTTCAAGGAGCTCGTCAAGCGGTTCGACGAGGAAGTGATCGCCGGAACGGGGCCGGAGTTCATCGCCGCAAAGCTTGCGGAACGCGACGAGCGCCACCGCCGCCAGGGCGCCTCGCGCTATCTGGTCGAGCCCAACGTGAAAGAGGGCAAGGGCGGCTTGCGCGATCTGCATTCGCTGTTCTGGATCGCCAAATATTTCTATCGCGTGCGCTCGGGTTCCGAACTTGTGAAGGTGGGCGTTCTTTCGCGCGCGGAGTACAAGCGCTTCAGGAAGTGCGACGACTTTCTCTGGGCGGTCAGGTGCCACATGCATTTCCTGACCGGACGGCCGGAGGAGCGCCTTTCCTTCGACATCCAGCGCGAGATCGCCGTCAGGCTCGGCTACACGCAGCACCCGGGCATGAAGGACGTGGAACGCTTCATGAAGCACTATTTCCTCGTCGCCAAGGATGTGGGGGATCTCACGCGCATCATCTGCGCGGCCCTTGAAAACCAGCACGTGAAGATCGCCCAGAAGCTTTCGCGCTTTCTTGGCCGCCTGGGCCGGGGAATGGCGCGCCAGCGCGTGATCAAGGGGTTTCCCGATTTCCTGATTGAAAATGCGCGCATCACCGTGGCAAGCGATGGCGCGTTCGAAAAGGATCCGGTCAACCTGATCCGCATATTCGCGCTTGCCGACCGAAACAATGTCGCCTTCCACCCGGAGGCGATGAAGCTGATCCGCCGCTCGCTGAAGCTGATCACGCCGGACGTGCGCGACGATCCGGAAGCCAACCGCCTGTTCCTGCAGATCCTGACGTCGCGCAACGACCCGGAAACCGTGCTGCGCAAGATGAACGAGGCGGGGGTCCTCGGCCGTTTCGTGCCGGATTTCGGCAAGGTCGTGGCGATGATGCAGTTCAACATGTATCATCACTACACGGTCGACGAACATCTCATACACGCTGTTGGCGTGATGGCGGCGATCGACCGTGGCGAGGCGGGCGAAAACCATCCGCTTTCGACGGATCTGATCAAGTCCATCCAGAACCGCAAGCTGCTCTATGTGGCAATTTTCCTGCACGATATCGCCAAGGGGCGGCCGGAGGATCATTCGATCGTCGGCGCGCGGATCGCGCGCAAGCTATGCCCCCGCTTCGGCCTGACGGCGGCGGAAACGGATACGGTCGCCTGGCTCATAGAGCATCACCTCGACATGAGCACGATCGCCCAGTCGCGCGATCTTTCCGACCGAAAGACGATCGAGGATTTCGCGCGCATCGTGCAGAGCATGGAGCGGCTGAAGCTGCTCCTGATCCTCACCGTCGCCGACATCCGCGCGGTGGGACCCGGCGTCTTCAACGGCTGGAAGGGCCAGCTTCTCAGGACGCTATTCTACGAAACGGAGCCGCTTCTGACAGGCGGCCACAGCCAGGTTTCGCGCGACGAGCGCGTGAAAAGCGCCAAGCAGGAACTGGCCGAAGCACTCGGCCACTGGAGCGCGAAGGAGCGCAAGTCCTACCTTGGGCGTCATTACCCGGCCTACTGGCTGCGCGTGCCGCTGGAGCGCAAGGTGGCGGATGCGGAGATGATCCGCGAGGCGGACAGCAAGAAGGAACGCCTTGCGGTGCGTGTCGCCACCCACGCTTTCGAAGGCGTGACGGAGGTGACGGTGCTTGCGCCCGACCATCCGCGCCTTCTGTCCACCATCGCCGGCGCCTGTTTCGTCGCGGGCGCGAACATCGTCGACGCGCAGATAGACACGACGACCGACGGTTTCGCTCTCGACACGATTTTCATTTCCCGCGAACTCCCCGACGACGAGGACGAACTCAGGCGCGGGCGCAGGATCGCCGACCTGATCGGCAAGGCCTTGCGCGGCGAGGAGTCGCTGCCTGCCACGGTTGCAAAAAAGGCTGCCTCCAAGGCCCGCCTGAAGGCCTTTCGCATCGAGGCGGAGGCGCTTGTCAACAACGCATGGTCGGACCGCTATACCGTGATCGAGGTTACCGGGCTCGACAGGCCGGGTCTGCTTTTCGATCTGACGCGGGCGATCTCGGACCTAAACCTCAACATCGCCTCGGCCCATGTCGTGACCTTCGGTGAAAGGGTCGTCGATGTTTTCTATGTTACTGATCTGACAGGCCAGAAAATCGCCAACATCGGACGTCAGGACGCAATCCGAAAGCGGCTTGCCAAAGCGGTCGACGGTGAGGAGGAGCAGTCCGCACCGCCGAAACGCCCGCGTCGCGCCGCCGCGTCCTGAGGATATTGGAACCTCCGCCGATGAGCCTCCTGAAGAACTTCGCCACAGTCGGCGGCGCGACCATGACAAGCCGCGTGCTCGGCTTCGTCCGCGACGTGATGATCGCCGCATTCGTGGGGACGGGGCCGGTCGCGGATGCCTTCTTCGTTGCCTTCCGTCTGCCCAACCTGTTCCGCAGGCTGTTTGCGGAAGGAGCGTTCAACTCCGCCTTCGTGCCGCTCTTCGCCCGTGCGCTTGAGGAGGAGGGCGAAGATGGCGCTCGGCGGTTTGCCGGTGAAATCCTGTCCGCGCTCTTCTGGACGCTCGTCGTGCTTACGGCGGTGGCCGAAGTGTTCATGCCGGGGCTGGTGATCCTGCTGGCGCCCGGCTTTCTTGAGGATCCGGAGAAATTCGATCTGGCGGTGCTCCTGTCGCGCATCACCTTCCCCTATCTCCTATGCATGTCGCTGGTGGCGTATCTTTCCGGCATCCTGAATACGTTCAACAGGTTCGCCGCCGCCGCGCTGGCGCCCGTCGTCCTCAACGTCGTGATGATTTCCGTCCTTGCAGGCATCGGGCTCTCCGGCCTTGTGCCGGGCACGATGCTGGGTGCCGTCATGGCCGGTGGTGTGGCTTTGGCGGGACTTGCGCAGCTTACGCTTCTTTTTTTCGCCATCCGGCACATGGGTTTCTCGATCCCGCGCTTCCGCCCGCGCCTCACCAAGGGCGTGAAACGGCTTTGGGCGCTCGGCGTTCCGGGCCTGCTTGCCGGCGGCATTACGCAAATCAACATCGCGGTGGGCACGATCATCGCCTCCGCGCAGGCTGGAGCGGTATCCTTTCTCTATTACGCGGACCGTATCTACCAGCTTCCGCTCGGCGTCGTCGGCATCGCCATTGGCGTGGTGCTCCTGCCGGATCTTGCCCGTCAGCTTCGTTCGGGCCGGGAGGACGTTGCCCTTCACACGCAAAACCGGGCGATGGAATTCGCGCTGGCGCTGACCTTGCCCGCAACGGTCGCGCTCATCGCGGTGCCGACCGAGATCATCTCGGTCCTGTTCCAGCGCGGCGCTTTCGACGCCGCGGATACGCAGGCGACAACCGCCGCGCTGATCGCCTTCGCCCTGGGCCTGCCGGCTTTCGTGCTCAACAAGGTCTATTCGCCGGGTTTCTTCGCGCGGGAAGATACGAAAACGCCGATGTGGTTCGCAGGCGTCGGAATGGTCGTCAACGTTGCCGGCGCGCTGGCGCTTGCCCCCTTCCTCGGCCATGTCGGCATAGCGCTTGCGACCTCGCTCGCCGGCTGGGTGAACACGGGCCTTCTCGGCATCACGCTCTGGCGGCGCGGACATTTCGACATGGATGCCGGGTCCAGGAAGCGTCTGCCGCTTCTGGCCGTGGCAAGCTTGCTGATGGGCGGCGTTCTCTATGGCGGCGCGGCGCTTCTGTCCGGCTGGCTCTCCTCGCCGCAGTTGATCTTGCGTTTTTCGGCACTCGCCCTGCTTGTGGCCATCGGCATGGCCGCCTTCGCGCTCTTCGTCCATCTTACCGGCGCGGTCGATCTGAAGCGTTATCTGGGCGGTGTGTTCAAGCGCAAGCCTCCGTCCGTCGCGGGAGAATGACACGCCCGATCACATTCCGGACAGGCATTCGCTAAATGGGGTTGCGCCCGCGCGATAGCTTCGCCATACAGGCGCGCATTCGATCGAAAAGCTCCCATGGGTCCACACTAAGGGAAATGAAATGACAGCCTTCCCCAAGCGGGTCTTCTCCGGCGTTCAGCCGACCGGCAATCTCCACCTCGGCAATTATCTCGGCGCGATTTCGCGCTTCGTGCCGCTACAGGACGAAATGCCGTCGATCTATTGCGTGGTCGACATGCACGCCATCACGGTCTGGCAGGATCCGGCAGAGCTGACCCGCGCCACGCGCGAGGTGACGGCCGCCTATCTCGCCGCCGGCATCGACCCGAAGAAGGCGATCATCTTCAACCAGAGCCAAGTCAAGGAACACGCCGAGCTTGCCTGGATCTTCAACTGCGTCGCACGCATGGGCTGGCTCAGCCGCATGACGCAGTTCAAGGAAAAGGCCGGCAAGAACCGCGAGAACGCCTCCGTCGGCCTGTTCGCCTATCCCGCGCTTATGGCCGCCGACATCCTCGCCTATCGCGCGACGCATGTGCCCGTTGGCGACGACCAGAAGCAGCATCTGGAGTTGACGCGCGATATCGCGCAGAAGTTCAACAACGATTTCCAGGACCGTATCAAGGAACTGGGGCTTGGCGTGCCCAACCCGGAGCCTTCGCCCGAAACGCCGGATGAGCTTTTCTTCCCCGTTACCGAGCCGATGATCGCGGGGCCCGCCACGCGCATCATGTCGTTGCGCGACGGAACGAAGAAGATGTCGAAGTCGGATCCTTCGGACCTTTCGCGCATCAATCTGACGGACGATACGGACACGATCGCCCGCAAGTTCAAGAAGGCGAAGACGGATCCCGAACCGCTGCCGGGCGAGATTGAGGGTCTTGAAGCGCGTCCGGAAGCCGACAATCTGGTCGGCATCTACGCAGCCCTTTCAGGGGTGACGAAAGCCGATGTGCTCAAGGAATACGGCGGGCAGCAGTTTTCCACCTTCAAGCCGGCGCTCAGTGAACTGGCGGTGGAGAAGCTTTCGCCGATCGCCGCGGAAATGCGCAACCTGATCGCGGACCCGGCGCATATCGATGCGGTCCTCAAGGACGGTGCGGAGCGCGCAGCGGCCATTGCCGAGCCGATCCTGCACGATGTGAAGCGCATTGCGGGCTTTCTGGAGTGCAGGCGCGGATGAGCGGCTGTACCTTGCGCCAATGAGAAAAGCCGCGGTTCGCCCGCGGCTTTTCTCATTGCAGGCCCGCGAAGCGCCAGGCAAGGCGCTTCGCGGTTATTTCCCTACTCCAGCCCTTCGAAGAGGGCGGTCGAAAGGTAGCGCTCGGCGAAGGAGGGGATGATCACGACGATTCTTTTGCCCGCCATTTCCGGGCGCTGGCCAACGCGGATTGCCGCCGTCAGAGCGGCACCCGATGAAATGCCGACGGGCAGGCCTTCGAGGCGCGCGGCTTCGCGGGCCATGACGAAGGCTTCTTCGTTGGAGATCGTCTGCACCTCGTCGTAAACGGATGTCTCCAGCACGCCCGGCACGAAGCCGGCGCCAATTCCCTGAATCTTGTGCGGACCGGGATCGCCGCCTGAAAGGACCGGGCTGTCGGCGGGCTCCACGGCGACCACGTGAAGATCGGGCTTGCGGGATTTCAGCACCTGCGAAACGCCGGTGATCGTGCCGCCGGTGCCGATGCCGGAGACGAAGACGTCGATATCGCCGCCGGTGTCGTTCCAGATTTCCTCTGCAGTGGTCTTGCGGTGGATTTCGGGGTTGGCCGGGTTTTCGAACTGCTGCGGCATGACCGAATTCGGGATCGAGGCCAGAAGCTCCTCGGCGCGGGCGATGGCGCCCTTCATGCCCTTCGGTCCTTCGGTAAGCTCCAGCTCCGCGCCAAGAAGCCTGAGCATCTTGCGCCGCTCGACCGACATGGTCTCCGGCATGACGAGGATCAGCCGGTAGCCCTTGGCCGCCGCGACGAAGGCAAGCGCGATGCCGGTGTTGCCCGAGGTGGGCTCGACCAGCGTCGTTTCGCCGGGCTTTATCTTCCCGGCGGTTTCCATCGCCTCGATCATCGACACGCCGATGCGGTCCTTCACGCTTGCAATCGGGTTGAAGAACTCCAGCTTGCCGATGAGTTCGGCCTTCACGCCGTGTTCGGCGGCAAGCTTGTCCATGCGCACCATCGGCGTGTCGCCGATCGTGTCGATGATGGAGGAGTAGATTCGGCCTCGGCCGGGTTTGCGCTCGCTCATGCGTTTCCGTTCCCCTTTGTTCTGGCCGGTATTCCGGATCATGCGTCCGGAACGTCGCGGCGTAAGTTTGTTTCCCCAGGTGATTGCGGGTCGAACCGTTGCCGCCGATCTTCCGTCATGCGGTCGGCGCCCGACCGGTAAGGGGCAATCCTGTAAGAGCGTCGAGCCT
Organism: Stappia sediminis; assembly: GCF_009826895.1. GTDB lineage: Bacteria > Pseudomonadota > Alphaproteobacteria > Rhizobiales > Stappiaceae > Hongsoonwoonella > Hongsoonwoonella sediminis. The sequence goes on along the minus strand of NZ_WUMV01000003.1, from coordinate 133,100 downwards.
GAGGCAAGTGCAGGAAAGGGCTTTCGCTGCCTTTCGCCGTTCAACAGGCATCGAGTTCGCGCGTATCGATATTCAGAAGCATCGGCAATTTGGCCATATCCGCAAAGAGTTCGGCGCCGGCAGAACGCATCGCCTCGCTGTCGGCTCCGGGATCGCCCGTGAAGCCGAGCGCGCGCATTCCGGCGGCTCTTGCTGCCTGGATACCCGCCACGCTGTCCTCGATCACGACGCAGTCTTCCGGCGTGCCGCCCATGCCGGAAGCGGCGTAGAGAAAGATATCGGGTGCGGGTTTGCCTTCCCGGCAATCTTCCGCGGAAAAGAGTACGTCCTCGAAATGCGGCAGCAGGCCGGACTTGCCGAGAGTTACGCGCATCTTGGCGTATTTCCCGCTCGATCCGACGCAATAGGGTATGCCCTCTTCCTTCAGTGCCGCGACGACGTTCTCGATGCCCCTGATCGGTTCGACGCCCTTTTCGAATTCCAGCAGGGTTCTTGCGCGAACCCCATCCGCCCAGCTTGCGGGCAAACTGCGTCCGGTCAGATTTTCCACCATGGGCTGAATCGTTTCCATCGTCCGGCCCATGAAGCGGCGCTGCGCTTCCCGATAGTCCATCGGCAGGCCGAGTTCCGTCACCATTTCGGCAAGCACCTTGTTCGCCGCGGTTTCCGTGTCGACAAGCACGCCATCGCAATCGAAGATTACTAGTCCAGGACGCATGAAGTCTTTCCCCAAAAGCATTGTCGCGATGGCCACCGGCCGAAGCCTTGCGAAATTTCCTATTTGGTTCCGGTCGAGCCGAAGCCGCCGGCGCCGCGTTCCGTCGCCTCAAGATCGTCCACTTCGTGGAGTTCGGCGTGAGCGATGGGGGTGATCACCAACTGCGCAATGCGCGCGCCCCTTTCGATCCCGAACGGCTCCTGGCCCAGGTTGATCAGGATGACCTTGATCTCCCCGCGATAGTCGGCATCCACCGTTCCCGGCGTATTCAGCACGGTCACGCCGTTCCTCGCGGCAAGGCCGGAACGCGGGCGCACCTGCGCCTCCGTGCTCGGAGGCAGGGCGATGGCGATGCCGGCCGGCACCAGCGCGCGCTCGCCGGGCTGCAATACCATCGGCGCGTCGACGGCGGCATAGAGGTCGAGGCCGGCCGCACCGGCGCTCTGGTAGGAAGGCAGCGGCAGGTCGGCCCCATGCGGCAGGCGGCGGATTTTCACGGATGTCGTCATGCGGTTCTGGCACCGGGTCTGGAAATTGAAACCAGCCAATGAGGTCGCATTCCGGAAATCACTTGGCAAGGGCGTATTTTGAGGATTGGGACCCGGGCCGATCCCCATATGCCTTACGCGATAAAAATTACGTAGGGGTATATACCGATGATACATAATACAATTAGTATCGAACGGGTGTGCTGGGATTTAACTCTTTATATCGAGGGAGGTGCTGGATGATTAGGGCCTTTGCAATTCTCGCAGTGATGGCGTTGCTTGGTATTTCAGGCAGTGGTGGCGCATTTGCGCAGACAATCGGATTTGCCGACGCGATCAAGATACTTCATTCCAGTTGCGGCGCGGATATCGAGAAATATTGCAAGAACGTCAATCTCGGCAACAACCGCATCCAGCAGTGCTTGCAGAAGAACGAGGCGAATGTCTCCGACCAGTGCAAGGCGGATTACGCGGGCGTTTACGTCATGCTGCAGAAACGCTTTGCCGCGCAGGAAGCCGTCACCAAGGTCTGCGACCGGGATATCCAGCAGCTTTGCAAGCTGGTGAAACAGGGCAAGGGGCATGTGCTCAATTGCCTGCTGAAGGCGGAACCTTCGGTCAGCGACAAGTGCAATCAGGCGATTACGGACGCCGGATACCGCTGAGCGAACTTATGGGCCAGACCCCGATATTCGGACCGATTTCACGGAGCATGACCGATGAAGAAAATCGCCTTTACGGCCGCCGGCGCGATTGCGCTCGCGCTTTTCTCCCAGACCGCCGCGACCGGCCAGACGAAGCTTTCCCGCAATGAGATCATCAACAGCCTTCGCGATGCCGAAGTGCAGGTGAAAGTGAATGCCGACGACCTTCGCGCACAGGCGCTGCAGAACATCAAGCAGCATCCGGGCGACAACGCCACCACCTCATTGCCGCTGTCTGAGCAGCTCGCCAAGCTCCGCCAGTTCAATGTCGAGATCACGTTCGACTTCGATTCCGACCGTATCCGCCCGGAATCCTACGAGACGATCGGGCTTATCGCCGATGCCCTGCATACGCCGTACCTCTGGGGCCAGACGTTCTTCGTCGTCGGTCACACGGATGCGAAGGGAAAGCGGGAATACAACCTCGAACTGTCGCAACGCCGCGCGAACGCCATTCGCGAAGCGCTGGTCACGACCTTCCGCGTCCCGGAGGGTCAGCTTGAGGCGGTTGGTCTCGGCGAAGAGGACCTTCGCGATCCGCAAAAGCCCGACAGCGAGATCAATCGCCGTGTCCAGTTGATCAACGTGGGGTTCTGAGCCGGCTTTTTCCGAAAATCGAGGCCGGGGCCGCCCTTGCGGCCTCAGGCTTCCTTCAGACTTTTCGCAATCACCGCGACCAGCCGCTCGGCGACCTCTTGTTTCGACAGCGTCGGCCAGTCCTCGACGCCGTCTTTCGTCACGAGCCGCACGGTGTTGGCATCCCCACCCATGACGCCCGTTTCAGGCGATACATCGTTGGCGACGATCATGTCCGCGCCCTTGCGGGCGAGTTTTGAACGCGCATTTTCGATCAGGTTCTGCGTTTCCGCCGCAAAGCCGATGACGAGCTTCGGCCGGCCGGCATCGCTGTTTCCGACGGTTGCCAGGATATCCGGATTTTCGGTTAGCTTCAGCGCCGGCGGCTTGCCGCTTCCGTCTTTCTTGATCTTCTGGCCGAACGTGCCTTCGGCGCGCCAGTCGGCAACGGCGGCGGCCATGATCGCGACATCGGCGGGGAGTGCGGCCTTGACCGCATCCAGCATTTCGCGCGCGGTCTCCACGCGGACGACCTTCACGCCGCCGGGCTCGGGGATCGTCACCGGCCCGCAAACGAGGGTAACATCCGCGCCGGCTTTCGCAGCCGCCTCGGCGATGGCGTGTCCCTGCTTGCCGGAAGAGCGGTTGGCGATGTAGCGCACGGGGTCGATCGGCTCATGGGTCGGCCCGGAAGTGATGACGATCGAGCGTCCGGAAAGGGGGCCGGCGTTTCGCGCGAAATGCGCCTCTATGGCCGCGACGATTTCCAGCGGCTCCGACATGCGTCCGACGCCTGCCTCGCCGCTTTCCGCCATTTCGCCGCTATTCGGGCCGATGAACGAAATGCCGTCGGCTTTCAATTGCGCGACGTTGCGTGCAGTGGCCGGATGCGACCACATCGCAGGGTTCATGGCTGGCGCCACAAGCACCGGCTTGTCGCTCGCCATCAGGACGGCGGAGGCGAGGTCGTTCGCCATCCCGTGCGCCATTTTGGCGAGCAGATCTGCGGTCGCCGGAGCAACCACGATCAGGTCCGCCTCGCGAGACAGCCGGATGTGGCCGACGTCGTGCTCGTCCTCGCGGTCGAAAAGTTCGGTGAAGACCCGGTCTGCGGTCAGCGCACCGACTGAAAGCGGCGTGATGAACTCCTGCGCGGCCGATGTCATCACCGCGCGCACGGATGCTCCGCGCTCTTTCAGACGGCGGATCAGGTCCAGCGTCTTGTAGGCGGCGATGCCGCCACCGATGACGAGGAGGATCCGCTTGCGGCCTGGCATCAGCTGCCCGGTCCGAACGAGCGTGGAGCGGCGTCGATCACCCGTGTGCCGGAACCCGTCACCTCGTAGACGGCAAGGCCGCGCTCGTTCAGCCCGTTGGAGCGGAAGCGGAAGACGCCGTCGATGCCGAGGAAGCCGTCGCTGTTGGTCATCACCCGGCTGTTGAAGCGCTCGGCCCCGGCGGAGCGAACCAGCCCTGCGGCGAGGATCGTCGCGTCATAGGCGAGCGTCGCGTTGCGCGGCGGGCGGCTGCCGAACTGGCCCTGATAGCGCTGGGCGAACGACTGGAAGCCGGAATTGTCCGGTCCCGGATACCAGGCGCCGGTCAGAAGGCCGGTGTTCTGCACCTCCGCCGAATCCCATTGCCCGGTACCGATCATCTTGATCGTGCCGAAGTTGCCGCCGGCCTGAAGCACCTGCGCGACGAACCCCGGCACACCGCCGCCTGCCGGGACGAACAGCGTGTCGATGGAGCTGGAACTTGCCGCGATTGTCTCCGCCTTGGCGCGCAGGTCGTCGGTGTTTCCGCCGCTCAGGCTGTAACGCTGGATGGAGACGATGCGCCCGCCGGCCCGGCCCACTTCCTGGCGGAATACCGCCTCGGCGATGGAACCATAGGCATCGTCCGGCAGGATTGCGGCAAAGGAGCGTTTTCCCTGCGAGCCGGCGAAAGAGACGATGCGGCGAACGTCGCTTTCAGGCAGGAAGCTCAGGAGATAGACCCCGCGCGAGGCAACGGCGGTGTCGGTCGAGAATGCGACGACCGGCACGCCGGATGAGCGTGCGACGGAGCCAGCGCCGCCGACGGCCGGAGCGAAAACCGGACCCAGAATGAGTTCCGCTCCCTGGGCGATCACTTCCTGGGCCGCCATGCGCCCGCCTTCGGCCGTGCCGCCGGTGTCCTTCACGATGAGCTGGATATCCGCGCCCTGGAAGTCGGATAGCGCGAGTTCCGCCGAATTGCGGAACACCTGGCCGATGGAGGTCTGGTTGCCGCCGCCCGAAAGCGGAAGCAGCAGGCCGACGCGTACGGTTCCCGTGCCGATCACATCACCGGCGACCGGAGCATTGCCCGCGTTCGGATCGCTCGGGTAGCCGGGAAAGTCGCCCAGCGAGGAACCGGAGCAACCGGCCACGAGCCCGGCGACGGAAAGTGCTGCAATGGTGAGCGCGCTGCGTGAGCAGCGCCCGGCGAGGCTTACAAGACGATGCAAGGCCGACCTCCTGAACCCCATGCGCCGGATTCCGCGCGGCGCATAATATCTCTCGATCAAATCTTGGCGGCTCCGTTGAGTCCTGTCAAAACGAGCAGGATTTGACGGTGGTTTCGCAGACGGTTTACAGCATCGCGGAGGATTCTGAAACCATCACGCATCGCAAGGAGTGACGGATGACCGGCGAGCCCGGCCCGAGGGAAAGCCAGACGACGGGCGTACGCCGCTTCGTCATCGGCGCGCATGCCTTCGAGGCGCCCCGGCTGGAGCCGGCGCTTTACATCGTTTCGACGCCGATAGGCAATCTCGGCGACATGACCGTGCGCGGGCTGGAAACGCTCGCCGGCGCCGACCTCATCGCTTGCGAGGATACGCGTGTGACGGCAACGCTGCTGCAGCGTTTCGCCCTGAAAACGCCGATGCTTGCCTATCACGAACACAACGCGCAGAAACAGCGGCCGAAAATCCTGCAAGCGCTCGAGGAAGGAAAGGCGATCGCACTGGTGAGCGATGCCGGAACGCCGCTCGTCTCCGACCCCGGCTACAGGCTCGTGCGTGATGTTGTCGAGGCGGGCTATAGGGTGGTGCCTATCCCGGGCGCGAGCAGCCCGCTTGCCGCGCTGGTCGGTGCGGGGCTTCCTTCCGACACGGTTTGTTTTGCAGGGTTCCTGCCGCAAAAGGCCGGCCAGCGCGGAAAACGGCTTGGTGAGCTGCGCAATGTTCCGGCAACGCTCGTCTTCTTCGAAAGCCCGCATCGGCTGCCCGATGCCCTCATTGCCATGGCCGAAACGCTCGGCGGTGAGCGCGAGGCGGCGGTCGCGCGTGAAATCACCAAGCGTTTCGAGACGTTCGAGCGGGGAAGCCTGAGCGATCTGGCGGACCGCTTTGCCGGCCGCTCCGTCAAGGGCGAGATCGTGGTCGTGGTCGGCCCGCCGCCCGAGGAAAGGCCGGACGCAAGCGACGCCGATCGATTGCTTGCCGAAGCGCTGAAAACGATGAAGCCCGCGGCCGCCGCGAAGCATGTGGCGGAACTGACCGGACTCGACAGAAAATCGCTCTATGCGAAAACCCTTGCGCTCAAGGGCGGGGAGGAGACGTCTTGACGAAGCTTTTGATGGTGTTCATCGCCATTCTTGTGGTGATCCAGGTTATCAAGCCGTTGGGCTGGCCGGGCCTGCGTTATCGCCGCGATGCCTGGAAGCTTGCCGTTTTCGGCCTGATCGCCATGGCTCTCCTCATTACCGTTACGGCGCTCATTCAGCCGTCGGCCGGCTGAATGGCCTGAAAGAACCGTGGGCGGGCGCAATCAGGGCAGAAACCGGTCGGACCGGCGGAAAGCCTACCGGCTCGGCTTGTCGGCGGAAGGTCGCGCGGCCTTCTTCCTGCGGCTGAAGGGTTGGCGCATCCTCGCAAGGCGCTACAAGGCGGCGACCGGCGAAATCGATATCGTCGCGTTCAAGGGAGATACGGTCGCCTTCGTCGAGGTGAAGGCGCGCGCCAGCCGGGATGCGGCGCTTCTTGCCATAACTCCGGCCGCACAACGGCGCATCGCTTCCGCCGCGCGTATCTGGCAGGCGGAAAACCCCTGGTCGAGCGGCTGTACGCTGCGCTTCGACGCCATTCTCGCAGGCAGGGGCTTTCGCCTTTCCCACCTACAGAATGCCTTTGAAGTTCCGTAAAAAAATGGGTGCCGCGGGATATCCGCAGCACCCTTCAAGGTGTCGTCTCTTGCAAGACGCCTCGGGTTGGGATCCTGTGGAGATCAGGTCTCTGCCCCAAACAATGCGAAACCTGATGCCCGGCAAGACCCGGTTGGGGGAGGAATCCGCCTGACTACAAGCGGATATGGGCATTTCCGCGCTGGACTTTCGTTCAGCCTGCCCGAAGCTAAGCCCCAATCGGGGGTCTGGAACAACCCGTGCCTTGCTTTCGAGGGGTTTGTGCAATCCGTTTGGGACGCCTTGCAAAAGTTGCGCCGCATGCGCCTTTCGCGGCGCTGAGACACGCTCATGGAGGCAAGCGATGAAAAACGTGTGGCGTCTCTACCAGATGCACGCTCGCGACTACGACGCCGCGCGAAGCCGCCACCTGATGGAGCGATCCTATCTCGAGGAAATAATTGCAAGGGTCGGCCCGGACGGGAACGTGCTCGATCTTGGCTGCGGGGTTGGCGAACCTGTAGCTCGTTTTTTCATGGATTCGGGCCTCGCCGTGACGGGCGTCGATGCGGCGCCGGCCATGATCGACATTTGCAGGGGCCGGTTTCCGGATGCCGAATGGATAAACGCCGATATGCGCGGCCTAGATCTCGGGCGGCGCTTTGATGCGGTTATCGCCTGGGACAGTTTCTTTCACCTTGAGCGCGACGAACAGCGGGCGATGTTTCCCGTCTTCGCCCGTCATGCGGCGAAGAACGGCCTTTTGCTCTTCACCTCCGGCCCGACGAACGGCGAGGCGATCGGCACTTTCCATGGTCAAGAGCTGTATCATTCAAGCCTCGATCCGGAAGAATACGAGCAGCTTCTGGACGACGGGGGCTTCGACGTTCTCGTCCATAAGGTTGAGGATCCCGACTGCGGCTGGCACACGGTCTGGCTGGCGCGAAGGCGCGATTGAACCCTAACCCTGAACGGGAAGCGAAGCCTCACGGCTGGACAAAGCCGCCCCCGCCTTTCATATGATTGCCGACAACAGGCGGCGAAAGCGTGGATCTCATGCGCCTGCGGCCCACCAGCGCTTTTCCGGAGTATCAAATGGCCCTCAAGGTTGCGGTCCAGATGGACCATATCTCCTCGATCAATATCGCGGGCGACAGTGCCTTTGCCCTCATGCTCGAAGCACAGGAGCGCGGGCACGAGCTTTATCACTACACGCCGGAAAGGCTGGCGATGCGCGGGAATACCGTGACGGCGAGTGTCGAGCCGGTCGAGGTTCGCGACGTTCAGGGCGATCATTTCACGCTCGGGGAACGCCGGCGCGCCGACCTTTCGGACATGGACGTCATCCTCATGCGCCAGGACCCGCCCTTCGACATGGCCTACGTTGCGGCGACCCACATGCTCGAGAAGATCCATCCGGGCACGCTGGTGGTGAACGATCCGGATCACGTTCGCAACGCGCCGGAAAAGCTCTTCGTGACCGAGTTTTCGGACCTGATGCCGCCGACGCTGATCACGCGCGACCGCGACGAGATCGACGCTTTCCGCAAGGAGTACGGCGATATCGTCATGAAGCCGCTGTTCGGTCATGGCGGAGCGGCGGTGTTCCGCGTGACGCAGGACGACCTCAACTACGGCTCGCTCTATGACTTTTTCGCCGTCACATTCCGCGAACCCTGGGTCGTCCAGGCGTTCCTGCCGAACGTGTCGAAGGGCGACAAGCGCATCCTGCTTGTCGACGGTGAGTTCGCAGGTGCGGTCAACCGCGTTCCCGCCGAAGGCGACCTTCGCTCCAACATGGTGCGCGGCGGGGCGGCGACCGAGGCCGAACTGACGGAACGCGAGAGGGAAATCTGCGCCCGCCTCGGCCCCTCCTTGCGCGAGCGCGGGCTGATCCTCGTCGGTATCGACGTGATCGACGGACATCTGACCGAAATCAACGTGACCGCGCCGACGGGCATTCGTGCCGTCGCAAAGCTTGGCGGTCCGAACATCGCGGCGAAGGTTTGGGACGTGGTGGAGAAGAAACGCTCGGCCTGACGCAACGCGTTCAGTTGGATGTAATTTGTTCCCTCTTCGTTCTTGATTTCGTACGTCGGTTGCAATAGCTTCTTGCTCAACTTTACCGGGGCGGGAAGCAGGCATGGTTTCGCGGGTCACGACGGTCGCGTTTCAGGGGATCGAGGCGGTCCCCGTCGACGTTCAGGTTCAGATCGGCCCCGGCCAGGTCAACTTCATGATCGTCGGCCTGCCGGACAAGGCCGTCGGCGAAAGCCGGGAGCGAGTACGCTCCGCGCTGCATGCTTCGGGGCTTGCTCTTCCGGCCAAACGCGTGACGGTCAACCTTGCGCCCGCCGACCTGCCGAAGGAGGGATCGCATTACGACCTGCCGATTGCGCTTGCGCTGATGGCGGCGATGGGGGCCGTTCCGGCGGAGGAGCTGGAGCGTTTCGTCGTGCTTGGCGAGCTTGCGTTGGATGGCACGTTGTCGCCGGTCGCCGGCGTCCTGCCCGCCGCGATAGGGGCGAACGGCATTGAAAAGGGTTTGATCTGCCCGGCCGATTGCGGGCCGGAGGCCGCCTGGGCCGACCCGGAGATGGAGGTTCTGGCTCCTCGCTCGCTCATCCAGATCGCCAATCATTTCAAGGGAACGCAGGTGCTCTCCCGTCCTGTGGCGAAGCTCGGCGGTGCGGTGGCGGATCTTCCGGAGCTTGCCGACGTGCGGGGCCAGGAAACCGCGAAGCGCGCGCTGGAAATCGCCGCCGCCGGCGGTCACAACCTTTTGATGATCGGCCCTCCGGGTGCGGGAAAATCGATGCTGGCCTCGCGCCTTCCTTCCATCCTGCCGCCGCTTTCGCCGAAGGAACTTCTGGAGGTTTCGATGATTTCCTCCGTCGCGGGCGAGCTTGCAGAAGGCCGGCTGAGCGACCGCCGTCCTTTCCGCGCGCCGCATCATTCCGCGTCGATGGCCGCGCTCGTCGGCGGCGGCATCAGGGCGCGGCCGGGCGAAGTGTCACTTGCTCACAACGGGGTTTTGTTTCTCGACGAATTGCCAGAATTCCAGCCGCAGGTGCTCGACAGCCTGCGCCAGCCGCTCGAGACGGGAGAGACGGTGATCGTACGCGCGAACCACCGGGTCAGTTACCCCTCGCGCATCCAGCTTGTGGCGGCGATGAACCCTTGCCGCTGCGGGCATGCGGGCGAACCGGGCCATACCTGCAAGCGTGGCGAACGCTGCGCGGGCGACTATCAGGCGCGGATTTCCGGACCGCTGATTGACAGGATCGACATCCGCATCGACGTGCCGAACGTGACGGCGGCGGATTTGATCCGCCCCTCGCACTCGGAATCTTCCGCCGATGTTGCGGCAAGGGTCGCGACTGCGCGTGAAAAACAACGCAACAGGTTCCTTGAACTCGGTGCTTCCGCGCGCACCAATGCCGATGCAGGCTCGAAGCTGATCGAGCAGATCGCCGAACCGGATCGGGAAGGTCTTTCGCTGCTTCAGGATGCCGCCGACAGCCTGCGGCTTTCGGCAAGGGGCTATCATCGGGTGCTGAAGGTGGCGCGCACGCTTGCCGATCTCGACGGGATGGAGCGTGTGGGGCGGCTGCATCTGGCGGAGGCATTGAGTTATCGCGGGGCGCATCTCCTGCGCGAAGCGGCGTAAAGCGCATCCGGGCGCACTCGCGGATCGTAACTGCGGGTGTCGTGATTTTACCTGACGGTGGAAAGTGTTTCTCAAGGTCTGGCCCGCATAATCCCTCTGCAATTTGGCGATCTGTTCGCAGGTAAAATGAGGGAGCCACCCTTGGAAGGGACGACGCGACGTCGGAAGGGCGGAGATCAGGTAACGGACAAGCAAGGGCCGGTGTCCGGAAAAAGGGCCCGCTTCGGGCTTGCGGCCTTGCATGTTCGACAGACGCTGGCCGCCTTCGGCATGGCCGTCGGCATCGCCTTTTCGTTCTGGCTGATCCTGGGGGATTCGACCGGCAGGCTCCTTGCGATTTCCATGAGCTTTCTTTCCGGCACGCTTGCGGCATGGGTGCTGACGGGAGGGGATCTTGCCCGGCTTTCAGGCCGGCAGCGCGCGCTCGACAGCGAGGTTCATTCGCTGCGGCGGGAGCGCGAAGCGCTGGAGGATCGTCTATGGGAACTCAAGGAGTCCGACGAACGCCATCGCAGCGTATTGGACTCGCTCGGCGACGTGATCATCCGCCGGGGCGAAGGCGGCGACGTCACATACGCGAACGATGCGGCAGCAAGGCTTTTTCCCAGGGAAGTCGCCCCGGTGGCGGGCAAGGCGCTTGCTCTCGATATCGGCGGCGAAGGGGACGGGCAGGATGGCGCGTTCGGCGATATCCGGCTGGAAACGGTAGAGGGTCCGCGCTGGTTCTCCCGGCTTGACCTTGCCGTGCGCGACCCGATGGACGAGCGCCCCCTCGTCCAGACGATCCTGCGCGACATCACGAGCCGGCGGGCCATGGAGGAGGAGCTTGTCGAAGCCCGCGACATGGCCGAAGCGGCGAGTGTCGCGAAAAGCAGGTTCCTGGCGACCGTCAGCCATGAAATCCGCACCCCGTTGAACGGTATCCTCGGCATGGCGGGTCTCCTTCGCGACACCCGGCAGACGCTCGAACAGAAAAGCTACACCGAAGCGTTGGTCGGTTCGGGAGAATCGCTTCTTCACCTGATCGACGAAGTGCTGGAGTTCTCCAAGGTAGAGGCGGGTCGGGTGGAGCTTGCGGAGGAGGCCGTTTCCGTGTCGGGCCTCGTCGAAGGCGTCGTCGAGTTGCTTGCGCCGAAGGCCCAGCTCAAGGGCCTGGAAATCGCCGCGCGCATTGGCGCGGATGTGCCGCGCGAGATCGTTTCGGACGGCAAGCGCCTTCGTCAGGTATTGTTCAACCTTGCCGGAAACGGCTTGAAGTTCACGGAAACGGGCGGTGTCGCAATCGAGGTCGACCGGGTGGAGGCCGGCCCGCTGGAACGCGAACGCGGGATCGGGCTTCAGATCCTTGTGCGTGACACCGGCGTCGGCTTTACCGGGGAACAGGCCGAACGCCTGTTCCGCGAATTCGAACAGATCGATCATGGTCTTTCCCGGCGTTACGGCGGCACGGGCCTCGGCCTTGCGATATCGCGCCGTCTCGTCACGCTCATGGGCGGCACGATAGAGGCCGAGGCCTCTCCGGGGGCCGGCGCGACCTTCCGCGTGCGCCTTCCGGTGAAGGTGGAGCGCGACGTTCTGGAAGACGATGCGGCTTTCGATCTGCCAAGGCGGAAGATCGCCATCGTCTCCAAAAGCAGGATAGGCGCGCCGCTCATCGCCGCCCGTCTTTGCGAGGTGAGGGCGCAAGCTTGCATAGTGGCGCCGGGCGCTGCGGATTTCGAGGAGGAGATCGGCGATGCGGATCTCCTGCTGGTCGACCACGCGGCGTTTTCCGACGCGGGCGCCTGGCTTGCCGGGGCACGGGCCGCCGGGCTCGAAATGCCGGCCGCGGTTATCGTCAAGCCGACGGAGCGGGACCGGCTTCCGCGCCTAAACGATGCCGGCTTCGATGCCTACCTCGTGGAGCCTGTGCGCACAGCGTCGCTTTTCGGCGTTGTGACGGGTCTTCTGGATCCGGACCGGCGCGCATCCTTCTGGACAGGCGCCAATGCGCTCATCGAGGAAGAACACCAGCAGAGCGCTGAATCATCGCGCCCGCTTCGGGTTCTCGTCGCCGAGGACAACGATATCAACCGCCTCTTGACGGAAGCGCTATTGCGCAAGTTCGGGCATGAGCCGGTTGTCGCAACGAACGGAAAGGCGGCGCTCGAAGAGGTCCGGGACGGGTCGTTCGACGTTCTCCTCGTCGATCTCCATATGCCGGAAATGGACGGGGTCGAGTTCATTGCACGCTATCGTGAATACGAAAGTTCGCGATGCTGGGATCCAGCACCGCTCATTGCGGTGACGGCCGATGTGATGCCGGATGCCCATGCGCGGGCGCGGGACGCCGGCGCAGATGACGTTCTCACCAAGCCTCTCGATCCCGACATCCTCAAACAGGCGCTTTCGCGCGCCTCGTGACCTCTCCGGCACGCGGTCCGGCTGGCCGGCGGCTTTGGCCGGCGGCGAATTGTCATGGTATCGTTGAAAAACTATGATGTAGAGCATGACCTGTCCGGTCGGGGCCGTCGCGATTCGTGTTGGTGCGATAGTCCTTGCCGAGGGATCCAATGCCAGACGCCGAGGATACCGGCGCGTCTTCGGGGGACGAAACGTGAAGGCCATGCCGCGATCGGGGCTTTTGTCGCCGCGCACTCTGGTTCGCAAGTTCATGCCGGGTGCGGGCCCGGTGCCGATTGGGCCGGGCCGGTCCGCGCCGCACAGGTTGAAGACATTCGGCAGGCAGGTTGTCCCGCTTGGCCGCATCGGGTCGCTGGAGGTGCGGCTTGCCCGCAGCGCCCGCGAAATCCGCAAGGCGCAGGAACTTCGCTATCACGTCTTCTACGAAGAGATGTCGGCGCTCGCCGATGCCGAGACGCAAGCGCTCCGGCGCGATTTCGATCCCTTCGACGCCATTTGCGACCATCTTCTGGTGGTCGACCATGACCACCTCGAACGGGTCAAGCCGTTCGCGCGAAAAAAACCGCAGGTCGTGGGCACTTACCGTCTTCTGCGCCAGGAGGTCGCGAACCTCTACGACGGCTTCTATACGACCGGCGAATACGACCTGCAGCCGTTGATCGATGCGCATTCCGACCTGCGTTTCCTCGAACTTGGCCGCTCCTGCGTCCTCAAGCCTTATCGAAACAAGCGCACGGTCGAACTCCTCTGGCACGGTATCTGGTCTTACGTGCTCCTGAACCGGATTGACGTGATGATCGGTTGCGCGTCGATGGAGGGCACGGACCCGGACCGCCTGGCCCCGCAGCTTTCCTTCCTGCATCATTTCGCCCGCGCGCCCGAAGACTGGCGCGTCAGAGCCGTCGACGAACGCTATGTCGAAATGAACCGCATTCCGAAGGAAGCGGTCGACCAGCGCCAGGCGCTGCGTGACCTGCCGCCGCTGGTCAAGGGGTATCTGCGCCTTGGCGCCCATATCGGCGACGGTGCGGTCATCGATCACCAGTTCGGCACGACGGACGTCCTGATTATCCTGCCCGTATCCGCGTTGAACGAGCGCTACGTCAACTATTACGGAGCGGACGCCAGCCGCTATGCGTCCTGACTTTTCGCGGCCGCACGGTTACGGCTGCGGGCCGTCGTATCCTTCGATCACCACCAGGTCGTTGACGCCGGCGTGGCGCCTGATCTCCAGTGCCTCCGCATATTCCGGTGAGCGATAGCACTCCAGCGCCGCCTGATAGCTGGGGAATTCGATCACGACGTTGCGCTGCCGCGCGGCCCCTTCCATGCATTCGAATTCGCCGCCGCGAACGATGAAGCGCGCCCCGTACTTGCCGAAGGCTTTGGCATTCGCCGCTACGTAATTCTTGTAGGTGTCCGGGTCCGTAACATCGACGCGGGCGATCCAGTATCCTTTTGCCATGTGCTTCCTTCCTGTTTTAAGCGCCCTTTAATCCGCCACAATTAACATAAAAACGGAAGCGATCCGCATGGTCGGAAAACACTTTTCGGCGGACGGAATTCGTCGATCGAGGGTCAATGGCACGGCGCCCGACAAAAAGGCAGCGAATAGAGCCGCGGTTCGAGCCTGACGAGCCGGGATCGCTCGACGTGCGGCTGAGCGCGGATGATCGTGCGGCGAAGCCGTCGAAAGCCAAGCCGCGCCGGCGTAAATCACCGTCGTCAGGCAAGGCCTCGCCCGCCAAGGCGAAAGCGAAATCGAACGCTCGCCGCAAGCGCGGCAGCGCCCGCAAGCGGCGGGGCGGAAACGGTGGGTCCCGAATCGGGCGTTTTTTCAGGAAGGCGACCTATTGGAGCCTTGTCGCCGGGCTTTGGGCGTTCATCGGCTTTGTCGGCCTGATGGGTTATTACGCGGCGCATCTGCCGCCGCCTTCGGAATGGGAAGTGCCCAAACGCCCGCCGAACGTCAAGATCGTTTCCCAGTCCGGTCAGCTTGTCGCAAATCGGGGCGATACGGGCGGCGAGGCCGTCAGGCTGGAGCAGCTGCCCGCCTATCTGCCGGAGGCTGTCATCGCTATCGAGGACAGGCGCTTCCGATCTCATTTCGGTATCGATCCGATCGGCCTCGCCCGCGCGGTGTTCGTTAACCTCGCGCAGGGCCGCCTCGTCCAGGGTGGCTCGACGCTGACCCAGCAGCTTGCCAAGAACCTTTTTCTGGAGCCCGACCGGACCCTCAGCCGGAAGATGCAGGAAGTGGTGATGGCGCTCTGGCTGGAGCAGAACTTCTCCAAGGATCAGATCCTTGAGATGTATCTGAACCGGGTCTACCTGGGTGCCGGCGCTTACGGCGTAGATGCGGCCGCGCGGCGCTATTTCGACAAGCCGGCGCGGTATGTCACGCTCAAGGAGGCCGCGACGCTCGCGGGCCTTCTCAAGGCGCCGTCGCGTTACGCGCCCACCAACAGCCCGGATCTTGCCGAAGACCGGGCGAGAACGGTCGTCCTTGCGATGAAGGATGCCGGCTTCATCAGCGACCGGGACGCGAAGGATGCCATCGCCGCATCGGCAACCGTCGTCGCGAAATCCGTCGGCGCGAGCAACAATTATGTCGCCGACTGGGTGATGGACGAACTGCCGAGCTTCATCGGCCAGATCGACAAGGACGTGATCGTCGACACGACGATAGACATGGATATGCAGCGCGCCGCGGAAGAGGCGCTGAAGCGCAAGCTCGCCGAACAGGGCGGCAAGCTCGGCGTCTCGCAAGGCGCGATCGTCACGCTCGACCGCAACGGCGCGGTCAAGGCGCTGGTCGGCGGGCGGGACTATTCGAAAAGCCAGTTTAACCGCGCGGTCAATGCGCACCGCCAGCCGGGGTCCGCCTTCAAGCCTTTCGTCTATCTGGCCGCACTTGAAAACGGCCTTACGCCGGAAACGATACGCGTCGATGAGCCGGTGACGATCGGCAAGTGGTCGCCAAAGAACTACTCGCGCAAGCACTACGGCGCGGTAACGCTCACCCAGGCGCTCAGCTATTCGCTCAACACGGTCGCGGCCAAGCTCGCCTATGAAGTCGGGCCTAAACGCGTGGTAGAAACGGCCCGCAGGCTTGGCATCTCCTCGCCCCTGCAGGCCAATCCGGCGATAGCGCTCGGCACATCCGAGGTCACGCCGCTTGAAATTGCGGCGGCGTACGTTCCCCTGTCGAACGGCGGCTACGGCGTCGTGCCGCATGTCATCCGCCAGATCAGGACCGTCGATGGCAAGGTGTTATACGCCCGCAACGGAGACGGACCGGGCCGCGTCGTCGATCCGCTTATCGTTGGACGCATGAACCGGATGATGTCCGAAACGTTGCAGACGGGTACCGGCAAGAAGGCAAGCCTCGGCGAGCGGCCGGCCGGCGGCAAGACGGGCACCAGTCAGGATTTCCGCGACGGCTGGTTCATCGGCTATACGAACCAGCTGACAACCGCCGTCTGGCTCGGTAATGACGATAATTCGCCGACGCGCCGCGCGACCGGCGGTTCCCTTCCCGCCGAAATCTGGAAGGAGACGATGCTTGCCGAGCACCGCAACGTGCCGGTGGCAGCCCTGCCGGGCATTGTGGATGAGCCGGTAAGGGTCGCGGAGCCGGGCAATGCCGGGCCCGTTCCTCCCGGCCGTATCGGCGAGGATCAAGGCCGCATCGTGAGGCCGGAGCCGGGCCGGGGCCCGCTCAATCTTCTGCAGAGGATATTTGGCGGCTGAGGATCTCAGGCCGATGCCTCGCGCACATGCCGGCTGAACCTGTAGATCAGGAAGGCGGCGATGCCGTTTGCGGCGATGACGGCGGCAAGCGGCACGGCGGAGGAGCCGATGCTTGCGCCCACGCCGATGCCGACAAGCGCGGCGATGCTCATCTGCGTGACCCCGACGAGTGACGAGGCCGTTCCCGCCCGGTCCGGGAAGGGCATGAGCGCGGCGGCTTGCGTTTGCGGCAGCGCGAAGCCGACGCCGATCATGTAGATCATCATCGGAAGGATAACCGATAGCGGGCTTTCGACGCCGGCGAGCACGCAGGCCAGCATGACCACGCCGCCGGCGGCCAGAAGCAGCGTGCCGACGGTGATGACGGTCGACGATCCGCGTGTGGCGATACGCTGTCCGCCGATGGTGCCGAGCACATAGGCTCCCGCGCAGGCGCCGAAGGCGATGCCATAGACGGTCGGCGAAAGGCCGTAGAGATCCTGCAGCACGAAGGACGAGCCGGAAATGAAGGCGAAGAGCCCGCTGTAGGTGAGCGTGACAACGGCGAGGTGAACCCGGAAGCCTCCGTTTGTCAGTAGGCTCGCGAAGGCTTTGAGGATCGCGATCAGCGAAAACGGCTCTTTCGTGCGGTGCTTCAGCGTCTCCGGCAGGCTGCGCCCGACGATAAGCAAAAGGCAGACACCGAAGGCGAGCATCACGAAAAAGATTGGCCGCCAGCCGGATATCGCGGCGATCAGCCCGCCGAAGAACGGTGCGACCGCCGGCACGAGACCCATGATGGAACCCATGCGGGCAAGTTCGTTGCCGGCGCGCGGTCCATCGTAGAGATCGCGGACGACGGCGCGCGCCAGCACGATGGGCGCGGATGCGCCGAGCGCCTGCACCGTGCGGGCGACGATCAGAAGCTCCACGGAATTGGCGATCGTGCAGGCAAGGCTTGCGATCGAATAAAGCGCAAGGCCGCCCATGAGCACCGGCTTTCGGCCATGGCGGTCGGCGAGCGGACCGTAGACGATCTGACCGGCGGCGAAGCCGACGAGAAAGGCCGAAAGCGTCAGTTGCAGGACCGGATTGGTGGTGGCGAGGTCGCTCAGGATTTCCGGAAGCGCCGGCAGATACATGTCCGTCGACAGCGGCCCGAGGGCGGTGAGCCCTGCAAGCGTCGCGGTCAGCGCCCATGTGTTCGCCTTCAGCACGTCCTTTTCCTGTCCGTTCGCGTCAGCCGATGTGGTGGAGCCGGCTGCCGTTGTGCTTCAGCCAGCGGCGTGCTTCGTCGGTATGCGGCGCAAGCCGCCGGCAAAGTGCCCAGAAGCGCGGGCCGTGGTTCATTTCGATGAGATGCGCCACTTCGTGCGCCGCTACGTAATCGAGTATGTCCGCGGGAGCAAGCACCAGCCGCCAGGAAAAGGAAAGCCTGCCGTTCGACGCGCAGGAGCCCCAGCGGCTCGTCGTGTCGCGTACGGTGATGCCGGAAGGTTTTTTCGGGATATTTTGCGCGTGCCGGTCTACGGCGGTTTCCAGGTCGGCGCGCGCTTCGCGCTTCAGCCAGTCGGTCAGCTTGCGGGCAAGGTGCTCTTCCGCGCCCGGCACCCGGATTTCGGGGTTTTCGCCGCCGTCCGTCACCTCCACGAGGCCGCGAAGCCGGCCGGTGCGGACGATTGTGTGTTCGACCCCGCGCAGCGGAATGCTCGCGCCTTCGCGCAATCCGGTCGTTTCGGGGCGCTGCTTGAGCTTTTCGGCGAGCCAGCCGCGGTGGCGCTCGGCGAATTCCAGAGCCGTCTCGAACGTGCCGTTCTGCGGAACGGTCAGCACCGGCCCCCGGCTGTCTGCCGGAATGCGCAGGAGATAGCGTTTCGCACGGGCGTTCCGCGTCACGCGGACGGGGATTTCTTCGCCGCCGATATCGAGCGTGAACGTGTCGGGCAAAGGTTCGGGCTTTCGCGCGAAGAGCTTTCGCACACTCAGGCCTCCGCCAGTTCGGCGAAGGATTTTGGCTTGGTCCCCGTCAGCGGGTTTTTCGCCGACCAACCGTATCTGATCGTCTCCATGCGCATTGAGCGAGAATCGAACAGCAGCAGACGGCCGACCAGCCCCTCGCCGATGCCGACGATCTCCTTGATCGCCTCGAGCGCCTGCAGCGAGCCGATTGTGCCGGTCAGCGCGCCGAGGATCCCGGCCTCCGCGCATGTCGGCAGCATGCCTTCCGGTGGTTGATCCGGGAAAATGCAGCGATAGGTCGGGTTCGGCTTGCCTTCGGCGCCGGTCTCATAAGGCTTCAGCAGCGTGAGCGAGCCGTCGAACTGGCCGACGGCACCGGTCACCAACGGCTTTTTCGCGAAGAAGCAGGCGTCGGAGGCGAGATAACGCGTCGTGAAATTGTCCGAACCGTCGACCACCAGGTCGTAGCGGCCGATCAGCGCCATGGCGTTTTCGGGCCGGAGGCGAACCGGATGCGGCTCCACCTTCACATGCGGGTTGATGCGCGAGATCGCTTCCGCCGCGCTTGCGACCTTGGGTTCGCCGAGTTGGTCGGTATCGTGGATCACCTGGCGCTGCAGGTTGGAGAGCGACACCGTGTCGTCGTCGACGATGCCGAGCGTTCCCACACCTGCGGCTGCGAGATACTGCAGCACGGGCGCACCCAGCCCGCCCGCGCCGATGACGAGCACGCGCGCCGCCTTCAGCTTCTGCTGGCCGGGTCCGCCCACGTCGCGAAGCACGATGTGGCGGGCGTAGCGTTCCAGTTCGGCGGGGGAAAGGGTCATATGCGCTGCCGCTTCACGATTTCGGGTTGCCGATCATGCGGCTGACGAGCTTCGCCGTGTAATCCACCATGGGGATGATGCGGGCGTAGTTGAGCCTCGTCGGGCCGATGACGCCGAGAACGCCGACGATGCGCTGCTCCGCGTCGCGATAGGGCGAAACGATCAGCGACGAGCCGGAGAGCGAAAAGAGGTTGTTTTCCGAACCGATGAATATCCTCACCCCCTCGCCCTGCTCGGCAAGTCCGAGAAGCTGGATCAGATCGCGTTTGGATTCCAGATCGTCGAAGAGCAGGCGGATGCGCTCCAGATCGTCCACGGCCTCCAGATCGGCCAGCAGATTGGAGCGGCCCCGCACGATCAGCGTGCCGACATCGTCGGCGTTGTTGGTCCATGTGGCCACGCCCGCTTCCACCAGCTTGGCGGTCAGCCGGTCAAGCTCGGCCTGGCGTTCCTTTTGCTGGCGCTCCAGCTCGATGCGCGCTTCGGCGAGCGTTCGCCCGCGAATGAGATTGGTCAGGAAGTTGGAGGCTTCCACGAGGGCGGAATTGGGAAGGCCGGGCGGCAGGTCGATGATCCGGTTTTCAACCGAGCCGTCTTCGGCGACCAGAACGACAAGCGCCTTCAGCGGTTCGATGCGCACGAATTCCACATGCCGCAGGCGCGCGTCCTGCTTGTGGGCGAGCACCACGCCGGCCCCGCTCGAAAGGCCGGAAAGCAGTTGGCTCGCTTCGGTCAGGATCTGTTCCGTCGTGCGCGGCACCTTGGCGCCCCGCACCTGAACGTCGATCGCCTCGCGCTCTTCTTTCGTCAGGTCGCCGACCTCAAGCAAAGCATCGACGAAGAAGCGCAAGCCCCCTTCGGTCGGCAGGCGCCCGGCGGAGGTGTGCGGCGCATAAAGCAACCCCAGGTGCTCCAGATCCGACATCACGTTGCGGATGGACGCGGGAGAAAGCTGCAGCGACAGCATGCGCGACAGATTGCGGGATCCCACCGGCTCGCCGGTGGTCAGATATGTTTCCACGATCGAGCGGAAGATTTCCCGCGACCTCTGGTCCAGATCGCTGAGGCTGACGGAAGGAACGCCAATGCTCACGGGTGAACTCGTCCTGATTGTCTGACCTCGGTTTTGGTTTCAGGGCCGGATTCCATGCGGTCCTTTTATAGATATAGGGCCGAAAGCTGATAATTTGGCAAGCGACCCTTTGACCTCAATCCGTGGACAGCGCTAAAAGGCACGATCTCCTGATCGAGTGTGGAACATAGCACTTTGCAGCCGGAAAGGAATTTCATGCGACCGTCCAAGCGCGCAGCCGACGAAATGCGGGCCGTCACTCTCGAACGCGGCGTTTCCAAGCATGCCGAAGGCTCATGCCTCGTGAAATTCGGCGATACGCATGTGCTGTGCACCGCCAGCCTGGAAGAGCGCGTGCCGCCCTGGCTGCGCGGCCAGAACCGGGGCTGGGTCACGGCGGAATACGGCATGCTGCCGCGCGCGACGGGAGATCGCATGCGGCGTGAGGCTTCCGTCGGCAAGCAGTCGGGCCGCACGCTGGAAATACAGCGGCTGATCGGGCGTTCCCTGCGCGCGGTGGTCGATCTCAAGGCGCTCGGCGAGCGCCAGATCAGCGTCGACTGCGATGTCATCCAGGCCGACGGCGGCACGCGCACCGCCGCGATCACCGGAGCCTGGGTCGCGCTCAACGATTGCATCGCCTGGATGAAGGCGCGCGATATGATCTCCGCTCCCGTCCTCGTGGACCATGTGGCGGCGATTTCCTGCGGCATTTATGAAGATACGCCGGTCCTCGACCTTGACTATGCCGAGGATTCGGAAGCCGAAACGGATGCGAATTTCGTCATGACGGGCTCTGGCGGCATCGTCGAGGTGCAGGCGACGGCGGAAGGCAAGCCCTTCTCCGAGGATGAGTTCCAGGCGCTGCTCGGGCTTGCCCGAAAGGGTGTTTCGCGGCTCGTCGACCTTCAGAAAATGTCGATCCTTTGAAGGCGGTGTCGCGTGACGGCTGAGCGGAAGTTGGAACCTGGCCGATTGGTGCTTGCCAGCCATAATCCCGGCAAGCTGGCCGAAATCCGGGACATGCTGGCGCCATTCGGCTTCGAGGTGGTTTCGGCCGGCGATCTCGATCTGCCGGAGCCTGAAGAAACCGGCACGACTTTCGAGGAAAACGCCGAACTGAAGGCGCGCGCGGCGGCCGAGGCCAGCGGCCTTCCCGCCCTTGCGGACGACAGCGGCTTCTGCGTGGCCGCGCTCGATGGCGCGCCGGGCGTCTATTCCGCGCGCTGGGCGGGGCCGGAAAAGGACTTTGCGCTTGCCATGCGCAACGTGGAGGAAAAGCTCCAGGCAGCCGGGGCGGCAAGCGAGGCGCAGCGGTCGGCATCCTTCGTTGCGGTCCTGTGCCTTGCCTGGCCAGACGGCGATGTCGCCCTTTACCGGGGCGAAGTTTCGGGAACTTGCGTCTGGCCGCCGCGCGGAAGCCACGGTTTCGGCTATGATCCGGTCTTCCAGCCGGATGGCGAATCACGCACGTTCGGCGAAATGACCCAGACCGAGAAAAAGGCTTTGTCTCACCGCGCCCGCGCTTTTGCCCGGTTCCGGGCGTCCGCGATCGGATAGGCTCATGAACGTTCAGCCGGAAGGCGGCTTCGGGATTTATGTTCACTGGCCGTTTTGCGCGGCCAAGTGCCCCTATTGCGACTTCAACAGCCATGTTCGCCATGCGCCGGTGGATCAGGCGCGCTTCGCCGCCGCTTTCGAGCGCGAGCTTGAGCATTACGCAGAACTCGTGCCGGGACGGGCCGTTCAGTCGATCTTTCTCGGCGGCGGCACGCCGTCGTTGATGGAGCCGGCGACCGTCGCCCGCGTGCTCGACAGGATATCCGCTCTCTGGCCGGTCGACCCCGATGTGGAGGTGACGCTGGAGGCCAATCCTTCCAGCGTTGAAGCGGGGCGGTTTCGCGGCTATCGCACGGCCGGCGTCAACCGGGTATCGCTCGGCGTGCAGGCGCTTGACGACAGGGAGTTGAAATTCCTCGGCCGGCTTCACGACGTCGCTCAGGCGCGCGAAGCGATCGAGATCGCGAGAAACACGTTCCCTCGCCTGTCCTTCGACCTGATTTACGCCCGTCCCGGCCAGACGGTGGAGGCCTGGACGCGCGAACTTGACGAGGCGATTGGCCTCGCCGCCGATCACCTGTCGCTTTATCAGCTCACGATCGAGCAGGGCACGCCGTTCTACCGGCTCTACAAGGCCGGCAAGCTGACGGTGCCGGACAACGATCTTTCAGCCGATCTTTACGAGGCGACGCAGGAGGTTTGCGCCGCGCGCGGCCTCCCGGCCTATGAGGTGTCGAACCATGCGGCGTCCGGCGCGGAATGCCGGCACAATCTCGTCTACTGGCGCTATGGCGACTATGTGGGGGTCGGGCCCGGGGCGCATGGGCGAATTTCCGTCGGCGCCACGAAACGCGCGACGGCGACGGAAATGCATCCCGAGACATGGCTTGCCAACGTGGAGGCCTATGGCCACGGCCGCGTTGAGGACCTGCCACTCGATCAGGAAGAGCAGGGCGACGAATTCCTGCTGATGGGCCTTCGTCTTGTCGAGGGCGTGGATCTGGCGCGTTTTGAAAGGCTTGCCGGGCGCAGGATCGACCCCTGGAGGCTGGACCAGCTTCTCGAGCATGGCATGGTCGAGGAACTCGGGCCGCAGCGCCTCAGGGTTACGCCCGCCGGCTTTCCGGTGCTCGATGCCGTCGTCGCCGATCTTGCCGCGTGACTGTGGATATCCACATATGACGTTACGTAATTACTCGCAATGGCTGTGCGGGGTGCAAGTATTCGACCCGATTTGACGGTTTGATTTGTCTGATAATTTGCTTTGTTCGCAGGTGCGATCTATCCTCCACCGCAGTGCCGCAAAAGTGATGAGCTGTCGAACCGCCTGAACCTTCGCAAGAATCGCCGGTCCGTGGACAATGCTACGACAGTCGATATTGAGAATGTGGTTCCAATCCGCTTAATCTTTTGCAATGCGAAAGTCGTGACGGGCATTGCCGGTCGTTGGATGAAAGGTCGGATCAGGTGCCTTATTACCAGCTTTACGAACTCAATCACGCGGCTTTGAGCCCCATGCGGGCGGCTGCGGATATGACGCGCCTTTACTTCCAGAATCCCCTCAATCCGGTTTCCCATACCACTTACGGGCGCTCCATCGCGGCGGCCTGCGAAGTGTTCGAGCGCACGACGCGCCGTTATGGCAAGCCGGAGTTCGGGCTGCATGAAACCACGCTGGGCGGCATGCGTGTGCCGGTTCGCGAAAAAGTGGTCTGGAAGAGGCCGTTCTGCAATCTCATTCACTTCGAGCGTGGCCCGGGCGATGCCAGGGCGCGCACCCGTCGCGGCAGCGACCCGCGCATCCTGATCGTCGCGCCCATGTCGGGCCACTATGCCACGCTCCTGCGCGGCACGGTCGAGGCCATGTTGCCGCGCGCCGACGTCTATATCACCGACTGGATCGACGCGCGCATGGTGCCGCTGTCGGAAGGCGGTTTCGACCTCGACGACTATATCGACTACATCATCTCCATCCTGCATTTCCTTGGCGAAGACACGCATGTCATCGGCGTGTGCCAGCCGTCGGTGCCGGTTCTTTCGGCGGTCGCCGTCATGGAGGCGAACGACGATCCCTATGCGCCGTCGACCATGACGCTCATGGGCGGGCCGATCGATACGCGTATCAACCCCACGGCCGTCAACGATCTCGCCGAGCGCAAGGGGATCGACTGGTTCGAGCGCAACGTCATCATGCCGGTGCCCTTCCCGCACCCGGGTTTCATGCGTGATGTCTATCCAGGTTTCCTGCAGCTTTCCGGCTTCATGAGCATGAATCTCGACCGGCATATGATCGCCCATCGCGACTTCTTCCAGCATCTCGTCGAAAACGACGGCGACAACGCGGAAAAGCACCGTGAATTCTATGACGAATATCTGGCCGTCATGGACCTTTCGGGTGAGTTTTACCTGCAGACCGTGGAAACGGTCTTCATCCGCCATGCGCTTCCGAACGGCAAGATGACGCATCGCGACGAGCCGGTCGATTGCCATGCGATCCGCAATACGGCGCTGCTGACCATCGAAGGCGAGAAGGACGATATCACCGGCCGCGGCCAGACGAAGGCGGCGCACAAGCTCTGCGTCAATCTTCCCGAGGACAAGAAGGTTCATTACGAGCAGCCGTCGGTCGGCCACTACGGCGTTTTCAACGGTTCCAGGTTCCGCGCGGAAATTGCCCCGCGCATCCTCGATTTCATCGCATCCAATCGAACGCGCAACGTTACGGTAACGGCTGGTGCGGCAAACGGCACGGCGAGGCCGGCAAATACGCCTGCGCCGATCGTGGCGAAAACCGCGCCTGTTGAGACGAAGACGAACCCGCTTGATGAGATCCTGCTCGTCAAGCCGGAAGGCACCGTCGACGATCTGAAGCGGATTTCGGGCGTCGGGCCGAAGCTTGAGAAAATGCTGAACGAGGCCGGTATCTTCCATTTCTGGCAGATAGCGCAGCTTTCGACGGCCCAGATCGCGGTTCTCGACGACAAGCTGGAATTCCGCGGCCGCATCGCGCGCGACAACTGGATCGGGCAGGCGAAAAAACTCACGGAATCAGTGACTTCCTGAGGCTTTGCAAACGTGGTTTGATCGGCGGCGGGGCGTTAAAGCGCGCCGCCGTTTTTCTTTTGCGGCGCTGCTCGTGGAATGCCGATTACGCCGCGTTCATCTTGAATATCCGCTTCCTCGCGCCCACCTGATAAGAGCAACGGGTGAAGAGGGAGTCGTCATGACAAGTTGTTCTGCGATCAGACCGGGCTGGAATCCGATGACAATCGGCCTGATGGTGCTCGGCTTCATCGTTTTCTGGCCGCTTGGCCTTGCAATGCTTGCCTACATCATCTGGGGCGACCGCTTTGGAGACATGGCGCGCGATGCCCGCGATCAGTGGCGCTCGGGAGCCTGGCATGGCCCGTCGAGCGGCGGTCACGGCTTCGGCCGCACCGGAAATGCCGCGTTCGACGAATATCGCGAACGCGAGCTTAAGCGCCTTGAGGAAGAGCGGGCCCGGCTTGACCGCATGCGTGCGGAGTTTGACGAGTTTCTGCGTGAGTTGCGCCGCGCGCGCGATCAGGAGGAGTTCGACCGCTTCATGGCGAACCGTGGCCGCAAGCCCGGACAGGAAGCGGAAGCCTGAACACGTTGAAATGAAAAGCCGAAATGAAAAAAGCCGCGGACCGGTTCCGCGGCTTTTCGTTGTCTGGGCGTTTTGCCCGCTCAGTTCGGCATCGGCTGCTGGGGAGCCTCGCCTTCGCCTTCGCCGTTGCCGCTCGCTGCCTGCTGCTGTTGCAGGTTCTGGCGGTAGAGCGCGGCGAAATCGATCGGGTCCAGCATCAGCGGCGGGAAGCCGCCGTTGCGTGTCGCCTCGGCCAGGATGTTGCGCGCGAACGGGAAGATGATGCGCGGCGCCTCGATCATCACGAAGGGGTGCAGGTGCTCCTGCGGCACTCCGGAAACCTTGATAAGCCCGGCGTAGACAAGCTCGACGACGAACAGCGCCATGGCGTCGTTGTTGGCCTTCGCGCTCAGCGTCAGCACCACTTCGAACTGGTTGTCGTTGAACGGCGTCGCGTTGACGTTCACATTGATGTCGAGCTTCGGCTGTCCCTGCGGCTGCAGCGAGCGCGGCGAATTGGGGTTTTCGAAGGAAAGGTCCTTGATGTACTGAGCGATGATCGAGAGGCCCGGCTGAGCCTGCCCCTCTCCGCCCTGCGGGGCACCACCGGCCGGTGCGGCGGCGTCGTTGGTATCGGTCATGTCGTGTCGTCCTGGTTTCAAGTGCCTGGGGCCGCGCGCCGGCGATGACTTCGCGCATCGCAAGACGGCGGCTTCGGCCCGGTGGGCCAAACTGTCGAGCGCTGGCTAGCATGTTGCAAGGTCACGGCACAAGGTATTTAGGACGATAACGGTTGCGAAACCGCCGGTTTCCGGCTTCCTGCGCGAGATCGGCTGGCACGGCGAAGCCGGCGGAACTAAAGTGCAAGGCATTGATCGACAAGGAAGGTTTGCCGAATGCTGGAAGCGCGCGAAGACGACCTGCGTCTGCCGCACAGGAGATTGAAGCTCGATACTCTCGTGCGCCTGCGCTGGCTTGCGATAGCCGGGCAGACGGCGGCCCTTCTCGTGGTGCATTTCGGGCTCGGTTACCCCTTTCCGCTCGTCTTGTGCTTCGGGCTCGTGGCGTTTTCGGCGTGGCTCAACATCTTCCTCAAGATCCTGTGGCCGGCAACCCGCCGCCTGTCGGAGCGCATGGCGGCGATCCAGCTCGGATACGACCTTATCCAGATGGGCGGGCTCCTGTACCTGACGGGCGGTCTCGGCAATCCCTTTGCGTTCCTGCTGCTTGCGCCGGTCATGATCTCGGCGACCGGGCTTTCGGCGCACAAGACGATCCTGCTCGGCCTGCTCGCGGCCGGCATCGCCAGCGTGCTTGCCGTCTTCCACATGCCGCTGCCCTGGCCGCAAACGCGCGATTTCCTGCTGCCGCCAATGTACGCCTTCGGCGTTTGGACCGCGCTCGTATGCGCGCTTGCCTTCATGGGGGTTTACGCGTTCCGCGTGGCGGAGGAAGCCCGCCAGCTTGCCGATGCGCTGGCGGCGAGCGAGCTTGTGCTCGCGCGCGAGCAGCATCTCAACGCGCTAGACGGGCTGGCGGCGGCGGCCGCGCATGAACTCGGCACTCCGCTTGCCACCATCTTCCTGACAGCCAGGGAGCTGAAGCCCGAGTTCGAGACCGACGATCCTCGCGGGGAGGATGTCGCCCTGATCTCCTCCCAGGCGGAAAGATGCCGGGATATTCTCGCCAAGCTCACCTCCCTTTCCAACGAGGGCGACCTGCACATCCGCCGCATGCCGCTGTCGCAGCTGATCGAGGAGGTCGTCTCGCCCTACCGCGATTTCGGCACGCGGATCGAGGTCGATCTGCGCGGCGAAGGCGGAGAGCCGGTCGGCGCGCGCAATCCGGGCATCATTTACGGCCTCGGCAATCTCGTGGAGAACGCGGTCGACTTCGCAGATACGACGGTAAGGGTGGAAGGACGCTGGAGCGGCAAGGACGTTCGCATCGTCATCAGCGACGACGGGCCGGGCTTCGCGCCGGATGTTCTGGCCCGCCTCGGCGATCCCTATGTCACCGCCCGCGGGCGGTTGAAGGATGCCCGTGGCGACGACGGAACGCGCGCCGGCGGCCTCGGCCTCGGCTTCTTCATCGCCAAGACCTTGCTGGAGCGCACGGGCGCGAGGCTTTATTTCGACAATCGCCGCCCGCCCGCGCATGGCGCGGTGATAACGGTCGCCTGGCCCCGCCCCGTGATGGACCAGGAAGGCAAAATGGCGGTGGAGAATGGTGCGGCACCTTCGGCTTCCGTCGATACGGGGGCTTTGACGTGAAGGAAAGCCAATCTATAACAAATGCTGAATTTTGAATTCCTCTAAACAAGGCCGGAATGCCCATGACCGATCCGCAGGGCCAGGAAAACGCGATGGAAGACCGCCGCCTGCTCATTGTCGATGACGATCACGCTTTCAACCAGCGGCTGGCGCGAGCGATGGAAAAACGCGGATTTCAGACCGATACCGCCGACAGCGTGCGCGAGGCGATCGGCAAGGTGGAAGCCGCCCCGCCCGCCTATGCGGTTGTAGACATGCGCCTAGAGGATGGCAGCGGCCTCGACGTGATAGAGGCGATCCGCGCCCGCCGCCCGGATGCGCGCGCGTTGATCCTTACCGGCTACGGCAACATCGCGACGGCCGTCACGGCGGTAAAGCTCGGCGCGGTCGACTATCTGGCGAAGCCCGCCGATGCCGACGACATCTACGCGGCGTTGACCCGCGAGGGCGACGAGAAGGCGCCTCCGCCTGAAAATCCGATGTCGGCGGATCGTGTGCGCTGGGAGCACATCCAGCGCGTCTACGAGCTTTGCGACCGTAACGTCTCGGAAACGGCGCGCCGGCTCAACATGCATCGCCGCACCCTGCAGCGCATCCTCGCCAAGCGCGCGCCGCGCTGAGCGGTTTCTTTCCTAAAAGGCAGCGTCCGACCGGGCGTCCGGGTCGAGCGCATCATGCAGGCGGTTTGCGGCGGCCTGCGCGAAGCGCAACGTCACGGCCTTGCGCCTTGCGCCCGCAAGCTTGTGTTCCGGCGCCTCGCGCAGGATATCGGCGAAAAATCCGTCGGAGAGGATGAAGCCTGCTTCTTCCGGAAAGATGCCGCGCGGCACTTCGGCATGGCTTGCGAAGAAGAAACGGTCGCAAAAGTCCCGGTATCCCGGCCATTTGCGGTCGGCGCGAAAGTCCGCGATGGAGGATTTCACTTCCACGATCCAGATTTCGCCCTTCGGCCCCACGGCCATCAGGTCCGCGCGCCTGCCCGAAGCCAGCACCACCTCGCCCACGCTCGCATATCCCAGCTGCCGGAAAAGCCGTGCGACCCCGCGCCAGACCATCGTCGCCGTGTCGGATTGCCGCCCGTCGGCCAGGGGATCGTCCAGCCTCACCCTGTTCGATTGCATCGACCACCTCCAGATTGGCGATTGTTCTTGTTTCGTTCGTTGAATGCAAGTGCGAAATCGCGCTGGCGAAGCGCCGCTCCAAGGCGTATATAGCCCGCTGTTGGGTCATGGCGTAAATTGCGAGCCGTCATGCGATCCTGATTTCTTTTCGGAAAATCGAATATCGTGGACACATCGTCCCGCGCCGCCAATGCGCCGCATCCTGCCGATGATCGGCAAGGCTCCCACCCCGTCGGCTTACGCGCGGCGAGGGCGGAGGATCTTGCGCCGCTTGTCGCGCTTGAAAATGCCGCCTTTTCGAGCGACCGCATCTCGCGGCGCAATTTCCGTCATTTCCTCAAAAGCCCGACGGCACGGCTGATCGTGGCGATAGCGGGGGACCGGCTCGCCGGATACGCGCTCGTGCTCTTTCGCGCGCAAACGGCGCTGGCAAGGCTTTACTCCATCGCCGTCGATACCGCTTTCCAGGGTTCCGGCATCGGGCGAAAGCTGCTGGAGGCGGCTGAAGATGCCGCCTATGACGCCGACCGGCTTTTCCTGCGTCTTGAGGTTCGCGCGGACAATCCGGCCGCCCTCGGTTTGTACGAAAGATCGGGCTACCGGCGGTTCTCGCGGGTCAAGGGCTACTATGAGGACGGCGAAGATGCGCTTCGCCTCGAAAAGCGCCTTCATGGCGGGCAAGCGCTCAGAACGTCGGTTCCCTACTTCCGTCAGGCGACGGACTTCACATGCGGGCCGTGCTGCCTGCGCATGGCATTCGGCGCCTTCGATATCGAAAGCGGCGTGGACGAGACCGCCGAACTCAGGCTTTGGCGCGAGGCGACGACGATCTACCTCGCATCGGGTCTCGGCGGGTGCGAGCCTTTCGGCCTCGCGGTCGCGGCGAAGAAACGAGGCCTATACGCCGAAATCCGGGTCAACACGGAAGAGCATTTCTTCCTTTCTTCCGTTCGCGATGCGGAAAAGCGCCGCGTGATGCGTCTCGTGCAGGACGATTTCCGCAGCGAAGCGAAAACCTTGTCGATCCCGGTGTTCGACAGGCCGCTTTCGGCGCAGGAACTGGCGGGCGAGGCGCAGCGCGGCACGCTGTCGATCGTGCTCATCTCCGGTTACGGCATGTATCGCAAGAAGGAGCCGCACTGGATCCTCGTTCACGGCGGCGACGAGCGTCATGTGATCGTGCACGACCCCTGGACGGAGCCTGAAGTCGCCGCCGGCCACGACAAGGGAACCGATCCGGACGCCATCCCCGAGACGTTCGCCGACGCCGCGCACCTGCCCATTCCCTTCACCGCTTTCGAGCATATGGCCCGCTGGGGCAAGCAGGGTATGCGCGCGCAGATATTGCTCAGAAAGGCATAGAGCCTATGGCCACATGGGTCATTCTCGTCGACAATTCCAAGGACCTTTCGAACGCGGAAACCCCGCACAAGGTCATGACGGTGCGCGAATACATCACGCGCCCGAAGCTTTTCGCCGGCACGCATCCGACGATCCTGAACCTTTCGCGCTCCTACGCCTACCAGGGCGGCGGATACTACGCCTCGCTTCTGGCGGAAGCGCGCGGGCACCGCGTCGTGCCTGGCGTTGAAACCATGACGGAACTTTCCAGGAAGGGGCTTTACCGGCATGCCCTTCCCGAACTGGAGGACCGCCTCAACAGAACGCTGGCGAAAATCGCGGATGTTCCGGCAGGTTCCTTCAAGCTCACGGTCTGCTTCGGCCATGCCGCGGATGCCGCTTACGAGCCTTTTGCCCGCCTCGTGTTCGACTGGTTTCGCGTGCCGCTTCTGGAGGTGACGGTAAAGCCCGGCGAATGGCGCACGATAGACCGTATCCGCCCGCTTCCCCTGACCGAACTGGATTCCCAGGGGCGCGAGCATTTCAACAGCTCGCTGGAGGCCTACACCCGTCGTTCCTGGCGCGCGCCGAAACAGCGCGTGCCGATGAAATATTCGCTCGCCGTCCTTTGCGACCCGAAGGACCCGCTGCCTCCGTCCTCGCAAGCCTCCCTGAAGTATCTCGCGAAGGTCGCCGCGCGGCACGGCGTGGAAGTGGTTCCCATCGGCAAGGGCGATCTGGAGCGGCTTGCCCAGTTCGATGCGCTTTTCATCCGCGACA
The DNA here is from genome assembly GCF_009826895.1 of Stappia sediminis. Classification (GTDB taxonomy): domain Bacteria; phylum Pseudomonadota; class Alphaproteobacteria; order Rhizobiales; family Stappiaceae; genus Hongsoonwoonella; species Hongsoonwoonella sediminis. The sequence goes on along the minus strand of NZ_WUMV01000003.1, from coordinate 102,117 downwards.
CGACCACGATCGATAATCACACCTACCGTTTCGCCCGTCGCGCGACGTTCGAAGGCATGCCTGTCATCGACGACCCGGTTTCCATGATCCGCTGCACCAACAAGGTTTATCTGGCCGAGCTTCTGGAGCAGAACGGCGTGCCGACGCCGAAGACGGTGATCCTGTCGACCATGAAGGATGCGGATGGGCTGGGCGAAGCGCTCGGCTGGCCGATCGTCTTGAAGATACCCGACGGTTCCTTCTCGCGCGGCGTCTTCAAAGTGGAAGATGCCGCCGCGCTTTCCGCCAGGATGAAGGAGTTGTTCGACGAGTCCGACGTCCTCCTTGCCCAAGAATTTTGCCCCACCTCCTTCGATTGGCGGATCGGCGTTCTGGACGGTGAGCCGCTTTTCGCCTGCCAGTATCTCATGGCGAAGAAGCACTGGCAGATCGTGCGTCACGAGGAAGGCAAACCAGCCGTCGAAGGCCGTTTCCGGTCCTCCTCGCTTCTCGAGGCGCCGCCCCTCGTGGTGGAAACGGCGGTGCGCGCCGCGCGCCTTATCGGTAACGGGTTTTACGGCGTGGACCTGAAGCAGGTCGGCGACAATGTCGTCGTCATCGAGGTGAACGACAATCCGAACCTCGATCACGGGGTAGAGGACGCGGCGGAAAAGGACATGGTCTGGGACCGGCTGGTCCGCTGGTTCCTGAAGCGGCTTGAGGCGCGCTAGAGCGCTTTCCACGAAAGCGGGATCGCTTTCGTGACAAGAATTCGCTCCAGAATTAATATCTTGAGCGGGTTCAGTCCTTCGGTGGTCCGACCCGGTCCGGATGGGCTGCGGCGAAAGCGTCTATTGCCCGGCAGCGCTCGCCGATCTCGATCAGCTTCGGGCAGGCGGAAAGGTCGGCACCCCAGCGCTCGGCGTTGTAAAGCTGTGGCACGAGGCAGATGTCGGCCATCGTCGGCCGGTCGCCATGGCAGAAGGCGCCGGTCGCCGGAGCGTCCAGCATCTTTTCGAACGCTGTCAGGCCTTCGCCGATGAACTTCTTCATCCAGTCGATACGTATCTGCTCGTCCCCGCCGCCGAGCTGCATCGCATATCCGGCAACGGACATGTTGCAGACCGGGTGGATTTCCATGGCGATCACGTAAGATAGCGCGCGCACGCGCTGCCGTCCCACGGGGTCTCGGGGCAGAAAGCCGGCCCCTTCCCGCGTCTCGTCCAGATATTCGAGGATAGAGACCGACTGGGTCATCGTCCGCCCGTCGATTTCTAGTGTCGGCACAAGGCCCTGCGGGTTGCGGGCAAGGTTCTCCGGCGCTTTATGTGCCTTCTTGAGAAGGTTCACCTGCACCGCGTCATAGCTGATGCCGAGCAGGTTCAGCGCGATCCGCAGCCGGTAGCTGGCTGACGAACGCCAGTAGTCATAGAGAACGGTGCGGCTCATTCTTCGTCTCCTGGGGTCAGGATCCTAAGGCGTAGGCGATGTGGCAATTCCGTTCCACCCTCACCCGGCGCGAGACTGATGCTCAACAGTTTCTTGGCGTTTCTGCGAACAACGACGTTGATGTTTGTTACCGCGCCGCAGCTCGCGTCCCCTCTCCCTTGAGGGAGAGGGCTAGGGTGAGGGTGACGCCATTCGCAGGTTCGCTGGCGCTCGCGAGATTCGTAAAACCAGGAAATCAAACGTCGGAAAGTTCCTTCTCGTGCATCCAGGCGGCGTGCTTGGGCGCGCGCTTGGTCTTCGACCATTCCTCGAGCATGTCCCATTTGACGGCGTCGAGTTTCTTCAGCATCTCGTCTTCCGCCGGGTCCGGGCAGGCCAGTTCGATACGGTGTCCGTTCGGATCGAAGAAATAGATCGAATGGAAGATCGAGTGGTCGGTAACGCCCAGAACCTCGATCCCGTTCTTTTCGAGGTTCTCCTTGAACTCCAGCAGCGTATCGCGGTCCTTCACCTTGAAGGCGATATGCTGCACCCAGATCGGCGTGTTCGGATCGCGGCCCATTTCCGGTTTCGTCGGCAGCTCGAAAAAGGCGAGCACATTGCCGTCTCCCGCATCCAGGAAGATGTGCATGTAGGGGTCGGGCTCATGGGTCGACGGCACATGGTCCTCGGCGATCGCGAGGATGAAGTCCATGTTCAGGTTCTTCGTGTACCATTCGACCGTCTCCTTCGCGTCCTTGCAGCGATAGGCGACGTGGTGGATCTTCTCGATTTTCATGGGGCATGTCCTCCGTGGACGGTCAGGATCGGGCGGGATCCCGGTGCATGGCCTGCTTTGCAGCCGCAAGCGCATCCTTAAGCACCTCCCGGTCGCCGACCTGGTTGGCAAGCACGAGAATAAGGCGCGCGTTGAGCGCGTCGCTTTGCGCCTTCGGGAGCCCTTCGTGGGCGGCGAGAAGGTCGGCGTAGAAGTCGTCAGGCCGGTCGATATTGGCCTTGAGGGTCAGTTCGCTCATTCCCGTCTCCTCAATTCCGGCTAGAGCATATTCCGTTCAGGTTGAATCAGGCTGAACGACAAGAATATGCTCAAGCTATTGATCCTGGAGCGTTTTCTTATCAATCGGGTGTTTCAACCCGATTGGAAAGCGCTCCAGTTGCGGTGTTGACAGCGGAGCGAAGCTCCGCCTCGTTGAATTTCGTCCAGCGCGCGGCGACATGCTGGTCAGGGCGCATCAGGTAGATGCCGGCCTGCGCATCGCCCAGATAGCGCTCGGCGAGGGCCCCGCTTGGATCGTCATTCGTTGAAAGCTCCAGCCGCTCGACCTCGATGCCTTCCACGTCGATCCTGTCCGGCGCATCCGCGTCGATCGTCATGAGCTGGAAGCGGTCGCCGAGGCGTGAAAGCAGCCATCCGTTGCCAATCGGCGCGTCCACCGCCGGGGCGCCGGGGCGTGTGCGGTCTGGCATTCCGGCCACGTCCGGGCCGTTCAGCGGTGAGCCGTCGTAGGTCGCGGGAACCGACAGCCGCCCGGAATTGACGATGGGGCGGGCGAACTCGAAATGTTCGGCAAGGTCCAGAACGGCGTCGCGGAAGATACGGCTCTGGTCCGATTTCGGGGTGATGAAGTCGGTGGAGCGCGACGAATTCAGGATGTTCTCGTCAGCCGCATGGACTCGCTCCGCGTCATAGCTGTCGAGCAGCGTCTCCGGCGCCTTGCCCTCCATCACGAGCTTCAGCTTCCAGATCAGGTTGTCGGTGTCCTGCAGGCCGGAGTTCGCCCCTCGCGCGCCAAATGGTGATACCTGATGCGCGGCATCGCCGGCGAAGATTACCCGCCCGTGGCGGAATTTCTCCATCCGCCGGCACTGGAAGGTGTAGATCGAGACCCATTCCAGCTCGAATTTCGCATCCTCGCCCAGCATTGCCTTCAGCCGCGGGATCACGTTTTCCGGCTTCTTTTCCTTTTCCTTGTCGATGTCCCAGCCAAGTTGCAGGTCGATCCGCCAGACGTTGTCGGGCTGCTTGTGCAAAAGGGCCGACTGGCCCTTGTTGAACGGCGGATCGAACCAGAACCAGCGTTCGGTCGGAAAGCCCGCTTCCATCACGACGTCGGCGATCAGGAAATTGTCTTCGAAGACGCGGCCGACGAAGTCGAGCCCCATCATGGAGCGCACGGGTGAGCCGGCGCCGTCGCAGGCGATCACCCAGTCGGCGGCGATACGGTAGGGACCGTCCGGCGTCTCCACGGTCAGCAGCACGCCGTCGTCCTTCGCCTCGACCGCTGTCACCTTGCTGCCGCCGCGAAGGTCTATGGGCTTGCCTTCGGCCTCCAGCGCGCGGGCGCGGTTCACCAGGTATTCCTCGAAGTAATATTGCTGCAGGTTGATGAAGGCGGGCCGGTGGTGGCCTTCCTCCGGCAGCAGGTTGAAATCATAGACCTTGCGGTCGCCGAAGAAGACCTTGCCGAGATTCCACTGGACGCCCTTGTCGACCATTTCCTGCCCGCAGCCGAGCCGGTCGAGGATTTCAAGCGGACGCTTTGCGAAACAGATCGCGCGCGAACCCCAGCTCACCTTGTCGTTTTCGTCGAGGATGACGACCGGCACGTCATGCCGGGCAAGATCGATCGCGGCCGCCAGCCCGATTGGTCCCGCCCCGATGACGACGACCGGATGGCGAACCGGCTCCGCCGCGTCCTGATCGGCCGATCGCTCGTAGGGGTACAGCGGCGTTTCGAAGATCTTCGTCATGTTTCCTCCCGAACGCACCTGCTTGCGCTGGTTAGTTTGGTTGCCAGTCCGTCATTCCGGCCGTTGTCAGATGCTTCTCCGCAACCGGGTCGCGTTCGAAGTCCAGAAAGAATTCGTCGAGCTGCGGTGGCTTCACCTTGGTGGATGAGAGCATCGCGTGCGCCTGCCCCCGGTGGTGGATCTGATGCTGGAAGAGATGCATGAGCAGCGCATCCACCCGCTCCTCGATCACGCCTTTATCCCCGCGGTCGGTCGTGACATGCCGCCTCGCGCCTTCATCCGTCAGGTCGCGGCAGAAGGCGACGAGGCGGGCATCCTCTTTCGCCTGTTTGGATTTCAATTCGGACGGATTGGAAATTTCCTGGGCGTCGTAGACTTTCTTCCCGACGCCCTCTTCATAGAGCGCGTCGAGGTAATAGCGGTCGACGAAAAACACGTGGTTAAGCGTCGCCTTGAGCGAGGGGAAGAAGCCCGTGCGCGGGGCCGCGAACTCTTTTTCGGAGAGTTCGCAAACCGCATCGAGCAGCTTCTCGTTCGCATAGGCGTTGTTGAGCGCCATGAGGTGAAAATGAGAGATCATGTAATTACTTAGCCCTGCAGAGCATCCCACATTTCCTTGTCGCGCTCCGCCGTCCAGATGCGAGGCGTGTCGATGTCGAGCGCCTCGTCATAGGCCCTCGCGACGTTGAAAGGCAGGCAGTGCTCGTAGATCGCGTAATCGGAAAATTTCGGGTCGCATTCGGCCCGGCATGCGTCCCAGGCTTCCTTCAGCGAGCCGCCGCGCGATGCGACCTGCGCCACCGGGCGGTAGGTCGATTTCACGAAATCACCTGTAAGATCAAGCGCATCGTTGACCATCTTCTTGCCCACCAGCGCATCGCCACGCCCCGGCGCGATGGCGTCGACATCGAAGGCGCGGATTTTCTCGAGCGTTCCCGGCCAGTCGTGGAAATGGCCGTCGCCGCAGTAGCAGGCGGAGTGATATTCGACGATGTCGCCCGTGAACATGACGTTCGCATCCGGCACGTGGATCACGATGTCGCCCGCCGTATGGGCGCGGCCGAGGAACATCAGGTCGACCCGCCGTTTACCGAGGTAGACTGTCATGCGGTTGTTGAAGGTAGTCGTCGGCCATGTCAGGCCCGGAATGCTCTCATGCCCCTGGAAAAGACGCGGGAAACGGGCGAATTCGCTGTCCCAGTCCTCCTTGCCGCGTTCCGCGACCATGGAGCGCGCCTTCTCGCTCATGATCACCTGCTGAGCGTTGTATGCGGATGCGCCCAGCACCCGCACGGCGTGATAGTGGGTCAGCGTCAGATGCGTGATCGGCTTGTCGGTGACGGATCGCACCTTCTCGATCACCTTGTTGGCGAGCCTTGGCGTCGCCTGCGCTTCCACGATCATCACGCTGTCGTCGCCGATGATGACGCCGGAGTTCGGGTCGCCCTCGGCGGTGAAGGCCCAGAGGCCGCGGCCGATTTCGCTGAAGGAAATCTTCTTTTCGGCCATATCGCCTTGCGATGCGAAGGCTTTTGCCATCGGAATTCTCCCAAAATTTTCAGTGTTCGTATTTTTCCACCGTCTGGTCTATCGCACCGAAGATCGAATGGCCGGCTTCGTCCCTCATTTCGATGCGCACCGTATCGCCGAAGCGCATGAAGGGCGTTGTCGCCTCGCCAGCCTCGATCGTCTCGATCATGCGGATTTCGGCAATGCAGGAGTAGCCGACCCCGCCTGCATCGACCGGCTTGCCCGGTCCACCGTCGAGCTTGTTGGAAACCGTGCCCGAACCGATGATTGCACCCGCCGAGAGAGGCCGCGTTTTCGCCGCATGGGCGATGAGTGTGGGGAAATCGAACGTCATGTCGACGCCCGCGTTCGCCCGCCCGAACGGTTTGCCGTTGAGGTCGACGCATAGGGCCAAATGCACCTTGCCGCCGTCCCAGGCATCGCCCAGTTCGTCGGGCGTGACAGCCACGGGCGAAAAAGCGGAAGAGGGCTTCGACTGGAAGAAGCCGAAGCCCTTGCCGAGTTCGGCGGGGATAAGCCCGCGCAGGCTCACGTCATTGACGAGCATGACGAGGCGGATCGCATCGCGCGCCTCATCGACGCTCGCGCCCATCGGCACGTCGTCGACCACGACCGCGACTTCGCCTTCCATGTCGATGCCCCATGCCTCGTCGCCCATCAGGATCGGCGCGCGGGGGCTAAGGAATGCGTCGGAGCCGCCCTGATACATAAGCGGGTCGGTCCAGAAGCTTGCCGGCATTTCCGCGCCGCGAGCCTTGCGGACCAACTCCACGTGGTTCACATAGGCCGAGCCGTCCGCCCATTGAAAGGCGCGCGGCAGCGGCGAAAGCGTCAGGTGCTCGTGAAAGCGCATGGTCGGTACGGCGTCATGCTCCAGACTCTCGGCAAGCACGGCCAGTTTCGGGCCCACGGTTGCCCAGTCGTCCAGCGCTGCCTGAAGGGTCGGCGCGATGCGCGTTGCCTCCGTGCAGCGGGTAAGGTCCTTCGAGACGACGACGAGAAGGCCGTCGCGCGTTCCGTTGTTCAGCGTTGCCAGTTTCATATTGGTTCCAGTTTCCCGGAGCGCTTTCCAGCCGGATGCGTGATCCGATTGACGGAAAATCGCTCAATTCTAACCAGAGGAAGGATGCCGGGGATTATTCCCAGTTGCCTTCCGGCGTGCCGTTGAAGCGCTTCTTCAGCCCGCTCCAGCAGTCGAGATAGTTTTCCTGCAGGGTTTCCAGGTTCGCGGCGTAGCGCGTCAGATGCTGGGGAAAGCGCGTCTCGAACATGAAGGCCATTGTGCCGGAAAGCTTGTGCGGGCGAAGCTCCGCGTTGCTCGCCTTGTCGAAGCCCATGGCATCGGGCCCGTGCGGCAGCATCATGTTGTGCAGGCTCATGCCGCCCGGCACGAAGCCTTCTTCCTTGGCGTCGTACTGGCCGTAGATCAGGCCCATGAATTCCGACATGATGTTGCGGTGGTACCAGGGCGGGCGGAATGTGTGTTCGGCCACCATCCAGCGTTCGGGAAAGATCACGAAGTCGATGTTGGCCGTGCCCGCTTCGCCGGAAGGTGCCGTCAGAACCGTGAATATCGACGGATCGGGATGGTCGAACAGGATCGCGCCGACCGGCGAATAGGTCGTGAGGTCGTATTTGTAGGGCGCATAGTTGCCGTGCCATGCGACGACGTCGAGCGGCGAATGGCCGATTTCGGTGACATAGAAGCGCCCGCACCATTTCACGGTGATGCGGCAGTCGGTTTCCTTGTCCTCGTACCAGGCGGTCGGCGTCTTGAAGTCGCGCGGGTTTGCCAGGCAGTTCGCGCCGATCGGCCCCCGATCGGGCAGCGTGAATTTCGCGCCGTAGTTTTCGCAGACATAGCCGCGCGATGGGCCGTCCTTCGGCTCGACCTTGAAGACCATGCCGCGCGGCAGGATGCAGATCTCCTTCGGCGCGACGTCCATGATGCCCATTTCGGTGTAGACGCGAATCTCGCCTTCCTGCGGCACCAGCAGCATTTCTGCATCCGCGTTGAAGAAATAGTCGTCCCGCATTGCTTCGTTCAGCACGTAGACGTGGGTCGCCATGCCCACCTGCGTGTGAACGTCCCCAGCCGTCGTGATCGTGCGCATTCCGGCCACGAAGTTCGTCGGTTCGTTCGGCATGGGGATCGGGTCCCAGCGCAATTGGCCGAGCGCAAGTTCGTGATCGTCGATGTTCGGCGCCGTGTGCCAGTGGTTATAGGAAACCGGGTGAAAGCGGGCGGTGTGGCGCACGGAGGGGCGGATCCGGTACAGCCATGAGCGTTCGTTCGTTCCGCGCGGCGCGGTGAAGGGCGAGCCCGAAAGCTGCTCGGCATAGAGACCGTAGGCGCAGCGTTGCGGCGAATTCTGTCCCTGGGGAAGCGCGCCAGGCAGCGATTCCGTCTCGAAATCGTTGCCGAAGCCCGGCATGTAGCTGAGCGTCATGTCTGATCCCTCCTCCGGCATATTCAATTCCGACCCGTCCGACCAAGAATATGCTCATTTATCAATGCGGGAGCGAATTCTTGTCGGCGGATTTGCAATCCCGCCCGCCAAACGCTCCGCATTCAGACGATGATTAGTTGCGTTTGTAACTTTTTATGCGCAAAGGTTCAACCGTCATTTCCTCGGATGGATGAACCAAAAGGATTGTTTCGTCTTATGGTATTGAAACAATGGGCAAATATGAAATCATTTCGTATTGCGGCCCGTTGGTGCCGACAATGCGTTTCATGCGGACCGCCAGGTCAAACGGCCAGATAGACAGCGAGAGCCAAAAGCCAGAAACCGCAGCCGACCCACCCTGCCACGGTATCTTGCAGCAGAAAAGTGCCGCCAGGCCTGCGTTTCAGCCCGAGGGTGTTGAAGCCTCTCTCGTTCGACGACATCGTTTGCACCTGTATGCGGCCGAAACTGGCCATCGGCACGATCAGCCGCGCGGTCCAGTAACCTATTATATCGTAGGCAATGGAAATGAATTCGTACATCTGGCTGAAATCCGGATTTCGCAACCATTACGGAAATTCATTCATGGATATAGGTAGCCTGGCATAGGGACGGTAAGAAAACGGGAAACAATTTTCAGAAAGGCGAGCGCGCAGTGGCCGGAAAAATAAAAAACATCCTCTTCATCATGTTCGACCAGCTGCGGTTCGACTATCTCTCCTGCGCGGGCCACCCGACGCTTGAAACGCCCAATATAGACAGGCTGGCCGCGAAGGGCGTGCGCTTTTCGAACGCCTATGTGCAATCGCCCGTCTGCGGCGCCTCGCGCATGAGCTTTTACACCGGCCGTTACGTTCATTCCCATGGCGCCGCCTGGAACAACTATCCGCTCAAGGTTGGGGAGACGACGCTTGGCGATCATTTGCGCGAGATCGGCATGGACGCCTTTCTCATTGGCAAGACGCATATGAAGGCGGACGAAAAGGGGATGGAAAGGCTTGGTGTCTCGCGGGATTCGATCATTGGCGCGCGCGTCTGGGAATGCGGTTTCGACGTTTATTTGCGCGACGACGGACTATGGGGTGAAGGCCCTTCGGGCTTCTATGACAAGCGGCGCTCGCCATACAACGAATACCTGAAAGCCAGGGGCTATGAGGCGGAGAACCCTTGGGCGGAAAATGCCAATGCCGGGGTGGCGGACGACGGCGAAATTGCCTCCGGCTGGTTCATGAAGAACGCGCGCAAGCCCGCGAACATTCGCGAGGAGGACAGCGAAACGCCGTGGCTCACTTCACGGGCGATCGACTTTCTGGAGGAGCGGCGGGAAAGCGATGCGCCGTGGCTGTGCCACCTTTCCTACATCAAGCCGCATTGGCCCTACATCGTGCCGGCGCCCTACCACGCGATTTATGGCAGAAATCAAATCGTGCCGGCGGTCCGCCACGTAAGCGAAAAGACCGACCCGCATCCCGTCCATGCGGCCTTCATGAACAACCCGATCGGGCAGGCGTTTTCGCGTGATGAGGTCCGCGAGACGGTGATCCCCGCCTACATGGGCCTCATCAAGCAGTGTGACGACCAGATGGGCCGGCTCTTCGCCTATATGGAGGAAACCGGCCGGATGGACGACACGATGATCGTCATAACCTCCGATCATGGCGATTATCTTGGCGACCACTGGCTTGGCGAAAAGGATCTCTTCCACGATCCGTCGGTGAAGGTGCCGCTCATCGTCTTCGATCCTTCGCGCGAGGCGGATGCGGCGCGCGGCACGGTCTGCGATGAGCTTGTCGAAGCAATCGACCTTGCACCGACATTCATCGAGGCGGCAGGCGGCGAAGTTCCGCGTCATATCGTCGAGGGGCGTTCGCTCCTGCCGTTCCTGCGCGGCGAGAAGCCGGACGACTGGCGGGAATTCGCCGTCAGCGAATATGATTATTCCGCGACGCCGATGGCGGGCGAACTTGCGCTCGAGCCCAGGGACGCAAGGCTCTTCATGATCGCCGACAGGCGCTGGAAGTTCGTCCATGCAGAAGGCGGATATCCGCCCATGCTCTTCGATCTCGAAAAAGACCCGCAGGAACTTGTCGATCTCGGGCGGAGCGATGAGCACGCGCAGATCATCGAGCTGATGTACGAGCGCCTGTCGCGCTGGGCGCGGCGGCTTTCGCAACGCACGACGGTTTCAGACGCCGAGGTCGTCGCAAGGCGCGGCAATCCCTATGCGACCGGCATCCTCATCGGAGTTTTCGATGAGGATGAGATCGAGCCGCGCTGGAGCGAAAAATACCGCGGACCGGCGCGCCAGCGGTTCCTGCCTGACAGCGATTGAAGAAGCGGCTGAAAATTTCCGATTGACGAATTGGGACGCTTGTCCTAGAAATAAATTAGGACATGCGACCTAATTTACGGAGCCGTGCCGGCGAGAATGAGGAAAACCATGAGCAAGAAGGCGACGCGTGACGAGATAATCGCTGCGGCGGATGATCTGTTCTATCGGCAGGGCTTCGAAAAGACGTCCTTCGCCGATATTGCGGGCGTCGTGAATATCTCGCGCGGCAATTTCTATCACCACTTCAAGACCAAGGATGAGATACTGGACGCGGTGATCGAAAAGCGTCTCGCCGACCGGCAGGCCATGATGGAGAAGTGGGAGATCGAAGGCGAAACGCCGGAAGACCGCATCCGCAGCTTCATCGATATCCTGATCGTGAACGGCGAGAAGATAAAGCGCTACGGTTGCCCGATCGGCACGCTGACGAGCGAACTCGCCAAGCTGAACCACGCCGCACAGGGCGAGGCGAACAAGCTGTTCACGGTATTCCGCACCTGGCTGAAGCGGCAGTTTGAAATGCTCGGCCGCGAGGATGACGCCGATGAATTGGCGATGCATCTGCTTGCCCGCAGTCAGGGGGCGGCAACGCTTGCCAATGCCTATCAGGACGACGCCTTTATCGCCCGTGAGCTTGAGAGCATGTACGCCTGGCTAAGCGGATGCGCAGCGGGCGCGAACAAACGGGAGAGGGCGGAAATGTAACGCTCCGCCCCGACTTCGTCGGAAACACCAAATCGGCACTTGCCGCTTTCAACGCGCCGTCTCCGGGCTGCGCGAAAGCTCGCGGCATGCCTGTTCATACCCATCAGGAAGGAAGAAACAGATGTTCATCGTGTTGTTGAGATTTTCGGAGAACAAAGCCCGTGCGGGTGAGTTCATGGATGGCCACAAGGCGTGGATCCAGCGCGGTTTCGAAAACGGGACCTTCGTGCTGATGGGCAGCCTGCAGCCGAACCTTGGCGGCGCCCTCGTCGCTCACGACACGACGCTTTCGGAACTTGAAAGCTTCGTCGGCGAGGACCCGTTCGTCGTCGAGAAGATCGTCACGCCCGAAATCCTGGAGATCACCGCGTCGAGGGCCGATGACCGGCTAAGCTTCCTGATCGGCTAAACGCTCCCGAAATCCCGAACATTCCCGGTTGCCGCCACGTTGAAAGCGCTGCTTTCCGCGACTGATTCCGCTCGTGCGGAGCATGGCGCCGGCATGTGTGTCCACCCAGAAAAGGAAAATTACTGATGAAACGCTCGATGACTCAATTGGCGAAGCTAGGCGCGGCCGCGGCCCTCGCCGCATTTGTTGCAGCCGCACCGGCCTCCGCCGAAGGTGACAAGGTCGGCAAGAGCCCCTGGGGGCCGAAGGACGAGATCGGCACGCTCAACATGATGAGCGATGCTTCGCGCATGGAAATCCTGCAGCGGATCGACGCGGGAAAGGTCTATGATCTCGGTCTCGATCTCTTCGTCGGCATGCCCGATTGCTGCAGTGCCGCCTTCGGCGATCCGACCTACCAGATGTATATGCTCCACACGCCTGCGCGTGGCGGCGGCGGAGAAGAGCTGGTGTCGCATTCCAGCGAAGCGATCTCCATGAACACCCACACGGGAACGCATATCGATACGCTGAGCCACTTCGGACTGCACGGAAAGCTCTTCAACGGCGCCAGCGCCGATGAGGCGCTTGGCGCGCGCGGCTGGGCAAAATCGGGTGCGGACAAATATCCGCCGATCGTCGCGCGCGGCGTCATGATCGACGTGGCCAAGGCGAAGGGCGTCGACGTGCTGCCGGCGTCCTATGCCATCACGGTCGACGATCTTAAGGACGCGCTCGCCAAACAGGGCACGAAGCTTGCCGAAGGCGATGTGGTGCTGGTGCGCACCGGGCAGATGGGGCTGTGGCCGGACAGGTCGAAGCTCTCTCTTTTCACCCAGTCGGGCCTGAGCCTCGAGGCGGCGAAGTGGCTTGCGGAAGAGCGGAAGTCGATGGTGCTTGGCGCGGATAACCTGGGCCTGGAAAGCTTCCCCTCCACCAATCCGCAGAACTTCGCGCCGGTCCATTCCTACCTGCTGGCGGAAAAGGGGGTCTCCTTCATCGAGCTGCTTTGGCTGGAAGAGCTGTCGAAGGACGAGGTTTATGAATTCGCCTTCATCACCTCTCCGCTGAAACTGCGCGGCGCGACCGGTTCGCCGATCCGCCCCGTGGCGATCCCGGTGAAGTAAGGCGGCTGATCCATACGCGAAATTTCATGGAAAGAGCCCCGTTTCCGGTCTATCCGGGAGCGGGGCGAATTGGCGGAGGGTTTACGCATGACAAGGACCATCGAAGGCCCGGACGGGAGGCAGCGCTGCCGGTGGTGCGGGGCGGCGCCGGAGTTTCTGGCCTACCACGACACGGAATGGGGCTTCCCGGTGAGCGATGACCGGCGCCTGTTCGAGAAGCTTTGCCTGGAAGGCTTTCAGTCCGGCCTGAGCTGGCGGACGATCCTCGCCAAGCGCGAAGGCATCCGGAAAGCCTTCCTTGGCTTCGATTTCGACAGGGTCGCCCTTTTCGGCGAAAGCGATGTTGAACGCCTGCTGAAGGACGAGGGCATCGTGCGTCACCGCGGCAAGATCGAGGCGGTCATCAACAATGCGAAGCGGGCACAGGAGCTTGTGAAGCGCGAGGGTTCGCTGGCGGCCTACTTCTGGCGCTACGAACCCGATGAAGATGCCCGTGGCGAGCCGCAGACGGCATCGACTTCCCCCACATCCGTCGCCCTGTCGAAGGATCTCAAGAAACTTGGATGGAAATTCGTCGGTCCGACAACCGTCTACGCATTCATGCAGGCAATGGGGCTGATCAACGATCATGTGGAAGACTGTGTCGTCAGGACGGATGTCGCGCAGGCAAGACGAGGCTTCATCCGGCCGGGTCGCTGAGCGTCATTATCGCCCGGTTGACGAAGCGGTATATCCAAAAGTTATGAAAACGCCCCTTTTTCTCATTTTACATTACCAAATCGATTGATCATTGTGGCCACCGGTTCCGGCCTGTAACGTTCGGCCGGTAGGCGAATGCGAATTCGCTTCGGGAGGGTTCAGTGGAAAAGGGGTCGCCGTGTATCAGCGGGTCGATCGAATAATGCAGGGGTTGAGCTCCTGGCTCGCGCTTGCGGGCGGGGCGGTGCTCGTCGGGCTTACCGTCATGACTGTGGTAAGTATTGTCGGGCGGACGTTCAACCGCTTCGGCCTCGGCCCCGTTCCGGGCGATTTCGAAATCATCGAGATGGGCGCGGCCTTCGCCATTTTCGCGTTCCTGCCCTGGTGTCAGTACCGGCGCGGGCACGTCACGGTCGACATCTTCATGGCGCGCTTCGGCGAAAGGGTGAACTTCGCCGTCGATGTGATCGCAAATGCGCTGATGACGGTGGCCGCCGCCGTCATGCTCTGGCGGCTGACGCTCGGCATGCTCGACAAGCATGCCTATCACGAAACGTCCTTCATTCTGCAGTTTCCGATCTGGTGGGGCTATGCCGCCTCGATGATCGGCGCGGTCGCCTTCCTGCTCATCTCCGCCTTTACGGTCTGGCGCAGCTTTCGCGAGCTGAAGCAGGCCGGCGGCGCGCTCAACACATAAGGGGTGACGCGTGAGTTCGCTCGAAATCGGCCTCTGGTCCATCCCCATTCTTTTGCTGCTGATTTTCCTGCGCATACCGATCGGCCTTGCGATGTTCCTGACCGGCATCGTCGGCACGTGGCTGGTCACGGGAACGTGGGTCCCTGTCCTGGCGCAGCTCAAGTCGGTGATCTACGACACCTTCTCCAGCTATTCGCTGTCGATCGTCCCGCTTTTCCTGCTGATGGGCCAGTTCGCGACGCGCGGCGGCATGTCGCGTGCGCTCTTCCGGGCGGCGGAGACCATGGTCGGCCATCGCCGCGGCGGCGTCGCCATGGCGGCGGTCGCGGCCTGCGGCGGTTTCGGCGCGATCTGCGGTTCGTCCCTGGCGACGGCCGCCACCATGGGCCAGGTCGCCCTGCCCGAGCTGAAGCGCTGCGGCTATTCGGATTCGCTTTCCACCGCCTGCCTTGCCGCTGGCGGCACCCTCGGCATCCTTATCCCGCCATCGGTCGTTCTCGTTATCTACGCGATCCTGACGGAACAGAATATCGCCAAACTCTTCCTTGCCGCCTTCGTGCCGGGTTTCCTTGCGGCACTCGGATACATGCTCACCGTTTCGCTCTACGTGCGTTTCGATCCGAAGTCGGCGGGCGCGCAGGAAAAGGCGAGCTGGGCGGAGCGCCGCGAAGCGCTCGTGTCCGTCTGGCCGGTCCTTGTCATCTTCATTCTCGTCATCGGCGGTATCTACGCCGGAATATTCACGCCGACGGAGGGTGCGGCCGTGGGTGCCGCAGGCACCGGCCTCGTCGCTCTTTTCAACGGCGGGCTGGACTGGAAGGCTTTTCGCGAATCCATCCTGTCGACAGCCTCTTCGACCGGCATGATCTTCTTCATCGTGCTCGGCGCCAGCGTTTTCAACTCTTTCCTCGCCTTCTCGCAGCTTCCCCAGCAGTCGGCGCAATATGTCGCCGAGCTCGGCTGGAGCCCGTGGTTCGTCCTCATCCTCATTCTCATTTGCTATCTTGTCTTCGGCTGCATCATGGATTCGCTCTCCATGATCCTTCTCACGATCCCGATCTTCTTCCCCATCGTTTCAGCGCTCGACTATGGCCTGCCGCTGGAGGAATTCGCCATCTGGTTCGGCATTATCGTGCTCATCGTCGTGGAGGTGGGGCTGATCACGCCGCCGGTCGGCATGAATCTCTTCGTCATCAACTCGATGGCGCGTCATGTGCCCCTCGGCCAGACGTTCCGCGGCGTTGCACCGTTCATCGCGAGCGACATCGTGCGTGTGGCGATCCTGGTAATGTTTCCCTCGATAACGCTGTTTATGATCCGCTGGCTTTATTGACCGGCCGCCGTTCGGGCTTGACCGGACCCGGACGGCGCGCCACAACCGTGGCATCAGGACATCGCAACGGACCCCGCACATGCCCGCATCGTCGCCCCGGCCGATCACCATCGGAATTCTGGAGACCGGACGCCCTCCGCAACAGTTGGAGGAGAAATACCCGAACTATCCGAAGATGTTCGAGGAACTGCTTTCCGGCAGCGGGGCGGAATTCAGGACCTATGCGATCCTCGACGGCGATTTCCCGAAGGATCCGAGGGAGTGTGACGCCTGGTTGATTACGGGCTCCCGTTTCGGCGTTTACGACGGGTATGAGTGGATAGACAAGCTGAAAGGCTTCGTCAGGAGCGCGCACCAGGCGAAAAGCCCGGTCGTGGGCATCTGTTTCGGCCATCAGCTTATCGCCGAAGCGCTTGGCGGCAGGGCGGAGAAATCCGATCGCGGCTGGGGCGTCGGGCTGCATGAATACGATGTCACCGGGAAAGCGGACTGGATGGAGGGTGAAAGGGCAAGCTTCGCGCTTCAGGTCTCCCACCAGGATCAGGTGACGAAGGTGCCCGAGGGCGGCACGGTGCTGGCAAGTTCCGACTTCTGCCCGAATGCGCTGATCGCCTATGACGACTGGGCCGTCACTTTCCAGGGCCATCCGGAGTTCGGGCCGGATTTCAGCGAAGATCTCATCAAGATGCGGCGCGGAACCACGCTGCCGGAGGATTTCGCCGACAAAGCGCTGGCAACGGTCGACGCAGGGCAGGATTCCGAGCTTGTCGCCCGATGGATCGCCGCCTTCCTTCAAAAGGCGCTTCACCGGGAAACCGCTTAGCGCAAGCGCGTAATCGGAAGTACCTTCGGCAAAATGGTCTTCAGCTTGTCTCCGGAACCGGGCTACCCCTGAGACGCGACCCAGTTTCCGAGAAGGCTTGCAAACTCGGTCAGCTTCGCTTTCGTCTCTTCGTATTGCGGCAGCCGCTCGTAAGTCTCCTCATTCATGTAGAGGCCGCGGTTGATCTCAAGCTGCAGCGAATGGCGGCCATCTTCCGGCCTGCCCGAAACCCGCACGATCTCCGCTCCCTTGAAAGGGTCGTTGACCTTCACCTCAAAGCCCAGATCCTGAAGGATTTCCCGTGCGGCCTGGGTGAATTCCGGCCGGCAGGTCGTTCCTTTCCTGTCGGAGACGACCATGTCGGGACGCCTTGAGCCCAGCTTGTCCTCATGCATGGGGTTCGCGCGGGTCTGCATGGAATGCAGGTTCACGTGATAGACGCATTGCGCTTCGGCGCTTGCCGCATCGAGCAGCACGGCCAAGGCGTCGTGATAGGGACGCCAGCATCTTTTGATCCGCCGGCGAACTTCCCTCGCAGTCAGTTGACGGTCGTAGAGCGGGGCGCCGTCCGGCGGCGTCCTCGTCCAGACCGTACCCTTGCCGAGCAACGCTTTGGCGGTGGGGACAAGCGTCATGGCCTCGCCATCCGCCAGCGCTTCCGGCGCGATGTCGTCGGCCGCCCGGTTCACGTCGCAATAGATGCGCGGAAACAGGCAGGCAAGCAGCGGAAAGCCCAGCTGCGGCACCTGGGCGAAAAGATCGTCGACATACATGTCCTCCGCCCGCCGGAAGCGCCGTTCCGGCTGGCACGGTGTGAAATCCGGCGGATAAAGCGTGCCGGAGTGCGGGCTGTCGAAGACGAGCGGGGCCGCGAGACGATCCGGCAGGCGGACATCCAGAAGGCGGGTGATGCTTTGCGGGAAAGCCGTCGTCACGGCGCGCCCTTTCTCTTCGGATCTTCCTCGTCGCGCAGACGTTCCAGCTCGGACATGCGTGTCTTGCTGCGTTCGCTTTCGGCTTGCGTGACGCCGGCGATCAGCGTTTCGGCAATGGTCATGAGGGCTGTAAGCGAATCCCATGGCGACGGCACGGAGACGCGCGCCGGCAGAACATGCGTGGCAACGCTTGCGATCGGCGACAGCCAGGTATCGGTGATCAGTACGATCTGCACGCCGCGCGCGGCGGCGGCCTGGGCAAGGCGGATCACGTCGGCCTGATAGCGGCGGATGTCGAAGATGACGAGGACGTCGCGCTTGCGCATGTCGATCAGGAAGTCGCGCCAGTTCCCTTCCTGTCCGGCCAGATGCACGACCTTGCCTCTCAGGATTCGCAGGTGGGCCGCCATGTGCCGGGCCAGCGCGTCCGAAAAGCGGCCGCCAAGCAGGTAGACGGAGCGGCGCTCGTCGGCAAGCAGCTCGACAGCGGCCTCGATCTCGGCGGCGGGCAGATGTCGGAAGGTTTCGCGGATGTTGTCGATCGTCGCCGACCAGACTTCGCCCGTGGCCTCCGGCGAGGCGCTGGTGTCCTCGGCGCGGGCGAGCGGGGATTTCAGCTGGTCTTCCAGTTCGTCGCGCAGGCGGCGCTGGAACTCCGCGTAGGTGGAATAGCCGAGGCGGGCGGCAAACCTCAGGATCGAGGGAGAACTCACGCCCGCCACCTTCGCGAACTCAGCCACCGTGCCGAGCCCCAGCATCGGATAGTTGCCGAGAAGCGACAATGCCGCCCGCCGCTCCGTCACGGTGAACGTGTCGAGCCTGTCGCGGATATCTTCCGCCAGTGATTGCTGCATCGGCGCTGGCGTCCTCCCGCAGGGTTCCTCAAATCGCGGCTGAAATTGTCATTTGACTTGAGCTTCGCGATTGTATCAAATCATACAGGCTTTGGCATATCCCGCAAATCTGTAACAAATCAAACATCAAGCGGAACGCCAATTCGAACCCGGGGAACAACGGGGGAGGGGAATGAGCGTAGCAAAGGCCGAAGCGGACGGCGCGGCGGCTCCTGTCGCGATCGTCAATCGCGCCGGCGCGGGAGCATTTGTCGTCCTTTGCGATCATGCGTCGAATGCGCTTCCGGCGCGGTTCGGCACGCTCGGCCTTTCGCCTGCAGACCTTCAGGCGCATATCGCCTGGGACCCGGGTGCCCTGGGCGTTTCGCGCCGCCTTTCAGGCCTTCTCGATGCGCCGCTGGTTCACCCGACGCTTTCGCGGCTCCTGGTCGATTGCAACCGCGCTCCGGATGCGCCCGACCTTGCTCCCGCTCTGAGCGAAGCGACCGAAATTCCCGGCAACAGGGATCTTTCGGAGGAAGATCGCGCGGCGCGGATCGCGCTCGTGCATACGCCCTTTCACGCCGCCGTCGACGAGGTTCTGGATGAGCGCGCCGCGCGCGGCCTGCCGACGCTGCTCGTATCGGTGCATACGTTCACGCCCGTCTACAGGGGCGTTTCCCGTCCCTGGCAGATCGGCGTCCTCTACGACCAGGATCGCAGGCTCGCCGAACGGCTGATTTCCGCCTTGAAATCCGATTCAAGCCTGACCGTCGGCGATAACGAGCCTTACGCACCGTCCGATGGGGTCTACTATACGCTGGACCGGCACGGCCAGGCGCGCGGGCTGGCAAGCGTCATGCTGGAAATCCGCAACGACGAGGTGGCGGATGCTGCGGGGGAAGAGGCGTGGGCGCACCGCCTCGCCGCCCTTCTTGCCGAGGCCGGGAGGGCGGTATCGGCGAGCGAAGCCGGGCGAAAGAAGACGAACTGAGGGGACTGCGCATATGAATTCTTGCGACCATCGAATGGCCGCGCAAGCCACGGGGAGGCGGTCATGCCAAGGCCGATAAGGCTCTTTGTGCGCTATGTGGATGCCACCAACCGCATCGTCGGGCGGATCACGATGTACATGATCTTCGCGATGATCGGCATCCTGATGTATTCGGCGATCATGCGCGGCGCGCTCGACTATGGCTTCGTCAGCATGTCGCCGCTCTGGACGCTGGAAATGGCCCAGTTCGTCATGACCGCTTACTACATGCTGGGCGGCGGATGGTCGATCCAGGACGACAGCCACGTTCGCATGGACCTCGCCTATTCGCGCTGGTCGCCGAAGCGCAAGGCCATCGTCGACTGTTTCACGGTCTTCTTCCTGATCGTCTATCTCGGCGTGATGCTCTACGGCGGCCTGTCCAGCACCAGTTACGCACTTCAGTACGGCGAGACCAGCTATTCGTCCTGGGCGCCTTACATGGCGCCGATCAAGATTATCATGTGCATTGGCATTTTCCTGATGCTGCTGCAGGCGATCGCCCAGTTTTTCAAGGATATCGCGGTGGTGCGAGGGGAGACTCTCGCGTGAGTTACGATCTGATCGCAATCCTGATGTTCGCGGGGATGATGGCCCTGCTCCTGACCGGGCAACGTGTTTTCGGCGCCATCGGCTTTATCGCGGCCGTCTTCGCGCTTCTCCTGTGGGGTACCGGCGGGGGCGAAATACCGTTTTCCGCCGCCATGAAGCTGATGAAGTGGTATGCGCTGCTGACGCTGCCGCTCTTCATCTACATGGGCTACATGCTGTCGGAATCCGGCATCGCCGACGATCTCTACAAGATGTTTCACGTCTGGTTCGGGCCGGTGCGCGGCGGGCTCGCTATCGGTACGATCCTGCTGATGGTGGTGATTTCGGCCATGAACGGCCTTTCGGTCGCCGGCATGGCGATCGGCGCGACGATCGCGCTGCCGGAGCTTCTTCGCCGCAACTACGACAAGGTCATGGTGACGGGTGTCATCCAGGCAGGCTCGTCGCTCGGTATCCTGGTTCCGCCCTCCGTGGTGCTGGTGCTTTACGCGATGATCGCCCGCCAGCCGGTTGGCCAGCTTTGGCTCGCGGGTGTCTTCCCCGGCCTGATGATGGCCGGCATGTTCATCGCCTATATCGCGATCCGTTGCTGGCTTCAGCCTTCGCTCGGGCCCACGCTGTCGCGTGAGGAGCGCGATGTTCCGCTTGGCGAGAAGCTGAGGCTTCTTACGGCCGGCATCCTGCCGTTCCTCATCTTCCTGTCGATGACCGGGCTGTTCGTGGCCGGCAAGACGAGCCTTGTCGAAAGTTCGGCGATCGGGGCGATCGGCGCGACCGTGGCTGCCGCCGTCCGCCGCAAGCTTACGACGAAGGTCATGCGGGACACGATCCAGAAGACGCTGGCCGTCTCCTGCATGTTCATGTGGATCATCGTGGCCGCCCTCGGCTTCGGCGCGGTCTTCGACGGGCTTGGCGCGGTGAAGGCGATCGAGCGCTTCTTCGTGCAGGACCTTGGCCTGACGCCATGGGAAATCCTGATACTGATGCAGATTTCCTATCTCGTCATGGGCATGTTCCTGGACGATACGGCGATGCTCGTCATCGTGGCGCCGCTCTACGTGCCGCTGGTCAAGGCTCTCGGCTTCGACCTCATCTGGTACGGCGTGCTCTACACGATCACCTGCCAGATCGCCTATATGACGCCGCCCTTCGGCTACAACCTCTTCCTCATGCGGGCGATGGCTCCGCCCCAGATCACCATCCACGACATCTACAAATCCATCGTGCCTTTCGTGCTGGTCATGATGTTCGCGCTCGCGGTCGTCATGGCTTTCCCGGAAATTGCGCTTTGGTTGCCGCACCATTTCTACATCAGAGGGTAAGTGCCGGATCGATAACAAGCAGGCCGTAAAAGAAGTATCCGCCGGCAAGTCACCGAAAGAGGAGAAGAGCAATGCAGAACAGACGTGATTTCATGACCAAGGCCGGTCTTGCCACGGCGGCTGCCGGTACGACTGCACTTGCCGCGCCTTACGTGCGTGCGCAATCTCCGATCACCTGGCGGCTTCAGACCTATGCCGGTCCGGCACTCGGCGAGCATGTCATCAAGCCGGCGATCGATGCCTTCAACAAGGCGGCCAACGGTGAAATGACGATCGAACTTTACTACGCCGATCAGCTGGTGCCGACAGGGGAGCTGTTCCGCGCCATGCAGAACGGCACGATCGACGCGGTGCAGTCGGACGACGATTCCATGGCGGCCCCTGTCGACGTTCGTGTTTTCGGTGGCTATTTCCCCTTCGCCACCCGCTATTCGCTCGATGTGCAGGCGCTGTTCTACAAGTACGGGCTGAAGGAAATCTGGGAAGAGGCTTACGGCGAGGTCGATAACGTGACCTGGCTTTCGGCGGGCTCCTGGGATCCCTGCCATTTCAACACGAAGGATCCGATCCGCAGCCTGGACGACCTCAAGGGCAAGCGCGTCTTCACCTTCCCGACCGCCGGCAAGTTCCTGTCGCGTTTCGGCGTCGTGCCGGTGACGCTGCCTTGGGAAGACGTGGAGGTCGCCGTCCAGACCGGCGAGCTCGACGGTATCGCCTGGTCGGGCATCACCGAGGATTACACGGTCGGCTGGGCCGACGTGACCAAATACTTCCTCACCAACAACATCTGCGGTGCCTGGATAGGTTCCTTCTTCGCCAATACGGAACGCTGGAACGCGGTGCCGCCGCATCTGCAGGAACTTTTCCGTCTGACGATGGACAGTTCGCATTACTACCGCCTGCACTGGTACTGGGCGGGCGAGGCGAACCTGCGCGTCACCGGCGGCAAGATGGAACTGACCACGATCCCCGATGACCAGTGGGCGACCGTGGAGGCGGAAGCCGAGGTGTTCTGGGACGAGATCGCGGCGACCAGCCCGCGCTCGGCGAGAGTGGTGCAGATCCTGCGGGACTACCGGGATACCATGCGCAAGGCAGGACCTCCCTATCGCTACAGCTGATAATGCTTTCCGCTCCGGAACTCCGGTTCCGGAGCGGATTTTAGCCGGCTAACAAATTGCCGGAAACCTCTAACCGAGTTACACACGCGCCGGCATTATCCGGCAGATCCAGGAAACGACAACTCAAATGGCTGGCAAACTGACGTTCGAAGAGCTGAAGAAATGCGTCGCGGACGGCGAGATCGATACGGTCGTCGCCGCTCAGGTCGACATGCAGGGCCGGCTTATGGGCAAGCGCTTTCAGGCGGAATTTTTCGTCGACGGCGCCTATCGCGAAACCCACAGCTGCAACTACCTGCAAGCGACCGACATGGAGATGCATACGGTCGAGGGTTATAGCGCGACGAGCTGGCAGTCGGGCTACGGCGACTATGTGATGAAGCCAGACCTTTCCACGCTGCGGCGCGTGCCCTGGCTGGAAGGTACGGCGCTCGTGCTTTGCGATGTGCTGGACCATCACACGCACGAAGACGTGCCGCATTCGCCCCGCGCTGTCCTGAAGCGCCAGGTGAAGCGGCTTGAGGCCATGGGCATGAAGGCGACCATGGCGAGCGAGCTTGAGTTCTTCCTTTTCCGCGAAAGTTTCGAGGAGGCGCAGGCAAAGCGCCATCTGGGTCTCACCCCGATCAGCGCCTACAACGAGGATTATCACATCTTCCAGACCACCAAGGAGGAAGACGTGATGCGCGCGATCCGCAACGGCCTGCAGGGCGCGGACGTGCCGGTGGAAAATTCCAAGGGCGAGGCGGAAGCCGGGCAAGAGGAGATCAACGTCCGCTACACGGACGCGCTGACGATGGCCGACCGCCATTCGATCATCAAGAATGCCTGCAAGGAGATCGCCTGGGCGAAGGGCCGCGCCGTCAGCTTCATGGCGAAGTGGGATTTCGCGCGCGCCGGCAATTCCTCGCATATCCACCAGTCGCTGTGGAGCATGGATGGCGAGCCGCTCTTCTACGACAAGGACGGCGAGCACGGCATGTCGAAGCTGATGCGGCACTATCTCGCCGGGCTTTTGCACCACGCGAGCGAGATCACGCTCTTCCTCGCGCCTTACATCAATTCCTACAAGCGCTTCCAGGCGGGAACATTCGCTCCCACCAAAGCTATCTGGAGCATGGACAACCGCACGGCCGGTTACCGCGTCGTCGGGGCGGACACGAAGTCGGTTCGCGTGGAGTGCCGGGTCGGCGGGGCGGATCTCAATCCCTATCTCGCCATGGCCGCCCTCATCGCGGCAGGCATCGACGGGATGGAGAAGGAGCGCGTTCTGGAGGCCGCCTTCGTGGGCGATGCCTATCAGGGAACGGACGTTCGCGAGATTCCCTCCACCTTAAGGGCAGCGACGGAAGCCGCCGACACTTCGGAAATGCTGCGCACGGCCTTTGGCGACGAGGTGATGGACCACTATGTCCATGCCGCGAAATGGGAGCAGCTCGAATACGACCGGCGCGTGACCGACTGGGAGCTGAAGCGCGGTTTCGAGCGGAGCTGATTCCGCTTCTCTCCCGATCTGGTTTCATGACAAAAGACCTCTCCGGGTTAGCGACGAAATAAATCGCCCGGATCTTTCCCAGCAGGATCGCAAGATGAGCGAAACAGTCAAAATCATATCACCGGTCGACGGTTCGGTTTACGCCGAGCGCCCGATAGCAAGCGAGGCGGAGCTTGACCGAGCGGTCGCTTCCGCCAGATCGGCTCAGGGTGACTGGGCGATGAAATCCGTCGCCGAACGCAGCCGTTATGTCATCGCCGCGCTTGAGGCGTTGATGGCGATGAACGACGAGATCGTGCCGGAGCTTGCCTGGCAGATGGGTCGTCCCGTGCGCTACGGCGGAGAGATGGGCGGTGTGGAAGAACGCACCCGCTACATGGTGCAGATCGCGGAAGCCGCGCTCGCGCCGAACCGCTACACCGACAAGCCGGGCTTCACCCGCTACGTGAAGCGTGAGCCTGTCGGCGTGGTGCTTGTGATCGCGCCATGGAACTACCCCTTCATGACGGCGATCAACACGATCATGCCGGCACTGATCGCAGGCAATTCCGTCATCCTGAAACATGCCGCGCAAACCCTTCTTGTCGGCGAGAGGCTGGCGAAGGCGTTCGAGGCGGCTGGCATCCCGAAGGGCGTCTTCCAGAACGTCGTGCTCTCGCACTCGCAGACGGAAAAGCTGCTCGGTTCCGGCAAGATCGACCACATCAACTTCACCGGCTCGGTCGCGGGCGGGCGGGCGATAGAGCGCGCGGCGGCCGGCACCTTCGCAAGCCTCGGCCTCGAGCTTGGCGGCAAGGATCCGGCCTATGTGCGCGAGGATGCCGACCTCGACTACGCCATTGCCGGCCTCGTCGACGGTGCCTTCTACAATTCCGGCCAGTGCTGCTGCGGGATCGAGCGTATCTACGTTCACGAAAGCCGCTTTGACGATTTCGTCGAAGGCTTCGCCGGCATGACGCGGCAATATGTGCTGGGCAATCCGCTTGAAGAAGCGACGACGCTCGGGCCGATGGCGCAGCCGCGCTTTGCCGACTGGGTGCGCGAGCAGACGGCGGAAGCCCTTCGCAAGGGCGCGAAACCGCTTATCGATACGTCGAAATTCGAGATGGACAAGCCGGGCACGGCCTATCTCGCACCGCAGGTGCTAGTCGATGTCGACCACCAGATGTCGGTCATGCGCGAGGAAAGTTTCGGTCCCGTCGTCGGCATCATGAAGGTGCGTTCGGACGAAGACGCGATCCCGCTCATGAACGACAGTCCCTACGGGCTGACCGCTTCCGTCTGGACGAAGGACGAGGAAGCGGCGATCGCTATCGGCGACCGGGTGGAGACGGGCACCGTCTTCATGAACCGTTGCGATTACGTCGATCCGGCACTTGTGTGGACGGGCGTCAAGGATACCGGCAAGGGCGCTGGCCTATCCACCTTCGGCTACGATGCGCTGACGAGGCCGAAGTCCTATCACCTGCGCCTGGAAACCTGAACCGAACAACCACCGAATGAAGCGGGAGGCGGCCAGCCTCCCGCAAATTCCTTCCTGTCAGAAAGCTTGAAGACATGACGACCTCCCCGTCAGCAAACTGGTCCTACCCCACTTCGATCCGCTTCGGCGCCGGCCGCATCAAGGAGCTTGGCAAGGTTGCCGAGGCCGCTGGCATGAAGCGGCCCTTGCTCGTCACGGATCCCGGCCTTGCGAAGCTGCCCATGGTGGCGGATGCGCTTTCCATCTGCCGTGAGGCGGGGCTGGAACCCGCCGTCTTTTCCGACGTGAAGCCCAATCCCGTCGCCTCCAACATCGAGGCGGGCGTTGCCGCCTTCCGCGCGGGCGATCATGACGGCGTGATCGCCTTCGGCGGCGGCTCTGGTCTCGATGCCGGCAAGGTCATCGCCTTCATGGCGGGTCAGACCCGCCCGATCTGGGATTTCGAGGATATCGGCGACTGGTGGAAGCGGGCGGATGAAGCCAATATCGCGCCGATCGTTGCCGTCCCGACCACGGCAGGCACAGGTTCGGAAGTGGGCCGCGCCGGTGTCGTCACCAATGAGGAAACGCACACCAAGAAGGTGATCTTCCACCCGAAGATGCTGCCGGCGACGGTGATCTGCGATCCGGAACTCACCGTCGGCATGCCGCGCTACTTCACGGTCGGCACGGGCATGGATGCGCTCGCCCACTGCCTTGAGGCCTATTCGTCAACCTTCTATCACCCGATGGGAGACGGTATCGCGGTCGAGGGTATCCGCCTCGTTTTCGACAGTCTGGAAAAGGCCGCGAACACGCCGGACGATCTCATCGCGCGCGGCAACATGATGTCGGCTGCCGCCATGGGCGCGGTCGCCTTCCAGAAGGGCCTCGGGGCCATTCACGCGCTGTCGCATCCGGTCGGCGCGCTTTACGACACCCACCACGGCATGACGAATGCCGTCTTCATGCCCTATGTGCTTGCGTTCAACCGTCAGGCGATCGAGAAAAAGTTCGACCGCCTTGCAGGCTATCTCGGTATTTCAGGCGGTTTCGACGGGCTGATGCAGGCGATCCTCAAGCTCAGGGCCGACCTTGAAGTGCCGAATACGCTTGAAGGTCTCAAGGTTGGCGGCGAAAAGCGCGATCTCATTGCGGAAATGGCGGTAGTCGATCCGACGGCGGGCGGCAACCCGATTGAGCTCACCAAGGACGGCGCGAAGCAGATTTTCGATGCCGCGCTCGAGGGCCGTCTCTGAAATCCCGGAAAACCTCCCGACGAACTTACGGGTCGCATCTCACGATGCGGCCCTTTTCTTTAGCTGGATGCTCGCGGAAAGGTCACTTCCACCTTCAATCCCCCTCCGGGCGCGTCGCCCAGCGTAACATCGCCCGACATGACGCCTGCGATTTCCGTCACGATCGCAAGGCCGAGCCCAGCCCCGCCCGCCGTATCGCCGGAAAGCTGCTCGAAGCGCGCCAGAGCCTTTTCCCGGTTTTCGCGGGAAATGCCCGGCCCGTCGTCTTCCACTTCCAGGATCGCCCGGTTGCCGTTGCCGCGAACGCGCACGGTCGCCGATCTGCCGCTGCCTGCGTGGTGGATGGCGTTTTCGACGAGGTTCCTGACAAGCTCGCCAAGCAGCATGTGATTGCCGTGAATGAACGGGCCGCTATTGCCTTGCGCCTCGAAGCCGAGGTCGAGGCCGGCCTTCGCGGCGGCCGGTTCCAGGTCCTCCGTCACGGATCTCGCGGTTTCCTGCAGGTCGATGGCCGCTCCCCCGTCCCTGTCGACGGAGGCCTCGTCCACGCGGGCAAGAAGCAAGAGCTGGGCCAGCGTGCGCTCGCTTTGCAGCACCGCCCGGTCGGCCCTGTCGAGCGCCTCTCGCGCCGTATCCCGGTCCTCCGCGCGCCGGGCAAGCTCGATCTGGGTGCGGACGACGGCAAGCGGCGTGCGAAGCTGGTGCGAGGCGTTGCCGGTGAAGTGCTTCAGCGCATCGAGCGCCGCCCTCAGCCGCCGTATGAAGCCGTTGATTGCGCCGACGAGGCGCTCCACCTCCTGCGGTACGCTCTGGCGGATCGGGCTCAGGTCGTCCTCGCTGCGCCGGTCGATGGCTTTTTCAAGCCGTGTCAGGGGCCGCAGCGCGCGGCGTACGCCGAAAAGGACGGCAGCCCCGGCGATCAGGATCAGCAATCCCTGCCTTGCCGCCGAGCGCAGCAGGATGTCGCGTGCAAGCGCCTGTCTCGCGGTCGTCGTTTCCGCGACAGCCACGCGGAAGGCGAGCGAACGCTCGCCGGAAGAGGCCGCGCCGTTCAGCAGCGCGACGCGGATCGGCTCGCTGCGAAATTCCTGATCGGAAAACTCCACGTCGCTGGCGATTTCCGTCTGTGCGTGCGGCTCCGGCACGGGAAGCTGGCGGTATCCGGTCACGAAGACGCCGGGCGGGCCTTCCACCCGGTAGAAGACGCGGTCCTCCGCCGCGCTCGTCAACATTTCGAGCGCCACATAAGGCACGTCCACCTCCAGAAGCCCGTCCGGCCCGACGGCGACGCGCTCGGCAATCGCAAGGGCCGATCCCGCAAGCACCCGGTCGAACACGTCGTTCGCCGTCTGGCGTGCCTCCCGGTAGGTGTCGATGAGGCTGAGCGCGGCCAGCAGGCTGAGCGGAAGCAGCAGCCAGAGCAGCAGGCGGGAGGTCAGGGAGCTTGGGCGGTGCAGCATCGGGTAAGGGTCAACCCGCTTCGAGGCAATAGCCGAGACCGCGCGCGGTGCGGATGCGCACGCCATGCGGTTCAAGGCGCTTTCTTAGCCGGGAAACATATTGCTCCACGGCATTGTCGCTGATGTCCTCGTCGAATTCCGATAGCCGCTCCGCGATCCGCGTCTTGGAGACGACCTTTTCCGCCCGGCTTATCAGGATCTGAAGGACGTTCAGCTCGCGCGCCGGCAGGTCGAGAGGCGTGCCGTTCAATGCGGCCTGCCGCGCGTTCAGGTCGAAGGTCAGCGGCCCGCACTCAAGCCGCGCATTGCGCGCGCCGGAAAGCCGGCGCATGAGCGCGCGGATGCGCGCCTCCACCTCGACCACCTCGAAAGGCTTGGTCATATAGTCGTCCGCGCCCTTGTCGAGGCCGCGAATTCGCTCGTCGAGCGCCCCGCGCGCCGTCAGCACCATCACAGCGCAATCCGTACCCCGTGCCCGGATATCTGAGAGAATATCGAGACCGTCCATGTCCGGCAGCGACAGGTCGAGCAGCACGAGGTCGAAAGAGTGCGCGGCCAATGCCGCCATCGCGCTTTCCCCGTCGCCGACGGCGTCTACGACATAGCCGCTTGATCTCAGGACCGAGGTCAACCCCTCGGCCAGCGTCGCGTTGTCCTCCACGATCAAGATGCGCAAGGGTTTCCTTCCCGTCGTTTCTTCCTTGAGATGCGTGCCCTTGCCCGATCATACTCCGCTCATGACGCATTTCACCATATGCCGCATCGCATTCGCCGCCGCGCTTGTCCTTTCCGCTCTGGTCACGCCGCAAACCGTCTTTGCCGCCGAGGTGACGAGGGTCTATCCGGCACTTGACGAGACCGGGCCGACGCGAACCCTGAAGATCTATTCCTCGCTCGATGCCGATATCGCCGAACCGCTGCTCCAGGCGTTTCGCAAGGGGCATCCGGGCATCGCGATCGACTACTGGGAACTGCAGACCCAGGAGATCTACGCCAAGGTCCTGGAAGAGACGGACCGGGGCGAGGAGACGGCGGACATCGCCTTTTCCTCGGCGATGGATCTGCAGGTGAAGCTTGCCAATGACGGCTATGCCCAACCGCTGGAGCTTGCCTCCGCCGGAGTCATGCCCTCCTGGTCGCAGTGGCGGGATGCCGTCTTCGGCGTCACCTTCGAGCCGGCGGTCATCATCTACAACAAGACGGCCTTCGAAGGTCGGGAGCCACCGCGCACCCGCGCGGACCTCGCGCAATATCTGAAGGCGAACGAGGCGGAGCTTTACGGGCGCGTCGGCACCTACGATGTCGAGCGGGCGGGGCTGGGGCTGTTCTTCCTCGCCCGCGACAGCGAGCACAACCGCAAGATCTGGTCGCTGTTCAGCGCGCTCGGCGCGACGGGGGTGAAGCTTTATTCCAACTCCTCGGCGATCGTGGAGCGGGTCGCGGACGGGCGCTTCGCGCTCGGCTACAACATTCTGGGCTCCTATGCGGCGGGCTGGGCGCGCAGCGCGCCCGACCTCGGCATCGTCCTGCCGGAGGATTATACGGTGGTGATGACGCGCACCGGCCTCGTGCCGAGGAACGCCGCTTCGCCGGATCTCGGTGCGGCCTTTCTCGACTTTCTGCTTTCGATCGGCGGTCAGCGGCTGATCGCCGAGGAGACCGGCCTGCCGGCGCTTCATCCCGCGGTCGAGGGTGAGAACACCGCCTCCTACATGCATCGGACCTATGGCGCGCGCCTGCGCCCCGTTCCGGTGGGGCCCGCGCTCGTCGTCTATCTCGACCAGGTCAAGCGCCAGCGGCTGCTCGATCGCTGGAACGATGCATTGCGCGTGCAGTAGGAAAGGCGGCGACGTCCTCGCGCTTCACAATTTCCTGAGCGCCACCTGCTCGATCTCGTGGCTCTCGCCCTTGGTGAGGATGAGGTCGGCGCGCGGGCGCGTCGGCAGGATGTTTTCGACGAGATTGATCAGGTTGATCTTGGACCAGAGGTCCTCGCCGATCCGTTTGGCCTCCTTATCCTCGATCAGCGAATAGCGATGGAAATAGGAGCCGGGGTCGCGGAAGGCCGTTTCGCGCAGGCGCATGAAGCGCTCCATGTACCAGCGGTGCAGCACATCCATCTCCGCGTCGATATAGATCGAGAAATCGAAGAAGTCGGACACGAAGGGGATCGCCTTTCCGTCCTTCGGCAGGTTCGACGTCTGCAGGACGTTGAGCCCCTCCAGAATGAGGATATCGGGTCGGTCCACGATCACATGCTGGCCGGGCATGATGTCGTAGTAGAAATGCGAATAGATCGGCGCCTTGACGTTGCGCTTGCCGGCCTTGATGTCTGACAGGAACTGGAGGAGCGCCGCCCGGTCGAAGCTTTCGGGAAAGCCCTTTCGGCGCATCAGGCCTTCGGTTTCCAGCACGGCGTTCGGATAAAGGAAGCCGTCGGTCGTCACGAGGTCGACCTTCGGCGTCGACGGCCACCGCGCAAGCAGCGCCTGCAGCACGCGCGAGGTGGTCGATTTGCCGACGGCGACCGATCCGGCGATGCCGATGATGAAGGGGTTCTTGTTGTCGTTTACGCCGAGAAAGTGGTTCGTTGCGCGGTGCAGCGCCTGCGTCGCCTCGGCATAGAAAGACAGGAGCCTGGAAAGCGGCAGGTAGATCGTCTCCACCTGGTCGAGCGAGATCGGGTCGTTCAGGCCCTCCAGGCGCCGCACTTCCGCCGCCGTCAGCGTCATCGGCGTATCGGCGCGCAAATGGCTCCACTCGGCTTCGGTGAAGACGCGGTAGGGCGAAAGGTCGGGCTGCGTCATCTGGGCAAGGCCGTCATCCATTCGCATAGCGTTCACGGTGCTTTCAGGCATCTTGCACCGTCTCCCTTCAAGGTGCCGTCACCCCGCCGGGCGCGACGCCTTTTCCTCAAGCCCGGTCTGGGCGGTGCGGCGGGCAAGTTCCGCCATGACGTCATCGAGGGCGATATCGCTTGCCCTCAAAAGTACCAGAAGATGGTAGAGCAGGTCCGCCGCTTCTCCCGTCAGTTCGCTCCTGTCGCCCCTTACGGCGGCGATCGCGGCTTCCACGGCTTCTTCGCCCACCTTCTGCGCGATCTTGGGCACGCCCTTGTCCATCAGCTTGCGGGTGTAGGACATGGCGTCGTCGCTCGCCGCGCGAACGCCGATAATGCGGTCAAGATCGGAAAGTGTGAATTCCGTCATTGGTCTGAGGTTCCGTATCCTGCCGGGCGCTGTCACCCGTCGAGGCGCATGGGGATGCCGGCTGCGGCCATATGCGTCTTCGCTTCGCGGACCGTATGCGTGCCGAAGTGGAATATCGAAGCGGCGAGAACGGCGGTCGCATGGCCGTCGCGCACGCCTTCGACCATGTGGTCGAGATTGCCGACGCCTCCGGAAGCGATCACCGGAACGTGCACGGCATCGGCGATCGCCCGCGTCAGCGCGATATTATAGCCGGCTTTCGTGCCGTCGCGGTCCATGGAGGTGACGAGCAGTTCGCCGGCTCCCCGTTCCACCACCTTTTTGGCGAATTCCACGGCGTCGATGCCGGTTGCGTTGCGCCCGCCGTGGGTGAAAATCTCGAAGCGCTCGGGTTCGCCCGGCTTGCTCACCTGCTTGGCGTCGATGGAGACGACGATGCACTGCGAGCCGAATTTCTCCGCCGCCTCGCGCACGAAATCCGGGTTCTTCACCGCCGCCGTGTTGATGGAAACCTTGTCGGCGCCGGCGATCAGCAGTTTGCGGATATCTTCCACCGTGCGCACCCCGCCGCCCACGGTCACCGGCATGAA
The DNA here is from genome assembly GCF_009826895.1 of Stappia sediminis. Classification (GTDB taxonomy): domain Bacteria; phylum Pseudomonadota; class Alphaproteobacteria; order Rhizobiales; family Stappiaceae; genus Hongsoonwoonella; species Hongsoonwoonella sediminis. Next base: position 70,583 of record NZ_WUMV01000003.1, on the reverse strand, counting down.
GCAGGCTTCCGCCGTGCGCCTGACAACGTCGAAGATCGTGTCGCGGCCCTCGTGGCTTGCCGTGATGTCGAGGAAGCACAGTTCGTCCGCTCCCGCCGCATCATAGGCCTTGGCAGCCTCCACCGGGTCGCCCGCATCGACAAGGTCGACGAAATTCACGCCCTTGACGACGCGCCCGTCCTTGACATCCAGGCACGGTATGATGCGAGCTTTCAGGGTCACGTTGCTTTTCCTCGAACGGCTGAACTGCGGCGAACGCATATTCTCTCAAGGCCGTCTCATATCAAAAAACAAGGGCTTGTGCAGGAGTTTTGACCTTACCGGGGTGCCCAATCCGTTTCACGCTGCCTCGGTCTTGTTAAATTCGATTATTCGAATATATAAGAGGAGAGTTTTCAGCCAGCCCCTGCCGGGGCAGTGGGCCGGGCTTTTCAGATCGGATCGACCAATGACCGAATTCACACCGTTTCTCTCCGCGTTGGGCGGGGCCCTGATCGGGCTTTCCGCGGTCCTGCTCATGGCGGTTCATGGGCGCATCGCGGGCGTTACCGGCATTCTGGGCGGCCTTCTGCCGCCGAAGATCGCCGGGGACTGGGCCTGGCGGGCGGCTTTCCTGGCAGGCATGATCTGCGGGCCGCTCGGCTATGCGTTGATAACGGGCGGCATGCCGCGGATCGACGTTCCCGTCTCCGTGCCGATGTTTCTGATTGGCGGTTTCATCGTCGGCATTGGTGTTTCCTATGGTTCGGGCTGCACGTCGGGGCATGGCGTTTGCGGCATGGCGCGGGTTTCGCCGCGTTCCATCGTCGCAACCCTCACTTTCATGGCGACGACGACGGTCACGGTTTTTCTCGTGCGCCACGTCTTCGGCCTTTGATTCCGGGAGCCTGAGAAGATGAAGATACTCTCCGCTTTCGCGTTCGGCCTGATCTTCGGCCTCGGCATCGCCGTTTCGGGCATGATCGATCCGGCAAAGGTGCTGAATTTCTTCGATTTCGCCGGTATGTGGGACCCGAGCCTCGCCTTCGTCATGGGCGGCGCGCTTGTCGTTACCGCCATCGGCTACCGTTTCGTGCTCAAGGCGCCGCATCCGGCTTTGGCCAGCAGCTTTTCCATCCCGACGAGGCGCGATATCGATCTGCGCCTGGTTGGCGGTGCCGCCACCTTCGGCATCGGCTGGGGCCTTTCGGGCTTTTGTCCGGGCGGCGTCGTGCCGGCGCTCGGCCTTGGGCGCGCCGAGCCTTGGGCTTTCGTCGCCGCAGTTGTCGCCGGCATGCTCGTCGCCAATTTCGTGGAAAGCTGGCGCATGCGCTCCGCCCATCCCGCCTGACGCGGAAGTTAGGGATTTCCGGCATTACGGGGCTGCAATTTGCGACGAAGCGGGGCAGTATGCGAAAAAATCCCGACCGGTTGCGGCAAGCCATGCCGCAGCCAAGCACCTGGACGACGCCCCATGGATATAAGACGCCTGACCGCTGAAGTTGCCGTATCGCCGCAGATCGGCGTGGAAGATCTCGAGGCCATCAAGGCAGCGGGCTTCCGCACGATCATCAACAACCGGCCGGATGGCGAAGAGGCGGGCCAGCCCGAGGCGGCGGATGTGGAACAGGCGGCGCGTGCGCTTGGCCTCGACTTTCGCTTCATGCCGGTGATCTCGGGCGGTGTCACGGAAGGCGATGGCGATGATTTCGCCGCTCTTCTGGATGAGGTCGAAAAGCCCGTTCTCGCCTATTGCCGCACGGGCACGCGCTGCACCGCGCTCTGGGCGCTCGCCAGATCGCTTCAAAAGGATGCGCCGAACGACATTCTCTCCACCGCGCTGGATGCCGGCTATCAGCTTGAAGGTCTGCGCCCGGTGCTGGAAAAGCGCTCCGCGGGCTGACCGCCGGCGCGGGAAATTCCGGCCGGAAAACCAGTATCTTTTTGCGCTGCAAAAAGAATTCCTTTGACACGCCGCGCGAAACAGGCCACATGAGGGCTTGCGCGGCGTTCGATCCATTGCAGCGTGAGCGGCCAAATGTTCGGGCATGTCCCGGCCGGCCGGGCTTTACGGGCGCCTTCCTCCCCTGATTTCGTACGGGGCTTCCTTCACGCGAGGCCTGTTTCCGTCCGCGACGCCCCGAAAACGGGCCGGCGCGCGGGTATCGTTCGCATTGCGGCTGGAGCGGACAAGAAGCTGTCAGCCTGCAAAACCTGAAAGAACACACTTGACCGATTTTCATTCCCTCGGGCTTGCCCGCCCGATTCTTCTTGCGCTCGACGGCGCGGACTATTCCACGCCGACGCCGATCCAGGCCCAGTCGATCCCCCTCGTACTCGAGGGGCGCGATCTTCTCGGCATCGCCCAGACCGGCACCGGCAAGACGGCGGCCTTCTCGCTGCCGATGATCGATCGGCTGCTTGCCACGAATATCCGCCCCAGCCCGCGCGGCACTCGCGGTCTCGTGCTTGCGCCCACGCGCGAACTGGCGGACCAGATTGCCAAGAACATCCGCAAATACGCCGCCAAGGCCCGCATGCATGTGAATGTGGTCATCGGCGGCGTGCCGATCGGCCGCCAGATCCGCATGATGAGCCGTGGCCTGGACATCCTGGTGGCCACTCCCGGACGGCTGCTCGATCTTTACGACCGTCAGGCGCTCCACTTCGACGATCTTGAATTCTTCGTCCTCGACGAAGCCGACCAGATGATGGACCTCGGCTTTATCCATGCGCTGAAGCGCATTGCGGCTCTCTTGCCGAAGGAGCGGCAGTCGCTCTTCTTCTCGGCGACGATGCCCAAGGAAATCGCCGATCTTGCCGCCTCCTTCCTGACCGATCCGGCACAGGTTGCCGTTGCCCCCGCCTCCACCACGGTGGAGCGTGTTTCCCAGGCGGTCGCGCATGTTCCGGCAGGCCGCAAGCCCGGGGTCCTGGGCGACATTCTCGCTGCCGATGAAGTCACGCGTGCCATCGTCTTCACCCGCACCAAGCGCGGGGCGGATCGCGTGTCGCGCACGCTGGAGGAAAAGGGCATCCCGGCTGTCGCCATCCACGGCAACAAGAGCCAGGGTCAGCGGCAGAAGGCCCTTGCCGGCTTTTCTTCGGGCCGGCTCAAGGTGTTGGTCGCGACGGATATTGCCGCGCGCGGCATCGACATCGGCGGCGTTAGCCACGTCGTGAACTATGAAATGCCGGATGTGCCGGAAACCTATGTTCACCGTATCGGGCGCACGGCGCGTGCGGGGGCATCGGGCCAGGCGATTTCGCTGGTGAGTGCCGATGAGCGCGGCCAGCTTCGCGCGATCGAGCGGCTGACGAAGATGCCGCTCGATGTCATGGCCGGCTTCGAACCGCAGCCGGGCGAAGAAAGCGAGCCTCGTGGGCGCAATGCCGGCCGCGGCCGCGGTCCATCCCGGCCGAACGGCGGCAATGCGCGCAACGGCAAGCCGCAGGGCAACCGCTCGCGCAACGGCGAGGCGCGCGGCAAGGGGTTTTCCGACAAGGAAGGCGGCTTCGGCAGCCGCTCCCGCAAGCCGGCGGCGTCGGGGCGTCCCGACCGGCGTCAGCGCAGTGCTGAAGGCGAGCGTGCCGGTCGCTGACACCGGCTTCAGATGATCAAAACAAAAGCCCGGCGGAAGATCGCTTCCGCCGGGCTTTCTTTGTTTCCTGCCGTGTCGTCAGGCCGCGTTCGAGCGCGTACGGACGTTACCGAGGAACTGGCTCACCAGCTCGCGCAACCGGCCGGAATTCTCCTGCAGCTGGCCTGCGGAAAGATCGACCGTCTCGGAAGCCATATGCGTGTCCTGGGCAGCCGTGGAGACGATGGCGATATTTTCCGTCACCGCTTCCGTACCCTTGGATGCTTCGCTGACGTTTCGTGCGATCTCGCCTGTCGCGGCACCCTGCTCTTCGACGGCTGCGGCGATAGCGGAGGCGATATCGTTCATTTTCATGATCGTATCGGTCACCGACGATATCGCGCTGGCCGCGTCTGTCGTCTGGTTCTGGATTTCGGAGATCTGCGCGGAGATCTCCTCCGTCGCCTTGGATGTCTGGTTCGCCAGTTCCTTGACCTCCGCGGCGACGACCGCGAAGCCCTTGCCGGATTCGCCGGCACGCGCGGCCTCGATGGTGGCGTTGAGCGCAAGCAGGTTTGTCTGTTCGGCGATCGCCTGGATCAGCGTTACGACCTCGCCGATCTTGCCCGCCGTGCCGGCAAGGCCCTTCATGCGGTCGTTCGTTCGTCCGGCCTCGGATGCGGCCTGGGCTGCGATTTCGCTTGATGACTGCACCTGGCGGCTGATTTCGGCGACGGATGCGGAAAGCTCCTCCGCCGCGGCCGCCACGCTCTTGACGTTGTGCGAGGCCTGCTCCGCGGCCGCCGAACCCGCGACGCTTTGTTCCGTCGTCCGTTCCGCACCGGCGGTAAGGTTGGCGGCAGCGGCCTGCAGGTCGGCCACGGACTTGCCGACGGTGTCGACAAGGCCGGTCACTTCCTGATCGAAGCTCGCGCAAAGCGCCTGGATTTCGTCGGCTCGCCGGGCGGCCACTTCCTGGCGTTCGTGATCGCGCGACATCAAGTCCTTGCGGGCGGCTTCATTGGCAACGAACACCTTCATGGCGTCGGCCATCCGGCCGATCTCGTCATGGCGATCGAGGGAGTCGATCGTCACGGCCTCCTTGCCGTCGGCGAGCTGGCGCATGGCTTCGGTCAGCTTCAGCAGCGGGCGGGTGATATTGCGGATCGATGCCAGGGCGATAAGCGCGGCGACGACCGCTCCGCCAAGGCCGATGAGAAGAACCCGCATGGCCTCGCTCCAGAAGGCGGCGTCAATGTCGTCCACATAGGCGCCGGTGCCGATCATCCAGCCCCAGGGTGCGAAGGATTCGCCCCAGCCGTATTTCGCGGCCGGTACATCGCTGCCGGCGCGCGGCCAATGGAACAGCACTTCGCCGCCGCCGTTTTTGCCCTGTGCGATCAGTTTTTGGATGAAGGGCACGCCGTTCTTGTCCTCGGCGCCCATCATCTTCTTGCCGACGAGGGCGGGATTTACATGAAAGACGTTCGTTCCATCGTTTTCGGTAAATCCGAAGAGATAGTCGTTGTTGCCGTAGCGCATGGCGCCGATCGATTCCGCCGCCGCCATCTGGGCCTGCTCCCGCGTCAGCTTGCCGCTCTTTTCAAGTTCGTGGAAGTGCCGTGCGATGGCGACGCCGCTTTCGGCCTGCGCCTCGATACTGCGAAGGCGCTCGTCAAGCATTGCCTCACGCAGCGACGTGAGCCCGACAACGGCCAGCGTTGCGGCCAGCAGCGCCACAATGATGGTCGGGATTGCAATTTTCTTGGAAATGGACAGGCGGGCGAGGAACATTCCGGCGACTCCATGAACATACACAACTACGGGCCGCCTGGGTTCCATGCCTCAATTGTCGTCGGCATTCGAACCGGTCATGACGTCCCGCGACATCACTCATCGACAATTATCGGTAGTTTGAGGGAGTTAAAAATATTACAATATCAACGACCTAGGGTGATTTAGGTAACTTGTGAAAATTTACGATGCGGGACCTGATTTATCAGGCTCTGCCTTGCGTGCGGGCTCTGAATGGCCGTGCAAAAATTTCCGGCGCCGGATTCCGGTCAATTGACGAAGATGGCCATGGCCGGTTCGGGCGATTGACCGCGAGGCAGCCGCTCCGCGCGCTCCAAATCCCGATTCTCAACAGACCCTGGAGCGCTTTCCACGAAAGCGGAATCGCTTTCGTGACAAGAATTCGCTCCAGACCCTAGAACGCCCGGCAGGCAACCGGCGGCGCGCCGGGCCTCAGCCAGGTCGCGCGGTTGCCCCTGCCGCGCAGCTCGTAGCCCCTGAGCTTGTAGAAGAAGCCGGAACCGGCGCGCCGCTCGCGAAGGGTCACTGGCGACAGTCCGAACTCGCGCACCACGGCGACGTTGCGGTTACCGTCGAAAATGACGTTGAGTTGCGTGCCGTACTCGCAGGCGTAGGCCGCATCGCTCACCCGGGGCCGCGCGGGATAGGGCGGATCGTAGGGTCCGGCGACCGCCGGCGGGGGCGGCGGCGTTTGCGGGCGGCCGGGACGAAGGTCGACGACGCGGGCGCTCTCGCGCGGAAGGTAGATGCCGAGGCATTGGCCCCTCGGGGTGGAGACGAGCCAGGGATGGCCCATCACCGTCGGCTGCCGCAGCACGCCGCCCGGCGGAATATTCGCCTCCAGCACGCGCTCGCCGCGATAGCCTATCCAGTTCAGGATCACGGGCTGGTGGCGGTTGTTGCGGAAGGTGATGGAGGCCGGCCGGTCGCTCGCCACCGCGCGGATCACGCCTTCGTCTGCGCAGGTTGGCCCATTCGCGGAGATGTCTGTGGGTGTGCCCCCTGCCTGCGGGTAGGCGGGCGCGGGCCCGGCGGGCGCCGTCTCCACGATCTGCTGCGGCGGCGAGCAAAGCACGCGGAACCGGCGCACCTTCGCCGCACTGCCGTCGAGCGAAACGGAATAGCGCCATGTGCCGTTGATCCCGACCTTCAGATCGTAGCCCCGTGTGAGGTCTTCCCACAGCGGATCGCCCGTTTCCACGGTAAATGCGGGGTGGGAGCGGCCGGTTTCCCCGTTCACGGGCGTGCCCGTGGCGCGGTAGCGGCGCACCTCTTCGCGCGCCTGCAGCGTGACGTCGACGGGCGCGCCCTCACGCAAACCCCGGGAGGATTCCACCAGCGTGATTTCCGCCTCGCCGCTTTCGGCGGTGCAGGTCGCGTAAAAGGCAGTGTCGTCGGTCTCGGGCGTGCCGTAGATGAGTGCTGCCGTCCGGTCCGTGCCGGAAGGGTCTTCGACGATCCATTGTTTGTCCGCATAGCGGGTAAGGAGGGCGTCATCGTTGCTCGTTTCGGTGCGCAATCCATCCGTTTCGGCTTCGCCCGAGGGCGTGTCCTGCGGCGAAATTCCTGCGGTGCCGGTATCGCCGGAGCGTTCCTGTCCGGGCCGCTGCGGCCTGCGCCCGCCGCTCAAGGGCGGTGTGGATGGAGCGGAATTCGAGGGAACGGCCTGGCGCACGGTGCGCTGCGGGCCTTCGCGCTGCTGTGGCTCGGCAGCCGTATCGGCCGCGACAAACACTTTGTTGTCGCCGCAAATGTCGTCCTCCTTGTCGAGGACGCGCCCGTCCTTCAGCACGATGCGCAAGGTTTGGCGGCAGGTTATGCGCCCGCCGTTCGCCGGGTCGCCTTCCACCTCCACGTAAGCCGTTCCGGGCGCCCTGCGCGTGATCTTCACCGGCTTGCCGGAGAGCCTGACCTCGCGGATTTCCGACCCGTCGTCCACTTCGATCATCACGACTTCGCGCTCGATCCGGAGCGCCTCTCCCGCCGCGACTTCCACCTGGTAGTTGGTCGCGCAAAGGTCCAGCGCCTTGCGCGCCTCGCGCCCGTTCGACAGGCGAAAGCGCAGAGACTTGCGGCAGACGAAGCTTTCGTCCGGCTTGCCGATTTCCACGAAAACGCGCTCCCCGCTGCGGCCGACTTCCTTCAGCCGCTCATCGGCGAAATAGACCGCCTCGATCTCGACATCCGCGTCATCCGTGCCGATGGAAAGAATGCGCGTCTCGGCAAATGCCTGTCCCGTGGAGAGGACGGCAAGGAAGGCGCCAAGAACGGCGAGGCGCGAAAGTCTTGTCAGTGCGGAGTTCGGTGTCGGCATCGGTCTACTCGAGAAGAGGTCGTTCCATCGGAGAATGGCGATCTTGAAGAATTATCCGCCTGCCGATGAACCCAGCCTGAACGTTTCGGGCCGAATTTCGGCTTCAATATGGACATGATACATGCTTCGTCCGTCATGCTCGCAAATCGGGTGGAGAGATACCGCGTTGGCGGAGTATTGTCCTGTCACGAACGGATTTGAAGGTGGGACATGACGCAAGCCGCATCCATCGATTTACCAGCACTCGAAACGGCATTTCCGGCAGGAACCGACGACGTTTCGCGCGACTACGAGGTGGTGCGCCGGACGCTCCAGACGATCACCGAGAACTGGCGCGAGCAGCCGGGCCTGGAAGATCTCGCGCATGACCTCGGGCTTCAGCCGATCCAGCTGCAAAGGGTCTTCTCGCGCTGGGCCGGCATCACGCCGAAGCAGTTCCTGCAGGCGATCACGCTCGATCACGCGCGTGCCCTCCTGCAGGATTCGGCAAGCGTGCTCGACGCCTCGTTCGAAGTGGGCCTTTCGGGCCCTGCCCGCCTGCATGATCTTTTCGTCACCCATGAGGCAATGACGCCAGGCGTCTACCGCGCCAAGGGGGCCGGGCTCACGATCTCCTACGGCTTTCACCCCTCGCGCTTCGGGCAGGTGCTCATCATGGCAACGGAGATGGGGCTTGCGGGTCTTGCGTTCGCCGATTCCGGCGAGGAGGCGGCCGCGCTTGAGGACATGACCTCGCGCTGGCCGAAAGCCGAATACGTGGAAGATCGCGAGATGACGGCGCCTTACGTCGCGCGCATCTTCAACCGGGAGGAATGGTCGCCGGACCAGCCTCTCAAGGTGGTGCTCATCGGCACGGACTTCGAAATCCGGGTCTGGGAGACGCTGTTGCGCATCCCGCTCGGCAAGGCGACGACCTATTCCGACATCGCCGAGCGCATTGGCAAGCCCACTGCGGCGCGCGCCGTCGGAACGGCGGTCGGCAAGAACCCGATCTCCTTCGTGGTGCCGTGCCACCGCGTGATCGGGCGCGGCGGCTCGCTCTGCGGCTATCACTGGGGCCTGACGCGCAAGCGCGCGATCCTCGGCTGGGAGGCGGGCGTTTCCGGCGCGATCACGCCCTGAGAATTGTTTCAGCGGAAGCTCGGCCCGTGCACCCAGGTAACGAGGGAGTGGCGCACGCCCTTCGTCACCGGCGTCACCCGGTGCAGCACATAGCTTGGAAAGACGATTGCCGCGCCCCGTTCGCGCGGCATCGCTTCCTCGCGCCCGGTGGCGTTTACCTCCAGCATGCCGCCCTCATAGCTTTCGGGGATCGATAGCTGCACGACGACGGTCAGCTTGCGGAACCTGCCGAAGCCCTGCCCGCCCCGGTCGGAGTGCCAGTCGTAATGGCCGCGTTCCTCCGCCCTGTAGCGGGTTAGTTGCAGCGCCTCGTCGAAGCCGCCGAGCACATAGTCGAATGCCTCCCGGTTGATGTCGGCGACGAAGCCCATCATCCGCCGCATCACCCATTCGTCCGCACCCTCGCCCTTCAGCCAGATGACGTCGGTGCGGCGGATGTCCGGCATGCTCACCTCGCCGACGAGGCCGGCATCCTCGGCTTGCCGCATCGTGAAGCGCTCGATCAGCCTTTCGCATTCCTCTGCTGAAAAAAGTGCGGGTTTCACCGCGAAGTTCGGTGCGAAACGGTTGCCGTAGCCAAGTTCGCCCAGCGGTGCGCCATAGACGGGGATCATTGTCGTCATCCCTCCGGAAAAGCGCGGAATCCTGCGCTATCGAAGCCGTTCGGAATGGGTATTTCCAACCGGCAGAGCGATATGCCGCCGGTCCCCGGCTTTTGCAAGCGAATTCGCCTTTCGTGCGCGCGTTGCCTTGCGGCTGCGGCAAAACGGCATGTGGCCGATCCGCATCACCAACGGAAAAGGTGCACGATGGATTACGTAGCGTTCACATTTTGGCCGAAGTTGGCGGCCAATTGGCCCTGATACCGGTGGAAAAACGGCTCGGATCATGAAGCTGTGCCGCCGTTAATCAGATCAAGAACTGTGCAGGGTACGCTCCATGTTGAACCGTTCAGCCGTCGCCGGCATCACCGCGCTCGTCGCTTTATCCTTCCCGGCGGAAGTTCAGGCCCAGTGCGGCAAGGCTTCCTGGTATCAGCTCACCAGCCGCACCGCGAGTGGCGTGATGGCGAATCCGGAGGCGATGACGGCGGCCCACCGCAGCCTTCCCTTCGGCACGCAGGTGAAGGTCGAAAACCTCTCCAACGGCAAATCTGTTGTCCTGAAGATCGTCGATCGCGGCCCCTTCGTGCGCGGCCGGGTCATCGATGTGTCGCGCCGCGCGGCGCGCGAACTCGGTTTCCTGCGCAAGGGCGTTACGCGCGTGAAGGTGATGGACGCCGAAAGCGGCAAGAACATCAACGCCTGCTGACCGTATTGGCCTTGAAGGAAAATCGGTCCTGACCAGGGGGAGGGAGGGGGATTCCACCCGGTCAGGACCGCCGCATCTCCTGAACAAGAGACGGCCTCAAGACAGCAGGATTCGCGTCCTTAGCAAAGTGTAAACTGTTTTCATTTTGAAAAGTCGCAGCGGCATCAAAAGCTTGCGATGGGGACATCGGCCACCTGGCCTTTGTCCGCGCTTTTCGCGTCAGTCGCACTTGCGGCGGTATTCGTATTCGCCGGTCTTGGGGTTGCGCACGGGCGAGACCGGGCAGTCGGATTTTTGTTTCCTGTTCGCCTCGTTGAGCCGTTCCTTCACGGGGTTCCGCTCCGGCCTGCGCGGGCTGAAGGTCGTATCCGGCAGTTGCGGATCGGGAAAGCTTCGCCTCTGGCCGGCGTTCGGGCCGTAGCGCGTAGGCGGCAGCGGGCGTGAAAGCGGGTCCGGCCTGCGCGGCGGAGGGGCCGGCGTTATAATGCTTTTCGGCGGTGTCGGCGGGGTGATGTTTCGAAGCGGCGGCGTCGAAGGGGTGCTGTGCAGGAGCGGCGGCGTCGAAAGTTGCGCGCCCGCCTCCGTGGAATATCCCGTCAGCAGGAAGATGGCGCACAGCCCGGCGGTCCCAACACGTTTCATGGCATGCCTGTCCTTTCCGGTGCCGGTTCCCGCGCCTCCCTCAAAAGCCAGTCCCTGAATGCCGATACGACGGGGCGCAGCGTCCGGTTTTCCGGATAGACGAAATGATAGGCCGTATCGAGCTTGAGGGAAGAGCCGAATAGTCGCACCAGACGTCCGGATTCCAGTTCTTCGCCGATGAAGAAGCGTGGCAGCAGTGCGGCGCCCAGATCATGGGCCGCGGCTTGCGTGATCATCGCGAATTGTTCGAAACGCGGCCCTTGGAAGGCGACGTCGGTTTCGATCCCCGCTGCCTCGAACCATTGCCGCCAGGCAAGCGGGCGGGTCGACTGGTGAAGCCGCGTGACGCGCGTCAGGTCCGCCGGTTCAACGATCGCATGCCGCTCCCTGAAGGCGGGCGAGGCGACGGCCACCACTTCCTCGGCGAAAAGCGGTTCGACGACACCGCCCGCCCACACCGCCTCTCCGTGGTGGATCGCGGCATCGAACGGCTCCTTGTCGAAGTCGAAGGGGCGCAGGCGAACCGCAAGGTTGAAGCTCGCTTCCGGGTAGATCTCGTGAAACTTCGCAAGGCGCGGCGCAAGCCAGCGCGTACCGAAGGTCGGCAGCGTCGCGAGGTTCAGAACGTCCGCACTTCCCGCGAACGACATCACCTGACGCGTCGCGCCGGTCAGGTGGTCCAGCGCCTCGCGCACGTCGTGCAGGTAGAGCCTGCCGGCGTCGGTCAGCAGGATGCGCTGTCGCACGCGTTTGAAAAGCTCCACCCCCAGCCGGTCCTCAAGCTGGCGCACCTGCTTGGAAACTGCGCCTTGCGTCAGGTGCAGTTCTTCCGCCGCCCTCGTGAAGCTGCCGTGGCGTGCGGCGCATTCGAAGGCGATCAGGCTGTCGGCGTGTGGCAGGAAACCGCGTCGCAATGTTCATTCCATCTTTTCATGAAGTCGGGAGAACATATCACTTTTCCGAACGCGCGCGAGAGGGAAGAGTCCGGCACCCGATATCCGCCGCGCGTTCAGCCGCCGAAATCCGCCTGGATGCGGTTGCGGCTTGGCGTGGCGTGGCGATCTGCCATATTTGTCTTAGAAAAGCCGCCGCTCGGCAGGCGGAGCCATGCGAAAAGGCGACGAGGAAACCACCATGAGCAAACATCATTCCGATCCGACGGGCGGCGGCAGCTTCGCCTGGGACGATGCGTTCCTGCTGCGCGATCAGCTGAACGAGGACGAAGTACTCATCATGGAGACCGCGCGCGCCTATGCGCAGGACAAGCTTCAGCCCCGCGTGCTGGAGGCTTATTCACACGAAAAGACGGACCGCGACATCTTTTACGAGATGGGTGAGCTTGGCCTTCTCGGCATCACCTTGCCGGAGGAATACGGCTGCGCCGGCGCGTCCTACGTGTCTTACGGTCTGGTTGCGCGCGAGATCGAGCGTGTGGATTCCGGTTACCGGTCGATGAATTCCGTGCAGTCCTCGCTCGTCATGTACCCGATCTTCGCCTACGGGTCGGAAGAGCAGCGCAAGAAATACCTGCCGAAGCTGGCAAGCGGCGAATTCGTCGGCTGCTTCGGCCTGACGGAGCCCGATGCCGGGTCGGATCCCGCCGGAATGCGCACGCGTGCGGAAAAGATCGACGGCGGATACCGCATCAAGGGCTCCAAGATGTGGATCTCCAATTCGCCGATCGCCGATGTCTTCGTCGTCTGGGCGAAGTCGGATGCCCATGACGGCGCGATCCGCGGGTTTGTGCTGGAGAAGGACATGCGCGGGCTTTCGGCGCCCAAGATCGGCGGCAAGCTTTCGCTTCGCGCCTCCATCACGGGCGAAATCGTCATGGATGGCGTCGAGGTGGGCGAGGATGCGCTTCTGCCCAACGTCTCCGGGCTGAAAGGCCCCTTCGGCTGCCTCAACCGCGCGCGCTACGGCATTTCCTGGGGGGCGCTGGGCGCTGCGGAAGACTGCTGGCACCGCGCGCGCAACTACGGGCTGGAGCGCAAGCAGTTCAACAAGCCGCTCGCCCAGACGCAGCTTTTCCAGAAGAAGCTTGCCGACATGCAGACGGAAATCACCCTCGGCCTGCAGGGTTCCCTTCGCGTCGGCCGCCTGCTGGACGAAAACCGCGCCGCACCGGAGATGATCTCCATCGTCAAGCGCAACAACTGCGGCAAGGCGCTGGATATCGCGCGGATGGCGCGGGACATGCACGGCGGCAACGGCATCCAGGAGGAATATCACGTCATGCGTCACGCGCAGAACCTGGAAACCGTCAACACCTACGAGGGCACGCACGACATCCATGCGCTGATCCTCGGCCGCGCCCAGACGGGCCTTCAGGCGTTTTTCTGATTGCGAGTTTAGTGGCTTGTTCAAGCAAGGCGGCGGTGGCGACACCGCCGCCTTCTGCTTTGCGTCCTGCAGGTCGTGGTGCTTCTCGCTCAAACCACTGGCTGCGCGCGGCACGAGATTGACAAACAGGCCGCCACGAAAGGCGTTCAAATCGCGGCAGGGGATGTGCTGTCCGTCAATGGCAGTTTTGGTCACTTGTTCGCCTTTGTCGTCTGGTAATCTTTCACTCATGCACTAGGTGTCTTGAACAAGCCCGTGTTCTGGTTTGCCCGGATCTCACGCCTGACGTTGATCATCTGGAGGTTTGCCGCAATGACAGCCGTATTGCTTGATCGCCGCGTTCTGCTTTGCGCCGGCGGTGCTGTGCTGGTTTCCGGCGTGTCCAGCCTGCTGTCTCCTGCGTACGCAAGGGGTGTCGAACCGACCCGCACCATGCGGGGCGGAGCCAACAATTACCTCCCCGGCGCGCCGATCGTGGACCGGATCGGTGGCGGAGGTTTCTGGATGACGGGCACCGTACGCCGGGCCGGCGACGGGGCGCCGCTTGCCGGTCAACGCATCCAGATCTGGGCCCACACCACTGAGGGGCACGAGCGAGACCCGCACAGCCATGGAGCGACACTCACTGACGCGAACGGCGTCTTCCGGCTGGAAATGCCGCAGATCGTACCGGCGTTCGGTCAACCGCACGGTCATCTCGCCTATGATAGCGGTGAATATGAAACCGTCTTTTTGCGCCCGGTGATGCGGAGTTCGAAAGATACCAGCCTCGAAGCGCACTTCGTCCTTCAGCCGGTCTGACGGATTTGAGTACAGAACAGTTGCGCCTGGCGCGCGCCGTCATGATATGGGCCACGCTGGCGTTAGCTGTAGTCGTGCCGATCCTCGCGGCTGCGGCGAGCCCGCTGCTGGCATGGCGAGAGCCGGTTTACATAGCGGCGGGGTTCGCAGGGATCGTCGCGCTGGCTTTCGTGTTGATTCAGCCTTTGTTGATTGTCGGACACCTGCCCGGATTGTCCGCCTTTCGCGGGCGGCGCATTCATCGCTGGGTCGGAAGCGCGCTGGTCTTGGTGGTCGTTCTCCATGTTGCTGGCCTTTGGATAACCAGCCCGCCGGACGTGGTTGACGCCCTTCTTTTCGTATCGCCCACGCCCTTCTCCGCATGGGGCGTGACCGCCATGTGGGCTGTCCTTGCCGTTGCTTTGTTAGCCGCATTCCGCCGGCGTTTGCGCCTGCGTCCGCGTACCTGGCGCATCGGCCATTTGTCGCTCGCATTGGCAATCGTGGTGGGTAGCGTGGTCCATGCGATGCTTATCGAAGGAACGATGGAGTTCGTGTCGAAGACAGTCCTTTGCGCGCTTGTGATTGCGGCATTCATGAAAGCGATTGTTGAACTGGGTGCGAAGTTGAAACCGCTCCGCCGATATCGCTAATCCGGCAAAAGAGCAGCGCTTGAAAGGTAAAAGGTGCGTCTATTCGGCATTCGATACCGTTCTAACCCGCAATCACTGCCGCTTTTTACCTCCCCGCCTCTCCAATCAACCGGTCGATAAACGCCTCGCATTTGTCGAGTTCGGTGGCGGCCACGAATTCGTCGGCCCGGTGTGCCTGGGCGATGGAGCCGGGGCCGATGACGACGGTGGGGATCGCCGCCATTTCCTGAAAGCGCCCGCCTTCCGTGCCATAGGCGACCTTGGAATGGTCGTTCTTGCCGGCAAGGCGCTTGGTCAGTGCCGTCACCGGCGCTTCGGGGCTGGTGTCTAGGCCGGGGAAGGATGAGATCCACTCGAACTTGATACCCGTTTCCGGCGCTTTCGCCTTCATTTCCGGCTCCAGCACGTCTGCCGCATAGCGCTTTACTTCGTCCACCAGCGCATCGGCATCCTCGCTTGGCAGAACGCGGAACTCGAACTGGAACTCGCAGGTTTCCGGCACGATGTTGAGCGCCGTCCCGCCCGAGATCGTGCCCGTGTGGCCGGTCGAAAACGGCACGTCGTAGAGGTCGTCGGTCGCGCCGTTTTCCAGTCGTTCCGAAATCTCGCGGATCTTGAGGATCAGCCTTGCCGCATAGTCGATTGCGTTCACCCCTTCCGGCGCAAGCGAGGAATGGCACGGCCTGCCCTTGACGATTGCCTTCAGGGAACGTTTCGACTTGTGGCCCAGCACCACCTGCATTTCCGTCGGCTCGCCGACGAAACAGGCTTCGGGTTTCGGCAGCGTTTCCATCATCTTTTCGATGAGAGACGGCACACCCTTGCAGCCCACTTCCTCGTCATAGGAAAAGGCGAGGTGAAACGGCTTTTTCAGATCGCCCGCGCGCATCGCGTCGACACGGGCAAGACAGCAGGCGAGAAATCCCTTCATGTCGCAAGAGCCGCGCCCGTAAAGCTTGCCGTCGCGCTCGATCAGGTCGAACGGGTCGTGGGACCAGTCCTGCCCGTCCACCGGCACGACGTCCGTATGGCCCGAAAGCACGTAGCCGGGCACCTCCGCCGGGCCGATGGTCGCGATGAGGTTCGCCTTCTTTCCCGTCTCGTCGTAGATGCGGGTAGAGGCGATGCCGCGTTCTTCGAGAAAATTCTCCACCCAGCCGATCAGCTCAAGGTTAGAGTTCCGGCTCGTCGTGTCGAAGGAGACGAGCGATTTCAGGATTTCCTTGGCGGAAAGGGAAGCTCTTTCGGTGGCGGTCAAATCGGAACTCGCTGTTTGGGCGGGGGCGGCGTGAAGCCTTCATCTCGTTGAGAAAAGTGGGAAATTTCAGGCAGCGGTCAAGTTTCACGCATTCGTTGTCGATTTTCGTTTGGCCTGAATAAGATAGCATAATAGCCTTTCCTACAAGCTGATGCGTTGTCAGGCTGCGAGCCCGTAAAAATACAAGAATTCGGGTCGGGGCCGACGGTCCGTTGTCGGCTGGAAGTCCGCTCCCTATCCGGCGCGGGCTGCCATCCAGAGGGGAGAAAAAAATGAAACGTTGCAACCTGCTGCTGCGCTCCGTAGCGGCGGCCGCGGTCGTTGGCGCCGCCGGTTTTTCCGCGCCCGCGCTTGCCGAGGATCTCACCATTGCAGTGGGGGCGGAAGCCACCTCCATTGACCCGCATTTCCACAATCTGGGGCCCAACAACCAGCTCGGTTTCCAGATCTTCGACCGTCTCGCCAATCCGGACGAGCGGCAGAATTTCGAACCCGGCCTTGCCGTTTCCTGGGCTCCGATCGACGACACGACGTGGGAGTTCAAGCTGCGCGAGGGCGTGAAGTTCCACGACGGGTCGGATTTCAATGCCGATGACGTCATCTGCACGTTCGAGCGCGCGCCCAACGTGCCGAATTCGCCGGCCGGCTTCAGCACCTATACGAAGGGCAAGACCTTCGTGAAGGTGGATGACTATACCGTCCACGTGAAGACGGATGCGCCCTATCCGCTGATGGTCAACGACCTCGGCAATGTCGCTATCGTTTCCAACGAAACCGGCTGCGACGCCTCGACGGAGGATTACAACTCCGGCAAGGCCGCCGCCGGCACCGGGCCGTACAAGTTCGTGGAATATGTTCCGGGCGACCGGATCGTGCTTGCGGCCAATCATGACTATTGGGGCGAAAAGCCGACCTGGGAAACGGTGACGATCAAGCCGATCAAGTCCGGCCCCTCGCGCGTCGCCGCCCTTCTTGCGGGCGATGTCGACGTGATCGCGTCGGTGCCGACAACGGATATCGAAACGCTGAAAGGGCGCGACGACGTCACGCTTTCGCAGGGCGTGTCGAACCGCGTGATCTATCTCCATATCGACCAGTTCCGCGAGGCGTCCCCCTTCGTGAAGGCGAACGGCGGCGGCGACATCAAGAACCCGCTGATGGACAAGCGTGTGCGTGAGGCGATCTCCAAGGCGATCAGCCGCGAGCTTATCCGCGACCGGGTGATGGAAGGTCTTTCGATTCCCGCCGGCCAGCTTCTGCCGGAGGGCTTCTTCGGCGTTTCGGAAAACCTGAAGCCCGATGCCTATGACGCGGACGCCGCCAAGGCCCTGCTCGCCGAAGCCGGCGTGCCGGACGGCTTCGAGCTGACGATCCATGGGCCCAACGACCGGTATGTGAACGACGCCAAGATCGTCGAGGCGATCGCGCAGATGCTGACGCGCGTCGGCATCAAGACGCAGGTCGAGACGCTGCCGCGTTCGGTCTATTTCTCGCGCGCTTCCTCGGGCGCGGACGGCCTGCCGGAGTTTTCGCTCATCCTCGTCGGCTGGGGCGCGGGTTCGGGAGAGGCATCCTCGCCGCTTCGCGCGCTCATCGCCACCAACGACAAGGACAAGGGCATGGGCACGGCCAACCGCGGCCGTTATTCCAACCCGGAAGTCGACAAGGTGATCGAGGAAGCCCTTGCCGAGGTCGATGACGAGAAGCGCGCCGGGCTTCTCGCCAAGGCGACCGAAATGGCGATAGGCGACTACGCGATCATTCCGGTCCACTACCAGGTCAACACCTGGGCGAGCCGCAAGGGGCTGAAGTACATCCCGCGCACGGATGAATACACGGTCGCCTACGGCGTGGTGAAGGAATAGTCCGTCAGAATCGAAAATCACCCTCACCCGGTGCTGCGCACCGACCTCTCCCTTCAAGGGAGAGGTGAAGGTGTCTGAAGCAGTCGTTCTGTCGACCAAGCAACCTTGAGCCGGGAATCAACGATCGGAATTGGTCAAGGTGGCGCATCTCGCGCCCCCTCTCCCTCGAAGGGAGAGGGCCGGGGTGAGGGTGACTTGTCCGCATTCTTTAACCGAAGAGACTGAAAGATGAGCGTCTTCATATTGCGGCGCCTGATGCAGAGCGCGCTCGTCATGGTCGCCATGGCGGTGATCGTCTTCTTCGGCATTCACCTTATCGGCGATCCGGTCTGGATGTTCGTCTCGCCGGACATGGACCAGCAGGACATCGAGGAGGTCACCCGCGCGCTCGGCCTCGACCGGCCGATCTGGGAGCAGTTCGGTTATTTCGTGCTGAGTGCGCTTCAAGGCGATCTCGGCACATCGTTCATTTTCGGCGAGCCTGCGCTCGGCCTCATCATAGAGCGTATGCCGGCGACGCTTGAGCTTGCGTTCACCGCGCTCCTCATGGCCGTCGCCTTCGGCATTCCGCTCGGCCTTTATGCCGGGCTTTATCCCGACAGCGCCGTTTCCAAGGCGATCATGGCGGGCTCCATCCTCGGCTTTTCGTTGCCCACCTTCTGGGTCGGCATCATGCTTATCATGGTCTTCGCCGTCATCCTCGGCTGGCTGCCGTCGACCGGGCGGGGCGATACGGTCGATCTATTCGGCGTGCCGGTTTCCTTCCTGACGCTCGACGGGCTGAAGCACCTGCTTTTGCCGGCCTTCAACCTCGCGCTGTTGAAGATCTCGCTCGTCATTCGCCTGACCCGCGCGGGCACGCGCGAGGCGATCCATCAGGACTACATAAAGTTCGCCCGCGCCAAGGGGCTTTCCACCCGGCGCATCATCGGCGTCCATCTGTTGAAGAACATCCTCATTCCGGTTGTTACCGTGCTCGGTCTGGAGTTCGGCTCGCTGATCGCCTTTTCGGTCGTCACCGAAACCGTCTTCGCCTGGCCCGGCATGGGCAAGCTCCTGATCGAGGCGATCCAGCAGCTCGACCGGCCGATCATCGTCGCCTACCTGATCATGATCGTCTTCCTCTTCGTGGTGATCAATCTGATCGTCGACATTCTCTATTCCATTCTCGATCCGCGCGTGCGGCTCGGCGACAGGGGAGCCTGAGCCATGGCCGTGACCGACGCCGGCAAAACCTCCCCTATCGAAGCCGCGCCGCTTCCCGCCCCGCCCGCGGAAGCGCCGTTGAAGCGCTTCCTGTCGGACTTCGCCGACAGCAGGCTGGCATTGGGCGCCGCCCTCTTGCTTGCCGCGATCATGATCGTGGCATTCCTCGCGCCCGTCATTGCGCCGCAAGACCCGTACGACCTTGCCACCGTTTCCGTGCTCGATGCGCGTCTGCCGCCGGGTACGGAAAACTTCGCCGGCTACACGCATTGGCTCGGCACGGACGGTGCCGGCCGTGACCTCCTGTCGGCGATCCTCTACGGGCTTCGCATTTCCATCTCCGTCGGGCTCGCCTCCGGCGTGATCGCGCTTTTCGTCGGCATGGCCGTCGGCCTGGTCGCGGCCTATGTCGGCGGGCGCACGGAAGGGCTGATCATGCGCGTGGTCGACCTTCAGCTGTCGTTTCCGGCGGTGCTTGTCGCGCTGATCCTCCTTGCCATCCTTGGAAAGGGCATCGACAAGATCGTGATCGCGCTCGTGGTCGCCCAATGGGCCTATTACGCGCGCACGGTGCGTGCCTCGGCGCTGGTCGAGCGCCGGCGCGAATACGTGGAGGCCGCGCAAAGCCTCGGCCTTTCGCATGCGCGCATCATCTTCCGCCACATCCTGCCGAACTGCCTTGCGCCCTTGATCGTCGTCGGCACCGTGCAGACGGCGCATGCCATAGCGCTGGAGGCCACGCTTTCCTTCCTTGGCGTCGGCCTGCCGCAGACGGAGCCTTCGCTCGGCCTGCTGATCGCAAACGGGTTCGAATACATGATCTCCGGCAAATACTGGATTTCCGTTTTCCCGGGGCTCGCGCTTCTTCTCACCATCGTTTCCATCAACATGGTGGGCGACCAGCTGCGCGACGTTCTCAATCCGCGCCTGCAGAAGTGAGCCGGCTAATATGAATGATGCTCCCACCCTGCAGGTCACGGATCTCAAGACGCATTTCTTCACCAAGGCGGGCGTTGCGAAGGCGGTCGACGGCGTCACGCTTTCGGTCAACCGGGGCGAGGTTCTGGGCCTTGTCGGTGAATCCGGGTCCGGCAAGACGGTGACGGGCTTTTCCATCCTCGGCCTTGTCGATCAGCCGGGCCGGATCGTTTCCGGTTCGATCAGGCTGAACGGAGAGGAACTCGTCGGCAAGCCGGAGGCCGATCTTCGCAAGATACGCGGGCGGAAGGTCGCGATGATCTTCCAGGACCCGATGATGACGCTCAATCCGGTGCTTCGTGTCGACACGCAGATGATCGAGGCGATCCGCGCACATGGGGATGTCTCGGAAGAGGCGGCGCGCGAGCGCTCGCGGGAAGCGCTCGTCAGGGTCGGCATTCCCTCGCCGGACGAGCGTCTCCAGTCATATCCGCATCAGTTTTCGGGCGGCATGCGCCAGCGCGTGGCGATTGCGATCGCGCTTTTGAACGAGCCGGACCTTATCGTCGCCGACGAACCGACAACCGCACTCGACGTCACCATCCAGGCGCAGATCCTCTACGAGGTGCAGAAGCTTTGCGCCGAAACGGGCCTTGCGATGATCTGGATCACGCATGACCTTGCCGTCGTCGGCGGCCTGGCGGACCGTCTGGCGGTCATGTATGCGGGTCGTGTGGTGGAGGAAGGCCCGGTCGATCAGGTGCTGGACGCACCTCTTCACCCTTACACGCGCGGGCTTATCGGTTCGGTGCCGAGCCATAATCGCCGTGGTGCGCGGCTGTCGCAGATCCCGGGTATGACGCCCTCGCTCCTTCACCTGCCGGAAGGTTGTTCATTCGCAGCGCGCTGTCCGCGCGCGGATGACGCCTGCCGCGTCATGCCGCCGCTTGAAGGCTTCGGCCCGTCGCGCGCCGCCCGCTGCCATCATCCCTTCACCGCCGAAAACGACGGCCAGGAAATCGATTTGACGTTCAATGAGTGAAACTCCGATCCTCACGCTCGAAAATGTCTCAAAGCGCTTCATCCGGCGGCTCGACGCGGCGGAAAAGCTGGTCAATGTCTTCGGCGCGGACCGCCGGGAGCAGGTGGTCCATGCCGTCGACGATGTCTCGATTGCCGTCAAGCAGGGCGAGGTGGTCGGCCTCGTCGGGGAATCGGGCTGCGGAAAATCGACGCTTGGCCGTGTCGTTGCCGGCATTCATGCGCCAAGCGAAGGCAGGCTCCTCTGGCGCGGGCAGGATGTCGAATCGGCTTCGGCCGAACTTCAGCGCGATGCGCGCCTCAAGGTGCAGATGATCTTTCAGGACCCCATGTCCTCGCTCAATCCGCGCATGCGCGTGCGCGATATCGTGGGTGAGGCGCCGCGCGTTCACGGCCTCGTCTCAGGCGCGGGCGTGAAGGATTACGTTGACGACATGCTGCTGCGCGTCGGCCTCGATCCGAGCTTTCGCGATCGCTACCCGCATCAGTTTTCCGGTGGCCAGCGTCAGCGCGTCGGCATTGCCCGCGCCCTGGCCGTGAAGCCGGAGTTTCTGGTCTGCGACGAAAGCGTCGCCGCACTCGATGTTTCCATCCAGGCGCAGGTCCTGAATCTCTTTATGGACCTCAGGACGGATCTCGGTCTCACCTATCTCTTCATCTCGCATGACCTTGGCGTGGTCGAGCATTTGTCGGACCGCGTGGTGATCATGTATCTGGGGCGCGTGGTGGAGACCGCGCCGACGGATGAACTTTTCCGGGAGGCGAACCACCCCTATACAAAGGCGCTTCTGGCCGAAGTTCCGCGCATCGATACGCGCAAGCGCAAGTTCCAGCCGGTCAAGGGGGAGATTCCGTCGCCGCTCGACCCGCCACCGGGCTGTCACTTCCACCCGCGCTGTCCGTTTGCCTTCGAGCGCTGCAAGCGCGAGGCGCCGGCGCTGAAGGAAATCGCGCCCGGTCGCCATTCGGCCTGTCATTTGAATGATGGGGGGTGAGAGGGGCGGTTGCATTGGCTCCTGAAACGTCGCGCTTTTTTCCTCAGAAATCCCGTACCGTGCCTGTCATCCCCGAGCTTGATCCACTGCTGTGCGGTTAAGCCTGTAACTATCTGCATACGCGAACATTTCGGATTTGCACAAATCGGCAGACACGGGCGCGTTCCCTCTCCCTCGAAGGGAGAGGGTTAGGGTGAGGGTGAATTGAACCCGGTTCGGACTACTATCTGTTCCCCTCACGCTTCCCGCGCGTTCCGCCCCCGCTCCTCCGCCGCCTCGCGCAGGCTCGCGGTAAAGAGCATCAGGTCCGGCGTCTGCGGTTCTTCCGTGCGGATCGAAACGCCCACGGGGCCGAGCGTGATCGCCGTATCGAGCGGCAGTTCCACCAGCGTTCCCTCCTTCAGGTCGGTCGCCACGACGCCTTGCGAAATAATCCAGACGGCGTCGCTCGATCGCGTGAAGGCGCGCCCGAAGGCGTTGGACACTGTTTCCACGCGGCGCGGCAGGTTGCCGATGCCGTTCGCCACCATCAGCCGCTCCACCAGCGGGCGGATCGCGGCGGAGCGGTTGGGGTAAAGCACGGTGAATTCCTTGAGCTGCGCGATATCCGGTTCTTTCGTCAGCGGGTGGCCTGGGCGCACCACCAGGCTTACGTGCTCGGTGTAGAGTTGCTGGAAGCTCAGCCCCTGCATCGCCTCCGGCTGGCCGAGCCTGCCGACGACGACGTCGAGCGCGCCGACGCGAAGCTGGTCGAGCAGGTGTCCGTTCGGGCCGGTGACGATGGAAAGCGGCGTTCCGATCCCTTTTTGCATATAATGGGAGACGGCCTGGGGGATCATGCTCGCGGCGACGCTCGGCAGTGCGCCGATGTTCAGCAGCTTGTCGGAGCCGAAACGCGCCTGCTCGATGCCGTCCAGCCCCTGTTGCAAGGCGGCGACCGACATGCTGGCGTAGTGGTGGAAGATATCGCCTTCTGCGGTCAGGAACACGCCGGCGCGGCTGCGTTCCATAAGTGCTGCGCCAAGGATGTCCTCAAGTTCCTTGATCGTCTTTGATACGGCCGGCTGGGTGACATGAAGCGCATCCGCCGCTTCCGTCAGGCTCTGGCGGCGGGCGACTTCGAGAAAGGCCTGCAGGTGGCGCAGCTTGATGCGTTGGTCGAAGAGCATTAACATTCCTACCGGTTATGCAATGGCCTGAAAATGTAATTTTACATTACTAAATGTGTAGGCCACAGTTCAACAAAGATAAATAACCTGATGTGCGGGAGGAGAGCGGAGTGCAGTCCTTAAGCGTGGACGGGCGTGTGCTTCATGTCCGGGTCGAAGGGCCTTCGGACAGTGAAACGGTGGTCGCCTTTTCCAATTCGCTCGGCACCGACTTTCGCATCTGGAACAGGCTCGTTGCGCTTTTGCCTCGGGGCTGGAAGGTCGTGCGCTACGATACCGCCGGTCACGGGCTGTCGGATGAAGGCCCGGACATGGGGATCGAGGATCACGCGCGTGACCTGCTCGCCGTGCTCGATTTTGCAGGGGCGGAAAAGGCCTATGTCGTCGGCCTCTCCGTCGGCGGCATGATCGCCCAGGCGCTCGCCGCCGATCATCCCGAACGCGTGGCCGCCGTCTGCCTTTCCAACACTGCGCCGAAGATCGGCACGCAGGATCTGTGGCAGACGCGGATCGATGGGATCCGCAATAACGGGCTGGAAAGCCTTGCCGACGGCATCATGGAGCGCTGGTTCTCGCTGGATTTCCGCTCCAGGGGCAGCGAGGAAGTGAAGATCTGGCGCAATATGCTGGTGCGCACGCCGGCGGGCGGTTACGCCGATACCTGCGCCGCGATCCGCGATGCGGACCTGACGGCGAAGGCGCGCACGATCCATGCGCCCGCCCTTTGCCTCGGCGGTTCTGAAGATGGCGCAACCCCGCCCGACCTCGTGCAGGCCTGCGCGGCGACGATCCCGAACGGCCGCTACGTCGAGATCGAGGGCGTGGGCCATCTTCCATGTGTCGAGGCACCCGAAAAGGTCGCCGAGGCGATCGTTCCGTTTTTCAAGGAGTTCGGCGCGTGAGCGAGACAAGGTTCGAGGCTGGCATGCGCACGCGCAGGAGCGTGCTGGGAGATGCTCATGTCGACCGTGCGGAAGCGCGCAAGACATCTTTCGACGAGCCGTTCCAGACGCTCATTACCGAAAGCGCCTGGGGAACGGTCTGGGCAAGCGATGGCCTGACGAAGCGGGAGCGATCGCTGATCACCATCGCGCTTCTTGCGGCGCTGGGGCATGATGAGGAAGTCGCCATGCATTGCCGGGCGACGAGGAACACCGGCGCAACGCCGGAGGATGTGCGCGAGGCGCTGCAGCATGTCGCGATCTATGCCGGCGTGCCGGCGGCGAACCGCGCGATCAAGATCGCTAAATCCGTCTTCGAGCCCGAAGCGGGCAAAGGACGAGAATAACGCGCGGGATTGCGTGCAAGAATAACTTGCCAGAACAACGTAAGATGGAGGTGACGCCGATGTCCGGCCTACCGTTCTACCGCAGGGAGCGCGGCGAGCATCCGCCGGCCTTGACGCCCGGCTACAAGAGTTCGGTGCTGCGCGCGCCGTTTCGTCCGCTCGTCTCGCCGGAACAGACCGAACTCGACATGACCGGGCCGACCTTCGGCCACGGCATGCTCGGCCCGCTCGATAACGATCTCATCCGCAATGCCTCTCAGGGCGGAGAGGCGCTCGGCGAGCGCATCATCGTTCATGGCCGCGTGCTGGACGAGAATGCGAGGCCCATCCCGAACGCGCTGATCGAGGCCTGGCAGGCGAATGCGGGCGGGCGCTACGCCCATACCAACGACGGTTATCTTGCCCCGCTCGATCCGAATTTCTCCGGCTGCGGGCGCACGATGAGCGACGGGGACGGCTACTATCGTTTCCGCACCATCCGCCCCGGCCCCTATCCCTGGCCCAACAACGGGTCGGACTGGCGCCCGGCGCACATTCACCTGTCGATCTTTGGCGAAGCCTTTTCCCAGCGCCTCATCACCCAGCTTTACTTCGAGGGCGATCCGCTGATCCCGCTTTGTCCGATCGTCAACACGATCCCCGATCCGGACGTGATCGAGCGGCTGGTGGCCAGGCTCGACTTCAAGAACCAGATGCCGTTCGACAGTCTCGCCTATCGGTTTGACATCGTGCTGCGCGGACGCCGGCAGACCTACTTCGAAAACAGGGAGGAGGGAGCGTGATGACGAGGGAACCTCAGAAAGACGGCCGCCTCAAGGAAACGCCATCGCAGACGGCTGGCCCATACGTCCACATCGGCACCGCGCCGCAGTCTATCGGCCGTGAGCCGCTGCCCAACCAGCCCGGCCCGGTCGCCTATGACGGCGCGGATTCGATCACCATCGAAGGCGTCATCTACGATGGCGCGGGCGAGCCGGTTCGCGACGCCATGGTCGAATTCTGGGGCGCGGACGCTCAGGGCCGCACCGGCGAGCATGGGCTTTTCGGGCGCGCGACGTCCGATTTCAAGACCGGCGAATTCCGTTTCCAGACGGTGAAGCCCGGCCAGATGAAGGAAGGCCTGGCCCCGCGCATCGATTTCCTGATCTTTGCGCGCGGCATCAACCTCCACCTTCACACGCGCATCTATTTTCAGGAGGATCAGGCGCTCGTCGAGGCCGATCCGGAACTGCGGCGCGTCGCGCCAAAGTCCCGTGCCACGCTGATCGCGCAGAGGATTGACGGCGGAGCGAAGGCGGCCTACCGCTTCGATGTCAATCTCCAGGGCGAAAACGAAACCGTCTTCTTCGACGTTTGAGGAGCTTCATGAGCAAGCCTTGCATCATCACCGTCGCGATCACCGGATCGCTTCCGAAGAAGAAGGACAACCCGGCGGTGCCGGTCACCGTGGAGGAGCAGATCGCCTCCACGCGCGAGGCCTATGAGGCGGGCGCTTCCCTCGTTCATGTCCATGTGCGCAACGAGGACGAGACCCCGACCTCGGACCCCGCGCGGTTCAAGGCGTTTCTGGATGGCGTGCGCGAAGCCTGCCCCGGCATCATCGTCCAGTTCTCGACCGGCGGGCGCTCCGGCGTCGGCTCGGAGCGCGGCGGCATGCTTTACCTGAAGCCCGACATGGCCTCGCTGTCGACAGGCTCCTGCAACTTCCCGACCCGGGTTTACGAGAACCCGCCCCAGCTTGTCGACGAGTTGGCCGCGAAGATGCTGGAACATGACGTGAAGCCGGAGATCGAGGCCTTCGACCTATCGATGCTTTATCAGGCCATCGCGATGAGCGAGGATGGGCGGCTGAAAAAGCCGCTGCACGTCCAGTTCGTGTTTGGTGTGAAAAACGCCATGCCGCTGGAGCGAAGGGCGCTGGAGTTCATGGTCTCCGAGCTCAATCGCCTTCAGCCGGAAGCGACGTGGACGGCCGCCGGCATCGGTCGCGGGCAGCTTGAGGTCAACCGCTGGGCGCTCGAACTCGGCGGCCACTGCCGCACCGGGCTGGAGGATAACGTCCGCCTCGACCGCGATACGCTGGCGCCGTCGAACGCTGCTTTGGTCGAGCGTGTCGTCGCCCTTTGCCCGGAGTATGGCCGCCGGCCCGCGACCGTTCAGGAAGCGCGCGACCTGCTTTCGCTCCCGCAGGTGTGATCGATGGCGATATCCCCGCTCGATTCCACCCTCTATTCCGGCCTCTTCGGTGATTCGGAAGTCGCCAACCTTCTGTCCGACGAGGCCGAACTGAGGGCGATGGTCGAGGTGGAAATCGCGCTCGCCCGTGTCCAGGCGCGGCATGGGCTGATTTCGGCGGAAGCTGCGAAAGTCGTCGAAAACACCCTTTCCGGCGTCGAAATCGACCCGAAAGTCTTTCTCCTCGCCACCACGTCGGCCGGCGTGCCCGTTCCGGGCCTCGTCGCGAAATTGCGAGAGATTTCAGGGGGTTCGGCGGCGGATAGCCTGCATTTCGGCTCAACCTCGCAGGATATCGTCGATACCGGCCTGATGCTCCGCCTGAAGCGGATAATTGGATTATTCGAGCATAGGCTGAAATCGCTGGTCGGGGATATCTCGGCTCTCGCCCGCGAACACCGCGCAACGCCCATGGCCGCCCGCACGCGGGGGCAAATGGCAACGCCGATAAGCTTTGGCCTGCGCGCCGCAAATTGGGCGCGGGACCTTGCGCGCGAGCTTCACGCTTTGCGGGAAATCGCGGAAAACGGCTTGTTTCTGCAGTTTGGCGGCGCTTCGGGTGATCTCGCAGCCATGTCGAAGGATCGCGCTTTATTGCGCAGGATCGAGGCGGATCTCGCCGGGGATTTGGGGCTCAAATCCTCCGCCCCATGGATGACGGGCCGCGCACCGTTTCTCGATATCGCGACCCGCTTTACCGCCATCACGAATACCACCGCCAAGATCGGTGCCGACGTTCTGATCGGCACGCGCAGCGAAATCGGCGAATTTGACCTTGCGGATTCAGGCGGCTCCTCGACCATGCCGCAGAAGAAGAACCCGGTGAAGGCCGAGGTTCTGGTCGCCCTCGCCCGCCTCAACGCGAGCCTCCTCGGCGCTCTCGCGGCAACCGGCGTTCATGCGGAAGAGCGTGACGGTGCTTCCTGGATGGGGGAATGGCTCACTTTGCCGCAAATCGCCGCGGCAACGGGAGCAAGTCTCTTGAGGGCGCAGGAACTCATCTCCGGCCTGAAGCCCGATCTTGAGCGCATGAAAGCGGCGATAGATGCCTCGAACGGGTTGATGCTGGCGGAAGCGGCAAGCTTCGCGCTGATGGAGCACATGCCCCGTTCGGAGGCCCAAGCACTCGTCAAAAAGGCTGCAAATTCAGTTCGTTACAGCGGAAAGCATCTTCTCGATGAAATCCGCCATCTTACCGATGCCAAGGTCGATTGGGATGCGCTCCGCTCAAGCGTCAAAACCGCCGACGCCGCCGCCGACATGACGGACAGATTGCTGGAAGAAGCCGAAATACCATTGATCGAGAGCTGACTTCTTCCAGGCTCAAATCCCGTAGTCTCGTCGGTGTCGGGCTTTTCGGTTCAGGAGGACTTGAGTGTCCCGGTAGGATCGCCGCAAGTCTCGAGTTCCGAGGCCGTTTGCTCTTTCTCGCCTTCCGTGCCCGTATCGTCGAGCAGAACGGCATCCATAAGTTCATCGACATTGGCACTATGGAACATTCTTGACGTCGCGATAAAGTCGAGCGGATTTAGCATTTCACTTCTCCCTTATGGTTGCGGGGCGGCCCGCACAGGCAAAGGCAACAAGGGCCTGAACCGTGCTGGCCTTTCGCCGCCGCATTCTCAGATGGGTGAAACCCCGCCTGGCTTTGCTTCGCTGGATGCAGGCCGTGCCAATGTCCGAAGCAGGCCTTCATTCGCGACGATCTCGTCTTTCAACCGCAGCTTTTCGCGCTTCAAATTGCGCAAAGCAGTCGTATCCGGAGCAGGGCGTTTGTTTTCTGCCGCGACCAGAAGTTCCAGAATTTGATGACGTCCGCGAAGAGCATCTATCCGGGCGGCAAGGCACCCTGGTCTGATCGAAGTCTGTAGGTTCATGATGTTTTGCCTCCGAAACTTGCGGGTTCAGCCAAGCGGTTTGTGATGCGAATTCGAACGAGCTCCCAGCTTTTCGACGTGAACCCAACGCATCTGTTCGCCGATTTCCGAAAGAAGATCCGGCAGGCGGCGCTCCGCTTCGTCGACCGGCTGAACGGCTTTGAAGCGGCAGCCGAAACGGGAAACGGATGCGTTTCGAGCATCCCGGTTCGGCCAGATCACCACGCCACGGTGGACGATTTCCACGAGCCGGTATGCGCCGTAGGAACCGACAAACTGCAGGGTGCTTGCCAGAGATTCGACTGAACCCCGCCATTCGACAACGATCTCGACATCGCGAATGCGCCGATCGTCATATGGCGCGCTTCCGGGGACGTTACCGGCTCGGCCGGTAGTCTCGACACGCGACTTCCCGATCCTGTTGCGGGGGTCCTCAAAGGGGAGGATCGCAGGTCTGTTGCTATGTATTGCCTCCTGAACGGAGGTTCGCCTGCGCGCGTCGTCGTACATTGCGGGTCTCCTTTCCTCTAATCCAAGTCTAGAGGACACATGGGATTGCCGCCTTCGCTAATCGATCCTATTTCATTAGAAATTTCGATTGAAAAAACCTATCGAAACTGTTCGACAGGAAGAAGGTGCATGGATCGCACTCCAACGCTCAAGCAACTCCGGTATTTTGCGGCTCTTGCGGACGCCAGGCATTATCGGATTGCAGCAGAACGGGTCGGCATCAGCCAGCCGTCTCTTAGCCTGCAGATTAGCAACCTGGAGGAAATATTGCGTCTGGAACTGGTTGAGCGCGGACGCAGTGGTGCGGTTCTGACCCCCGTTGGGCGGGAAGTTTTGGTGCGCGCCCGCCGGATTGTCGAAGAAGTTAGCGCGCTCGTCGAGATTTCGGATACGCTTAAAACCGGCATGAGCGGCACGATCAAGCTGGGCTCAACGCCAACGTTAGGGCCCTATATTCTGCCCAATGTCGTTCGCCTCCTGCATGCGCGGTTTCCGGCATTGAAGCTCTTCATTCGCGACGGGGCGCCTCGCGATCTTCTTGAGGATCTTCAGGCCGGAGTGCATGACATTATTCTGACCCAGTTGCCTGTCCAGTCCGGCGACGTCGTGGTTCGGCGACTTTTTCGGGAACCTCTGCAACTGGCCGTGGCGAGAGATCATGCGCTGTCCACTAATGATAATGTCGTCGATCGCGATCTTGCGGGCGAGGATATCCTTAACCTCAGCAGCGCTTTCACGCTCCATAGCCAGATCGTGGCACTTTGCCGGGAGGTTGGCGCGAATCTTCGCCAGGATTACGAGGGCACGAGCCTCGATGCGTTGCGCCAAATGGCGGCGATGGATATGGGACTGGCGTTTCTTCCTTCGCTCTATGTGCGTTCTGAAGTCCCGATTGATGACGGCGATGTGCACGTCTTGCCGTTCCGGCAGGGCTCTTTCACACGCTCGGTCGGGCTTGCGTGGCGCAAGACATCGGGAAATCAGGAAGGATTCGAAAAGCTCACGGAGATCATCCGTTCCGTCGTCCGTTCCGATTTCAAGGGTCTCGTGAGCGTCGAGACTTGAAGGTGCCGCCTGTCGGCGCGGCGGAGCTTAATCACGCCCGCTCTACCGCGCCGACTAGTAGGGCAATCCCACATAGCTCTCCGCCAGAGATGTCATTGCCGCCCTTGAGGAGAACAGGTAATCCAGTTCCGCGCGCTGCATTTTCGCGCCGAATTCGCCGTCTTCCGGGAAGGTGTGGAGCAGTTTCGTCATCGTCCAGGAGAAGCGTTCCGCCTTCCAGACACGGGAAAGCGCGCGTTCCGAATAGGCTTCCAGTCCCGCCTCGTCGTTCTTCTTGTAGAAGTCGATCAGCGCATGGGAGAGATAGTAGATGTCGGAGGCCGCGAGGTTGAGGCCCTTGGCGCCCGTCGGCGGCACGATATGCGCCGCATCACCGGCGAGGAACAGCCTGCCGTAGCGCATCGGTTCGGCGATGAAGCTGCGCAAGGGCGCGATGCTTTTTTCAATGGACGGTCCGGTCGTCAGGTTCGGCAGGACTTGTTCAGGCAGGCGCTTTGCCAGCTCCTCCCAGAAGCGGTCGTCCGGCCACTCCTCCACGTGTTCGGCCAGCGTGCACTGCACGTAATAGCGGCTGCGCGTCATGGAGCGCATGGAGCAGAGCGCGAAGCCGCGCTCATGGTTGGCGTAGATGAGTTCATCGGAAATCGGCGGAACGTCCGCCAGAAGTCCCATCCAACCGAAGGGATAGACCAGCTCGTATTCCTTCAGGACATCCACCGGAATGGACTTGCGCGACACGCCGTGGAAGCCGTCGCAGCCGGCCACGAAATCGCAGTCGATGCGATGCGTTTCTCCATCCTTTTCGTAGGTCACGTAAGGTTTGTCGCCGGTGAGTTCATGCAGCGCGACGTTTTCCGCTTCATGCACCACCTTGCCGCCCATGGCGTCGCGCGCGTCGTAAAGGTCCTGGGTCACCTCCGTCTGGCCGTAGACCATCACGCTCTTGCCGCCGGTCAGCCCCTCAAGGTCGATGTGGTGAAGCTTGCCGCCATAAGCGACGTCGAAGCCCGCGTGCACCAGCCCTTCGCGGTCCATTCTGGCTGAAACCTGCGCTTTGCGAAGCAGGTCCACCATGCCCTGTTCCAGCACGCCGGCGCGGATGCGGCCGAGAACGTAATCGCGGCTTTTCCGCTCAAGGACGATCGTCTCAACGCCCTTCAGATGCAGAAGCTGGGAAAGCAGAAGGCCGGCGGGGCCGCCCCCGACGATTACGACATCCGCGCGCATGGTACTCCTCCCGCCGGAAACCGGCGTAATTGGGTTTGTTGATCAGGAAAATGCACTTCGCGGCTTTACTTTGGAATGGAAGTATCGAACCAATAATTGGATGAATCGTGCATTTTCGAATATTCCCGATTATGGCCTCTACGGCGAGCCAGCCGGGCCCGGCCTGCCGGACGTCTTGCATGTGGAATCGATTTCCGCGCGTAGCAGTGCGCGGAGATGGCGGATTTCGACGCATCGCCACGCAGCACTCCACCAGATATTCTGGATCGAGTCGGGAGGTGGGGTGATAAGTTTCTCCGATATGGAGAAATCGATCACGCCGCGGACATTGATAAACATTCCGGCCGGCGTCGTGCACGGCTTTCGCTTCGCCCCGCAAACCGAGGGTGCGGTGATCACCGTGCCGCTTGAGGTTTTCGCGCCGATCCGCGCCGAACTCGACCCCGGCGGCCTGCTTTCGCACGCGGCGCTTCGCAGCGGCATTGCGGAAAGTCCGCCTGCTTTGGCCGAAATGTTTGCCGAGCACGGCGCGGTGCGGCCGTTTCGTGCAGGCGCGCTCAAGGCGCATGCCGGGTTGATCGCCGCCTGGGCCGCGCGCCAGATCGTGCCTCACGCGCTCGCCCCCGATACCGGGGATAACGCCGGGGCGCGCCTTTTGAAGCGTTTCCAGGCGCTCGTCGAACATCGTTTCACCGAAAAGCACGGGCCCTCTAATTATGCGGATGAGCTTGGCGTGACGACGGCGCATCTGACCCGCATCTGCCGGGAACATCTCGGCAAACCGGCCTCGCAAGTGTTGCGGGACCGGCAGATGCTGGAGGCCCGGCGCCTGCTTGCCTATACGCAGATGACGGTTGCGGAAGTGGCGGATCGCCTGGGCATTTCCGATCCGGGGTACTTCTCGCGGCTCTTTTCGGCGCAAATGGGCCTGTCGCCGCGCGCCTTCCGCCAGGGCTTTACCGACAGGCCATCGTGACGTGCGGTCAAAGCGCTTTTTTCAGCTGCTTGCAGAGGGTTTTCAGCACCGTCACCCTCGCGTGGCGCTTGTCTTCGGCGGAAACGAGCGTCCAGGGTGCGGCGGATGTCGACGTGCGGTCGATCATGTCTCCCGCCGCCACCGCGTAGGCGCCCCATTTCAGGCGGTTTCGCCAGTCCTCGTCGGTGATCTTGAACTGTTTGTAGGCGGTTTCCTCGCGCGCCTTGAAGCGGGCAAGCTGCTCCTCCTCGCTGATCGCGAGCCAGAACTTCGCGACGACAATATCGTCCTCCACGAGTTGCCGCTCGAACTCGTTGATTTCG
The DNA here is from genome assembly GCF_009826895.1 of Stappia sediminis. Lineage (GTDB taxonomy): Bacteria > Pseudomonadota > Alphaproteobacteria > Rhizobiales > Stappiaceae > Hongsoonwoonella > Hongsoonwoonella sediminis. Next base: position 38,090 of record NZ_WUMV01000003.1, on the reverse strand, counting down.
TTATATGCGCGCATCCAGTCGGCTTCGGTGCAATAGCCTTCGATGCGTTCCACCAGCACGCGCCCGTACCATGACCGGTCGAAGATCGCGATACGCCCCTTTCGCGGGATCCGGCGCCAGAAGCGCCACAGGTAGGGCCGCGCCTTTTCCTCGTCGCTGGGGGCGGCGATCGGGTGCACCTTGTAGATGCGCGGGTCCAGCGCCCGTGTCGCGCGGCGGATCGAGCCTCCCTTGCCGGCGGCATCATTGCCTTCGAAGGCCGCGACAAGCGCTGTATCGCGGAACTTCTTCTTGTCGGTGAGCGTGGCAAGTTCCTGCTGCCAATGCTCCAGCTCCTTCTCGTACTCGTCCCTGCCGAGCTTCGCGGAAAGATCTATCGCGTCGAGCGCGCTCCGATGGCTGGTGCCGGCAACGATCGCGGGGGCCGCGATCGATTCCGGCTCCGGGCGTTCAAGCCGGTATCTGAGCGCCGAATTGATGATCTGGCCGAGCGCGATATCGCGATATTCCTCGTCAAGCGCGGGGATCACGTACCAGGGCGCTTCTGCGGTGGAGGTTCGCATCGCTGCTTCCTCGACCGTCTCCCGCGCCGTTTCGTCGCCCATGAAGCGCGTCCATTCCTCCAGAATATGGCGCACCCGGCGGCTTTTCTTGGCCAGCGCCTTCATCCGCTTTTTCTGTTCGTCGAGCGGCAGATCGAACCAGAACTTGAGGATCAGGACGTTTTCATTGAAGAGCATTTCCTCGAATTCGTTGATCCGGACAAGCTCCAGTTCGTATTCGCTTTTCGAGCATTTGCAGGTCGCATGCCGGCGCATGGGCAATTGGTACCAGGAGCCGACGACGATCGAGACCTCGCCCTTTTCCGGCAGGTCGCGCCAGAAACGCCAGAAGGGCGGGCGCAAGCGCTCTTCCTCCGTCGGCTCGCCGTAGGCGTTGCAGGCCAGATGGCGCGGGTCCATCCATTCGTGCAGCCTTGAGATTGCTTCGTTCTTGCCCGCACCGTCCATCCCGGCGATGACGAGGAGAACGGAAAACTTCTTTTCCTCGATCAGCTGCAGCTGCGCTTTCAGGAGGTCGGTGCGCAGGTCCGGTTCCAGCTGCTTGAAGTCTTCTTTCGACAATGTTTGCGGCATTTCGGCGGATTTGAACATTGGGTAAGGTTCCTGCGCGGTAACAGCCAATTTCCAGCGTTTCCTAACGTTAGAATATTCGAAAAATTCCTGAAATGCGTATTCGGGATTGGCGGGAGGCGTTCCAGTTCGTACATGTCTCCTGATCGTTTCAACGAGACGCAAGACCGGCGCGTGACAGACATCCTCCAGCAACTCGTCAATTTCATCGGCGAGCATCCGCTACTGGCCAACTTCGTGGTCTTCATGATCGCGATGGGAGAGGCGCTGTTCCTCATCGGCCTCGTGGTTCCCTCCACCGTGGTGCTGGTAGGTGCGGGCACGCTTGTCGGCCTCGGCAAGCTCGATCCATGGCCGATTTTCATATGGACCATGCTGGGTGCGATCGCGGGCGATGCCGTTTCCTATTGGGTGGGGCATATATACAAGGGCCAGCTCAAGACCGTCTGGCCGTTCAACCGCTACCGTGCGCTGGTGGAACGCGGGGAGGAATTCTTCCTTCGCCACGGCGGCAAGAGCGTCTTTATCGGCCGCTTCGTGCCGGGTGTGAAGGCGATCGTGCCGGGAATTGCCGGCATGGTTGGAATGAACGCCACCCGTTTCACGGTGATAAACGTCGTCTCGGCGTTCTTCTGGTCCATAGCGCATCTCGGCCCCGGATTTATCGCGGGCACCGCCTTCAGCGCCGTCGGCGAGGTCAGCGGCCGGCTGGCGACGGTACTCGGCGTTCTCGTCGGCATCCTCTTCGTCGCCGTCATCCTCGGGCGCTGGCTCATCCTGATTGTCCTGCCGTTATTCGCAGGCAGCCGCACGGCGATCTACTCCAGGCTGGCGGAGAAGGAAGGCAGGTTCGCCGGTTGGCTGGCGAAAGTCTTCGATCCCGAGCACCCGCGCTCGGCGGGCATGCTTGTCTCCGCATTCCTGCTGCTCGTCACGCTTCCGGCCTTCGCGGCGATTTCGCTCGCGGTCATGCCGAGCGGCAATTCGATGGAGCGCGCCGATACGGCGATCCGCAATCTCTTCCTGTCGCTGAGAACACCCATCGGCGACGACATCATGGTGTTCATCACCATGCTCGGCGACGGGGTGGTGACGTCCATCACTACAGCCGTCATCGCCATCTATCTCTTTACCCGCCATGCCTGGCGGCGCGGCACGGGCTTCCTTATCGCGATGGCCGCCACGGCGCTCTTCGTGCCGCTGTTCAAGCTCCTCTTCCACCGTTCCCGCCCGCTCGATCTCTTCTATACCGGGGCCGATGCCTTCTCCTTCCCCAGCGGACATGCGACGATCAACACCGTTCTCATCGGCATCGCCATGGTTCTGGTCGCCCATGACCGCTCGCCGCTCGTGAAGGCCGGAATTTTCTCGGTCGGCATCGTCTATATTCTGGCAATCGCCTTTTCGCGCATATACCTCGGGGCTCACTGGTTTTCCGACGTCATCGGCGGGTTGGCGTTCGGAACCGCGATGGTGTCGGCATTCGCCTTCGTCTTCGGCTCGATCCACAATGAAAAGATCGGCCGCTGGTGGCTTGCCGGCATCGTCACGGTGACGATAATCGCGGTCGGCGGCAATCATATCGACCGCAGCTTCGACACCGCGCGCTGGGACTACGCGCCGCAGGCGCCGATCGTCACCATGAGTGAAAAAGACTGGCTCGGCGGCGGATGGAAAGAGCTGCCGGCGCGGCGGATCGAACTCAACGGCGAGACGGAGGAGCCGCTGATCCTGCAATGGACCGGCGATCTCGCTCCCCTCCAGGAGGAACTCGTCTCGCTTGGCTATGCGCGGGCTCCGCGCTGGTCGCTTGCCACGCTCACGGGGTTCCTTGTCGGCCAGACGCCGGCAGACGCCCTGCCGGCGCTGCCGCGCACGCACAACGGCCGCGCGCCTTCGATCGTCCTGATTCGCGAAGACGGGGAGGAAAAGGGGCGATGGGTGCTGCGCCTGTGGCCGACGATCTACCGGATCGCGGACGGCGGCTTGCCAAGGCAAGTCTACGTCGCCTCGCTCATGCACGAGCGTGTCGAGTATCCGCTCAACGAGCTTTCCACGATCCGCACCGACCGGGAAGAGCCGGAACAAGGCGACAATCCGCTGATGCTGCTTCCGGGAACCCTCATGAAAACGCGGGCGAACGGGGCGGAGGTGGTGCTTGGCGGGTTCAGGGAATAAGGCAGTCAGAGCGCTTTCCACGAAAGCGGGATCGCTTGCGTGATAAGAAATCGCTCCAGAATCAATATCTTGAGAATATCCTCGTCGCGAAATCCGGTGCGGATTTCGCGGGATATGCTCCAGCAACCTTCAGCTATGGGCACCCTTGATAAGGGCGATCGCTTCCTGAGGGTCGAGACGCCCGTCGTAGAGCGCGCGGCCCGAGATCGCGCCTTCCAGGATCGTGCAATCCGGCTGGAGCATGCGCTTCACGTCTTCGATGGAGGCAAGGCCGCCGGAAGCGATGACGGGGATGGAGACCGCGCGGGCAAGCTCCAGCGTCGAGTCCCAGTTGATGCCCTTCAGGACGCCGTCCCGGTCGATATCGGTGTATATGATCGCGGCAACGCCCGCGTCCTCGAAGCGTCTGGCAAGTTCGATGGCCGTCAACTGCGATGTCTCCGCCCAGCCCTCGACGGCGACCTTGCCGCCGCGCGCGTCGATGCCGACGGCGATTCGGCCGGGATGCGCCTTGCAGGCTGCAACGACGAGGTCGGGATCGCGAACGGCAACGGTGCCCAGGATCACGCGGGCGATGCCCTTCTCAAGCCAGGCTTCGATCTGGGCGAGCGAACGGATGCCGCCTCCGAGTTGCACCGGGTTCTTCGTCGACTTCAGGATCGCCTCGACCGCTTCGCCATTGCGGCTTTCGCCGGCGAATGCTCCGTCGAGATCGACCACATGCAGGCGCTCGAAGCCTTGTTCCTCGAAAAGCCTCGCCTGTGCCGCGGGGTCATCGTTGAAGACGGTCGCCTGCGCCATGTCGCCGAGCTTTAGGCGTACGCACTGGCCGTCCTTCAGGTCGATCGCGGGAAAGAGGAACATTGGTAATCTGCTTTCGTTCTGAAGGTGACTTAGGATTCAGACCCTAGGGCGCCCAGTTCAGGAAATTGGCGATGAATTCAAGGCCGAGCGTCTGGCTCTTTTCCGGGTGAAACTGGGTGCCAACCATGTTGTCGCGGCCGACAATGGCGGTAACCGCGCCACCGTAGTCGGTCGTGGCAATCACATGCGCAGGGTTGCTGGCCACAAGCTGATAGGAATGGACGAAATAGGCGTGCAGACCCTGCGGGCCGGTGTCTATGCCTTCCAGCAGCGGGTGCGGGCGAGCCTCGTCGATCGTGTTCCAACCCATATGCGGGATCTTGAGGGTGGGATCGTCCGGCTTGATCTCCACCACGTCGCCCGGAATCCAGCCAAGGCCTTCCACCGTCTCGAATTCAAGGCCGCGCGCCGCCATCAGCTGCATGCCGACGCAAATCCCCAGGAACGGCCGACCCCTGTCGACAACGGCTTCGTTCAGCGCCTCGATCATGCCGTCGACGGCGGCAAGGCCGCGCTTGCAATCGGCAAAGGCGCCAACGCCCGGAAGGACTATACGTTCGGCCTTGGCCACGAAATCCGCGTCATTCGTCACACGCACGTCGGGAACATGCGCCGTCTCTCCGGCGGCGCGCTCGAAGGCCTTGGCGGCGGAGCGGAGATTGCCCGAGCCGTAGTCGATAATTGCGACTGTCATTCGTTAAGTTCCGTTTCGTCCCAGCGTCAGCCCGACGACGCTCTCTCCGCCCACGCGGGGCGCGACTCCCGCCGTGCGGCGAGGCCGGTTTTCCGTGTGATCGGCAGTATGGTTCTCCGGGCGGCCAGCCGGGGTGAGGTAGCCTGAGAAGAAGCGCACTTCCGCCTCGTCCCTGTCCGCCCCGGCGACGGCACCGGCAAAATTCCAGCCGCGCCGCTCCATCGTCCAGCGGCGAAGGTTGTTCGCCTCGAAAGCGAAAAGAAGCGCGAAGAGCGTGGCCGAAATGCCGGTCGCAGGCCCTCCGAAAGCGAAGGAAAGAGCTTCGATCGCAACAGCGATTGCCAGGTACGCGAGGAAGACGAGCCAGAGCCGGTGCCAGAGCGTCCAGATCATGGGAATGAAAAGCGCCGGCCAGCAGAAGCCGTCCTTGATGAAAAGCGTGCGGTCCGCATCGCTTTCGGTGAAAGCGTCCGGGCTGGTGTCCGGCGGCGTCAGTACCGCGTAGATCGTCATCTCCTCACCCTCCGAGCTGGCCCTTGGTGGAGGGGATGCGGCCCTCCTGGCGCGGGTCGGGTTCAATCGCCTTGCGCAGGCAGCGCGCGACCGCCTTGAAGCAGGTTTCGGCGATGTGATGGCTGTTGGAGCCATCGAGGTTGGCAACATGCAGCGTGATACCGGCGTTCATCGCAAGTGCGCGAAAGAACTCCTCGAAGAGTTCTGTATCGAAATCGCCGACCTTTTCGCGCGGAAACTCCACCTGCCAGACGAGGAACGGCCGCCCCGACACGTCGATGGCGCATCGCGTCAGCGCTTCGTCCATTGCGAGATGGCAATCGGCATAGCGCGTCAGGCCCTTCATGTCGCCGAGTGCTTGTCTCAAAGCCTGCCCGATGGCAATGCCGACGTCTTCCGCCGTGTGGTGAAAATCGATGTGCGTATCGCCCTTGGCGCGGATTTCCATATCGATGAGCGAATGGCGCGACAGCTGCTCGAGCATATGGTCGAGGAAGCCGACCCCGGTTTCGATATCGAAAGTGCCGGTTCCGTCCAGCGTCAGCTTGACGGAAATATCGGTTTCCTTGGTCGTGCGCGTGATCGTTGCGGAGCGCATCTGCCAACCCCCAGGCTCGAGTATCCGCTTCGGCGGAATATTCCGCCAAGCGCGTGGCGTTTTATCAGGCAAGGGTATGCATTGAAATAGCTTACGATCATTTACCTGCTGGCCAAGTAACGTTCGCAGCGTTATCAGCACATCGAATTCCCGCCACGGCGAGCAACCGGAGGATTTCGCATGCCCTTCAAACCGAAGACCGCGACCGACCGCCTGATTGTCGGCCTCGACGTGCCGACAGTGGATGAGGCAAGGGCAATCGTTGCCGAAACCGAAGGCGCGGTCGGCGTCTACAAGATCGGCATGCAGCTTCAGTTCGCCGGCGGTCTGGCCTTCGCGGAGGAACTCGCGCGCAAGGGGCACAGGATATTCCTCGACGTCAAGCTTTTGGATATCGACAACACGGTGGCGAGCGCTGTGAAAAACATCGCGAAAATGGGCATGAGTTTCGTGACGATCCATGCCTACCCGAAGGCGATGCGCGCCGCTGTGGACGCCTTGGGCGAAACAGGCGCGGAGCTTTGCCTGCTCGGCGTGACCGTTCTGACGTCGATGGATCAGCGGGATATCGAGAAGGCCGGATACGCCGGAGAGCTTGGCGATCTCGTTCGCTCAAGGGCCACGGATGCAAGGCTCGCGGGAATGGGCGGCATCGTCTGCTCGCCGCATGAGGCGGCAAGCCTGCGGCCGGTGATCGGCGATGACATGGCGATGGTAACGCCGGGCGTGCGCCCGGCTGGCTCTGCGGCGGGCGACCAGAAGCGCATCATGACCCCGGGGGATGCCATTCGTGCTGGCGCGGACTACCTGGTGGTGGCGCGGCCTGTTGTGCGGGCGGAAAACCGGCGCGCGGCGGCGGAAGCGATCGTGGAAGAAATCGCCTCCGCGCTCTGACGGCGATTATTCGGAAACCGCGCTCGTCAGGTGGTCGACGGCGGCCTGAACGCCGCCCCTGCCGTGGGGAACCTTAAGCGCCGCAAGGCCCATCTCTATGGCGCCGAGAGTGCCGATCACCATGGGTGCATTGACGTAACCCATGTGGCCGATGCGGAAGCCCAGGCCGTTGATCTCGCCGATCGTCCCGCTGAGCTTGACGTTGCAGGTCTCCTCGCAAAAGCGCATGAGCGCTGCTGGGTCGAGGCCCGGCGTCAGCACCACGGTCACGGAATTCGACCGCTCGGCTTCCTCGAGAATGTTCATCTCCAGCGCGCCGTCCTTCGCCCAGACGTTCACCGCCTTGCGAACGGCTTCGCCCAGTAGCCTGTGCCGGCGGTGCGAGGCGTCGAGACCCTCCTTCATCAGGATGTCGAGCGCTTCGCGGAAGCCGAAGAGAAGATGCTCCGGCGGCGTGCCGCAGTATTTCTGGTAGTGCTCCTCGCCAAGGCGGAAGGTCCAGTCCCAATATTGCGTCTTGAGGTCGGCGTGCTCATGCGCGGCGAGCGCCTTTTCGTTCGCCGCGACAAAGGCGAGGCCGGGCGGCGTCATCAGCCCTTTTTGCGCGCCTGTGAGCGCCACATCCACGCCCCATGCGTCCATCTCGAAGGGAACGCAGCCGAGCGAGGCGATCGTATCGACCAGGAAGAGCGCATTGTGGCCGGCGGCATCGATAGCCTTTCTCAAGCGCGCGATATCGTTGATGACGCCGGAAGCCGTATCGACCTGCACGACGAGCACGGCCTTGATCGCACCGTCACGGTCGGCATCCAGACGGGCTTGCAGCGCCTCGGCGTCCACGGCCTTGCGCCAGTCGCCGGGTAGAATCTCCACGTCCAGGCCGAGCACGGCGGCCATTTCGCCCCAGCCGCGCGCGAAGCGGCCTGAGTCCAGCACGAGAACCTTGTCGCCCCGCGATAGGGTGTTGGTGAGTGCCGATTCCCAGCCGCCATGGCCGTTCGAAGCGTAAATGAAGGTCTTGCCTTGCGTCCTGAAGATCGTTTTCAGGTCGCGCAGGCAGTTGTCCGTCAGCTCCACCAGTGGGCCGACGTAGATGTCGACCGCCGGGCGATGCATGGCGCGAAGCACTTCTTCGGGCACGTTCGTCGGCCCGGGGATCATCAGAAAGGGGCGGCCTGTGGCAAGCGTCATGGTCGGTCGTTCGCCTCGTGAAAATGAAGTGCATCAAATAGCGCGGGCAGAGCGATTTCAAAAGAGCCGGTTAGACGACATTCTTTTCGACCACCGGGCGCATATCGGCGATGCGGGCATGGTCGAGAGCGGAAAGGTCGAGGTTCCTGTAAGCGCCGTGAACGATCAACTCCGCGATGCCGCGCCCCACTGCGGGCGCCTGCTGCAGGCCGTGGCCGGAAAAGCCGCACGCCAGATAAAAGCCCGGAACGGCGGTGGTTTCGCCCAGGATCGCGTTGTGGTCGAAGAGGTTCACATCATAGTGCCCGGCCCATGCCGCGCCCGGCTTGATCGCCTCGAACGCGGGAACCCTGTCGGCGAGCGTCGGCCATAGCGCTTCCTCGAAGAAGCCGTGGTCCACGTCGAAGTCGTCGGCCTCCACATCGGGATCGTTTTCCGGGACGCGACCGCAGATGAAGCCGGTTCCCTCGGGCCTGACGTAAGTGCCGGTCGGGTCGATCAGCAGCGGGCAGCCTTCGACCGGCTCCCGGCAATCGAAGTTGAAGATCATTCGCTTGCGGCGGTGGATGGGAAGCTCGATGCCGAGATCTCGGGCAAGACTGACAGCTCCCGCAGATCCCGCGGCGTTGACGAGCTTGCCGCATGCGATTTGCGTGCCGTCAGAAAGGGCAAGAAGAAAGCCGTCGCCCGAGCGTTCGGCGCGTTCCACGGCAGCGGCACAATAGGGCACGCCGAGCGAGCGCGCTTTCTTGCGGAACGCCTGCATCAGCCCGTAACCGTCGAACCAGCCTTCGCCGGACCTTCCCCAGCAGCCTGCGGCAATTCCTTCGACATTGAGCCATGGGAAGCGCTTCGCAAGGTCTTCAGGCTCGAGAAAGAGGATATCGGCACCGAGACGCGTCTGCCGCGCGTGGTTCTGTTCCAGGATTTCCCGCCTGTCGGGCGTGGCGAGGAAAAGATAGCCACCTTCGTGCAGGCCGATATCGGGGACATCGCCACCCACGGCGAGCCTTGTTCCGATATCGCGGAGAAACTCGATCCCGTAGAGCGAGATTTCAATGTTGGTGGGATCTGAAAACTGCTGGCGGATCGAGGCGGCGGAAAGCGTTGATGCGCAAAACCGGTAGGACGGATCCTTCTCCAAAACCAGTATTTTGCCGGCAAAATCAGGGTCCATCGCCAGATGGCAGGCGATGGAAGAACCCGTCACGGCGCCGCCGACGATCGCCACGTCGGCCGTCTCGATCTTCATTGTGTCGGTCTCTGGAGACTGTGCGGCCGGTGCCGCGAGATTTATGGAATGTGAGCTATGCCATGCGGCAAAACCGTGGTAGGTGCACACCCCTACCAAGTCAAGTTTTCGGGCCCGGCGACCGGGAAAACGGTGGTCGGCCCTTACGGAAATATTGAGGATCGAACCGTGAACCTCCATAGCGATCTTTCGCCTTCCAACGATCAATTGTCGAAATTCACAAGGCTGCGCAGGCTTCTGACCGGCGAAGGCACGAATTTCATCATGGAGGCTCATAACGGGCTTTCCGCAAAGATCGTGGAGGAAGCCGGTTTCGACGGTATATGGGCGTCCGGCCTTTCGATTTCCGCGGCACTTGGCGTGCGCGACAACAACGAGCTTTCCTGGACGCAGGTTCTCGACGTTCTCGAATTCATGTCCGACGCCTCGTCCCTGCCGATCCTCGTCGACGGCGACACAGGCTACGGCAATTTCAACAATTTCCGTCGCCTTGTGAAAAAGCTCTGCCAGCGGCAGATCGCCGGCGTGTGCATCGAGGACAAGGTCTTCCCGAAAACGAATTCCTTCCTCGCCGACAACCAGCAGCTTGCCGAGATCGACGAGTTCTGCGGCAAGATCAAGGCCGGCAAGGATACGCAACCCGATGACGATTTTTCCATCGTCGCGCGCATCGAGGCGCTGATCGCCGGCCGAGGAATAGACGAGGCCCTGCGCCGCGCGGAAGCTTATGCGGAAGCCGGGGCGGACGCCATCGTCATTCACTCCAAGAAATCCGATCCGGACGAGATCCTGACCTTCTGCCGGTCGTGGGACCACCGCATCCCGGTCGTGCTGATCCCGACGAAATACTACCGCACGCCCACGCAAACGATGAAGGATGCCCGGGCGTCTTTGATCATCTGGGCGAACCACAATCTGCGCGCTTCCATTCAGGCGATGCGCGATACATGCGCGACCCTGATGCGCGACGAAACGCTTGTCGATGTGGAAGCCGCCGTCGCCCCGCTGAACGATGTCTTCACGCTTGCCGATGCCAGCGAGCTGGAAGAGGCGGAGAAGGTCTATCTCGCCGGCGGGCCTCAGGTGGAGGCGGTCGTGCTCGCCGCCTCGCGCGGCTCCGAGCTTGCGGAACTGACCGAAGACAAGCCGAAATGCATGCTGAACGTGCGCGGTGAATCGATCCTTGCCCGCCAGGTCAAAGCCTTGAAGCGTGTCGGCGTTTCCGATCCGACGGTGATCGCCGGTTATCGCGAGGAGGCGGTTGACCTTGCCGGTATCCGCAAGGTGGTGAACGCCGACTACGGGTCGACGGGTGAGGCGGCGTCGCTCGCGCTTGCCGGGGATGCGCTCTCCCGCGACTGCATCATCTCCTATGGCGACGTCGTCTACCGTCCGTTCTTCCTGAACCTCCTGATGGAGCGCCAGGAGGATTTCGTCATTCTGGTGGATCCGGACTGGAAGGAGCACCGGGAAGAGCGCAGCCTCGACAGCCGCGACATGGTCAGGCTTTCGGTGCCCTACGACCAGGCGTTCGACGGCGGTGAGGAGCCGCATCTCGTCGATATCGGCGAGAACATCGACGGAGCCGATGGCGAATGGGTTGGCCTGTTGCGCACCTCGGCCAACGGCTCGCGCAAGCTGAAGGCCGAGCTTGAGCGCATGCGCGAAGAAGGCACGCTCGCCAAGGCCGATATCGGCACGGTGCTGAAACGGCTCGTCAAGAAAGGCGAGACCGTGGCCGCGATCTATGTGTCGGGCAACTGGATGAACGTCAACGACCTGCTCGATCTTGCGCAGGCGCGAAACGCCATGTGATCGCCCGTCATGATCGAAGCCAGGGAATTCATCAAGGAAGCCGGCCGTAACGGCATCGACTTCTATGCAGGCGTGCCCTGCAGTTTTCTGACACCGCTGATGAACGCGGTGATCGGCGCGCCGAACGCGCGCTATGTCGGCGCGACGAGCGAAGGCGAGGCCGTGGCCATCGCCGCCGGCGCGTGGCTTGCGGGCAGGAAAACCGCCGTGATGTGCCAGAACTCGGGCCTCGGCAATGCGGTCAACCCGCTGACCTCGCTCAACTGGCCGGCCAGGATACCGACGCTGATGATCGTCACGTGGCGGGGCGAGCCGGGCCTCGGCGACGAGCCGCAGCACGAACTGATGGGCGAGATCACCGGGGCGCTGCTCGACACGATGAGGGTTGCCAGGGCCGCCTTTCCCGCCGAAACGCCTGAGGTCGCGAGCCGCCTCGAAGAAGCCTGCCGCTACATGGAGCTTGAGCAGTTGCCTTTCGCTTTCGTGCAGGCAAAGGGGACGGTAGCGAAGTCGAAGCTCGATCAGGCGCCGGTAACGGCGCGGCCACGGGCGGAGATCGCCGGTACGTTTTCCGGCCGGGAAGCGCCAAGGCGCATCGACGTACTGGAGAGGATCAACGCCAACGCGCCGGCGGGCGCGGGCCTGATCGCGACCACGGGCTATTGCGGGCGCGAGCTTTATACGCTGGGTGACGCGGCGCGAAACTTCTACGTCGTGGGGTCCATGGGCGGCGCGAGCGCGATCGGCCTGGGTGCCGCGCTCAACAGCGGGCGGGAGATCATCGTTCTTGACGGGGACGGGGCTGCGTTGATGAAGCTCGGCAACCTTGCGACCATCGGCGCGGAAGCACCTGAAAATTTCACGCATATCGTTCTCGACAATGGCATGCATGAATCCACCGGCGGCCAGATGACGGTTTCGGAAGGTGTCGATTTCGCGGAAATCGCGCGGGCATCGGGTTATTCCCATGTGGTCCGTTCGGATTCGCTCTCAAATCTCGACGAAGTCCTGCAAAGCGCATTTTCCGCCAAGGGGCCGCGTTTCGTGCATGTGCGGGTTTCTCCGAGCAAGGTCGAGAATTTGCCGAGACCGAAAGTCACCCCGGCGGAGGTCGCAAGACGGTTCCGCGACTATCTGTGCGGTGGCGAACGGGCATGAGCGACATTCGCGAACCTTTTCTGCTGACGCCCGGCCCGTTGACGACGTCTGCGCGCGTCAAGCGCGCGATGCTGCGCGACTGGGGATCGAGGGACGAGGAGTTCCTCCACCTTTCGCAGAAAGTGCGCTCCGGCATTTTGAAGATCGCGGGCGCTGGAGAGCGTTTCGCGGCGGTTCCGCTGCAAGGCAGCGGCACCTATGCGGTCGAGGCGATGATCGCCAGTTTCATCGCTGATGACGCCGGCGCGCTCGTTCTGGTCAATGGGGCTTATGGCCGGCGCATCGTCGAAATCGCCGAGCGACTGGGCAAGCGCATTTCCGCATACGAAGTCGCTGACGACAGTTTGCATGATCTTCAGGAAGTGGAACGACGCCTGGCGAGTGACCCGGACCTTCGCACCGCCATCGTCGTGCACTGCGAGACGACGTCCGGACTGCTCAATCCGCTTGAAGAGATTGCGGCAACCGTAAAGCGGCACGGCAGGGGCCTTCTGGTCGATGCCATGAGCAGCTTCGGTGCGCTTCCCCTCGACGTCGAAGCGCTGGACATCACCGCTCTCGCCGCTTCATCGAACAAATGCCTGCAGGGCGTGCCGGGGCTTTCGTTCGTTCTTGCGCGGCGCGAAGAGCTTGAAGCGGCAGCGGGCCGCGGTTCGTCGCTCGTCCTTGATCTTTGCGCCCAGTACCGGCAACTGGAGGTGGATGGTCAATACCGCTTTACGCCACCTACGCATGTAATCGCGGCCCTTGCCGAAGCTCTCGACGAATTGACCGAGGAGGGCGGACCACCGGCGCGCTACGCACGCTACAAGAAAAATTGTGAACTCTTGATCGAAGGCATGCGTGAACTTGGGTTTAAAACGGCATTGGCCGACTCGCTGCAGGCACCGATCATCGCATCGTTCCGGGAGCCGGAGGAAGACTGGTTCTCATTTGAGATTTTCTACAATGCTCTCAAGCAAAGAGGCTTTGCGATATATGCAGGGAAGATGAAATCCGCCTCTACCTTCCGTATCGGAACCATAGGCGCAATCGATCCACAGACGATTACGCAGTTCCTGCAAATCGTGCCTCTCGTGATTGTTGAAATGAAGGCTGGATTGTTGCATCAATCACAACAGATGCCATCAAACTGAGATGAAAACAGTCAACAGAACTCGACATCGGCGACGATGTCATATATCGGAAACATTTATCCGACGTGCCGAGAGACTGCGTGAAACAGCCGAATTCGCGATAGCGGAGGTCGCTGCAGGCCGGATAAGCGTCATTGCCCGGTCAGGCGTTTTCGGGCAATCGGAATTTCGCGGCGTTCGTGCCGCGCACCAAACCTGCGGTTGCGGCGGTGCGCGGAGGGCGCTGCAGAGCGGGGGTAAGTATGAAGCCTGAACGGCCAAGTTTCTCAGCAGTATCCGAACGGCGTTTTCGCCTGGCCGGAAAGGCAATCATCGAGCGTCACAATCCGTATTTCGTCGCCGTCGACCGCCAGCAGGACCTGTGCGAGCAAAACGCGAAGCCGTTCGTCAGTTTCGCCCATTACGACTATCTCGGACTTTCGAAAAATCCGGAAATCATCGCTTCGGCAAGCGAAGCTTTGCATAGCCTTGGAACCGGAGTCGGCGCGTCGCGCCTTGTTGGCGGCGAGCGCCTGGGCCACCGCGCGTTCGAGGATGATCTCGCCGATTATCTTGGTGTGGGAGGCGCGATGACGCTGGTCTCCGGCTATCTCGCCAATGTTTCGCTGATCAACCATCTCATGGGGCCGCGCGACCTCGTTCTCATCGACGAGCTTGCACACAATTCGATTTTCGTCGGCGCCAAGAGCGGCCGCTACGACTGCGTGACCTTCGAGCATAACGATCTTTCCGATCTGGAGGCCAAGCTTGAGGCGACGCGCAACCAATATCGGCATGTCCTGGTCGTGGTCGAAGGCCTCTATTCCATGGATGGCGATATTCCCGACCTGCCGCGTCTCATGGAGCTCAAGGATGCGCATGACGCCTGGCTTCTGGTCGATGAAGCGCATTCCTATGGCGTGCTCGGCAAGACGGGCCGCGGGCTTTGCGAGCACTTCGATATCGATCCGCGCCGCGTCGAGCTGACGGTGGGCACGCTTTCCAAGTCCTTCGTGTCCTCCGGCGGTTTCGTTTGCGCCGAGGCGGGCGTTATCGACTGGCTCCGGTTTACCTTGCCGGGCTTCGTTTATTCGGTCGGGCTCGCGCCTGCGGCGCTTGGCGCGGCGCAGGGCGCCCTGACGTTCCTTCGCCGTACGCCGGAACAGGTGGAAAAGCTGCATCGCAAGTCCACCTACTTCAGGGATCGCGCAAAGGCGAGCGGCCTCAACACGGGGGCTGCCCTTGGCTACGGCGTCGTACCGCTTCTCTTCGATACGCCGCATCAGACCATGCTCGTTTCGCAAGCGTTGATGGATGAGGGCATTTACGCTCCGCCCATCGTGCAGATCGGCGTTCCGAAGGACCTGCCCCGGATTCGCTTCTTCATCTCCGCGGAGCACACGTTCGAAGAGATCGACCGGGTGATAGAAATCGCTGCCGCGGCGTGCCACGGTACACCGGAGGCCGCGCCCGCAGTCACGGCAGCGGCGGGGAGTTGAACCGCAGGGACGCCCTGGTTGCCCGAACTTGAAATACGCTCAGGAGGCAGTAGCTGAATTGAGGCGTAATTCAAATTCGAAAACCACACGGCAGTGCCCGGAAGTTGATGCGCCATGATGCCTCTTGCTTCGATCGGCAAATATCATTCGGCGATACTGAAGGTCGCGCTGATTGCAACGCTTTTCTCGGCAACCTTCATGCCAGGCGGCGGGCAAGTGTCGGCGCAAGGGGGCCGGCCCGCCGGATCCACGGTTTCGATCGTTCGCAAGCTTCCTGTCGTGCAGCCGACATGGCCCGTGCCGGACGAGCCGAACATGCTGTTCTACCTGCAGCGGTCGACCAATCCGAACACGGTCATATACGCAGCCAGGTTCGACGCCAACGGGCGTCTTGATCCGAACAGGCCGGTGGACGTCTATTGGCGCCGCTACAATACGAACGGAAAGAAGAAGGACCTCGGCTTCTTCGAAGAGAGGATGGCCTTCGGCGTTCGTGCCCGCCGCAGCGGGAACGAAAATGAATTCGATCTCCGGATCACCGCCTTTCCCGAGCGGGCAGCGAAGCTCGTTCAGGAGGGGCCCGGGTCCGCGACACTTATCCTGAAGACGGCCGACGGACGGCAGATCGAGCCGGTCTATGCCTACGTCGAAGTTGCGGAAGACGGCATCATGCCCAAGATCGCCCATGTGAAGGTGTTCGGAAGGGACCGTTCGACGGGTCAGGCGGTTGTCGAAACGATCGCCGTGAAATAGGAAAGGCCGATACGCGCAAAAACCTCTAGTACCTGCGCGTTCGCTGTGCATTATAGCGGCCCATTGGCGCCGGCTCCGCATGGAGTTTCACGGGTGGGCGCGCGTTCGAAACGAAACTCATCGCTTAAGCTGAAGGCCTCCAACCGACAATGACATCCAATCCCGTTAAGCCGATCAGAACGGCCATCGTTGGCGTGGGGAACTGCGCCAGTTCCCTCGTTCAGGGCATCTCTTATTGCCGTGCTCTCGGCGATGACGCGGTTGGCGTGACATTCCCAGTGCTTGGCGGCTATCGTCCGCAGGATGTGGAAATCGTCGCGGCTTTCGATGTGGACCAGCGCAAGGTTGGCAAACCCTTGGGTGAAGCGGTATTCGCCGCACCAAATTGCACGGAGCGATTTTACACCGAACTTGACGGGCAGACCGCTCAAGTCATGCGCGGACCGGATCTCGACGGCGTTTCCGCATTCATGCGAAATCAGGCGCCGGACAAAAGCTTCGTGGTGTCCTCCGCACCTGCCCTCTCAAGGGAGGACGTGGTTGCCGCACTGAAGGCGGCGGAAGCGGAGGTCGTCATCAATTTCCTGCCGGTGGGCTCGCATGAAGCGGTGGCCTTCTATGCGCAATGCGCGATCGATGCGGGCTGTGCGCTCGTCAACGGAATTCCGGTCTTCATCGCCTCAGACGCTGTCTGGGCGGAACGTTTCCGTCAGGCGGGCCTTCCCGTTCTGGGCGATGATTTCAAGGCGCAGTTCGGCGCGACGATCACCCACCGATCGCTGGCACGGCTGGCCGACATGCGCGGCGTCAAGGTCGATCGTACCTATCAGCTCAACGTCGGCGGAAATACCGACTTCCTCAACATGATGGATATGGATCGGCTCGCCACGAAACGCGAATCGAAGACCGAAGCCGTCCAGGCATCGATGGACGCCCGCCTGGATGACAACGAGATCCGCATCGGGCCTTCGGACTACGTTCCCTGGCTCAACGATCGCAAGGTTGCCTATGTTCGCCTCGAAGGAAGGCTTCTGGGGGGCGCGCGCACGTCCGTGGAAATGCGCCTAGAGGTCGAGGATTCGCCGAATGCGGCAGCCATGGCGCTGGTTGCCATCCGCTGCGCGCGCATCGCGCGCGAGCGTGGCCTCGGCGGACCGATCGAGGATGCCTCCGCGTTCCTTTTCAAGCATCCCCCTGTGCAGCTTGACGATGCTACGGGCTACAACCGGCTCGTCGCCTTTGCGGACGGCCATAGCCAAGAGGGCTGACCTGTGGCGCGCGATCCGGATAGGACATCCGGGCAAAAGCCGCGCCCGGCCTTCATCACCGGCGGGTCGAGCGGGATAGGCCTGGCGCTCGCCGAACGCCTGGCGGGAAAAGGGCACGACCTGGCGCTTTTCGCCCGCCGGCGTGGAGCGCTCGAGGAAGCGCGCGATTCGCTCGTATCGAAGTTTCCCGGTCGGCGGATCGAGATCTTTTCGGTCGACGTGAGTGAAGGCGATGAGGTGGGCGCAGCCGTTGCGGCCGCCGTCGAACGGATGGGCGCGCCCGGCTGGGCGATCGCCAATGCCGGCATCGCCCGCCCGGGACTGTTCATGGAGCAGCCGCTTGAGGATCACCTCGAGCAAATGCGGACGAATTATTTCGGCGCCCTGCAGTTTTCCAGGGATTGTGTGCAAGCAATGGCCGCTGCGGGCGGTGGGCGCCTGGTGTTCGTGTCTTCCGGCGCGGCGTTCTTCGGCATCCATGGCTATTCCGCCTATGCACCTTCGAAATTCGCGATGCGGGGGCTTGCGGAAGTCCTCAGGGTGGAGCTCGCTCCGCACGACATCTCGGTGACGCTTGCCTATCCGCCGGATACCGACACACCCCAGCTCGTGATGGAGAGCAAGACCAAGCCCGCCGCCACCAAGGCGATAACAGCGGGCGGCGGCCTGTGGCCGGCCGGCAGGGTCGCGGAGAAGATCGTCGCCGGCGCCGACAGGGGAAAATTCATCGTCGCTCCGGGCCTCCAGATGGGGCTGCTGGCAAGGTTTCACAGCGTGCTCGCGCCGGCGCTTCGGTCCTGGCAGGCGGGCATCGTGAGAAAGCATCATACGCCGTGACGGTGTCGGTCGGAGTCTGGCCCATCGCGGCTGCGGTCGGCCTCGCACTGTCCATCGGTGTTCTTTTGCTCGCGGTCCTGAGCCTGATACCGAAAACCGCCGGCGTTTCCCGCTCGCTCTGGCCAACGCTGCTGACGGAAATCGTCATTCTCGCCGTCGGGGCGGTGCCGTTGCTGGTAGGCGGGCCAGTCCTGCTTCTTTTTCTCGTCGCATTGTCGGCGCGCGTTTTCTATGAGGTCGCAATCGTCGGCGCCCGGCGGTGCGGTTATGCCGCCGAAAATGCGGGTTTCAAAAGCCGTGCGGCGGGGGCATCGCTCCTGATCGGGGCCGGAACCGCCGCAAGCGGATATCTGCTTTCCTATCCCCAGGCCGTAAGCCTTTGCACGCTGATGGCGATACCATTGGCGATAGGGCACGCGATCGGGCGCAGGCAAATGTCCGGTCTGGCCGTGACCGCGGCAGAAAGCCTTTTTTTCCCCGGCCTGTTTCTGATGCTGTTCGCCGCGGCCGCGAGCGATCCTTCCTTGCGTGGCGTTCTTCTTCTGGCGTTCCTGCTCGTGGAGACTTACGACAGCTACGCGCTACTTGGCGGAAAGCTCGCCGGTAAAAGGAAGGCATTCCCGAACCTTTCTCCCAACAAGACCGTGGAAGGACTTGCGTTCGGGGCGCTTGCGCTTGCCGCCACGGCGATCATCGGCGGTTATATGCTGGTCGACGCCGATCCTTTTGCGATGCTTGGGCTTTCGGTATTGATCGCGTTTTTTTCCGTTGCGGGAGATCTCGCGGCTTCACGCCTGAAGCGCCTTGCCGGCGTGAAGGACTATCCGCCTGTCATGCCAAGGCAGGGCGGGGTTTTCGATATCGCCGATGCGTGGATCATGACGGGGCCGGTCGTCGTTGGTGCCGCCGTTTGGCTGGCTGTCCTGTAATCCTGCTCAAAAAAGTGCGTCTATCGCGAATTTGGCTGCCCAAAGCAAAACGATCGCCTGAAGTGCGGCGGCCGCATCGTCCAGCATGATGCCGAAGCCACCCTTCACGCCGTCCTGCAGCGCATTCACCGGCCAGGGTTTGACGATGTCGAAAAACCGGAACGCGACGAAGCCGGCGAGCCACCAAACGGGGTGAAGGGGCAGTGCCAGCACGGTGGCCGCAGCACCGAATGTTTCGTCAATCACGACGATTTGCGGGTCTTCCTCTCCGCGATCCCGCGCCACACGCGCGGAGGCCCAGGTGCCGACGGCGAAAAGGCCCGCAAGTGCGGCCACGACAAGCGCAACGGGCAGAAGCTGCAATGCATAGGCCAGCGGAAGCCCGACAAGCGCACCGAAGGTGCCGGGCCAGAAAGGCGCCAAGCCCGCGCCGCCCGAAAGGCCGATCCCGAAGGCCAGTCTCGACAGGCCCTTTGCCTCAGTCGATTGCGATGTTCCATGCATTGCGTTGCTCCGAAAGCGTGGATCACGGATTATCACTGCGCGGGCGGTCGTGAAAGCGCGTTTCCGGGATGGCGGGGTCCGTTTTGCCGCGGAGAACGCCGAATGTTCGAATATTGGACAAGATTCAATATCTTGTGCCATATCCAGCCGTTATGATCGGCGCGTTTGAGATGAGGCGGTAACGGGCGTGCGATAGCAAAGCGGAGCGATGAGGTTTCTCAACACGGTCACATTGTCGGTAGCGCTTGGCGCGTTGAGGCAGGTCGTCATCGTCCTGTTGCTGATCGAGGCTGTGTTTGTCGCGGAATCGCTGACCGGCCTGCTGGAGACCGTTCTGCGCAACGGCGGAACGCTCCTTCAGGTCACATTGGTCCTTGCGTTGACGACACCGGAAATTTTCGATTTCGCGCTGCCGCTCGCGATGGTGATCGGCATTTTCGTGACGCTGAATACAACGCGCGAGGACCGGGAAATCGTGGCGCTCTCGGCAGCAGGATTTTCATGGAACTGGATTCCGAAGCTTGCGGTCGGCATGGGTATCGCGGGCTGTCTGGTCTCTTTGCTGGTTTCCGGCTGGATAAACCCGGTCATGGCCTTCCAGAAGCGGATAATGATTTTCGACCTGAAGGCGCAGTTCATCTTCAACCGCATTACGGAGCCGGGCCGCGAGGACGCCATCCAGACGATAAAGGGCAAGACGTTCATCGCCCTGAACGAGGAGACGGAAAACGGGATAGACCGCCATCTCTTCATTCATCAGCCTTCGCAGCCGGATATCTGGCGCATTACGCAGGCTCAGGGCTGGTCGCTCAACGGTCCCGATGACGGGGGGCGCTACAGCCTCGACCTCGGCAAGGTCGTCGCCCATGACTTCAACAAGGGACAGGCGGCGGAAGGCGGAAGTATTCTCGACAACGGGCGCGGGCCGAACCTGCGCGCACTTGCGGGGGAGTTGTTCCCGTCCATCCCGGCGCTGCCGTCAGTGCGGGTCGGCGAACTGTCGCTTCCGGTCACGCTCGACAACATCTTGCAGCGCGCACCGCGCGAGCTCATTTCAAGGGAGTGGACATATCCCGATGTCCTTGGTCTCGGCAGAGCGCTTTCGGCGCCGCGCGACAAGGTTTTGAAACGCGCCGGGCAAATGACATCCCGGGCTCTTTTGTGTTTCTTTGCGCCTCTCGTGGCTATCGCGGCGCTGGTTTTTTCGCGATCGGGGCTGCTGAGGTACCTGGCATTGCCGCTCGGATGCGCAACGCTGCTCGTGATCGATACGGTGTCACGCGCCAGCCTTGAGAGTATCGCGCAAAATGGCCTGCTTCCTCTCGGTTTGGCCAGTGCGGTAATGGTTGTCGGGGTGTCGGGAGGGCTGCTGGCGCTGGCCGCGGCCAACAGCAGCCGGCTCGTAATCCCGGCGGGGCAGCGCGCGTGAAAAGCGATGTCGAACACCCGCGCATGGGAACTTCGCCGCCGCGGGTGAATGGCGTTGGTGTGATATTCGGCATCTCGGGAAGGCGCGCACTCAAGCTCTATACACTTTCCGTCGCCACGGTCATGGCGCTGTTCCTCGTCATCGCCTGGTCGATAGACCTTGCCGAAAATTTCGACGATGTGGTCGAAGTCGCAGCGCGGAATGAGCTGAACGCAAGCTGGCTGCTTGCGCGCTACCTCGTTTATCGCATGGCTGACATCGTCACTCGCCTTCTTCCCGTTGCCTGTTTCATCGGTCTTTTCATCGCGGAGATGTGGCGGACGATCCGCCTTGAAAGCACGATCATGGCGGCTTCCGGCTGGTCGCCCGTGCAGACGCTTCTGGTCGTCACGATCTTTGGCGTCGGGGTCGGGGCGCTTCAGTTCTCGCTTGAGCGTGACCTGCGCCCGGCCGCGATCTTCGCCCAGGTGGATCTGGAAACGGGTTCCTATGCCAGACGGTTCAAAAGAGGAGTTTCCGACGAGGCGCGCTGGTTTGTCGTGGGGAGAGATATTCTGCGTGCCCATGTCAAATCGGACGGGGAGCCTGAATTCCGCGACCTTGAGCTTTATCGCGGTGCGGGAAAGGGCGATCTTCAGGATGTGGTGGTCGCTGAAAGAGCGATCCCCACGGACAGGTACAATATCTGGCAGTTGCGAGACGCCTACCTCTGGGCGCGCTTGCCGGGCCGCCCTTCAGCGGGCGACAGCCGGCCGGCCTCGGACAAGTTCTTTCTGGTCTCACGCTACGCAACGCTTGAGCTCGAGATCGACCTTCTGCCGGTCCAGCTCGAATATCATGGAGTGCCCGCTTTCTACCTTCCGGAGAAGGCGTTGCGGGAGTTGGAGTACGCACGTCACGCGGTCAAGGAGAGCGAGGTTTCGTCAGCGCGCGCCCGCAGGACGGCGTCGGCGGTCCTGCCGGGCTCGTTCGCCCTGCTCGGGGCAAGTCTGGCGCCGCTTGCCGGGTCGGGTCGGGTTCGTTCGGTATGGAAGATGCTGATGCTTCTTTTGTGTGGCTACGCGGCGCTCGTCACGCTCAAGGTATTCTGGGCGCTTGGCGAGCTTGGCGCGGTTTCGGCGCCCGTTTCCGCGTGGTTCGCGGTGGTGGCAGCTCTTGCCGGGACGCTTGCCGCAACCTGGTGGCAGGCAAGACTGCGCTAGGCGTCAGACCTTCCTAGACATATTGGCAGCGATCCGGGGGTAGATGCGTTCGGCGGCACGAGCGAACATCGCCTCGTCGTCGACTTCCGCCCAGGCGAGGTCATCGATCCTGATACAGGCGATATCTATTGTGCGCGCGGTTGCGACCAGGCCGTCTTCATAATCGGCAAGCGGCTTTTGCGCGATCATTGGCCGGGCAATTTCCTTGACCTGCCGCACGGCATCGCGCGCAAGGCCCGTGATGCCGACAAGTTCGCCGTAATGCGCGTCGGGATGGCGGTTTCGCTCCTTCGACATGTCGCGCAGGCGCCTGCTCGTCGAGGATGGCGCGTCATCGGCCCAGACATAGACTTCATCTCCCGCGCCGGTTGGTCCTGACACCACGAGCGTCGAGCGCGAACCTTCCGCAGCGATCGGGCCAAGAGCACGGGGTTCGTAGACGAGATCGGATTCCAGAACGATCACCGGGCCGTCGAGCCCGTCGAGGCCCACCATCAGGCTGTGCAGGCTGCCCTGTTCCAAGTAATCGGGATTGTGGCGAAGTTCCACTCCATCCGGCCAGTCTGCGGCGGCACGTTCGTAGTGATCCGCGAGATGGCCGGTCACGATGCGGATGCGCCCGACGCCCGCGCGCTTCAGATTGGCGATGGAATCGCCCACGAAACTGCGGTCGCCGAAACGAAGCAGCCCCTTCGGGGACATTTCCCCCCTCGCTCCCATGCGAACGCCGCGCCCGGCGGCCAAAATCACGGCAGTATATTCGCGCATTCCATCTTCATTTCGTGCTAAGGCCCACCTCGTATAGGAGAGCGATAGCTGTGGGGCAAGCGCAATGGAAGTCGAACCAATGGGGAAAGGCAGCATGAAGACGCCTGGCCTTGGCGCGTTCGTGGACGAATACAAGAAAAACAAGCTGGTCGAGGAGTTGAAGGGCAACTGGGCGAATGTCGTCTTCCACCGCGCGCCGTCCTTTCTGCTGGCGTGGCTGTTCGTCCGCATTGGAATTTCGCCGCTTGGCGCAACGCTGCTTTCGCTTCCCGTCGCCCTTGCCCTGCCGGTACTCGCTCTCGCGCCACCGCTGGAATCCGCCATCGTCTGGGTTTTTGTCGCAGGCTTCCTGTTCCAGGTTCTCGACTGCGTGGACGGATCGCTGGCACGGGTGACGGGGCGCGTCACCCATCTCGGAGGGCGTATCGACTTCCTGATCGATATGGCGCAGTGGGGCCTGCTTTACGTGAGCGTGGGCATCCTTGCCGACAGGGCGCTCGACGGTTCCGGACTGTGGACGGCGCTTGCCGCCGTGGCCGCGTGGCTTCGGCTTTATGCGCGCACCGTCCGCGATGCGTTCGATGAGAAAGAGGCTCAGAAGCCGGCTGCGCCGGTGACGTTGCCCCGCTCCCCGGCGGCACTTGTTGCGGTGTTCATTTCGGGTCTTTCCGGCCTTGTGCCGTTTCTGGCGTTCGCTGCTGTCGCCCCTTCGCTTGCTCCCTATGCCGTCTGGTTTCTGGTCGTCTATTCTATCCTCGATGTCGGCGATTCTCTGGTGCAGGAACTCGGCAGGCAGTTCGAGGGCGGGTCTCGCGCGTAATGAGGGTCGTGGAAGTTTGCCCCTACGACATGACGCGCCATGGCGGGGTGCAGAACCACATCCGCGATCTCGCGCGGTGGCTTGAGGCGCAAGGCCACGAGACGAGGATCGTCGCGCCACCCGCGATGTCCGGCGCGCCGGCGCCGGGCGTCGATCATGTCGGGCGGTCCCGCCGGATCGGCATCTCGGGCACGGTGACGGAAATCTCCTATCTCCCGGCCGCGGAGCGCGCCGCTTTGGCAGGCGATCTGGCGGCATGGGGTGCGGATGTCCTGCACCTGCACACGCCCTGGACGCCGCTCATTCCCTGGCAGGTATTCAGGGCCTGCCGCCTGCCCACCGTCGTAACCTTCCACGCGACATTGCCGGAAAACTCGACGAAAGGCCTGAGCGGCTGGCTCTACCGCAGCGCCGCACGCTACTTCCAAAAGCGCGCCGGCGCGTCGGTCGTGCCCTCACCCTCTCCCATGTCGATATTGCAGGTCGGCCCCGGCGTGCCGGCGCCGCGTATCCTGGCTCCGACGATAGATCTTGAGCCCTGGCGCAATGCCGCGCAGCCCGAACGGCCGTTCGATCCGGGCGCACCGCATGTGGTCTTTCTCGGGCGCCTTGAGCACCGCAAGGGCGTGGATGTGCTTTTGAACGCCTGGCCGCAGGTGTTCGAGCGCCTGCCCGGCGCTCGGCTCACCATTGCCGGTGACGGCGCGCAATACCCTCTTGTCGATGAGGCGATGAAGCAGCCCTGGGGAAAGGGGATAGCCTATCGTACCGCCCCTGATTTCGATGACGCGCGCCAACTGGTTGCCAGAGCGGATATCTTCGCAGCGCCCGCGCCCTACGGCGAAAGCTTCGGCATCGTGCTGATCGAGGCGATGTCGGCGGGCGCCGTTCCTGTCGCCGCCGCCAATTCGGGATACAGGACCGTTCTTGACGGGCCGGGTGAAAGCCTTCTCGTGCAGCCCGGGGATAGCGATGCCCTTGCGCGAAAAATCGTTGAACTTGCAGGCGACCCCGCCCGCCTTCTGGAAATGCGGAACTGGGGCGGGGAGCGTGCCCGGCAATTCGACGTGCGCGAAGTCGGGCCCGCCTATCTCCAATTGTTCGAAGAGGTCGCCGGAAGCTGAGCGTTGAAGATCAGCCGGGCCTTTCGAAAGGCGAGGGGTCCGGAAACCATCTTTCAAGCGTACTTCGAACGTTTCTGACGACGTCCGGGTTCGGAGAGCGCTCGAAACTGTCGTTCAGCGTGATTGTCTTCGGCTTTCTCCACTCCAGCATCTTCAGCTGCAGCGCGGTCCAGGGCGCGAAGTTCTCAAGCGAGGCATAGCCTTCCATTTTACGGCTTCGGGAGCGCGTCGCAAGAGCGCCCTTCCCGCTCTCCAGCAGGAAATGCGGATAGAGATATTCGCCGGGAACGTTGCCGTTGGCGCGAAACCGCGAAGTGCGGGTTGCGTGGAACTCGCCTGGGAAGCGCTCGATCATCTCCTGGAAGAATTCACGGTCGATCAACCGCGGCCCATGGATCACATAGGCATGGCGTTTGGGTCCGAATTCGCGATCAAGCGCGGCATTGGCTGTGGCGAGCGCCAGGTTCCACGGGCTGGCTTTCGCCGGATCGAGATTCGCATGAGCCGGGGTGTGCTTGCGGCGCGTGAAAACGAGGGGTCTGCCGTCGGGCGACATGAATTCGGAAATTTCGAGCGGACGCGGGATCAGCATGTCGTCTTCCATGTAGACGAAGCGATCCGACAGGCCGGGCAGCATGTGGAGGTGGCTTACGATCGCGAATGAATTGAATGTCGGAAGGATATCCGCCGCCATGACCTCGTCATGGTGGATAACGCGGATTTTCGGGTGGTCCGGGTCGAGCCAGGCGGGCATCTGCGGCCTGCATGTCAGCAGGTATATACGCCGTACAAAAGGCATGTTGCGGGATATTGAGCGCAGGCTGTATTTGATCAGGTCCAGGTTGTCGCGAGTGCGGTTCGGATTGGTGTCGCGCTTGTCGCCGGCATATTTTTGCAGTTCGCCCTTGTATCCGGGAAATTCGTCGTCCACCCAGGTGTAGACCACGTCGATCGGCTCGTTCATCGCGACTTCGCTTGCTTCCTGTCCATTTTGGTTTCTTTTGGCAGCGCGGTGGAACGGAAACAAGCCTGCGGATGGCGATTGTTTGCGGCCACCGCCGTACAAGCCGGTTGCAATCGATGGCGTCAAGGTCCTATTCCTGCATGCCGGGCAGATGAACTGAAACAACTTCGAGCGGTGGGGGTCTTTTTGCCGACAACCAAGGAAGCCAGGGAAGGCGATCTGGTGATCGCCGCGGATTTCGGCACGTCCGGCGTCAAGGTTGGCGTCGTCGGACCGACACTTGAAATTCTGGCGAAATCCATCGCCGACTATCCGCTCAGCCTTCCCGGCGCCGGTCGGGCGGAGCAGACCCCCCAGGACTGGTGGGACGCGCTTGCCCGCGCTGTTCGGGAGCTTTCGGGCAAGGTGGATCGCCTGTCGGAGCGCGTGGGCGCGATCGTCTTCTGCGCGCAGATGTGCGGTGTCCTTGCCGTCGACAAGGAGGGCGAACCGCTGCGGCCCTGCCTGATATGGCTCGACAAGCGCTCGGCCCAGCTGTCGCGCGGCCTCGTCGGCGGGTTCCCGACGGTCAGCGGTTACAATCTCGCGAAGCTCGTACGCTGGGTAAGAACGGCGAATGGCGCGCCTTCGCTCAACGGAATGGATCCTACCGGCAAGATGCTGTGGCTGAAGCGGCACGAGCCGGAAACGTTCGCACGCAGCCACAAACTGCTCGACGTCAAGGACTGGCTGATCCACCGCGCGACCGGGCGCTTCACGATGACGGCCGACAGCGCAAACCTGACCTGGCTCATGGATACGCGTCCCGGACGCGAAGGCTGGTCGGAAGGCCTGTCGCGAATGACCGGGTTGCCGCTCGACAAGCTTCCCGAAATCGTGGAAGGCAGCAGCATCGTTGGCGAGTTGACGGAGCGGGCGGCTCAGGATCTGGGCTTGAAGAAAGGCATTGCCGTTGTCGGCGGCGGTGGCGACGCCACGGCCACGGCCGTCGGCTCCGGCGCGGTGGCGGACGGGGCGCTTCACGTCTACGCGGGAACCAGCGGTTGGGTCAGCGGGTTCTTCGACAGGCGCATTTTGAGCATCTCGCATTCGTTCGCGACAATCGCGAGCAGCGTGAAAAACAGGCCGCTCCTCATCGCAACACAGGAGAGCGCGGGCACGGCCTTTTGCTGGCTGGCAAAGCTGCTCGGCGGCGACGATGTATCCGACGATATGCTGGCGGATCTTTTCTCGGACGTTGGAATACGTTCGCTACACGATCCGCTGTTCACGCCCTGGCTTGCGGGGGAGCGCGTGCCGGTCGACGATGACCGTCTCAGGGGAACGTTCGTCGGCCTGAGCTTGCAGCACGACCGGCAGGCCATCGCACGCTCCGTTCTCGAAGGTGTCGCCTTCAATACGCGCTGGGCCTATTCGAAGGTCATCAAGGCCGCGAAGGCGTCGGAGAGCGAACCGCTGCCGCTGGTCGGCGGCGCGGGACAAAACCCGGTCTTCGCGCAGCTTCTGGCGGATACGCTGAAACGACCGGTCGTGGTTGGCGAACCCAGATATGCCGGTGTTCTGGGAAGCGCGGCGATGGCGGCCGGTGCCATCGGCTGGTATGCGGACACATGGGCCGCGGCAAAGGCGATCGGCCACCGCGCCGACACGATCTACGAGCCGAACGGTGAGGCCACGGACCTGCTCGACGCGCGCTATGCGCGGCTCGACAAGCTGCGCGGATCGCTCGTCAAACTTTACCGGACATCGGCGGTCGGGAATGCCGAAGAGGGGAAACCGGCATGATCGACGGCCTGTTCAAGCGCCATATCGACCCGCTTTGGGAAAAGGCCGCCGCCCCGCTTGTGCGCGCGCGCCTTACGCCGAACCAGGTGACGGCCATCGGCCTCGTGTTGATCGCGATCGCGTCGGCGGCTTATCTCATGCACCGCTCGAGCCTCGTCTTCGGGCTGACGCTTGCCGTTGCCTTCGCCTTCGATGCGCTGGACGGGGCCGTTGCCCGTCAGCGCGACATGCGCTCGAAAGCGGGTGGCTATTTCGATGCCATGGTGGACCGCTATCAGGAACTCATCGTGCTTGCAGCCATAGCCTTTGTCGCGGGCCTCTGGCCGGCCGCATTCTTCGCATTCGCGGGCGGTGTGCTGACGAGTTATGCCAAGGCGCGCACGGCGCTGGAGATCGCAATCGACAATGATGCCTGGCCCGATCTCTTCGAAAGACTGGAGCGGATCATCTTTCTCTGCGTCCTGCTGGTTGCCGATGGCGTGGCTTCCGCCGCCAGCCTGGGTTCGCCGTGGATCCTCTTCGCGGGCCTTACGCTTTATGCGGTCCTGTCGAATATCACGGCACTGCAGCGGATCGCCCGCGCAACCGCTATGTTGCGGCGCGCGGATGCCGCAGGGCGGAAAGCCGAAGGTTCGTGACAAGGTCGATGTAATAGGTCCCGAAGACGACGAGATAGGCTGAAATCAAAGTCGGTTCCAGCAGGACATACGCCCGATAGACCAGGGGTCTGGCTGCGCCGAGCCCGGCGTCTTTCAGGACGAACAGCCCAAGGTAGGCGAGTGCGGCCGCGAAACAGGCAACGGCAAGCGGGGCCCTGAGCCGGCTGATGCGCGGGTTTACGCCTCTCTTTTCCGCAAGCGCATCGGTAACGGGCTTTTGCAGGGCGATGCATCCGCATGCGAACCCCATGACCAGTACGGCGAGCGACTGGCTGATGAAGAACGTGTAGCTTCCCAGCATGTGCTGCTCGTTGAACGAAGGAAACGTGTACTGGCTGAGAATGACCATGCCGACTGCCGCCGTCGCCTGCAGCATTACCAGAAGCAAGGCTGAAAGGTTCAAGACGCGTCTGGTTCCCGGCGATCCGGCATCGATGGCCCGCGCCGACCGCCAGTAGAGCCAGGCGACCGGGATCATGGCCAGGACCGTAAATACGGCGCTTGTTGAAATCCAGAAGGCGAAAGGTTCGCCAATCGCCGGGTCGGAGATCGCCCGGCTGATCGTCGGCGGCTTCCGGGCGGCAAGATCCGGATGGCGCTCGATATACTCGGAGCGCGCGCGGTAGATCCAGTAGTTCACGGTCACCGTGACGAATGTCATGGGAAAGAACAGCAGCGCGAGCATGAGGGCCTGCTTCGGCTTCGCCCACCATTTGGACGTATCGATTTCCCTGTCGTTGTCAGCGGGTGTCATGGCTTGAATGCGTGAAACCTTTTGATCCAGTGGTTCGAATAGAGCTCCGGCGGAAGCGGCTTGTCAAACCAGTCCGCGAACTCCTCGTGCCAGCGCGCGATCGCCTCCGGCGTGACATCGCTCCAGTCCTCGACGATGGCGACGGGCAGGCCTTCATACATGGGATCGAGGCTGGTTGTCTTCACGATCGGTACGGATTTGAGGATCAGCGCTTCCCAGGTTCGGTGGCAGTCTATGCTGTTTCCGCGCGGGCTTGCCTCGAACGACACTTCTCTGTGGCGAAGCCAGACGCTGTTGCGTGGCGCCTGCCGGGGTTCCCACAGGATCAGGTCTCCCTTGGCCTTGAGGCTGTCGCGCGCTTCGGCACGCGCCTCATGGCGTTTGCGTGCATGCGGGTGGCGCAGGAACGTGTCCATGTTGAGGTGGAAATTGCAGTAGACCTTCAGCGGCTTGTCGCGAAAGGACGGGATTTCCTCCCGGATCGCCTTCATCGTGAGCTGCTGGTTGCCGGGCCTTGACGGCAGGCCCATGTCGCGGGACTGGTTGGGACTTGCCGGGTCGAGCTTGTGATAGTTGAGACCGAGCGGAAGCGGGGTGATCCAGCCGGTGTCGAGCCAGGAGGGGGCGAGCTCGAAGTTCTCCATGAACCAGTGCAGCACCTTGTTCGACGAGCGCACCTTTTCAACGTCGAAAGCCGCAGTCGAATTGTTTTCGCGCGCGGTGACGAGCACGAAGCGGCCCTGCATCCGGTCCAGGAACTCTTCTATGAAGCGCGGCGCATGCATCGTGTTGACGAAGACCACGGTGCCTTCGGCAAGCGGCTTGAAGAGTTCGGCCGGCGGTTCGTCGTCGAACTCGTCCCAGACGATGTCGCAGCCGTCGCGCATGACGGTCGAGGAGACGAACATGTCCTGTTCTTCCCGCTCTTCCTCTTCGCGCGTGAAGTCGAACACGCGCGCCCTCTTGCCCCAGTTCGGATCGAGCGCGCGCATGATCGTCTTGCGCGTCGGGTAGTGCAGGTAGGCGACCGCCAGGCCGGCGATGAGGATCAGAACGACAAAAGCCGCGAGGGCGAGGTACAAGGGCATGGATGCTCTGCGGTACGGGGCGAAGGTTTCGACCGTTGTTTTCGTGCAGACGGGGATGCGGCCTAACGATCCGCGGCGGCGGATTCAAGCTGCCTCGGTTCGTTTTCGCTTGCCGAAAGGTCGATGCCGGAGCGCCCGGGGCGGGTGTCGGAAACGATCTTGCCGGCGTCCATCCTGATCAGCCTGTCGCATTTGTCGAAGCAGTGTTCGTCGTGCGTGACGGCGATCACGAGATGGCCGTCGGCCGCCATTTGCGGGACGAGAATATCGTAGAAAAGCTTGCGCCTTTCCGGGTCCTGGTCGGCAGCGAACTCGTCGAGAACGATGATCGGGCGCTTCTCGGCAAGAGCGATGGCCAGTGCCAGGCGCCGTTTTTGCCCGGTCGACAGCGCAAGCGTGGAGAAGCTGTCGCCGTCGATCGTTACACGATGGGTAATGTCCATCTCGCCCATCCTCAGGCCGAGCGCTTCACGCTCTTCCCCGGTCAGGCCGTAAAGCTTGGAAAACAGGTGAAACTCGCTGAAGACGGCGCTGAAAAGCTCGCGGTAGGCACTCATCGACTTATCGTCGACCAATTCACCGTCGAGGAGGATTCGCCCGCCGTCGGGTTTCCTGAGTCCGGTCAGCAGCGAAAGGAAGGTGGATTTGCCCGCCCCGTTGCCACCGCATACGAAGACGACTTCGCCCGGCTTCAATTCGAGGTCGATCGGCCCGGTTACGAAGGTTTCTCCGCTCTCCTTGTCGCCGATGGCGTTGGAAAGCGTCACCGTCAGGCCTTCCAGCATGATCGAGTTGAACGAAGGTTTCAGCGTATGCGGTTTTCCTGCGTTGCTTTCGGCTTCCAATGCGAGGTCCTGCTGCAGTTCGTCGATAAGCCGCATGGAAACGGTCGCACGCGAAAACGTCGAAAGGTTTCCGAGAACCGTTTCGATAGGGCCGTAGGCCAGCAGGACGACGGTCATGATCTGCAGCACGGTTGAAGTGTCCGTGCCGGCAACGAGCGGCAAGCCGACGACGATCATCGTCAACAGAAGCATCATCGCGCCTTGCGCCATGACCTGGCCGAAGCCGTAGAGCCGTTCGGCGGCGACCGTGAGATCGAAATTGCGTTTGACGATACGCCCGACATCCTCCTGCAAGGCCCGCTTTCGCTCGTATCGCAGGCGCAGCTCCTTGTAGCCGCGGAGGATGTCGTTCACTCGGTCGAAGAACAGCCACTCGGTCTTGGAGGCTTCCTCGGCGGTGGACTGGGCGGGGCGTTGCGCGAGGATGTATCCGGAGGCGCCCAGGCACACCACGGCGATGGTTATCAGCCCGCTTTCCCAGGAAAGATAGAGGAGATAGGGGATGCACAGGGCGATCAGGAATATCGCCTCGAGAGACTGGATCAGGTTCACCGCCGCGCGTGTTGCCCGGTTCACCTCCTGGGTCACGATGGAATAGACCTTGCCGTGGTCGTGTTTGCTCAGAAATGACGCGCTTGCATGCAGCAACTGGCGGCTGAGGCGCACGCGCAGCTTGTTTTTCGTCGCCTCGACGAGGCGGAAATTGCGCATCCTTGCCATGAAGGAAAACGTCAGGGTCGCGGCGATACACGCCAGCAACAGCACTATGTATTCGAGGTTCCGACTGCCGCCGGCAAGTTCATTGACGGAGAAGATCATTCCACCGCGCGCAATGCTCGCCAGCAGCGCAAATAGGAGCACGGGGTCGCGCAGAATGTTCCCTTCGCTGATCAAAAAGCGGAACAGGATAAGCATGCCCATTGTGGGCGAAGCTTTTTTCAAATCCAATCTCCTGTCGGGCCGGGTTCGGCATCCGCAGGGTCGCCGGAATGCGGAAAAGGCCGATCGGTCTCAATTCATATTCATTCTGCCACGGGACCGGACCTGACAGTGTACCCTTTTATTTCGCGTGTCCGCGCTTTTGCGGGACGCAGCACTCAAAGGCAAGTGCGGCCAGCCATTTCAACTGAATAGAGCCAATCCGCACCGAGTGGAATGGCCGGCTCGCGTCAATACGGATTTTTCGCAGCGGCGTTGCCTTCGCGCATCCCCGTTCCCCACCGGCGTGGTTGCGGTGCTGGAACGTTGCGTCGGCTGGCAACACGATCTCCGC
Source organism: Stappia sediminis (assembly GCF_009826895.1). Taxonomy (GTDB): domain Bacteria; phylum Pseudomonadota; class Alphaproteobacteria; order Rhizobiales; family Stappiaceae; genus Hongsoonwoonella; species Hongsoonwoonella sediminis. The sequence goes on along the minus strand of NZ_WUMV01000003.1, from coordinate 6,184 downwards.
CGCAGCCTTTCGAACAATCTTCGGGTTTTTCAAGGGTCGGGTATCACCTTTTCGCAGGTTTGCGCGCTTGTATTAAGGCGGTGTTCGGCGCATTTCCCCGGCTTTCCTTAGGTTCAAGATGAGTGGTAAATCCTTGCCTCAAGATGAGGGTGTTGCGCTTGATGCAAGCAATCCTGTTCCGGCCGACAAAGCAATTGCCCTTAGAAGTCAGATGGGTTATCCCTGCCAAATCGCGTCATCGCAAGGCTCTTGCACCCGTAGCTCAGCTGGATAGAGCGCTGCCCTCCGAAGGCAGAGGTCACAGGTTCGAATCCTGTCGGGTGCGCCATCTCCTTCCCATCATTTGCGCCCAACCATCTGAAATCATTGGACTAACCAAAGTCGCGAAAATCGTTCGCGCCTAAGGGTAGACCAAATGGTAGACCAAAAGTGCGTCAACACGTTCCGGAAGAGGGGCGTCTATTATTTCTCAAAGCGCGTTCCAAAGGATGTCGAGAGGCACTACGCCACCCCGCGAATTGTATTTTCGCTAGGCACTCGATCCGCTCGCGTAGCTCGCAGTCGGGTTCGGTCAACGCTCACGCATCTTGAAGAGTTCTGGGTTGCACTGAGGCTTTCCGAAGGCACCTATCAGGGAAGCCAAATAGGTCGCCCTCTCCTTAAAAAGGCGGAGGATCGGATGCCGACGCTAAAGGAGGCTTTGAGTTACTATTTGAGGATGAAAGGCAACGGCAGAGGAAAGGTATTTGAGAATACATCGGCTCGGTCTATAAATTATGCTATAGATATTATCGGAAATCACAGAATAGATCAATATAAAAGGGATGAAATATTAAAATATAGAGACGCTTTAACAGCTAGAGGATTATCAAATTCAAGCGTGAGACGCGTATTCGCTTCATTCAGGTCTATATTTCGGTTTGTAGCATCAGAGCACGGACTTGATACTACACCATTATTCGCCGGAATTTTTCTTGGAACTGCCGAGTCAGTTAAAAAACGGAAACCTATTTCTGATCACGGATTGAAGAGAGTTCAAACCGAATGCAGACGAGTTAACGATGATATGCGACACCTGATCGCGCTTGTCTCAGATACCGGCTTGCGTTTGGCGGAGGCCGCTGGGCTTGTAAAGGACGACGTTATTCTCGAAGGTCCGCACCCACATCTTCTTATCCGTCCCCATCCGTGGCGCAGATTGAAGACACCTAGCAGCGAACGCGTCGTACCCCTTGTAGGGGCAGCGCTTTGGGCCGTAACGCGGTCTATGGATGCTGAAAGCCGTTTCTTGTTCCCGCGATATTGCAGCGAGGCAATTTGCAAGGCGGCATATGCGAGTAGCGCTCTCAATCGATGGCTCTCAAACCATGTCGCCGACGGTGTGGTAGTGCATTCGTTTCGCCACTCACTCAGAGATAGGCTGCGCGCGGTTGAATGTCCTGCAGAAATTGTCGACGAAATAGGCGGTTGGTCCAGCAAAAACGTTGGACGATCTTATGGAGATGGCTACCCCATATCGGTGAAAGCGTCGTGGATGGCAAAGATTACGCAAATTTAACTTTGAAAATCTTGATTGCGCCTCAGTGGCTGTTCGTGAGGCGCCATCTGTCGGCCTTTATGACAAAATCAACTCTGAAGCACCAAGTAGATCAGCCTTTTAACTCGCCTGCTTATCGATCTGCGCAGCATAGTTTAAATGGCCGCTTTATCGGTTCCTGTCTGCTCTACGCTCGCGGCCGATGTCACTGAGATGTCAAAATGCACGAACTCGATTAGCGGTAACTTTCTTTTTTATTCGCGTCACCTTCAAGGTTATCGTTCGCCGCTGAAAGTGTTGAAAGGCGAAACACACGCGATTACAGAATGGTGAAGGCAAATTGCGCGGCATAGTGGTGGTATAGAGATCGCCCCAACCTCATTTTGCCTCCAAAAAATTATCTTGCAATGTCATGATGCTAGGCACATTACCAATCTTGGGCGACGTTCTGTGATCGCCTTTTACGGCAGCCCGTTGATGTAACTCCATCGAAGGGGGTATCTAGCTCAAACTTTGGGCCAAAAATTCGGATAGCGCAATTCTTGACCTAGCGGAACTTAATGGTTGTGATAAGGAACTAAAATCAACTGAGCCTGTTACCATTTCCGGCACCGAGACGATAAGGAAAGCCAATGGACGAATTTGAGCAGCAACCATTCAATGATGCAGAATTTGCGGAAAATCCGGAGCAGCGGTGCCCAGTTATTCTTTTGTTGGATACGTCATATTCAATGAGTGGGATGCCAATTTCCCAACTAAATGAGGGTTTAGGAACGCTTCGGCAAGAATTGTTGAATGACCCGATGGCCTCAAAACGCGTCGAATTGGCAATGGTCACTTTTGGACCGGTCGAAGTTAAATCCGACTTCGCCACTGTGGATCACTTCTATCCCGAAACTCTTGAAGCGAACAACACAACGCCAATGGGTGAAGCTATTGTGACCGGCCTAGACATGCTGCGCCAACGTAAAGACAGGTACCGTGAAAATGGCGTGAAATATTACCGTCCTTGGGTGTTCCTGATTACCGATGGCGCCCCAACCGATAGCTGGGCGGAAGCCAAGAGGCGTGTGCATGAAGGTGAGGAGCGTAAAGAGTTCATGTTCTATGCCGTAGGAGTTGATCAAGCGGATATGGGTGTTCTTAGTCAGATAACCACCCGCCAGCCACTCAAGCTCAAGGGTTTGGCCTTCAAGGAATTGTTCCAGTGGCTGTCTAGTTCACTTAGCGCAGTCTCACAGTCCAATCCCGGCGACGCTGTTTCGCTTGCGAATCCAGCAGCCCCGGATGGCTGGGCGGTTGCGGGGTGACGACTTGATATGGAAATGGGCGACCGCGTCCGTAATTGGCACATCCCACCTTCGATCCGGTGACAGGCTTCAAGACGCTTACTCCGTTTCGCTGATCGGGGATGACCATATTTTCGCAGTTGTGTCGGATGGCGCAGGTAGCGCGCAATTCGGTGCATATGGTGCATGGCTTATTTGCCGTTTTCTAACGACCCGTTTTCGCGAGAGGTTACGCGGCCAATCGGAATTGCCAAGTGACGACGAATTGGCGGATTGGGTTGATGAGCTGCGGGACCAAATTGCGGATATAGCCAACCGACGCGGTAGCACGCGACGACAATTCGCGGCAACCTTGGCCGCAATCCTTGTATCGCCGGTAGAAGTGTTGACGTTGCACGTTGGCGATAGCGCCATTGTTGGCAGGAGAGATGCGGAGTGGGATGTGCTCTGTTGGCCTGAAAATGGAGAGTATGCGTCTAGCACTTACTTTGTGACTGATGACCCGGCACCACGTCTAAACCTCGCTCGTCAGCACCGGAAACATGATGCGTTCGCGATATTTTCGGATGGTGTGGGTGATCTGGCATTGTCACATCTGGAGCAGGTTGCGCATCCCCGCTTCTTTGAACCGATGATGCGCCCCGTTGACGCAGCCATAGATGAAGGGCGTCTTATCGAGTTATCTGCGAAATTAGCCAACTATCTTGCTGGTCCATCGGTTTGCGAGCGCACTGATGATGACAAAACGCTGATCCTCATTTCCGGGGACTGACCGTGCAAGAAGTCTTCATGAGAAAGGAGCGGATTTCCGTCGCCAAGTCGATTGGCAAGGGCGGCGAAGGTGAGGTCTATGCGATCAAAGGTCAGTCGGATCTAGCTATTAAAATTTACAATGCCAGTCTGCGCGCCAAGAGGGAATCTAAGGTTCGCGCGATGGTAAGCCAAGGACTTGCAGTAAAAACTAACCTTATTGCCTATCCCGATGATGTGGTTACCGACCGGCAGGGAAACTTTCTCGGCTTTGTAATGCGGCTAGTGTCGGGCTATCGCCCACTGCATGAGCTATACAGCCCGAAGTCGCGCCAACGACATTTTCCCAATGCGGACTACCGGTTTATTATTCATGCAGCACTAAACGTTGCACGGGCTGTTGGGACGGTGCACCAGACCGGGTGTGTTATTGGAGATCTAAACCATTCTGGTGTGCTTGTTGCTCAGGACGCCACGGTTGCCTTGATCGATGCCGATAGCTTCCAGTTTAGGCTAAACGGCATGTCTTACCCCTGTGTTGTTGGCGTGCCGGATTTCACACCACCCGAGCTTCATGGAAGAAACCTTGCATCCGTAGAGCGGACAATAGAACACGATAACTTCGGCCTTGCCGTTGCAATATTCCATCTGCTGTTCATGGGGCGCCACCCATACGCCGGACGCTACAAGGGGCCTGATATTTCCATGGGTGAAGCGATTGCGCAGAACCGTTTTGCCTTTTCGCTCACCCGGCAAGCCACAACGCAGACAACCCCGCCACCCGGCGCGCTGACGCTGAACCTATTCCCTGATCCCATCGTTCGAGCGTTCGAATGCGCATTCGGCTTGAAACCGAGCGCACGACCAAGCGCACTAGACTGGATTCAAGCTCTGTCCAAACTGGAAGCCTCATTAAACCGGTGCAGCAAAGTTAAGACGCACTACTACCCCCTCAATGCCAAGGGCTGCGTGTGGTGCAATCTAACAAGCAACAGCGGTTTTGACATGTTCCCAGATTTGGCCGCTGTTACGCCAAACTTTCCGACTGATGCGCGCGGCACGGAACAGGCAATACGTGAGATAGTTGCATTTCGCTTTCCAACCGTGGCGGACTTGCTACCTAATCCGCCATCCCCCAGTCGAACTAGTAGTTCATTGCATGCAGCAAAAAATGGCAAGAGCGGGCGCACCTTATTGGGGTTGCTAATGATAGGCGGCGCTGTCGCCGGATTCATCTACTTTCCACAGGCATTTTATATCTGGGGCATATTGGCTTTCTGGGGATGGGCCACGTTTTCTGATCGCTCGGTGGATACAGGTCCATTCCTGCAAGCCTTCAAAGCAGCAGACAAAAAGATACAGCGCGAGTTGGACGCATTTGTCCAACGAAATGGTGTGACTGAGGTTGTGAGAGTGCGCGGTGATCTAGACGCCGCAATTACTGCCTATAAAGGCCATGAGGAAGCGTTAACTCGCGAATTGATGATTTTAAAATCCAATCGCGAGTCCCGCCAGCGACAGGCCTATCTAGATAAATTCTCGATCCGGCGCGCGGCCATATCGGGGATCGGACCAGCCAAAACAGCGACGCTGATTTCATTTGGTATCGAAACTGCCGCCGATGTAAATCGCGCTGCCATTTTACGCGTTCCGGGCTTTGGCGACGTCATGACAGGTAAGCTCATGGACTGGCGTCGCAGGCACGAATCGCGCTTCAAGTATGACCGAACGCCGAACGCTCAAGACGTTGCTGACGAACGGGCGCTGCGCGGACGCTTTGCAGCAGAGAAAGCCAAACTAGAGTCGACCATCCGAAATGGGTTGGGTACGCTACGAAACGCGCGCTCGCGTCTCGATGCATTGCCCGCTAAAGCACGAAGCGACAGGGCGATCATTGAGGCTCTCAGTGCTCGCGCGCAGGCGGAACAGGACTTGAAGGCTCTGGGCGCTTCTGTTCCGGCCTCTACTGTGTCTCTATCGGTCACATCGACACCACAACCCGTACCACAGCCGCCAAGGGCACCACCACGCGCCACGCCAACTAATCCACCCCGCGCCTCTAACATTGGTGGTGTTCCGAGTTGCCCGCGTTGCGGTTCGTCAATGCGGCGTCGAACTGGGCGATATGGGCGTTTCTGGGGGTGCTCGCAGTACCCACGCTGCAGGGGTACTCGAAACTAACGAAGACATGCTCCGTCCTCGTTTCACCTATCGCTGATCTATGGGGCAACGCTTCAGGCAATTTGAAGTGAAAACGTCCAATTTTCGCAGTCGTAGCAGCTCAGGGGGAGTACTTCTCGAAAGCCTTAAAGCGCTCCTGTCCCAGCCTAAGTTCCCCTCGGTGTCCGAGGGTCTATTCCCGATTCAAACAATAATGTTTCATGGTTACATTTTGCCCATAGCAGTTGATTGGAATGTACACATGGCGTTGACGCACTTTTGGTCTACCATTTGGTCTACCCTTAGGCGCGAACGATTTTCGCGACTTTGGTTAGTCCAATGATTTCAGATGGTTGGGCGCAAATGATGGGAAGGAGATGGCGCACCCGACAGGCATCTGAGTCACTGGTGAGTTGAACGATTCCAATATGTTAGCTCGCCATTGCCA
>NZ_WUMV01000002.1 GCF_009826895.1 Stappia sediminis | reverse complement strand
ACGCATTGCCACGCGATATGACCGCCGTGCCGATATCTTCATGGCCGCAATCACCATCGCTGCCATCGTCACATGGTGGATTCAATGAGTCCTGAGCCTAGTTTCACTCAGCGCATGGCACCAAGTAATTGAACAATCATTGCGTCAGTATATCTCTCACCGCTAGCGCGATGACTTCCGTTGCCGCCCGGAGGTCCGAGAGCATGACATGCTCATCCGCCCCGTGTGCATTGGCATCGGCAATCGATTGCGGCCCGGCCCCATAAAGCACCGTTGGAATGCCGGCTTGTGTATAGTGGCGCGCATCGGTGTAAAGCGGTACGCCGGTATCGCGCACATCTTCCGAAAGGACTTCACGTGCGTGGCGCTTGAGCGTATCGGCGAGCCTTTCGGTTCCGGGTACCGGCCGCATGGGATCGGCGAGCATGATGCGGCGGCACTCAACCTCGAGGCCGTCGCGTTCGGGAGCAGCAGATTCGACAAGGTCAATCAACGCCTCTTCAGCAACGTTGCCGTCTTCCTCCGGGATTAATCGGCGATCGACGCGCAGCGTTACTCGGTCCGGCACTACATTGGTGTTGATGCCGCCTTCAATGAGGCCGACGGTGAGCTGCGGTGTGCCGATGCCGGGAATTTCGCTGCGGATGCCAAGCAATCGTTTGCGCTCTTCATACAGGGCTGCGAGCACCGGCGTCGCAACTTCCAGGGCATCGATGCCCAATTCCGGCGTGGCCGCATGTGCCTGTCTGCCCCGGATGACGATTTCGAGATGAAGACAGCCGTTATGTGCCGTCGTCACCGCGTGGGAAAATCCGGCTGAAATTGCGTAGTCCGGCCTGGTAAGTCCCTGTTCCAGAAGCCATCTCGGGCCTACGAAGCCGCCAGCCTCCTCGTCATAGGTCAAATGCAGCTCCACAGTGCCGTTGAGCTTGCCTGGAGCTTCCTTCAACGCAAGAAGCGCAAAGGCATATGTGGCGAAATCGGACTTGGAAACCGCCGCGCCGCGACCGTAGATCGCCCCGGCTATTTCCTCTGCGCCGTAGGGGTCGCTCGTCCACCCCTCACCTGGCGGAACCGCATCTCCGTGCGCATTCAACGCGATAGTCGGTCCCGTGCCTTCGCCGAATTTTTCCCTCACTATGAGATTGGTTACGCTGCGCATTCCGTGCTGCTTCACGAATGGTTCGGGCACCGGGTGCCGCTCCACCTGAAAACCCAGGGCTTCCAGCCGGTTCGCCGTCTCCTCGGCATGGGTTACCGTGTCGCCGGGCGGATTGTCGCTCGGTATCCGTATGAGGGCTTTGAGAAAATCAATCTCGTCGGCCCATCGCACATCGATAGCGGTTTTGATCACGCGCCGGCCCCCTCTTGCGCGATCTCTGCCACCCAGCGGACCATCGCCTCGACTGCCACGCCCATATCCTCCACCGATACGTGTTCCGCCGGATTGTGACTTATGCCATTCCTGCATCGCACGAAGAGCATGCCGATTTCCGTCAGGGCCTTCATCGCCTGACCATCGTGTCCAGCGCCGGACATCAGCCGGTGCGGGCGGATATTCATGGAAGCGATCGCCCGTTCCGCGGCATCCTGAAAGACCTGGGCACAGGGAGACGTCTTCACTTCGTGAAATTGATCGAATTCGATCCGGCAGCCGCGCTTTTCGGAAATGCGGGCTGCTTCAGCCTTGATCGCCTCTATCGCCGCCGCCCGCGGCTCTTCGCGCGCCGCGCGCAGGTCCAGCGTCATCTTCACTTCCGCCGGTATGACGTTGACTGCCCCCGGTGAAACTTCAAGCGAGCCGATCGTGGCTACGACACTATCCCGTTTTGCGGATTTGGCGGCTACCTCGATGGCTCCGATCAAGTCCGCTGCGACGGACAACGCATCCCTTCGGATATCCATCGGCACCGTTCCGGCATGCCCCGCTTCGCCTTGCACGGTTATCCAGTGCCGCTCGGCACCTGCAAGCGATGTGACGATACCGATCGGCAATTCCTCGTTTTCAAGTACAGGCCCCTGCTCAATGTGAACTTCGAGATATCCGATGACTTTATCGGGATCCTCCTTGATACCTCCGATATTTTCCGGATCACCTCCGAACTCGCGCAAAGCCGCAGCAACGCTTATGCCATCCGAGTCGCAGGCGTCCAACTCGCCAGGAGGCACGGTTCCTGCAAGCGCCGAAGAGGACAATAACGTTGTCGGGAAACGGACCCCCTCCTCGTCACCGAACGCAAGCACATCGATATCGAATGGCAGTTCCATGCCGCGTTTTCGGATTTCGCGCGCAGCAAGGATCGCGCAGATAACGCCAAGTGAACCGTCGAATTTTCCCCCGTCGATCACCGTATCGATGTGGGAGCCAATAAGCAGGCGTTTTTTGCTATTCGCAGTGGATGGCGAAGAAAGCCTGCCGCGCACGGTTCCGAGGCTGTCCTCGGTTACCTCCAGGCCTGCTTGCCGCATCCATTCGCCGACAAGGTCAGCGGCCTTGCGGTGCTCGGGCGTCAGGTAGAGCCTCGTGAGCTTGTCTTCGTCAGCGGAAATTCGCGAAAGATCATCAATGAGCCTGGAAGCTGTCTCGCCCAGCTCATATGTGGATTGCAGCGGTATGTCAGGCACCACGGCCCGCTCCCGCGCTTACCATCATCCGATACTCGATGTCCCCGGAATCGGCTTTGAATTCGATAGGCGTCGTCATGATCCCGACATCCTATTGCCAGTTTCATGGCGAAGCCAACACTTCGTGGGGTGGAATTCGAATATTTTAAAAAAATCAATAGGAACCGTCGGAACGCGCCATGCGTCCCGACGGTTTGTCCTGACTTATTGCGGCAGCTTGTCGTCCACGCCTTCCACGTAGAAATTCATGCCGAGAAGCGTGCCGTCGTCGGCCGTTTCACCATCGGCAAGCCACTGGGTACCATCCTGCTTCTTGACCGGGCCGGTAAAGGGATGAAGCTCGCCGGATTTGATCTTGGCTTCCGTATCCTCGGCCATCGCCTTCACATCATCGGGCATGTTCGTGTAAGGCGCCATGGTCAAGATGCCATCCTTCAGACCATCCCAGCTCGACTGGGATTCCCAGGTGCCGTCGATGACCGCCTGAATACGCTTGATATAATACGCGCCCCAAGTATCCACGATGGCCGTAAGCTGTGTCTCAGGGCCAGCCTTGATCATGTCGGAAGCCTGCCCGAAAGCATGAATGCCGCGTTCCGCGGCAACCTGCATCGGGGCCGTGGAGTCGGTATGCTGGGTCAGGATGTCTACGCCCTGGTCGATCAGCGCCTTGGCTGCGTCGGCTTCCTTGCCGGCATCGAACCAGCTGTTCACCCATACGACCTTGAGCTTGAAATCCGGATTGACCGATTGCGCGCCAAGAAGGAACGCGTTGATGCCTTGAACGACCTCGGGAATCGGGAAGGAGGCGATATATCCGGCAACGCCCGTCTTGGACATCTTCGCCGCGATCTGGCCGATGATATAGCGGCCTTCGTAGAATCTGGAATTGTAGCTCGTGACGTTGTCAGCAGTTTTATATCCGGTTGCGTGCTCGAATTTCACGTCTGGATATTTTTTCGCGACCTTTATCGTGGGATCCATGAAGCCGAACGACGTCGTGAAGACGATGTCGCAGCCGGAGCGGGCAAAACGTTCGATCGCGCGTTCGGCATCCGCCCCTTCGGGGATGTTTTCGACGAATTTCGTGGTGACCGCGTCACCCATCAGGTGGTCGGCCTCCTGCCGCCCAATGTCGTGGGCCTGGGTCCAGCCGCCGTCGGTCTTGGAACCGACATAGACGAAACAGGCTTCGACCGGATCCTGCGCCTGTGCGCTGGCCGATCCGACAATTGCCGCGGCAAGGGTAAGTCCCAGAATTCTAAGCTTCATGATTGCAACTTCCTCTCTGGTTATTCCAAGCGGGTGTGAACGCGCTTTGCCCGTCCTCCCGCTCTCCATACGTCGATTATCTGTCCGGTACGAAGGGTTTTCCGAGCGAAGCCGGGGTATTCACAAGAGTCAACCGACGGTCGCGCGAGATGATAACGAGAACGGCAATCGTCGCAAGATAGGGGAGCGACGATAGCAACTGGGAGGGAATGCCGAAGCCCAGTGCCTGCGCGTGCAGCTGGCCTATCGTGACCGCGCCGAAGAGATAGGCTCCCGCAATCACGCGCAGCGGCCTCCAGGATGCGAAAACGACAAGCGCCAGCGCGATCCAGCCCCTGCCCGCCGTCATGTTTTCCACCCACTGCGGCGTATAGGCGAGCGAAAGCTGCGCTCCGGCCAGGCCCGCACAGGCGCCGCCGAACAACACCGCCAGATAACGAATACGGATCACGGATATTCCCAGTGTATGGGCCGATGTCTGACTGTCGCCGACGGAGCGCAACGTAAGTCCGGCTCGCGTGCGAAACAGGAACCATGCCACACCCGCGACAAGCGCGAAGGACGCATAGACGATGATATCCTGCTTGAAGAGGATCGGCCCGAAGAAGGGAATGTCGGCAAGCAGCGGAATTTCGATCGGCTGAAGCTTGGTGCCCGGAAGGCCGACGTAGGGCTCGCCGATCGCTCCCGAAAGGCCGAGGCCAAGCAGCGTCAGCGCAAGGCCGGTCGCCACCTGGTTCGTTGCAAGCGTAAGGGTCAAAAGGCCGAACAGGAGCGCAAGGAAAGCGCCTGCCGCCATGCCGCCGACGATGCCCAGGTAGGGACTGCCCGTGTTATGAGCGATGGCGAAAGCGGCTACGGCGCCGATCACCATCATGCCTTCCACGCCAAGGTTCAAGACGCCGGAGCGTTCCACCACCAGTTCGCCGATGGCGGCGATCAGGAGCGGCGTCGCCGCCGTGACGATCGTGACGATAACTGCGACAGCGAGTTCCATCAGTTTTCTCCCATCGCAAGCGCAGGCGTGCGCGTGGACACGAAGCGGATGCGGTAGAGGATCAGCGTGTCGCAAGCGAGGACGAAGAAGAGCAGCATGCCCTGGAACACGCGGGTGATCTTGTCGGAGAGGCCCAGAACGATCTGCGCTTCCTCACCGCCCAGATAGGAAATTCCAAGAAGGATGCCGGCGAAAAGAACACCGATCGGGTTGAGCCTGCCCAGGAACGCCACGATGATCGCCGTGAAGCCGTAACCTGGGGAGACCACCGGCCGGAGTTGCTGTACCGCGCCGGATACCTCCGAAATTCCGGCAAGCCCCGCAAGTGCGCCTGAAAGCAGGAAGGCGAAGAAAGTCATCTTCGCGGCGGAAAACCCGCCGAAACGTCCAGCCCTTGGTGCCTGACCCGCAACCTGGATTTCAAAGCCTTTCAACGTCTTGGAAAGCAGCACCGCAAGGCCGATAACCGCGAGGACCGCGAAAACCGCCCCGTAGTGCGCCCTGCCCGATTCCAGCACTTCCGGCAGGATCGCGTATTCGTGGAATGTCCTGGACTCGGGGAAGTTGAAGCCTTCCGGATTGCGCCACGGTCCGCGCACCAGCCAATCCAGGAAAAGCTGCGCCACATAGACCAGCATCAGGCTTGTCAAGATCTCGTTCGTCCCGAAGCGGGTTTTGAGAAAGGCCGGTATGAACGCATAGGCGGCGCCGCCAGCCATGCCCATGATGATCATGAGCGGAAGGACGAATGTGTTCTGCACATCCGGAAAGACGATCGGCATCATCGAGCCGAATACCGCGCCCATGACGAATTGCCCTTCAGCGCCGATGTTCCAGTTCGATGACAGGAAGCAAAGCGACAGGCCGGCGCCGATCAGGATCAGGGGCGCCGATTTGACCGCAAGTTCATGAAGGGACCAGGTGGAGGTCAAAGGGCTCACGAAATAGATGTAAAGCGCCTCCGCCGGGTCCTTGCCGATGACGGCAAACAGGATCGCGCCGAATATCAGCGTCAAGCCGATCGCGATAAATGGCGATGCGATCGAATAGAACGTCGAGTGTTCGGACCGCTTTTCGAGTTCAAGCCGCATGGGTCGCCGCTCCTCCGCCTTGAGCCGTGTGCGCATCGGTTATTCCGCCCATCAGCAGGCCAATCCTCTCTCTCGTCATGCTTTCCGCGGGCTCGGCGTCCGACAGCTCACCGCGCGAGATCACAGCGATGCGGTCGGCAACTTCGAATATCTCGTCAAGATCCTGACTGATCACGAGAACGGCGCTTCCCGCCCGCGCCAGGTCGATCAACTCCTGGCGGATCGTGGCAGCCGCCCCGGCATCCACGCCCCAGGTCGGCTGATTGATGACGATCACGCCCGGATTTCTGTCGAGTTCGCGCCCGACGACGAATTTCTGGAGATTTCCGCCGGAAAGCGACCTTGCCTCAGGGTCGTCATGCGACATACGCACGTCGTAGTTCTTCTTGATCTTTTTCTCCAGCTCCGCGGCGCGTGACCGGTTCACGAAGCCTGCGCGCACGAGCCCGTCATTCACGCCGTGGCGCGTCAGGACAATGTTTTCGGAAAGCTTGAGCCCTGGCACAGCGCCATGACCCAGCCGCTCTTCCGGAACGAATGCAGCGCCGGCCCGGCGCCTCTCATTAACGCCCTTGCGGCCGACAGGTTGTCCGTCGATCCGCACACTCTCGGGGAGGGCGGAAAGCCGTTCGCCGGATATCAGGTCGAAAAGCTCGCCCTGCCCGTTCGCGGCGATCCCGGCGATCGCGACGACCTCGCCCGCGTGAATAGTCAGGTCGACGTCGCGCAGCGCCACCCCGAACGGTCCGTCGGCTGGCGCGCTAAGCCGCTCGATGACCAGCCGCTCGTCTCCGGGGGCACCAGCGCTCGGCTTGCGCACGTCCTTGATTTCCGCGCCCACCATCATGCTTGCGAGCGTGGCGGGCGTTTCCTTTGACGGATCGCATTCGCTCACCACCTCGCCGTGACGCATGATCGTTGCGTGATGGCAGATCTGCTTTACCTCCTCCAGCCGGTGGCTGATGTAGAGGATCGCGCAGCCTTCCTTCGTAAGGCGCTGCAATGTAATGAAAAGCTGATCCGTCTCCTGTGGTGTCAGCACCGATGTCGGCTCATCCATGATGATGAGGTCCGGCTCCTGCAGCAGGCACCTCACGATTTCAACACGCTGGCGTATGCCGACCGGCAGGTCCGCCACGATCGCACCTGGGTCGAGTTCCAGGCCATAGTCCGTCGAGACTTTCCGGATGCGCTCCGAAAGCTCGCGTATCGACAGTTTTCCCGGAAGGGCGAGAGCGATATTTTCAGCGACCGTCAGCGCCTCAAACAGGGAAAAATGCTGAAATACCATACCGATACCGAGTTTTCTTGCCTCGGCAGGTGAGGTGATTGCAACTGGTTTCCCGCGCCACAGCAAGGCACCGTCGTTCGGCTCCAGGGCTCCGTAGAGGATCTTCACAAGCGTCGATTTGCCGGCGCCGTTTTCTCCCAGAAGCGCATGGATTTCCCCTGCCCTGAGATCGATCGAAACATTGTTGTTGGCGAGTATCTCGCCGAAGCGTTTCGTAATGCCCTGGGCCTGGAGCAGCAGGTCACCCGACCTTTCAAAGTCGCCCGCCTGCGGATCCTTTGCCGTTTGCGTATCGGTTTCCATTGCTCCCCCGTCGGGTGTGTTACCGTGATGTCCGCCGTGCAGACGCAAGTGAAGATGCAAGAGGCACGCCAGAATCGGACGCTCCGGCCGCCGTTTCCTGTCTCGCAAGCAGATCTGCGGCGACCGAAGCCGCAATAGCCGCCGGATGCTTGGATCGAATGGATTGGAGGCCGATCGGGCACACGAAACGATCGAGCGCGCCCTCGCCAATTCCCCCTGCCCGGAACCTGGACAGCATCCGCCCCCGCTTGGTCCTGCTGCCTATCATCCCGACATAAGGGATGCGTTCCATTCGAAGTGCTGTATCCGCGATCGTCCGATCCAGCGCGTGGCTGTGCGTCATGATGACCAGCCAGGCACCATCGGGCGCGTTGTTCAGTTCCTCGTCCGGCCGCTCGCTACAAACGCAGCGGCAGTTTGCCGGTACCATCGCCGGGAATGCGTCGGAGCGGCTGTCGATCCACGTGACATCGAACGGCAATGGCGCGAGCGCCAGAACCAGGGCGCGGCCTACATGCCCCGCTCCGAAGAGCCAAAGCTGCGTGCGCCGCTCGCCGAACGTCTCGACCAGTTCAGTCCCGTTCAATCGGATGAACGGTGCGTCGGCCGGCTCGACAATCTCACGCGGCCCGACCTTTCCATCACCTCCGACCAAGGCCCGCGTCGAAACTGGCCCGCCGCGTTCCTTCTCGGCCAGCCGGCTCGCCTCGTCACGGCGCTCGGCATCGATCACCTCCAGGGCGATGCGCACACGCCCGCCGCAGCACTGGCCAAGGTCCGGACCGAGCGAGAAACTTCTGAGCGACAGCCCCGCTTCTCCGCGTTTCAATGCCTCGCAGGCGATGGCGATCGCATCGAATTCCAACTGGCCTCCGCCGATGGTACCGGAGAAGCTGCGGTCGGGCCTTACCACCATCCGCGCGCCTTCCTCCCGCGGGCTTGATCCTTCCGCGGTCAATACCGTCACCAACGCGGAGGCGCCGTAACGCTCGAGCGCAGCGGATATGGTTGGCCAAACTTTCATTTTTCGGCGCTTTCCGCGCGTTTTATCGCCGTCACGGCCTTCAGGATCGCCTCCGGCGTTGCAGGCGCATCGAGCGGCGGAATGATCCCGGGCTTCAGGCTCGCAATCGCGTCGACGATCGCCGAGAACACGGAGTTTGCCAGCATGATCGGCGGCTCGCCGACGGCCTTTGACCGATAGATCGTATCCTGCGGATTACCTTTCGATTCATAGAGGGAAACGTTGAATTCTTCTGGCACGTCGGATGCCGTCGGGATCTTGTAGGTCGACGGCGCATGCGTGCGCAGGCGTCCCTTTTCGTCCCAGACCAGTTCCTCGGTTGTGAGCCACCCCATTCCCTGCACGAAGCCGCCCTCGATCTGGCCGATATCAAGCGCCGGATTGAGCGAATGACCGACGTCGTGGAGGATATCGACGCGGTCGACGCGCATTTCGCCCGTCATGGTGTCGATCGTCACTTCGGAACAGGCCGCACCATAGGCGAAATAGAGGAATGGCTGTCCGCTCGCCGTCTCGCGGTCCCAGGTGATATGCGGGGTTGCGTAGAAGCCTGCTGCGGAAAGCTGAATGCGGTTCAGATGCGCCTGCTTTGCCAGCGCACCGAAGTCTATCGCCTCGTTTCCGAGGATCACCTGATTGTCTCGGAATTCTATGGTCTCCGGCTCGATGCCGAATTCCTCGGCGGCGAAGGCCACCATCCGTGCCTTGATCGCCTCTGCCGCGCGCTTGGCGGCCATGCCGTTCAGGTCCGACCCGCTGGAAGCCGCCGTCGGGCCGGTGTTAGGCACCTTGCCCGTGTGGGTGGCGGTTATGCGCACGCGATCGAGCGAAACGCCGAATTCTTCCGCGACCACCTGCGCCACCTTCTGATAGAGCCCCTGCCCCATCTCGGTGCCGCCGTGGTTCAGATGGATCGAACCGTCCGTATAGACATGCACCAATGCGCCGGCCTGGTTCAGATGCTTCAGCGTGAAGGCGATGCCGAATTTCACCGGCGTAAGCGCAAGCCCCTTCTTGAGCACGTGGTTTGCGGCATTGAACTCTTTCACCTCTTCCCGGCGCGCCCAGTACCGTGAAGACGCTTCAAGCTGCGCCACGACGGAATGCAGCGTCTCATACTCCTCCACCGTCATGCCGTAGGGCGTGATATCCCGCCCCTCGCGATAGAAATTCGCCTTTCGGATCTCCAGCGGGTCCTTGCCGAGCGTAATCGCGATCGCATCGATCACCCTTTCGGCGGCAAGCGTGCCCTGAGGCCCGCCGAAACCCCGAAACGCCGTGTTGGAAACGGTGTCCGTCTTCATTCGCCGGGTGTTGATGATCGCATCCGGGTAATAATAACTGTTGTCGGAGTGAAACATCGTGCGATCGACGACACCGAGCGACAGATCGGCCGAATAGCCGCAACGCGCGAAATATTGCATGTCGATCGCGCGGATCTGCCCGCCATCGTCGAAACCGACCGTCCAGTCCGCACGGAAGTCGTGACGTTTGCCGGTCATGATCATGTCATCGTCACGGTCGAGCCGGCATTTGCAGGGCGCGCCGGTTGCATGTGCCGCAATCGCGGCGAGTGCCGCCCATTGATTGGCCTGGCTTTCCTTGCCCCCGAAGCCGCCACCCATCCGGCGCACCTCGATGGTGATCGCGGCATCCGGCTGGCCAAGAACCTTGGCAACCGTGTGCTGAACCTCCGTGGGGTGCTGGGTGGAGGAATAGACGTGCATATCGCCGTCTTCGCCGGGCAGTGCCATGGCCACCTGCCCTTCGAGGTAAAAGTGCTCCTGTCCGCCGATCCTCATCGAGCCCGCAAGCTTGCGCCCGGCCTGGACCATCCCCGTCTCGGGCGAACCCTTGCGGAACTGGTAGTCCGGCAAAACCGTGATGTCGGCGTCTATGGCGTCTTCGACGGTGAGGATCGGAGTGAGGTGCTCCACTTCGATTTTCGCCAGGCTTGCCGCGCGCCTCGCCTCATCCCGCGTTTTCGCCACCACCGCGAATATAACCTGGCCGTAGAACTGGATCTCGCCATCCGCAAACACCGGATCGTCGCCGATAGACGGCGAGCAGTCGTTTTTTCCCGGCACGTCGCTAGCCGTCAGCACCGCAATGACGCCGGGTGCATTTCGCACGGCCTCAAGGTCCATCTTGACAATACGTCCGCGTATGGCGTCGCGAGACCAGCCCGGAACCACATGTAGAAGACCGGCCGGTTCGCGAATATCGTCGATGTAGGTGGCGGTACCGGAAACATGCTTTACTGCGCTGTCGTGCGGCGACGGCTTGTTGATAACCGAATACTCGCTAGGTGCCGGATGCTCATGCCGCATGGACGCTCTCCACGTTTCGGTGTCCGGTCACACGGGTCTTCGTGTCGTCCGTGCCGCCCGCCTCCATCAGCGCCTTGGCAAGCAGGGCGCGGGCCGTTTCGCGGCGGTAGCCATCGCTCGCGCGCATGTCCGTCAGCGGCATGAAATCCTCAAGAATTGCCTTTAGCGCGGGCGCCCAGCTTGAGGGGCCGTCCATGCGCGCGCCGATCAATGCGGCTTCCGCCCCTGCGGCCCGCTTCGGCGTTGCCGCCATTCCTCCGTATGCGATCCGCGCCTCGGTGATTTGCCCCTGCACGATGGTAAATCGAAATGCCGCCATCACCGCGGAGATATCCTGATCGAAGCGTTTGGAAATCTTGTAGGCGCGGAACGTCTGGTTCGGATCCAGCTTGGGAACGTAAAGCCCGGTGACGAATTCGCCCGGTTCGCGATCCTGCTTGCCGTAGTCTATGAAGAAGTCTTCCAGAGCCAATGTGCGCGCCGCATCGCCCTTGCGCAATTCCAGGGTGGCGCCGAGCGCTATGAGCGCAGGCGGCGTATCGCCGATAGGCGAGCCGTTGGCGATGTTTCCACCCACCGTTCCGGAAGCGCGAACCTGCTTCGATCCGATCCTGCGGAACAATTCGCCGAGGTCCGGATCGACGCGGTTGAAATAAGGCTCTGCATCAAAGTAGGTCGCGCCGGCACCCAGCAGCAGACCGCTGCTCGTTTCCTCGATGCGGTCCAGCCCTTCGACGCGGCCAAGCCAGATGATCTTGTTCAATTCGCGAAGCTGCTTGGTTACCCAAAGGCCCACATCCGTCGATCCGGCCACGATTGTCGCATCGACGTGTTTTTCATACAGCGATGCGAGACCATCCACGGTGGCAGGCGCGGCGAAGAATGACGTTTCGGAGCCTACGAAGGCGTCACGCCCGTCCGCAAGCTCCTGCAGCGCCTTGCGCGTTTCGGTTTCACGCCTTGAAAATGCGTCGTCGACCGTATCGAAACAGGAGTTGAGGGCGGCATCGACGATCGGGCGATAGCCGGTGCAGCGGCACAGGTTGCCCGCAAGCCAATCGGTGACGGTCTTGCGGTCCGCCGTCTTGCCGGGGGCGTGGTAAAGCGTGAAGAGGCTCATGACGAAGCCGGGCGTGCAATATCCGCACTGCGAACCGTGAAAATCCACCAGCGCCTGTTGAACGGGATGCAGCGTTCCATCGCGCGCAAGATCGTCCACCGTGACGAGTTCGGCCCCGTCGACCTGCCCGAGGAACAAAATGCAGGAATTGATCGGGCGATAGGAAATCCGATCGCCCTCCACCCGGCCGACCGCAATAGTGCAGGCACCGCAATCGCCTTCCGCGCAACCTTCTTTCGTGCCCGTCAATCCACGCTTCAAACGCAGATAATCGAGCACGGTTTCGGTCGGCTTGAAGTCATTCACCTCGACGATTTCGCCGCGGTGGAGAAACCGGATGCAATCGCGCATCAACTCCCCCGATGTGTTGAATATCCGTAAGGCGACAAGAGCAGCGGCACACGATAGTGCGCTTCGGGCTCCGATATGCCGAAACGAATTGGAATCTGGTCGAGAAATGCCGGCTCTGGCAATGCGGCTTCGCCGGCTCGCATCGACGCGCCTTCAAGCGGCGGTCCATCGACCCTGCCGTCGTCATTTGTCAAAGCGCGCTTTATCAGGACACCCTCCTCCCCGATACGCCAAAGCTCTATGGCAAGCCCCGCTGCGGGTATACGCCCTTGGACGTATCGAGCACATGCGTGGTCAAACGTCCCATTCCGCATTCCCCTTTGATTGGAAGGCATGATTATCGATTGCGAATTGGGCACGCCAAAAGATGCTGCACCAATTAGCGTATGCGCACTAGCACAGATTCACGCACGCAACGATGCCATATCGGCATCACTTTCCGATAGCTGGCGTCTAATTGCGTCTGTTGCGTGATCAAAAAACATTGAAGCGGCAAGGCTCAGTGCCCGATTTGCGGAAATCACCACGGCAAAGCGATCGCGCCTCAAAGGTGGATCGTCGAGCTCGCGAAAGATCAGTGTGTTCGATGCACGCTCGTCCTCGATACCGAAACGGGTCTGGAAGGCGATCACCTCCTCGCCCCTTTTCACGAGCGAACGCATGAAACGCAGGGAATTCGCCTCCACGTAGGTCTTGCGATGGGAAGGCAGAGTGACAAGCACGGCGTCGAGCCGTTTTCTGAGAGATAGACCCTCGCTCGGAAGACAGAAAGGGAACTCGATACAATCTGCCAGTTGCAGCTGTTTTCTGGCCGCCAACGGATGATCCGGGCGCATGATGACGCCGATCGACAGGTCACGCTGGAACGCGACGGTCAGACCGTGGTCCCGCGCCGGCTCGAATGTGAACCCCACTTCAGCCTCGCCCGAGACGATGAAGCGATTCACCCTCTCCGAGCCACCCACCTTGAGCGAGACGTGAATGCCCGGAAACTTCGCCCGGAATGCGGAGACGACGTCCGGCAGCAGGCTGTCGCACACGCTTTCCACCGCGGCGATCGCTACGGAGCCGCGCCGTAGCCCTTTCAGGGCCTGCAACTCGCCGAGTGTCGCGTCGAAATCCGAAAAGGAGCGGCGTATATGCGCCAGGAGGATTTCACCGGCTTCCGTCAGTTTCACGCCACGGCCAACGCGCTCGAAGAGCTTCAGGTCGAGCGTGTCCTCAAGCCAGAGTATCTGCCTGTTGACGGCCGATGAGGCGACATTGAGCTCACGGGCGGCTGCGCGGATCGACCCCGCTGCGGCCGCCGCTGCAAAATAGCGTAATGAAGGCCCGTAAAGTTGTCGCGCCTGATCCAGACCTCTGTCTCCTTTTTTGAGGGGGTTGCCGGGCCTTTAGCCCGGCAACCGAAATCATTCAGGGAATCAAGACGGTTGCGCCCGTCGTTTTCCGCCCCTGAAGGTCCTGATGCGCACGGACTGCGTCCTTCAGCGCATATTCCTGATTTATCCGGATCTTCACGTCACCGGAGCGAACGACGTCGAACAGGTCGTTCGCGGTCTCCTCCAGGTCTGCACGTGCAGCGATATAGGTGGATATCGTCGGCCGCGTCGCGAAAAGAGATCCCTTTTGGGAAAGGATCGCCATGTTGAAATCGGTGATCGGCCCGGACGATTGTCCGAAGGAAACCCAAAGACCTAACGGCTTTATGCAATCCAGCGATCCGGGATAGGTGTCCTTTCCGACCGAATCGTAAACCACATCGCACAGCTTCCCGTTGGTGATTTCCCGCACACGTTCGACAAAGTTTTCTTTGCGGTAGTTGATGACGTGGGAATACCCGTTTTCAAGCGCGAGCTTCACCTTCTCGGGAGATCCCGCCGTACCGATCGCCGTCGCGCCCAACTTCCTCGCCCACTGGCCGGCGATCAGGCCCACGCCGCCGGCGGCGGCATGAAACAGGAAAGTTGTCTCGGCAGTGACCTTGTACGTACGCCGCAACAGATACCTTGCCGTCATGCCCTTGAGCATCATGGCCGCCGCGGTCTTGTCGTCCACGCCATCAGGGATCTTTACAAGCCGATCGGCCGCCACGATCCGCTCCTCGGCATAGGAGCCGAGCGGGCCGGCATAGGCGACGCGGTCGCCCGGTTTCAGGCTGTCGACGCCCTCGCCCACCGACACGACGACGCCCGCACCCTCGCTACCGGGAACAAGGGGAAGGCCGTTAGGCGCGGGATAAAGGCCGGAGCGGAAATAGACATCGATGTAGTTGAGGCCGATTGCGGTATGGCGAATGCGCGCCTCGCCCGCGCCGGGGTCGCCAACCTCGACTTCTTCCCACCGCATAACCTCCGGACCGCCAGTTTCATGAACCTTGATCGCATGAACCATTTGAGACACCTCGTTGGTCGTTCTGAGTTGCCCCGATCATGGCGAGCTTGGTGCCGCCGGGCAAGGCATGCCCGCTACCAGGCTGCGATACATCAAGAAATCCGAACGCTCAGGAGGAGGTCTTGCCTTCCCGCTTCCTGTTTCCGCGCGCCGCGATATTGATCATCTCGACGCCGGCGGAGAACGCCATGGCGAAATAGATGTAGCCGCGCGGTATATGGAAACCGAGGCCATCCGCCACCAATGCCACGCCGATCAGCAGCAGGAAGGCAAGCGCAAGCATTTTTGTCGTCGGATGGCGGTGGATAAATTCCGCGATAGGTCCGGAGGCCACATACATCACTGCCATGGAAATGATGACGGCGGCTATCATCACCTCGACATGCTCTGCCATGCCGATTGCCGTAACGATGGAATCGACCGAAAACACCATGTCGATGACGATGATCTGCGCAATGACCGACATAAACCCCTTGGCAGCCTTGTCGGCGACTTCCTCGCCATCGCCTTCGATGCCCTTGTGGATCTCGTGCGTTCCCTTGACCAGCAGGAATATGCCGCCGGCAAGCAGGATTATATCGCGCCAGGAGAAAGGCTCGCCGAATGCGGTGAAGACCGGCTCGGTCAGCCCGATCAGGAAGGTCAGCATCGAAAGCAGTATGATGCGGAAGACCAGCGCCAACGCGAGGCCGATCTGGCGCGCGCGTTTCGCCGCATTCGCTTCCAGCCGGCCCACGATCACGGAAATGAAGACGATATTGTCGATGCCGAGGACTATCTCCATCACGGTAAGCGTAAGGAGGCTCGCCCAGATCGCAGGGTCGGTCAGCCAGCTGAACATTCAAGGATCCCGGTCTTGGAGATATTTAGCTGTAACGATCGAGTATCTGCTGAACGGCACAAACGGTCAGAAGGTAGATGCTGGATAGCCCCAGCGCCCAGGCAGCCAGCGGATCGGGCATCATGGCTTGAGCGATAGCCGCCCCCGCCGCGACAAACCAGACGAAGGTGACCGACAGTGTCAAAACCCGCCATCTGGCGACGCGGACCGGGTGAACGAAGCGTATGGGCGCGAACGTCAGCGCGCAGAACGCGATGACGAAAATGATTGTGAAGGTCTCGGACGGAGACAGCGCCATCAATCCGAAGATGACCATGTTCCATCCGACTGGAAATCCCTTGAACGATCCGTCCGGCATCTTCATGCCGTTGTCGGCGAAGTAAAGCGCCCCGGTGAAGACCACCAGACCGCCGCAAATCCAGTTCCAGGGGGTGGAAAGCATGTCGCTTCCGGCAAGAACGAAAGCGGGCAGGAAAACATAGGTGGCGTAATCGATGACGAAGTCGAGCGCGGCACCCGACCAGCGCGGCATCCGGGTGGCGATCTGGAATCTGCGGGCAAGCGGGCCGTCGATCCCGTCAATCAGCAGTGCGA
This sequence comes from Stappia sediminis, assembly GCF_009826895.1. Lineage (GTDB taxonomy): Bacteria > Pseudomonadota > Alphaproteobacteria > Rhizobiales > Stappiaceae > Hongsoonwoonella > Hongsoonwoonella sediminis. Next base: position 723,492 of record NZ_WUMV01000002.1, on the reverse strand, counting down.
CACCGAGCCAGATGAACAGTTCGCCCCAGTCGCCACGTGCGCCGGCGAGCAGCGCCAGAAGCGCGACAGGCGCGCCGAGCGCGGTAAGAACATGGATCAGGAAAAGGGCGCCGGGCGCCCCGTGTTCCGCTGTCTGCGCCTTGCCGTCCGCCATTCGTCGTTTTCCAGCTCCTGCCTGCGACACAGGGCCGCCCCCAAGCGCGAATCCAACCGCAGAATATCACGCCTCGTCAATATTTTGTGGATCCAGGAAAAATCGATCCCCTGCGGCAATGCTCATATCCGCGACCGTTGCCGAATGCGAGTGCGGATTTTCAAATCCGGCAATTTTGTACGCGGATTGGAGAGCACGCAACGAAACGGCCACCGGTCGTCAGCCCGCCAGCAGGGCCTGCCCGGCTGGGCTTGCGGCGACAAGCGCGCCCCCCCATGCCAGAAGCAGGATGCCGATCAAGCGCGAGGGCCAGAGAGAAAGAATGGATTTTTCAATTGCCATGAATGCACCCAAAACGGCGATCCAGAATATATTCATGACGCCAACGGCGAACATGACCGTCATAAGCGCCCAACAGCAGCCGAGACACAATAATCCTTGTTCGATTCCAAGCACATAGGCCCTCGGAACGCGGTTGGAAAACCGCATGGCGAAAAATTCGAGCGGCCGCTGGCACCGCATCAGGCAGGCCCGTTTCGCAGGCGTGAACTGGTAGATCCCTGCCGCAAGCATGGTGGTGCCGGCGAGCACCATCGTCGCAGGAGCCATCATTTCGGATAACAACCGCGCCTCGACAAGCAGCCACTGGCCGATCGTGGCAACCAGCGCATATCCCGCCCAAATGCTGAGATATCCAAGCGAAAGCGCGAATACGGGAGATAGCTTTGGCTCGCCAGGCGCGACCGTGACACCGGTTTCGGCATATGCGGAGATCATGGGTGCAGCGCTTGGCAGCATCATCGCCAGTGTCATCATCATCCACATCGCGAAGACCAGTCCGAAATCGACGGCTGTCCAGTGGGCTGTCGCTGGCATTCCGAATATTTCCGCGCCAGCTGGCAGGCAAAGCACCGCAAGTGCTGCCCGTGCCTCCGCAGACAGATCATGAAAAATATTGAAACTATTGAGTATTTGCATGCCGGGGCCAAGATCGGCCATGTCCATCACCGGCACCATTGCGGCAACCATGGCGCCAAGATACACCCAGCCGACAAGTGCCGCCGCCCCTACGGAAACAAAAACGAGGAATCGCATACGGCGAACTTGCGCTTCCGGCCGCCGTTGCGTGGCGGGCGAAACGATCCGTTCAATTTCCTGAACCTGGCTACCGGTCATCGAAACTCGCATGAAAGCCCGATCAATCTTTTCGCATTTCGCCACAACTGGCACAATTTACAAGAAACCGCGCCATAGGTAGAGGGGCGCTAATACAGTCGATTTGCACAAGGCGGCATTCGTTAGAAGCCTTATGCGACGAAACGCACGTTTGCACGGCTTGCATTTCCGGAAAAACAACTCAATTTCAAGTACACAACATCAAGAACGGAGCATCACAATGACCGCGAAATCTGCCGGGAAATCGCCCGCGAAAGTGGATGTGGCGGTCGTTGGCGCCGGACCATCGGGAATGGCCTGCGCAATCCTGTTCGCCCGCCAGGGGTTTTCCACCGCTCTCATTGCGCCGAGCGGACCGTCAGAAGACGGCCGAACGACTGCGCTTCTCGACTCCTCCGTCGAAATGCTGAAAAACCTCGGCCTTTGGGACGCCATTCGACCTCATGCGGCACCCTTGAGCCATATGCGCATTATAGATGCGACCGAACGCCTGATCCGCGCACCGGAAATCGTTTTCGACGCAAGCGAACTGAAACTCGAAGCCTTCGGCTACAATGTAGAAAACAAGGACCTCAACGCTATCCTTGCCAAGGCATGCAAGGGGGAAAAAGACCTGCAACGCTTCAACGCGCTTGCGGACACTCTAACCATCGGAGCGCAGAGCGTCAGTATCTCACTCGATAACGGTGTCATCGTTGAAGCGGCTTTGACGATCGGTGCGGATGGTCGGCGCTCAAAGGTGCGCGATGCGGCCGGCATAGAGGTTTCTGAATGGCGATACCCGCAGAGCGCGCTTGTTCTCAATCTCGAGCATCACGTTCCGCACTACAATCACTCAACGGAATTCCACACCAGAAGCGACCCCTTTACGCTCGTGCCCTTGCCGGGCCGTCGATCCTCGCTCGTCTGCGTGGTCGACCCCGACACCGCGGAGACCCTGAAGCGTTTGCCCGATGAAGAGCTTGCGCTGGAAATCGAAAGACGCGCCCAATCAGCCTATGGAGCAATGAAAGTCGCCGGCAGCAGGCAGTGCTACCCGCTCGGCGGTCTTAGCGCCAAAACCGTTGCGCGCAACCGCTGCGCGCTCGTGGGCGAGGCCGCCCATGTCTTTCCTCCCATTGGCGCGCAAGGCCTTAATCTGGGATTGCGGGATGTGGCCGCCCTCGGGGAAATCGTTGCGAACGCCCGCCAGCAAGGCATCGACATAGGCTCCGGCGAAGTGCTGTCGCGTTACGAGCGTGCGCGCCGCCCGGACATCCTTTCTAGAACGACAGGGGTCGATCTTCTGAACCGTTCGCTGCTGACCGACTTGTTGCCGGTACAGCTTGCCCGAAGTGCCGGCCTTTATCTTGCCGGCAAGGTCGGCCCCTTGCGCCGCCTTCTCATGCGCGAGGGTATAGCGCCGATGTTCTCGCGGCCCCGACTGATGAAAGGCTTCTCGCTCCCGCGAGCGTCATGAACGTCGTGTTCGCGCATTGCCTGGACTAGTGCGAAATTGAGGCTCGACGGGAACCACCGCGGCAGCGACTGCTTTGGTCAATCCGGCGACCTCGTGATCGAACAACCCACGTTCGAGGAAGTGGGGGTCGTTCATAGCCTCAGCCAGCGTTTTCACAGGCGTCGCGCAACAGTCCGCCTCGGCAAGGACCGGCTCCCACTCGGCTCTGCTGCGGCTTGAAATAATATTGCGGACGGCATCCATGGTCGCCGCGGGATTGACGGAATCGTTCCGAAGGTGTTCCGGCAGCCCGATCGCGTCGCAAAACGCGATCCAGAATTTCTGCTCAAGCGCCCCAACGGCAATAGCCTCGCCGTCGCTTGCGAAGTAGAGCTGATAGCGCGGCGATGCGCCGCTAAGAAGCGCCTTGCCGTTTTGCGGGGCCTTGCCCGTGGCTGCAAGCTCCGCATGCGCAAAAACCGCAAATGTGAACATGGCGTCGGCCATCGCAATATCGAGCCGCACCCCCTTCCCCGTGCGTTCCCGCTGGAGCAGAGCAAGTAGAATGTTCATGACCGCCGGAAAACTACCGCCGCCAATATCCGCAATCTGCGTCGGCGGTAACGCCGGATGCTCTGAACTGCCATGTGAAAGCGCCAGCAACCCGGTCAACGCCAGATAATTTATGTCGTGCCCGGCTTCACCGGCGCGAACGCCAATCTGCCCATAGCCCGTGATCGAGCAGTAGATCAGGCGAGGATTGATTTTCCGGACGTTTTCAAATCCCAACCCAAGCCGTTCCATCACGCCAGGTCGAAATTGTTCGACGAGAACATCGGCCTCTTCGATTAGAGGGATCAAAACCTCATGCGCCTTTTCGTCTTTCAGATCCACTTCGCGGCATATCTTTCCGCGGTTCAAAAGAACGAAAGGAGCGGACGCCTTGCCGATGAAGGGCGGATACCGTCTCAGATCCTCACCGCCCGGCCTTTCGATCTTCACAACCTCCGCACCGGCCTCAGCAAGGATTAGCGTAGCGAGCGGTCCCGGCAAAAGGGTCGTGAAATCAAGAACCTTTATTCCCTCTAGCGGTCTTGCCTCCATCAGGCGCCTCCCTGCTGTGCGGCTCGGGCTTCCTGCTCGCCGGAGCTCGAAGCGTCATTCTACTGCATCGGCAGAATGTCGTTGGTGATCGCATACATGAATGCGGTGACCGTGACGGTGGACAACACCGTTCCGATCAGGATCGCGCTTGAAGCACGCTGAACGTAGACGCCGTATTGTTGCGCGATCACGAAGACATTTGCGGCAGGAGGCAGGCAGGCCATGAGCACAGCCGTCGCCACCCAGGCCGGATCGAACCCGCCGATCCAAAGCAAAAGCGTGAGAATGATAATCGGATGCACGACAAGCTTGACAAGCAATACCACCGGCAGCTCCAGCGGTATGCGGCCCATCGGCTGAAGCGCCACGGTTACGCCCATGGCGAACAGGGCGCAAGGCGCTGCGGCATTGCTGAGAAAAGTCAGCAGGGTTTCCAGCGCTTGCGGTGGCTGAAATTCAACGGCGGCGGCAAGAACACCGGCGATGGTGGCGATGATGAAAGGATGGGTGAATATTCGCTGCAGAACGGTTATCGCGGTCTTGAGAGGCGGTTCGTCCTCCGTGCCGCCGATCGCCATCATGAGGGGAGCGAGTGTGAACAGCAGTATGTTGTCGAAACAGAAGATCAGCGCGGTCGGCACTGCCGCCGACTGCCCGAGCACGGCCAGCGTCAGGCCCGGTCCCATGTAACCAATGTTGGAATACGCACCGACAAGCGCTTGAATAGTCGCCTCCGGGATGTTGCCCCGCGAAGCAAGGATCCCGACGAGAAAAGCTATCGCGAAAGCGCAATAGGTTGCAAAAGTGGTTGCCGAAACATAGGCAACGTTGGTCAATTCCTCTATCGGCGTTTTGGCAAGCAGGCGGAAGAAAAGAGCGGGCAACGCGATGTAGATGACGAAAAATCGCATCCAATCGAGCCCGGATGCCGGAATTTTCCGGATTTTACCGGCCGCTACGCCAAGAAAGATCAGCCCGAAAAACGGTAGCGCCAGGGAAATGACCTTTTCCATGAAGTCCTTCCGGTAAGCACCCCGGGCTTAACTGACACCGGGCGGTTGCCAAGCCCGCGACACTTGAGTAATCACCGCAGGCCTAACGGGTAAGCCGTTGGCGGTCAACGTCACACACACGCGGCATTGGCGGATTTTCGCTGGTATTTCAGCTTGCAAGGAACGGAACAAGGGTTTGGCGCGGCGTAACGGTCCCCTGAAGATCATTCGCTACCGGATCGAATGGCTCGGTCTCAAAACCCTGCTGGTATTGATCCGCCTCATGCCCATTGACGCCGCATCGGCAATGATGGGCTGGTTCTGGCGTCATCTGGCCCCGTTCAACCACAGGCACAAGCGGGCTATTGCAAATCTTCAGGCGGCATTCCCCGAAAAATCTTCATCCGAGTGCGAAGCAATAGCGGGCGACATGTGGGAAAACCTGGGTCGTGTTACCGCGGAAACAATCCAACTCGACCGGATCGTCGCGGACCGTAGCCGATTCACCTTCGATCTTGAAAAGGCGCGCGAGCGTATCGACGGCGTCGGATGCGTTGTCGTTTCCATGCATAGCGGGAATTGGGAGGTGACGGCACTTGGCGGCATCGTTGCGGGGCACAAGCCCGCAGGCGTCTATCAGGCGACCAAAAACCCCTACTCGGACCGCGAAATCCACGAGCTTCGGCAAGGTCTTTATCCGGGCGGGCTTTTTGCCAAGAGCCACGATACGGCAAGACGTATTCTTTCAATCGTCCGCAATCATGGAATGATTTCATTTCTTGCGGACCTCAGGGATTTCCGCGGGCCCAAGGTTCCCTTTTTTGGGCGCCCTGCCTATGCAACCGCTTTTCCGGCGACGATTGCCAGGGGAAACAAGGTTCCCCTTATCGTTACCAGGGTCGTACGGGAGGGCGGAGCGAAGTTCCGCATCGAAGCGAAGCCGCTCGATTACCCCATCACGGGTGACCGAAAGGCCGATGTCGAAGAGACGACCGCCATGATCCACCGCCAGTTCGAGGACTGGATCCGCGAATATCCGAGCCAGTGGATGTGGATTCACCGAAAGTGGGTGTGAGCGGGGTCCGGAATTCCTTCTTTTTCTCTTTTCGGCGTATATGTGCACCGCAGCATAGCCTGCTATATGTAGCGGTAGCCGAATGATGTTGATAAGGAAGGTCCGCCGCCATGAAGACACCGCGCGCCTACTACCAACCGCTCGCTATTGGGGCTCCTGCCCCCTATCGCGAATTGCCGACCCGGCTGGAACGGATGATTCATTTCGTTCCGCCCCATATCGAAAAAATGCTCGCCAAGGTTCCGGACCTGATCGAATCCGTTGATGTGATACTCGGCAACCTGGAAGACGCGATCCCCGCGGATCAGAAGGTTGCCGCTCGCCAGGGCTTCATACAAATGGCGCAGGAAAACGAATTCGGCTCCACCGGCCTTTGGACACGCATCAATTGCCTGAACAGTCCTTGGGTTCTGGACGATCTTCTGGAGATCGTACCAGCCATCGGCAACAAGCTGGACGTGATCATGCTGCCCAAGGTCGAGGGGCCGTGGGACATTCACTATCTCGACCAGCTTCTGGCACAACTGGAAGCGCGGGGCGGGATTGAGCGGCCGATACTCATTCATGCGATCCTGGAAACGGCGGAAGGGGTTAAAAACGTCGACACCATCGCGTCCGCCAGCCCGCGTATGCACGGGATGAGCCTGGGGCCGGCGGACCTCGCCGCCTCCCGTGGCATGAAGACTACCCGCGTCGGCGGTGGACACCCCGATTATTCGGTCCTTTCCGATGCCGGGCACGAAGCGGCGCGCACAACCGTTCAGCAGGATCTTTGGCACTATACCGTTGCAAAAATGGTGGATGCCTGCATGTCGGCAGGTATTCGGGCTTTTTACGGCCCGTTCGGCGATTTTGCCGATGACGAGGCTTGCGAATCCCAGTTTCGCAACGCCTTTCTCATGGGCTGCGTTGGGGCTTGGTCCCTGCATCCACGCCAGATCGGGATCGCCAAGCGGGTCTTCAGTCCAGACCCTAACGAGGTCTCATTTGCTCGTAAAATCGTCAACGCGATGCCCGATGGTACCGGTGCCGTCATGATAGACGGTAAAATGCAGGATGATGCCACCTGGAAGCAAGCGAAGGTTATTCTCGACCTTGCCGAACGCGTAGCGTCCAAGGATCCGGAGTTTGCAGAAAAATACAGCGTTTGAGCGTGGCCTTCAGAACGGAAGGCGAGAAGCGGCTGTAAAATCGTTAACTTGACACGCTGACGCCATCGTGACCTTTAAAGCGCCCAAATTACGAACCTTTACAGGCGTGTTTGGAGTGAACCATGTAATGAATTCAGCGGCAAACCGGAATTGATCCGGGAAATCGGGAAAGACTGTCAGGCGGAGTGATTCGGAAAGTGCGTACGGCGAAGTTCAGCATCGGACAGGTGGTTCGCCACCGGATTTACCCCTTTCGCGGGGTGATCTTCGATGTGGATCCAACCTTCAGCAACACGGAAGAATGGTGGCAGGCCATTCCCGAAGACGTGCGCCCACGCCGCGACCAGCCATTTTACCATCTCCTTGCCGAAAATGCCGAGACCGAATACGTCGCTTATGTCTCCGAACAAAATCTCGTTCCCGACGATACGGGCGAACCTGTCCGGCATCCGCAGGTGCAGGAGATTTTCGAAGAACAGCCGGACGGCAGCTATCGGCCGCGCGACGTCGATCTTCACTGATCGGCAAAACCCAGAGCGCTCTCTCCAAAAACGAGACCACTCTCGCGTTCGCAAATCGCTCAAGGAGCTACATTGCGAGCACGCCCTGATAGCCAAAACCGATTCAGACTTGGTCGGCTTCGCGCCACGGCAAACATAAAAAACGCCGCGAGAACATTGATCCCGCGGCGTTTCTTTTCTTCACAAGCTTGATTTCGGCGAAATCAGTTCCCGGTGACTTCCTTTTGCTTCTCGATCAGCTTCTGACGCGCTTCTTCCGCGCGCTTCTGCAATTCCGACTGAAGCTTCTGCTCGCGCTGCTGCAACGCTGCAGGGTCGATCGGCTCACCTTCATAGATCTTGGTAAAGCCAATCAGCGAAAGTTCGAAAGGCACAGGCTTCGCCTGCTGGTTCAGGGTCGTGAGCTTCAGCGCCCCGCCCTTCTTCATCGAACCAATAAAATTGTCGTCGACGACCAGCTCCGAATAGCATGCATTCGGGAAGCAAATGCCGTACTTCGCTTCGGTCTGCTTACCGCTGTCGACCTGGACCCTCAGACCCGGCTGAATAAGCATTCCCGGCGGCACTGCGATAAGCAGGGTCTTGCGTGCTTCGCCCGAAATCTCCCGAAGAGCTACGGATGCAAGGAATTGTCCCGTGTCGGTGCGCAATTCCTGGGTGATGAGGCAAACGTCCTTATTCGCCTTCGGATCCGTATTGCAAACCTTGATCCAAGGCGATTCCTCACCCGGCGTAACTTCCTGAGCCGCGGCACCGGTGACCATGCTGAGGCTGGCAATAGAACCCAGAGCCAATATCGCAAGTCCGCGCTTGAATTTCCTCGCCATACGAAGTCGTCCTCAATTCCTGTTTGCCATCTGGCATCTGTGCCGAATGGCCCCTTGGCTCGCAGCGGTATATATCGTCAATCTGCTGACCGTCGCCCCGCCACCCGTTTGATTTCGGATTGCGGCAAGACCTTGACCCTTTCGGCTCGAAGCTCGTATTTGGCGGCATCTTTACAAGGACCATACGAAAAATTCCAGCAGACAATCTGCCAGAACCGATCAACGATCCTTCAACGAGGCAAATGAGCAACGCTTCACAACACGTTTAAACAGGCGCCGTGGAGATCGGGCCTAACCGGTGTGCACCGGACCTGAAACGCAGTTTTTTTGCTTGCCGTTGCCGAATTCACGAGTGCCCTCTTTACCCGAATCGGCTTACCCGCCAAACCTCAACAGGTATGGTAACCTTAATAGAATGATTCTCCCGTAAGGCTTCCCGGATGGTCAGGTTTATGTCCCTTCGCCCAAGACCGCCTGTGAAAAAGCTGTCCTTGGCCTTGGCGCTTGCACTGTCGGCTGTCACGATCATTACAGCCCCGGCAATGTCGCAGGACGTGCCCGCGGTGCACGGGATTGCAATGCACGGCGATCCGGCCCTGCCAGAGGGTTTCGAATCGTTTCCCTATGCGGACCCGAATGCGCCCAAAGGCGGGCGCATCACCTATGGGGTCCAAGGCTCGTTCGATAGTCTCAACCAATTCGTCGTTCAGGGAGGAACGTCGTCAGCTCGCGGGGTTCGCGATTCGCGATACGGGGCGCTTGTGATCGAAAGCCTGCTGACACGGAATAACGATGAACCCTTTTCCCTATATGGCCTCCTCGCGGAAAGCGTTCGCTTGCCGGAATCACGCGAATGGATTGAATTCACGCTAAATCCGGATGCGAGATTTTCCGACGGGAAGCCTGTCACGGTCGAGGATGTGATATTTTCCTTCGATATTTTGAAGGAAAAAGGACGCCCGCATTTTCGCGCCCGTTATGAGCGTATCCGTTCCATCGAGAAGACGGGCCCCCGCTCGGTGCGCTTCACATTCGAAAACGGCGATGATCGAGAATTGCCCTTGTTGCTCGGGCTTTCTCCGATATTTGCAAGTCACACGATCGATCGGGACAGTTTCGACAAGAGCACGCTCGTGCCTCCCGTCGGGTCGGGACCATATGTAATCGAATCCGTGGAGCCTGGAACGCAAATCACCTTCCGGCGCGATCCGGATTATTGGGGCAAGGACGTTCCGGCCCAGCAAGGGCTCTATAATTTCGATGAGGTCAAAGTCGAATACTATCGGGATGAAAATTCTCTCCAGCAGGCGTTTCAGAAGGGGTTGGTTTCCGTTCTTCCGGTTAGCGATCCGGCAAGATGGAAGACCGGCTTCGATTTTCCCGCGGCTCAACGCGGCGATGTCGTACGCGACGCATTCGATCTGCGCACCCCGGCGGGAATGTACGGCTTCGTTTTCAATACCCGCCGGAACCTTTTCACCGATAAATCGGTGCGCAAAGCGCTAGCGATGCTTTTCGATTTCGAATGGGTGAACAGAAATCTCTACTACGGCCTTTACCGGAGAACGGCGGGCTACTTCGACAATTCCGTGCTGTCATCCATAGGCCGGCCGGCAAACGCAATCGAACGCTCCCTTCTGGAGCCGTTTCAGGACCAGATCGAACCCGAAGTCATGGAAGGAGAATGGCGGCCGACCGAAGCCGACGGCTCCGGCCGCGACCGCACGGTATTGCGCAAGGCCGTCGGCCTGTTGAAGCAGGCCGGCTACACGATCCGTGACGGCGTGATGGAGGATGGCGGCGGTGTACCGCTGGAGTTCGAGGTCCTGGTCGCATCCAAGGATCAGGAGCGCCTTGCATTGGCGTATCAACGCCTTTTGAAGCTTGTCGGCATCCGGACGTTCATCAGAACGGTGGATGCAGCGCAATACCAGCAGCGCCGCCAGGTCTTCGATTATGACATGGTGCTGAATTTCTGGCCGTCTTCCCTTTCTCCGGGCAACGAGCAGAACTATCGCTGGGGCAGTAAAGCTGCGAGTGCCGATGGCTCCTTCAACTTCGCAGGCGTTGAAAGCGATGCGGTCGACGCGATGATCGCGGCTTTGCTCGCTGCACGCACGCAGGAAGAATTCGTAGCGGCCGTTCGCGCCTTCGACCGGACCCTTGTTTCCGGCCACTATGTGGTTCCCCTGTTTCATGTCCCCGAAGAATGGATCGCTCGCTGGAATATTTACGAGCACCCCGAGCGATCGTCTGTAACGGGTGCGCAGTTGGAAGCCTGGTGGTCGGATACGGCCAAGGCCGAAAAGACAGGGGATTGAAGACGATGATCCTTACGTCTGAAGAGATCCTGAATGCAAATGCGAAAAGCGGCATATGGGGCAGAAATACGCTCGATACGCTTTTTCGAAGGGCAGCGTCGAAACATCCCGACCGGATTGCGCTTTGCGATGCGTCCGACCGTTTGGAATGGACAGGCGGCGCACCGCGGCAACTGACTTATCGCCAGGCCGATGAGGAAATATCCCGTATTGCAGGTTTTTTCGCGGCGGTCGGACTATCGGCGGATAATGTCGTTGGCCTCCACGCACCGAACACCGCAGACAGCGTCATCACTTTTCTGGCCGCATTGAGGGCGGGCCTGGTTGTCGCCCCCTTGCCGCTGCATTGGCGGCGCCGAGATGTCGTGAAGGCGTTGACGCGAGCGGGCGCAAAGGCGCTCGTTGCGGGCGATCGTGCCGAAAATCAGAAGATCGCGGATGATGCCCGGGAAACGGCAGCGGAACTTTTCAGCCTCCGGTTCGTTTTCGGAATTGGAAACGAGGTTCCCGACGGTTTGGTCGATATTGCCTCGGTATTGTCCGAGATGAACGGAGAAGACTTGCCGCCGCCCGATTTGCGCAGAGACAAAAACCCCGCCGATCACGTGGCCACACTCACATGGTCCAGATCGACCAGCGGAGAGCCTCTTCCCGTCGCACGGAGTCACAACCACTGGTTGGCGGCCGGTTTCATGCCATTTCTGGAAACCGGGCTCGCCGAAGAAGCAAAGATACTTTCCCCCTACCCGCTCACGGGCATGGTCGGAATAGGCGCCGGTCTCGTTCCCTGGCTCATGACGGGAGGTGAGCTTCATCTTCACCATCCAACGGCCCTCCGGACCCTGGCAGACCATGCGGACAGGATCGAAGCGGACTACATATTGTGTCCGGGAGCGCTTGTGGCGGCTTTGGAGCGCAAGCTTAATACCGCCGAGGGAAAAATCGTTTCGGTCTGGAGCGGGAATGCGCCGCACCCTGCCCCACTCACAACGAACAGAGCCCTTTACGATCTTCATGTGGCCGATGAATTCGCGATGATCGCGCTCAGTCGCGGTGCCAGTGCGCTTCCGCGCGCCATTCCTTCAGGGCCCGTCGGAGCACCGTCCGGCGCGGATAATCCTCCAGTCCTCGTCGAGGTCGGCATTGATGACGAGACCTTGCCGAACACGCTAAAGGTTCGCGGTCCCATGGTGGCTGGCTGCCCATGGCCGGCGAGCAAGGTGCATATTCCTTGCGACAAGGCCGGATATGTAGATACGCTCGTTCCCGTCCGGCGAGCTGAAAACGGCATCACTGGACTTGGAATCCCCGGCAAGGCCGCCCCCGGTGCGGGACCGCTACAGCTTCTTGATTCGCTATATTCATCTTTTCCGGGTCTGACGGATGCCGCCGCCTTTCTCGTCGAGGACGCGATACTTGGAGCCCGTCTCTACGCCGCGCTTGTGCCGGAACGCGGTACACTCCTCGATACCGAAGGTTTTTTCGCTTACCTCGATGCGGAAGGTGTCGGCCTTGCGGAAATCCCCAATCGGGTGCTTTCGCTGCCGGCCATACCGAGGGCTGACGGAGGAAAGGTGGACAGGGACGCTCTGGCTGCGCGCATTCACAAGCTCAGGGCCGCTGTCGCGTGAAATAGATGCAACTTTGCGATTTCCGTTACTGCGTTATCTGTGCGGATCATGGCCTGCTCCCAAAGCTCTATGGCGCTTTCCGCGAAGAGGTTTTACCGGCCTTCGTCGATGACGTTGAAGGGCTTCTGGCTCTTTTTGCATCTTCACGCCTGCCTGATGCCGCCCTTGTCGTAAGTACCGGCTCTCCCGGTGAGAGTGAATTGATCGAGCGCCTCCGAAAGGAGCTTCGCGGCCTGTCGATCGAAATTCCGCTGATTGTGATGCTCGCGAAATCGGGGATGCTACCGTCCTTACTTCGTCCTGCCGCCGTGTTGGGGCGCGGATTTCCCCTGCCAAACCTTCAGACCAGGCTTGCCGATGTCGCGAGACTGACCCGGCGGATAGAGGAGGCGCGGCTTCGGCGCAAGGTCTTCGGCCCGCTACGGAACATGTACGAAAGGCCGCCGGGTCTGCTCGCCGACGCCGGCTTCCTGATTGTCGGCAACGGGCGAAGGTTCGCTTCGATCCAGGCCGCAAATCGCGACCGAATAAAACTTGTCGGCGCATTCACCTCGGATATGGCTGACTATTATCTTTCGGAAGCGCCATTCCTGGCGGTGATGATCGATTCCGACGTGGAAACGGCTCAGGAACAGATCCTCAGGCTGCGCGCCGATCCGCGCCATGTGACATTGCCTGTTATAGCGGCTGCATCGGATACGAATGACGCTACGGATTTATATCTTGCCGGCGCGACTGACGTGATCGTTGAACCTCGTGGCGAGGCTGAGCTCGCCGCCCGCCTGGCCTTTGCAGCCCGAACGGGAGTTCGTCGGAGGCTTGCCAACCTGTGGTTTTCGACATTTCGTGATCGTTTCTTGATTGATGAGCAGTGGCTTCCTATCGACCCTTTAACTTTCGAGACCTATCTGAACTGTTCGGAGAAGATGGCGCGCAAGCGAGGTATAGAGCTGCAAGTGATCTGGCTCGAAGAGCTTGCGCAAGGTCTACTCCGGGAAACCGGGCAGGTTGCCCAAAGTGCCGACAAGCCGCTGGCCACAAGGTTGGCGTCTGCCGCTACATTGGTTTCACGCGATGAAGACCTTGTGGTGGAGGTAACGGGGCGCGGGCCGGTCGCGGTTGTCCACGGAGCGGCAGCGGCAGAACGGGTCGGTGAGCGGGTCAAGGCTTTCGCCCGCACCACACGGTTCGGCTGACGGTATCGATTTTATCAGGAAATAGGACGCCTCGATGCGGTACGCTCGTGGCGGGAAGGCATAAAATGAACGAAGAGCAAACGATCGTCATCGACGTAGTATCGGATGTGATGTGTCCATGGTGCTTCATCGGCAAGAAACGCCTGGAGAGTGCGCTCAGGGAAATTCCGGAAATTCCCGTGGCCGTGCGCTGGCGGCCTTTCCAGCTGGATGCCACTCTGCCGCATGAAGGCAAGGACCGGCAGGCCTATCTGAACGACAAGTTCGGTGGGCGCGAACGTGCGGCGGAAATATATAGCAGGATCAAATCAGCAGGCGCTGGCGACGGCATCGATTTTCAATTCGATAAGATCACCAAATCGCCGAACACGCTCGATTGCCACAGGCTCATACTATGGGCACGGGCGGACGGGCTCGAAGACAAGGCGGTTCAACGCCTTTTCGAGATGTATTTTCTGGAAGGCGTGGATCTGTCGGTAACAGAGAATCTTGTCGCGGTGGCACGTGAGATCGGGATGGATGCGGAACGTGTTGCCGAGCGGCTTGCCACCGATGAAGACCTCGACCGCATCAAGACAGAAATCGAAAGCGCGCATCAGATGGGTGTTAACGGCGTGCCATGCGTAATCATAGATGAGCGCTTTGCGCTGATGGGGGCGGAGACGCCGGAAACCATCGTTGCTGCGATCAAGCATGCGAAGGAAACGAAACCGGGCGCCGCCGCCTGAATATCAAAACCTGATCAATAAAAAAGGCGGCCGGGAGCCGCCTTTTTTGCGTCAATGCGCTCTTTTCCTACCCGCGCAAGATCGACCGTCCCGCATAGCGGGCCTGGGGGCCGAGCTCTTCTTCGATACGGATAAGCTGATTGTACTTCGCTAGCCTGTCCGAGCGGGCAAGCGAGCCGGTCTTTATCTGGCCGCAGTTCGTCGCCACGGCCAGATCCGCAATCGTGGCATCTTCGGTTTCGCCGGAACGGTGGGACATGACGGCCGTGTAGCCGGCCTTGTGGGCAGTCTCCACAGCATCCAGCGTTTCCGTGAGCGACCCTATCTGGTTGACCTTCACGAGAATGGAATTGGCGACACCTTTCGCGATGCCGTCGCGCAAGCGCGCGGAGTTCGTGACGAACAGGTCGTCGCCCACGAGCTGACATTTGTCTCCGGCAAGATCGGTTACCGCCTTCCAGCCATCCCAGTCGTCCTCGGCCATCCCATCCTCAACGGAGATGATGGGATAGCGCGATACGAGATCGTCCAGATACTTGGCCATCTCTTCCGGCCCGAGCTGCTTGCCCTCACCGTCGAGATGATACTTGCCATCCTTGAAGAATTCCGTGGATGCCGCGTCAAGCGCGAGAAACATATCCTCGCCGGGCTTGTAGCCCGCCTTTTCGATCGCCTTCATCACGAAACCGATTGCGGCATCTGTCGATTCAAGGTTCGGCGCGAAACCGCCTTCGTCCCCGACGTTCGTATTGTGGCCAGCATCCTTCAGCGCTTTCTTTAGCGTGTGAAAGACTTCCGCTCCCATCCGCACGGCTTCTTTGAGCGAGGGCGCTCCGACCGGCATGATCATGAACTCCTGAAAGTCGATCGGATTGTCCGCATGCGCCCCGCCGTTGATGATGTTCATCATCGGCACGGGCAGAACACGTGCGTTTGTGCCACCAACGTATCGGTAGAGCGGAAGTCCAGATGCCTGTGCGGCGGCTTTCGCGGTCGCAAGCGAAACGCCCAGAATGGCATTCGCCCCGAGGCGAGATTTATTTTCCGTCCCGTCGAGAGACGCCATTGCCTCGTCGATCTGGATCTGATCTTCGGCATCAAGCCCGCCAATCGCGTCGAATATCTCTCCATTTACCGCCTGAACGGCCTGCTCCACGCCTTTGCCGAGGTAGCGCGAGCCTCCGTCCCGAAGCTCCACGGCCTCATGCGCACCGGTCGACGCGCCGGAAGGAACGGCCGCCCTTCCCTGCGATCCGTCTTCCAGAAGAACTTCGACCTCGACTGTGGGGTTTCCCCGACTATCCAGAATTTCGCGGCCGATGATGTCGACGATTGCCGTCATTTGGTCTCCCTTTCCGGACGCCCGCTTGTGCGGGCGCCACCGTCTTCCTTTGATGCAAAAATCATTCGCAGCGCGGCTGCGACTGTGATTGAAAATCACTCGGGCTCGCTCGCGCGCCCTATGCCTGAATAGTTGAGGCCTGCCTTGTTGAATTCCTCCGGCCGCCAGATATTCCTCATATCGATAACAGCCTTACCGCGCATGCGATCCGCCAGCGTTTGCGGCGACAGGCCCCGATAGACATTCCATTCCGTGAGAACGGCAAGGGCGTCCGCTCCATCGGCCACATCATACGGCGCATCGCACCATTTTACGCCGGGGAGAAGAGGCTCGGCCTGTTCGCGCGCCTCCGGATCATGCACGCGCACTTCGACGCCCGCAGCCTGCAGGGCGGGAACGATCGCCAAAGAAGGGGCATCGCGCACATCGTCCGTATTCGGCTTGAACGCGATTCCCAATATGCCGACTGTCTTGCCGACCGGATCAGGACCTAGCGCTCTCAGGACACGGTCCGCCATGGCCCGCTTTCTTTCTTCGTTGACCGACATTGTCGTTTCAATCAGGCGAAGGGGCGCCTCATACTTGCGCGCCGTCGCGGCAAGGGCGGACGTGTCCTTGGGAAAGCACGAACCCCCATAGCCCGGCCCGGCATGAAGGAACTTGGATCCGATACGATTGTCGAGCCCGATGGCGCTTGCGACCTTTTGCACGTCACCGCCAACTTTCTCGCAAAGATCCGCCATCTCGTTGATGAATGTAATCTTCATCGCCAGGAATGCGTTGGAGGCGTATTTTATCAGTTCGGCATTTTCCAGCGTCGTTGTCACGATCGGCGTTTCGCGAAGGAACAGCGGGCGGTAGAGCTGGCGAAGCACATCGGCACCACGCTCGTCCTTAACCCCGGCGACAACGCGGTCCGGGCGCATGAAATCTTCGATCGCCGAACCTTCACGCAGGAATTCGGGATTGGATGCGATCGAGAAATCCATATCGGGACGCTCTTCGGCGATGATCGCGGCGACCTTTCGGCATGTGCCGACCACAACCGTCGACTTGATCACGACCGTGGTACCGGGCTTCATGGATTTCGCGATGCGGCGAGCCGCCTCGAAAACATAGGTAAGATCCGCCTCTCCGTCGCCCCTGCGCGACGGCGTTCCGACGGCAATGAAGACAACATCGGACCGAGAGACGGCACTTTCGAAGTCTGTCGTGAAGGAAAGGCGGCCTTCTGCGAAATTTCTCTCGATCAATGTATCGAGGCCGGGTTCGAAAATCGGCACCTCGAGGTTGTTGAGCCGCTCGATCTTGCCCTCGTCAATGTCGACGCAGGTGACGTCGAAGCCGAACTCGGAAAAACAAACCCCCGAAACGAGGCCGACATAGCCCGTGCCGATCATCGTTATTCGCATGGTGGTATTACCATCCCTGGTTGGAACTTCGCTTCAGTGCCTGATCCGGTCTTGAGATGAAGACGGCTTTGCGCGTGCTATGTTACAGGTTTATGCCGTTTGCGCCTTAACGACGGCATCTATGGCCTTCAGTTCTTTCAGAAGCGCGCCGAGCTGTTTTACCGGCACCATGTTCGGGCCGTCGGAAGGCGCGTTGTCGGGATCGTCATGCGTTTCGATGAAAAGCCCCGCCACACCGACTGCGACCGCAGCTCGAGCGAGAACCGGCACGAATTCCCGGTCGCCCCCTGTCGAGCCTCCCTGTCCGCCCGGCTGCTGGACCGAATGGGTGGCATCGAACACGACCGGCGCACCCGTGCGTGCCATGATCGGCAGGGAACGCATATCCGAAACAAGCGTGTTATAACCGAAGGAAGCTCCGCGTTCCGTCAGAAGGACATTCGGGTTGCCGCTGTCGACAACCTTGGCCAGCACGTTTTTCATGTCCCATGGCGCCAGGAACTGCCCCTTCTTGACGTTCACGACGCGTCCCGTTTGCGCCGCCGCAACGAGCAGATCCGTCTGACGGCAAAGAAAGGCGGGAATTTGCAGGATGTCGACGGTTTCCGCGACCTTGGCGCATTGTTCCGGGAGGTGAACATCCGTCAACACCGGCATCGAGTACCGTTCGCGCACCTCGGCAAAAACCGGCAGAGCCGCATCGAGCCCGAGACCGCGACGCCCTCCAAGGCTCGTGCGGTTCGCCTTGTCGAAGGACGTCTTGAAAACGACCGGAATACCGAGGCCGGCGCAAATCTCCTTCACCGCGGCGGCCATTTCAAGCGCATGCTCGCGGCTCTCCATCTGGCAGGGTCCGGCGATCAGGGAAAAGGGCAATCGATTATCGAAAGGGACGCCGCCGACCTCGACACGCTTGTTGCAGTTTCGCGGTTCGCTCATGGTGCGCTCCCAAGACGATGAAATTCCTGCCTGCGTGCATACAGCCAGCGGCATCTCGCTGCAACCGATCGAAACCGGCGCATTAAGCTGAATTTCAAAATGATCCCCTTATTGTCGCCGATTTTTATGCGGACTAAATCAAATTGCGCCATGCTAAATGGGATAAGAGATTCATACCACTAAGGAGCAGCGTGTTCATGGCCTTCAAACGCATTCGCAAGGCGGTCCTGCCCGTTGCCGGTCTTGGTACTCGTTTTCTTCCGGCCACCAAGGCCGTGCCGAAGGAAATGCTGACGATCGTGGACCGGCCCATCATCCAGTATGTGGTGGATGAGGCCCGCGAAGCCGGCATAGAGCACATCGTATTCGTCACCGGGCGCAACAAGCACGTCATCGAAGATCATTTCGATATCGCCTACGAACTCGAAGATACCCTTCGCGAACGCAACAAGACGGCGGCGTTGGAGATTTTGGACAAGATTCGTCCGTCACCGGGAACCACGAGCTTCACCCGCCAGCAGGAACCGCTGGGCCTCGGCCACGCGATCTGGTGCGCGCGCGACCTCATCGGCAATGAGCCATTCGCCGTTCTGCTGCCGGATGTTCTCATCAAGGCGGGTCGAGGCTGCCTTAAACAGATGGTCGACCTTTACGACGAAACCGGCGGCAACGTGATCGCGGTGGAAGAAGTTCCTGAAGACCAAACACAGAGCTACGGCATCGTGAAAGTCAACGGTAATGCCAACTCTGCCGTGGTCGATATCAACGGCATGGTGGAAAAGCCCGCTCCGGGAACAGCGCCGTCAAACCTCATCATCACCGGGCGCTACATCCTGCAGCCGGAAATCTTCGACCTGATCGCGGAGCAGGAAAAGGGAGCCGGAGGCGAAATCCAGCTTACCGACGCGATGATTTCACTGATGCAGAACCAGTCCTTCAAAGGCCTGCGTTTCGAGGGAGAAAGCTACGACTGCGGCTCCAAAGCCGGATTCCTTTCCGCAAATATCGCGTTCGCGATGGACGATGAAGTCCTTGCGGGCGAAGTTCGCCCTCTGCTCGAGGGAATTTTGGCGAAATAGCGGGCTAGCGCGAGCATTGACAGCAAGGGCGGGACAAGCTGTCACGAAACAATGTGCCTGGAGTGATTCATCCATTTCGTCTTTTTGGCGTATCATCAGCCATGGATTCGAAATGGAGGGTGCCGATGTTTCGAACCGGGTGGATTGCATTTGTGTCGCTCATGGTCGCCGCTGCCTTGTTGATGCTGGCAGCGCCGGCGGTCGCGGATGAGCGCAGTGCGGAATTCCAGAAGATCATCACAAGCCAGATAAAGGCTTTTCGTGCGGATGACGGCGAACTGGCCTTTTCCTTTGCCGCGCCAATCATCCGGCAGCGCTTTCAGCGCCCCGACGTTTTTCTGCAGATGGTCCGCCAGGGATACCGTCCTGTCTATCGTCCCAAATCCGTAAGCTTCGGCCGGATGAAGGAAACACCGATCGGCCCATCGCAGGAGGTCTGGATCATTGACCGAAATGACGATGCGTGGAGGGCCGTATACACCTTCGAACAGCAGCCGGACGGGAGCTGGAAAATTTCCGGCTGCTACCTGACCCGCGATAAGGGCGAAGCGGTCTGACGGGATCGGCGTACACGTCGACCAGCTTCAATCATCGTGATGCGAAAGGCGGTATATCCCCCTTCGCCCAGTCTGCGCGCGTTCTTGCCCTGAATTCTTCGAAGGTTTGCGCCTCGATAGCATCGCGTATGCCCTGCATAAGCTGCTGATAATAGGCCAGATTGTTCCAGGTCAGCAGCATCGCGGCCAGCCCTTCGCCCGCCTTTACGAGGTGATGGAGATAGGCACGGGAATACCGGTTGCTCGCTTCGCAAGGCGACGTTTCGTCAAGTGGGCGCGGATCATCCGCATGCCTTGCGTTCTTCAGATTGACCTTCCCGTATCGCGTATAGGCCAGCCCATGCCTGCCGGCTCGCGTCGGCAGGACGCAATCGAACTGGTCTATCCCGCGCGCCACACTTTCCAGAATATCTTCAGGCGTGCCAACACCCATAAGGTAGCGCGGCTTGTCCGCGGGCATTGCCGGAGTGGTGATCTCCAGCGTCTTCAGCATCACCTCCTGCGGCTCGCCGACAGCAAGCCCACCAACGGAATAACCCTCGAACGGCATTTGAGAAAGCATTCCGGCTGACTCCAGACGCAACTCGGGATCCGTGCCGCCCTGCACGATCCCGTAAAGTGCCTGGCCCCTTCCAGGCCCCCCCATTGCCTCGAACTGCACGCGGGAGCGTTCCGCCCACCGGAGGCTAAGGCGCATCGCACGTTCCGCTTCCTCGCGCGGGGCCGGCAATGCGATGCATTCGTCGAGCTGCATCTGGATGTCGGATCCCAGAAGCTGCTGGATCTCGATCGAACGCTCCGGCGTCATCTCGATCTTCTGCCCGTCTACATGGCTTTGGAAGGTAACGCCTTTTTCGCTCAGCTTTCGAAGTTGAGCGAGCGACATCACCTGAAAGCCGCCAGAGTCGGTCAGGATCGTGTGCGGCCAGTTCATGAATTTATGGAGCCCGCCCAGCCTCGCCACACGCTCGGCAGTTGGGCGAAGCATGAGATGATAGGTGTTTCCAAGAACCACGTCCGAGCCCAATTCCCGGACCTGATCGGGGTACATCGCCTTTACGGTGGCTTGCGTTCCAACCGGCATGAAGGCGGGCGTACGGACCGTTCCATGAGGCGTGCGGATTTCCCCTCGCCGGGCCATGCCGTCAGTCGCGATCAGGCGAAAGGAAAAGGGAGCGTTATCGTTGTTCGTCATTGGCCGTCATCGGGAAAGAGAAGCGAAGCATCGCCATAGGAATAGAAGCGATAGCCGGTTTCGATTGCATGTTCATAGGCTGCGCGCATCGTCCCAAGGCCGCTGAAGGCGGAAACGAGCATGAAGAGCGTCGATCTCGGCAGGTGAAAGTTCGTAATGAGCGCGTCTATCGCCCGGAATTTGTAGCCTGGCGTAATGAAAATCCGTGTTTCACCGGAAAATTCCTGCAACGCACCGGTTTCCTGTGCAGCACTTTCGAGGATCCTGAGGCTCGTCGTCCCCACGGAAACGATTTTTCCGCCACGCGCCCGAACCGAGCGAAGCGCCTCAGCGGTTTCTCGCGAGACTTCGCCCCACTCGCCATGCATTCGGTGTGCATCCGTATCATCTGCCTTGACAGGCAGAAATGTACCGGCACCGACGTGCAAGGTGACGGTATGCCGTTCGATCCCCCGCGCATCGAGCGCATCAATCAGCCCCTGCGTGAAATGCAACCCGGCTGTCGGGGCTGCGACAGCACCGTCCTTGTCTGCGAAGATGGTCTGATAGTCGGTCCGGTCCTGCTCGTCGTCCGGACGTTTTGCCGCGATATATGGCGGCAACGGAATATGGCCGACAGCGGCGATGGCTTCGTCTAGATCCGGTCCGGCAAGGTCGAAAACGAGGAGCACCTCCCCACCTTCTCCCTTTTCCGCGACTGTCGCGTCGAGAGACCCAAGAAGACAGGCTCCGGGATCGGAACCGAAGCGAATTCGGTCACCCGCAGTGAGTTTTTTCGCAGGACGGACGAACGCACGCCAGCGGTCGGCCCCTTCCCGCATATGCAGCGTCGCGCCGATGCGCGCCGTGACGCCTTCACGTTCGCGAACGCCCTCCAGCTGGGCCGGAATGACTTTCGTGTCGTTGAAGACAAGCGCATCGCCCGGCTCGAGGAGGTTCGGGAGATCCTTCACGCCCATATCCGAGAATGGAGCCGCGTTGCCCGGGCGAACGACCAGCATTCGCGCGGAATCGCGCGGCCGCGCCGGGCGCAATGCGATCCGCTCTTGTGGCAGTTCGAAATCGAAAAGGTCGACACGCATGGGCTGATCCGTAATTGGAGTGTCGCCTGATAACGAAAAGAGCCACGGACGGCAATCCGTCCGTGGCTCGAATGCTGTATCTTTCGCAGTCGGTCGCGATCAGGCGTCGGCCGCGACCTTCAGCGACGTGATCGTATCGGGATCGCGTACAGGTTCGCCGCGCTTGATCTGGTCGACGTTTTCCATTCCTTCGATCACCTGCCCCCAGACGGTGTACTGACTGTCGAGCCAGGGAGCGTCCTCAAAACAGATGAAAAACTGGCTGTCACCGGAATTCGGGTCCATGGCACGCGCCATGGAGACGGTGCCGCGCTTGTGCTTTTCCTGGGAAAACTCTGCCTTTAGTTTCTTGCCCGATCCACCGGTGCCCGTCCCGTGAGGGCAACCTGTCTGGGCCATGAACCCATCGATCACGCGATGAAAGACGACACCGTCATAAAAGCCATCGCGCACCAGTTCCTTGATGCGCTCGACATGGCCAGGCGCAAGATCCGGCCGCATTTCAATAACGACGGATCCCTTGGAGGTTTCCATCAGCAACGTGTTTTCCGGATCCTTGATCTCGGCCATCGGAATTCCCTTTCTTTTTTCGTTTACTGCGCTCGCAATGCTTCAGCCGGCATCGGCGGCAACCTGCATTTTGATGATCTTGTCCGGATCCTGCGGCGGCTCTCCGCGCTTGATCGTGTCAATATGTTCCATTCCACCGACCACTTCGCCCCAGACCGTATATTTGCCGTTCAGGAAGTCGCCTGGTGCGAACATGATGAAGAACTGGGAATTCGCGCTATCGGGATCACGTGCCCGGGCCATGCCGACGGTTCCGCGTTCGAACGGCACGTCGGAAAATTCGGCCGGAATATCCGCCAGATCCGAACCTCCGGTTCCTGTGCCAGTAGGATCACCCGTCTGCGCCATGAAACCGTCGATCACGCGGTGAAAGACAATACCGTCGTAAAACCCTTCACGCGTCAGTTTCTTGATCTGCTCGACGTGTTTCGGCGCGACCTCCGGCAAGAGGCGGATCGTCACGCGCCCATCCTTGAGATCCATGTAGATCGTGTTTTCAGGATCGAGATCCTGCGCGGAAACGGCGAGCGAAAGAACGGCAGCCAGTCCGAATGCCGCCAATGCGGATAAATAGCGTAACAAGGGGGATCTCCTGTTGAATCTGTGACGCGGCCGAAGGCGGGAAAACGCGATTCCCGTCTATTGAGCGAGCTTGTCGGCCATGCGTCTTGCGACGGATTGCGGAACGAAGTGGCTTATATCTCCGTTCATGAATGCGATCTGCCGGACCAGCGTGGCGGTGATATGGCGAACGTCAGGCGAGGCAGGGAGAAATACGGTCTGCACCTCTGGCGCCATGGTGCCGTTCATGCCGGCCATCTGCATTTCGTAATCAAGGTCGGTTCCGTCCCGCAGCCCGCGAATGAGGAACGACGCCCCATGATCTCGCGCAGAATCGATCACCAGGTTGTTGAACGCGACGACCTTGATCCTTTCCGCATTCCCGGTGCCGAATGCGCCGCTGGCGACCTCCTTGATCATCTCCACCCGTTCCTCAAAGGAGAACAGGGGCTTCTTGCCGGGATGAACGCCAATTGCCACGACAACGGTATCCGCAAGCCCGAGCGCGTGCCGCAGCAGGTCGAGGTGTCCGTTCGTGACGGGATCGAAGGATCCGGGGTAAAGCGCGATACGATTCATGTTGTTCTGTCTAACCGTAGCGGCGAGGCGATACAAGCGCTGCGATGAGCGGCTTGTGGCAATTTCGCAACGCGCAAACCTTTTATTTGCACGGCAACACAAAGCTGTTAGTATTCGCGACTATAACAAGGGAGGCACAAATGCTGAGTGCCGTCGGTCGTTGGAGTTTGATCCTAGCTTCGGCTTTCGCCGCATTGATTCTGGCTGTTGTCAGCACGAATCAAGGCGTCGAAACGAATGTCGCGAAGAAGGGTGATCGTGCCGTGCCGCTTGTTCATGTCGCGTGCAAAGACATTGTCGTCACCGACGCGACGAAAGGGTGCGACCATATCGCGAAGCCTGTCGGGCAGGAACAGAACACGGCCTATGTCACCGAGGCAAAGACCTTCGGCCAGACAACCGTTCTGGTACGTACAAAACTTGAAGAGTAATCCGTATACCTGACCGCGGATTACACGGATATGCGGCGGTGTGGCTCCCCGACACACCGCCGCACTTCATTTTAAATCAATTGGATAGCTTGATCGATTTCTACCCCCTCGCAACGATCCATGGTTGACACCAAAGACGTTCACGAAATGATTACCAGAGCGCCTGCGAATACCGATTGAAACGTTGCGTCAACTACCCAATTCCTCTCCATGAGCACGCTGTACAGAAGTCTCTTGCCGGCTGCTTTCGTCGCTTGGTGCGGCGCCACATTCATGCTCATCGGTCTTATGGTCGGCTTCTCAACCTATGCCGAAGGCATGGCCGCATCGTTCGGCAGGCCGGAAATTACGAAAAACACCTCCGAGGCCGTTTTGCTCCAGAGCGAATGCGAAGGCGTGATTTTCCGTGACGAGGACCCCGGCTGTTTCGCGATCGGACGGCCCGCAACAACGGCCGAATCGACCGGCGAGCGAACCGTCGGATTGATCCTTGTCGACTTCCTCGCCAAAGGTCGCTTCAGACCAGGATAGGCAATCACGCAACCTGTGACGTCTGTCACTGAATAAATACGGGGGACGGGAGATTGTGGGCTCATCGGTAATCGCAAATCGCGATGCAGGGAGAAATATTGATGACCTCGCTTCCGTCCTACGCAACTTTCACCTTTCCCCGGCTCAAGGAACTGACGATCGCCACCGCTGCCGCTTTGTTGATGGTTGCAGGGGCTGCAATCGTCGCCGACACAGCCTTTTCGGACAATCCAGTTACGGCAGCACCGGTCAAGACGCTCGCAAAGGCCGACAGGCTCGATAGCAAGCTTCCCGGCTCCTGCCATGGCCAGGCTTGGGGCGACTGGTCGCCCGAGTGCCTGAGCGCGCTTGCCGGAAACTCGGCCGGCACACCGATCCGCACCGTCACAATCGAGACCCGCAATGCCAAGCAGGCTACTTCCACACTGATGCGAGTGGCTTCGCGCTGATACCGAACGCGCCGGGCCTGCAGGGAAGAAATCGGTTAGAACGAAAAAGGCGCAGCCGAATTTCAGTTCGGCGCGCCTTTTCTTTTTTCTAAATCACTGACAGATCGGTTTTATTCAACTTCACCGTTATCATCGCCGTTGGATGTTGGCGCGTCACCGTCAACGCTTCCGTCTTCGCCGCTGAGCTCGATTTCTTCCTCGGCGTCCACATCGGAAACGCGCTCCACGGCGACGACTTTCTCGTCCTCAGCCGTGTTGAAAACGATCACGCCTTGCGTGGAACGACCGGCGATACGAATTCCATCGACCGGGCACCGTATAAGCTGGCCACCGTTCGTCACCAGCATGATCTGGTTGTCGTCCTCCACCGGGAAAGAGGCCACGAGCGGGCCGTTTCGCGGATTGACGGCCATCGCGACGATGCCCTTGCCGCCACGCCCCGTCGTCCGATACTCGAAGGACGACGTGCGTTTTCCATACCCGTTTTCCGAAAGCGTGAGGATGATCTGCTCGATCGCACTCATCGCGACGTAACGGCTTTCGGAAAGTTCGCCATTGGAAACGCCCTCTTCGACTTCGGCCGCCGTTTCTTCCGTTTCGCCACGCATCAACCGCCGGCGCTTGAGATAGGCGGAACGCTCCTCAGCGCTCGCATCGAAGTGGTGGATCACCGACATGGAGATTACGGTATCGTCCTGCGCGAGCGCGATGCCCCTGACACCGACGGAGTTTCGGCCGGCAAAGACGCGCACCTCCGTCACGGGGAAGCGTATGCACTGGCCCGCCGCCGTCGTCAGCAGGACGTCGTCGTTTTCCGTGCATGTCTCGACGCCGACGATTCCGTCGCCATCCTCGAGCTTCATGGCGATCTTGCCGTTCTTGTTGATCTGCACGAAGTCCGAAAGCTTGTTCCTGCGCACCGTGCCACGGCGCGTCGCGAACATGACATGCAGGTTATCCCAGCTTGCCTCGTCCTCCGGCAGCGGCATGATGGAGGTGATCTGCTCGCCCGCTTCCAGCGGCAGCAGGTTTATCAACGCCTTGCCACGCGACGTCGGCCCACCGATCGGCAAACGCCAGACCTTCAGCTTGTAGGCAATGCCACGCGAGGAAAAGAACAGGACCGGCGTATGGGTATTTGCCACGAAGAGGCGTGTGACGAAATCCTCGTCCTTCGTCGACATGCCCGAGCGCCCCTTTCCGCCCCGGCGCTGGGCGCGGTAGGTGTCAAGCGGCACGCGCTTGATGTAGCCAGCGTGGCTGACGGTGACGACCATGTCCTCGCGCTGGATCAGGTCCTCGTCCTCGAGGTCCGCCCCGCCTTCCATAAGTTCCGTTCGGCGCGGGGTGGCGAACTCGTCACGCACCGCGGTGAGTTCGTTGCGGACGATTTCCTGGATCTTGGCACGGGAACGAAGGGTTTCCAGGTATTCCTTGATCTCGTCGCCGAGCTTGTTCAGCTCGTCGGCGATTTCGTCGCGTCCGAGGGCCGTGAGGCGTTGCAGGCGAAGTTCGAGAATCGCGCGAGCCTGCTCTTCGGAGAGCTTGTATGTGCCGTCGTCCGCCACGCGGTGGCGCGGATCGTCGATCAGCATGACGAGCGGCGCAACGTCCTTCGCCGGCCAATTCCGCTCCATCAACTGGGCGCGGGCGGTTGCAGGATCGGGCGCGGTGCGGATCAGGTGAATGACCTCATCGATATTGGCGACCGCGATCGCCAGGCCGACGAGGACATGCGCCCTGTCGCGCGCCTTGGCGAGCAGGAAACGCGTGCGCCTCTGGACCACATCCTCGCGAAAGTGGATGAACGCCTGAAGCATGTCCTTCAGGCCGAGCTGCTCCGGCCGTCCGCCGTTCAGCGCCACCATGTTGGCGCCGAAGCTCGTCTGCAGGGGCGAGAAGCGGTAAAGTTGGTTGAGAACGACGTCGGAAACCGCGTCACGCTTGAGTTCCACCACGACACGCATGCCGTCACGGTCGGACTCGTCGCGCAGGTCGGCGATACCCTCGATGCGCTTGTCGCGCACGAGGTCGGCGATCTTCTCGATCATCGACGCCTTGTTCACCTGATAGGGAATCTCGGTGATGATCAGCGCTTCGCGATCCTTGCGCACCTCTTCCACATGCACTCGGCCGCGCATCAGGATGGAGCCGCGAGACATCTCATAGGCGGAACGGATGCCCGAGCGGCCGAGCACGATGCCGCCGGTCGGGAAATCGGGACCTGGAACGATCTGCATGAGATCTTCAAGCGTGATCCCGGGGTCCTCCATCACGGCGATGGCTGCGTCGATCACTTCGCCCAGATTATGCGGCGGGATGTTCGTCGCCATGCCGACCGCGATGCCGCCGGCGCCATTGACGAGAAGGTTCGGAAACCGCGCCGGGAGAACGACCGGCTCGCTCTCGGAGTTATCATAATTTTCCTGGAAATCGACTGTATCCTTGTCGATATCCTCCAGCAGGCTGTGCGCGGGCTTCGCCAGACGCACCTCGGTATAACGCATGGCGGCAGGCGGGTCGCCGTCCACGGAACCGAAGTTGCCCTGCCCGTCGACGAGCGGCAGGCGAAGCGAAAAATTCTGCGCCATGCGCACGAGCGCGTCGTAGATCGCGCTGTCGCCATGCGGGTGATATTTACCCATCACGTCGCCGACGACGCGGGACGATTTCTTGTAGGCCTTGTTCCAGTCGTAGCCATTCTCGTGCATCGAGTAGAGGATACGGCGGTGCACGGGCTTCAGGCCGTCACGGACATCCGGCAGCGCACGGCTGACGATCACGCTCATGGCGTAATCGAGATAGCTGCGCTTCATCTCGTCGGTGATCGACACCGCGCGGATATCGGACGGCAGACCACCTGACGGCGGGTTTGTATCCTGATCTGACAAGGAAGTTTCTCGTGTCTGATGGAAGGTTGGCAATTTATAGCCGATTCCGCTTTTCGCGACAAATCCTGAGCCACAGTTTCGGTCGTAATTTTCTCAACAAACACAAGGTCTTACAGATGCAGCCTCAGAATGTGTGCATAGTTTGGCGGCGCGCCACCGCGAACTGAGCTCACGAGCCTGTTATAGATTGTTCAGCGCACCACGATTCGAGGGCCGTTTCATGCTTTCCGACTACCTTTTGAACGCCTTCGCCACGCTCTTCGTGACGATCGATCCGGTCGGTCTTGCGCCCATGTTCCTGGCCGTCACGGCGGGTGCCGATACCCATCAAAGGCGAAAGATCGCGGTACAGGCGACGCTGATCGGCGGCGGCATACTTCTGGTCTTCCTCGTGGCGGGAAAAAGCGTCTTGAAGACGCTTGGCATATCGGTCCCCGCCTTTCAGATAGCGGGCGGCCTGCTGCTTCTGATCATCGCCGTGGAGATGGTCTTCGAAAAGCGGCAAAAGCGGAAATCGGAATCTGCGGAAAAGGCAATGGCCGGACACCCGGAAGACCTGCATGGCGTTGCGGTCTTTCCCCTCGGAATTCCGCTGATTTCCGGCCCGGCGGCGATCAGCGCCGTCATCCTCCTGAGCTCGGAAGCCGATGACGCGATCGCCTATACGGGTCTCATCGCCGTAGTGCTGGTGATCGTCGGAAGTTGCCTTCTTTCCTTCCTGCTCGCATCCAGGATCGACAAGATGCTGGGCGAAACCGCGAGCATGGTGATCACGCGGCTGCTGGGCGTGTTGCTGGCGGCCCTTTCCGTGCAGTTCATCGCCGACGGCATCGCCAGTTTCGTGAAAACCGCCATTTAGCAGCAAGTGTTCAGTCGTGCGGCAGGTCGAGCTTCAGCGTCTTGCCGCCAAGGCCGTGCACCTTGTCGTTGGCCCGGATTTCCACGAATGTCACGCCTTCCGGGATTTGAACGCCGGTGAGCGAGCGCGTGAAGGGCTGCTCGGTGACATGCGGATGCAGAAGGATGCGCTCGCCAAGCACTATGCCGTCCGGAGCAATGATATCGAACCGGTCTGCGTAATGCTCCCATCCCTCGTCCGCGTGGCTGACCGTGACATCGAACCGCCAGACCCCCTCGCCCGTCCGCGTTGCCTTCGCATCGACGATATCCGCCTCGCCCGCGGCGGCTGAACCCGCGCCGATCAAAGCCATCAGGCCGGCGAGCACCGGCAATATCCCCATCCGATAAGACTGCTTTATGCTCGTTGAGATCATCTGGCGTGCTCCGTTGTCTTGCGGCTTCATTTTCCACCGGCAGAGCGCGTGAGTAAGGCCAGCCGGATCAAAGCTTTGTTATCGGTGCGGAAATCGGCAAGACTGATCGTGATGCGAACAAGCTGAAAGGCGGGACATGGCTGGACACGGCTCAAAGAAGGTAATCATCGCGGCCCTTGCCGGCAACGCATTGATTGCGATTACGAAATTCGCCGCTGCCGCCTATACGGGTTCGTCGGCCATGCTTTCGGAAGGCATCCACTCTCTGGTGGATACCGGCAATCAGGGCCTGCTGCTACACGGCATGAAGAAAGCCAAGCAACCCGCTGATGACAAACATCCTTTCGGCTATGGATCTGAGATCTATTTCTGGGCGTTCGTCGTCGCGATCCTGATTTTCGCCGTCGGAGCCGGCGTGTCGATCTACGAAGGAATCCAAAAGGTCCTTCACCCGCACCCCGTGGAAAGCCCCTACGTCGCCTATATCGTTCTTGGGCTTGCCATGATGTTCGAAGCGGTTGCCTGGTGGATCGCCTACAAGGAATTCAGCGTCATTCGCGGCAAGCGCGGCCTGCTGGAGGCCGTGCGCGAATCCAAGGATCCGACCGTTTTCACCGTGCTTTTCGAGGACACGGCGGCCATGCTCGGCCTTGTCGTCGCCTTCGCCGGCCTGCTTTGCGTCCAGTATCTCGGTCTTGCATGGATGGACGGCGTGGCATCCATCGTCATCGGTCTGATCCTTGCCGGCGCCGCGGCGCTTCTTGCCTATGAAACCAAAGGGCTTCTGGTGGGCGAAGCCGCGGATCCGGACGTCACCAACGCCGTGCGCGCCATCGTCGAGGCCACGCCCACGGTCTCGCGCATGAACGAACTCCGCACGCTACATCGCGGACCGCAGGACGTGCTTCTGGCGCTTTCCATCGACTTTGAGGACAATCTCACCGTCGGCAAGGTGGAAGAGGCGATCTATGCGCTCGAAATCGCCATCAAGGAGCGCTTCCCGATCGTCAAGCGCATCTTCATAGAAGTGCAGGCGACCCGGCATCACGAAGAAATGCTGGCGGCGGAAAAAGCGCCCAACCATTAAGAACGGGGCCATTTCGGCCCCGTTTCGTCATCGCGTCATTCAGTTAAATTCGCTTTGCGACAACCTCAGAACGGAATTTCGTCGTCCATTCCGCCGCCAAAGCCGCCACTTTGGCCGCCAGCGCCACCGCCGCCCTGGCCTCCGCCGTATCCGCCGCCCGAGCCTCCACCGCTCTGGCCGCCGTATCCGCCGCCTCCTCCGCCACCGGAGGAATAGCCGCCGCCGTAGTCGCCCCCGCCACCGCCTTCACCGCGCCCGTCGAGCATGGTGAGCGTGGAGTTGAAGCCCTGGAGGACGATTTCGGTCGAATATTTGTCCTGGCCCGACTGGTCCTGCCACTTGCGGGTCTGGAGCTGGCCTTCGATGTAAACCTTGGAGCCTTTTTTCAGGTAGTTTTCGGCAACCTTGGCAAGGCCCTCGTTGAAGATCACGACGCGGTGCCATTCCGTCTTTTCCCGGCGCTCGCCGGTATTGCGGTCACGCCAGTTTTCGGACGTCGCGATGCGCAGGTTCACGACCGGACGGCCATCCTGCATGCGGCGCACTTCCGGATCGGCTCCGAGGTTGCCGATGAGGATCACCTTGTTAACGCTTCCCGCCATGTCGCCTCTCCTGCGATTTCGCATTGTTCCGATATTGACCGATCGCGGTGCCGATACCAGATTTCGGGATCAGCCTAGACCCCAACCGTCGTCCTCTCCCGGCCTTTCGGCCGTTTTCCACAAAGGATCGAGGAGAAAGTATTTAGTTCCACATTTGTTCCTTATAGCGGCGAAAAAGGTGAATGAGAATGCCTTCATTCCAAAAACGGCAGTTTCACTTTGTCCTTGGATTGGTGCCCGTCGGCCAGGACGGAAATTTGTCATTGCCACCCCGAATTTGTTCCTGCTATGTTCTCGAAAATAATTGTCGCAACGTCAACTAATAAAAGATGCAAGGATGCGTGCTCAAGAACCTCGACAACCGCCCATCGATGGTCCATTTCCTAATCGCTGATCCAGCGCGTGAATGACCCCTGAAGACCAACGACAGTCAACCATTCGTTCATCCCCCGTGCGTCTTGCCTTCGAAACGGGGATATCTGCCGAGGATACCGGTTCATGGCCCCTTCGCGAGAGTTCCACGACATGCACTCCGGGCACCGCGCCGACGCCAAGACGATTTCCGTCCGTGGCGCGCGCGAGCACAATCTGAAGAATGTCGACCTGGAGCTTCCGCGCGACAAGCTGATCGTCATGACCGGCCTGTCTGGATCCGGCAAGTCGTCGCTGGCCTTCGACACGATCTATGCCGAAGGCCAGCGCCGCTACGTGGAAAGCCTTTCGGCCTATGCACGCCAGTTCCTGGAACTTTCGCAAAAGCCCGACGTCGACCAGATCGACGGCCTTTCGCCGGCCATCTCCATCGAGCAGAAGACCACGTCGAAGAACCCGCGGTCGACCGTGGGCACGGTGACCGAGATCTACGACTACATGCGCCTTCTTTACGCGCGCGTGGGCATTCCCTATTCGCCGGCAACGGGCCTTCCCATCGAGAGCCAGACGGTGAGCCAGATGGTGGACCGGGTGCTGGATCTGGAGGAAGGCACAAGGCTTTACCTGCTCGCGCCGATGGTGCGCGGGCGCAAGGGCGAGTACCGCAAGGAACTGGCCGAACTCATGAAAAAGGGCTTCCAGCGCGTCAAGATCGACGGAACGTTCCACGAGATCGCGGATGCGCCGGCCCTCGACAAGAAATTCAAGCACGATATCGACGTGGTGGTGGACCGCATCGTGGTGCGCGATGACATCGGCAACCGGCTGGCGGATTCCTTCGAAACCGCGCTGCAGCTTGCCGATGGCATCGCGATTGCCGAGTTCGCCGACCAGACGGACGACCAGGGCAACCCGAAGCGGCTGATCTTCTCGGAAAAATTCGCCTGTCCGGTCTCCGGCTTCACGATTTCGGAAATCGAACCCCGGCTTTTCTCGTTCAACAACCCCTTCGGCGCATGCCCGACATGCGACGGGCTGGGAACGACACTCGCCTTCGAGCAGGACCTCGTAGTGCCCGACCACACGCTCTCCCTGCGCGACGGCGCGGTGCTGCCGTGGTCGCGTACCGGCGCGACCTCGCCCTATTATACGCAGACGCTGGAAGCGCTTGGCCGCCACTACAAGGAAAAGATGACCACGCCGTGGGAAGACCTCAGCGCGGACTTCCGGCATGCGATCCTGTTCGGCACGGGCAAGCAAGAAATCGAGTTCGTCTATGACGACGGCGCGCGCAGCTACAAGACGAAGAAGCCGTTCGAAGGCGTCATCGGCAACATAGAGCGGCGTTGGCGAGAAACGGAGTCGCAATGGGTGCGCGAGGAGCTGTCGCGCTTTCAGTCCGACCACCCGTGCGAGGCCTGTGGCGGCAACAGGCTGAAGCCGGAAGCGCTCGCCGTGAAGATCGCCGGCCGGCATATCGGCGAAGTGACGAGCCTGTCTATCCGGGCGGCGCGCGAATGGTTCGACATGCTGCCCGAAAAGCTCAACACGAAGCAGAAGGAGATCGCGGGCCGTATCCTCAAGGAAATCCGCGAGCGCCTGCGCTTCCTGAACGACGTCGGGCTCGAATATCTGACCCTGTCGCGCGCTTCCGGCACGCTATCGGGCGGCGAGAGCCAGCGCATCCGGCTCGCGTCGCAGATCGGCTCCGGCCTGACGGGCGTGCTCTATGTGCTCGACGAGCCGTCGATCGGCCTGCACCAGCGCGACAACGCGCGGCTTCTCGATACGCTCAGACATCTTCGCGACCTCGGCAACACCGTGATCGTGGTTGAGCATGACGAGGACGCGATCCTGACCGCCGACCATGTGGTGGACGTCGGGCCGGGTGCAGGCATCCACGGCGGCGAAATCGTCGCCGCCGGCACGCCGGAAGACATCATGGCCGATTCCCAATCGCTGACGGGACGCTATCTCTCCGGCGACCTGGCGGTCCCCCTGCCCCAGGAACGGCGCAAGCTTTCCAAGACCAAGCGGCTGAAGATCATCGGCGCGCGCGGCAACAACCTGAAGGACGTAACCGCGGAACTGCCGCTCGGCACGTTCACCTGCATCACAGGCGTATCGGGCGGCGGCAAGTCTACGCTTCTGATCGACACGCTCTTCAAGGCGGCATCACGCCACCTCAACGGCTCGCGCGAGGCGCCCGCCCCGCATGACCGGATCGAGGGGCTTCAGTTCCTCGACAAGATCATCGATATCGACCAGTCGCCCATCGGGCGCACGCCGCGCTCCAACCCGGCGACATATACCGGGGCCTTCACACCGATCCGCGAATGGTTCGCAGGCCTGCCCGAAGCAAAGGCGCGCGGCTACCAGCCGGGCCGCTTTTCCTTCAACGTGAAGGGCGGACGCTGCGAGGCGTGCCAGGGCGACGGCGTTCTCAAGATCGAGATGCACTTCCTGCCGGATGTCTATGTCACCTGCGACGTCTGCAAGGGCAAGCGCTACAACCGCGAAACGCTGGAGGTGCTGTTCAAGGGCAAGTCGATTGCCGACGTCCTCGACATGACCGTGGAAGAGGCGGCCGTTTTCTTCTCCGCCGTGCCGGCAGTGCGTGAAAAGATGGAGACGCTCGCCAAGGTCGGGCTCAACTACATCAAGGTGGGCCAGCAGGCGACGACCCTTTCGGGGGGCGAGGCGCAGCGCGTGAAGCTCGCCAAGGAGCTTTCAAGGCGTTCCACGGGCCGCACGCTCTACATCCTGGACGAACCGACGACCGGACTGCACTTCCACGATGTGGCGAAGCTTCTGGAAGTGCTGCACCACATCGTCGACCAGGGGAACTCGGTGCTGGTGATCGAGCACAATCTGGAAGTCATCAAGACGGCGGACTGGATCGTCGATCTCGGCCCCGAAGGCGGCGACGGCGGCGGCACCATCGTCGCGCAAGGCCGCCCGGAAGATGTGGTCGACGTGAAAGAGAGTTATACCGGCCAATTCCTCCATGAGCTCCTGGAAAGGCGCCCGCAGCGGCGCATGACGGCGGCGGAATGAGAAATCGCTGAAAAATCAGGCGAATTTCACTGAAAAGCACCTGCCCCATACCGGCAGGTGCTTTTTTGCATAGCAACATGCACAATCCGTTCGCAATTGCTATTTACGCAACGTAAACATTTGATGAAGCTCAATTTATTGCATTGCACAACGCGCATGGCTGCCGTGCAGAAATTGCACTTTTTTTCAGGGGGTGAATTAAATACATAGGGATCAACACGACGGCACGACGGAAACGCCGCTGCCGCCCCACTCCCAGATGGATGGAGGCAGTAAATGTTTGATTCGATCCGTACCAAGTACCGCAGCTGGAAGACCTATCAGCAGACAGTCAACGAACTGTCGCGTCTTTCCAACCGCGAACTCAACGACATCGGCATCGGCCGCGGCGACATTCGCTTCGTCGCCCGCCAGCAGATCATCTGAATTCAGAGCTTCGCGTTCAAGGGGTATTCCTCCTCCCTATACCCCTGAACGTTCCCGGCGAAGGCATCCTCCTCCCAGCCCTAGCCGGACATTGCGTCGCCCGCCGGTACCTCCTCCCACCGGCGGGCGTTCGCATTTTCGGGTAGGGATACCTTCCGCGATTGCCCGGCATCTCCCAAATTCTGAATATCGGCTCCGCGGCGGCCGCCCTTCCATGACGCGGCACTCACATGATTGTGCTCTGCAGCATTCGCAGGACAGTCATGCCGAGGACGGCCTGCCATTTAGCCGGCGAACCGGCTAAACCCCACACAACAACAGCCGCTTCGCAACGCCGAAGCGGCTAAAAAGACGATCAAAACAAAAGTGAACCCATGCTCGATACCGTTATCCGAAGCTACCAAACCTGGAAGAAGTACCGCCAGACGCGAGACGAGCTTTCCCGCCTTTCATTGCGGGAGCTGGAAGACCTCGGCCTCGGCTGCCGTGCCGCCGGCTGCCCATCCCGCTACGTTATCCGCTGACGCGGTATGATATGCGATTTTCGCAAGGCTGCTATGCAATTGCATTAATCTGGAAAATCGCCTGACAAACACCATATGAATTCACGAAGAGGTTGCCGAGGCGTTCCCCCTCCCAAGCCAAGGCAGCCCACAAAGCCGGCTCTTACTTCCCCCCAAGGGGCCGGCTCTCAGGAACAACGCCCACCGGTTCTCCTCCCTCCGGTGGGCGTTGTCTTTTTCTGGAACGGGTTCAGAGACTTATATGAACCGAGCGGCGGGCTTCAGGATGCTGGAAGCGACGCAAACCACGATCCGAGATCCTGAACCACGGGTGCTTGCGCATTGCCGCGCGGCCAGGAATCGATCGCAAAGGCCCGACCGCTCTCCTTCTCCCGCACGACCGCCGTCGCGTGTGGATACTCGCCATCAATGAAAAAGCCGCGCGCAACCGGCGACACAACTTCGTGATAGCGCAAGTATCCCTTGCCTTGCATGACCAGCAAAAGGCTCGTCGTGTTCGTCGCCTCGTCGATACAATCCATCTGGCCGCGCTCGCCCGAATTCGTGAGATCGTAACCACCGACATCATTCGCCGAGCCGACAACCGGGGCGACACGCGCCTCGTTCCAGGCGACGGCCTTCGCGATCGCCCGCCGTTCGGCCACCGGCGATGCGGCGCCATTCGCGACAATATTGCGAAGCTTCGACAATTGGGCGGGTGAAAAATCGACCGGCGTTTTATATGCGCAGCCGAAACCGTGACAGATATAGAGCCTGCCATCGGCGCGCGGCATGACGCCGGAATGCTGACGATACCAGCCGCCCGAATGGCTGCTGATCTGGGCCGTCCCGCAGGCCGCGAGCGTCGCCCCCGTAACGGCGCATAGTGCCAGATATTTCATGCCGTTACGGAACATTCAATTTCCTTCTCCGCGAATGCAGGTGAATTTCACGCCCGTGTGCATAAGCGTTTGCATTCCCGCCCGATATCGGCCACTAAATGCCCCTTCGAGCAGCAAAATTCCATGCAAGCTGGCCTCTGGGTCCAGTTTAAATCCCCCATACGGGGTGCCGACCTGAGGCCAATAGGCCGTGCATGGTCGAACTCGCGGTCGATTTCCCCACCACACAAGATGATCAAGAAGAATACAGCCCGTGAAGACTTCCGCCGACATGCAGAAGATGGATATCCCCGCCTATTTCATCGTGCATATACCGAAGTGCGCCGGTTCAACGGTCCGTGGATTTTTGCGCGACGAACTTTCACCAGACCAGATTGCGGAGTTCGGCCACAAGGACGGAAACATTCGCAGCATATTCAAACCCGGCCCGAAGCGAGCCGATTTTCCTGAAGATTTCCGCAGGATAGTGGCGCTATCGGGACATCAACTGCCCCGCTATCTGATCGATCGCTTTCAGGACAGGGAAGTAAGGGAATGCGTGAACCTGCGCGACCCGGTCGGCTTTTTCGTATCGCACTATAATTTCACGATGCAGAAAGGCGTGGAAGCCGGTCGCGAGATATTGCCGTTCGGACTATGGTACAGATCGGTCCAGAAAAACCCCGTCGCCCAGCATTTCCTCTTCCGCTACCTCGGCATCGGCTACCCGAAGCTCGAATTCATGCCGTCACGCGAAAGGCTGGAAACCATCGAAAGATACCTGCGGGACTTTCATTATGTCGGATCCTACCGGCACAGCGATGAATTCCTGGGCCGCATGGCAGCCGAACTCGGCATAGAGCAGGAACCGACGCCGCGAAACGTTACCTCGCTCAGGATTTACGACAAGAAAAGCCTGCCGGAAAAGTGGAAGAACAGGATCCTTAAGGAAAACGCGCTCGACCAGGCGCTCTACGAGCGCTGGAAGGACCGGAAATGGGACAAGAGCCGCAATCCGGCAGAGGCTGTGGAATTCCGCCCCGACAGGCTGTCCTACCTCAAGACGGATTTGCGGCGCATTGCGTTCAGAGCGATCTCGTCCACGGCGAAATCGCTTGCGAGACCCTGAACCTCCCACATATACGGGGGCAGGCAAAGCGCCGGCAGGACCGGCGCGGGCGCCAGACAGCACGATGAAGGATGAGTGACGATGAAGCCTGTCCACGTGATCGGCGGCGGTCTTGCCGGTTCGGAAGCCGCATGGCAGATGGCGAACCGGGGCGTGCCTGTCGTCCTGCACGAGATGCGGCCCGTTCGCGGCACGGACGCACACAAGACCGACGGACTTGCCGAACTCGTCTGCTCCAATTCCTTCCGTTCCGACGATGCGCAGTTCAACGCCGTCGGACTGTTGCATGAGGAACTGCGCCGCGCCGGATCGCTGGTCATGCGCGCAGCCGATGCCAACCAGGTGCCCGCAGGCGGCGCGCTCGCCGTCGATCGCGACGGATTTTCCAGAGCCGTCACCGAGGCGCTGGAGGCTCATCCGCTGATCGAGATCGAACGCGGCGAAATCGCCGGCCTTCCGCCCGAAGACTGGGACAGCGCGATCATCGCCACCGGCCCCCTCACCTCGCCCGCGCTCAGCGACGCGATCCTGAAGGTTACCGGCGAGGACGAACTGGCGTTCTTCGATGCGATCGCCCCGATCGTCCATTTCGACAGCATCGACATGGAAACCGCCTGGTTCCAGTCGCGCTACGACAAGGTGGGCCCCGGCGGCACGGGCAAGGACTACGTGAATTGCCCGCTCGACAAGGAACAATACGAGGCGTTCATCGACGCGCTGATCGACGGGCCCAAGACCGAGTTCAAGGAATGGGAAGACACACCCTATTTCGACGGTTGCCTGCCGATCGAGGTAATGGCGGAACGCGGGCGCGAAACGCTTCGCCACGGGCCGATGAAGCCGATGGGGCTGACAAACGCCCATAACCCGACCGTCAAGCCCTATGCAGTGGTCCAGCTGCGCCAGGACAACGCCCTTGGGACGCTTTACAACATGGTCGGCTTCCAGACGAAGCTGAAATATTCAGCCCAGGTCGAGGTCTTCCAGATGATTCCGGGCCTTCAGGAAGCCTCTTTCGCGCGCCTCGGCGGGCTGCATCGCAACACCTTCCTGAACTCGCCGAAGCTGCTTGACGCAACGCTGAAGCTTAAAGCACGGCCTTCGCTGCGCTTCGCCGGCCAGATCACCGGTTGCGAGGGCTATGTGGAATCGGCCTCCGTCGGCTGCATGACCGGCATCTTCGCAGCATGCGAACGGCTGGGTCAGGAGATATCACGCCCGCCGGAGACGACGGCGATGGGTGCGATCCTCGCGCATATCACCGGCGGTCACATTTCGCGCGACGACGAGGGCCCCCGCTCCTTCCAGCCAATGAACGTGAATTTCGGCCTGTTTCCGCCAGTCGAAGCGCCGACCAAGGGCGAGGACGGAAAGCGGCTTCGCGGCCAGGCGAAAAAGAAGGCGCGCAACCTTGCGCTTTCCCGCCGAGCGCTTGCGGATTTCGACCGCTGGGTCGCGGGCATCGCCCCGACACGGGAAGCGGCGGAATAGAATCTTCAGACGCTGCGGTGTCGGCAGCTCCGGCATGCACTCTTCCAGGCGCGCCACAGAACCCACTGGCGTTTCAGGGGCGAAAGCTCGACAAAATCATGCAAGGGGTCGTAGCTCTTCTTTCGCATGCGCTCCAGGTGCGGCTCCACCAGGCAAACCGGCAGAAAGGCCGGGATGATCCCGGAGCCGACGCAGCCGATAAGGCTGCGGGTGCGAAGCAGGTGCTCCGTTGCGTAAAGGCGCAGTTCCTCCACAGCGGACTTCAGCTGAGGCGACGTCTTGCCGCGGAAGACCGTTTCCGGATCAACGCCATGACGCTCAAGCACGTCGGCCGGCAGGAACATCTGCCGGCGGGCG
Organism: Stappia sediminis; assembly: GCF_009826895.1. Lineage (GTDB taxonomy): Bacteria > Pseudomonadota > Alphaproteobacteria > Rhizobiales > Stappiaceae > Hongsoonwoonella > Hongsoonwoonella sediminis. The sequence continues at coordinate 684,381 of NZ_WUMV01000002.1, read as the reverse complement.
GCATGAAGCGGCAGCGCGCGCAGTAGCCCGGTGACGGCATAGGCTATGCCAGCATGGCCCGCGACCTCGCTCGTGCCCGGATCCTCGCCATTGGCCAGCACGATCGCCGCAAGCTGGATAAGCGCCGAAGACGTTTCTCCCGTGTAGCCCTCAAGATCGTTCAGGCTCGGCATCGGATCGTCATAAAGATCGAAGGTGCGCGCCTCGATCAGGTTGACGAGCGGCGCTGTCGGCAGATTGAAACGCTCGATTGCCCAGCGAAGCTCCGCCAATACGGGATGGCTTTCAACATCGCCATGGTCTTCGCCCTCCAGCGCATCGCGCCACCACTGGAGCCTGATTTCGCCGGGAAGCGGGTCCGACACGATCTCGCGCACCCGCGAGACCTCGGTGTTGAAGGCATAAAGCGCAAAGAGCCCGCGCCTGGTCTCGTCGCCCGCGAACAGCGAAGCGAGATAACGGTCTCTGTCGGATTCGCGAACGAACGACTGGCAATGGTCGGCGGCACTCTTCATTGTGATTGAAGTAGAACGCCGCACGGATCAGTCCACGGCGAGAAGTGCAGCGGCGACGGCCCTGTCTTCGGAAAGCAACACATTGTAGGTTCTGACAGCCGCCCCGGTCGCCATGGAATCGGCGCGAATGCCGCGGGCGCGAAACTCCTCGCGAAGCGCAGGCGGGACACGGCGAATATCGGGCCCGGTGCCGATCAAAAGCACCTCGATCTCGCCGGCTTCTTCAAAGACCCGCTCGAAAGCCTCAATGGTCAATTCCTCGACAGTCGCCGGCAACCAGCCGTAGATCCCGCTGGGCACGCTCAATATCGAGCCGCGATGGGACATCTTCGCGAAGCGGAAGCCGCCGTTGCCATAGGCATCGACAGGCGCGCGCCCTGGAAAATGCGCGTCGCGAATGACGATGCCCTGTCCTCTCTGGGCCATCCCGGAACCTTCCCGCGCCCTCTTATGCCGGCGCAGCCGCGCTGTCGTCTTCTTCCTTGTCCTCCTTGTCGGCCTTTGCCTGTCCGCCGCCCGGCCGCAGGTTCAGGAAGATCAACATGGGAGCGGCAAGGAAGATCGACGAATAGGTGCCGATCACGATGCCGAAGATCATCGCCAGCGTGAACGTGCGAATAACCTCTCCACCGAAGATATATAGGGCGATGAGCGCAAGAAGCGTCGTGACGGAGGTCATCACCGTGCGCGACAGCATCTCGTTGATCGACCGGTCGAGAAGTTCGGGAAGCGCCATCTTCTTGTACCGGCGCAGGTTTTCGCGAATCCGGTCGTAGACGACGACGGTATCGTTCAAGGAATAACCGATGATCGTCAGGATCGCGGCGATACTGGACAGCGAGAATTCAAGCTGCAGGACGACGAAGAGGCCGACGGTGACGATGATGTCGTTGATCGTCGTGACTATGGCGCCGATCGCGAATTGCCACTCGAACCGGAACCAGATGTAGAAGAGGATCACGACCAGCGCCGAGATCACGGCAATCGTGCCTGCCTGGGCAAGCTCGCCCGAAACGCGCGGGCCGACCACCTCGATCCGGCGGAACTCCACCCTGTTCTCGAAACTGCTTCGAACCTTGGCAACGGCCGCCTGCTGGGCGGGCTCGCCACCGTCCTGCTGCTGGATACGGACCAGGACTTCGTCCGGCCCACCAAAGCTCTGGACCTGAACGTCGCCCAGGTCCAGCGTTCCGAGGTCCGCGCGGATCTGTGCAATATCCGCCGGGCTCTCGTTGGTCTTCATTTCGATGACCGTGCCGCCCTTGAAGTCGATGCCGAAATTCAGCCCGACGGTGAAGAACAGCACGATGGAGGCGACCGCGATGAGGGCCGACAGCGGGAAGCTGTACCGGCGCAGCCACATGAAGCGGTAATGGGTGTTTTCGGGAACCAGTTTCAAAAGCATGACTTGTCCCTCAGATCGGCAAATGGCTCGGCCGGCGCCAGCGCACCCACAGCGCGACAAGCAGACGCGAGAAGGTGAAGGCGGAGAAGACCGTGGTGAAAATGCCGATGGCAAGCGTGACTGCGAAACCGCGGATCGGGCCGGAACCAAGCTGGAAAAGAATGACCGCGGCGATCAGCGTCGTGATGTTAGCATCAAGGATCGTACCGAGCGCACGGGAATACCCGGCGTCGATCGCGCTTATCGCCGATCTGCCGGCGCGCGATTCCTCGCGAATACGCTCGAAGATGAGCACGTTGGCGTCCACCGCCATGCCGATCGTCAGCACGATGCCAGCGATGCCCGGCAACGTGAGCGTTGCCTGAAGGAAGGTCAGCGCGCCGAAGATCAGAAGGATATTCGCCGTCAACGCGATGTCGGCCATGACGCCGAAGCGGCCATAGGCCAGCACCATGAAGATGACGACCGCTGCCGCACCAATCAGCGATGCGAGGCGCCCGGCATCGATCGAATCCTGGCCAAGACCCGGGCCGATCGAACGTTCCTCCACCACCGTAAGCTTGGCGGGAAGCGCTCCGGCGCGCAGGAGCACGGCAAGATCATTGGCCGATTCGACGTCGAAACTGCCCGAAATCTGTCCCGAACCGCCGGTGATCGGCTCGCGAATGACGGGAGCCGAGATCACCTCGCTGTCGAGCACGATCGCGAAGGGGCGGCCGACATTCTGCTGCGTGACGATGGCAAACTTGCGCGCGCCAGAAGTGTTGAAGCGGAAGTTCACCACCGGCTCGTTGGTGCGCTGATCGAAGGAGACTTGTGCATCGACGAGATCCTCACCCGACAGGAGCGGCGCTTCCTCCAGAAGATAGGGGATCGGCGGCTCGTCGATGGAGTCCATGACCACGGTGCCGGCCGGCGGGCGCGTCTGCAGCGCCTGCTCCGCCGACATGGAGACGTCCACCATGTGGAAGGTCAACTGCGCGGTCTGGCCGACAAGCGCCTTCAGGCGCTGGGGATCGTTTTCGCCCGGCGCCTCGACAAGGATACGATCCTCGCCCTGGCGCTGGATGTTCGGCTCGGTCGTGCCGAGTTCGTCCACGCGGCGGCGGATAACCTCGATCGACTGCTGGACGATGGAACGCACGCGCTGCGCAAGGCCTTCCTCGGTGAAGGTAAAGCGAACCAGCCCGTCTTCCGACACATCCAGTGTGAATTCATTTACCTGCTGGCCGCCGAAGAGCGAAGATACCAGCGGGTTTGCAAGCTCCGACAGGCGGTTGCGCGCCTCATCGATGCGCTGCACGTCGCGAATGCGCACCTGTACGCCCTGCCCCTGCACGCCAAGGCCCGTATAGCCGATGCGCGGCTCCTCACGCAGTGTCTGGCGGATATCGCCAACCAGGGTTTTCAGGCGTTTCTGGATGTAATCCTGCTTGTCCACCTCATAAAGCAGATAGGCGCCGCCCTGCAGGTCCAGCCCGAGCACGATCTGGCGCTTCGGCAGCCAATCCGGCATCTGCCTCAAGGTTTCGGTGGAAAAGAAGTTCGGCAGCGTGGAAACGAGGCCGGCTAGGACTACGAGGACGATCAGCGCGATCTTCCAGCGTGCGAAATAAAGCATGACAGGGAACCCGTTCGATTGCCGGACCGGGGCATTTTTCCCAGCCCGGCGTCAGTTGGCCGACGCTCAGCCGTTTTCCTTCACAGGTTCCGACTTGGAGCGCACTTCCTGGATCATGCTGCGCACCGCACGAACCTTGACGCCTTCGCCGAGTTCAAGCTGAACCTCGCCGTCGTCGATAACCTTGGAGACCTTGCCGATCAGCCCGCCGGTCGTCACGACCGTATCGCCGCGCCGCAGGTTCGACACCATTTCCTGATGCTGCTTCATCCTCTGCCGCTGCGGGCGAATGATCAGGAAATACATGATCACGAAGATGAGGATGAAGGGCAGGATCGAGATCAGGAAATCCGCGCCGCCCGCCGCAGGAGCGCCTTGCGCGAACGCAGGAGTAATCAGCATGAACATCTCCTCGGGAAACTGTGGCGATCCGGCTGGCAGAGCTTGTCAAACCGACCCGGAATCCCACAAGACCGTACATTGATCAATGGTGCGCGGACTATAGCGACCATGCCCGCTAATGCAAGGCACGCCGTAACCCATCCGCACGACCACTTTGGCGTTTGGCGCCGTCGTGATAATGGAGCCTGAATTAACGACAGCCCGCGGGCCGCGCAACAACAAACACCGGGAACGCGAAGATGCCGCAAGATACCGATGCAAGCCTGATCGCCGCGAAACTGGACCGCCTGATCGGTTTGATCGAACGCGCGGTCCCCGCCGAGCCGGCAAAGCCGGACTTCGAGGCGGCGGATGCCTTCGTGTGGCATCTTCACCCGGAGCGGCTGGAGGGGGTGACAAAGGTCAACCGTGTGGAAATCGACCTGTTGCACGGCATCGACCGGATGCGAGACCAACTTGTTGAAAACACGGAGCGGTTTGCGAAAGGATACGCCGCCAACAACGTTCTGTTGTGGGGTGCGCGCGGCATGGGCAAATCGTCGCTGGTGAAAGCCTCGCACGCGACGGTGAACGCGACCCTGGAAAAGGACGGCGCGGACCGCCGCCTGAAGCTCATCGAAATCCACCGCGAGGATATCGAAAGCCTGCCGCGCCTGATGGCGCACCTGAAAGAAAGCCGGCACCGCTTCATCGTCTTTTGCGACGACCTGAGCTTCGATGGCGGCGACACGTCGTACAAATCACTCAAGGCCGTGCTGGAAGGCGGGATCGAAGGGCGTCCGGCGAACGTGCTTTTCTACGCGACCTCAAACCGCCGCCACCTGATGCCGCGCGACATGATCGAAAACGAGCGCTCAACGGCCATCAACCCAAGCGAAGCCGTGGAAGAAAAGGTTTCGCTGTCGGACCGCTTCGGCCTCTGGCTCGGCTTCCACAATTGCAGCCAGGACGAATTCCTGAAGATGATCGAAGGCTATGTCGATCACTACGGACTGGATGTCGCGCCTGTGGTGCTAAAGGCCGAGGCGATCGAATGGGCCCAGACACGCGGCAGCCGCTCCGGGCGCGTCGCCTTCCAATACATACAGGATCTCGCCGGGCGTCTCGGGAGGACGCTCGGCGAGTGAAAAGCTTCCGGGGTGAAGCGCCGCGCGGCTATCAGCCCCGCGACATGTAACGCATCGGATCGACGGGCTTATTGCCCTTTCGAAGCTCGAAATGGACCTGCGGCTGGCTTACCGAGCCGGTCGCCCCGGCATATCCGATGGTATCGCCGCGACGCACACTGTCACCACGCGAGACCGACAGCTTGCTGTTGTGGGCATAGGCAGACACCCAACCCTCGCTATGGCGGACAAGGATCAAGTTGCCATAGCCCTTGAGCTCGTTGCCGGAGTAGATGACGACACCGTCATCGGCGGCCTTGACCTCGGTTCCTTCCGGCACGGCGAGATTGATGCCGTCGTTTCGCGTGCCGCCCGGCTTGGAGCCGAACTCGGAAATAATGCGCCCGCGCACCGGCCAGCGAAAGCGGCCTTCATTCGGATCGGCCGCATTGGATGCCAGCGCGGCAACCTCCACCTTCTCCGGCTTTTCCTCTTTCTTCGAACCAACACGCTCCGTCGTGACGACGCGCGACGGCTCGCCAGCTGCTTTCTCCGCCCTGCCGACTTTCGCGGTGGGACGCCCCGCGCCGGCAGCCGTATCTTCCGGCTTCCTGCTTGGCGTACCGACGGAAGCATCCGTCACCGTCGTCGCCGGAACCGACGCGACGCGCACGCTCTCGGGCTTCGGCTCCGGCCTTGGCAGCGTGGTATTCAGGCGTGCCGCGGATTTCGGCACGGTGCCCGTCACGCTCGGCTCGCCATTTGCAGGCGGCAGACGCACCGGGGCGGAATTCGTAGCAGACCTGCCTGGCGAAGCACTGTAGGTCGGGATGACGATCTTCTGACCGGCCTGAAGGGAGGCAGCCGAATCGAGCCCGTTCACATCCGCCAGCACTTTCTGAGGCACTCCATAGCGCCGCGACATCGAATAGAGCGTGTCACCGCTCGTTACCGTGACGTGCGTGCCGCCCGCGGTCGACCAGCCGCGCGAGGTGCGGGGCGCCTGGGCCCCGCTTTCGGCCTGCGCTTGCGCCTGAAGAGTGCTCTGTCCACCACTTGTCGGGATCGGCTTCAACGTCGGCGAGAGCCTGGAAGACTTGGATATCGATCCGGTGGTGGAAGGCGGCGAATAACCGTTCGCCGGCGGAAGATCCGCCGATTCGACCTTGTTTCGCTTCACCGTCGACGCCGTCGGCCCGGCCGCGATATCATCGAAACTCGGCTGCTCGAAGCCCTGGTTGAGGATCTTCTTCTGGTTGCCGGTACTGCCGGTGTAGATCGGCCCCTCGAACCGGTCGACGTGGGAGCTGCACCCTGCTGCCATTGCCGCAATAACAACCACAATTGCAGTGCGGGAAAGATAGTGGGCTTGCCGTCTGGTGAAATGCGTGATCATGGCGCTACTCGGACTCAAGACACCGGAAGAAATGTTCTTCACAAGTAAATCGCGGTAACGTTGATAAAGGCTTAAAGAGCGCGAAAAACGTACGGATGAGCGGCGTTTTGCTCTGCCGCTGCGTCTTTTCCGCAAGGAATTTTCCCTAAAGGAATTTTCGCGTTTTTCCGGTTATTTCAGGAACTTGCGGCCAGGCGACGCCAGCGCGAACACACCGCGGGAGCGGACCTTCACATTTTGCAACTATTAGACAGCTAGCCGGCCAAACCGCAGGCTTGATGGTTAAAGGCTGCTGGCGGCACCCGGCAGAAGCGGAACGAAACGCACGGCGCCAAGATTACGCTTCACGAGGCCATTCGACGTTTTTTCGTAAAGGACAAGCTCCTGAATGCCGCCGGAATGGCCAACCGGCGCCACCAGCTTCCCATCATCGGCAAGCTGATCCATCAATGCCTGGGGGATAGGATCCGCAGCCGCCGTCACGATTATGCGGTCATACGGGGCATGTTCGGGCAGACCCAGCATGCCGTCTCCGAAGTGCACGAAGACGTTCTTCAGCTTCAAGGCCGACAGCCTGTCGCGCGCAAGATCGGCAAGCGTGCGGTAGCGCTCCACCGAATAGACCTCCTTGGCCAAATGCCCGAGGACCGCGGCCTGAAAACCGGATCCGGTACCGATCTCAAGCACGCGATGCTCCGGCTTCACATCAAGCGCTTCCGTCATCATGCCGACGACGGTGGGCTGGGAAATCGTCTGGCCGCATTCGATCGGCAAAGCCGTATTGTCGTAAGCGTGTTTCTGCAGCTTGGCGGTGAGGAAAAAACGGCGCGGAACACGCTCTATCGCCGACAGCACCCGCGTGTCGCGAATACCCTGCCTCCTGAGATCCAGGATCAAGCCGGCCCTGGCCTCCACCTCCTGGGGCGTCGGCTCTGGACTGTCGTGGTCAAAATCGTCGTTCAAGTTCACGCCCCCCTCAGGTCATGAGCTCATGACCTTACCTGCGCCTATTTTAGCGCGGTCACGAGCGTATCCCTAAGCGATTCGGCCGTAAGGTCGAGTTTCATCGGCGTGACGGAGATATAACCCGCGCGAAGGGCGCCGAGATCCGTATGTTCCGCAGGGGTTTCCTCCTCGCCCCTGAAGGCAAGCCAATAGTAAGGTACGCCGCGCCCGTCCACGCGCGCATCCACGTACAGGGCACCGACTTCCCGTTTCCCCTGCCGAGTCACATCGACCCCGGCGACCTCTTCAGCGGAAACGGCGGGGAAATTCACGTTGAGCAACGTGTCGGACGGCAGGTCGATATCGAGAAGCTTGCGGATAAGGTCCGGCGCATGCGCGATCGCAGTCCCGAAATCCGGCTTCTGTCCCGCCCTCCAGGAATAAGCCTGCGACAACGCTATGGAGCGCACGCCCATCAAGATGCCTTCCATGGCGCCTGCGATGGTGCCGGAATAGGTGACGTCATCCGCAACGTTCTGTCCGCGATTGACGCCGGAAAGCACAAGATCCGGCGGGCCGTCCATCAATTCGCGAACACCCATGATGACGCAGTCGGTCGGCGTGCCGCGCACGGCAAAGCGGCGCTCGTCAAGCTTCCTTACGCGCAAGGGATCATGCAGCGTGAGCGAATGAGCGGTTCCGCTCTGGTCGGTCTCGGGCGCTACACACCAGACATCGTCGGAAAGTTCGCCCGCGATGGTGCGAAGCGCGGCGAAACCCTCCGCGTTGATACCGTCGTCGTTGGTCAGAAGAATACGCATGAGCCCTCAGCCGATCCGTTCCAGCCCACCCATATAGGGCTTGAGCGCTTCCGGAACCGTGACGGATCCGTCCTCGTTCTGATAATTCTCAAGAACGGCGATGAGCGCACGCCCGACGGCAACGCCGGAACCGTTCAGCGTGTGAACGAAACGAACGCCCTTTTCGCCAGCCGGACGATAGCGCCCGTTCATGCGCCGTGCCTGAAAATCCCCGCAGACCGAACAACTGGAAATCTCGCGATAGGCGCCCTGCCCCGGCAGCCAGACCTCAAGGTCATAAGTCTTGCGCGCGCCGAAGCCCATGTCGCCCGCACATAGCGTTACGACACGATAATGAAGGCCGAGCTTCTTCAAAACGGCTTCGGCGGATTCGCGCATACGCTCCAGCTCGTCGAGCGATTCCTCCGGGCGCGTGATCGACACGAGTTCGCACTTCTGGAACTGGTGCTGACGCAGCATGCCGCGTACGTCACGCCCGGCAGACCCGGCCTCGGAACGGAAACAATAAGTCAGCGCCGTCACCCGCATGGGCAGCGCGCCTTCGTCCAGGATCTCTCCGTTAACGATATTGGTGAGCGGCACCTCGGCCGTGGGAATCAGCCAACGATCGTCGGTGGTGCGGAACTGATCCTCGGCGAACTTGGGCAATTGCCCGGTTCCATAAAGGATCTCGTCACGCACCAACAGCGGCGGCGAAACTTCCGTATAGCCGTGCTCGCCGGTATGCAAATCGATCATAAACTGGCCAAGCGCACGTTCGAGACGCGCCACCTGGCCCTTGAGCATGACGAATCGCGAGCCGGCAAGCTTTGCCGCCGTCTCGAAATCCATGCCGCCCAGGCCCTCGCCAAGCTCGAAATGCTCCTTGGGCTCAAACGCGAAGGGCGGCTTTTCGCCGACGACATGCAATTCCACGTTATCGGCTTCGTCAACGCCGTCCGGAATATCGTCGAGCGGCAGGTTCGGAATCGTGGAAAGCGCCTCGTTGAGGGCGGTGGCGAGTTTTCGCTCCTCCTCCTCGCCCTCCTGAACGAAGGATTTCAGCTTGGCAACTTCGTCGATAAGCTCCTGAGCCCGCGTCTCGTCGCCGGTACCCTTGGCCTTGCCGATTTCCTTCGATGCAGCGTTGCGGCGCTCCTGCGCGTCCTGCAGCTTCGCCACATGCGCGCGGCGCGCTTCGTCCAGTTCGATCAGACGCGCAGACTGAGGCTCCACACCACGCCGCGCGATCGCGGCGTCGAAGCTCTCAGGATTCTCGCGGATCCACTTGATGTCGTGCATGAAAAACCCCGGCTGACATTGTCACGGCTGCCAAGGAAACCGCGATACGGAAAGCCGGCAAGCCGAAGGGACCAAAACGACGTCAGTCGCTTTCCGCCGCTTCCGCTTCCCGCTCTTCGCGCTTCTTCTCGACGAGCCGGACGGAAAGAATGGAGACTTCGTAGAGAAGCAACGTCGGCAGCGCAAGACCGATCTGGCTGATGGGATCGGGCGGCGTCAACACGGCCGCTGCGACGAAGGCGATCACCACCGCGTATTTGCGCTTCTGCTTGAGCCCTTCGGCCGTAACCAGCCCGACGCGGCCAAGAAGCGTCAACAGCACCGGAAGCTGGAATACGAGGCCAAAGGCAAATATCAGGATCATGATCAGGCCCAGATATTCGCTCACGCGCGGCAGAAGGTGAATGCTGGCCTTGCCGGCATCGCCCGCCTGCTCCATCGACAGAAAAAAGCCCATGGCAAGCGGCATGACGAGGAAATAGACAAGTGCCGCGCCGATCAGAAAGAGGATCGGCGTCGCCACTAGGAACGGCAGGAACGCGCCGCGTTCATGCTTGTAGAGGCCGGGCGCGACGAACATGTAGATTTGCGAGGCGATCACCGGAAAGGCGAGGAACAACGCACCGAAAAGCGCCAGCTTCAACTGCGTGAAGAAATATTCCTGCGGCGCCGTGTAGATCAGCTCGATCGAGCGTTCGGTGCCCGCCGCCTGCTCATACGGCACGATCAGGATGTTGAAGATATCGGTTGCGAAGTAGAAGCAGGCGATGAAGGCGATGATGATCGCGATCACCGATTTCATGAGCCGCTGACGCAACTCGATCAAATGCTCGATGAGCGGCGCCTTGCTGGCATCAATATCGTCTTGCGTCATGCCTTGGAGCCTTCAGCGGCCTTCTTCTTGCCGGAGTCGCCATCCGCCTCGGCGGCAGCCTTATCGCCGACGCCGCCTTCTTTCCCATCGGAGGGCTCGGCGGCGCTTTCCACCTTCTCAGGCGCCTCGTCCTGCTTGCCGGCCGGCGAGACCGAAACATTGTCCTGCTTCGGTTTACCGGCAGGCTTCGACTTTTCCGGCCCGGCCTCAATGGACTTTTTCAGGTCGGAGAGCGGATCGAAATTGCCGGCCTTTTCGACCTGCTTCTTCATGTCCGCGATGTCGGCCTGCTGTTCCGCCTCCCGCAGCGCTTCGTTGAAGGTCGACTGGAACTCGCCGGCCATGCGCCGCAGCTTTCCTACCGTCTGCCCGAACGTGCGAAGCATCCGCGGCAGGTCTTTCGGACCCACGACGATGACCGCGACCATCGCGACCACGAGAAGTTCCGTCCAGCCGATATCGAACATGAGCCGTCGCCACCTTCAGCCTAAACGCGCCGTAAGGCGTCAGCTGGCCTTGGACTTGTCCTCGGATTGCTGAGCGGATGCGCTTTCGGTCGGATTGTGATCGATCGTCTTCGGATCGTCCTTTTCGGCTTCCGCGGCCTCGTCCTCGTTCAGACCCTTCTTGAAGCTCTTGATACCCTTGGCGACGTCGCCCATCAGCTCGGAAATCTTGCCGCGGCCGAACAGCAGAACGATGATCACCGCGATGATCAGGATCTGCCAAAAGCTGATACCCATACGTCAAACTCCTTGTCGTCGGCCGGCCTCCCTCCGGACTGTCTTGTCCGAAGCATCAAGAGCCCGACCCTCATTCACGCAGCCGCGGGATGGCTTCCTCCGCGAAACGGGTCCATTTCGCGGGACCATGCCCTGGGCCGGCCCTGCGACCGGCGCGGCACTATTGCAGGAAAGGCGAAGCTTTCGCAACCGAAGGATTTGGAAGTTGCACCGCTCATTTGCCTGCCTGTCATTCAACTTTCGTCGCGTTTGAAGACCAGTACGTCCCTTTCGTCGACGCGGATTCCGACATCCATGCCGACCGCAAAGCGGCCTCCATCGCGAATCCTGGCCTTTATTTCGTGATCGAGACCTTCCACCGCAAGATCGATCAAGTCCACCTCGCCCACAAAACGGCGGCGCACGACACGTCCGGCTCGGCCTTCTCCCGGTTCTCCCAGAATTATTCCCTGCGGGCGCAGCGACACATCGATCTTGTCGCCAGCCTTCACACCGGGCGCGGAGTACCTGCCGAACACGGTTTCCACATCCCCCTCGCCCGCCACACCCTCGATCTCGTTGAGTTCGGAGAAAAACCGGGCAACGAAAAGATCCGCCGGACGATTGTAGAGCTCATCGGCCGTGCCAAGCTGCGTGATCGCGCCCTTGCGCATCAAGGCTATACGGTCGCCCATGCGCATGGCTTCTTCCGGGTCATGGGTCACGAGAATGCAGGTCGCGCGCGTCTCGCGCAGCACCGAGAGCGTCTCGTCGCGAACACTGTCGCGAAGCCGCCGATCGAGCCCGGAAAACGGCTCGTCCATGAGCAAAACGCCGGGGCGCGGGGCAATCGCCCTTGCAAGCGCGACACGCTGCTGTTCGCCTCCCGAAAGCGCATGCGGATAATCTTCCGCATATCCGCCCAGACCAACGCGGGACAGCGCGCTCAGCGCCTCGCGGCGCGCATCATCCCTTGCCATCGCGCGCAGGCCAAACATGACATTGTCGATGATGGAAAGATGCGGAAAAAGCGCATAATCCTGGAACATCAACCCAATGCCGCGCTTTTCCGGCGGAAGGAAGCGGGACGGCCCGCCGACCTCGCGCTCGTTGATCAGAACACGGCCCGCCGATTGCCGCTCGATCCCGGCGGCAAGGCGCAGAAGCGTCGTCTTGCCGCAGCCGGAATGGCCAAGCAGACAAAGCACCTCGCCCGGCTCCACGGTGAGCGAGACATCGAGCACGGAAGGAACGCCGTCATAATCGTGGCTCACGCGCTCAAACGCCAGCCGGGCGGCGATAGTCGCGGCGGCCGTGCCGCGCACGCCCCAGCGGCCAGCCCTTTCAGCCGCCAACTTCGGATCAATCAATGTCATCTGGAATCCGTCTCGCCGTCGTCCTCGTCGGCGGTATCAAAGAGCAGCGTCTGTTCGAGCGGATCTTCGTCTTCCTGAAGATCGCTTGAATCATCGGGCATCGGCACCTGGAAGCTCGCCGGAATGGCGCTGTCGAGAAGGCCCGCGCCTTTCAGTTCCTCAAGGCCCGGCAGATCGCCGATCGTGGCGATCGAAAAATGCTCCAGAAAGGCTTCGGTCGTTCCATAGGTTACCGGGCGGCCCGGCGTACGCCGGCGCCCGCGCATGCGCACCCAGCCCGTTTCCATCAACACATCCAGCGTTCCCTTGGAAGTCGAAACGCCACGAATTTCCTCCACCTCCGCCCGCGTGACCGGCTGGTGATAGGCGATGATCGCAAGCGTCTCCAAGGCTGCCCGCGACAGCTTGCGCTCTTCGATCTGTTCACGGCGCAAGAGATACGAAAGATCCTCCGCGGTGCGCAGTGCCCATTTGCCCGCGACCTTCACGACATTCACGCCGCGCGTTGCGTATTGGCGCTGAAGTTCGATCAGGAGCGCTTCGATGTCGTGATCTCCAGGCAGGCGCTTCTTGAGTTCTTCCACTCCCAGCGGCTCGCCCGAGGCGAAGAGCAGCGCTTCCAGCATGCGAATGCCGGAATGGCCGTCAGCTCCGCGCGCGCCAACCGCCTCATCCGTCTCCATGCCCTGGGCCTCGGAGCCTTCCGCTTCATTCATCGCGATCTGTCTGTTCTCCATCACCTGACGGGCTTTCAGCCTCTTGCGGGTTTTCGTCCCCGGAACGCTTGCGCAGGTAAAGCCGCTCGAAGGGACCGGACTGCCTTAGCTCGATTTCCCCTTCCCGGACAAGTTCCAAACTGGCGGAAAAAGAACTGGCAAGCACCGTGGAGCGTTGCCCGGGGTCAGCGATATACCGCAAGAGATAGGAATCGATCGGCGTCCAGTCCAGCGTCTGGCCGATCAGGCGAACAAGAAGATCGCGAGCTTCCTGAAGCGACCAGACCGTACGACGGCGAACATGCACCGACGTCACCGACTGGCGCTGGCGCTGCGAGGCATAAGCCGACAGGAGATCGTAGAGCGAAGCGGTGTAATTTCCCACACGCTCGATCGATATCGTCTCCGGCATGCCGCGCGCGAAAATGTCTCGCCCCAGGCGATTTCGCGCAAGAAGCCTGGCGGAAGCTTCCCGCATGGCCTCAAGGCGGCGCAGCCGGAACGCAAGCGCGGCGGCAAGCTCTTCGCCCGTCGGTTCGTCGTCGTTCTTCGTTTCGGGAATGAGAAGGCGCGACTTCAGATAGGCAAGCCAGGCCGCCATGACGAGATAATCGGCGGCAAGCTCCAGCCGAAGCCGCCGCGCTTCGGCGACGAACTGGAGGTATTGCTCGACAAGAGCCAGAATGGAGATGCGGGTGAGATCGACCTTCTGATTGCGCGACAGCGTCAACAGCAGGTCGAGCGGGCCTTCGAAACCGTCGACATCGACAACGAATGCAGGATCGCTCGCAGCGCGTTCTTCCCCGACGGCCGTGGACCTTTCCGCGCCCTCCAGAAAATCGTCCTGTACCGACGGCCCCTCACCCGAGGCGGACATGAGCGGTCTCCTTCACGAACGGCCATTCACGATCAGCTCGCACTCAAGCGCCGATCAACCGCTCGAACTCCTCGCGAAGAGCTTTCCGGTCGACCGGCTCGGGAGCGCGAAGCCGGGCTTTCGCGGCATTCGCCCGCGCCAGCGCCTTTCCGCGCAATTCAGGCGATGCCGCCGCGACATCCCGCATTTCCGCAAAATCGCCGTTGCAATGCAAGGCGAGATCGCAGCCGGCGGCAAAGAGGCTAGCAACACGCTCTCTCATTTCGCCGCCGAGCGCGCGCATTGAAACGTCGTCGCTCATCAGGCATCCGTCAAAACCGATCTCACCCCGAATGATATCCCCGATCATCTTCGGCGACTGCGTGGCGCAGTTTTGCGGATCTATCGCGCCGTAGACGATATGCGCCGTCATGGCGAGCGGCAGATCGTTCAACTTGCGAAATGGCGCGAAGTCAACGTCGCAAAGCTCCGATTTCGCAGCGTCAACAACCGGCAGTTCGTGATGACTATCGACGGTTGCCCGGCCATGCCCGGGAATATGCTTGAGAACCGGCAGAACACCCGCCGCTTCCAGACCCGACGCAACGGCCCGGCCGATTTCGGCAACCTGGTCCGGCGTATCGCCATAGGCCCTGTCGCCAATCACATCGTCCGTTTCGGGAAAACGCACATCCACGATCGGCAAGCAATCGACATTGATGCCGAGATCATGAAGGTCCGCGCCGATGAGACGCGCCCCCGCCCACGCGGCGCGAACGCCCGCCTGCCTGTCTCGCGCGAAAATCCGCCCGTAGACATCGCCCGGCGGATAGTCGGCCACGATCGGCGGGCGAAGCCGGCGAACACGCCCTCCCTCCTGATCGATCAGCACAGGCGCGTCGATATCGGCGACGCATTCGCGAAACTCGGCAACGAGGTCGCGAATCTGCTCCGGCTCATGACAGTTCCTGGCGAAAAGGATCAACCCCCAGGGCCGTTCCGTCGCGACGAAGGCGCGCTCGTCGACAGACAGGCTCGTCGACGATGCGCCACAGATAAATGCCTTTGCCATCAATTACCTGTCCGGGAAGCGGCGGAGTGCCGAATGATGGGAGGATGCAGCCCTCCACAAACCGAAAATCAGTTCCGCCGCACGAAACAGTCACCGCCGGCAGCTTTCAGATTCTCGCAAAGGCCGATTGCCTCATCGCGCGAGGACGCGGGGATTCGTACGCGATAGAACACACCCCGGTCGCCGAGGTCCGCACGTTGAATAACCGGCGTGACGGACCCCAGCACCGAAGGAAACCTGTTCTGCAGGCCGGCAAACGCCTGACGCGCCTGATCCTCCGTCCGCTGCGAGGAAACCTGCACGATATAGGCTCCAGCCGGTATGCTGCCGCTGGACGAAGCAGCAGGTTGGGAAGGCCGCGGCTCGGTGTCGGGTTGCGGCGTCGTCGCGGGCGCGGCCGCCTGCTGCTGCGAGGTCAGGTCGAGCGGTCCGCTGTCCGACTGGCGCGCGGGAGCCTGTTGGCTGGCGGTTGGCGCGGCTGCGACAACCGTGCGAGGCGCCTCCGGCTTCGCACGCGGAAACACGGTTTCGCCCTGGGCTTGTTCAGGCGCTTCCGGCTCCTGCCCGGCAGCGGCATCGTCCGTTGCCGCTTCTTCCTGCGGCTGTTGCGGCGTCACATCAGGCAGGCCAGTGCTAGAGGGAGAGGCATTCTGTCCGCCTGCCGGCGATACGACATCCGGAGCGGATGAGGAAGGCGTCGTCGTATCCGGAAGGGTCGGCGCGGACACTTCCCCGACCGTCGATGGCAGGTTCGGCTCAGACAAGGCGGCCGTTTCCGTCGTATCTTCGGCGCCGTCATTTCCGGAAATGACCGTTCCGTCCGGACGCACGATCACCGTGCGAACGCGCTTCGGCGCGACGGTGCGCGTCGTACCTCCCGTTGAGGCAGGTTCGTTCGTTGCGGGAGCCGGCGGAAGGGAGGCGACGGGCGTGTCATCCGGCAGGACCAGACGCTCTTCCCCCGTGCTTTCCACACCGCGAACCCGATCGTAGATTAGCTTGCTCTGCGCCTGCGCCTTGGGCTCTTCGGTGGCCGGATAGATCTTCAAATCCCCTTCCTGAGCCGCGATGACCGGTGGCGGACCGATATCGACGCCCGAATCGCCAAAATCGATCAGCGCAAACGCCGCTCCGCCGACGACGGCAAGGCCCACGATGGCTGCGGCGACCGCCAACCCCCGGCGCTTGCCACGCCCCTCGGGTGCTGCGCGGGTCTCCGCTTCCGGATGCGGCGGCAACACACCATGACCGGTAAGAGCCGGGTCGCTCTCCTTCATGGCACGGGCCACAGCATCGAGGTCGTAGCCACCCTCCGGCGGCTCATCCTCATCGAGGTAGTCGCCCTCTTCCTCCGTGCCTTGCGCATATCGATCAACGCCGGGCGCCTGTCCCCGATCCGAATCATAGCCTGGAGCATGTGCTTCGACTGGCTGAACGGCGGCAGCCTGGACGGGAGGCCGAGATTCATCTTCGAACAAATCGTCGAAATCATCCTCAATGGCCGCAGGCTCACCCTCGGCAGCGGCTGGCGCCCCAACCTCGGGCGCCGCCGGTTCTATTCTCGCCCGGCCGCCGATACTGATGTCGAACGCGGAGCGCAACTCATCTTCAAAGCCCGCCGTGGTATCACCCTGCGCGGCCTCATCACCGTAGCCGTCGTCGTAACCGGCGGCATGAGCCTCTTCCGGTTCCGCGTGGTATTGCTCATCGATACCGGCATCGGGACCGGCATAATGCGGCTCTGAATAGGCTTGCTCTTCGTAAGGGGCCGGCTCTTCAACCCGATATGGCTCCTCATAAGCCTCCGGCGCGGGCTCATAAGCGGGTTCCTCATAGGCCGGGTCCTCGTAAACCTGCTCCTCGTAGGCCGGTTCGGAATCGGTATGGGGCGAATATTCGGCCGGCGGCGCCGTCCCGCCCTCTTCCTGATGGAACTCGTCTTCGGCCGCGAATTCGTCATGTTGCGCGTCTTCAAAAGAGCCGCGCAGCGGCTCATCCGGCCAATGCTGCGTCTCTTGCTGATGCTGCGGCCGCGTCAACTCAAGCGGTTCCGGTTCCTCAGGCACAGCTTCCTCGCCGCGGTGATAGCCACCGCTGCCTTCGCTGACGATGCGGGCCAGTTCGACGAGCGGATCCTCCTCGAACTCCGGAGCACTATCGCCCGACGCCTGCCTGCCGGCAGGACGGTTGTTATCGGGCATCGGAAAATTCGAGCGACTGGACATGTCTTATCCGGTTTCTCCGCTTCGTTGCGTTCGTCGCGGGTGAGACAGTACCCGCAAATCGAACCGGACGCGCCATGCGGTTACCGCATCTCCTCAGGAGCGTCTACGCCAAGAATATCAAGTCCCGACGCAAGCACAAACGAGATAGCCTGCACCAATGCTAGGCGTGCCATTGTCGTTTGTGGTTCTTTAGAGTTAATAAAGCGTAATTGAGGCATATCCTTGCCTCTATTCCAGTGTGAATGCAGCGCACTAGCTAAATCATGCAGGTAAAACGCTATACGGTGCGGCTCATGCGCCTCTGCAGCCGCTTCGACGACCCGCGGCCAGACCGCAAGACGCGCAATCAGTTCCCTTTCACCCGAATCACTTAATTCGGAGAAGTCGGCGGCCCGTAGCGCCGCCGGCGAAAGATCGGCATCGCCCATCTCCTCGCGCGCCTGGCGCATGACAGAACAGCAGCGGGCATGACCGTACTGAACGTAGAAGACCGGATTGTCCTTGGACTGATCCGTCACCTTTTGAAAATCGAAATCGAGCGGCGCATCGTTCTTTCGGTAAAGCATCATGAAGCGCACCGGATCGCGCCCGACTTCCTCCACCACGTCGCGCAGGGTGATGAAGTCGCCGGAACGCTTTGACATGCGCACGGGTTCCCCGGCGCGGAACAGCTTCACGAGCTGGCAGAGGCGCACGATCACTTCCGCCTCGCCGCCCGAAACGGCACGGCCGACGGCCTCAAGCCGCTTGACGTAGCCGCCATGATCGGCGCCGAGAATGTAGATCATCTCCTTGTAACCGCGCAGGTACTTGGAGCGAAAATAAGCGACATCCGCAGCAAAATAGGTGTAGGAACCATCCGATTTCTTGAGAGGCCGGTCGATATCGTCGCCATAGTCGGTCGCCCGGAAGAGCGTTTGCTCGCGATCTTCCCAATCTTCGGGCAACTGGCCCTTGGGCGGCGGCAATGTTCCCTCATAGACGAGATTGCGGGTACGAAGATCGGCCAGCATCTCGTCGATCTCCGATTTGCCGCCATTTGAGCGATCATGCAGCGAGCGTTCGGAGAAGAATTCTTCGTGATGGACATTGAGGAGCGCCAGATCCTCACGGATCAACTCCATCATCGCCTCGATCGAGAAATCGCGCACGATGGCAAGCCACTCGCCCTCTTCCATCGCCAAGAGCGTATCGCCGTATTTTTCCGCAAGCTCCTTGCCGACGGGCACCAGATAGTCGCCCGGATAAAGCCCCTCCGGGATCTTGCCGATATCCTGTCCCAAGGCCTCGCGGTACCGCAGGAAAGCCGACCGCGCGAGCACATCGATCTGAACGCCCGCGTCGTTGATGTAATATTCCCGCGTCACGTCGTAGCCGGCAAAAGCAAGGAGATTGGCAAGCGCATCGCCAACCACCGCACCACGGCAATGGCCCACATGCATCGGCCCGGTCGGATTCGCCGAAACGTATTCGACGTTGACCTTCTTGCCAGCGCCGAAGTCGGATCGCCCGAAATTCCCCGCCTCGTCCAGCACCGAGCCGAGAACCCCATGCCAGACGGCATCCGAAAGGCGCAGATTGATGAAGCCGGGGCCAGCGACATCGGCGGAAACGATGTCCTCATCCTGCAAAAGCGCTTCGCAGATCCTGCCCGCAAGCTCGCGTGGGTTCGTCTTTAGCGGCTTGGCAAGCACCATCGCCGCGTTGGTCGCAAGATCGCCATGCGCGGGATCGCGCGGCGGCTCGACGACGATGCGCGACAGATCGAGCGCTGCACCGTCCCCGTTAAGCTTCAGGCCTTCGACGGCGTTACGAACGCGGGCGGAAAAATCGGCAAAGAGGTTCATTTATGCACTCGACGTGATGCGCTCGGGCGCCAATCGCCGGCAGCGCTTCGTTTTCCATATGGGGAACTTGGCGCGGAACTAGCCCAAATCAGGGGTATCGTCAAACAACCGCCGGTGCTCGTCGACGGCATAACGGTCCGTCATCCCGGCGATATAGTCGCATACGCGGCGGGCGACACGGGTTTCCTCCGCGCCGTCAAGACCTTCATGCCATTCTTTCGGCATTGCCGCAGGCTCATCCATGTAGCGGCCGAACAAATCCCGCACAACCTTGGAGACCTGCCTCCTGACGGCAAGAACCTCCTCGTGGCGATAAACATGCGCGAAGAGGAAAGCCTTCACCTCCTTTTCGGCAAGTTGCATGCCGGGCGAGAAGTCGACCATGGCTCCCTGGGCATTGCGCACATCATCCGCAGAGCGCGGCTTCAGCCTCTCCAGCCGCACGATTCCTTCCGAAATCACGTCCTCGACCATCCGCGTGATACAGCGGCGCACGATCTCATGGATCCTGCGTGGAAGCTCAAGGACCGGATAGCGGTCGTCCACCTCTTCAAGGATACTGGCGAGGAATGGGACCTCGCGCATTTCCTCGATTTCGAACAGTCCCGCTCGAAGGCCGTCATCCAGGTCATGTGCGTCGTAGGCGATATCGTCGGCAATTGCCGCAGCTTGCGCCTCCGCGCTCGGCCACGACCAGAGCCAGAGATCGTATTCCTTTGCGAAACTGCGAATGGCGAAAGGCAACCCGGAGCCTGCGAACTTGCCAAGCGCCTCTCCATCGCGCGTCATCAGCGGCCCGTTGTGCTTTACGAGCCCTTCGAGTGTTTCCCACGAAAGGTTCAGGCCGTCGAAGTCCGCATAGCGTCTCTCCAATCTCGTCACGACGCGGAGCGACTGCGCGTTATGGTCAAAGCCGCCGTAAGGCGCCATGCATTCGTGCATGACATCCTCGCCCTCATGACCGAAGGGCGTATGGCCAAGATCATGCGCAAGCGCCAGGCACTCCGCCAGGTCTTCATCGAGCCGCAGGGCACGGGCGAGCGAACGCGCAATCTGCGAAACCTCGATCGTATGCGTGAGCCGCGTACGATAGTGGTCGCCCTCATGATAGACGAACACCTGCGTCTTGTGCTTCAGGCGGCGAAACGCAGCGGAATGGATGATCCGGTCACGATCGCGCTGGAAGGGCGTGCGCGTAGGGCTTGCCGGTTCCGGATAGAGCCGACCGCGGCTTTCATCGGGGTTGACCGCATATTCGGCGCGCGGCTGCGCCCCGTATCCCAGTGTAGCGACCATACCTGCTCCTGCTCAGGGTCTTGTCTATGCGTGCAGGCCCTTACGAACTTCCAGCAAAGGAAAGCTTATTGACGGACACTTCGCCCGTTCATACCTATTTGATAAGCTTACAAACAAGGGGCAGAGCGATCACGACACCGATTTTCGCTCAATCCCGCCTCAAGAACCGAGATGACCGACCATGACCGAAACGATCAATACGCCCGTCGCAGTAACCGAACGCGCCGCGCGGCGGATTGCCAAGATCCTGTCCAAGGAAGCGCCCGGCACAGTCCTGCGCGTCAGCGTGGAAGGCGGCGGTTGTTCCGGATTCCAGTATAAATACGATTTCGTGAAGGAACGCGAAGCCGACGACCTCGTCCTGGAGCGCGACGGCGCGACCGTGCTTATCGATCCGGTATCTCTGCAGTATATGGAAGGCTCGGAGATCGATTTCGTCGACGACCTGATCGGCCAGGCGTTTCAGATCAACAACCCGAATGCCACGGCGGGCTGCGGCTGCGGCACTAGCTTTTCGGTATTCTGACGCGATAACCATCCGAAGAAAATAAAACCAGCCAAGGGATCCGCGCGTGAAAATCGCCACCTGGAATATCAACGGCGTGAAAGCGCGTATCGATACCGTTCTCGACTGGCTGAAGGAAGCCTCACCCGATATCGCCTGCCTGCAGGAGATCAAGTCGGTCGACGAGAATTTTCCGCGCGAAGCCTTTGAAGACCTCGGTTATAATGTTGAAACGCATGGACAAAAAGGCTTCAACGGAGTTGCCCTCCTCTCCAAATCTCCCTTCGACGAGGTGATCCGCAGGCTTCCCGGAGACGACGGCGACGAACAGGCCCGCTATATCGAGGGGGTCATCTCTTTGCAGGACAGCGCACGCAGCGTGCGCGTCGGATGCCTTTACCTCCCGAACGGCAATCCCATCGGGGGCGAAAAATTCACCTACAAGCTTTCCTGGATGGAACGCCTGCAAAAGCTGGCGCTGGAGCATCTGGCCGCAGAAGAAGCGTTCCTGCTGCTCGGCGACTACAATGTGATCCCCGATCCAATCGACGCCAAAAACCCGGACAACTGGAAGGACGACGCGCTGTTTCAGCCCGAAAGCCGGCAGGCTTTCCGCGAGCTTGCGAACCTTGGCTTTACCGAGGCGGTGCGGGCAACGACCGACGGCGCGGAGGTCTACACCTTCTGGGACTACCAGGCCGGCGCCTGGCAGAAGAACAACGGCATCCGCATCGATCATATCCTCCTGTCGCCGCAAGCGACCGACCTCTTCAAGGATTGCGGGATCGACAAGCACGTGCGCGGCTGGGAAAAGCCGTCCGATCATGTTCCCGTCTGGGTGAACCTCGCCGCCTGAATGGTTGATTCAATAGCCTGAGAAATCCGAAGATGCCCCTTCCCCCCGATCTCGAGACACCCTGCCTGATCCTTCACCGCGACCGCCTGGAACGTAACGTCAAGGCGATGGCGGATCGCTTCCGCGAGATCGGTGTGCCGCTGCGCCCGCATCTGAAAACCGCAAAGTCGATCGACGTCGCACGCATCTGCGCCGAATACGGGGCCGACAGGTGGACCGTATCGACACTGCGGGAAGCGGAATATTTCGCCGCTCACGGGCTGACGGATATCCTGTATGCAGTCTCCATCATTCCGGCAAAGCTCGAGCGGGTCTCCGCGCTCAACCGCAAGGGGGCGGATGTGGCCGTTTGTCTCGACACGCTGGATACGGCACAGGCGTTGGCCCGCGCATCGATCGACGGACCGCCGTTGCGGGTTTTCCTTGAAATCGATGTCGACCGCCACCGCACCGGATTGCGGCCCGAGGAAGCCCGGCTGATCGAGATCGCACAGACGATCCATGATGCGGAGAGGCTTCAGCTTTACGGTGTCATGGCACATGGCGGGGAAAGCTATGCCGCCAGATCGCTCACCGAGTTGGAGGCGATGGCAGAACAGGAGCGCAGCATCACGGTGGCAGCGGCGGATGCTGTCCGCGAAGCTGGGATGCCCCGCCCGATCGTCAGCGTCGGATCGACGCCGACAGCGCGGTTCGGACGCTCATTCGACGGCGTTTCGGAAGTGCGGGCCGGCGTCTACATGTTTCAGGATGTCTTTCAGTCGAACCTTGCTATAGCGCCGCTCGACGACATCGCGGTAACCGTGCTCGCAAGCGTCGTCAGCCATGCGCCGCACCTGAACCGGCTTATCCTGGACGCGGGCGGCCTCGCCCTTTCGAAAGATCGCTCCTGCGCGACCCAGGAAAACGACTGCGGCTACGGGTTTCTGGCGGACGAAGACGGCACTGCGATTGCGAACCTCACAATCGAAGGTGTGAGCCAGGAACACGGATACGTCACGACCCGCGACGGGCAAGAGATCGATTTCACGAGATTTCCGGTCGGAAGCCGGCTTCAGATCCTGCCTAACCACGCATGCATGACCGCAGCCGCCTATGACGCCTACCTCACTGTCGACGGGCAAGGCGGAAATCTGCGGGTCTGGCCGCGCGTCAACGGCTGGGACACCTATCGCAATTGAACTGCGCAGATCCGCCGGATCGTGCTATTATGTTCGCATGAGAGGGAAAGTCATCAGTGCGCTTCTGATGGCGCTTGCCATTTTTCCCGCGACCACCGCGAAGAGCCTGGCCGGCGGCAATATCGATTGCACCTGCCGCTATCGGGGTGCCGACTATCAACTGGGCGACGTGGTATGCCTCAACGGGCCTAAGGGCCCGCGCCTGGCACAATGCCAGATCGTATTGAACAATACCTCATGGGAACGGCTGGAGACACAGTGCCCGCTCAGCTCGGTCAATGAGCAAGATCTGGAAAATACCTTTACGCCCATACCAAACGACGCGCCGCAAAACGCTTCGAAAAGCTGAAAAGAGCGGCTTTTCAGGGTAAACGGCAGGGATGATCTCAGCCGGCAGGTCCGTTACTGCCCACTGTCGGCAAGTACTGGCGCGTTCTTCTCAAGCCACGCATTCGAAAGGCGTTCAGCCCTGCGGCGCACGCTTTCATCCGCCAGCGCGTAACAGCGTTCCTGGGCATCGACGATCCACTGCTCTTCAGGACCGCTGGCGCTGGCGCGGGCGATATTCAGCCACATGAGCCCACGAACCTTGGCATCACCGTGGAAGCTTGAGGAAAACAGTAGATCGCCAAGCCGGCCCTGCGCTTCGACATGGCCTTTGCGCGCGGCAAGCTTCAGCCAGCGAGCCGCCATCTGCTCGTTCGGTTTGCTGTCCTCAAGATAAAGCTTGCCAAGCTGGAACTGGGCGTCCGCATCGCCGAAATAAGACGCTGCATAGGTGAAAATCTCGCGCGCCCGCGCCACGTTCGGCTCAATCGCACTGTCACCGATACCCGTCAAATAATAGCTGCCGAGCGCAACGAAGGCGCTTGCAACAAAGGGAGCGCGGGGCGACGTCGGACTATCGTCGCCATACTGGCTGGCGACCTGACGGAAATATTCGAATGCCTTGAGATCGTCCTCTTGCACGCCGTCACCGGCGGCGTACATCTTGCCGAGCTTCCATGCGGCGAGCGGATGGCCGTTTTCCGCGGCGAACCGAAGCGAATCCACCGCCCGCGCCTTTTCGCCGGAATAATAGAAGCGGGTTCCCACACGCAGGGCTTCACCGGGAGAAAGGTCCGAAGGCTTAACGACGCCACCCTCGGTCGCTTTCTTCTCGTCAAGCGCCTGCGCAGGCGCGGCAAGAATCGATGCCGCTGCCATCAAGGCAAGTAAAACCCTCGATCTCGTCGATCGCATGACATCCGTTCGTCATTCGCCGGGACAGCGAAGACGCCTCTCTGTTGTCGGCCGGTTTGCCCGGCACTGCCCATTCGCACTCAACTGCCGCCTTCGACCTTGGGATCCTGCGTGCGGGGCTGAATTTCCACCACTGTGCAGGTCTTTTTCGGCAATACTACGGCGTAATTCAGATCATTTGCCGATCCGCAACCTCTCATCGTCCAGGGCCAAATTCCCTCCGCGTTCCATGCGGCAGGATATCGACCCAACCTCACCACATATTCGACACCGGATTTCGCGGCGCCGGAACCAGCGCACCGAATTCAACCGCGAGCCGGCGCACGTCAGATCGGCGTGGCCCGACAAGCCCACCAATCGTGGCCTAACGACGGCATGACCTACGATACCCGAAGCATCCCGATTCAGCTGTTGCAGCGAGACAACAGATCGGGCAATCCCTTGATGACGGAAGGAACGACTGAAACCGCAAGTCGAGCGCATAAAGGCATGCACGCCTCCAGAGCCGAAGTCCGCCGTATCGCGCTTTACCCGCTCAAGCATGGACAAGAAAACGCCCCCACGTTCCGCCCTGTATTTCATTCGGTATTGAAATCATTTGAACATGACGAGGTTTAGAATTGGTTGTCGCGACCTTCCAAACCGATGGATCATGGCTCCCTTATGCGCTAAACGCTCACAATTCGGGGCATAAGGTAAATCGATACTTTGTCCCGCTGTCGCGCAACTGCCACAATGACCGGTGATTCGCTTCACACCCTTTTTCCACCCGTGCAAACGGTGCCTGACGGCAAGAGGACGGGGATCAACGTGAAGCGCACTTCGAAACGGTAAAGCCACATGAGCGCAAAAAACGACCTGTTCGCAAAAGCCGATGCGACCGACCCGGAAACGGGCGATGCAAAGGCGATGGCGAACAAGCGCCGCGAAAACCTGAAGGAAGTTCCCACGCGGCCGCGCGGGGCGCCGTCAGCCGACAGCGACTATACGGCCGATCACATCGAAGTTCTGGAAGGCCTCGAACCGGTTCGCCGCAGGCCTGGCATGTACATCGGCGGCACCGACGAAAAGGCGCTTCATCATCTTTTCGCGGAAGTCATCGACAATTCGATGGACGAGGCTGTGGCCGGCCATGCGAGCTGGATCGAAGTGGTGCTCGATGCCGACGGCTATCTGACGGTGACGGACAACGGACGGGGCATTCCGATCGATCCGCATCCGAAGTTTCCCGGCAAATCGGCTCTCGAAGTGATCATGACGACACTGCATGCCGGCGGCAAGTTCGACAGCAAGGTCTACGAGACCTCGGGCGGACTGCACGGCGTCGGCATATCCGTCGTGAATGCCCTGTCCGAGGAGCTGATCGTCGAGGTGGCGCGTTCGCGCAAACTCTATCGGCAGGTATTCAAGCGCGGCCTCGCGCAATCCCCGCTCGCCAACGTGGGCGACGTACATAACCGGCGCGGAACCGTGATCAGGTTCAAGCCGGATACGGAGATCTTCGGACGATCGGCACACTTCCAGCCGGCCCGCCTGTTCAAGATGGCCCGGTCGAAGGCCTATCTGTTCTCGGGCGTGGAGATCCGCTGGCGCTGCGCGCAGGAACTGATCGAAGAAAAGGACCAGACGCCCGGCGAAGCGACGTTCCATTTCCCCGGCGGCCTGAAGGATTATCTGACGGATGCGCTCGGCAAGGAGCGGCGCGTCATAGACGACGTTTTCGCCGGACGTACGCACAACAACGGCAAGCACGGCGCCGTGGAATGGGCCGTGACGTGGTTTGCCGGCGACGGCTTCATCAATTCCTATTGCAACACAGTGCCGACGCCCGAAGGCGGCACGCATGAGGCCGGCCTCAGATATGCGCTCCTTCGCGGCCTGAAGGCGTATGGCGAACTGACGGGCAACAAGAAGGCCTCGCTGATAACGGGCGACGACGTACTGACCTCAGCCGGGGCCATGCTTTCCGTTTTCATCCGCGAACCGGAATTCGTCGGCCAGACGAAGGACAAGCTCGCGACGAACGAGGCAACGCGGGTCGTCGAAAACGCGGTGCGCGACCAGTTCGACCATTGGCTCACGGCTTCGCCCAACCAGGCCAACAAGCTGCTGGAGTGGGTGATAGACCGCGCGGAGGAACGCCTTCGCCGACGCCAGGAAAAGGATGTCGCCCGCAAGACGGCCGTGCGCAAATTGCGCCTGCCCGGCAAGCTGGCCGACTGCGCGACCAGCCAGGCAGCCGGGACGGAGCTGTTCATCGTCGAGGGCGATTCCGCCGGCGGGTCGGCCAAGCAGGCGCGCGCGCGCGCGACGCAGGCCGTGCTGCCACTGCGCGGCAAGATCCTGAACGTGGCGAATGCGGGCCGGGACAAGCTGGCCGCCAACCAGCAGCTTTCCGACCTGATCCAGGCGCTCGGCTGCGGAACGCGCGGCTCCTACCGCGACAGCGACCTTCGGTATGAAAAGGTCGTCATCATGACCGATGCGGATGTGGACGGCGCACATATCGCCTCGCTTCTGATCACCTTTTTCTACCGGGAGATGCCGGAGCTCATCACGAATGGCCACCTTTACCTGGCGGTTCCCCCGCTTTACCGCCTGAGCCAGGGCGGAAAGACGGTCTATGCCCGCGACGACCGCCACAAGGACGAGCTCATCGCCAGCGAATTCAAGGGAAGAGGCAAGATCGAGATAGGCCGGTTCAAGGGTCTGGGAGAGATGCTGCCGGCCCAGCTCAAGGAAACCACGATGGCTCCCGCAAACCGTACGCTCCTGCAGGTGCGCATCCAGGATGTCGACCAGCTTTCGACGAAAGAGACCATCGACAGGCTGATGGGCAACAAGCCCGAAGCCCGCTTTCAATTCATCCAGGACAACGCTGAATTTGCGGAGGACCTTGACGTATGACAGGCGCTCCCAGGTACGGGCGATGCACATGAGTGCGATTGTGATTGCATGATTACAATCCTCGTCTATATAGCGTATTCGTGTATTGCCACGAATCGGCAAACCGTACAAAATTTCCGATCGAACCTTGAAAAAGTCCGTGATCCGGGGCGGCCCGACGATTTGATTTCATTTTAGTTTCCGTAACGACGCTGCGGTGCGCAAACGCGGAATGGCCAACCAGATGCACCAGCTCCCCGGACGGGCGAAGGTGAATGGAATGCTGAAATCGATTTACATCGCGCTCGACAGAAGCCGCCGCCCGCTTCGTGACAGGTATTGCGCACTTGTGGCGGAAAAGGACATCGCTCTCATAAGGATACCCCATGCCGCCAGCATGCTGCAGAGGCATCCGCTTGAGTATCTCGTCAATGGAAACGACGATCGATCACCTCCTGCTTCAACGAGAAGTAAAAACGGCTGGATAGACGGCACCCAACTGGTTTCGCCAAGGGAACTGATAAACCGCCGAAACCCTGCCTTGGCATTCGCGATAATCCGGCATCCCGGCCACAGGCTCGCGGCGTGCTACCGCCGACAGATTCTGGAACGCGACACAATTTCCGACGCATGGATGCTGCGGGGTTTTCGCATCGATATGAGCTTCCATGAATTCGTGCGGCGTGCGTGTATAATTGGCGATACGCGCGCCGATAACCACACGCGCAGCCAGACATCCCTGCTGTCCCACAAGGGAAATATGCTTTCCGCGAAATTGCTTCGCGCCGAGCATCTTGCCGACGACTGGGAAAACCTGCGAGCCGCACTTTCAAGATCACGTTTTAGCGACGTCGGCCCATGCCCCGATATCGACGAGGAGAAGGCCTTCGAGGATGCAAGCCTGTACGACGCTCTTCCGCAGGTCGAAAAACACCGCATCGGCACCCGCTATTTCGACGATTTCCAGCGGTTCTACAAGGACGCGGCCACGGGCGAGGATAAACGTGAGGACCTTGCTCCGGCATATTTCGGAGTGCAATAGCTTAACGGCCCTTAGCGCGGTGAATTCGGCCGTCGGCCTTTTGAATTCGAAGCTCGTGCAGTGCGTGCTGAAATCAAAGACGAACTTCAGATTTCGGGGACCAGCCGCCGCTTGCCACTAGCTCACGCGATGACGATATTATCCGAGTGCAAAAACGTTTGTTTCGGGATCTGATGACGGCCAAATCCAGAATTCTGCGCAATCAAACCGCCGCCCTGGCGCTTGTCTTGACCATCGGGATAAATGAAGCCGCAGGCGCAGACGAAATCGCAGACGCAGCGCGGATGTTTCCCGACGGTACAGCGCAAATGGCAGCGATTCCCGGTCCGGCAGAAAGCGACTTGCGTTTCGTAGTCACGCGGCTTGCCGACCGGGATCGCCTGTTCGTTCAAATTCGCCGCGACGGAAAGACGCAATCGAATGTCGAGGCGAGCGAAATCGAGACCTCCGGCGAACGCATCCTGGAAATCCGAAGCGAAAGCGAAGCGACAGGCACGACGGCCTTCGTCGACACGCTCGCTCCCGACGGTAGTGAATTGACTTATGAACTCTTTCTGGAAATAGACAAATTGGATGCCTACATTTATCAACCAGCAAGTAACTAACGCCGGACCCGCGCAGCCGGAAACCGATAAATCTTATCCGTACATTATATTCATGAGCGATCATTGACATTTCAAAGTCTAACGTTAGTGTGCGCGCAGATCGCGGCATGACCGAACAAGGCAGCTTCCGGCGGCCTACCATCCAGCGAAACATAAAATCATCGAGTGATATCAAGGTAATATGTCCTTCACCTCTCTTGGGCTGAGCGATAAAGTCCTCTCGGCGGTAGAATCTGCCGGCTACAAAGAACCAACGCCGATCCAGTCCGGTGCAATTCCCCACGTCCTGCAAAGGCGAGACGTGCTGGGCCTCGCGCAAACGGGAACGGGTAAAACGGCCTCCTTCACGCTGCCGATGCTGACGCTCCTGGAAAAGGGGCGCGCACGAGCGCGGATGCCACGCACGCTCATCCTGGAGCCGACGCGCGAACTGGCCGCCCAGGTCGAGGAAAATTTCAAGAAATACGGTACGAACCACAAGCTCAATGTAGCGCTATTGATCGGTGGAACATCCTTCGGCGATCAGGACAAGGTAATCGACCGGGGTGCGGACGTGCTGATTGCCACGCCAGGCCGCCTGCTCGATCACTTCGAGCGCGGCAAGCTGCTTTTGCAGGGTGTGGAGATCCTCGTAATCGACGAAGCCGACCGCATGCTGGACATGGGCTTCATCCCCGATATCGAACGCATTTGCAAGCTGATCCCATTCACCCGGCAGACGCTGTTCTTCTCCGCCACCATGCCCCCCGAAATCCAGCGCCTGACGGAAACTTTCCTTCACAATCCGGCGCGGGTGGAAGTTGCAAGGACGTCTTCCACTGTCGATACGATTACGCAGCAGATTCATGCAGCGGGCGTGAAGGACTTCGAAAAACGCGCCGCATTGCGCGAACTGATCGACCACGCGGAAGACCTGAAGAACGCCATCGTGTTCTGCAATCGCAAACGCGACGTTCAGACGGTTTTCCGCTCGCTCGACCGGCACGGCTACTCGGTGGGCGCGCTTCATGGGGATATGGACCAGCGCTCGCGGATGGCGATGCTCGACAATTTCCGCAAGGGTACGATTTCGATCCTCGTGGCTAGCGACGTGGCAGCCCGCGGCCTCGACATCCCCGAGGTGAGCCACGTATTCAACTACGACATCCCGACCCATGCCGAGGACTACGTGCATCGCATCGGCCGCACGGGGCGAGCCGGACGTACCGGCGTGGCCCTGACGATCGTCACGCCCGAAGACCGGAAATATCTAGATGCAATCGAGAAATTGACTGACCGGAAGATAGAATGGCTCGGCGATCCGATCGACTTCGAAGCGACCGCCGCCGACAGGAAGGCGCGCCGAACCAGAAAGGACAGCGGCAAGCAGGGTCGCGACCAACAGCTTCCAGCCGAAAAAAAGGCGAAATCAAACGGTCACAAGACCGCGAACCCTTCGTCACAACGAAGAAGCCGTGGGGAAAATTCTTCGAGCAGCTCATCTAAAACAAATAATAACAGGCCAGCTCGCAACGGCGACAACGTTGTATTTGGCTTGAGCGACCAGGTTCCAGCTTTCCTGTTGCGAGAAATTCGCCCAAAGCGCGCGAGTTAAAACCTGTGAAACCTTCCGGCGTCTGGAATTCTTCATAAATAGAAACACCTAAAAACCGTCCCGTTTAACCCTGCCTTAAGCCTTCGACGCCATTCTGGATGCACTTCAAGAAGCAAGCGCATCGTGGCTGAGTTCACGATCACCTGCACGGGACGGGGCATGGCTCAGGAAGACGATCACAAGCGGACAATCGTCTATGCGGAACGCGCACTCGACTGCCTTCGTCAGTATGCGCTTCCCGCCTACCCGCGTTTCTACGAAGTTTGGTACACCTACGCAGCCGGCTTCAATCACGCACTCAACAAGGCGGTGAACGACGCATCGGATTCCGCCGAGCATCTGTCCTCCGAAAACGTCCAGGATATCTATAACCAGTTTCTTTCGCCGAACCGCCTGGGCGACAGGATCGACAAGGTCGGGACGAAGCTCTCCGCCGAGATCCGCGACATGATCGACCGGCTTTCGCAAAATGCCGATATCGTTTCGGAGTACGGAAACTCGCTCGAAGGGGCTCGCAACGAGCTTGAAAACCTGAAATCCCCTGCACAGCTGAATGCGCTGGTGGCAAAGCTCCTGAAGGCTACGGCCGACACCGCAGCAGCGAATTCCTCACTCGAAGAGCAGCTGATCGAATCCCGCGAGCAGATCGAGGCGCTTCAGGAAAGCCTGGAAGCGATCCGTCATGAATCCGTAACCGACGACTTGACGACGCTCTTCAACCGCAAGCATTTCGATCAGTCGATCGAGCGGATGATGCGCCACGCCGCGGATACGAAAGAACCGCTTTCGCTGCTGATCACCGACATCGACCATTTCAAACAGTTCAACGACAATTACGGGCACCAGACGGGCGACCAGGTTCTTCGCCTGGTGGCCGTCGCTTCAAAGCAGAACGTCAAGGGCAAAGATGTTCCCTGCCGCTATGGTGGCGAGGAATTCGCCATTCTCATGCCTCATACAACGCTGCAACAAGCGGTTTCGGTTGCCGAACAGATCCGGCGCGCGGTGATGTCGAAGGAACTGGTCAAGCGGTCCACCGGCGAAAATCTCGGTCGCATCACGATCACGATTGGTGCTGCCACCATGCGCGCCGACGATACGGCACATTCCTTCATTGCCAGAGCAGACAAAGCGCTTTACGCCGGAAAACATGGCGGCCGGAATCAAGTGCGCAGCGAGAGCGATCTCGAAGGGGCGAAGGGCGCTCCGCAAGTCGCCTGAGTAACCGACCTTGCATATATCTCGCCAAATCTGAAACGGATTTGCCGACAAGGATATGCTCAAGACATTGATCCTGGAGCGAATTCTTGTCACGAAAGCGATCCCGCTTTCGTGGAAAACGCTCTAGGGTCTGGACCCATAAAATTGACGGAAATGGTATGAGCCGATTTGGTTGGATACGAGGAGCAAAAGCGCAGGAAACCAGGCCGGTTTTCAAGATCTTGCGACAAAGTAGCCGGCCAAATCGGCCATATCTTCGAGACACCGAAACGGCTTCGATCTGCCGCGTCGAAGGGCTTGACCGGGTGCCCGACCCGCTCCGCGCCCTTCTCCTTGCACTTCTTTGCCGTTTCAGGTGCCATTTGCATCAATTTTATGGGTCCAGACCCTAGATAATCGCAGCCCGCTCATATCCACTCAAGCACGATATTGGCCCGAACTACGGCTATTTTCATAAGTTCGGCCACTTTGAGATCATGCTACCTAACGTAGAAACATGATTATTTTATATAAGTACAAATAGTTGTATACTTAGATATCGGCTTTGTATTTTTGCAGTCAATTATAAATTTTTTTGAAGGGCTAGTGCTATGAGATATTTCATGATCGGAAGCATGGGCATTGCCAGCATCATCGTACTTTCGCTTCTGTATGGGTCTTTCTACTACTCAACTTATTTCGCCAAAGCCAGACCTCCGGTCCAGGAGGTCGAAACGAACGCCAAAAAGCTGATCGTTGTCGACAAGAACGGCGAAATTGATTTGCCTGTTCTTGAACCGCTGGCATCCTTGCGGCCAGGTCGAGAAGTGGCAATTGCTTCCGAAACGATGACCCAAGCGGCGGAATATCACCTTGAAGGTGCAGACACTCCAACCGCAGACAATCCGAAAATCGAGGATATGAGCCGCGAAGAACTTGCACAGCGCTATCGTACCGCTGACGGCAATGTTCGGGCCGCTGTTACAGAGGAACTAAAACGTCGCGATCAAAGAGTCACCAAGGTTGTTGGCGAACTCTTTCCGAATATGCAGCTTAATCGCGAATACAATGTATTCGTCGTGGTACAGCGTGGTCGAAAGCATGAGACAGCAGAGACCGTTCCGGATCCGGCGGATACAAATGCAAAGCAAACAATCGAACCTAAGGCGATAACGGTAACCACGAGTACTTGGAGCGAAGTCGGCGCTCGCCTGCTCGGTGCAAACTTCGAAATACACTCCGATGACGCCGATGAGCGGGGAATTGATTGGAAAACCATACCGGATGGGGAAAAAAAGACGTTCACCTGGGTCGTGAAGCCGGAGGCCGAAGGTACGCTCCAACTGACGGTCGACCTTCTCACCCGTGTCGACTTCGACACCGAAACGCTGATTCTGGAGGTCGACAAGTTCCCAAAAACCGTCACCGTCACCGTTGACTTCTGGACCTACGTCGGTCGCTTTGCCGTCGGTGTAAACACTGCGGCGGAAACCACCGAAAACGTTGGCAAGGCGATTTCGGCGCTATTTGGCGTAACCGGCATTGGCGGCCTGTGGTACTTGTTTTACGGCAGGAAACGACCACGCAGGGATGGCGGACAATCGCGACACCACGATGCTGAAGATGGTGATCCGCCGCAAGGCGAAGCTTAAAAACGCTGCAGAATACAGCACTCAAGGCTTCCGTGTTTTATTGCGCAACGAGCCTGGCCGATGACTGTAAAGTAAACAAATGCCCACCCAAACAAGGCCATTCTAACCTAGGAAACTTCCTTAGCGCTTCCCACGGGCGGCACGGCGTGCGGCTTCCAATGCTCCTGAGGCAAGGTTCTTCAGTTCGTCAGGGTCATCTGCCAAATCCTCCGGCATCTGCCAATAGGACATCGACCGCAGCTTGCCCGACATCTCGTAGCTGAAGGGAGAACTGCCCGCATCCTCGAATGCCGGGCGATTGACGTCATCGGCCTTGAAATAAACAGTGCCGTCCGCCTCCAGCGCAAACATCAAATCATCACAGAAAAGCCCCGCGCCACCGAACATGCGCTTGATCCGGATGTCGCCCAGATCGTCCACCACGTCTGCGATATAATGAAGTGCTGAACCAACGGCCAAAGCTGCCCCCTCCGGCAATGCAGGCTTTATGAAACGATATTAACGCACTGTATCCAAATGGATTTTCCATAAAGAAATGCGAAGGCGCACCTCCGCAGGCACGGTTCCCCGTCGTCCGCGCAAAAGGTGCCTAATCCCGATCAGGAAGCCAGCATCGACGGATCGGCCTGCTTCAGTTCGACCGACTCGCCGCAGCCGCAAGCAGAAACCTCGTTCGGATTGCGGAACACAAAACCAGAGCGGAATTTGGTGACCTCATAGTCCATTTCCGTGCCGAGCAGGAAAAGAATCGCCGACGGGTCGACAAAAAGCGTCACACCCTTGTCCTCGACCACGTCATCGCCGGCGGCCGCTTCCCCGACAAGGTCCATGCTGTATTCCATGCCGGCGCAGCCACCCTTCTTCACGCCGACCCTGAGGCCGGCGGCGGGCTTGTCAGCGTTTTCCAGAATTTCCCGAACACGGCCAGCCGCCGCATCGGTCAGCTTCATCACCGGGAATTTCGTCTTGGCCATCGTCGATCACATCCGTTCGCTTAGCGATTACCCTAAATATAGGTAAGGAATGGGCATTTTAAAACCAGTTCAACGCCACTTTCGCTTCTTCCGACATACGCTCAGGCGTCCATGGCGGATCGAACACTATGGTCGCCGTCACGGGTCCCACCCCTGCAACCGCCCCGACAGCATCTTCCACCCAGCCCGGCATTTCGCCCGCAACGGGACAGCCAGGGGCGGTCAGCGTCATGTCGATCGCAACCGAGCGGTCATCCTCGATATCGACCTTGTAAATGAGGCCAAGCTCGTAGATGTCGACCGGGATTTCAGGATCGTAGACCGTCTTCAGCGCATCTACGATGTCATGCGTCAGCCGATCCAGTTCTTCGGCCGGGATCGCACTCGACGAAGTTTCGATGCGCGCCTCGTTGGGGCCTTCCTGTTCGATCGTCGTGTTGGTCGTTTCGGTCATCTCATCACTCATGAAAAGAAAGCGTGCGCCTTTTGCAGCGCCTCGGCAAGGCGGTCGACTTCATCAAGCGTGTTGTAGAGGCCGAAGCTCGCCCGGCAGGTCGATGTCACGCCGTAACGCTCCAGAAGCGGTTGGGCGCAATGAGTACCCGCACGTACCGCGACCCCGCTGCGATCGATTATCATCGACACATCATGGGCATGAACGCCTTGCATCTCGAAGGAAATGATCGCGCCCTTGCCCGGAGCCTCGCCAAAGATGCGCAGTGAATTAATCTCCGCAAGGCGCCTGTGGGCATAATCCTTCAGTTCGGCCTCATGTGCCGCGATCCTGTCCCGTCCGAGCGCATCCATATAGTCAAGGGCGGCCCCTAGCCCGATCGCCTGCACGATCGGCGGCGTGCCGGCCTCGAAGCGATGCGGGGGATGATTGTAGGTAACGTTATCTTCCGTAACGGTCTCAATCATTTCTCCGCCACCGTTAAAGGGACGCATACGCTCCAGAAGCTCCGCCCTGCCCCACAACGCACCAATGCCCGTCGGGCCGTAAACCTTGTGGCCGGTGAAGACGTAAAAGTCGCAACCGAGGTCCTGAACGTCGACCGGCATGTGAACGGCGGCCTGGCTGCCATCCACCAGAACCGGAATGCCACGCTCGCGCGCGATCCGGCAAACCTCCTTGATCGGCACCACGGTGCCGAGCACGTTCGACATATGCGTAATCGCAACCAGCTTCGTGCGCTCGGTCAACGCATTCTCGAAGGCCTCGAGATCGAAGGAACCGTCTTCGCGGACATAGACCCACTTCAGGACGGCGCCCTTGCGCTCGCGATGGAAATGCCAGGGTACGATGTTGGAATGATGTTCCATGATGGAGAGCACGATTTCGTCGCCCTCGCCGATCAGGTCCGTGCCGAAGCCATAGGAAACGAGGTTTATGGCCTCGGTCGTGGAGCGGGTAAAGATCACCTCATCCACCGACGGAGCGTTGAGGAACCGGCGCACGGTTTCGCGCGCCGCCTCGTAGTTTTCCGTGGCAAGGTTCGACAGGAAATGCAGGCCGCGGTGGACATTGGCATATTCCTCAGAATAGGCCTTCGTCACGGCATCTATAACCGCCTGTGGCTTCTGGGCCGACGCACCATTGTCGAGATAGACGAGTGGCTTGCCGTAGACCTCGCGCGACAGGATCGGGAAATCCTTGCGCACTTCTTCCACGTCATAGGGCGCGCTTTTCGTCTGGATTACGCCGGCCTCAGTCACCATTCCTACTCCTCAACCGAGAGCCAGTCGCGAATACGGCCCTCAAGCGCGGACACAATACCCTCGTCTTCCATCTCCTCGACCGCCTCCGCCAGGAAGGCCAGCACGAGCAACATCCTGGCCTGAGCCTCGGGAATGCCGCGCGCGCGGAGATAGAACAGAAGGTCCTCGTCGATTTGCCCGCTTGTGGCACCATGGGCGCACTGGACATCGTCGGCGAAAATTTCAAGCTCCGGCTTGTTCGCCATCGACGCATCCTCCGACAGGAGAAGCGCCTGGGTCATCATCCGGCCATCGGTTTTCTGCGCATGCGGGCGCACGATGATCTTGCCCTGGAAGACGCCTTCGGCGAAATCGTCGATCACCGCCTTGAAACGTTCGCGGCTCTCGCAGTTCGGCACCTTGTGGTCCACCACAAGCGTGTGATCGGAATGCTGCTTCTCACGCACCATCGTGATGCCGTAGAGCGATGCATTCGAATGCTCTCCGGAGAAGGTGACGAAAGACTGGGTGCGGGCAAAGTCCGTCCCCATGTTGAAGCCGATCGCCTTCACCTCCGCCGAAGCACCGATATCCATCAGCACGGATGAGACATGCGTCGCTTCGCCGGTCACCACGCGGGCGAGCGTCAGCTTCGCTTCGTCACCGATGACAAAATCGGAGACGGCATTGCCTTCCGCTTCGGCCACATCGTCCTCGAAACTTTCGAGGATGGTTGCCTTCGCGCCCTTGCCGAGTTCGATGCGGCATCGGGTATAGCGGGCCCCCGTCGCACTTGCCGTATAGACGATCTCGATCGGCCTGGAGACCTCCACACCGTCACCGACGCGAACGACCGCACCGCCAAGAACAAGCGCGGTGTTCAGCATGATCATCGGATCGGCGGCGGCAATGGTCGAAACGTCCAGAAGCCCGTCTGTTTCGCCGAGCGCGGCGTTCAGATCCGATACCGTTACGCCCTCGCCTTTCAACGCGCCGATATCGGAAAGTCCCGTAACCAGCCGGCCGTTGTCGATCACGATGCGGTAGCGCTCAAGATCGCCATATGTGGCAACGGCATCGAGTGCGGCTTTCGC
Organism: Stappia sediminis; assembly: GCF_009826895.1. Taxonomy (GTDB): domain Bacteria; phylum Pseudomonadota; class Alphaproteobacteria; order Rhizobiales; family Stappiaceae; genus Hongsoonwoonella; species Hongsoonwoonella sediminis. Next base: position 647,376 of record NZ_WUMV01000002.1, on the reverse strand, counting down.
GTCCCCATCGGTTCCGGCTGCAACGAGCGCGGAGGCCGACTTCAGCTTCGCCCGGATATCGGAATACTTGTATTCCTCCACCCGGCGATGCGGCAGACCGCGTTTGTCGAAAGCAGAAAAAGCTTCCTCGCGACGCTTGCGGACGGCGTCCGAGCCGGCGAAATCCCCGCGCGCGCCATCGAAGAGGCTGGCGAGTTCCGTTTCGGCGCTCGTCTTGAGACTGCGCGTTTCCATGTTCATCGCTCGTCCCTTCGTGTCACGCGGCCTGTCCGACGTAATCGGCGTACCCGTTCTTCTCCAGCTCGAGCGCCAGTTCCTTGCCGCCCGTCTTCACGATCCGGCCCCGCGAAAGGACATGGACGACATCCGGCACGATATGATCGAGCAGGCGCTGGTAATGCGTGATGACGACCATTGCGCGGTCCGGCGAGCGGAGGCGGTTCACGCCATCGGCGACGATCTTCAGCGCGTCGATGTCGAGGCCAGAGTCCGTTTCGTCCATGATGCAGAGCTTCGGCTCAAGCAGAGACATCTGCAGGATCTCCGAACGCTTCTTTTCGCCACCGGAAAAACCGACGTTCAGCGGGCGCTTCAGCATATCCATCGTGATGTTGAGCTCGGCGGCCTTTTCCTTGACCTTCTTCATGAACTCAGGCGTCGACAACTCACCCTCGCCCCGCGCCTTGCGCTGCGCATTGAGCGCCGTCTTCAGGAAGGTCATCGTGGCAACACCCGGAATCTCGATCGGGTACTGGAACGCGAGGAACAGCCCGGCGGCGGCACGCTCGTCCGGCTCCATCTCCAACATGCTTTCGCCGTTGAAGAGGATATCGCCCTCCGTGACCTCGTAATCGTCCTTGCCGGCGAGAATGTAGGACAGCGTCGACTTGCCGGAGCCGTTCGGCCCCATGATGGCGTGCACTTCACCCGGCTTCACCGTCAGGTTCACACCGCGCAGGATTTCCGTTTCATCGTCGCCGACATGGGCGTGCAGGTTCTTGATCTCAAGCATTCGTTCTTATCCGTAACCTTTTGATTCTACCGTGCTGGAAGTTCAACGTCAGCCGACGGAACCTTCCAGCGAGATGCTGATGAGCTTTTGTGCCTCGACCGCGAATTCCATCGGCAGCTGCTGGATGACGTCCTTGACGAAGCCATTGACGATGAGCGCCACGGCCTCCTCTTCGGAAAGTCCCCGCTGCTGGCAATAAAACATCTGGTCGTCGGAGATCTTCGACGTCGTCGCCTCGTGTTCGAAGACGGCCGTCGAGTTCTTCGATTCCATGTAAGGCACAGTGTGCGCGCCGCAGTCCTGACCGATCAGGAGAGAATCGCACTGGGTGAAATTGCGCGCATTCGTCGCCTTGCGATGGGCCGACACCAGACCGCGATAGGTGTTTTCCGACTTGCCGGCGGAAATGCCCTTGGAAATGATCCTGCTCGACGTGTTCTTGCCGAGATGGATCATCTTCGTGCCGCTGTCGATCTGCTGGTGACCGTTGGAGACGGCGATCGAGTAGAACTCGCCACGCGAATTGTCGCCACGCAGGATGCAGGACGGATACTTCCAAGTGATCGCCGAGCCGGTTTCGACCTGCGTCCAGGAGATCTTGGAATTCTTGCCCCGGCAGTCGCCGCGCTTGGTGACGAAGTTGTAGATGCCGCCCTTGCCGTTCTTATCGCCCGGATACCAGTTCTGGACCGTGGAGTACTTGATCTCGGCATCGTCGTGGGCGATCAGCTCAACCACGGCCGCGTGGAGCTGGTTCTCGTCGCGTTGCGGCGCGGTGCAGCCTTCGAGGTAGCTCACATACGCGCCCTTGTCGGCGATGATGAGCGTGCGTTCGAACTGGCCCGTGTTCTGCTCGTTAATGCGGAAATAGGTCGACAACTCCATCGGGCAGCGAACGCCCTCCGGTACGTAAACGAACGAGCCGTCGGAGAACACCGCCGAATTGAGGGTGGCATAGAAATTATCCGACACCGGGACCACGGAGCCGAGATACTTGCGCACGAGGTCTGGATATTCGCGAAGAGCCTCGGAGATCGAGCAGAAGATGACGCCCGCCTTCTTCAGCTCCTCCTTGAAGGTGGTGACCACCGAAACGCTGTCGAATACGGCATCGACCGCGACGCGATTTTCAGGCGCGACACCGGCCAGGATTTCCTGCTCGCGAAGCGGAATGCCGAGCTTTTCATAGGTCTCCAGCAATTCCGGATCGACCTCGTCGAGGCTCTTGGGGCCCGGCGTGTTCTTCGGAGCCGAATAGTAATAAAGCTCGTTGAACTCGATCTTCGGGTAGGAAACGCGTGCCCAGGTCGGCTCGGTCATGGTGAGCCAGCGGCGATACGCCTCCAGCCGCCACTCGAGCATCCACTCGGGCTCGCCCTTCTTTTCGGAAATGAAACGGATAACGTCTTCGTTCAGGCCTTTCGGCGCCTTGTCGGATTCAATTTCCGTAACGAAGCCGTACTTGTACTGATCGACATCTATCGACCGGACCCGGTCGATAGTCTCTTGAACAGCAGGCATGCGTGTCTCCTTCCAACACGGTTTCAAGGACCGCGGGTGGTCGCACTATGATCGCTCGGGACCATACGCGCCCCGGGCGGCTAACTCAATCGGCGAAGCCCCAGCTTCATGCGGCGGCCCCGGCCTTGCCGGGCCGTATACGCCCGGAAACCTTTTCCCAGACCTCGAGAAACCTCTCGATGTCCTGTCTTTTCGTCGCCCAGCCGATACTCGCGCGAAGCGCGCAACGGGCAACATCCTCCTCAACCCCCATCGCCGTCAGCACATGCGACACCGAAACCTTTCCCGATGAGCATGCAGACCCGGAAGAAATGGCGATACCGTCAAGATCTAGCCCGATCAACGCCATTTCCGACGTAACGCCCGGTACGGCGAAGCACGTCGTATTGCAAAGCCGCTCGGCGCCAATGCCGAAAACGACCGTATCCGCCCATATATGCCTCAGGCCTTCTTCCATAAAGGCCCGAAGACGGGATATTTCCGCCCACTCTTCGGCAGAGGCGGCGATTAGTTCAGCGGCCTTGCCAAAACCGGCGATCGCAGCAACATTTTCCGTTCCCGCGCGGCGGCGGTTTTCCTGCGCGCCGCCCGTCAGCAGCGCGACGGGACGCATATCCTCCGCCCCGAGCACCAGCGCACCTGCGCCCTGCGGGCCGCCAAGCTTGTGAGCAGAGAGCGAAACCGCATCCGCCTTCCATCTGGAAACATCCAGCGGCATCCGACCCGCCGCCTGGACGGCATCCACATGATAAACGGCACCCGTATCAGCAATGCGGCGGCCGATTTCCGCCACCGGATTGATCACGCCGGTCTCGCTGTTCGCGGCCATGACAGAAACGAGAACGCGCTCTCCCTCCGAAAGGGCCGCCTTTGTCCGCTCCTCAAGAAAATCCACATCGACGACGCCATCGGGGGCAACAGGGATTTGTTCGACCATTTTCTTGTCGAACCTGCCCCCCGAGAGTACCGAGGGATGCTCGGTCGCGGATACGAACACGCGGTCCAGATGCAGCGGATTTCCCTCAAACAGCCAAGCAGGCGAAAGTCCGGTCACATTGGCTTCCGTACCACCGCTCGTGAACATCACATTCCTGGCCGGCACGCCGGCAAGCGCACCGACCTGCTCGCGCGCGGTCTCTATGTGTCCGCGCGCGCTCCGTCCTGCCCCGTGAACCGAAGAAGCATTGCCGGCTCGGGCAAGCACCTCGACCATGAGATCGCGCACGGCCGGGCGCAGCGGCGCGCTTGCGTTATAGTCCAGATAGATATGGTCGCCGCCTGTACTCACGAACAACACTCGCCCCCGGTGGCAAAAGACCGTCCGGTTCTTAAATTAAAGGTCTGGCGGAGCACGCAATCCTTGCATTTCGCGAGCGAGATGAGGATAACGTGACCGTTGGTGCCGGCGGCCGCCTGCAGCACCTTCAGGTGTTTCGCACGGCCGCAGGCGCTACGTTCGTTTTTCGAACGATTCTAAACTAGGTTCTAGGAACAAGGGTTCGCCAAGTCAAGGCGAGTTAAGCAAATACCCTTAGTCCAAACATGCCCGGAGCGCGCGTGGCAATCCCACGGCAGGCGCCCGCAGACAGGAAGGACAGGCAGCCCCGATGCCAGAGGTGATCTTCAACGGCCCGGCCGGACGAATCGAGGGCCGGTTCCACCCGGCAAAATCCCGGACCGCCCCAATCGCGCTGGTGCTGCATCTGCACCCGCAATTCGGCGGAACGATGAACAATCAGATTGTCTATCAGCTTCACTACATGTTCGCCAAGCGCGGCTTCGCGGTACTTCGCTTCAATTTCCGCGGCGTGGGGCGCAGCCAGGGCTCCTTCGACCATGGACAGGGCGAACTGTCGGATGCGGCGGCCGCACTCGACTGGGTGCAGACCGTGCACCCGGACGCACGCTCATGCTGGATCGCTGGCTTTTCCTTCGGCGCGTGGATCGGCATGCAGCTTCTCATGCGCCGGCCGGAAGTCGAAGGGTTCATATCTGTGGCACCGCCGGCGAACCTGCACGATTTTTCGTTCCTTGCACCCTGCCCTTCATCCGGCCTCATCGTGCACGGCGATGCCGACAAGGTGGTCCCCGCCAAGGATGTCCAGGTGCTTGTAGACAAGCTCAAGACGCAAAAAGGAATCGTGATCGACCATACAACGATCAGCGGGGCCAACCATTTCTTCGAAAACCACACGGACGAACTTATGGGCGTGTGCGGCAACTACCTCGACAAACGTCTTGGCCTGAATACTGAAGTCGCCTGACCAGCCCGCCTTCAGCCGCACAATAAAAACGCCGGCCTCACGAAAGGCCGGCGTTTTTTTATTTTCAGCGATCCGTTAAGCGCTGACCACCGTCACCTCAGGCGCCCGGCGTCCAGGCGTCATAGTCACCGCTCACCTGGGGCCGGCTTTCCGGCGTCAGGATCGACCCATGCGGGCGGTACGCTCCCGGCGTCCCGGTCTGGTTCGGCCTATGGGGCTTTTGCCATTCGCGCGCCCTGTAGCTCTCGTCGGTGGGCGGGGTGTCGACGCGGTGATGCATCCAGCCGTGCCAGCCTGGCGGAATCATGGAAGCTTCGGCCAGGTCCTTGTAGATGACCCAGCGCTTGGTGCCGCTCCGTTCGCGGTAGTATTTGTTGCCGAACTCATCCTCGCCGACGAATTCGCCTTTTCTCCACGTAAACAAACGCGTTCCCCAGGTGGCGCTGTTCCACCACGTGAAGAACTGCAGGATCAGGGTCTTCATAGAGACAAGCCGCTCCCGAAGCTGTTGGCGGGCACCCGCCGTTGAAATTCGCGGGCGAATATGACGCGTGCGCAATCCGGTGTCCAGACCGCTAAGGCCTATTTGCGAGTGGAAAATCAAGCTTTCAGATGACTGCAGCGATCAATTGGTGCGAACGACAGCAAAATCGTCGGAGGAGTCTCCCGACAAGGCGGCTTTCCTTCGTTCGTCTTCCGCCCGCCTTGCAGCCAGCATCTCTATCTTGCGCGTCATGCTCGGCGATGCGCCCCGGTGCAAAACATTGGCGATATGCGCGACCTTGCGCGCATGACGGTCCAGCCTGTCCGCCATGCCGCCAATCACGTAACGACCGTCGTCAAGCAGTTCGAACTCGCGATGATCGCGAAGCGTCCACTGAAGCCTCTGATAAAGCGTCGATGGCGCGACGGGCTTGATCAGGACGTTCTGGGCCCCGCCCCTCAACGCCTTTTCCACCACCGTACGGGTGCCATGAGCGGTGACGAACAGGATTGGGAGGAAGCATAGCGGCGCCATTTTCCTGCGCCTGATACGTTGCAAGAGATGCAATCCGCTCATCGGTTTCATATACCAGTCGGTCAATACCAAATTCGGCGGATCGATCTGCATGGCGTCAAGCGCCTCTTCCGCACCGTCGAAGGTGCGGATGCGCTGGACACGGAAGCTTTGCAGTGTCGACCTGAGGATGGTCTGCATTGGGCGGGCATCGTCAATGACGACGACATCCAAGTCTTCGATCTGCCGCCCGTACGCAATATGCCTGGCCATTATTGAGTTCACCCCTCGCCGCCCGCGATTCGCAAGCTGTTGAGGCGATCCAACCACGTCGGAATTTCAGCCGGGTTCAGTCGGCGATCCTAATTTTCGTCTAATTTTCATTAAATTGGCCAGGCAGGGATGCTAGCCTCCCTGAAACTTCGGGTCGGCAGCCGATTCGGCCTACCCCCGCCTCCCCGCAGGTGGAGCGGGACAAAAGCGCCCGAAGGCGCGAGAACGCGGGATTTCCCTTTCCGCAAGCGCATCTTCGCTGTGCGTCGGCGCAATTACCGCTATCCACAGATTGGCACAACATTTGGTGGGCATCCCAACTTCACCCACAATAGATTGTTTCAGGCGCTTGACGCTCACGGATGATTCACCTTACCTTGAGGACAGTCACAGTGCGCGTTGCGGGGTTGGGGCTCAAGCACCTCGCGTCCTTTTAAAAATGACGACCAGCCAGGAAATTGAACGGCAAGTCACCGGATTTGCCGCACGGTTTTTTGCGGCCTTCCTAATACCGTATCTCGTGACGAGCAAGGCTCTGGATGCTATATATAGTGCCACAGGGCCATTCCAACCAGACGCGGCGCTAAGTACGCGGCGGCCGATTAACAGGTGGCGACAATCCGTACCGGCGCTTTTTCTCGAAGGCGTCGGCTCAGATGCGGCAAATTTCTGATTGTCGCTACGTCAGCTATCCCCGCCCGGGGACGAGAGGAAGGGCTATAACGATGCGGATCGAGCGGCGGTACACGAAAGCAGGCCAATCGCCATATGCGGACATCGAATTCCGGATTGCGACCAGCGAAATCCGCAATCCCGACGGATCGATCGTATTCCAACTCGCCGATATTCAGGTGCCGGCGCAGTTCTCGCAAGTCGCCGCCGACATTCTGGCCCAGAAGTATTTCCGCAAGGCGGGTGTGCCGAAGCACCTGAAGCCCGTAGAGGAAAATACCGTCCCTTCCTGGCTATGGCGCCAGGTGCCCGATGAAAAGAAACTCGCCAAGCTGCCAGAGGAAGAGCGCTTCGGCTCGGAAATCGACGCGCGGCAGGTATTCGACCGGCTGGCGGGAACCTGGACCTACTGGGGTTGGAAAGGCGGCTATTTCGACAAGGAAGACGACGCCCGGGCGTTCTTCGACGAATTGCGCTACATGTTGGCCACGCAGAAGGTCGCGCCCAATTCGCCGCAGTGGTTCAACACCGGCCTGCACTGGGCCTATGGCATCGACGGCCCAAGCCAGGGCCACCACTACGTCGACTTCCAGACGGGCAAGCTCGTGCGCTCCGCTTCCGCCTACGAACACCCGCAGCCGCATGCCTGCTTCATCCAGTCGGTCGAGGACGACCTCGTCAACGACAACGGCATCATGGACCTTTGGGTGCGCGAAGCACGGCTTTTCAAATACGGCTCCGGAACCGGCTCCAACTTCTCGCGCGTGCGCTCCGAAGGCGAGAAGCTTTCCGGCGGCGGGAAATCGTCCGGCCTCATGAGCTTCCTGAAGATCGGCGACCGCGCGGCCGGTGCCATCAAGTCCGGAGGCACGACGCGGCGCGCGGCAAAGATGGTTGTCGTCGACATCGACCATCCCGATATCGAGGACTACATCAACTGGAAGGTGAAGGAAGAGCAGAAGGTCGCCGCCCTCGTCACCGGTTCCAAGATCTGCCAGAAGCACCTCGGCGCGATCATGCGCGCTTGCGTCAATTGCGAAGGCCCTGGCGACGACTGCTACGACCCGGCCAAGAACCCGGCGCTTAAGCGCGAAATCCGCGCGGCCAAGAAGATGCTGGTGCCGGAGAACTATATCTACCGCGTTATCCAGTTCGCGCGGCAGGGCTACACCTCCATCGAATTCCCGACCTACAATACCGACTGGGATTCGGAGGCCTATCTCACGGTATCCGGCCAGAACTCGAACAATTCCGTGCGTGTCACGGACGGCTTCCTCAAAGCCGTGACGGAAGATAGCGACTGGGAACTGACCGCGCGCAGGGACGGCAGGACGATCAAGACCGTCAAGGCCAGGGACCTGTGGGAGCAGATCGGCTACGCGGCGTGGGCCTCCGCCGATCCCGGCATCCAGTACCACTCGACGATCAACGACTGGCACACCTGCCCGGCTTCCGGCGAGATCCGCGCTTCGAACCCGTGCTCCGAGTACATGTTCCTTGACGACACGGCCTGCAATCTCGCCTCGCTGAACCTGTTGCAGTTCCGCAAGGAAGACCGTTCGTTCGACGCGCAGTCCTTCGAGCATGGCGTGCGGCTTTGGACCGTCGTGCTCGAAATCTCCGTTCTTATGGCGCAGTTCCCGTCCAAGGAAATCGCCCAGCTTTCCTACGAATACCGGACGCTTGGCCTCGGCTACGCCAATATCGGCGGGCTCTTGATGACCTCCGGCATTCCCTACGACAGCGAGGAAGGCCGCGCGATCTGTGGCGCGATCACGGCGATCATGACCGGCGTTGCCTACGCGACGTCCGCGGAAATGGCGGGCGAACTGGGCGCCTTCCCCGGCTACAAGAAAAATGCCGAGCACATGCTGCGCGTGATCCGCAATCATCGCCGCGCGGCCTATGGCGAGGCGGCGGGATATGAAAAGGTCGAGACAGCGCCTGTGCCGCTCGACCACGCCGCCTGCCCCGACCAGACGCTCATCAAGCGGGCAAAGGCGGCCTGGGACCGGGCTCTGGAACTCGGCGAAAAGCACGGATATCGCAACGCCCAATCGACCGTTATCGCGCCGACCGGCACGATCGGCCTAGTCATGGACTGCGACACGACCGGGATCGAGCCCGACTTCGCGCTCGTGAAGTTCAAGAAGCTGGCCGGTGGCGGTTATTTCAAGATCATAAATCGCGCCGTGCCGGAAGCGCTGCGGGCGCTGGGATATGCCGAAAACGAGATTGCCGAGATCGAAGCCTATGCGGTCGGCCATGGTTCGCTGAAGCAAGCCCCGGCGATCAACCCGACATCGCTGAAGGCACGCGGCTTCACCGACGAAGCGATCGACAAGATCGAGGGTTCCCTCAAGACGGCGTTCGACATCAAGTTCGTCTTCAACCGCTGGACGCTCAGCGACAGCTTCCTGATCAACGCGCTGCAGGTGCCGGCCGACAAGCTGGACGATCCGGAATTCGACCTTTTGTCGTTCCTCGGATTCTCGAAGGCCGACATCGAGGCCGCAAACACCCATGTCTGCGGTGCGATGACGCTGGAAGGCGCGCCGCATTTGAAGGAAGAGCACTATCCGGTATTCGACTGCGCCAACCCGTGCGGGCGTATCGGAAAGCGCTACCTTTCTGTGGATAGCCACATCCGCATGATGGCGGCGGCCCAGCCGTTCATTTCCGGCGCCATTTCCAAGACGATCAATATGCCGAACGCCGCCACCGTCGAGGACTGCAAGGACGCATATATGCTGTCCTGGAGGCTGGGCCTGAAGGCCAATGCGCTTTACCGCGACGGTTCGAAACTGTCCCAACCGCTGAACGCGCAGCTTCTGGCGGACGCGGACGAAGACGAAGAAGACGCGGCAGAGACCATCGTCGCCCAGTCTCAGACGGGCCGCGCGGAAGTGGTTGCCGAGCGCATCGTCGAACGGATCGTGGAGCGCGCCATCCGCGAGCGCGAGAAGCTGCCCGACAGGCGCAAGGGCTACACCCAGAAAGCGCGCGTCGGCGGGCACAAAGTGTACCTCACGACCGGCGAATATGCGGACGGGCGTCTTGGCGAAATCTTCATCGACATGCACAAGGAAGGTGCCGCCTTCCGCTCGCTGATGAACAATTTCGCCATCGCAATTTCTCTTGGGCTGCAGTACGGCGTGCCGCTGGAGGAATATGTCGACGCCTTTACCTTCACCCGCTTCGAGCCTGCGGGTATGGTTCAGGGTAATGAGGCGATCAAGAACGCAACCTCGATCCTCGACTACATCTTTCGCGAACTCGCGATCTCCTACCTTGGCCGGCATGACCTTGCCCATGTTCCGCCGGAAGCGATCGGCAACACGGTGTTGTCCAGCGGACCGAACGAGGGGCGGTCGGAAGATTCGCAGCACCCGGTGGTTTCGCACGGCCTTATCCGCGGCCAGACGGAGCGCTTCCGCCTGATCAGCAACGGCAACGAGCCGGCAGGCGAAATGGGCGGCACGACGACGGCACGCACAACCGGCAGCGGCGTGCGGGCGCAGACCGTCGCGGTCGCAACCGCGTTCCAGCGGGATGCAGCTCCGGCTGGCGAACCACAGACTTCGGTCGGGCAAACGGAAGCTGCGCCTTCAGTTGCCGAACAGGTCGCCCAGGCGCGGATGAAAGGCTACGAAGGCGAAAGCTGCTCGGAATGCGGCAACTTCACGATGGTGCGAAACGGCACCTGCCTGAAGTGCGACACCTGCGGCGCCACCAGCGGCTGCAGTTGATCCGGGTTCTTTGCCGGTGATGAAAACGATCACGGAGTATGGGCACAGGAACCCATAGTTCGACCGCAGTGAAAGCATCAGATCGCCTCACCCTCCGGGTGGGGCGATTTTTCGTTTGGCGCTCTCAGGTATACTTGCGAGCCGACGACGGGGCGAACGGACGCATTGATTTGGGAACTTGCGCTGTCATGGGGAGACGATGACGCGTCCGCATGCGGCCCAAGCTGACGTGGAGTGTGTTTCAATAAACGGCCGTTTTGCGCCCCCCAGTTGGACGCTTAATCCCACAGAAATACTGCCCAATAGCAACCGTACGAAGGGGTACGTGGCAGTCGCCGAGCCGCGCAAGCAATCTGACCAGATGCCCTGAACGATCCTCGTTTTTGGGTTAGCCTGTTCCATAAATGAGGAGATGGGCGATGAAAGGATCACATTTCCCGGAAGAACAGATATCGGCATTTTGAAGGAGCATCAGGCGGGTATGTCGTCTTCCATGTTGTGCCGCAAGTACGGCATCTCGGATGCGAGATTCCATACCTGATGTAAGAAGTATGGAGGCATGGAACTGACGGATGCCAAGCGGCTGAAGGTCTAGCGGCTCTGCCGAGCGTCTCACGGTCCGCAAGCGCGGCGGCCGGAAACGAGCCCAGTGAACGCGGGCGCGAAAGCCGTTGCCGGAGGTCGCATTCGTGAGATCGGTTTTGAGCCGCTTGAAGCCGGTCCGCTTCGTACGGCGCGTTTCATCGAGCCCGTCGCGATTGTCACCCCGGAGCTGGCTTATCGCCAGTCCAGTAGCCCGGCGCTCATCTATCGTTTCGAGACATCGAGCGGATCATCGCTGGCCGCGCATCAAGTAAAAGGGAGTAAGTCATGAAGATAACTCGTTCCGGCACCGCTCCATCCAACCAGGGCCCACAGGAATGGTTCACGGGCACCGTGCGCATCGATCCGCTGTTCGCCGCCGAGGAGCCAGGCCGGACCGTTGGAGCCCATGTCACCTTCGAACCAGGGGCACGGACGGCCTGGCACACCCACCCGGCCGGCCAGACGTTGATCGTTACCTTCGGTCGAGGCAGGGTCCAGCGTGAGGGCAGCCCCGTGGAAGAGATTTCGCAAGGCGATATCGTATGGTTTCCGGCCGGCGAAAAACACTGGCACGGCGCGTCGCCGGAAACGGCCATGAGCCACATCGCCATTCAGGAAAGCATCGATGGTTCGGCTGTCACCTGGATGGAGAAGGTCTCGGACGAAGACTACAGCGGCTAACCGCTCGTTTGCCGGGCCAAAAGGCCTTCGACTATTTCATGTTGTCGCGTGTGAGCGTGAAATCATATGCGGCCTGGGAACGGCTTTCGTCATCCACCGCGTTCGGCGTGCAGTCGGCAGCGAATTTCCGAAACAGTCAGGAACCGGAGACGGAATGAGCGACCCATTCCGCGCGCTTTTCAAGGGCGAGGATCCGTGAGGTCTTGCATCCCCACCTGAACGAGCGTCTATCTCGCCGTGATCTTCGCTCTTGCCGTTTTGAGCGCCATATCCTACCGGCTTGTTCGTCGCGGCATCGGCGGCAAATGGAACGTGGCCCTGTTCGTGGTCTTCGACGCCGCGCTTCTCGCCTATCTACTGATCGGACCGGCGCCATTCTTTGTCGAGGGCTGGACTCCTCAACTCAAACTTCGCTTCCTCCATTTCCTGCCGCTGGGCATCTTCCTTACAAGCATGGCATTCAGCTACTCTCCAGGCGTTGTCATCTGGACGGCAACTGTTGTTGCGGCAGCCTGGAGTGTCGGCGTTTTGTGGGTCCTGGGCCTTCCCGACACCAAAATCGAAAACTCCCGCACGGCGATGGATTCCGGAGCGAGCCCCGTGCAGGCCATCCGGTGACGCCCGGCGACGATCCGAGCGCACTTACCTGCGCCTCGGCCGTGATCGGGGAATCGATCACCGGAACGAAGAACGCTGCGCTCGTGGCGACTTTCCAGTCAAAATCGGTATTGGTCTTCACTATGGCGAAGTTGTCGTCGGCGACATTGGCCATGAGTAAAGGCTCGAATATGCGGTGCTGTGGACACCGTAAACGTTGCCGGCCGCCTGATGCGCCCCGAAAGATGAGCGCATGGCGTCATTGCTTGACCATTGTGATCGCAAAAGATCACCTCACCCGCCGGACGTTTTTTGTTTGGCGCTTTGAGGCGCCGTCGGTCCCCGCAAACTTTGCTGAGTAATTACGCAAAATCTGCAAGAATCCTCCCCGCCCACTGCGCACGGACCATGCACAAGTGGTTCAATGAACCGCTTGCTTGCATACGACCCAGCGATGTTGGGATTCGCCCTCGCCTCCGCGATCCTGGCATATGCTCCGCTCGCCTGGCTTATGGGTAGCTGGCTCGATCCATCCTATTCATCCTCAGGCACCCTTTACCTTGTCCCTATCGCCGCGCTTCTGGTCTGGTCGCTGACGAGCCCCCTCCGGCAGGCTCCTTCCCGGAGCAGGCAGCGGGCACTGCTGCTTCTGTCAGCATCCGCATTCATTCGCCTGACAAGCCAGGCCCTTGCGATCAATGTCGTCGGAGGCTTCGCGCTCGCGCTCGATGTATTTGCCTTGGCCGCTTTACTGCGTACCGATGAAAGAGCCCGTCCTGTTTCACCTTTCTGGCTAGCCGTTCTCTTCGTGTTCACGCTTCCGGTCGAGCGCATTGTGCAACGCTTGATCGGTTATCCCCTGCAGGAAATTTCCGCACGAATTTCCTGCAAATTGCTTGGAACGTTTTTCGACGACATGGCCTGCGAGGGCGTCCGGCTACGCCTTTCCGGACAAGATGTGTTGGTCGATCTGCCCTGTTCCGGGACGAACGGCCTGATGCTGGCGATCGCTTTGCTGACGATCCTGAACGCACTCTACCGCCCTCGTCTGATTATCGCATCCATCTGGGTTGGAATTGCCTTCTGCCTGAGCATCTTCGGCAACTCCTTTCGCATCAGCTTGCTGGCCGCCGGCATCGCGTTTGAAGACCGTCTGAACGGCATAAGCGTCATGTCGGAGCCGTTGCACGACCTCATAGGCTATACGACGCTCGCCTTGTCCATGGCTCCCGTTCTGATGTTTTACAAACCGAGCGCGGCTCACCGACGCCCGGCTGAGCCAGCCATGATCCGGCTACCGGCATCCGTAACGCTTCGCAATCTTATCGCCCTCACGTTCCTCGCTTTCGCGTTTCTCATCGTGAAACTGCCGCATCGGGCAATGGACGTTTCCAAAGCTATTTCTCCGCCTCCATTGCCTTTCTCGCTCAATGGCGAATTCGGACAAGATGAAGACCTGCTGCCGATCGAGCGTTCCTACTTCGCACAATATGGCGGACACGCCCAAAAGCGGCGTTACGGCGAGTTGGCATTGACACTCGTCCACACAAGCTCTCCGCTTCGCCATCTCCACTCGCCTGAAGATTGTCTCAGAGGCCTCGGCTACCGGGTCGAGTTCCTTGGCACACGGTTCTCACCATTGCCCACAGCGCTCTACCGCGCGACTTCAGAAGCAGGAAAGGCCTGGCGGGTCGCGGTCACCTTCACCTCCAGCGATGGCAATACGACCCACAACATCGCCCAGGCGATCTGGCTGTGGATGCAAAAACCTCACACCACCTGGACAAGCATCCAGCGCATTACGCCCTGGAATATTGAGGCTCACCAACAAACCGCCTTCGAAAGCGCCGTTATCGCGGCCCTCGACCTTACAAAAAATCGCTCCGAAGAAGGATGAATGTCATGAAATTCATTTTAGGCCTCATCTTTGCGAATATCGTTTTGCTGTCCTTCCCTGACTTGTCGGAGGCTGCCACACCCGACCCGGCCGGACTTTCCGGGACCGTCGTTGCCGAAATTGACGGCGAGAAAATCCAGCTTCCCCTTCTAGAGGCCGACTATGACATCGACATCGAAGGAGACGCTGCGCATGTCGCACTGACGCAGAGCTTCCTGAACCCGACATCGCAGCCGCTTCACGGGACGTATTTGTTCCCCCTGAACCAAAAAGCCGCCGTACATGCCATGCGCATGGAGTTCGATGGGACGACAATCGTGGCGCAAATTCAGCTGAAGGAGAAAGCCGAAGCGACTTTCAGGAAAGCAAAGGCCGAAGGAAAAGCCGCGTCACTGCTGACACAGCATCGGCCCAATATGTTTACCCAGAAAGTGGCCCACCTGATGCCGGGGCGGCCGGTCAAGATCACGATCGAATACGTACAAACCGTACCAAAAATCGACGGCGCCTACGAACTGGTCGTGCCGATAGTCGTTGGCCCGCGCTACGAGAAGGCTGCCGTTCATGCCCCAACTTCATCGGCGGCAACAAAACACCCAGCGCCCGGAGATGAATTCGCACCGGAGGCTAACAATCCGGTCCATGCCTCGGTAGCCGACGGCTGGAAAATCGACAAACTGCCGGCCTATCCGGAGGTTATCGGCCAGGACGCGCCGGCTGGCATCGACGCTCACCGCGTTGGGCTCAATTTGTCCCTGAACGCTCCCGTCCCCATTTCCCGGTTATGGAGCGACACGCATGATCTCGCGATTTCTGGCAATGATGCCAGTAAATCCGCACGCTTCAAGGCAGGCCGTGCCATCGACAATCGGGATCTGGTTCTAAGGTACGAACTTTCGGCGGAGCACCATATTTCCGCAGGTCTGTCGTCCCATTTCGCAGCCGGACGCGGGGGTTATTATTCCTTGTTGATCGAGCCCCCGTCGCTGCCGGCCGATGAGATGATCGCCCGCCGCGAGCTCGTGTTCGTGCTGGACACCTCCGGCTCCATGTCCGGAAAGCCCGTGGAAACCACCAAGACCTTCATGCGCACGGCCCTCAAGGAACTGCGCCCAGACGACTACTTCCGGATATTACGGTTTTCGAACAACACTTCCCAATTCGCCGGGGATGCCGTCCTGGCAACTGAAGCCAACAAGCGGGCGGCTCTTGACTACGTGTCCGGATTGAGTGCGAAAGGCGGCACCGAAATAAATCGAGCCATCAATGCGGCATTCGACACTATCCAGCCCGCAAACACGACAAGGATCGTCGTCTTTCTGACGGATGGGTATATCGGTGACGAGCGCGACGTGATTGCCACCATTTCGCGCCGGATCGGCCACGCACGGATTTATGCCTTTGGTATCGGCAACAGCGTGAACAGGTTTCTGCTGGACGCCATGGCCCGGGAAGGTCGCGGATACGCTCGTTACGTAGAGATCGGAGAAAGCACTCACGAGGCTGCGGAAAGCTTTGCCGCGAACCTTGAAACCCCCTTGCTTACCGACATTTCGATCGACTGGGCCAACCTAGCGGTCAAAGACCAGACACCTTCGGCAATTCCGGATCTGTTTGAAGGTAGAGCCGTGCGCGTTCTAGGCCGATACTCCAAAGGAGGTAAGCACAAGATCTATATCAATGGCCTCATCAACGGTCGCAAAGCCCAATTGCCGCTTGCGGTAGACCTGAAGAGCGAAGGCAAGGAAGCCGGACAAGTCGCCAATCCGCTGCCATTGAACTGGGCGCGCGAGATGATCTTCGACAAGAACCGTCAGTATACGATTGGAGGCAGCAAAGACGACCGTATCAAGCAGGAAATCACGCAACTGGCGCTAACATATTCGCTGCAATCTCGGTTCACCTCCTTTGTCGCAGTCTCCGAAAATATCGTGAATAGCGAACCGGCATCCGTTAAAGCAGCGAGCGTTCCCTTGCCGCAGGTATCGGGCGTTTCCAGAAACGCATATCCATCCCTGAACCTCAGTGGCAGTTCCGCTCCCGAGCCTGAAGGTATTCTGGGCGTAATGCTGATATTATTGGCTGTCGCCGCCCGTTTCCGCCGCCGCCTGCATCGTGCAATGCGTAATCTCATCTCCCGGCCGAAACTTGCAGCTTCGCAGCGTCGCAACACAGGGAAGCTTGATACGTCTTTACCGCGAAGTCTCACACGCGACGGCTGGTGGTTGGAAGACTAGAATCCGTTCCGGTATTGATGAAAAAGTACCTCCGGCAGCCTTGGTTGCACGATTGATGCAGGGTTGCCGGAAAATTTGCTATCAAACCAAAAGAACGAACTTAATTCGGGGCCACTCCATTTGCAGAACAAGACCATCCTTGTCGTCGACGATGATCCGCATATCCGCGACGTGATTTGCTTTGCATTGAAAAAGGCGTTTTATCCATTCGAAACCGCAACGGACGGCCAGGAGGCAATCCGCAAAGTCGGTGAATGCAATCCCGCACTGATCGTGCTCGACGTTGGTTTGCCCGAGATGGACGGCCTTGATGTTTGCCGCCAGATACGCAAGACATCCGAAGTGCCGATCCTGTTTCTCTCCGCGCGCGACGATGAAGTCGACCGCATCATCGGCCTTGAACTCGGCGCCGACGACTACGTCACCAAACCATTCAGTCCGCGAGAATTGATTGCGCGGGTCGGCGTCATACTCAAGCGGTACGGCACCCGCCCCCCTTCAAACGATCCGTCCGAAGAACCCGTTTTGCGACATGGCAGCCTCGAACTTGAAAGGACCGGCCGCATTGTGATGGTGGATGGATTGCGCGTTTCTCTCACGGCCATCGAGTTCGATATTCTGGCGATCTTCCTCACTCGTCCGAAGATGGTGTTTACCCGTGGGCAAATCCTGCAAGGCGCATACAAGAACAACGTCCATGTTTCCGACCGGACCATAGACAGCCATATCCGCAATGTCCGGGGCAAGCTGGGGACCGCAGGCTGCTTTGAAGCAATCGAGACCGTTCACGGCGTCGGCTTCCGTCTTGGAGCCTGCCGTTCCCGCACGGATCAATAGAGCCGAGAGGCACCCCGTCGGATGGTTCGCACCTTTGGCGAAAAATGGCGCCCGCCCCTGGGCATGATCGTAGCGCTGGTGCTCGCCATCATGTTGCTCGTGCCTCTGGCCGGCATCGTGTTTTTCCGGGTCTATGAGAACCAGTTGATCCAGGCGACGGAGGCCGAGCTGATCTCTCAATCGGCAGCAATCGCGGCCATTACCTCAAAGCATCTCCTGGAACTGGGTGACAACGGATTTCAAAGATGGGCCGAAGCTCCAAAATCCTCGTCAAGGCGCACCGGCAACGAAAACCTGAACGACAATCCCTGGTCGCCTCAGCAACCGGAACTGGATCTGAACCACACTCCCGTTCTTCCGGAACGGCCGGACGCCAGGGAAACATCCATGACCGTCGATCCGGTCTACAAGGCCTTGGGGGACTGGATCGATCCGGTCCTTCAAGACACTCAAAAGCTGACATTGGCCGGCTTTCGGATCCTGGATTTCAACGGCACCGTTATCGCGGGGCGCAATGACATTGGCTTGTCCTTCTCCCATATCGAAGAGGTCAAAGCCGCTCTTGGCGGGCGATACAAGAGCGTCTTGCGCGAGCGCGTCATCCGGAATCCCCAGCCGATCTACTCGATCAGCCGAGGTAGCTCCGTCAGGGTCTTCCTCGCGCTTCCCATTATCATAGACCGTAAAGTCGCAGGCGTGGTCTATGCCTCCCGGACACCCAGCAACATCCTGAAAGAGATGTATCTCAAACGCCAGACGGTGCTGGGTTTTCTAGCATTCGTATTTGCCTCCACACTGCTGGTCGGGTTTATCTTCGCACGCGCCATCTCAAGGCCAATCCGCGCGCTCACGGAGCGATCGCTCAAGATCGGCGATGGCGACCGTGATGCCATCAAGCCGCTCACCACTCATGGCAGCCGGGAAGTTCATGCGCTATCGACCAGTATGCTGGACATGTCCCGGAAGTTGTTTGAGCGCAATGATTACATCAACACCTTTGCAAATCACGTCACGCACGAACTCAAATCGCCACTGACGTCCATTCAAGGCGCCGCGGAATTGCTGCTGGATGGCGGCGACGATCTCAGCCTTGCCGAACGATCCGCTTTCCTGGAAAACATTCTCCAAGACACCGAGCGCGCTTCGCTTCTTCTCGATCGATTAAGGGCGCTCGCCCGCGCCGACAGCGTCGATATTGGCGGAGCGAGCCAACTTTCCGCGGTCCTGAGAGACCTTCAACCTCGCTTCGAGACAATCGACCTTACCTGGACGTCCGATTGCACTCTTCCTCTTTCCGCGGAAAACGCAAAGATCGTTATCGAGAATCTCGTCGACAACGCCGCACAACATGGAGCCACAAGGGTTTCGTTCGAGGTCTCTGGATCGGATGACGCGCTGACCGTTGCCATCGTCGATGATGGCGAGGGAATTTCGCCGGGTAATCAGGATCAGATTTTCGATCTGTTCTTCACCACCCGGCGGGAACACGGCGGAACCGGCATGGGTCTCGGCATCATTCGGGCGCTGTTGAAATCCCACGATGCGACAATCCGGTACGCGCATCGAAATTTCGCGGGGGCCTGTTTCGTATTGACGTTCAGAAACCGCCAGCGGCAGCGGTGACGATTTACAACTTCAAACTTATCAAGAACATTCCAGAGGCCGTTGGCGAGCATGCAGGTCCATGCAATATCTGCCTCAGGGATGGCGACGAACATGCATTAGCGCCAGAGCCCCTGCGAAAGAAGGACAGCGAATGCCCGCCAACGGTTTTCGTCCCGACGACTACACGCTTCGATGAAAAGATCTCACTCAAGCTCGGACAGCTTTTCGTGGAATGTCTCGATACGCTCGAGGTGCCGTCGCCCCTGAGCGTCGAGCTTAGCGAGCACCGAGAGCGCAAGGAGGCGCAGGAGCGCCAGGACGCCGGCATAGGAATCGACTGCCTGAGGCGTCTCCACGATGCAGCTCAGGTTATAGTGCGCCTCAGCCGGAGCTTCGCGGATCGAGCGATCTGCAATCAGCACGACATCGGCTCCGGTCTCCGCAACCGCCCGGACGAACTCGGTAAATCCCGATGGGCGCCGCCGGAGCCCGATCACCAGCACGACATCGCCGGATCCGACGCCTGCGATACCCTCGGCAAGCGTTTGGCCCGGGGCATTCAAAAGCTCTATCCCAGGTCGGAACTGGGCAAGCATGGTCCTTGCGTATTCCGCCGCGAAATAGCTGTTACGAAAACCCGCGACCCTGAGCCGGCGACGCTTGGCGAGAAGCTCGGATACCGCGTCCAGCGTCAGGGGATTCACCATCGCAAGGGTTGCCTCGACGATCTTCGTCTCGACTGAAATATGGCGGGCGAGGAAGTCTCGTTCCTGCACTGCCCCCTTCGCACTTTCGGCAAGATAGAGTGGCGAGCCGACAGCTCTCAAGGACCTCGCCGCCCGCCTCGCCTCTTCGTAGGAACTGTAACCGAGCCGGCGAAAAAGACGCGAAACCGTCGCATTGGACACCTTGGCCCTATCCGCAAGTTCGGATGCCGACCAGATCGCAAGCTCTCCCGGCATGTCGAGGACAAGGTCGGCGGCCTTGCGCTCGCCTTCCGGCAGATCGCCATAGGCGCGGTGGATACGCTGCGTGGGCGATTCCGCCTGGCGATGGTTCGCCTTCGTTTCCATGGCCGTCTCCTATCGTGCATCGCTCGCGACCCGAAACGTTTTTTTTATCTCAGTTGACTTAATGAAAAACCTGTTTCATCGTCGAGGTCAAGGCGCGAACTTGTCGCCGTATCTCGGGGATGATGAATGAGCGATGTCGCCCTCTCTGCCAAGCGTTGGAGCCTGCGGGTAAACTGGCTCGTCGAACGCGTCTGTGTCCTTCTCCTGCTGCTGCTGGTGATCGATGTCTGGCTAGGCGTACTGGTGCGCTATATCATCCCTCTGCCACTAACCTTCACTGAGGAACTCGCGCGCTACCTGATGATCTGGATGGCGCTTCTCGCGGTCTCTTCAGGCATTGCCTACCGCGAACATATCGGTGTCGAGTTCCTTTTCGAGCGTCTGCCGGCTCCTCTTCGCCGGTGGCTTGCGGTCGCTTTCGACGTAATAGGTTTCGCATTTTTCGGCGCACTCTTCTGGTACGGGCTCGGCTTCGCCGAAAAAGGCTTCGGCCGCGTCACGATGATCTACGCCATGCCCAAGGGCTACGCATTCTCAGGCGTGCCGCTTGCAGCCCTTGTCGCCTGCATCCAGCTCGCACTTATGGGCCTTCATGACTTTTTCGCGGCACGTGCGCCCGAAGCGGTTGCCGCTCGTGTGGCTCAGGGAGGGTCCGAATAATGGGCGTCTGGCTGGTTCCGCTCGCTTTCTTCGGGTTCCTGGCTCTTGGCATGCCGGTCGGCATTGCAATCGGTGTAGCGGGAATGGTCGGCATTTTCGACATGGGCCCGCGCTTCATGCAGATGGCACCCGATCGCGTATTCGCCGGGCTCGACCTGTTCCCCTTCCTCGCCATGCCTTTCTTCATTTTGGCGGGCGAAATCATGAACCGGTCGGGGATCACCGAAGGTCTCGTGAAGCTTGCCGACGCACTGGTCGGATGGATGCGGGGCGGTATGGCACATTCGAACATGGTCGCTTCCGTCATGTTCGCCGGCATTACAGGCTCCGCGACAGCCGACGCCGCAGCCTTCGGCAACACCCTTGTCCCGGCGATGGAAAAGGCCGGCTACACAAGGCGCTATGCCTGTGCGGTTACCGCAGCCGGCTCGATCATCGGGCCGACGATCCCGCCTTCGACGCTGATGATTATCTACGGCTCGATCATGGGTGTGTCGATCGCCGGCCTCTTCGCCGCGGGAATCCTGCCGGGCCTCATGATCTGCGGGATATGCATGATTGTGATCGCGCTGACCGCGCGGCGGAAAAACCTGCCAAAGGGCGAAGGCAGGCCCAGCTTCAAGGCCGTTATCTCCGCTCTTCGCGAAGGTTTCCTTGCCGCGCTCCTGCCAATCTTCATTCTGGGCTCGATCCTCGGCGGCTTCGCGACACCGACGGAGGCGGCGGCGATCGCGGTTGCCTATGCCCTCTTTGTCGGGGGTGTCATCTACCGGGCGCTATCCTGGCGCGACCTGTACGAAATCGGGGTCAGAACCACCCGGATTACCGGGGTGATCTTCCTCATCATCGCATCTGCTACAATTCTCGGCTGGTGGATGACCTTCAACCGTGTGCCCCAAGCCATCGCCGAAGCGATGCTGGCGATCTCGCAGAACCCGCAGGTGGTGATCGGACTGATCGTCCTGCTGCTGCTGATGATCGGTCTCGTCATGGATATCAATGCGACTCTGATCATCCTGGCACCGGTGTTGGCGCCGCTAACGCTGAAACTCGGAATGGACCCCGTTCATGCCGGTATCATGATCATCCTCGCGCTCAACATCTCGCTGATGACGCCACCCGTAGGCGCGTGTCTTTTCGTCCTTGCCTCAGTCACCGGAGAAAAGGTCGAGCAGATAACACGCGAACTCTGGCCCTTCATCCTGGCCGAGGTCGCAATTCTTCTGATTATCGCGTTCTGGGCGGACCTTACCCTCTTCATACCAAGGTTGCTCGGCTTGTGAGCGGCCTCAATCAACCAGAAGGGAAAAAGCCATGAAAATGATCAAGACCCTTGGGATCGGACTGGCCGCGGCCTGCCTGTCGGCACAAGCCTTCGCTGCCGACGTGACGATCCGGCTCGCGCATCTTAATCCGGAGGATCCCTTCGCAAGCCATTCAGGTGCTATGGCCGCCGTTTTCAAGAGCCTCGTCGAATCGAGCTCCAACGGTGAAATCGAGGTTCAGCTATTCCCCAACGGCCAGCTCGGCAAGGACAACGAGGTGATCGAGCAGGTTCGCTCCGGTATCGTGGAGAGCACGATTTCTTCTTCGGGCGGCATGGCGCAGCATTATCCGCTGGTTGGCGTATTCGACATCCCCTTCGCCTTCCCGAACATCGGCGTGGCGAGCCGCGTAATCTCGAAGGATAGCGAGTTCGGCAAGAAATTCATCGCCGATCTCGAAGGAACGACGGATCTCAAGGTGCTGGGCCTGATCGACTCGGGCGGGTTCTTTGCCTTCACGAACTCGAAAAAGCCGATCACCTCGGTCGAGGACATGGCGGGGCTCCGCATTCGTACAATGACGCTGCCGACGCATGAAACGATCGTTTCCTCTCTCGGCGGCCAGCCGACGCCGCTTCCCTGGGCCGAGGTTTATACCGCACTCCAGACGGGCGTTGCCGACGGCCAGATGAACCCGGTGCCGATCATCGCCTTCGCCAAGTTCGATGAAGTGCAGAAATATCTCTCGGTCACCAACCACATCATCACCCCATACATCTGGACGATGAACGCCGAGTTCTACAACGGGCTCTCCGACGAGCATAAGACGCTCATCAACTGGGCTTCGGAAGTCGCTACGGAAGCCGGACGCTCGATGAGCCGGGTGATCGAAGCTTCGGACAAGGGCCTGCCCGCGCTTGCCCAGAAGATGGAAGTAAACGTGATCCCGCCAGCGGAACAGGCGAAGTTCGCCGAGGCTGCACAGCCTGCCGTGCGCAAGCTTATCGAAGAACAATACGGCGCTCCGGGCACGGAAATGCTGGATTCGCTCCTGAACTCTATCAAGGAAGAAAACAACTTCTAAGCAATGCCCGGCCCGGGGAACTTCCCCGGGCCGAATTAAAAGAGTGGAAAAACGACCGTTGCCTTAGGGTCTGGACCCATAAAGTTGACGGAAATGGTATGAGCCGATTTGGTTGGATACGAGGAGCAAGAGCGCAGGAAACCAGGCCGGTTTTCAAGATCTTGCGACAAAGTAGCCGGCCAAATCGGCCATATCTTCGAGACACCGAAACGGCTTCGATCTGCCGCGTCGAAGGGCTTGACCGGGTGCCCGACCCGCTCCGCGCCCTTCTCCTTGCACTTCTTTGCCGTTTCAGGTGCCATTTGCATCAATTTTATGGGGCCAGACCCTAGAAAGCGCCGGCACCCAACGGAAATACCGAATGACCCGCGAGATTGTAAAACGTGAAGGCGAAGCCGAACGGCCCTTCGACCTTGTGATGAATGCCGCGGCGCGCAAAGACGCGCCCTGGAGCGAGCGGCAGAATGAAATCCTGAACGACAGCGCTTTTGAACTGGCGCGCGAGACAATTTCGGCGTGGCCGGGCTATGAGCCGACGCCGCTTGTCGCGCTGCCCGGGCTCGCAGCAGAGGCGGGGGTTGCAGCGATTCATTACAAGGACGAGGCCGGCCGCTTCGGCCTTGGAAGTTTCAAGGCGCTCGGCGGCGCATATGCGGTGGCGCGTCTGCTTTGTCGTGAAATCTCGGCGCAGACCGGCAGCGAGGTAGGGATCGAGCAAATCCTCTCCGGCCAGCATCGCGACAAGGTCGCCGCAATTACGGTCTGCTGCGCGACGGACGGTAACCACGGGCGCTCGGTTGCCTGGGGTGCGCAGACGTTCGGATGCCGTTGTGTGATTTTCATCCACGCCACAGTGTCCGAGGCCCGCAAGCTGGCAATCGAAAGCTACGGCGCCGAAGTTCGGCGTTGCAAGGGCAATTACGACGACAGCGTGCGCGAGGCGCAGGAAACGGCGACGCGCGAAGGCTGGTTCGTCGTGTCCGACACCTCTTATCCAGGCTATATGGAAATCCCGAAGGACGTCATGCAGGGCTATGAGCTGATGGCGGCTGAGGCATTTGAAGCACTCGACGAAAAGCCAACGCACATCTTCCTTCAAACGGGCGTCGGCGGCATGGCGGCGGCGGTCTCTGCTCAGGCCAAGCGGCGCTGGGGCACCGAGCGCCCCTTGATCGTGCTGGCCGATCCTGACCTCTCGGCCTGTTGGGTCGACAGTTTTCGTGCCGGCAAACCGACGCCCGTCGAAGGAGACCTCGACACTTTGATGGCGGGCCTTGCCTGCGGCGAAGTCTCCGCTCTCGCCTGGGAGATTTTGCAAGACCATGGCGATGCGGCGATGGCCCTGCCGGACGACGCGGCGGTCGCGATAATGCGGCGCCTCGCCGAACCGGCAGAGGGCGACCCGCCCGTTGTCGCGGGCGAAAGCGCCGTTGCCGGTCTTGCCGGGCTCTTCGCAGCCATGGCGGATGATGAGGCTCGCGCAGCACTTTCCCTCGGGCCCAAGTCCAATGTCCTCGTCTTCGGGACCGAAGGCGACACAGACCCGGAACTCTATGCCGAACTGGTCGGTGCCGATGCCGAGACGATACGGAAGCGAACCGCATGAGACCTCAAATCAACGCAGAGCGCCTACTCAAGCGATTGCGTGACCTTGGCGAAATTGGCGCCTTGCCGGGTGGCGGCGTTTGCCGTCTGGCTCTTTCGGAAGAAGACCGAGCAGGACGCGACCAGCTGGTACGATGGATGGAAGAGCTGGGTCTGGCCGTCTCCATAGACGCAATTGGCAATATCTGGGGCATCCGCCCGGGTACCGGGGACGGGCCGCCGGTGATGATCGGTTCGCATATCGACACGGTTGCAACGGGTGGACTTTATGATGGCGCTCTGGGTGTCATGGCCGGGCTCGAAGTTGTGGCCGCCCTCAATGACGCCGGCGCGCGCACAGCACACCCTCTTGCCGTCGCCGCCTTCACGAACGAGGAAGGCGCGCGCTTCGCTCCTGACATGATGGGCTCCGGCGTCCACCAGGGAGCACTCGATCTTTCACGGATGCTGGCCGTTCAAGGAATTGACGGCGCCACTCTCGGCGAGGAACTTGCGCGGATCGGATATGCCGGCGATATCCCTCCGAAATCGCTGACGCCCGCTGCCTTCCTCGAGCTTCATATCGAACAGGGGCCGGTTCTTGAACGTGACGGGGTCCGAATTGGCGCGGTTACCGGCGTGCAAGGAATTTCCTGGACGGAATTCACGATCTCGGGCCAATCGAACCATGCCGGAACGACACCGATGGACCTGCGGCGGGATGCAGGGCTCGCCGCCGCGCGCATCGCCGTCGAGGCCCGCGCCATCGCAAGCGACTTCGGCCCGCCTCAGGTGGCGACAGTAGGCTCTGTCAATTTTGAGCCCGGCCTCGTGAATGTCGTACCGGAGCGCGCGGTCATCACCGTCGACTTGCGCAACACCGATGATGAACGGCTTAAGGAGGCCGAGGCGCGCCTGCACGCTGCGGCACATTCTTTCGCCGAAGAGGAAGGCTGCGAAATCACGGCCCGATCGCTGGCCCGTTTCGCTCCCGTTGCCTTCGACGAAACGGTCGTCGCCCGGATCGAGGGGGCTGCCATGGCGCGCCAGCTTACCGTCCGCCGCATGCCCTCAGGCGCGGGACATGACGCGCAGATGTTCGCGCCGAACTGCCCGACCGCGATGATCTTCGTGCCATCCAAGGACGGCCTTAGCCACAACATCGCCGAACACACGGAGCCCGCGGAACTGATTGCAGGGGCCGAAATCCTGCTCGACGTTGCCCTCGACTTGCTTGGAGAAGCACAATGAGCCGCAAGTTCGTCCTCGCCGCCGCCCAGATGGGCCCTATCGCCGCCGACGAGCCGCGAAACTCCGCCGTCACGCGAATGATCGAGATGATGCGTGAGGCGAAAAGCCGGGGCGCACGCCTTGTCGTCTTTCCCGAGCTTGCGCTCACCACGTTCTTCCCGCGCTGGTACCGCGAGGAGCCTGAGTGGCGTGACCGCTGGTTCGAAACGGAGATGCCTTCCCCGGAAACACGCCCCCTCTTCGAGATGGCGGCGGAGCTTGGCTTGGGCTTCCACCTCGGTTATGCGGAGCTCACGCCAGAGGGGCGCCATTTCAACACGGCGATCCTGGTGGACGAAACCGGGCGTATCGCGGGGAAATACCGCAAGATCCACTTGCCCGGTCATTCAGAGCATGAGCCCTGGCGGCCTTTTCAGCATCTCGAGAAGCGCTACTTCGAGAAGGGCGATCTCGGTTTCCCGGTCTTCGATGCCTTCGACGGCCGTATCGGCATGTGCATCTGCAATGATCGGCGCTGGCCGGAGACCTGGCGAATGTTGGGGCTTGGCGGCGCAGAGCTTGTCGTTCTCGGCTACAACACACCGCTTCACTACCCGCCGGCACCGGAACACGACCACCTGCAATACTTCCACAACGAACTTAGCGTGCAGGCCGGCGCTTATCAGAATGGGCTATGGGCCGCAGCGGTGGCTAAGGCAGGGCGCGAAGAAGACTGCGACCTCATTGGTGGCAGCGTTATCGTGGCCCCCACGGGCGAGATCGTGGCCAAAGCCGCAACGGTCGAGGATGAGGTCGTAACAGCGCTCGTCGATCTTGACCGTTGCACGGAGATCAGGGCGAACGTCTTCAATTTCTCGCTCCACCGGCAGCCGAAGGACTATGCTGCAATTGCTAAATAGTGCCTTCGCACCGGATGCAGCACATCGCCTCACCCGCCGGGTGGGGCGATTTTCGCGCGGTATTTCGAAACGAAACCGAGCGCCGTGCACACCCGATGCTGTCTAAAGCGCACCGTCCTCTGGCCTGCCGCAGCGTCCACACCCTCAAAGCAGTTCGCAATACTTCAAGACGATCTTCAGGCATTTGAGCGGCGTCTAAAGCGCTTCCGCGAGTAAAAATTTCTTCAGTTTCAACATACTCCAACGGCATTGAAATAAAAGCAAATCGCAACCAGCGCCAAACACAAACGCCGAACCGCGATCAGGTTCAATCCCTTGAAATAATGCGCTTTCTGTGGGGTGCAGTCCGGACTCGAACAACTCCGCATCAAACGTTCCCGCTGACGAACGGCGAATTACATCGATACAGCGAACTCCGTTCCCAATTTCCTGTTTCAAACATCGAAACCGAGCAACATTCAAGTTGCGGCAAAACAGTCGGCACATCGATCACGCTGCCGTTTAGCCAATTCTCCGAATCACGAGCAAAGAAAACGCGTCAACCCCTCTAGCGCACGATACCGAACTCAACCTCCCGTACAACGGATCACCATTACGTCACACGGTTGGCTTCCACAGTACATATGAGTTTTGAAAGGGAAAGAACTCTCTTTTAAAGGCCCGACATCCGCTTATGCGCGCGACTGAATCGTATGACTTCTTGTCAAGAAATTTCGAGTACGATTTCTTCCGTAATTGCCGTCTCTATTTTATTAAAAAGATAGTCACATTACTGACATATTATTGGCCTAGATGCCAATATCCGCTGTGGTAACAGGGAAAGTGGCGCTCAATCATGGACATGTTGGCGACGAGTTCGAACACCGGTGTTTATGCGTCGGAAGAAGCCGCACTTAAAGCGGTCGTCCGACGGCTCAAAAGCGCGATTCGTCCGTCTCGGATCTACCTCGTCGGAGGTCGCGCAGACGGAAACCACTATCCGGGCTCCCCATTCCAGTTCGTCGTTGTGACGAGACCCGAAGACGGTGAAAAGGGCAGCGATTGCGAGTACGTAAGACGCCCGCTCCGGCATACCGGCGTGAACGTTGAATTAATTCCTGTCCGGGCCAATGAATTGCAACGCGGCATCGGGACCAATGTTCGTCCATCCATGCAACTGATAAAGAACGGAAGATTATTATTCTGCAAAGAGGATTAAACAATCGAAATGACATCGATCAGCAATACACCACCTCAAAGAAATGTCTATAAATACACCGATAACATCATAAATAACTCCATGCAGCTGTATCAAATTCATATTTTATTGCAAAATTGAAGAGCCAGACGAAATCTGCCTGGCTCTTTTATTTTTTGATTGAATAATATTTTCAAATCACCATTGATTGCAGGCAGCCTATATATGCTCTGTGGATATCCCTGTGGGTAATCGATTGAAGTCGATAAGGCCCCAAGATGAAGCTACCTCTTTTCGAACGTTTCGCCTTCGGGCAGTGCCACACTGCGAAAACAAACATGTCGAGGCGACTGCTCTTTCGATGAGTGCGAAACGGCAAGATACGATTTGCCAGCTTGAATTTTTCTGAATTCCCATTTGCCCAAAAGCGGGTTTGCGGCGGATTATTTCTGCATCCCAGAGGAGGTGGAGATGACGGCACATGAAACCCGGCCCTGGTTGCCCGCAGCGGTGGCCGCCCGAATTGATGAATTCGCCAAGCGTGCAGCCAATTCGTCTTCAGTGGAGATTTTCACCCGTATTGGAGCGCTCGCGGAAGAAAACAGAGCCATCCATGAGCGTCAGTGCTTCAACCTGAACCCGGCCACCAACGTGATGAATCCGCGTGCGGAAGCGCTTCTTGCAAGCGGCCTTGGATCACGCCCTTCACTTGGCTACCCCGGCGACAAATACGAAATGGGTCTCGAAGCCATCGAGGAGATAGAGGTTATCGCATCCGAGTTGGTCTGCGAAATCTTCCACGCAAAGCACGCAGAAATCCGTGTGGCGTCCGGGGCACTTGCCAACCTTTATGCCTTCATCGCCACCACAAGGCCTGGGGATGCCATCATAGCGCCTCCCGCCTCGGTCGGCGGTCACGTGACGCATCACCTCCCCGGTTGTGCCGGCCTTTACGGGCTGAAAACCCATTCAGCGCCAGTCGACCCGGACGGATATACCGTCGATCTGGATGGCCTCCGCAAACTGGCACTCGAAGTCCGGCCCAAGCTCATCACCATCGGGATGAGCCTCAACCTCTTCCCTCATCCCGTTCGCGAAATACGTGCGATCGCCGACGAGGTGGAAGCCTTTGTCCTGTTCGACGCAGCCCACCAATGCGGGATGATCGCCGGCGGTGTTTTTGCCGATCCCCTCGCCGAAGGGGCACATCTGATGACAATGAGCACCTACAAAAGCCTCGGCGGTCCGGCGGGCGGGTTGATCGTCACAAATGACGACGCGCTGGCAGAGCGGATCGAGGAAATCGCCTTTCCGGGACTGACCGCGAATTTCGATGTTGCAAAATCCGCGGCGCTTGCAGTCGGACTTTTGGACTGGCGGGAGCACGGTCGGGAATACGCCAGGGCCATGGCCGCGACGGCCAGCACTCTCGCCGAAGCTCTGTCGGGGGAAGCAATGCCGGTCTTCGGTACGCCGCGTGGTTTTACAGCCTCACATCAGTTCGCGCTGGAAGCAGCTCCATTTGGAGGGGGGCAGGCGGCAGCGAAAAAACTGCGCCGCGCCGGCTTTCTTTCCTGCGGCATCGGGTTGCCGCGCGAACCGGTCGAAGGAGACATGAACGGGTTACGGTTGGGGACGCCCGAATTGGTTCGCTGGGGCATGAAAGAGGCTGACATGGCTCGCCTTGCCCGCCTCATTGCCGAAGCTCTACGGTCCGGTGCGCCAGAAGCCATGGCTGCAGATGTCGCGAATTGGCGCAAGGAATTCAACCAACTGCATTTCGTAAACCTTTAGGCCTTACTGCCGAAAATACCTGCAAATGAAATAGATAGGGTCATGTCCGACGTTTGTGGCACAAAGAATACGAACGGATCGAACCAGCCCACGCTGTTTCAATCCGCGCTCGCCGAGCGATGGGAACTGCTGCCTCCGCAACTCCAGGCGCTGCACAGCGTTCAAGACACTGAACGTTTTTCAGGCACGGCACGGATCACGCGTGGCTCGTCATTCATCGCTCGGCTGGCAACCTGGTTTTTCGGGTTTCCATCGGCTGGAGAAAACGTACCCGTCACGGTTACAAAAACACGCATCGCCACGGGCGAGATCTGGGAAAGAGATTTTGACAACCGGATTTTCCGCTCATACTGCACACCGGCCACCCTGCCCTGCCGTTATCGAGAGCGTTTCGGGCCTTTCATATACGAGCAGGAATTGCTTGTGAAAAACGAGGCCATGCATCTTCCGGTACGTCGCGGCTGGTTCCTGGGTATTCCGCTTCCACGCTTCCTGTTGCCCTTGAGCGAAAGCCGCGAATATGCGCGAGAGGGAATATTCCACTTCGATGTTGCGTTGTTCGCCCCGCTGGGCGGCGGTTTGGTTGTGCGTTATCGAGGAAAGCTGGTGCCTGGCGCCGGGATGCCGAAACCCTCGGCTTGAAGTTCCCGCACGATAAAAGAACCGAATGCATCTGCCGCGGTATCCGCCGCGATTTTCTCTCAAGCAACTGCTGCAACGTCGAGCAGCAACATTCCCCTTCCCGTACTTGCGCCCTTACATCAGCATCGCCAAATCATCGCGCAATCGGTGTTTGCGAAATGTCCAAGACCTCCAGTCACCGGACCCGCGGTGAAGCTCCCGACGTAACGTTTCCGCACAATTCGCGAGATCGAGCATTACCCATCCGCCACGCCGTTCCTTCTTACGCCCGGCAAGAAACGTGTCGATGGCGGGAAGTGCCGAAGCGCCAAGCCCGCACAGGTAGTTCCGATCGAGGGCGCCCCCACGCCCCGAGACCTCACGGCTATGCACGACATTGTAGTCCGCGATTATCCGGTTCAGATCCACAATGCTGCAACCGTATAGGGCAATGGCAAGCGCTATCAGGTTCGCATTGACCAGCCAGCGGTTCGACCTCGACAGGACCAGGCGCAACACGATGAGAACAAGGCCAGCGACCACAAGGCCCATCCATATGAATGCCGCCAGTCTAAGGCGCGTCAGGGAGAACGTTTCAACGTAGAGATCCAGGCGAAGAATAGCCGAGAAGATCAACACTACGTTCTGCGCAATCCAGAGGTAGATAAGTTTGCGTACCAGACGCGACATCGCCCCTTCGGCTGCATTGCGCGTGGCAAGCAGGACGAAGCCGGCCGCAAGCAATGCTGAGACTACCAGAAGATAGGCCGCTTTCTGGGCATCGGCCGCAGGGCTCACGCCTTCAGGCAATTGAGCACCACCCCATAAATAAATCATATCCAAAACCGTCTGCAGAGCGAAGACCGCGTTTAAAACAACGAGCGAGCGAACAATAAAAGCTGTCTCCACGAACCAGCTTTCCGGCAGGATGTGAATGTCCTCGCTTTCTATCCGCGCTCGGACGAAGGCCGGCACGCGAACGAATGGCGACAGGAATATGCCCAACAACACCCAGAACAGGAGCCGCCGTGGTTCCAGAGAGGCGAGCAGGCTCCGCGGATCAAGCACGCTTACCCAGGACCAAAATATCGGATTGGCCTCGGAGAATATTACGACGAACACCAATCCGAGACCCATTGGAGCGAGCCAGGATGCAGAGGCGGCACCCAGATTTTTTAATGTGTTTAAATGATGAGGCCTGCGCCACCTTTTGCGGTGGCGCCCTATTCTGGAAAGACCCGCCGTCAACAAAATGGTCATCCGGCTCGCCAGAACCGGAGGAGCAACCCGACCGTTGCCGGTCATTTTGAGCACGAACAAGGCGACGCCGCCGGCACCGATAATGACGGAAAGCGGAGTTATCGCCTCCGCTGCCGGACATAGTGAAAGGACGAGTACCGATGCCGCCAGAATTCGTTCGCGCCAGGTTGCCCGCAAACGATTAGCCAACAGAACGCCAGCAGCCAGTACCAACATGAACAATACGAATGATATGCCTATGAGCCGTTGATAAAAAAGGAAATCGGCTAGAATTATCAAGGCAAGAGCAACGGAAATTCTGATTATTATCTTTCTTGGGAATTTGAATTTCGCGAAGCCGGCTCGTGAATATAATGATGCTCGCATCTTTCGGGCCACCTATGATCGAATGAATTTATGTTCGTGCTGCCAACAGGCCGAAATCCTTGATGGATTTTCCTGGATTGATGATTGCCCATCCGCCGCGCATTGAATGCTTCTAATCGGCAAAATTGCATTTTCACCGCCACTTCCGTGCAGCATTGAAGGAAATTTGTGCAGATTTCACGCAATGGCGCGCCCTGCAAAATCGGAAATTACGGAAAATTTCACACTTCCAATAACTTTTGGGAAAGTGATTTCCGGCATATGCAGACTTTGCTCGATAATAAGCGCAACGCTTAGGCTTTGGAGCGGTTGTTAATCGTCGGTCTACAAATTAATGGTAGTCGATCAGCATTTCGTTCTGAAATTTTCAGGAAGAGGCTCATGGCAGACTTTGGCGCTCAAATTGAAAAATCGAAACAGGATGTAGCCGCCGCAAGGGCAAAGATCGACGAACTCACGTCGAAAATAGAAACTGCCCGGGAAAAGCTCGACACCGGTCAAGACATTTCAGTCGACATTGAGAACGCGACCCTTGATGACGTCCATGCCCATACGGAAATGATGGGCGCCAATATCGCAGAACTCATCATGGGTCTTGATGACGTCACGGCTAATTTCACAAAAGACTTCGATGCCATGCGCTCCAAGACCGGCTGGGAGACCTTTATCGGAATCTTCTCGAAGGCGAGAGCCGACAGTATCCGGCAAGAGCGCATGCGAAGCGCAAGTATCGATGACAAGCTGCAGGATCTGATCTCAAAGTCCAACGTCATCGGGCAGTTGCTTCAGGACCAGTTGAACACGCTTAAAGAACACAGCAAACGCGTTGAATCCAATCTTGGCGAAACGCTCACAAAGCGCGAACAGACTGTCGGTGCCCTGGAAGAGATCAAGAAGCAACTCCTTGCAATGGACCCGGAGATTATCTCTCTGGAGAACAAGATCGCCGTTGAGACCGATGCATCGGCCCGCACAAGACTGGAAGGTGAGCTTGCGCGAGTGAACGCCGACTACAACAGGCTGGTGCAAGAAGAACAGGTAAAGCTTGCCGAAAGCCAAACGCTCGAACGCTATATCGAGAAAGGCAAGACCTGGGTCGATAGCCTTCAGAATCAGGCGGCCACCCAGATGGTGTTGATTAACAAGCTCCAGACGGACACGAGGCAGCGAGTCGTCCTGTACGATGCGCTCGTCAAATCGCTGAAAACCGCGCAGCAACAGGATATCGCGCACAAGATCAACGAAATCGGAGTGGCCACGGACAAGGAAGCGCAGTCCGCCATGGCGGCCATCGGCTCTGCCACCAACCACCGCATGGCCGATATGCTGGAGCAGCACGACGAGCACATCTTGTTTGCCCGCAAGGTTCTGGAGGAAAAGGCAAAATCGGACGAACGCTTTGCCCGCCGGTTTGAGAAAATTGTCGAAAAGCACGACAAGAATGCCTACGGCGCCTGAGGGCTGAACGTTGGATCTAACACTGGATCACAGAACTTTGGAGGAGGCGCATGAAACGCGGCGCTATTTCGCAAAGTTCGAACGGATTATTGCCCACCTGAAAAGCGTCGCGAAGGGCGTTGTATCCGAAGACATCGCGCTTCAGTCCGAAATTCCGATTCTTCAAGGATATCTCGAAGCGCTGTCGGGCACCTTCACGGCGCTCTCCTACAAGTACCTTCTGGCCGGGCGCGTATCGAATTTGCTGCCGAGCCTACTGAGCATAGATCGCCAGGACAGCGGCTTTCCCGTTTACCAGGAACTGCTGCAGATGGCGAACGATGCGATGCAGGCGGAAAACCACCTGCGCTCGCTCCCTGGCTTGAAAGAGCTGAAAGTGGGGATGGTGAATCACATCCTGCGAGAACACTCCTCCCCGTTGAACCTGCAATTCGCCGCATCGCAGCGCCACTATTACGAGCGACTGGCAAACGGATGGATATTCTGGGCGCGAAATGACCCACGCTTGATCTGGACCGGGAACGTCAACCCGACACGCCGCCAATACCGACTGCACTGGGCCGTTTATGACAGCCAGCAGAATATTCCGCTCATATACATCATGGATCTGGAGGACAGCGGCAGAAAACCGTTGGCGAAGGACGAAAAAAGGTGGCCCCGCATTCAAAGCCATCTCGTGGCGCAATCATCTTCGTCATTGAAGCTTGTCACGATCGCCCGGGGCTTCGATCAGGATTTCGATGATCTGCACCCGAAAAGATTGCGACGTTTCTATATCGGCCCGATGTACAGCCGCGCCTATACCCAGCAGTCCGGTCCCTTGCGCGATGTTCTGAGCGAAGCCAGCGGCCACCCCGGCGAGGATTGGGCACTCGCATGGACAACCGAGACAATCGTGGCCTCAAGTACCGAATTGAAAGCCTCTGGCTTCTTTTCCCTGGTTGAACGCCAGGTCTATCGGCTTGATCCGTTCGCCGGACCCGGCGACCCCTTGCAAGACATCAACGGCCACACCAATCAGCAGCGATCGCTCATTCTCCCCCTGCACCCTTTTCAGATACTGAAGGAACGCAATCCACCAGGCTTTGCGAATGTCCGTAAATTCGTCGTTGGCCCGAAGGGCAAAATTCTCAGCTACAAGTAGGTTCCGCCCGTGACTGTTTCTAACGACCTCATGGAATTGAAAGAAGAAAAGATCCGGGAAAAATACCCTTTGGCGGAGGCGATGCTGGAGGGGTTCGACCATACGCCTCGCATTGCCGCAAAAAGGCAGACAAAGGATGTTCGGGAGCGCTCCAGCGGATTGGGAACGAGACGCCGGTTTCGCTCCACAACACCCGGTCTCGTGACACGGTCGACCGCGCGGCCGCAAGGCGTGCAGTTGAGCGCCCGCATTTTCGACACAGATGATGATGCAATGATCACCCCATTGCAGGCGAGTGTGCTGCGCTCGCTGCGACGGGCACTTTCGGTTGCGCAAGTGGCGTCGGACCAGTTCGCGGAACAATCCGGGCTCAGCGACCTGAAGCGCAGCAATCTCGCTGGAACGCTGGACGCTTCGCGCAAGAACCTGTTTCAGGAACTGCTAACCGCATCCGCGCTCATTTCGCTCCATGTATTTGCGAACATGACGGACTTTCTGCTGTCGGGCATCACTCCTGAGGCTGGCGAGACCGAAATCCAGAGCGGAGAAGTGGAAGAGGTCCTTCTCGACAACGATCAGCTTGCCCTGCACGGCGCCCTTTGGGAAATGGACCAGGAAATAGCGGCCGCCGCGAATTCGGACGCGCAACTGGTCGGCGTTATCACCTCATTTTGCGAAAAGCTGATGGAGAAGGTGACGCTCCGCGCTGAAGGCTCCCTGCAAGCAAGGTCGTTTTCGGAGGCAAGATATCGCGTCGAAGCCGACAATTTCGAGATCACCGGTTTTACGCCGGCAGCGCGCGCTCGCTCCTCAGTCCTGACGATGGCATTCAAGAAGCCTGAAGAGGTGGTGGGAAACCATATCGCCAAGTATCAGGCAATGAAGCTGTCAAAGATGCTTATGGCCTATGATTTTGACCGGAAGATCAACCCGTTCGCGGAGTTGGGCGGGTTCATATTCACTTTCATGGGTGACGGCAAACCGGGAACGGGCAAGACCACGCTCATTCAGATGATGGCGGGCATGATCAACGAATATTGCGCCAACGCCGGCTACGCCTTTCGCTACCAGAACCTGTCAACCGAAAGCATCGACAGCTACCAGGGCAAGTCGGCTCAAAACGCCAAGTCATTCATAAAGAATATCACCGATCCAAATGCCATCGGCTTCGGAACGATCGACGATATCGACCAGCTTGCGGGCAAGCGCGGCGACCGGCAATCATCAGCCGGCCAACTGGAAATTACCGCCGTTTTGATGGAGAGTTTCGCGGGCGCCAATACCGTTGTGCGCGGAAATTGCACCTTCGGGATGTTCTCGAATTACCCCGAGAATGTGGACGATGCGCTCAGGCAGCGCGCCGGGGCGCGCTTTCTGGTCGACGGCCCCCAGACCCGCGAAGATTACATCGATCTTCTGCATCTGCTGATCGGAAAGAACCACTCCATTCCTGTCGGCGATCATCGGCTATTCGAGGCACAAGCCATAACGAAAGCGGTTGAAGCCTCGTTCGAGCGCCATTCGCAGCCCCAGGAACTCGCCCTGTCGCAAGTCTTCGATCGTGTGCGCTTGCAAATTGGCGAACTCGATTCGATTGCTAAACTCGGCACGTACCTCAAGGCCATTCAGGAAGCGGATGAAAGGTTCACGGGCCGCGCCATCAAGAATATCACCGATGCCATCAAGGTCAGGTCCATGGATTTCGAGTTACCCGATGAATGGATGGAGAATCCGGATGTCTTTCTTTTCAAGGATTACGATACGAAGAAAAACATGATCGCCGAACTGGCCCGACCGATCACGGTCGATATGGTCATTCAGGAGATCAACCGCTACGCGGACAGCGAATTCCGCTATGCCGACAAGTCCGACGAAGCCGCGATCGAGAATGCCGTTCGCGAGATGCAGCGCATGGAGGAGGCAAAAAGGCGTTTCATGGAAGCTTCGCGCGCATGATGCGTCTCGTCAAACATGGCCTGATGTTCGGAAACCTCTATGAGGTCACTTCCACGTCCATGGTCAGCCGGTACAACCGGGCGCTGGAGCATGTTACGGGAAAGCGCACCGCCCTTGAGGAGTTTCACATCGATATTTCCGGGTTTTCTCCGGAAATCGGCGACGAATTGGATGACCCTCTATATCTTAACCCGAACGGCTGCAATCGCCAGTTCATCCTGCTTTCCGTCGAACAGAAGACAGCCCCCCTCCTCAACGCCCGTTTTTCAACGTCGCGAGCGATCCTCAGGCGCTTCATCGACGAGAATGAAGAGCAACTCTTCGCACTTTCCGTCCGCGACCCCGTGGTCGGTGAATTGGTCAACTCCGTCTATTCCGTGAAAAATCCGCGTGATCTCTTCAATTTCAGCACCATTGAAGTCGATGCGGACACTGTTGGCGGACATGTGGAAGCCGGAGATGAACTTTCAGCGAAAATCGAGCGGTTCATGACCGAGCCTGACGGCTGGTGGGATGATGTTCTCATCGCCGAAATGGTCGAATTGTCGAAACACACCGGAGACATCATTCGTACTCCGCTCAATCTTCGCTCGCAAAGCTTTGAACAGCGCAATTTCTACACATCGCTTTTTGGCGGAATCTACGTTTTCCGCGATGCCAAGGAAACGGCCTGCATCACGATCGAAAGGCTGAATAGCAAGGATGATCTGCCGGTGCAAAGCGTTCTGTCGCTGGATGATCGCCAGGCAGTAGCGTCTTTCCTGAATGTAAACGAGCTTGTGGAACCGATCTTCGACGCCAGGGACACAGACGCGCAGGGCATCTTGAAACAGAAGCTGGATTTCATCGTCATCGATGCCGCCGCGAGCAATGGAGAAGATCTCTCTTCTGTTTCCCGCCGCGATCTGCGCGCATTGAAGCGCAAATATCACAAGGCCTTACCGGAAGTATACCACGCGCTTGAAGACATTGTTCGCCGGATAGCTATCGGCACCGACTTGCCCAGACTCACGCCGGACGACGCTGCCTATTTCTATCTTTTGCGATCTCGCAATCACGCCGACAAACATTTGGTCAACATGCTTCTGTCCCAGATGACACCGCACGATTTCCGGCAGCTTTTCATTTGCCACAAGGAAGCTTTCTACGACCAGTACCGCACCTGGAGCGACGAAAAGAAGGCGTACGCTTCGAAATTCCTCGCCGACGAATACATGGTCGACAAGGTCGGGACGCGGGAAGAACTGTTCGGCCCCGAACCGGGCATGGATGAAGATGGTCAAGATTACGGTTTGGGCAAGAACATGGGTCCCTGGGGCGCCATACCGGTAGACGAAGGGGCGGATGATTGACTGGGCAATACAAATGGGTTTTGGGCGCTCCGCTAGCGTTGATCTTCATCTTTTTCGCGCACTATACGTTGCCCGGTCACGATGTGGTTCGCATCGTCGGCACCGACGTGAAGCGCATGGATATCGGCGCTTCGTCGTTATTTTGGGCCGCACCGGATGCCGGAACCAACACTGAAGGCACAAGGGATGTGCGTTTCATCAATGCCGTATGGCCGGATGGCAAACCACGCGTCTATCGCAACGAGGATACCGATTGGGGCTGGCCGCCCTACCTTAAATTCGACAGCAGCAGCGTAACGGCGCAGGCTCAGGCACTTGCTCAGCACGATAGCGCATGGGTGGCAGTTACCCATTACGGGTGGCGCATCAAGTTTTTCACGATATTCCCGAACATCATAAGCATCAGGGAAGTGTCCGGACCCGACGCTATCGTGATCCCCTGGTTCAATATCGCCTTCCTGTCGACGCTTGCAATCATTGCCATCCTGGTTTTCCATTTGGCCCGTGCTTTCAAGCGAAACAGGCTCGACCCTATCGTTGAAGGTATTGACAACCTTATCGATGACCTCGACGAAAATACCAGTGAGGCCAGAACTCACGCGCGGAAGCGTGCATCTTCGGCAGCCAGCGGCTTACGGCGCTGGTTAAAGCGTTGGTTCGGCTAACGCATATCCCGCAGAAATCTTCTTGAGCGCAATATACCCAAGGTCATGGACCTAGGCTTCGGCCAAACGTTGAACGAGAAAGTCCAGTTCCGAGGAAAGCGTATCGCCAGATAGTCCGGCGAAGCGCTCCTCCAGGCTGATCGTCACGAGTCCATGCACGGCGCCGAAGCAGGTTCTGGTGCGAGCTGCCAGTTCGTCTTCGCCCATGCTTGGGTCCAGTGCCTTAAGCTCTCCGCCGATCAAGGACAACAGGGCGACATTCGCCAGTTTGTGCTCTTCCGGGATCGATCTGCTCTCTGGCAGATGATGATCGAACAGGCCTTTCCACAATTTTGGATTCTCGCGCGAAAATTCGGAGTAGGCGTGAGCCAATGCCTTCAGACGGTCAATCGGTGTTTCAAGTCCTTCTGTCGCATTCCTCATTACCTGGTGGATGCGTTCCAGGGTGATCGAATTCACAGCAATGATAAGTGCATCGATGTCGGCGTAGTGTTTGTAGACGGAGCCGACGGAATATCCGGCTCTTTCGGCAACGCTGCGAATTTGCACGGCGTCGAGACCGCCTTCTTCCATCAGGTCGACCGCGGCGCCAAGGACGCGCTTCCGCGTCTCCTCGCTTTTCACTTTTTGAAGGCCAGCCACCAACCAATCCCCGATCAAAATTGAACATTGTTCATTTTCTACTTGACCTTGGCTCATATCTATGGCTTTGTCAAATAGTGAACATTGTTCATTTTTGGAGGAAGCATGTTCCGGAGATTGATTTCGACACTAAGGGCTCTCGTGAACGGAGCCATTGAGGAAGCCGGGGGACGCCATGACCTCGCCCTGCTTACCCAGCAGATCCGCGACGCGGGATCGAATGTTCGCGCCGCGCAAAAGGCCGTTGCCCTGGCAAAGGCTCAAAACGAGCAGGATCACAGGCGCATCGCGAAACTGAGCAATGCGATCGAGGACCTTGAAACTCGCGCAAGGTCGGCATTGGCCAAGGGCGAAGACGCGCTTGCCCGCGAAGCTGCGGAAGCGCTTGCGGTCATGGAGGCCGAGCGTGCCGCATTGTCGGATGCCGTCGAAGCCTTCAGCGCCGACATCGGCCTCTTGACGGAAAACGTTCGCTGCGCCGAAGCGCGGCTTCGCGAGCTCAAACGCGGTCATCGCGTGGCAAGCGTCAGGGAGCAGGTCCGCGCAGCCGGCGGACCAGGACCATCAGTCGAGTATTCGAGCCTTGGCGAAGCGGAAGACACTCTCTCGCGCATCAAGGAACGCCAGGAGCGTGGAACCCTCGCGGATCAGGCGCTTGCCTCGCTTTCCATCCTCGACAGGCCGAAGGAACTCGTTGCCCGGCTGGCAGATGCAGGCTGCGGCGCACCGCTTGGACCTTCAACGGACGACGTTTTGCAGCGGCTGAAATCAACCCCTCTTCTTGTCTCGAAAAACTGAACCATAGGAAGGAGAAAACCGATGCAGGACAACACGATCAAACATTCGCAGAACTGGGTCATCTTCACGACCACGAGCTTCATCGTCGCCGCGGTCATGATGGCAATCGGCATTTACAACCTGGAAGCCAGCTTCGCCGCGAAGGGCTTTTACACCATGGCGTCGATCATGCTGGTTCACACGGCCATCACTCTCACCAAGACCCTCCGCGACAGGGACGAAGCCCAGAAATTCCACAACCGACTCGAGGATGCCAAGACCGAAAAGCTTTTGAGGGACGTCGGCAGTACTGACGATGCCTAAGGGAATGCGAGCTAGCGGCCCGCAGTTGCGCCGGGCTTTGGCAAGGAGGAAGCCATGACCAATTCATTAATGAAATCCCGGCGCTTTGCGCCGCTGTTCTGGACCCAGTTCCTTTCTGCGTTCAACGATAATTTTCTGAAGAATGCGCTCGTATTCATGATCCTGTTCCAGGTCGCCAACGGCTCTGCCGCTCTGGTTTCGCTTGCAGGCGCCGTCTTCAT
The DNA here is from genome assembly GCF_009826895.1 of Stappia sediminis. GTDB lineage: Bacteria > Pseudomonadota > Alphaproteobacteria > Rhizobiales > Stappiaceae > Hongsoonwoonella > Hongsoonwoonella sediminis. Next base: position 606,876 of record NZ_WUMV01000002.1, on the reverse strand, counting down.
CGCGCCATTCCTGTTCCTTTCCGCACTCGGCGGGCAGATCGCGGACCGCTGCGACAAGGCATCGGTGGCTCGGAATCTGAAACTTGCCGAGATCGGAGGGGCGGCCCTCGCGGTGGCGGGCATGGCCTTCCAATCCGTTCCAGTCCTGTTTGTCGCGCTATTTGTTTTTGGGTCCGTCTCCGCGCTGTTCAGTCCGGTTAAATACGGTATCCTTCCGGATCATCTGGATCCGGAAGAACTGCCAAGGGCAAACGCCTGGGTCGAGGCTGGTACATTCCTCGCCATTTTAGGCGGTACAATATCCGCAGGCCTCCTGTTTGCCCGCAACAATGCCACGCTCGCCTTCGCGCCGCTCATGTTGACGCTTGCCGTCGGATGTTACCTCGTCAGCCGGAAAATCCCTTCCACCCAGGCTGCAGCGCCCGATCTTCGCCCCGACTGGAACGTCCTGAAATCCACCAGGAATATCCTCGCGGATCTTTTCCGTGACCGGCGCCTCTTCCGCGTCGCGGTCATGAGTTCCTGGTTCTGGCTGGTTGGCGCAGTCGTCCTGTCCGTTCTCCCCGTAATCGTGAGGGATACCCTCGGCGGTGGAGAGACGATGGTCACGTTCTTCCTGACCGTCTTCGCGCTGTCCATTGGCATCGGTTCGGCGATTGCCGCGTGGTTTTGCGCGGGACGCGTCGTATTGCTTCCCGCAGTGCTGGGCACGGCCTTGATGGCTGTCTTCTGCCTTGATGTCCATTTCGCCCTAAACGGCTTCGCGACTGTGTCGAGCGCGGTCACCTTTAGCGACTTCATATCCCAGCCCGGTGTGTTGCGGGTCGCGGTAGACATGACGGGGCTCGCAATCTCGGGCGCCTTGCTGGCAGTTCCGACCTTTACGGCCCTGCAGGCTTGGGCTGCCCCGCAACACCGTGCGCGCACCATTGCCGGTGCCAATGCTCTCGGTGCGGCTGTAATGGCGGCCGGTGGGGCTGCACTCGCCTTCGCGCAGAACCTCGGGCTGGGCACATCCAATGTCATGCTCATTCTGGCCGGGTTCAGCGCGCTTGCGGCAATCGTCATGTTCAAGAAACTGCCGACGGACCCCTTTCGCGACCTGGTCTCCATCATCTACCGCGCCTTCTTCCGCCTGGAGGTAAAAGGCCTTGAAAACCTGGAAAAAGCCGGTGAGGCGCCAATCCTGGCTTTGAACCATGTAAGTTATCTCGATGCTGCAGTCGCACTTACCCTGACCGACAAGGCACCCACTTTTGCCGTCGACTATCACGTTGCACAACGACCCTGGATCCGCCCGTTCCTGAAGCTGGCGAATGCCTTGCCGATCAACCCGGCGAAACCCATGGCAACGCGATCCCTCATCAAGGTGGTCGGATCGGGAGAACCAATGGTGATTTTCCCCGAAGGGCGGATCACGGTTACCGGAAGTCTGATGAAGGTTTACGACGGCGCGGCCATGGTGGCCGACAAGACCGGCGCGAAAATCCTGCCGATCCGCATCGACGGTCTGGAAAAAACGCCGTTTTCATACCTGAGCCCGAGCCAGATCCGGAAGAAACTCTTCCCAAAGGTCAAGGTCACCATCATGGAGCCGCAGGAACTGACGGTCGCGGCCGACTTGAGGGGCCGCAAGCGACGCGCCGCCGCCGGTACGAAGCTTTATGAGATCATGTCCAACCTGATCTTCGAAACGAGCTTGCCGACGGACAAGACGATCGTGGAGCGGGTCGTCGAGACCGCCCGGGAGCGTGGCATGTCCGAGACAGCGGTCGAGGATCCCGTGTCAGGCCGCCTCTCCTACGGCAACCTCCTGACCGGGACGTCTGTTTTGGCACGCAAGCTTTCCCGGATATTGGGTGACGAGGAAACCGTGGGCGTGATGTTGCCGAACGCCAATGGAGCCGTTGTGACGACACTTGCGCTGATGTCAGCGGGCAAGATCCCGGCGATGATCAATTTCACCTCCGGTACGCGAAACGTCATTTCCGCCTGCCACACTGCAAAGGTAACCAAGGTTCTGTCATCACGCGCCTTCGTCACCCAGGCCAAGCTCGATGCGCTCGTCGATGAGGTCGGCCGGGAAGTCGAATTCATATGGCTGGATGATATCCGCTCGGAAATCAGCCTGTCCGACAAGATCATGGGAAGGTTGAACCGTACGCGCCCCCTTGAGAAGCGCTCGATCGGCGACGTGGCCGTCATCATGTTCACCTCCGGCTCCGAAGGTCAGCCGAAGGGCGTGGTGCTCAGCCACGCGAACGTACTGGCGAACGCCACCCAGGCGGCGGCACGCATCGATTTCACACCGAGCGACAAGGTCTTCAATGTCCTGCCGATGTTCCATTCCTTCGGACTGACCGCCGGAACGATCCTGCCATTGGTATCGGGCGTGCCGATCTTCCTTTATCCCTCGCCGCTGCATTACCGCATCGTTCCTGAGCTGATCTATGCATCGAATGCCACGATCCTTTTCGGTACGGATACTTTCCTGAACGGATACGCTCGTGTGGCGCATGCCTACGATTTCCGCTCCCTGCGCTATTGCTTCGCAGGCGCCGAACCTGTGAAACCCACGACGCGCCAGACATACATGGAACGTTTCGGGATCCGTATCCTTGAAGGTTACGGCGTAACGGAAGCAGCGCCCGTGGTTGCGATAAACACGCCCATGTACAACAAGGTCGGCACGGTAGGGAAACTGATGCCAGGGATCGAGGCTCGCCTTGAGGATGTACCAGGCGTGGATGATGGCGGCCGTCTTTACATTGCCGGTCCAAACATCATGGTCGGCTATATTTTGCCGAACAATCCTGGCGTCATCGTTCCCTTGGCCGATGGCTGGCACGATACAGGCGACATTGTCGGCATCGATGAGGACGGCTTCGTTTCCATCAAGGGCCGCGCCAAACGCTTTGCCAAGATCGGCGGTGAAATGGTTTCGCTGTCGGCCGTCGAGGAGATTGCCGGACTCATCTGGCCTGGTCACCTCTCGGCCGTCGCTGCCGTCAAGGATGAGCGCAAAGGCGAAAAGCTGATCCTCATCACTGATTGTGCGTCCGCGTCCAGAGCGGATTTCCTGAACCATGCCAAAGCGAATGGTGCCCAGGACCTGATGGTGCCCGCCGAAGTGCGGATTGTTGAAAAAGTGCCGATCCTCGGATCTGGAAAGCTCGACTTCGCAGGCGTGAACAGGTTGGTGAAAAATCTCCAGACTTCTGAAGCAGCCTGAACTCATTGCGAAAATTGCCTTCACAACAGAAAGTCCCTATCCAGGCAGGGGCCTTCTTGATCGGGCCTAGAGCGCTTTCCACGAAAGCGGGACCGCTTTCGAGACAAGAACTCTCTATAAAATCAATGCTTTGAGCATATCCCGCGAAACCTGATTCAGGTTTCGCGGGATATGCTCTCGGTTGGGAGCCCAAACAACGAGGCGTAGCGCCTGAGAGTCGGACACTCGGCCTCCATAGCGTCGATTACTGGTTGATATTAACTATACTTACGTAGAGTTATTGATCGTCATATTGGATTTCTGCATCGTTAATATTGTGCACACAAAGCTTATGCAGCGCTTGTCTCATAACCAAACAGCTTCTCTAATTTTGATTTCTATGTAATTTCGAATTATTCCCGCAAATAGATTATGCAACGAGGAAACGCCTGCTTGAAGCTTTGAAACCCGGGGGTGCTTCAATGGGCGAGATATTACGTTTCAATCAATCACGGTCCAAAAAACGAATAAGATCGTTATTCAATCCCGGCAAGGAGGGAGAACGGAGCCGATACCTTGCCAAGTGGCCGGAATGGACCCCTTTGGTCGGCCTGGTGTGCGTCGCCGGCATTATGGTCGGCGGCTATGAACTGGCAGAAAGGGATTTATTCACCTCGCATCGCGAACGGACCCACAAGACGGTTTCCGAACCAGGATCACAGATCGTATCCCGGGCTGTAAAAGGTGAGCTCATCGGGCGCGCTTCCGTCATCGATGGGGACACGATCGAAATCCAGGGCGAGCGTATTCGGTTCAACGGAGTGGATGCTCCGGAATCTTTCCAGAATTGTGCGGACAGTGCCGGATACAATTATAGGTGCGGAGCTGTTGCGGCGCGCGAACTGTCCCAATTTCTTGCGCGGTCAAGCCCGACGCGCTGTCAGTTCTTAACCCGTGATCGATATGGACGCATTGTCGGCGATTGCTTTCGGGCAGACGGCCGAAGCATCGCTTCCTGGCTAGTCCGAAACGGGCATGCAATTGACTGGCCGCGTTATAGCGGCGGGAAATACTCGACCGAACAAAGGGCCGCGCAAGCAGAAAAACGAGGTATTTGGCAAGGTACATTCGAGGCGCCTTGGGATTGGCGACGAAAAAACCGCTAAAATCCGTGGTGTGCCGTGCTTGAGAAAATGCACAATCGCCACAATGGTGGCAACCTCTCAAATCAGCACATGCCGCAGCCGGGATGAAGTCGTAGACGGTTGAGCGCGCTTCGTTGGGCCAGCGCTCCTTCAATAACTGACCGTCAGCTTGCGAGTTTACCCTGTTGTCCCGCGCCGATTTCCTGAGGCTTGGTGGAAAGGGCTTGAGCAAGTTCAAGGAAAAGTTTCGCCGGAAGCGCGGGCGCGAAGACAAACCCTTGCGCCGCCGAAACGCCGAGCGCACGCAGTCGCTCGATTTGCTCCACGTTCTCAACGCCTTCGGCGATGATGCCCATCCCGAGATTGTCGGCAAGCTCGACCAGAGTATCGACGATCGTCGTCGAATTGTCGTCGGTGCCGAGATAGTCGATAAACATCTTGTCTATCTTGATGATATCGATGCCGAGCCTTTGCAGATAGGCAAGTCCGCCGTGACCGGTCCCAACGTCGTCAAGTGCGACGCGTACGCCTAGCGCCTGCAATTCGGCAATGATCTTGCGCGCGACGTCCATGTTGCCCAAAGGCTGACGCTCAGTCACCTCAACAACGATCTGCTGATAGGCGATTTTCGAGCCACCGTAGATTTCCACGATGTCGTCAATAATCTGGCGGTCGTCGAAATGCCCGGCGAACAGGTTCACCGATAGTTTGTAGTCCGGATTGTCGTGATAAAGGTCCTCCATCTCCGCCCTGGTTTTACGCATGATCTGGCGTGTCATTTCGAATATATGACCGGAGGTTTCGGCGAACGTCATGAACTGTCCCGGCGATATGATCGATCCGTCAGGCCGCAGCCAGCGGATAAGCACTTCACACCCCCTCAATCTGCCGGTTTCTATGTCCATGACCGGTTGATAGTAGGGGATGAATTCGCTGTTGCGAATTGCCTGGACGAATTCGTCCTCGGCTTCACTGCCCGGCTTCCAGGATATCCAAACGCCACCCATGACGAAGAGGATCGCGAAGCCCGCACTCGCGATCGCCGAAATGACCTTGAGATCGCGCACAAGATGGCTGGCCGCCGATGACGGCGCCGTAACGACTGCGCTCAGCGGATATTTCTCGGAAATCACTGTCTCGGTCATTGGAAGATCGGCATCGTAGCCTTCAAGTCCCCCCTCTCCCGACCTAAGCCAGAGAACGTCGCCCCCCAGTGTCAGCTCTACGTGCCGGAATGATCGGAGAAAATCGGCCCCCGGATCAATAGCAATGGAGGCAGGTGCGATCTCCGCGAAAAGCCGGATGCCGTTTTCAAGCCGCCAGCTTACAAGCGCGACCCGGGCGCCCTCGAAACCGCTCGTCAGCATGCCAATACCGACAAGCGGCGCTTCCGGTCTGAGAACGGGCAACACCGCCTCGCCGTTCAACGGCTGATCGGGCACGATGCACATGCGGATGCCGTCGAAATCGACAAGGCCGATCTTTTGCAGGAATGGCGCGTCCGAAAGCGCATTGCGAAACCGCGCCCGGTCGGCATTGGAACAAGTTGTCGCGCCATCACGATGAAGCATCTGCAGGTTTTTGACAGCTTCGTCGATCGCCTTTTCGGAGCGCGCGATATAGCGCTTGGCGATTGCCGCCATCTCGGCGCGCGCCTGATTTTCGGCAAACCTGTTGAGTACGAAATTCGCAGCAACCAGCGGCGCGATCGCGAGTACGAGCGCGATAGCAAGAGAGCGCAGGAAAAGTGCGTATCTTCGCGACACTGGTAGGTTCCAAGGATTTAGATCGCGCAAAGTATCCCTAAAGATAGTAAATGCGGACTGAACGCCGCGTGGTCCCGAAAGGTTTTTGCCTCTTCCCCCTCAAACGGATACTCGTATGACGGACAAGCGAATTCACCCAACGAATCTGCCGGAGTCGCCATCCGATGCAAGCCCTGTTCATAGGCCAAGCGTATATAGACGTCACATTTTTGACGGATCAGTTACCGGTAGGCGATGAAAAAGCGATCGCCGAGGATTACGCAATCAGCTTCGGCGGCAACGCCGTTACGGCAGCCTTCGCCTGTGCAAAACTCGGAATCCATCCGGATTTGATGTGCTCGCAGGCCGACGACTGGCTGTCACGCATGTTTCTCGACATGGCCGCGAAATACGGCATCTCGATTCACGGCCGCAAGGTCCACGAATCATCGCTTTCCTTCATCATGCCGAAAGAAGGAAAGCGCGCCATCGTACGTTGCCGGGACAATAATTTCCTGCACCCCTTTCAGGAATTGAACCTTACAGGATGCAGGGCGCTTCATCTCGACGGGCACATGCCGGACGCTGCGCTTCACTATGCAAAAAAATGTCGGAATGCGGGGATCTTGACTTCACTGGATGGTGGAACTATCCGCGATAACACCATGGAAATCCTGGAATTTATAGATATAGCTGTCGTCTCGGAGCTGTTCTGCGAGAAGCTGGGCGAAACTCCAACCCATACGCTTGAATTTCTACGTTCGAAAGGCTGCAAGGTCGGAGGGGTCACGCTCGGCGAGCGTGGAATCCATTGGTTCGAAGGAAGCGGCGCCATCCAGTTCCTCCCCTCGCTCTTCGTGCCCGCGGACCAAATCGTCGATACGAATGGCGCCGGCGACATTTTTCATGGAGCATATGTGTACTCCTACCTTGCAGCGCCCGACCGCAGCTGGGCGGAGCATTTCCGATTCGCGCGGGCCGCCTCTACGCACTCGATCCGGTATTTGGGCAATGAGGCAAGCCTTCCGACGCTGGCCGATGTGGAAGCCGCCGCTAAATCATGGCGTGAGGCCGACTAGCCGGGTGCGCCGCAAGAAGATCCCATGCGCCGACCGGAAGTCGGCCAATCAAATGGCGGCCGACGGCTTGTCGCGGTCGCATTCCTGTCGCATCGTAAGTGGCCGCAGGCAGGGAGCGGTCAACAATCGAGGCCATATTCATGGAGCTGCAATGATGCAATTCAGACTGAGAAATCGCGCCCTCGCTGTTACACTGGCCTGCGGCGTTGCCTTCAGCTGGCCGGCGCTGGCCTTTGACCCTACCGGAAATGCGACTGCCGATCACTTCCTGAAAACGGTTGAAGCAGGTGGAGCCACCGTAAGCGGCATCGGATCCGTTTCGCAAGATGGAGACGGTATTCAAATCAACGATCTGTCGGTCGACATCAGGGAAAATGAAAAGGCCGCAAAACTGGTTGTCGGGCAAACCATGTTGCGGAATGCGAGCGTACTCGACAATGATCGGCTGTCCGTCGGTTTGCTTGAAATGACCACAATCACTATCGAAGCCGATGATGGCGGCCTGACCGTTCAGGGCCTCAAAACGACGGACACGGTATTGCCCTCACCCGAGGAGGTATCCAAGGCAGGCACGAGCAACGCCGTCGCTCCGCTTTATCGCTCGGCCGAAGTCAACGGCATCGAAATCCAGACGGATGACCAAGGTGTCGTTCCGATCGAACAGATCAAAGTGACCGTGGATGCGATGGACGGGGATTTGCCGACCGCGGGAACAATCTCCATGCGCGGCCTCAAACTTTCGCGCGACGAACTGGACGATGACGGAAAGAAGATGCTCACCGACCTCGGCTATGAGGAAGTGAGCCTCGCGGTTCACGGTGTCGGCAAATGGACGCCTGACGATGGCAGGCTCAACATGGAGAGGATTTCCATATCCGGAGAAAATGTTGCCGATCTTTCCCTTTCCGCCAGGATCAACGGCGTCACTCGCGACCTGGTGGAAAAGCTCGACAAGGCGCAGGGCAACGCTCAGGAAGCAATGGGGCTGCTCCAGGGACTTTCAATCGAGCACCTTTCGATCGACCTGCAGAACAAATCCGTAATCGAACGTGTGCTCGACATGCAAGCTGCCGAAGCGGGTACGGATCGCGCTGCATTCGTGGGACAGTTGACGGGCGCTCTGCCGCTGTTGCTCTCGATCCTCAACAATCCGCAGTTTCAAGATAAGGTCGCAACCGCTCTTACCACATTCCTGAATGAGCCGAATTCGCTCAGAGCGGTCGCGGCACCGGCAAATCCGGTGCCTGTCGCGCAGATTATCGGCGCGGCGATGATCGCACCGCAAACCCTGCCCGATATCCTCAGTGTGGATATCCAGGCAAACCAGAGCCAGTAGCAGCGATTTCCAAGGGGGCACGATGCGGCCCCCTTTTTTCGTTCAGATATGCAATACACCGAAAGCCCGGCGCCATGACGATACCTTACGGGAATGCCAAGACCACGGTCGCGCTATCGCTCCTGTTCCTGACGGTCGAGAGCGCCGCCTCACTCGCCAATCCGGCGACCGATACGATCGGTCAATGGTTCGAAACGTTACGCGGCCTCGGGGCAAAGACGGCAACATACGAACGTCTTGAGGAACGCGGCCCCGACGGAGCCGCATTGATCGGGGCGGAAATCGTTTTTCCCCTCGGCTTCGAATTGCCGGAAGGCGGAAGCTTCGATGCAGCGATAACGATCAGACTTCCCGAAACAATCCTGAGCGGTCTCGAAGCGGCCTCCGAGGGCGTGACGATAGGGCGGTGGGAAGCGCCGGGAACGGCGGAGGTCGAGGCCAAGGGCACCATAGTCGAAACGGGAGGTGGTGAAACGGTCGACAAATCCTACCCCTTCAACATTGTGATCAAACAGACCGATACCGTTTCCACGGATTATTTTCTGCCCGCATTTCCGCAAATTCAGGACGATCCAAGCAAACCTATTTCGAAGTATTTCGAATGGCTTCGCTGGGCGGTCGCCATCCGCGGTGCGGAGGCAAGCTCCGCCAGCGTGGAGATCCTCAGCAGGGAAATGCCCGACGGCTCTCAAGGCTACGATCGATACGAAGACATTCGCAGTGTCGGCATATCGAATGGGCACGTTGAGTCCTATAGCATCGGGAGTTTCATTTCCGAGCAAACGTTTTCCGTCGGCGATGGTGCGGAAGCCATCGATATGACGATCCGCCAGGAAGCGAAGAATTCCATCAGTCGTGGATTGGACATCAAGCCGATTTTGCGCGCGTTCTCCATTCTGCCCGCTGCTGGCGCCGATTTCGGGGGAACAATGCTCGAGGCGTCGGAAATCAACGAGATCTCCGTCTCTTTCCATGAAGGAAAAGCCGCGATCCAGAAGATCGAGATGGATGGTTTCTCACTCGATCCGGACGCAGGCGCATTCGATCTCGGTGGGTTTCTCGATTCGCTCGCGCTCGGTGAACTGGAGAACGCGAGCGAAGAGGAACTGATCGCCAAGGCCCGCGACGGTCTGGCGATCCTTGGCGGCATGACCCTTGCCCGTCTCGATATCAACGCCGTTGCCGTGGAAGCGATGAATATCAATGGCGTCATAGAAAGCATGGGCGGACTGGGACTATCCTACGAAGGGGTTGAGCGCGCGTTCATACGCGGCGTCTCCTTCAAGGGTCCGGATATGGTTTCCTTTGGCCTGAACCGCTTTGAACTGTCGGACTTGCGTCTTGCGGAGCTTCCCAGATATGTCGACCTCGCGGTCGCAAGTGCTGGAGGGCAAGAGCCAGAGCTTTACGATATTCTTCCGATCATCCCGCGGCTTGGGGGACTTGAAATCGAGGGCCTTGACATATCGGCACCCGAAATTGCGGAACACATCTCGCTCGAGAATTATCGCCTTTCGGCATCCGGATTTATCGATCCTATCCCGACAGATGTGTCGAGCAGAACGGACAAGCTTTCCTTCCCGGTATCCCTTCTCGAGGATCAAGACGCGCGCGCCCTGCTGGAAGGGATGGGGATTGAGCAGGTTATCTATGATGACGAACTGCACATCAACTGGAATGAAGAAACGCAGGATTTGTCGCTCGAACGCCTCTCGTTCGTTATGAAGGATGGAATAAAGGCTCGCGCAGACCTCGTGATCGGCGGGATACCGCGTCTTGTTTTCGAAAGGCCGGATCAGGCGCAAGTCGCTCTTGCCACGGCGACGATCAAGAGCGGGACAATTGAAATTTCCGACGCGACCGTGGTTGCGGCAATGATAACGAAGGAAGCTGAAAAGGCGAATCAGTCCGCCGATACCCTCGCGCTCGGCCTTGCGGACCAGGCGCAAAATGCACTCGGGCCTGCGGCCGATACCAGCTTCGGGCGCGACCTTCGCGAAGCGGTGAAGACGTTCCTGACAAATCAGAAGAGGATCGAGCTTTCCATCAGGCCGGACGCACCGGTTCCCCTTGCCCAGGTCATCGGGATGCTGGCAACCGCGCCCGGCCAATTGCCCCAGACACTGGGCGCGACAATCACTGCCGCGAAGTAGAAGCTATCGAAAACGCCCGACAGGCTTTACTTACGCCGCCGCGTCGGGCGTGCGGAACTGCAGATCGCAAAGCCTGCGGTAAATCCCGTCTGCGGCGAAGAGTTCGTCGTGGGTTCCCTCCTCCACCACCTTTCCCCGGTCGAGGACAACGATCTTGTCGGCGTCGCGAACCGTCGCAAGCCGGTGAGCGATAACCAGCGTCGTGCGGCCCGCCATCAGGCGTGACAGCGCCGACTGGATTTTCGCTTCCGCTTCCGCATCCAGTGCCGACGTCGCTTCGTCCAGCAGCAGTATCGGCGCATCGCGAAGCATGGCCCTCGCGATGGCGATGCGTTGCCTCTGACCGCCGGACAGTTGCAAGCCGCCCTCACCGGCCGACGCACCGTAACCGCCGGGCAGTTCCATGATGAAACCATGGGCATTGGCCGCTTTTGCAGCCTCCATGATTTCAGCTTCGCTTGCATCAGTTCGGCCAAGCGCGATGTTGTCGCGGATACTGAGGTCGAAAAGGAATGTATCCTGGTTCACAAGCGCGATGTTGTCGCGCAGGGATGCCAGTGTCACATCCCGAATATCGATCCCATCGATGGAAATCGACCCGCTTTCAACATCGTAAAAGCGCTCGAGCAGGGAAAAAGCCGTCGACTTGCCGGCCCCCGACGCACCGACGAGCGCCGTTACCTTTCCGGGTGGGGCAACCATCGAAAATCCGGTCAGCGCCGGCGCGTCCTTGTAGCGGAAAACGATATTTTCAAAAGCCACTTCGCCCCTTTCGACCGTGAAATTACGCGCATCCGGCTTGTCGCGAAGGACGACAGGACGATCGAGCAGCTCATACATCAGCCGCACCCCGACTAGCTGGTTGCTCAGTGCGACGTTCAACCTCGCAAGCCGTTTGGCCGGCTCGTAGGAAAGAAGCAGCGCCGTAATGAACGCGAAAAAGCCGCCGGGGTCCTTGTCGAGTTCGATTACGCTATATCCGCCGTAGAGGATGATCCCGGCGACAGCCAGTCCGCCCAGCGTTTCCATGATCGGTGAAGTCCGCGCGGTCAGCCTGGCAATCTTGTTCGATTGAACTTCGACGTCGCCGATCGCCTTGTCCATCCGCTCCTTGAGGAACCCTTCCACCCCGAAGGCCTTCACGATCCGTATGCCGCTTGCGGTCTCTTTCACCAGGGACAAAATGTCGGTCATCGAAACGAATTGCGATTTGGCGACCTTTCGGACCCTGCGCACCAGCTTCGTCACCAGGATGATCACCGGCGGCATGATCACAAGCGCGATAACGCTCATGACAGGGTCCTGGGCGATCATCACGAAAAGCAGGCCGATGAGGGTGAAGACATCGCGCCCAAGGCTCGTGATGACCATTTCCAGCGCGGCGCGCGCAGCGCGCGAGTTATGGGAAAGGCGCGTGCCGATATCGCCGAAAGAGGTTTCGTCGAAATACGTCAGCCCCTGCTGAACGACATGTTGGTAGATCCGCCGCTGCAGATTGGCGATCATGTTGTTGCCGATGCGCTGGAGCAGCAGCGTCTGACCGTAGGTGGCAGCCCCCTTGACGACGAATATGACGACGACCGCCGCTGCGATGGCATAAACCATCGTGATTTCACGATTGATGAAGACCTCGTTCACCACATCCTTCATGATCCAGGCCGTAGCCGCCGTCGTCGCGGCGACGAGACCCATGAAGACGAATGCCAGCATGTATTGGGGAACATAAGCCCGAGCGTTTTCGGAAACGAGGCGGCCGATCAGGGCCGGAGCGCCATCCGGATCTTCAACCAAGCGGGCCAGGAAACGTTTCAGCACGAATTCACCCCTGGCGACAACCGGCCCTTGAACGTATCCCGCAAAATCCGAACCTGTTTTGGCAGCATGGATACGCTCAAGGCATTGATCTGGGAGCGGTTTCCTATCACGAAAGCGCTCCGGCAACGTCCATTGACGATAATTCGTCTCGACGCAACATCATCTTCCATGGCCGTTACGCAAGCGGGCGTCCGACCGGCAGGTCAAACGCCCATAGCCTGTTTTCATCCGTACTGGCAATCCACCGGCCCCGGTATTCAGCCGTTTTCCGGAAGATTGAGACGGATATGCAACTCGCGCAACTGCTTCGGCGTCGCCTCCGACGGTGCTCCCATCAGCAGGTCATGCGCCTGCTGGTTCATCGGGAACAACGTCACCTCGCGCAGGTTTATCGCGCCGACAATCAGCATGACGATCCGGTCGATACCCGCCGCCATACCGCCATGCGGCGGAGCGCCGTACTGGAAAGCCCGGTACATTCCGCCGAACTTGTCCTCAAGCGTCTTCTCATCGTAGCCGGCGATGGCGAAGGCTTTCTTCATCGTTTCGGGGCTGTGGTTTCTGATCGCACCCGAGGCGATCTCATAACCATTGCAGACCATATCGTATTGATAGGCCTTGAGTTCCAGCGGATCGGTGGAAGTCAGTCCGTCATAGCCGCCCTGCGGCATGGAGAAGGGATTGTGGGAGAACTCGACTTTCTTTTCGTCCTCGTCCCACTCGTACATCGGAAAATCGATGATCCATGCAAGCTCGTAGCGGTCGCGGTCGATCAGGTTCAGGTCCTCACCGACCTTGATGCGTGCCTTGCCGGCGAAGTCTACGAATTTCTTCGGCTCGCCTGCGATGAAGAAAGCGGCATCGCCATCGCCAAGGCCGAGCTGGAGGCGAATCTCCTCCGTACGTTCGGGTCCGATGTTCTTGGCGATCGGGCCCGCCCCTTCCAGATGCTCTCCTTCCTTGCGCCAGAATATGTAGCCAAGGCCCGGCTGGCCTTCGCCCTGCGCCCAGGAGTTCATGCGGTCGCAAAAGGCGCGACTGCCGCCGCCACGTGCCGGCAATGCCCAGATTTCGTTATGCGAATCGCCTTCCAGCATGCGCGCGAAGATCTTGAAGCCGGAACCGGCGAAATGCTTGCTGACGCCTTGCATTTCGATCGGGTTGCGCAGATCCGGCTTGTCGGTGCCGTATTTGCGAAGCGCCTCCGCATAGGGAATGCGCGGGAATGTTTCGGTAACGGGCTTGCCGCCCGAAAATTCCATGAAGAGGTCGCGTAGAACCGGCTCCATCGCCTGGAAGACGTCTTCCTGCTCGACGAAGCTCATTTCAAGGTCGAGCTGGTAGAACTCACCCGGCAAGCGGTCGGCGCGAGGGTCCTCGTCGCGGAAGCAGGGCGCTATCTGGAAATAGCGGTCGAAGCCCGACATCATCAGCAGCTGCTTGAACTGCTGCGGCGCCTGCGGCAACGCGTAGAACTTGCCCGGATGCAGCCGCGAAGGCACCAGGAAGTCGCGCGCGCCCTCAGGTGATGAAGCCGTGAGGATCGGGGTCTGGTATTCGGTAAAGCCGACATCGGACATCCGCTTGCGGATGGAGGCGATGACCTGCGAGCGAATCTTGATGTTCTTGTGCAGCGTTTCCCTGCGAAGGTCCAGAAAACGATACGTTAGACGCACATCTTCCGGGTACTCAGGCTCGCCGAAGACGGGCAGCGGCAGTTCCTTTGCCGCGCCAAGGACCTCGAGATCGCGAATGAAGATCTCGATGTGTCCCGTCGGCAGGTTTGTATTGATCGTCTCATCGGAGCGTTTCTTCACATCGCCGTCGATGCGCAGGCACCATTCCGCTCGCACCGTCTCGGCGAGAGCGAAGGCGGCCGAATCCGGGTCGACCACGCACTGCGTAATCCCGTAGTCGTCGCGCAGGTCGATGAACAACAGGCCGCCATGATCGCGCACCCGATGAACCCAGCCGGAAAGGCGAGCGGTTTCACCCACATGGGTTTCGCGCAGATCTCCGCACGTGTGGCTGCGATAGCGATGCATAAGTGTCCTCGACAGAGTGTCAGAAATTGAATTCGTTCTTTCCGCGCGCCATGCGCGCCGGGTGGACAAGCCATGTCACGCCGGCAAAGTCAAGATTCGGCCCTGCCCAAGCCCCCGGGTGGAGGCGGAAGGCGCGGGGATTCGGGACAGCGATTTATCAGTCTTGCATCCTGTTCACAAGCAAGTGCCCTTCGGACGGCGAAAGTCGTCGTCGGCCGTTTTCCGACGGCCATTGCCGGCTTCGATTTCGGGTGAACGGGTCATTGGCAACCCCTCGCGCAGGAATCGTCGCTGTATCCACCATGCGATCAAGCGCACTTTTTGCACTCCGTCCGGACCGAAACGCGACCTTCGACGAAGAGTTGAAAGGAAGATGGTTGCACTCCGGCGGTTTCGTGGCGACAAATGGGCGAAGCTGAGGTATATCTCGCGATCACCATGAAAGTAATCACAAGAACCTCAGAACTGGCTGCTGTCTGCGAACGTCTGTCAGAGCACGCCTTCATCACGGTCGATACGGAATTCCTTCGCGAAACCACTTTCTGGCCGAAGCTTTGCGTCATTCAGATGGCTTCGCCGGAAGAAGCCGTCATCGTGGACGCGCTGTCTGGCGACCTGGACCTCAAGCCATTCTTCGAATTGATGAAAAACGAGGCGGTGACGAAGGTTTTCCATGCCGCGCGGCAGGATATCGAGATCGTCTATCATCGCGGCGGATTTATCCCGCACCCCGTTTTCGACACGCAGGTCGCGGCAATGGTCTGCGGCTTTGGCGATTCTATCTCCTATGACCAGCTGGTTCAGAAGATTACGGGCGCTCGGATCGACAAGTCCTCGCGTTTTACGGACTGGTCGCGCAGACCTTTGAGCGAAAAGCAGCTTGAATACGCGCTTGCGGATGTCACACACCTGCGCGAGGTCTACCGTTTTCTGCAGGTCAATCTCGCCGAGCAGGATCGCAGCCACTGGGTAGGCGACGAAATGGAGGTCCTGACATCGGAGGCGACTTATCGCACCGATCCGGAAAAGGCCTGGCAGCGCCTGAAACTTCGTGTGCGAAAGCCTATCGAACTGGCGGTACTTCAGGAGCTTGCCGCGTGGCGCGAGCGCGAAGCGCAGACGCGCGACGTTCCGCGCAACCGTGTGCTCAAGGACGACGCGATCTATGAGATCGCCACCCAGCAACCGAAAAACGCCAATGCCCTTGGTGTACTGCGCACAATCCCTCGAGGGTTCGAGCGTTCGCGCTCGGCGGATGATATCCTGTCGGCGGTCAGACGCGCGCTGGCGATTCCCAAGGACCAGCTTCCCACCTTGCCGAAGGGGCGTCCGGCGCCTGACGGTTCGGCTGCGGCGGTGGACTTGCTGAAGGTCCTCCTGAAGCTCGTTAGCGAAGAGCATGGCGTTGCGGCAAAGGTCATTGCAACGGTTGAAGATCTTGAGCGCATCGCCGCCGACGATGAAGCCGACGTTGCGGCACTCAAAGGCTGGCGGCGTGAGCTTTTCGGCGAAACGGCGCTGAAGCTCAAGACGGGCGAAATCGCGCTTGCCTTCAACGGGCGGCGTGTCGTCGCCGTGCCTCAAACCGCCGATATCGCCGAAAAGCCTTCGCCAAAACGCAAACGGCGTCAGGGCCGGGGCAAGTCGCAATTGGCGGCGGAATAGTTTCGATGCCCCTGCCCGAATCGCCCTTTACGGCAGCGGCAGGACAATCCCTTTCATGCCAACGAGCTTGGCAAACTGCCCCATGCGCTTGCGCAACCGCTCGCCGTCGAGATCGGCGAGTTCGCCGGAAAGCCGCAGCATGGCGGAATCCCCGTCTATCACGACTTCGGTCCTGGGAAGGATACCTTCAACCGACGCGGTGATGACCGATGCAACACGCAACGCGGCGCCGAGGATCCTCGCCCTTTCCTTGATGCGCGAATTGGCGAGTTCGCGAATGCGGGGGCTCAACGCATCGTCGATGAGGCCCTGGTGGCGATAGTAGACCGCAAGCGCCAGATAGGCTCGCCCGGCATGGTCGACCCCGACGAAACCGGCATTCGAGATGATATTGAGGCTTTGTTCGCCCCGGTAATCCGGATGCGCTCGCCAGCCGATATCCGATAGCAGGCAGCTTGCCTCGCGGAGGCGCTTTTCCTCATCCGTTTCATCGATACCGGTTGCGGAAAAGAGCCTGCCCGTCCAGTCGATAAGCTCTTCGGCATAAGCTGGAGAACGCGATCTGAGCAGGGAAAGTTCGCGTGCGGCTTCCACCAGCGGATCCATGGCCCGCGCCTCAGGCGTCATCAGGTCGAATAGCAGGCCTTCGCGCACGCCAAGCGCCGAAAACACGACCCTGCGCGGTTTCATCCGCTTCAGCGTGCGCTCCATCACCGCCGCGCCGAAAGCAAGCAGGGGCCGCCGCGCTTTCGAGACCACCTCGATGCAATCGATCGAATCGATGTCGCGGCGCACCACCATCTGGCAAAAGTCGATAGCCTCCTCGAGCGCGATCGAATAGTCGTGCATCACGTGAAGCGGATAGCCTTCCTGAAAAAGGTGCAGCCGCCCGAGCGAGCGCCATGTGCCGCCGACCGCGTAAAAATCCTTCCCCTCGCCTCCTGACAGCCAGTCGATCTTCTGGAGGTATTCGTCCGCAATCTTCTGCGCCTTGGCGGGTTTGCCGTCTGCCGTTTCCTGAAGGCGTATACCTCCGAGCGGCAGCGTCTTTCCGCGTCCTACCGTTTCCCCGTCCACCTCGACGAGTTCAAGGCTGCCGCCACCCAGATCTCCAACGATACCGGAGGGATGCCAGATGCCGGACATGATGCCACAGGCGGAAAGCCGCGCTTCGTCCTTTCCCGAAAGAACCTTGACCTTCACTCCGCAGATGCGTTCCGCATCGGCAATGAACTCCGCGCCGTTTTCCGCGTCGCGCGCAGCCGCTGTCGCAAGAACGTGCAGGTCCTTCACGTCCGACTGGTCGCATATGCGTCGAAAGCGGACCAGCGTGGAAAGCGCCAGCGCCACGGACTCGTTCGCAAGCCTGCCTGTCTTGCCGACACCGCGCCCAAGTCCCGCCAGCACCTTTTCGTTGAACAACGTGGTCGGCGCCCTGGACAGCCGCTCGTAGACGACAAGGCGTACCGAGTTCGAGCCGATGTCGATGACAGCGACGGGACCGGTCCCGTTCAGGCGGCCGCGCACGGGCGTTTCCCTTTCGGCTTCATCAGCCACGCTTCTGCGGCTCCAGGATCGACTTCGGAGAATGGCTCTTCAGCGACTTGCCGCGTCCCGAGAGCGAAGGGTTCGTCATGAAATACTCATGCGCGTTAAACGGTTCTTCGCCTTTGGCGGGCGTGATCCTTACATGTCCGCCATCCGGCAGCAAACGCCAGCTTTGCTGGTTGTCCTTCAGGTTGGCCACCATGATCTGCTCCAGAACCTGCTCGTGAACGGTAGGGGTTAGCAGCGGCGCCAATGTTTCCACACGCCTGTCGATGTTGCGCGGCATCAGGTCGGCGGAGCCGATATAGACGAGAGCTTTCGCAGAGGGAAGCCCATAGCCGTTGCCGAAACAGAAAATACGGCTGTGCTCCAGAAAACGCCCAACGATGGACTTGGCCCGGATGTTTTCCGAAAGCCCCGGAATTCCGGGCCTCAGGCAGCATATGCCTCGCACGACAAGGTCGATTTCCACACCCGCCTGGCTTGCCTCGTAAAGGGCGTCGATGATCTCCGGATCGACCAGCGAATTCATCTTCATCCAGATTTGCGCCGGGCGTTTGGCTTTCGCGTGTTTAGCTTCTTCACGAATGAGCCTGAGGATATCGCTCCGCAACGTAATCGGAGAAACCATGAGCCGCTCAAGGCCGGCCGGCTCGGCGTAACCGGTGATGAAGTTGAAAATCTTTGCCACGTCCCGCGCGATCACCTCGTCCGCGGTAAAGAACGAAAGGTCCGTGTAGATCCGCGCCGTGATCGGGTGATAGTTGCCCGTACCGATATGGCAGTAGGTCTTGAGCTCCCCGTGTTCGCGGCGAACGACCATGGAAAGCTTCGCATGCGTCTTGAGCTCCAGGAACCCGAAGACGACCTGTACGCCCGCACGTTCGAGGTCCCGCGCCCAGCGGATATTCGCCTCCTCGTCGAAGCGGGCCTTAAGCTCCACAAGCGCGGTTACGGATTTCCCGGCCTCCGCGGCTTCGGCGAGCGCCTTCACGATGGGGGAATCGTTCGAGGTGCGGTAGAGCGTCTGCTTGATCGCCACGACGTCCGGGTCCTGTGCTGCCTGCCGCAGGAACTGGACCACCACGTCAAAGGACTCATACGGGTGGTGGACGACGATGTCCTTTTGCTGGATCGCCGAGAAGCAGTCTCCGCCATGTTCGCGGATACGCTCCGGAAAACGCGCCGAGAAAGGATGGAACTTGAGATCGTCCCGGTCGATGCTGACAAGCTGGGAAAGGTTGTTGAGCGCCAGAAGCCCGTCAACCAGGAAGATCTCGTCATCTTGAACGTTCAGCGCCTCCGCAACGAATTCCCTGAGCGCCTTGGGCGTCGATTTTTCGATCTCCAGGCGGATGACCGAGCCGCGGCGCCGCCGCTTTAGCGCGGATTCAAAAAGCCGAACCAGATCTTCGGCCTCTTCCTCGATCTCGATATCGGAATCGCGGATCACGCGGAAGACGCCCTTGCCGCGCACCTCGTAGCCGGGAAACAGTCTCGAGATGAAAAGCCCGATGGCATTTTCGATCGTGATGAAGCGCTGAACCTCTTCCTTGTTTTTCTGGGACGGGAGTTGCACGAACCGGTCGAGCTGCACCGGCATGCGCAACAGCGCCGTCATTCCGCGTCCGCCCTTAGCTGCCGCAAGTTCCAGGACGAGCGAAAATCCCAGGTTCGGGATGAACGGGAAAGGATGGGCCGGGTCGATGGCAAGGGGCGTCAGCACCGGAAAGATATGCGACAGGAAATGGTCCTCCAGCCAGGCCATTTCCGCCTTCCTGAGATCGGGTCCGTCGACGATGACGATGCCTGTCTCCGAAAGCTTCTCCTTGAGGGAACGCCAGCACCGCTGCTGCTCGCTCTGCAGGCGCTGTGCGGCCTGGCCGATCTTTTCAAGCTGCCCGGTCGGCGTCAGCCCGTCTTCGGAGCGTGTCGCGACATCCGCACGCTGCTGGCCCCGCAGGCCCGCCACGCGAACCATGAAAAATTCATCAAGGTTGTTCGCCGAGATCGACAGGAAGCGCAGCCGCTCGAGCATCGGATGGGATCCGTTTTCCGATTCTTCCAGGACCCGGTGGTTGAACTGCAGCCAGGAAAGCTCGCGGTTCATGAAACGCTCGGGCTGCCCGGCAAGCGCTTCCGCGGCGTCGAGGCGTTTGGGCAGCACGGCGACCGGCTGGTTTTCCGTTGCCTCCATGCGCTTAGGTTTTGCGGGCGCTTCTGTCGTTTCGGTCATTTCACGAACTCCGGGATCGGTATAAGCCCGACCCTATCCTGCGACTATGACGGATTTTCATTACCAGCGAAGCTGTGGCAAAACCCTTAGCCCGCCCGTTTATGCCGCCTGCCCCGTCATTCAGATGATGATGACAGCATTTCCAGGCACTTTCCGGCAAGCGGACGCGTGATTTTCTTCCGGTCGGCAAGAGACATGCGATCAAGCAGGTTGACCAGCCGACCGGCAACCGCGAGCGAGCGTTCCATGCGCACCACAAGGAACTCGATCACGGCCGGGTCGACCATGATCTGACGGTCCGCGAAGAGTTTCACCAGAAGTCGGCGCAGGAGGTCATCATCCGGTTCCTCGATCTCCACGGGCGTTGCCGCGCGCAAGCGGGAGGCAAGGTCCGGCACGGTCAACTTCCAGCTTTGCGGCCATGTACGGCTGGTGATGAGTACATGCGCTCCCGACTGACGACAGGTGTTCAAAAGGTGGAACATCGCCTTTTCGTCGAACCCCGCGTGGGCATCCTCCACCGCGACCGCACCTTGCGCGGCAAGCGCGGATGGCTCCGTCAGGTGGAGATCGGCGGCCGCCACCTTGCGGGCGCCGGAAAGTTCACGCCAGATTTCGACGAGATGGGTCTTGCCCGCGCCGATCGGCCCGGCAAGCAACACGACGTCGGACGGCCAGTCCGGCCAGCGGTCGATCAGTTCGAAAGCGGCGCGATTGGAGGCGCCGATCAGGAAATCGTCGCGGCCTAGCGCTTCTTCGTATGGCAGGTCCAAGGGGATCTGGCCGGCGCCGATCGGATCAGCCATCGTCCTCCTCCCATTTATTCGGTGGGCTTCCGGTACCCCTGTAGAGCGGGCTGGACCTGTATTGCTCAAGGGCGAAGCGCACCAGAACGGCAATCATGGCCGAGACCGGAACTGCGACAAGCAGCCCGACGAAGCCGAAAAGATACCCGAAAGCGAAGAGCGCGAACATGAGCCAGACGGGATGCAGCCCGACACTGCGCCCTACGAGCCTTGGCTGGAGGATATTGCCTTCCAGGAACTGACCGATGGCGAACACAGCGAACACGGCCACGATCCAGTGCCAGTCCGGCCAGAATTGCACAAGCGCGACGCCAAGAGACACGACGAAGCCCAACGTCGCACCGACATAGGGAATGAAACTTACCATGCCCGCGCCAAGTCCGATCAGAAGTCCGAAATTGAGCCCGACCGCTGCAAGTCCGACGGCGTAGAAGATGCCGAGCAGCAGGCACACGCTGAACTGGCCTCGGACGAAGCCGGCCACGGCGCCGTCCATTTCCCGGGCCAACCTGTGAATGACATCCCTGTGGTCGCGCGGCAGCCAGTCGTCGATCTTCGCCACCATCCTGTCCCAGTCGAGGAGAAGGTAGAATGCGACGACAGGCGTGATGACGAACAACGAGATGATGGAGAGAACAGCCTGCCCGCCGCTCCAGACGGATTGAAGCAGGCCACCGAACCAACTCGCGCTCTTGCTCAGGATATCACCCAGGTTCGACTGGATATCCTTGACGCCGATACCGGTTACGGATTGCAGACGGGTGCCGAACTGCTCCGTAATGATGCTTTGAAGCTGGCCGATCAGTTTCGGCAGGTTTTCGATGAAGCCGGCAAGCTGGCTACCCAGGATCGGCAGAATGACGATCAGCGCAAGGATGAATAAAATCACGAACAAAATGAGGATGGTGACCGTCGCCGCAAGCCTGTTGAGGCCCATTGCCTCGAGCCGGTCGGCGATCGGGTCCAGAAGATAGGCGAGTGCCATGCCGGCGACAAACGGCAACAGGATCGGGCTGAAGACATAAAGAAAGGCGATCGCGGCGACCAGCGCCAGCAGCCAGAAAGAAATTTGGCGTTGCAGGGTCACGGTCGCTTGTCTCCGTTCCGGTGGTCGCTGGCGGCGGAATTATCCTGAAGCGATGTTTCTTCACCCGCCATGTGGTGCAGCCAGGTAACGAGATACGCAGCGGCAGATATGAGCGTCAAGCCGCCGGTGATCCAAACGAGACCGCCTTCCACCCTATCCACGCTGACGTTGAAGGCTGCCTGCCCCAGAACGAGCGTGATCAGGGTAATCTGGGCAAGCGTATTCGCCTTGCTGACGAAGAGCGGCCTGACCGTTACCGGATGGTCCATGACCCAGGATATGACGACGGCACCGATGATCAGGAAGTCGCGAGCGACGGCTGCGATCACCAGCCAACTGGGGATAAGGCCGGCAAGCCCGAGCGAAACGAAGGCCGCGATGAGAAGCGCCTTGTCCGCCACCGGGTCGAGATACGAACCAAGCTGGCTGCGCAGGTCGAAGCGCCGCGCGATAAAACCGTCTGCGGCATCCGAAACACCTGCCGCCAGAAACACCCAGAATGCCGTCGCTTCCCGCTCGTCGACCACGAGCCAGACGAATATCGGCACGGCGATGAGCCTTGCGATGGTGATGAAATTGGGCAGCGTCACCCGCAGCATCTCCATGAAATTAGCATTCAATGTAAACCGTTGGCGTTCCCTTTACCGTCTTTTGCGGCGGCGCGGAATTGCGAATTCTTACGTTCCCGCCTTGCCCTTGCTTCGCCCGCATTGTAGACGCGGCGGAAAGATTTCCGGAGAACCCCGATGAGCGATACTTCCGGCCGAAAGGCGAATGGTCTCACCTATGCCGATGCCGGCGTGGACATCGACGCGGGAAATGCCCTGGTCGAGCGTATCAAACCTTTCGTCAAGGCGACTGCCCGGCCCGGCGCGGACAGCGCAATCGGCGGTTTCGGCGGACTGTTCGATCTGAAAGCCGCAGGCTTTACGGATCCGGTTCTCGTTGCCGCAAACGACGGCGTCGGCACGAAGCTCAAGATCGCGATCGACACCGGCATTCATGACACGGTCGGCATCGACCTTGTCGCCATGTGTGTGAACGATCTCGTGGTCCAAGGCGCGGAACCCTTGTTTTTCCTCGATTATTACGCCTGCGGCGCGCTTGATGTGGAGGCCGCGGCAAGCGTCGTCAAGGGCATTGCCGATGGTTGTCGCATGGCCGGCTGCGCGCTCATCGGTGGCGAGACGGCGGAAATGCCGGGCATGTACGCGGCAAAGGACTACGATCTCGCCGGTTTTGCGGTTGGTGCCGTCAACCGTGATGGATTGCTGCCGCGCGGCGACGTTAGCGAAGGCGACGTTCTCTTGGGCCTCGCCTCGTCGGGCGTTCATTCAAATGGATTCTCGCTGGTCCGCAGAATTGTCGAGCGTTCAGGCATTTCCTTTGCCGACGCAGCGCCCTTCGCCGATGGCTCGACACTGGCGCAAGCCCTGATGACGCCGACCAGGATCTACGTGAAGCCTCTCCTTGCCGCAATCAGGCGCACTTCGGGGGTCAAGGCGCTTGCCCATATCACCGGAGGCGGATTGCCGGAAAATCTGCCGCGCGTTCTGCCTTCCGCGCTTTCGGCTGAAATCGATTTGTCGGCGGTTTCCGTACCACCCGTATTCGCGTGGCTCGCGCGCGAAGGCGTGGTATCGCAGGCCGAAATGCTCAGGACCTTCAACTGCGGCATTGGCATGGTCATCGTCGTCGCAAAGCAGGACGCTTCCACAATCAGGGAAATTCTGACGCAGGAAGGCGAGCAGGTTTTCGAAATAGGTCGAATGATTGCGCGGAGCGACGCACCGGTGGTCTTCAACGGCGCGCTGGAGCTTTGAAATGACGTCGCGAAAGCGTGTAGCGGTGCTGATTTCAGGACGCGGCAGCAATATGACCGCTCTGATCGAAGCCGCGCGCGCCGACGGCTATCCGGCTGAAATCGCGCTGGTCGTATCCAATGTGCCGGGCGCTGGCGGACTCGAAAAGGCGGCGTCGGAGGGTATCGAGACCACGACGGTCGATCATCGCGGACGCGGATCGCGACAGGCATTCGAGGAAGAACTCGACCGCACGATCCGCGCAAAGGATATCGATCTCATCTGCCTTGCGGGTTTCATGCGCATCCTGACGCCATGGTTCATCGAACGCTGGCACGACCGCATTCTCAATATCCACCCTGCCCTGCTACCATCCTTCAAGGGGCTCGATACGCATGCCCGCGCGCTTGCGGAAGGGTGTCTCATTCATGGCGCCACAGTCCATTTCGTCCGCAGCGAGATGGATGCCGGCCCGATTATCGTGCAGGGAGCGGTACCGGTGATGGACGGCGACGATGCCGTGACGCTCGCGGCACGCGTCCTCACCGTGGAACACAAGATTTACCCGCAAGCTCTTGCGCTCGTAGCGTCAGAACGAACAAGTGTTGAGGGAATGCGCGTACGAACAGGCGTTGAAGGCTCGAACGACTTCAGGTCCTTAATTGTACCGGAAAATTAGCTCGCTGCGACCTTCCGCTCCTGCTTGTAGCGTTCCAGTTCCTGGAGTTGCTGCTCATTCCAGTCGGAGAAGAGTTTCTGTCGGTTCACCGGTGTGCGCCGGTTTGTAACCGTCATTTCGATAATCCGGTCCGTTCTGAAATTGCGAAAATCCTGACGCAACTCGCACCAGGCGCCGAGCACGCGCGATTGCTGGAAAAAACCGAGCACGATCGGCCAGATCCTGCGCCTTTCAGGCATACGATCCGGCACTTGATAGAGAATTTCCACGATCTGCCCGCTCCTAAGCGCCGCGCGCAATTCAGGAAGTTCGATCCGCTCTTGCGGAAACGGCTCGAAAACGGGCGCATACAGGGGGATCTCGATAAATTCATCGCGCATCGTAGCGGGCAGCACCGCCGCGATTTTCGCCACCGCATTTCGCGCCGCCTTGGCCAACGCCGCATCGCCTCTGCTTTCTGCCATGCGCAGGCCCAGCATGACGGCCTCCATCTCGTCGGTGTCGAACATCATTGGCGGGAGGTCGTAGCCTGCTTCGAGGATATAGCCGACCCCGGCCTCACCGCGTATCGGCACGCCGCTTGCCTCCAGTGCCACCATGTCGCGATAGATAGTCCTTAGCGAAACCTCAAGCTCCTCCGCGATGTAGCGCCCGCTTACCGGTCTTCGCTCACGCCTCAACACCTGGATGATCTGCAGCAGTCTGTCGGCGCGGCGCATCGTCAACGTCCCTGGAACCGAACGGGAGGATGCTGACATTATGCTGTCAGTACTACTGGCGTATCAAGCGGCTATCCAAAAACCGGGAGATCACGCCATGCTTACACTCATAGCTTTCCCTTCGATGCCGGGGACCCGCAGCCTCAGCGCCTTTTGCTATAAGGCCGAAGCCCTGCTTGCCATGGCCGGCAAGCCGTATATCTGCGAATACATCGTCGATCTTTCCGTGACACCGCGCGGCAAGGTGCCGGTGCTGAGAGATGGCGAACTCGTCATACCCGACAGCGCGCTCATTCAGGCGCATCTGGAGCGTTACCACGGGCTAAATGCCGACAGGTCCCTGACGACAATGGAATTGTCAGTCGCGGAAGCATTCCGCCGCCTTGGCGAGGATCATCTCTATTGGGTGATCCTCTACAGCCGTTGGATCGACCCGCGAAATGAAACGACAATGATAAACGGCGTCTTGAGCGCACTGCCCGAAGAACAGCGACAGCCGGCGTTCAGGGAAATCAGGGCATCGGTGAAGGAGAAGCTCGCCGCCCATGGCATCGGTTTGCATGAGCCTACGGAAATCTATGCTTCGGGACAAAGGGATCTCGACGCGATTGCGGGATATCTCGACGATAAGGCGTATTTTCTGGGCGACGAACCGACAACTGTCGATGCAACGCTCGTGGGCCTCTTGTCGAATGTTCTGAACCCCGCTTTTGCGTCGCCACTCAGGTCATATGCCGAGACGATTCCGGCCTTCCGCGATTATGTGATCCGCTTCGAAGAAGCGGTTTTCGGCGACAAGGCAATCGTTCCGGCAGCAGCTTAATAGGTCGATCAGGCCTTCCTGATCCATATGGCGGTGTCATGAAACGCGGCACCGCCATAGGGCGCGACAGGATCGGCGCCCGTCAGTGTGTTGATGCCGTTTCCGTCCGGATAGGCATCGTTCGGCCAGATGCCTTCCGCAATCACCACACCCTGTTTCAGCCCTTCCGTATAGCGCGCATGCAGCGTCACCCGGCCCCGCTTGTTTCCCAGCACGACCACGTCGCCATCCGCAATACCGAGCGCGCTCGCGTCCTCAGGCAGGATCATGACTTCCGGCCGGCCCTCCTTCTTTCGGGAACCGGGCGTCTCGTTGAAGGTGGAATTCAGGAAGGAGCGCGCCGGCGACGTCGCAAGGCGGAATGGGTGGGTTTCATCAGCTTCCTCGACCACCGGCCAGTAATCGGGCAAAGTCGGCATCTCCGCCCAGGGTCCCATCGGCCCATTGTTGGCCGCCGGGATACGGGGCCAGTCCGGCTTGAACCGAAACTTGCCATCCGGATAAGCGAAACCGTTGATATAATGAGCGCTTTCGAAATCTGGCTGACAATCGAGCCAACGCTTTTCCTCCAGTTCCTCAAGAGTTCCGTAGCCGGACTTCTGCAGCATCCAGTCTACATGTTCGCGCGCCGTCATCCTGAAGCCGGGATGTTCCTTCGCGCCTGTCCGCTGCGCTATCTCGTTTTGAACGTACAGGTTTTCCCGCGCCTCGCCCGGCCCGTCGGTCAGTTTCGGCCCGAAAATGAGATACTGGTGCCCGCCCCCCTTGTAGATGTCGTCATGCTCCAGAAACTGCGTTGCCGGCAGGACGACATCGGCCATTTGCGCCGTTTCCGTCATGAACTGTTCGTGCACGCAGACGAACAGGTCATCGCGGGAAAAACCTTCTTTTACAAGGGCTTGCTCGGGCGCGACCGAGACCGGATTGGTGTTCTGGATCAACATCGCCGCAACGGGCGGTCCGTCCTGAAGGGCCTCGCCGTCGCCGGTCAGGATGCGCCCGATCAGGCACTGATCGAGGCGACGCGTCGTTTCGTCAACGATATCAATACCTTCGACCATGGTCTTGTTGAGTTCGTAGATGCGCCCGTTGTTGTGGAACGCGCCGCCGCCTTCATATTTCCAGGCCCCCGTGACCGAGGCGATGCAGGAAGCGGCATGCATGGAAACCGTACCGTTGCGAGAGCGGGTGAAACCGTAGCCGAGGCGGAAGAACGTCCGTTTCGTTTCACCCACCATGCGGGCAAAAGTCTCGATTTCCCCGATCGTCAGACCGGTGATAGATGCCGCCCATTCGGGCGTGCGCGTCTTCACATGCGCTTCGAGTTCGCGCGGCGCATCGGTGTATTTTTCAAGGTAGTCGCGGTCGGCAAATCCGTCGCGGAAGAGCACATGCATGACCGCGCAGGCAAGTGCCGCATCAGTTCCCGGCTTCAGCACAAGACCGATATCGGCCTGCTTCAGCGTTTCCGTCGGATAGACGTCGATGACGGCGATCTTCGCCCCGCGCGTCTTCCTGGCCGATATCGCATGGGTCATGACGTTGACCTGCGTGCTGACCGGGTTCGTGCCCCAGATCACGACGAAATCGGAAACCGCCATTTCGCGCGGATCGGGCCCGGCAAGCCGTCCCGTACCGGCGATATAACCGTTCCAGGCCATGTTCGTGCAAATCGTATCATATTGGTGGGAATAGCTTTTCGCGTGTCGCAACCGATGGAGGCCGTCGCGCTGAACGAGGCCCATGGTGCCCGCGAAGTGATACGGCCAGACGGCCTGCGCCCCGAAACGTTCTTCCGCTTCCAGGAACTTTTCGGCAACGATATCGAGCGCCTTGTCCCAGCTCACGCGCTCGAAACGCCCGTCCCCTTTCGCGCCGACGCGCACGAGCGGATGCGTCAGCCGGTCGGGATGATAAAGCCGTTCGGTATAGCGAGCGACTTTCGCGCAGATGACGCCCGCGGTGTAGCGATTGTCCTTCGCCCCGCGAATACGCCCGATCCTGCCGTCCGGCAGCACTTCCACATCGAGTGCGCAGGTTGACGGACAATCGTGCGGACAGGCGGAAGAGCGAATAACCGGCGCGTTCATGAGCGTTCCATGGCGAGGACAAGAATATGAAAGATAGCGGTTGTCGACCTCATGACCACCGCTGTCAAGCTGCGCCGCGGCGGCGATCCTCCTCCATTCGGCCAGTCCCCGCAGGTGCGTCGAGGAAAAAGAAAAACGGGGCTGGCACGTCGCCAGCCCCGCACAAAAAGGTTATTCAGAAATCCGCCGGAGATCTCAGCCGACGATTTCGGTCTGCGAGAACCAGTAGGCGATCTCCTCCGCCGCTGTCTCGGCCGCATCGGAACCGTGGACGGAGTTTTCGCCGATGGATTCGGCGAATTTCTTGCGGATCGTTCCTTCCGCTGCGTCCGCCGGATTGGTCGCGCCCATCACGTCGCGGTTCTTCGCGATCGCATTCTCGCCTTCCAGGACCTGAACGACCGTCGGGCCGGAAGACATGAACTCCACGAGTTCATCAAAGAACGGGCGCTCCTTGTGGACCGCATAGAAGCCTTCCGCTTCGCGGCGCGACATCCACACGCGCTTGGAAGCAACGACGCGCAGGCCCGCCTCTTCCAGCATGGCCGTGATGGCGCCGGTCAGGTTGCGCTTCGTCGCATCCGGCTTGATCATCGAGAAAGTGCGTTCGATCGCCATGAAAACAGTCCCGTCTTGTCTTTTCGCAGGCGGCGTTCGGTCCGCCGCACTTGCGATCGTTTTGAAACCCATAAAGACAAGCCGGCACCGCGATGGAAATAGCGGTCGCCGGCTCGCTCCTGTTGCGGGCACGGGTATAGCCTCGTGCCTTTATCCCCGCAAGACCGGATAACGGGGCTTAACAGCCTTGGCGCAGGATAAAGTTCGTCGCCTCAAGCCGCGGCTGCCGCCTGACCCGTCGCCACCTTGCGGCCGAGACCGTCGTACATATCCAGAAGGCGCTCGAACCAGGCATGTACCGGAGTACCTGCCTCAAGAAGGTCGATGTCGCTCACCACTCTACCCCACTGGAGAGCGGCGAAGATAACATAGTCGCCGTAAAGCGGGGATTCGCCGCCGACGAACGGCTGGCTTGCCAGCATCAGTTCAAGCGGCTTCAGCGCCTTCGCAAGGTCGCCGAGGCGGTTTTCCCGGCCCGCCTGCACTTCTTCCAAAGACTTGCCGAAGCGCTGCTCGCGCGTCGTGCGGAAATAGGCCTGATCGTCCGGCGCCAGAACGTCGTGCACGTCCTTGACGACGAGCGAGGCGAAGATCGGCATCATCGAAATCACGTAGCTTTCGAAGAAATGGCTTGCCGCACGCCCGCCTTCGCCGCCGAATAGGCTCGGCCTGTCGGGATATGCGTCTTCCAGATAGGCCGCGATCGCAGTGCTGTCGCAGATCGTCTTGTCGCCGTCGACGAGGATCGGCACCGTCTTGCCGGCCTCCGGCGCGATATCCTTGATCTTGGTGAAGGGTGTCGGGCGAACTTCAACCTCGATCCCCTTGTGCGCCAACGCATAGACGGTGCGCCAGCAGTAAGGGCTGAAGCGCTGCTCGGGGTTGGCGCCGCACAGATCGTACAGGATCGGTTTCAAGGGTGTCCTCCAGTATTGGGTCATCTTTCGCGCGCGAAACTAACCGCAATCGACGCTACGTCGAAGCACGGCTGCGTGATCGACAGTTCGAATTGCAACATCGAGCGCACGTAATGGCAATTCGGCCCGCAATCGCCATCAATTTGACCCTGCGCAATGCGCAGTCAACTCTTCCGTGCCTGGATATGTTAATATGTAGAATTCAGCGTCTTGTGAAAGCGAGGGCAAGATGAAGGCCGCATTGCTCATGTTCGCCGAATACAACCGCTGGGCCAACGCACGTATTCTGAAGGGCTGCGAAGACTTGTCGCCCGAAGAATATCACCGCGACCTCGGCGCCTATTTCCGCTCCATCCACGGCACGCTCGACCATCTCCTCGTGGCCGACCTTATCTGGATGCACCGCTTCACGGGACTGGGAGATTCTTTCGACAGCCTGGACGAAGTACTGACGGAGGATTTTCCAGCTCTGAAGGAACGCCGCAGCCATGTGGACGAGCGCATCCTCGCATTCGTTCAGCAATTGAACGAAGCGGATATCATGCGCACGATCCTCTATCGCACCATTCGCAAGCCTCTGGTGATGGAACAGCCGCTCGGCTCGGCGATGTTCCACGTCTTCAACCACCAGACGCACCACCGCGGGCAAGCCCACACCTTCCTGACGATGCTGGGCCGCAAGCCGGAAGCGCTCGACATGATCTACTTCCAGCGCGAAACCGGGATCGGCATGGCGAAAAACGCAAATGCCGCCTGAGGATCGGCCTTAACCCTGCCAGCGTTCGACATGGACGAAGCCGGCGAAAGGACGCCCCTCCATCTCGCACACGTCCTTCAGGGAACGGCGGTAGAATTTGACGTTCGTGTAATCCTCGAAGCGAATGAAATAAGGCTCGTTGACCGGCCCCTGATACTGCTGGCCGGTCAGCACGGACCGGTGCGTCTTGCCGAACTCGTCCACGCCTTCGCCGATCACCACGCCCACATGCTCAAGACCCATGCGATAGACGCACTGGTGCATCGGCGGGATGAGCTCGATCATCCGCACGCTGAAGCCATCTCCCAGATCGAGCGGCGACCGCAACAGGATCTTCGAGATCGGCCGGCCGTTCCATACGTTCTCGAGATTTGCTTGCGCATGTTCTTCGAGGCGTGCGCGCGCCTCAAGGTATTCAGGGTAGGTCAGCGTGCGAAACGCGAGATGGCTGATCTCGCACCCTTCGATGGAAATGCCGAGATCCGTAAGCCTGGATTTCTGCATCGAAAAGAAACCCTCGCAGTTCCCGAGTATGTCAATCAGTGGGTCATTTCCGCTCAAGGCAAGACTCCGGTCGATCCAGCATCTGAAATGGTACCTCCTGCCGGCTACCGGCACCGGACTGGCCTAAGCCGGCCCGGACGGGCACGGAAACAAAGATAATCGCGGTGGAAGAAAATTCGCCTAAATCCTCATTCAACTTGAAGACATCGATTGCCCCGCCCGTTGCCTGCACAGTGCCTTCGACCATGTAACGAACAGGTGCGAATTGTTTATCGTGCGTGTTTGCCTGCGCGCCTGCACGTCTGCGATAGTCTTCTTCGCTTTCCGATTCACGAGCAGGGAACGCTTGCGCCCGAAATGCCGCGCGCCCCTGCATTCCAAACAGATTTCGAAGAAGGGATATGACATGGCGGAGCCGGATGTCGAAGCGCTGGTGGAAGGCATCAATCGTTGGGTCGAGGTTGAAACGAACACGCCCGATGCCGCCGACCTCGATCGGCTGATGGGCATTGTGGCGGGCGAAGCCTCGGGGTTCGGCGCCGGTATCAAGCGCTTTCCGGGGCGGAGCGGACGCGGCGGGCACCTCCTCGTGCGCTCGCCCTGGGGCGGCCTGGACGAGCCCTATATCCTCACCCTCAGCCATCTGGACACCGTGCACCCGAAGGGAACGCTCTCCACCACGCTTCCCATCCGCCGCGACGGCGACAAGCTTTACGGTCCCGGTGTCTGCGACATGAAGGCGGGCGCCTATATCGCGCTCGATGCGATGCGCCGCATCGCCGAGGGGCGCAAATCCGCGCCCCTTCCCGTCTGGCATCTTTTCACGTCCGATGAGGAGATCGGCAGCCCGACATCGCAAGCGCTGATCGAAGAGCTCGGGGAACGCGCGAAATACTGCATCGTGACGGAACCGGCGCGCAACGGCGGGCACATCGTGACGGCACGCAAGGGCGTCGCGCGTTTCGAGCTGATCGTCGAAGGCCGCCCCTCGCACGCCGGTGCGCGCCATCACGACGGGCGAAGCGCCATCAAGGAACTGGCACACCAGATCCTGACACTCGAAGCCATGACGGACTACGAGCGTGGCATAACCGTCAATGTCGGCGTAATCCAGGGCGGCACGGGCTCAAACGTGATCGCGCAGCATGCGCGCGCCGACATCGACCTGCGCGTGCCCACGGCGCAGGCCGGCGAGGAGATGGTGGCCAAGATCACGGGACTGAAGCCCCAGACGGACGGATGCACGGTGACCGTGACCGGAGGCATGAACCGCCCGCCTTTCGAGCAGAGCGAAGCCTCCAGACGCCTGTTCGCCCATGCCGCGGGACTGGCGGAGGAAATCGGCTTCGAGCTGATCGGCGAGCATACGGGCGGCGGATCTGACGGCAACTTCATCGCCGACAAGGTGGCGACGATCGACGGCATGGGTGCCGACGGCGACGGCGTTCACACGCTCAATGAGCATATATTCGTCTCGTCGCTCGTCCCGCGCATGACGCTCATAAAGCGGCTTTACGAAACGCTGGAGTGAGCGGACAGGCGGGCGGTGAAGGCACCTGAAAGACACCCTCACCCGGCCCCTCTCCCGCCAAACTCGGGTGTTCCCCAGTTTGGATGAAAAAATGCGAAGCCGGAAACATCCGACTTCGCCTGGAGAGTGGGCGCAAGCGGCTCCTCCTCTACCCGATATCAAGTGCAGAAAATTGGGACACCGCATAAATCAGGAGCATAAATGCCGGCCGCATTCTCCCTTACCTCTCCCTTGAAGGGAGAGGTCGGCGCGACAGCGCCGGGTGAGGGTGAAGCCAGGTTCACGTCATCCGATCGTTCGGTAACTACGCTCGATGCTCGGCTCCAGACAGCGCTCAAACCAGAGCGAAAACCCTGCTCGGTCCGCCGGAAGCACCCTTGATCTTCGGTCCGCCAAGGACGAAGGTCGCGCCCGTTGCCGGCACATCGTCGAGGTTCGCCACGCATTCCACGCCCCAGCGCCCCGACGGCAGCCAGGCATAATGCGTCGCGAAATCCTCTGACGCTCCGAAGTCGAGCGAAAGCGTGTCGACCGCCATCCCGACCACGCCTTTTTCCATCATGTACATCGCCGCTTCGACGTGAAAGCCCGGAAAATGCATCCGGCCCTCCGGGTCGGTATTGCGGAACTTTTCGCCCGTGACATATCGCGCCCAGCCCGAATTCATGGCCACGCATCCGCCGTTGGGCAGGTCGCCGTTTGCCGCTTCCCAGGTTTTCAGATCGTCGGGGGTAAGCTGGTAATCGGTATCGGACGCCGCCTTTTCCTTGATGTCGACGACGGCAAGCGGAACGACAAGCTGATCGGCGCCTATCGACGATGCATCGACCCCATCCGCGGAAAAATGTATCGGTGCGTCGAGATGGGTGCCCGTGTGCTCCACGATCGTCCAGGTGAACATGTTGTAGCCGTCCTTGTCGAAGGCGGCATTGCGCTCCATCGAAAGCTGAGGTTTGCCGAAGAACGTCGGGAAATCCGGCCCTAGCGCATGCGTGAGATCCACCACCCTGGAAAAGGATGCGCCTTGCGCGATTGCGGGGCGCGGCGGCGGAAAAGCCGTGAAAACCGCGGCCCCCGCGCCCGCAGCTCCCAGCCCCTTGAAAAACCCGCGCCGGCTCAGGCGGCGCATGACCGTTTCCTGGCACCCTGGTACGCACATGAAGCGTTCCCCCCTGTGTTGAATGTTTTATTGCCGGGAAAGCGTATGACGTTACGGAATATTATTGCAAAGCAAAAGTCGACAGACCGGTCATCAGGCCTACGCGGCAGCCTGCGGCGCGTGTTTTTCCGCCTTCACACAGGCCGCGACCGGGAAAAGGGCGGCAAGCGTCAGGCCCGAGGTTACCAGGAACATCATGGTGAAGCCGCCCGTCTCGCTGTGGATTGCGCTGGCGATGGCGACGCCGATCGTGCCGCCTAGCAACTGAATGGTGAAATTTACGCCCGTTGCCTTGCCCCTGCCCTCTAGCGGCACGGCATTCAGCACCGTCCTGCGCCCTGCGATAGCGTAAAACGGCATCGAAGCCCCCCAGATAAGAAGAAACACGACGATTGGCGCCAGCCGATCCATCCAGGTAGAAATGCCGATACCGGCGAGCGCAAAGCCGCTTGCCAGCATGGCGATCAGGAGCGGTGGACGCGAACCGAACCTGTCAGCGCATTTGCCGGCAATATAGGAAACGCCCAGCGAAGGCAAAACGGCAAGCACGATGACAAGGCCCGCATTGAGCGGGGAAAGCCCAAGGACTTGCTGCAGGTAGAGCGCCAGGAAGACGAAAACGACCATCTTGCCGAACTGAAACATGAAAAAAGCGGAACAACTTGCCGAGAACGCTGTGATACGCAGAAGCTCAAGATCGACAAGCGGTGCGTTGGTCTTCAGTTCCGCGAAGGTGAACGCCGAAAGCAGGACGAGCCCTGAGAGGACCAGGCCAAGGGTCGCCGGCGACGACCAGCCCCAGTCGGCACCTTGCATGACACCGCCGACGAAGGCGCCCAACCCGGCGACCAGAAGAACAAAGCCGCGCATGTCGAGAATAAACCGCGCTTCGGCCTCATCGCCGCCGTGAGCGGGCTTGGGCGGCACCCAGGCCGAATGGATGACGGCGATAATAACGGCGATCACCGGCAGGTTGACCCAGAAAATCCACCTCCAGGAGACCACTTCCGAGAAATACCCGCCGAGCAGCGGCCCCGACGACATGAAGACCGCGGCGATCGTCACCTGAACGCCGAGCGCAAGCCCTCGATCCCCGGAGGAAAAGAGCGCGGTTCCAATCGCCATCGACGCCGGCACGATTATCCCTGCGCCTACGCCCTGCAACCCTCGCGCTGCGATCAGTATGCCGCCGCTTTCCGAGAACCCCGCCGCAAGCGACGACAGGCCGAAAATGGCAAGGCCAACCGTCAGCATTCGCGTCTGACCAAGCTCGTCGACAAGCTTTCCACCAACGGCGACGAAGCTTGTGAAGGTCAGCAGATAAACGTTCACCACCCAGTGCGAAACAACGACGGAGAGGCCGAGCTCGGAGCGGATCGTGACGAGCGCGACACCGACGATCGTCTCGTCGAGCACCATCAGACCGAAGGTAAAGGCGGATGAGAGCAGAACCCACCAGCGGCGATTGCCATCGTCGATAAGCGCCATGCCGGCCTCTCGCTCCCGGTGTATAGGGCGGCAGAACTATAGCCAATCGCCGCTGTCAGGTCAGGCGGCGACCTTTTTCACGCCGGCAAAGGGGCTGAGGCCGAGCCACATTTGCATGGCCGTTTCCAGCGACCGGTCTCCGGTCGCAATCAGCCGCTCGTCGCGGCGCGCGGCATCCACGGTCCGCAGGCCCATCCAGATCTCCGTCATCGTGCGAAGATCCACGGTGACGAAAAGGTCCACATCGAACCCCGGATCGACGGAACAAAGATCGACAGGCTTTTCGGGCATGACCAAAAGCCACCAGTTCTTCCGCGCCGACGGCAGGTCGGTATAGATGAACTGGATGGTCGAGCGCTTTTGCGGCATGGGCGTCGTATCGAGGTTGCGGTGCATGTCCCACATGAGAAGTTCGACATCGAGATTGTCGAGCGAAGGCTCGGTCTCCACCCAGCGCTGGCCCCAGTGGCCGATCGCCTCGATCACCGGCCTCAGGTCACGGCCAGCTTCGGTAAGCTTGTATTCATAGGTATCCGGCTCCCCGGAAACCGGCGTGCGCTCGAGGATGCCGGCTGCCTCCAGATCCTTCAGCCGCTTGGAAAGAAGCGCCGGCGACATGCGCGGCACGCCGCGCCGCAGCTCGTTGAAACGCGTGGACCCGGCAACGAGTTCGCGCAGGAGCACCACCGTCCAGCGGGTGCACAGCGTTTCGGCCGCCATCGCGACCGGGCAGAACTGCTTGTAGCTTCCTTCCGTCATCGAGCCCTCCTCTCGCACCGTCTCCAGTGAGGCGGGTAAAGGCTAACTCAACGGCAGAAAACCGGCCAGTTCAGTTTCTGTACCGGGGCAGATTCATTTCCTGAACTACGTAGGCCGCCTCACCTCGTGGCACCTTCCACCTGGCTCCGGCGAACACCGGCAAGCTGAATGGAAACCACAAGACACAAGAGGAGAACGGCCATGCCGCTCGTAGACATTCAACTGATCGAAGGCGTCTTCAACGCCGAACAGAAACGCGAAATGATCGAAAAGGTTACCGACGCGATGGTCGGCATCGAAGGAGAGGCCATGCGCGGCGTCACCTGGGTACGCGTCCAGGAAGTTGCAAGCGGCGAATGGGGCATCGGCGGCAAGGCTCTTACAGCCGAGGACGTGAAGGCCATTCAGGCGCAAGCCGGATAGGGTCCGGAGCGAATTCTTTTCGCTCAGGTGGTCATCACCTGAGTGGAAAGCACTTCCGGGCTCCGGCCGGGCAAGCCCGGCCGGGCCGGCAATTTTTGAAAAGGTTTATTTCACCAATTCGTCGATAGCCTGATTGAGTGACGCCCGCACTTCCTCTGCAACGGATGCGAGAGCCGGGTTCTGGACCGCACGCATGGACGCGACCGGATCGACGGCGGCAATTTCGGTCTCGCCGTTATCCGTGCGCCGGACAATCACATTGCAGGGAAGCATGACGCCGATGTGCGGCTCCGACGTCAGCGCCTTATGCGCCATCTTCGGATTGCAGGCTCCCAGGATCCTGTAGGGCGGGATCGTCTCGCCGATCTTCTTGTGAAGCGTATCGGCTACATCTATCTCGCTCAGCACGCCGAAGCCGTGTCGGGAAAGCGCCGCCTTTACAGCCTCAACAGCCTGTTCGAATTCCGTCGTGGTGGTCACCGCATGATAGTAGGGCATCGCACTCTCCTTTATTTTCTAAAATGGTGCGCTAATACGCCCGATGTATGACACCGCCGGCGGCGACGGGCCCCGCGCTCAAATTGACGTTAGGGGGCGGTCAAATGCTGGATAAGGGACTATACTTAAGCTTCGGATTTAACCGACGGAGCGTTTGCCCATGAAGCCTATCGGCAAAGGAGTTTGCGCAGCGGCATTTTTCGCTGTGGCGATGCTTGTGTATGCAGCTGCTTCCCCGGCAAACGCCTGCGGCCGGGACAGCGACTGCATGGTCGGCGAGCGCAGCTACAGGGTCGTGCTGCCGGAAGGGTACGAAAAGATGGAAGACCTCGGCGCCATCGTCTATGCCCACGGCCACAAGGGATCCGCCGGCAAGACGATCCACAACAAGGCGCTGACGGCACTTGCCGAGGAACTTGGCGTCGCATTCGTGGCGGCGAACGGCGTCAACGGGCACTGGAATCTGCCGCATCGCCCCGGCTCAAGCCAGTTTCTGAGGCAGGACGAACTTGCCTATTTCGACGCCCTGAAAGCCGATCTGCATAACCGTTTCGGGATCGCGCAGGACCACATCATGATGACCGGATTTTCCGCCGGCGGCATGGTGACGTGGTACCTCGCCTGCTACCGGGGCGACGAATTCATGGGCTTCGCGCCGATGTCCGGCACCTTCTGGGAACCGGTGCCACGGGAATGCCCCACGGGACCTGTGAACCTCATCCACTATCATGGCACGAAGGACAAGGTGGTGCCGCTTGACGGGCGGCGCATCCGCGAGGCCAAGCAGGGCAATGTCTTCGACGCGCTGGGCATGATGACGCGTATCGGCGACTACAAGCCCTCGGGTCACGAAGAACTTTCCGACATGGAATGCGCGCGCAAGAAGAACGATACCGGCAAGCGGCTGGAGGTCTGTCTTTATCCGAGCGGCCACGGCTTCCGGGCGGAAAACATCAAGCGCGCATGGCGCGTCTTCGATGGAAAGCGGCCGCAAAAGGGATAAGGCACCGACACCCGGCGTCCGAGCGCCAATGCCCCTTGAACTGAGCTCGCGCTCCTGCCATTGATCCGCGCCATGCTGCAGATCAACGAACTCACATACCGGATCGCCGGACGAACGCTCATCGACAAGGCAAGCGTCACCTTGCCCGCAAGCTCCAAAGCCGGGCTTGTCGGCCGCAATGGGGCCGGCAAATCCACGCTCTTTCGGCTGATCACCGGCGAGGCACATGCCGAATCCGGCGATATCCTGATGCCGAAGGGCCTGCGCATCGGTCAGGTGGCGCAGGAAGCGCCGGGCACGGAAGTGAGCCTGATCGATACCGTGCTCGCCGCTGATGAGGAACGCACCCGCCTCATCACTGAGGCCGAAACCGCAAGCGATCCGCACCGGATTGCGGAAATCCACACCCGCCTTGCCGACATCGGCAGCCATACGGCGGAAGCGCGCGCGGGCCGGATCCTCTCCGGCCTGGGCTTCGACGACGCAGCGCAGCAGCGCCCCTGCTCCGCATTTTCAGGCGGCTGGCGGATGCGGGTCGCCCTTGCCGCGCTCCTTTTTTCCGAACCCGATCTTCTTCTGCTCGACGAGCCGACGAACTATCTCGACCTTGAAGGCACGCTCTGGCTTGAAAACTATGTCGCGCGCTATCCGCATCAGGTCATCATCATCAGCCACGATCGCGACCTCCTGAACAAGGCGGTCGATTCCATCGTTCATCTCGACCGGGGCAAGCTCACCTATTACCGCGGCGGCTACGACAGTTTCGACCGGCAGCGGCGCGAGGCCATGGTCCTGCAGGCGAAGATGAAGGAAAAGCAGGACGCGCAGAGAAAGCACCTGCAGGCCTTCGTCGACCGGTTCCGCGCCAAGGCGACCAAGGCGCGCCAGGCGCAGTCGCGCATCAAGATGCTGGAAAAGATGCAGCCGATCGCCGGCGTGATCGAAGACCACGTCCAGCCGATCGCCTTTCCCGATCCGACCTCACAGCTTTCGCCGCCGATCATCAAGCTTGAGACCGTCGCCGTTGGATATGGCGGCGATCCGGTGCTGAAGAACCTCAGCCTCAACATCGATCCGGACGACCGCATCGCCCTTCTCGGCGCCAACGGCAACGGCAAGTCGACTTTCGCCAAGCTCATCGCCGGAAGACTTGGCGAACAGGCCGGCACGATCATTCGCGCACCCAAGCTGGAGATCGCCTTTTTCGCTCAGCACCAGCTGGACGAACTGCGGCCCACCGAGAGCCCGGTCGACCATGTGCGCAGGCTGATCCCGGATGCAGCGGAGGCGAAGGTGCGCGCGCGCGTTGCGCAATTCGGTCTGCCGACGGACCGGATGGATACAGCCGCGAAAGACCTTTCCGGCGGCGAGAAGGCGCGGCTGCTTTTGGGGCTCGCCACCTTCCATGGCGCGAACCTGCTCATCCTCGACGAGCCGACGAACCACCTCGACATCGACAGCCGCGAAGCGCTGATCCACGCGATCAACGCCTTCGAAGGCGCCGTCATCCTGATTTCGCACGACAGGCACCTGGTGGAAGCCTGCGCGGACAGGCTTTGGCTTGTATCCGGCGGCGGCGTGAAATCCTTCGACGGCGACATGGACGACTATCGCCGATTGATCCTTTCGCGGGAAGAAAGAGCGAAAAACGGCAGCGACAAGCAGCAGAGCGATGAGACGGACCGAAAATCCGCGCAGGACCGC
The DNA here is from genome assembly GCF_009826895.1 of Stappia sediminis. Taxonomy (GTDB): domain Bacteria; phylum Pseudomonadota; class Alphaproteobacteria; order Rhizobiales; family Stappiaceae; genus Hongsoonwoonella; species Hongsoonwoonella sediminis. The sequence continues at coordinate 567,531 of NZ_WUMV01000002.1, read as the reverse complement.
CGCCGGGAAGCCGCCGAACGACGCGCCCAGCTTGCCCCTCTCCGCAAGGAAATCACGACTTGCGAAAAGGAGATGGAAAAGCTTCAGGCGCTGATTTCCAAGTGTGACTCGGCATTGGCCGATGCCGATCTCTACGCCCGCGATCCGGCGAAGGCGACGAAGCTTGCCAAGGACCGCTCGGACGCGGAAAAGAAGCTCGCCGAGACCGAAGAGCGCTGGCTGGAGCTTTCCGCCGAATACGAAGGGGCGGCGTGACGCGAAATCCTTCACAAATTTCCCCGTAACTTTGTGCAATCGTCTCGTGTTACAATTCCTCCCGCAGAGGAAACACACATGGAACGAAGGCTCGCCGCGGTGCTCGCGGCCGATATGGCTGGATACTCACGGCTGATGGAAGCCGACGAGCAAGGCACACTCGCGCGGCTCAGGACCCACAGGATCGAACTCATAGATCCTGCCATCGCAAAAAATCAGGGCAACATCATCAAGACGACTGGCGACGGGATGCTGGTCGAATTCCAGAGCGTCGCCGATGCGGTGCGTTGTGCCGCCGAGATACAGGAGCGCATGCACCGGCGGAACGCGGACGTGCCCGACGACCGGCGCATACAATTCCGCATCGGCATCAATCTCGGCGACATCATCTTCGACAATGACGACATATTCGGCGACGGGGTGAACGTTGCCGCACGCATCGAGCAGCTTGCCGACGTCGGTGGCTTTTGCGTTTCGCAGGCCGTATATGATCAGGTCCGCGATCGTCTGGATATCGGCTTTGAGGATCTTGGCGAGCGCTCCGTGAAGAATATCGCCCGGCCCGTGCACGTGTGGCGCGCGTTGATCGCAAGGCCGGGAGACCGCCGCGACGACAAACCGGCCAAGGACGACGAACGCCCCCAGACGAACAAGCCGACCATCGCGGTGCTGCCCTTCGCGAACATGAGCGGGGATCCGGATCAGGAGTTCTTCGTCGACGGGCTGACGGAAGACATCCTGACCGAGCTGTCGCGCCGTCACGAGCTTTTCGTCATCTCCCGCAATTCGAGCTTCGTCTACAAGGGGCAGTCCGTGAACCTGCGCGACGTCGCGCAAAAGCTCGGCGCGCAGTACCTGGTGGAGGGAAGCGTTCGCAAGGGCGGCGACCGGCTGCGGGTAACGGTCCAGCTCATCGATTCAGCGACCGACGCGCATATCTGGGCGGAAAAGTACGACCGTACGCTGGATGATATCTTCGCCATCCAGGACGAGGTGACCTCGGCCATCGTCGCAACGCTGCCCGGACGCGTGGAGGCTGCCCAGCAGGACAGGCTCTCCCGCAAGACGCCATCCAGCATGGCGGCCTACGAATGCGTACTCGCCGCAAAGGTTCGCCATCACCGCAGCGCACGCGAAGAAAACGAGATGGCGCAGGAACTGATTACGCGCGCGCTCGAACTCGACCCCGACTACGCCCATGCCCATGCCTGGCGCGGCTGCATCCTCGGCCAGTCCTGGGTGTATGGCTGGTGCGAGGATGCCGACGCGACGTTCGCGAAAATCGAGAAGGAACTCGAAATTGCCTTGTCGCTCGACGACAATGACGCCGATGTGCACCGTATCCTTGCCGCCATCAACGTGAACCGCAACGACCTCACCCGTGCGCGCTACCACCAGGAACGGGCGCTGGCGCTCAACCCGAATTACGACCTCGTGGTCGTCCAGCAGGGGGAGTTGCTGACCTGGCTCGGCCATCCCAAGGAAGGTATCGACTGGATACGCCGCGCCATGAAGCTCAACCCTCACCATCCCGAGCGCTTCTGGAGCCACCTCGGCAAGGCGCATTTCGCCGCCCGGCAATATCCCGAGGCGATAGAGGCCTTCATGCACATGTCGTCCACCGACGTGTTGCAGCATGCCTTCATCGCCGCGTCATACGGCCAACTCGGCGACGCCACGGCAGCCGGTGCTCATATGGCCCGCATCAAGGTCCTTGACCCGGACTTCACCATAGAAGGCTTCCTCGATACGCTTCACTACGCCAATGAAGCGGACGCGGAACATCTTCGCGAAGGGCTGAAGAAAGCCGGGCAACCTGTTGCTCAGGCGTGAGCGTGTCCGCTCATGCGCGGGTCCATCATCCCTTCCTTCACACCAAAATGGATGAGCAGCACATTCACCGGATAGGCGGCAAGCAGACCGAGCGTGAGAGACACGATCAGCGACGACCAGAAAATGATTTCGCCCATCGTCGCGGAGCCGGCCAGATACAGGTCAGAACCGATTGCCACGACCTCCATGACTGCAATGCTGGGCGTTTCCGCAAAGAAAGCATCGCGTAACGCGGTGCGAAATGGCACACCTTCCTGCATGAGCGGGCCCACCGTGAGCGAATACCCCGCGACATAGGCAAGCACGAATGTGATTCCGGCGACCCACAGATTGCCAAGGGAAAGCAGCCCGACAGCGATGACGACACCGACGATCTCCCCCATCCCACAGCCGGAATAGCAGTGTGCAACGGAGCGGAACGATCTCCTCCAGATCGAATCGCGCGCAATCTCCTTGCGGCCGGTTTTCCAATAAATGAGCAGGCCGAGCGGCCCGGAGTAAAGCACCGTCAGCGCCCAGACGAGTTTCATCAACGGCATAAGATGGGCGTTTTTCGAGCGAAGATCGTAAATCAGCACGATAAGGCTCGGCACCATTGCAAGCGCCCAGCAGATAAGGAAAAGCGGGTCTGAAACGATATCCAGGATCATTTGCGCATTCTGGCTGGACCAATCCCTCTTCACTTACGAAACGAAGAGGGGTCCTCAAAGGTTCCATTGCGAGTTCGATGAAAGTTGCAATGCGACCAGCTCGCATTTTCGGCGCGCCAGGAAGAAACGATGCTAAAATTTGACTTAAACCCGACACATTTCGTTATCAGGCACGTAATTCCCGCGGCGTTACATTGAGTCGGGGAAGTGCTGAGATCTGGAGGAAGTCCACCCATGAAACTGGTACAAAAAGCGCTTACGGTAACAGCGTGCGCATCACTCATCGCAATGGCGCCGGTAGTGCTCGGCGGACTTTCTCCGACATTGGACGACCTGAGCGTCGCTTACGCGAAAAACGGCGGCGGCAACGGTAACGGTAACGGCGGCGGCAACGGTAACGGTGGCGGTAACGGAAACGCCGGCGGCAACGGCAAAGGCGGCGGAAGTGCCAATGCCGGGGGCAAGGCCAATGGCAATGGCAAGGGCGGCAATTTCGGCAACAAGGGCGGAACCTCCGTTGCGCGCGGCAACAGCGGCTCTGCCGGCGGCAAGGTGAATGCCGTCGGGCGTGGGGTGCAGGATTTCATTGGCGGCATACTCGGTGCCGACAAGAAACGCGGCGCAAAATCACATGGCAAGGCCACGGCATCGTCGACGAAATCTCGCGGCAAGTCCGCCACGCGGGCATCGCTTGCCAAGGTCGACGCGATTCCGTCGGCCCATCCGCTCGGCAAGAAGAAGGACTTTCGGGAAAAGAACCTTCACGCCAAGCTGCGCGGAAACAATTCGCTCGTCCGCAACATCAACGCCTACCTCAATTCCCAATCGCCGCGGATGATCGCGTTCAGGGAATTCATCGGAGCGTCGATCGCATATGAGGATGCCCTGGCCGCGGTTGCGGAACTCGAAGGGCCGGTCCTCGCCGCCCGCGAGGCTTTCGCCCCGGCATTGGACGGGATCGTGGCCTATGACGACTTCGACTACACGGAAGTGACGATCGCCGAACTTGAGGAACGCCTCGGCGCGCTCAACGAAATCGAACAGGGCGAGCTGGCTGCAGAAGATGCGGACGCGCTCAACGCGGAAATCGATGCGTTGTCCGCCGCTCTTGAAACCGAGGAAGCTGCTGCACTTGCCGAGGCGGAGAACAATCTCTCCGAAGCCGAAATGCAGGCAGGCGAGCTGCAAGCCGCCGCTTCGGATGAAGCGCTCGCCGAAACGCTGGCCGCAACGGGCAGCCTCGTCGATCAGGAAGTCGTCGACTGGGCGAAAGAGCAGCTCGGTGTCGGCGATGCCTATGGCAAGATCGATGAATACCGTGAGGCGATGGAAGCCTTCGATGCGGAAGAAGCTGCAGCGGACGAGCCTGCGGATGATCTGGATGACGATACTTCGGCGGACGCCGGCGGTGTGGAAGAAGGCGGCCTCGAGCTTGCAGAGGCAAGCGAAGAGCTGAGGCTCGACACGCAGTAATCCGACACCGCTTCAAATTTGCAAAGGCCGGCGCGAGTTGCCTCAACGCCGGCCTTTTTTTATGCCTTCATAAACCCACGGCATACGCATCGGCGGACCAATGCGAACGGCAATTTCTACCATCGGCTTCGATGCCGACGACACGCTCTGGCACAATGAGCGCGTGTTCAAGCTGACGCAGGATCGCTTTGCCGATCTGCTTGGCGATTTCACGGATCGGGAGCATCTGCAGGAGCGTTTGCTTTCCGCCGAGAAGCGGAACATCCACCACTACGGATTCGGCGTGAAAGGCTTCACGCTATCCATGGTGGAAACGGCGATCGAGGTGACCAAAGGGCACGTGCCTGCAACGGTTATCGGCGAAATCCTCGATGCCGGGCGCGACATGCTCTCGCATCCGGTGGAGACGCTTCCCCACGCACAAGAAACGCTTGAGGCATTGCGCGGGACTTTTCGCCTCGTTCTTGTCACCAAGGGCGACCTTTTCGATCAGGAACGAAAGCTCGCACAATCGGGCCTCGACCGGTATTTCGATGCGGTCGAGATCGTCAGCGACAAAAGGGTAGATACTTACGAGCGGATTTTCCGCAGCCACGGCGACGGACCGGAGCACGCCGCGATGGTCGGCAATTCGCTGAAGTCCGACATCCTCCCGGCGCTTGAAGCGGGGAGCCACGGTATCCACGTTCCGCATGAACTCACCTGGGCGCTTGAACAAGCGGACGAGCCCGAGAGCGGTCCGCGTTTTCACCGTATAGCGGACTTGAGCGAGCTATCGGCCCTGCTTGGCCGGCTGAAATAGCGAAAGCATACTTCCTTCACGCCAGGCGCCAGACCTGAAAAGCCTGCGGATACTCCCGCCCGAACCAGGAAACCGAAAAGCGGTTCTCACTGACGAGCGTAAGGCCCGCATCCTCGAACCGCGCAAGTTCGGATGGTTCGAGGGGATACGGCGGGCCGGAAACCTGCGTGCCTTGCTGCCCCAGTGAAGCCAGCACAAGCAATGTGCCACCCGGCGCGACAAGATCAGCGATGACGGAAAAGGACTTATCGCGTGCCTTACCGCTCAACGTCTGGATCGTGTGGCATTCGTGGACCAGATCGAAATCGCCCCGCCCTTCCGGCACCATATCGAACAAATCGGCCTGCCGGTATTTCACCGCACTGTCCGGGAACCGCCTCCTCGCCCAGTCGATGGCGGGCCGAGAAAGATCGAAGGCGGTGGTGCAATAGCCGGCGGCGGATATCGCTTCGGCGTTGTCCCCGAGCCCGCAGCCGATATCGATCGCCCGCCTGCCCCTGCCCGGATTGTCCGCCAGCCAGCCCAAGAGTTGAGGCTTGGGCGCAAGGTCGGCCCAGGGAACGGCGGCGGGATCGCCCTTTGCCTCGACATAGATATCCGTAACGCCTTCGGCGGTACTTGCCCCTTCCTGCGAGTTTTCGGCCCGAAGCGCCGCCACCTTGCCACGCGCATCAAGCCGGCGCTTCAAGAATGCGGGATCGGTCGGATCGTCCATCCGGCTTTCGGCAGCCATCCTTCAGTCGCGCCGATACTCGGCGATCACGTGCGGGATGATGCGGCCCGTCCGTTCGACCTCGTAGGAGTTTTCGCCCACGAGCCTCAGGCCTTCCTTTTCGAAACGGGCAAATTCCGACGGCATCAGCGGCCACGGCGGGCCTGAGGCCTCCTCCCCCTCGCCTCGCGAGCGGCTGATGACCAGCAACGTCCCGCCCGGTTTCACGAAGCCCGAGATGGCGGCGTATGACTTTTCGCGAAGTTCGCCGTGCAGCGCCTGAACGGTATAGCACTCATGGACGAGATCGAAGGCGCCCTGCCAATCCGCAGGCGGGGAAAAGAGATCGGCCTGCGAAAACTCCACCGGTGAATTCGCAAAGCGCGCCTTGGCCCAGTCGACCGCGCCCTGGGCCAGATCGAAAGCGGTGGTGCTGTAACCGGCATCCGCGAGCGCCTGCGCGTTATCGCCAAGGCCGCATGCGATGTCGAGCGCCCGCCGGCCGCCGCCCGGATTGCGCGACAGCCAATCCAGGAGCGTCTCCTTCGGCTTGAGGTCCGCCCACGGCACGGCGGCCGGATCGCCCTCCGCCGTATCGTAGACCTCCTCGAACCATGTGCGGCGATCGTCCGCATTGCCGCCTTTCGATCCGAATAACCGATCCAGCCGGTCGCGCGCGGCATCCCGCCGGGCCATGAAATCGTCATCGCCGGTATCGCTCATGCCTTGCGCTCCCAGCCGCCCCGCTCCGTCTGCTGCCAATAGGTGATGTCATGTCCTGCGTCCTTCGCGCTCTTCCAGTGCGAACGTGCATCACTCAGCGCATCAGGATCATGCCCGTCGAACAGAAAGACGGCGCGCGTGTAGGGCGAAAGATCCGGCGGCGAAGCCCGGTCGACTAGAAAGCGCACGCTTGCGCCGTTCGGATTGTCGGGTTTCGACGTCAAAAAGACCGGATGGTCGGCCTCGTTTCCCTCGCCCGATGCGCCATGCGGCAGAAACGAATCGTCGCGGTAGGTCCATAAAAGCGAATCAAGCGCGCCCACCCTTTCGTCCGACCCGGTCTGCACGACGACGCGCCATTCGCGCTCCAGGCATTTCTCCAGAAGGCCCGGCAGTACCTCCTCAAGCGGACGTAGCATCAGGTGATAGAAAAGAACCTCTGTCATGCAAGCGACTGTTATCGTTGATCGCGCCCAGGTCAATCGCAATCCGCAAGTCTTGCCCGAGCACCTAAAACCCTTTCAATTCCAAACTCTTGGAATTTCCCGTACCCATTTTCAATCGGCAGCCGAGCGTGGCAGGCGGCGCCGACCTTCAATGCATGAGCGATGAGCGGGCCGAAGTGCGGCGTTTGCGCAACAGCCGCTTTCCATCACGCGGTGATCGCGCGCTTGCGACTTTACTTGGCCACAGTTTCCTTCATTAACCCTTTCCCAACTTGAAACGGCGAACCTCTGGCGCCGGAGGGGGCAAGACGTGATTCACGTCACAGCCTCAGGATCGTGGAAGGTCTACCTTCCTCATGAAACGCGGGAACGAGACGGGAGTCCGGATTTTATGGCTGTGCGTATTGCTCTTTTCTTTGGTCTGGTGATGGGCCTTGCGGGTGTTACCGCCGGGATGGGTACGCTCGTGGCCGACGAAGCGGTTACCGCCTGCGGCTCCTACAAGACCTGCTGATCGTCAGCGACTATCTTCATCGCATTTGAAAACCCGCCGTTTCCGGCGGGTTTTTCGTTTCGCGAACACATCTTGCTGCTGTTACTTGCCTTCGTAATAGTCGGCAATGAGGCGGTCCAGCAGGCGAACGCCGAAGCCTGACGCCCACCCTTTGCTGATATCCGTCTTCGGGCTGCCCATCGCAGTGCCTGCCACATCGATATGGACCCAGGGCACGTCGTTGACGAAGCGCTGCAGGAACTGCGCGGCGGTGATGGAGCCGGCGGCGCGTCCGCCGGTGTTCTTCATGTCGGCATTCGGCGTGTCGATCAGCTTGTCGTAATCCTTGGAAAGCGGCAGCCGCCAGACGTTTTCCTGCGTCGCCTTTCCCGCCCTTGCAAGGTTTTCCACAAGCTCGTCATCATTTGAAAAGACGCCGGCGTGGTGGTTGCCGAGCGCGATGATGATCGCACCGGTCAGCGTCGCGAGATTGATCATGAACCTCGGCTTGAAGCGCTCCTGCGTATACCAGAGCGCATCCGCAAGCACGAGACGGCCTTCGGCGTCGGTGTTGATGATCTCGATCGTCGCTCCGGACATGGCGGTGACGATGTCGCCGGGACGCTGCGCATTGCCGTCCGGCATGTTCTCCACAAGGCCGATGACGCCGATCACGTTCGCCTTGGCCTTGCGCGCGGCCACGGCATGCATGAGGCCCGTTACGGCTGCCGCACCACCCATGTCGCCCTTCATGTCCTCCATGCTGCCCGCCGGTTTGATGGAGATGCCGCCGGTATCGAAGACCACGCCCTTGCCGACGAATGCGATCGGCTTGTCGTGCTTCTTGCCGCCGTTCCATTTCATGATGACGAGCTTCGGCGGCTTGACCGATCCTTGGGCGACACCAAGAAGCGCATCCATCTTGAGCTTCTTCATGTCCTTTTCTTCGAGGATCTCGATTTCGACACCCAGTGCTTCAAGCGCCTTTGCGCGCTTGGCGAACTCCACGGTGTCGAGCACGTTCGCGGGCTCGTTCACGAGATCGCGCGCAAGCACGACGCCGTCGGTTACACCATCGGCCGCCGCCCACAGCTTCTTTGCATCCTTTGCATTGTCGACGCCGACGACAAGCTTGACGGGCGATTGCGGTTCGCCGTTTTCGTCGTCGTTCGTTTTCTTGCTCTTGTACTTGTCGAAGGTGTACGCGCGAAGCTTTGCGCCGGCGGCGAAAGTCGCTGCCGTATCCGCTGACAGGTCGGTGCCCGGAACTTCCAGAAACACCGTTGCCGCCGTCGCCTTGGCCGATTTGATGGCCCCCATCGCGATGCCGCCAAGCTTCATCCACTCGCTCTCGCCGAGCTCGTCGGGCTTGCCGAGGCCGATGACGATCAGCCGGTCGCAGGAAAGGCCGGCCGGAGCGATCAGGTCCAGCACGGCATTCGCTTTTCCCTTGAACGAAGCGGCCTTTGCCGCCTTGTCCAGAAGGCCGTCGGCAGCGGAAAGAAATTCGCCCGCGGCAGGGCCGAGGTTCAGCTTCTCGTCGACGAATACGACCGCGACGCCCTTTTTGGGCGCCGCGGGTTTTGCGAATGAAATATCGGGCAGCAAGGTGAATTCCCTTTTTTCAGTGGCGAAGATTTCGGACGGTGCGCACCGCTGAACGGATGCGAAGATCGGAGAACCTGCAGCCGCCCTGATATGGAGTTCGTTCCAACTCCCGTCATATTCTGAACGAACGTCATGTCAGGGCGACCGGCAGCTTCGTAATTCCAGTGTGGTTTTCGAATTTGAAATTGGCTCCGGCGAAAGACGCCGAAATGAGGCACGTTTCAAATTCGCCATACCAGCCAACAATGGCGCGGCTGCGTCCATCGGGCAAGCCGCCAACGGCTTGCGCATCCGCAACAGTGGTCAACTAACGATTTGTTAACTCTTTTTCTTCCGCCTTTTTTTACCTAAATTCGTTTAAAAATACCGAAACATCAGCGACTCGGCGTTTCCCGTCGGCACGGTCCTTGCGTACCCGTCACCGGACTTGCCGTTATGCGCCGGCCAATAAACAACTGTGTGTCCATGAAAACGTTCGAGCGCTATGTTCTTCGACGGTTGACACTCGCCTTTGTCATGGCGTTGACAGCGCTGTCCGCCGTCGTGTGGTCGACGCAGGCGCTCAGGGAGCTGGACCTCGTCACTTCCAAGGGCCAGACGATCGTCCAGTTTGTCGGCATCACGATGCTCGCCATGCCGTTCCTGGTGCTGGCCGTCGCGCCTTTCGCATTGTTGATCGCGCTCATTCTCGTGCTTAATTCGCTGTCGCAGGACAGCGAGCTTATCGTCATCACTGCCTCCGGGGCTTCGCGCAATATCCTGCGCAAGCCCGTCATGGTCTTCGCCGTCGGCGTCGCCGCGCTTTCCGCTTTCCTCGCGATATATCTTTCGCCCGCATCCCTTTCCCTGCTGAGAAACGAAATCACGCGCGTTCGCGTCGACCTTGTCGCCAATATCGTCAAGCCCGGCCGGTTCATCGGCGTGGAGGACGGCCTGACCTTCCATATCCGCAACCGCTCCGGCGACGGCCAGCTTGACGGGCTGATGATGCACGACGAGCGGGATGCGGACACGATCAACACCTACGAAGCCGCGCGCGGGCGCATCGTCGAGGCGGGCGGCCATACGCTTCTGGTCATGCAGGACGGCACGATCCAGCGGCGCGGGCGCAACAGTGGCACCATCTCCATCGTGCGCTTCCAGTCGTATGCATTCGATCTTTCAAGCCTCATTCCCCAGGCCGCCCAACCGACCTACAAGGCGACCGAACGTTCGATGGCGGAGCTTTTCAACCCACCTCCCGGCGACCGATATGCGGCAGAGAACGAAGAGCGGATTCTCGCGGAAATCCATGACCGGCTCAGCCAGCCGCTGTACCCTCTCGCCTTCGCGATGATCGTGCTGGCCTGCCTGGGAAGCGCGCGCACGACGCGCCAGAACCGAAGCGTTGCGCTTCTTGGCGCGATCATTGCCTGCGTCGCGCTTCGCACGGCGGGCTTCGGGGCGCTGACGCTCGTTTCCGCGTTTCCCTCGGCCCGCTTCGCACTGTACGTCGTGCCGATAGCCGGATTTGCGATCGCGCTCTGGTTCAGCCTGCTGTCTTCGCGCCCGGCCTGGGTCGCATCGCTTGTCGCCAGGGCAGAGCATATCGCCGAGCGTGTCGAGGAGCTTGTTTCCCGCAGGCGTGTCGACAGGTCGGGCGGGGTAGCCTGATCATGACGCTCAAGGGTTTCACGCTCGCCTCATATTTCTCGCTTCGTTTTATCGGCGCGATAGCCGGCCTCTTCCTGTTGGCGGCCGTCCTCATTTTCATCTTCGACTTTCTGGAGCTTGTTCGCCGCTCGGGAGACGAGGAAGCCTTTTCGGTCCTTCGCGTGGCCTTGATCTCGCTGCTGCGGGTGCCGCAGTTGATGGAGGAAGTGCTGCCCTTCGCAGTGCTCTTTGGTTCGATCGCGGCATTCCTGACGCTCAGCCGCTCGCTCGAACTGGTGGTAACGCGCGCGGCCGGCGTGTCGGTCTGGCAGTTCGTGGCGCCCGGGCTTTTCGTCGGGCTCGCCATCGGCATGTTAGCGATCACGGTTTACAATCCGCTGGCCGTTTATTCGCGGACCCTTTCCGACGAGATCGCCGCCGGCCTGTTCAGCCGCGAAGAGAGCTTCCTGCTCCAGACGACGGACGACGTTTGGCTCAGGCAGGACGGGGACGACGGCGAATCGATTCTCCATGCACGCCAGCTCCTCGCCCAGGGCGAAAGGCTGTTCGGCGTGATGATCCTGACTTTCAACCAGGACGGCAGTTTTATGGAACGCATCGAGGCCGACGAGGCGGTCCTTGACGATGGGCGCTGGCAGCTGACGAATGCGACCGTCTACACGACGGGCGGTGATCCACAGAAATTCGAACACTACTCCGTCAGCACGTATCTCACGCCGCAGGAAATTCGCTCCAGCATCGGGGCGCCGGAGGCGATCGCGTTCTGGGATCTTCCGCGGATTGTCGAACTGTCTGAACGTGCGGGCCTGCCTGCCTATCGATATTCGCTACAATATCAGGTACTTCTATCCAGGCCTTTGCTTCTGGCGGCGATGGTGCTGATCGCCGCTTCGGTTTCACTAAGAGTTTCACGTATGGGTGGGATCGGACGATTGATTGTGGGTGGTATCGTAGCCGGGTTCGTGCTTTACGTTCTCTCCGAACTGGCGAAAGATTTCGGCGGTGCAGGTCTTGTGCCGCCGGTCATCGCTGCATGGGCTCCGGGAGTGCTGGGTATATTGATGGGTTCCACGATCCTCTTGCATCAGGAAGACGGCTGATGGACGTGCCGCGCCTCTTCCCGCATGCGGTTCGTGATGCGCGCGCTGAAGCCGCGCGCGGCTCGCTTTCGCGCGCCCGGAATTTGACGGACGTTCTTCTGCGCACCACGGCTTTGGCGGGCATCGTTTTCGCGGTGTCGCTGGCGGGTACGGCGGATGTTCGCGCGCAAGGCGATTCGGTCCTCGGCGCAATCGGCGGCACGGTGGAGGAGGAAACCCCGCTCCTCCTGGAAGCCAGGGAACTGCGTTACGACTTCGACCGGGATGTCATTTCGGCCGTCGGCGACGTCCAGATCTACTACGGCGATTACGCGGTGGAGGCCGACCGTGTCGATCTCAATCGCCGCACGCAGGTGTTCACGGCTTCCGGCAACGTGAGAATGACGGAGCCGAACGGCAATGTCGTGACAGCGGATAAGCTGGCGCTTTCGGAGGATTTTCGTGACGGCTTCGCCAATGCCCTCCAGCTCGACACGCCTCAGCGCACGCGCTTCATCGCGGACGGCGCAAACCGGTCCGAAGGCAATCTGACGACCTTCGACAACGGCCTCTACACCGTCTACACGCGTCCGACGACGCCGCCCGGCAAACCGCCCCTTTGGCGCGTTACAGCGGCAAAGATCATCCACAATCAGCAGGAACAGACGATCTATTTCGAGGATGCGAAGTTCGAATTCTTCGGCAAACCGATCGCCTACCTGCCATATTTGTCGATGCCCGACCCGACGGTTCGCAACAAGACGGGCTTCCTCGTTCCTTCCCTTGTCGTCGGCGGCCGTGTCGGCGTGGGCGCGACGGTTCCCTATGAGATCGTCATCGACGAAAGCCGGGACCTGCTGCTCCAGGCGACGCCGCTTACCAAACAGGGCGCTCTCGTCCAGGGCGAATGGCGTCAGCGCCTGATCAACGGCGCCTATTCCATCAGCGCGGGCGGGCTCTACCAGGCGCAGCCGAATGAATTCGCCGGATCGAGTGGCGATCGAGATTTTCGCGGCGTCATCGCGTCGGATGGCAAGTTCAACATCAATAGCCGCTGGTCGTGGGGTTGGGATCTCTCGCTTCGCAGCGACCGGGCCTTCCTGAAAGACTACAATTTCACGAAGTTCGGCAGGGCCAGCGACATTTCGAACATCTTCCTGCTCGGGCAGACCGAACGGAACCGCTTCGAGGCCGACGCCTATGCCTTCCGCATCTCGCAGGAAGATTACAACGCGGACCCGCCTACCCTGAACGCTGGCGTTCCGTTTTCTCCCGTTGGTTCGGATCTGCAGGACAAGCAGCCGTTCGTGCATCCGGTGATCGACTGGAATTACATTTTCGAGGATCCGCTGGCGGGCGGAGAACTTTCACTGGCGGGCAATTTCACGAGCCTGACGCGCGACGAGACGGACGCGATCCGCGTCAAGGACACGACCAACCGTTTCCGTGGCGTCGAGGGAACCTTCACCCGCGCCACGCTCGACGGGCAGTGGCGCCGGTCGCTGATCGACCCTCTGGGCCAGGTCTTCACGCCTTTCGCCTACGTGCAGGGCGATGTCTTCTTCCTCGCCTCCGCCGACGACAATGTCGCCGCCCTGACCGACGAGGCGGTGGTGGGCCGCATCATGCCGGCCGCCGGCCTGGAATACCGCTATCCGTTCATCGCCACATTCGACGGCGGCAACCATGTGCTCGAACCCATCGGACAGATCGTCATCCGGCCCGACGAGCAGCGCATCGGCGACCTCCCGAACGAGGATGCGCAGAGCATCGTGTTCGATTCCACAACGCTGTTCGAATGGGACAAATTCTCCGGTTTCGACAGGTCGGAAGGCGGCACACGCGCCAATCTCGGCGTCAGGTACAAGCTTCAGCTCGACGAAGGGAGCTACCTCAGCGCCCTCTTCGGCCGCTCCTATCAGCTTGCCGGGGAAAACTCCTTCGCCACGCCGGACATCCTCGATGCGACCGGCAATTCCGGCCTCGATTCCACGCAGTCCGACTATGTCGGCAGCCTTTATTTCGATTCCACGTTCGGCTTCCGCATCGGCGGGCAGGCGCGTTTCGACAGGGAAGATTTCAACGTGAATCGCGCACAGGTGCAGGCGTCCGGCATCTACGGCCCCGTCGTCGGCACGCTGGCCTACGCCTTCCTCGACGCGCAGCCGGATCTCGGTATCGACGCCCCGCGCGAGGAACTGCTCGGCTCCACGAGCGTTCGCGTAGAGGAAAACTGGCGCCTGTTCGGTTCCCTGCGCTACGACATCGAAAATTCCAACATCGTTCAAAACGGGATCGGTGTCGGCTATGACGATGAAGGCTTCTCCGTATCGATGACGTATTCGGAAGACCGGAGCCGGAACAACGGGGAACTGACCGACAGGCTGTTTTTCCTACGCCTCGGATTCCGTACGCTGGGTGCGACGCAGTTCTCCTCCGGCATTTCGGAAGAGTAGCGCGTAGTCGATCCCGCAGAACCGCGCCGGGCAATACCGGGAACAAATCACCCGGCGGTTTACGCCTGAGCATGCACTTCAATTCGGCGCCGGCTTGTGCCAAAACCGGATACGAGAAAAACAAATCTGTTCCGCCGCGGACATGCTCGGCAACGGAGCGAAAAAATGAACTTGATGCACTGGTTCCGCCTCACCTTTCTTCTGCTGGTCTTTGCCGGTTTCGCCGGCGCGCCAGCGCACTCGGCCACCAAGATCGAGGTGATCGTCAACGACAAGGCGATTACCAACTATGACGTCGACCAGAGGGCGAAGCTTATCCGGCTCACGAGCCGACGATCAGGATCGGCCGCGCGCAAGGCCGCGCTCGAGGAACTGGTGGACGAGACGCTGCAGCTGCAGGAAGCGAACCGCCTCAACATCAGCGTGTCGCAGTCGCAGGTGGATTCCGCATTCGCGGATATCGCGAGAAACGTCAAGCTTTCGACGGACCGCCTTTCCGCGGCGCTGCGCCAGCAGGGCGTCAGCCCCAATACACTGAAGGACCGCCTGAGGGCGCAGATCGCGTGGGGCGAGGCCGTGCGGCTCAGGTTCCGGGCGGAGGTGAATATTTCGGATGCCGATATCATTGCCGCCCTTCGCGAACAGGAATCCAAAAATACCAACAAGAGCGTGGAATACAGCCTTCAGCAGTTCGTGTTCGTCATTCCGTCCAAGGCATCGAATTCCTTCAAGGCGCAGCGCAAGCGCGAGGTCGACCAGTTTCGCTCCCGCTTCACCTCCTGCGATGAGGCGAAGAGAATCGCCGACGGCCTGAAGGAAGTCGTGACGATGCCCGCCCGCCGCCTTCTTGAATCCGAGATTCCGCCGAACCTGCGCGAAAAGGCCAAGCAGGCGAGCGTGGGGCGTGTTGCGGACGTAAACCTTGGCGAAAAGGGCTACGAGGTGACGGCCATATGCGACAAGCGCGAATTTTCCGGCTCGGCCGACGCACGCGCCGCGCTTGAAGTGGAACTGCGCGCGAAGGAGGGTGAGCAGTTGTCACGTCAATACCTGCGCGACCTGCGCCGCCGCGCGCTGATCGACTATCGCTGAACGATAGTCCCGGTCTCCCGATGCGCAATCCATCCCTGCCTCTCGCGGTAACACTCGGCGAACCTGCCGGTATCGGACCGGACATCACGCTCATGGCGTGGTCGAGGCGCATACGCGAAGGGCTTCCGGCATTTTATGTTCTTGGAGATGCCGATTTCCTGCAAAAAAGGGCCAGGCGGCTGAATCTCAACGTGCCGATCCGGCAGGTCGAGCCAGGCGACACGGTGGATGTTTTCACCGATGCGCTGCCCGTTGTCCCGGTCTCCATCGGGCTTGACGATCTGCCGGGCGAACCTTCTCCGGCCGCCGGCAAGGCGGTCGTCAAATCGATCGAACAGGCGGTGGAGGATGTCCGCTCCGGCGTTGCCTCGGCGATCGTGACCAATCCGATCTCGAAAAAAGCCCTTTACGACGTTGGCTTTACCTACCCTGGACACACGGAATTTCTGGGTGCGCTTGCGGCCAGATTCGGGGGAGACCGGCGCCAGCCGGTCATGCTTCTGGCCGGGCCGGACATGCTGGTCGTGCCTGTGACGGTGCATATTCCGCTGAAGGACGTGCCTTCCGCCTTGTCGAGGGAACTGATCGTCTCCACGGCGAAGATCGTCGCCCGCGATCTTCGTGAGCGTTTCGGCATTGCAAATCCGCGACTGGCACTTTGCGGGCTCAATCCGCATGCGGGTGAAGGCGGGACCATGGGCCGCGAGGAAATCGAGACGATTGCTCCCGCGATCGAGGAGCTGAACGCCGCCGGCATCATCGCCACCGGCCCGCATCCGGCGGATACGCTGTTTCACGAGCGTGCGCGTGAAAACTACGACTGTGCGCTCGCCATGTACCACGACCAGGCCCTCGTGCCGATCAAGACGATCGAATTCGACGAAGCGGTCAATGTCACGCTTGGCCTTCCCTTCGTGCGCACTTCTCCCGACCACGGCACGGCATTCCGGCTCGCGGGCACGGGCGACGCACGTCCGACGAGTTTCGAGGCGTCGGTGCGTCTTGCCGCCGCCCTTGCCGATCCGCGCACGATCGACTGAAGTGCCACTCGAATGAGCCAGATCGACGATCTTCCCCCGCTCAGGGACGTGATCCGCACTCACGCGCTCGATGCGCGCAAATCCCTCGGCCAGAACTTCCTGCTCGATCTCAACCTCACCTCCCGCATCGCGCGTTCGGCGGGTGATCTGGAAAACGTCACGGTGCTTGAAGTTGGTCCCGGTCCGGGTGGGCTGACGCGCGGACTGCTTGCGGGCGGCGCGAAGCGGGTGGTGGCGGTGGAAAAGGATCGGCGCTGCCTCGGCGCGCTTGGCGAAATTGCAGCGCATTATCCAGGACGTCTGGAGGTTATCGAGGGTGACGCGCTGAAAATCGGCTTGCGCGATGTGGCGAAGGGCGAACCGCTCAAGATCGTCGCGAACCTGCCCTACAACGTCGGCACCCAGCTTCTCGTCAATTGGGTCGCCTGCGAGGATTGGCCGCCGGAATGGACCTCGCTGACGCTGATGTTCCAGAAGGAAGTGGCAGAACGCATCGTCGCCAAACCCGGCACCAAGGCGTACGGGCGCCTCGGCGTTCTTGCCGGCTGGCGAACGGATGCGAAAATCCTCTTCGACGTAAGCCCGAAGGCCTTCACCCCGCCGCCGAAGGTCACCTCGGCGATCGTCCATATCACACCGAAGGCAGAGCCGGTGCCCTGCCCTCTCAAGGCTCTGGAACGGGTGACGGCGGCTGCCTTCGGTCAGCGGCGAAAGATGCTGCGGGCAAGCCTGAAGGCCCTTTCCCCTGACGCGGAAACGCTCATCCGCGAAGCGGGCATCGAGCCGACACGGCGGGCGGAAGAAATTTCGGTGGAGGGTTTTATCGCACTGGCGAAGGCGTTTGCGGGCGATAGCTGAGATTCCGAGCGCCCGCCTACTGCCCCAGTTCGCGCTCCAGGTCCTTCACCATGCCTTCTATGAAGGGGCCGATGGCCGGAGAGCGCTCCCTGCGCAGACGTTCCGCCTGAAGGATCGCGCGCGCGCCGTTGAAGGCACGTTCCAGATCCTCGTTGACGATCACATAGTCGTAGTCTTTCCAGTGGCGCATTTCGCCGACCGCGGTTTCAAGCCGGCGCAGGATCACCTCATCGGTGTCCTCGGCGCGGCGGTGCAGGCGCGATTTCATCTCCGCGATCGAGGGCGGCAGGATGAAGATGGAGACGACGTCGGAGCGCATCTTCTCGTAAAGCTGGAAAGTGCCCTGGATATCGATGTCGAAGAGCACGTCCCTCCCGTTTTCCAGCGCCTTTTCCACGGGATCGCGCGGCGTGCCGTAGAAGTTGCCGTGCACCTCCGCCCATTCAAGCAGTTCATCGCGCTCGCGCATGTGCTGGAAGCGTTCCTGCGAAATGAAGTGGTAGTGAACGCCGTCGATCTCGCTCGTGCGGCGCGGGCGCGTCGTCACGGAGATCGACAGGTCGATCAACGGCTTTTCCTGCTCCAGAAGCTGGCGGGCAATGGTGGATTTTCCCGCACCCGAGGGCGAGGAAAGCACGAGCATGAGCCCGCGGCGGCGCGCTTCCGCTTCATCCGCGGTGACGACTGTGCCATTGGGCGCTTCGCTCATACTCTCACTCCACATTCTGTATCTGCTCGCGCATCTGATCGATGACGGCTTTCATCTCCAGCCCGATCGCCGTTACCTCCGTGTCGTTCGACTTGGAGCAGAGCGTATTGGTTTCCCGATTGAACTCTTGCGCCAGGAAGTCGAGCCGCCGTCCCGCCGGGCTTCCCTTTTCGATGAGATCGCGCGCCGCCGCAACATGGGCATAGAGACGATCGATTTCCTCGCGAATGTCGGCCCGTGTCGCCAGCAGTGCGGCTTCCTGGTGCAGCCGCGCGGCATCGAAGGCGTCGCTCGCCTCAAGCAGCATTTCCACCTGGGCGCGCATGCGCGCGCGGATGGCCTCGGGCGTGCGCGCCGGATGGTCTTCGGCACGCTTCGTCAGCGTTTCGATTGTCTTCAGCTGCGTCAGCAAAAGATCGCGGATCGCCTTTCCTTCGCCACGGCGCATGGCCACAAGGTCTTCCAGCGCCTTTGCGAAGCTCGCGCTTAGTTCGGAACGCAGCGCGGCCCGCTCCGTTTCGTCCTCTTCCGGTTCCCTCAGTTCCAAAACGCCCTTGTGGGAAAGGATGCCATCCAGCGAAACGGGTGCTGCGTCCGGCAGGCGCCGGTGCAGTACGTGAACGGCGTTCAACACGGCCTCGAGTGCCGCTTCGTTTACTTGCAGCACCGCATCGCCCTGCTCGCGCTGCATGCTGAGGCCTATCGATACATTCCCGCGGTTGAGCACCTTCGATGCCGCCTCGCGCAAGGATGTCTCGAGATCCTCCAGCCCGGTCGGCAAGCGCATGCGAATATCGAGGCCTTTTCCGTTGACCGAGCGCAGTTCCCACGTCCAGCGAACGGCGCCACGCGCCCCTTCCGCCCTGGCAAAGCCCGTCATGCTCGCCAATGTCATCGTTTCTCACTCCAACGGCCGGCCTTCGATACCCGCATCACTGGCTCGTGCCGTTTTGACCGTCGCCGCCGTTTTCCGCCTCTTCGGCTTCCTGAGCGCGCTTTTCGCGCTCCACTTCGCGCCAGCGGCGCACGTTTCGCTGGTGCTGCTCGTAGGTTTCGGCGAACGAATGCCCGCCACTGCCGTCCGCCACGAAATAAAGATCCTTGGTGCGCGAAGGCGACGCGACAGCTTCCATAGCCGCCCGGCCGGGATTGCCGATCGGCCCCGGCGGCAATCCGGCTATCTGGTACGTATTATAGGGGTTGTCGGCGTTGAGTTCGGATTGCTTGATCGCCGAGCGATCTTCCTTCCAGGCGTTTCCGCCGTGCAGCCCATAGAGGATCGTCGGGTCGGACTGAAGGCGCATGCCCCTGTTCAGCCTGTTCACGAACACGCCGGCAACACGCGGGCGCTCATCCGCCCTCGCAGTTTCCTTTTCCACGATCGAGGCAAGGATCACCAGTTCCTCCGGGCTTTTGATCGGAAGATCGTCGCTGCGGCGTGCCCAGATTTCGGTAAGCGCCTTGTCTTGCGCCCGCTTCATCTGGTTGACGATCTGCTGGCGTGTCGTGCCCCGCGTGAAGCTGTATGTATCGGGCAGGAGCGAGCCTTCATCGGGGATATCCTCGATTTCCCCGAGGAGGATCGGATCACTGCGCAACCGTTCCACGATCTGCGCGCTCGTCCAGCCTTCGGGGAACGTCACGGCATGATACACCGCCTTCCCCTCGACGAGATCCTTCATGACTTCCTGCATGGAAACGCCGGGCGCGAAGGCATATTCGCCGGCTTTCAGATTGCCCGCGTTCTTGTAGATCCAGACACCGGTCTTGAAGACCAGTCCGTCGTCGATAACGCCGTTGGCTTCCAGCGTGGCGGCAATGGAATTGAGTCCGGACCCGGAGGCGATGATAACGGTCTTTCTCTCGGCAAGGGGGCCCTGCCTGTCGAATTCCGTCTTGCCCCAGTAGAGCCCGACACCGACCGCGATAACGCCGAGCACTGCCACGGTCAGCAGGAAATTCACGAACACGACAACGGGATTGCGCACATGCCTGGAACGTGCGGGCGGGGCCGGCACCGGCTCGGGCTGGATAGCCTCGCGCGGGCTCTTGGGATTGACGCGGAAGTCCGCCGCGTCTTCGGCGCCTTGCGACAGGTCGGTATCGGACTTGCCGTTCTCGCTCATTCGTTTCGCCACCCGGTCTGCCTTGTCTCGGTTACCGGGCCGCCGCGCCATTGGGCCGCGGCCCGAATAGGGCCAAAGCGGGGAACGGACCTTACGCGGCTACCTTGCGGAAAACCAGCGAAGCGTTCGTTCCGCCGAAGCCGAAGGAGTTCGACAGGGCGACGTTGATCTCCATCGGTTTGGCCTTGTTGGGCACCAGGTCGATCTCGGTCTCCACCGACGGATTTTCAAGATTGATGGTCGGCGGCGCCACGCCGTCACGCATGGCGAGCAGCGAAAAGATCGCCTCGATGGCACCGGCGGCACCCAGGAGATGGCCGGTGGAGGATTTTGTCGATGACATGGTGATGCGCGCGGCATCGTTGCCGGCAAGCCGCTGGATCGCGCCAAGCTCGATCTCGTCGCCAAGGGGCGTGGAGGTGCCGTGCGCGTTGACGTAGTCGACCTCGCCCGCCATCACTCCGGCGCGCTTCAGCGCGGCTTCCATGCAGCGGTAGGCGCCATCGCCGTCCGGCGTGGGCGCGGTGATGTGATAGGCGTCGCCCGAAAGGCCGTAGCCGATCACTTCGCCGTAGATTTTCGCGCCGCGTGCGCGGGCATGCTCGTATTCCTCGAGCACCACGACACCGGCGCCCTCGCCCATCACGAATCCGTCACGGCCTTCGTCATAGGGGCGTGACGCCTTGGCCGGCGTGTCGTTGTAGCCGGTGGAAAGCGCGCGGCAGGCAGCGAACCCAGCGAGCGAAAGCCGCGTGATCGGCGATTCCGTGCCGCCCGCAACCATCACGTCGGCATCGCCG
Source organism: Stappia sediminis (assembly GCF_009826895.1). Taxonomy (GTDB): domain Bacteria; phylum Pseudomonadota; class Alphaproteobacteria; order Rhizobiales; family Stappiaceae; genus Hongsoonwoonella; species Hongsoonwoonella sediminis. Next base: position 546,723 of record NZ_WUMV01000002.1, on the reverse strand, counting down.
AGGGCGATCAGCCGCGATGCGTCGCCGATGGCGTGCGCTCCGGTGGAGCAGGCCGTCACGACCGCATGGTTCGGGCCGCGCAGTCCGTGGCGGATGGATATGTAGCCGCCGGCGAGATTGATAAGCCGCCCAGGAATGAAGAACGGGCTTATGCGCCGCGGCCCTTTTTCGGCCAGAAGAAGCGAGGATTTCTCGATACCTTCCAGCCCGCCGATACCGGACCCGACCAGAACGCCGGAGCGAATCTGGTCTTCATAGTCTTCCGGCTTCCAGTCGGCGTCGGCGAGCGCCTGGTCGGCGGCCGCCATGGCGTAGATGATGAAATCGTCGACCTTGCGCTGTTCCTTGGGATCCATCCAGTCGTCCGGATTGAACGACCCGTTCGATCCGTCGCCGCGCGTTATCTGGCAGGCGATCTGGCAGGGCATGTCGTCGACCTTGAATTTCTCGACGCGGTTTGCCCCGCTTTCACCATTCAGAATGCGCTTCCAGGTGGCATCGACACCGCATGCCAGCGGCGTCACCATCCCAAGTCCCGTTACGACAACTCGCCTCATCACAATCCCGTCTTCATACGCCGCAAGAATGCAAAACGGACGGTAGGGTGAAAACCGTCCGTTTCAAGCACTTCGTTCAGCCGGCGTTCTTTTCGAGGAACTGCACGGCGTCGCCGACAGTCAGGATCGTTTCGGCGGCATCATCCGGGATTTCGACGCCGAATTCTTCCTCGAAGGCCATGACCAGCTCGACGGTGTCTAGGCTGTCTGCGCCAAGGTCGTCGATGAAGCTGGCATTGTCCTTCACCTTGTCGGTGTCGACGCCCAGGTGCTCGACAACGATCTTCTTAACACGATCTGCGATATCGCTCATTTTCTAGTTCCTCGATAACTTCGCGGTGCTCGAACTCAAGACGCCCCGTGCGCTGCAACCGACCGGGATCATAAAAACACCGGGGTCGCCACACCAGCCCGAACCGTTCCATTCCCCGAAAACTTTGAATTCGTTGTCGGCGCGGATCCGAACCGCTTGCAGTCCATTCATGAACATGTCAACCGGCCGGCGGGTTGGTAACACACTTTACGGGGCTTGACCAGCCAGAGGGGCACGCAGCGGAACCGCAACCGCAGCGCGACGCCCCAAAGGCAATTCCTGTAATCATATCATGGCCATACCGCCATTGACATGAAGCGTTTGGCCGGTCACGTAACCGGCCTCTTCGCTGGCGAGATATACGGCTGCGGCGGCAATGTCCAGAGTGGTGCCGAGACGGGCTGCCGGAACGCTCTGGAGAATCGATTCCCGCTGCTTGTCGTTCAGCGCATCCGTCATCGCCGTTTCGATGAAACCGGGCGCGATCGCGTTCGCCGTGATGTTGCGGCTTGCGACCTCGCGGGCGATCGATTTCGTCATGCCGATCATGCCCGCTTTCGCGGCCGCGTAGTTCGCCTGGCCCGGGTTGCCGGTAACGCCCACGACGGAGGTGATGCCGATGATGCGCCCGTACCGGCGGCGCATCATGCCCTTGATCGCCGCGCGCGAAAGGCGGAAGGCGGAAGCGAGGTTCACTTCCATCACCTGGTCCCACTCATCGTCCTTCATGCGCATGAAGATATTGTCGCGGGTTATGCCGGCGTTGTTGACGAGAATGTCGAGAGAGCCCATTGCCTCTTCCGCCGCCGGCACCAGGGCGTCCACCGCCTCGCGATCGGAAAGGTTCGCGACCCGGTAGTGAACGCGCTCGCCAAGATCGGCGGCAAGCGCCTGCAGCTTCTCCTCCCGCGTGCCCGAAAGCGTCACCGTCGCGCCGCGTTCGTGCAGCGCGCGGGCGATTCCCTCGCCGATGCCGCCCGTCGCACCGGTCACAAGCGCGGTCTTTCCCGTCAAGTCGAACATCTGGGCGATCCCCTATTCCTTTGATTCACTTGGAAACGCGTTCGATCAGCGCGTCGATATCCGCGCCCGTGTTGACCGCGATTCCCTCGGCTTCCCTGGCGATGCGCTTGACCATGCCGGTCAGCACCTTGCCCGTGCCGATCTCGCAGAAAGTGTCGACGCCCTGGCCCGCGAGATACTCGACCGATTCTCGCCAGCGCACCGTACCTGTCACCTGCTCGATCAGGCGGCGGCGAATTTCGCCCGGATCCGTTATCGCGCTCGCCAGCACGTTTGAGACCAGCGGCACGCAAGGCGCCTCGATATCCACAAGCGAGAGCGCATCGGCCATCATGTCGGCGGCCGGTTCCATCAGCGCGCAATGGAAAGGCGCACTGACAGGCAGCAGCACGGCGCGGCGCGCGCCCCTTCCCTTGGCGATTTCCACGGCACGCTCGACAGCCGCCTTGTGGCCGGAAACGACCACCTGCCCCGGCGCATTGTCGTTCGCCGCCTGGCAGACCTGGCCCTTGGCCGCCTCTTCCGCAACAGCTTTCGCCGCTTCGAAATCGAGCCCGAGAAGGGCCGCCATCGCCCCTTCGCCGACGGGCACGGCCTTCTGCATGGAGGTTCCGCGAATGCGAAGCAGGTGGGCCGCATTCGCAACGCTCAGGCTGCCGGCGGCGGCAAGGGCGGAATATTCGCCGAGCGAATGCCCCGCGACGAAGGCGACGCTCGCCTTGAGGTCGAGCCCCTTCGCTTCGAGCACGCGCATGGTGGCAAGGCTCACCGCCATCAGCGCCGGCTGGGCGTTTGCGGTCAGCGTCAGGGTTTCTATGGGCCCTTCCCACATGATCTTGCTCAAGGATTCGCCGAGGGCGGTGTCGATTTCCTCGAAAACCGCACGCGCTTCGGAAAAGGCGTCGGCAAGTTCCTTGCCCATACCCACGCTCTGGCTGCCTTGCCCCGGAAAGGTGAATGCGATGCTCATGTCAGCCCTGGCCTCGGTTCCTCGCCGCACGATTATAACCGGGGCTCGCGCCCGCCCGTGCGTCATTCGATCGAGCGCAAGAACACGGGGTAAGGCGCGCCTGTCAAGGGTCGGGCTTCAATTTATGCCCGACAATCGGTCCCCGAGACGCTGAAAGCTCTGGCGGCAGTCCTCAATTCGCCGCCGGCTGGCGACGGAAGACGGATATTGCCGGTCACGCGGGAAAACCCGCCTTCTCAAGGCCGTCGACAAACCGTCGAAGCTCCTCCGGCACCTTGTAATATTCCGTCTTCGACCATTCCGATATCGAGAATTCCGGGTCGATCTTCATGTATTGCGCGGCTTCCGCCTTCGCCTCCTCCAGCCTGCCGAGATGGGCATAGGTCGCGGCCAGCAGGCGGCGGGCGTATTGCGGCTCGATCATCCGTTCAAGGTCCGAGAGGGCATCTTCGTACCGCCCGAGGTGAAAACAGGCGAAGCCGCGCAGCCAGTAATAGAAGTCCGGGCAATTCGGATTGAGCCTGAGAGCGCGTTCGCAGCGTTCCAGCGCCTCTTCCGGGCGGCCCCAGTAGATCAGCACTTCCGAGGACCAGACCAGCACGTTCGCGTCGTTCGGATTGATGGACAGGGCCCTGTCGAAGCAGGCAAGGCCTTGTGCGTGTTTGCCCATGTGGGTGTTGAGAAAGCCAAGCACCCAGTGGGCACGGTAGTCGTTCTGGTCCAGCCGGATCGCGTGAAGCGCCAGATCGCGGACCTGATCGTGGATCTCATCGAAGGATGAAACGCGGAGCATCTTGAAGCGCAGGAAATAGAGCCACGCCAGGGCGGAATAAGCCTGCGCGAAACCCGCATCCGTTTCGATAGCCTTCTTGAACAAGGTTTCGGCCTTTTCCCAGTTGCCGACGCCTTGGCGGTCGAGCTGGCTGCGCCCGCGCAGGTAATAATCATAGGCGGTGGGGTTTTTCGTCCGCGTTTCCAGGCTGCGTTGGCGTTCCGATTTCTCCAGAACGCCGTCGGGCGCGCCGATGGCATGGACGATGGAACCGACAACCTCGTCCTGCACGGCCAGTATCTCGTCGAAATCGCGGTCGTATCGCTCAGCCCACAAGTGCGCGGACGAGCGTGCGTCGATCAATTGAGCATGGATGCGGATCTTGTTCGCCGCCTTCCTGACGCTGCCTTCCAGAACGTAGCGCACGCCGAGATCGGCTGAGACCCGGCGCACATCCACCCGCTTCCCCTTGAGCAGGAAAGAGGAATTGCGCGCGATCACGAACAGCCATCCGATCCGGGACAGCGCGGCGATGATGTCCTCGGTAATTCCGTCGGAAAAATATTCCTGCTCCGGGTCGCCCGACATGTTGGTGAAAGGCAGCACGGCAATCGACGGCTTGTCGGGCAGCGGCAAGGCGACGTTTTCGCTTGTCCGCGGCGCCGCACCCCAGGCGTAGGCGGAAACGGGCTCCTTGATGTTCTTCAGGTTGAGCGCGCCAAGCGCGAGGAAAGGCGCGGTCAGCTTGCCGCCGATACTGCGGTGGATCATGTCGGAAATGACGATGCTTCCCGGCTCCGCGACCTCCTGCAGCCGCGCGGCGATATTCACGCCGTCGCCGTAGATGTCCTCACCCTCATGGGTGATATCGCCCAGGTGCAGGCCCATGCGCAGCTTGATGTTCCCGCCCGCAAGCCCTTCCTGGATCTCTATGGCGCAGGAAACGGCGTCCACGACGGATGGGAACTCGACCAGCCACCCGTCGCCCATGCTCTTGATTATGGTGCCCCTGTAGCGCTTAACGGCGGGCGCGAAAAGTTCGCCGCGAAGGCGCCGCAGGTCGTTCAGCGTCCCTGCCTCGTCCTCGCCCATCATCCGCGAATATCCGGCCACATCCGCGGCCAGCACCGCTTCAAGTTTGCGCAGGCCATGTTCGGGCATCAGATGAATTTACCCGAAGCGCCGTTGCCTGTCGCCAGGAAGCCGGCCGCCGACGCGAAGGCGCAATCATCGAGGTCCGCGTGGTGGCGGAATTTTCTTGACGGGGTGCTTCATATGCCCTGACGCCTCTTGTCCGTTACACCGGGCGCGCCACTTCTTTCCTGTCATGCCCGTGCAGACGGACATCTCGCGAAACACGCCGTGCCCCTCCTCCCTCATTGCCGCCTGTCCTCGACCTGATCGGGGAGGCCCAGACCCGGTGACCCATAAAGATTGGCGAAACACGCAGACGCCGCGTGGGTGCGCGGGTCGAACCCGCGCATGACGAACTGAGAGGTCACTGCAAAGAAGCAGTCAGAAGCGCACACCCTCTCCTTCGTCTTTGCCGGGCTTGACCCGGCAATCCATCCCGCGTTCGTGCCCCTTGCCTGTCATGCCCGTGAAGACGGGCATCCAGTACGCACCACCGCTGCTGGAAGCGCTCATGAGGAGAATACTGGCCCCCCGTCTTCGTTGGGGTGACAGTGCGGAGCTTTTGGCAGGCCCATCTTCCCCAAAATCTCCGAGTAGAGGTCCAATTGCGGTTCAACGGGCAATATCGATGTTAAAATCGAAGAATTAACGCCATAATAATTCGTAATGCCGCACCACGCATCTACCAAAAAAGAAGCATTATGCATAAATTTAAAATAAACAAACCTTCAACTCGCATAACTCCTGCAGTTAGCATTGCAATACCTTTTATCGATCTACATATTTGGATAGATCGCATTAACAACGGGATATTCAATATGACCAATGTAATACTAGAAAAAATTTCCATAAAAGGCCGCATTCTACCTGAAATAAGAGAGGTATCCATACCAAATATTCCAAACATACATTTAGAAGATCCAAATGGATTTCAAGCAATTTATACTTTTAATATCGAAAACGGGCAATTTATTATCTTATGCGAAATCTTTCGTAAATGTGAAAATTTCTTTCAATTTAGCATTATCCGCTGTTATGAATTTGTGACAACATTAGTTGATATTCATGCCTTTTCGAATGGATGGGCTTTGTCAGTGATAATAGATACAGCGGTTCATAATAATATGCATCGGAGAATTGCACTCAGCGAGAAAAGCGCCCTCGATAAATGCTCAGCAATCAAAAATTCCGACGACTTTCAAAAAATATTAAATATTACTCTCAATAATTTTAATCTGAGATTTGCTTTTCGCGATCTTATATCGAGCTTAAGCACTCTTAATTACTCTGCAATCGCAGCTTCGCGATCTATCGAAGCGATTCGCGACCTCATATCTCCTGATACCCCGAAATTACAAGCATGGGAGAACATGCGCGATAAGCTAAATATTGAACGCAAATACCTTCAATACATTACAGACACCTCACGCCAACCCAGACATGGCAATCGAGGAGCCACTGATGGAATGATACAAATGGAGGTAACCCAGCGCGCGTGGAGAATTATGGATAGATACTTAGAATTTATGAAACGTGGGGGAGAAGATGCGTTGCCCCGCGATGTTTTTGAAGCTCTCGCCGAGTAGGATTCTCCATTCATTCTCTAACATCGCTTCCTCCACCCTTCCATCCCACACCGGTCTCCACACCCCACGCATTTACCACAAACCCCACCTCTTGCCCGGAATTTCCCCAAAACCCCTCATCGCACTTGCCTTTTCGCTCGCTTTCGGTATAAGCCGCGCTTCATCCGGGACTTTGGCCGGGGGCTGAACGGAAGGCTGCGTCTTCTTTATGGAAGGCACGGCAGGATCTTAAAGGGGGATCCGACTTCCCGTGTCTCCGCTCTCGAAGTTGCTTCGTTCGCCTTTCCGGCGGCTCGAAGAGGCTTAGCGCCAGGTTCCATGTTTGAAGACGCTAGGGCGATTTTCCGATCGGGATGAAATTCCCGATCGATCAGAAATCGCTCCAGAATCAACAAGTCGAGCATATCCATGTCGCCAAATCCGATTTCGGAATTGCCGGGATATGCTCCAGAGAAAGGCAAAACATCATGACTCTCTATGAGCATGTGTTCCTTGCTCGTCAGGACGTCTCGCCGCAGCAGGTCGAGGCTTTGACGGAGCAGTACAAGTCCCTCATCGAGGAAAACGGCGGGTCCGTCGGCAAGGTGGAGACCTGGGGTCTTCGCACCCTCACCTACCGCATCAAGAAGAACCGCAAGGCGCATTACACGCTGATGAACCTGACGGCGGAGCCGGCAGCCATCGCCGAGATGGAGCGCCAGATGGGCCTTAACGAGGATATCCTTCGTTTCATGACCATCAAGGTCAAGGAACACGAGGAAGAGCCCTCCGCAATGATGCAGAAGCGCGATCGCGACGATCGCCGTCGTCGTGACCGCGACGACCGTGGCGAGCGCGGTGGCGGTGGCGGACGTGGTCCGCGCCGTGGCGATGCAGAATAAGGAGAGCGAACGATGGTCGATATAGCACAGCTTCCCACCCGCCGTCCGTTCTTCCGCCGTCGCAAGACGTGCCCGTTCTCGGGTGCCAACGCGCCGAAGATCGACTACAAGGACATTCGTCTGCTGCAGCGCTACATCTCCGAGCGCGGCAAGATCGTACCGAGCCGCATCACGGCGGTTTCGGCGAAGAAGCAGCGTGAGCTCGCCCGCGCCATCAAGCGCGCGCGCTTCCTCGGCCTGCTGCCCTTCGTGATCAAGTAAGACGCGAAAAATTCAGGGCAGCGCGCGCCGCTGCCCGATCAGGCCCGGAGCGTCCGGGCCTCCCGGCTGGGGCATTCGGGACCAACCACCTGCCCCTAACCGCTTCCTGAAAACTGACGGGAAAGCGGGACAGACGGTCAAGGAGACTATTATGGAAGTCATTCTTCTGGAGCGTATCGCCAAGCTCGGCCAGATGGGCGACGTCGTGAAGGTTCGCGACGGCTATGCGCGCAACTACCTGCTGCCGCAGGAAAAGGCGCTTCGCGCCAACAAGGGCAACCTCGCCCGTTTCGAGGCGGAGCGTGCACAGCTTGAGGCGCGCAACCTTGAGCGCAAGACGGAAGCCGAAGGCGTTGCCGCCAAACTCGACAACGAGCGTTTCGTCGCCATCCGCTCCGCCGGCGAAACCGGCCAGCTCTATGGTTCCGTGTCGACGCGCGATATCGCCGACGTTCTGACGGAAGGCGGTTTCTCCGTCGGTCGCGACCAGGTTCGCCTCAACCGCCCGATCAAGACGATCGGCCTGCACGCGGTCGAAATCCTCCTCCACCCGGAGGTCGAGGTCACCGTGACGGTCAACGTCGCCCGCTCGAACGACGAGGCGGAGCGTCAGGCGCGCGGTGAAGACCTCACCCAGCGCGATGTCGACGTCTTCGAGTTCGAAGAGGAAGAAGAAGAGGGCGAAGGCGCTGAAGGCGAAGTTGCCGAGGGTGAGGCTGAGGCCGAATCCGCTGGCGACGACGCCGGGGCCGAAGGCGAGGAAAACGCCTGACCCTTCCCTCTGTGGACAATCGAAATTGGAGAACGGCGCCCTCGTGGCGCCGTTTTTCGTTTGAACTCAAGGCCCCCGGCAGCGGTGTCACGGTCAACGGGTCTGCGGAGTTATCCCCGTTGATCCCCACAGGAAAGAATCAGCAGCCGATGCTGCGCATTCTCCTTCCCCAAAAGCCTTTCGCAGGGTAACCAAGTGTGGGCAGTGCGGGGGCAGAAATGAATGGGCAGCTTCAGAAGGTAGAGTCGGCGGAATTGATGCGGGTCGCTCCGCACAACGCCGAGGCCGAGCGCCAGCTTCTCGGCGCCATCCTCGTCAACAACGAGACCTACTACCGCGTATCCGACTTTCTGGAAGCGGGGCATTTTTATGTCGAGCCACACCGCGATATCTACGAGAAGGTCAGCCAGCTTATCCGCGCCGGTAAGATCGCCTCTCCGATCACGCTGAAAACCTTCTTTTCCACCGATTCCAAGATCGCGGACCTTGCGCCTGCGCAATATCTGCTGCGCCTTGCCGCCGACGCCACGTCGATCATCAACGCGGAGGATTACGGGCGCGCGATCTACGATCTCGCCATTCGCCGCAATCTGATCCGAATTGGCGAGGACATGGTCAACATCGCGTTCGACGCGCCGATCGACATGCCGCCCGGCCAGCAGATCGACGATGCGGAGCGCAGGCTCTTCGAACTGGCCGAGCAAGGGCGGGAGAATACCGGCTTCCTCGGCTTCGGCGAGGCGCTGACGCAGACCATTGAAATGGCGGCCGCCGCCTTCCAGCGCCAGGGCAAGCTCTCGGGGATATCCACAGGCCTGCGTGATCTGGACGAGAAGATGGGCGGGCTTCAGCGGTCGGACCTTGTGGTGCTCGCTGCCCGTCCTGCCATGGGCAAGACATCGCTCGTGACGAACATCGCATACAACATCGCCGAAGCCTATATGGCGGAGGAGCAGGCCGACGGCACCTTGAAGACCGTCAACGGCGGCGTGGTCGGTTTCTTCTCGCTTGAAATGTCGGCGGAGCAGCTGGCGACGCGTATCATTTCCGAGCAGACGGAAATTTCCTCCTCCAAGATCCGCCGCGGCGATCTGAACGAGGCGGAGTTCGAAATGCTCGTCGCCGCCTCCCAGAACATGCAGACCGTACCGCTCCACGTCGACCAGACGGGCGGCATCTCCATTGCCCAGCTCGTCGCACGCGCTAGAAGGCTGAAGAGACAGCGCGGGCTCGACCTTCTGATCGTCGACTATATCCAGCTCCTGTCCGGCTCCGGCAAGAACCAGGGCAACCGCGTTCAGGAGATCACCGAAATCACGACGGGCCTCAAGGCGCTCGCCAAAGAGTTGAACGTGCCGATCATCGCGCTGTCTCAGCTCTCGCGCCAGGTGGAATCACGAGACGACAAGCGCCCCATCCTCTCCGACCTTCGCGAATCCGGCTCCATCGAGCAGGATGCCGACGTGGTCCTTTTCATTTACCGCGAGGAATATTACCTCGGCAAAACCATGCCGGAGGAAGGCACCGAGGAATTCTTCAAATGGCAGGAAAAGCTCGACCGGGTGAAGAACCGGGCCGAGGTGATCATAGCCAAGCAGCGTCACGGTCCGACCGGCACCGTCGACCTCCACTTCCAGGGTGAATTCACGAGATTTTCCGATCTTGCCGAGACGGATCGCCTGCCCGACCGTCACGACTAACTCAGAAACCTTTTTCGGCACGTCCAGAAACGAATTTTCCCGTTCTGGATATTTCCTCGCGGATCGTTTTCGTGACGCAATTCGATGGTTTAGGGTTGAGCGAATAACCTTGGAGATTCGGCTCATTCTAACGCCGCAAGACCGGTACGAGCATTGAACCCACTTTCGAACGGGCGGATAACCATCGATCTCGGCGCCCTTGCCCGTAACTGGCAGGTGCTCGCCGCACGACATTCCGCGACGTCCGAATGTGGAGCCGTGGTCAAGGCAAACGCTTATGGAATCGGCATAAAACCGGCTGCCGAAGCGCTATTTGCCGCCGGCGCGAGGACGTTTTTCGTCGCCACGCCCGACGAAGGGCTGGAGCTTCGCGCCATCCTCCCAAAGGCGGGGATATATATCCTGAACGGCCTTTATCGGGGTTCAGCCTCCACTTACGCGGAAAACGCGCTGCGTCCCGTTCTGGGCTCACTGCCCGAAGTTCGCGAATGGGCGGATTTCCTCCGTTCTTCAGGCGCTAAAGCTGATGCCGGGCTGCATGTCTGCACGGGGATAAACCGGCTCGGCCTGACGCTTTCCGAAGCTGAGGAGATTGCCGAAGCCATTGATGAATATAGGCCTTTTTCGCCAGGTCTGATCATATCTCACCTGGCCTGCGCGGATGATCCCGACCACCCTATGAATGCTTTGCAGCGTGACCGTTTCCGGCATGTTTCCAGACTTTTCCCCGCCGCGCGGAATTCGCTTGCCAATTCCGGCGGCATCCTGTTGGGACCCGATTATCATTTCGCTCTCACCCGGCCGGGAATCGCGCTATACGGCGCAAAGGCAAGCAAAACCGCCGAAACTCCGCTTGAAACCGTGGTCACTCTGGAAGCCCGCCTCCTCATGGTTCGCATGCTCAAGAAAGGCGAAACGATCGGCTACGGCGCGCGCTTCACCGCACCGCGCGACATGCGTGCCGGACTTGTCGCGATCGGTTATGCGGACGGTTTTCTGCGCCGTTCCGGCAGTACGGACGATCGCGAAGGAGCGTGTTTCCATTTATCCGGCAAGGACTTGCCGGTTGTTGGACGTGTCTCCATGGACCAGACGGTGATCGATGTCACTCACGTGGCGGAAAGCGAATTGACACCAGGGATGATGATCGAGGTCTTCGGGCCCAACATGGCAATCGACAGAACCGCCGAACGCGCCGACACCATCGGCTACGAATTCTTGACCGCGCTCGGCCGCCGCTTCGAGCGGGAATACATTGGCCGCTCTTCGGGAGTTCAGGCCTGATGGCGCGGCGCGCATCCTCCTTCGTCTGCCAGAACTGCGGCGCGGTGACGGGAAAATGGGCCGGACGCTGCGAATCCTGCGGCGAATGGAACTCGATCGTCGAAGAGCAGACCGGCGGTGTCGGTGCCGCTCCGCGCCAGGCACAGGCAAAAAAAGGGCGCGTCGTCCCGCTCGTCGGCCTTTCGGGAGAAACAAAGGAAGCGCCGCGCATCGGCACCAAGGTTGCCGAACTCGATAGGGTCACTGGCGGCGGTTTCGTGCGCGGCTCCGCCCTCCTCGTCGGCGGGGACCCTGGCATCGGCAAATCGACGTTGCTGATCCAGGCAGCGGCCCAGATCGCACGCCTCGGCCACAAAACCGTTTATATCTCCGGCGAAGAGGCGGTCGATCAGGTGCGCCTTCGCGCAGAACGCCTGGGCCTGACCGACGCCGAAGTGGGCCTTGCCGCGGAAACATCCGTGGAGGACATTCTCGCGACGTTGAAAGCCGGTCCGCCGCCAGCGCTTGTCATCATCGATTCCATCCAGACGCTGTGGACGGAACTCGCAGAATCGCCGCCCGGCACGGTCACGCAGGTGCGCGCGTCGGCGCAAGCGCTTGTCAGATACGCGAAGACGAGCGGCGCCACCGTCGTCATGGTGGGTCACGTCACAAAAGATGGCCAGATCGCGGGCCCACGCGTCGTGGAGCATATGGTCGACGCTGTGCTCTATTTCGAAGGGGACGGCGCGCACCAGTACCGCATCCTGCGTTCCGTCAAGAACCGTTTCGGCGCTACGGACGAAATCGGCGTCTTCGAGATGACCGACAACGGGCTGAAACAGGTTGCGAACCCGTCGGCACTTTTCCTTGGAGAACGCAATTCCTCAAGCCCCGGCGCATCCGTATTCGCGGGTCTTGAGGGCACCCGCCCGCTTCTCATAGAAATCCAGGCGCTCGTCGCCCCTTCCCCGCTTGGCACCCCTCGACGCGCCGTGATCGGATGGGATAACGCCAGGCTTTCCATGATCCTAGCGGTTCTCGAGGCGCGATGCGGCGTGAAGTTCGCGCAACACGACGTCTACCTGAATGTGGCCGGCGGCTTGCGGATCAACGAACCGGCGGCGGACCTTGCGGTTGCAGCGGCACTCGTATCCAGCCTCAGCGGGGTTGCCCTTCCTCCCGATTGCGTCTATTTCGGCGAAGTCAGCCTGTCGGGTGCCATCAGGCCCGTCTCGCAGGCACAGTCGCGTTTGAAGGAAGCGCAGAAACTCGGCTTCTCCAGCGCGCTTGCGCCGCAGGCGAATCTGAAGGACGGTTTGAAGGACATGCCGTCGATCACGGGCCTGACGGAGCTTGGCGACATGGTTGCCCGTATCGCAGCGGGCCGCGGAAGCGAAGCGCAAGGCTGAAGGACGTCCGCGACGGGTCCACGCGGCAATCTGGACCGGCAAACGCCCACGGCGGCGAGGATCAGGGGCTGAACCGAGCAATGCCAATCACGCTTCTCGACGGAATCCTTCTCGTCATCATGCTTTTGTCGGCGGTGCTGGCCATGATCCGCGGCTTCGTGCGTGAGGTCCTGTCGATCGCCTCCTGGGTTGCGGCAGCGGTGGCGGCCTACCTTCTTTACGGGCAGGTGCTTCCCTTCGCGAAGCAGTACATCTCGCAGGAATACGTGGCACTCGGCGTTTCTGTCGCGGCCGTTTTTCTGGTCACCTTGATCATCGTGAGCTATATCACCATGCGCATTTCCGATTTCGTGCTGGACAGCCGGATCGGAGCGCTCGATCGTACGCTTGGCTTCGTCTTCGGCGCGGTTCGCGGACTGCTTCTCGTTGTCGTGGCAATGCTGTTCTTCAATTGGTTCGTACCCCAGGAAACCCAGCCGCAATGGATCGCGCGGGCGAAATCCAAGCCGCTGATGGACAGCATCGGAAACCGGCTTATAGCCGCACTTCCGGAAGACCCCGAGAAGGCGATCCTGGAGCGCATTCGCAATCGTGGCCAGAACACGAACGGAGATGCCGCCACCGCACCGGCAGAAGAGCCGAACTATTCGGAATCAGAGCGCCAGGGCCTCGACCAATTGACGACTTCGGGCGGCAATTGATCCATATGAAATCCAGAGCACGCTGCATGAATAATCCGCAAGCAGCCTGCTCCAGAAACCTGTAAACGATCAACCTGTCTTCGCGCGAGAAATAATCAGCGCCGCAGGCGGTTCCAGGATCGAGAGATAGGACGCGATGTCCGACGACACCTTGAGCACAAACCCCTTCATCGATGCGGATGGCGATCATCTGCACGAAGAATGCGGGGTTTTCGGCATTTTCAGCCATACCGACGCTGCAGCACTTTCCACGCTCGGCCTTCACGCGCTCCAGCACAGGGGGCAGGAAGCAGCCGGTATCGTCACCTTCGACGGCAGCCAGTTCCACAGCGAACGGCATATGGGCCTGGTCGGCGACAACTTCACGAAAAAAGCGGTGCTCGACCGCCTCGCCGGCTCCTGCGCCATCGGCCACACGCGATATTCGACGACCGGCGCATCGGCCCTTCGCAACGTCCAGCCGCTTTACGCCGATTTCGCAGGCGGCGGCTTCGCCATGGCCCACAATGGCAATCTCACCAACGCCATGACGCTGCAGCGCCAGTTGCAGCAGCGCGGCTCCATCTTCCAGTCGACCTCCGACAGCGAAACCATCCTCCACCTGATCGCGACCAGCGACGGCAAGAACCTCGTCGACAAGCTGATCGACGCCCTGCGACAAGTGGAAGGTGCTTATGCCCTCGTCGCGTTGTCGGAAAAGAAACTGATCGGCGCGCGCGATCCGCTCGGCGTTCGCCCGCTCCTCCTTGGCGACTTGCACGGATCATACGTGCTCGCATCGGAAACCTGCGCACTCGACATCATCGGCGCTCGCTTCGTGCGCGATATCGAACCCGGTGAAATGGTCGTTATTTCCAAGGACGGTCTGCAGTCGCTTCGCCCGTTCGAGCAGCGCAACCACCCGCGGTTCTGCATCTTCGAATACGTCTATTTCGCAAGGCCGGACTCCGCTGTGAACGGTGTGAATGTCTATGGAGTTCGCAAGCGCATCGGCGAAGAACTCGCTCGCGAAGCACCGGCGGATGCCGACCTTGTGGTGCCCGTGCCGGATTCCGGCACGCCGGCCGCGATCGGTTTCGCGCAGGCGGCCAACCTTCCCTTCGAGCTCGGCATTATCCGCAACCACTATGTCGGGCGGACCTTCATTCAGCCGACGGATTCGATCCGCCACATGGGCGTGAAGCTGAAGCACAACGCGAACCGGGAAATGCTGGACGGCAAGCGCGTCGTTCTGGTCGATGATTCCATCGTGCGCGGCACAACGTCGCTCAAGATCGTACAGATGGTGCGCGAGGCAGGCGCGCGCGAAGTGCACATGCGCATAGCCAGCCCGCCGACCACGAATTCCTGCTTCTACGGCGTCGACACGCCTGAAAAGGCGAAACTGCTGGCATCCCGCATGTCGATCGAGGAGATGGCCGCCTATATCAAGGTGGACAGCCTTGCCTTCCTCACCATCGACGGGCTTTACCGGGCCGTTGGCGAAGCCAAGAGGAACAACGAGATACCGCAGTTTTGCGATGCCTGTTTCACCGGCGAATACCCGACCGCGCTGACCGACCATGAGAAACCGAACGACGTGGTGAAAGCGACCCGACTGGCGGAGGCCGGATGATGAGCGCGATAAAACGTTTCGAAGGCCGGGTCGCCGTCGTTACCGGAGCATCGCGAGGCATCGGATACCAGGTCGCCAAAGCATTGGGCGCGGAAGGTGCACATGTGATCGCGATCGCGCGCACGGTTGGCGGATTGGAAGAACTTGACGACGAGATCCGGAAGGCAGGCGGATCGGCAACGCTGGTGCCGCTCGACCTCAAGGACTTCGAGGCAATCGACCGTTTGGGTGCCGCGATTTACGAGCGCTGGAAAAAGCTCGACATCCTTGTTGGCAATGCCGGCGTGCTTGGCGTGCTTTCCCCGGTCGGCCATATAACGCCCAAGGTCTTCGAGGAAGCGCTTGCGATAAACGTAACGGCCAACTGGCGTCTGCTACGCTCGCTGGACCCGCTGCTTCGTCAATCGGACGCCGGCCGCGCCGTGTTTCTGACTTCCGACATGGCGGAAGAGTGCAAGCCGTACTGGAGCATTCAGGCGACGACGAAAGCCGCGCTTGATGCGCTCGTTCACACCTACGCGAACGAGACACGCTCCATGGCCGTATGCGCCAATCTCTTCGACCCCGGCCCGACACGCACCGGGCTGCGCGCCAAGGCAATGCCGGGCGAAAACCCCGAAACACTGCAACGGCCGGAAGATGTCGTGCCCGCGTTGCTGGCGCTCCTGACGCCAAGCTGCACTGAAAGCGGAGAGACGTTTTCGCTGATCGAAGAACGCCTTACCGCTGTTAACTGACAGAAATCGCGGCCTATCGTTTCGAATGATAGGGATTGTCACCCTTGCGGTAGGACAAGCGGATCGGCGTGCCCGGCATGTCGAACGTTTCACGCAGACCATTCACCAGATAGCGCGTATAGCTTTCCGGCAGGTTTTCGGGCTTTGAGCAGAAAACCACGAAATGCGGCGGGCGCGTCTTCGGCTGGGTCATGTAACGCAGCTTGATCCGTCTGCCGGAAGCCGCCGGCGGTGGATGGTGGGTCAAAACACCGTCGAGCCAGCGGTTCAGCCGCGATGTCGACACGCGCCGGTTCCAGACCTCATGCGCCTTGAAGGCGGCATCCAGCACCTTGTCGAGACCCTGACCGTGCAGCCCGGACATGGTCACGATCTGAACGCCGCGAATCTGGTTGAGATATCGCTCGCTCGCGTCGCGTACCGCCTGCATGGCCTCGGCGCGATCTTCCACGAGATCCCATTTGTTCAGCGCAATGACAACGGCCCGGCCTTCGCGAGCAACAAGGTCGATGATCTGAAGGTCCTGTTTTTCGAAGGATATCGTTGCATCGAGCGTGACGATCACGACCTCGGCGAAGCGGACCGCCCGCAGCGCGTCTGCAACGGAAAGCTTTTCGAGCTTTTCCTGTACGCGGGCCTTGCGACGCAAGCCTGCCGTATCGAAAAGCTTCACATGCCGGTCGTTCCAGACCCAGTCGACAGCGATGGAATCACGCGTGATACCGGCCTCCGGACCGGTTAGAAGCCGTTCCTCGCCGAGGATACGATTGATCAACGTCGACTTGCCTGCATTGGGCCGCCCGACAATCGCGATCCTCAACGGCCGCTCGGCAGACCCGGCAGGAGCACGCTCATCGACGTCATCAACGTCGACATCCGTCTCGGCGACGGCAGCGTCGCCGCCCTCCCGCTCCTTCGCCGCATCGACGACGGGACGAAGGACGTCGTAGAGATCGGCAAGGCCCTCGCCATGTTCGGCCGATATGGCGATCGGATCGCCGAGGCCCAGCGAATAGGCCTCAAGCAGACCGCCTTCCCCCGCCCGTCCCTCGGCCTTGTTGGCAAGCAGCAGTACGGGCGTCGGTGATTTACGCAGGAGATCGGCGAACGTCTCATCCGTCGGCGTCAGGCCTGAACGCGCATCGATGACGAAAAGCGCGACGTCGGCATCGCCAATCGCCTCTTCGGTTTGCTTGCGCATCCGCCCTTCGAGAGAATGCGCCGCAGCTTCCTCAAGCCCCGCCGTGTCGATCACCTGAAACTTCAGGTCGCCTAGACGCGCTTCTCCAACCCGGCGGTCACGCGTGACGCCGGGAGTGTCATCAACAAGGGCAAGACGCTTGCCGACAAGACGATTGAACAGCGTCGACTTGCCGACATTCGGCCGGCCGACAATCGCAACCTTAGCAACCACGGAAGGGCCT
This sequence comes from Stappia sediminis, assembly GCF_009826895.1. GTDB lineage: Bacteria > Pseudomonadota > Alphaproteobacteria > Rhizobiales > Stappiaceae > Hongsoonwoonella > Hongsoonwoonella sediminis. The sequence goes on along the minus strand of NZ_WUMV01000002.1, from coordinate 529,602 downwards.
TTTCAGATTAGGTTCAGTTGAACGCTACCACTTCGCCCTTGGACGACACGGCAACAATGCGCCCGCCCGCAACGATCGGGCTTACGTAGATATCGACCGAGGTTTCGCGCGTGTCCTGAAGGCGGCCCGTTTTGGCATCCACCCGCGCAATCCGACCGTCGCTGGAAAATGCGAGAAGCGTTCCACTCGCCAGGATCGGTCCGGCCCAATTCGCCCGGTCGTCATCATCTTCCGGCTGCGGTAGGGGAAGCTGCCAGAGCGGCGTTCCGGACTTGCGCTCGATCGCGACGAGATTGTCGTCGAGATCTATCAGGAAAAGCGCATTGCCGGAAGTAACTGGAGTGTGGACCGAACCGTAGTCAAGCTCCCACCTGCGCTCTCCCGTCTTTAGATCGGTCGCTATCACGCGCCCCGCGACACCGACGGTGAAGACCAGGCCATCGGCAATGACGGGGCTTCCCGCAACATCGACCAAGCCGGAAACGGCACGCGTACGGTAGGAACGCGATACGCCGTCAATCCACTTCGGCTCGCCCTTCTCGATGTCCATGGCAAGCACTTCACCGGAAGAGGACGGAAACACGACCGTACCGCCCGAGACAGCCGGGTTTGCCGCCGACAATACACCGCCGGTTTCGGGAATTCCGGAAAAAGTCCATTTCTCGGACCCATCTTCCTGCGAAACGGCAACGACTTCATTGTTTTGCGTAACGACGAAGACATGGCCACTGGCCGCGGTCGGCGCCTCACGCGCCGGAGCGTCGAGATCGACCGTCCAAAGCACGGCGCCATTGGCCGCATTCAACGCGGCAAGCTGGCCGTAACCGGTGGCGACGAAAACACCGCCATTGTCGGTCGCCACGCCGCCGCCTGCCGCGACATCGCGCTCATTTTCGGGGCGAAGGCTACGCGACCAGACACGTCCGCCATTACCTGCAGAGAGGGCCACCACCGTGCCGTCCTGCTTGTAGACGAAGATGCGCCCACCATCGGAGACCGGACGCGCGGCGAGGCGCATGGGCGAAGAAACGAAGCTGCCGATGCCCCCGCCGGAAGAACCGAGCGACGCCCGCCAGGCGCGAGCACCCGATGCCGAAACGGCGACATTGCCCGGATTGTTGCTGGCATCGCCCCCGGCCTGAGGCCAGGACTGACCACCGCTGGCCGGCCCGAGCGAAGCTTCCTGCCCGGAAATCTGAGCCGGGTTGTTCTCGACATCGAACAGAGCCTGACGCTCGCCCGGCAGGATCTTCTCCTTTGAGGAGAACGGGTTCACCGAATCCGCGAAATCGGAGACGGTTCCGCAACCTGCGAGCATCAGCGCGAAGGAGACGACCAAAGCCGTTTGGACCGGCCGTCTATGATAGGCAGCGCGCGTCACGAATTGTTTCCTTTTTCCGGCGTACCTTCGGAGGCATTCAAGAGATCGAGGAGGAGGCTCGCGCGGCTGCCAACCTCCGCCGGCACGCCCTCGGCGTCCACGACACCTTCCAGCCATTTGCGCGCGCCGGCATTGTCACCGTTCTTCCAGGCGGAAAATGCGAGCGCTTCGCGCGCGAGAAACCGCCAGGGATTGGTATCTCCCGTCAGTTTCTCCAGACGATCCGCCACGCCGGCATAGTCCTCAAGTTCCATGGCGATATAACCGCCCCGCAATGCGGCAAGATCACGGTAAACCGGATCGTTGGAACTATCGGCGGCAACCGCGTCGAACTCGGCCAGCGCTTCCTCCTTCTGGCCCGACAGGGCAAGGTCCGTCGCCTTGCGCATGCGCGAAAGCAGCGGATATCCGCCAGTCGCATCGCTCAGGCCGTTCAATTGCGCGATCGCTTCCTGCTGCTGGTCCTCGTCAGACAGGCTGATCGCCTGAATGAACCGGTCGCCAGCCTCCTGGGCCGCGGTGGCCTGCCAATATTGCCAGCCCCGATATCCGGCGGTTGCCACGACGATCAGCACCGCCACGCCGATGACGTAAGGACCAAATCGATCCCAAAGCGATTTATATCGCTCGCGCCTGATTTCCTCGTCGACCTCGCGGAAAATATCGGACATGCGCTCAGTATTCCCAATCCGGTTGAAGCCGTTTCACACGGCCCGTTGTACCGCCGCACCGCTTCCTGCGCGGCGCGTCACAGTATCCACTCGTGCTGTCGCTGGCAAACGAACAGCGCCCCTCCCTCCAACGCATTGATGGCGGCAGTGAGGCGAGGCACGGAATGCCAGAATTTTCACGCAAAATACAGTGCTAATTCAGCCCTGCAGTATCGGCACGCCAATCAACCAGGAGTGAAGCTGCCAGACGAACAGCGCATAGACCGCAAGTCCGCCGACAATCGCCGTTATGTCGTTCTTCGGCGAACCTTCTCCCGGCGCCACGCCACCAAGCTTGCCCCGGCGCTTGAGCGAAATGCGGTCGGCAACTGCCCAGCCCAGAAACGCGCCGAACAACAGTACGGAAGCGGCGTCGCCGTTCGCCAGCAAATGCGCAAAGGCCCAGATCTTGACCGCAAGGATCGTCGGGTGCTTCGCCGCCGCCTTTATCCTTCCCGGCAGATATGTCGAAAGGATCAGCACGAATACAGGAAGCATCAGCAACATCACCAGATGCGCCATCCACACCGGCGGATCGTAAAGTAACGCCGGCCCGGCGGCCCGCGCTTGGCCATATCCAATCACGATTAGAACAATGCCGACTGCGGAAATCAGAGAGTGGATACCCTTGAACGGGCCTTCGCCAAGCCGCGTTCTCAAGCCGGATTCGGCCGCCGCGAACATCGGCAAGCTGTGTGCGCCGAGAAAGAGAACCAGCCCCAAGACGAGATATGCCATCCGTTTCACGCTCCCGGCCGACCAATAGGTGTTGCTCCGGCGGAAATCGCCTTCGCCCGCAAACGGCTTTGAAGGATCGCGATTGTCGTGTCAACTCCGTGACGAACCGGTGCTATTTCGGCTAAGCTGCGGCATTCACCTGAGCTTGGCGATCAGGAAGGTACGGATGACGATCGATATCGATGCCGCGAAAACACGACTTGTTGATCGCATGCAAGAGATCAAGCGCCTCAGCGAAATCTCCGAAGATTCGCGCTCGACGGTAGATCTCGATCAGCAATCGGTCGGGCGTCTTTCGAGAATGGATTCGCTGCAGATGCAAGCCATGGCGCAGGCATCGGAACGTAGCAGAAACCTCGAACTTCAGCGAATCGACGCTGCGTTAGCCCGGATTGCGACCGGCGACTACGGATATTGCCAGGAATGCGGCGAGGAAATCGCGCATAAGCGTCTTGAAATCGACCCGTCCGCGAGCCTCTGCATTCACTGCGCAGGAGCGAAGGAAAACTGAACGAATTGCATTTGCGATTTCTCAAGCTTTTGGATGGCACTTGACCGCAAACGGGATACCAAGAAAAACGGTACAGGTTCAGGGATGTTGGAGAGCAGAATGTCGGAGCAAGATCGCCGAATAGCTCCTCGCCGCCGCACCATCAAAGGCGGCAAGATCATCATTAACGGCACGTCCGTTTACGATTGCATGGTCCGCAATCTTTCGGATACGGGCGCACGGCTGAAGCTTGAGAGCACCATCGGTATTCCTACGGAGTTCGAATTCAGGATCGTCAACGAGGACATCCACGTCATGGCGCTTGTTAAATGGCGAAACGACAGGGAAATGGGCGTATCGTTCGAGCGGTTTCTGTAAAGCGGATCATCGAAAGGAGCGATAGCCAGCAGGTTCTCTACAAAAGGGCGTTCACAAGCACCCGAGACCCGCATGAAGTGCCTTCTCGCGGTCGATAGATGCCTCGATCGCATCCGCCGCAATAGCCCGTCTCGCTCCAACCTGGAAATATCAAAGCTTTTCGTAAGCCCGCCGGTAACGGTCGAGATTGGAATCTGTATAGGCGCGATAATCGAATTCGATGGAGGACGTGAGTTCAGATACCATGCTCCACATCGTCTCGCGCAGCAGAGAGGCGCATTTCATCGCATTGTAGCTCTGCTTCAGGCCGGCGTCCGGCTCCGCACCGAAATAGGTCTTGAGCAGGAACCGCTCTGCCTCATCCGGCAGGCCGCAATTGGTCGCAAGACCGCCGAGATCGAACAGCGGCGAGTTGAAGCCGCCGTATTCCCAGTCCACGAGCCAGAACCGATCTTCTCCTCGCAGAATATTCGCGGGCAAAAGGTCGTTGTGCCCAAGCACCAGATCAACCTTGCCGACGGCTTTTTCGAGATTTTCGGCTTCCTGCATCAGCCGTGGGAGCTTGGAAACGTGGGGAGAATTTCGGCTGGATAAAAATCCCGCGTAGTCGCGAAGGATATGGAACACCCAGAACGTCACGATCGGACCACGCGCGAGCGCTGTAACCTCACGGTGCGCCCGGGCAATGAGGTGTGCCACATCCTCAAGCGTAGCCTGGTCGTGTAGATCCGTTTCGGCCAGCGGCGCGGCCTCTACGAATTCAAGCACGAGAATGCCGGCTTCGACATGATGCACCGCCGGCGAAATCCCGGCCGCTGCCGCGGCACGGCTGATTGCAAGTTCGTTGAACCGCATCACGCCGTGTTCGGGGATATCGTCTCCGAAGCGAACGACGTATTTTCGGCCCCGGTCCATCAGCGTCAGATTAAGATTTGTTATACCGCCCTCAAGCGGTTCGATCTCTCGCGGGTCGCTCCAGCAAGGCAGTGCCCGCGCTCTTGCTATGGCTTGTTCCAGCCCATTCATGTCAGCCCCAGCTTTTGTTGAGAGGACCGTGCAAGCGCCGTGACCACCCGATCCGCGATGATCGCGATGAAGGCCACCGAAAGGCCGGCGACGATGCCCTGGCCTATGTTGGCCTTGGTGAGAGCGATATAGACCTCCTGACCGAGGTCGCGCGTGCCGACGAGCGCCGTTATGACGAGCATCGAAATCGCCAGCATGATGGTCTGGTTCAGGCCCAGGAGAAGCGACGGCGCAGCGAGAGGCAACTTGATCCGCCAAAGGATCTGGCGGCTGGTGCAGCCGGACACCTTTCCGGCTTCTATCAACTCTTCATCGACCGAGCGGATCCCGTGCGCGGCGTAACGCACGGCCGGCGCCAGCGCATAAAGCACAACCGCTATCATCGCCGAAAAATCGCCCACACGGAAAAGCATCACCACCGGGATAAGATAAACGAAACTAGGCAACGTCTGCAGCGTGTCGATCATCGCACCGATGACCGAGTTGGCTCTTGGATTCTGACCGGCCCAAATGCCCAGCGGGATACCGATCACGCTCGCGATCAACACTGAAACCGAACAAAGGTAGACGGTGGTCATCGCCTCGCGCCAAAGGCCGGATGCGGCGATGAAAAAAGTCATCGCCGCCGCCATGACGCCAAGCTTCCAGCCGCATATGCGCGCCGCCGCCAGGCCGACCACAACGATACCCCAAGCCCATGGAATGCCTGTGAAGAACCGCTTTACCGGAAGCAGCAGGACGTTCAGCAGGACAGTTTTTACGGCCTCGATCGAATCGAAGAAATTGACGTTGATCCACTCGATTGTGGAGTTCCAGAACGTTCCCGTGGTCAAAGTCAGCCTTGCCGGATATTCACGAAATGCCGGAAGATAGGCGCCCGCGAGTGTCGTAAAGACAGCAATTGCAACGACAAGCGTAAAAACGGGATGGCGTTTGTGAAAAGGCAGCTGCGGATCCAGGTGCGGGCGCACGCGCCTTACGGCGAATGCCTGACTTAGACGGTCCAGCGCGATGGCCATTACGACGATGGCGAGCCCCGCCTCTATGCCGCCGCCGATGTCGAGGCGTCGCAACGCCGTCAAAACGTCGTAGCCAAGCCCGCCTGCTCCGATCATCGATGCGATAATCACCATATTGAGGGTAAGCATGATGACCTGGTTGACGCCAACCATGAGAGACGGCATTGCGGTCGGGATCAGGACCTTCCACATGAGCTGACCGCGCCGGCACCCGACCATGCGACCTGCCTCGATCACCTCTTCGGGCACCGAATGGAGCGCCACTGTCGAGATGCGCACCATCGGCGGCATGGCGTAGATCACGGTTGCGATCAACGCGGCCACGGGGCCAAAGCCGAACAGCACCAGAATAGGCACGAGATAGGCGAAGACAGGCACGGTCTGCATCAGGTCCAGAACGGGACGCAACATCCGTTCGAACGCCGGCAGCCGGTAGGCGACGATGCCAAGCGCAAGCCCCCCGGCAACACCGATGGGAACGGCTATCAGCACCGAAGCCAGTGTAACCATGGCGCTATCCCACTGTCCGAAGGCAGCGAGATAGGCAAAGCAAACGCCAACCAGAATGGCAAGCCACCGGTCCTTTGCATAAAGTGCAAGCGAAACGGCAATTGAGATAATCGCGATCCAACTGAGTGGCGGCGCGACGTCAATCGCCTGCTGCCCCTGCCCGATCATGAAGCCGTCGACCAGCAATGAACGCATGATGTCGTAAGGCGCTTCGATAATGGCGGAGATGAAACGCGTAACATCGCGAAAGGTGAAGAACCCGAAATTCAAATCCTCGACAAGCCAGTTGGTTGCGTTGGAAATCCATGTATCGAGGGGAATTTCAAGCTTCTTGGGATAGCGGATGATCCAGCGCGCATCGAACGTCTTGTAAAGCGCAAACGACCATGTCGACAGCGCCCAGGTGACAAGAAAAAGCCCTATCCAGAAGACCGCCGAAAAGGATGGGAAGCCGCTTAGACCCGCTGTCGGGGCCCGGGCCGGGCGAGCACGATTGTGCACCCCATCCGTCATGCGCCGGTCCGCCCGATCATGACGTCTATCGCGGTGCGGGCATCGATGGTTCCGATGACCTCGCCTTCTTCCCCGGTCACCTTGAAGGGGTGCGTCGCGGCATCGATCTGATGGATTGTATCCGCGACGGTCCGATTGCCCGAAAGTTCCCCCGCGTAGACGCCATCGGGAACATCCGGCGACATGACGGAGCGCAGTTTCATCACCTTGGCGCGCGGAACGTGGCGCGTGAACTCCTCGACATAAGGCGTCGAAGGATTGAGAACCAGTTCCTCGGGCGTGGCCGTCTGCTCGATGCGCCCGCCCTTCATGACCGCAATACGATCTGCAAGCCGGATCGCCTCGTCGAAATCATGCGTGATGAAGACAATCGTCTTTTGTAACATCGATTGAAGCCGGAGAAACTCATCCTGCATCTCACGGCGAATAAGCGGATCCAGCGCCGAAAACGGTTCGTCGAGGAACCACAGGTCAGGATCTGCGACAAGCGAGCGGGCAATGCCGACGCGCTGCTGCTGGCCACCGGACAACTGCCGGGGATAGTAATCTTCCCTCCCGGTCAGACCGACGATGTCGATCATCTGGCGCGCCTTTTCCTCGCGAGTGCGGCGATCCACGCCCTGAACATCAAGCGGAAAGGCCGCGTTCTGAAGCACCGTGAGGTGCGGCAACAAGGCAAAGTGCTGAAACACCATGCCCATCTTCTTCCGCCGCAGATGAATGAGTTCGTTCTCGCTCATCGCCAGCAGATCGCTGCCCTCGAAGCGGATTTCGCCTGCCGTCGGCTCGACGAGACGGGACAGGCAACGCACCAACGTGGACTTGCCCGATCCCGACAAACCCATGATGACGAAAATTTCGCCCTTGCGGATTTTCACGCTGGCATCGCGCACCGCGCTGATGATGTTGGCTTCCGCCAAAGCCATGTCGGTGGGCGAGCCGTTATGTTTTTCAAGAAAATTCCTGGTATGAGGCCCGTAAAGTTTCCACACTCCGCGGCAATCAAGGATGACGGGGCGCTCCATCGCCAACTCCGGTCTTGAGCATCAGGTCGTCAGACACAATAACGGCGGTGCCGTTGGAGACACCGCCGATAAAGTTTTCATTACTGCGCCCAGGAACTCCAGCTATCTTTGTTGGCCGCCATCCACTCGGCAACCACGTCATCGACGGACATTCCCTGAAGATCGACCTTTGCGACCATCTCGCCCATATCCGCGTTGCTGACCTTGAAAGCCTTTATCGCTTTCGCCGCGCCCGGCCATTTTTCCTCGACGCCTTTCCACGCGACTTTCCAGATCGGCCCCGTCGGCTTGCCACAGTCATAAGCGGCGTCGGGATTAATGCCGACTGACGGATCGTTGTAACATTCCGCCGAATAAGGCGGGAATTTCACGAAACTGCCTTCGTATTTCGACGGCGCCCAGTGAGGGGTGTAGAGCCAGAGCACGATCGGCGCCTTGCGTTGATAGGCGGATTCAAGCTCTGCAAAGAGAGCCGCATCCGTGCCGGCATGGACGACTTCGAAATCCATCCCGAGGGCTTCAACGCGTTCATCGTCAAAGCCGCCCCAGGTGACCGGCCCGCCGAGATAGCGTCCGAGCGGCGCGGTTTCCGGCGTCGCGAATTCCTCAGCGCAGTCGTTCAGCGCTTTCCAATCCGGCAGACCGGGGCAAACGTCCGCCATATAGGCCGGGTACCACCACTCCTCGATCGCGACCATCCCCGTTTCGCCCATGTTCACGACATTGCCGGTGGCAGTCGCTTCATCCATCGCTTCGCGGCCGGTCGTTTCCCAAATCTCCATGGCGACGTGGAGATCACCGGTTTTCAACCCTGCGAACTGGGCGATGTAGTCGGCCTGGACATATTCGACATTGTAACCGGCGTTCTTCAGCACCTCGCCCATGATCGTCGTGGTCACAATCTGACCGGTCCAGTCATGGGTAGTCAGCTTGATCGGGTCGGTCGATTCCGGTTCCGCCAACGCGCCATGAACCGCCAAGGTGGAGAAGGCAGCCACAGCCGCCAGGAGTTTACGTGCCATCTCAATATTCCCCGCTGGTTTTCCTCGCCCGATCTTTTTGACGACCGGCATAAAACGTATCAACGATTCCACAAAACGCAACACAATCCAACAGATTTTGTGGAAATATGCGCTTATCTGTGGCGGTCCGGCGTGCTTTTGCATAACCTTCACAATGCCATCACGCGCAGTGCCAGTTATCGGCTGCAACGACAGCCAACTGGCGGCCGGACCGAGCGGAAAAAACATGGAAGCCGATATCGACGATATTGTCCGACGGGCGAGCAAAATCGTGGAGCGGGCAAGCCGCATCCCGATGGAATATTTCCGCTCTCCGCTCGATCTGGAGGCCAAGGCCGACGACAGCCCGGTGACCATCGCGGACCGGTCAACGGAAGCCTTCATACGCAAGGAACTGGCCGAAGCTTTTCCCGATGACGGGATTTTCGGCGAAGAGTTCGGAACCGAAAATCAGGGCGCAGACGCGATCTGGTTCATCGACCCGATCGATGGCACGCGGTCGTTCATTACAGGAAATCCGCTGTTTGGAATGTTGCTCGGGCGCATCGTGAACGGTACCCCGCAAATCGGCATCGTGCGCATGCCCGCGCTGAATGAAACCTATGTCGGCTTTTCGGGCCAGCGCGCCACGCGCAATGGAGAGACGATAACCTGCCGCGACACTACACGCCTTGGCGAGGCCATGGTCTATATCAATGAGGCAGAACGGCTGAGCGCCGATGACCCGGAGCGCTTCTTTCGCCTTTGCAGGACAGGCCATACCCGGCGCATGGCCTATGATTGCTATCCCCATGCGCTCGTCGCCTCGGGACAGATCGACGCGGTGGTGGATTTCGGACTGGAGCCTTACGACTATCTTCCTCTGGTTGGGCTTGTCGCAGCCGCAGGCGGCGTGATGAGCGACTGGAAGGGCAATCCGCTCGGCATCGACTCGGACGGCCGTGTCGTCACCGCCGCGACCCCGGCGCTACGCGACGAATTGCTCGCCGTAATCGACGCCTGAAAAATTGCCGGACGCATGGCAGCGAACAAGACGGTCATTAAATCGAATTGGCCTCTATACGGCGCGTATCGCTGCAACGTGGCTGTCGAATTCCGCACTCTGCATCAGCGCCTTGCAGCGCTCGAACCGGGTGGTGGCATAGGCCCAGAAATCTTCCGCCGGATTGCCGTCGGCATGCTGGATCAGCCCCCACAAGGTCCAGAGCAGATCGCACATCGCCTTGTAGATCACGACGCGTCCCTTCTCCGCCGCGCTCGGGTTCCTGCCGAAATAACCGCGCAGGAGCTCAGCTTCCTGCCTTTCGTCCATCCCCGCCTCGACCGAGAGATCGCCCACATCCCACAATGGATCGTTCATGCCTGAATATTCCCAGTCGACGATCCACATGATCTCGCCGTCGTCCAGGAAGTTTTCGCAAAGCGGGTCGCAATGACAGGGGGCCAGTTGCACCCGACTGGCTGCTAGAACTTCCTTGACCGGTTCCGCCGCCTTGACGATGCCATGATACCCTTCAGGCAGATCCGTATCCTTCGTGGAGAGCACTTTCAGATATCCGTCGATCATGGAAAACAGCTCGAACCGGAAGTCGAACGTTTCACCCGAACGATGCAGTTTCGCCAGTGCTTGGCCGGCCCGAGCAGGCGAGCCTGAGCGGGATTTGAAGAGATCGGGCGTCATGGTGGTGATGCCATCGATGGCGCGCGTGATCATCACTCCAGTTTCGGCATCCGCCCATAACACTTCCGGCGAGACCCCGGCACGATGCGCGGCCCTGGCGTTGGTGGCCTCTACCGCGCGGTCGATATATTCCTCCGTGCCTTCGCCAGGTATGCGGACGATCACATCGCCCTGAGGCGCTGAAACCCGATGCACCAGATTGGTGAGCCCGCCGAGGCGCGTTATCGAACATTCCTCAGCCTTGAGATCGGAAAAGCCGGGGGCCTTGCGAAGGGCTGAAATGACCGAGTCCGCATGTTGCACCATAAATCTCTCCTCAGGCTTTCAACCGTTCGTTTCGCGGATCGTAAAGCGGCCCGTCCACACGCTCGACTGGATGGCGGTTTCCAAAGACCTCGATCTCGAATGCCTCGCGATCCCACAGTTCGGCACCCAGATATCCGAAGATGATTGACTTGCCGACGGTGTGACCGAAGCCTGCCGACGTCGCGAGCGAGACCGTTTCACCGCCATGGAGGATAGTCTCGCCACCGAAAACCGGAAGCCTTGCATCGGTAACGAAAGTGCAGAGTTTACGCTGCACCCCCTCTGCTTTCTGCCTTGCCAGCACATCTCGGCCGAGGAAAGCACCACCCGATTTCAGATGAACCCGAAAACCCAATCCGGCTTCGAGAGGCGTATAGTCGGGAGAAATATCGGCGGACCAATAGAGATAACCTTTCTCAAGGCGCAGACTGTCGATCGCACGATAGCCAACATCGCGGATCCCGAACGGTTCACCGGCTTCGCGCAGAACGCTATAGACATGAGCGCCGAATTCGGTTGGCGCATGCAGCTCCCACCCCAGTTCGCCGACAAAGCCGATCCGCGCCGCACGTACCGGGGCCGCCCCGATGACAATTTCCCGCGCTGTTGCGAAGGGAAACGCGTCGTTGGAAACATCCTGCTCGCAAACCGCTTGCAAGACATCGCGTGACTTCGGGCCGCAAATGTTGATGACCGCACGCGCCGAGGTCATCTCGATCAACTGCACCGAGCCATCCTTCGGCATGTGCCGACGAATCCAGTCCGCATCGTGCGTGCCGAAGCCCGAACCGGTGATTATATAGAAATGGTCTCTTCCGAGCCGGGTGACCGTCACATCCGCCTCGATCCCGCCGCGGTCGTTGCACAACTGGGCGTAGATGACCGAACCCGTGGGCCTGTCCATGTTGCAGGCCGCAATCTTTTGCAGGAGATCGAGAGAGCCCGGACCAATCATCTCGAACTTTGAAAAGCTCGACTGGTCGATCAACGCCACGCCTTCGCGGACCGCCTTGTGTTCCTCGGCGGCGTATTTGTGCCAGCCGGGTTCGAGGAAGTCGAGCTGGTCGACAGGTTCCACACCTTCGGGCGCGAACCACAAAGGCCGTTCCCAGCCGTTCTTGGATCCATAGACCGCGCCACGCTCCTTCAGGATGCCATAGAGCGGCGAAAGACGGAGCTGGCGGGCGCTCTCGTGCTCCTGACCTGGATAACGCATCTTGTAATGGTGGGCATAATGCTCCACCGCGCGGGGATACATGAAGGCTTTCGTCCCGTGATGCGGACCGAAGCGACGAATGTCGAGTGGCCAGAGATCCAGGCTCGGGCGCCCCTGCGTAATCCATTCGGCAATCATTTCGCCCGCACCGCCACCGGCGGCAATACCGTATAAAAAGCCGGTGGCCATCATCAGATTATCGAAGCCTGGCGCCCAGCCCATCACGAAGTCGCCATCGGCGGAATATGGGATAGGTCCATTGATCACGGTCCTGATACCGACCTCGTTCAAGACGGGTGTCACCTCGGCGGCAAGCTCGGCTAGCGGCCCAAACCGATCCAGATTGTCAGGAAGAAGTTGACGGGCGAATTCTCCGGGAATTCCGTTTTCCCCGAACGGTAATGTCCCCTCTTCATATCCACCGATTACCAGCCGCCCGCCGGCATCGGGCTTGTAATAGACCAGCCGCTCCGGATCGCGCAGCGTTGGCAGGTTCCTGACCAGTTCCACATCCGGCAGAGGTTCGGTAACGATGTACTGATGCTCGACGGCGCATGCCGGCACACGAATTCCAAGCTTCGCGCCAAGTTCCCGGCTCCACATGCCGGCGGCAAGGACAACGACATCAGCCGAATAATCCCCCCCATTTGTCTGCACCTTGGTGATGCGGCCTTCATCGACTTCAAAACCCTCAACCTTGATGCCCTGCCTGATCTTTACGCCGGCTTTTCGCGCGGCGGATGCGATCGCCTGGGTCAGGCTTGCCGGATCCACATGACCGTCGGAGGGGACATAGGCAGCGCCAAGAAGTCCGGTGGCATCGATATAAGGGAAAAGCGACTTTGCCTCTTCTGCGGAAATCATATGCATTTCCAGACCGAAGCTGCGCGCCATCGTCGTCAGGCGCCGGGCTTCCAGAAGACGTTCTTTCGTGACCGCGAGACGCAGGCTGCCGACTTTCTTCCAGTCGAAAGCCATGCCGGTTTCTTTTTCCAGACTATCGTACATGGCAACCGAACGCTTCAGCATCCGGGTCGTGTTCCGGGAAGAGCGAAGCTGACCGATCAGACCAGCGGCATGCCATGTAGCACCTTCGGTCAGGGATGACTTTTCCAGAAGCACGACATCCTTCTCGCCGTTCCTGGCCAGATGATAGGCTATCGAGCACCCAATGATGCCGCCGCCAATGATCAGGTGCTTTGCTTCAAGGCGGCTCATTTCCGGCTCCCCATCATGCAATTCGAACCACACTCCCGATGCTTTCTCCGTTTAAATGGGCAATATGTTTCCACAAATATCAACACAATTTGCAGCTTTTTGTGTTATTTCACACATCAAGCGTAAATTTCGGCGCCACTCAAATTCATCCGTTCAAATCTTCCCTCAATTCAGGACGCGACAAAACCTCCGGCGGCAGGCAGTTGCCCACGCCACTCAATCCAACAGGGAATCTTCAAGAAGACCGCCGACCGACAACCGCTTTCCAATGGCGTTGCCTTAACTCTCCCCGGAAGAAACGGGCCGGACTAAATCATCAAGAGCCTGCGGCGGCGTTTTTGACCCAATCGGCGAGGTGCACTTCGATGCCCCAGTCGCGCATCGCAACCTGCAAGGCCTCCGGCGGTGTGGTGTCGGTCACGAGGTGGTCAACCTGCTCGGGATTGCCGATCGTTACCGCCCCTTCCCGTCCGAACTTGCTTGAATCGCAAGCCATGATCCGGGTGCCGGAATTTCCCATAATGTGCCGGGAAAACTTGGCTTCCTCCAGATCGAAAAGCGTAAAGCCATTTCGAGGATCGAGACCCGCGGTGGAAAGGATGGCGAAATCCGTGTGGAAATTGGAAACGAATGCCATCGCATCGGCCCCGAAAGCACCACCATCTTCGCCCCGCAATTCACCTCCCGCCATGAACACGCGGTTCTCATTGCGCATGGAAAGCCGGTAGGCGACGTAGACCGAGTTGGTCACGATCATGAGTTTGCGGTGACCACGAAGTGCGTCTGCGATGAAGGCGGTGGTACTGCCGATATCCAAAAAGAGCGAGCACTCGTTGGGGATCATCCTTGCGACAAAGCCGGCAATTCGTTTCTTGGCCGCCTGGTTCAGGTTCAGCCGCTCCTGAAGGTTGCCTTCTTCCTGTTCCTCCTGATCGATCAGCTGCACGCTGCCGTGCGATTTTTCCACGGTTCCCATTTCGACGAGCCGCTTGACGTTGCGCCGCACGGTCTCGCCGGAAATGTCCAACGTTTCAGCAAGAACGCTGATCTTTTGCAGTCCACCCACCTTGCGCAACTCGTTCAGAATCTGCCGTTGCGTATGATTGGGGTATGCATCCATCCGTATCAGCCTCCTTCGCCCGGCCGAACGCCTTACGCCGGCAGAAACTCCCACGCAAGGCCACATTCACCGTGGCATTCGTGACAATATCACAATATCCAACGAATTCCCGAGCTCTTTTGTGGACTTTTGAGGGATGACGTGCATATTTCAAGCGTAATTGTGGATTTCAAGGTGCAATGATCATTGATCGCGAGGAAACGACTCGCGTAGACGCATCAAGGACCCGCCCGACGGCGGCTCAACGCAATCAGAGGACCAGATGACCCAGCTTCCCTCCTCCTCCAAGGTGATCGTCATCGGCGGCGGCATTATCGGCTGTTCGACCGCCTATCACCTTGCAAAGGCCGGGGTCGAAGTCGTCCTGTTCGAGCGCAAGAAGCTGACGTCCGGAACGACATTCCACGCCGCGGGCCTTGTCGGACAGTTGCGTTCGAACGCCAATGTGACCCAGCTTCTGGGATATTCGATTGACCTGTACAACAAGCTGGAGGAAGAAACCGGACAGGCGACCGGCTGGAAAATGAACGGTGGCTTGCGCCTTGCCTGCAACGAGGAACGATGGACGGAAGTGCGCCGGCAGGCAACGACGGCTCACAGCTTCGGCCTGGATATGCAGCTGCTGACGCCGAAGGAAGCACTCGATCTGTGGCCGCTGATGAATATCGACGATGTCGTTGGCGCCGCCTTCCTGCCAACGGACGGACAGGCAAATCCGTCCGATATCACGCAAGCGCTCGCGAAGGGCGCAAGAATGGCGGGCGCCAGGATATTCGAAGACACCAAGGTACTGTCGGTCGATATCCAGGACGGTGTCATCAAGGGCGTTGAGACCGAACACGGGCGCGTCGACTGCGAAAAGGTCGTTGCCTGCTGCGGGCAATGGACGCGCGCATTCGCGAAAATCCACGGCATCAATGTGCCGCTCGTCCCTGTCGAGCACCAGTACATGGTGACGGAGCGGATAGACGGCGTGCCTTCCAATCTGCCGACCCTGCGAGACCCGGATCGCCTCACCTACTACAAGGAAGAGGTCGGCGGTTTGGTAATGGGCGGCTACGAACCGAACCCGGTCCTCTGGGCAAAGGATGGCATTCCCAGGGGGTTCCACTACACGCTCCTCGACAGCGATTTCGACCATTTCGAGCAACTGATGGAATTGTCGCTTGGCCGGGTCCCGGCCCTCGAAACGGCGGGCATCAAGGAACTGATCAACGGGCCGGAAAGTTTCACGCCGGATGGCATGTTCATCCTCGGGGAAGCTCCGGAGCAACGCAACTTCTTCGTCGGCGCGGGTTTCAACGCTTTCGGCATCGCGTCCGGAGGCGGCGCCGGCATGGCATTGGCCGAATGGATACGCAATGGGGAAGCGCCATTCGACCTCTGGCCCGCCGACATACGCCGCTTCGGACGTCCTCATTTCGATGATGACTGGATCAGAAAGCGCACCTACGAGGCGTACGGCAAGCACTACACCATGGCATGGCCGTCGGAGGAAAACCGATCCGCCCGCCCCTGCAGGAAGTCGCCGCTTTACGACACACTCCTGGCCAATGGTGCAGTGTTCGGAGAAAAGCTCGGCTGGGAACGGCCGAACTGGTACGCTGATGCCGCTGCCGGAGAGGAGCAGAAGGATATCTACACCTTCGGACGGCCGAACTGGCACGACGCGGTAGGTCGCGAGCACAAGGCCTGCCGAGAGGCGGCCGCGCTCTTCGATCAGACCTCGTTCGCAAAGTTCATCCTCAAGGGTCCGGATGCCTGCGACGCGCTGAGCTGGATCGCCTCCAACGATGTCGACAAGCCCGTCGGCAGTCTGGTCTACACCCAGATGCTGAACGACCATGGCGGAATCGAGTGCGACCTGACGGTCGCCCGGATGAAGCCCGATGAATATTACATCGTCACCGGCACCGGCTTCGCGACGCATGATTTCGACTGGATTTCGCGAAACATTCCCAACGGCATGAATGCCCAGCTGGTAGACATCACCTCATCGAATTCGGTTTTGTCGCTGATGGGACCGAGGGCGCGGGATATCCTGAGCAAGGTAACATCGGCGGACGTCTCCAACGAGGCGTTCCCATTCGGCACCGCCAATGTAATCGGCATTGCCGGCTGCCCGGTCACTGCTCTGCGCGTGACATACGTCGGCGAACTCGGATGGGAGCTGCATATTCCGGTGGAATACACAACGACCGTTTATGCAGCGCTTCACGAAGCCGGCGACCCTCTCGGTCTCGTAAATGCCGGGTATCGGGCGATAGAGACCTTGCGCCTGGAGAAGGGCTACCGCGCCTGGTCTTCCGACATTGGGCCCGATCACACCCCGGATGAGGCCGGCCTCGGCTGGGCGGTGAAAATGAGAAAGAACATCGACTTCAAGGGACGAGCCGCTATCGAGGCTCAACGCCAGCAGGGCGTGAAGAAAAGAATGGCGACCTTCATCGCCGATCCGAGCATCATATTGCTTGGCCGCGAAACGATCTACCGCAATGGAGAACGGGTCGGCTGGCTGTCTTCCGCAGGCTTCGGCCACACGATCGGCAGGTCGATCGGCATGGGCTATATCCGCAATCCGTCAGGCGTGAGCGCGGACTATATAGCCGACGGCGAATACGAGCTTGAAGTCGCAACCGAAAGGGTGCCCTGCAGCGTGGCGCTTTCCCCCCTATACGATCCGAAGATGGAGCGTGTGAAAGTCTGACGATCGGAAAAAGAACGGCGCTACCCTTCCAGAGCCGCAATCATCTCCACCCGCATCGCATGCCGGCCGCCCTCGAACTTTGCGGTCAGAAACGCATCAACAATATCGAGCGCCAACCCTTCGCCCACCACACGCGCACCTATCGACAGCATGTTGGCATCGTTGTGCTGGCGGATCATACGGGCTGAGAAAGTATCGGCGCAGATGCCGCACCGGATGCCCGCTACCTTGTTCGCCGCCATCATGATGCCTTGGCCGGTGCCGCACAGGATAATACCAAACCGGCAATCGCCAGAGGCCACAAGCCGCGCTGCCGCCTCGCCGTGCTTGGGATAGTGCGTGCTCTCCGGGGTCGTCGGCCCGATGTCGACCACCACCCAGCCGCACGCCGCTATATGAGAGGCAATAGCTTGTCGGAGCTGAATGGCGGCGTGGTCGCTAGAGAGCACAATGCGGTTACTGGATTTCATGGGAACTTGAGACCCGAACTCCCGTCAACTTTAGCGCGGAGCCCTTCGGTTGACCAATGGCCTCTTGTGGTCCGTGTTTGCAAAGTCATTTTCATGGCAAATTCGCAGGGCATGAGATTGCCTAGGGTTGAATGGAACCTCTTGCGGCTGTCATCTACCCCGACGCGGCGATATGACTCCCGATGCTGGCGAGTCACGAAAACAGCGTATCAATCAGACATCCGCCCCTCACCTGCGTGTTGAAGCTTTCCACGAAGCCGTTCTGCATGGGGTTGCCCGGTACGATATAGCGGTATTCAACACCGCGTTCCTGAAGCTATTTAAGCATGGCATTCGAGGTGAGTTCGGTTCCGCTGCCAGAGACGATAGTGGACGGTTTGGCGCGCCGACGAATGAGCGCGCCGAACTCACGGGTAACCCACAGGCCGACTAAAAAGGCGTCAGATCCGCATATATGCGCCCTTGCGACAACTTGCAATCGTCACCGTTAGTTATCCCTCGGCTTTCGCACCACTCCCGCTTTGACTCGAAGTATCATACCCCTAGAAAGAGTGCTCAACTGTAACAACGTCGTTTTTGCGTAATGAGGAGTAAATAATCAACCCACCGTAGTGAGAGAAGACTGATGCATAACCGAACCCTTCGAGGTTATCTAAATTGAAGATATCCTCGAGCTTAATTTCCCCAGGCAAATTAACCAGTGAGTCGTAATTCAGGACAACCTCACTAACTTCCTTGTTTGATTGTGAGTATAGCCTAACAACTAAACTCAATTTTCCTTCACTCGGATATATTTTATCATAAGCTGTCAAGTGAATGACAGTAGGCAAAACCGAAGAAACTAAGAACCAATGAAACCGCTTCGGCGGCCGCTTTTCATGAATAATACCCAAAGAGCATTCAAAAGGTAACGAGACGTCTTCCGATAGTTTGGCACTGGCAGCTGTAACAATGCGAGCTGGTAGTAGTCCATCTTCTCTCGTGAATGTAATTTCCGATTTCGAACCAGACAAGACAGTGCCATTAGTGAATTCGGTATCACCATTAACGACATAGATCCCCTTGGAAAATTTTGGATACACTATTACACTCGGAAGCTCGCCATAAACGGATGGTAATGCCATATATGCGGGCTTCGAAGAAGAAATCATGTTTGTTTGATGCGAACTGTAGTCAAAATTCGAATGAGTTACTTGGATTTCATCGCTATTTTCATCCAACCAAACAATAAGCAAACGAGTGAAGCTTGAATAGGATTCAAAGTGCAACGTTCCCCATCCAATATTTCCAGACAAGAAGTCTTGCAGTTTGGGAAAAATATTCTCCGCTTCGAACACTAACGTCTCAAACGGCGCGAGAGAAGGAATGTTAAATTCTATCTTTTCTTCTGTGCCGTCTGAGCTAGTAATCACAAACAAACCAGTTTGCGCTTCTAAAGCAACATGCCCGTTGTGAAATATAGCTTGGTTGCGAATTCCAGGCGATGCACGCAGCGTCCAGCAGCTCTCTCGTGCTTCTGTAATAGCCCTATCGTCTTCTAATTCTATCAGCGAATGATTTCTTCCATAACTGTGCACCATCGAAACACCATTTTCAGTCTCGTAAACGCACATAATTGCCGCGTAGGGAATTTTTAGGTTTTTGCTCGAGAATGCCTCAATCTCTACCGAACCTTCATCAATTTCCGAAACTTCTATGTTGATTACATTTCCTGCAGTAAATCTATATTCTTTCCGAGTAACCAACTCTCCATTCATACGGCGATAACTAACGACAAGCCCAACCTCCAAACTGTTTTTAAAATACCAATAATTGCTAAAAGAGATTGTCGTTTTTACGCCATTTGGCTTGTAAAATATTGCAGACGAACGGAAAGCGGCACCGAAATCCCCCGCGTAGTTAGATTCTTGATCAATTAAGCGCCCCATACTCTTAAATCCTTCTCCCTGCTATCAGCTAACGAGCCCTTCAACATCCCAGCCCTAAAGCCAAACCCATTGCAAAACTCTTTCAATTTTTCAACGCTTCTGCATATTTACGCTTCTTCGCTTCAACCATCTGCCGTTGTAGTGAATCCATTTAAGCTTTCAGCTCTTCGGAAATTTCGCACTAACAATTCCCTGAGTATTTTTTCAACCTCAATATTTAAACTAAAATAAATACATTTTAAAACTCATCATTCTTTCTCGTCGCCTACAGCCTTGCTTTGTATTTGCGGCATAACTTTTCAACTATTCCTCTCTATGTCAGTATACTAATATGAAAATGCACCTCTTATATAGCATAAATCCGCAAATTTATTGGCGGTTTCCGTATATTTTGTTAGAAATCCTGTTGATTAGATAACGGAAACTGAGGCGTATAGGCTGGAAATTGGGTTTTTCGGAATCCATTGCGAGGGCTGTTGGATAATTGAATAGATGACTTACACAATAATAACTACTCCCACTCGATCGTTCCGGGAGGCTTGGACGTCACGTCGTAGACGACGCGATTGATGCCCTTGACCTCGTTGATGATGCGGGTCGCCGCTTTCGACAGGAAATCCATGTCGAAATGGTAGAAATCCGCGGTCATCCCATCGGTCGAGGTGACCGCCCTCAAAGCACAGACATATTCGTAGGTCCGTCCGTCACCCATCACGCCAACGGTCTGCACCGGCAGGAGGACGGCAAACGCCTGCCAGATAGCGTCATAGAGGCCGGCCTTGCGGATTTCATCGAGATAGATCGCATCGGCCTTGCGCAGGATATCGAGCTTCTCGCGGCTGATGCCGCCCGGACAGCGGATGGCAAGGCCCGGCCCCGGGAACGGATGACGACCGACGAACGCTTCCGGCAAGCCGAGTTCCTTGCCGAGTAAACGTACCTCATCCTTGAAAAGCTCTCTGAGCGGCTCGACGAGCTTCATGTTCATGCGTTCAGGCAGGCCGCCGACGTTGTGATGAGACTTGATCGTGACCGACGGACCGCCGGTGAAGGATACGCTCTCGATCACATCGGGGTAGAGCGTTCCTTGTGCGAGAAATTCCGCCCCGCCGATCTTGCGCGCCTCGGCCTCGAATACTTCAACGAACAAGCGCCCGATCGTCTTGCGTTTGGCTTCCGGATCGCTTTCGCCTTCCAGCGCGCTGATGAAGGTATCCGAGGCATCCACATGAACGAGCGGAATGTTGTAATGCTCGCGGAAAAGCGTAACGACCTGCTCCGCTTCGTTCATGCGCAACAATCCATGGTCGACGAAAATGCAGGTCAGCTGATCACCGATCGCCTCATGTATCAGGACGGCGGCAACCGCGCTGTCGACACCGCCCGACAGACCGCAAATAACCTTGCCATCACCGACCTGCTCGCGGATTCGCGCCACGGCATCCTCGCGGAAAGAGGCCATGGTCCAGTCGCCGGAGCATCCCGCGATCTTCTGCACGAAGTTTCTCAAGAGCCTCGCGCCGTCCGGCGTATGGATGACTTCCGGATGAAACATGAAGGAATAGAAACCACGCTGCTCATCCGCCGAGACCGCGAATGGCGCATTCGGCGAGCTTGCGAAAACCTCGAAACCGGGCGCCAGGCTGATTACGCGGTCGCCATGGCTCATCCAGACCTGATGCTGCTCGCCCGCATTCCAGACACCGTCGAAGATCCGGCTGTCCTTCCTGATCTCAACGAAGGCGCGGCCGAACTCACGATGATCGGCGGGCTCGGCCTCGCCGCCAAGCTGCGCAACCATCGTCATTTGGCCATAGCAGATGCCAAGAACCGGAATTCCGGCTTCAAACACCTCTTGCGGAGCACGGGGACTGCCGACGTCCGTGGTCGAAGCAGGCCCTCCGGACAGAATCACCGCCTTGGGCTGCATCTCGCGAAAAGCCTTCCCGGCAGACTGGAAAGGCACTATCTCCGAATAGACCCCGCATTCGCGCACGCGCCGCGCGATGAGCTGGGTAACCTGGGAGCCGAAGTCGATGATGAGAACACGATCTGTCATGCGCCGCTTCTAGACCCTTACCTTTATGTTTTAAACCCAAAAAGCGCCCGTTCTCGTGGCAGATATTCATGCGCTGTCGATAACGGCGCCGAGCAGTTGCCCAAGCCGTACACGCTCCTGGACGCCCAGCCCCTTGAGGAAGGCGGTCTCAAGGTCCAACATCTTTCGATCGACCTCACCAGCAAGCGCACGCCCCGCTTTCGACGGGCTGAGCACAACCAGGCGCTTGTCATGCTTGTTGACGATTTTTCTCACAAAACGCTTGTCCGAAAGCCGGGTCGCCGCGCGGCTAACAGCCACCGTATCCAGCCCCGTCAGCGGAACGAGGTCGCGCACAGATACCTGATCGGCATCGAGCAACGCGCTTAGCACTATCCACTCCGCCAGCGAAAGATCGAATTCCGCTGTCAGCGCCCGGGCGATCCTGCGCTCAACGAGCCGCGCGGCATGTAATACGCGAAACGGAAGATAGTTTTCCGAAGATTCGACTTCGGCGCCGAACAGCGGGATCTGATTGGCAGCTTGCGTTTTATGACGTGCCATGAAGTCACGATCCGAGGACGTGAGGACCAAAATTGCTTCATATGAAACGACACGAACCGGCCATGCAACGGGTTTCGACATAAAGCTGTCCATAATCCAAAGGACATTCAATTGGCGCTTTGACCACAGACGGCCTGATACCTACTCTTCGCGGTGGGGATTGGGGACGATTCGGCCGAGAACCCGCACCGGGCATGCCCGTAGGTGCAGGACAAAAGCGATTTTCGGTCTTCACGGACGGGATGACGCTCGATATGGCAGTGTTCGACGATAAAATCTCCATCGACGCGGCTGTCGCGGAAGCCGCCCGTCTTGAGCAAAGCGGCGATTACGACGCAGCCCTGACGATTTACGAAAATCTACATCAACGCCATCCAACGGACATCGACCTCAAATATCGCACGGGAACCGCGATGCTTCGCGTGGGGCGGCTGGAGGAAGCCATTCCGGTCTTGCGTCAGGTCGTCTTCAACGACCCGGACCATACGAAGGCGCGCTCGAACCTCGGCAACGCGCATTTGCTGCTTGAACAATACGACTATGCGACGGAAGCGTTTCGCGCCGTCCTTGATTTCGATCCGAAGAACAAAAACGCCCTCTTCGGCCTGGCAACGATTCTGATCAGGCAAAATCGGCACGGCGAAGCCCTGCCGCTTGCGCAACGGCTGGTCAACGAACTGCCGAACAGTCCGGCGGCGCTTACCATCGCAGCCGACGCGGGGTCACTCTATCCCCAGCTTGACGTAGCCATCGCGCGCTACAGACAAGCGCTCAGGATCGACAGCGATTATGTTCCCGCGTATCTCGGCCTCGGACGCGCATTGCAACAACGCAAGCGCAGCAAGGAAGCCTACGACTGCGCCTGTGCGGTAATCGAACGACAACCTTTCAATCCGGCAGGACATGACCTGAAAGGCGCAATTCTCGCCGAGATGCAAGACTATGAAGCTGCGGAAACGGCCTATCTGCAAGCGCTCGAAATTGCTCCCGACGATGTCAGGATCCTGATCCATTTGACCGAGGCAGCCCGCAAAGCAGGCAAGGCAAGGCGCGCCCTGATCTACGCGGAACGTGCCTGGACGCTCGATCAGACCAACAAACACGCGGGGAAGGCTCTCGGCTCCACGCTTTCCGCCCTTGGGAAAAACTCGCTTGCCCGGGAAATACTGCTCACGGGAGGCGCACGAGCGGACGTCAGGGCGGAAACGCTGGTCAAAGTCCGAAAACTTGCGGAAGAAATCCGAAATTCTGCCGGGGAGGAAGGCATAATCCCTACAGTGGCGCAACCAGCGCGCGAACCGGAAACGCCTTCGCACATTCATGGGGACGAAGATAATCAGCCACCTTCGAACGGCGGAAACGATTATGAGGCGGACACCAGTCCAGACCGTCTCGAACACGACGATTCACAGCCTCTTGCCGAGGATGATGAGTTGGCGCAGCGACGCGGGTAGACTGCGGCTGCGCTCCTCACGTGGATACCAACAGGCTCCTTAGGAGCCTCTATCCGTCAGCGCGCTGCAAAACACTTACGAAAAAGCCATCCGTGCCGCTTTTTGCAGGTGACAACGTCGCAAAACCAGCGTCGTCGAAACGCGAGCGATCGGACGTATCCCCGAGAACCCGAGTCCAATCCGCCTTCAAGTCGAGCGGTCTGAAATCCCGATTTTCACCGAGAAAACCGATAAGTTGCTCGCGATTTTCGCTGCTGAGCAGCGAACAGGTGACATAGACAAGGCGCCCCCCGGGGCGCACGTACCTGCTTGCCGCGCGAATGACCTCGCGCTGCTCCGTCATCCGCTCGCCGAGCGCTCTTTCAGAAAGACGCCACTTCGAATCGGGCCGCCTGCGCCACACGCCTGTGCCTGAACACGGAACATCGGCGAAAACCAGATCCATCCGCCCCTCAAGCCCTTCCAAGCCGCCGGTCTGGGGGTCACGAATTTGAACATTTCGCACGCCGGCACGGCGCAGACGATCATGTATAGGCGCAAGCCGCAAACGATCAGCATCGTAAGCGTAGATCTGGCCGCGGTTTTCCATCTCGCCTGCCAGCGCCAAAGTCTTGCCACCGCCGCCGGCACAATAGTCGAGCACCTGATCGCCGCCTTTTGCGCCCGCAAGCAGAGCAGCCGTCTGACTTGCCTCGTCCTGGAGCTCGAACCAGCCCTTGCGAAATCCCTCCTCCGCCTGGACATGCGGCATCCGGCCGGCACCTTCAGCCGGCGCGATACGTAAGCCGAGGGGGGATATCGGCGTCACTTCCGCACCCAGATGATGAAGCCGTTTCAACACCTTTTCGCGGGTAGCCTTCAGCCGGTTCACCCGCATGTCGATCGGCGCGCGGCTCGCGAGCGCCCTGCCCTCCGCGACCGCATCTGCGCTAAAAGCGGAAGAAAACTCGGGCCAAAGCCATTCCGGTACGTCGGCGAGAACCCAATCCGGCGCGCCCTCAAGCGAGGCGGCTGCCAGCCTTTCAGTTTCCTTATCCGTCAAGGCGGGCGGAGCATGCTTGTCCGCATCGAATGCAGTAGCTATACCCTCCACGCCCCTGCCCCAGGAAATCGCGTAGACGCCGATGGCAAGCGCACGCGGGCCCGCATCGTCCAACATGTAGGAAAGCGACGCTTTCGCCCGCAATGCGTCGAACACGAGGTTGCCAATCGCAACCCGGTCGCCAGAGCCGGCAAAACGGTGGCTGATACCCCAGTCCTTGAGCGCGTCCTGCACCGGGCGGCGGCGGCTTTCGATGTCGGTCAACACATCGATCGCCGCGGCGATACGTCCGCCATCCTTCATTCCAGTAGCACTCCACTTGGACCGATCGGCACAGTGCGGTCGGCCTCTTTTATTACCGTCAGACGTTGGAGGGGTAATTCGGCGACTCGCGGGTGATCGTTACGTCGTGGGCATGGCTTTCACGCAAGCCCGCACCGGATATCCGCACGAAGCGCGCTTTTTCCTGAAGTTCCGGAATGGTTTTCGCGCCGACATAGCCCATTGCGGCGCGCAAGCCGCCGGCAAGCTGATGGAGCACGCTCGAAAGCGGCCCCTTGTAGGGCACCTGACCTTCGATACCTTCGGGTACGAGCTTCAGGGTGTCGCGAACTTCCGCCTGGAAGTAACGGTCGGCGGACCCGCGCGCCATGGCGCCGACGGAACCCATGCCGCGATAGGCCTTATACGACCGGCCCTGATGGAGATAAACCTCGCCCGGGCTTTCCTCCGTGCCGGCAAGGAGGGAGCCAACCATGGCGCAAGACGCGCCCGCCGCAAGCGCCTTGGCAAGATCGCCGGAGTATTTGATACCGCCGTCCGCGACCACCGGAATGTCCTGCTTGGTAGCTTCGTCGCAAGCTTCGAGAATGGCGGTCAGCTGCGGTACGCCGACGCCGGCAACGACGCGGGTCGTGCAGATCGAGCCCGGCCCGATGCCGACCTTCACCGCATCCGCGCCGACATCGATCAGCGCCTTGGCGCCGTCGCGCGTCGCGACATTGCCGGCCAGGACCTGAACGGAATTCGAAAGTGTCTTCACCCTGCCGACCATCTCCAGAACGCGCTGCGAATGGCCGTGGGCCGTATCGACAACGACGAGGTCCACACCGGCATCGACAAGACGCTCCGCCCGTTCGAAACCTTCGGCGCCGACGGAGGTTGCCGCGCCAACCCGCAACCTGCCCTGATCGTCCTTGGACGCATTCGGGTGAAGCTGGGCCTTTTCGATGTCCTTTACCGTGACGAGGCCGGTGCAATTGTAGTCGTCGTCCACGACGACGAGCTTTTCGATCCGGTGCTGGTGCAGCAGACGCTTGGCCTCTTCCTGGCTCACGGTGTCACGGACAGTGATCAGATTTTCGCAGGTCATAAGTTCCCGTACCGGCTGCGTCGGTGAGGATGCAAACCTCACATCGCGATTCGTCAGGATGCCGACGAGACGGCCCGTCACCTGCCCTCCCTTGCCGCCGTTCTCGACAACCGGGATACCGGAGATGCCGGCATGCTTCATGAGATCCAGCGCGTCCTGAAGCGTCGCGTCCGGTCCGATCACCAGAGGGTTCACCACCATGCCGGACTCGAACTTCTTGACCTGGCGAACCTGTTCGGCCTGCTGATCGAGCGTGAAATTGCGGTGCAAGATCCCGATGCCGCCGGCCTGCGCCATGGCAATGGCGAGGCGTGCCTCCGTCACCGTATCCATGGCAGACGACAGGATAGGCAAGTTGAGCGACAGATTGCGGGTAACGCGTGCGCGGAGATCGGCTTCAGCCGGCAGAACTTCCGAATGACCGGGAAGCAAGAGAACGTCGTCGAAAGTCAGCGCTTCGCGACCTAAAGTCGGTTCGTAGATGGACGGCATGGGCCAGTTCTCCCTGCTTGTGAAATAGCACCGACCGGTCGCGCGCCGGACAATTTGGCGAACGATGTGCGACTCAGGCTGTGCCGGAGAAGTTGGCGCGGGTCAATAACACGACCGTGACAGGATGGGAAGCGGCTTAGCCGTGCAATATCCGCGCAAATCGGGGAATTTTTATCATACAAAACGCCTTGTGATTGATCCGGCAACACTTAATCCTGCTATAAGGCTTCAAAACCCTCGCATTTCAGAGTTTCCAGTGCTTCCTCGTCAAAGACTGGTCGCGCTTGTCGTGGCCTGCGCCCTTTTCATGCAAACGCTCGATTCCACGATCCTCGGCACCGCACTGCCGGCGATCGGGCGATCATTTTCGATAGATCCCGTTCGCCTGCACCTGGCAATGACGTCTTATCTGATCGCGCTTGCGGTATTCATGCCGGCAAGCGGGTGGATCGCGGACCGCTTCGGCACGCGCAACGTTTTCCGCTGGGCGGTTGCGATCTTCGTCCTCGCGTCGATCGGCTGCGGTGCGGCGTCCTCGGTTACCGAGCTCATTATCATGCGTATCGTCCAGGGGCTGGGCGGGGCGATGATGGTGCCGGTTGCACGGCTCGCGCTTCTGCGCGCGGTGCCGAAATCGCAACTCGTTCAGGCGATGACGTGGGTAACGGTTCCCGCGCTCATCGGCCCGGTCGTAGGCCCTCCGCTCGGAGGGTTTCTCGTGACCTATGCCGAATGGCCCTGGATATTCTGGATAAACGTTCCGGTCGGCCTGCTGGGAATTACGCTCGCCACGATCTATTTCGAGGACATCCGCGGAGAAGACAGGCCGCCCTTCGACCTGAAAGGGTTCTGCCTTTCTTCTGTTGCCATTGCCGGGCTGCTTTTCGGGTTCGAACTGGCGCCCAATACCAATATCGCCGGCTATACGGGCCATCTGCTCATCGCAGCCGGGTTTCTGGCCGGTCTCGTTTATGTGCGTCACGCCATTTCGGCAGCCTCGCCGATCCTCGACCTCTCGCTCCTTCGAATTTCCACATTCCGCGTCAGCCTCTTCGGAGGTTCCTTTTTCCGATTCGGGATCGGCGCGATACCTTTCCTCCTCCCGCTCATGCTTCAGCAGGGCTTCGGCAAGACCGCTCTCACTTCAGGGCTGATCACTTTCGCGGCGGCAGCCGGAGCAATATCGATGAAATTCGCGGCCCCACGCATTCTGGCAAGAGCCGGCTTCCGAAACGTCCTCAGCCTCAACGCCTTGCTTGCCGCCATATCGATCGGCGCCTGCGCGGCTTTCTCGCCCGCTACGCCCGCTTTCGTGATGATAATGATCCTGTTTATCGGCGGGTTCTTCCGGTCCCTGCAATTCACGGCGCTGAATTCGATCGCATTTGCGGATTTGAGCGACACCCAGATGAGCCGGGCCACAGGCTTCACGTCCATGGCGCAGCAATTGTCGCTCTCGATAGGGGTGAGCATTGCCGCATTGACGCTTTCGGCGACCACGATGTTGCGCGGCGCCCAAAGCGCCGGCCCCACCGACTATGCGATCGCTTTCCTCGTCGTCACGGGAATCGTGCTTGTTTCGGCGGTTTCGTTCCTGACCCTTGACCGCGATGCCGGGGCTTCGGTTTCCGGCCACGCGGCCACTGTGGGCGGAGCGTCGCGCCCGCCGTCAGATACCAGAGTTTAGGGTCTGTTGAGAATCAGGTTTCGAGCGTGGCGTAATGCGAATTTCGGGCCTGAACAGGCGAAGAGACCGCTGTGGTGTATTCCATCAAAAGGGCTCTTCAACGCATTCAGGGCCGAAATTCGTCGCGTCCCGAAGGGATATGGCGAAAAGCGTCCATCTTTGCGTCGCAGGACCTTGAAAAGGGGGCAGTCCTACCTGCGGTCCTGCTTCTGAAGCTGAACGATTTTCGCTTATACCACGCACCAAATCCTGAATCTCAACAGCCCCTAAGTCATGGGCTCATTGTCATTGCGCCCACGAAAACCCTTTGCGAGAACGTAAAGTTCAGGGCTTTCCTGGCGGCTCGCCGGCGGCTTCACATGGACGACAGAATGGTAGTCCTGCTTCAACTGACGAAGCAGTTCGTTCTCCGTTCCGCCGCGAAAGACTTTCGAGAGAAAATTACCGCCCGTCACCAAGTTCTCGCGAGCGAATTCCGCCGCCACTTCGAACAGGTGCGTTGTGCGCAGGTGATCCGTCTTTCGATGCCCCGTCGTCGGCGCCGCCATATCGGACAGGACAAGATCCGCCTTGTGCCCGCCCAAAGCCTCCATCAGCGCCTGCGGCGCATCGTCGTCCAGAAAGTCCTTCTTCAACAGCACGACACCGGGGATCGGCTCGACGTCCAGATAGTCGATACCGACGACAAGCGGATTTTCGTCGGTCGAGCCCGTCACATCGGCCGCGATCTGGCACCAGCCGCCGGGCGCGGCACCAAGGTCCACAATGCGGATCCCGGGTTTCAGAAGCTTGTGTTTCTCGTCGATTTCCAACAGCTTGTAAGCTGCCCGTGACCGGTAGCCATCGATCTTCGACCGGCGGACATAAGGGTCGTTCAGATGACGCTCAAGCCAGCGCGTGGAGGATTCCTTGCGCTTGCCTGCCGTCTTGACGCGTTGATAAAGGCCGCGTTCACCGCGACCCCGCCCTGAAGTGGCCATGGAACCTTTCCGGTTTGCCTGATTATCTTTGCCTGCGTCTGCCGCGCCATTTGCCGTGCCGCGATCTGCGCCAGACTTCATCGGCCGACATCAACTCCATGAGGATACCCTCGCGCAAGCCCCTGTCGGCAACCCTCAGCCGCTGGCATGTCCAGCGTCGGCGGATGGCTTCGAGTATCGCGCAGCCCGCAAGCACAAGATCGGCACGATCCGCGCCAATGCAAGGGTTCTTCACCCGCTCTTCGTAAGGCATCGAGCGCAGCCGGTCTATCATGGAGGAAACGTCTTCATGACCGAGCCAGGCACCATCCACCCTGCGACGGTCATATCGCTTCAGGCCGAAGTGAACGCCGGCCAGCGTCGTTACCGTACCCGAAGTGCCCAGCATGTGAACCTTGCCGGAGCAGATCGCATCCGTCAGTTGTTCGCCAAGGGCGAAGGATTCAAGATGGCCCGCCGCATCCGCGACCATCGCTTCGAAGACGTCCAAAGTGACATTCCGTCCCCCGTGGCGCTCGGCCAGGTTGACCACGCCCACAGGAAGCGAAATCCACGCGCGTATGAATTTCGTCAGCGCATATCCGCGCGCGCCACAGCGGTTTCGCAGATCCAGCCACACGATTTCCGAAGAACCACCGCCGATATCAAACAGCACAACACCATCGGCTTCCGGATCGACCAGCGAAGCGCAGCCCGCAACGGCCAGACGCGCTTCGGTCTCACGCGAAACGATTTCGAGGGAAAGCCCGGTCTGATCGCGCACGCGGTCTATGAAACTCTCGCCGTTTTCGGCTGCCCGGCACGCTTCCGTCGCAATCAGGCGAAACCTTTCCACCCCGCGCTGCATGAGCTTGTCGCGGCAGCAGTCGAGCGCTTCGACCGCACGATCCATCGCATCATCGGAAAGCCTTCGTGTGCGCCCCAGCCCCTCGCCAAGGCGAACGATTTTCGAAAATGCATCGACAACCCTGAAGCCGCGCGTCTCGGGGCGCGCCACAAGCAGACGACAATTGTTCGTCCCCAGATCAAGTGCCGCATAAAGGGTGTCCTGCTGGCGGCCTTCTTCGGCGCGAAGGTCTTGCGACGAAACGGAGGGAGCGTATGCGTTCCCTTTGCCGTTGAGATACGCCGGTTTGTAAACTGCGGGATTGCCTGCGCCGCCGCCACGCTCATCCTGCCGGCCTGCCCGTTCGCCGCCCGCATGCCCGCCTCCCGTTTCCCCGGAGCGCGAAGCGTCTATTGAGGCATCTGTCTTCGAAATTTCAGCGCATGGAAGCGTGGCATTGCCTGAATCTTGGGGCGGCGCTTCAACCTGATTGTTGTCCGAGAATTGCTCCGCTCTACGCTCAGCCCGGTTCGGGCGGCGCCGACGCTTTTTCTTCTTCGACTGTTTAATGCCCGATCCGCCCGCAACCGCATGGACGGACGAACCATCCACGGAAGCGGGTTGCGAAGATCCGTTCAGACGCCCGTCAACATCCTTTCGCCTCTTGTGAGGCCCGCGCCAGGAAGACTTGCGTCCATCATCCGAACTCTCCGCCGTATCGGGCACGGCCCGGAATGCCTCCGGCCCGAATTCGCCCGTGTCGCTCACTTCAAGCCCTCGGCAGCGCCCCATCAAGGCGCCGCCCTCCAATCGTTAGTTGACGCGAGTGTAGCAGCTTGCGCTCATTGAGCAAATCGAACATGAGGCTAAAGGACAGAAGCCTGCCGGGTGCTGAGCAGGCTTGTTCAGCTTGGACGCGCCACCTTTTGCACAGGCGTTGCGGATAGGCGAAAAATTCTCCTCACGGTGTTGCATCCTCCCTGCGGGTTTGTATATAAACATGCCAACGGCAACGTGGACGGCTTCTTCCCACGCGCTGTCGTTCACACTGGGGAATAGGTTAACGGTAGACCCACGGACTCTGACTCCGTTAGTCCTGGTTCGAATCCAGGTTCCCCAGCCACTTTCCTGATTTATTCCAATGATCTCGAACGATTTTGCGCTCTCGGGCATTCCCCGTGCAGTAGCAGGCATATGCGCATTCGACGTCGCAATTCTGCTGCCGCGGAACCAACAATTCTTTGTTTCGGAGACAGATTCGAGTCAGCCTGAGATTTAGCGTGGGTAAAAGGTGTGCTTCGCCAAGGGTTTGGGACAAAAGTTGTGCTGACTTAGAGCGCTTGCCCTACCGGATGGCGTCGTCCAATCGATAAGAAATTTACCAGGAATCAATGCGTTGAGCCCCCCACCAAATCCGAGCAGGATTTGGCGGGAGATACTAAGAAACCGGCTATTCTCCCGATTTCACCGCTGCGGTCAGCTGAATTTCCACCGGAGCATTTCCAGGCAGCGTTGCAACTCCTATGGCAGCGCGGGCTCCAATGCCCCTATCCCCGAGTTCCGCGAAAAGGTAGTTGGAGGCGAAATCGGCCAGCTTCGCATGTGTCGTAAACCCGGCTTCGGCTGCTATGAAAACTGACATGCTCACGATCTGGTCGATAAATTCGCCTTCTAGCATTTGGCCGCGAGCCGCGGTCAACGCATTCCCGCAGGCCAATTCCACGGCAAATCGGTATTCCTCGATATTCGCGTTCGCAGGTATTTGCCCGGTCACCTTGAGTTCGCCGTCTTGCCGCGGGGTCATGCCGGACGTGTAGACCATGTTACCCACGCGTTGGGCCGGAACATAGTTGCCCTGCGGAATTGGCATTGAATTACTCATGTCCGGTACCTTTCGACAAGAACGGCCATCCGCTCAACTGCCGCGACAGCAGCGGCGTGATCCTGCGAGAAGTTCAATCGCACGCTGTTTGCGGTATGGGGACTAAACTCTGTCCCGGGCGTTACAATGACGCCCGCTTGAAGGCGGAGGATTTTGACGAAATCGGAATGACTCACCGAAAGGTCAGGCAACCGCGGGAACAGGTAGCTGCCTGCCATCGAGGGTCGAACGAACGCGCCCTCTATGCCGCGCAGCGCATCGACCAAGCCATCGCGAATAGCCTGATGCTTGCGGATGCGCTCCTCCATCCAGGCTGCCGGCTCGTCAAACCAGCCACGCAGGACCGCCTGGCTGTAGCCTGCCGCCCGAAGGCTGACGATCGCCTGGAGCTTTTCCATCCGCGCGATGATCCTGGCCGACCCAAAGGCGACGCCGAGCCGATATCCCGACAGCGACTCGGTCTTCGATGGTCCCATTATCGTGATGACGTTTTCCGGATTAACGGCCTGCGCACGGAAATGCGTGTAGGACGCGCCCGTGTAGCGCAGGCGTGAATAGAGTTGGTCGACGATGACAGTGGCGCCGTATTTTTCGCCGAGGGCAGCGATCCGCGAAATCTCTTCGGCAGAGTAGACGACGCCCGTCGGGTTGTTGGGGTTGGAAAACAGGAACACCCGCGCTCCTGCCTTGAATGCATCTTCGAGCTCATCGAGATCGAGGCCCGCTTCCCCTTCCGGAGACTGATCGTACCTCATCTGCACCGGCACCATTACGCCGCCGAAGAACTCGACCAATTTTCGATTCGCGAAATAGTCGGGCTGAACTATTGCAACTTTATCGCCCTGATCGACGGTGGAAGCGACAGCGAGAAACAGGGCCCCCTGGGTGCCGGGTGTAATGATCAAGCCGTCATCGGCATCTACGGGCGCACCGGTGAAGTCGGCCAGTCTTGGAGCAATGAGCGCACGAATATCGAGATTGCCGCGATATTCGGTATAGGCTTGGCACCCTCCCCGCTCCACACCCGTAGTGAATAGGTCGAATGCGCCCGGCGTCGGTTCATGAGCGTCGACATCCCCGTGCGAGAAGTCGACCTTGCGCCCGGGAACCGTGTCTCCTCTCAGCAGAAGCTCTACGTCTTTGGCGTTCTGCCGCACCTCTTGGCCAGGCGCATCGTCAGCGCCTAGCTTGCTGAATTTTGCTTCAATCGCCATGTCGGTTCCTCGCAAAAAGGCATCATATTCTGGTTCTGGTTGGTATTAGAGTGAAATGGAAAGGTGGAAAATATTGCTTTTGATATTTTCAAAAGATAGACAATCTATCTATGGATACCCGCTTCCTTGAAAGTTTCGTCGTCATAGCGGATTGCGGTTCGATAGCCGAAGCATCGCGGCGGTTGAACGTCACTCCGGCGGCACTCGCTCAGCGCTTGCGTGCGCTGGAAAAGGATCTGGGCCACAAGCTGGTTGAACGTGCCGGGCGAACCGTGCGGCCCACCGCCTCGGGGATGGCGGTTCTGCGCCACGCGCGCCCGCTGATCGAAGGTGTTCGCGATCTTCAGGCTATCGCCGCCAATGACGAACCCGCAGGCAGGCTGCGCATCGGAGCCACGGCCACCGCCATGACCGGCTTGATACCCGAAATTGTCGCGGGATTGCGAAAGCGTCATTCGCGAATTGAGTTCTTCCTGCGTCCAGATTCCTCGGTAAACCTTTATCACGGCGTTCTGGCCGGGGAACTCGATGCGGCTGTGATCGTGCGCCCGCATTTCGCCATTCCAAAATCGATTGGATGGCTTGCATTGCGCAGAGAACCGCTGGTTTTGATCGCACCTGCGGGTACGCGCCTGAATGACCCGCATGGTGTTTTGTCGGAACAAATATTCATCCG
The DNA here is from genome assembly GCF_009826895.1 of Stappia sediminis. Lineage (GTDB taxonomy): Bacteria > Pseudomonadota > Alphaproteobacteria > Rhizobiales > Stappiaceae > Hongsoonwoonella > Hongsoonwoonella sediminis. Next base: position 495,917 of record NZ_WUMV01000002.1, on the reverse strand, counting down.
GTATGACCGCAACCAATGGGGTGGCCAAATCATCGACCGATATCTTCGCACGCACAAACTGGCGGTAAGGGAGTGGCTGGAACTGGACGCACTGGACGCTATAGCCGCACTCGTCGGTCGTGGGCTGGGCGTTGCTATCGTACCGGACTGGGCGCCGCCGTGGCCTGAAGGCCTGCCGCTGGAAAAGAAGATCCTGTCAGATGGCGAAGCCCGGGAAGTCGGAATATTATGGAATTCATCGACAGCTCAAATCGCTGCCGTAAATGCGTTTGTCGATTTCTGCGCCGGCCAAAAAAACGCGCTGTGATAGCGTTGCCTGCGCATTGCGAAAATGCGCAGACACAATTTTCCACTTTATCTCACGACGAGTACCGAGCAATTCGAATGGCGGACAATGCGGGCGGCATTGGGGCCAAGCAGATAGTCCTTGAAATCCGGCTTATGCGCTCCGATCACGATTAACGATGCATTGTCCGCCTCGGCAATCCGCAAGATTTCCTCATAGGCGCTACCGGAAACCACTATGTGTCGGACTTGAGCGTTGGCATCTGGGCCAAGCGATGTCGATACAAGGTCATCCAGGAGCTTGCGAGCCTCCTTCATAGCCATGTCCAAATGGTCCTTGCCGAAGAAGGTTCCCACTATGCTCATTCCGAAGTCGGGCACAACGGTGACTACATCCAGCCGACTGCCTTCATTCGCCGCAAGACGGGCCGCTTGTTTCAAGACGCCGATATCGCGATCCTTGTTACTGACGTCGACGGCACACAGAACAGGCCTGGCTGTCATGCTGCGGTCTCCTCTCTTTTTCTGCGGCTTTTTTGCAGCATCATGACCAGGCCAAGCAGTAACATTGCCGGGAAATAGACGAGTTCCGCAGGAAGCTGGTATTGCGGCAGCTTGGCAACCGATACATGCACCGCATCGTCGGCGTAGAAGTCCAACTCAGCCAGTTTGTTCGCAAGCGGTGTTCCGAAAAGCGGCTCATCAAGCAGGAGCACACCGTTTTCCTCGGCAACGACCAGACCCATGCCCTCGAGACGCGCCGCACCGCCCGGCTCGTCGCCCAACTCGACGTCGATCGTAATATCCTTCGCTTTGCCGGTATCGAAGTCTGGCCCGCTAACGACCATTCGTATGGTTGAACCGGGATCCACCTCTTCCAGGGCCGCGGCCAGCTCCGTCGGTGCAAGCGAGCGGAATGGCGGCTGCAATCTGTCCATGAAAAAGTCCGGCCGAAAGAATGCGAATGCAATCAGGATCAGCAGCACACTCTCATGGATACGATTGCGCGTCATGAAGTAGCCCATGGTCCCGGCGGTAAAAACCAGAATGCCGACGGTGGCTGCGGCAAAAATGATGATCCCTTGCACCCAGGTAACGTCTATCAGCAGAAGGTCGGTGTTGAGGATGAACAGGAACGGAAGCGCCACGGTCCTCAGACTATAGAAGAATGCCGTAAAGCCGGTGCGGATCGGATCGCCTCCCGATACGGCCGCCGCAGCAAAGCTCGCTACACCGACCGGAGGCGTGACATCAGCCATGATGCCGAAATAGAAGACGAAAAGGTGCACCGCGATCAACGGCACAACCAGGCCCGATTGCGCGCCCAGTTCCACCACCACGCCTGCCATCAACGAACTGACTACAATGTAGTTTGCGGTGGTCGGCAACCCCATTCCAAGCACGAGGCTGAGCAGAGCGACCATCGCCAGCATCAAAAGAAGATTTCCGCCGGAGAGAAACTCGACCAGTTCGGCCATGACCTGCCCGACGCCGGTTAGCGTGATGGTACCTACGATTATCCCTGCGGTGGCCGTCGCCAAACCGATCCCGATCATGTTCCGGGCGCCGTCCATCAGGCCACCGCCCAGATCCTGCACGCCGGATCGGAAGGCCGCGTAAGCATCCCCTTCGCCACGAAAGAACGCCTTCAGCGGACGTTGAGTGACCAAAATCGTCAGGAGCAGTGCCGAAGCCCAGAAGGCCGACAAGCCAGGGGACTTCTGTTCGATCATCAGCAAATAAACCAGCACCACGATCGGCAGCAGGTAATAGAGGCCGGTCTTGTATATGTCCGTTACAACGGGCAATTCCACGACCTGGGCGTTCGGGTCGTCAGGTTCCAGGTCCGGAGCTTGCGCGGCAAGCCAAAGCAACCCGACATAGGCGAGAAAGATCGCGGCCGAGAGAAACAGTCCAGATGCTGGCAGCATTCCCGTAATCCAGCCCACCGGATACTGCAGCACGTAGCAAAGCAGCGCGAAACCACCGAAGAATGCGGCCATGCCACCAATGGTACGTCCAATCGAGACAACGCGATTGCCGAGTGTAGGCAAGTTGCGCTTCAAGGCCTCCAGATGAACAATGTAGAACAACGCGATATAGGAAATCACCGCCGGCAGGAAGGCGTGCGTGATGACCTCGACATAGGAGATGCCCACGTATTCAACCATCAGGAAGGCGGCTGCGCCCATCACCGGCGGCATGATCTGGCCGTTGACCGAAGACGCTACCTCAACCGAGCCGGCCTGCTCGCTGGTGAAACCAACCCGCTTCATCAAAGGAATGGTGAAGGTTCCGGTGGTGACGACGTTGGCGATGGACGAGCCGGAAATGAGCCCTGTCGCGGCCGAACCGACAACAGCGGCCTTGGCCGGGCCGCCCCGTAGATGACCGAGCGCGCCAAAAGCCATCTTGATGAAGTAGTTGCCGGCGCCGGCCTTGTCCAGGAGTGCGCCGAAAAGCACGAACAGGAAAACGAACTTGGTCGAAACTCCGAGCGCGATACCGAAAACGCCCTCGGACGTAATCCACATGTGGCTCATCGCCTTCTTCAGGCTCGCACCTTTCCACTGGATGACTTCCGGCACCCAGTCCGCGGAGCCGAAGAATACATAAGCGAGAAAGACGGTTGCGACGACGACCATCGGAGGCCCCAAGGCGCGGCGCGCGCCTTCGAGAAGCACGATAATCCCGAAAAATGCGAACCATTTGTCGGCTTCATCGGCCACTCCCCCTGCAATCACGATCTTTTCGTAGAAGAAGAAGCCGTAGAGCGCCATAAACGAGCCGAAAAGGCCAATAAACCAATCCTGGATCGGGACGTGATTTCGCGGACTGGATTTGAGCGCCGGATAGGCCATGAATGCCAGGAATATCGCGAAGGCCAGGTGAACCTGTCGCGAGTTGTTTATAAGACTTCCAGCCAGGATGTAGTTGGAAAACGGCGACGCCAGGATCAACTGAAATACGGACCAGGCAATGGCTGTCACAGGAAAAAGCATCCCCAGCGATCCCGAGAACTTCCGGGCTCCTGTGTCGGAAGATGCTACGAGTTCCTGAAACTCTTCTTCGCTGAGCGCAGACGTGCCTGCCGCTTTCTCCGGCATCCTTTGATCCCTCCCGATCGAATGTCTTCTGGTTTTCTGGAAATGTCGTCCAGAGCAATTTCAGATCAGGAAAGCGAAGTCGCTTTCCTGATCTGAAATCGGCACTGCATGAATGTCTTGAGTTGATCCCCGTTGCCAAATCCGATTCGGAGTTGGCGGAAAAAGCCCGAGGAGAAATGCCGATTGGCGGGGGCGATTTCCCGCCCCCGCCGAGGTTAACAGGCCTTAATGGATCCAGCCTTTTTCCTTGTAATATTTTGCAGCGCCCGGATGCAGCGGCGCAGACAGACCATCGGAAATCATTTCTTCCGGCTTCAGGTTGGCAAAGGCCGGGTGAAGCTTCTTGAAGTCCTCGAAATTGTCGAAGACCGATTTCACGACCTGGTATACGGCTTCATCCGAGACCGCATCCGATGTAACGAAGGTCGCGCCAACACCGAATGTCGTGACGTCCTCGTCGGATCCCCGATACATCCCGCCCGGGATGGTAGCCGTCCTGTAAAAGCTGTTGTCGGCGATCAGCTTATCGATTGCCTCTCCGGTCACATTGACGAGGACCGAGTCACAGGAAGTCGTTGCTTCCTTGATCGAACCGGACGGATGCCCCACCGTGTAGATCATCGCATCCAGTTGATTGTCGCAAAGCGCTGCTGCCTGCTCCGATGACTTCAATTCGCTGGCTACGGCGAAATCGTCGACGGTCCAGCCCATCGCCTCAAGCACGACATCCATGGTTCCACGCTGGCCCGAGCCTGGGTTACCGATGTTGACGCGCTTGCCCTTGAGGTCTTCGAAGCTTGAAATGCCGGCATCCGCGCGCGCCACGAGCGTGAAAGGCTCCGGGTGCACGGAGAAAACGGCGCGCAGTCCCTCAAAGGCCCCTGCTTCCTCGAATTTCGACGTGCCGTGATAGGCATGGTACTGCCAGTCCGACTGAGCCACGCCGAATTCAAGCTCGCCGGCACGAATCGTGTTGATGTTGTAGACCGATCCGCCGGTCGACTCGACCGAGCAGCGCACGCCGTGTTCCTTGCGGCCCTTGTTTACCAGGCGGCAAATCGCGCCACCCGTCGGGTAATAGACGCCGGTCACGCCGCCTGTGCCAATGGTTATGAATTCCTCTGCCGCCACTGCTGCGGGGGCCATAAGTGTGGCCGCAACCGCTGCGGTGTATAACCACTTGATGTTGGACAACATTTCGTATCTCCCTTTGATTACATTGGATTCTTGCGTCTTTGGCGCCTTACGTTCTAATGCGTGCTTATGCACGATTCTGCGCTTCGACGCCATGCGAACCGCTGTGAGCGGGTCGAACACATCCTCCCGGGCCCGCAAACCCCGGACCAAGCCGGGGCCTACACCAAAGCTCCCCCTCGAACCGCGCCCGGCTGAAGCACGGAATGAGCCGGTTGAAAGGAACCTTCGAGCACGCTTTTCTCGCCCAACGAGTTTCCCTTGCGAAAAGCGGAACGGCCGAACGAATGCCCGCAAGCCTGAACATGACGGCGCAAGAACCACGTCGCGCGTCATGCGAAGGCACTTAAACGCCGATTGCAGGAACATCCGTGCTCACGAAATTCCTTCCGATAACGCCATATCTAACATCGGAAGGAATTGGCAGAAATGCCATAATCGGTTAGTTTTCTGCCAGAGGTGACCAGACATGACAAAAGTGATCGCATTGGCCTTTGAGGACGTTCAGCTTCTCGACATCACCGGCCCGCTCCAGGTGTTCTCGTCCGCCTCTTCACTGGACGAAGCGGCAACCTATGAAACGGAAATTGTCTCTCTATCCGGCGGCCCGGTTCGCAGCAGCGCGGGTATCGTTCTTGAAAGCAGTCCGGCCAGCGACATCGCCTCATTTGAGGCCGCGACCGTGCTCATCCCCGGCGGTCCCGGAATACACCGCATGCAGGCTGAATTTCAGGATGAGATGTGTTCCGTTATTCGCAGAGCGGCTTCCGAAGGCGCGCGGATTGTGTCGGTATGCAGCGGCGCCTTGTTGCTGGCGCGCACAGGATTGCTCGACGGGGGCACCGCCACGACACATTGGCGCTGGTGTGAAAAGCTCGCGCAAGAACATCCGGAAGTCCATGTCGATCATGATGCGATATTTTCGCGCATAAACGGCAAACTCTGGACGTCTGCCGGTGTTACAGCAGGTATCGACCTGGCGCTTGCGCTGGTCGAAGAAGATCACGGACGGTCTTTGAGCATAGCCGTTGCGCGCGAGCTTGTCGTTTTCCTGCGCCGTCACGGCGGCCAGGCACAATTCAGCGCTGCGCTGCTCAGGCAGGGCGCTACCGACAAGGGGGAGTTTGACGCTCTGCACGCATGGATCCTGGAGCGGCTGGATCAGCGCATGACGGTAGAAACGCTCGCGGCGCAATGCTGCATGTCGCCGCGCAGTTTTGCCCGGCGCTACAAGGACGCGACCGGGCGCACCCCTGCCAAGGCGATCGAAGCGCTGCGAATCGAGTCAGCGGCCCGTCTCATAGGCGAAACGTCCCTGTCCATCCCGCAGATTGCGACCCGTTGCGGCTTCGCGTCGCGAACGCATCTGGTGCAGGCATGGAAACGCCAGCTGCGCGGGAGCTTTCCACAGCGGTAATTTGCAAGCGTTTCAAAATGCATGCGGACGAGACATCTTCGCGGGACAGACCCTGCGCGAATTCACGGAACCAGATCGTGCAGATCCTCGATATGCGCCAACGCCTTCTTGGCCGCTTCCAGGGCCGTCACCTTCTTCTCCAGCGTTCCCGATCCCGCCAGATGCGGAGACAGGATGCAGTTTCGCGCCTGCGCCAGCGGGCCCGTGGCCATTCTTTCGTCGCCGGACAAAGTGTCCACAGCCGCTCCCGCCAATTTTCCTTCATTCAGGGCACGTGCCAGAGCCGCTTCATCGACGATCCCCGCTCTCGCCGCATTCACGAGAAACGCGCCCTGTTTCATCCGGGAGATCTCTTCGCCGCCAATGAGGCCCCGGGTTTCCTGCGTGAGCGGAACATGAAGGGACAAGACGTCAATCTGACGGAGAAAGCCGCAGACATCGGATGCGACCCGAAATCCGTCCTTCGCTGCATCCGCCAAAGCTTTTTCGCGCGCGTGCACGACGACACTTGCACCGACCGCCCTTGCCAGAGAGGCCATTGCCCGGCCCGTGTTTCCATATCCGTAGACCCCGTACTGGATATCGGAAAGCGACACGATCCTTTCCCGGTCTCGGAAGTCCTTGTCTCCCTGGCGCATGGCCGCGTCTGCCTGCGGAACCTGCCGGAGCATGGCCAGAACCAATGCCAGACAGTGTTCCGCTACGCTTTGCGCATTCGTGCCCGCGGTATTGTCGATTGCAATTCCGCGTTGCCGGGCGGTCTGCTTGTCAATTCCGTCCGTTCCGGATCCGTGAACGACGACAACGTTCAGCATTGGATAGGCGGCCATCAGGCCAGAGCCAACCTCCGACCGTCTGGTGATGATCGCGCGGACCCTGTCCCGCGGCGCCGTTTCTCCACGCCAGGCCAGAGCCGGCTCAATCCCGGCCTGCTCAAGCCACTCCACACCGGCCGGGTGTATCTGGTCCAGGATCAAGCAAACTGGCTTCAAAGTCATTTGTCGGTCCAGAGATCCTGATAAGGAGGCAAAGGCGTGTATTCCATTCGTTTTTGAACCTGGATGGCGAAGTCCGGGCTGAAAATCTGACCCGTCAACCACAATGCCATGTCAATTCCTGCGGACACGCCCGCGGAAGACACGACATTTCCGTCGTCGACGTAGCGGATGTTTTCGACCACCTCTTTCGCGCCGCCCATCTCGCGCGCCTGCGCAATCCGGTTGGAATGGGTCGTGATCCGGCGACCCTGCGCAGGTCCCGCCTTCAGCAGCATAAGAGCACCCGAACAGACCGACGTTACCCACTCCGCCGTCTTTGCCGCTTCGGTGACCCACTCCATCGTGGCGCTGTCATTCAGCGCGTCGTCGACACCCCGGCCACCGGGTACCAACAGGATGTCCGGCTTCGGCATTTCCGAAAGTGTCTTGTCGGGGATGATCCGCAATCCTTTCGAGCACTGCAGCGTTCCCGCTTCCTTGGCAACGGTGTAGCACTTCAGCTTTTCAGTCATCACGCCAGCGGTCGTCAGAACCTGCCAGGGACCGACAAGATCGAGATCCTCTACATTCGGAAAGACAAGGAAAGCGACGGATTTCATATGTTTTTACCTTCATTTACGCTTGTAGGAGAAACCGGCTTCAACGTGGCAAGAGCCTCAAGGAAGGCGCGGTAAAGCTCGAGCAGCACATTCATTCGCACAGGCTCCGCCCACTGATCGGCTTCATCGAGATAGACCCTCTTGGCGGTTTCCACACAAACCGCGTGGACACCGTTTTGAGGTTCGCCGGCGTTTCGGGTTACGTATCCACCGAGAAAATGCTCGTCGGTCGAGCATTCCAGCCCATGCGCGCGAACGACATTCGCGATGCAGGTCACTGTTCTCATGTCGGCGCTCGCGTACCTGTTGGAGCCGAGGCAAACATCCGGGAGCGGATCGGGTGAGACCGAAGGAACCAGCGACCTTATCGAGTGTGCGTCCAGAAGCAATGCGGTGCCGTGAGCGCGCCGGGCACGGTCGAGCGCAAGCTTCAAAGCCTCATGGTACGGCCAGAACACGTCGCGCATCAGCATGCCCCGCTCTTGCGCGTCGGGAGCCTGGTCCGGCCTCCAGATCGGCAAGCCGTCGAACGTGCTCTGCAGGAGCGGATCGCTAGGCGGCCTGTCGGGGTAGAGCGCCTCGCCATTCGGGGGGCGGTTTACGTCGACGACACTTCGCAGGACGTTCGACATCACAACCGAAACTCCCGCTTCCGCCGCGAGCGGAACCAGACGCTCCAGATGGATATCGGTTTCCAGCTCGGCACGTCTGAGGGAATGCAAGCGGCCTTCCAGCCCATCGGGCGAAACGCGGCCCGCGTGCGGAATGGACAGTACGATGTGTGACGAACCCTCGATCGTGGTTATCGAATCCAAGCGAAAGACCTTTCATGTTAGAGGGACCGGCCACCGCCAACTCCGAGGTGCCTTGCGCTATGGATCTCGAAAAACCCGCAAGTCCAGTAGATTTGAACGAAGTCGCCACGCGCAAAAGCGACTGCGTTCGCGAGGTCCGCACGCATCCTTGTCTGAAATAACGAGGAAACGATCTGGCCGAAATGTCATAATTCATCGAATTTCTGCCACGACCGAAGGCGTGCGGTGGAACCTGGCGTGGCAGGATAGCCCAAGATATTGATTTAAAGCCGTTTTCTTGTCGATCCGATCGACCAATTTGGATGATCGTGATCACGAAACATGCCGTGTGATCCACCCGGTGGTTGTTGGGCGTCGGCACGGACGAGCCAGGATGCTCAAGGATGCTATGAATCCATTGGCTTCGCGGGATAGTTTGACTTGGGACAAGATACTTGCCTTGAGTCATTCGAGACTGAAAACCTGCAAGAGTTATCCGCCATGGCCGTCGTCGAGAAAGTCGAAATCTTCATGGTCGACCTTGAACCCAAGGTCAGACGAGCAGACGCGATCCAGAGCTTTGAAAGCCAGGAAACGCCAATCGTTCGAATAACCGACAGCGATGGCGCGCAGGGCACGGGCTACAGCTATACGATCGGCACGGGCGGCCCATCGGTCGTCGCCCTCGTGGAACGCACGCTGGGGCCCCTGCTCATCGGCCGCGATGCGGACCGCATCCAGGAAATCTGGAATGCAATGGTTTTCCGCACCCATGCGACGGCGGTTGGCGCGATCACATCCCTTGCGATGGCGGCAATAGACACGGCACTTTGGGACCTTCGCTGCCGGCGGGCGGGACTGCCGCTTTGGAAGATGGCGGGCGGCGCAAAGCCCTCGGTTCCGCTTTACACGACCGAAGGCGGTTGGCTGCATATCGAAACCCGCGCGCTTGTCGATGACGCAACTGAAGCGAAGGAAAGAGGATTTGCAGGCTCGAAGATCAAGATCGGCCGCCAACACATTAGCGAGGACCTCTCCCAACTATCCGCCGTTCGTGCCGCGGTCGGAGATGCCTACGAGATCATGACCGACGCGAACCAGAGCTTCGCCTTGCCCGAAGCGATCCGCCGGTCGAAGGTGCTGGAGACCGTCGGCGCCAGTTGGTTCGAGGAACCGATGCCTGCCGATGACGTGACCGCCCATGCGCGGCTCGCTGCCGCCACATCGGTGCCGATCGCAGTTGGGGAGAGCATGTATTCGCTCTCCCAGTTCAAGGACTACCTGCAAGCGTCCGCTTGCTCGATCGTTCAGGCCGATGTTGCGCGGGTCGGCGGCATCACACCCTGGCTCAAGATCGCGGGGATGGCAGAGGCGTATAACGTGCCGATCTGCCCGCATTTCCTCATGGAGCTTCACGTCAGCCTCGTCTGCGCCGTCCAAAACGCGCCCTGGCTCGAATATATCCCCCAGCTCGATGTCATCGCGCCCACGGGCATGCGGGTTGAGGGCGGGCGAGCCATTCCGTCGGACGAACCCGGCCTTGGCATCGATTGGGACTGGGACCGCATCGCCGGACAAAATATTTTGCCTCTAACCGAGATCACAAAACCATAGAGTAGCCAGAGTCTGCACCATGACGAGCATCGCTCCGGTCGATACGGCCGAAAATACCCAACTGCAAACCATTCATCTGGTTGATTGTCCTGATTGGCTCTACCTCCTGCGGGAGTTCGATATGCTGTATAGACACGGATCGGCAGGCGGAAGCCGATTGATCCGCGCGCACCGAAAGCGCGTCCGCGACACGCTGTCGTCGATTATCGACGACAACCCGGAAGTCTCCTCGCGCTCACCCGTCGCCAAACCGGTGGCCGCTCACCTTCCCCGCGCTCTCGATCTGGGCGAGCAAGGGGCGGTGCGCGGCATGGCGCGGGCTTTATCGCGGGTATCCCAGGACCTGACGTGGGAATACGGCTACGAGCGCGTCCCGAAGGCTCTTGCGAAGAAATATGCCTATTGTGAGATACTTGGGCCCCGCGGCCCTGTGAAAGCGGACCGCCTTGTACTTGGCTTCGTTCTCTTCGCTCCGAAAACGACGTATCCGCAGCACAGTCATCAGGACATAGAGGAAAGCTATATCTCGGTCGCCGGCGCCTGGTCGGAGAATGACCTCGCTGTTCATGCGCCCGGGTCCCTCATCCTGAACAGGTCCGGAGCAGAGCATCGCATTACCACGGCCGAAATGGATCCCTGTCTGCTGGCCTATGCCTGGATCGGGCCGGAGAATCGCCTGAATACGCCGGGCATGAAGCTTTCCTCAAAGCGGAAAGCCAGGATGTCGCAAGGCATTTGACGTCCGCGCTTTGCGCCGGAACCCTCAAGCGAATTCATTAGCAACCATCGAGATGGATAGGCCTCTTCGCCGCCTTGCCCATTGCCGCATCTCCCGGCAGAAAGAAGGAAAGAAGCCTCGCTTCCTCGTTCATTGCCCACCCCCAAGGACAACCGCCGCTTTCTCGAAGAAATCCTCTGCACCGAAATTGCCGGACTTGAGGGCAACGGCAATTTCCTGCCCCACGACCTTTAGCGCAGGCACGCCCGGATCGATCTCGGGGCCGATTTCCAGCGCTTCGATCCCAAGGCCGGAGACGATCGCCCCAGATGTTTCCCCACCGGCACAGACAAAGCGCGTAACGCCCTGTTTGGAAAGGAGTTTGGCGGTCTCGGCGAATAGAGACTCGATTGCTGCCGCCGTTTCCGCCTTGCCAAAACGCTGCTGCGCCCGACCCACGACCTCCGGTTTGGCGCTTGAATAGGCGAGCGGAATGCCATCCTGCGCAAGCAACCACGCGGCAAGTTCGGAGGCCGTCGTACGGCCGGTCATGACGTCGTCCGCGCGGATTTCGAATGCCGGAAGCCCGCATTGACGATGACGCGCGACCTGGGTGCGGGTAGCCGTTGACACGGACCCGGCCAGCGCGACGACAGGCCCTTCGACACCAGCCCAGCAGGCGGTTGTCGATTTCACAAGGCCAACGTCGAGGAAATTTCGCGGCAGACCAAGCGCAATGCCCGAACCGCCGGTAACGAGCCGAATATCCTTTGCCGCAACGCCAATTTCCATCAGATCCTGGTCGCGGATCGCGTCGACGACAACAAGCCGACAGCCATTGTCCGCTTCGCTTGCAAGCGCTTCGCGAATGGCCCCGGCCCCTTCACAAACGATCGGCCAGGGGACATGGCCGACCCTTCCCTTCGACTGGCGCGCAAGCACGCGGCGAATATCAGCATCGCGCATCGGTGTTAGCGGGTGGTTCTCCATGCCGGATTCCGACAACAGCCGATCGCCGACGAACAAGTGCCCCATGTAGAGCGTGCGTCCGGTCGTGGGAAATGCCGGACAGACGATGGCGACCGGGGCATCGAGCTCATCGAGCAATGCCTCCGATACAGGGCCGATGTTGCCTTCGTCCGTAGAATCGAATGTGGAGCAGCATTTGAAGAAAAACTGGCGGCAGCCCTGCCGCTTCAGCCATTCGAGCGCTTCAAGCGATTGGGCTACCGCCTCCGTGGCTGGAATGGTCCGCGACTTAAGGGCAATAACGCCCGCCGCGACATCGCCATGCGCATCGCCTTTGGGCACGCCGCAGTATTGGACCGTGTGGATGCCGCTCTTTGCCAGCGTGTTGGCGAGATCGGAAGAACCGGTGAAATCGTCGCCGATACAGCCGAGGATCATGTGACAAGGCGCTCCCAATGGGTGGGCGACGGCCCGACGTCGAGACGATGCACCGCCGTCCCGTCGCAGCTTTCCGCAACAGACGGAAAGAGCTGCCTGACCAGCGGATCATGTCCCGGAACGACAAGCTTCGTATCGCTTGCAAGCCTTGGCAGGCGCCGGAACCCTTCAAGCATGGCTTCGGCGTTCTCCACGATCGGAAAGAGCTTTCCCTGCCTGAAATTCTCGTAGTAATGCGAAGCATCGGAGGCAAGGACGAGCCAACCCGTATTCGTCTTCACCCTGACGCATTGAAGCCCGCGCGAGTGACCGCCAAGGGCATGCACCTCGATGCCTGGTGCGACCAACCCCGTTCCGTCATGGAAGACGACACGGCCTGAATAGACCTTACGCACCATCTGGCACACATGATCGACGCTGAAAGGATGGTTCAACGAACCATGGCACATGCAGGGGCCGGTCGCATAAGCCATCTCGGCAGCTTGCAGGTGAAAACAGGCATTCGGGAAACGGTCGAGCGACCCGGCATGATCGTAGTGGAGGTGCGTGACAATCACCGTTTCGACCGATGCCGGATCGATGCCGAAACCGGCCAGGCAGCTTGCGGGATCGCTCAAGATCGGCCGCCCTCGCCTTTTTCCTTCCTCGCCGTCGTAGCCGGTGTCGACCACGATCGTCCGGTTATCGTTGCGGACGAGCCAGATGTAGTAGTCGATGTCATGCGGCGATGAATGGTCGTCGTCGAAGAGAAATGAATCGCCGCGTATCCTCCCGCCCCGTTCGGCATACTTCAGGGCGAAAACTTCGTAGACCTCATCCACCGGCCTTGCTCCCGAAAGGTGTTCGCCTGCCGTCGATCGGGTAGCGTGGATCGTTGTGACCGGGCACCGGCGTATGTCCAGTCGCGCAAAGTCCGCTGAGGAACTCCTCATCCGCTGCCGTATAGTCAGTATTGACCGCTGAAATATAAGCTTCGACCTGGGATAGCGTCCTGGGGCCGATCAGGACGCTCGAAACGGCGTCGTTTGCCAATACCCAGTTGAGCGCAAGCGCGACCGGGCTGCGGCCCGACTGCTCCGCATGGTCTGCCGCCTGGTTCGCAAGCTCAATCGTTCTTGGGAAGAATTCGGTTTCGAGAATGCGCGCATCCCCGCGCGCGCCTCGCGAACCTTCCGGCGCCCCGCCGCGGTACTTTCCGGTCAGCACGCCGCGCGCGAGCGGAGAATAGGAAACAATGCCGATGCCGAAATGGCGGCAGGCAGGGATGTAGTCGGTTTCCACCACGCGATTGAGCATGTGATAATAGGGCTGCGCGGCCACCGGCCTCGCAACGCCGAGCTTGTCGCAAATCCGGATCATCTCGGCGATTTTCCAGGGCCGGAAATTCGAAAAGCCCCAGTGGCGGACCTTGCCTTCGCCAATTAGCCGGCCCAACGTGGAAATGATCTCGTCAAGCGGGACACGGTCATCGTCGAGGTGCAGGTAGTAGAGGTCGATCGTCGTGCGGTCGAGGCGTTCCAGCGAAAGATCGGCGGCACGAAGGATACGCTCCGGCGCCAGGCCTCCGTCATCGGCGATCTCCGGAACGGGGTTGCCGACCTTGGTGGCAAGAAAACAATCCCCGCTCCTTCCCTTCAGCAAACGCCCAAGAATCTTCTCGGATTCCCCTTTCGCATAAGTATCCGCCGTGTCAATGAAATTGCCGCCCGCTTCGAAATAGGCGTCGAGGATCCTTGCAGATTCCGCCTCGTCCGTCTGATCGCCGAACATCATCGTGCCGAGGCAGAGGTTCGATACCTCCGGTCCGCTCTCGAACAAACGCCTTCTTTCAAGCTTCGCCATTGTTTGCCGTCCCCTGTCCGGGCCTTCTTTCTGTGAAGCATATCGGCAGCCCTGCCGTTGAATGCCTCAAAAATTCACATTCACGCATTGAGCAGGCTTTATCGTATACATTAAATCATACTTTATCCGCGCATCCGATTTGAACCGTTTCTCGAATCGAACGGAGAACCAGCAGACGATGCAGAAGGCGATGACCGGAAAAGGCGCACAAAAGCGCCCGACATCCAATGAAAAGACGTTCGAAATTGCCGTGTTCGATGGCGACGGGATCGGGCCGGAGATTATGCGTCCGACCCTCGATATCCTCGGCGAGGTCGCGGGTTCCAGCGGCACCTTCGGCTTTGAATTTCAGTCGCTGCCGGCAGGTGCCGGACACTACCGGGACCACGGGATCGCACTGCCTCAAAGCTCTCTCGACGCAGCGAGAGAAGCGGATGCCATCCTGCTTTCCGCCATGGGATTGCCGGATATCCGCTATCCCGATGGAACCGAGATCGCACCGCAGATCGAACTTCGCTTCGCGCTTGAGTTATTCGCGGGCGTGCGGCCGGTCTACCTGAGGCCGGGCCAGGGATCGCCGCTGCGCATCGCCGACAAGGGCGGGGTCGATTTCGTCATCATCCGCGAGTCGACCGAAGGGCTGTTCGCCTCGCACGGAAAAGGCGAAGTTATCCGCGATGAGGAAGCGCGCGAGACGATGGTGATCACGCGCGGGGTGTCGGAAAAGCTATTCGATTTCACCTTCGCGCTGGCGCGCCAGAGAAAGGAAAGCGGCAAGGGGCCAGGTCGCGTCCATTGCGTCGATAAAGCCAATGTTTTTCAGGCATTTGCGTTCTTCCGCAAGATCTTTCTGGAGCGCGCGGAACTCAACCCGGACATCGAGGCGCAATGCGCCTATGTCGATGCCGCAGCGTTATGGATGGTGCAGCGGCCACAGATGTTCGACGTGATCGTTACAGAGAACATGTTCGGAGATATCCTCTCCGATCTCGGCGCCGGTATCATGGGCAGCCTGGGCCTCGCACCATCCGCCGATATCGGCTCCGAACACGCCGTATTCCAGCCCTGCCACGGCACAGCACCGGACATCGCCGGGCGGAATATCGCCAATCCTCTCGCCATGATCCTGTCCGCCGCCATGATGCTCGACTGGCTCGGACGAGAACACGGCCTGGAAGAAATGGTGACGGCCGCCGATGCGCTTAACGAAGCCGTGACCACGGTCTTATCCTCGGGCGAATGCCTGACGCCCGACCTTGGCGGCAGCGCCACGACCGGGGAGGTCGCCGAGGCCGTTCTGGCCGCCTATCGAAACGGGTCGCCGGCATGAGTCTCAGTGGAAAAAACCCCGGCAAGCGATTGAAAAAACTAAGAATAATAACAATCGGAGCGGGCTATTTCAGCGCGTTTCATGTCAATGGATGGCTCAGGAATACAGACGCCGAGTTCGTCGGCCTTGTGGATATGGACACCGAAAAGGCGCGCGCCGTGCTCGTGGCAAACGGGGCGGATTTAAATTCCATCGCGGTGGATTCCGATGCCATAGAAATCCTCCGACGCCTCCAACCGGACATCGTCGATATCGCCGCCCCGCCTTCCGCGCATCTCGGTCTCATCCGCGAGGCGCTTCAAAATTCCGCTACGGTAATAATCTGTCAGAAGCCATTCTGCACTTCCCCAAAGGAAGCTCGCGAGGCGGTCCGACTCGCATCCGAAGCGGGGATAAAACTTATCGTGCACGAAAATTTCCGCTTCCAGCCATGGTACCGGGCGATCAGGCGGGAAATGGACGCAGGACGCATCGGCGAGGTCTACCAGATAACCTTCCGGCTCAGGCCGGGCGACGGACAGGGAAAGGACGCCTATCTGTCCCGCCAGCCCTATTTCCAGACGATGGAGCGGTTTCTCATCCACGAAACGGCGGTTCACTGGATAGACACGTTCAGATATCTGCTTGGCGAACCGGACGCGGTGTTCGCGGACTTGCGCCGGCTCAACCCTGCGATAGCGGGCGAAGACAGCGGCCTGTTCATCTATCGCTACGGCGATGGGCGCCGCGCCGTGTTCGACGGAAACCGGCTTGTCGACCATGTGGCCGAAAATCCGCGCCTTACCATGGGCGAATGCCTCGTCGAGGGGGCGAAGGGCGTGCTGTCGCTGGACGGAAACGGCATCCTTTCCTTCAGAGCCAAGGGCACTCAGCGTGGGGAGCCCCTCTTTTCGCCGCCGTCCAGAGAAGGTTTCGGCGGCGACTGCGTCTTCGAACTGCAAAAGCATGTTACGGATCATCTGATCAAAGGGACCGCGCTTGAAAACGAAGCCTCGGCCTATCTTCGCAACATGGAGATCGAAGAGGCAATCTATCGTGCGGCCGGCGAAGGACGCTTCATCAGCCTGACCGAAGGAACCGACGACTGACACCGAAACAGCCACTGCGCCAAAACCATGACGATCGAATTGATCGCATCGCATGGCTTCAGCACGGTGTATGGCCACATCAGCGTAAAGGCTCAAGCAATTGCGGCCTTGCGTCCCGCCGGCAGCATTATGCGCTCGAAAAACGAACACAGCTCGTCAAAGGCTTCCAGCGGCAGCACATGGGCCACGTATTGATCCGGGCGGACGATCACCAGGCAACCGTTGGCGCGGTCGATCCCTCGCATATCGTAGATATCGGCGCCTGCCTTCCGATCCGCACAAAAGGCCTTCTCGTAGTCGATCAATCCGAACCGGCCCTTTTGCGGCCTGAGAAGCGACGGCAGGGCCGTGATCTCGACATCGCGGAAGTCCTGCGGCACCACCGCGCGAAAATCGATGACCGTATCGATATCCGCCCCATCCGGTGTGTATTTCAAAATCGGAGACGCCTCGCCGCGCTCCAGAAACTCACATAGAGCGGCAAGCCTGCTTTCCGGTTTCGCCTGATCCTCATCCGGCGCGAAGGCAAAGAGGCGCCAGCGCGTATCCGCCTTCACGGTGTGGCCCAGTTCCATGGGCTTTGCATCGGCAAGGCGAACGACGGGCGCGGAGTGGAAGCGCATTCCGATCTCGAAACCGCGCGCAAGACCCTGCCAGGTGTCCGGCCCTGTGAGCAAAGACGGCTCATAGCGGACAGATACCCCCGCAGTGTAGCGGCCGTGCTCGATAAAGTATTTCTGGAACTTCGGTGCATCTTCCGCGCCGCCGTCGGCGGGACGGGCGCTTATGATCCGGGCCCACTCCTCGTCGAAATCGATCAGAGCCTGCGCGACCGCCTGACGCTCAGTTGAATAGCTGTGCAACAGTTCCGGCGGGCAGCGACCCTGAAGCACGGACACGAGCTTCCAGCCGAGGTTGAACGTATCGCCCATGGAAACGTTCATCCCCTGCCCGGCCTTCGGGCTGTGGGTATGGCATGCATCGCCCGCGATGAAGACATGCGGCAGGCGGCTGCCGACCATATCCTCGGGCACGTCGTCGAACTTGTCGGTGAGCCGCTGGCCTATCTCATAGACCGACCACCAGACCACGTCCTTCACGTCGAGACTGTAGGGTTCAAAGACCTGTTGCGCGGCGGAAATCAAATTCTCCACGGTTATGTTTTTACTTCGCACACGCTCGTTCTCAGCCAACTTGTCCATCTCGACATAGATCCGCACGAGATAGCCACCCTCGCGCGGGATGATCAGCACACTTCCCTTGTCCTTGGACTGGATCAGCGTCTTTTGCCGGATATCGGGAAAATCGGTGACGGCGAGAATATCCATGACGCCCCAGGCCTTATTGGCGGAATCGCCGCGAAGCTCACGCCCGATAGCCTTGCGCACGGCACTGCGGGCACCGTCGCAGCCAACCAGATAGCGTGCGCGCACATGCTCGATCCGGCCTTCGTGTTCCGGGTCCGTCCGCTCGATCCTGACAGAGACAGGATATTCGCCGGCATCTTCGTCGACCGAAACATCAACCAGCCGGCACGAATAGTTCGGGACCAACCGCGATGGTGAGTTCCGCATGAAATCCAGGTACATGTCATGGACCCGCGCCTGATTCAGGATCACATGCGGCATTTCGGACAGGCCGTCCTCGACATCCTGCACCCGCCCGTTGCGGGCAATGTGTTCGGGCCGGGCCGGGTCCGGCTTCCAGAATGTCGTCTCGTTGACCCAATAGGCCTCTTTCTTGATCCGGTCCGCAAAACCGAAAGCCTCGAACATTTCCATCGAGCGGCAGGACACACCATCCGCCTGCCCCTTTTCCATCGGCCCGTCCTTCTGTTCGATCAGGCGGGTGGTGATATCGGGAAAGGAGGAGAGCTGCGCGGCAAGGGTCAGGCCGGCCGGCCCGCTTCCGACGATCAGCACATCGACTTTTTTCGGAAGCGTATCGCCCGTCGTTTCGCGCCCTTCAGCCGGCAGGATTTCAGGATTGCCTGCCCGGAACCCGTTGAGGTGGAACTGCATCTTCGTATCCTCCCATTCGTATTTAAAGTATGTATACTTATTATATGTATACATATAGTATGTTGTCAATCGATATGATATGCCGGCTGCGGCAACAAGAAGGAAGCAGGTCCATGCTCGAGCAAATGGCAGGCCATCTGATCCGGCGCCTGCATCAAAGATCCACTCAGGTGTTCCAGAGCGAGATGCAGAAGGCGGGGTTCGACCTGACACCCGTGCAGTTCGCAGCGCTTGAGGTGCTGCGGACAAACCCCGGCATCGACCAGGCAAGCCTTTCCGCGATGATCGCCTATGACCGCGCAACGATCGGCGGCGTGATCGACCGGCTGGAGCACAAGGGCCTTGTCGAAAGGGCCGTCAGCGAAAGCGACCGCCGCGCGCGCATCCTCAACCTTACCGAAAGCGGACGCCGCGTCGTGGAAAGCGCCCTGCCCGTCGTGCGCATGCTGCAGACGGAGATTTTATCAAACCTCGACGATGCGGAGCGCAAGCAGTTCCTGGCTTTTGCGAGGCAGGCTCTGTCGCAGGAGCTCGAATAGAGCCCGGCCTCAGATCATGTGGCAATTCCAAAACGTTCACATACCCGATCAATCCGATCCGAAATCGCGGGGGCGGCTTCCGAGGCACGTGCGACCCGGGCGAGCGCTGCGCGCCAGGCAAAATCGCAGGTCAGTTCCATGAAGCCGTGAGCTTCGGCGGCGGCATCGTCGCTGGCTGCGACACGTTTGGCCTCCGCCTCCCACTTTTCGGCCAGTCCGGCGAAGTCCCCACCGCTTTCGCGCAGGAAACCGGCGAAGGCGCGCGCGCCGGCGCCGCCATTCATCGAGAGCGAACGTGTTGCCGTGGTGCGGGCATGAATGCCGCTCGTGCCTTCGTAGATCGAACAGATCCGAGCATCGCGCCAATTCTGTTCCGCGCCGTATTCCCGCAGATACCCGTAACCGCCCATGACCTGTATCGCGAGGTCGGCAGCACGCGTCCCGGCCTCGGTGCAAAAATACTTGCAGACAGGCGTCATGAACTCGACGAAGTCATGCGCGGCGCCCAGTTCCTCGGCGACCAGGGCGATATGGCAAAGTGCCCGGCCGCCAATGGCCAGCGCATCGCATTCCTCGATCATGCGCGCAACGTCGGGATGTTGATCGATGGTGATTTCCCTGCCGTTCGCATCACGCCCCTGCTTGCGCTCGGCGGCATAGCTACGCGCCAGATCAGCCGCACGGGCGGCATGGGCGACACCTTGCAGCGCCACGTCGAGGCGTGCGTGGTTCATCATCGCGAACATCGCCTTCAGCCCGCCGCCCTCTTCGCCGATCAACTCGCCGACCGCCCCGTCAAAGGCGAGCTGGCAGGTCGGTGAAGCGTGCAGGCCGAGTTTTTCCTCAATCCGGGTGACGCCGATTGCGTTGCGCGATCCGTCCGGCAGGTCCGACAGGCAGGCGAACAGGCTAAGACCGCGCACACCGGAATCCGCAGGGCCCGTACGGGCGAGAACGAGATGGAAAACACCTTCGCTCATGTCCTGATCGCCGCCCGAGATGAAGATCTTCTCGCCGTCGATCCGCCAGGCATCGCCGTCTTTCACGGCGCGTGCGCGGATCGCGGCAAGATCCGACCCTGCGCCGGGCTCGGTCAGCGCCATGGTGGAAAGCCAACGCCCCACGGCCAGGGGCGGGATATATGCTTCCCTTTGCTCATCGGTTCCAAAACGCATAAGCACGCTGATCGCGCCCGGCACCAGCGAGGTGACCATCTGCAACGAATGGTTCGCGCCGGAGAATATTTCGCTGACACCAGCACGAACCGCGCCGTTCAGGCCCTGCCCGCCGAATTCCTCCGGCGCGGACAGCCCCTGCCAGCCCTGCCCGGCAAGTTCCGCATAAACTTCCGCGAAACCGTCCGGCATCCGCACGCGGCCGTTTTCAAGCCTGCAGCCCTGCGCGTCGCCGCTTGCATCGAGCGGCGCGATGCGCCCCTCGGCGAAGCTTGCGAAATGGCCGATGATCTCACCCGCAAGCTCATCGTCCCAATCCGCCAGGCGGTCGGCCCGCGCGACATGGCGAAGCGAAAACAGGATATCGTCGACAGGAGCATGAAAATCGCTCATGACACCCCCAGAAGGCGCATGGCGTTTTCCTTGAGGATGAGCGGGCGCACCTCGTCCCGGAAATCGGCTTTTTCGAAAGCGCCGAGCCACTTCTCGGGCGCGATCATCGGCCAGTCGGAACCGAAGAGCATCTTCTTCTTCAAGATCGTGTTGGCATATTGGACAAGGATCTTCGGGAAGTATTTCGGCGACCAGCCCGAAAGGTCGATGTAGACGTTCGGCTTGTGCTGCGCGACCGCCAGCGCCTCTTCCTGCCAGGGGAAGGAGGGGTGTGCGAGGATGATCGGCATATCGGGGAAATCCACCGCCACATCGTCAATATACATGGGGTTTGAGTATTTCAGGCGCATCCCGTTGCCGCCCGGCATGCCAGAGCCGACCCCCGTCTGCCCGGTATGGAACAACGCCGGCTTGCCCGTTTCGGCGATCGCCTCGTAAAGCGGGTAGGCCATGCGGTCGTTCGGATAAAAGCCCTGCATCGTCGGATGGAACTTGAAACCCTGCACGCCGTAATTTTCCACGAGGTTTCGCGCCTCGCGCGCGCCGAGCCTGCCCTTGGCCGGATCGATCGAGGCGAAGGGAATCAGGACGTCGTCGTTCTCGGCGGCGAGTTCGGCCACCTCCTCGTTCTTGTAGCGGCGGTAGCCTGTCTCGCGCTCCGCATCGACGGGAAAGATGACGGCAGCGATGTTCATCTCGCGGTAATGCGCCGCGGTCTCGGCGACCGTCGGCGGATGGACCCAGGGCGCGCCGAAATATTTCGCCATCGTGGTCTGCAGATCGTCATAGCCGTCATCGGCATGGCAGCCGCAGGGCTCTTCGGCATGGGTGTGAAAGTCGATCGCGCGGACCTTGGAAAAGTCGACCATGTCTTCCCCCTTCAGACCCGGATCAACGCCGGGTCTTCATTGTCGTAGAGCCGCTCCAGCAGATCGGCCCGGCGGGTGAGAACCTTCCTGATGTTGAGCGAGCCCTTGTCGGTGATCTCGTGATCCTTGAGCGAGGGCGGCTCGGCGAGGATCAGCGCGCGGGTGATCCGCTTGGCAGAGCCGGTGACGCGGGAGTTCATCGCGCGCAGCCGCTCCTCGATGCGCGCCATCAAATGCGCATCCGCCACCGCGCCGCCGGCCACTTCGTCCAGATTGGCCGCTCCGGGGGCGGGAAAGACGAAGAGCCCCACCTCGCCCCGGTCATGACCGCAGATCACAACGTCCTGGGCAAGGCCCGTCAGTTCCTTCAAGGCGGCCATCCTGAGATTGCCCGCCTGAACCCAGGTTCCGGTGTCGAGCTTGAAATCCTCCGACACGCGCCCGTCGAAGATCAGGCCGCGTTCTGCATCCTGCGGATCCACAAACCGCACCGCATCGCCGGTGATGAAGAAGCCTTCCTCGTCGAAGGCAGCCTTCGTCTTGTCGGGATCGTTGAAATAACCGGGCATCACGTTCGGCCCCTTCACCCGGATTTCGCAGCGCATGTCCGCATCGGGGATCAGCTTGACCGAAACGCCGGGCAACGGCACGCCGACCACGCCGGAACGGCCGATCGGTTCATGCACCATGAGGCAGGCGGGCGCCGTCTCCGTCAGGCCCCAGCTCGAGATCATCAACGGCAAGCCCCCGCGCACTTCCAGGCAGTAGCGTTCCAGCCCCTCCCACACCTCCTGCGGCAGAGAAGCGCCGGCATAGAAGATCAGGTCCAGATCGCCGAAGATTTTCTCTCGCTGCTCGCGCTTGTCGGCAAGCGCCTCGACGAGCATTCCAAAGCCCACGGGAACGTTGAATACGAGCGTGCCGGGCCGGTCGGTCCGGTTTTTCAGCGTCGTGGCGAAGCCCGGACCTGTCGGCTTGCCGCTATCCACAATCAGCGTGCCGCCGTGGCTCAGCATCATGTTGACGTTGTGGCTGCCGCCAAAGACGTGATTCCAGGGCAGCCAGTCGGTCGTCGCGGGCGGCCGATCATCGAGAAACGGCAGAACGACGCCCATCTGCGCCTGGTTCACGCACATCATCCGGTGCGTAGTCAGCACCCCCTTGGGGTCCGAACTGGAGCCGGAGGTAAAGAGGATCTTCGCCAGCGTATCCGGTCCGACCTTCGCATGCGCCGCGTCGAGATCGACCGAAGGATCGCCCTTCAGAAGCTCCGCCATCGGCGTCACCTTGCGCGGACCTTCGCCACGCGCCGCGACGACCTCCACGCCATCGAGTTCGGGGAGTGCAAGGGCCGCCGAATAGCGGGCGGCATCGTCGACGAAGGCCATCTTCGGGCGCACCTTGTCGAGCACGAAGGTCAGCCGGGGGTGCGCCTCGACGATGAGCGAATACTGCTCGGCCAATGGCACGACCGGAACACCGATGTATTGCGCGGCAAGCGATAGGATCAGGTGATCGACACCGTTGCCGGACATGATCGCGATGGTATCCGCCTGGCCCAGACCCCTCGCGAGAAGCGACGAGGCGACTGCGCGCACTTGCGCCAGAAGCTCGGCGTAGGTCACATCGCGCCAGCCTTCGCCATCGCTCCAGCGCTCCGATACCGCGATCCGCTCTGGCGCGCGTTTCGCCCAATCGTGGAGCCATGCACCGGTGTTCGGCGCGACGGACGGCATGTCGTATCCCGAACTCAGGATGATCGTTCCGTCCGCCCGGTCCTCGCGCACCACCTTGTGCGGGACGAAGCGGGTCAGCGTGTTTGCCCGCGCCCAGTCCGCGCGTTCGGCAGATCCGCTCGGCGCATTCGGCAGGTCCGTCGGGGTCATCTCATTCCTCCCGTCTCAGCGGAACTTCGGTTCGCGCTTTTCCAGAAACGCCTTCAGCCCCTCCTCGGCATCCGGCGTCGTCTGCACGAGTGCAGCGGCAAGACTTTCGGTGAAAAGCCCGTCGGCGCGCGGCATATCCCCGATCCGCGCCAGCGCCTGCACCATGAAATAGTTCGACATCGGCGCGTTTTCGGCGATCTTCGCGGCGAGTTTGCGCGCCATCGGCAGAGCCTCGCCCTCGCCCACGGCATAATGCGTGAGGCCGAGCCGAAGCCCTTCTTCGGCATTGTATTTGCGCCCGGTCAGCATCATCTCGGTCATGCGGTCCGGGCCGATGATCCGCCCGACCCTGACCGTCGCGCCACCGCCGACGAAGATGCCGCGCCGGCCCTCGGGCAACTGGAAGATGACCGAGGGTTCGGCGATACGCACATGGGTCGCCGTCGCCATTTCCAGTCCGCCGCCGATCACCGCGCCGGTCATGGCACTGACGGTGACCGGACCGCCGAACTGGATCATGTCCATCACCCGGTGCCAGTTGCGCGAGTGGTAGACGCCGGCTTCGGCGCTGCGCGAAACGTGCTCGGCCAAATCTAGGCCGGAACAGAAATGCCCGCCCCGCCCATGCAGGATCACGACGCGAACGTCCCTGGGCAGATCGGCGTAGAACGCCTCGATCTCGGCAAGAAGGCCGTCGGACATGGCGTTGCGCTTGTCCTCCCGGATCAGCGCGAGTTCCGCGATCTGACCGTCAAAAGAGGCTTCGGTGTAGCTGCCTTTCACGACAACCTCCTCACTTCGGCGCCAGGCGAACGGCGCTGTCGATACGAATGACTTCCCCGTTCAGGACGGGGTTCTCGACGATCTGCTGAACCAGCAGCGCGTACTCCCCGGGCTTGCCCATACGCGAGGGGAACGGAAGGCCCGCTTCCAGGGACGCGCGAACTTCAGGCGCAAGGCCGGCGCTCATCGCGGTCTCGAACAGGCCGGGGGCAATCGTCATCACCCGGATGCCGAACCGGGCAAGCTCACGCGCGGCAGGCAGGGTCAGCGAAGCGACGCCGCCCTTGGAGGCCGCATAGGCCGCTTGCCCGATCTGCCCGTCCTGATAGGCGACCGAGGCCGTGTTCACGATCACGCCCCGCGCGCCATCCGCATCGAGCGGATCGAGGCCGGACATCGCGCGGGCGGCAAGGCTCATTACCGTGTAGGTGCCGATGAGATTCACGCGGATCGTGCGCTCGAAAACATCGAGCGAGAGGCTGCCATCGCGCGACAGGATGCGGGCGGCAGTGCCGATCCCCGCGCAATTGACGACGATGCGCGGCGCGCCGCCCAACACCCCGGCACACCGGTCGAACGCGGCTTCGACCGCAGCCGCGTCGGTCACATCCGCCGACAGCGCGACCCCGCCGATCTCGGACGCGACACGTTCGCCCGCCTCCGCACTGCGATCGACCACCGCCACGCGCGCACCCTTGGCAGCAAGGCGCCGGGCCGTTGCTTCGCCAAGGCCGCTGCCGCCGCCCGTGACCAGCGCAATCCGTCCGTCGATTTCCATTTTCGCTCTCCTCAGAAAAACCCACGCGTCAGCAACATCGCGACGACCAGCGCCAGATCGGCGAGAAGGAACGGCACGATCCCGGCAAAGACCTGTTCAAGGCGAACGTAATCGCGCGCGACCGAGTGAATGACGAAGACGTTCAATCCGACCGGCGGGGTGATCATCCCGATCTCCAGAAGCTTCGCGACAAGGACGCCGAACCAGATCTTGTCCACGCCGTGCACGCCGATCAGGGGCAGGAACAGCGGAAGTGTGAGCAAGAGCGCGCCGATGGGCTCCAGGAACATGCCGAGCGCGAGGTAGATCAGCGTGATGACGATCAGGAGGCCCGTGGTGCCGAGCCCCATCCCCTCGACCAGGCCGCCGATCTCGGCCGAAAGGCCGGACATCGCGACAAGGCGCGTGAAAAGATTCGCGCCGATGGCGATGATGAAGAGCGCGCCCGAGGCGAGCAGAGTGTCGATCAGGCTTTCGCGAAAGCCCGACCACGTGAGCGAGCGGCGCAGGATGCCGAGCACAAGGGCCATGAAAGCACCGAAGGCACCGGCCTCCGTCGCCGTGAAGAAGCCTGCGAAGAGGCCGCCGAGAACGGCAACGATAAGCAACAGGACCGGCCAGATTTCCAGCGTCTTGGCCCAACGGTCGCCCATCGTGTACGGCTCGGCGCGCGGCAGCCGCTCCGGAGCGCGCAACCAGACCGCCAGCACGGCGAGAACATAGAACAAGAGCGACGCCAGGCCGACGATCAGCCCGCCTGCGAAAAGCGCGTTGATCGAGCTGTTCGACTGGATGCCGAAGAGGATCAGGATGATCGACGGCGGGATGAGCGCGCCGATCGTACCGCCCGCCGCCACCGAACCGGTGGAGACGCGCAGATCATAACCCTGCCGCTGCATCTCGGGGATGGCGATGCGCCCGATCGCCGCCGAGCAGGCCACGGACGACCCCGACACGGCGGCAAACCCGCCCGCCCCGGCAAGCGATGCGATGGCGAGCCCGCCGGGCAGCCAGCCCCACCAGACGCGGGCCGCCTCGAACAGGCCGCGCGTCAACCCGGAGTGATAGGCAAGATAGCCCATGAGCAGGAACATCGGGATCGAGCTCAGCGTCCAGTTCGCCGACGAGGTGTAGGGTATGGTCGACAGCATGCTCATCGCGGGACGCACGCCGGCGATGCCCCAGATGCCGAGGAACGAAACGAAAATCAGGCTGATGCCTATCGGCACGCGAAAGCCGATCAGAAAGAGCAGGCCGGCAAGGGCGAGAAGCCCGATGACGATCGGGTCCATCACATGGCCTCCCCGGCGTGAGAGTCGATTTCCTCAAGGGGATCGTGAAGGCTCAGTTCGAACCGGCCCGTGAGAACCTCAATGACGCGGATCGCAAGCACCAGTTCCATCAGCGCGAAGGAAACCGGCAGGATCCAGTAGCTCGGCCAAGTCAGGAAGTGCATGGTTCCCGCCTCCACATAGGCGCCACGCCCGGTCTGGGAGAGCGCCTCCACGGCCGATCCCCAGGTGAGAAACCCGAAGACGACGAGCCCGATGCAAAAGCCGGCGAGTGCCACGGCCTGCCTTGCCGTTCCACGAAGGCCGTCGGTGAAGATCGTCGCCTCGATATGGCGGCGGCCTATCTCGGTCATGGCAAGCGGCACAAAGCTGATCGCGACCATGTAGTAGCGCCCGACAAGGTCGGCGGTCGCCGGAAAGCCCGCGCCGAGAAAACTGCGCATGAAGACGTCGACGACGACCTGAAGCATCATGGCGAGGAGGACGAGCGAGGCCAGCACCATGCTGATCCGGCTGATCCATGTTTCGAGCGATCTCATGACCGGCTCCCCTGGGCCCTGGAGCGTTTTCGCGATCGGAAATCGCTCCGGATTCAAAATGCTTTGATGGGGACGCGCCCCGCTACCGGGGCGCGCCGCTGTCACTGCCCGTAGGCGTTCATGTCAAGCTTTGCGAAAATTTCGTTGTAGCGAAGCTCGCCCAGTTCCTCGGCGGTAATGCCGGGGGTGATGAGGCCTTCCCACTTTTCGACGAGAGCCGTGTATCGGTCGATCTTTGCCTGCGCGTCGGCAACGCCGCGCCCGCTCAGGGTTTCCGCCGCCTTGGCAAGCTGCGCCTTGTTGAAGGCGGCCTTGGCTTCGGAAAGCGTTTCGTCCATCGCGATGAATTCGATGCCTTCCGTCTCACGTGCCTTTGCGGCATCATCAATGAACCCGAAAAGGCCTTTCGCCACGCCGTACTGAGAAGCGCGGGCAAGCGCGGCCCGGTCCTCCGCCGACATGCGATCCCAAAGAATGCGGCTCGCGGTGGTTATCGCGGCGCCGTTGAATACGCCCTCTTCCATCTCGGTGACGTATTTGACAACGTCGCCGAGCCGGTTGGCGATGATCTCGTGGTTGGCGCTGAAGGTGCCGTCGATCACGCCCTGGCTGAGCGATTCAAAAAGTTCGGACGACGGGATCTGCGTGGCCTCGCCACCAAGCGCATCGACCAGCCCCGCGTAGAGCGGCGCCCCGGTCCGGATTCGCATGCCCGCCATATCGGCGACGCTGCGCACCGGCTTCACGGTCAGCAGGTTGTAAGGTGGCGTCGCGTCGGTACCGAGATAGACTTGCCCGTTCGCTGCGAATTCCGCCTGGCATTCGGCGCAAGTTGCGATGTATTCCGTTACCGCCGACGAGATCACCAGATTGTTGGAGCCGATGATCGAGACCTCCGACGGCAAGGCGGCGTCGGGAAATTCGGCCGGGAAATACGGCATCAGAAGCGCGCCAAACTCGGTCACGCCATCGCGCAGGGCCGAGCTCATCTCGTTCGGCGCGACAAGGCCCGAGGGCGTATCCTGCAGGTCCCAGGCGCCATTCGTGAATTCGCTGAGCCTAGTGCTGATTTCCGGATAGACGTGCACGGCAATGGGGTGCGACGGCCCGAAGCCGCTGGTTGCGCGTATCGTTTCGGCACCGGCCTCCGAGTTGGCGAGCGCCATCGTGCCGGCAATCGCCAGCGCAGCAATCCTGCTAATCATGCTTTCCTCCCTGAGAAAAGTCCCGCCTTTGCGCGGATGGCCCTCCTGGGCTAGTCAGTCGAAGCGGCCTCTATCTTGTTCAGCAGTTCGACCAGTTTTGCCTGTTCCTCGGCAGTGAGCCGTTGAAGCAGGCGCTCCTCCGAGCGGCGTATGGCCGCTACAGCCTTGTCGAGCAGACGCTTGCCCCGCATCGTCGCGGTCAACGCGAACCTGCGGCGGTCCGTCTTCGACTTGGTACGGGTGACAAGCTCCCGCGTTTCCAGTTCGTCGATCACGACGACGATGTTCGAACGCTCCATGCTGAGCCGTTCCGCCAGCTCCGAAGGCGCGATGCCGGGATTGCGGACAATCACCGACAGGCCGCTGAAGGTGGGAATGCGAAGGTCGAGTTCCGCCACCGCAGCCTGGGCCGCGGGGTAGAGAACCATATAGGCCCGCTTGAGGTTGTAGCCGACGAACTCGCGAACGGCGCCTTCGTCCAGAGGTAGCTCGCCATCGCCATTCCGAGGCATTGCATCGAACGACATCATCATCCTCCCGTTAGGTGAACAATACTCGAATTATAGTTATAGTCAATAACTATTATCTCGGATAACCATTTTGCCTTCGAGCGGCCAACCCGGGCCGGCCTTGCCCGCAGGGGCGCGGCGGGGCGATGAACCTTACGAAAAATATTCGGCAGGGAATTAGAGAGGTCAGGCTTTAGGGGGCAGAAAAACTCCGCCCGTCGAATGAACGATCATCCGGCCGCCGATGCTTCGACGAAATGCCGACATCGTAGAAAATGACTTTAATTCAATATCTTAAATAATTTCCTTGTGACGAAATCCGGTTCAGATCCGGCGAAAAGGATATGCTCAGGACGTTGGTTCCGGGGCTATTTCCCAGTCCGGGAATACGCTCTATACGATGCCCCCGCCTGCACCGGTGACCGCAGGCCGTTCCATCGCGACCTTCGCCCGATAACCGGATGCCCGGTATGTGCCGACCGGATCGATGGCAGCGCCTTTTTCAAACCGGGCCATGGCGAGTATGGGCTCGACATCGGTACGGTAGGCGGCCTTGAGGGTGCTTGACGCCATCAACGCGTCGTTGTCCTGCTGGAAGCCTTCAAGCGCGTCACGATCGACGATGAGGGCCTGCGCATAGGCGCGCTGAACCTCCATCGCACTCGACATCAGGCTTTCGACCGGATCCGTCACGTTATGCGACTGATCGAGCATATGCGCCGGGTCGAAGCCCGGAGCATTGCGCTTTTCCGCGTCGACCAACTCATTGAAGACCAGAAACAGCCTGTAAGGATCGATCGCTCCGGTATCCAGATCGTCGTCGCCGTACTTGCTGTCGTTGAAATGAAAGCCGCCTAGCTTTTTGAACTGGATGAGGCGGGCGACGATCATCTCGATGTTCACGTTGGGCGCGTGGTGGCCGAGGTCGACAAGGCAATAGGCCCTGTCGCCGACTTCACGGGCGACCAGATAATTGGTGCCCCAGTCCTGAACGACCGTCGAGTAGAACGCCGGCTCGTAAATCTTGTGTTCGGTGAACAGGCGCCAGTCGTCCGGCAGAGCGGCATAGACCGATTTGACGGAGTCCAGGTAACGCTCGAACTGGCGCGTGAAATGGGCTTGACCCGGAAAGTTCGTCCCGTCCCCTACCCAGACCGTCAGCGCCTTCGAGCCGATCGCCTTGCCGATCTCGATGCACTCCAGATTGTGCTCCACTGCCTGCCTGCGGGTGGCGGCATCCGTGTGAGAGAGCGATCCGAACTTGTAGGAATGCTCCTGTCCCGGCTGGTCCTGGAATGTGTTGGAGTTCATGGCATCGAAATTGAGGCCGAGTTCGGCGGCCTTGGCGCGAAGCTCCCCCGGATCCGCCTTGTCCCACGGGATATGGAGCGAAACGCGAGGCGTTGCCCGCGTCAGTTCCTGGATGACCGCGCAATCTTCCATCTTGTCGAAGATATCGCGCGGCTCGCCCTCGCCCGGAAAGCGCGCGAAGCGCGTTCCGCCGGTGCCCACGCCCCATGAAGGAATGGCGACGCCGTAAGCCTTGACCTTTTCCTTGATCTCCCCGATCTCGATACCGCGCCGGGATAGCCGCTCGCCAAGCGTCTCGTAGTCCCTTTTCAGATCCGCGATGCGCGTCTCGTTTTCGCGCGCGATCACGCCCCTGTCCATCATCGCCATATCCGCCTCCCTGGATTGGTTTTCGTTCGGGCCATAGCCGCCTGAGTGACTTCTAGCGGGTGAAGGCCTGAACGTTGCCAGCGTCGACATTGACGATATTGCCGGTCGATTTGGCGGATGCCTCAGAGGCGAAGAAATAGGTTGCCTCAGCGATATCCTCAGGCAGTACGGACCGTTTCAGGAGCGAGCGCTGGCGATAGTGCTCCTCAAGTTCCGACGTGTCCTTGCCGTAGGCGTCCGCACGCTCCTTCAGCCAGTCGCCCGACCAGATCTTGGAGCCTTTAAGCACCGCATCGGGATTGACCACATTGACGCGGATACCCTCCGGCGC
Organism: Stappia sediminis; assembly: GCF_009826895.1. Classification (GTDB taxonomy): domain Bacteria; phylum Pseudomonadota; class Alphaproteobacteria; order Rhizobiales; family Stappiaceae; genus Hongsoonwoonella; species Hongsoonwoonella sediminis. The sequence continues at coordinate 465,524 of NZ_WUMV01000002.1, read as the reverse complement.
GCCTTCGAGCGCGAGACACCTTGCCAGATGGATTTCGGACGCCTTGGCTGTGCAATAGGCGCTTGCGCCCGGAGAGGCGGCAAGGCCGTTCTTGGAGGCGATGAAGATGATCGAACCGCCGATCCCTTGCGCCTTCATGATCCTGAAAGCCGCCCTTGAGACCAGGAAATATCCGGTCGAAAGGATCGACATGTTCTTGTTCCAAAGGTCGAGCGAGGTTTCCTCCACCGGCGCGGAGGATGCGATACCCGCATTCGAGACCAGAATATCGACACCGCCATACTCCACGGCCGCCGCGAGATAGGCCGCTTCCACGGCGTCCTCACGCGTCACGTCCATGGCGACGGCGCGCATGACATCATTCGAATATCTGCCGGAAAGCAGTTCCGCCGTTTCGCCAAGCGCCTGCCTGTCGATATCGGCGAGCACGACGCAGGCCCCTTCCCTCAACAGCCGGTCGGCGATCGCCGAGCCGATACCGCCGGCGCCACCCGTGACAAGCGCGATACGCCCGGCAAGGCTTTTCGGCTTCGGCATGCGCTGAAGCTTTGCTTCCTCCAGAAGCCAGTACTCGATGTCGAAAGCTTCCTGCTCGGGCAGTCCGCGGTAGGTCGACACGCTGGAAGCACCGCGCATGACGTTGATCGCGTTGGTATAGAACTCGCCGGAAATGCGCGCCGTCGCCTTGTCCTTGGCGAAAGTGATCATGCCAACGCCGGGAATGAGAAAAACGACCGGATTGGGATTACGCATCGGCGGGCTGCCCGGGCGCTTGCAGCGCTCGTAATAGGCCGCATAATCCTCGCGGTAGCGGGCGATCGCCTGCGAAAGCTCCTTAAGGGTCGCGCTTGTGTCAGGCCTTGCGGGATCGAAGCCGATCACGAGCGGGCGGATCTTGGTGCGCAGGAAATGATCCGGGCAGCTGGTGCCGAGTGCTGCAAGCTCCTTAAGCCGGCTGGAACAGACGAACTCCAGCACGCGCTCGCCGTCATCGAAATGCCCGACCATATGCTGGTCGGAACTGACCATGCCGCGAATGGCCGGCATCAGCGCACCCGCGATTTCGCGCCGTGCAGCGGCATCGAGCGGCTGGTGCTTCGCGCCACCGAACGCCGGTTTGCCCTCGCCCTTGCCCTCGAACCATTCGATCGCGCGATTGATGATCTCGACTGTCGTTTCGAAGCATTCGCGCGCCGTGTCGCCCCAAGTGAACAGCCCGTGGCTTTCAAGCACGACGCCGCGCGCATCCGGATTTTCCTGGCAGAACTTTTCCAGCCAAAGGCCAAGCTCGTAGCCGGGACGCTTCCACGGCAGCCAGCCGATTTCCCGCCCGAAAATCTCCCGCGTCAGTTCGCGGCTGTTTTCGGCAGCCGCAATCGCGATGATCGCATCCGGGTGCATATGGTCGACATGCGCCTTCGGCACATAGGCATGTAGCGGCGTGTCGATGGAAGCGGCGCGCTGGTTCAGGTTGAAGGTGCAGTGGGGCAGATAGCCCACCATCTCGTCCTCGAACTCGACGCCCCGGTAAATACCCTTCAGTGCCCTCAGCTTTTCCATGTAAAGCGTCGCGAAGCCGTCCATCGCGATGGTGCCGACATCGCCGCCCGATCCCTTGACCCAGAGGACTTCGACGTCCTCGCCCGTCAGCGGATCCTTCTGCATGACCTTCGCCGAAGTATTGCCGCCGCCGTAGTTGGTAACCCGCTTGTCCGAGCCCAGAAGATTGGAACGGTAGAGCAGCAACTCAGGCTCGCTCATTCCGGCGGCCCTTGCTTCATCCCACGCGATATTCAGGCGGGAAGCGGCGGCGGTCGTCAGCATGATGTCCTCCCTGCATCGACTGGCATTCGCATGTGCAACCGAACGCCATAAGCCGATTTCTTTCAAAGCCCCGGCGCATCCCGCTTGCGACGCTGCCGAACGCGAGACCTACCTCGGAAAAATGCCCGGGCGCTTTCGCATTTGCCCGTAAGCTCGCGAATATGCGTCAGGATGTCAATCATTTTCGATCATACTTGATCAACATATCGCAGTGCACGATTGAAAATGATCATTTGTGATTGACACTGCTTGAATTGAGTGGAAGTCTCGGCGACCGGGAGGACGGAAATGCACGAGAAGGAACGTCACAGGATCATTCTGTCGGCCATTCAGGAAAGGCCGGTCGCCACGGTTCTCGAACTCGTGTCGCTGACCGGCGCGTCCGAGGCCACGATCCGGCGTGACATCGCCACCCTCCACGTCCAGAAGAAGCTGCGCCGGGTTCGAGGCGGCGCAGAATCGATCAATCCGCCGCAGTTCGTCGGCCTCGCCGGACGCCCCTTCCGCGTCAATGAAGCGATCAACATTGCTCAAAAACGCGCAATAGCCCGCAAGGCCGTCGAACTTTGCGAGGATGGCGAGGCGATCATCATCAACGGCGGCACCACGACGTTCCAGATGGTGCATCCTCTCGCCAGCCGGCGCATGCAGATCTTCACCAATTCATTCCCGATCGCAGAACACCTGCTGAAGCACTCCAAGAACACGATCATGCTTTCGGGCGGTGCGATCTACCGCGAACAGAACATCATCCTAAGCCCGTTCGAGAACGACGTGACGCGGAACTTCTATGCGAAGCGAATGTTCATGGGCGCGCAAGGGCTCGGCCCCCTCGGGCTGATGGAGGCCGACCCGCTTTTGATCCAGGCGGAGCAGAAGCTCATCGGACAGGCCGACGAACTGGTCGTGCTGGTCGATTCCTCGAAATTCAAGAAACGCTCGAGCCTGATCCTGTGCCCGCTGACGAGGATTACGACCGTCATCACCGACGAAGGCATCCCCGATCGCGCGGCGCAGATGCTGGAAGATGCAGAAGTTCGCCTGATCGTGGCTCAAAGCGGGATCGGGCAGGAACGGGAAACGCAGGCGCCGGCCGCCGGCTGACACCGTTCGAAGAATTGAAAGTCCGGATGAACGCTCAAGGGAGGAAGATATGAGCATTCTGAAGAAACTGCTGACATCGGCCGTCATCGCGGCCACCGCTACGGCGATAGCGGGTTCCGCCCATGCGGAAGACAAGAGGATCGCCCTTGTCGTCAAGGCGCTCGGCATCGGCTTTTTCGAGGCTGCCGCGAAAGGCGCGGAGGAAGCCGCCAAGGAACTGGGCGACGTCGAGATCATCTACACCGGCCCGACCGACACCACGGCCGAAGGGCAGATCGAGGTCATCAACTCGCTCATCGCCCAGCGCGTGGATGCCATCGCGATATCCGCCAATGACCGCGATGCGCTTGTCCCCGCCCTGAAGAAGGCGATGGATCGCGGCATCACAGTGATTTCCTGGGATTCGGGCGTCGCGCCGGAAGGCCGCGAGATGCACTTGAACCCGTCGTCCAACGCGCTGATCGGCAACATGATCATCAAGCTTGCATCCGATCACCTGCCCGATGGCGGCGATGTCGCGGTACTATCCGCCTCCGCCACCGCCACGAACCAGAACACCTGGATTGAGGAGATGAACAAGGTCAAGGACAACTACCCCGGCATCAACGTGGTAGCGACCGTCTATGGCGACGACCTTGCCGACAAGTCCTACCGCGAAGCGCAGGGCCTGATGCAGACGTACCCGGACCTCAAGGCGATCATCGCTCCGACATCGGTCGGCATCGTCGCCGCCGCACAGGCCGTGACGGACGCCGAAAAGGCAGGCGAAATCAACGTGACCGGCCTCGGTCTCCCCTCCGAAATGGCGGGGCACGTGAAATCGGGCGCTTCCAAGTCCTTCGCGATCTGGAACCCCATCGACCTTGGCTACTCGGCAACGATGATCGCCTACAACCTCGCGACGGATAAGGCGAAAGCCGAGCCCGGCGCCGAAATCCCGATGGGGCGCATGGGCAGCGTGAAGCTCGACGACAACAACGAGGGCGCCATGGCGGATCCCTTCGTCTACGACGCGTCGAACATCGACGAGTTCAAGGACATCTTCTGACCCTGCCACATCGGTGAAAAAATCCGGCGCGTCGACAGGTTGACGCGCCGGAGAAGCGAAAAGACCAAATCAGGAATTGCGCCGGGGGGAGGTTATGCTCGCCAGTTCGCAGGCCATCGCCGCAGAGGATGGCAACGCCACGGCCGTGCCCGGCAAGCTGCTCTTGTCGCTGAGCGGCATCTCCAAGGAATTTCCCGGCGTCAGGGCGCTGTCGGAGGTTTCGCTCGATCTTTATCCGGGCGAAGTGACGGCTCTGGTCGGCGAGAACGGGGCCGGAAAATCGACGATCGTCAAGATACTGACCGGCATATATCAACCCGACGGCGGAACGATAACGATAGACGGCGAGGAGGTTTTCTTTCCAACCGCCCACGCGGCGTCCGACGCCGGCATTACCGCCATCCACCAGGAAACCGTGCTGTTCGACGAACTGACGGTCGCCGAAAACATCTTCATCGGTCATGCGCCGAAGGGACGCTTCGGCCTGATCGACACCGCGCGGATGCACCGCGACGCGAAATCCCTGCTCGAACGCATCGGCGCGACCATCGATCCGGGCGCGCGCCTGCGCGACCTCGGCATTGCAAACCGGCACCTCGTCGCCATCGCCCGCGCGCTCTCGGTCGATGCGCGCGTCGTCATCATGGACGAGCCGACGGCAGCCCTCTCCCACAAGGAAATCTCGGAACTCTACGACCTTGTCGAGAAGCTCAAGGCGGACGGCAAGGCAATCCTGTTCATCTCCCACAAGTTCGACGAAATATTCCGCATCGCCGACCGCTACACGGTGTTCCGCGACGGCGAACTTGCCGGGTCGGGCACGATGGCGGATGTGAGCGAAGACGAACTGGTGCGCATGATGGTCGGCCGTTCCGTCGATCAGATCTTCCCCAAGCAGCAGGTGGCGCTTGGCGAGGAAGTGCTGCGGGTCAGCGACTATTGCCACCCGAGCGAGTTCGACAGCATCGGCTTTTCCCTGCGCAAGGGCGAAATCCTCGGCTTCTACGGGCTCGTCGGCGCCGGGCGCAGCGAGTTCATGCAGGCGCTCTTCGGCATTACGAAACCTTCGCGCGGCACCGTTTCGATCGAAGGACGGAATATCACGATCAACTCGCCTGCCGATGCGATCAGTGAAGGCATCGTCTACGTTCCGGAGGATCGCGGAAGGCAGGGCACCGTCATCGGCCTACCGATCTTCGAGAACGTGACGCTGCCTTCTCTTTCCAGGACATCGCGGCACGGTTTCATTCGCCTCGCCGAGGAATTCAGCCTCGCGCGCAAATACACCTCGCGGCTCGACCTTCGCGCGGCCTCGCTCGATCAGGACGTCGGCAATCTGTCCGGCGGCAACCAGCAGAAGGTGGTGATCGCCAAGTGGCTCGCCACGGAGCCGAGCGTCATCATCCTCGACGAGCCGACGAAGGGCATCGACATCGGCTCCAAGGCCGCCGTGCACGAATTCATGAGCGAACTGGCGGCGAGCGGTCTCGCGGTCGTCATGGTCTCTTCCGAAATTCCGGAAATCCTCGGCATGTCGGACCGGGTGATCGTGATGAAGGAAGGGCGGATCGCAGCCGAACTGACGGGCGAGGGCATGAACCCGGAAAGCCTCGTACGCGCCGCGGCGGGAATTGCGGAGGCCGCGAAATGATCCAAAACGCCGTCAAATCGCGCGAGGCTATCCTGGCGCTCGCCATCCTCGCCATGACGGGCCTGATCGCGACCCGCTTTCCGGGTTTCATTCGTCCCGCCAACCTCGCGAATGTCTTCAACGACACGGCACCGCTGATCATCCTTGCGCTCGGCCAGATGGTGGTCATCCTGACGCGCTGCATCGACCTTTCGGTTGCCGCGAACCTAGCACTTACCGGCATGATCGTCGCCACCATCAACACCGTCGCGCCCGACATCCCGATAGGGCTCATCATCGCGATCGCAATATCTCTCGGCGCGTTGCTGGGCGCCTTCAACGGCATCCTCGTATGGAAGCTCGATATTCCGCCGATCGTCGTGACGCTGGGAACGATGACGATCTACCGGGGCATCATATTCCTCGTCTCGGAAGGCCAATGGATCAACGCCCATGAAATGAGCGAGCCCTTCAAGCATTTTCCCCGCGCGACGATAGCCGGCCTGCCCGTGCTTTCATGGATCGCGATCCTGTGCATCACGCTGTTTGCGGTGATTGTCGCCCGCACGCCTCTGGGTCGTGCTTTCTTCGCCGTCGGCGGCAACCCCAATGCCGCCGTCTATACGGGCATCGACGTCGGCTTTACCCGCTTCATGGCCTATGTCTTCGCGGGCGCCCTTTCCGGCCTGACCGGCTATCTCTGGGTCGCGCGTTACGCGGTCGCCTATGTCGATATCGCCGGCGGGTTCGAGCTTGAGGTCGTCGCGGCCTGCGTGATCGGCGGCGTTTCGATCGCCGGCGGCATCGGCTCCGTCGCGGGGGCGGTTTTGGGCGCGCTTTTCCTGGGTGTCGTCAAGAACGCCCTTCCCGTCATCAACATCTCACCCTTCTGGCAACTGGCGATCTCGGGCTCCGCGATCATCATCGCCATCGCCTTCAATGCCCGCGCCCAACGGCAAAAGGGCCGCGTCATCCTCAAGACAGCGGAGCACGCGACATGAGCGAAACCGCCGCCGGCCCCCGCGAGATTCCCGATCGCCTTTCTTCACCCATTCAGCGTCTCACCGGCAGTTGGGAAACTCTGCTTCTGGCGGTCGCCATCGCGGTGTTCTTCGTCAACACCATGGCGTCGCCCTATTTCCTCGATCCGTGGAACCTTTCCGACGCAACGTTCAACTTCACCGAAAAGGCGATGATCGGCTTCGCCATGGCGCTGCTGATCATCTCCGGCGAGATCGACCTTTCCGTCGCCTCGATCATCGCGCTTGCCTCCACCGCCATGGGCTTTGCCGTCCAGCTTGGTTTCGATACGTCGGCACTTGTCGCCACAGGCCTTTTAGTCGGCCTTGTTTGCGGCGCCTTCAACGGCGCGCTGGTGACCGGCCTCGGCCTGCCGTCGATCGTTGTCACCATCGGCACGATGAGCCTTTTCAGGGGCATTTCCTATATCGTGCTCGGCGATCAGGCCTATACCGGCTACCCCTCGAGCTTCGCCTATTTCGGGCAAGGCTATGTCTGGTGGGTGTTCTCGTTCGAGCTTGCGCTTTTCGCGGCGCTTGCCGTGATCTTCGCGGTCCTCCTTCACAAGACGAACTTCGGCCGCGCCGTCTACGCAATCGGCAACAATCCGACCGGAGCGCTCTTTTCCGGCATTCGCGTGGGCCGCGTGAAATTCATCCTGTTCCTGCTGACGGGGCTCATGTCCGGCATCGCCGCCATCTGCCTGACCTCGCGGCTCGGCTCGACACGACCATCCATCGCCTTTGGCTGGGAACTGGAAGTCGTCACCATGGTCGTGCTCGGCGGCATCAACATACTCGGCGGATCCGGCACCATCCCGGGCGTCGTGCTCGCGGCCATCGTCATGGGCATGGTGACCTTCGGCTTCGGCCTTCTCAACGTACCGGGCATCGTCATGTCGATCTTCATCGGCGCGCTTTTGATCGCCGTCATCGCACTGCCGCGCATCTGGAGACGCATCTCCAAGGGCACGAGGGCCTGAACGATGGAGAAATACGCCTTCAAGATGAAGCTTCGTCCAGGCTGCGAGGACGAATATCGAAAGCGCCACGACGAGATCTGGCCTGAACTCGTCACGCTCCTGAAAGAAGCCGGCATATCCGACTATTCCATCCACCTCGACCGGGAAACCGGAACCCTTTTCGCCGTCTTGTGGCGGTGGGACGGTCACACGATGGATCGGCTGCCGCTCGATCCGGTCATGCGGCGCTGGTGGGACCATATGGCGGATATCATGGAAACGAAACCGGATGGCGAGCCTGTCGCGATTCCGCTCGAAACGATGTTTCATATGCAATGAAAGAACTTTCCGAAATCCGCCATGCCGCGGTTGTCGACATCGGCAAGACAAACGTGAAGCTTGCGGCCGTCGACCTCCAAAACCTTGAGGAGACGAGCGTCATCACGCGGGCGAACACCGTGTTGAACGGCCCGCCCTACCCCCACTACGACACCGAAGGCATCTGGCAATTCATCCTGGAAGGCTTGCGCGAACTCAACAGCGGCGGGCGGATCGATGCGATCACCGTCACGACCCACGGCGCATCCGGCGTGATGCTGGATGAGGCCGGAGAGTTGGCCACCCCCGTTCTCGACTACGAGTATGAAGGCCCCGACGATCTGGCCGCCGAGTATGACGCGATACGCCCCGATTTCGCCGAGACGGGCTCTCCGCGCCTGCCGCTCGGCCTCAATCTCGCGGCACAGTTCCACTGGCTTCTCGCCACGGTTCCCGCCCTGCGGGAACGAACCGCGACGGTGATGACCTATCCGCAATACTGGGCCTATCGCCTCTGCGGCGTGCCGGCGAACGAGATGACGCCGCTCGGCGCGCATACCGACCTCTGGAACCACCGGGAGCAGCGCTTTTCCTCGATCGTCGCGAAGCTTGGGCTTGAGGAAAAGATGGCGCCGCTTCGCAGGGCCAGCGACCGCCTGGGCCGGGTCCTGCCGGGTGTTGCCGGGAAGACGGGCCTATCCGCCGATACGTCTGTCTTTTGCGGAATTCACGATTCCAACGCTTCGCTGCTCCTTCACCTCAAGAGCCGGGAAGCACCTTTCTCGGTCGTTTCGACAGGCACCTGGGTGATCGCCATGGCGATCGGCGGGCGGACCGTCCACCTCGACCCCGCGCGCGACTGCCTGATGAACATCAACGCTTTCGGCGATCCGGTTCCATCCGCCCGCTTCATGGGCGGGCGCGAATACGAGCTGATGGGAGGGGACGCGAACGTCCAACCGACCCCGGCAGATATCGAGGAGGTGTTGAACAACGACATCATGCTGCTTCCCTCCGTCGATACCGGATCTGGCCCCTTCATCGGAAGGACGGCATCATGGGCCCCGGAGGAACCGGCACAAGGTTCGGGCAAGCGTTCCGCGGCGCTTGCCTTCTATCTGGCGTTGATGACAGCGCATTGCCTGGATCTGATCGGCCATCGGGGCGAGATCGTGGTCGAAGGCGCGTTCTCGCGCAACGACGCCTACCTGGCGATGCTCGCCGCCGCGACGGATGCGCCGGTTCATGCGTCCGTCTCGGCAACTGGCACGAGCGTGGGGGCTGCGTTGCTGATTCTCCCGGCCTCGCAATCAATCGTCACCGGTTCGCAGCAGCCGGTGACGCCGCTGAGCGGCGGGAGAAACTATATGCGCCGCTGGAAAGAGCGCATTTCCGCCTGATCCGGCGACCTCAATTCATCTTGTTTGAAGCATGGGATGCGCGCGATACTGCATTTCTGGAGCTTTTACCTTCCGGAGATTACGAGGATGCCGTTCAAGACCCTGCTGGCGCTGACGGAGATCGAAACCGGACCGGCCCACCTTGAACCCGCCATTTCGATCGCAAGGGAAAATGCCGCGCATCTTTCGGTTTTGATCGTGGGCGAAGTCCCGCATCTGCCGTTCTACGGTTATGGCGGGCATGGATATGTCGATATATGGGCTGAAGAGTGCAAGCAGCGCGAGGCGGTTTTGAAGGCCGCCGCCGAAGAGATGAACACGAGGCTTGCCCGCGAAGGCCTGTCCTTCGACATACGCCCCCATTTGTCTCATCCCGAATCTGAAGACAACCTCATCGCACGCCATGCGATCTACTGCGATCTAGCAATCGTCCTGCGTTCCCGAAAGGGCGAACTGAATTCGGTGGAAGCCAAGGCGATCGACGGTGCCTTGTTCGAATCCGGCAGACCCGTTCTTTTCGTCCCGCAAACCGATGGCCCGATCACCTTGGGCGAACGCGCGCTGATTGCCTGGAATGCCCATCGCGAGGCCGCACGCGCGACTTCCGACGCCCTGCCCTTCCTGATGAGCTCCGGGGTTGTCAATGTCCTGATTGTCGATCCGGTTGTCGGAGACGACGATCATGGGGAAGAACCCGGTGCGGATATCGCGGCAGTCCTTTCCCGGCATGGGCTGAATGTCAGCGTATCGAGCGTCGCCTCCGCGGGCCGGCCCGTCTCGCAGGTCCTTCTCGAAAAGGCACGAGACCTCGACGTCGACCTGCTGGTCTTGGGTGCCTACGGTCACTCCAGGTTCCGCCAGAATATTCTAGGCGGCACGACCAGGGAGATGCTGGAAAACAGCAACGTGCCGCTCCTGCTTTCGCATTGACCGCACACACGAGAGCGAGGAACGCCGGCTGAAGCTTCCTACGTCCCCGAGAGCATCGACATGACGCAAACCAAGGGGCAAATCGATCTCGAAGCGCTGGAAGAGAGCGAGCTTTATTCAGAAGCTCTCGGCATCGATCTGAGTGCGGGCAGCGAGGATGCATATTTCCGCTGGTTCCTGGCGAGCCAGCTTTACGGTGGCCGCATATCCGGCGCTATCGCGGAAAAAACCTACCGTTCATTCGAGCGTCACAAACTCCTGACGCCCGAAAAAATCATCGCCGCCGGGTGGGATTTTCTCGTCGATCCGGTCATGCGCGAGGGCAGTTACGTGCGCTATGACGAAAGCAAATCACGACAACTCCTACGCAACTGCGCAAGGCTGATGGAGGATTACGGTGGGCAGGTTTCCCGGATTGAGGAAGCTGCCGCCGACAGCGCCGAGCTCGAAACACGCCTTTGCGCGTTTCACGGCATCGGCCCGGTTACCGCCAATATTTTCCTGCGCGAATTGCGCCCCTTCTGGCGAAAGGCCGACCCCGTTCCGCTTCCCGCAGTCGTAAAGACCGCAGAGGCGTATGGCATCGACCTTTCAGCCTATGACCGCAAGAGCCTCGCCTTCGCTCGAGTGGAGGCCGGCCTGACCCGACGCGCCCATCACAAGCGTCAGGTCACGGACCCGGCAAAATGATTAGCCATTGCCCCAGTTCAACGCGGCGGTCCTGACGGGCGCGTCCCACAGTGACTTCATCTCGTCATCCAGCTTGGTTATCGTCACCGAGCAGCCTTGCATCTCAAGCGATGTGCAGTAGTTGCCGACCAGCGAACGTTCGATCTTGAGCCCGTGCTCCGCGCATTGCCGGGCGACGGCATCGTAGACCAGGTAAAGCTCCATCAAGGGCGTTCCGCCCATGCCGTTCACCAGGACCAGAACTTCCTCACCCGAGGCCGGCTTCAGGTCCGCAAGGATCGTCTCGACGAATTCTCCCACGATCGCATCGGCAGGCTTCAGCGCTTCGCGGCGGCGTCCGGGCTCGCCATGGATGCCGACCCCCATCTCGATCTCGCCTTCGCCCAGATCGAACGTCGGCTTGCCTGCGGCCGGCACGATGCAGCTGGTCAGCGCGACACCCATGGTGCCGGAAGCCGAATTCACGCGGTCGCCAAGCGCCTTGCAGGCCGCAAGATCGGCCCCCTGTTCCGCAGCCGCGCCAACGATCTTTTCAACGATCACGGTCGCCGCCACACCCCGCCGGCCCTGGCTGTGCGTGGAACTTTCCACCGCGACATCGTCGTTCGTGAGCACGGTCGCGCTGTTTCCGTCATGAAACTCCGACACCATTTCGAAGTTCATCACGTCGCCAGAGTAATTCTTGACGATCCAAAGCACGCCCGCGCCGCCATCTACGGCTTGCGCGGCGGCAATCATCTGGTCCGGCGTCGGCGAGGTGAAAATCTGTCCCGGACACGCCGCATCCAGCATGCCTTTGCCAACGAAACCCGTATGCAGCGGTTCGTGGCCGGAACCGCCGCCGGAAATCAGCGCCACCTTGCCTTTCACCGCGCCTCCCTTGCGCATGACGAAGCGGGGCTCCTCAGACAGTTCGACGATATCCGCGTGGGCGGCGGCAAAGCCCCGCAGGCTCTCGGCAAGTATATCGTCGGTAGCATTGATCAGCTTCTTCATCGGATTCCTCCCGAAATCAGTTTTTCTTCAACAGCTTCTCGGCCATCTTTATGATCTGCTCCGCGCTGGCGCGGATCGCCGTCTCCACTTCGCGGCGGATCATCGGGTCTGCGAATTCCGGCAACTTGATGTGGACGACGTCCCGCTCGATACCGGCAAGTTCCTCGATCGCCGCCGCCTGATTGGGGTGCGCGCGGGCATAGACCTTCAGAAACGCATCCTGCTCCTCGGCAGAGAAGTGGCAGACGTCAAAGAGCGCCGGGATATGCTGCGCAGGCAACGGGACGCGGTAGTTCGGATTGATGATCTGGCTGATGAAGCTCTTGTGCGTACCGAAGGCCTCGGCGATGCGCTGGCGCGTTCCGGACGGCCTGCGCTCGATCAGATCGCGCAGCATGATCTTGTATTCCGAGAGCGGGTCTTCTCCAGCTTGCGTATCAGTCGCCATTCGCCACATCTCCCTCGGCCGATCCGATGGCAAGCTTTACGGGACCGACCTGCGCCGGAGCAACCGAGAAACTCTCCAGCCCAAGCGAAAGCAGGAGGGGTACAAGCTCCGGCGAGGATGCCATGTCCCCGCACAGGCTGACCTCGACACCGCGAGCCTTGCCCGCCGCGACCGTCCGGGCGATCAGTTCCAGCACTGCCGGATTGCGCGCATCCGCAAGCTTCGCGAGGTTCGGATTGTCACGCGCGCAGGCGGTCACATACTGGATGAGATCGTTCGAGCCGATGGAATAGAAATCGGCATCCCAATCCTCCGCCGTCAGGGCCGCCGCGGGCGTCTCGATCATGATGCCGCATTCGGGACGGGCATGCGCAAGTCCTTCCCCGGTCAATTCGGCAAGTGCCAGATCGAGCTCCGCCCTCGCCTCATCCAGCTCGAAGGGGGCGGTCACCATCGGCACCATCATTTTGACGGGGCCAAGCCGAGCGGCGCGGGCAATCGCGCGCAGCTGAACGCGAAACAGAGGGCGGTCGAGCAGCGAGAGCCTGAGGCCGCGCACGCCTAGAAACGGGTTCTGCTCGCCATCGAGCGTGACGCCCGGCACTGGCTTGTCGCCGCCGGCATCGAGCGTGCGAATCGTGACCGGGCGCCCCTTCGCCCATCGCACGATGGTTTCATAGGCTTGCAGTTGCGTCTCTTCGTCGGGCGGGCCCTTCGAGAAGAGGAATTCCGTTCGGGTCAGGCCTATTCCATCGCAAATTTCGGGATCGAGGCCATCAAGGATCGACGGGTCGTCGACATTGACGAGAACGCGGATTTTACGACCGGCGCGCGTCACGGCGGGTTTGCCGGCGATTTCGGCCTCTTCGGCCTTGAGGCCAGCCTCTTGCGAAATCTGCTCCTGGAACCGCGCCCGCGTTTCGTGCGATGGCGCAACAATCATCGTCCCCGTTCGCCCGTCGAGCGCCACCGCTTCGCCATCGGGCGCGTCAATGTCACCGAGACCGACAACCATCGTCACGCCTCGGGCCCGCGCAAGGATCGAAACATGGCTGGTCGCGCTCCCCGCGCCGAGAGCAGCGCCCGCAAGCCTCGTCCAGTCCATCTCCAGAAACGCGGACGGCGTCAGGTCCCCGGCGACGACGATCGCGCCGTCCGGCGGCCCATCGTCCGCACGTTGCGGCCCAGACAGCGCGCGCAGGACACGTTCGCGCAAATCACCGAGATCGGCTGCGCGGGCAGCCATATATTCGTCGTCGGCAGCCCGGTATTCGGCAATTTCGCCGGCAAGCACCACTGCCCAGGCGGCATCCGCGCTTTCACCGTTTTCGATGCGGGAGAATACGGGCTCAAGCAAGTCATCGTCTTCCAGCAGGACCTGCTGGAATTCCAGGATTTCGGCGGCAAGCTGATCAAGCCCGGCGACAAGCTCCTCAAGTTCCTTTCCGGCGCGCGAAACGGCATTCCTGAGAGCATCAGCCTCCTGCGCGGGGCTGCCCTTTTCCCTCGTGAATCTCTTTTCAACGGGGCGGTAGCACACGCCCAGAGCGGATCCGCCCGAAACCGGGACGCCTGTCAGGATCCGCTCGTTCAAGGTTTCAACCATCGAAATTCCGCTCGACAAGATCGGCCAGAGCCTCGGCGGCAGCCGCCGCATCCGGACCGCTTGCACGGATCTGGAGCGGTGTGTTGTAGGCCGCCTTGAGCTTCATCACGGCGTTTGGCGACTTCGCATTCACCCAACGCTCCTGAGCTTCCCCGCGGATTTCCACGCTCGCCTCGAACGTTTTCGCAAGCTTGGTGAGCTTCACTGCAGGACGCGCATGCAGCCCCGTCTCGTCAACGATCAACGCCGATGCGGTGATCCATTCGATATTCGACGCCGCCTCGCTCATGCTTTGAAGTCCTCCGCTGTCTGCCTCACGGCTTCAAGGTCCGAGCCTCCGGCAGCCTCGGTCGCGGCCATGACCGCGCCTTCCACCACCGGTGCGTTACAGATCACGATTTGTTTCGCCTTATCCGGGCCAAGCAACTCGATCGCCATCTCGCTGTTGGTTTCGGCCCCGCCGAGATCGACCAGCACGGCAACCCCCTTGGGCGACCAGACGGCATCGATGGCCTGCATGATCGCCGCGACATCGGTTCCCAGGCCCCCTTCCGAATTGCCGCCGCAGCTGGCGATCGCCACATCGTCGCCGACCATCTGGCGCACCATGTCGGCAGCGCCTTTCGCGACCTCCGACGAATGCGAGACGATTACGATTGACACTTTATCGGTCATTTTTCCTCCAACGCGTCGCAGACGGCGTGAACGATCAGCGCTGACGACCGCGCACCCGGATCGATGTGGCCGATCGATCGTTCGCCGAGAAATGCCGCGCGCCCCTTGGTCGCCAGCATCGGCTTCGTGGCTTCGACTGCCGCATCCGCCGCCTTTCGAACGGCTGCGATATCCGCACCGGCCTCTATCGATTTCAACACCGGCACCAGGGCATCGAGCATGGTCTTCGCGCCGACATCGGATTTTCCGCGCGACTTGACCGCCTCTATGCCAGCTTCCAGAAGCCTTGCGGCCTCCACCCGGCTTCCCGGCATCGCCTCGGCCGATTTACCCATGGCCATGAACGCCGAACCGTAGAGCGGGCCCGACGCGCCGCCGACGTTCATCACAAGCGTCATGCCGGCCTTCTTCAGCGCCTCGCCGAACGGCATGTTCGCAAGCGCCTCCTTTTCGCCGGAAACGGCCTTGAAGCCACGGCGCATATTGTCGCCGTGGTCGCCGTCGCCGATCGCCTGATCGAGCTCCGTCAGTTCACTGGCGTGAGCCTCTATCCGATCGCCGATCAGGTCGATCAGGCGCGCAATCAGAACATCGGAAGTCATTCGGCCTTTCCTTATGTATTGACGAGATGCTGCTCACGGTCGAACCAGACCGGAGCGCCGGGCCGCACAGCGACCTGAAGGCTCGCGCCTTCCCCGACCGGCCGGTGGGCATCAAGAAGCGCATGAACCTGCTGACCGCCATCCACCTCAAGCAGCGCAATCATCTCCGCGCCACGGCGCTCCACCGCTATGACGCGAGCGTCGAACCCGCCGGGCGTTCCCACTTCCACATCCTCGGGCCTGACGCCAGCGGTAATGGCGCTCGCGCTGCCGGGCGTCAATCCGAGCCGTCCGGCCGGAAGAAGGTTTATCTGCGGGCTGCCAAGCCTTTGCGCCGCGTAAACCGTCGCCGGGCGCTCATAAATCGTGCGCGGTTCGTCCACCTGAACGAGCCGGCCCCGATCCAGAATGCCGATGCGGTCGGCAAGCGTCATGGCTTCAAGCTGATCATGCGTCACATAGACGATCGTTGCCCCGAGGTCACGCTGGATGCGCTTCAATTCGACGCGAAGATCCTCACGCAGCTTCGCATCGAGCGAACTCAGCGGCTCGTCCATGAGGAAGACGTTCGGCTCCCGCACCAGCGCCCGCCCGATGGATACGCGCTGCATCTCCCCGCCCGAAAGCTGCGTCGCCTTGTTTTTCAGCTTGTGGCCGATGCGAAGCATTTCCGCGATCTCGGAAACCCGCTTGCGGATCGCCTGCTCGCCCATGCGCCGTCCGGGCGCGCGAAGCGGGAATGCAAGGTTCTCGAAGACCGTGTAATGCGGATAAAGCGAATACTGCTGAAAGACGAAGGCGACATCGCGCATGGCGGGTGCAAGCGAGGTCACGTCGCCGCCGCCGATGGCGACCGTGCCGCTGTCCGGCGTTTCAAGGCCGGCGATCAGGCGCAGGAGCGTGGTCTTGCCCGCCCCCGTCGGCCCGAGCAGCACAATGAACTCGCCATTCGCGATGGTAAGGTCGACGTCATCGACCGCAATCGTCTCGCCAAAACGCTTCGTGACGGCGGCAAGCGAAGCTTCAGCCATTCAAGCCTCCTTCCGCCCGCAAGGTCGGAACCGCCCGGTCCGTCGCGGCATCGAAGACGGCTAGCCGCTCCGTCATGAAATCGAGCCCGACGGTCTCCCCGTCGTTGACGCGCAATGTA
Source organism: Stappia sediminis (assembly GCF_009826895.1). Lineage (GTDB taxonomy): Bacteria > Pseudomonadota > Alphaproteobacteria > Rhizobiales > Stappiaceae > Hongsoonwoonella > Hongsoonwoonella sediminis. Next base: position 449,122 of record NZ_WUMV01000002.1, on the reverse strand, counting down.
TTGGGCGAACGCACCCTGAGCCGCCCGACGTCGGTATCAACGGTCACAAGCTGACGCGCCCCCATATATTCGACGCCGAAGACACGCCCCCTCAACGCTCCTTCCCCCGTAATCTGGATATGCTCGGGCCGGGCGCCGACGAAGGCTTCCGCGCTTTCAAGGGAAGCCTGCGTTTCGGGAATCGCGATTTCGGAACCATTCACGCGGATGGCGCGGCTTCCGGCCGGCAGCCCGCCCTTCGCGGGCAGGAAATTCATCGACGGTGAACCGATGAACCCGGCTACGAATTTCGTCGCCGGGCGGTCGTAGACCTCCAGCGGAGAGCCGATCTGCAGAACCTCGGCATGGTTCATGACGCAGATCCGGTCTGCCATCGACATGGCCTCCACCTGGTCATGGGTGACGTAAACGGTCGTCGCGCCTATCCGGTTGTGCAGGACGCGAAGTTCCTCGCACATCACGTCGCGAAATTCCGCGTCGAGCGCGCCGAGCGGTTCGTCCATCAAGAACGCCTTTGCCCGGCGCACGATGGCGCGGCCAAGCGCGACGCGCTGCCGGTCGCCGGCGGCCAGGCCACCGACGCCGCGATCCAGCAGATGCTCGATCTGGAGAAGTTTCGCGACGGATTCCGTCCTCTCGCGCACCTCTTTCCTCGGCAAGCCGGCGATGCGAAGCGGGAAGGATATGTTCCGCCGCACCGTCATGTGCGGATAAAGCGCGAAAAGCTGGAACACGAAGGCGATGTCTCGTGCTGACGCGCGGTTCCACGTCACGTCCTCTCCGTCCAGCAGGATGCGGCCCGAAGTCGGCAGTTCCAGGCCCGCGATCATGCGCAGCGTCGTGGTCTTGCCGCAGCCCGAAGGGCCGAGCATCACGAAGAATTCGCCGTCAGCGATGGTAAAGCTCGACTCGCGCACGGCGGTGAAATCGCCGAACGCCTTGTGCAGGTTTTCAAGTCTTATCTCGGCCATGTCGAAGCGCCTCCCACCGTCATTCCGGAAAATGGCTGACGATCACGAAGGCGACCGTGCCGGTGAGAATGACGGCAAACGACCAACCGAACGCCCACATGGAGAACGGCTGCATCAGCATGACGATGCCGAGAGCGATGAGCGCGGTTGCGGCGTTCTCCCAGGGAGCGCGGCGAAAGAGGCGCGAAGGTGCCAAGGCTCTTGTCCTGTTCATTTTCTGACCGCTCCGAAGGTTATGCCGCGCAAGAGCTGGTTTCTGAGCAGCACCGTGAAAACCACGACCGGAAGCAGGAACAGCGTCGTGCCCGCGGCCACCGCCGGCCAGTCGAGGCCGCCTTCGCCGATGATGATCGGGATGAAGGGAGGCGCGGTCTGCGCATGGCCCGATGTGAGCAGGAGCGCGAAGGCGTATTCGTTCCAGGCGAATATCAGGCAGAAGATCGCGGTAGCGGCAATTCCGGCGCGCATCTGCGGCAGCACCACCTTGCGGAACGCCTGCAACCGCGTATAGCCGTCGACGACCGCCGCCTCCTCGTATTCGCGAGGGATCTCGTCGACAAAGCCCTTCAAGAGCCAGACCGAAAGCGAAAGATTGACCGCCGTGTAAAGCAGGATCATGCCCGCCTTGGTGTCGGATAGGCCAAGCTCGCGGTACATCAGGAATATCGGGATGGCGACGGCGATCGGCGGCATCATCCTCGTGGACAGGATGAAGAACAGCAGATCGTCCTTCAAAGGCACCTTGAACCGCGAGAAGGCGTAAGCCGCCAGCGTGCCGAGGAAGACGGCAAGAAACGTCGATCCGAAGCCGATCACCACGGAGTTCCAGTAGCGGTCGACAAAGCGGCTCGGGCCGGTGATCACCATGTTGCGCGAGCGGGCGATCTCCTCATACCAGGTCTTGGGCGGTCCAAGCGTCTTGATGTATTCATCCGTCTGGCGAGAGCGGCTTGTGAACAGGTTCACGTAGCCTTCCAGGGTCGGCTCGAAGAAGACCTTCGGCGGATAGGCGATGGAGTCGGGCGGCGACTTGAAGCCGGTAGCGAAAATCCAGAAGAGCGGGATCATCGCGATCAGCGCATAGAGCGCGACCGCGCTGCCGGCGAGCCATCTGCCACGGGCGCCGGTCTGGCCCGGATTTGCAGCAATGCTCATGACTTCACCTTGTTCAGCGCCTTGACGTAGATGTTTCCGAGACCGAACACGGTAACGAAGAGAATGATGGCGAAGGCGGAACTGAAGCCGGTGCGCCATTTCTCGAAGGCCTCGCGCTTGAGGTTTATCGAGGCAAGCTCCGTCGTCGAGCCAGGACCGCCCGAGGTCAGCTCCACCACCATGTCGAACATCTTGAAGTTCTCGATGCCGCGGAAGAGCACTGCCAGCATCAGGAAGGGAAGCACGCGCGGAAGCGTGATGTACCAGAACTTCTGGAGCGCGTTCGCCCGGTCGATCTCGGCCGCTTCATAGAGGTAGTCGGGTATGGAACGCAGCCCCGCAAGGCAAAGCAGCATGATGTAGGGAGCCCACATCCATGTATCGACGATGATGATCGCCCATGGCGCCAACGTCACGGAGCCGATCATGTCGATCGCGCCGGTGCCGGCGAAGAAGTCGATGATGTAGGAGAAGATGCCCGTTTGCGGCTGATAGATATAGGTCCAGAATGTGCCGACAACGGCCGGCGACAGCATCATGGGGATCAGGATCAGCGTCGTCCAGAAGCTGGCGCCGCGAAAATTCCGGTTGATCAGCAGCGCAAGACCGAAACCGATGAGAACCTGCAGCACCATCGTCCAGACGACGAAATGCGCGGTTGCCTGCAGATAGCCCCAGATGTCTTCCGAACCGAGCAGGCGTTCGTAATTGCGGGTGCCGACCCATTTGACCTCACGTCCCGGCTGGTTCGCCCGGTAGTTCGTGAAGGACAGATAGACCGTCCAGATAAGCGGGAAGATATTGATCGCCAGCAGGATTGCGAGGGTCGGGCCGATGAACAGCCATGCGACCGCCCTGTCCGACAGGCCGCGCACCCGCTGGACGAACCCCGGCGCGACGTTCGGCGTGTCAGATGCAATTCGCTGAATTGTCTGATCCGTCATGATCCTGGACCTCCGAAAGAAGCGCGGGCCGAGCTGTGCCGGCCCGCGCTGAATGCGGCGAAGCTCCGCCTAGAGCTTGCCGTCGTCCTCGAAGGATATGGTCCAGTCCTCGATGAGTTTGTCGAGCGCTTCCTGCGCGGTGCCCTGATCGGCCACGACATAGTCGTGCACGCGCTTTTGCATGGCCTGCAGGAGTTCGGCGTAGATCGGCTCCTGCCAGAAGTCCTTGACGGACCCCATCGCCTTCAGGAACTCACCGGCAAACGGCGTGGATTCGGCGAAGTCGTCGGCACCCGCCACGGCGACGTGACAGGAATAGCCGCCAAGGGCCCACCATTTGGCCTGAACATCGGGCTGTGCGAACCACTTGATGTACTCAAGCGCTTCTTCCTGCTTGTCGGAATAGGACACCACCGAAATGCCCTGGCCGCCGAGCGTGGAGCCTTCCACGTTCTGCGAAGGGTTCGCGAAGAAGCCGGACACGTCACCACCAACGGCTTCATCCTTCGCTATGCCGGGGAAGAAGGCGAACCAGTTCATCTGCATCGCCACCTGGCCGGACTTGTAGGCATCGAGATTGGCGACCATGTAGGCGTCCGAATGGCCGGGAGGCGTCGCCGTCTCGTACATGGACTTGTAGAATTCGAGCGCCTCGACCGCTTCGGGCGAGTTCACGGCCCCTTCCATGTCGTATTTGCCGGGGGTGTTTTCATACTTGAACCCCCAGGGATAAAGGGCGGCAGTCACGCCCATGGTGATGCCTTCCGAGCCGCGCTCGGTATAGATCGCTGCACCGTAGACCTTCTTGCCGTCGATCTCGCGTCCCTGGAAGAACTGGGCGATCTCGCGCAGTTCGGTCCAGTTCTTGGGCACACCCAGATCGCGGCCGTGTTCGGCCTTGAAAGCTTCCTGAATTTCCGGACGCTCGAACCAGTCCTTGCGGTAGACCCAGCCAAGGGCGTCGCCCATCGCAGGCAATGCGTAGTAGTTCGGCGTGCCCTTCGGCCATGTCGAATAGGCATTCACCGTGGCGGGAAGGAAGTCATCCATCGAGATGCCTTCCTTTTCGAAAAAGTCGTTCAGCTTGACATAGTGGCCATAGGTGGCGCCGCCGCCGATCCACTGGCTGTCGCCGATCATGAGGTCGCAGAGTTTACCGCCGGAGTTCAGTTCGTTCAGCATGCGGTCGGCAAAGCTCGTCCACGGCACGAATTCGAAATTCATGCCGATGCCGGTCTTCGCCGTGAAATCCTTGGATAGCTCGACCAGAGCGTTAGCCGGGTCCCAGGCGGCCCAGCAAAGGGTAAGCTCCTTGTCCTGGGCATTCGCGCCGGACAAGGACGCAGCGGACACAGCTGCGGCCAGCGCAGTCGTCATCAGGATGCGCATCTATTCCTCCCAGAAGTGGTGACCGCCCATTCTTTTGTCGAGACAAAGAACCGCCCCTCCCGACGGGCTGGCAGTCAGATGATATTTCCGTCGGTTATGTTTAGCTAAACTTACTTATTAAACCCTGTCAAGGAATTTCATTGGCCGGCCTTGACACGCTAAGATTTACGTAAGCCATTATTTTTAAACGGCTATTCAGATTTTAGCCGGAACAAAGACAGAGGAGCCGGCAAAGTTTAGTTCGTACGATCAAGTCGGAAATAAACTTGAAATATCGCCCTGCCCCTTCGGATCGGGCGTCCACTCGAAAATCCGGCAACCCTGGGCACGAAGGAATGCAGCATAAATAAAGGCGGGCGCGGCCAGAAGCCCGCACCCGCCTCGTTTCGATTTCGGTTTCTGTCGAAGGTCCTGCCCTATTCGGCCGGCTGAAGCTCCGTCTGATCCACCTCCCGGTCCTCGTGGCCAACGTACATGTAGAACATCGGCACGACGAACAGCGTAAAGAGCGTTCCGACCGACATGCCCGAGGCGATCACGAGGCCGATGGAATAGCGCGCGGACGCCCCTGCCCCTTCAGCCAGCACCAGCGGGATTACGCCAAGCACCATGGCGCCGGTCGTCATCAGGATCGGCCGCAGGCGCTCGCGCGCGGCCTCGATTATGGCTTCGCGTTTTGAAAGGCCATGCTGCTTTCTCTGTGCGTTGGCGAATTCCACCATCAGGATGCCGTGTTTCGTGATCAGCCCCACAAGCGTAATAAGCCCGACCTGGGTATAGATGTTGAGCGTACCGAGGCCGAGGTTCAGCGGCACGATCGCCCCGAAGATCGAAAGCGGTACGGACATCATGATGATGAAAGGGTCTCGGAAGCTTTCGAATTGAGCGGCGAGCACAAGGTAGATCACGAGCACCGCCATGGCGAAGACGATCAGGATCGTCGATCCCTGCTTGATCTCCAGACGCGACTGCCCCGCATAATCCTCGAAAAAACCGGTCGGCATCTGCGCGCGTGCGATCTCCTGCAGCGTGGCCAATCCCTCGCCGGAGGTAACGGTGGGCAGGGGCAGAGCCGATATCGTTGCTGAGTTCAACTGGTTGAACTGCTCGATTGCCGCAGCCGTCGCCGTCGCATCGATCTTGACGACCGCCGTCAGGGGCACCATCGCCCCCGTTGCCGCGCGGACGTAGAAGTAATCGAGCCTTTCAGGGTTGATCCGGAACGAGCGGTCCACCTGCGGAATGATCTTGTAGGATCGGCTTTCACGGTCGAATTTCGATATTTCCGCTTCCCCGACAAGAATGTTTAGCGTCTGGCCGATGCTTGAAATGGGCACGCCCAGGCTTGCGGCCCGGTCGCGGTCGATCAACACGCGCACGCGCGGACTGTCGTAGGACAGCGAGTTCTGCACGACGATGAATTTGCCCGATTGCATCGCCTTGCGGCGGATTTCCTCCGCGATTTCGAAAACCTGTTCCGATGAACCGGTCGATTGCAGCACGAACTGGATCGGCAGGCCGCCTCCCGAACCGGGAAGCGACGGCGGTGAGAACACGAAGGCCTCCACGCCTGCCGACTGCTTGAGGCGTGGCTGGATCATGTTCTGGATCTCTTTCTGGCTCTCCTCCCGCTCGCCCCAGGGCTTCAGCGCCCAGATGGCGAAGGCGGAATTCGTCGAGCCCGTGCCAACGATCTGGAAGCGGGCATCGACGCCCGGCACATCGTCGGTCAATGCGTAGAACTGATCCGTATAGAGCTTGGTGTAGTCGGACGTGGCGTAGCGCGGCGCCGTTACCATGGCAAAGAGCGCGCCCTGGTCCTCTTCCGGAGCGAGTTCCGTCTTCGTCTTCATGAAGAGGAAACCGGTGGTCCCGAGAAGCGCCAGCACGATGATGAGCGTTGCCGGCTTGAAATCGAGCGATCCATCGAGCCGCCGCCCGTACCAGCCGGCGAGCCTTGTGAAGACCCTGTCCACGAAATGCTGAAAACGGCCGGGCTTGGTCGATAGCAGCCGCGCCGACATCATCGGCGACAGGGTGACGGCGACGAACCCTGAAATGACGACGGAACCTGCAAGGGTAAAGGCGAACTCGCGGAACAGCGATCCGGTAAGGCCCTGCGCGAAACCGATCGGAGCGTAAACGGCGGCAAGCGTTATCGTCATGGCGACGACCGGACCGAAGATTTCCTTCATGCCCGTGATCGCCGCCTGCATCGGCTTCATTCCGTCTTCCAGATGCCGGTGGATGTTCTCCACCACGACGATTGCGTCATCCACGACGAGGCCGATGGCCAGCACCATCGCCAGAAGCGTCAGCGTGTTCAGCGAATAGTCGAGCGCCCAAAGGAAGAAGCATACGCCGACGAGCGATAGCGGGATCGTCACGATCGGCACCAGCACCGCCCGGAACGAGCCCAGGAAGAGAAGGATCACGAGGATGACGATCATAACGGCCTCGCCGATCGTCTTGAAAACCTCCTGGATGGACGCCTTGATGAACTTGGTGCTGTCGTAGAGCACTTTCACCGAAACTCCTTCCGGGAGATTGGACGAGATGCGCTCCAGCTCGGCGCGAACGCCGTCGGCGGTGTTAAGCGGATTGGCCGAAGGGGTCGGCATGATGCCGATGAAGACGCCCTGGCGGCCATTGAAGGAGACCTTCGTATCGCTATTCTCGCTGCCCAGCTCGACGCGCGCGACGTCGCGCAAGCGGACGATCTCGTCGCCATCCGCGCGGACCGGCAGTTCGCCGAAGGCTTCGGGCGTCTGCAAGGTCGTCTGCATTTCGATCTGATAGGCGACGAACTCGTTTTCCGTCTTGCCGGGCGCCGACAGGAAGTTCGCGTTCTGCACAGCGGTCTGGATGTCGGTCGCCGTCGCGCCGCGCGCCGCCAGCTTCACGGGATCGATCCAGATGCGCATCGCGAATGTCTGGCCGCCAAGCACCTGCGCATCCGCGACACCCTCAACCGTGGAAAGCTGAGGCTCGATCACGCGGGTGATGAACTCCGTCATCTGCTGCGGCGACATGATGTCGGAAAGCACCGAGAGATACATGAGCGCGAAGGAACGGCCGGTGCCCTTCTGGATTACCGGATCCTCGGATTCGCCGGGCAACTGCCCGCGCACCTGCTGCACCTTCGATATGACCTCGGTAAGTGCTGCATCGGGGTCGCTGTTCAACCGCATATGAACGGTGACGGTCGATTGTCCGAGCGCGCTTTTGGAGGTGACGTAGTCGACGCCCTCGGCGGTCGCCACCGCTTTCGATACCGGCGTCGTGATGAAACCCTGAATGAGATCCGCACTCGCCCCCGGATAAACCGTGGTCACCGTGATCACGGTTTCCTCCACTTCCGGATACTGGCGGATCGACATGTTGAAGATCCCCTGTAACCCCAACAACAGGATCAAGAGGCTGACGACCGTCGACAGCACGGGGCGGCGGATGAAGACTTCGGAAAAATTCATGACGCGCCTCCGGCGGACGGCGTCTCGGCCGCCGGGTCAACGGAATTGTCGATCCTGACGGGGCTGCCGATGGAAAGTTTGTTCTGGCCAGCGGTCACCACAATGTCGCCGGGCTCCAGACCGGCAGTCACCTCTATCTTGCCGGTGTATCGGCGGCCCGTTTTCACGAAGACCTGACGGGCGACGAGCTTCATCGTCTGATCGTTGGCTTCATCCGGACTTTTCGAACCTTTGCCCTCCCCGCCGGATTTTTCGCTTCCCTTGTTTGCGTCCTGCACGACGTAGACGTAGGAACCGTAAAGGCTCATCACGACAGCGGTCTGCGGCAGGGCGATGATGTCCTTTTCGACCGGCAACTCGATGCGAACCGCAGCGAATTGGCCCGGTCTCAGGGCATAGTCGGCATTTTCCACTTCCGCCTGAACCGCGACGAGGCGCGAATCCGGATCCGCTTTCGGATCGATGCCGATGATCTCGCCAGTCTGGTCAAGATGTTCAGCGTCAAGACCAAGACGGATCGTCTGACCAAGCTGAAGCGATTTGATCTGCACTTCCGGAACGCTGAAGTCCACCTTCATCGTCTCCAGGTCCTGTAGCGTGGCAATGACCGAGCCGACTGCAAGATATTCACCAAGATCGACACGCGGAATACCGATCGTTCCGGTAAACGGCGCCCTGATCTGCTTGAGTTCTATTTGCGCCTTCACGCGCTCCAGCTGCGATCTGGAAGCATCAAGTGCCGCTCTTGCATTCTCCAGAACCGAGGTTGCGCTGACGCCCCGGTCCGCAAGCGCTTCTGCACGCTTCAACGCCTGCTGATCGCGCGAAAGGTTGGCCTTGGCCGCGATCAGGTCCGCCTGCTCGACCTCGTCGTCCAGCTGGACGAGCAAATCCCCCTCCTCGACCTTGTCGTTCGCCTTGAAGCCGATATCGCGAACGATCCCGGGCGCACGCGACGCTACGTCAACGCCCTGTCGCGCGACGATCGTGCCGATCGCCTCGATACCCGGTTGCCAGCTCTGAGCTTTCACGGTGAGCGTCGAAACGGTAACGGTCGGGCGCTCCATATTGGCGAAGTACTCGCCTATCATCTTGTCGCGGAAAAAATTGAACCCGATCAATCCGGCACAAACGGCCATGATCAGGATTACGAACAAAGCCACAAGAATGCGTTTCAGCATGGGTTCTTCTCAGAGATGTTCCGCATGGAAGGAGCGGGGCGCAGCGTGAACGTCAAGGCGCATTGCAGCGCCACATGTTTCGCTGCGTTTGCAAATCCATAACTCAACGGCACCTTCGTAGTTAATCTTACGGAACTTGTTTCTTTACCGTCTGGACGGTAAAGTCAACTCCTGTGTCCGGTCCCGGCAAGGACGCGACGAAGGAAGCGAATGAACCAGACGCGAAATTCAGCAAGAAAAACAGCCGTCAAACGGAAAAGCGGTTCGCGCGAGAAAATTATCGACGCTGCCCTGGTGGTGGTTTCCGACCAGGGTCTGCGGCGTTTCTCCCTTGAGGCCGTCGCCGAAATCGCGGGCGTATCAAAAGGCGGGCTGCTTTATAATTTTCCGACAAAATCGGATCTTCTGAAGGCCATGGTCGCCCGGCACGTGGAAGAATTTTCGGATCAATTCGACAAGACTTGCCTATGCCTATCCGCTGAAGGAAAACGAAATTCGGTCATCCGCGCATATCTTACGACGTTTCGCGACTATTTCTGCGTCAAGGAGCAGTCACCGTCCGGATTTCTGGCGGCCATCGCGGAAGAGCCCGGCCTGCTCGATCCCGTTCGCGAGCAAAATGCCAGAATCGTCAAGGAAATCCGGAGTAAGTCGGATAATCCGAAGCTTGCGATGGCGGCATTCCTGACGATTGCCGGCATCCGACACACGCAGCTTTTCTCCATCGACTGCATGTCGAGGGAAGAAACGCTTGGCGTAATCGGATACCTTCTCGAACAATTCGAGTAATATCGTCCCTCGCGACGACAAGAGTCTGAGAATGGCCCTCCTCAAGCGACGTTGGAGCGCTGCAACTGCCCTTCCCAGGAAAGCGCATGCGCGACGATCTTGTCCAGGTCGTCATTTTTCGGGCGCCAGCCCAGCACTTCGCGAATGGCATCCGCCCGGGCGATCAACGCAGGGGGATCACCGGCCCTGCGCTCGGCGAGACGAACATCGAAATCGACCCCTGACACCCGTTTGACTGCGCTGATGACTTCTCGCACCGAATATCCGCGGCCATAACCGCAATTCAAGACAAGGCTCCCGCCCCCGGCTTCGAGGTGGCGCAGGGCAAGAAGATGCGCCTCCGCCAGGTCCGATACGTGCACATAGTCCCTGAGGCAGGTTCCATCCGGTGTCGGGTAATCTTCCCCGTAGATTTCCATGTGCCTGCGCATTCCGAACGCCGCCTGCGCCGCGATCTTTATCAGATGGGTCGCCCGCGCCGAAGACTGGCCGGAGCGTCCCTCCGGATCCGCTCCGGCAACATTGAAGTAGCGTAGCGCGGCAAAACGGATCTCATGCGCACGAGCGGTATCCTTCAGCATGTATTCCGTCATGAGCTTAGACGTGCCGTAAGGCGAGATCGGCGCAAGGGGCAGGTCCTCCCCGATCGGGCACTCCGGCGGCTCGCCATAAACGGCGGCTGTGGAGGAAAAGATGAAATGCCCGATGCCCGAGGCGACGGCAGCGGCAATAAGCGCCCGCGAGTTGACCGTGTTGTTTTCATAATAGCCAAGCGGATCCTTGACTGAATCCGGGACGACGATGGAACCGGCAAAATGGATGATCGCCGAAACACCATGCTCGGTAATGATCGACTTAACGAGATCCTCGTCGCCGCAGTTTCCTTCCACGAAGGGTACGTCATGCGGCACAGCTCCGCGGAATCCCGTGCTCAGATTGTCAAGCACCACGACTTCGCGCCCGGCATCGCGAAGCGCAAGGACCATGTGGCTGCCGATATAACCAGCCCCTCCAGTGACAAGTACGCTCATGTCGATATCCTTATCCTGTTGATAGAGTGGGATTTTCAACCTACCGAGCCGTTACGACCCTGACCGGGACACGAACGAGATCGCGATCCCAGGTCACCTTGCAGCTTTCCAGGTTGTATCGAACGAAGTAGAGATACGCCGCGCCATCGGCGTGATCGAAGTTGCGTGTCTCGGAATCCGGATCCAGAAGCGAAGGATAGAAGTAGGATTTCGGTTTGCTGCAATCGTCTTCCCAAAGCAGCGCATAGCGCATGATGAGGCGGGGCTCGCTCCAGTTGATCATGTCTCTGGAAGTCGAGACATAGAAGCCAGATATGCGTTCGCCGTCCTTCCCCTTGCGCCGGTCGCCGAATACGGCCACGACCGTCCCGGTTTCCTCGTGCAGCGACAGTCCGCCAATCATGCGCACCAGGTATTTGCTCGATACCGGTTCGCACACATGCGCCTCGGGATCTTCAACCAGGCCTTCGAAAGGGTTGACGAAACGGGCATTGAAGCCCGAACCGTCCCACGCACGCCAGGAGGCTGGATCCTCCAACGTACGGGTACGGATGATGCAGACGCCCCTTTTCTGTGCCCGATATCGATCGGCGAACATCGCCGCATAATGCCAGCCGTCAAGTTCGATGATATTGGTCGGATTGGCATAACCGACCCGGCGCGGCCGGTCCGTCGGGTATGGGTATGGCAAGGTCGCAACGACGGCCGGCCCACCCCCTTGCGGCTTGAACGTTTTGCCACCGTCCCTGGAAACGAGGCCTGTCACGGTGTTGAGCAGACAGGGGCCGTATCTTCCGGCCGGGCACAATCCGGGGCTTCTGTGTCCACGAAGCTCCGTATGCGCCAGCACATAGATCGTTTCGCCGTCCGGGGTATATAGCCCGGACATCCACGAAAGATCGTCGAATTCGGCAAGTTCCGCGGATCGCGACGCCTCGAACACGATGGAGCAGTCAGGCTGCAGGGCCTCCAGCGATGGGCCGGTGAAGAACCTGTTGTCATTGTGGCTGGCAATCAGGGCGACTGTTCCATCGGACTTCCTGAAGGCCCGGGCCGGAGTGTCGGGAACGTGAGAGTTTTCGCAGGCCTCCTTTGACCAGTCGAAAACGGTTTCGACGCCACCGGCAACCTCTATGCGAACCGCCGGTTCCAAATTCGTCGAATGGGAACACTCCGGCCAGACCAGCAGATAGAGCGCGCAGATGCCAGCCATCGCAAACCGCATCAGGCAACCTTTCGCTCGGACTGCGCCGGCTTTTTCGACACATCCACCATCGCGGTATCGATATTGTTTTCCCGGAGGAAGCCGTGCATTTCCCGATATCCATGGAAATACGCGCGGTTGAAGCGGTCGAAGAGCGACTGATCCCAATAGTCTTCGAGCCTGAATTCCTTGCCGGAAAAGACATCGAAGCTCGGTATCTGAAACGTTTCGGCAAATTCGACGGTTCGGCTGTCATAAGTGAAATATACGGATGGCACACCGTTGGAAAGCGCCATGAGGTTGCCATGCAGCCTGTACCCGAGCACGAGGTCTTTCTGTCTCACGAGGTTTTCGTAGTCTGCGACGACGTCGGAGTAGAACAGGCGTTCCCGGTAAAGTTGCTCTATTTTTTCGTCGAAGAACCAGTCCGCCACCCATTTGTTGGCTTTCAGCGCCGCAACCGCTTCCTCTTTCTGTTCCTGCGTTCCGAAGACGAGTTTCTTTTCTTCCACTTCCCCCTGGGCCATGAGCGTTGTGTCGAAACGCCCCGCCACCTGCTTCACCAGCTCGCGGTGGAAAGTGAGATATTGCTCGATGTCGCGCGCGTAGGTTGGCGAAACTTCACGGCGCAGCGTCAATCCGACCTTGCGCACCGTATCCAGCGCAGGAAGCTTGATCTCCAGATGCGGGTCGTTGCGCCTGAACGCCGTCGGACACCCGATGATGCGGACGTTCTTGATACCGATGTCCCAAAGCACCTGCGCGGAATATGCCCCTCGCACGCCGATCGATGTCGTTGAATCCGCCATCATGCGCAAGACAGTCCTGGTTTCGTCCGACAATTCGAGCTTGCCCTTGACCGGCGCCTGGGCGCCGATACCGAAACCGAGGACGGGCAAGCCAAGGCGCTTCAGCACCGGAATGGTCTGCCTCCAGTTCATCGTGTTGTGGATGTAGTTCGACCCGCGCAGGAAGACATAATCATATTCTTCCCTCAGCCGGTCGATGTTCTCCATGGCGGGATTGGCGATCTCCAGAACGCTCAATTTCTCGAAATTCAACAGTTTCAGCGAAGAGTCATATACGAACGCATCCCCAATATTATGGTAGTGATTTATACTTCTCTGCACATCCGCATACTTATACCAACGCACATTATTATGGTCATATACTTCACCAGACGGGATCATAACCAAAATTCGTGTCATTTTTTGCTTCTCCCTATTTCCGGAAGGAAAGACGAGCAACGTCAGGCTGTCTGCTTCATGGCTTGCGTTCCGTCGTCATCGAGTGCCGATGTTCCTTCGACGAGACCGCGATAGAGCTCCAAATGCGCCTCGGCGCATTCGACATGCGTGGACGGGCGCCTGATGCCGGCCCGCAACCTTTCCCAAAGGTCAGGCTCCGTGAGTGCCTCGGTCATCCTGTCCGCGAGGTCTTCCGCGCTGCCGACCCTGAAGTGCATGCCATCGACGCCATCGCGTATCTTCTCCGCCATTCCCCCGATGTTGCTGGAGATGAGCGGCCTGCGATGGAAGAACGCTTCCTGAATGACGATCGGTGAGTTTTCCCACCACACGGAAGGTATGACGACCCAATCCGCCGAGCGCATCAGCCGCGGCATTTCCGAGTTCTGGTAGGATCCGTAAAAGCGGACCCTGTCGCCTGCCTTTTCGATGCTTTCGCCGATCTTTTTTTGAAACCATTCCGGCTGGCGTTCGAGATTGCCGCCGAAGATCATCAGTCTCGCATCGTCTCCCCAAGCCGTTTCCGGCACGCGGCCAATGGCATCCAGAAGCACGTCGGCCCCTTTGTAGGGAGTGAGCTGACCGAAAAAGGCGAAGCGTCCACGCCGGTCCTCTTCGCTGCTGAGCCTGCGCGGTTCAGCCTCGCTGGAGATGTTCAAGCCGTTTTCTATGACTTTCATGCGATTGCCGGGCAGGCCCCAGCGGATATAGCGCTCCGCAAGAAACCGGCTTGGCGAGATATAGTGGTCGGCAATCTGGAGCATCGACTGCACGAAGCGCTCCCGGCGCAGGAAATCGCCCGGCGAAATATCCGGGAAGCAGCCATGGCAGGCGATCGGCGATGCAGCATTGCAAAGCTTCGTGCCGCCCGTCTTCACCATTTGTCCGTGGTGGTGGCACAAGGAAAGGAATTCGTGAAACGTCACGATGATCGCGGCTTCGGGAAGGGTTTCGCGAACCGCAAAGAGCGTTTCGAGCCCCAAGCCGATGAAATGATGAAAGTGGACGACATCCGGGCGCAGCGTGCGCAGGAACCTTTGCAGATCCCTGCGGATATCGTCGGTGTTCCGGTTCGAAAGGAGAAAGTGATCGTAGTCGTCCGCGAAGTAAAGGATCTCGTCGTCGGCGCCTTGGTGCCCCATCAGCGCCGATGCGCTGTGGCGCGGATACGGGCTCCCCACGCGCGCCATGAAAAAGGAGCGGACGCCCTCCAGTTCGTTCAATCCCTTGTGGAGATTGTAGGAAGCGACTTCGGCCCCTCCCAGGGAAAGGTCCGGATGACCGTGAGAGATTACGAGAACCCTCATGTCCTCAGGCTTTGAACGGCTGACGTCGGATGGCTTCGTGGACATGCTCTTCATCCGTTCATGTTGGAGATTGCAAGCGACCACCGGCGATCGAATGCCTGCCGGTCGACCCTTTTGGCAAGGTTCGGCCAGAGTTGACCGTTTTCCGATCTTTCCTCGGGACGCAGCATTTCCACCTGCGGCACCCAAATGGAAGACACACCGGCCCGCCGCATCTTCAAGGCGGCGTCCAGGCTTTTTTCTTCAGTACCGAGGTATCCGCGGGTGAAACCGCCGGCAGCGGCGAAGGCAGATCTGGAAAGCATGCAGCATTCAAGCGTGCCGGCGGCTACTTCGCTGGGTTCCGCGCCAAAGAGTGCGCCACGCGGATAACCTGCATAGTGATCCTCAAGGCCATGTCCCTTCGGACCTTCCTTGATCCACATACCTGCCCAGCGGATGGAATCGTCCTCATAAAGGATCGTCGGGCAGGCGATGCACCGGTTGTTGCGCGCGCGAAAGGCCCTTTCCAGCGGCGCGATCCACCCGGGAAGACGCGGCAACACATGGGACGAGAGGCAGACGAGCGTATCCGCGGGGGCCGCTGCGATACCGGCCTCCAGTGCGTCGCAACTATCCTCCACCCCGTCGGCAAGAACGATCCGCACGCAAAGATGGTAGAAATTCGCGACCCGCTTCAGTTCTCCGATATGTTCCGCCAGAGCCCTGCGAGGCCCCGCCAGCACGATCGGAAGACTTCGAACCAGAGGATCGAGCGCAACAAGGGCGAGCAACGTGCCGACCTGGTCGATGCACGCATCGGTTCCGATTACGAGAGCCTTCTGAGCCGCATCTGGAAATTCCGGGGAATCGACCGTTTCGCCTGCTTCGGGCGCATTGCGCTCCGCTCCAAAAACCATGGACGCGTAGTGGTGTTCGATCACCTCGCTCGACAAGGCGGTGGACGGATCGTGGATGGAAAGCAGGCGCGTCAACGCGCTTTTCAGCGACACATGAGCGACGGAAAGCGGTTCGTATGCCGAATAGCCGTTCTTTAGCCTGATTTCGATATAGGGCGTGTCGCCCTGCTTCGCGTGAAGGTTCTGGGCGAACGCGATGAAGCCATGCGAATGATCGTCCGGGTCGAGCCCGGCAAAAAGCTTTTCCGCGCAATATGCCGCCGATACATCTCGCCGGTTATTGGCGGTCCAGATATCATCCAGCCTGGCGGACTTGCCTCCAGAGCGGATCAGGACCGCCTCCACGTGCCGGTCGGGATCGAGAAGCCATCCCGACAGAAGAATGCCACCGTTTTCCACTTCGACCGAAAGATCGATCCCGATGCGCACTGGCAGCGGCAGCTCGCTGATCGTTTCGCGCCCGTCAAACCGATTGGCCGCGCGCCTCAGTTTAGAAAGCGGCTCACTCGCTGCGACCAGGCGAGGCAACACGGCGCGCACGTGCCCGGGCGCACTGCGCGGATCGACGATGACGCGGCGATCATAGACTTCGATTGAATTCCACCCATCGCGCCCGCGATAGAGCAGCCGTTGAAGCCGCTGCGGGTCGAGCCCTTCCGGGGTTTCAAGCAGACCGGCATAGCCTTGCCCCCGGCCGCCCAGATCATCGCGTTCGAATATCCCGCAGGAAAATTGGGCAATCCTCGGCGTGTGATCGATGGCAATGACCTTCATCCTGCCTGACGAAAGACGCTGCGCCCAACCCTGGACGAAGACTTCGCCTTCCTCGAACCGACCAACGACTTCCACACAACCATCGTTGCGTGAAACCTTCTGCAAAATTGCCGCGGCGGATTGCATGTTGCGCGATGACGGGTCGCCGGCGATCAACCCCTCCGCGAGCCCGTCTATGACTTCCGGAAAGCTCGCGCCTGCACTCCTGCCAACGATTTCGAGAAAATCATCCAGCCCGTGCGGGCCTGCGGGAATGGAATAGCGCACCGGTTTTCCACGGCCGCGCATCACGATCGATTCAAGATGACCGCGCCGCATGTTGCGAAGAGGCACGAGCGCCAGAAATGCCTGATCTTCCGCTTCTCGCGCCGGTTCGGGCGTCCAGCCGACCACAAGCCCCTGAACCTGCGAGTTGGGATCGCCGTTCAATAGGATAGGCATGCTTGCGGACATGGCATCGCCGCGGCCGGCAACGAGCGCATGCGCCTCGTCAAGGATTGCGAGTATCGCCGTATGCCCGTCGGTCGGAAACAATGACCTGCGGGCGTTGGGTTGATTTGTTTGCGTCTCGGTCTCTGCACTGTGATCCATTACGACTTCGATCCCGTGGACGTGATTAAGAACATTGCTCTTGCTTATGTCCGTCATCCCTCAGAACCCTGCGATCATGGCGCCGATCATGCCGACGACGGCACCGACGAGCGTCGCAAGGAGCATGAAGTGGAGAGGCGCTCCGCCGCTGCGTCTGTCCGCGAGGTCGGCAAGGCGGTCCTCGAAAGCCTTCAACGTCGTGTCAAAACGAACGAGAAATACTTCAAGATCCTGGACGCGCTGCGAAAGGTCTCCCTGGCCTCCCCGCAGCAGGGCGAGCGCTTCACCAAGTTCCCCGTCAGTCGAGGCAAGCGTGTCGAGACGGCTTGTCGTGTCCTTCAGCAATGCCGTCGCGTCTCTTTGGCCGACGGCGATCTGACGCTGTGCGGCCAGCAGCCGGTCCAGCTTTTCCATTACACGTGCCAAGGGAAGCGCGATCGCCGCTTCGGCCGCCCGTTCCCCCGCCTCGGGCTGACGCAGGGCCTGCTTCGAACCGTCGAGCGGCGAAACGGCAACAACCGACAATCCGTCCGGCGAGGCTTTTGCTTCCTGCGGCAATTCGAGGTCGAAAGCATAGGCTCCGTCGCCTATGCCATTGCGGCGAAGATCGACCCGGGGAGTGTCCGCGACCGTTGTGACCAATCGTCGTCCGTCAAGGAACACCTGGATCGTCATCCGGCTTTCCGGATGAACCGCATCCCATGCCCAACCGTAGAGCCTGCCATCCTCGAAGGCATCGATACGGCCCTGGATCTTGGTACCTTCGCGCGCGCCGGTCTCCCGGGGTGAAGTCTGTGCCGGTTCGGCTTTGGCGACGGACATATCCTATCTCCTCAGGCCGCGGCGTTCTGCGGCGCGGCCTTCAATTTCGCGAACAAGCGCAGATATCTCTCGGCCACGGCCGCGACCGATGGCGGCTGCCTGTTGTTGGCCACAAGCCTGCGGTGGAGATCCGGGTCGCCGGCAGCAAGCCGCATGACACGCGCAAGATCGGAAACATCGCTCCTTTGCGCATGCAGGCCGTCGACCCCATCCTTGACCGCTTCGGCCATGCCGCCCACGCCACTTGCAATGACGGGACGCTTGTGCTGGCGTGCCTCTGCGATCACGAGCGGCGCGTTCTCCCACCAGACGGAAGGAACCACCACCCAATCGATCGACTGCATCAATCGCGGAATATCTTCCGGCCGGTAAGGCCCGACACGGGTGACGCGGGCGGATGTTTCGTCGAAAAGCGCGTCTATCTCGTCGACAAATCGCTCCCCCTGGAAAGGCGCTCCGCCATGCACCCGAAGCTCGAATTCGACGTCCGCTTCAATGAGCCTTTTGCAGGCGCGTAATAGTACCTCTATCCCTTTCCAGGGCGTAAGATTGCCGAAGTAGCCGAAAACGTTCCTCGCATCGCAGAGGGTGCTTCTTGCGAGGGCGGCATCCACATCGGGCCTGCCGTTGGGCAGCAATTCGATCTTTTCGCCCGCAATACCCCACCTTACATAGGCATCGCGCAGGAATGCGCTGGGTGATGTGAATTGATCGACAGCCTCGAGGTGCGTCTTGATATATCGTTCCCTGAGGCGCATCCGCTCGGCCGGCACATCTTCGATACAGCTGCAAAGTCCACCCTGCTCGAATGCCGCGCATTGCTCCTGCGGGCTTTTCATCATCACGCCGTCGTTTGCGCAAATCGCGTAATAATCGTGCAACGTCATGACGATGCGCGCATCCGGAAGCGTTCTGCGGATAAGGGTCGGAAGCTCTACACCGAACAACAGCAGATGATGAATGTGGACGACGTCCGGCCGGAACGTCTCCAGCAGGTTTTTCATATCGGGAACGAAGCCGTAGAGATCGATCTGGCTCATGCTGAGCCTGTCGAAATGCCCTGCCCACATCAGGATTTCGTCACGGCTGTCGCCGATTGCCTGAAAGCTCGTCCCCGGATGCGGTTCCCGATGGAGACGGTTGGTAGCGGCAAGAAACAAAGCCTCGTGCCCAGCATCGCGGTATTCGCGGAAAAGCTCGTGGGCCACGGTCTCCGTGCCACCTGGATGAAGCGAGGGATGATTATGTGCCAGCACAAGAATTCGCATGGTCATGCCCCCCTCGCCGTCTTAACCGCGACAATGAAGTCCTGATAATTCGGTGCGTCGGACTTTCCGCGCCAACGCCCCAGTTGCTTGATCGCGAGCTCGAAACCCGACGCCCGCAGATGCCGATCCAGAAACCCGTCATCAAAGGCGACGGCCGCAAGCGGCGTTTCCTTGTTGGCATGCCACGCGCTCCCTTGCCCCTCACGCTCGAAGCCGAGGCGGGGGTCGCGGCCATCACCATCCAGTTCGATGCCGTCTTCGATGACGAATGCCGAGATGAAGAAACGCCCTCCGGGCGCCAGCAACCTTGCAATTTCAGCGAAATACGGACGGATTTCGCATGCCGGAAGATGGGTGACGACGCTCGTCATGATCACGAAGTCATACGCCCCCGCGGAGAACGGCAAGGCAATGGCGGAACCGTCCACACAACCATCAGGGTTGTAGAGCGGATGCGACACGTCGATATGCGTGAAACGGAAGTTAGGATAGTGGCTGGCGATGTTGCGCGAACACCATTCAATTCCCGATGCGGCAGGATCTACGCCGGCATATTCACCCGCCGCGGGATCCAGATATTGAGTAAGCGGAACCGCCATGCGGCCTATGCCGCAGCCCACGTCGAGAACGCGATCGTTTTCCCTCAATCCACCGATCTCAATGAAATAGCGCAGGAATTCCAAGCCAATCGTACGAAAGTCCCCGTCCCCCACGAATATCGAATCGCGCGGCGGGACCGGCAGGAAACGGTTGCGCTCAACGACCTTCAGGAAATCGTTCAGCCGTTCGCCCTGAAGGGGTGCTGGCTGGATAAACGGTTCGCGGACAAGGGCAACCGTATTCATGCGGCAACCCTCTTGCCCCGGCTTGCGCCGTCAGGCGCGGTCATCAACTCCTTGATCTCGTCTTCCCAGCGGCATTGGTGCAGCCACCTGTTGTATTGGGAAGCGACGCCGCGCGTGTAATCGGCATTCTTGCGGATCGACCGGCGCTCGAAGTGGTAGAGTTCGGCTTCGGGAACATATGCGATGCCCTGCCCCGATCGCCTGACCTTCAGGCAAAGGTCGCTGTCCTCGTAGTCGCCGATAACATAATCTTCCGTGAAGCCTTCAACGGCCTCGTAAGTCTTCCGCTCGACCACGAGGCAAGCGCCGGTCACCGCCGGGACTTGCCTTTCGGCATTCGCATCGGCGAAATGACGCGGAAAACCCTTGAAATAGTGGTGATTGAACCACTTGCCGGCCTGGTTCTGGATGAAGTGAAGCCCGGCGTGCTGGATGGCATTGTCTTCATAAAGAAGCTTGGCCCCGGCCACACCAATACCCTCATCGCGCTGCAGGCAAGCTGCGAGCAACGAGAGCCATCCGGCTTTTGCCGGGATCGCGTCCGAATTGAGCATCGCGATGTATCTGCCGCGAGCGACACGCGCTCCGGCGTTGCACGCCATTGCGTATCCGGCATTCCTCTCCATCACGGCCAGCTTTACGGATTGCCCGAACAGAAGATGGAAACTGCCGAGCAGATCCTCGACATCTCCCGCCTGCTCGGGCGAGTCGAGCACGTAGATCAATTCGGCATTTGCCGAGATCCATGGATCGGTCGCCAGCGCGGCGAATTGCGCCTTGAGAAACCCCAGTTCCCTGTAAAGTGGAATGACGATCGAAACCTGGGGATTGGCATGCTCGACACCCATATCCGACACCTTTGGCCGGCCAACCGACGCCCGAATTCGATGCTGGATCGACGACAGGGCCGGTGCGAGACAACTTTCGAGCATGCCGTCGGCAAGATGCTGAGGTGGAACGATCGACAACATCCGCCTTCTGATCTCATTGAGATCGCTCGGCTGCGGCGGCGGAATGAGCGAATGGCGCGCACCGGAGGCGAATCTCGCCTCAAAACGCGGCTGAAGCATAATGTCGAATGAATTCGCTACCGGCGCGAACGCGGCAAAGCATGTGACGCGTTGCGCGCCCTGCTCCTCGGGCAAAACACCCGGAAATTCATTCAATTCGAGCGTATGCGATACGCCGGATGTATCGATCAGATCTATAGCTTCGACCATCCCGATCGGGTCATGCATCCATCCGCCGACCAGGACTCCGTTTTCTCCCCCAAGAGCAACCTCCACGGCCAGGGAAGACAAGCGCCCCTCGCCGCTGACGCGCCTTGCCGGAAGCGGGTCTGCCAGTTGCATCTCCACCACAGCTGAGCGCGCTTGCCTCGAACGGGATCCGAGCACCGAGACTACATAGTCGCGAAGACGCGCATTCCTGGGCTTTCGGGCATTCCACCACTGGACGAGCGATTGTCCGGCAGCGGAAAAATCGAGCTTGCGCACCGCAAGCCCCCAAGGCCCGGTAAGCACCAGATATCCGCCCTTGGGAAGAACCGGCATTTCTGCAAGCAAAATTACGGGATGGCGGTTTTTCGAGCTTTCCTCGAGAATGCAGGGACTCCCGCCAATTCGCATCACCCCATTGCCGGTCACAAGGGATGCCGTCAAAACGGTATCGCACCCTGCGTCCAGTCGCGTCTCGATTATGCGGGTCGCGCCGACCGATGCCGAACAGGCAGCCAGCGGCGGATCTTCACTCAACTCGCCAAGCAGGCGAAGGACGAACTCCGTAAAACTGCGGCTCCTGCCAAGCTTGAAGATCCCCGGCCAGGTATTGAGAAGCGCCGAAATCATAGCCGCGCGACCGTTGAGCGACAGGTTCTTGAGGATCGTTCGAGGATCCGCGAAAGCGATATC
This sequence comes from Stappia sediminis, assembly GCF_009826895.1. Classification (GTDB taxonomy): domain Bacteria; phylum Pseudomonadota; class Alphaproteobacteria; order Rhizobiales; family Stappiaceae; genus Hongsoonwoonella; species Hongsoonwoonella sediminis. The sequence continues at coordinate 427,322 of NZ_WUMV01000002.1, read as the reverse complement.
ATCCGGCTGCGGCACATGGATATCCGTCTCGGACGCTATCGCACCCGCGCTTGCCCGCAATTCACGCGTTTTGTTCGCGTCATTGCGAAATACCCAAAGAAGTCTTGTTCCGCCGTCATTTCGTGCAAGGCGCACGCATGCAACCGGCGAAAGCTTTCCGCCGTCCCTTTCTTCCAGGCGGGGGGATGTCCAGGCCCGGTTCTGAAGGTCCCAAACGACGAGGCAGACACCGGAAGCGAGCGTGAAAACCTCGGGAGTTTCAAATGTCATCCTGTCATTCGGACTTACAGAATCAAGCATCGGCATGGATCACTATCTTTTGCGGAAGACTGCCGGGGAATGCGCCGCGATAGCGGAACCGAACCGGCAAGGGAAAACACCAACACATTGAATCCGAACCGACGTTTTGCCGGCCTGGTTCAGGCAGAACGGATCGCCGGGCGCCAGTGAGGCTGGCGCCCGGATCTCCTTCATCATCACGAGATGACGAAATAGGTGCTGGGATCGCTCTGGACGTCGTCCACATCGACGTTGTTCAACGTCAACGTGTCGCCATTGCCCAGATCGACGATCGTGCTGTTGCCGACCTGCGAAGCGCGCGCGGCCACATCGGCTGCCGAGGATATACCCGTGCCGTTGATGTCTGAAGCAATCTGGACCAGGTCTTCGCCGGCGTTGAAATCCATGACCAGGTCGTTGCCGCCACCGCCGTTGAACACGAAGATGTCGAAACCGTCTCCGCCGATCATGACGTCGTTGCCTGCGCCGCCATCAATGACGTCGTTTCCGTCGCCGCCAAGAATGGTATCGTTGCCTTCGCCGCCGGAAAGGTAGTCGTCGCCCTGATTGCCGAAGATCATGTCGTTGCCGGCATCTCCGAAAATCGCATCGTCGTCGGCTCCGCCGAAGAGCATGTCGTTTCCTTCTCCGCCGGAGATCACTTCATTGCCATCATCGCCGAAGACGAAATCGCCGCCCTCATTGCCGAGCAATATATCGTTTCCGCCAAGTCCGAAGATAAAGTCAGGCGCGTTAGTGCCGACCAGGAAGTCCTGATAGGCACTGCCTTCTAAAGTGGCCATTGGTAGCTCCCACGATTCGTTAAGTTGAATTTGCGCACCCGTCTGTCGAACAGGCGTATTCCGCAGCACGCAGAATTGTGCGCTGCATAAAGAGAGACTACACGATTTGCGCCAAAAACAAAGGAAGATATCGTGGAAATATTATGGCAGTACTTTGGTCAAACGACTTTTTTACTAAATTGAATTTAGATAATACTTATAAGACAGAACATTAATCGAATTAAAGTAATTTGAAATTCAATCAATACGTGGAATACAGCCAACCAAAAGAAGCCGCCAAGACAATCGAAATTATCAAAAAGCCAAACCAACGCATTGAATTAATTACAAAATCAACAAAACTCCAATCATATTAGTAAACATTTAAAAAATATCATTAGATGAAATTGAAGACTAACTTTGCACCCAATCTAAATTATTCAAATCCAATTGATTTCAATCTTCACGAAATGCGCGATTGAAACTTTCGGTAATCGGCTCGACCAAATACTCGATTGCCTTGCGGGATCGTCGCATTATTTGAAGTTCCGCCGGCATGCCGGGGTAAAGGGCGACCAGGGGATTGTCTTTCAATTCGGCCGGATCGATCTCCGCGCGGACCACATAGTAGGCCACCTGGTTCTTGTCATCGACGGTCTGGTCCGCAGCGACGAACGTTACCTCTCCATCAAGCGGCGGCGTCTTCCGGATGTCGTAGGCGGTGAGCCTGACCCTGGTTTTCGATCCGACATGCACTGAATCGATATCGCGGAGGTTCATTCGCGCTTCGACAAGCAGCTTTTCGTCCTTCGGCACGATATCCATGATCGGCTTGCCGGGCTCGACCACGCCACCGGGCGTGCGCATTTGAACATTGTAGACAATGCCGCCCTGAGGAGCGTGGACGACAAGTCTGTCCAGGACATCCCGCGCCGATTTGAGCTGTTCGTTCGTCGCATTGAGTTCGAGTTGCGCCTCAAGGAGTTTGCCGGCAATTTCGCTCTGCAATTCCTGCTCGATCGAAAGAACGGCAACCTCCGCCCCTTGCCTTGCCTTTTCCGAACGGGCCTTTTCGGCCACAAGTTCGCCGCCATCCCCGATCAACTCATTCAATTCGAGTTCGACGACGCTCAAATTCGCTTTGGAGGCATACCCCTTCTTTTCAAGCCCCGTCAGCGCATCGACGCGTTCCTTCAAGAGGCGTCGCCGCTCCCGATTGGCGGATATCTGGGCTTCCGCTGCCTCTATCTGCGCGGTGTACTGCTCAATTTCCTTTTGCTGATAGGCGATCTTGCCTTCGTAAACTTCGCGACGCTTTTCAAACAGGCGCCGTTCTGCAGCGATAACATCGGCAACGATCTCGGAACCGCTTTCCTGCAACTCGCGAGGAAATTCGATTTGGCCCGCCGTGTCCCGTTCAGCCTTCAGCCGGGAAATCATGGCCATCAGACCTATTCGCTTGCCACGCAACTGTTCGAGGTCGGCACGTGCGCGCGTTTCGTCCAACTCTACAAGGGGTTGCCCCTTTTCGACGAATTCCCCCTCCTGCACCAGCAACCGCTTGAGGATTCCGCCTTCAAGATGGGTGATCGTCTTTCGCTGACTGTCCACGATCACATTGCCGGTCGCAATTGCGGCGCTGTCCAGGTTGGCGGTGAACCCCCATCCAAGAAATCCGCCGAAGCCCACCAATATGGCGATAGCGCCGGCAACAAGCGGTGTCCGCAGGCTCGGACGCGGCTCATCGTCTTCGAAGGCGCGCATGTACCACGGCTCGGCATCCGTCTCCGGGGGAACCGGAGTCTCGATCCGATTTTTATGGACCCTCAATTCCCGGTTCATGCGACTTCTCCCGGCGTAATTGCAGGTGCCACCGATTTTGACTGCAGGCGTGAGGCGATATTGCTCACGACCTGCGTTCGTTCGCCGAATTGCGTTATGCGTCCTTCCTGAAGCACCAGAATCTTGTCGGCGGCTTCCATGATCGCCGGTCTGTGGGCGATGATGATGACGATCGCACCGTCCGCCCTTGCGGAGGAAATCGCCTGCAGCAATGCCGTCTCGCCTTCGGTGTCGAGATTGGCGTTGGGCTCGTCCAGCACCAGCAACCGCGGGCGCCCGAATAGCGCGCGAGCCAGGGCAACCCTCTGCTTTTGCCCTCCCGACAATGTGTATCGGCCATCGCCCACCGGCGTGTCATAGCCAAGCGGCATGCGTCCGATCATTTCGTGCACGCCTGCGGCCCTTGCCGCATCGATGACGAGGCGCGGGTCCGCTTCATACATCCGCGCGATGTTTTCCCGCACCGTGCCGTCGAGCAACGAGACGGACTGCGGCAGGTATCCGACCATCGCGCCGAAGGATGCGCGCTCCCAGAGATAAACGTTGTGACCATCGAGGAATATTCCGCCCGAAGTCGGCTGAAGCGCGCCAACAAGCAGACGGGCAAGCGTCGATTTTCCGGCCGCGGATGGCCCGACGACCCCCAGCACTTCTCCCGGTTGAAGCGAAAAGGAAATCCCCTTGATCACCGGAACCTGAGTATTCGGCGCGGCATAGACCAGCCTGTCCACGACAAGGTCGCCTTCGGATCGCGGCGTCGGGATCGTCTGACGGGTGGATGAGTGATTCTCCATGACGTCGCGCACCCTTTTCCACGCCGCAAGCGCAAACACCCATTGCCGCCAGTTTTCCGTCAGATTGTCGAAAGGCATCAGCAGCCTGCCCATGATGATGCTTGCGGCGATCATCGTGCCGGGGGTGGCGTCTCCACGGATCACGAGCGACGCGCCAAGCGAAAGCACCGTCACCTGCATGCCGAATCGCAGGGAGCGCGTTGCGGCATGTATCGCCTTGCTTCGTGTGTTGCCCAGCGTCATCAAATCGTTGGCGTGAAACTGGCTGGCTCTCCATCGCTTGGCCAGCGCCGGCATGATTCCCATCGCCTCGATGGTTTCGGCATGCCTCAAGGTCGACCCGATTCTGGCGACATTCTCCCGGTTCGCCGCATTCGCTTCCTTGAGGATCGGCCGCGTCAGAAGGTCCGACAGGAGATTCAATCCGACAAGAATGGACGCGGATATGACAGCCAGAAGTCCGTAGAGCGGATGGAGCATAAACAGGACAAACAAAAAAATGGGCGCCCAGATCGCCTCAAGCGGAGCGCTTATCGCATTGCTCGTTATGAAGGATCTCAGATCATTAAGGTCGCGAAGGGTTTCGGACGCGAGAGCGCTGCCGCTTTCCAGCGATGACCTGACGCCCGCCTCCAAAGCGGGCAGGTTCAACTTGCGAACAAGTGCGGCCCCCATCACCTGAAACACGAGCCCGCGGACAAACTCCAGAATACCATAAAGAGCAAGCGCTCCTGCGGCGATAATTATCAGCATCCTGAGCGTATCGAGGCTTTGACTGCTTAAGACGCGGTCATGGACCTGCAACATGAACAGGGGAACGGTAAGTTGCAGGAGACTTATGAAACCGCTTAACGCTCCGGCACCAAGCAACCCTGCGGCGAAGGTTTTGCGAGCATTCCGCACAAGTGTAGAAGTATCGCCGGAGTCTTTATTTCGGCGTCCGATCATTTAACTCGATACCTTAGCTTGACTACGGTGCATCCGGCCGACGCAAGCACGCCAACCAATTGCCCCGAAAACGACACAAGTTTTCCATACAGATGTCATGCATCCATAGAGACTATAACAATAAAACAATGCCATATAAATTATGGCGATCTAGTGAAATTCTTAATCGACCAGGAATGCGGCGAGTTAAACATAAAAATGTACATAAAATGGGAGGAAATATCTGTGAATTTATTTCGAATTTCGTTCGAAACCACTCCGGAGTATCGAGGCACATGGAAAAAAACACGATCGAAATGGCACAATTCACCGACGAACAAGACGGTCATCACAGGCCATGGACGAAAGAACGGTTAAACAGCGTGAGCGATGAAAAGATAAGTAACACCCGTCATAAAGTTACACATCTTGAGCTTGTGAGAATCATCGAACGAATGCATCGCAGGTATCTGGACCGGCTGCGGCTCGATCTGAATCGCCTCGGTGCGGACGACGTTTCTCCTTCGCAGGTCATGCTGCTGTTCACCATCGGCGACAACGACCTTTCCGTTCGCGACCTGCTCGACCGGGGGCACTACCTCGGATCGAATGCTTCCTACAGCCTGAAACAACTCGTACAGGCGGGCTATGTCGACCGCACGCCGTCGCAGCGAGACAAGCGCTCGGCCCGTATCAAGCTGACGGACAAGGGAAAAAGCCTGTGTGAGGACGTGCGCGCCGCCGATGAAGCAAACCAGAGGCTTATCGTCAGGAACGAAAGGGATTTGCTGGCGCTGCAAGAAACCGTAAATACGTTGCGGCGGCTTGAGGTTGCCTGGGCTACCGGGCTTCCGGGCATCGGCCCGTCCGATCTCGACATTCGCTGACCGGAAACGGCCGGTGATGCACATCGCATTGGTACACCGAAAAGGACCGGCTCAATTCCGCTATCTCGCGCAGAATTTCGCGGAAGATGGATGGAAAGTCACCTTGATCACGCAATCCGCCGAATCAAGGATTCGCGGAATGAAGATCATCACATACGCAGGCGGAACGGCACAGGAAGTGTCAGGCCCCGCCGCCGGTTCCTCCTTGATGCTTCCCCATGTTTCCGCCGGCTCCCGAGTGGCGGAAATCCTCAGCAAGATCGCCAGTCGCGAAGGGGCGCCCGATATCGTCCTCGGCCATATCGCGTGGGGCGGCATGCTGTTTGTAAAGGATGCCCTTCCCGACACTCCCGCACTCGGTTACTGCGAATACTACTTTCAACCTGCAGGCGGAGATTCCGGTTTCGACCCAACCGAATCGGTTGGACTTCGGGAACTGCAGCAGATGCGGCTCAGGAACTCCACGCAGCTAACAACTCTCGATCAACTGGACGGCGGGATCAGCCCGACACACTGGCAGCGAAGCAGGTACCCTTCTCTCTATCGGCCGCGTATTTCTGTTATCCACGAAGGTATCGACACCAACCGGGCGCGTCCGGATCATTCTGCAACCTTCGAACTGCCCGACGGCACGATGTTCGCCAAAGGCGATCCGGTAATCACCTTCGCCTCCCGTGACCTGGAACCATATCGCGGCTTCCCGCAATTCATGCAAGCCGCCAGCATCATCGCAAAACGAAATCCAGAAGCGCGATTCGTCGTCGCCGGCGGGGATGGCGTCAGCTACGGAAAGGCGCGCGATGACGGACTCACCTGGCGCGAAGCCCTGATGCGCGAAACCGCTCTGCCGCCGGACAGAATCCACTTTCTCGGCCAGTTGCCGCACTCTTCGCTCATGCGTCTGTTTCAGGTTTCTGCAGCGCACATATATCTCACCTATCCGTTCGTCCTTTCCTGGTCGTTCCTCGAGGCCATGTCATGCGGCTGCGCGGTGATCGCCTCCGCCACCGCACCGGTAGAGGAAGTCGTGAGCGATGGAGAAAACGGAAGGCTTGTCGATTTCTGGAGCCCGCAAGAAATTGCCGAGACGACGCTCGAGATCCTGCGCCATCCCGGCGCATTTTCGCGCATGCGGTCAGCTGCCCGACAAACTGTCATTTCGCGTTACGGGCTGATGAGTTGCCTCAATCAAAACCGAAAGCTGATCGAACGCATGACTGGCACTCGGCACCAATACCCCGCTGCAGGTATCGACAACAGGGGCATATACGAAGAGAAAACGCCGACGGGCGATATCCGGCTTTGATGTCGGCGCAGCCCGATTATTCGGAGCTTTGTATCACTTGCCCTCGGCGACCGTTCTTCACGAAACGCGCGCCTGGACCATCGGCCGTCCGCGTCCTGGTCATCGGGCGCTCGCCGCTGGTTCTGTGCATGATCCTCGCCAAGTTGCAGGAGTTCGGCATTTTTGCATAAGGCGCGGCGGAGGCCGAGACCGCGCAATCTCACCGGGCAAGGTGGCGGAAAGTTGCCGAAAGAACATCCTGCTGCTGCTCGATAGTTTCAATACGCAAATCCTTTGCGTAAAGTTATTGGTCGGCAGGTAATACGGCGCAGCGATTTGGCCGATACGACGCTGCGGGACCAATTTGCACTTCGCTCTCACTGTACTGGCGCGATGCGCACTGCAATCAACGATCCCGATAAGCTGCAGGAAGCGAGCACGATCATGAAGACCGAACCTCAGATCACCTACAAGGGGCTGGATTCCTCTCCGACGGTCGAAAACGCCATCCGCAAGCGTATCGACCGGCTCGACCAGATTCATAACCGCATCACATCATGCCGCGTCACGATCGAGTTGCCGCACCGGCATGGACGCAAGGGCAAGATCTTCCATGTCCATGTCGACATCACGGTACCGGGGGCCGAAATCGTCGCCGGGCGCGAGCATGAAAACAATCACGCTCATGAGGATGTGCTTGTCGCGGTCCGCGACAGTTTCAATGCCGCACAACGCCAGTTGGAAGACGTGGTGCGCAAGATGAGCGGCCATCTGGTCAAGCCCGAGCCGGTCAAACTGCACGGAATTGTCGCCCGGCTGGTACCGGAGGAAGGATTCGGATTCATTCAAACGGTGGACGGGCGTGAATTCTTCTTCAGGCGGGACAGCATGGCGTCAAACGACCATTGGAACGAACTCCAGCCCGGAACGGAAGTTCGCTTCACCGAGCATACGGGCGACAAGGGCCCCTTCGCTTCGGCTGTCTCTCCTGTTTGAGGAATAGCTTTCGGGGCTGGTTTCGCAGGTTGATGCGAAAGGAAGGAAGGAAGCCATGAGCACACTTTCCAAAAGACTGTCACTACAGTGGAAGGATGCCATTTGCCTCGCCCTGGGGCTCTGGATGATCGTATCGCCGTGGACCCTCTCCTATATCGACGCGATGAACCCATCTTGGAATGCCTGGATCATGGGCGCGCTGATCGCGGCCGCGGCCCTAGCGGCGCTCTCTGCATTTCACAAATCGGAAGAGTGGTTCAGCGTGATCTTCGGCCTGTGGCTCATCATCGCGCCATGGGCGCTTGAATTCTCGGGCATGCCGGTCGCCACATGGAACCATATCGTCGTGGGTGTCCTCGTAGTGCTTCTTTCGTTGTGGACCGTGGTCACGGCGTCGGACACTCCGGGCCTTATGACCTGAGACGATCCGGAGCACCCCTTTTAAACCAGTCCCGAACGGGTGTTGGCGCGACCGAAGGCACGACTTATCCGCTTGCCGAAGCCTCGTAGGCGAGAATGCCGGCCGCCAGGTCTTCCAGCGCCGCCCCGGTCATCTTGAAGAGTGTGATCTCTGAATCATTCGACCGGCCCGGCTGCCCGCCGCGCGCGAGGTCGAAGAGATCTCCCTTGACGGCTTCCGCGTCAATCGCGCCCGCTTCGATCGCCTGAATGATATCGCCGGCTTCCTTGAGCGCACCTGCCCTGGTGTCCACGAAAACGCTGGATCGGCGCACAGCTTCGTCGTCGCTTTCGCGCATCGACGGTTTGAATGCCCCGACAAGATCGACATGCGTTCCCTCACGCAGGGCTTCGCCCCGGATCAGAGGCACATCGGAAAGCGTGGCCGCGGTAACGATATCGGCTTGCGATACCGCTTCGTCCAGATCACTCACCGGCGCGCAGGCGATCCCCTCTTCCCGGGCTATTTCTTCCGCAAATGCAAGCGCCTTCCCGGGGTCTCGCCCCCATACCCGCACATATTCGATCTTGCGAACGGCGGCATGGGCCGGCACCAGGTTTCGCGCGATGCGCCCGGTCCCGACGACCAGGAGATGACGCGCGTCCTTTCGTGCCAGATAGTCCGCCGCAAGGGCCGAGGTCGCCGCCGTGCGCCGTGCGGTTAACTCGCCGCCATCGATCATGGCCAGCATTTCACCCGTCATTCCACTCGATAGGCAATAGTTCGCCATGACCGCCTGAAGCCCGCGCGCGCCGTTTCCGGGTACGACGGTCGCCATCTTCACGCCAATGTATTTCCCGGGCAGCCATGCCGGCATAAGCAGCAGCGTTCCGTCCGCTTCGCCCGGCACCTTGAAGTCGTGGTGATGGCGCACAGGCATTTCGCAGCCCGTTTTGAACATCTCCCGCAGCGCTTCGACGAGCGGTCGCCATTCAAGGGCTTCACGTGTGGCGCGTTCATCCAGATGCAGCATCGCCGGCTCCCGAAATTCGATTTCAACGGTCCCGGCCCGCAGCGTGTTGCCTGCCCATCCGGGAATCCCCAGTTGGGCACATAAGACAACCCCCGGACGGCGCAGGTAAAGCCGGCGCCTGTGAAAATATCGCGAAATCCCGAATTTTCAGTGCGCTATACCGATCGAATGCCAATTCACTCCACGGATATTCGCCTATCCCTCAAACGCCGAGATAAGCTTCGCGCACGCGTTCGTCGTCCAGAAGCTCCCTGCCCGTCCCGCTAATGGATATTTCGCCGGTTTCGATGACATAGCCCCGATCCGCGATGGAGAGCGCGGCAAAGGCGTTCTGCTCGACAAGGAAGACGGTGACGCCGCTTTCATCCCTCAGCTTCTCCACGATCTGGAAAACCTGATCGACGAGGATCGGAGCAAGCCCCATCGAGGGCTCGTCGAGCAACAGGAGTTTCGGCCCGCTCATAAGGGCACGGCCTATCGCCAGCATCTGCTGCTGGCCGCCTGAAAGACCGCCAGCCGGGTTTCGCCGCCTTTCCTTGAGGACCGGGAACAGGTCGTAGACCATGTCGAGATCGCGGTCGATCTCCGACCCTTTTCGCAAATAGGCGCCAAGACGCAGGTTATCCTCGATCGATAGCGGCGAGAATATCTGCCGGCCTTCGGGAACCTGGGCAATTCCGCGTTTCACTCGCGCATGAGGCTGTGCGTTCGTAACATCGTGGCCATCGAAGACAATCGCGCCGCCGGAGACCGGCTGTACACCGGAAACCGCACGCAAGAGCGTCGTTTTTCCCGCGCCATTGCTGCCGACGAGCGCAACGATCTCGCCTCGGTTTACCTCCATCGATACCCCGTGCAACGCTTCTATCCGCCCGTAGCCGGAACGCAGCGCATTGATCTGCAAAAGAGCTTCATCCGAGCGCAACGGCGGCCTCCTTCGAACCATGGGTGCCGAGATAGGCTTCGATCACCTTCGGGTGCGTTCTCACCTCTTCCGCCGTACCTTCGGCAAGCGTCTTGCCGAATTCCAGCACGTGAACACGGTCGGAGATGCGCATAACCATCTTCATGTCATGCTCGACAAGGACAACGGTCGTACCTTCGTCCGCGATATTGCGGACGAGCTTCTCTATCTCTTCAGTCTCCACCGCGTTGCAGCCGGCGGCCGGCTCGTCGAGCAGAAGCACCTTTGGCCCGGCGGCAAGCGCACGCGCGATTTCAAGCCGCTTCAAAGCTCCATATGGCATGGCGGCAGCTGGCGTATCGGCATAGCCACCAAGCCCGACACGCTCCAGATAGGCATCGGCGGCAGCTGCACTCTCACGGTTCTGACGGGCCGTCGCGGGCAGCGCCAGGATATGTGCCAGAAGCCCGCGCTTTTCCTTCAGGTGACGTCCGACCATGACATTTTCGCGCGCCGTCATGCGGAAGAACACCTGCAGGTTCTGGAACGTTCGCGACAAGCCACGCCTTGCCAGCGTCTGCGGTTCGAGGCCCGTCACATCCGCACCTTCCAGAAGCACCTTGCCGTATTTTGGCTGATAGACGCCCGAGACGAGGTTGAAGAGCGTCGTCTTGCCCGCACCGTTAGGACCTATGATCGAAAAGACATCGCCTTCATTGACGCGGAAGCTGACGTGGTCGACGGCCTTCACGCCGCCGAAGGCAATGCCGATTTCCTCAACCTGAAGCACACTCATGCGCGCCTCCCGCCGATCAACATGGATAGGCTCGGGACGATGCCGCTTCGAAGCAGGATCATGAAAGCCATCATCATGAAGCCAAGCATCAGGTGTTCGTAGTCATGGAAGACGGTGAGCGCCTGCGGCAGCACCACGAGCACGGCCGCGCCGACGACCGATCCCAGGATCGAGCCCATGCCGCCGAGAACAACCATAGTGACAAGCTGGATCGAATGCAGGAATCCAGCGGCATCCGGCGTGATGAAGCCGTTGACGAGCGCAAGGGCCGAACCGGCAACCGATGCATAGACGGCGGAGATCACGAATACGATCAGCTTGTAGCAGCCAACATCGACGCCTACGACACGCGCGGCGACTTCGGAATCGTGCAATGCGCGGAGCGCGCGGCCCGTCGGGCTAGCCACAAGGTTTACGGCAAGAAGCGCTCCGATCACCATCAATCCACCGGTGATCCAGTACCATGTATCGGCGCCGCGCGCGCGCCAGCCGAACAGGGCGAGCCGGGGGACGGGCATTCCGTCGGGCCCGCCTGTCAGCCACGCCTCGTTGGAGATGACCATCGACACCAGAATGCCGAAGCCCAGGGTGGCGACGGCAAGATAATGCCCCTTCAGCCGCAGGATCGGCCGCCCGACGACGAATGCGAGCAAGGCGCAGCCCGCGCCCCCGGCGATTAAAGCAATGACTGGGTGCAAGCCGAATTGCGCCGGCAGGATCGCCACCGAATAGGCGCCAAGGCCGAAGAAACCGGCATGGCCAAGGCTCACCTGTCCGGCGAAGCCCATCAAAAGGTTCAGCCCGATCACGGCGAGCGCCGATATCCAGACCAGAGCCGCGACGCGGAAATAGAAGTTAGATGGCATGACGAAGGCGAGCCCGACGACAAGCAGGGCGAGGAACGCCGGCACGGCGAGGCGGTTGGACATGAGCTTTCGCATGGTCACACCCTTTCCACGCTGGCGCGGCCAAGCAGGCCGCCGGGCATGACGAAAAGAACGCCGAGAATGACGATGAAGGCCATCGCGTCCTTATAGGTGGAGGATATGTATCCCGCGCCGAAGGCTTCCAGCAGACCGACCAGAAGCCCGCCTACGATGGCACCGATGGGATTGCCCATTCCGCCCAGCATCGCCGCGGCGAAGCCCTTCAGCGCCAACAACGTGCCGATGTCGTAGCTCGTCAGCGTAATCGGCGTGACGAGGATGCCTGCAATCGCGCCGATCGCGGCGGAGAGCACGAAGGAAAGTCCGATCACGAAGGATGTGTTGATGCCGACAAGCCGCGCCGCCAGCCGGTTCGCCGCTGTTGCCAGCACCGCCTTGCCGGTCACCGTGCGGTTGAAGAAGGCCCAGAGCGCGATGACGATGACAACCGCCCCGCCGAGCACCCAGAAACTTTGCGGCAGCACCAGCGCGCCGCCGATGTTTATCGGCGTGTCGCCGGAAAAGGCCGGCAGCGAATGGAACTGCTTGTCGAAGACGATCTGCGCAAGCCCGCGCAGGAAGATCGACGCACCGATGGTGATGATGATCAGCGTCACGGGCGAAGCGCCCCTCGCCGGTTCGATCGCCAGGCGATGCAGCAAAAGCCCGATGACCATTGCAGCAAGGATCGCGATCAGCACCGCGATGGGCAGCGGCACCCCGGCGGCGGTCGCGAATACGGTCGTCATGCCGCCGATCATGACGAACTCCCCTTGCGCGAAGTTCACGACATCGGAGGCGTTGTAGATGATCGTGAAACCCAGCGCGACGAGGGCGTAGACCGCGCCGACGGTCAGTCCGGACGCGCAGAATTGCAGGAATTCGGCCATGCCTGTTCGCATCCTTGATGCCGGGGACGAGAGGACGTGCGCACCGCTGGCTTCCCGGCATGAATTTGCCTGAAGATGGTCCGGGAACCGCGGATTGCGCGCCCCGGACCTGTCGATCGGACCGGGTGGATCAGTTGACGATCGTCCAGTCGCCGTCCTTGATCTCCAGCATCTTGAAGGCCGAGAGATCGAGGCCGAGGTGGTCCTCCGCCGACATGTTGACCGTGCCGCCCGTGCCGATGAAGCCCTGCGTCTTTTCGATCTCGTCGCGGATTGCCGCCGGATCTTCGGAGCCCGCCCGCTTCATCGCCTCGACAAGGATCATCAGCCCGTCATAGGCGTGGCCACCGAAGGTGGAAACCGGCTCGCCCGTCGTTTCCTCGTACTTCGTCTTGTAACCGGTCACGACCGGCTTTTGCGGGTCATCATCCGGCAGCTTGTCGGCAACCAGAAGAGCTGCGGCGGGAAGGCGCACGCCTTCGGCCGCTTCACCCGCCAGATCGATGAACGACTTGGAGGCAACGCCATGGCTCTGGTAGAGCGGCACGTCGATGCCGAGCTGACGGTAGTTGCGGGTCACGATCGCCGGGCCCTGGCCGAAGCCGGGGTTCACCACGGCCTGGATGCCGTCGGTTCCCTTGATCTTGGTGAGCTGAGGCGTCATGTCGGCGTCTTTCGGGCCATAAGTTTCGTCGGCCAGGATCTCGATCCCATAGTTGCCGGCGACATCCATGCACTGGCCGCGCATCGACTTGCCGAAACCGCCGGTGCCGGAGATCATGCCTATCTTGGAAATGCCGTTCTTCTGCATGTCCTCGAAAATCTTTTCGCATGCCATGCGGTCGGTGTGCGGCGTCTTGAATACGAATTCCTTCACCGGATCAATGATGACGACAGCACCCGCAAGCGAGATGAAGGGAATGCCCGCATCCTCAAACACCGGCACCATGGCCATGGTCGCGCCGGTCGTCGAACCGCCGACGACCGCGATCACACCGTCATCCTCGACAAGGCGGGTCGCAAAGGTGCGCGCGCTGTTGGCGTCGGCCGCATCGTCGTAAATTACGAGCTCGAGCTGCTTTCCGTTCACGCCACCGTTCGCGTTGATATCTTCGACATACATCTCAAGCGTCTTGCCTTCCGGATCGCCCAGGAAGGACGCCGGGCCAGTCATCGAAAGCGACGACCCGATCTTGATGGTGTCGGCGGCGTGAGCTGCCGCACCCAGCGCCAGCACCGCGACCGAAGTCACGGCAACACGCCCAATCTTGTTCCAGAATCTAGCCATATCTTCCTCCCATTGATGTCCGAAGCGGACTTGCCCTGATCGAGACTCCTCGCGTGGTTTCTCCCTCAGGCGGCGACGGGCCGCCGCACGCCTGCCACGCGGAAACGGTTTGCCACAAACGCACTGTCGCAAAGGCTGGCATTGCCGGCCGGATTTGCGCCCGTGACGTGGAAATCCGAAAAGGCGGCACTCTGATTGACGAATATGCCGCCGGTGAGGTTCAGCGACAGCGACACGCCTCCTTCGCCGAACGCCTCGATCGCCTTCTCCACCACCGCCTCGTCGGTGGAATAGAGCGAAGCGGTTATCGCACCGCGCGTTTTCGCCGAGCCCGCCGCACGATCGATCGCGTCGTCTATGCCGTCGGTCGCAACGATGAAGCTGATCGGGCCGAAGCGCTCCTCCAAGTACGCCCCCTCGTCCTTCGCCTCGACGGCGATGACGAGCGGCGTTGCCGTACGCGCCTCGTCCATGCCCTCGACAGGGGTGCTGTCGCGCACCACGCGCCCAAGCGACCGCGCAGCCTTTACACGCTCCGCGGTCGCCGTGCTTTGGACGGCGCCCAGAACGGCTGCCGCGCGCTGCGGATCGCCAAGCAGCTTATCGATCGAAACCTTGATCGCCTCACACACCTCGTCGAAGGATTTGTGCCCGTCGTCCGTCTCGATGCCGTCCCTGGGCACGTAGATGTTCTGCGGAGCCGTGCACATCTGCCCGGTATAGAGCGAAAGCGAAAAGGCGATGTTGCTCGCCATTCCCTTCAGGTTGTCGGTGGAGTGAACGACGATGGAATTGACGCCCGCCTCCTCGGTGTAAACCTGCTTGCCTTTCGCATTCCCCCGCACCCATTCACCGAAGGCGGGGGATCCGGTGTAGTCGACAATCGCCACATCCGGATGGGTGACGAGGTCTTTCGCCAAAGGCTTTTCGGCGCTGTCGGCAGCCAGAAGGACCGTGTTCGGATCGAAACCGGCCTCTTTCAGCACTTCGCGGGCCACGCGAACCGTCAGCGCGAGCGGCAAGATCGCGCCAGGATGCGGCTTCACGATCACCGCATTGCCCGTCGCAAGGCTCGCGAAAAAGGCCGGGTAGGAATTCCAGGTCGGGAACGTCGAGCAGCCGATGACGAGTGCCACGCCGCGCGGAATAATGCGGAACTGCTTTTCAAGAACCAGCGGCTCCTTCGGGCCTTGCGGCTTTTCCCATCGGGCATGCGCGGGGATGCGCGTCATCTCGTCATAGGCATAGGCAACCGCTTCGAGACCACGGTCCTGCGCATGCGCACCGCCCGCCTGAAAAGCCATCATGAATGCCTGGCCGGAAGTGTGCATAACGGCGTTGGCGAGCAGGAAACTCTGCCTGTTCAGCCGGTTTAGGATTTCGATGCACACGCCCGCCCGCTCCTGCGGCGTCGCATGCGCCCAGCCTTTCATGGCCGATTTCGCGGTTTCGACAAGAAGATCGGCGGACGCGCCCGGATAGGAGATATCGAGCTTCAACCCGTAAGGGCTGACTTCCCCGCCAACGCTTCCGCCATCCGATGGCTGATCGAGATCGAACGGCTTTCCGAGAAGCGCCTTGAAGGCCGCCTCGCCGTCATCCTTTGCCGTTTCACCATAAATTTTGCCGGAGGGCATTTCCGGGTAAGCCGACCAGTAGCCGCGCGTTCGGATCGTCTCCAACGCCTTGTCGAGCGTCGCCTTGTGAGTGGCGAAAAAGTCGGCCATGAGCTTCCTCCCTTGCAGGGACTGCGGCCCCGCTCATCAAGTTTTGTCGCCGGTCATTGACAGCGCATTTCGTAAGGACATAATAATTAACCGACCGGACGGTCAGTCAAGTGAAAAATTCACGTACTACCGTCGCGAACCCGCGAGATTGGATTAGCATTCAGGCGGCCCGTGGGAATTGGGAGGATACATCAATGGCCGACGCGCCGGTATTGACCGAGGTTGGCGAAGGCGTGCTCACGATCACGCTCAATCGACCCGACAAGCTGAATTCCTTCAACGTAGAGATGCACGAACATCTGGCCGCGGCACTGGAGAAGGCCGAGCAAGACGACGCTATCCGCGCCGTTATTCTGACCGGCGCCGGGCGCGCCTTTTCGGCCGGACAGGACCTTTCCGACCGGGTCACGCCGAAGGATGGCGCACCGCCCGATCTCACTGTCACGATCGAGAATTACTACAATCCCCTGCTTCGCCGCATAAAGGCGCTGCCCAAACCCGTCATTGCCGCCGTGAACGGTGTCGCAGCAGGTGCGGGCGCCAACATCGCGCTTGCCTGCGATATCGTGCTTGCGGGCGAGAGCGCGAAATTCATCCAGGCCTTTTCAAAGATCGGCCTTCTGCCGGATTCCGGCGGCACCTGGACGCTGCCGCGTCTTGTCGGCATGGCGCGGGCGAAGGCGCTTGCCCTGCTCGCCGAACCTCTCCCCGCCGTTCAGGCCGAGGAATGGGGCATGATCTGGAAGGCCGTTCCGGACGACGATCTCATCCCCGCCGCCTCCAAGCTCGCACACGATCTTGCCCGCGCGCCGACCTACGGCCTTGGCCTGATCAAGCAGGCGATGGAAGCCGCCGCCACGAACGATTTCGATGCTCAGCTCGATCTTGAGCGCGATTTCCAGGGCCGCGCCGGGCGTTCGCCCGATTATGCGGAAGGCGTCCGCGCCTTCATGGAAAAACGGGCCGCCGAATTCACCGGCAAGCCGCCCGCGGAGGACAAGCGATGACGCCACAGCAACTTGCCGAAGCCTGCGCGGAAGCCATGTGGGGCGAAGACAAGGCAAGCCAGGGCCTCGGCATGGAAATCGTGGAAGTCGGTCCCGGCAAGGCAACCATTGCCATGACCATAGACGAGCGCATGGTGAACGGCCACGGGATCTGTCACGGCGGCTACATCTTCACGCTTGCCGATTCCGCCTTCGCGTTTGCCTGCAACAGCTGGAACCAGAGCACGGTGGCAAGCCACTGCGCGGTTTCCTTCCTCAGGCCCGCGCGTCTTGGCGAAAGGCTGACGGCAACGGCGGTGGAGCGTTACCGCGAAGGTCGCTCCGGGATCACGGATGTGACCGTTTCCAATGAAACCGGCGAGACGGTCGCGGAGTTCCGCGGCAATTCCCGCACCATCGCCGGCACTCTCGTCGACGTCTGACAGCGAAGAACAAATGCCGTGCCGCAGCCACTGCGCAAGGCTATCGGAGGAACGTTCAAATGCTCGACCTCTCTCCCCGCCCCGGCGATCTGGATCCGATCGAGACAGCATCGCGCGACGAAATTACTGCGCTGCAGCTGCAGAGGCTCAAATGGTCGCTCGCCCACGCTTATGAAAACGTGCCGCACTATCGGCAAGCGTTTGATGAAAAAGGCGTTCATCCGGACGATCTGAAGGAGCTGGCCGACCTCAGGCACTTTCCCTTCACCACGAAACAGACGTTGCGGGACAACTACCCGTTCGGGATGTTCGCCGTCCCGCGGGAGCAGGTAGCCCGCGTTCACGCATCCTCCGGCACCACCGGCAAGCCAACGGTCGTCGGCTACACGAAGAACGACATCAAGACGTGGTCGCAGGTGGTGGCGCGCTCCATCCGCGCCTCCGGCGGCAGGCCGGGTATGAAGGTGCACGTGGCCTATGGCTACGGCCTCTTCACAGGCGGTCTTGGCGCGCATTACGGCGCGGAGGAGCTGGGCTGCACGGTCATCCCCATGTCCGGCGGCATGACCGAGCGCCAGGTCTCTCTCATCCAGGATTTCGAGCCGGACATCATCATGGTGACGCCATCCTACATTCTGGCGATCCTCGATGAATTCCGCCATCGCGGCATCGACCCGCGCGACTCTTCGCTGAAAGTCGGCATCTTCGGCGCCGAACCCTGGACGAACGCCATGCGCGGCGAGATCGAACAGGCGTTCGACATGCATGCCGTCGACATTTACGGGCTTTCGGAGGTTATCGGGCCGGGCGTCGCCAACGAGTGCGTGGAGACGAAGGACGGCCTTCATATCTGGGAGGATCATTTCTATCCCGAGATCATCGATCCCGAGACGGGCGACGTCCTGCCCGATGGCGAGGTCGGCGAGCTTGTGTTCACCTCCCTTTCCAAGGAGGCGATGCCGGTCATCCGCTACCGCACGCGGGATCTCACGCGGCTGCTGCCTGGTACCGCGCGCTCCATGCGGCGCATGGAAAAGGTCACCGGCCGGTCGGATGACATGATGATCGTGCGCGGCGTCAATGTTTTCCCGACACAGGTTGAGGAGCAGATCCTGCGCTGCAGCGGCCTTGCCCCCCACTATTACATCGAGCTTACACGCGAAGGCCGGATGGACGATATGACGGTTCATGTGGAGGCGACGGAAACGCACGCCGATTCATCGAGCCGCGAGATACAGGCCGCGGAACTCAGGAAACACATCAAGGATGTGATCGGCATTTCCGCCCGCGTTTTCGTCGCAGCACCCGGATCGATCGAACGATCGATGGGCAAAGCCAGGCGGGTGGTCGACCACAGGCCGAAATCCTGATAACGGAGCGTCCGTTCCCCCTCATGGTTCATCGATAACGGAGCAGGCAGATGGCGCGTCCGCGCGCGGAAGACTACGACGAGAAGCGCAAGGCGATCCTGAAGACCTCGGCGGAGCTATTTTCCGAGCATGGTTTCGATCGCTCGTCGATGAGCCAGATCGCGCAAGGGTGCGGCGTTTCAAAGGCGCTGCTCTACCATTATTATGCGAACAAGGATCAGCTTCTCTTCGACATCATCCGCGACCATCTGGATGAGTTGATTGCCGGTGTCGAGGCCGCTCACGACCCTTCGCGGGCGGCTGAGCAGCGCCTGCGCGATTATGTCGGCGCGCTGCTTGAGGCCTATCGCGACGCCAACGCCGAGCACAAGATCCAGATCAATGAAATGAAGCGCCTGCCCCCCGATCAGCAGGAGGAGCTGAAGGAAAAGGAGCGCCATCTTGTGCGTCTTTTCTCCGAGGCGATCGTGGAAGCGATCCCCGAACTGGGGCGGGGTTCGAAATTGCTGAAGCCTGTGACCATGAGCCTCTTCGGCATGGTCAACTGGCATTACCTCTGGTTCCGCCCGAACGGCCCTGTCAGCCGCGAAGACTACGCCGACATCGCAACGGCGATTTTGCTCAACGGTGCGCGAAGCCTCACGATTTGATGAAAGTCCTGAACAACTCGACTTCCTATTCCGTTTGCCCGATACGCTCCCAATTGGCGTTGGCCTTGGCAACGCTTTCTTCCGCGTTCTCGGCGAACTTATCGCGTGTAGGCTTGTCGTAGTTGAGATAAAGCCTGTCTTCGATGATCACGAAAGCTTCCGGATCGATCGGCGCGAGGTTGCCGATCGCAACGCCACCCGCGCAATAGCCGCCATAGCGTGGCGCGTAGCGTGCCGGATCCTCTGTAAATGTAGCCAAGTGCTCGCGCGTCGCGAAACGCCAACGTATGCCCTGCCACGTATGCTCCAGATCGTCCCTGCCGCGCATGGGGCGTCCTTCGGTGAAATAGGCGACGACGTCATATCCCTTTACGGCAAGCCCTCCCTGCCGTCCGTTGATCGCTTCACCCGCGAAGGCAAAGCTTGCCGCGGCAATGAAAACCATCAGGGCCATCGTCAGACTGGAGAAAGTCGCAAGCCGTGTCATTCGCTTTCCCTAACGGAAACTTGTGCGGCTTTGTCTATGTTATTCTAACATAAATCTTGACGACAAAGGAGCGGCCGCCATGGCCGTCTCGATATCGTGAACGATCCTTCGCGCCCGACCACGCGCAGGCTTGCGGCGATCCTTCACGCTGACGTCGCGGGTTACAGCGCGCTGATGAACTCCGACGAGAGCGCCACTCAATCGGCAGTCGCCCGGTCGATGGACCGCGCGCGGGAGACAGTAGCATCCCACGGCGGGCGCCTTGTGGGAACCGCAGGTGACGCGTTCCTGGCGGAATTCCCCAGTGTCGTGGAAGCGGTCGCCGCGGCTACCGAGTTTCAAAATGCCATGGTGGAATTCGGCGCGTCGACCAGCTTCCAATCGCCGCTCGCTTTCCGGATCGGTATAAATCTCGGAGACGTTATCGCCGATGGCGATGACATATTCGGCGACGGCATCAATGTCGCCGCGAGGGTTCAAGCGCTCGCTCCGCCGGGCGGCATTGCGATAACCTCCGCCGTGCGCGACCAACTTGGCAGACGCCTGCCCATCGCATTTGCCGATGGCGGATCGCACAGCGTGAAGAATATTCCCGACCCGATCCAGATATATGTGGCAAGTCCGCCGTTCGAGCTGCGGACCAAAGCCTATCGCCGGCGCAAGTATCTGCCGCACCTGGCACTGGGGGCCACTCTCGGCGCCATTCTCGCCTTGGGCCTCGCGGTCGCGGCGCTTATGGATAGCTATCAGGCAGGCTCTCCGCTACGTGGCCAATCGTCGGAACGTGCGGAAAATCGGCCGGTCGTCGCCATTCTCCCATTCAAGGATCAGACAAACGAACAAGATTCATATTTCGCGAATGGCGTTACGGAGGACGTCATAAGCCATCTCGGCAGGTTTTCCGAATTGCTTGTCTTGTCGTGGAATGCGGTCGCCCCCTTCGGCAACCGGCCCGTGGATATCGAAGCGCTCAGGAGCGATTTGAAAGCGCGTTATGTGGTCGGCGGATCGATCCATCGCAGCCAGGAAAAGCTTCGCCTGAATGTTCAGCTTACCGACGCGCGCGATGGCATTTTGATGTGGTCAAGGCGGTATGAAACGCCGATTGAAGATCTGTTCGAAGTCCAGGACAGGATCACGAACGCCATTGCCGGTTCTTTGGCGGTCGGCGTTGGCCGGATAGAGCAGCAACGCGCATTCGAAACACCGACGGAGGCGCTCGACGCCTACGATCTCGTCCTGCGCGGCAGGTCCCTCATTCGCCGGGTGGAGCGCAAGGCGAATTTCGAAGCCCGGAAACTCTTTCGCGCCGCAATAGAAAAAGACCCGAACTATGCCGATGCTCACGCAAGTCTGGCATGGACGCAGGTCGCCGACGTGTGGTGGGGGTGGAGCGAGTGGCCGGCAAACGCTCTTGAGGAAGCGATCAAGAATGCGGACCGCGCGTTGGAACTGGACCCGCGAAACATATTGGCAATGACCGCACGTTCAGAAGTTTTGTTCCTTCAGGACAGGCTCACCCCCTCGCGCGCGCAGTGCTTGCGCGCGCTTGAGATAAACCCGAATGACGCTCAAGCAAGAGCGACCTGCGGCAGCGTGATGGTCTTTTCAGGAGACTTCGAGGAAGGTATCCGCAATCTTGAGCTGTCGATGCGCATCGATCCGGATGCGACAAGCTGGAACCTGACCAATCTGGCGGTCGGATATTATCTCGTCGAACGCTTCGAAGACGCCGCCAACCTCCTGGGCGGCGGCGCACGCGGCTTTGACGAGGATCCAGCTCCCCATGCCGTCCTTGCCGCCGCGAACGCCCGCCTCGGCCGGATGGAGGCCGCCCAGCGCGAGGTTGAAAAGGCACTGCGCCTTTACCCCTTCTTCGATGCTGCAATCTTCGCAAATAACATCGGCAATGAGGAAAACTCCAAAAAGCTTCTGGCCGGGCTACGAGCAGCCGGGTTCAAGTGATCGTTTTCTTTTCGCAACTAAAGCGAATGCGACCCTTCCCTCAGCGCCCTTCCGGCAGCACGGCCTGGCATTCGATCTCGACCTTCATGCGCGGATCGACCAGTGCCGAAACCTCTACAAGCGTAGAGGCCGGGCGGTGTTCGCCGAAATAGGCCTGCCGGCGCGGGTTGATCGCGGCACGCTCCGATATGTCGGTCATGAAGACCTGTACCTTGACGATATCCTCGGGCCGACCGCCCGCCGCACGAAGGCAAGTGTCTAGCGCATCCATCGCAATGTCGAATTGCGCGACGGTATCCTCAGGGATCGTCCCGTCCGCGCGCATGCCCACGACACCCGATACCCACACCAGATTTCCGGCACGGACCGAATGGCAATAGTGGCTGACAGGCGGCAGCTCACCTTCGACCATGAAGCGTTCGATCGTCATCGTTTCCTCCGCGTTATTCGTTCTTCCCGTCCTGGGCAGCTATGGCTTTGCGTACGGCTCGGGCGGTTACACGCTCGCGGTGCAGCGTATAGAGACCGGTCGCCACGATCACGAGCGCGCCGACCCATGTCCAGAAGTCCGGCAAGTGGTGGAAGACCAGATAACCGTACATCGTGCTCCACAGCAAAAGGGTGTATTGCACCGGCGCGACAACGACGGCCTGCGCGACTTCAAGGGCCTTGATGACGAGGAATTCGGCAAGCGCTGCAAGAACCGCGATCCCGCATAAAAGCGCGATTTCCAGGTTCGTCTGCGGCCATGTCCAGACAAAAGGCAAAGGCACGGTCAGGACGGTGCTGCCGGCAATCGCGGTATAGGCGACGGTCGTGGACGTCCTGTCCGCGCCGCTCAACACCCTGGAAAGGATTTGGCGGAAAGCGAAAAGCGTGGCTGCCACGATCACCAGCAATACGGCAGGGTGGATCACTCCCATGCCTGGCCGGATCACGATCAAAGTGCCGATGAAGCCGATCGTTACCGCGCTCCAGCGCCGAATTCCGACCGGTTCTCGCAGGATAAGCGCGCCGAAAAGGGTGACGATGAAAGGCGCTACGAAACTGACCGCTACGGCATCCGCCAGCGGCACATAGCGCACGGCGACGATGAAGAGCGTCGCCGAGCTTGCCGCCAGCACGCCGCGCGAGATCTGAAGGACGGGGTTTTTCGTCTTGAGAACGGGCAGGCCACGCACCGCCAGAAGCACGATGACGCCCAGCAGAAGGCCAAGCTGCCGCACCCAGACGATTTGCAGGGGATGGAGCGTCTCGGTCAGGAACTTGGCTTGCGTGTCGACGGCGGAAAAAAGGAACATTCCGCCCGCCATCAGCACGAGCCCAAGCCCGCTCTCCGAACGCGGGGCGACGGAAGGCGTTTTCAGCGGTGACGCCAGATTGACAGGTATGAGCGTATCTCCTTCGCGCGGGCAGGATGGCCAGCTTTCGCTCGCACGATAAGCAAAACCTTCCAATAATCATACAAAATATCAGTGAATAAACCACTGCGACAGACTGCCTTCGCCGATCTTCGCTTTGGCGCTACCGCCGCATCGCAGGTCGTCGGAATCCGGGAATACTTATCTCAGCCCGACGCGTTTTCGCAAACCTCTTTCAAGGCCTCGAGATGCGGCTTCATGGCGCCGATCATCCCCATTTTGTTTTCCGCCGGGAGGCTGGCTCCCATCCAGTTCACATTGAAATTCAGCCGCGTATTGCCATCCTCCAGCCGGTCCATCTCGTAATAGACAGCTACCTTGAGGTCGAGGTCGGGCATCTCCACATATTCGCAATAGAGGGAATGCTCCTCGCCGTAGTCCGCCGCGGCAGCCCTATTGATCAGCTTCATCCCCTCGAAGATGCAATTGTGCTGCATTCCGATACGCTCCGACGTCATGTCGCGATTCACCGGAGCGCCGCCGGTCATCCATTCCGTTCGCATGTCGACATTGACCAGGGTTTGATAAACGGTCTTCATTGGCGCGCGTATTTCGATCTCCAGATTATCTTCGCCCCGGTTGATGACGAACCTGGGCCGCGCGGGAGGCCGGGGAACCTTTGCCCTGTAGCGCGTGAGCGTCGCGAATTCGAAGTCGACATCTCCAATGACGTCGTAGGCCTGGCTGGATTTTCGCCATTCGAGATCGACATCCGGTACGGAAGGGCCAACCGCCTCGCAACAAGGCCCGGTCATCAGAATATATTCATGTGAATCGATGGCGTTCTTCATCAGCCTGTGCGCGACGATCATGCCCGGTCCGATCGCATTGACGAAATCCGCGAGCCTTATCTCCTTGATGCTTCCGAAATGCGTGACGAACTTCAAGGTCAGATCCGTCACGGTCTGGCATGCGCCGCACCGGCAGACCGTATCCCGCTCTATGACCATGAGCTGTTCGTGAAATTTCGAAAACATCTTCAGGCATTGCCCGACAAGCCGTTTGCGGGGAAGCGGCTCGCCCTTGCGGTAGAACAGCACCGCGTCACCCTCGATTTCCGCCAATGTGAATCCCGTGTCATTGGCTTCGATAATGAGCTTCAGGAGTTCCACAATGATATGCGCGCCGTGATCGATCTCGGTCGCGTTCGTGAAGTTGGTGAAACCGCTGATATCGGGAATGAGGATGGTCGCTTGTTCCGCCATGGCATCCCCCCGGGGGTGATCGCTCGCATGGCGCAGTATAGCAGCGCGATCCTCGCGCTACGTAAGGATTATTCGGAAGGCCGGCGGCTTCAGATTTCGTCGTAATCCAGCACCACGCGCTCGCTGATCGGGCGGGACTGGCAGGTCAGAACGAAACCGGCTTCCACCTCCCAGGGCTCCAGCGAGTAGTTGACGGCCATGTCCACCTCGCCTTCGACCACCTTGGCGCGGCAGGTGCAGCACATGCCGCCCTTGCAGGAATATGGCGCTTCGACGCCTGCGCGCACCGCCGCGTCGATGATCGTCTCGCCGGCGGAAATCGGCACCGTAACCCGCGCACCGTCCATTACGAGTTCGGCCATGGCCTTGTGGTCGACGGCAGCTCCCGCATGAGCGGGTTTGGGCGCATGCGGGGCGGAGCCGTCGGCGGGGGTGAAGAATTCCTGGTGTATTCTCCCCTCGTCGACGCCCAGCGTCTTGAGCGCACCCTTCGCCGTTTCAATCAACTCTCCCGGTCCGCAGAGGAAGAAATGATCGACGCCCTCTGCCGGCACCATATGGCGCAGCAATGTTTCCAGCTTTTCCCTGTCGAGGCGCCCGGAAAGCAGCGGCAGATCCTGTTCCTCGCGCGAAAGCACGTGAAAGACGGATAGCTGTGTGGGGAAAAGGTCCTTCAGGTCCTCAAGTTGGCTCTTGAAGATGATCGATTGCGAAGAGCGGTTTCCATAGAAAAGAAAGAAATGCGTTTCCGGTTCGCGCGCCAGCACCGTGCGGATCATCGCCAGGATCGGCGTGATGCCGGAACCGGCGGCAACCGCCACCAGCGTGCGAGGTCCGCCGTCCGTTTCTGGAAGCAGGAACCGCCCGGAAGGGCTCATCACGTCGATTTCCGACCCGGTGGCAAGGTTTTCGTTCGCGAAAGTCGAGAACTGCCCGCCGTCGATTTTCTTGATAGCGACGCGCAACTCGCCGTCCTGCTCGCCGGCGCAGATAGAATATGAGCGACGCACCTCCTCCCCGTCGATCAGCGTCTTCAGCGTCAGATACTGGCCAGCGGAAAAGCTGTAATCGTCTTTCAGCTCTTCCGGCACGTCGAAGGAGATGGACACCGCATCGGCGGTCTCGCGGTTGACGTCCTTGATCTTGAGCGTGTGAAAGCGCGGCGACATGCCTTTCGTCCTCCCGAAATCCGGCACACGGCCGTCAGATGCATTTGAAGTAGTCGAATGGCTCCGCGCAATCGCGGCACTTCCAAAGCGCCTTGCAGGCGGTGGAGCCGAACTCCGAGATCTTTTCCGTGTTTTCAGACCCGCAGCGCGGGCAGGTCACGGTTTCATCGCCGAAGAGCGCGCGGCGGGACGCCTTTCCCTCTGGTGGCGCAATCCCGTATTCGCGCAGCTTTTCGCGCGCTTTCGCCGAAATCCAGTCGGTCGTCCAGGCGGGAGAAAGCACCGTCTTCACCCGCACATTGTCGAAGCCCGCCTTGGCAAGTTCCGTCTCAAGATCCATGGTGAAGATGCCCATGGCAGGGCAGCCGACATAGGTCGGCGTGATATCGACTTCGATCGCACCGTCGTCTGCCACGCGCACGTCGCGCAGTACGCCGAGGTCTTCCAGCGTGAGCACCGGGATTTCCGGGTCGACGACCTTCGCCGCGACGGCCCAGGCCTTATCGCGAAGCGACTGCGTTTTCCCCTGATTTTCGGCAAGGCTCGCCATGGCGATCACCATTTGAGGCCGGGATAGGCCCGCTGCATGTACTGCATTTCGGTAAGGAGATGGCCGAAATGCTCGGTATGCATGCCGGAACGCCCGCCCGTCTGCGCCCAGCCTTCCTCGGGCATCTCAAGCGTTGCCTGACCAAACACCTTCCCGACGGTTTCGCGCCACTCGTCGCGGATCGACGCCGGATCGACCGCAACACCTTCGGCAACCAAAACTTTTACCGTGTCATCGGCCTCGAAGAGTTCGCCCGTGAACGGCCACAGAAGCTCGATTGCATCCTGCATGCGTTCGCGGCTTTCTTCCGTCCCGTCGCCGAGTCGGATCACCCATTCGGCTGAATGGCGCAGGTGATAGGCCGCCTCCTTCTCCGCCTTGGCGGCAATCGCGGCCAGCGTTTCGTCCTTTGACGCCTTCATCTTCTCCCAGAAAGGAAGCATGAATGCTGAAAAGAAGAACTGGCGCGCAATCGTCTCCGCGAAATCGCCGTTCGGCTGCTCGACCAGCAGGCAGTTGGAGAATTCCCGCTCCTTGCGCAGGAAGCAAAGCTGGTCCTCGTCGCGGCCCTTGCCCTCCACTTCGCCAGCGTATGAATAGAGCGCGCGCGCCTGGCCGATATGGTCCAGCGCGACATTGGCCAGGCCGATGTCCTCTTCCAGTGTTGGCGCATGGCCGCACCACTCGCCAAGCCGCTGGCCCAGGATCGCCGCATCGTCGGCAAGTCGAAGGATATATGCGAAAAGCAGGTCTTTCATCGCCTCGTCCTCCTCATGCAAGCACAGAGCGCTCACATGTTCCCCACTTCTTCGGGAATGTCGTAGAACGTTGGGTGACGGTAGATTTTCGTGCCCGTCGGCTCGAACATCATGTCCTTCGAGCCCGGATCGGATGCCACGATCTCGGCCGACGGCACGACCCAGATGGAAAGTCCCTCGCCGCGGCGGGTGTAGACGTCGCGGGCCGCCTGAAGCGCCATTTCGGCGTCCGCCGCATGCACCGACCCGACGTGGCGATGCGCCATGCCGTTGCGAGAGCGAATGAAGACTTCCCAAAGCGGAGTGGTTTTCTCAGACATTGATTTGATCCTCGACGGATTTCTCAGGCGGCCTGTTGGCCCCTGCGGGATTTCTTCTTTTCCGAATAGGCGAGCGCTGCCTCGCGCACCCAGGCGCCATCCTCATGCGCCTTCTGGCGCGCCTTCATGCGCTGCTTGTTGCAGGGGCCGTCGCCCTTGAGAACGCGCGCGAACTCGGACCAGTCGATCTCGCCGTATTCCCAGTGCCCCGTTTCCTCGTTAAGCTTGAGGTCCGCGTCAGGGATCGTCAGGCCCAGGTAGTGCGCCTGCGGGACCGTCGCATCGACGAATTTCTGGCGCAGCTCGTCATTAGTGAAGCGCTTGATCTTCCAGGCCATGGACTGTGCGGAATGTTGGGAATCCTTGTCCGACGGCCCAAACATCATCAGCGACGGCCACCACCACCGGTTCAGCGCGTCCTGCACCATTTCCTTCTGCTCTTCCGACGAGCGACACATCGTCAGAAGCAGCTCATAACCCTGGCGCTGATGGAAGCTTTCCTCCTTGCAAATGCGGATCATCGCACGCGAATACGGCCCGAAGGAGCAGCGGCACAGCGGGATCTGGTTCATGATCGCCGCACCATCCACCAGCCAGCCGATCGCGCCGATATCGGCCCACGTAAGCGTCGGATAGTTGAATATGGAGGAGTATTTCGCCTTGCCGGAGAGAAGCTGCTCGTTCAGTTCCTCGCGTGACGCTCCCAGCGTTTCCGCCGCCGAATAGAGATAGAGCCCGTGGCCGCCTTCGTCCTGCACCTTTGCGAGAAGCGCGGCCTTGCGCTTCAGCGTCGGGGCGCGGGTGATCCAGTTGCCTTCCGGCAGCATGCCGACGATCTCGGAATGCGCATGCTGCGAAATCTGGCGCACCAGCGTCTTGCGATAGCCTTCCGGCATCCAGTCGTTCGGCTCGATCTTCTCCTCGTTGTCGATGCGCGCCTGGAACGCGGCACCGCGCTCGGCATCTTCGATGTCCGAGACGGCTTCGAGGTTGTTGAGCGCTTGCGTATACATGGTGGCTTGGTCCTCCTCCTCGATCCGGGCATCAAAATTTGCCGGAGCGAGCACACCTTCCGTTCAGGCAGGCGCATAATACGTGACAATATTAGTGTCATGCAATGATTTTCTGTCACATATTAACTCGCGACCGATCACATTTTCGGCCCGAATGTTTCAGGCCTTGGCAAACCTTTGAAAATAACCGGAAACCGGCTTTGGCAGAGAACCTTCGCGCGATTGCCCGGTCGAACCGAGCCAGGCGTCGGACGGCTTCAAAAGCGCCTTGTAGATATGAGCGCAAAGCTTGTGCGCCTCGTGCCCGGCCCAGTCCTTCGGCAGGTACCGCACGGGTAGAAACGGGTCGCGCAGCACGATCCGCCGATAATCGTGGATGAGAAGCGTGCGGGCGATCATGGCATCGATCCCGCCCAGAAGGTCTCCGCCTTCAAGCGCTTTCCAAAGTGGTTTATAGCGTTCCACGAAAGCATGATAACGCACTGCCAGCGGCGCCAGATCGAATGCGCGCTTGATCAGATATTCCTCCGATCCTCGCTCGAGCGTGGATCCGAACACCAGCGTTCCCCTGCCCGCGGCTGCCCCGGGAATGGCCGTGGCCTTCGTACCGACCAGCGTATTGGCGGAAAGCTGCCCGAATCCTGCCTTAAGCAGGCGTTCGCGCTGGGCCTGGCGACCGTTGCCTTCTCCCAGGACAACGATGCGCCAATCGCCCTCCTTTTGCGTTTCCGGCCGGTGATAAATGCGTTCGCTCGCCGCGGCGAATTCGTCCTGACCGGATTCGGAAAGCGCGTAAAAACTTCTGCGGCCGATCTTGTAGCGCTCCACCCAGCCGTCGCGGGCAAGGCGAGACATCGCCGCGCGCACGGCCCGGTCGTCGACCTCCATGGCCTGCATCAGTTCGGTTATCGTGCCAAGCCAGATTTCGCCGCCGCGGGGCACCACCGCATCGCCGTAAAAAGTCACGATCAGCGACCAGACGCGAAGCGGCTGGCACGCGTGAAGGGCAGCGACAAGCTTGTCGATTGCGGCTGGCGTGGCAACATTCATTCAGGCAGCGCCTCGTTACTGGATTTGAATTTCGCAGCCGTCCGAGACCTCGCGGATTCGGTGCAAGACGCGGGTCACGTATGTGAGAGGTTACAGTTTCAGGCTCTCCCGAACCTGCGCCCAATAAATTCACCCGGTTTAGTTATCGTAACGTAAGCTCTACTCAAACACAGACAAAAGGCCAAGTCCGAATGATGCCTCAAATGCGCTCAATGCGCGTGATGCGCATGCCAATGCCAGGCGATGTCAATTCGGCGCGGCAGCCAAACCTTGTCATGCGAGGAAATATAGTCGAGGAAACGCGCAAGAGCCGCCGCCCGGCCCGGTCGACCCGAGAGCCGGCAGTGCAGCCCCACCGACATCATCTTCGGATGGCCGGCCTCGCCTTCGGTGTAAAGCGTGTCGAAGGCATCCTTCAGGTAGGTGAAAAACTGGTCGCCCGAATTGAAGCCCTGGGCTGTCACGAAACGCATGTCGTTTGCATCGAGCGTATAGGGAATGACGAGATGGGGTCCGCTTTCTCCCTCCACCCAATATGGCAGATCATCGGCATAACTATCTGAATCATAGAGGAACCCGCCCTCTTCCATGACGAGTTTGCGGGTGTGTATGGACGTCCGCCCCGTGTACCAGCCGAGGGGACGGGCGCCCGTGACTTCCTCATGGATGCGGATTGCCTCGCGCATCTGCCGGCGTTCTTCTTCTTCTGAAAAATCCTTGTATTCGATCCACTTGAGACCGTGCGAGGCGATTTCCCAATCGGCCTCCTTCATCGCTTCCACTGCATCGGGGTTGCGGGCAAGCGCGGTCGTCACCCCGAAGACCGTAACCGGAATGGCTCTTGAGGCGAACATTCGCCAGAGCCGCCAGAACCCGGCGCGCGACCCGAACTCGTAGATCGATTCCATGTTCATATGCCGCTGATGGGGCCAGGGCTCGGCTCCCACGATCTCGGAGAGAAACGCTTCGGAGTGAGTATCGCCGTGGAGAAGGCAGTTCTCGCCGCCTTCTTCATAGTTGACGACGAATTGCACGGCGACGTTCGCCTCGCCCGGCCATTGCGGATCGAGGGTGGTCCGGCCGTAACCGATCAGGTCGCGTGGGTAGTCATCCGACATGCATCTGGTCCCGTTGCAGGATACTTGCGATGAATTTTCATAGGCTTATTCGTTGCAACGGGCAATTACAGACTAGGCTCCGCGTATCAATGCCTGTTTCGAACCGGTGCCAGGGCGGGAACAGGAACCGGTTGACCGGTCGCGCGGGGCCGCCCGCGGCGCTCGCCATCGTCCTTTGCCGGCAGGGTCATGATCGCAGCTCCCATCGCGGCGGATGTCAGGGTTATCAGAAGCCCGCAAAAAAGAACTGCCACAGGCACGACCGGGTCGTCGGAATTCGCAAGCAGCGTGCGCAGACCCGCCGTATCCAGGATCAACAGACCGGCCGTCACCAGGCCT
Organism: Stappia sediminis; assembly: GCF_009826895.1. Lineage (GTDB taxonomy): Bacteria > Pseudomonadota > Alphaproteobacteria > Rhizobiales > Stappiaceae > Hongsoonwoonella > Hongsoonwoonella sediminis. The sequence goes on along the minus strand of NZ_WUMV01000002.1, from coordinate 396,722 downwards.
GCGACGAAAGCGCCGATAGCCCAGTTGATCGCCAGAAGGCGGAAGAGCGGTTCGCGCGCTAGCCGCCGGATACCAGCAAGTGCTGACGGGCTGTTGGGTCGGGCCGTACCCTGAATGTCTTCCGCTCGCTCAAGCATCGCCTTGCGCTCCCGCTCGTCGCGATGCCCGTCCCGCACCGCGTAATTTTCCGCCACCTCGAAAATAGCGTGCCCTGATTTGCCTTCAAGATCGACGCGACACGAACGCGCATCACATGCCCGCTACCCGCGCTTTGGACGCAACGTAAATTTTTTGGCAATCGCCCGGTTGAGGCCCTTGACACTTTCCGCAGGGATATATAGATGCAGCATATATCGAGATGATATATGATCGCTTTCGAATTTCCGAAACTTCGAACCGTTCGAAACGATAAACGAAAAATCCGAAATCACCCGGCAGGGCATTCGACGGATAGATCGTGAACACGACTCGGCAGGGTGCGCGATTGCGGCCGCGCCTGCCACCTGATCGGAAGAGTATAGCGAATGAGCGTGAAGACCCTTTGCCTGGCGATCCTCAACTGCGGCGACGCCACCGGATACGAGATCCGAAAGCATCTGACCGAAGGCAAGTTTTCCTATTTCGAGGATGCAAGCTACGGCTCCATTTACCCCACGCTCGCCCGCCTGGAGGCGGATCGTCTGGTGACGGTTCGCGAGGAGCCGCAGCCGGGCCGTCCGGCGCGCAAGATCTATTCGATCACCGATGAAGGGCGCGAAGCGTTTCGCAGGTTGCTTGCCGAACCGCCCGCCCCTGACACGTTCCGCTCCCCCTTTCTTCTGGTCGCCATGTGGGCTGAGCTTGCTGGCCCCCATGTCATCAAGAACGCTCTTGAAGAGCGCAAGACCAATCTCCGGGAGGAAATCGAAAAGCTTTCGGCGATACGCGAGGAAACCGGACACCCCGGCACGCGCTTTATCGTCGAATACGGTCTGAATTGCATGCGCAACGATCTCGCCTTTCTCGAACGCGAGAGCCACAGGCTCGTGGCGATTGCAGAGGAAGGCGAGGAAGTGTTGCCGCAGGCCGCGGAATAACGCGGATCGATTTTCGGAGAGCCCACCTTATGCGTATCAAGTTTTCCTATCTTCTCGCAGCCGGGCTGACGGCCGCCGTAGCAGGCTGGATGCTGACGGGTCAGACGATTGTCGCCGGCGCCGGCGACAACGAGAATTCCACGCCCCCTCCGGCCGAGCGCAAGGCGAAAAACGGCGATGCCCCCTTTGCCGTGCGTGTCAGGTCGATTGTCGCCGAGCCGCGCCATGCGGAGCTTGAAATCCGCGGCCGCACCGAGGCCGAGGCCCGCGTCATGGTACGCGCGGAAACCTCCGCTCGCGTCGTCGAGCGCCCGGCGACGGAAGGCGCAAATGTCGAGCCCGGCGAGACCCTGTGCATCCTTGACCGCGGCACACGCGAGGCGCGGGTGATGGAGGCCGAAGCAGCGCTCGCCCAGGCGGAGCTCGACTATAACGCGTCCTCCAGCCTGAGTTCCAAAGGCTTTACGGCACAAACCCGCGTTGCGGCGCTGAAGGCGGCGCGGGATGCTGCCGAAGCGCGCCTCAAGGAGGCAAAGCTCGAGCTTGAGCGCACGGTCATAAAGGCACCCGTCGCAGGAAGGCTTGAAAGCCCGATGGCGGAAGTCGGCACGACATTGGAGGTGGGTGACACCTGTGCTGCGATCGTCGACGCAGATCCCATGCTGGCGATCGGCCAGGTTTCGGAGCGCAATATCGGCGCGCTCAGGCTTGGCCAGGAAGCTGCCGTGGAGCTCGTCACCGGTCAGACCACCCAAGGCAAGGTGCGCTACATCGCGCCGTCAGCCGACCCCGATACGCGCACCTTTCGCATCGAGGTCGAGATACCAAATCCCGACGCCGCGATCCTCGACGGCGTTACCGTGCTCACGCGCCTGCCGCTCGAATCTGGCGAAGCCCACAGAATTTCGCCTTCGATCCTGACCTTGAACGATGAGGGCGTCGTTGGACTTCGCACCGTCAACGACGAAAACCACGTCGAATTCGTACCCGTTGAAATCCTCGGTGGGGACACGAAGGGCCTATGGGTGAGCGGACTGCCGAAGACGGCGCGCGTCATCACCGTCGGGCAGGACTACGTCATCGAGGGCCAGGCCGTTCAGCCGGTCGTCGAAACCGCCGAGGTGTCGCAATGATCGCCATGCTCGAAGGCATATTGAGGCGACCCAAGACGGTTTTCGTCCTCATGGTCGCGCTGGTCGCCGCAGGCGTCTTCACCTACATCTCGATTCCGAAGGAAGACAGCCCGGATATCGACGTCCCGGTTTTCTACGTCTCTATCGCCCAGCAGGGTATTTCGCCGGAGGATGCGGAACGGCTTCTCGTGAGGCCGATGGAGACGGAGCTTCGCGGCCTTGACGGGCTGAAGGAAATCACGGCGGTCGCTTCCGAGGGCCACGCCGGCATTATTCTGGAATTCGATGTCTCCTTCGACAAGGACGAGGCGCTTGCCGACGTTCGCGACAAGGTCGATCAGGCCAAGGCCGACCTTCCCGAAGAGGCGGAAGAGCCGACGATCCAGGAAACCAACTTCGCACTTTTGCCGACGATTACCGTGGCCCTTTCGGGCGACGTGCCCGAGCGCACGCTCTATCGGCACGCGCGCCGGCTGAAGGACGAAATCGAATCCATCGACACCGTCCGCTCCGCCGACCTTACAGGCCACCGGGAGGAGCTTCTGGAAGTCGTCATCGACACGCTGAAGCTTGAATCCTACGCCATCACCCAGCAGGAGCTTTTCGACGCGCTCGACCGCAACAACCGGCTCGTTCCCGCCGGTTTCATCGATGATGGCCAAGGCCGCTTCAACGTCAAGGTTCCGGGCCTCGTCGAGACGGCGGAGGATGTCTATTCCCTGCCGCTCAAACAGAGCGGCGAAGGCGTGGTCACACTTTCGGACGTTGCCGACATCCACCGCACGTTCAAGGATCCGAGCACCTTTACGCGCGTGAACGGCAAGCCCGCGATCGCGCTGCAGGTGACCAAGCGTATCGGCACCAACATCATCGAGAACAACGAGGCCGTGCGAAAAGTCGTCGACGAGGCGACGGCCGACTGGCCGGAGACGATCAAGGTCGATTACATGATCGACATGTCGAGCAACATCAACGAGACGCTCGGCTCGCTGCAATCGTCTATCATGACCGCGATCTTCCTCGTCATGATCCTGGTGATCGCTGCTCTCGGGCTCAAGTCCGCGCTGCTTGTGGGGCTTGCGATCCCGACGTCCTTCATGATCGGCTTCCTGATCCTCGGCGGCATGGGCATGACCGTAAACATCATGGTCATGTTCGGCCTCGTGCTCACCGTCGGCATGCTGGTCGACGGCGCGATCGTCGTCGTCGAATATGCCGACCGCAAGATCCACGAGGGCATGGAGCAGCGCGAAGCCTATATCCGCGCCGCCAAGCTCATGTTCTGGCCGATCGTGTCGTCCACGGCGACGACGCTCGCCGCCTTCCTGCCAATGCTGCTGTGGCCGGGCGTGGCGGGCGAATTCATGAGCTACCTGCCGATCATGGTCATCATCGTGCTGACGGCCTCCCTCGTCACGGCGATGGTGTTCCTGCCCGTGACCGGCGGCATCTTCGCCATGATATCGTCATGGACGGGCCGGCACGCCACGGGCCTGCTTGCTCTGGTACTTGCCGCGCTTGCCGCAAGTGCGGTGATGATGGCGCCTCCCGTTGCGGCGCAGGTCGCGGGCATGTTGCCCGCCGATAGCGTCGATGTTGCCCTTCAGGGCCTAGCCGCCTTGGCCTTCGTGGCAGTCGGCGTGCTGTCTTTCCTCATCCTGCGCCCGGTTGTCGCCGCCTCGCGCAAGCGTGCCGCAAAGCGCATCGCCGAAGAGCAGCGCCAGGCGCGCCTGCTTTCGGGTCATGAGGAATTCGACCCGAAGAAGATCAGGGGCGCCACGGGCATCTACGTTCGCACGCTGAGGATGTTTGCCGGCAATGTCGTCGGCAATATCGTCGTCATAGTCGGCGTTATCGCGCTTTGCGGCGTGATCCTGACGAGTTTCATCGCCAACAACGCGGGCGTCGAGTTCTTCGTCGACGAGGAGCCGGACCAGGCCGTCGTGCTGATTTCCGCGCGCGGCAACCTGTCTTCGCGCGAGGCGCGCGACCTCGTTGCCGATGTCGAGCATGAAGTGCTTTCCACACGCGGCGTGATGAATGCCGTGACCTCCGCCTTCGCGCCTGGCGGCGGCAGCGGGCCGCAGTTCATTGGCGGCGTTCAGGACAAGCCTGCCGATGTCATCGGCGAGATCCAGATGGAGCTCACCGACTATTGCTGCCGCAGGAAAGCTGTCGAGATCTTCAAGGAGATCCGCGAGCGCACCGCCGGTCTTGCCGGCATCAAGGTCGAGGTCCGCAAGATCGAGGGCGGCCCGCCGACGGGCAAGGACGTCCAGCTCGAGGTGAAGTCGACCGATTATGACACGCTGGTGAAGACGGTTGCGCAGATCCGCGGACATCTCGACCTGGACGACACGCTGATCGACGTGGAGGATGATCGTCCCCTGCCCGGCATCGAGTGGCAGCTTGCGATCGACCGCGAACAGGCGGGCCGTTATCAGGCCAGCATCGCCGCCGTCGGCTCCATGGTGCAGCTTGTGACGAACGGCGTTCTCATCGGCAAGTACCGCCCGACGGATTCCGACGATGAGGTCGATATCCGCGTTCGCCTGCCGGAGAATGAGCGCACGCTCGACCGTTTCGACTCCCTTCGCCTGCAGACCCCGCTCGGTCTCGTCCCGATCGCCAATTTCGTGGATCGTTCGCCGCAGCAGAAGGTTTCGTCGATCACTCGTCGCGACGGCCTCTATTCCATGATGTTGAAGGCCAACATGGCGCCCTCCTCCGGCGTTCTTCCCGATGCCAAGGTCGGCGAGATCGACGAATGGCTGAAGGGCGAGACCTGGCCGCACAACATCTTCTTCAAGTTCCGCGGCGCCGATGAGGACCAGAAGGAGTCTGGCGAGTTCCTCATGAAGGCGATGGTGGCATCACTCTTCCTGATGTTCATCATCCTGCTGACGCAGTTCAACTCCTTCTACCAGACGGCGTTGACGCTCTCGACGGTCGTGATGTCGGCGATGGGCGTGCTTCTCGGCATGCTGGCGACGGGCCAGAAGTTCTCCATCATCATGACGGGAACGGGCATCGTGGCGCTTGCCGGCATCGTGGTGAACAACTCCATCGTCCTGATGGACACCTACAACCGCTTCCGCGAGGACGGCATCGATCCTCTTGATGCGGCGCTCAAGGCATCGGCCCAGCGTATCCGCCCGATCATGCTGACGACGATCACCACCATCGCCGGCCTGATCCCCATGGCGACACAGGTGAATTTCGACTTCTTCAACCAGGTCGTCTCGGTCGGCTCGATCACGGCGATCTGGTGGATCCAGCTTTCCACGGCTGTGATCTTCGGGCTTGCCTTCTCGACGATCCTGACACTCATCGTCATCCCGACGATGCTGGCGCTTCCCACAACATGGGCGCGCGCCGGCACCAGCATCGGCGCATGGGCCGTGGGCCTGGTTTCCCGTCGCGAGAAACAACCGAAGGCGGCCGAACCGGATACGCCAGCCGAAGACGACAGCCGCAAGGTCGCCGCCCTCGTTCCTTTCGAAAAGAAGCGAGAGGACAAGGAACCACCGGTTTCGCTACCCGCCGCGGCGGAATAGCGCGTCACCAGCAAAAACAATAACGCCGCCGGAACTTCCGGCGGCGTTTTGATTCAACCTGAGAAGAGAACGTACGCTTCAGCGCGTATCGCCCTTGTCCTTGTCGGACAGCTCATCGAGCGAGCCTTCAACCTCGTGTTCGTTCTCCTCGTCGGCCACCTCCGGGCTTGCCTCGTCGCGCGCCTTGAAACGCTTGTAGCTGCGCCAGGCGAAGGGGATGGAGGCAAGATAGGCAATCCCGCCGGCGGCCAGAACTTCGAACGGGTAGCTCGCCAGAAGCGCAACGAAAAGAACGGCGACGACGAAGAGCGGCAACACAAGGTCGCGGCGGATGCGGGAACCGAATTTCTTGCCGGAATAGGTAGGCAGCAGGCTCACCATCAGCAACCCGATACCGACGACATAGACGGCGATAACCGGGGCAAGTTCCTCCAGGTGCGGGACGATTCCGACAAATTCGAGGTAGAGCGGCAGAAGCACTGTCAGCGCACCTGCCGGTGCCGGAACGCCGGTAAAGAAGTTGACGGCCCATGCAGGCTTGTCCGGGTCGTCGATGGATACGTTGAACCGCGCGAGACGAAGAGCTGCGGAAATCGCATAGACAAGGGCCGCGATCCAGCCGAGCGATTTCACCTCGCTCAAGAGCCATGAATAGAGGATCAGCGCGGGCGCGACGCCGAAATTCACGAAATCGGCCAATGAGTCGAGCTCCGCGCCGAATTTCGACGTGCCGCGGATCAGCCGTGCCAGGCGTCCGTCGAGCGCATCGAGGAAGGCCGCCAGCACGATCGCCCCGATCGCATATTCCCAGCGCGCCTCGAGCGCCATGCGCATGGCCGTCAAGCCGCAGCAAAGCGCAAGCAGGGTGACGAGGTTCGGCAGCACCATGCGCAGCGGCACCCGCCTGAAGCGCGGCGCGCGGCCGCGCCTTCGTTTCGTTGGCCCAGGGTCGTATGGCGCAAAGGGTGCGGACACGGGGGCTTAGCCTTCTGTCGTGGTCAGTTCACGCGGGTCACGGGTGCTGCGATTTGTTCGCCGCGCAGGTCGGCTATCACGGATTCGCCTGCGATCATCGTCTGGCCGATGGCAACTTTCGGCACCGTGCCCACAGGCAGATAGACATCAAGACGAGAGCCGAAGCGGATCAGGCCGAAGCGCTCGCCCATTCCGACGTTTTCTCCCTCGCGCACGAAGCATACGATCCGCCGCGCGACAAGGCCCGCGATCTGCACGACGCCGATGCGCGTGTCGCCCGTCTCGATAATGAGGCCGTTGCGCTCGTTGTCCTCGCTCGCCTTGTCGAGTTCGGCGTTCAGGAACTTGCCGGCCTTATACGCAACGCGCGCGACCCTGCCGCCGATGGGCGCCCGGTTCACGTGGCAATTGAAGACATTCATGAAAACGGAAACGCGCATCAGCGGATCGTCTCCGAAGTCCAGTTCCTTCGGCGGGACTGCCATGCCGACATGCGAAACCGTGCCGTCGGCGGGCGAGACGACGATCCCCTCGATCATCGGGGTTACGCGTGGCGGGTCGCGAAAGAAATAGCAGGTCCAGCCCGTTACGATCAATCCAATCCAGAACAGCGGATCCCAGAACCAGCCGAGGATGATCGCCGCGACACCGGCAATTGCAATGAACGGCCACCCTTCCCGATGGATCGGCACGAAGGTCTTTGAAATCGTATCGGCAAGGGACATACAGGCATTCCGGTTCCGTTAAGCAAGGTTACGCCGGCTCCCGAGACGGAAACCGGCACGCCCATTTGCACCATAGCGCGGGTGGAAATCAATGCATCGCTGTCCGGTTAATAGACGAGACCTGACCGGGAACGCGCCTCAAGCCAACCGAAACTCCGTTTCCCAATAGGCAGGGCGGCCGAATTTCTTCTGAAGAAAGTCGATGAAGGCGATGACCTTTGGCGGCGTCTGCTTGCCGGGCGGATAGACCGCCCAGACAGCGCCCGCCCTCGTCACTGGATAGTCCTGCATGACCACGACCAAGCGCCCGTCGCGCAGGTCTTCCCAGATGTGTGCGATGGATTTCACCGTCAGTCCAAGCCCGTGGATTGCAGCTTCATGGGTAAAATCGCCGTTATCGCTCGAAATTGCGGAGTGAACGTGATGGGCGATTTCACCATTTGGTCCGGCGAAGTACCAGGTCGGCATCGGCTCGAAACCGAGACACTCGTGATTGGCGAGATCGGCCGGGGAAGTCGGTTCTCCCCGCCTGGCGATATACTCGGGAGAGGCGCAAAGGTATCTCGGATTCGCTGCCAGTTTCCGCGCCTTTAGGGCCGAATCCGGCAATTCGGCCACCCTTATTGCCAGATCATATCCTTCCTCAACGATATCGACGATCCGATCCGTGATGTTCATCTCGATGCGCACATCGGGATATTCGTTCTTGAATTCGTTCAGGTATGGCAGCACGTGTTTGCGTACGAACGAGACATTGCTCGTGATCCGCAGCGTCCCGCGCGGCGCTTCGGTGGAGGCCTCAAGCGCATGCATGGCGGCATCCATTTCCGATAGTGCCCTGTTGGCGTGCTCGATGAAGACCTGCCCCGCTTCCGTCAGCGAGACCTTGCGCGTTGTGCGGGCCAGAAGCTGGGAGCCGGCCCCCGCTTCAAGCGCTGAAAGCCGCGCACTTGCCGCCGATGGCGACAATCCGAACTCCCTGCCGGCGGCGGAAAGATTACCCAATGCCACCACGCGCGTGAAAAACCGGAGGTCTTCAAGCTTCATTATGCGAAATCCATGAAAGATCCTATCAAGACAAGCCCGATTATACAAAATATCAGGATGTGAGACAGTCCCTGCAGCTCAAAGGAGACTGTCCATGAAGACCGAACACTTTTCATACGAGTTCTATGCGCAGGCGGAACGCCGCGCGCATCGGCTGAGGTCCGAAGCCATAACCAGCTTCTTGTCGACAATCGTTCGCGCCGTTTCCCGGCGAAAGGCGTAAGGAAAGCGCAAGTTTACCGCAGCGCGCCATTTCGTGGCGCGGGGGCCCGTTGCTACTGCGCGGGCTCCACTTCCTCCGCCCGCTGGCCGCGCAGTACATAGCCCTCTTCGTCGGCGGTTGCCGCGCGCAGGCGCTCTTCCGCCTCGCTCGCTTCCTGCTGGCGCGCCCACATGGAGGCGTAAAGCCCGCCGAGCGAGAGCAGTTCCTGATGCGTGCCGCGTTCTACGACACGCCCTTTTTCCAACACGAGGATCATCTTGGAGTTCACCACCGTCGAAAGGCGGTGGGCGATCACCAGCGTCGTGCGATTTCTCGAAACCTGGTCGAGAGCAGACTGGATTTCGCGCTCCGTATGCGTATCGAGAGCCGATGTCGCCTCGTCGAGGATCAGGATCGGGGGGGCCTTCAGGATCGTACGGGCGATTGCCACGCGCTGCTTTTCGCCACCCGAAAGCTTCAGGCCGCGCTCGCCGACTTCCGTATCGAAGCCCTTGGGCAGCGTGTCGATGAAATCGGAGATCTGCGCCAAACGCGCTGCCTCGCGCACCTCTTCGTCGCTCGCTCCGGGTCGCCCGTAGCGGATGTTGTAGGCAATCGTTTCGTTGAAAAGCACGGTATCTTGCGGAACGATGCCGATCTCTGCACGCACGCTTTCCTGCGTGACATCGCGCACGTCCTGCCCGTCGATGGTGATGCGCCCGCCGGTAACATCGTAAAAGCGGAACAGAAGCCTCGAGATCGTGGATTTGCCGGCGCCTGACGGGCCGACGATCGCGACCGTTTCGCCCGCCGGCACCTCGAAGTCGATGCCATGCAGGATCGCGCGATCCGCATCATAGTGAAAGCTTACGTTCTCGAAGCGGATATTCCCCTCGCCAATTGCAAGATCGGCCGCAGCCGGCTTGTTGCTTATTTCAGTGGGCACTTGCAGCAGGTTGAACATCGCCTCGATATCGGCAAGGCCTTGCCGGATCTCGCGGTAAAGAAAACCGATGAAGTTGAGCGGGATCGAAAGCTGCAGGAGCAGGGCGTTGATCATGACGAAATCGCCGATCGTCTGCGTGCCCGCCATCACCGCGCGTGCGGAGAAGACCATGCAGATTGCCATCCCGATGCCAAGAATCACCGCCTGTCCGAAGTTCAGCCAGGCAAGGGAGGTCCACGTTTTCGTCGCTGCGCGCTCGTAGCCTGCCATCGACTGGTCGAAGCGCCCGACCTCCATTTTCTCGTTACCGAAATATTTGACGGTCTCGAAATTCAACAGGCTGTCGATCGCCTTGGAATTGGCTTCCGTATCGTTCTCGTTCATCTCGCGGCGGATGGAGATGCGCCAATTCGAGGTTTTGACGGTGAACCAGACATAGGCGACGATCATGACCGCCACGACGATGACGTAGGAAAAGCCGAACTGATACCAGATCACCACCGCCATGATGGCGAATTCAAGGATCGTCGGAATTCCGTTCAGGATGGTGAAGCGGACGATGTTCTCGATGCCCTTCACGCCGCGCTCGATCACGCGTGAAAGTCCGCCCGTTCGCCGGGCCAGATGGAAACGAAGCGAGAGCGCGTGCAGGTGGCGGAAGGTGACAAGTGCGAGCTGGCGCACCGCGTGTTGGCCGACACGCGCGAACAGCGCATCGCGAAGCTGATTGAAGCCGACGAAACCGACACGCGCCACGTTATAGGCGATCACCAGCATCACGGGCGCCGCGATAAGTGCCGGCACTCCACTGTCGCCCTCGCCCGTCAGCGCATCGGTCGCGAACTTGAAGAAATAGGGGGAAAGCACGGTGACGAATTTTGCAACCACGAGGGCTGCGATCGCCAGCATGACGCGCTTTTTAAGGTCGGGACGCTCCAGCGGCCAGATGTAAGGCCAAAGGTTTTGCAGGGTCTTGAGCGTCGAGCCTTCATCTGCGGAGACGAACGGCTCCTGAGCCGCCTGGATCCCGGAACGGCGGCTGGTCATGGCGTTTCCTTTCGCGAGATTTCTGCCTCACGGTCGTCATCCGGCACAGCCGGACGGTCGACTGAGAGGTTGCTCTCGTTGGAGCCCGGGGTTTGGAGCATCTCCACCAGCGAACGCGACAGCGAGGCAAAGTCTCGCACCGCATCACGCCTGATGAAATAGCGGCAGCAGCGCCCCTTTGCCTCACAGCCGATCAGCCCCGCACACTTCAGCACGTTCAGGTGCTGCGAAACGGTCGATTGGGCCAGCGACAGCCTGGATACGATCTCGCCGCAGCAGGCATGATCGCAATCCGCAAGCACGTGAAGGATATCGATGCGCGCGGGGTGGCCGAGTGCCTTGTAAAGCAAGGCGAGATCGCTATCGCCACAGCAAGGCTTCGCATCGGCCTGCCTGGAGGTCATGCATGTGGAAGGGATGTCGGACATTCATCGTAATTTAGCGATGAATCGTGCCTCTACAAGGGTCCACCGCCAAATTTTCGCAAGGTTCTTTCCGATTGGCAGCGCCGGGCCGCAGGCGGCCCGGCATCGTTCAGTTCGCGGATTGGTCTTTCCACGCCTTGTCACGCACCGGCAGAACGAACACCTGTCCGGGGTAGATCAGGTCGGGATTGCGTATCTGCTGCTGGTTCGCCTGATAGATCGTGGTGTAGCGCAAACCTTCGCCGTACAGCCTGCGCGAGATCGTCCAAAGGTTGTCGCCTCGGCGGATGATCACGCTGGGGATCGGGCCGGATGAGCCCTGGGCCGCACCGCCCGCACTGCCGGACCCTTGCGCGGATACGGAGATCGGCCGCAACACGAACTGATCGGGCGTCCGCTCGAAGGTCACTTCGGCGCGCGCCGTCACCTCACCCTCGCTGCTTTCCACCTTGTCGGCGCGCACGTCGACCTTGCCCGGCTCGATCTTCTTGCTGCCTTCCAGCAGCCAGCGGCCGGTCTTGTCCGCCTTCGCCTCGCCGACGAGTTCGTTGTCCACATAAACGCGCACGTCGCTGCCGGGCTCGCTCTGGCCCGCGACAAAGACCTTGTCCTTCTCGGTCTCGACCGCCTCGACGGTAACCGTGCTGCCGGGCTCCGAGGTTTCTTCCTGTGCTCCGCTCGCTTCCGCGGAAGCCTGCACGCCGATGCTTGCAACTGCGGTCTCGCCCTGCTCCTCGGAAGAACTCGCCTCGCCACCTTTCGAGGTTGTCGGCGGCACTTCCGCACCTTCCTCGCTTTGTGTCGTCGCCAGAGCGACCTGCTCGTCTTCGGCCTCCTTGCCGGCGGCATCCGCTTCGCCGCCCTGTACGGTGTCCGGTGAAGATGCGGCGACCTGCTCGCCCGTGGCATCCGGAGCCGTATCTTCCGGCTTCTGCAGGATTTCGGTCGCCTCGCCGGGCTTGTTCAGCACGACAAGCACTTCGCCTTTCCCCTTGGCCGGGTCGGGAATGGAAACGGCGATGCTTTCCTCGGAGACGACGGGTTCGGCCTTCTCGTCCTTCTTCGATTCGATTTTCACGTCGTGCGTGCCGGGCTTGAGCGGCTTGTCGAGCACGATCGCGAATTCGCCCGAATCATTGGCGATTCCCTTGCCGACGACCTCACCGTTGGAAAGCAGCGCGATAATCGCGCCCGCTTCGGAACGCCCCGCGACCACGGCATCGCCCGATGGTTCGACCCGGAAAACGTCGAACGTGGGGCCGAGGCGCCTTTCGCCCTCGTCCTCTTCGGGTTGCACGGCCGCTTCGGCAACCTTGTCGCCGGAACCGGCGGAATCCGGCACGGCCTCGCTCTGGGCGCCTGCGGTGTCCTCTCCGGAAGTCGCCGGCTTTTCAGCGGTTTGCGCGGTATCGCCGTCGGTCTTGGAAGATGTCGCCGGCTTTCCGCCGGCGGAAGTCTCGGCAACCTTCGGCGCGCCGGCACCCGGCAGGCCCAACTCGGCACCATGCTCGTACCAGAGGTACCCCAGAGCCGCTATGCCCGCGATCGCGGCGCCTCCCAGGAGCTGCTGGATCCTCTTCTTCGTCATATCGAAACCAACTCCTTCGCCCGGCGAATTTTCTACGCGGTTTCCCGCGCTATTTTAGTACCGGACCGCCCGCCTGTAACCTGAGGGACCGTGCCCTCGGCCGTATTCTTTGTTTTCTTGTGCACTATCAAGCCATCCAATGGCTTCTCGCGCGCATGGTTATACCGGATTGCCGCCACCGGCAAGCGAGGGCTTGACGAATGGTCAACAGCGTCTGCGCTTGACCGGCCCATCGCTCGGATGCCAAATCTTCCCCTATGACAGATCTTACGAGTGTTTGCGTTTATTGCGGTTCGGGCAGCGGCGTCGATCCTGCCTATGAGGCCGCGGCCATCGAGCTTGGCCGGCAGATCGCCGGAGCCGGGCTGAAGCTCATTTACGGCGGCGGCTCCGTCGGGCTGATGGGGGCGGTGGCCCGGTCCACTTTGGAAAACGGCGGCAGTGTTACCGGCGTTATCCCGCGTTTTCTCAAACAGCGCGAAGTGATGATGGAGAACGTGTCGGAGCTTATCGTCACCGACGACATGCATCAGCGCAAACGCACCATGTTCGAGCGTGCGGATGCCTTCGTCGCCCTTCCCGGCGGCATCGGCACGCTGGAGGAAGTCGTCGAGATGATGACATGGGGACAGCTTGGCCGTCACCGGCGCCCTGTCCTTCTCGCCAATATCAACGGGTTCTGGGATCCGCTGGAACGTCTCTTGAAGCACATGGAGCAGGAAGCCTTCATTCGTGCCGGTTTTGAGGTCGACTACCACATGTGCGACGACGTCGGGCGGATCATCCCGACCCTGCAGCACGCCTGCAGCGAGGCTGTCTTGACGGGCCGCGACAAGGGAGCGGATGTCGCGCCCGTCGACAATCTGTAATCGGCCTCAGCCGTCGTTCGACGAATTGAGGTTTTCGGGCCTGATCCCCAGATCGCCGGGCGCATCCATCTCGCGCGCCATCGTTTCCGCGCGCGAGCGCGCGGCAAGCAGCGCCATCGGCCGGTCGGCGACGGACCAGCCGTCGCGCGGGCCGATAGCCCACGGTTGCCAATAGGGGCCGTCTGCCGGCCCGATGGCCTTAACGATCATGGTGATGCGGCCGAGCGTCGCCATCTGGGCGTTGCCGCCCGGCAATTCGCTCCATCGAACGTGCTCTAGAGTGGCCGCAGCGGTACGCAACTTACTCATCCACCTTACTCCGGGACGGAATGCCGCTTCTCCGACAGGATGGAATCATAGTCGAATAATTGAATTAAATCGACAGCCTGCTGTCTAAGCCTTTCGTACCCCGCCGCGAGCCAGACAGAGCAGAGCATCCACATCGAAACTGGCTTCCAGATGCGCGGCCAGATCGTCGAGCGTTCGGTCGATCACGCTGTCATATGCAAGCGAAGATCCGGCACCGAGTTCACCCAGGAACGCCTTTCGGAAACCGTCCGCCCCGAAGAGCCCATGGACATAGGTTCCCGCGATCCTGCCGTCGGCGGAAACCGCGCCGTCGGCGTGTTCGCGTGTCGCTTCGCCTGAGATCGTTGCGAAGGGCCGCGCCCGGTCGCCACCTTCCGTCCGGCCGATATGGATTTCATAACCCGATATCGCCTCGCCGCTAACGCGATGCCTGCCATGCGTAGAGACGAGCCGCTTTTCGGGCGTAAGCTCGGTCTCAACGTCCAGAAGCCCGAGGCCCTCGACGGATCCCGCCTCGCCCTCGATGCCATGGGGGTCGGAGATCGTCCTGCCCAGCATCTGGTATCCGCCGCAGATGCCAAGGACGCGCCCGCCGCGCCTTACATGAGCGGCCAGATCGACGTCCCAGCCCTGCCTGCGAAAATAGGCGAGATCGCCAACGGTCGACTTGGAGCCCGGAAGAAGCACAAGATCGGCATCTCCCGGCAGCGCCTCACCGCCACGCACAAGCTGCAGAGTCACATCCTCCTCCATGCGCAGCGGATCGAGATCGTCGAAATTGGCGATCCGCGAGGTCACCGGCACCACAATCTTCACGCGGCCTTTGCCCTGCCCGCCCTCAAGGCCGAGCGCGTCTTCGGCCGGCAGTTTTCCTGCCGCGTCAAACCACGGCACAACGCCGAGCGATGCCCAGCCGGTGCGCGCCGCAATCTCCCTCACGCCATCGTCGAACAACGAAGGGTCGCCGCGAAACCGGTTGATGAAAAACGCCTTGATGCGCCCGCGTTCCGCCTCGTTCAGCACCGCATGAGTGCCGACAAGGCTGGCGATAACCCCGCCCCGGTCGATATCGCCGCAGATGGCGACCGGCAGGTCGGCAGCTTCGGCAAACCCCATATTGGCGATGTCGCCTGCGCGCAGGTTGATCTCGGCGGGGCTTCCCGCGCCCTCCACCAGCACAAGGTCGGCGCCCTCGCTTGTAATCGCGAAACTCTCCAGAACCTTCGGCACGAATTCGGCTTTGCGGCTTCCGTATTCGCGCGCCTTCATGGTGCCGGCGCGCATTCCCTGCACGATCACCTGCGCGCCCGTATCCGTCTCGGGCTTCAGCAGAACCGGGTTCATGTGAACGCTCGTCGCAACACGCGCGGCCAGCGCCTGCAGCGCCTGTGCCCGTCCGATCTCGCCGTCGTCGGCTGTCACCGCCGCGTTGTTCGACATGTTCTGCGGCTTGAAAGGACGCACGATTAGCCCGCGGTTGGCAAACAGCCGGCAAAGCCCCGCCACGATCAGGCTCTTGCCGACGTTCGAGCCGGTTCCCTGGATCATGATCGCGGGCGTACGGGATCTCATTTCTTCGCGGATGCCTCGGGCAGGGAGCCATAGGGCCGGAACTCGTCCGGCACAGGCAGTTGCGTCAGCCGCAGCTCAAGCGCGAGGCGCACCGTCGGACGAACGGCGAAAAGGATCGAGCCGATCAGAAAGAGCCATGTGCCTGCGAACAGCAGGCTCTGGTAGAAGAAGAATATGCTGCCGACGATGAAAAAGAGAGCGGCGAAAAACTCCACCAGCGTGCGATAAAGCTCATATCTTCGCACCAGTTCGGCATGATCCGGCGATGCGCTGCGCAATGTCTGGTCGAAGAGTTTCATGGCTGTCTCCAGGGATTTCCTCATCCAAACAGCAGCATAAACACTACGAATTTCCCTGATAGCCTAATCGCGCCACCATCCCATCCGTGTTGTCCGCGCCTGAACCGGGTACGAATAAAGCTCTGTTCGACTTAGCCGCATTAGTTGTCATTCCCGCGAAGGCGGGAATCTCGCAACAGATAGAGAAAGATACCCGCCTGCGCGGGTATGACAGGGAGAAAGTCGACCGTCAGATCAATCCCGGCAACCGCGAGAGCCTTGGCAAAGTCGGATCGGCATACTCCCCCTTCAAAACTCGATACCCTCCTGCGGCTTCACGCCGGAGCGGAAGGGGTGCTTTATCTGCGTCATGTCGGTCGCGAGATCGGCAATTTCCAGAAGCTCGTCCTTGGCGTTGCGGCCCGTGATGATGACATGCACGTCCTCCGGCTTTTCGGTCTTCATGAACTCCACGACCTCTTCGATCGGCAGATAGTCGTAGCGCAGCACGATGTTGAGCTCGTCGAGCAGCACGAGGCGATAGTCGCCGGAAGTGATCATCTCCTTTGCCGCTTCCCAGGCCTGACGGGCGGCGGCGATGTCGCGCTGGCGGTCCTGCGTTTCCCAGGTGAAGCCCTCGCCCATGCGCTTGATCGTGACGAGATCGGAAAAGCGCTCCAGCGCCTTGCGCTCGCCCGTTTCGATGCGGCCTTTCACGAACTGGACGACACCGACCTTGTGACCGTGGCCGAGCGAGCGGAACACCATGCCGAAGCCTGCCGTCGACTTGCCCTTGCCCTTGCCGGTGTGGACGATCAAAAGCCCCTTTTCGATCGTCTTGGTGGCC
This sequence comes from Stappia sediminis, assembly GCF_009826895.1. GTDB lineage: Bacteria > Pseudomonadota > Alphaproteobacteria > Rhizobiales > Stappiaceae > Hongsoonwoonella > Hongsoonwoonella sediminis. Next base: position 380,126 of record NZ_WUMV01000002.1, on the reverse strand, counting down.
ATGATCTTGTCGCGTGCGGCCTTCTTCTTGCGCATCTTATCGGCGTGACGGGCGTCGAGCTCTTCTTCCGTAAGTTCTTTTTTCTTGTCGCTCACGATGCTTTCTCCCTGTCGGAGCGTTTGAACCGCTCCAGATTTTCATGCGTACTGTTGCGCCTTGGCGTCCAAAGCCCCCGGTCGACCGCCTCCTGGAAGCGGTCGAGGATTTCCTTTAGCGCTGCCGGATTGGCGTCCTCGATGAAGCCGCGCACCTCGCCATCCTCGATATAGGCGGCGAAGAGCTGGTCGAAATGGTGGTCCTTCACCGCCCGCGTCGTGGCGGCGAAGGCGAAAAGATAGTCGACGGTCGCCGCGATCTCGAAGGCACCCTTGTAACCGTGGCGCATGATGCCGGCGATCCACTTGGGGTTCGCCGCCCGTCCGCGCACCACCCGGCCGATCTCCTCGTCGAGCGTGCGGATCACCGGGCGTTCGGGCCGCGAGTGGTCGTTGTGGTAGACGCGAGGCGCCTCCCCCTTCAGCGTCTCGACCGTTGCCGCCAGCCCGCCCTCGAATTGGTAATAGTCATCGGAATCGAGCAGATCGTGTTCCCGGTTGTCCTGATTGTGGAGAACGGCATCGACCTTCGAAAGCCGGGTTTCAAGGCTCATCCGCGCAGCCTCGCCCGTCGCCCCGCCGCCATAGGCATAACCGCCCCAGGTAAGGAAGGCATCGGCGAAATCGGAGCGCTCGTCCCAGATCTTTTCGTCGATCAGCGCCTGCAGCCCGGCACCATATGCGCCGGGCTTGGACCCGAAGACGCGGTATTTCGCCCGTGTCCGCGCCTCTTCCTCCGACAATCCATTTTCCGCGACAAGTCGCCTCGCCTCCTCCGCGACACGCGCGGAAATCGGGTTCGCATCTTTCGGTTCTTCCAGATCGGCGATTGCCGATGCCGCAGACTGGAAAAGGTCCATCTGATGGGGAAAGGCATCGCGGAAGAAACCCGAAACCCTGAGCGTCACGTCGATGCGCGGGCGCTGAAGGTCGGAGAGCGAAATGACCTCGAAACCCGTCACCCTGCCCGAGCCTGCCTCCCAGACGGGCTTTGCCCCGATCAGCGCAAGCGCCTGGGAAATGTCGTCACCGCCCGTGCGCATGTTCGCCGTGCCCCAGCATGTCAGCACGACGGCCTTCGGGAATTCGCCCTCGTCCTGAAAGTGCCGCTCGACCAGCCGTTCCGCACTTGCCGCACCAATGCCCCATGCGGTTTCCGTCGGCACGGAGCGCACGTCGACGGAATAGAAGTTTCGTCCCGTCGGCAGCACGTCAGGCCGCCCGCGCGTCGGCGCGCCGGAAGGGCCTGGCGGCACGAAACGGCCGGAAAGGGCATTCAGAACCGCTTCCGTCTCCGCGGGCCCGGAATTTTCTATCGATGGTTCGAACCGCTGGTAGATTTCGCAGAGCACCGCCTTCGTTGCCGGCAGATCGTCCCGCAGTTCACGGTCCCGGACTAACGTTTGCGCGTAAAGCTCCAGCCGCTCAACCGTGTCGCCGTTGCTGCGCCACGGCGCGTCCGTCACCGAAGTCAGCGCCTCCGTCCTCGCCCCTTCCCACGGGTCGGAGAATTCGCAGTCGAGCGGATCGAAGTCGCCAAGCCCGAAGTCTTGGGCCAACGCGCGGATCAGGCTTGCATTGTGCTCCCCCTCGCCGCGCGGCACGCGGGCAAGCGCCACCAAAAGGTCGGTCAACTGGTCGCCCACGGGTGCCTCGCCCAGGATGTGCAGCCCATCGCGGATCTGAAGTTCCTTGAGGTCGCAAAGATGCGCGTCGAGTCTTGCAAGACGCGTCATCTCATCCATGTCGGGCGTAATGCCGATGTCGAGGTCGAGCCCATGACGCGCCGCCGTATCCATTATCTCGCGCGAAAGTACCTTCAGCCTGCGCGGGTCGACGCCTTGCGCAACATAAAACTCGTCGAGCAGCGTCTCAAGCTCGCCCGCCACGCCGTGGCTCTCGGCCCGTGTCAAAGGCGGCGTCAGATGGTCGACGATGACGGCGGCGTTGCGCCGCTTCGCCTGCGCACCCTCGCCCGGATCGTTGACGATGAAGGGATAGACGTTCGGCAGCGGGCCAAGCACCGCTTCCGGATAGCAGCTCTCGGAAAGCGCAAGCGCCTTGCCGGGCAGCCATTCCAGGTTGCCGTGCTTGCCGAGATGCACGACCGCATGAACGCCGAATGTTTCGCGAAGCCAGATATAAAACGCGAAATAATGATGCGGCGGAACGAGATCCGGGTCGTGATAGGTTTCCTTCGGATCGATATTGTATCCGCGCGCAGGCTGGATGCCGACGACGGCATTGCCGAAGCGATGCAGCGCAAGGCGGAATGCCCCATCCGCCACATGCGGATCGTCCTTCGCCTCGCCCCAACGAGATTCAACCTCTGAGCGAATTTTCTCAGGCAGCGCGTTGAAATGATTCAGATAGTCTTCAACACTTAAAGTTTCATATGAAGCGCGATTCAACCGCCCTCCAAGTGCATTCGTAACGCCCTCGTTCAGGCGCTGCATGAGCCCCGCCGGATCTGACGCTGCGTTTTCTAGTTCGTATCCAGCAGCGTTCAGGCTCCGCAAAAGCCTGAAGCAGGAGGCTGGCGTGTCTAGGCCAACGCCATTGGCAAGCCGCCCGTCCTTGTTCGGATAGTTCGCGAGGATCAGCGCCACCTTGCGGCCCGATTCCGGCGTCCTGCCGAGCCGGGCGATGTTGCGCGCAAGGTCCGCGACGAACTCGACACGGTCCTTTTTCGCGACGAAACGCATCGGGGTCGATTGCGTCGCCTCGTCGCGCGCGCCCTCCTCCTTGAAGGAGACGGCACGGGTCGTCAGCCGCCCGTCGAGTTCGGGCAGCACCACATGCATTGCGAGATCGCGGATCGAAAGCCCCTGGTCGCTGCCGCCCCAGCCTTCCTCGGATGATGAGGAGAACACCACCTGCAAAACGGGCGCGCCCGTCCTGTCGAGCGGCGTCGGGCTGTAGTCCTCGCCGGCTTTCGAGACGGCAAAGGCCGTCGCGTTCAGCACCACCGCCGGCTTCGTCTCTTCGAAAAGCGCATCGATGACGGCGGCACTTTCCGCCTCCTTCAACGACGAAACGAATATCGGGAGCGCGTTCACGCCACGCTCTTTCAGCGCATCGGTCAACGCATCGACGGGAGCTGTTGCCGCCGATTGCACCAGCGCGCGATAGAAGGTGATCGCGGCGACGGGCGCATTCTCGTTCGCCCATTCGCGTTTCAACTCGTCGAGCCCGGCGCCTGAAAGCCCCGGATAGTAAATTCCGGCACGCGGGATCGGCTTCGGCGGCAGCGGCTCATCCGCTTCCCCCAGAATATGAGAGGCGTAGCGCAGTGCGTTCTTCAGGTTCTCGACACCGCCTTCCACGCAGTAGCGCCACAGCGCCTTCGCCTGCGCAACCGATACTGTCGAGCGGCTGGCGAGGTCCTCGTCCCAGCGGTCGTCGCCGGGCACCACGGCAAGCTTCACACCGTAGCCGCGCGCCGTCTCCGTCAGTCGATCGAGACCATAGGGCCAGTATTCCGCACCGCCCAGCAGACGGATCAGCACCAACCTCGAGCCCTGCGCCGTCTGCTCGGCGTAAAGGTCGACCGAATAGGGGTGCGAAAGCGCAAGCAGGCTCGCAAGTCGCACATCCGGAGCTTCCTGCCCGAGCGATGCGACGGCCGCTGAAAAACCTGCGATTTCCGTATCCGCTGCCGTCAGGACGACGATATCCGCCGGCGACTGACCGAGGTTGACGGCCTCATCGCCCTGATCGATCCGTCCCGACCGGCTGGCAAGTATATGCATGGTTCCTGGTCGCCTACGCCGCCACCTTCCGGGCAAGCCCGGCCTTCACTTCATCGAGCGAAATGCCCTTGAGCCCGATCACTACAAGCCGCCCCGGCGCCTTCGCCTCGCGCGCAAACCACGTCTCGACGCGCGGACCGACGGCCTGCACGATCGCCGGCGCCGGCTTACCCGCGATTGCCACCGCGCCCTTGATCCGAAGCACGCCATGGATCGCCATCGCCTCGCGCACCGCGCCTTGCGCTTCTTCCAACGATGCAAAACCGGGCGCGTCGATCACGTGGCTTTCGAAATCGTCGTGATTGTGCTCGTGGTGGTCGTCGTCATCGTCGGCGTGATGTGCCTCATGATGCGAAAGCCGTGCGGCCATATCTTCTTCCGCAGCGGAACCACGCCCGAGCAGTATCGAACCGTCGAGCTTCCCATTTTCAGCCGCGACAACCTCCACGCTCGCGCGAACGTGAGAGGCGATTTCTCCCCGCACCCGCTCCATATCCCCAACGGTGATAAGATCGGCCTTGTTGATCACGACGAGGTCGGCGCAGACAAGCTGATCTTCGAAAAGTTCCTCGATCGGGCTTTCATGGTCGAGCGCTTCATCGGCGGCGCGCTGGATTTCTAAAGCACCCAAATCGCCCGTCATTTTACCTTCCGCGACCGCTGCGGCGTCGACCACGGTGACGACCGCATCCACCGTCACCCGCGTTTTGACAGACGGCCAGGAAAACGCCCGCACAAGCGGCTGCGGCAGCGCAAGACCCGACGTTTCAATGACAATATGGTCCGGCGCGGGATTGCGCGCGATCAGCATTTCCATTGTCGGCAGGAAGTCGTCAGCCACCGTACAGCAGATGCAGCCGTTGGTAAGTTCCACCACTTCATCGGCCTTGCAATCGGGGTCGGCGCATCCGTCGACCAGCGACCCGTCAAAGCCCATGTCGCCGAACTCATTGACGATCAACGCGATTCTCTTTCCCTCCGCCCCTTGCAGCAGGTTGCGCAGGAGGGTCGTCTTGCCGGCCCCGAGGAAGCCGGTAACAATCGTTGCGGGGATTTTCGTTCCGGCGCTCATAAGCGAATCTCCGGCTGATTGTGATTGGGTTTCAAAAGAAGCGGCAGGCCGGCGGCAACCAGCACCACCTGGTTCGCGACCTCCGCGATTTGTCTGTTGAGCCGCCCTTGCGCATCGCGAAACCTGCGAGCCAACGCGTTTTCAGGCACGATTCCCGCGCCCACCTCATTGGAAACGAGAACCACCGGCCCGCCGACTTTACGCAACGCAGCCAGCAGCTTGGTTGTCTCGACTTCGATATCGTCCTCCTCGAACATCAGGTTCGAAAGCCACAGCGTCAGGCAATCAACCAATACGGCCGAGCCCTGCCTTGCTTCCCTTTGCAGGACGCCGGCGATATCGCGCGTTTCCTCGATCGTTTTCCAATCACCGCCTCGCTGGTCGCGGTGCCGGGCGATACGTTCTTCCATTTCCTTGTCGAGAACGGCGCAAGTCGCGACGTAAATCCGCTCAAGCCCGCTCTTTTTGAGAAGGTTTTCAGCAAAGGCGCTCTTGCCGGAGCGCGCCCCCCCGATGACGAGCGTCGTGGAGGCGCGCGCCGCGCTCATTGTTTCGCTTCGCCGCGCTGCCAGAGCCAGCCGGCAAGGCTTCCCAGAACAGCCCAGAAAACGGCGGCGGAAACGAGCGACGCAGCAACGAAATGGCCCTGGATTTCGGCCGGGACGCTGGAAGCGTATTCATGCGGATGCGGCGCGCCGATCAGATGCGGCGCAACGACGATAAGAAGCCCCGCCGCCTTCAGAAGGGGTTCGCCACGCGCGATCATCAGCCAAAGGCCGAGGCCGGTCGCGGCCGTGGTCCCGAACCACCAGGTCTGCCGCGAAACGAGGTCCGCCGCAGCGGAACCGGGAAGTTCCGGCGGCAGGCCGAGCGACGGAGCGAGCGCGACGGCGGCGAAAGCGCCGAGCCCCCACTGCAGGCCGCTTGTCGCATCGATGCGCTTCGCGCCGAGCAGCATCGCCGCAAGCAGCATCAGTCCGAAGCCGAAGCCCGTCAATACGCTCGAAAGGCCGGTGTAGAACGTGCGCTCCGCACCGTCTTCCGGCGCCCAGGCACCAATCATCCGGTCGACAAGCCCGAGCGCGCCTTCGTCGGTATGTTCCTCACCACCGTGGACGAACCATACGCGGCCATCGTCGGTGATGCCGCCGGCATGCTGCAGGGGCGGCTGGTGGAAAGATGCAAGCTCATAGGTCTCCGCCTCGAGAATCAGCGGAGTGGTGAAGAGAACCTGCAACAAAGCGAGGGCGAGGCCCGCGACGCATCCCGCGCCGAGAGCCACCCCGAACAGTCTCGTGATCATGGGCGGAAGGCCGGCTGTCCGCCGGCTGCTCCAGAAAGATCAGTGGCAGGGGAAGCCGAGCGCGTGCCGGCTGTCGTGGGCGGCGTTGTGCAGCACGTTGGAGTGCGCAAAACCAACGCCGAAAACCACGAAAGCACCGATAAAGGCGCTCAGCAGCGCGACGGGAAGGATCGCAGCGCGCGAAGAGGTGCTTTGTGCGGCGGAAGAAACAGTGGAATTCATGTTCTATCTCCTTTTGTCGTCCACCCGACGACGATCGTGAGCCAACTCATTCCGGCCGGTCTCCTGGCTTGCGGGTCTCAGCCTTGACTGCTCCTTCCCGGACCGATCCGATCCAGTGGCACGATGCAGTCAGGCTCGCCGCTCACAGTTGCGGGGGCAGCTGCGGATTCGGGACCCCGACTTGGGTCATCCCCCACCGCATTCCCGTTTCATCCCTGTCAGGCTTTGCCCGAGTGACGGGAACCGAAACTGTCTTCTTGTACTCTTTCGTGCCCCAGCCAACAAGAGTGCGCCTATCGCAAAAGCGTCATCTGGACGATCGCATGCGCAAATTGACTTTCCACCGCGCGATTGCGCCATTCGGCGACCTCCCGTTCCCGGCTGTGGAAAAATTTCCGAACAAATCGCTTGGCAAAGCAAGCGAGGCTTTGCTATATGCTCGCCACCGACGCGGCGCTGAGGCGCCTGCCGATGTGATCCCCGGTAGCTCAGTTGGTAGAGCAAGCGGCTGTTAACCGCTGGGTCGCTGGTTCGAGTCCGGCCCGGGGAGCCACCACCTCCACAGTACATTGAATTTTCATTATTTTTTCGCCTCCTGCCCTAACCAGTCGGGCAGCTTGGGGCTATCGGTTCATTTCAGGAGCTGGAGTTCAGCGTTTCGACGGTTCATAGACAGGCGCAGGGCCGAGTTTTTAAGCGAATATTCGACATTGTCGATTGAGCCCGACATGGAATCTCGCCATGATCGATTTTACGGTCGGCCCCTGTTGGTCAGCGCCGAAACCCGTCATATCGACAAGTCGAGCCGTGGCTTCCAGAAGGGTCGGAAAAGCTCGATCTTGGGGCAGCGGTTCATCACCACTTTCAGTCCAGCATCCTCGGCCAGCCTCGCGGCGCGGTCATCATAGACGCCGATCTGGCCCCAGAGCACTTTGGCCCCGATCGCGATGGCCTTTTCGGCGATGCCGTAGAATTCTTCCCTCGGCCTGAAAACCTCGACCATGTCTACCGGGCGGTCAATTTCTTCCAGCGAATGATAGACTGGGATACCCCTGATCTCCCTCACCTGCGGATTCGGGTTGACCGGCAGCATTTCATAGCCTGTTTCATGCAGCACGCGCAGCACGCCGTAGCTGAATTTGGTCTTGTCTGCGCTGGCACCGACCATTGCGATGGTCTTAACCGAACGCAGGATATCCGCCAGGTATTCCGGGGCGTAATCATAAAGACGATCGATATCGGCTTCGGGCATTTTACGCCTCCTTCGGTTTGGCGATGTCCGCTTTCAGTTCATGCGGCTCAAGCGGATCGAGAAACGGGTTGCGATAGAGTTTGTCATGGCTTTCCACACCGATTTCGAGCGTGCAATTTGAAACCGGACGCGCGACGCACAGCACCACATAGCCATTGCCGATCTGACGGTTGTTCAGCGCCACCTGCCGGCGCTGATCGACTTCGCCGGCGGTCAGTTTGGCCGCGCAGGTGATGCAACCGCCATATCTACAGCCATAAGGCAGATCGACCCCTTGTTCGCGTAATGTGTCGAGCAGCGGGCGGCGGGCATCGACTTCATAGGTCGCGCCGCCACGGTTGGCGACCGTTATCGTCCTGGTGTCGGTCAAAGCCAGATATCGCTCGTGCAGTCGCCGCCCGGATAGCGGGTTTCATGGCAGCGGCTCGGGCCATTGGGCTCCCGGCCGAAATCGACGATGAAATCTTCGTTGATTTGCATGCCGCCGTTTTCGACGTCGCAATCGATCATCACCATCACTCCGCCTTGCGTGCGGATTTCCGGGTAGAACTGATTGTCCCAGGTGGAGAAAAGCGACGTGGTGACATAAAGCCGCCTGCCATCGAGCGACAACTGGAACATCTGCGGACCGCCCGCGACCTTGACGCCGTTGACCTCAGGCGCCTTGCCCAGAAGCCCGCCCATCCAGACCTGGCCAGTGAGCTTCGGGTCGTGCGGGTCCGTAATGTCATACTGGCGCATGTCGCCGTGCAACCAGTTGTTCAGATAAAGGTACCTGTCGTCCATCGACACCAGAATAGCCGACATCACGCCGGGAACCGGAATCGGCCATTGGGGATGGGGCTCGTTTTCCACGTCGATGATCTTTTCCCATTCCCACCTGCCCGCATCGGACTTCCAGAAATGGATGACGTTGGTGCTGAGCGCCGCGCCGCAAAACCCGTGCATGCTGTCGGGGTTGTGGTGGAATTTGACTTCCAGCGGGATCAGTCCGTCCTCGCCCAGATACATCGACTCGACCGGAACGCGCTTTTCGAAATCCCAGAAATGGAGGCGACGGCCATATTTCAGGTGCCCCACCTCTTCCAGGTCGAACCCCGGCATGAAGGTGTTCGGAGCCGCCCATTCCGAGCTGACCATCACATTGTGGCGCGGCTGATACCAGAAATCATAGCCGAACGGGATGTCGCCCATCGAGTTTTCCCAGCGGCCCACGATCTCGAAATCCTTGTTGAGATGCAGATAGCCGCCCGGCGCCTCGCCCATGGCATCGCCCAGGAACGAAATTATGATCTCGGAGCCGAGACAATGAACGGTGTGCGGCCCGGAAAGGTTGGTCTTCGCCTTGATCTCTGCACCGTCGATCACCTTATGCAGGCGCGGGGCGCGCGGATCGGTGGCGGTATCGACGACATGAATGTTGTTCGACCGGACACCCGGCAACAGCAGATATTTGCGCGACATCGACGCGTCGTCATGACAGGACGAGCAGGCGTTCCAGCCCATATGGTGCAATTCATCCCCGATTCCCGGCATCTCAAGCCGGTGGATCACCTGGGAATAGGTCGGACTTTCCGGATCCGCGTCCACCGTCGCCAGATAGTCAGGTTTCTGTATGCCCGTGCCCGTGTAAATGGCGATGGTATAAAGCAGCTTTTCACGCGGCGCCCTGATCGCTTCCTCCGGGCTCGCATACCCCGGACCGCAACATGTCATCCCGCCGTTTCCACTCATGCCGCTTCCTCCGTCCGGCGCGTGTTCAGCCTGACGCTCGTTTTCTTTGAGCCTATTTTATGCAATTAATGGCCACAAAGTAAAAGAAGCGCCCGGACCGGCTTATTACTGCCCTGGAGAGCGCGGCCTTCGCGAAAAGATCGATGCCGGGTCGATTGAGGCTGCCGGCCGGATCGCGGCAAAGATGCAGCTGGCCTGTTCGGGCACGTCGGACTGATGCAGTTCGGAGGAAATGCATATCCGGGATCGGCTACCATGGTCTCAAACTACATCGAAACGTTCCGACAATTCAGCTTCGGAACGCAGGTGCGAAAATCCCCCTATTCGGACGCCGCGTTGCGATGGGGGGCGAAGGGTTTTTCTGTCTACAACCATATGTACATCCCCCGCGACTTCGATGATCCGGAGCGGAATTTCTGGAACCTCGTGAACGAGGCCATTTTGTGTGACGTCGCCGTTGAGCGCCAGGTTGAGATCAATGGCCCGGACGCCGCAAGATTTACACAGTACCTTTGCTGCCGGGATCTCTCGAAGTGTCAGGTCGGTCAATGCAAATACGTTCTGTTGACGGATCAGGATGGCGGCATCATCAACGATCCCGTTTTGCTGAAGCTTGCAGGAAACCGTTACTGGCTGTCGATCGCGGATAGCGACGTGCTGTTATGGGCCAGGGGGCTTGCGGTAAATGCCGGCATGGATGTGTACATCAACGAGCCGGACGTCTCGCCGCTCCAACTCCAGGGCCCGAAATCGCGCGACATCCTGCGGGCGGCTTTCGGCGACGGCCCGGCGGAGCTGAAGTATTACCGGTTCAGCGAATACGACTGGAACGGCGTGCCCCTCGTCATCTCGCGAACCGGCTGGTCGAGCGAGTTGGGATACGAAATTTTCCTGCGCGATGGCTCGGCCGGCGATCGGCTGTGGGAATACCTCATGGAGGTCGGAGGCCCGCTGGGGCTCCATCCGGGGCACACCAGCAGCATTCGCCGCATCGAAGGCGCGATGCTTTCCTATCACGCCGACATGACACTGAAAAACAACCCATTCGAACTCGGTTTGGATCGCCTTGTCGATCTGGAGATGGAGGCCGACTTCGTCGGAAAATCGGCGCTGAAGCTCATCAGGGAAAAGGCTGTGTCTCAGTTGCTTGTGGGCCTGGAAATCGAAGGGCCGCCGCTTGCCGGGCCGAACGACGAACACTGGCCCGTCACGAGGGACGGACATGTTGCCGGCCGGGTGACATCCGCAATCTATTCGCCGCGCCTGAGAAAGAACATCGCGCTGGCAATGGTGGCTCGCCAGCACGCGGGGATAGGCACGCGCGCGGTCGTCGATATGTTCGTCGAAAAGCGGACTTGCGAAGTCGTTCCCAAACCGTTTTACGACCCCGGGAAACTGATCGCGGCGAGAGCCTAGAGCGCATGCCCTGAGAGCGGGATCGCTTTTCGTCACAAGAAATCGCTCCGGTTGCGTTCATTCCGCCGGGCGGCGGTATGGCGAAAACCGCTTCATTGCGAAAATGAGCTTCTTCCTTACACTTTTTGCAAAATGCGGCGAAAAATGACCCAACGGAAGCAATAGACAATCACCTCCGGCCCATGTCGCGATTGTCAAGTTGGTCAATTGCGAAGCGAGTGCGCCGGTCGTATTCGTCTCCCAACTCGACAAGCGCCTTCGCGCCATCCCCTCTGAACGAAGGACCATGCATCAGCGCAAGCGCATGAGGCCGAAGCACCGAAAGCTTACGGATTGTTGTTCCCATGCCCGGAGACAGGGCAGAGTACTTCAAAATATCTTCCGCGACGATCGCCGGCCCGACGATGTCACCATCGAGAGACAAGGACTTGTCGCCGAACTGCGTGAACAGGTCGCCACATAAAAGGGTTCGAGTGCTTTCCTCGAACACAAGCGCCGCATCCCATCCATGCGGCGTATGCGGGGTATCGAAGAAGCGCACGAGTTTTCCGCCGCCAAGGTCGATTTTCTCTCCGTCAGAGAGAACTCTCGGCGCTCGATCCGCAAAGTCCGTCAAAGAGACCCTGCAGCCGATTTCACCATGTGCCGGAGTTGCCCTTGGCGCTGCCGCCAGCCATTCATTCATCGATCCACATTCGTCGGCCTCGAAATGGCCGAAAGCAATCCAGCGCAGTCGTTCCGGCGGAACGATGCTGGCAATAGCATCCCGGTTGCTCGCAAACATCTTTCTGAGGCCGGTGTGGAACATCAAGGGCTCGTCACCGAGGATCAGAAACTGATTGAAAGTAAACCCATCCGGCGAGGCGGCGCTTTCAACGCTGTTTGACAGGCGGTAAATGCCGTCTGCTATCTCGCTTATCCGCGTTTCCATGATTGTGTCTTTCACGAAAAGCTGGTCGCAAGCAGCTTGCCCACCCGTCATCAGCGAGTCTACGGCCGTTCGGTTGCCGTCGCCGCCAATACCTCCGCTTCGGTTCATGATCCCGCATAGATCTGCCGGGTCATGAAAATGACTCGCGCGCGATTGTCGGGCGCATGCCTTGAGCGTTAATCAGCTTGGCGAGTTGATTTTCCGGAGCAAATGTCCACTGGAATGGAGCCTGTAATTTTTACGGAAGAATTCTGCCCAAGGCGGCATCACTTCCTTAAATTTCATTCATAAATTTGACGGCAAGACTTTTCCCTGTGGATAACTTCGTGCGACCATTAACTTTGAAATCTGCGGTATTTCGCGAGTTTCCGGCATCAAACGACCGTTGCCGTTAAGACGCAGGGAATAGTGTTCACAGTTGATCACGAAATTGTGATCGACATTTCGTCGCAGTTTCGCCCCTCACCCGCCACATTGCCGTCAAAATTCGAAACCCTCCGCAATTCAGTAACTTACCGAGCGGTATTGAAGATAAAAATGACGGAAAAACTGCGAAAATATGTAATTTCGTGACGCAAAACACAAAATCGTGGCGAGCTTTCTCCGCAATATGACGGAGGGTCACGGTACAATTGTTACTAAGCCAACATACATAACGGCTTACAGGGATCGTTTGCGTGTACCGGTTCAATAAAAAACCGGACGCGCTATGCCTTCGGGAGGCGTCACGATGGCCAGTTTGTTGAAAGTCGCGGCTTTAGCCGCATCGATTGCTATTACGGGAACCTTCGCATCCTCCTCCATGGCGAAGGAAGACCGGGAAACCTTTACCCTGCCCGAGGACCAGCTTGCGGTCACGGTCGGCGGTTCGGGTATCGCCCAATCGTCCGTCGATGACAGCAAGTATTCCATCTGGGTTGGCGAGGTTGAGCTTGGCGGTCGCAAGGCCGTATGGGTCGAGTTGATCGACGAATACGGCGAAGTCGTGTACGACAGCGAAGTCAATCGCAACGAAACGCACCTCCTGCCGGACGGCCGCGCCATCGTGGTCCGTGCGCTTGACGAAGGTGCCTCCGACGAACCGAAAGTCGCGAAGGTCGATCAAAGCCGTATCGCTCCGGATGCGCGCCTTGTCGTCACGCGTCGCGTGGTCGATTTCGAAGGCACGCCGGCGCAGACGGCGATTGAATTCATCGAGGAAAAGCCTCAGCAGGAAAAGACCGCGCTGATCGCTCTTGCCGAATTTGGAAATAGCGTGTGGGCAGCGGTTATCGGCGCATTCGAATCCGCCGCGGACGGCGTGCGGGTCGCATGGGACTGGCTGTTCGGCACGGCAAACGCCTGATTGAAGAAATTTTCTGCCTACCTCCCGACGGAAACCGCCATGGTGCTCGCCATGGCGGTTTTCATTTGGACAGACCGTTTTTTCGCTCGCTTCGCCGCCCGGCATTTACCGCTAATTCGGTTTAGATCCCGCCTGATCGAAATTCTTTGATCCGCTAAACCTCCGGTCACGTAACTTCCAGACTGTTCGGCAAGTTTGTACCAGGGTTTCAGCAATCAATGTCATCATCGCAAATCGACGGCGCAACCGTCATCTGGTTTAGGGACGACCTGAGGATCGCGGACAACCCTTCCGTTTGTAAAGCCGCCGAAATTGGCTATCCCGCCCTCGCCTGCTTCATTCTTGAGGATTGCGACGCGAAGCTCGGGAGATACGGCGGCGCGACGAAGTGGTGGCTGTATCATTCCCTGTCACGGTTGCGCGAAGCTTTGACAGAACTTGGCGTTCCTCTCGTCGTTCGAAAGGGCGATGCGGCGAGCGAACTGATGCAGATCGTTAAGGAGACAGGCGCCAGCACCGTTCTTTGGAACCGACGCTACGATCCAGCCGGAATCGAAACGGACAAGGCCGTCAAATCCGCCTTGAAAGATGAAGGTATCGCCGTTGAAAGCTTCAATGCGAACCTGCTCACTGAACCTTGGGAGATCGAGACATCCTCCGGCGGGCCATTTCGCGTCTATACGCCGTTCTGGCGCGCCCTTCGCCAGCGCGGCGAACCGCCCGCTCCAACGCCTGCGATCAGGAAGTTGGCCGGCCTCAACGACCCGCCGGAAAGTCTTTCGATCGATGACCTGGCGCTCCTGCCGAGAAAGCCGGACTGGGCTGGCGGCTTGCGCGAAACCTGGACGCCGGGGGAAGCCGGCGCACAGGCGCGAATGCGGGACTTTCTGGAGAGCACGTTCGAGCGCTACGCAGCGGAGCGCGACCTTCCGGGATCATCCGCAACATCGATGATTTCGCCGCATCTCCGGTTCGGCGAAATTTCGCCGCGTCAGATATGGCATGCCGCCTGCCACCATGCGGCAAGGGAGGGGATCGCCGACAAGCCCCTTGAAAAATTCCTGTCGGAACTCGCCTGGCGCGAATTCTCCTACCACCTGCTTTTCCACTTCCCTTCGCTTCCCGGTGAAAACTATCAGTCAAAGTTCGATTGTTTTCCCTGGAAAGACGACGACGCCGCCTTTGGGGCATGGTCCATGGGCCGGACGGGCTATCCGATCGTCGACGCGGGCATGCGTGAGCTCTGGCACACGGGCTACATGCACAACCGGGTGCGGATGGTCGTTGCATCGTTCCTGATCAAGCATCTGATGATCGACTGGCGAAAAGGGGCCGCCTGGTTCCGGGATACGCTGGTCGATGCGGATATTGCCAATAATTCCGCAAGCTGGCAGTGGGTAGCCGGCTGCGGGGCGGATGCCGCTCCGTATTTCCGTATCTTCAATCCGATCACGCAGGGCGAGAAATTCGACGCCGACGGCGTCTACACGCGCCGTTGGGTGCCGGAGCTTTCAAGCTTGCCGAACGAGTACCTCTTCAGGCCGTTCGACGCTCCTCAGAACGTATTGAAAAAAGCCGGTGTCGAACTCGGCGAAACCTACCCACATCCCCTCGTCGATCATTCCAAAGCACGCGTGCGTGCGCTGGATGCCTTCCACTCCCTTTCTTCGGCTGCTTGAAACAGGAAATAAAAACATGCGCATAGCCGTGGTCGGATCGGGCATCGCCGGAAACAGCGCCGCCTGGGCCCTGAGCGACACCCACGACGTGGTCCTTTACGAAAAAAGAACCCGCCCCGGTGGGCATAGCGCCACCGTTGATATCGACTATGCCGGAGAAAGGATCGCGGTCGATACGGGCTTCATCGTCTACAACGAACTAAACTATCCCAACCTGACCGCGCTATTCGACCACCTCGGCGTCAAGAGCCACGAGAGCGACATGAGCTTTTCGGTCTGCGTCGACGCCGGCAGGCGCGAATGGGCCGGCACGAACCTCGGCACGATCTTCGGCCAGCGCCGCAATCTCTTGTCGCCCCGCTTTCTCTGGATGCTGCGGGAAATCCTGCGTTTCAACAAACTTTCGGTCGCCGACCGGGCGCAGGGCCTGCTCTACGGCCGCTCGCTGGGTGACTATCTCGCCGCGCGTCGCTTCGCGCGCGCTTTTATCGATGACTATCTGGTACCCATGGGCGCCGCGATCTGGTCGACACCGGCAAGGGAGATGCTCGACTTCCCTGCCGAGAGCTTCGTCGCTTTCTTTGAAAACCATCGTCTTGTCGGTTTCGACCGCCCGAAGTGGCGCACGGTCACCGGCGGCTCGCGCGAATATGTCGAGCGCCTTCTTCAGCCGCTTGCCGGAAAGATCCGTCTTTCCTCTGCGGTCGCCGAAATCAGGCGCGAGGATGGAAGGGTCATGGTGCGCGACGAAGCCGGACATACGGATTATTTCGATCACGTGGTCATTGCCGCCCATACCGATCAGGCGCTCGCGATGCTGGACGATGCTGACCATGAAGAACGCGAAATGCTTGCCGCGATCCCTTACCGGCCGAATACGGTCTATCTACACCGGGACGCTTCCCTCATGCCGAGGCGCAAGCGCGTCTGGTCGTCATGGAACTATATGCGCGCATCGACGCCGGGTGCTTGCAAGAACGATGTCTCGGTCACCTACTGGATGAACCGTTTGCAGGGCATCGACAATGCAAGACCGCTTTTCGTGAGCCTTAATCCGGCCAAGGCGCCGCGCGAAGACTTGACCTTTGGGACCTATACTTACGATCATCCGCAGTTCGGAGAAAACGCGCTCAAAGGGCAGCTCATGCTGAAGCGGCTTCAGGGCAAGCGGAACACATGGTTTTGCGGGGCGTGGTGCGGCTACGGCTTCCACGAGGACGGCCTGGTTTCAGGCCTCGACGTCGCAAGAAGCCTCGGCGCCGAAATCCCGTGGGAGATTGGGACCGACGGCGGAATGCGCATCGCGGAGGCTGCGCAGTGAAACGCAAGCGCCCACCCACGACCGCTGCCGACAACGGCGCACCGCCAGAAGCAGCCGCTTCCCTTTATGCCGGCTCCGTCATACATGCGCGGCTGAAGCCGGTCGGCCATCGCTTCAGCTACCGGGTCTTCAATCTCCTGATCGACCTCGACCGTTTGCAGGAGGCCAACCGCCTCTCCCGCTTGTTTTCCGTGGGCCGTCTCAATCTGGCTTCCTTCCATGAAAAAGACCACGGGCCGCGTAACGGCACTTCCTTGCGTTCCCACGTGGACAGGCTGTTGTTCGGGGCAGGCGTGGGTGAGCGCGCAGAGCGGGTGCTTCTGCTGTGCTATCCGCGCATTCTCGGCTATGTCTTCAACCCGCTGTCGGTCTATTACGCCTATTCGGCCGAGGGACACCTGACCGCCCTCATCTACGAAGTGCGCAACACCTTCGGCGACATCCACAGCTATGTGGAGCCGGTCCGCCCCGGTCAGTCAGGGCCGGAAGGCGTTCGTCAGGCCTGCGACAAATCCTTCTTCGTTTCCCCCTTCATCGAGATGAAACAGCGCTACAGGTTCAGGATTCTGCCGCCCGGACGTTCCATACGGGTGCGTATTATGGAATCCGACGCGGAAGGCCCAGTCCTTTCAGCAACATTTGCGGGAAATTTCGGGAGCCTCACATCGCACAATCTCTTGCGCCTATGCGCTTCCATACCCTTGCTGACATTCAAGGTTATTGCTGCAATCCACTTCGAGGCGATTAAACTGTGGCTCAAGGGGGTGCCGTTCATATCGCCATCGACGCGTAAAAGAGGCGGCAGCACTGCCCGGACCAAGGAAATACGCTCGCGAACCCCGCTTCTTCCGGACGAGGTTTGACCATGCATGCACCTGTCGTTCTGCGCGACGAGAACCTGCACGCCGTTCTGGCCGGCGCCCCGCGATTTGCGAAACTGGGCGCACGCATTCTCCTGAAACTGAAGTACGGCGAGCTCACCGTCGAAACGCCGGAGGGCATACGCCTCAAGATAGAGGGCAAGGAACCCGGCCCGAAAGCAGATCTCAGGATCCACAAATGGCGCTTCGTGCGTCGCGTGATCGACGGCGGCGATATCGGCGTTGCCGAAGCCTTCATGGACGGGGACTGGTCGAGCGTGGATGTCACCACCTTTCTCGAGCTTTTCTGCGTCAACCGCGATGCGACGGTGGATGCTTTGCGGGGAAGCCCCGTTTTTCGCCTCTTCTCAAATCTGCGGCACTGGCTAAATCGCAATTCGAAGCGCGGTTCGAAGCGCAACATTTCCGCCCATTACGATCTCGGCAACGCCTTTTACAGCGAGTGGCTCGACCCTTCGATGACCTATTCCTCCGCCCTCTTCGAAGGCGGCGCGAACAATCTGGAAGAGGCGCAGGCGCGGAAATACCGCTCGCTCGTCGAGGCGACGGAAATCCGTCCCGGCGATCACGTTCTGGAAATCGGCTGCGGCTGGGGCGGGTTCGCGGCCTTCGCCGCCCGGGAAGTGCAGGCGAAGGTGACGGGCCTTACCATCTCGCGCGAGCAATATGAATTCGCGAAGCGGCGGGTGTTCGAGGACGGACTCAGCGAGCGCGTTGAGATAAAATTCCAGGATTATCGCGACGAGACGGGCACTTACGATCGTATCGCTTCAATTGAAATGTTCGAGGCGGTCGGAGAGAAATATTGGCCGACCTATTTCGAAAAGGTCGGCCAATGCCTGAAACCGAACGGACGCGCAGGGCTTCAGATCATCACGATCCAGGATCATATGTTCGACGACTATCGCAGCCGGCCGGATTTCATCCAACGCTACATCTTTCCCGGCGGCATGCTCCCGCCGCCCGGAAAACTGAGCGAACTCGGCAAGCGTATCGGCCTGGATCTCGCTGGCCAGAAGGCTTTCGGTCAGGATTACGCGCTGACGCTGAAAGAGTGGCGCGACAGGTTTCGCGCCGCCTGGCCGTCGATCCGCGGGCTGGGGTTCGATGAGCAGTTCAAGCGCCTGTGGGAATTCTATCTGCATTACTGCGAGGCCGGATTCCGCTCCGGCAACATCGACGTGCGCCAGATGGTCTACGTCAAGGCGCGATAGTGGCGAAGCCTCTCGGCGTTGCGGCCCTTCTTGTCTATGGATCGCCCGCGCTTCCGCTGGCGGTCCTTACGCTGCCGCTCTACGTCTACCTGCCGACTTTCTATGCCGAGACCATCGGCTTGCCGCTTGCGCTCGTCGGCAATCTCCTGCTCGCCATCCGCCTTGTCGATGCGGTTTCCGATCCGGTGTTCGGCCTGTTGGCAGACCGTTTAACGCCGCCGGGCGGGCGCAGGCGCGGCTGGTTTGCCCTTGCCTCGCTCCCCACGGCCCTTGCCGCTTTCATGCTGCTCGCGCCCCCGCTCGATGCCGACCCCGCATACCTTCTGGCCTGGGGTCTTGCACTTTCGCTCGGCTATACGGCGTCGATCATTCCCTATGCCGCCTGGGGAGCGGAACTTTCAGGCGACTATCACGCGCGCAGCCGTATAGCGGCGGCGCGTGAAGGGCTTGTTGTTGCCGGAACGCTGATCGCCATCGCCGTTCCAGCCGTCCTCACCGCCCAAGGTGTAGCGGATCAGCGGGAGGCCCTGAAGCTGCTTGGCTGGTTCGTGCTGATCTCCCTGCCTTGCCTCGCTCTGCTAGCGGCCGGAATTATTCCGGAACCCAGGCCGATCCCTGAAAGACGGATGGGCTTCAAGGAAGGCCTGTCGCATATTAGCGCCAATCGCCCGTTCCTGCGGCTTCTCATCGCCTTCGTTCTGAACGGCTTCGCCAATGGCTTACCGGCGACCCTGTTCCTGTTTTTTGTCGCGCGCGCGCTCGAAGCGCCGGACATGCAGGGGCCGTTCCTCTTCATCTATTTCCTGTGCGGGATTGCCGGCGTGCCTGTCTGGGTGGCCATTGCCGGAAAGTTCGGCAAGCACCGGACGTGGAGCGTCGCAATGGTCGGCGCATGCGTGGTATTCGCCTGCGTACCGCTTCTGGGTCCGGGCGACCTTGCCGGCTTCGGCATCATCTGCGTGCTGACCGGCTTCGCGCTCGGCGCGGATCTCGTGCTGCCGGCATCCATCCAAGCGGATGTGATCGACGTCGATACCGCATCCTCGGGCGCCCGGCGGGCCGGGCTCTATTTCGCGCTTTGGGGCCTTGCGACGAAGCTTTCTCTCGCGCTTGCAGTGGGGCTCGCCTTTTCCCTGCTGGAAATTGCGGGCTTCGAGGCTCAAGGAAGCGGCCGCACCGGTGTCGCGATGCTTGTTGCGCTTTACGCCATCCTTCCCGTCGCTTTGAAATTTGCGGCAATCGCCCTCATGTGGAGTTTTCCGCTAGATAAAAGCGCGCAGGAGGATTTGCAGCGCCGCATCGCAGGGTGAGCCGGACGGACGTTATTTCTTCTTCGACCAGCCGGTCGCTTTGGCGACGATCGCGAAATAAAGGCGATAGGGCAGCATCCGCAGCAATTTCAGCTGATAGGAAAAGCGCCTGGGAAAGGTGATCTCGAACGCGCGAGTCTTCAGCCCGCCGGCAATCCGCTCCGCCGCCTCCTCTACGCTCAAAAGATACGGCATCGGAAAAGGGTTTTGCGCGGTTGCCGGCGTTTCCACGAAGCCGGGCGCGATGACCTGCAGACGGATGCCCATCCGGTCGAAATCGAATTTCAGCGACTCGGCCATGTTGATGAGCCCGGCTTTCGTCGCGCCATAGGCGGCGGATGTCGGCAATCCCCTGTATCCGGCGACCGACGAAACGATGGCGATTTGCCCCTTGCCGCTCTCCTTCATCCATCTGGAGAGAGGCACGATACAATTGACGGTGCCGACCAGGTTTACGGCGATGGACTTTTCGAAGTCCCGAACGGTGAGGTCGTCGCCCTTGACCGGCAGATAGACGCCGGCATTCAAGACCGCCAACACCAGCGGCCCGAGCGCACGCTCCACCGCCTCCACCACGTTTTCCATCTCCTTCGCGTCGGTAACATCGCCCGGAAACGCCATGATGGAACCGGGCAACGCCGCCGTGTCCCCGGCCATCGCTTCCAGCGCGTCCTGCGAGCGTGCGGTAACGGCGACCTTCCAGCCCTCGCGCGCAAGACGCATTGCTAGAGCCCTGCCGATGCCGGAGCTTGCGCCCGTGATCCAGGCAACGCCATCCTCCGGGCTCGCGATATAGGAAGACATGGGAAACGCTCCCGCCCTCAGGTAGGAAATGGAGTGAACGTGTGGTGGGTGCTCACCCGCGGATGAAGGGCGCGAAGAAGCGGCCGACCGGCCCCGTCAGCTGCAGGTCGCCTTCTGTCACGGCAAAGCAGATGCAGTCGCCGTCGTCGTCGGCAACCGGCTTATGATCGACCGATTCGTCCGCATACGAAACGTCGCCGCGGATATAATGGCCGATACCGTCGGAAAAGCCTCCGTCAAGCACGAGGGTCAGTTCCGTGCCGTGATGCGTATGCGTCGGCATGGCCATTCCGGCCCTGATCCACAGCATGCTGACGTTGCAGCCGTCGATTTCGCCGAGCTTGTATTCCTTCATGCCCGGCAGGCGCGTGCGCCAGGGAACGTCCTTCAGGTCGTAACCCAGGAAATCGCGCAGAGCGTTCGGCAGGATGTCGGAAGGTTTGCGCGGCGCAGACGTCAGCGAAGGCGCATTCTCGAACGCAGTGTCGGAAAATATGGCCTTCAGCTTCTCCTCGCGGCCGGTGATTGCGGCCGGCTCGATCTCCTCCAGCATATCGCCACCGAAGGCTTCGAGATCGCGAATGAAGCCACGATTGACCGGGCTGATCTCAAGGTGCGAGCGCACGAGTATCAGCGCCGGTTCCGCAAGGGTGCCGGCCACGTACCCCGCAAGCAATGCATCCATATTCCGTTCTTCCTGCTCCATGCGTCCTATTCGTCCCGATCCACAGGCAGCGTTACCCGCATCTTGTCAATCGGCCTACGCGTGCCAGTCTATGCCGGATCAGACTGAAACGCGATTTCTTGCGATTTTTTTCACGCACCACATAAATTTATCGAACAATGCGATAATCTATTCCTCCATTGGCCATCAACAGCGCAATCGCGGTGCTTGCAGCGCTCATCGGCGATGATTAGCTTCCCCTTACGAAGATTAATCATCCGGGAATCCAGAAGACCCATGAAAGTGAACCCGTCCGTCGTCGACACGATCGGCAACACTCCGCTCATCCGCCTCCGTCAGGCGTCCGAACTTACGGGCTGCGAAATCTATGGCAAGGCGGAGTTCATGAATCCCGGACAGTCGGTGAAGGACCGTGCGGCTCTCTTTATCATCCGCGACGCGGAGGAGCGCGGGCTTTTGAGGCCCGGCGGCGTCATCGTGGAAGGGACTGCCGGCAACACCGGCATCGGCCTTGCCCTGGTCGGCAATGCACTCGGATACCGCTCCGTGATCGTCATTCCCGAAACCCAGAGCCAGGAAAAGAAAGACATGCTGCGCCTTGCCGGCGCGCATCTGATCGAGGTTCCGGCGGTTCCCTACAAGGACCCGAACAACTACGTGAAGCTTTCGGGCCGGCTTGCCGAGCAGCTTGCGAAGAGCGAGCCGCAAGGCGCAATCTGGGCGAACCAGTTCGACAATACGGCGAACAGGCGCGCTCATATCGAGACGACGGCTCCTGAAATCTTCGAGCAGACGGACGGGCGGGTGGACGGCTTCGTCAGCGCCGTCGGCACGGGCGGCACGCTCGCCGGCACCGGCATGAAGCTTAAGGAACTGAAGCCCGACGTGAAGATCGGCCTTGCCGATCCTTTGGGCTCGGCGATCTACAACCACTACGCCCATGGTGAGTTGAAGGCGGAAGGATCCTCCATCACCGAAGGCATCGGCCAGGGCCGGATCACGGCCAATCTAGAAGGCGCGCCGGTCGACATGGCCTTCCAGATCCCGGATGAAGAGGCCCTGCCGATCTGCTACGACCTCCTCGAGCATGAAGGGCTCTGTCTCGGCGGGTCTTCGGGCATCAACATTGCCGGCGCCATCCGTATGGCGAAGGAGCTTGGCCCCGGCCACACCATTGTCACCGTCCTTTGCGACTATGGCACGCGCTACCAGTCGAAGATGTTCAACCCCGCGTTCTTGCGCGAGAAGGGCCTTCCGGTGCCGGGATGGCTTGAGCGCAAGATCGATATCCCGGTCCCTTTCGAATGAGCGGTAAAGCGGGGCGAGTGAGCTGAACGATGGAGGGCAAGGTCGAACATGACATCTGGATTGTAGACCTTGTCCTTGCAAACCTGCACATCATCGCGCTGGCGACGCTCGCGCTTTATGTGCTTAGCGCCGTTTGCGCGGTGCGCGAGGTCCTCCACAGCCGCACTTCACAGGGGTCGATCGCATGGCTCCTGTCGCTCATTTTCCTGCCTCTTCCAACGGCATTTCTCTATCTGGTCTTCGGCTGGAAGCGCTTTGACGACTATGTCGACGTCCGCACCCATGCAGGCCGGGAAACGCGGACGAAACGGGCTGAGGAACTCGGCATTTCCGACCAGCAGGCGACAGCGGCCTGGCCGGTGTTGACGCGCGTTGCGCAATTGCCGTTTCTCGCCGGAAATTCGGTGGACCTGCTGATCGACGGCGAGGCGACCTTCGCTTCCATTCTCGACGGAATCGACCGCGCCGAGAGCTTCATCCTCTTTCAGTTCTTCATCGTCCATGACGACGATATCGGGCGCAAGGTTGCCAACGCGCTGATCGAACGCGCGAAAGCCGGGGTCGAAGTCTACTTCCTTTATGACGAGATCGGCAGCAAATCCCTGCCGAAATCGTATCTCAGCCGCTTGAGCAATGCCGGCATCAAGGTGTCCGGTTTCAACAAGCGTCACAAGGTTCTGCGGATGACCGGTCCGATGCGGCTCAATTACCGCAATCACCGGAAGATCGTTGTCGTCGACGGAAAACACGCATGGGTCGGCGGGCACAATGTCGGCGATGAATATCTCGGGCGCGATCCGTCGTTCGGTCATTGGCGGGACACTCATGTGCGCGTCGAAGGGCCCTCCGCCTTTGCATGTGCGCTTGTCTTCGCGGAGGACTGGCATTGGGCGACGGGCCAGCCGCTTGCCAGGCTTTCCGCCGACAACGTGCCGGAGAAATCCGGCAGCGATCCCGTTCTCGTCATGCCGACCGGGCCGGCCGATGCGCTGGAGGACTGCGCGATCGCCTTCACCGAGGCGATTTCGCGCGCCCGCAAGCGGCTTTGGATCGTCAGTCCTTATTTCGTGCCGGGCATGGACATTCTGACACCGCTTTATGCCGCGGCCATGCGCGGTGTCGAAGTGCGCATCCTTCTGCCGAAAAAGGCCGACCACTGGCTGGTCTGGCTCGCCAGCTACGCCCACGCCGACGACCTTGTCGACCATGGCATCGGCATCTACCGCTACAACAAGGGTTTCCTGCACCAGAAGGTCATGCTCGTCGATGACGAGATCGCCAGTATCGGGACGGTGAATTTCGACAACCGCTCCTTCCGCATCAACTTCGAGATCACGCTCTGGTTCACCGCCGGACATATGATCTCGGCGGTCGAGAAGATGCTTGAGGCCGATTTCCGCGACAGCGTCGAGGAACCGCGGAACGTCCTTTCCACGCGCTCCTACGCCTTCCGTTTCGCGGCACAGGCCGCCCGCCTCTTCTCCCCCATCCTGTGAGTTTTCTTCGCGCCGCAAATCTGTAAGGTGGAGTGAATCGAAAGCGCTTCCACCGAGGATACTGATGACAGAGCCGCTGTTTCGCGACGACGCCTACCTGCGCACATGCGACGCCACCGTGACCGCCGTGAACGACCGTGGCGGCATTGTGCTCGACCGCACGATTTTTTACGCGACCGGCGGCGGCCAGCCGGGCGATAGCGGCCATCTGGAGCTTGAAGACGGCTCAAGGATCGAGATCGCCACCACCGTCTACGGCGAGGACCGCAAGGAAATCGTCCATGTTCCCGCCGAAGACCAGACGCTTCCTCAAGCCGGTGCCAAAGTCGTCGTCCATCTCGACTGGACACGGCGCTACCGGCTGATGCGCGTTCATACCGCCCTTCACCTTCTCTCCGTTGCGCTCCCCTTTCCTGTCACCGGCGGTCAGATCGGCGAAGGCGAGGGCCGGCTTGATTTCGACATCCCCGAAGCCACCATCGATAAGGACGAGATCGCCGCGAAGGTGAATGAGATCGCATCCGGCGATCATGCCGTCACGATGGAATGGATCACCGACGAGGAGCTTGAGGCCGATCCGGGCCTTGTGAAAACCATGAGCGTGAAGCCGCCGATGGGCTCCGGCCGCGTGCGGCTGGTCAGGATCGGGGAGGATGTCGACCTTCAGCCTTGTGGCGGCACGCATGTTTCGCGCACGTCGGAAATCGGCCAGCTTGCCGTCACGAAAATCGAGAAGAAGGGCCGCCAGAACCGGCGCGTGCGCATTCGTCTGGAGGATTGAACGATGAGATTGCAAGGTTCCTGCCGCTGCGGTGCGGTGTCCTTCGAGGTGAACTCGAGAACCCCTTACCCCTTCATGCGCTGCTATTGCGGCATCTGCCGCAAGACGGACGGCGGCGGAGGCTATGCGATCAACATCATGGGCGATTTCGCGACGCTCAAGGTTGAAGGCGAAGACGCCATCTCCATGTTCCACGCCGAAACGGAAGAAGGTGTCAGCCCTGGCGAGCGGCGCTTCTGCAAGCACTGCGGTTCGGCCCTTTGGGTTTACGATCCGCGCTGGCCGGAGCTTGTCCACCCCTTTGCAAGCGCGATAGATACGCCCCTTCCCTTACCGCCCGAAACGGTCCACATCATGCTCGATTTCAAGCCCGACTGGGTGGAGGTGCCTGAGGGGGAGAACCACCGCCACTACCCCGGCTATCCGGAACAATCGATAGAAGACTGGCACCGCGCCCATGGCCTTCTGCTCAATGACCCATCAGAGGAACCAAAATGACCGATAGCCCGATCGTCAGCACCGAGTGGCTTGCCAAAAACATCGATGCGCCGGATCTGGTCGTCGTCGACGGCTCCTGGTATCTGCCAGCGCATCAGCGCGACCCCAAGGCGGAATACCGGGCAGAACATATTCCGGGCGCGGTCTATTTCGATATCGACGATATCGCCGATACCTCCTCCTCCCTGCCGCATATGCTGCCCGCCCCCCATGTCTTTTCCTCAAAGATGCGCAAGCTCGGTATCGGCGACGGACAGACCATCGTCGCTTACGACGGCATGGGCCTTCTCTCCGCGGCCCGTGTGTGGTGGATGTTCAAGGCGATGGGCGTTGAAAGCATCTATGTGCTCGACGGCGGCCTGCCGAAATGGAAGGCGGAAGGAAGGCCCGTCGATGACGATCCCGTCCGCCGGCCCGAGCGGCATTTCTCCGCCCGCCTCGATCATGCGCTGGTCCGAGATTACGACATGGTGCGCTCTGCCCTTGGAAACGGCGGCGCTCAGGTGGTCGACGCACGCTCCGCCGCGCGTTTCGCGGGTGAAGCGCCGGAGCCGAGGCCGGAGCTTTCAAGCGGCCATATGCCGGGCTCGCTCAACCTTCCATACGATCAACTGCTTGAAAACGGCACCCTGCGCTCGCCCGGGGAAATTGAGGCGGCCTTCAAACAGGCGGGGGTCGATTATTCGAAGCCCGTCATCACAACCTGCGGCTCGGGCGTGTCAGCGGCCATTCTCTTCCTTGCGCTCGACATGACGGGCCACCGCAATGTCGCACTCTACGACGGTTCCTGGACCGACTGGGCCTCGCGCGACGGCGCGGTGATCGAGAAGAATTCCTGAGCAGGGCAACTCTTGATACGCGGCCCGATAGAAGGGCTGCGTTTCAGCAGGCGTAAGACATGTCATTTGTCTACCTTATGAAATATGTTCTATTTACGATGTCTTTTAGTTGCGGTTTCTTTGGGTCGTATTTCAGCACAAATATCGTATTTTTTTGCGCCTCCATCCAAGGCAATCTCTTTTCAATCTCCGTCGAGAGCGGCTCTCGTGTGAAAGAGATTTTCGCTCCGAGAAACTTGGCGGAGGGTCCATAGGTCGCGGCGAGGTTTTTCGGGTCCACCTGCTCTACGCTGTCAAGCTCAGGCTCATTGGCGAAGCGGACCAGCATGGGCAATTCGTCGATGGGAACCTCGCAGTCGTTCCACAGCATCCGGATCCGCCAGATGAAGACGGCATAACCAAATCTCCCGACCCGCAATCCGCAAACGGTCGGTACAAAGGCGGAATAATAGCGTTTTGCGAGGTGAAATGCCGTCGGTTTGTCCGCAGGCGGTGGGTAGCGCATCAGCGCATAAAGCGTGCCATGCTCGCCAAGGTCGATGGC
This sequence comes from Stappia sediminis, assembly GCF_009826895.1. GTDB lineage: Bacteria > Pseudomonadota > Alphaproteobacteria > Rhizobiales > Stappiaceae > Hongsoonwoonella > Hongsoonwoonella sediminis. The sequence goes on along the minus strand of NZ_WUMV01000002.1, from coordinate 353,644 downwards.
GGCCGCTTCGCCGTAAAACTCATAATGGGCACTTGTTTGGGACAACCCTCGGAATATTTCCGCAGCTCCTGTAGCCGTAAGCTGCTGAACCGCGCCGCCAGTGTAATTTTTCCCGTCGATCTCGACGGATATTTCGAGGCGATAACGCTTCTCCGTAGTCGGGATGAAAATCGCCTTGCAGCTGGATACGAGCAAAATCGGCAGGCCGATGATAATCAAAAGCCGTCTTGTGGATTTGGGCAAGGACCGCCAGAAGTTCATCAATGAAATTCCTCATTGAATTCAAATGGGAAACCAATTCCGAAACAGGTTCCGGATTGAAGTAAACATCAGATCAACAACTATCCTTTATCGGACGCATCTGCTCAGATGAAGCAATCTTCATGCACAACCGTAAATAAAAAGGACCGGCGAATCCCCTCACCGGCCACAGAGTCAGCGACCTTCAACCGCGCATAATTCGGTAGTCAGAAAGAGCGCCTGAACGCTCAATCCATCAGGGAAAATCGCGCAATGATCTCGCCTTTCGCGCCGATCAGAAAAAGCTTGTTCTGATCGGTATCGATACGAAACGCCACCGCCTCCTCCAGTACCTGGAAAAACGTCTGCTCCTGGTTCATGAGAGCGTCGGGACAGGCCATGCGCGTTGAGGCGAGCGGGCCGATTTTGATCTGATCGCCGTCGATTTCCGCCTGCCCCGTCATGCGGTTGCAGCCGCCCGATCCCGAAATGCGCCCGTCCGCGCCGATTTCGAAATAGGTCTGCGCGATATCCACCACGCCGCCGCCCTTCAGGTCCTCGGCCAGCCATTTACCGCTGGTTATTTCAGGAGCACCCACAGCCATGGCCCCTGCTCCCAGAACAAGCCCCGCCGACAAAACAAAAACCAGTTGGCGCATCCAGCGTGTCCGCATGACATTCCCCATTGAACTCACTTAGCATCACGCGGATTCAGACCGCTGAAATGAGGCGATTTCGTATCGAACCGGACATCGCACGAACCAATAAAAAGGGCCGGCGCAATGGCCGGCCCTTCCATAAGTCGTGAGCGACCCCTGCCTCAATGATGCAGGATCTGGCTCAGGAACAGTTTCGTGCGCTCATGCTGCGGGTTGGAGAAGAACGGCTCCGGCTCGTTCTGCTCCACGATCTGACCCTGGTCCATGAAGATCACGCGGTTGGCGACCTGCCGTGCGAAGCCCATCTCGTGGGTCACGCAAAGCATGGTCATGCCTTCCTCGGCAAGGCCCACCATCACGTCCAGCACTTCTTTGATCATCTCCGGATCAAGCGCAGATGTCGGCTCGTCGAAGAGCATGATCTTCGGGTTCATGCAAAGCGAACGGGCGATAGCCACGCGCTGCTGCTGACCGCCGGAAAGCTGGCCCGGATATTTCTTCGCCTGCTCTGGGATCTTCACCCGCTCCAGATAGTGCATGGCGATGTCTTCGGCTTCCTTGCGCGGCATCTTGCGCACCCAGATGGGTGCCAGCGTGCAGTTCTCAAGGATCGTCAGGTGCGGGAACAGGTTGAAGTGCTGGAACACCATGCCGACCTCGCGGCGGATCTCGTCGATCTTCTTGAGGTCGTCGGTCAGCTCGATTCCGTCGACGACGATCGAGCCCTGCTGGTGTTCCTCCAGCCTGTTGATGCAGCGGATCATCGTCGATTTGCCGGAGCCAGAAGGTCCGCAGATGACGATGCGTTCGCCACGCATGACGCGCAGGTCGATGTCCTTCAGCACGTGGAAGTCGCCGTACCACTTGTTCATCTTGGTGATTTCGATGGCGACGTCGGTGCTGGACACTTCCATCTTCTTGCGAGGAGCGCCGGCGGCCCGTTCCGTGGCGGCTGTCGTTTCGGTCATTGGGTTTCTCCGCAATTTCCCTCTGGGCGCATGGCCCTTGTTGTTGTCGGCGCCCGTCAGCGCTTGTGCCCGGTGTGAAGCTTCTTCTCCATGAAGAGAGAATATCGCGACATGCCGAAGCAGAAGACCCAGAAGATCGCGGCCGCGAAAAGATAGCCGGTATGGCTTTGCGACGGCGATGCCCACGTCGGATCGGTGAAGGACGACTGTACCTGGCCGAGCAGGTCGAACATACCGACGATCAGGACGAGGGTCGTATCCTTGAACAGCCCGATGAAGGTGCCGACGATGCCCGGAATCACGAGCTTGAGCGCCTGCGGCAGGATGATGAGCCGCATCATCTGCCAGAACCTGAGGCCAAGCGCCTGCGCGCCCTCGTACTGCCCCTTGGGGATCGCCTGCAGGCCGCCACGCACCACTTCCGCCATATAGGCGGAGGAGAAGAGCGTCACGCCGATCAGCACGCGCATGAGCTTGTCGAAGGTCACCCCTTCGGGCAGGAACAGCGGCAGCATCACCGAAGCCATGAAGAGCACGGTGATGAGCGGCACGCCGCGCCAGAACTCGATGAAGATGATCGACAGAAGCCTGACTATCGGCATGTCGGACCGGCGGCCCAGCGCCAGCAGAATACCGATGGGCAAGGAAGCCGTGATACCGGTCACGGCGATGACGAGCGTCACCAGAAGGCCGCCCCACTGGCTCGTCTCGACGACCGGCAATCCGAAGACACCGCCGACCAGGAGAAAGAAGGCCACGATCGGGAAGGCCACCAGAAGCAGCAGGCCGTTCAGCCTCTTGGCCGGTACGCTCGGTATGAGCATCGGCACGATAAGCAGCGCGAACAGCAGGTAGACGATATCGACCCTGTAGCGCTCTTCGACCGGATAGCGGCCGTAGATGAACTGCGGGAAATACGCCTCCACATAGGGCCAGCAGGCGCCGACCTCACGGCCGACGTTCTGCGCAAGGCACGCATCGCGGTTGTCGCCCGTCCAAACCGCATGGACGAAGGCAAAGTTGATGAGCGGCGCGAAGATCGAATAGGCGAGCCAGATGCCGATCAGCGTCAGGATCGTATTCGGAATGCTGGAGAACAGGTTCCTCCGCATCCAGCCGATGAAGCCGGTGGTGCTCACCGGCGCCGGTTTTGCCTCCGCTTCGGTCGTGCGGACGTAGGAAAGATCAGTCATATCCGTCATCTTCTCTCTCCTACCGCTCCACGAGCGCCATGCGCTGGTTGTACCAGTTCATGAAGGCGGACGTCGCAAGCGACAGCGACAGATAAACCAGCATCCAGATACCGATCACCTCGATCGCCTGCCCGGTCTGATTCAAGACCGTGCCGCCGACGGAAACGAGATCCGGATAGGCGATCGCGACCGCAAGCGAAGAGTTCTTCGTCAGGTTGAGGTACTGGCTGGTCAGCGGTGGAATGATCACGCGCATGGCCTGCGGGATGATGACAAGACGCAGCGTCGGCCCGTGGCGAATGCCGAGCGCATGCGCGGCTTCCGTCTGGCCGTGGCTGACCGCCTGAATGCCGGCGCGCACGATTTCCGCGATGAACGATGCCGTATAGACCGACAGCGCCAGAAGCAGGGCGATGAACTCCGGAATGACGTTGGTACCGATGCCGATCTGGAACCCGCGCCGGAGGATCGGCCCTTCGTTGACGAATTCCGGATGTTCGAGCGAGATCGGCATGCCGGTGACGAGGTAGGCAATCACCGGCAGGCCGATGATCAGGCCGAAGGCCGTCCAGAACACCGGGAACTGTTCGCCGGTTGCCATTTGCCGCTTATGCGCCCAGCGTTTGACGATGAAGGCTATCACGATACCCGCGATCAGCGCGGCCACGACGATGGAGGAGCCGGATTCGAAGATCGGCTTCGGCGCCCAGAGGCCGCCGATGTTGAGGAACACCACGCCGAACAGGGAAAGCGGTTCCTCGCGGGCGTCCGGCACAGCCCTCAGCGCTGCGAAATACCAGAAGAATATCTGTAGAAGCAGCGGGATGTTGCGGACGATCTCGATGTAGCAATACGCCAGCTTCGAGATGACCCAGTTGTTGGAAAGCCGCGCGACGCCAACGATGAAGCCGATGATCGTCGCGAGAATGATCCCGACAAATGCCACGATGATCGTGTTGTAGACGCCGACCATCAGCGCCCGGCCGTATGACGCCGTCTCGCTATAGTCGATCACCGACTGGATGATGCCGAAACCGGCCGTAATGGAAAGGAAGTCGAACCCGGAAGAGATGTTCCGCTTTTCCAGATTGACTATCGTGTTGTGAACGATTTCCCAACCGAGGAAGACCACCGCGGCGACCAAGACCACCTGGTAGAAAAGCCCCCGCACTTTCGGGTCGTTCACAAGAGAGGCACGTGGTGGCTTGCCCACCAAATCCTGCTCCTGAACAGCCATATGCCCTCGCCTGATGTACTGACGGATCGGCGAACCTGCGCGGCTCATCGCCACGTCGCGCCGCCAGACCTGTCCCGCCTATAATACCGCTGCCGCTTTATCCGCGGTCTTTGCGGCTCACGCACGAAACCTTGCGGCTCCGGCGCTTCCTTTAGTCTATCACAAAAGCTCCGGCCGGATTATTTTCCGGCCGGAGCCTTCAAACTTTTGTCAATCCGATTAGCGGACCGGCGGAGCGTACTGGATGCCGCCGTTCGACCACAGTGCGTTCAGGCCGCGCGAGATGCCGAGCGGCGTGTCCGGACCGACGTTACGGTCGAAGGTTTCGCCGTAGTTGCCTACGTGCTTGACGATGCGCACGACCCAGTCGTTGCTGAGGCCCATGTCTTCGCCGTAGGCGCCTTCGGTGCCGAGCAGACGCTTGATCGACGGATTGTCGGAACCCTTCATTTCCTCGACGTTGGCGGACGTCACGCCAAGCTCTTCAGCGTTGACCATGGCGAAAAGCGTCCACTTGGCGATGTTGAACCACTGGTCGTCGCCCTGCTGCACGACCGGGCCCAGCGGCTCCTTGGAGATGATTTCCGGCAGAACCATATGCTCGCCCGGGTTGGTGAGCTTCAGGCGCTGCGCGTAAAGGCCGGAGGCGTCCGTGGTGTAGACGTCGCAACGCTTCGCGTCATAGGCCTGCACGACCTCGTCGGCCTTTTCGAAGGCGACGATTTCATACGGCATGTTGTTGGCGCGGAAGTAGTCGGCGACGTTGAGCTCGGTCGTCGTGCCGGTGTTGGTGCAGACGCGGGCGCCGGAAAGTTCCAGCGCGGACGTCACACCGAGAGACTTGCGAACCATGAAGCCCTGGCCGTCGTAGTAGTTCACGCCGGCGAAGTTCAGGCCGAGTCCGGTATCGCGGGTGGCGGTCCAGGTCGTGTTGCGCGACAGCACGTCAACCTCGCCGGACTGGAGGGCGGTGAAGCGCTCCTTGGCCGAAAGCGGGGTGAACTTCACGGCCTGCGGATCGTCGAAGATCGCGGCGGCCAAGGCACGGCAGTAGTCGACGTCGATGCCGGACCAGTTGCCGTCGGAATCAGGATTGGAGAAGCCCGGGAGACCCTGGCTCACACCGCACTGAACGAACCCCTTTGCCTTGACATCGTCGAGCTTTGCAGCGTTCGCGCCAGTCGTGGCGGCGACGCCCATAGCGGCACCGAGCAAGATTGGAAGGATCTTGGTTTTCATGAATCTGCAGCCTTTTCTGTTGTCCTTAGGATGCTTGGCTTTGGAGACAACGGCCGAAAGGTCGGGCGCTACAGAAGGCAATATCGATTCTCAAGACTACCTTCACCAGTAATACCCCTCCCCGACGGCCACCCCTGCTCGTTTTGTTCTTTTCGGCAAAGATGTTTAAACCGTCGTCTCTGGCTTGCATTCGAGGGCATTTGGCGGGCAGGGTCAAGTGGCTCGAACGCAAACAAACGCCAAACCGAATATTTTTTCACAAGGCGAAAAAGCCATTTCCTGCACAGAAGGTGAACATGCCTAGCAAGAGTACAGATGTTGTACGATCATTGGATACGCGCCTCACGCATGGCGGGAGCCATCCGCTTGAAAACCAAGGGTTCGTGAATCCGCAGGTCGTGCATGCGTCCACGGTCTTGTTTCCCGATGTGGCGACGATGCTGTCGGGAAAATCGAAATACACCTACGGACGTCGGGGAACCCCTACGTCCGACGCTCTGGCGGAAGCCGTCGTGAATCTGGAGGGCGCAGCCGGCGCCGTCCTCTGCCCGTCCGGCCTCAACGCGGTGTCCGTCGCGTTGCTGTCATGCCTCAAGGCGGGCGATCACCTGTTGATGATCGATACCGTGTACGGGCCCGGCCGCCAGGTCTGCGACAACGTGCTGGCGAGATTCGGCGTGGAGGTCGAATACTACGACCCCGCGCTGGGCGGAGCCGTCGAAACCTTGTTCAGGGCGAACACTAAGGCCGTCTATACGGAAGTGCCGGGGTCCCTGACGTTTGAAATGATGGATATTCCGGCGGTTGTCGAGGCCGCCCGCCGGCATGACGTTCTGGTGCTGATGGACAATACCTGGGCGACGCCCGTCTTCTTCCGCCCGCTGGAACACGGCGTGGACCTGAGTATTCAGGCCGCGACGAAATACGTCGTCGGCCATTCGGACGCCATGCTCGGCACCGTGGCGGCGAACGAGCGCACCTGGAAAGCACTTCATGCAACCCACGGTTACATGGGCATCCACGTCGGGCCGGATGATGTCTATCTCGGCCTCAGGGGATTGAGGACCATGGGCGTGCGCCTGCGCCATCATATGAAGAGCGCGCTGGAGCTTGCGCGCTGGCTGGAATCCCACCCGCTTGTCGCGCGCGTGCGCCATCCGGGCCTCGAATCGGATCCCGGCCATACGCTGTGGAAGCGGGATTTCGACGGCGCGAGCGGTCTCTTCGCCTTCGATCTGAAAGAAGGCTTTTCCGTCGAACAGACGCATGCCTTCGTCGAAGCGCTTTCGCTCTTCGGTCTCGGCTACTCCTGGGGCGGGTTCGAAAGCCTTGCGCTTCCCGTGCGCTTGAAAGGACAGCGAACCGCGACGAAGCCGGGTGAGCTCGCGAGCGTTCGCCTGCACGTCGGACTTGAAGACGTGAACGACCTGAAGGCGGATCTTGAACGCGGTTTCGCGGCGATCGCCGACTGATGGCGATCGTGCCCAACAGGAGGTCCGCTCCACCCAATTCCGGCGGCAGTTCCCGTCAGATTGCAGGATCGCGCCGTTTCTCACGGAAAATAAGCCAGAGATTTCGCAAATAGATCGTCAGGCCAAGGGACTGTCCCGCGATGAATACCGGGTCCTGCTGCCTGATCGAATAGATCAGCAGCAGGATGCCGCCGCCGATGGAAAAGAACCAGAAGGCTACCGGCACTATGGATCGGCCCACCCGTTCCGATGCGATCCATTGCACCACGAAGCGCATCATGAACATGAATTGCGCCACGAATCCGAGCACCACCCATCCGTCGAACCGCTCGACGAATACGGTATGAAGCCATTGCAGAAGCTCGCCGATCATCCCCCCGTCTCCATGGAGTTGGCGGCCGGGTCGGCGATGGGCCGGATATCCGGCAAACTTCGCCGTCTTCGCCTCAGCCACCATACCCCCAGGAGGTCGAGCGCACCGACAAGCGCGCGATCGACAATGCCGTATTTCGATTTGCCGTGCAGCCGTTCCCGGTCCACCACGTCCACATGCACGACCTGGTATCCCTCGCGAAGGACAAGCACGGGCAGGAAGCGGTGCCAACTGTCGAAATACGGCAGCCTAAGGAAGACTTCACGTCGCAAAGCCTTGAGCCCGCACCCGGAATCACGCGTATCGTCGCGCAGGACGCTCCGGCGCAAGCCGTTGGCGAAGCGCGACGACCATCGCTTCAGCGGGCTTGCCTTGCGCCCAAGGCGCTGGCCCGCGGCAAGGCCGGCCTTGGGGCCCGCACTCTCCAGCGCTTCCAGCAGCGCGGGGATGAAGGCGGGATCGTTCTGCCCGTCGCCGTCGATGGTGACCACATAGCGTCCTCTTGCGGCATGCAAGGCGGAATGTATGGCTGCGCTCTGGCCGCAGGCCTCGGCATGCCGCAAGGCCCTGAGCCACGGATGCCCGGCCGCATAGGCGCGAAGGGTCTCGACGGTGCCGTCCTGCGATCCGTCATCGACGACGATCACCTCGAAGCGCCGGTCCGAAAGGGCCCCGGCGATCTCGTCGAGCAGCTTCGGCAGGTTTTCGGCCTCATCCTTCGCCGGGACGGCGACACTCACGTCCGGGGTTGGGGCACTTTCCTGCGACATGGCCTTGATGTTCATGACCCGCTTTCATCCTGAGTAGCATCGTCGGCGGAAGAACGGGATGTCGTATGCGCCGGTTCGCCGCGGCGGAAACCGGAACGTACCAGCCGCCTCAGATATGCGCCTGCGCTCGTCGAACCGAAGATCGGGCGGATGTGGCCGCCGCCTGCGAGGATGAAGCCGATGTGCCGGCGCGCCATCCACCGCGCGATCGCGAAGGTGACGACGATGCCGATCAGCGTGCCCGCGATAACGTCGCTGGGATAATGCGCGCCGACCATAATGCGGCTGCAGGCGATCCAGAAGCCGCAGACAATGATCAACAGGCTCCAGGCCGGAAAAATGAGGGCGAGCGCGGTCGCGAACGCCGCAATCGTCGTTGAATGCCCGGAGGGAAAACTGGTGTGCGACAGTTTGAACGCGAAAAGCTGGAAATCGACCGGCCCGAACAGCTCGACATACTTTGGCCGGGCCCGTCCGAGCGTCCATTTCAGAACCAGCGCGATCAGGCCGCTGCTGGCAACGGCGGTGAAGACGAACGCGCAGTAGATCCAGCTCGCAACGGCCGCCATGCGAACCCGCCTGCTCATTTGCTCCCAGTCGAGGGCGAGCATCAAAAGACAGTAGATCCCCGTGCCCCAAAGCATCCAGTCCGCCTTGCCGAGGTCGGTAAAGGAACTGAAAAAGCTTATGTACTCGTGCGGCAGCGAGTGGATCCATGGAGACGTCGGTATATCCAGCGCAACGATTGCGATTCCGACGGTAAGCAGCAGCATGGCCAGGATGTCCTGCGGACGCTGGCCCGGCTTCACCGGGCACTTTTTGCGCCTGACGCGCCGGTTCCGCGTTTCCAGCAAGATTGCGATCTTGCGTATGTTGCCCATCGCAAGGCGCCACCGCGCCTTCAGGGCCGCCATGGCCCTGCTTGCGCGCGCAGGAGCGGGGTGGCTTGCGTCAACCATCCTGCTCGCTCCCTCGCCGGTAGACGCCGATATCGAGCCGATCTCCGCCATTGATGTTGATGCCGCTCACCCGGCCGACCTCTTCCGCCGAAATGCCCTCCGCCGAAAGCGCCTTCAGAAAGCCGGCCTCGCGCCGCCGTTCGACGACGGCGATGCGGCATCTTTCGTTCGTTTCCCCGGCCAGATGGTTTGCCGCCCCTGCGGCATCTGTCAGGAGGGTGTCCGTACCTTGCAGGAAAACATAGCTCGGTTCGTTGAACCCGGCGCTTGCAACCAGCGGATCGGGGCAAGGCGCGCTGTCTTTGACGGCGGCCGCCAACCGGGGGCTGATCCAGAGCGGGTCTAGCGTGGGCATGGTGAAGGCCCAGGTACCGGCGAATATCAGCGCCGATGCCCCGACTGCGGGTGCCAAGGCGTAAAGCGCCCTGCCGGCGGCGAATTGCCGGGTGGCGGCAAAGGCCGCGACGAAACCGATGATGGCAAGCACGGCCCCTGGCGGCGATGGCCATAGACCAAGAGCGACGGGCACGGCAAAATTCGCGGCGGCAAGCCCGAAAGCCGGAACGAAATAGACGGCCGCCGCCGCCCACCGCGAAATCCGTCCCGCCTCACGCCGCGACCCTTCCACGAGGGCCGCCGCCGTAAGGATTGAAAGCGCCGGCAGCAGCGGCAAGGTGTAATGCGGCAGCTTCGTTGCCACAAGTTCGAACACCACCCAGGAAGGCAGCACCCAGGCGAGTGTGAAAAGCACAACGTCCGAGCTCAGTCGGCGCCTGATCGCGCCGATTGCGAGAATGAGAAAAGCGGGTAACGGCCAGAACGTCGCGAACATCGCCGCAAGATGCGTAAGCGGCGGTGCGCCATGACTTTCCTGTCCGGCGCCTATTTTCCCCACGAAATCCTTGCCGACCGCTTCGTTGAAGAAGGCGCCGTCGGTCGCGAGATGGATCGCGACGAACCATGGCGCCACGACAAGTGCGAACCAGGCGATCCCCGGCAGGGGCGCCAGGGCCTTCAGCCAGGCGACCTCGCGGCGAACGACGCACAGCGAGGCAATCGTCAGGCCGGCGACCATCGGCCCGACGGGACCCTTGACGAGGACGCTGACGCCCAGTGCCGTCCAGAAGATGAATATCCATCCCCATCGCCTTGCCGCGCGGCCGTTCAGCCACAGGCGCGCCAGCGCGCCTTGTGCCGCCAGGATCGTTGCCAGCAGCGTCGCGTCGGTCTTGGCGATCCGCGCCTCGACCCCGAGAATGATGGTGATCGCGGCAAACACGCCGGCAACGAAGGCCGCCTGCGGCGAAACGAACGCCCGCGCGGCCCAATAGACCAGCAATACGCTCAAAACCGCCGCGATCTGCGACGGCAGGCGGTAGACCCATATCGGCGCCTCGTCGCCGAACCCGCTCGCCTCCACGGCGGCCGCCTGCAGCCAATAGATCCCGGCGGGTTTCTTGTGACGGGCCTCGTCCTGAAAGCGGATGTCCACGAAGTCGCCCGTCTCGGCCATTTGTTTAGAGGCTTGCGCGAAGCGCGGCTCGTCCCGGTCGAGCGGCGGCACTTGGAACACGCCGGGCACGAACATGACGATGGAGAGGATCGCGAGTGCTGCAGGTGCGAGCAACCGAACGCCCAGTATCCGCAGCCACAGCGGCAGCCGTCCCGCACCTTCCGATGCGGTAGCATGTCTTGCCGAAAGGGAGACTTCGCTCATGCCGGGCTATGAATTCCCATCATTGAATGCATTTTAAGGCTATTCAGCTCATATGCTCAATCAGCACTAGGCGACAAATCATCGCGTCTTACAAGAATTCGCCTCTTTCCCAGCGGCAATTGCGCATTTCCCACACGGATTCCCCTGCGGCACTTGTAGCGGACATAACATTGAAACGGGATGTCACATCGCTTTCGCCGGAAGCGTAAATGGGCGACAAGGAGCGAACACGCGCTCGATCTACCGGAGGCCGCCCATGACGCTGATCGCGCAGATCACGGACCTGCACATCCGGCCGAATGGCCTGGCTTGCCGCAGAGTAAGTGAAACGAACATGCTCGCCGAACGCGCGGTGCGGGTTTTGAATGCCCTCGACCCGCAGCCCGATGCGGTTGTCGTCACGGGCGATCTCGCCGACGAGGCGGGAGAGCGCGAATATGCGAACGTACATGCGCTTCTTTCAAGGCTTCGCGCTCCCGTCTACGTGATGCCGGGCAATCATGATCTCACGCCGCGGATGCGCGCCGGTCTCTCCGGCTTTTCCTGTGTCGATAGTGGATCGGCGGACAAGATGCATTACGCGGTGGATATCGGCGCGCTTCGACTTGTCGCTCTCGACAGTTCGGTGCCGGGCGCGCCCCATGGCGAGTTGGGGGAACAGCAGGTCGCCTGGCTGGACCGCACGCTTGGAGAATCTGCGAGGCCGACGATCGTCGCGCTGCATCATCCACCTTGCGCTCTCGGCATCCGCCATATGGACGCGATCGCGCTGATCGACGGGCAAGCGCTCGCTGCCGTCGTCTCGAAGCACTCCCATGTCGAGCGGGTCATCTGCGGCCATGTTCACCGGTCGATCGTCGCCGGTTTCGCCGGAACCGTCCTCGCGCTTGCCCCAAGCACGGCGCATCAGGTCGTGCTCGATCTCGGCGAAAAAGCGCCGCCAGAGTTCGTCATGGAGCCGCCGGCCTTTTTTCTCCATCATTTCACCAAGGATTCAGGGCTTGTGACGCATCTTGCTTATATCGAAAGCTTTCCCGGCCCCTTTCCCTTCATCTTCGACGAGGGGGTGGAATGACGGGAGGCCGATTTTCATCGGAGATGCCTGCCTTGCAGCCGAAAGAACGTCACGCCCCTCGAATGCGTCGCAAACTCCGAGCCGGAGCCCTCGTATCGCTCGCGATGGCGGGCATGTTCCTTTCGGCATGCGCGTCCTTCGGCCCCGGTGGCGATGCCGATGTCGTCGACGTTCCTGTCGACAGGTCCGCCGCCCTTGCCAAGGTCAACGCCTATCGCTCGTCGCGCGGGCTGCATGCCCTTTCTCTCGACCCTCGCCTGAACGAGGTTTCGAAGGAAATGGCGCATCTGATCGCCCAGCGCGACAGCATGAACGTACGCGCGCACAGCGCGTCCGGCCTTGCGCGACGGCTTGACGGGTCGGGCTATGAGAATTACGCGGGCGCTGAAAACCTTGGCGCGGGCTACCGTGATTTCGACGCCGCCCTTGCCGGGTGGAAGGGCTCGAAGGATCACGACAAGAACCTGCTCAACCCTTATGTCACGCGCATCGGCTTGGCGCGTACGAAGCGTTCGGACGGAAAGTGGCAAAATTTCTGGGTGATGATCCTGTCACGCCCGAAGGAAGATGGCCCCCCGGCGGTGAACTGATGCGGATGTCGTCAGCGTTCCTGCGTCTGCCCGAGGATATTCAGCGTTTCCTTGTAAAGATCGGAAACCTTGCCGGCGACAGCCGCGTTCACCTTGAAGGCCTGCTCGGACTGGATGAGGTCGACGAGCGCCGCCGTCGTATCGCTTGAAAGTGGATCCGCACTGCGCGTCGGCGCGGCCGCTCCGGTCTCCTGCGCGCCCCTCTCCCTCACGTTCCGGGACAAGGCGGGCACTTCCTGAGCGCCGGATTGAACGATACGGCCCGCCGCATCCGCAAAGCGTACGGAGGCGTCGTGCAGGCCGGAAAGAGAGGTATCGAGAGCGGACATGGGAGCATCCTCTACTCCCCGACTTAAGCATTGTTAAAGCGGCAACGTAAAATTCGATGAAACCGCTTCGTCCAGGGCCTACTCCGCGAAATTCGAGCCGGAATTGGCGACAAGGATATGATCAAGATATTGATAATGCGCCGATTTCCTCGCGCCCCTACATTCCGAGGAAAGCCACCACAACGGCAATCAGGGCAATAATACCAAGCGCAATGAGCAGGCTGTCGAGGATCAGGTGGAACAGGAAGTTGTCCGGCAGGACGCGCGCGGTGATGCGGTTCATGAACCGGCTTTTGCGATATTTGCGTTCCTCTTCCGCTGTCGGCTTGTAGGGCGCTCCGGCGATCGGCAATTTGGAGACGAGCTTTTCGAGGCCGATGTAATTCTTTCCCGGACAATGCAGGACGCAAGGAAGACTGTTGGTGAGGATATTGCGCAGCCGCCCCTCTTCAACGCGGTAGTCCTCTTCCTCCAGCCCCGTTCTTCCGGCGGTGCAGGTGAATATTTCCTGATCGCAGTCGAGCGAGAGTTCCGCCGGGTGGTCGACGAAATACCGGTTGATCACTGTCTGGTCGGATGCGGTCAGCGGCACATCGGCCCGCCGCAGGAAATCGCGCATATATCCGGCCCTGCCGATGTAGGTGCCGGAATTGATGAAGCGATACGGCCTTTTCCCCTTCGGATATCGGAACCAGACCGGAAATCTTGTGAAAAACCCGCCATTGACGTTGCAATTCTGCTCCGTCGAAAACACCAAGGGGTGGCCGGAGGCAGTGAATTTGCGTTCGATTTCGCCGCCGCCCGTCAGGAAGACCACATCGTATCCGTCGACGAACATCACGATCTCGTCCGGTTCCTGCGCCGAGAGATACTCGATCACATATTTTATCTTCGCGCCGTGCCCCGGATAGGGGCACCCCTCCCCGATCACCTCGAGCGGAATTTCGTGATGCCGGCACGATCGCATGAGCCGCTCCAGTTTCGGGCTCGCGGCCGTGTCTACCGTGATGAATTTCATGCTTTCGGATCCGGATTTGTTCGGGAGACGCTTTTTCGAGATGGAAGCGCCGAAAACGACATAGAGGAATCCGAATAAAACAAGAAACAATTTGCACTTCAAACCCGAAGTTTCATGAATTGCATATACACCAAGCTATTGAATAAAATTAGAATTCAAAAAACCATACGTAAGAACACGCCAAGAATGTACGCAAGAAGTGCGCCCAATCGGAAACCTGCAAAGGATCGCGAAGCGCGCCGAACGATTTATTGGGCCGAACACCGCGAATTGCCGGTCCAGCAAGGCGCAATCCGCCTGCCGAAGCACTCCTCACGCCTCACATAATCGCGTTGGCAGCGGCCTTCGACGCGGCAACAAGGGCAACAACGCCAAAAATGGAGAGAATGCCGTCAAGCATCAGATGGAACAGGAAGTTGTCGGGCAGAAGCCGTGCATTGATGCGGTTCATCCGCCGGCTCTTGCGGTATTTCCGCCCCTCCTCCACGCCCGCCTTGTAAGGCGCCCCGGCGATCGCCAGTTTCGAGACGATCTTTTCCAGCCCTATGAAATTCTTGCCCGGGCAATGCAGAACGCAAGGAAAGGTGTTCGTGACCACGTTAAGCAGCCGCCCGTTCTCGACCCGGTAATCCTCGTCTTCCAGACCAGTTCGCCCGGCCGTGCAGGTGAAAATTTCATGATCGTGGTCCAGCGCCAGTTCCGCCGGATGATGCACATAATACTGGTTGATCACCGTCTGGTCGGAAGGTGCCAGCGCGGCGTCGAGCCTCTGCAGGAGATCGCGCATGTACCCGGCCTTGCCGATAAAGGTGCCGGCATTGATGAACCGATACGGCCTTTTTCCCTTCGGATAGCGGAACCAGACCGGAAATCTTGCGAACAGGCCTCCGTTGACGTTGCAATTCTGCTCCGTCGAAAACACGAAGGGATGGCCAAACTCGCGGAACTTGCGCTCGATTTCCTCGCTGTTCGCCAGCAAGACAACGTCATAGCCGTCGACGTACATGACGACCTCGTCCGGGTCCTGAGCCGAAAGATACTCGATCACATATTCGATCTTCGCACCGTGCCCCGGGTAAGGGCGCCCCTCGCCGATCACTTCCAGCGGGATAGCGTGATGCCGGCACGAACGCATGAGCCGCTCAAGCTTCGGGCTCGCGGCCGTATCCACCGTGATGAACTTCATTCGTTGATATCCAGGTCCGGTCGGGAAACCGCTTTGGCGGATCTAATCGTCAGTATTCAAAGAGAGAATTACGGCTAGGTTCGACCAGCCTGTTAGGACTGGCTATGAGCCAAATCGCACCCCATATTGAGCCGAACCCAACCGAACGTCCTTCCGGTTTTCGCGATCGTCATCCAAAAAATCGAGTAACAATGTCATGACCGACACTCAAAATCCGCTCCTCGCAGAATGGTCCACGCCGTTCGAACTGCCACCATTTGGCAATATCGATGCCTCCCATTTCCGCGAAGCCTTCGACATTGCGTTGAAAGAGGCGCGCGTGGAGATCGATGCGATCGCCGGCCAAGCCGACGCGCCGACGTTCGACAACACGATCGTCGCGCTTGAAAAGAGCGGAAAGGCGCTCACGAAGGTAGCAACCGTCTTCTTCAATTTGTCCGGCGCAAACACCTCGCCCGCGCTTCAGGAGATCGAGCGCGAGATGGCGCCGAAGCTGTCGCGGCACCACAGCGAGACGATGCTGAATTCAGCGCTCTACGCTCGTGTAGCGAGCTTATGGGAAAATCGCGACGATATCGATCTTTCGCCGGAAGATGCCCGTGTGCTTGAGCGATACCACACCGCCTTCGTGCGCGCAGGTGCCGCGCTCAATGACGATGCCAAGGCGCGTATGGCGGAAATTTCGCAGTCGCTTGCGGAGCTTGGCACGGCATTCTCCCAGAACGTTCTGGCTGACGAGGCCAATTATGCGCTCTTTCTGGAAGGCGAGGATGAATTGGCCGGCCTGCCCGATTTTCTGCGCGCTTCGGCGGGGGCAGCCGCTGCCGAGCGCGGTGCGCAGGGCAAACACGCAATCACGCTGTCGCGCTCGCTGATCGAGCCTTTCCTTCAGTTTTCCTCGCGCCGGGACCTTCGCGAGCAGGCATTCCGCGCCTGGGCGAGCCGGGGAGAAAACGGCGATACGTCCGACAATCGCGAGATCATCGCCAAGACGCTGAAATTGCGGAAGGAACGGGCGAACCTTCTTGGCTTCGGCACTTTCGCGGAATTCAAGCTTGACGACACGATGGCGAAGACGCCGGCTGCCGTGCGCGAACTTCTGGAGGGGGTCTGGTCGCCTGCGGCGGAAGCGGCCCGCAGCGAAGCCGAGGCGCTCGCCAGTATCGCCAGAAGCGAGGGCGATAATGCAGGAATCGCACCCTGGGACTGGCGTTACTACGCGGAAAAGCGGCGCAAGGCCGAGCACGATCTCGATGAGACGGAACTGAAGCCGTACCTCCAGCTTGAAAACATCATCCAGGCGGCCTTCGACACGGCGGGCAGGCTTTTCGGCCTGAAATTCGAGGAAAAGAAGGGCCTTCCGGTCTATCATCCGGATGTGCGAGCCTTCGAGGTTACCGATGGGGACGGCAATCACGTCGGCCTGTTCCTGGGCGATTATTTCAACCGCGCTTCCAAGCGCAGCGGCGCCTGGATGAGCGTTTATCGCCGCCAGCACAAGCTCGACGGAGAAATCCGTCCGATCGTCGTCAACGTGATGAATTTCGCCAAGGGCGGGGCCGGCGAGCCCGCGCTTCTCACCTTCGATGACGCTCGCACTCTCTTTCATGAATTCGGCCATGCGCTCCACGGCCTTCTTTCCGACGTTACCTACCCGATCATTTCGGGCACGTCGGTCGCCCGCGATTTCGTGGAGCTCCCTTCCCAGCTTTACGAGCATTGGCTTTCGGAGCCGGAGGTGCTGTCGAAATACGCCGTCCACTACAGGACGGGCAAGCCGATGCCGAAGGAATTGCTCGACCGACTCCTTGCCGCGCGCAACTTCAACCAGGGTTTCGCGACTGTCGAATATCTGGCTTCCGCCATTTACGATCTCGATGTCCATGCGCGCGAGAATTTCGACGATGTCGAGATCGGCGATCTTGAAAAGGAAACGCTTGGCCGCATTGGCATGCCCGACGAAATCATCATGCGCCACCGGCCGACGCATTTCGCCCATGTGTTCTCAGGCGACGGCTATTCCTCAGGCTATTACAGCTATATGTGGTCGGAGGTGATGGACGCGGACGCCTTCACCGCATTCGAGGAAAAAGGCGACATTTTCGACGCCGAAACCGCCGGCAAGCTCAAGGATTTCATCTATTCCGCCGGCGGCAGGCAAGATCCGGCGGACGCTTACGTGAATTTCCGAGGCCGCCTGCCCGACGTCGGCCCACTTCTGGAAAAGCGGGGGCTCAAGGTGGCCTGAACTGGCTTGACCGGGAAAGAAACTTCGGGCGGCCCTCAGGCCGCTTCAAGCTCCCTTGAGGCTTCCTGGAGCAGTTCGATCACGTAAGGCATGAAAGAACGCCACGCTTCGAGCACGAAAATGTCTTCGGATTGGCGCCACAGCATGATGTCCGCCTTGCCGAAGAGCGTCCGGGTGACCATTCCGACGGGAAATACCGCCTCATCGAAATCGAGGAAAATCTGCGAGTTCAGCAGCCACGCCGCCTTCGGCCCCGAGATGATGAGCGCGCGGTTGCGCTCGCTCACGTCGACGAGCGAATGCGGCGTATCAGCCATCGCGGTTTCGACGCGCTCGAAAACAGCCGTTGCGTCACCTTCCTGGATCGCAATCTGCCATTCATCCGGCCCAAGCCAGAATGCCGCCGCCTTGTCAGCCATGGTAGAGGTCAGCGGCTCAAGCGGAAGCGGCGCGCCAATGCTTGCCCCTGCGTGAGAAGCCGCAGCTTCCCCTCCCCTGAGGGAAAGACGGACGAGCGGCGCCGCCTCCTCAACCCGCACGTTCGAGGTGACGACGATCGGGGACAGATGCGCGTTCGCGGAATAAACGGATTTCTCAGGCAACCTGTTTTCCCCCTTCGGCGTCGTAAAATACCGGAGATACTATTTCCACGGCGACAGCGCCTTCGGCCGTCGAGACATACAGCGTATCGCCCATCCGGCCGCGCCCGTCCGCGATCATGGCAAGCGCCATGGACCGGCCGAGAGCGGACGAATAATAGGAAGATGTCACATACCCCAGTGCAGGGGTTTTCAGCGCGGGCGAAGCTTCCGCCGTCACCTGCGCCCCTTCTTCAAGGATTACCTTTGGATCATTTGTCAGGACGCCGACGAGTTGCTTGCGTCCTGCCACCACGATATCCGGGCGCGCCAGCGAGCGCATGCCGATGAAATCGGCCTTCTTCTTGCCGACGGCCCAGTCCATCCCGACATCGTCAGGCACCACCGTTCCGTCGGTTTCCTGACCGACGATGATGTAACCTTTTTCGGCGCGCAGAACGTGCATTGTTTCCGTTCCATAAGGCGCACCGCCCACAGCCTCGACGTTGTTCCAGACCGCGTCCCATACTTCGCGCCCCCTGGAGGCCGGCACGTTGATCTCATACCCCGCCTCGCCAGTGAAGCTCATGCGGAAAAGCCGTGTCGGCACACCGCAGATCTTCCCTTCGCGCACGCTCATGTGCGGCATGGATTCGGTTGAAAGATCAATGCCTTCCACCAGCGGCGCAATCACGTCACGCGCCTTCGGACCTTGCACCGCGATCACCGCCCACTGCTCGGTGGTCGACGTCAGCCAGACATTGAGATCCGGCCATTCCGTCTGCAGATAGTCCTCAAGATGGGCAAGAACGCGCGGCGCCCCACCCGTCGTCGTCGTCACGTGGAAGCGCTCTTCTGCGATCCGCCCGACGACACCGTCATCCATGATGAAACCTGCCTCGTTCAGCATGATGCCGTAGCGCAACCGCCCCACACCCAGCTTCAGGAACGGGTTGGTATAGACCCGGTTCAGGAATTCCGCCGCATCCGGGCCGACAACCTCGATCTTGCCCAGGGTCGTGGCATCGAAAATGCCGACGCTCTCGCGCACCGTCGCACATTCGCGCGCCACCGCGTCATGCATGCTCTCGCCAGGCTTCGGGAAATACCATGCGCGTTTCCAAAGGCTTACGTCCTCGAACTCGGCGCCTTTCTCCACCGCCCAGTCATGCATCGGCGTGCGCCTGACCGGGTCGAACGCCTCGCCGCGCGCGGTCGTGGCAAACGTGCCGAAGGTGACCGGCGTATAGGGCTGGCGGAACGTCGTGAGCCCCACCTGCGGGATGGGCTTTTCAAGCGTTTTCGAGGCGACCGATAGCGCATTCATGTTCGATAGCCGGCCCTGGTCGGTCGCCATGCCCGTCGTCGTGTAGCGCTTGATATGTTCGATGGAGTGGAAGCCCTCGCGAACCGCAAGCTTCACGTCCTTTGCGGTCACGTCGTTCTGGAAATCGATGAAGGCGCGCACGCGTGCGGGATCGCGGTCGTGCGGCAGCGCGCCGAGCGTGCCTCCGGCGCCTTCTTCGCCGCCTGTCACTGCGGGCACTTTGGGCCGTTTCGCCGCGCTTGTGACCGCTCGCGCCGCGTTTTCGCCCGCGGCATAACCATCCTCAAGGACAGCCTGAAGCCCGAAAACCCCATGGCAGCTTCCGGCCGAGCGCTCATGCTGAACGGAAGCCCCGGGAAGATAGGCGCCAGCGTCCTCGTCCCAGGCGACCTTGCCGCGCGACTGGGAATAGAGGCTCACGTTCGGCGTCCAGCCACCGGACATCAGCAGACTGTCACAGGCCTCTTCGCCCATCGCCGTTACAGACCCGTCGGGCCTGATGCGGCCAAGACGGGCGGATTTGACCCTGAGCCGCCCCTTGGTTCCGGTGACAACACAGGCTCCTTCGATACGGATTCCCGCGGAACGCGCGGCATCCACATGCACGCCCGCCGGGTCGGGCCGAAGATCGGCGATTACTGCGACGTCGACACCTGCAGCCTTCAGGTCCACGGCCGTGCGATAGGCGGTATCGCAGGCGGTTGCGATCACGACGCGCTTTCCGGCCATCGCCCCGTAGCGATTGAGATAAATGCGGCCCGCCTCGGCCATCATGACGCCGGGGCGGTCGTTTTCCGGGAAGACGAGCGGACGCTCGATAGCGCCGGTGGCGATGACAACTTCCTTCGCCCTCACCTGCCAAAGACGCTCGCGCGGCAAACGCGGGTCTGGATTGGCGAGATGGTCGGTCACGCGCTCGGCAAGTGCCACAAAGTTCTGGGCGTAATAGCCAAAGCCCGTGGTGCGCGGCAGCAACGTCACCTTGTCGTTTTCGGAAAGCGCCCTGATCGCATCCGCCGCCCAGTCGACAGCGGGTTTGCCGTCGACCGCGGACGTGCGGTCATGCAACAACGAGCCGCCCAACTCTGACTGCTCGTCGCACAGGATCACTCGCGCACCGGATTGAGCGGCGGCGGTGGCAGCGGCAAGGCCGGCGGGGCCGGAGCCAATCACCAGCACGTCGCAATGAGCATAGTGGTTGGCATAACGGTCCTTGTCCGGATCCGTCGGCGCCTTGCCGAGGCCTGCCGCGGAGCGGATGAAGGGTTCATAGACCTTCTGCCAGAACGAGCGTGGCCACATGAACGTCTTGTAGTAGAAACCCGCCACGAAGAGCGGCGACAACAAGTCGTTGACCGCACCGACATCGAAAGACAGCGAGGGATAGCGGTTCTGGCTTTCCGCGTTGAGGCCCTGATAGATCTCGACCTGCGGCGCGCGCAGGTTCGGCGTGTTCTGCCCCTTTTCGCGCGCGATGCCTACAAGCGCATTCGGCTCTTCGGAACCGGCGGTGATGATGCCGCGCGGGCGGTGATACTTGTAGGATCGCCCGACGAGATGAATTCCGTTGGCAAGCAAGGCGGAAGCAAGCGTATCGCCCGCAAAGCCCCTATAGGCCTTGCCGTCAAAGGTGAAATCGACCGGCGAAGAACGGTCGATCCGCCCGCCGGCGGAGGTGCGGAAATCCTGCGTCATTGGGCGGCCTCCACGACGAGCCGTTCGAGATCGGGCTTCGCCTCGCCCATCTTGTAGATGGTCACGAACCTGTCGCTGACCGTGTCGCGGATCGCATTGAAGAAACGCCCGCAGCCGTGCGCATGGCGCCAGCGCTCGGCCAGGAGCCCCTTCGGATTTGTGCGCATATAGAGATATTCCGCCCATTCCTCATCCGTCAGCTTCGACGGTTCGGCAGGCCGCGCGATATGCGCTTCGCCTGCGTAGCGGAATTCGATCTCAGGGCGCTCGACGCCGCAATAAGGACAGGTAATCAGCAGCATGGTCAGGCCTCAGTGCGCCACGGCGGCGGCTGCCGCCTCGTCGATAAGCCGGCCGGTACGGAACCGGTCCAGCGTGAAGGGGGCGTTGATCGGATGCGGTTCGCCCCTGGCAAGCGTATGCGCGAACACATGGCCCGAGCCCGGCGTCGCCTTGAAACCGCCCGTCCCCCAGCCGCAATTCACGAACAGGCCCGGAACCGGTGTCTTGCCGATGATTGGCGAACGGTCCGGCGTCACATCCACCGTGCCGCCCCAGTTCCTGAGCATACGCATGCGCCGGAACATGGGGAAAAGTTCGCAGATCGCCTCGATCGTATGGGCAGGAATCTGCAAGCCGCCCGTCTGGCTGTAGGAAATATACTGGTCCGTGCCCGCGCCGATGACGAGTTCGCCCTTGTCGGATTGCGACATGTAGGCATGGATCGTGTTCGACATGACAACGCAAGGAAAGCACGGTTTCACGGGTTCCGACACGAGCGCCTGAAGGGGATAAGATTCGAGCGGCATGCGCACGCCCGCCATATCCATCACCGTCGTCGTGTGGCCGGCGGCAACGACGCCGACCCGTTTGGCGCGGATAAGGCCTCGCGAGGTCTCCACCCCTTCCACGGCGCCATCGGCCCCGCGGCGAATGCCCGTCACCGCGCAATTCTGGATGATGTCGACGCCGTATTTGTCAGCCCCACGCGCATAGCCCCAAGCCACCGCATCATGACGCGCGACACCTGCCTTGCGCTGGAGCGCGGCACCCAGAACCGGATAGCGCATGTTTTTCGAGATATTGAGCGGCGGGCAATATTCCTTGGCCTCTTCCGCCGTCAGCCACTCGTTCTGTACACCCGCGAGACGGTTGGCATAGACGTGGCGCTTGAACACCTGAATGTCGTGGATCGTATGCGCCAGCATCATCACGCCGCGCGCGGAATACATGATGTTGTAGTTCAGCTCCTGCGATAGGTCCTGCCACAGATCCATGGCGTGATCGTAAAGCCCCTCACTCTCTTCCCAGAGGTAATTGGAGCGAACGATCGTGGTGTTACGGCCGGTATTGCCGCCGCCGAGCCAGCCCTTTTCAAGGACAGCGACATTTGTAACGCCATGCTCCTTGGCCAGGTAATAGGCCGTCGCAAGGCCATGACCACCCGCGCCGATTATGACGACGTCATATTCGGCCTTGGGCTCGGGCGCGCGCCACTGGCGGCCCCAGTTCTCATGCGCGGAAAGCGCATTCTTGGCGAGTTCCCAGAAATTGAAACGGCTCATTTGGCGCTGACGCCCCTTCTCGCTCGGACGTGACCACAAATCCAACCGTCGTTTTGAAACGCCAAGCGCTATCGATCTTGCCAGAATCCGACACCGGCCTGCTGCAATGCGTCGCTTATGGAATTAGCGACGAAAGAGATGCGCCAAACCGGCGAAAAATACGGCGGTCCAGCCAAGTATCATCGCCGATCCGCCAATTGGCGCGGCATTGGGAAAAGCACGCATCCCAGCCAATGCCCTCAACAACAAATCGCCGCTGAAAAGCGTGCAACCGATAGCGAGAAGAAAGAAACCGAGCGCAAGCACGAAGCTGCGCCTAAGCGCGGAGTAAGCTCCAATCGCAACGAAGGCGCCGGCGTGGAACAGAAGCATGTTGGCCGCCGTGGAAATCAGTTCTTCCTGGATGGCGTGTGCGGCGACCGCCGACATAACGACGCCCGTTGACCCGCTCAACCCGGCACAAATCAAAGCGAAGCCCGACAGCAATCGCGACCCCGGATGACCCGGCCCGATGTTCTGTTTCACTCCTGCACCTGGCAATTCGGGCATGGATTTCTCCCTGTCGAAATTCATGCAAGCGTTACACGCGATAGCGCAAAAACGAAACGGACAGGGCGCCGCAGGCCGCTCACGGGACAAATTCGACGGAATGATTTGACCCAACGCGATTTCACTGCATATTTTCCTTTCTGAGACAAAAACAAAAACCTCCTGGGGCAGAAAGCATAAATATGCAGGATTTCGGCAGTGCCTTTGGACTAGCCTTTGAGCTGATCGTCGGCTTCGAC
This sequence comes from Stappia sediminis, assembly GCF_009826895.1. Lineage (GTDB taxonomy): Bacteria > Pseudomonadota > Alphaproteobacteria > Rhizobiales > Stappiaceae > Hongsoonwoonella > Hongsoonwoonella sediminis. Next base: position 330,418 of record NZ_WUMV01000002.1, on the reverse strand, counting down.
ACCGATCTGCTGGCGATTGTCGGCCTGTCGCTGCGCGTCACATTCGCTGCCCTGCTGATTTCCTGCCTGATCGGACTGCCCATCGGTGCGGCACTTGCCGTCTCAAGCTTTCCCGGGCGCGGCGCACTCGTCGTAACCTTCAATACCATGATGGGCCTGCCACCGGTCGTCGTCGGCCTTCTCGCCTATATGATGCTTTCCAATGCCGGACCGCTTGGCGTTCTCAAACTGCTCTACACACCAGGCGCCATGGTGATTGCCCAGACGATCCTGGTTACGCCGATCGTCGTCGCTCTTTCCCGGCAGATGATAGAAGACCTCAACAAGGAATACGCTGAACAGTTCCGCTCGCTCGTGGTTCCCTTTCCAACCGCCATGGCTGCGCTTTTGTGGGATGCGCGGTTCGCGCTCGCGACCGTCGCGCTTGCCGGCTTCGGACGGGCGATCGCAGAGGTCGGCGCGGTAATGATCGTCGGCGGCAACATCAACCATGTGACCCGCGTGATGACGACTGCGATTGCTCTTGAGACCTCCAAGGGCGACCTGGCGCTTGCGCTGGCGCTCGGAATTATCCTGCTGATCATTGCGATGGCCGTAAATGCCGCCGTACAGGGCATCAATGCGAAAGCGCGGAGAAATGCCTATGCATGATGCGGCTGCCCTGCGCGAGGTTTTGCCAAGAGCCGTACCCCGTCGGGCGATTTCGAACGTCGGCCATCATACGCTCAGTGTGCGAAACCTCTCATTCGCCATCGACGGACATAAGATTCTCAAGAATATCTCATTCGATCTGCCCGGTGATGAACTGACCGTGCTGATGGGGCCGAACGGTGCAGGCAAAAGCGTGCTGCTCCGCCTCCTTCATGGCCTTATCGCACCGTCGAACGGCACGATCCTGTGGAACGGCGAACCAATCGACCGTTCGATCCGCAAAATACAGGCGATGGTGTTTCAAAAGCCCGTACTCCTGCGCCGCAGCGTTCTGTCAAATCTCAGGTTCGTCATGGGATTGCGCGGGCTGGCCAAATCGCGAAGCGAACTGCAACCGATCCTCAAGAGACTGCATCTGGAGGCCCTTGCCGACCGTCCCGCTCGGCTCCTGTCCGGCGGCGAGCAACAGCGCCTCGCCCTTGCGCGCGCACTTGCGCTCAAACCGAAAATACTTTTCCTAGATGAGCCTTGCGCCAACCTCGACCCCGCGTCCGTTCAACTGATCGAGGACACGATCAAACAGGAGAAGGTTCAAGGCACCAAAATCATTCTCGTGACCCACGACATACTTCAGGCCAGGCGCCTGGCGGAGCAGCTCGTCTTCCTTCATCGCGGGGAAGTGGCGGAGATCACGCCCGCCGACATCTTCTTCGATGCGCCGACCTCCAAGGAGGCCAGGGCATATCTGGACGGCAGAATCCTGATTTAAATCAATGGGAGCAAAACATGCTGAGGAAAACCGCGTTTTCTCTTGCCTTCATCGCAGCCGCAGCGCTGCACTGGACCATCGCCCCCGCAAGCGCGGAAGAAAGGTTCATCGTCGTTCAGTCCACCACATCGACGGCGAATTCCGGTCTGCTCGACGCCATCCTCCCGAAGTTCAAGGACAAGACTGGCATCGATGTGCGCGTCGTCGCCGTCGGCACCGGACAGGCGATCAAGAACGCGACGAACGGCGACGGCGACGTCCTGTTCGTTCACGCAAAGTCTGCCGAGGAGAAATTCGTAGCTGATGGCTGGGGCGTGAAGCGCCGCGACGTCATGTACAACGACTTCGTGATCGTCGGCCCCAAGGGCGATCCCGCCGGTATCAAGGGCATGGACGAAGCCACCGAAGCGCTGAAGAAGATCGCGGAAGCCGGCGCTCCCTTCGCATCGCGCGGTGACGATTCCGGTACACACAAGAAGGAGCTCTCGCTCTGGAAGGCCGCCGATGTCGATGTCGCTCACGCTTCCGGCGACTGGTATCGCGAGACCGGATCGGGAATGGGTGCGACCTTGAATACGGCTGCCGGCATGGGCGCCTACGCGTTGACCGACCGCGCCACCTGGATCTCCTTCAAGAACAAGAGTGAACTTGCGATACTGGCCGAAGGCGACGACAGGCTGTTCAACCAGTATGGCGTTATTCTCGTGAATCCGGAAAAGCACGCCGCGGTCAAAGCCGACGAAGGCAACGCATTCATCGACTGGCTGACGGGACCTGAGGGCCAGCAGGCGATCGCGGATTACAAGCTCGAAGGCCAGCAGCTCTTCTTCCCGAATGCCGACAAGGCGACGAATTGAATGCCCCACTGGCGCGGGCGGCTTACCGTCCGCGCATTTTCTGCAGTTATTTCTCGAAATTCACGCGGACATGCTCGCCCGTCCATGATCCGGGCCAAACTTCCGCACCACCCTCGCGCAGCCGGCGCACGAGCCCCACAGGCGCATCGGCAATCACAAAGGGTTCTTCTCGCGCCATCCCGTCAACGGGCGGATGCGAGGCCGCGATACCATCAAAGCCGAGTTCCGGCTCGCACGGGATGTAGAGCGCGGCTCCCGAAACATTGGTCTCGTGCAGCGTCGCGCCTTTCGCCACACCAACTGTTCCGCATACCGCGACCGAGGTCATAAGTTCCACCGCCCGCGCTTTCGCGCAGCCGTAGACGCGGTGATAGCCCGAAAGCTGATGCGTCATCGAAGGAACGAGGATCAAATCCGGTTTGAGCGGGGCGAGCAGCATGGAAAGCGCCGGCATTTCCACATCAAGGCAGATCAGGAGAGCAATTCGCACACCTTCGACTTCGAATACGGTCAGCCGGCTCCCGGTAGCGATGTTCATGTTGACCGGATCCAATTCGGCCGGCGTCAGGCATAACTTGTCGTAGGTAAGCGTCCGCCCATCGGTGAGAAGCGCATGGGTACGGTTCGTGTGAGTGTTATCTTTGGCAAAAGGCATCGAACCGGCGACGATGGAAATGTCATGCCGGTCCACAAGGGTTCTCAGCCCATCGATCGCGGCCGGGGTCTGGCTTGCCAGCCATGCGATTTCCTCTCGCTCGGGAAGTCCGGCCGGTTTCCAGGCAAGAAAGCCTTCACTCACGTATTCCGGCATGAGAAGCAGGCGAGCGTCTTGCGCCTTTGCCTCAATGACCCGGCTTTCAGCCCTTTTAAGCCATGCCTTAAGGTCTCCCGCCTCCGCGCCGAGGTTGACCGACCAAAGGGCAATACGAAAGGTTTCAGAAGACATTGGTGATCTCCGGCGATGGTCATTCCTGGCACAAACGCATCTTATGGGATCGCCAAACCCTCTTCGTCTAGTCCTGCTGAATAAGGACCTTAGCCGCCATTGCGAGGCACGCCAACAGGAGCGACGTGCGCAACGCGGTCGCTCTTGTCGGCTCATCACAAGTCAACGCGGCCGAGCGCTGCCTGGCCCGCTTCAGGCTTCTTTCCGCCCGTGTCGCTGCTGCGTCGACATCAGACATGAGGCGCCGCAATTGCGCGCGAGAATTCATTGCCTTCCCCGTACTCAATACCATCCGCGGGCAAGCTACCGGCCCTCGTGTTACACGCTGGTTAACGCTAACAGCTTGTGAATAAAGTCAGGTCAGGCACGGGAAAGAGCCGGGTCAGCGGCATCGATCAGTCGCATCTGCACGCGCTCCGCACCACGCCAGGTGTCGATGGAAAGCGAGCCGGCCAGATGTAGCGGCTGCCCCCTTCTCGAAAGCAGCAACTGGCCAAGCGGCGTGTCGGCGGCCTTGAAGGCAATCGCCTTGAGGCTATCGCCCGCGCCGGCAGCAATCGTCACGCGAACGTGACCGTTCCCGACAACATCGGCATAGGAAATCCGGTGGCTCGGCATTGCGAGAACCGGTTCCGGGTGCGCCGCGCCATAGGGGCCCGCGCTCTCTATCTTGTGCAGCAGGTCGATGGTTGCGCCCGATGCCGTCACCGCACCGTCGACGGCAAGTTCATGCTCGGTTGTCGCCGCTGCGACATCGCCGGCAAGCGCTTCGGCGAAGAAAGCCGACAGTTCTGCCTCTTTTTCCTTGCGAACGGTAAGACCTGCCGCCATGGCATGCCCGCCCCCCTTCTCCAGTATCCCCGCTTCGACCGCAGCCCGCACGGCCCGGCCGAGATCGACCCCGGGAATGGAGCGCCCCGACCCGATGCCCTTGCCCGTTTCATCATAGGCGATTGCAAAGGTCGGACGGCGATGGCGCTCCTTCAGACGGGAAGCGACAAGCCCGACGACGCCCGGATGCCAACCGGCAGAGCCTGTCAAAAGTACCGCAGGATCTTCAGCTTCCATTCGCGCGAATGCCTGTGCCTCCCCCTCCTCCAGCATTGTGGCCTCAACGGCCTGACGTTCCTGGTTGAGACGCTCAAGCGTCGCGGCAATATCGCGGGCTTCGTCGATATCCCCGGTGGTCAGCAGGCGGGCGCCGAGCGCGGCATCACCAATGCGCCCACCGGCATTTATGCGCGGGCCGATGAGAAAACCGAGATGATAAGGCGTCGGCTTGCCCTGCACGCGGGCAGTGTCGCCAAGTGCCGCAAACCCGGGGTTCAGCCGGCGATGGAGGACCTGAAGCCCACGCATGACAAAAGCGCGGTTAAGCCCCTGGAGCGGCACCACGTCGCACACCGTACCGACGGCAACGAGATCAAGCAGGGCAAGCAGATCCGGCTGGCTCCCGTTCACGAAGTATCCACGCCGCCGCAGTTCGCGGTTCAGTGCAACGAGAAACAGAAATGTCACCCCGACCGCGGCCAAATGCCCTTGTCCGGATAGGTCGTCCTGCCGGTTCGGATTGACCAGCGCTTCGACCGGCGGCAGGGTCTCACCCACCTGATGGTGGTCGATCACAACGACAGGCAATCCCACGCGACCTGCCGTCTCGAACGCATCGAAAGACGTGCTGCCGCAGTCCACACAGACGAGGAGATCCACCCCTTCCGCCTTCAGCGCCTCGACTGCCGGCCCATTCGGGCCATAGCCTTCAATTATTCGGTCGGGAATATAGATGCGAGAACCGACGCCGAGCGCGCCGAGGTAGCGTGACAGAAGCGCCGATGACGTTGCACCATCAACGTCATAATCGCCAAAAATCGCGATTCGCTCGTTCCGGCACACAGCATCCGCGACCCTTGCGGCGGCGCCATCCATATCCGTCAGCGTGGAAGGGTCAGGGAGAAGGTCCTTTATCGTCGGATCCAGAAAACGCTCGACCGCATCAGCCGGAACGTCGCGGCCTGCAAGGATGCGCGCCACTATATCCGGGAGATCGTAGCGCTGGGTGATCGCAAGCGCCTGCGCGGATTGTTCGGCGTTAAGCCGCTCGCGCCATGTCCGGCCGAGCGCGGACTTCCTGACGCCCAGCACGAGCCGGCGCTCGCTCTCGCCGCGATCAATCAACATGCGACTCAATTCGGTTTCGGGCGTCGATCATCTACCCTGCTATTGCCGGGCTTTAGCGATCAGTCCAGCAAAAACTTGTCGAAGTGACTATGCTGCGCCTCGATATAGCGAAGGGTGCTCGTCGTTGAACGCATTACGACCGTGTGGGTGGAAATAAAGCGGCGCGCGAATTTGACCCCGCGCAGGAAATTGCCATCGGTCACGCCTGTCGCCGCGAACAGCACGTCACCGCTAGCCATTTCCTCCATCACGTATTTGCGCTTGATGTCGGTGATGCCCATGCGGTGAGCGCGTTCGACTTGCTCATCGCGCGTGATCACAAGCCTGCCCTGCATCTGACCGCCAATGCAGCGCAGCGCCGCAGCAGCGAGTACCCCTTCCGGCGCTCCGCCAATGCCGACATAGATATCGATTCCGGTTTCGTCGGAGTCCGTCGTGTGAATGACACCGGCAACATCACCATCGCCGATCAGGCGAATGGAAGCGCCGGCCGCCCGGATTTCCTCGACAAGACGAGCATGGCGCGGGCGGTCAAGCACGCAAGCCGTTATATCGCCGACCTCAACGCCCTTTTCCTTGGCAAGCGCGTTGAGATTTTCGGCAATCGGCGCATCGAGGTCGACCAGGCCTTCCGGATAGCCGGGTCCGATCGCGATTTTTTCCATGTAGCTGTCGGGCGCATTCAGAAGACCGCCCGCCGGGGCCATGGCGATAACGGCGATCGAATTGGGAAGGTTCTTGGCACAGATCGTCGTCCCTTCCAAAGGATCGAGCGCGATATCGACCTTCGGCCCATGCTTGGTACCAACTTCCTCACCGATATAGAGCATCGGCGCCTCATCGCGCTCGCCCTCGCCAATCACCACCGTTCCATCTATCGGCAGACGGTTCAGTTCGCGGCGCATCGCATCGACCGCGGCCTGGTCGGCCGCCTTTTCATCGCCCCGCCCGCGCAGACGCGCCGCGGACACGGCCGCACGCTCCGTAACACGCGCCAGCTCCAGCGTCAGGATACGGTCCAGTACTTCGCCTTGCGGCGCCTGCGTCTTAGACATTCAGCAACTCCCAGAAACGGACAGGATACAGCCTACGCTGTCATCAAGTCAGTTTTTCGATACGGATCATCTGCGGCTTGTCGGCGATAACGTTTTGCGCGTCAATCGCGCCCAGCGCTTCCTTGATCGCCTCTTCCGTCGTCTCGTAGGTTATCAGTATGACCGGAGCAGGCTCACCTGGATGGCTATTGCCGGGTGCATCGCTCTTGATCGCGCGCCGCCTCTGCACGATCGATTCCAGCGAAATGTTGTGGGCAGCCATTTCCTGCGCGATCGTCGCAAACGCACCCGGACGGTCGAACACCGAAAGGCGGATATAGTAACCACCTTCGTGCTTGCGCATCCGCGCCCTTACATAGGGTTCCAATTCATCAGCGGACTTGCCTAGCGTCGGCGCACGGTCCCCGCGGCCGATGTCGGCAATATCGGCAAGAACGGAAGACGCCGTTGCATTGCCGCCCGCACCGGGCCCGGCAAGAACCACTTCGCCGACGGCATCACCATCAACGGCGACCGCGTTCAAAACCCCATCGATCCGCGCGATAGCCGACGATTTCGGCACCATCGTCGGATGGACGCGCTGCTCTATGCCGGTATCCGTGCGTTGCGCCACTCCAAGCAGCTTGATGCGGTAGCCAAGTTCGTCGGCTGCCTCGATATCGGCGGTGGTGATGGATGTGATGCCTTCGACGTAAATCGAATCCGCACTGATTTCGCATCCGAATGCAAGGCTCGTCAGGATCGCCAGCTTGTGCGCGGCATCGAAACCTTCGATATCGAAAGTCGGGTCTGCTTCCGCATAGCCGAGCCGCTGTGCATCTGCCAGACACTCCGCAAACGCAAGCCCTTCGCGCTCCATACGGGTTAGTATGTAATTGCAGGTGCCGTTCAAAATTCCATAAACGCGCGTGACATCGTTGCCGGCAAGGCTTTCGCGCATCGTCTTTACGATAGGAATACCGCCAGCGACCGCAGCTTCATAGTTTAGGCTGACGTTATTTGCCTCGGCGCTTCGCGCAAGCTCCACGCCGTGCTTCGCCAAAAGTGCCTTGTTGGCCGTCACGACATGTTTGCTTGCTTTGAGTGCCGCCCTGACGCTATCTTCCGCCGCGCCGCTGTCACCGCCCATAAGCTCGACGAAAACATCGATCCCGTCGCTTTCCGCGAGCGCCACCGGGTCATCGAACCAATTCGCTTCAGACAGATCGATCCCGCGATCCTTGTCCCGGTTGCGAGCGCTGACGGCCGTCACGATAATCCGTCTGCCGCACCGCTTTTCCAGCGCCCGGGCCTTATTGTGAATAATCCGCACGAGGGATGTGCCGACCGTACCGAGGCCTGCGACACCCAAACGCAAGTCATTTGCCATGAGACAAGCAATTCCAATTCAAAGGGATCAGCGGGAAGAGTTCAGAGAGACGACGTTGTGCAACGTTTCGTCCGCCGATTCAAGAAAACGCCGCACACCTCTTGCCGCCTGCCGGATGCGCTGCTCGTTCTCCACAAGTGCGATACGCACATAGTCGTCGCCATATTCACCGAAACCGATGCCGGGCGCGACCGCCACATCCGCTTTTTCGATCATAAGCTTCGAGAACTCCAGGCTACCCATGGAGCGGAACTTCTCGGGGATCGGCGCCCAGGCGAACATGCTCGCCTCCGGCGCTGGAACCGCCCACCCGGCTCGCGCGAAGGAGTCGACCAGAACATCGCGCCGCCTGCGATAAATTTCCCGCGTTTCGGCGATGCAATCTTCCGGCCCATTAAGTGCCGCGGCTGCGGCAACCTGGATCGGCGTGAAGGCTCCATAGTCGAGGTAGGACTTCACGCGGGAAAGAGCGGCGATGAGGCGCTCGTTGCCCACCGCAAAGCCCATGCGCCAACCCGGCATCGAAAACGTTTTCGACAAAGAAGTGAACTCGACGGCAATATCCATGGCTCCCGGCACCTGAAGAACCGAAGGCGGAGGCGTGTCGCCAAAATAGATCTCCGAATACGCGAGATCGGACAGCACGAAAATTTCATGCTTCTTCGCGAATGCGACAACCTCCTTGTAGAAGTCGAGATCGGCAACGTAGGCGGTCGGATTGGCGGGGTAGCAGAGGATCACGGCTATCGGCTTGGGAACCGAATGGACAACGGCGCGTTCGAGCGCGCGAAACAATTCCTCGCCCGGTTCGGCGGGAATGGCGCGAAGGGCCGCTCCCGCCATCAGGAAGCCGAAGGCGTGGATCGGATAGCTCGGATTGGGGCCCAGCACGACATCGCCCGGCGCAGTAATCGCCTGGGCCATGTTGGCAAATCCCTCCTTCGACCCCAACGTCGCGACGACTTGCGTGTCCGGGTCGAGCTTCACACCAAATCTTCTGGCGTAATATCCGGCTTGCGCCTTGCGCAGGCCCGGAATGCCCTTGGACGCCGAGTAACGATGAGTGCGAGGATTTTGAACCGTTTCGACGAGCTTTTCGACAATGTGCCTTGGTGTCGGCAAATCGGGATTGCCCATGCCGAGGTCGATGATGTCGGCACCGCTTGCACGCGCCTTCGCTTTCAACCGGTTGACCTGTTCAAAGACATAGGGCGGCAAACGCCGGGTCTTGTAAAAGTCTTCCATGGCGAGCCTCGAGCGTTGCATCGGGTATTCGGCGCCACACCGCTACCGGTTCCTTAAAGCAGGAATATCGGCATTACGGCACGGGCGTATATTTCGACGCCTGTTTACCAGTGTACGGACAAAAGTGCACCGGCCTTTCGCTCAGGAAAGCCGGATTTATAGTGGTTTTTTCAACATTATCGTTCTGCTGTCGCAGGCCCAACTGCAAACGGGCATCAAATGTCAAAATCGACCCACTGGCACAATTTTCAGCTTTGATCTTATTGAGCGGGCGCCCGCCTGCCCTCGATTTCGGTGATCGCGGCATCGCCATGCGTCTCGCCCAGGCGCTTGAGAATCTCCGCCGTCGACGTCGCTCCGCTGGTGCCGGTGCCGGTGCCGGCGCGCGATCTTGCCAATGCTTCCAAAGAGCTGCGTGTCGCTTGCTGCTGTTCGTAGGATAGCAGGTTTTCGCCGCTCGTCACGGCGGGAGCCGAACGGGAGGCAGAGCGTGAATTCTCTTGGACAAGCGGAGTGGAGACATTCGGATCGCTCACGGGATCGGGCGTCGCCGCAGGCAGCGGAGATGACTGGTGGGTAGCCGGCTGAGCCACCGGCGCTTCCAGCGCTTCGAACAACGTCTCATTCGGATTCAATGCGCAAGCGCCTAGCGCAAGAGCTGCCGCTACCACGGCCGAGGCCCGATTGAAAATACCGCTCAATATCCCTGGCTCCCGATACCAGACTGTTGTTGCCGTGAACTCTTTACACCGTAACGCCTTGAAACGGTAGATACGCGTCGGTCACACTCCCGTAAAATATGACGATAAGTCATACAACGTGAATTTCGCGGATGAGACGCGAAGGGCAGTGTTCTTGCGCAACGTGATTAACGGTTTATGACCTTTCACCATCTTGTCAGCCCCCGCTCATAAAGCGTTATTATGACTCAAACAGACAAACGAAACTCGAATGAAGTTCCGGGGAAACGCCGACCGATGACAGAAGACCGTCAGAATCCCCTACTGCAATATATCGTGAAGAACCCGGAGGCCTTCGCCCAAAATCTGGCGAAAGTCGTCGAGAATGCCGGAAAAGCCATGGCGGCCTATGTCGAACCCCGCGAAAAGGGCGACATCAGGCCGGTTTCCACAGACGATCTGACGGCCATCGTGAAGACACTTTCCCAGGTCGGCGAGTACTGGATCTCCGATCCGCATCGGGCAGTGGAAGCCCAGACGCGCCTTTGGAACAATTACATCAGCCTCTGGAACTCATCTCTCAAGCGCATGATGGGCGAAGAAGCCACGCCTTCCGTGAAACCCGATCCGCGCGACAAACGATTCCAGGACCCGGAGTGGAACGACAACCAGTTCTTCGATTTCGTAAAGCAGCTTTATCTCATCACTTCGCAATGGGCGGAGGAGATGGTGGCCGATGCCGCGGAACTGGACGATCATACGCGCCACAAGGCGGATTTCTACGTCAAGCAGATCGCCAATGCGCTCTCGCCTTCGAATTTCGTGCTCACCAACCCGGAGCTCTTGCGCGAGACGCTGGAATCGAACGGCGAAAACCTCGTCAAGGGAATGCAGCTGCTTGCCGAGGACATAAAGGCCGGCAAGGGCGAACTCAGGATCCGGCAGTCCGACCCGACGAAATTCAAGGTCGGCACAAACCTGGCGATGACACCGGGCAAGGTAATCGCGCAAAACGACGTCTGTCAGGTGATTCAGTACACTCCGACGACCGATCAGGTGCTGAAGCGCCCGCTCATGATCGTGCCGCCCTGGATCAACAAGTTCTATATCCTCGACCTCAACCCCGAAAAATCCTTCATCAGATGGGCTGTCGAGCAAGGGCATACCGTCTTCGTGATTTCCTGGGTCAACCCTGACCGCAGGCAAGCGCAAAAAAGCTTCGAACATTATATGCGCGAGGGCATTTTGGAGACGCTGGACGTGATCAAACGCGCGACCGGCGAAGAGGAGGTAAACGCGATCGGCTATTGCGTCGGAGGCACGCTGCTGGGCGTAACACTTGCCTATATGGCCGCAATGGGCGACGAGCGCATCAAAAGCGCCACATTCTTCACGACGCAGGTCGACTTTACACATGCCGGCGATCTCAAGGTCTTCGTCGATGAAGACCAGATTGCCGCGGTTGAGCGTGAAATGTCGGAAAAGGGCTATCTGGAAGGCTCGAAAATGTCGACGGCCTTCAACCTGTTGCGTTCAAACGATTTGATCTGGCCTTACGTGGTCAACAACTATCTGAAAGGCCGCGAACCCTTCCCCTTCGACCTGCTTTACTGGAACTCCGACTCCACCCGGATGCCGGCGGCCAACCACTCGTTTTACCTGCGCAATTGCTATCTGGAAAACCGCCTGACGAAAGGCGAGATGGAGATCGCCGGCGAGACACTCGACCTTAGAAAGGTGATGATCCCGATCTACAATCTCGCGGCGCGCGAAGACCATATCGCGCCGGCCAAGTCCGTCTACCTCGGCTCACAGTATTTCGGGGGGGATGTCACCTACGTTCTTGCCGGATCCGGACATATAGCCGGTGTGGTCAATCCACCTGAAAAAAAGAAGTATCAATACTGGCTCGACGGAAAGCCGCAAGGCGAACTGGAGGACTGGATCGCATCGGCCGAAGAGCACCCGGGTTCATGGTGGCCGCATTGGGACGCGTGGATACGCTCGATCGACGACACGCGGGTAAAGGCCCGCAAGCCGGGCGCGAGGCGGATGAAGATCATCGAGGATGCACCCGGAAGCTACGTGAAAACGCAAGTCTGAAGGCATACTCTCTTGCCGGATATGACCAGCGCCGCAAACGTTAATTGAGACCTTGCAGCGCCGGTAGTATCCTTTTCAGTACCTTGAAGAACGTGCCGTACCGGCCGTACAAAAACAGCCATCCGTCATGCTCAGGCTCGACCGATCGCGATTTTCCAGTCATCAGATCCGCCCGATGGATGTCGGGCGCATTCGTCTGCTCGGCATGAATTCCGACGTCTGGAAACGCCATGCCAGCGGCTGGAGCGTCTGGACGCGCTTTGCTTCACTTCCCTTTCTTTATCTCGCTGTCTGGTCGCATACGGTCTATGGCTGGCTAACCGCAGCCGGCTTCACAGCGGCGGTCATTGTCTGGCTCTGGCTGAACCCGCGCCTTTTCCCGGCGCCGAAAACATTCGAAAGCTGGCACGCCCGCGCCGTGCTTGGCGAGCGCGTCTGGCTCAACCGTACCGCAATTCCCGTGCCGCATGATGAAAACCGAAAGGCACTCGCCTTGTCAGCCGTTGCCGGCATCGGATTCTTCGTCGGCATCTGGGGCGCAATTTCCGGCTCCATGCCAATGATGGTCACAGGTGCTGCCGTGACATACGCGGGAAAACTTGCGTTTCTTGCGGTGATGGTCCGGATCTACGACCTGATGCGCAACGCTCACCCGCTTTATAGTTCCTGGACACTTTCGCCGGAAAACGACAACGAGAGGTCAGGCGACCGACACAGGCGGGCGGGCTAAATTACTTAGCCGCGCCGCCTCTTCTCTGCCAACAGGCCGATGTAAGTGAGAGCCACCGTCGCGGCGGCAATCGAAGTGATGTCGGCATGATCGTAGGCGGGCGCGACTTCGACGATATCGCCTCCTACAAAATCGATATCGCCCAGCCCCCTGAGCACCGACAGCGCCTCGCGCGATGACGGGCCGCCCGCAACGGGCGTTCCCGTGCCCGGAGCGAATGCCGGGTCGAGGCAATCGATATCGAACGTCAAATATGCAGGACCGGTGCCGACGCGCGTCCTGATTCGTTCGATTATTCCCGAAATGCCTAATGTATCGAATTCGTGGCCGTGGATGATCTCCATGCCACAGTCCTGCGGCGCATGGGTTCGAACCCCTATCTGGATCGATCGAGCAGGATCGATAATGCTTTCTCGAACGGCACGCAGGACAAATGATCCATGGTCGATCCGCCCGCCATCGTCGTCCCAGGTGTCCTGGTGGGCATCGAACTGAACAAGTGCCAGGTGACCATGTTTCGCCGCATGAGCCTTCAGAAGCGGCCAGGTGACGAAATGATCGCCGCCAATCGAAAAGAGATGAACGCCACGGCCGATAATTTCGCGTGCCTGCGCCTCGATATGGCCCGGGATCTCGGCATGCACTCCATAGTCGAACACGCAGTCGCCGTAGTCGACGGCAGCCAGCACGTCCCACGGGTCGAATCCGAACGGATATTGAGGGTCGCCATCGAAAATCGCGGACGCTCTGCGCACGCCTTGCGGCCCGAAGCGAGCGCCGGGCCGGTTGGAAACGGCGGCGTCGAACGGTATCCCCCAGACCGCGAGATCGACATCCGTCAAGTCCCGCGAAAACTTCCGGCGCATGAAGGAAAGCGCACCACCATATGTCGGTTCGTGCGAGCCGCCCTTCAGGGATTCGGCCAGGAAAGCGTTGTCGGTCGGACGGGGATAGCGGCTTTGCGTCAAGGCGCGAACTCCTGCATTGGAAACCGGAACATACGCGCAGGCGCCAATCATTCAAGCCGCTGCGCGGGTAAGCACCTTGTCGAAGCGTTCCAACGCCCAATCCACCTCGTCACGCTTGATGACGAGAGGTGGCGCGATGCGGATCGTATCCTCATGCGTATCCTTGGCAAGGATGCCGAGGTTCTTGAGCGCCTCGCAATAACGCCGTGCACCACCCGCTTCCGGGTGTAGTTCGACTGCCAGCATCAAGCCCCTGCCCCGCACCTCGCGAACCGCGTTGGAGCGGATTTCCTCAAGCCCTTTCATGAAGTAGGCTCCCTGTTCCTCCGCATTTTCAATCATACCTTCTTCCACCAGTACCTTGAGCGCGGCGCGAGCCACCGCGCAGGCGAGCGGATTGCCGCCGAAGGTCGAACCGTGTTCGCCAGGATTCAGAACGCCCAGCACCTCCGTGTTCGAAAGGACGGCCGAGACAGGATAAAAGCCGCCCGAAAGCGCCTTGCCGACGAGAGTCACATCCGCCTCGATCTCCTCATGCTCTTCCGCGAGGATCTTACCCGTACGGCCAAGGCCGGTCTGGATTTCGTCAAGGATCAGCGTGATGTCCTTTTCGGTGCAAAGTTCCCGAACGCGCCGGAAATAGCCCGCCGGCGGAATAAGCACGCCCGCCTCGCCCTGGATCGGCTCGACAAGAAACGCGACCGTATTCTCGTTGATGGCCTCCGCAAATGCCTCGAAATCACCAAAGGGAACGACCTTGAAGCCGGGGGCAAAGGGACCAAATCCGGTCCGGGCGACCGGATCGGTCGAGAAGCCGACAATGCCCATGGTCCGGCCATGGAAGTTGTCCGAACAGACGATGATCTCGGCCTTGTTCTGCGGTACGCCCTTGACTTCATAGCCCCATTTGCGCACGGCCTTGATGGCGGATTCAACGGCTTCCGCACCCGAATTCATCGGCAACACCTTGTGCGAGCCTGTAAGGGCCGCGATCTCCTCATAGAAATAGGCGAGCTGGTCGTTGCGGAACGCGCGGGAAGTCAGCGTCAACCTCGAAGCCTGGTCGACCATCGCTTTCAGGATCTTCGGGTGGCAATGCCCCTGGTTGACCGCCGAATAGGCCGACAGGCAATCGAGATAGCGGTTTTCCTCCACATCCCAGAGCCAGATGCCTTCACCACGGGTCAGGATCACGTCGAGAGGCTTGTAGTTGTGCGCGCCCAACCTGTGTTCGGCGGCGATGAAGTCTTCGGGAAGACGGCTCATTCTCTTGTCTCCGGTAAATTACGCGAAGGCCTGCGTCGGCCGGTCCATGACGTCCTGACCGAAAAGACTTGCCACGAGTTCGGCAAGCACGGTGGCGCTGCGGCCACGCTCGTCCAGGAAGGGGTTCAGTTCGACCACATCGACCGAAACGACCCGGTCGAAATCTTCGAGCATCTCCATGACGAGATGCGCTTCGCGATAGGTCGCACCGCCTGGCACCGTCGTGCCGACGCCAGGGGCGACTGACGGATCCAGAAAATCGACATCAAGCGAAACGTGAAGCACGCCATCCTGCTCCACGACCTGATCAAGGAACGAACGTATCAGGACGGAAACGCCATGCTCGTCGATCATGCGCATGTCGACGACATTCACGCCACGCTTCTTCAGGAGGTCCCGTTCGCCGGGGTCGATTGACCGTGCCCCGAAAACGCACATGCGCGAGGGAGCTACAAATGACGTCGGCTCGCCGTCGAAAACAGGCCTCAACTCCTCCTCGCCCGCAAGCAATGCCAGCGACATCCCGTGCATGTTTCCCGAAGGTGATATCGAAGGCGTATTGAAATCCGCGTGCGCATCGAGCCACAGCACGAAAAGCGGACGATCCTGCTCCTGCCAGTGGCGCGCAACACCCATCACGGAACCCATGGAGAGGCTGTGGTCACCGCCGAGGATGATCGGCGTATGCCCTGTTCCTGCTATCTCACGCGTCTTGCGGGCAAGCGGACGCACCCATGTGGCCACGGTTGCCGGCAAATGCGCCTTCCCGTCGAAGCGAAGTCCGTCAACCGTGTCCAATCCATCGGGAACGATATCGCCGAAATCCTCCACCTTCAGGCCGAGTGCCTGCAAGCGTTCGGGCAGTTCCGCCACCCGAAGCGCCGCCGGGCCCATAGCTGCACCACGCCGCCCCGTTCCGGCCTCGAGCGGTACACCGAGGATACCAATCAAAGTGTCCGTACGTTTTGCCATTGGATGCCCTTTTTCGTCCGGCCCTTCGTTCATTCGACGTCTTAAACGAAGAGTGACCGATCTGGAGGTTGGCGAAAAGTTGGAAATTCGGCGTTTTGCTTATATGATTTTTCCAGTCTGATAAACGGCTTTGAACTTTCTGGAACATCGATGGACGATATCGACCGCAAACTAGTCGCGTTGCTCAGGCATGATGCCAGATTGCCGATAGCAAGTCTCGCCACGGAACTTGAGGTGTCCCGCGCCACGGTTCGATCGCGCATCGACCGCCTCGTGCAGAACCGCGTCATTCTGGGTTTCACCGTCAATCTCGGAGTGGACGCCAGCGCCAATCGCATACGTGCGGTCATGATGATTGCTGTTGAAGGTCACCGGACCGAGGCGATCATCAAGCGCCTTTACGGATTTCTTGAAATCCGCACGCTTCACACAACAAACGGGCGTTGGGACGTGGTAGCCGAAATCGAAACGGACACGCTTGAAGCCTTCGACAAGCTTCTGACGACAATTCGCCAGCTCGACGGCATCGCCTCCACGGAAACAAGCATTCTATTGTCGTCGAGAAAACGGTAGTTCAGATGGAAAGGACGCGGCGTGAATTTCAACCGGTCACGTCACGATTCCACATAATGCCAGGCAGGTATTGCGCTTGCACCCTGGATCTCGGTCGACAATAAGTGGCGCACATTCGTTAATCGGCGTGCCAGGCGCGCGCCACAAACAATATGCCGTCATCCGCACATCGGCAAAAATCGAAAAAAGGGGAAACACATGGCCGGCCACCAGTTGATCGCCATCGGCAGTTATTTCGAGTGGGACCGGGAGGCGATGTCTTCCGAATATGCCCTTCATGAGGTGCCCAACGCCGACGCGGCACTCGACCTTCCAGCAGAATTGCGCGCGCAAGTTCGCGCGATCGCGTTCAAGGGACACACTCCGTTCGGCGAAAAGCACATGGAGAGCCTGCCCGCGCTCGGCCTGATCGCGAATTATGGCGTGGGCTTCGATGCGATCGATATCGCGACTGCGAGCATGCGAAATATCAAGGTGAGCAACACGCCGGATGTGCTCAACGACGATGTGGCGGATCTCGCCGTGGCTCTTTTGCTGGCTCAGTCGCGCAAGCTGATCGAAGGGTCGACCTGGGTGCGTTCAGGCGAGTGGCCGAATAAGGGCGAATTGCCGCTGAACAGAAAGGCTAGCGGCCGACGCGCAGGCATCGTCGGCCTTGGCAGAATCGGACGCGAGATCGCCGACCGGCTGGCGGCCTTCAAAATGGCGATTCACTATCACTCGCGAAAACCCAAGGACACCCCGCCTTCCTGGACATATCACGCCGATCCCGTCTCAATGGCACGCGATGTCGACTATCTTTTCATCGCGCTGGTCGGCGGAAAGGAAACAGCCGGCTACGTTTCGAAAGAAGTGATCGAGGCGCTGGGGCCGGACGGGCTGCTGATCAACATTTCGCGCGGTTCCACCATCGACGAGCCCGCGCTGCTCGAGGCGCTGGAAAATGGCACCATCCGTGGGGCAGGGCTCGACGTTTTCAACAATGAGCCGAATATCGATCCCAGATTCCTGAAACTCGATAACGTCGTGCTGCAGCCTCACCAGGGTTCCGGCACAATCGAAACACGCAAGGCAATGGGCAAGCTGCAACGCGACAACCTGGCCGCCTTCTTCGCCGGCGACGAACTGATCACTCCCGTCAACTGACTGACGGGAGTGTTTTCGCATTCATAAGCGCCTCAATCGGCAGCAATGACTTCCTGTCGTTGCCTGCCGAGGCCGGCAACCTCGATTTCCATCACATCGCCAGGCTTGAGGTACCGCTGGGGCTTCAGGCCCATTCCCACGCCCGACGGCGTGCCGGTGGCAATGATATCGCCGGGGCGGAGCATCATGAAGTTAGACATGTAGGAGACGATCTCGGCCACGGTGAAGATCATGTCCGAGGTATCGGAATCCTGCATCACATCGCCATTGAGAGTGAGCCGGACCTTGAGATTCTGCGGATCCGGAACTTCATCGGCCGTGACGAGATACGGGCCTATGGGCCCGAAAGTGGGAGCCGACTTGCCCTTGATCCACTGCCCGCCTTTTTCGATCTGGAACTCGCGCTCCGATACGTCGTTGATGGTGCAATAACCGGCGACGTAGCCGAGCGCTTCCGCTTCACTGACATATGTCGCCTTGCGCCCGATCACGACGCCAAGCTCGACCTCCCAGTCGGCCTTTACCGATCTTCGCGGGATCACGACCGGATCGAACGGACCGGACAAAGCCGATGTCGCCTTGGAAAAGACGATAGGTTCCTTGGGAGGCTCCGCTCCCGTTTCGGCCGCATGCTTTGCATAGTTGAGCCCGATACAGAAGAAATTCGGAACGTCCGCGAGACAGCTTCCGATCCGCCCGGGCTGATCGACGAGCGGAAGGCCACCGACATCGATCTGCCGAAGGGCATCAAGCGCCTCGAGGGACACGCCCTTGCCGGCAAAATCGACCACCTTCCCGGATAGATCCCGCACATTGCCGCTATTGTCCAGAATGCCGGGTTTTTCCTGGCCCTTCGGCCCGAATCGCAAAAGCTTCAACGACTTTCCTTCCTTCAGGTTGAATTAAGTGAATCGGCGCGGCGTCCCGTCGACCGCCTGTTCAGGCTTCGCGTTCATCGAACAGGTCCGCGACGTTCGTAACCACATGCCTGATGTGGCTTCCGATTTCCTTAGCAACGAAACGCGCATCGCGAGCTTTCAACCCCCGCACGATCTCTCCGTGCTGGCGCAGTGACCGATCCCTGTCGCTCTTTATACTGGCGGAAAGATATCGAGTTCGCCATAGCCGGGCGACATAGGCGGAGTGCGTCTCGGCGAGGGATTTGTTGTGGGAAGCCGCCGCGATCGCGCGATGAAAATCCATATCGACCTCGAAAAGATCGACGGAATCGCCATTGCGGGCAGTATCCAGCATCTTCTGATAAAGACGTTCGATTTCCGCAAGATCTTCGGGAGTCGCGTTCTTGCAGGCCAGCCGGCCGGAGAGGACTTCCAGAGCGCTCATGACCTCAAGATCGTCCGACACTTCCTTCAGCGAGGGTGCGGCTACGATCGGACTGCGTGCCGGGCGCAGAACCACAAGCCCTTCCTTGGCGAGAATTCTGATCGCCTCACGCATAGGAGTTCGGCTGACGCCAAGCTCTTCGGCGTTATCGCGCTCCTTGATGCTTACACCCGGCGCAAGACTGCCAAGCAGGATATGGCGGCGCAGTTGATTGGCAATACGTTCCGCGAGGGGCTGTGACTGTTCCATTTTTGTTCCAACTCACAGAAGCATGTTCGCCCCTCGCCCCGCCTCTCCTTGCGTCGGCAATTGAATTTCAACAATGGAAATTTGGTATACCAAAAACAATTGATTGTCGAGGCCGGTTTGGCTAGCGTTCCCGCATGTATGGTATACCATGCAAGGTGGCGGCACTTCGTCGCACACCACCACGCGAACAACGAATTCGGCATAAGCCGAAGGGAGGAAAAATGAATATCAAGACGCTGATCACATCGGTCGCAGTGTCCGCGCTTCTGGCGGGTCCGGCGGCTGCGGAAACGCTGCGTATCCAGACGCACTACGCACCCGAAACGGTTTCCGGCAAGCTCGCCGCGCAATTCGTGGACGACGTCCAGACCATGTCCGGCGGCGATATTCAGATCGAGATGTTTTATTCATCGTCGGTCGTTAAATCGGTTGAAACGTTCGATGCCGCGGCAAACGGCATCCTGGACTGCGACATGACCGGCGGCGCCTATCAGACCGGCAAGAACCCCGCGTTCCAGTTTGTGGGCGACATCATGGGCGGATACGATACGCCCTGGCAGCAGTACGCCTGGCTCTACAACGGCGGCTTCGAAGCTGCCGACGCCCTTTACAACACGTACAACATGAAACTGGTGGGTTGGTGGATCTACGGTCAGGAATCCATGTCGTCGTCTAAGCCGATTGCAGGCCCCGCCGACCTCAAGGACTGGAAGTTCCGCTCTCCGCCGGGTCTCGAGACCGAGATTTTCGCCGAAATGGGAGCCAAGCCGGTGGTGATGGACTTCACCGAAATCTTCACCGCGCTTGAAACCGGAATTATCGACGGCGCGGATGCCAGCGGATTGGCGAACAATGTGGGCCTCGGTCTCTACGACCTCGTCAAGCACGCCACTTATCCCGGCTTCCACTCGATGCCGTCCGATCATCTTGCTTGCCGTAAGGACAAGTGGGACAGTCTTACCGATCAGCAAAGGCGCATCATCGATACGGCGATGCAGAAGCTGGCGTTCCAGACCGCGCTGACATTCGAGGTGGCCAACAACGAGGCAGCCGCGAAACTGCGCGAACAGGGTGTCACCCTTTACGACTGGTCGCCCGAAGACCGCGCCGCCTTCCGCGCTGCTGCCCAGAAGGCATGGCAAGGTTGGGCCGAGAAGACACCGGAAGCGCGTGCGCTCGTCGATAGCCATATGGCCTTCCTGAAAAAGCTCGGTCTCGTCGCGAACTAAGACCGAAGCCACGTCAAACAAGGCAAGCTCCGACCCGGAGCTTGCCTATCAATTTCCAGCTCAAAGCTTCAGAGGGACCGCGATGCACAGGTCCGGCTCCGCCAAGGATATGCTCTGGCCAACGATATTCGTCGCCAGCCTTGGTTACTTGATATGGTACTTTCCGCAGTTCCTCGTATTTTTCGGGCTCGGGAACGATGCCCTCAATTCCCAGAATTCACCTGCAGGCATTGTTGATTTCATCATCATGCTCGTTGCCGCCGCCTCTCTCGTGATGGGAATCGCAACCGCGGAAACGACGGCCGGCGAAGGGAACGTCGAAACCTTCTTCGACCGCGTCAGCATATTCCTCGGGCGATCGACGATGCTTTTGATCGTTATTCTCGTTTCGGTCATGTTTTACGAAGTTGTTCTGCGGTACGTCTTCGAGCGGCCAACGCTTTGGGCGAACGAACTGTCCCTCTGGATGGCAGGTTTCATCTTTTTGCTCGCCGGCCTCTACGCGATGCAGCAGCGAAGCCACATTCGCATCTATCTTCTCTACGACGTTCTTCCCCGAAACATTCAGCGATTGTGCGACGTGATTTCAGCCTTGCTGATCCTCGCGTTCGCGCTCGCCATGATCTACGGCAGCTACAACGAGGCAATGGCGAAGCTATTGCGTTGGGAAACCTTCGGCACGGCCTTCGATCCTCCCATTCCGGCGACGCTCAAACCCATGATCCTGCTGATCATCCTGCTTGTGGCCATTCAGGCGCTGTTCAATCTGGTTGCCGACTGGAACAAGCTTCCCGAGCATCACGCCATCATCGATGAGGAAGAGATCGAGGACATCATCCATTCAGTCGAAGAACATCAGCACGCCGGCGAGAAAGAAAAATAAATGTTCGATATTGGAACCATCTCGATCATCCTTCTGGTGTCGATGCTTCTTTTGCTGGCGATTGGCATGCCACTTGGCTTCGCATCTGCCATTCTCGCGGTCGGCGTCCTGGTGATGAAATTCGGTCCGGATCTGCTCTTCGGAAATTTCGGAACCGGCCCTTTGAACATTCTGGCACAACGGGTCTATGGCCTTCTCACCGACTATGTGCTGATCTCCATCCCGCTTTTCATCTTCATGGCGAACTTGCTCGAACGATCCGGGATCGCCAATGAAATGTACAACTCGCTCAATGTCTGGCTCAGCCGGGCACGTGGCGGAATCGCGATTGTGACGTCTGTCATGGCGGTGATCATGGCGGCGATGTCGGGCATCATCGGCGGCGAGGTCGTGCTTCTCGGGCTCATTGCATTGCCGCAGATGCTCCGGCTTGGCTACAACCAGAATCTCGCTATCGGCACGATCTGCGCCAGCGGTTCGCTCGGGACGATGATCCCCCCCTCGATCGTGCTGATCATCTACGGCCTGATTACCGAAACCTCGATCAAGGCGCTGTTTACGGCGAGCTTTCTCCCCGGCTTCATGCTGGCGAGCTTCTTCATCATCTACATAATCGTGCGCACACAACTAAATCCTGATCACGCTCCCCTGCCAGAGCCCGTTCCGGGCGAGCCGAGGGGACGGGAGAAAGCCGCGCTGTTCGGAACCTTTTTGCTGACGCTGATTGGCGGCTTTTGTTCGGCGCTCTTTCTAAGAGCGGTGTTCTTTACGGTTACCGGGCAAAACGCGATCAAGGAAGGCGTGGACGAAATTACATTTGGAACGTCCGACTATGTCGTCAAATTTGGCATAGCCGCGGCCGTGGCGCTTGGATTGATTTTCTTCGTCGCCGGTCGCGACAGGCTCTCCAAATCCTGGCAGATGGGCAAAGGTCTTGTCGCACCGCTGGTCGTGATCGGCGTGGTGCTCGGTTCGATCTACGGCGGCATCACGGGGATTACCGAAGCCGCGGGAATGGGCGTCGTGGCTGTCGGGGTCATTGCCGCGCTGCGCGGCGAGATGAGCTTTCATCTGTTGTTCGAAAGCCTGAAGCGCACACTGAAATCCACTGGCACCATCATCTGGGTGACGATCGGCGCCACCGCGCTTGCCGGCGCCTACACGATCGCCGGCGGTCCAACCTACATCGCCAACACCATCATCGGCGCTGAACTGCCGACCATGAGCATCATTCTCATCATGATGGTCATCTTCCTGTTTCTCGGCGCATTCATGGACTGGGTGGGCATCGTTCTGCTCGTCATGCCGGTATTCTTGCCGATCGTGCTGCGCCTTCCGGTGGAGGAACTCGGTTTTCTGGGTGGCCTGGACCCGCGGCACGTGGCGATATGGTTTGGGGTCGTATTCACGATGAACATGCAGGTCAGCTTCCTGTCGCCGCCTTTCGGCCCGGCTGCTTTCTACCTGAAGTCGGTTGCACCGCCGCACATCACGCTCACCGACATTTTCAGGGGTTTCCTGCCGTTTATCGGCATACAGCTGCTTGCCCTCGCCGTGCTGCTGATCTGGCCGCCAATGGTCTCGCTTTTCTTGTAAGGCGCAGTCGAATTCCGCCGGACGTCGCCTTTGCGGCGATCCGGCGAAACGACCTTTAATCCAATCGGGAGTTCTAACCGTGACCCAGCCCAAAATCGGATTCATCGGCCTTGGCCTTATGGGCTCGGCTATGGTGGAATGCCTGCAAAAGAATGGCTTCGACGTGACGGTGATCGTCAATCGTTCGCGCAAATCGGTCGAAGAGGCACTTGCAAGAGGCGCGAAGGAAGCCAAAACCTCCGCCGAACTTGCTTCTGCTTCCGACATCGTGATGTTCTGCATGGATACTTCCGCCAGCGTGGAAAGCCGTGTCTACGGCGATGACGGCGTTCTCGCCGGGATCAAGCCAGGCGCTGTCGTGATCGATTTCGGCACCTCCCTGCCCGGCTCCACCAAAAGGATCGGCGCCGATATGGCGGAGAAAGGAGCTACCTATCTGGACGCACCGCTCGGGCGCACACCTTCGCACGCGAAGGAAGGCAAACTGAACATCATGTGCTCGGGCGATGAGGCGGCATATCAGAAGGTCAAGCCGGTGCTAGATGTTCTGGGGGAGAATGTATTCCATCTCGGTCCGCTCGGCACCGGACATACGATCAAGCTGATCAACAATTTTTTCGCCATGACGACCGCCTGCGCAATGTCGGAGGCTTTCGCCATGGCAGACAGCGCAGGCGTTCCGCGTGAAAAGCTCTATCAGGTCATGTCTGCAGGCCCGCTACACTCGGGCATGATGGATTTCATCAAGTCCTATGCAACGGACCGCAAAATCGACCTCGCCTTTTCCATGGCCAATGCGAAAAAGGATGTCGGCTATTATCGCGCGATGGCCGACGAACTCGGGGCAAAGTCGAGAATGTCCTCGGCAGCCGCCGATACTCTCGGCGAAGCGGTCGATGAAGGCTGGGGCGAGCGAATGGTGCCCGAAATGGTGGATTTTCTGGCATCATCTTTATCGAGGAAATAAGTCTCAGAAATTAACGCTCAGCAGCCCCCCTCCCAACCATTCGATAATCTAAGGGATGCATTTCTGAAAGATCGGCCTTAACACAGGCACTGATACCTGTGCGTAGGCCGATACTTTCCCCTTCACTGCTAGCCGCGGCCGATATAAGGCATGGCTGTGGCCATCACCGTCATGAATTGCACGTTGGCCTCAAGCGGCAAGTTAGCCATATGCAGGACGGAGCTCGCGACGTGACTTGCATCCATCACGGGTTCAACGCGCATCGAACCGTCGGCCTGCGGCACGCCTTTGGTCATCGCAACCGCCATGTCGGTTAGCGCGTTACCGATGTCTATCTGTCCGCAAGCAATGTTGAACCTCCGCCCGTCGAGCGAGAGCGTGCGCGTAAGGCCTGTCACCGCATGCTTCGACATCGTATAGGGAACCGAGCCCGGACGCGGCACATATGCCGATACCGAGCCGTTGTTGATAATGCGCCCACCTTGAGGCTTTTGTCTGCGCATCAGGCCAAAGGCTTCCCGCGCGCATAAAAACATGCCGGTAATATTGACGTTGCTCAGCGCCAGCCAGTCATCGACCGCGATTTCGTCGATCATCGTCGAAGGAAGGCTCATACCGGCATTGTTGAATAACGCATCAAGCCTCCCCCACTCGCCTGAAAGCTTCGCAAACCCATCCGCGACGTCCTTCGGTTCCGTCACATCGAAAGGTAGAACGAGCGCATTTTCATGGCCGTCCGCAGCCTCTTCGAGGGCGCTCCTGCGTCGCCCGACGAGCGCAACCCGCCAGCCCTCCTCCAGGAACAGTCTCGCCGTCACCTTCCCGATACCGCTGCCGGCTCCTGTGATGAGGATCGTCTGTGAGTCTTCTCCAGCCATTCCATTTCTCCCCTTCGAATTCCGATAATTTGCGAAAGCCTCTTGGCGTCATGAAACGTGCATGCAGCACAGGATCTGCAGTCATTGCCAATTAAAATTGCCGCACATTCAACGCATCCGCAGGCCCGGCCCGCGCATGCGCGGAACGATCTTTCGGACTCGCTTTCCAATTTAGCTCTGATATCACGTTGGACAGGCTCGCCTCTTGGTATACCAGATACAATAATATTCACACTCGGATGTTGGGTTGCGCCAAAGTCCGGTGAGTTCAGGAGACAACATGCCCTTCGCCGCCAGGCTCGCTACGGTCGCGCTCATATCCGCAGCAAGTAGTTTTATGTTGCCGGCTCAGGCCGCAGAACCGGAATCACCGCGTGCTTGCGTCATCACCCAATCAAAGGCAGGCGCTCCAGCAGCTGAATGCGTTAGCCGCTTTCAGGCCAATTGCCTGCAGTATGAAGAAGGTAGCAGCGCTGGCATCGCATGTTTTATTGATGCCAAGGCCAAATGGGGCGAGATGATCAAGGAACGCATGGATGAGATCAAGGCAAGCGCGCCCGATGAGATCGGCCAGATTGCCGGTATTGAAGTCAAATACGACCTTCAGCAGAATCTGCTCCAGTGCGACCGCTTGCGGGAACTGACACTTGTGCGCCATGACCCGGACAAGAAAACACGGCATTCAAATGCGCGCTGCGAAGCAACCGCCGTCGGGCTTGCCTATGTGAAGCTGCTGCTTCAGTCAAACGCAACAAAATAAGCCGCCCGCCGGATCAGCATGACCACCCCCATGAAGAAAGCCTTTCGCCGCGGCTTCAGGGATTGCAGCCCGTTCGTCGCGATCGTCATTCCCTATGCGTTGCTGTTCGGTGTCGTTGCGCGCGATGCGGGACTTGCCGTCTATGAAGTCATGTCGATGTCCATCTTGGTCATCGCCGGGGCATCGCAATTCACGGCCCTGGCCTTGATGCAGGAACACGCACCCGTCTTCATCGTGCTTCTGGCCGCGCTCGCCGTGAATATGCGCATGGCGATGTATTCTGCCGCCCTCGTCCCACATCTGGGCAAGGCCCCGATGCGGCTGCGCGTCCTCATGGCCTATCTGATGGTTGATCAGAGCTTCGCGGTCTCGGTGAAAACCTATGAGGAAGAGCCGCGAATGCCTCTTGAGGAGAAGATCGCCTATTACTTCGGCTGCGTGTTGGCGGTTTGCCCGCTCTGGTATCTCTGCACCTTCACCGGAGCGATGATTGGACAGGCGATTCCGGCGCACCTCTCACTCGACTTCGCGATTCCCGTCTGCTTTATCGCGCTGGTCGCGCCTATGATGCGCAGCCTTCCGCACGTCGTAGCGGCTTTCGTCTCGGTCCTAGGAGCAATCCTGTTTTCCTGGATGCCATATAATCTTTGGCTGATCGTCGCCGGTTGCCTTGCCATGGCGGCAGGAGCCCAAATGGAGTTTTACCTGGAACGGCGAGCGAAGCGCGCATGATCGAGAAAGAAACCTTCTGGATCGTGACCTGCCTTCTTGGCGTCGGCACCTTTCTGATCCGCTTTTCCTTTCTCGGGATTTTGGGCGGGCGCGCCCTGCCTGGCTGGGTGCTCTCCCATCTTCGCTATGTGGCTGTCGCAGTGCTGCCCGCCCTCATCACCCCACTCGTCCTGTGGCCGCCGGCAACCGGCGGCAAAACGGATACGGCGCGCCTGATCGCGGCATTGGCGGCTTTTCTTATAGGCCTGAAGAACAGCATCGTCGGCGCGGTCGCCGCGGGAATGGGAACGCTATATCTTATGCAATTCCTGCTCGGATAAGCTCAGGCGAAGGCGCTTTTCGCCCCGCCCGTCTTTTGCGATTTGAAAATCGAGCTGGCATCGGGCGCCGGCGGCAGCGGGATCGAAACGGGAATTTTTTCCAGCCTCGGTGTCAGGCACAAGCGTCCGGTTATCAGTCGCTCCTGAAGGTCGTCCCAAAGGCGCCTTTGCCCCAGCGAATGGATGTATGAACCGGCACCGAGCAAGGGCCAGGCGTCGGCTGCATGACACTCGTAGAACAGTATCAATCGCGCACGGTCGGACCTGTTGGCCGCCGATCCATGCAAGGTTCTCGCGTGGTGCACCGTCATGCTTCCGGCTTTGCCGGTCAGCGTCACCACCTTGTCCTTCTCGAAAAGAGGATCGTGCGGATCGATCGCACCACAGAATACGCCGTTCACCATGTGGCTAAGGATTTCGCCTTTGTGCGATCCCGGTATCACCATCAGCGGCCCGTTGTCCTCGTCAACGTCTTCGAGCATCAAGCCGAAGGCGAGCATCGAATCGTTGGTATGAGGATAGAACGCCCAATCCTGATGCCACTCCACAGCCGCGCCTCCGCCCGGCGCCTTGGTGTTCAGCTTGCTGGTCTGGAGCATCGTGTCCGGGCCAAGCAGGTCGGTCAGAACCTCGGTGATTTTCGATGCGCGCAACAACTCCCAGAAATAAGGGTGCACGCGGTGAGGCAACTTGATCCGCGTCAGTCGCGGCGAAGCTGCGCTATGGCCTTCATCCAGATCATAGATGTCATTGCTTTCGGAAACATCGCGAGACTTTTCAATCAGGTCGTATGTGATCCGCCGCAATTCCCGAAGCTCATCCCCCGTGACCGCGTCTTCGATCATGAGGTAACCGTCACGGTGGTAAATCGCCTTTTGATCTTGCGTCAGCATGGCGCTCCCTCCAACTCCCGTCACCTGATCTACTGTTCGCGGGTCATACCGCTCAAAGGCTGGCTGTGATGCCGCCGTCCACGAACAGAGTGTGTCCGTTGACGAAACTGGATGCTTTCGAGGCAAGAAAAACACAGGCCCCGACAAGTTCTTCCACATTACCCCAGCGTCCGGCTGGCGTGCGCTTTTCAAGCCAGGCACAAAACTCGGGATCGTTGACCAGCGCCGCGTTCAATGGGGTATCGAAATAACCCGGCGCGATGGCGTTGATCTGAAGGCCGTACATTGCCCAGTCGGTCGCCATGCCCTTCGTAAGGTTCGTCACCGCGCCCTTGCTTGCCGTATAGGGCGCAATTCCGGGACGGGCCAAGGCCGATTGCACTGATGAAATGTTGATGATCTTGCCTTGCCTACGCGAAATCATGTGCCGTGCGACGGCCTGACCGACATAAAACACAGACGATACATTGGTTCGCATGAGCCTGTCGAAAGCCTCGATCTCGAAATCTTCAAGCGGGGCGCGATGCTGCATGCCCGCATTGTTCACCAGGATATCGATAGACCCGACCTCGCGCTCGAACCGGTCCACGGCTTGCGCCACCGCCCCTGCATCGCAGGCATCGAAGGGCAACTCATGCACCTTGAAACCCTCTTCCCGGAGCCTGGATGCCGCTTCCGCCAAACGCTCCGCATTGCGGCCGTTTACGACGACGTCTGCCCCCGCCTCGGCGAGCCCCCACGCTAGGGCATTGCCGATACCCAGTGAAGATCCCGTCACAAGTGCCGTAAGGCCTGAAAGGTCGAATAAATGCGACATATTACCCGTCTGATCCGCTTGCCGATCCGGCGCATGCCGGTTCTGGATACTTTTCCAATCTCCTTGCTGAGTGGCTCAAATGGTATACCATTTCGGCAGAGCTGCAAGCCGAAGTATGCTTTGTCGCCTGCAAGGATATCGTACTCCAGGGAGGTCCGCCATGAAGGCGATATACGTTCATGCCGCTGGAGATGTGCGGCTCTCGGAGGTGCAGACAGCGCCGATCGGACCGGGTGACGTGCGCGTGAAAATCAGCCGCGGCGGAATTTGCGGCTCGGACCTACACTACTACCAGCATGGGGGGTTCGGCGCAGTCCGGTTGCGCGAACCGATGATCCTCGGTCACGAGGTTGCGGGACATGTGAGCGAAACCGGCAGCGACGTGCATCATCTGCGCGAAGGCGATCTCGTCGCGGTTTCACCCTCTCGACCATGCAAATCATGCCGCTTTTGCCTCCAGGGCCTGCCGAACCAATGCCTGAACATGCAGTTCTACGGGTCGGCGATGCCTTTTCCTCACATACAGGGAGCCTTTCGGGAGGATCTCGTCGCCAAGGCTGAGCAATGCGTACCCGCGGGCAAACTGAGCCCCGCGGAGGCGGCAATGGCCGAGCCGCTATCCGTATGCCTGCATGCAGTTCGCCGTGCGGGAGAGCTGCTTGGCAAGCGGGTTATCGTGACGGGCTGCGGTCCGATCGGCGTATTGGCCGTGCTTGCGGCCCGCCGCGCCGGAGCTGCGGAGATCGTGGCGGTGGATATTGCCGAAAACCCGCTGCAATTTGCCCGTCGAGCCGGCGCAGACCGCGTGATCAATTCCGCGGAGGAAACAGAAGCCCTTTCCCACTATTCCACGGACAAAGGCACGTTCGACATTCTGATGGAATGCTCTGGCGCGCAGGCTGCCCTTGCAGCAGGCATCGGCGCCTTGCGCCCGCGCGGCGTGATCGTACAACTGGGCCTTTCCGGCGATATGAGCCTTCCAATGACGCAGATCACGGCCAAGGAGCTTGAACTGCGCGGTTCATTTCGCTTTCACGAGGAGTTTCCGGTCGCTATCGATCTCATGTCGAAAGGCCTTATCGATGTGAATCCGCTTTTGACCCATACGCTACCCCTCGCCTCCTTCAGGGAAGCCTTCGAAACCGCATCCGACAGGTCTCGGGCAATGAAGGTTCAACTGGATTTCGGCGCATGACGGCAGCGACCAACACAAACGGAACTTCTACTTCATGCTGACATTCGCTGCCGCCGTCTTCCTCTTGATCATCACGCCCGGCCCCGGAGTTCTTTCCACCGCAGGTGTCGGCTCCGCCTATGGAGTGCGACCCGGCCTGAAATATATCGCAGGCCTTTTCACGGGCACGAACATGGTCGCCTTCGCCGTCATTTCCGGCGTCGCGGCGATCGTACTTGCCAACCCCGTCGTACGAACCGTCCTGCTGGTCGCTTCCGTGGCATATCTACTTTATCTCGCCGCGCGGATCGCATTCGCAGGGTCCAAAATCGCCTTCATCGAGGCGAAATCCGCGCCAGGTGTCACGGCGGGGATATTGCTGCAATTCATCAATCCCAAGGCCTATGCGGTTAACACCACGCTCTTCACCGGCTTCGCCTTCTATCCGGAAAGCTTGCTGGTCGAGACCGTGTCGAAACTCATCATCCTGAACCTGATCTGGATACCCATTCATCTTGCCTGGCTCTATGCAGGTGTTGCGCTGAAACGGCTGGAAATAGCCGCGCATCACCAGTTCCGCATCAATGTCATCATGGCGCTGTCGATGCTGGGCGTTGTCGCGCTGGCACTCATATCCGGCTTCAGCGGCAAGGCATCGTAAATGCGAAGCGGGAGGGTTTATAATGACGGCCTACAAATACTCCGGCATATGGCCGGTTGCCCCTACACCTTTCAACGAGGACGGCACGATAGATACCGACGGAATGCGCCGGGTACTGGATTGCATGGTGGACCAGGGCGTCGACGGTATCTGCATCCTCGCCAATTTCTCGGAGCAGTTTCTGATATCGGATGCCGAGCGCGATACGCTTACCCGCCTGTCGATAGAGCATGTCGCCGGCCGTGCTCCGGTGATCGTAACCGTCAGTCATTTCGCAACGGAAATCGTGGCTGCTCGCGCGCGTCAGGCGAAGGATCTGGGCGCTGCCATCGTCATGATGATGCCGCCTTATCACGGGGCACTGCTCAAGGGTAATGCCGAACAGACTTTCGAACAGTTCCAGCGCGTCGGCGAAATCGGCATACCAATCATGCTGCAGGACGCACCGCTTTCAGGTGTCGACCTGCCCGTCCCTCTTCTGGCGAAAATGGCACGCGAGATCGAAATGCTGAAGCTTTTCAAGATCGAATGTCCAGGCGCGGCGGCCAAGCTTCGCGCGCTCATTGCCGAGGGTGGAGACGCGGTCGAGGGGCCGTTCGACGGCGAGGAAGCGATCACATTGATGGCCGACCTTGATGCAGGTGCAAGCGGCACGATGACTTCGGCGATGATTCCGGACTTGATCGGCCCCGTGGTGAAGGACCATCTTGCCGGCGACCGTCAGGCGGCACTTGAAGGTTATGCCCGAGTCTTGCCGGCAATCAATCACGAGAACCGCCAATGCGGGTTCCGCGCGGCGAAGGAAGCGATGGTGGAAGGCGGCGTAATCCATTCCGCATTCTGCCGGCACCCTATCCCGCCCTTGCATCCGCAAACCCGGGCGATGCTGATCGAGCTCTTGAAACCGCTCAATCCTCTCGTTCTATCGTGGGGGCGATAAAGCACCACAGATGAATACCGGAGAAAGATAGATGCTTCCCACAGGCAATGACTTGGATAATGCGCTGCTTGTCGGGCGTGTATGGCGCCCTGATGCGGCCGGCCCTTCGCTTGTCACCGTACGCAGCGGGCGGGTCGTCGACATTACGTCAAGGCAAACGCCCACCATGCGCGACCTTCTGGAGCGCGACGACCTCGGCGAGTATCTGTGCAAGGTCGAAGGCGAAGATCTGGGCACGCTGGAAGAGATATCGGGAAACTCCACCGAAGGCGCTGACGAAGGCAAGGTTCATTTCCTGTCTCCAGCCGACCTCCAGTCGATCAAGGCCAGCGGCGTCACCTTTGCCCAGTCGATGGTCGAGCGCGTCATTGAGGAAAGAGCGGCCGGCGACCCCGATCTTGCGCAGGATATCCGCAAAAAGGTGCAATCCGTTATCGGCGACAGCCTGCGCGGCATCGTTCCTGGCTCCGACAAGGCCATGCAGGTCAAGGCTGTGCTCCTGCGCGAAGGCCTGTGGTCGCAATATCTGGAGGTGGGCATCGGCCCGGATGTCGAGGTTTTCACCAAGGCTCAGCCCATGGCTTCCGTCGGCTGGGGAGCATCCGTCGGTCTGCATCCAGTATCGCGTTGGAACAATCCCGAGCCCGAGATCGTGCTTGCGATCGACAGCAAGGGCCGGATCCGGGGTGCTGCCCTCGGCAACGACGTCAATCTGCGCGATGTCGAAGGGCGCTCCGCTTTGCTGCTCGGCAAGGCGAAGGACAACAACGCCTCATGTGCGATCGGCCCGTTCGTTCGCGTGTTCGACGACAACTACACTCTCGACGACGTGCGAAGTGCCGAGTTGAGCCTGAAGGTAGAAGGAGAAGACGGCTTCGTTCTCGACGGCCATTCGTCGATGACGCAAATCAGCCGCGATCCGGAGGATATCGTCCGCCAGACCATCGGCCGCCATCACCAGTATCCCGATGGGTTCATGCTGTTCCTCGGAACGCTCTTCGCGCCGGTTCAGGATCGCGACGAACCTGGCCAAGGCTTCACGCATAAAGTGGGTGACGTCGTCTCGATCTCGGAAGCAAATCTCGGCGAGCTTCGAAACACGGTGCGTCTTTCAACCGAATGCCCTCAGTGGCAATTCGGTACCGCTTCGCTGATGCGCAACCTTGCGGGCCGAAACCTTTTATAATCACCGCCCCGGAACGGCGTGTATGCACACAAAGAAAAGCGCATCCGGACAATGCCATCCGGATGCGCTTTAATCCCAGTCTTGCCGGCAGATCGGTATCAGGCTACGGCACGAGACAGCGCGCACTGCGACCATAGGTCATTAAGCGCACCGACGAGATGATCGAGATCGGCCTGCGTATGCAGAGGCGAAGGCGTTATGCGCAGCCGCTCCGTCCCGACCGGCACCGTCGGATAATTGATCGGCTGCACGTAGATGCCGTAACTGTCGAGAAGCAGGTCCGACAGCCATTTGCACTTCGCGGCATTCTTGACCATCACCGGTACGATGTGGCTCGGATTCTCGAGATGGGGTATGCCGCGAGCATCCAGCATGGCACGCAGTTTCTCAACATTTCGCCGCTGCTGACGGCGTTCGAACTCGCTTTGCTTCAAATGCTTGATCGAGGCGATCGCGCCTGCGGCAAGCGCCGGTGGCAAGGCGGTCGTGAAGATGAAACCCGAAGCGAATGAGCGTACGAAGTCGCAAAGCGTCGCCGATGCGGCGATATATCCGCCCATGACACCGAAGGCCTTGCCGAGTGTGCCTTCGATCACCGTCAGACGGTCCATCAATCCTTCGCGCTCGGCAATGCCACCACCGCGCGGGCCGTAGAGACCGACCGCATGGACTTCATCAAGATATGTCATTGCGCCGTATCTATCGGCAATGTCACAGAAATCGGCGATCGGCGCGATATCCCCGTCCATGGAATAAACGCTTTCGAAAGCGATCAGCTTCGGCCGGGCCGGATCGTCAGCCGCGATCAACCGCTCGAGATCTTCAGGGGAGTTGTGCTTGAACACCCGCTTCTCGCAGCGCGAATGGCGTATACCCTCGATCATTGAGGCGTGGTTCAATTCGTCGGAATAGACAATGACGCCGGGGATCTTCGAGGCAAGCGTGCCGAGGGCGGCCCAATTCGAGACATAACCGGAGGTAAAGATAAGTGCCGCTTCCTTGCCGTGCAGGTCGGCAAGCTCGCGCTCCAGTTCGACGTGATAATGATTGGTGCCTGAGATGTTGCGGGTGCCGCCGGCCCCCGCGCCACAACGGTCGATCGCCGTTTTCATGGCAGCCGTCACGGCCGGGTGCTGGCCCATCCCCAGATAGTCGTTGGAGCACCACACGGTCACATCGTGGGTCGAGCCGTCGTTACGGTAACGCGTGGCTTTCGGGAAGGCGCCGGAATGCCGCTCGAGATCACAGAAAACGCGGTAGTTCCCCGCCTCGCGCAATCCGTCGATGGCCTGCTTGAAGAAAGCGTCCATATCCTTCACGCTTCTTCCCCTTTCCTCGTCCCTGTTTCTTCGCGGTGTCGAACGTCGCTGAACGCTAACAAATCAACGCGAACGATTTTCTCGTCCTTCTTTGCCCGATCGTGCCGCAGATTCCAAGGCCGTAGACGCCCTGATGGCGAATTCGCCGCACCCTCACAAAGTGTTCAACGAATCTCAGCGACACGCGGTGCATCGGGCATATCGTGGTGAAAGGCTCTGCTTGCGTGCAGATATCAGCCCCATCAAACACATCTATAATTTTGAATATATAAACTAGCCAATGCAAGCACAACCATTTTGTCGTGCAAAAGGGGCCGGTTGGCCCGGCCCCAATGCAAATCAGGCACAAATACGTGCCTTAACGGCCCATGCCCTCTTTAAGCTTCGCCTCGATCGCGCTCAGATTGAACGATCCTGGCGTTTGGCTGGGCGGGTAGTCGCGCATGGTCTGCAGGAACTGCGCCGCGAGCGCCTGTATCGGCACGATGACAAACGCCCGATCCAGAAGCCAGTCATCATAAATGTTGGCATTGTGCTGGGCCCTCTCGAACGGGTCGCGCCGCAGGTTGAATATCAGCGGCACACGCAGTTCGATGAAAGGTTCGCGCCATACACCGAAGGCCTGTCCCCGGTTTTCCAGAAAAACCACTTTCCAGTCATCATAGCGGGCTGCAACAACCTGCCCGTCGTCATTGACATACCAGAACTCATGACGTGGCGAATCTTCCGTAGCCCCGGAGAGATAGTCGACCATGTTGTATCCATCGATGTAATTACGATAAGTCCGACCAAGCAGTTCGACGCCTTCGCGCAGTTTGTTCTTGATTTCCGGATCACCTGCAATGGCGGCGAATGTCGGCAGCCAGTCTTCATGCGCCACGATTCCGTTCAACGTCTTGCCCGCCGGAAACTGGCCCGGCCAGCGCACAAAGGCTGGAACACGATAAGCACCTTCCCAGTTGGAATTCTTTTCACTGCGGAATGGCGTCGTGCCCGCATCCGGCCATGTGTTGTAGTGCGGCCCGTTGTCGGTGGAATACATCACCACTGTATTGTCGGCGATGCCGAGTTCATCAAGCAGGTCGAGCAATTGGCCAACGTGCATGTCATGCTCAACCATACCGTCATGATATTCATCGCCACTCGGTCCGGAGATACCCGTGTGCTCCTCCTTCACGTGCGTGCGGAAATGCATGCGCGTACCATTCCACCACACGAAGAATGGTGTACCCGCCTCGTGCGCTTCTCGGATGAAGCGGATGGCTTCCGCAACCGTCTCGTCATCGACTGTTTCCATGCGTTTCTTTGTAAGTGCGCCGGTATCTTCTATCCGCTGCGTCCCATCTTGATTCGCCCATGTGTGAAGCACGCCGCGTGGGCCGAATTGCTCCTCGAAAGTTTTGCCGTTGGCGAGCACCATCTCATTGGGATAGTCACGATTTTCCGGTTCTTCCTCGGCATTGAGGTGGTAGAGATTGCCGAAGAACTCATCGAAACCATGATTGGTCGGCAGATGTTCGTCTCGGTCGCCCTGGTGGTTTTTGCCGAACTGGCCGGTGGCGTAACCAAGCGACTTAAGAATGGTCGCCATGGTGACGTCTGTCTCCTGCCAACCCTGCTCTGCGCCGGGTAGGCCAACCTTCGTCATACCGCTTCTCACGGGCACACTGCCGCCGATGAAGGCGGCCCGCCCGGCAGTGCAGCTTTGCTGTGCGTAATAGTCGGTGAAGGAAAGACCCTCATTGGCGATACGGTCAATATTCGGCGTCTCGTAGCCCATCATGCCACGATTGTTGTGACTGACGTTCCATGTGCCGATATCATCGCCCCATATCACCAGAATGTTCGGTTTCTGGCCATCCTGGGCCGATGCCGGGATGGTCAGCGAAACCGCGAATGCAGCGGCCAGCAGTATCCTTTTCATCTGCTCCTCCTCGTAATTCCTTCAATACCTCTGACAAGCAGACGCCGATCCGGCGCCGCGCGGGACGTTTCGGAATTTCAATCGGAATTCGGGAAGACGGTTTTCCAGTCGCGAAACACCCTCCCCGGAAGGCGGCTCGAAACAGCTTTTGTGAAAATACCTTTCAGGAAATGACGAAATCCCAATTCAGCCAGCATCTCTCCCAACCTCTTCAGGTGTGATAAGCCCCGTCAGCCTGCGGCAATCCGGATCGAATCCGGTCGACGACGTGGTGACAGCCGCGGTAATGGCGATATTTACTGTCCTGGTAAATCTTACGTTTGGGAAGTTGGACCTTGGGGAAACACAGCGGGACAATCCGCTGCTGACGTTTCTGACATGGGTAACAGCGTCCTGGAAAGAGAGTTCATTCGCCTTTCAGGAAACGGCCGCCAGCTCGTTATCCGAGCTAATTGTCTTGAATTTTGCAGCATGACATTACGTAATACTGTCGATGCAATTGTTGAATAAGCTTTGTGAGCATGGTCAATTTCGTCGCAAATCGAGGCTTGGCCGTAAGGATTTTCCTCCTCGCACAACTATTTCTTTATCCACTCAGCCCTGCCCTACCCCAAGGAGACGAAAGATCGCAGGTAGCGCGCGTTCTGATAGTCAGCGAGAATGAAAGCACGCTCAACGCCATTGCGGAAATAAGGACTGCCCTTCAGCGTGAATTTGAGGGAGGTGCGCCAACATCGGTCGAGCTCTACACGGAATATCTCGATACGGTGCGTTTTCCCGGGTCCGACTTACGCGATCGGCTCGTCGAAATGATGACCTCAAAATACGCGGATGCCCCTCTCGACGTAGTGATCACGATCGGCCCGGGCGCATTTCGTTTCATCTTGGAAAACCGCGAGGCTATAGCACCGGATGTGGCGATTGTCGCCGGCGCTATCACTGAAGCATCGATCGATCCTGCTTCCCTTCAAGAAAATGTCTGGGGCATCATCAGCCATTTCGACGTGCCAAAAACGCTGGACCTCGCTCTCCGGCTTCAGCCGGACGCCTCCCGGATCGTAGTCCTCAGCGGATCATCCGATTTCGACCGGAGCTGGCGGGAGAGCGCACGTCGCGATCTTGCGCAAAGCTACCACGGCGTCGAGGTGAAATATCTATCCGGGCTGACGCTCGACGGTTTCAAGGAAGCCGCCGCCGCCTTGCCGCCGACTGCCATTCTGTTGGTACTCACGGTCTTTGAGGATGCCGACGGAAGAGCTTTTATCCCTAAGGATGCGACGACACAAATCGCATCCGCATCCGCTGCACCCGCATACGGGGTGTACAGCTCATACATCGGCACAGGCATTGTCGGCGGTTTCATTGAGACTTTTGACGGGATTGGCGTCGATCTGGCGTTGATGGCTAAGCGGATAATATCCGGGAGCCTTTCCGGGGAACGACTTAGAACCTCCCCGGGGCGCCCAACCGTCGACTGGCGTCAATTAGCGCGGTGGGAAATACACGAGGCATTGCTGCCGACGGATACACTCGTTCTGCATCATGATGCCTCGATTTGGGATCGCTATCGACTGCAGATCCTCGCGATCCTAGCGATCTTGATGCTTCAATCCGGCACGATAGCTGCCTTGATCGTGCTCGACCGCAGGAAGCGGCGGATCGAGAAAGAACTCGCGCTGGAGCGGCTTGAACTTGCCCACCTATCGCGGACCACGCAACTGGGCGAACTTTCCGGATCCTTCGCACATGAACTGAACCAGCCGCTCACCTCGATCCTAGCAAATGCAGAAGCGGGCATTCGCCTTATTGACAGGGAAGAGCCGGATATTCCGGAGATCCGGAATATCCTTGAAGACATAGCCTCCTCTGATCGCCGCGCTGCAGGCGTCATCAAGCAGCTCAGGCAAATGATGCTGAAGGGCGAAGTGACGCTCGAGCCGATGGATTTGAATGAAGCCGTCTCGGCCACCCTTGCGCTTTTGCGTGGCGAACTTGTCGAACGGCAGACAAAGGTCTCTTTCATTCGCAATTCCGAAGTACTGCCGGTCAAAGGCAATATGGCGCAGTTACAGCAGATCGTCCTCAATCTGACAATGAACGCAGCAGATGCCATGGCTGATCTCCCGGCGTCCAATCGACGTATACAGATCGAAACATATGCTCGGGAAGACGGGACGCGCACGCTTTCGGTATCAGACCGGGGTTCCGGTGTGTCTCCCGAGTTACGGGAGGCGGCATTTCAACCATTCGTCAGCGGAAAGACGAACGGCATGGGTCTTGGCCTCGCCATTTGCCGGTCAATCGCCGGAGCGCACGGGGGTACTCTGGAGTTTGATGAAAAGGCTGGCGAGGGTACTCGCATCATCCTCACCTTGCCGGCAATAGGAGGGTGAAGGCATGCCGGCAATGAACGACACGCCTGCGACAGTCTATCTTGTCGATGACGACGAAAGTGTGCTCTCCGCGCTTTCCAGACTGCTTACCGGTTACGGATATCGGTGTGAACGCTATTCGAGCGCTGAGGATTTCCTGAGCAAACACAATCCTGCCGCGCCCGGATGTGTCGTCCTCGATGTCGAACTGCCGGGACTCAACGGCTTTGCCCTATACGATCGGCTGCGTGAAATGCCCCCCTGTCGGCCAGCCATATTCCTGACAGGACGCGGAACGATTGCCGGAAGTGTCAACGCCATGAAATCCGGCGCGATCGATTTTCTTACAAAACCGGTCGAAGCGGACGATCTCGTGAACGCGGTCAAGGCAGCTTGCCAGCGAGATATCGATGCCAGAAACGCCTTTGCCCGGAAGAAATCCGTGGAGGAACGTCTGGCAAGCCTTACCGCACGCGAGCTGGAAGTGATGACCCATGTCGTCACCGGGCGTATGAACAAACAGATCGCCGCCGATCTCGGCATAGTGGAAAAAACCGTCAAGGTTCACCGCTGTAGGATGATGACAAAAATGGAGGTCCGCACCGTTGCCGATCTTGTGCGCATTATCACGCTCCATGAATCATAATCGTTATTTCAGCTGACGCTGTTGGACCCAAGGGCAATATCCAATACGGCGGCCGTTGTCGTAATAATAATGAATGAGCCCAAAAGAAATCGTGGTCGCGATCGTGGACGACGATGAGTCGGTACGCCGCGCGTTGCAGCGAATGGTCCTGTCGTTATCGTTCGACCCGGTGGGTTTTCAGTCTGGCGACGACTTTGTCGCCAGCCTGGATCGCCGGATGCCGGACTGTGTGCTGCTTGACGTCCACATGCCAGGGCTCAGCGGGCTGGGTGTGCTTCGCAAAATGACCGCTGGACGGCGACACGTTCCGGCTATCGCCATTACCGGCTTCGACCAGCCGGGCTTGCGGGAAAAATGCCTGGATGCCGGAGCTGTCGCCTACCTGATAAAACCTCTCGATAGTTCAGAGGTGGCAAATGCGATCGAAAACGCCACAGCGGCCTGAACCGCAAAACGTTGAAATCTCAAGCCGATTGAAGATATTCTGCCGATCTCTAAGGAAGATCAAACGCACCGGGAGCAAATAAAAAGATAATCTGTATTGGTG
Organism: Stappia sediminis; assembly: GCF_009826895.1. Taxonomy (GTDB): domain Bacteria; phylum Pseudomonadota; class Alphaproteobacteria; order Rhizobiales; family Stappiaceae; genus Hongsoonwoonella; species Hongsoonwoonella sediminis. The sequence goes on along the minus strand of NZ_WUMV01000002.1, from coordinate 291,473 downwards.
GGAGTGTGAAAGATGACCGTAAAGTCAATCTGGCTGTCAATTATCGCGCCATTCCTCATCTTGCTTTTCATAATGTTCGAAACACCTCCCGGTTTCGCCCAGGACCAATCCGCTGCGGCGGAAGCGGCCGCACCGGTGGATGACCAGTCTCCACCGCCTTTGACCGAAGAGGAGCTGGAAGTACTGGTCGCGCGGATCGCGCTCTATCCCGACGAGCTGATCGCAGCCATTTCCGGTGCTTCTCTTTACCCGCTCCAGATCGTCGAAGCTTCACGCTTTCTCGACGATTACGCCAAGGACAATTCGCTAGAGCCGAAGTCCACCTGGGACGGCAGCATAATATCGCTTCTGAACTATCCCGAGATCGTAAAAATGATGAGCGACGATCTCGACTGGACTCAGTCGCTAGGCGACGCGCTGACCTATCAGCAGAAAGACGTTCTGGTCGCCATCCAGCAGTTACGCGAGCAGGCGGTCGCCGACGGCATTATCAAATCCGACGACAAGATGGATGTGAGCGAAGAAAACGACAACATCATCATCAAGCCGGCGGATCCGGAAGTCGTCTACGTGCCGCAGTACGAACCGCAAATGCTCTATGATCCCGGCTATGCTCCCGCGCCCATAAGCTACTATCCCGATCCCTATCCCAACTATTACTGGCCGACCGCCACCTTCTTCACTGCGGCCGTCACCGGTGCGGTCTGGGCGGCGGCTGTCGATTGGGACGACTGGGGCGTCTGGGGCGGACGCTGGAACGGCGGCGGCGTCGATATCGACTGCAACCGATGTTTCAACAACGTCAATGTCGACGGAAAATTCAAGTTCAACGATATCGACTGGAAGAATGTCGACCGGAGCAAGATCAACTTTGACAAGGACAAACTCAAGAACATCGACCGATCGCAAATCAGGAACAACATCAAGCAGAACACGAACAATTCGATCCGTAACCGGGCGTCGGAGATAAAGAAGAAGCGGCCGACGACACTTCCGGGCAAAGCCGGCAACACGAGGGACATTCGCAAAAGCACATTGGACGGCCTGAAGGGCAAGCCCGGCGCATCCAACAACCTCGCGAATGCCCGCCCGGCGAACCGACCATCAAGGCCCGCAGCCGACAGGAAACGGCCCCAGAAGGCGAACGTTCAACGCCCGGCAAACAAGAAAGCCAGCCGGCCGTCCGGCAAGAAAAAGCCCGCCGCGAAAAGAGACAACAGACCGAAGAATGCCTCCAAGCTCGGTAAGCCCAGCCGCGGCAAACAGCAGAAGGTGGCTGCCAAGCGCGGGAACAAGTCCATGGGTGGCGGAAGGCGTGGTGGCGGACAGAAAGCCCACAAGTCCGTCAAACGCAAGGGCGGCGGCGGACGGCGCAGGCGCTGAACTTCCGGGACAGGGAACGAAAATCATGAACACGGCATTTCATCGCATGCTTCTGGTATCGGCGGCCATGGTCCTTTCAGGCACTGTCGCCGTTTCTAATCCCGCTCCCGGTTTGGCGCAGGAGGAACCTTCGATTTCCGACTTCGCTCTCGATCAGGACCCGCCGGTTTTCGATAACGCCGAGGCGGCCGTCGAAGCCTTCAAGAAAGCGCTTGCAGACGACGACTTCGATCGGGTGGCGGAACTCCTTGGCCTTGATGCCTCGAAGCTCAAAGGCGACGAGAGCACCATGGAAGCCTATGGCGAAATCCGGGAGGGAGCCGCAAAGCGCGTTATCGTCGACGAAATGGATGATCGCGCACTTATCGACATTGGAGACAAATTGTGGCCCTTTCCCTTCCCCATCACAAAGGGTGAAGACGGCAAATGGGCGTTCGACACCTACGCGGGCCTGGAAGAAATCGTGAACCGGCGCGTTGGCGAGAACGAGCTTGAGACGATCTCCACCATGCGCGCCTATGTCGATGCCCAGCACGACTATGCGGAGGAAGATCGCGACGACGACGGCGTACTGGAGTTCGCCCAAAAACTCATCAGCAGTGAAGGCCTAAAAGACGGTCTTTATTGGGAAGATGAGGCCAGCCCAGCCGGAGAGTTCGTCCAGCAAGCCGCCCTCGACAAGGCCAAGGAAGGCGAAGGCTATTTCGGCTACCGCTACCGCATTCTCACGGGACAAGGCGACCGCATCGCCGGCGGCAATTACGATTACGTCATAAACGACAATATGATCGCCGGTTTCGCGCTCATAGCATGGCCTTTGAAGTACGGCGAAACGGGCGTTCACACCTTCATGGTGAGCCATCACGGCATCGTCTATGAAGCCGACCTCGGCACGCCGACGGAAGCGATCGTAAAATATATCGATCGCTTCAACCCGGACGAGGCTTGGGAGGTCGTGCCCGAGTGATCCAGTTCGCCAGCATTCTGGCCCGCCCTTTCCTTGGCAAGGCTTCATCCGGCGAAGGGGACGGAAAGAAGCTTGCTGCCGTCAATACACTGCTCGCTGGCGGGACGGGCGATGCGTGGCTTCCGCTGGGGCGCGTGCAAGCCACTCCTTCCATCAAAGGGCATCTGCGGTCCACATCGGTCTCCGTCACGCGCGGCGATGTCGTGAGCGGCGAGGAGACGATAAGTTGGCAGCAGTTCGACTGGCCAGTCGACCAGCATTTGGATGATTGCACGTTCAATAGTGTGCGCTGGCGCATATACAAAAACGCTCTGATCTGCCTGGAGCTTGTCGCCAGCAAGGACAAGGAAGGTTTCGATCACCGCGACCTTCTGGGGCACAGGTTGGAGCTTCGAGACCGCACAGGCTTCGTGATCGGCGTTTGGACGGCTGCTTTCGTCGTCCACGAGGGAAGCGATCACCTTGCCTTCGCCGCATCCGCGGAGGAAGATTTCCAACTCCTCAAGCTGCATTTCGACGACATCGCCGACACTCAGGAGGGCATTTGTTTCAGGATCTGATTTTCGATCGGAAGAAAACAAAGCCGGCTCCGCCTCGACTTGACCGTCTAGGCAACCGCCAAGTCATCACGCCGGCACATGATCGCCGGCGGTTGCACCGTATGTTCTTTCTGAATCCGCTCTCCTTCCTTCTTTCTGCTCTTTTCGTTTGCCTATGTCTTTTCGAAGCCCCCCCTGCATTAGCCCAAGAAACACGGGATCCCGCCTTCGTCACCAGCAAGACCTGCCAGTCCTGCCATTCGAAAGCTTTTGGCGATTGGTCGGGTTCGCATCACGACTGGGCCTTGAAACCTGCTGAAGAGCCATACGTCCTAGGCGATTTCGATGATGCGGAATTCGAACACGACGGCACGTCCTATCTCTTCCATCGCGATGGAAATGCTTTTCGAGTAGAACAGGAAGGCGCAGACGGTGAAAACACGTCATATGAAATCGAATATGCGGTCGGAATAACCCCCCTGCAACAGTATCTGGTGGAGACGAAACCCGGTCGCCTTCAGGCACTGGACATTGCCTGGGACACTGAAAATCGCCGCTGGTTTCACCTTTTCCCCGACCAGAAGCTTACGCCGGAGGACGGCCTGCATTGGACGGGACCCTACAAGAATTGGAACGCGCGCTGCGCGGAATGCCATCAGACCGACTTTCGCAAGAATTACGAACCGAGAACACGCAGCTATTCAAGCACCTGGAGCGAGTTGAACGTTACTTGTGAAGCCTGCCACGGCGCTGGAGAAGCGCATGTCGCCTGGGCTCATGCGCAGGAAAGCGGAGCCGATCCTTCGGCTGCGATCTCGGGCTTTGCGGGCATCGACAACTACGGATTTCTCACAGGGCTCGAAGGATCGAACCAGTTCCGGGAACTCAACCTTTGCTTTCGATGCCATTCGCGGCGCGAACCGATTGGCGCGGACAGCCCGCCCGCCGCGTCACTGTTTTCGAATGACTACCGCCTTTCACTGCTTAGGCCCGGGCTCTACTACCCAGATGGCCAGATCCGCGACGAAGTATATGTCGCCGGTTCCTTTCTCCAGAGTAAAATGTACGCCGCAGGCGTGACCTGCACGAATTGTCATGATCCGCATTCGCTGAAGCTCAAGGCGGAGGGCAATGCGCTCTGCACGCAGTGCCACAATCCTCAGGGAAATCCCGATTTTTCCGGCCTGAAGCCGGCGCTTTACGACGATCCGGGCCACCATCACCACGAGGCCAGGAGCGACGGTGCGCGTTGCACATCATGCCATATGCCCGAAACCACTTACATGCGGGTCGATCCGCGCCGCGATCATTCCTTTCGTGTGCCGAGACCCGATCTATCGGTGGAATTCGGCGTCCCGAACGCATGTACCGGATGCCATACCGGCAAGACTGACGAATGGGCCGCGGAAACGGTGAAGGGCTGGTATCCCGACGGTCGCTCCGGAACGCCCTCCCTTGCGCATTTTCTCGATCCGGGCATGACGCTTGACGATGTGGCGGTCGAACGTCTCGCCGTTTACGCGGAAACGGTCGAAAATGCGGGCATTGCGCGGGCAAGCGTGCTTGAGCGCCTTTCTCAGGCGGAAACGCCTGAAGTCGGCATCCGGGTCGCCCCTTTGCTGGACGATAAAGATCCGCTTGTCAGGTCGGCAGCCGCCGATCTGCAGGCCGGTGCAGAACCGGAATACATTCTGGAGCGTTTGCTTCCGCTTCTCACCGATCCTGTGAAAAGCGTTCGGATCGATGCCGCGAGGTACATGATTTCCGTACTGTCCCGGCCGATCCCCGACGACAAACGGCAAGCGCTGAGCGAGGCGTTTCGCGAATATCAATCTTCCCTGGCGGCCAAGGCGGATTTTCCTGAAACGCAGATGGCGATCGGCGGCCTCGCGCTCGCGCTAAGAAACGTGCCGGTGGCGGATCAGGCGTTTCGCACTGCCGCCGAACTCGATCCCCAGCTCCACGAGGCATGGCGCATGCGCGCTCGTATTGCATGGGCAACGGGAGATCCGGAAGGCGCCATTTCCATTGCCGAGGAAGGGTTGAAGAAAAGGCCGGACAGCGCCCTGTTAATGTCTACGCTCGCGGAGATATTCGGATCGACAGGCCGCCAGGAGGAGGCAAGGCGCTTTCTTGAACGCGCGCAAGAGGCCGCGCGCCAAAATGAAGATCCATAGCAATGTGTGGCTGGCAAGAGTCCTGTCGAGAGAATGAGTTCACCAGAATCACAATTCCTGATAGCGAAAATACATACTTTCATTCTTTTGCTACTGGTGCGATAATAACTTAACGGAATAAGAATGTTGTTTTATAGTAACTCGGATCCGCACATAGTTTTTGCGGCAATTCCCTGGAGCGCTTTCCACGAAAGCGGATTCACTTTCGTGATTGGAAACCGCTTCATAATCAATATCTTGAGCATATCCTTGTCGCGAAATCCAATCCAGATTCTGCGGGATATGCTCTAGAGAAATCAGTCTCGTAGATACAAACGGCAATAGGGTTTCATACTTGTCTTGCGCGAAGGCTCGACGCCAGTTTCTTACAATGAAGGGAAATGAAAATGCCCGGAAAATCGAATTTACTTACAATAATGCTCACCTGTTCGGCTTTCATGATTGCAGCACCGGCGATCGCCTTGGCGGATTGCGCTGAGGATATAGACAAGGTGGAGCGCGCTCTTGGTACGCCTGGCGACTACGGCATTGATGTCACTACAGCGGAGTCGATGCGGGTGCTGCTTGACCAGGCGAATGAAAAACGGCGCGACGGCGACGAGGCAGCATGTCAGGAACTGATCAATCAGGCCAAGCAGATGGGCAACGTCGAATAGCAAACGGCCGATCAATCCGGGCTCCGGAAATTCGACAAGCAACCACTATCAAGAAATGACGTCGGACTTTTCCCTGGAAAGCCGCGATGCCATTTGGCAACGGTTCAATTGCTGCTCGACGGCCGAATAAAACAGCTGCGCGGCGGGTGAAAGATCCTTGTCTTTCATTCGGATCAGCGAATACGCCGAAACGGTCAGGTCTTCGGCCACCGGCAGGGTGGTAATTCGCCCGCCAAAACCGTTACTGTCCGAGTAGAATTCCGCGACCGAGCGGGCGATCGGCGCGATCGCATTCGATTGCCCGATCAGCGCAAGTGTCATAAGCAGGGAAGACGTGCGTACCACCCGTTGCGGCAGCAGATTTCCGGCTTCGACCAGATAGCGCTCAACGGTTTGCGCCAGCAATCCGTCCTTCGTCTGCATTACCCAATCATAAGGGATACAGTCCTCAAGCTCGAGGTCCTTTCGCCTCGTCAGCGGATGCCCGTTGCGCACGATCAAGCCGATAGGTTCCTCGCCGACGACCTGGGTTGAAAAAAGATCCAGATCGGCATCGCCCAGAATTCGGCCTATGAAAAAATCTATGGTCCCATCGAGGAGTGCTTCGACAAGCTTGCCGCTTGTCTCCACAGTCACCATGACATCTATCGCCGGGTGCGTGACGCGCATCTGCCTTATGACCGGAAGAACCACTTCCAGTGCGGGCCCGGTAACGGATCCAAGACTCACCCTGCCGCGCTGTCCGGCGCTCATTTCCCCAATCTCGCGGTCAGTGTCATCGAGTTCGCAGAGGATACGTCTCGCCCGCTCGGCAAGACGCCCGCCAAGCTCGGTAAGCTCGATGCCTCGTGGGTGGCGCACGTACAAATCTGCGCCGACGATCGCCTCCAGATCCGCCAGCAAGCGCGAAGCGGCGGGCTGCGCCATGCTCAGGCGTTGGGCGGCGGCACCGACCTGACCGGTATCCCGAACAGCGGAAATAAGACGCAAGTGGCGCAGCTTGAGCCCCTTTCGCACCAGCCTGTCCTTGCCGGCATTATCGAAAGCCGCGTCAACATGGTCCATCGTACTTCTCTCGACTTGATATTACATTTTATATATATCAAATAGCATTATATGTATTTGTACGGAATATCGAAACTGGGTAACGCTTTCGTTGCGTCAGGTTGACGCAGCGGTGCCGCGCGAACCGATCCCTTGTCTTACCGGCGCCGTTGGGAGGAAACGAGATTGCATCGCAGCAGAGGGTCTTCGCGAGCCGTCACGGCGCGCCGCCTCTCGCCCTGCGGCGATCCGGGAGGACATGATGAGCAAATTCACCAGGACCCTTATGGCTGCCGCGTTAGCTGCAACCACATTCGCAGCGCCCAGCCTTTCGTTTGCCGACGGTTTCGTCGGTATCGCCATGCCGACGAAATCCTCTTCGCGCTGGATATCCGACGGCAATTCCATGGTCGAGCAATTCGAGGCCGCAGGCTACACCACCGATCTGCAATATGCTGAAGACGATATCCCCAATCAGCTTGCCCAGATCGAGAACATGATCACAAAGGGCGTGAATGTCCTCGTCATAGCCGCCATCGACGGTACGACGCTTTCAAATGCGCTTGCCAACGCAAATGCCGCCGGCATCAAGGTGATCGCCTATGACCGCCTGATCCGCGACAGCGAACATGTCGACTATTATTCCACTTTCAACAATTTCCAGGTGGGCGTTCTCCAGGCGACAAATCTGGTAAATGGTCTCAAGGCACGTTACGGCGACGTAAAGCCCTGGAACATAGAAGTTTTCGGCGGCTCGCCCGACGATAACAACGCCTATTTCTTCTACAATGGCGCGATGTCCGTCCTCCAGCCGCTGATCGATTCCGGCGATATCGTCGTCCCGTCCGGCCAGATGGGCATGGATACGGTCGGCACTCTGCGTTGGGACGGCTCCGTCGCCCAGGCACGCATGGACAACCTTCTGTCCGCAAACTACACGGGCCAGCAGATCCACGGCGTACTTTCGCCCTACGATGGGCTTTCTATCGGCATCATCTCCTCACTGAAGGGCGTGGGCTACGGTTCGGGCGACCTGCCGATGCCGATAGTGACCGGTCAGGATGCCGAAATCCCGTCGGTTAAAGCGATCCTCCGTGGTGATCAATACTCCACGATCTTCAAGGACACGCGCGAACTCGCCCGTGTAACCGTCGGCATGGTCGATGCCCTGCTTGGCGGCAGCGAGCCGGAGATCAACGATACCGAGACCTATGACAACGGGGTCAAGGTCGTGCCGTCCTACCTGCTTAAGCCCGTCCCGGTGACCGAGGCGAATTGGGAAGATGTGCTTCTGGAAAGCGGTTACTACACCCGCGACCAGATTCAATAACGCATCTGTTCGGGGCCGCGCCCGACGCGGCCCCAATTTTCCGATCCGACCGCAAACGAGCGGTCGATAAACCGCGGCATAGGTCCAGCCCGAATAGAACCGCGGCTGAGGGCAGGCTCATGGACTACATTCTCGAAATGCGCGGGATCACCAAGGAGTTTCCTGGGGTCAAAGCGCTGGACAATGTCAATCTTCAGGTCAGGCGCGGCGAAATCCACGCGCTTTGCGGGGAAAACGGCGCTGGCAAATCGACGCTGATGAAGGTGCTGAGCGGGATTTATCCGCACGGCAGCTACGACGGCGAAATCATCTACGAGGGCGAGACGAAGGCCTATCGCGGCATCGCCGATACCGAGCGTGACGGCATCATCATCATCCACCAGGAACTGGCGCTCGTGCCGCTCCTTTCGATTGCGGAAAACATCTTCCTCGGCAACGAATGCGCAAAGAACGGCGTAATCGACTGGCGCGAGACCAACCGGCGCACGGCGGAACTCCTGAAGCTCGTGGGCCTGCGGGAAAATCCCGAGACGAGGGTCGACGACCTCGGCCTGGGCAAGCAACAACTTGTCGAAATCGCCAAGGCGCTTTCCAAGAAGGTGAAGCTCCTGATCCTCGACGAGCCGACCTCCTCGCTCAACGAAGCGGACAGCGAAGCGCTGTTGTCCCTGCTGATGGAATTCCGCAAGCAGGGCATCACGGCGATCATGATATCGCACAAGCTCAACGAGATTGCGAAAATCGCCGATACCATCACCGTTCTGCGCGATGGCGCGACGGTCAGCACGAAGGACTGCTCGACGGGGCAGGTTGGCGAGGATGATATCATCCGCGACATGGTCGGGCGCAGTCTTCACGACCGCTATCCGCCCCGCGAACCCAGGATCGGCAATACGGTCATGGAAGTGAAGAACTGGACGGTTCATCACCCGTTCCATAACGAATGGCTTTCCGTCGACAACGTCAATTTCAACGTGCGCAAGGGCGAGGTTCTGGGTATCGCCGGGCTGATGGGCTCCGGTCGCACGGAACTCGCGATGAGCCTTTTCGGGCGCTCCTACGGCCGTCATATCACCGGTGAAGTCATTGTTAACGGCAAGCTCGCGGATGTCTCCACGATCCCGCGCGCGATCAACGCCGGGCTCGCCTATGTCACGGAAGACCGCAAGACCTACGGCCTGGTGCTCGATCAGACGATCCGCCGCAACGTGCCGCTCGCCAATCTCGAAGGTGTGGCGGACCACATGGTGGTCGATGAGCGCCGCGAGGGCGAGGTCGCAAGCGAATACCGGGCGAAGATGAATATCAAATGCTCGTCGGTCGAGCAGGAGGCGGTCAACCTTTCCGGCGGAAACCAGCAGAAGGTTGTCCTGTCCAAATGGCTCTTCGCCGACCCCGACATCCTGATCCTCGACGAGCCGACGCGCGGCATTGATGTCGGCGCGAAATACGAGATTTACACGATCATCCGCGATCTCGCGGCGGCGGGTCGATCCGTGATCGTCATCTCTTCCGAAATGCCCGAGCTTCTGGGCATCACGGACCGCATCTACGTCATGAACGAAGGGCGCTTCGTCGGCGAACTGCCGACCGCCGACGCGACCCAGGAAAAGATCATGTCCATGATCATCAAGTCAGGTGGATAGTCAGATGGACCAAAGTGCAACCGCTCGGGCCAGCACTCAGCACGAAGAGCATTCGGCCACCAGCTTCATAAAGAAGCACATTCGCGAATACGGGATCCTGATCGCGCTTATAGCGATCATGGGCTTCTTCCAGGTCGCGACCGGCGGCATTTTGCTGAAGCCGGTCAACATCACCAACCTGATCCTGCAGAACAGCTACATCGTCATCATGGCGATAGGCATGCTGCTTGTGATCGTCAGCGGCAACATCGACCTATCGGTAGGCTCCGTCCTTGGATTCATCGGCGCACTCGCCGCTGTCATGATCGTCAATTGGGAGGTAAACTACTTCCTTGCCGCCATTATCTGCCTTGCGGCAGGCGCGCTTATCGGAGCAGCGCAAGGATTCTGGATCGCCTATTACAAGATCCCTTCCTTCATCGTCACGCTTGCCGGCATGCTGGTCTTCAAGGGGCTCACCCTCTGGCTCCTCGAGGGCCAGTCGATCGGCCCCTTCCCGCCACAGTTCCAGTTGATCGCCTCGGGCTTCGTTCCGGATTTCTTCGGCGGTGAAGGTCTCAACCTATTCTCACTCTTCATCGGCCTTGCGGTTGCCCTCGGCATCCTCGTCATGGCCATACGCACACGTACGGAACACCAGAAGACCGGCATCGTCGACGAACCCTTCTCGTTTTTCGCCACCAAGCACGCGCTGATCTTCATCGCGCTTGTTTATCTCAGCTACCTGATGGCGGATTTTCGAGGACTTCCCAATGTCTTCATCGTCATGGCGCTTCTTATCGCCGTCTACAGCTTCATCGCCGGACGTACGACGATCGGGCGGCGCATCTACGCGATCGGCGGCAACGAGAAGGCGGCGAAGCTTTCGGGCATCAACAGCGAACGGCTGACGTTTCTGACCTTCGCCAACATGGGCATGCTGGCGGCCCTTGCCGGCCTTGTTTTCGCCGCCCGCCTCAACACCGCAACACCAAAAGCGGGCCTTGCCTTCGAGCTTGACGTCATCGCCGCCGTCTTCATCGGCGGAGCGTCCATGTCCGGCGGTGTCGGTACCGTCGTCGGTGCGGTTGTCGGCGCCTTCATCATGGGCGTGATGAATAACGGGATGTCAATCCTCGGCATCGGCATCGACTGGCAGCAAGTCATCAAGGGCCTGGTGCTCCTGGCCGCCGTGATTTTCGACGTCCTCAACAAGAACAAGGCCTGAGGGAGCGTAGCCATGCTGTTGTCGCAGATGAAGACGGAGGATGGCTCATTGCGCGTCATCGCTCGTGCGGGTACGGAAACCTTCGAAGTATCCGGCGCCGAAAGCGTCTATGCGCTTGCTTGCGAATGTGCGCGCGAAGGCGTGCCCCTTGCCGCGAAAATCGCCGCACTCGGCCTCGGGTGCGCTGTCGACCTGGAGCGCGCCTATGAAGAGGGCCGGCTGTTCAACCCGATCCATCATCCCGACCCTGCGCATCTGCATCTGACGGGCACGGGCCTCACGCACCTTGGTTCCGCCTCAACGCGCGACGCGATGCACCAGTCGGCGAGAGAGGAAGAAGCGCTTACTGACTCCATGAAGATGTTCAACATGGGGCTCGAGGGTGGAAGGCCCGCCATCGGACATGCCGGCGTACAACCCGAGTGGTTTTACAAAGGCAACGGCGCTTCGCTCGTGGCGCCGGGCGCCGACCTGGTATCGCCGGAATTCGCGGAAGACGGGGGCGAGGAACCGGAGATTGCCGGCATCTATGTCATCGGTGCGGAGGGCACGCCATTTCGCGTCGGCTTTGCCCTGTCGAACGAGTTCTCCGATCATGTGATGGAGCGTCGAAACTATCTCTACCTTGCTCACTCCAAGCTTCGCCCGGCAAGCATCGGCCCGGAAATCCTGATCGGAGATCTGCCGCAGGATATTCGCGGAACTTCGCGTATCCGACGCGGGAGTGAGGTGATCTTCGAGGAACCGTTCCTGTCCGGCGAGGCGAATATGTCGCATACGATCGCCAATCTCGAGCATCACCACTTCAAATACGGGCTCTTCCGCCAGCCTGGCGACGTTCATGTGCACATGTTCGGAACGGCAACTCTTTCCTTTGCCAAGGGCGTGCAGGCTGAGCCCGGCGACACCTTCGAAATTGAGGCGTCCGAATTCGGCCTGCCGCTCGTCAACAGACTGAGCGTTGCCACCATTCCGGTCGAAGAGACGTGCCGGGTTCACGCGCTTTAAATTCAGAAGCGAGAGCGTCATGACTTTCACCCCTGCCCCCTGGCCGCGCAAGCTGCGCTCGCATGAATGGTACGGCGGCGACAGCCGGGACCATATCTATCATCGCTCATGGATGAAAAATCAGGGGCTGCCGGAAGATCTGTTCGACGGCCGTCCCGTCATCGGCATCTGCAACACCTGGTCGGAGCTGACACCGTGCAACGCGCATTTGCGCGACCTCGCCCAGCGCGTGAAGCACGGCATCTATGAAGTCGGCGGCCTTCCAGTCGAATTTCCAGTCTTCTCCACCGGTGAAAGCTCCCTGCGCCCGACAGCGATGATGTATCGCAACCTCGCCTCAATGGATGTCGAAGAAGCGTTGCGCGCAAACCCTCTCGACGGCGTGGTCCTCATGGTCGGCTGCGACAAGACCACCCCGGCCCTTCTCATGGGGGCGGCCAGCGTCGACATTCCGGCGATCGTCGTCACCGGAGGACCTATGCTGAATGGCTGGTTCCGTGGCGAACGGGTGGGCTCCGGCACGGCACTGTGGCAGATGTCGGAGGACATCAAAGCCGGCAAGATGACGCGCGAGGATTTCCTCGAAGCCGAACAGGCGATGAGCCGCTCGCCTGGCTCCTGCAACACCATGGGCACCGCCTCCACCATGGCGTCGATGGCCGAAGCTCTCGGCATGGCGCTGTCGGGAAATGCCGCGATCCCGGCCGTCGACAGCCGGCGGCGCGTCATGGCGCAGCTCACGGGCCGTCGTATCGTGCAGATGGTGAAAGACGACTTGAAACCCTCCGACATCCTGACGCGGGAGGCTTTCGAAAACGCAATCCGCACCAACGGGGCCATCGGCGGGTCCACGAATGCCGTCATCCATCTTCTGGCGCTAGCAGGGCGCATCGGCGTCGACCTGACGCTGGACGACTGGGATCGTCTCGGCCGCGACGTCCCGACCATCGTGAACCTCATGCCATCGGGCAAATACCTGATGGAGGAGTTCTTTTATGCAGGCGGCCTTCCGGTCGTGATCAAGCGGCTCGGCGAAGCCGGGCTTCTGCACAAGGATGCGCTCACCGTATCGGGCGAAACCGCCTGGGATCAGGTGAAAAATGCACGCAACTGGAACGAGGACGTCATCCGCCCCGCGGACAAGGCATTGACGCAGCAAGGCGGTATAGCGGTTTTGAAGGGCAATCTTGCGCCGAAAGGCGCTGTCCTGAAACCGTCGGCGGCAAGTCCGCATCTTATGCAGCATCGCGGCCGTGCCGTCGTCTTCGAGGATATCGACGACTACAAGGCGAAGATCAACGACGAGGCCCTCGACATCGACGAAACCTGCGTCATGGTGTTGAAAAACTGCGGGCCGAAGGGCTATCCCGGCATGGCCGAGGTCGGCAATATGGGCCTTCCACCCAAGGTCCTTCGCAAGGGCATAACCGATATGGTACGCATTTCGGATGCTCGCATGTCCGGCACCGCTTACGGCACCGTCATTCTCCATACTTCTCCGGAAGCAGCAATCGGCGGTCCCCTCGCCATTGTCCAGACCGGTGACATGATCGATATCGATGTTCCCAATCGCAAGCTTCACCTGGACCTGCCGGACGAGGAAATCGCCCGACGCATCGATGCGTGGCGCTCGCCGGTCGAACCCGCCATGGGCGGCTATGCGCAGCTTTTCCAGACGCATGTGCAAGGGGCGGAAACCGGCGCGGATTTCGACTTTCTGAGGGGCGGGCGCGGAAAGGACGTACCACGTGACAGCCACTGAAACACCCGTCGCCATCGTCGGCCTCGGCAAGATCGCCGTCGATCAGCATGTTCCGTCAATCGCCGCCTCGCCCGCTTTTCGCCTCGGCGCCGTCATCAGCCGCCATGCGTCCATGAAAGGCGTTCCCTGCTATTCGTCGCTCGGCGACATGCTGGCGAAGGAGCCTGATATTCCAGCCGTTGCGCTTTGCGTTCCGCCGCAGGTTCGTTTCGACCTCGCGCATGAGGCGCTTTCCAAAGGGCGCAATGTGCTTCTGGAAAAGCCGCCGGGAGCCTCCTTATCGGAAGTCGAGGCGTTGAGCGACCTGGCGAAATCCAATGGCTGCGTCCTTTTCGCCACCTGGCATTCGCGCTTTGCCAAGGGTGTGCCCAGGGCGAAGGAATGGCTCGCGAACCGGGAAATCGGCAAAGTCATGATCACCTGGCGCGAGGACGTGCGCCATTGGCATCCGGGTCAGCAATGGATATGGCAGCCGGGTGGCCTCGGCGTTTTCGATCCCGGCATCAATGCACTTTCGATCCTGACCGAAATCCTGCCCGCTCCTGTCCAGATGACAGCAGCCGAGCTTGAATTTCCGGAAAACCGCGACACGCCGATTGCAGCCCGGCTTTCCATGCGCGGCAGCGGCAAACTTGCGGTGGAGGCGGATTTCGACTGGCGTCAGACCGGTCCGCAAACCTGGAATATCGAGGTTGAAACCGACCGTGGCCTCTTGCGCTTGACCGGCGGCGGAGCGCATCTTGAAATCGATAGCCGCGACGTAACGGATGCCGAAGCGCTTCAATCGGAGTATGACGGCATCTACGGCCGTTTCGCCGATTTGCTGCGTGAGGGCCGAAGCGAGGTCGATGTTTCCCCGCTTCGCCATGTCGCGGATGCCTTAATGCTCGGCAAACGGCTTGTCGCGGCTCCTTTCAACGACTGACCAAGAGATTTGACCATGCTCGACAAACCCGTATTCAAACCGCACGGGCGCCACCTTATCGACGGCGAATGGGTTGGCAGCGCCACAACGTTTGCCTCAAGCCCGGCGCATGGGCCCTCTTTCGACTATTCGGTGGGCACGCCGGAGCATGTCGACGCCGCGGCCAAGGCCGCTGAGGAGGCTTTCTGGACTTACGGCTACAGCGACCGGGCCGAACGTGCCGCCTTCCTCAACGCGATAGCCGACGAGATCGACGCGCGTGGGGAAGCGATCACCGAAATCGGGACGTCGGAAACCGGCCTGCCGCAAGCGCGGCTCGAGGGAGAGCGCGGACGCACCGTCGGCCAGCTTCGCCTCTTCGCCTCGCACATCGAAAAAGGCGATTATCTCGATCGCCGCCACGACGATGCATTGCCGGACCGCAAGCCGCTGCCGCGTCCGGATCTCAAGCTTATGCAGCGTCCCGTCGGCCCGGTGGCCGTTTTCGGCGCGTCGAACTTCCCGCTCGCCTTTTCTACGGCAGGCGGCGATACGGCGTCTGCCCTGGCGGCCGGCTGCCCGGTTGTCGTCAAGGGTCATTCCGCCCACCCCGGCACCGGAGAAATCGTCGCAGAGGCGATCCACGCAGCTATCAAGAAGTGCGGTGTGCATCCGGGCGTTTTCTCTTTCATTCAGGGCGGCAAGCGCGACGTAGGCCAATCCCTCGTCCAGCACCCGCTTATCAAGGCCGTCGGCTTCACGGGCTCGCTCGCAGGCGGCCGCGCGCTGTTCGATCTTTGCGCCGCCCGCGCGGAGCCAATTCCGTTCTTCGGCGAGCTCGGCTCGGTCAATCCGATGTTTCTGCTGCCTTCCGCACTTTCCGCGCGCGGGACCGAGATTGCCAAGGGTTGGGCCGGTTCGCTCACCATGGGTGCGGGCCAGTTCTGCACCAATCCGGGTATTTCGGTCGTGATCGACGGGCCGGATGCGGACGCTTACGTGGAGGCTGCCGCTGCCGCCCTTGGCGATGTCGGGGCGCAGGTCATGCTGACGGACGGCATCGCCGCCGCTTATCGCGAAGGCCGCGATCGCGTGGCAGGTTCGAGCGGCGTTCGCGAGGTGCTGACCTCAACCTGCGACCTTCGCAATGCGACGCCCTACCTCTATGCCACGACGGGCAAGGACTGGCTATCGAACCGGGAACTCGGCGAAGAGGTTTTCGGTCCGCTCGGTCTCGTGGTGCGGGCCACGGATTTCGCGGAAATGGTTGCGGTGGCCAAAAGCCTGGAAGGTCAACTTACCGCGACACTCCACATGGACGATGCGGATGTGGGCGAAGCGCGTCAGCTTCTCCCGATTCTGGAACGCAAGGCGGGCCGGCTCCTCGCCAACGGTTTCCCGACTGGTGTCGAGGTGGCGGACGCGATGGTCCACGGCGGGCCCTACCCTGCGTCCACCAACTTCGGAGCGACTTCCGTCGGCACCATGGCGATCCGCCGTTTCCTGAGGCCCGTTTGCTACCAGAACATGCCGGAAAGCATTCTCCCGAAGGATCTCCGGACCTGATCTTTCGAGATCCTCACCTGGCGGCGCCGAAAGGCGCCGTCGTTTCTTTCTGATGTATTTTCCGTCGGTGCCGACATCCGGCAGGAACGGCCGGACTGTTGGCCGGCATCGAAACCGGATCGCACTCAACTCTTCTTTGCGCGCGCCAGCACATCGGTTATCCGCGTCGATTGATCGTCGGTGAGCGGCCATGCCGCCGGCGGACGGGCATGACCGCAATCGCGCCCGAGCATTGCAAGAGCTGCCTTCACGCCCGAAACATTTGCGCCGCCGTTTTCTTCCGCACGAACGTCCTCGAATGCGCGCATACCTTCGATCAGATAGCGAGCTTCGGCATAATCCTGCCTTTCGAGCGCGGCATGGATCGCGACCGAACGCTCGGGCCACACGTTGATCAGCCCTGATGTAAACCCGCGTGCGCCAACCGCGTAGAACGTGGGCGCCCAGATCTCCGCAAGTCCCCCAACCCACACGATATCCGGGTCGCAGGCCCTCATCGCCGCAGCCAGCCGCATGGGGTTGGGCGTTGCCCATTTTACGCCGACGACGGAGGGAATGGCGCATACATCCGCGATTGCATCCGTGCCGGCCGTATCGTTTCTGATGTATAGAACAAGCGGCAGGCCGTTGGCGGCATCGGCGATCCGGCGGAGGTAATCCACCGTTCCTCTGGGCGAGACGAACGGGTCCGGCAGTTGATGGACCATCAGAGCCGCGCAACCGGCTTCAGCCGATGCGCGCGCAAGCGCACAAGCGTCCTGCACGGATCGCCCGACGCCCCCGATCAGCGGTGCCCGACCGTCCACCATACGAGCCGTCTCGGCCACCATCGCCAAGGCTTCATCAAGCGTGAGACTGTAGAATTCACCGGTGTTTCCATTGGAAACGAGAAGGTGAACACCGGCATCTATTGCGCCGTCGATGACCGGTTGCAGCCGCTTCGGATCGATCCGGTCGGCGCTGTCGAATGGCGTGACAAGAATGCCGGATATGCCGGTAAGCGAATTCCGAAGTCCCGTAGCGTCTGTCATGCGTTTGGCCCCTGTAGCAAAGACATCAGGTGAAATAATCGGGATGTTGCTGACGCAGTTCGTCGACCCGCCTGATCGTCTGGCTCAGGTGTTCACGCATCACCTTCTGGGCAAGCGGCGGGTCTCCGGCTTCGAGAGCCGCAATGATGGCGTTATGATCTGCGAGGATATTCGCGATTTTTCCCGCATTCGGAAGATGAAGCTGCCGTAGCCTGCTGAAATGCCCGGAGCGGGACTTCAGAAGATCATGCAGTTTTTCATGACCGATACCCGCCATGATCGTCCGATGAAACATTTCGTCGAGTTCCTGGAAGGAGGCAAGCTCCTCGGGATCGTCCGCCAATGCTTCCTGCATGCTGACGATCGTCTTCAGCCGCTTGAGGATGGCTGGCGTGCATGCGCCGGCCAGCCGGCCCACTACCTCGGTCTCCACGGCGATACGAAGGAGCTGGGCCTCATGAATTTCATTCAGCGCCAGACGGGTGACAAGTGTTTTCGACTGGGGAAATATCTTCACCAGTCCTTCGGCTTCGAGCTGCTGCAGCGCTTCGCGCACGGGCGTCAGGCTTACCTCGTATTCCTTCGCGATAGCGGCACGTGAAAGCACGGTGTCGGGCGGCAACGCAAAGCTGATGATCCTGCGCCTCAGCTCCTCATAGACCCGCTGCGACGCCGACGAGCCGCCAGCCTCCCTGTGACCCGGCCCCCTGGCCCCTGTGCGCTGCAGTGTTGATACCAGACTGTCCATCGCAATTCCTTCCGATGACGATTGCCGAGGTTCCCTGAGGAAATTCCAGAAAATTACCTATGGTAAAAGAGCGCTTGATTCAACTGTGACACTAATATATTAGTTTGTCCAGCCGCAGGGGCCGGAGGATACGCAGGCGCCCTTGCGCTGGGGTTGGACCGAAGGGAGGAATTCATGAAAGCCAAGTTTCTCACCACCGTAGCGGCAATTGCCGTGATAGCAGGCCTGTCGGGCTCTGCGGTAGCAGCGGACCGCGATCTGAAGGTTCAGACCAGTTCGAACGCGAGCCATTTTTCGCTGGCATACCTGAACGAGACCTGGGTTCCGAAGCTTGAGGAAATGACCAACGGCGCCCTTTCGATCGAGCTTCTGCCGATCGAATCCGTCGTCCCGCGCCGCGAAACGCCTGATGCGATTTCCGCCGGCGTTCTCGATGGGGACCTTACCTCCATCAACTACTTCTCCGGCAAGGATCCTGCCTTCGCACTGATGGGCGACCTGATCGCCGGCTATGACACGCCGGAGCAGATGATGGAATTCTGCGCCAACGGTGGCGGCAAGGAAATGCTGCAGAAAATGCATGACGCCTATTACGAGGGCGTTCAGGTAGTGGGATGCGGGTCCTATGCCCGCGAGGCTTTCGTCTCGAAGGTGCCGATCTACGGCGTTGAAGATCTGGCGGGTTTGAAGATCCGCGCGCCGGAGGGCCTTGCGGCAGACGTGTTCAAGCGCGCGGGCGCGGCACCTGTTTCCCTGCCTGGATCCGAGACTTATGGAGCGCTGGAAAAGGGCGTTATCGATGCAGCCGACAATTCGGCCTACGCCAATAACGATGCCAACGGCATGCACAAGATCGCGAAATACCCGCTCTATCCGGGCATTCACTCCATGCCTATCCTTCAGTTCACGGTATCCAAGGAAGTCTGGAACGACCTGAGCCCTGAAAACCAGCAGGCGCTAACCGACTGGTATCAACAGGCCTACAGGGGCCTTATCGAGGCAACGCGCCAGAAAGATGAGGAACTTGTGGCACGCGACAAGGCCGCGGGCGAACTGACCATTATCGACTGGCCGCAGGAAGAGCGCGACAAGCTTCGTGCGATTGCCGAAAAGGCGTGGGCGGATTTCGCGGCGGGTTCCGACCTCGCGAAGGAAACCTACCAAACCCACATCGATTTCATGAAAGAGCAGGGACTGCTCTAGGCTCGATGCGGCGGACCGTACCCGCTGGAACAGCGGGTGCGGCACTTTTCGATATTCGAATAGCCACCTCGCGCGAATGCGCAGGTGCCCGCTCGCGCATCTTCGCCGGCGGTACGGCGCCATAAATCAAGGCAGATCTGCACCATGGCCGGTGAAATTGACTCAAGGATCGCTGAAACGGACCCTGAAATCGCATCGCAGGATCCTCTTCATCACGAGGAAGAGGTACTGGCCTTCGATGATTACACGGCTGTCGATCACGTCAGTCATTTTACGGGCGTGGCGATCTCCTCCTTTTACATCATCGCCGCTATCGTCACACTTTGGGAGGTATTCTCCCGCTATGCCCTGCATGCGCCGACCTATTGGGCGTTCGAAACCGTCATGGTGCTTTGCGCCGCGTCCTGGATGCTGTCTTCCGGCTATGTAACCCTCAAGCACCGGCACATCGGTATCACCGTTTTCCATGTCTTGGCTTCGCCCGCCACGCGCTGGCGGCTCGATCTTTTCGCAATGGTCGTGGGTGTTGCCGCCCTCTACCTGCTTTTGACCGACGCGACCGTACGCGCCCTGGGTTCGATCCTGAGCGTCGAGAAATCGGGAACCGCCTTCAACTCTCCAATGCCGATGATGCTGAAGTCGCTACTCATGGTCGGCGGTTTCCTCTATCTCGCACAATTGACAACGAACCTTCATCGTCATCTTCACGCTCAATGGGCGCGAAATTCGGTAAAGGCGCTCGCGGCCATTATGACGATCTATTTCATAGCATCGATCGGCGCGGAGATTGCTGGCAAAGACAGCATCTTTGCGATGGTAAGCGGCTTCTTTTCCGACATAGGCAAGGAGCTTGATCCTTCGAAGGCGCTGAAAATGCGCTCCTACGACCTTGCGACCGTCTCGATCATCGTCGTCGTGCTCCTCATTGGCCTGATGATGACCGGCATGCCGCTCGGCATCGTGACGCTGATCGTCTCCGTGCTCATGGCAATCGCCTTCTTCGGCCCGCGCGGGCTCTTCCTGGTATCTACCAATGCCGCCGGGCTTCTGGAAAAATATACGCTGGTCGCCATTCCCTTCTTCGTGCTGATGGCCTCCATCCTGGAGCGGGCCGGCATCGCGGAAGACCTCTTCGACGCCATGTCGATCTTCGCGGGCAACCTGCGCGGAGGCGTGGCGGTGCAGACCGTCATCGTCGCTGTGATCCTGGCGGCGATGTCCGGCGTCATGGGCGGGGAGATCGTGATGCTGGGGCTGGTCGCCCTGCCCCAGATGTTCCGCCTCGGCTATGACCGGAAACTCACCATCGGCCTCATATGCGCTTCCGGCGCGCTGGCAACGCTCATCCCGCCCTCGATCATCATGATCGTCTACGGTCTTTCGGCGGAAGTCGGCATCGGCGATCTTTTCATGGCGGGTGCGGTGCCCGGCATCATGCTGGCGGTGTTCTACGCAAGTTATGTGCTAATCCGCGTCAACCTCAATCCTTCCATGGCACCAACCGCTGTGGAGGTTGCGAAACTCAGGGGTACGGATAATACCCTTTCGAAGGAACGCCTGACCGCCGTCATCCTTTGCGTGCTGCTCATCTTCTCTGTGATGGGTTCCATCTACGGAGGTATCGCGTCGGTGACGGAAGCCGCGGCCGTCGGCTGTATCGGCTCCCTCGTGGTTGCGGCCATTCGCCATCAGTTCCGGTGGAGCGTCATCAGTGCCGCACTGATGGGCTCGATGACCACGGTCGGCACGATCGTCTGGCTCATCCTTGGCGCGGTTTCCTTCGTCGGTATCTTCAATCTCGTCGGTGGCGGCGATTTCCTGCGCTCGCTCTTCCTCGACCTCGGCCTTCCGGCCATGGGCGTGATCCTGGTGATGATGCTGATCCTCGTGATCCTCGGCACATTCATGGAATGGATCGCCATCGTCTTCATTACGGTGCCGGTCTTCGCCCCTGTCGTCATGTCGCTTGCGCCGGAACTGGGGCTCACCGAGGATCAGGCAAAGGTCTGGTTCGGGATCCTCTTCGTGATGAACATCCAGATCTATTTCCTGTCGCCTCCCTTCGGGCCGGCCTGCTTCTGGCTTAAATCGGTGGCGCCGAAGGATGTGACATTGCAGGAGATCTTCACGGCCGTGCTTCCGTTTATCGCGCTGCAAATCGTTGGCCTCGTACTGGTGATGCTTTTCCCGCAAATCGCCCTTTGGCTCCCGGAATTTCTGAACTGACGGAGAATTGTGATGGTCGGACGTGACGGTGAATCGGACATCATGGCCTATGGCTACACGGCCTGGGTCGCAGGCGTTGTCCTCGCGGCAATCATTTCCGGGCTTCTGTTCGGGCTTGCCCAACCGATTTCGTGACAGGCAGAAAATGGATACTTCCAAGAAAAAACCCGAAGATCTCCGCTCGGCGCGCTGGTTCGCGCCAGATGACCTGAGAAGCTTCGGCCACCGTTCGCGCATGATGCAGCTTGGCTACGCGGAGGAGGATTTCCGCGACAAGCCGGTGATAGGCATCCTGAGCACCTGGTCGGAACTCAACACCTGCCATTCGCACTTTCCCGAAAGGGTGAAGGACGTGAAGCACGGCGTGTTGCAGGCGGGCGGCTTCGCGGTCGAAATGCCGGCACTCTCCGTGGACGAAAGCTTCACCAAGCCGACCTCGATGCTTTATCGCAACATGCTTGCGATGGAGACGGAGGAGATCATCCGCTCGCATCCACTTGACGGAGTGGTGCTCATGGGCGGCTGCGACAAGACGACCCCCGGCCTCGTCATGGGCGCGATTTCGGCCGGAGTGCCCATGATCTTCCTGCCGGCGGGGCCGATGCTGCGCGGCAATTATGCCGGCAAGATCCTGGGTTCCGGCTCGGATGCCTGGAAATACTGGGACGAACGCCGTGCCGGCAATATCACCGACGAGGAATGGCTCGGCATCCAGGGCGGCATCGCGCGTTCCGCCGGTACATGCATGACCATGGGCACTGCCTCCACCATGACTGCCATCGCCGAAGCGTTAGGATTGTCGCTTCCCGGCGCCTCCTCGATTCCTGCCGTGGATTCCGGCCATCAGCGCATGGGTTCGGCATGCGGGCGGCGGATCGTCGAAATGGTCTGGGAGGACCTGACGCCTGACCGGATCCTGACCGATGCAGCGGTGAACAATGCCGCTACGGTCGCGATGGCGACCGGATGTTCCACCAACGCGGTCGTGCATTTGATCGCCATGGCACGCCGCGCCGGTGTCGATCTCAAGCTCGATGATCTCGATGAGCTAGGGCGGGTAACACCGCTTGTCGCCAATGTCCGCCCTGCCGGCAAGAACTACCTCATGGAGGATTTCTATTACGCAGGCGGCTTGCGCGCATTGATGAAGCAACTCGAGGATCGACTGGATTGCAGCGCAATGACCGTGACCGGCAGGAGTATGGGCGAAAACCTCGAAGGTGCCGAGGTCTTTAATGACGATGTCATCCGCCCGCTTTCTAACCCTGTCTATCACGAAGGTTCGCTCGCCGTTCTGCGCGGCAACCTCTGCCCGGATGGCGCGGTGATCAAGCCCGCCGCCTGCGATCCGAGGTTTCATGTTCACGAAGGGCCCGCGCTGGTCTTCGACAGCTATCCGGAGATGAAAAAGGCGATCGACGATGAAAATCTCGATGTGACCCCCGATCACGTGCTGGTGCTTAGAAACGCCGGGCCGCAAGGGGGGCCGGGCTTTCCCGAATGGGGCATGCTGCCGATCCCGAAGGCCCTGATAAAAAAGGGCCATCGGGACATGCTGCGGATCTCCGATGCCCGCATGTCAGGCACCTCCTATGGCGCATGCGTTCTGCACGTCGCGCCCGAAAGCTTCGTGGGCGGGCCGCTTGCCTTGCTGAAGACGGGCGACATCGTGCGCCTTGACCTTGCGAACCGGCGCCTCGACATGCTGGTCGATGATGCGGAACTGGATCGACGGCGGGCTGAATGGAAAAGCCCCGAGCGGCGTTTCGAGAGGGGTTACGGCTACATGTTCTCTCGCCACGTTACTCAGGCCGATCAGGGCTGCGATTTCGACTTCCTGCAAACGGACTTCGGGCACACCGCCGGCGAACCCGATATCTTCTGAGGTTGAAATGACCGACTTCGTTTTATCCGACGAAACCCGCGAGAAACTGAAAAAGGTCTCCACGGCTTCCGTCGCCACCGCGCTCTTCAAGCGGGGCCTGCGCAACCAGTTCATCCAGGGTGTCGTGCCGGTGTCGCCCAAGCCGCACATGATGGTGGGTCAAGCCTTTACGCTAAGATACATCCCGGCGCGCGAGGACCGAAATCCGATCACGGTGTTCCGCAACCCGGATCATCCCCAGCGTGCGGCGGTCGAAGCCTGCCCGCCGGGTTGGGTGCTGGTGATGGACGCACGCAAGGACGCTCGCGCGGCCACGGCAGGTTCGATCCTTGTAACCCGCCTTGCCGTGCGAGGTGCGGCTGGTGTTGTGTCCGACGGCGGTTTCCGCGATGCCGAAGGCATCGGCAGCCTCGACATGCCGGCCTATCACGCAAAGCCTTCGGCACCCACCAATCTAACCCTGCATGAAGCGATCGAAACAAATGTGCCGATCGCTTGTGGCGATGCGCCAGTCTTTCCGGGCGATGTTCTGGTGGGGGACCGTGACGGGGTGATGGTGATCCCCGCTCATCTGGCGGATGAGATCGCCGATGAGTGCACGGGCATGGAAAGCTATGAGGATTTCGTGATGGAAGAAGTCCTGAACGGTGCCACGATCATAGGGCTCTACCCTGCGACCAAGGATGAAAACCTTGAAAAATACGAGGCTTGGCGCAAGAAAACCGGGCGCTGAGCGATAGCCGATCCCATGGAGAAGATCCCGGTCATCCGGCTCGATGAAGCCGAAAATGTAGCGGTCGCGCGTGTGGAAATATCCGCGGGCACCGAAGTCCCGTCGGAGGGCGTCATCGCGCTTCAGGATATTCCGATGGGCCACAAGATCGCGACCCATGCCATCGCCAAGGGAGAGCCGGTTCTCAAGTACAATGCGATCATCGGTTTTGCGGGCGACGATATCGCGCCTGGAACCTGGCTGCACAGCCACAACGTGCTGATGGATGAGTTCAAGAAGGACTATCGCTTCGGCCAGGACTATGTCCCGACCGAACTCTTGCCGGAAGAAGAGCGCGCGTCCTTCATGGGCTTCAGGCGCGCGGATGGCCGGGTCGGCACGCGCAACTATATCGGTATCTTCATAACGGTGAACTGCGCGGCAACCGTCGCGCGCAAGATCGCGGCCTGGTTCGATGAAGAGCGTCTGGCCGATTATCCGAATGTCGATGGCGTGGTGGCCTTCGTCCACCAGCAAGGATGCGGCATGGAGGCGACCGGCGAGGCGATGGACCTGCTGCATCGCACACTCGCCGGTTACATCCGCCACCCGAATATAGCGGGCGCGCTTGTCTGCTCGCTCGGCTGTGAGCGCAATAACCTGCAGCGCCTATTCGAAGGGGCCAGCCTTGAAGCCGGCAAGCTGCTGAAAACCGTGGTGATGCAGGATGTCGGTGGAACGGTCGCAGCGATCGAAGCGGGCAAGGCGCAGATCCGTCAGATGCTGGAGGAAGCAAACGCGATCGAGCGCACGCCCTGTTCAGCCGAACATATCATGATCGGCCTGCAGTGCGGCGGTTCGGACGGTTTTTCGGGCCTTTCCGCCAATCCCGCGCTCGGCAAGGCGATGGATATTCTCGTGCGCCATGGCGGCACCGCCATCTTGAGCGAAACGCCGGAGCTTTACGGCA
Organism: Stappia sediminis; assembly: GCF_009826895.1. Lineage (GTDB taxonomy): Bacteria > Pseudomonadota > Alphaproteobacteria > Rhizobiales > Stappiaceae > Hongsoonwoonella > Hongsoonwoonella sediminis. The sequence continues at coordinate 266,509 of NZ_WUMV01000002.1, read as the reverse complement.
TAGAGCACACGCTGACAGCACGCGCGCGCAATGAGGAAGTGGGCCGAAAGTTTCTTGAGCGTATCAACTGGTGGCTTGAGTATACCGACGGCAAGGACGTGCAGATGCAAGGCGTGGTCGGCCCGGGAAACCGCCAGGGCGGGCTTGCCAATGTGATCGAGAAAGCGCTGGGCGGCTCCAAGAAAGGCGGCTCGACGGGCATTGAGGGCGTATTCACATATGCCGAACCGGTAACGGCGAAGGGCCTCGTGATCATGGATACGCCCGGCTACGATCCGGTTGCCGCGACGGGGCAGATCGCGGGCGGCGCCAATCTCATCTGCTTCACCACCGGGCGCGGGTCCTGCTTCGGTTCCTATCCGGCGCCGACGATCAAGCTTGCCACGAACACGCCGATGTACGAGCGAATGGCCGGCGACATGGATATCAATTGCGGCGCCATCATCGACGGAACGAAAACGCTCGACGAAATGGGCCAGGAAATCTTCGAGGACATCCTTGCGGTCGCGGGCGGAAAAAAATCGAAATCGGAAGCGCTCGGCGTCGGCGAGGAAGAATTCGCACCCTGGCCGATCGGCGTTACGGGCTGATCGCCGGGGCGCTTTGCGCATGCCCGCTCTTGAGCCCGGCAATTGCGGGCAACAGGTGCCGCCCGGACTCCCTCCAAATCTTCACGATGGCTTGATGGCTCTGCCTTCACAATTCACAGGCATGGATGGGGCGTCATTCCAAAGGTATCACTGTCCGTAGTACCCGATCCCCGAATATAAACGAGCGGTTTTGACGATGAGCGAATTTCATCACAACAGTGTCGACTTCGAGCAACTGAAACGAATGCGCCAATGGTTGCATGCCCACCCCGAGCTTTCCAGGCAGGAGGCAGAAACCGCGGCCTACATGCAGGCGCAGCTGAAAGAACACGCGCCACCTGACGAGATCATCTCGCTTGCCGGTGCCGGGTTCGCGGCCGTCTATAACGGCAGCGCCTCAGGAAACACTGTTCTCGCCAGGACGGAGCTGGACGCACTGCCGATCCACGAAACCAATAACGATCTCGCATATCGATCATTGTATGACGGTGTCGCTCACAAGTGCGGCCATGACGGGCATATGACGATCATCGCCGGTCTTGCCCAGATTTACGCGAGACAACGGCCGGCGCGGGGCCGCATTGTTCTTCTTTTTCAGCCGGATGAGGAAACGGGCACAGGTGCGCGAACCTGCTGCGAGCATCCGAATTTCAAAAAGATCGCACCGGACTACGCATTTGCCCTGCACAATTTTCCGGGCTTTCCCAAGGACGAGATCCTGTGCCGCTCTGGCGTTTTCACCTCGGCGGTACGTTACATGGCAATCAAGCTGAGCGGAAAGGAAGCGCACAGCGCCATGCCTGAAACGGGAGCCAGCCCGGCCCTTGCCATTGCCGAAATCGCTCAAGCGTCCGCCCGCATTCAGCAGTCGTTCGACACGCCCGACGAGCGTGCGCTTGTCGTGCCCGTGCGTTTCGACATGGGCGTTCCCTCGTCGGGTGTCGCACCGGGATACGGAGAGGCGCATTTCACCTTGCGCTCGCCGCGCAATGAGGTCGTCGACCGGATGTGGAGCGAGTTCGCCACGGCATCGGAAGAAATAGCGTCGAAATATCGCCTTCGGATCGAGTTTGAGGAAATCGAGATTTTTTCCGCAACGGTCAACGACGCGGACGCCGTCGCCATGATCGAGGATGCGGCTCGGCTGAACGGTTTGGCTTATACGGAGCTTGAGGCGCCTTTCCGCGCAGGAGAGGATTTCGGAGAAATCACCAGGCGCTACAAGGGCGCAATGTTCGGCCTCGGTTCCGGTGAGAACATCCCCGAACTTCACAACCCCGATTATGATTTTCCCGATGAGATCATCCCGTCGGGCATAGCCATGTTCAAGGCTCTCGTGGATCAGGCCCTCGAAGAGGCAAGCTAGAGGGCTTGCCCTCAACTGGGAAGCCGCTTTTCTGATCGAGGAAAAGCGTTCATGCCGGCAATACAGGCGGCGCGCCTCGATCACCCATCCCGTTTCATGATCCACTCGACGTTCGGATCCGGCACGAAGCGCCATTTGCGCAAAGGCCCCGCCATGACGTTCAGGTAATACATCTCGAAGCCGTAGGGCGCGCCGCAAGGGTGGTGTCCGCGCGGGACGAGCACCACATCGCCATCGGCGACAGCCATGGTCTCATCAAGCCGACCGTCGTCGGTGTAGACACGCTGGACGCCGAAACCTGCAGCCGGGTTCAGCCGGTGGTAATAGGTCTCTTCCAGATAGGTGATGCGCGGGTAATCATCCTCGTCGTGGCGGTGGCTCGGATAGGACGACCAGTGGCCTGCGGGAGTGAAGACCTCGGTGACGAGAAGCGCGTCGCAGTAGTCCTCGTTTTCCATGGCAATGTTGTTGATGTGGCGCGTGTTGGTGCCCTTGCCGCGCGTTGTGAGCGAGATGCCGTCCGGGCCGATCCGGCGCGCCTCGTGGCCGCCCTTGCCGGGTGCCGCGCAGACGGCGAGAACGCAGTCCGTTTCGGCAACCGCTTCCCACTCGGTGTCGTTCGGCAGATACAGGCAATGCGGCGGCGACTTCTCGAAGACATTCATCCGCTCGCCGAGAACGCCCCAGTCCCGGCCAGCCCCATGGATCGCGGCCTTCCCTTCGACCATGACGAGGATCACCTCGTTGTTGCCTGTCGCTTCGGCCGCCTTGTCACCTGCCTTCAACCGGTAAAGTGAAAAGCCCACATAGCGCCAGCCGGCGCCTTGCGGCGTGATTTCATGAACCTTGCCGCGGGTCCCGAAGGGCTTTCTCAAAAGGTCGGTCATTGCGTCCTCTCAGGTCAGGGGCGGTCGTCGATGGTCAGGCCGGATCGCGCACAGATCTCGACAATGTGGTCGTAGCCCATTTTCGAGTAATCGTATGGCGGCGCTTTCGCGGGATCCTGTTCCGCCTCGACGACGATCCAGCCCGAATAGTTCATGGCCTTGAGTTCGTCCGCCACGGCCTGGAAGTCGATGATACCGTCGCCCGGCACGGTGAACGCGCCGGCGACCACCGCATCAAGGAAGCTCTTGTCATTGTCGCGGATGTCACGGATCACGTCCGGTCGCACATCCTTGAAATGAACATGCAGAACCCGCTCGCGCCACTTCCTGAGGGTGCCGATCACATCGCCGCCGCCGAACCACAGGTGTCCGGTATCGTAAAGCAGATGCACTTCCTGCGGCGTGAACTCCATCAGCCAATCAACATCTTCCTGATCCTCGATGAAGGAACCCATGTGGTGGTGATAGGCAAGCGGCACGCCCTCGTCCGCCATCCATTTCGCCAACTCCCCAAGCTTCCGCCCATAGGCTTTCACCTCATCGCGGCCAAGCTTCGGTCGGCTGTTGACGGGCGTGCCGATGTCGCCCTGCACGGTGTTTGAACATTCGGCGTAGACGATGCAGGGCGCATCAAGTGCGGCGAACTGCTGAACCTGCTGACGCACTGCCAGCTTTTCGGCCTCGACGTCGTTGACGAGAAGGTTGCCCGAGCACCATCCACCGCAAAGCGCGATGTCGTACTTCTCAAGATAGGCCTTGAGAGCTTCGGTTTCGTGCGGCATTCGCCGGCCGCGCTCAACGCCGGTATAGCCGATGTCGCGCGCCTCGCTCAGCGCCTGCTCCATCGTGTAGTCGGCTGTAAGGTCCGGCAGATCGTCGTTCTGCCAGGCGATGGGCGAGATGCCGATCTTCACACTCATTCTCGATGTTCCTCAGTCGACGCGCTGGAGCGCGGTGTGTTTGACGTAGTTCGCCCGCGCTTCCCGCACCTCGGCGCGGTCGGAGACTTCCGGCACCGCCACATCCCACCAGTGCCCGCCTGCGCCGGTACCGGGATAGGGGTCGGTGTCGATAACAATGACGGAGGGAATGTCCCTGCCCCGCGCCTCTCCGATTTTCACTTCGAGATCGGCGATATCGGCAGCCTTGACCGCATGCGCGCCCATGGCGGCGGCGTGCGCCACGAAGTTGATATCCGGCTGCACTTCGACGTTCGCCGAGGCGTAGAGGTTGTTGAATTCCGCCCCGCCCGTCGCCATTTGCAACCGGTTGATGCAGCCGTAACCGCGGTTATCGGTGAGAACGATGGTAAACGGCACCCGGCGCATGACAGCCGTCGCCAGTTCGGAATTGGCCATCATGTAGCTACCGTCACCGACGAAGCAGACGACTTCTGCTTCCGGCCTCGCGAGCTTGATCCCCATTGCGCCGGCGATTTCGTAGCCCATGCAGGAATAGCCGTATTCCATGTGGTATCCGCCCTGGCTGGATCGCCAAAGCGTATGAAGCGCCCCGGGCATCGTACCCGCGGCGCACATCGCCACCGTGTCGGGCGTTGCCTGCCGCTGCACGGCACCGATCACTTGGGCATCGCTGGGCAGGCCCTGTCGGTTGGGCGCGGCCATCACGGCGTCGGTCGTCTCGTACCATGCGGCGCGAGCATCGGCATCCCGTTCGGGCCAGCTCTTATCGCCAAGCATCGCCTCGATCCTTTCGAGCGCCACCTTCGCGTCGGCTACAAGAGGAAGCGCGCCATGCTTGGCCGCGTCGTAGCCGGTGACGTTGATCGAGACGAGCTTGCGTCCGGGGTTGGCGAAGACGGTCCAGGATCCGGTCGTGAAATCCTGGAAGCGGGTACCGACGCCGAGGATCAGGTCGGCCTGAGCGAGAGCGACATTCGCCGCTTCGCCGCCAGTGACGCCGGCAGAGCCGAGGTTCACCCCCTCTTCCCAGTCGACGGCGCCTTTGCCGGCCTGGGTCTCGGTCAACGGAATATTGTGTTTCTTCGCAAAGTCGAGCAGCGTTTGCTCGGCGGAAGAATAAATAACCCCGCCGCCGGCGACGATGACCGGCCGCTCGGCGGCTTTCAGTGCTGCAACCACGGCATCGAGTTCCGCCTTGTCCGGCTCGGGCCGGCGGACCCGCCATATCGTTGGTTCGAAGAAGCTTTCGGGATAGTCATATGCTTCTGCTTGCACGTCCTGACAGAAGGCAAGCGTAACGGGGCCGCATTTCGCCGGGTCCGTCATGGTCTGCAGCGCGCGCGGAAGCGCGCTCAGCAGCTGTTCGGGACGGGAAATCCGGTCGAAATAGCGCGAGACCGGCCGAAAGCAGTCGTTGACGCTGACGGTCCCGTCGTCGAAATCCTCGATCTGCTGAAGCACCGGATCGGGGGCGCGGTTTGCAAAGACGTCGCCCGGGATCAGGAGAACCGGCAGCCGGTTCGCATGGGCAAGTGCGGCGGCGGTGACCATGTTGGTCGCGCCGGGGCCGATGGAGGACGTAACCGCCATTGCGCGGCGGCGCTTCGACGCCTTGGCGAAAGCGATGGCGGCGTGCGCCATGGTCTGCTCGTTCTGCCCCCGCCATGTCGGAAGCGCATCGCCGATCCCGTGAAGCGCTTCTCCAAGCCCGGCGACATTGCCGTGTCCGAAAATCGCCCAGACCCCTTCTATGAAACGTGCGCCGTCCTCGTTCATCTGCACGGAAAGCCACTTCACGAGGGCTTGTGCGGCGGTGAGGCGGATCGTCTTGCTCATGCGCGTTCCCCTGATGCCCTGGAGCGGGCTTCATCCCAAATGCGGCACAGCCGCGTGTAATTGTCTGCCATCGTGCGGACGGCCTCTTCATCGGCGATCTTGCCGCTCATCCAGTCGCGCGCCGTTTGACCGAAGATCGTGCGCCCGACGGCGAACCCCTTCACGAGCGGCTGCCTGGCGGCGAGCGCAAAGCTGGCGGCCAGTTCGCTTTCGGGCGCTTCCAGACCCAGCACCACGATACCGCGGGTGCGCGGATCGTTTTTCTCGATGGCTTCGACGGCCTTGCGCCAGGCAGCCTCGGTCCTGAAGGGCTCGAGTTTCCACCAGTCGGGATAGACGCCGAGATCGTAGAAACGCTGGATCACCACGGCACTCGTTTCGTCATCGACTGGTCCGCATTTGGAGGGGATCACCTCCAGCAGGAACTCCAGGTCGTTTCGCCGGGCGGCGTGGAAGAGACGCAGAACGGTCTGTTCCTGCGCTTCCCACATGTCCGCCCCGTCGTCTGGATGACAGAAACAGAGGCATTTCACCACGTTGTCGCGCGGCCACTCCCTGAGCCGACCATAATCGGGCCCGATCTGGGGTTCGAGCGTCAGCGGCCTGGAGCCCGGCCATTCGACCGGGCGGCCAATCCACAGGCCCGTACCGGTGGCCTTGTAGAGAGCATCACGGCCAAGCCTGCCGTCGCAAAGGACGCCATAGCCCGCCCTGCCGTCCTGGACGTCGAGCGCGGCGGCGAGGCACAGCTCCTTGAATCGGCCGATCTTTTCGTTCGTCGCGCCGTCCAGTTCCTCCAATTGAGCACGGTGGTCGAAGGCGAAGACCCGCATCGTCGACCAGTCACCCTTGCGGTTCGTCGCCCAGTGGATCTGTTCGAGTTCCACATCGTTGCGCAGGTCCGCCCGCTTGATGCCGCGCCGAAAGAAGAACTGAAGCTCCTCCCAGCTCGGATAGGCAGGGGTGCAGCCGTGTCGGCTGACCGCGAAGGCACCGCAGGCGTTGGCGTATTTGAGTGCGGTTGGCCAGTCCTCCCCGTCGAGCCACCCCTTCAGCAGACCGGACATGAAGCCGTCGCCCGCGCCAAGGACGTTGAAGACCTCGATGGGGAAACCTGGCCCGGCCTCCCCCTCGTCCAGGCTGTCGGCCACGTCGCTGGTGAATGCCACGGCCCCCAGCGGGCCGCGCTTGCACACGAGTGTCGCCTTCGAGACGGCACGCACCGCGCGTAGCGCCGCCACCGTGTCGGTGGTGCCGCCCGCAATATGGAATTCTTCCTCGGTCCCGACGATCAGGTCGAAGAGGTGCAGCGTCGATTGCAGTTTGGCGGTCACCCTTTCGCTGGCGACGAACCGGCTTTCGCCCTCGCCGTGGCCCGCTACACCCCAGAGGTTCGGACGGTAGTCGATGTCGAGCGCGGTGCGCATCCCCGCCTCGCGCGCGATTTCGAGCGCCCTGATCGTGGCGGTTTCCACCTGCGGGTGGCTCAAATGCGTGCCGGTGGCCACGAGCGCGCGCGCCTCGCGGATGAAGTCCGGGTCGATGTCGTCGACCGTCAAGCCCATGTCGGCGCAGTTCTCGCGGTAGAAGATCAGCGGGAACTGCTCCTGATCACGGATTCCGAGCAGGACGAGCGCCGTCAGGCGGTCGGGGTCGGTTTTGACCCCGCGGGTATCGACGCCCTCCCGCGCGAGCTGTTCGCGGATGAAGCGGCCCATACTCTCGTCCCCAACACCGGTGATGACCGCGGACTTCAGCCCCAGCCGCGCCGTGCCGCAAGCGATGTTTGTAGGCGAGCCTCCGATGTACTTGTCGAAGGAACCCATGTCCTCGAGGCGGCCGCCGATTTGCGCTCCGTAAAGGTCCACGGAGCTTCGACCGATCGTGATGAGATCGAGGGTTTTCGGCATCAAACCGTTCCCCCGAGCGACCCTTCGAGTTCCGCAAGTTCCTGGCCGCCCGCCATCAGGTCCTGCAACTCCTCGGGCGATATCTCGCCCCGCGTCGCGGTGCCGAGCGTCTTGCCCCGGTTCAAGACGGTGAACCGGTCTCCCACGGCTAGGGCATGGCGCACGTTATGGCTGATGAAGACGACGCCCACCCCCTGTTTGCGCACCTTGTCGATTGTTGCCAGCACGTTCGATGTCTGGCGGACGCCAAGCGCCGAGGTCGGCTCGTCGAGAATAAGGACCTTGGCGCCGAAATGCACGGCGCGCGCGATCGCCACCGTCTGCCGTTCACCGCCCGAAAGCGTCCCGACCGCCTGGTCGGGGGCCCGCAGGTTGATGCCCAGGCGGCGCATCTCCTCCATGGTCGTCGCGTTCATCTTTTCGATGTCCAGCCGCTTCAGCGGGCCGCTGCCCTTTGTGGGTTCGCGCCCCATGAAGAAATTCCGCGTCACGCTCATGAGCGGGATCATGGCGAGATCCTGAAACACCGTCGCGATCCCGGCTTCCATCGCATCGCGTGGGCTGTCGAAGGACATGGGCCTGCCTTCGAAGTAGATCTCGCCCTTCGTCGGCTTGTGCACGCCGGACATGGTCTTGATGAAGGTGGACTTGCCGGCGCCGTTGTCACCGAGAAGGCAGTGGCATTCGCCGGGCTTCACATCGAAGCTGACACCCGCGAGCGCGATGATGTTGCCGAAGTGCTTCTCGATATCCCTCATCTCGACGATGGGCGCGTGTTCGGGCACATCGCCGTGGTGGAATTTGGTATCCTCGGTCATCTCAACGCTCCCCCGTCACGCGCTTGCGGATCGCATTGTTGAAAAGAACGGCGATCAGCAGCATTCCGCCCAGGAAAACCTGGAACCAGTCCTGGTCGAAAGAGGTATAGGTCAGGCCGATGACCACCATCCCGAAGATGGTCGCCCCGAAAAAAGCGCCGATCGCGGAGCCATAGCCGCCCGTCAGGAGGCAGCCGCCGATAACCGCGGCGATGATGGCCTCGAATTCTTTCTGAAAACCGCGGCGTGCGTCCGTGGACCCGGCATCCATCACCGTGATGATCGCCACGAGTGCGGCGCAGCAGGCCGTGACCATGAAGAGCGAGATCTTGACCTTGCGCACCGGCACGCCGGAATTGGTGGCGGCATTGGGGTCGCCGCCTGCGGCGAATATCCAGTTGCCGACGGGCGTGCGCAGCAGAACCCAGGTGGCAAGGATGGCGATGATCAGGAACCAGATGATCTCGACCGGGAAACCCGGCACCTTCGGCGTGCCGCTCTTGAAGGTCTCGATCAGACCGTTCTTCGCCAGCCAGGCAAATAATCCGCTGAAAGCATCCCCCGAAAAGAAGGGAGCGAGCCAGTCATCCTCAACCGCTTCGCGCACGCCGCGAAGCTGGGTCGAACCGCCGGTAGCAAGCTTCAATCCCACAAGCGACAGGCCACGCAGAATGAACAGGAACGCCAGCGTCACGATGAACGACGGCAGGCCGGAGCGGATGACGATAAAGCCGTTCAGGGACCCCATTAGCGCTGCGAAAACGAAAGTCGCCGGGATCGCGATGCTTAGCGGCAAACCCATGGTCACGGTGGCCGCTGCGAAGAACAGGCCGGCGAATGCCACCATCGAGCCGATGGAGAGATCGAACTCTCCGCCGATCATCAGGAGCGCGGCACCGATAGCCAGAATTCCGAGCTGCGCTGCGGGTGTCATGAAGTTGACCACGCCAGACAGCGTGAACATCGCGGGATCGGCAGTCGCCAGAAAGAAAATCGTGACGAGAATAACCCCTGCGATGGCGCCCAGTTCCGGACGCTTCATCAGGCGAGCGCCGAAGCTCTCGTTCTTGAGACGTTCGTCGACGGCAGATTGAGACGCACTGTCCGACATTGGTTCCCTCCCTTGACACGCTGATGCAGAAAGGCCGTGGCGCGGTCACACACCACGGCCCCTTTTCGCAACGAAGGCGTCGCGGTTTAGCGAATTCCCTGCGCCGAAAGCTCGATCACCTGACCGGCCTTGTCGGCGGTGATCAGGTTCGGACCTGACGGCACATCGCCACCCGGGATGAGGCCGTACTTGGCGTTCAGAGCGAGGAAGACGACCGGCAGATAGCCTTGCAGGAACTGCTGCTGATCGATGGCGAAGGCCGCCTTGCCGTCCACGACCGACTGCAGGAAGCTCGCGGACATGTCGAAGGTGGCGACATTCACGTCGCCGGCACGCCCGACGGCCTCCACAGCCGCAACGGCCGGCTCACCCACCGTGCTCGCTCCAAGGCCCATGACCGTATCGATATCGGGGTTGGAATCGAGCGCGGCACGGATCTTTGCCTCGACCTCGGCCGGATCGTTGGACGTCGGAAGAACCTCGACGGTCCCGCCGAAGCCTGCGGCAAAGCCCTCGCAGCGCAGGTCGAGCGCCACGTTTCCGACTTCCTGGTTAACGCAAATCGCGTTGGAGCCGCCCATCTCGGCCAGCTTGGCGCCGGCAGCCTTGCCTGCCGTGAATTCATCCTGGCCGACGTGCAGCAGAGCGCCCAGCTTTTTCGAAACGTCCGAACCCGAATTCATCGAAATCACCGGGATGCCGGCCGCGACGGCACGCTCGATCGACGGGCCGAGCGCATCGGCGTCGGGAATAGACACGACAAGCCCGTCGGGCTCCTGGTTCACCGCCGCATCGATCATCTGGCTCATCTGCACCATGTCGAAGGTTTCCGGCGAACGGAACTCGACGTTCGCGCCCGTGTCCTTCGCCGCCGCATCGACGCCGTTCTTCACGACCGACCAGAACGGGTCGTTGGCCTGACCGTGCGCGACGACAAGAATATCCTGCGCAAAAGCAGGCGCGGTGAACGTCATCGCCGCCACGAAGGCAGCGGTCTTGAGAAATTTGGACATGTTTCCTCCCTTGAACCTCAGCGGGATCACTCCCCCTTGGAAAACCCGGCTTTTGCCGGGCATTTACTCCAGCGCCGAATTGGCGAATGGAATATTTATTCCGATTACGGTAAATTACCCGGCGTGTCAACTCCGCTCCTGCAAGGCCCGGACGGCGACCGCCAGCGTCGTTGTCAGGGTGATCGAAGCATTCAAAGCGCGGAATCCGGCCACTTCATCCTCCCGCGCGATCAGCATTGCACTGGCCCATTCCGCGACAGGACAACGATCGGAGTCGGTAAGCCCGAAGACCGTGATCCCTCGCTTGGCCACAGTCTCCGCAAGCTGAACCGTTTCTTCGGAGAACGGCGCATACGTGACGGCAAAGAGCACGTCTCCCGGAAAGATTGTCCCGGCGGCATTCAGCATGCCTACGCCATAGTGCAGATTTGCCGGAACGCCGAGTTTGTCAAAGAGATACGACATGCTGCTCACGACAGTGAAGGCGCGGCGAAGGCCGACCAGATGCACGACGCGCGCCGAGGCCATGCCGCGCGCAATACAATCCAGCCCTTCGTTCGTAACTGTGTTTGCAAGCGATATCAGCGACTTGTGCCCAGACTCCGCGAAATCCGCCAGCAATCGGCCGGTGCCGACCGCCCCCTCCTCGTGAAGCTTCGCAAGGCGCTCTTCATAGTTCGGACGGAACTCGGTGTAGCGAGCCCTGAAAAGGCCCTGCATCTCCGAATAGCCGGAAAAGCCGAGCGCCTGGCAGAACCTCATGTAAACAGAAGGCGCCACGCCGCTGGCCCTTGCCATTTCCGAAACGGTGGACACCGCGATCAGATGCAGATGCTTTCGGGTGAAGCTGGCGCATTGCTTCAATCTCTTGGGCAGGTCGTCGATCGTGCCATCCAGTTTCTCAAGCAACTCCGACACGCTGCCCGGCACGGCCCGGTTTGAAGTTCGTTCGCTCATGTGCATCTCCAGCCTTGACAGAAGCACAATAGCGGTTCATCACCAAATTGGAATAAATATTCCATACGAGGGGTAATCATGGCGCTCGGCCTAGGGCTCATCGGTACAGGCTTCATGGGTAAGGCGCACGCCCTTGCCTATCGTGCGGCAGGCGCGGTGTTCGGCGACCTGCCCGATGTAAGCCTTGAAGTACTTTGCGACACTCCGGCCGAAAGGGCGCAATCCATGGCGCGTCAGTTCGGCTTCGCCAGATCGACGGACCGGTGGCACGATCTCATTGGGGATCCCGCCGTAGATATCGTCTCGATCACGACACCCAATGCGCTGCACCGCGAGATGGCGCTTGCCGCCCTGGCGGCGGGAAAGCATGTGCATTGCGAAAAGCCGCTGGCTCTGACCCTGGAACAGGCAGAGGAGATGGAAACCGCTGCACGGGCGGCCGGTGTACGGACGATTGTCGGCTACAATTACATCCACAATCCCGCCGTTTCTCACGCCCGCAAGCTTATCGCCGACGGCATGATCGGACGCCCCGTGCATTACCGCGGCTGGGTGGATGAGGACTATCAGGCGGACCCGGAACTGCCTTGGACCTGGCGGGCAAAGCGCTCGGAAGCAGGCCTCGGCACGCTTGGCGATCTCGGCTGCCATCTGGTTTCGATGGCTCATGTGCTGATGGGCCAGGTGTCAAGCCTCATCGCCGACATCCAGATCATCCACGAAACGCGCCCGCTGCCCGGTGCATCGGGCCGCGCGCCCGTCGAGAACGAGGATACCGCTTCGGCCATCGTTCGCTTTGAAAGCGGCGCACAGGGCACGCTTTGCACCTCACGCTCCGCCTGGGGGCGCAAAAACAAGCTCGACTGGGAGGTGCACGGCACGAAGGGAATGATCTCCTTCAGCCAGGAACGGCTCAACGAGCTGCAATTTTACGTCAATGACGGCCCCCGTGCCGAACAGGGTTTCCGCACCATACTGACCGGGCCGGAGCATGCGCCATACGGCATGTTCTGTCCCGCGCCGGGCCATCAACTCGGCTTCGGCGACCTCAAGACCATCGAGGTCGCAGCGTTCCTCCGCGCGATCGCCGGCGGGCAGGATGTTTTCCCCGATTTCACCGACGCGCTCGGCATCGAACGTGTGATCCACGCCATCGACATTTCGGCCCGGGAGGGCCGCCGCATTACTCTTTGAAAGGAACACCCCCATGAAAGTCGCACTCTTCGGCGCGGGTCGCATCGGCAAGGTTCACGCCGCTTCGATCAAGACGGATCCCCGCTCGGATCTCGTAGCCGTCACCGACGTGGTGAGCGAAGCCGCGGATGCGCTCGCGCGCGAGCACGGCATCGAAGCCCGCTCCGCGGAAGACATTTTCGCCGACCGTTCCATTGACGCGATCCTCATCGCCTCGTCCACGGACACTCACGCCGGCCTTATCGAGGCCGGGGTGAGGTCGAACAAGGCGATCTTCTGCGAAAAGCCGATAGACCTGTCGCTCGAACGCGCGCTCGAGATCCGGAAAATCGCCGCCAGCCACGACAAGCCGATGATGATGGGCTTTAACCGCCGGTTCGATCCGAATTTCGCCGCGCTCAAGGCCGCTCTGGACAACGGCGATATCGGCAAGGGGGAGCTTCTGGCCGTCACCTCCTACGATCCCGCCCCGCCGCCGGTCAGCTACATCAAGGTGTCAGGCGGGCTTTACCGCGACATGATGATCCATGATTTCGATATGTGTTCCTTCCTCTTCGGGCTGCCGAAAACGGTCATGGCACATGGCTCCTGCCTGGTCGATCCCGAGATCGGCGCGGCGGGCGATGTCGATACCGCCGTCGTCGTTCTGGGCTACGACGACGGGCGTATCGCAACGATCCGCAATTCGCGGCGCGCGCCCTACGGCTATGACCAGCGGGTCGAGGTTCTGGGATCGAAGGGCACGCTGGCGGCCGAAAACGAAATCGAGAATACCGTCGTGAAGTCCACATCCGCCGGGGTGGTGTCCGCCAAACCGGTTTATTTCTTCCTCGAACGCTACATGCGCGCCTATTCGATCGAGTGGTCGGCCTTTGTCGACGCATTTGTCGAAGGAAAACCGGTCCCGGCAAGCATTCAGGACGGTGTCAACGCACTCGCGCTGGCCGAGGCAGCGAACCGGTCGCTGGCCGAAGGCCGCCCGGTCGAGGTGACGTCCGAAATGACGGGGGTCTGAACCATGGCCTTCACGCTCGGCGCCTGCGCCGAAATGCTTTGGCAGGACAAGCCGATCGAGTGGCGCTGTACCAGACTGCACGAGATGGGCTTTCAGGTCGGCCTTTGGAACTGGCCCGACCACGATCTGGAGAAGCTGGAAAGATCGGGCGCGGCCTTCTCGATCATGAACGGCTATCTCAAGGGCCGCCTGGCGGACGACGAAGGCGCCGACATGCTCCTGGCTTCAGCGCGCGAGACAGCGGAAGTGGGAAAGCGGCTCGGCGTTGCACGATTGAATTTGCACGGCACGGGGCTCGGCGAAGGAGGCCGCCCGGTGCTGGCGGAGGTCGCAACGCCGCGCAAATGGGTCAAGGCCCTCGATACGCTCAATCGCATCTGTGACCTGGCAGAAGAACTGGATGTGATCTTCACGCTGGAAAACCTGAACCTGCCTGTCGACCATGCGGGCGTCCCCTTTGCCCGTGCGGAGGAAACCCTGGCGCTGGTGTCGTCGATCGACCGCCCGCAACTGCGGTTGAACCTTGACCTCTACCACGCTCAAATCGGCGAAGGGAACCTGATCGAACTCTGCCGGGCCTGCCTGCCCTGGATCGGAGAGATCCAGGTGGCCGATGTGCCGGGGCGCTGTGAGCCGGGCACGGGCGAGATCAATTATGCCGGCGTCGCGCGGGCGCTGAGGGCAATGGGCTATGACGGTCCGGTCGGCATGGAGGCCTTCGCCTCTGGCGATCCCGAAGTTGCGCTGGAGGCATTCCGCAACGCATTTTCGAATATTACCTGATCTGGAGCACTTTCCACGGAAGCCGGGCGCATCGCCGCTGAGCGTCCTGCGTTTGGCGCGGTGCGGCTAACTTCTTCTGCCTTGGCTGAGAGCAACCGCGCAAGGCTATCTTCGACGAGGCGAAATTTTATCCGCGCGAAAGCCGTGCCGGCAAATGGTCGCCGCCTGGGGTGCCAGTCGAATGGTCGCCGACGATCGCCGCATTGCGGCGCCGGGACCGGCATGCTGGCGTGCTCGGGCAGCCGGTCATTCCCGGTCAAGCTCTGCGCAATAGATCTGCAGACCGAAGCGCTCTCGCTTCCAGGGACTTCGCGCCCTGGAATTTGGCAATAGACAAGGCCTCGTTGAACGCTGTTTCGGCCCCCTCGATATCGTTGCCGGCACAGCGTATCTCGCCGGCGATCCGGTGAAGCTCGGCCAAGGTCCAGCTTTCGCCGGTCTTTTCCTGCTCCCGGAACGCTCGCCGCAGCGCCGCTTCAGCGCTTTCGGGATGGCCTGCGCGCAGCAGGGCCTTTGCCTGCTCCGCCAAGTAGAGCGTAACCCACAACCAGCACCCTTTCGCCTTGTACTCTTCCAGGGCCGCGTCCAGCCGGGCCGGAGCGTCTTTCTCATCCGACATGCACGCGATAACCGCGTCATGGATCGCAACGTAGTTCTTCCACAAGCTCATGTCGTAATCGTTCGACAGCTTGCGCATCTCTTCATTGACGTCACGGGCTCGGGCGACGTTGCCGGTCCAGATCGATAAGGTGGTATCGTGCAAGCCGGCATAACAGATCGTGTTGGCATGCTTCAGTTCGCGGGCGCGTGCAAGCGCCCGGTCGGCGGTAGCGAGCGCTCCTTCCTCGTCACCGCATACCCACTGCGCCAAGTGGGTGTAGCACCATATCTGCACACCGGGATCTTGAGCGAATTTCGAGGAGAAATCGACGATTTCAGCGGACTGGTAGAGTTCATAGGCTTGCCTGAGATCCTCAAACGCTTCCGGTGAACGGCCCATCGAGATAAGTGTGGCCGCGCGCATGCGGCGAGAAATCAAGCGGGGTATCGGATCCGGTTCGCTTGCCATGTCCGACACGAGGCGCGAAACAAGGTCGAATGCGCGCCGCAGGTCATTGCCTATATAGGGAGCTATCCATGTGCCATAGTAGATCGCGACCCTGAGTTCGGCGTTCTCTGTTGCATCGATACGTTCAAGAGCGTGCGCGAAGGCTTGCGACGCCTCGACCGACGCGTAGCCATCCTTGGCGATGTGGATCTGGGCAAGCTGAACGAGAAGCGCCAGTTCCTTTTCGCGCCAATGCGCAAGTTTCGGAAGCTTCGCTGCCTGATCGAGAGCTGAACGCAGGTGGTTCGCGGCCTCGACATAGGCCGGGCGTGCCTGCGCATTCGTCGCGGCCTCCGCCCAAAGCAGGACGGCTTTTTCCGTCAGTCCGGCCTCTGTCGCGTGATGCGCCGACAGCTCGGGAGGCGCGCTCGGATCGGCTTCGAAAGCATCCACCAGCCGATGATGTATTTCCTGACGCCTGCGCTTCAAAAGGCTTTCATAGGCCACATCGCGCACCAGCGCATGTTTGAACACATAGCTTGCCTCCGACTGCGCGCCTCTGCGAAAGATCAATTCGCTGTGCTCCAGCTGGGCAAGGGCATCGTCGAGCATGCTGTCGTCCACGCAGGCGATCTTCGCCAGAGCCGGGCGGTCGAAACTGCGTCCGATACAGGCCGCCATCTGCGCAATCTCCTTGATCGGTTGCAGCCTGTCGATCCGGGCCATCAGGGAATCGTGCAGCGTTGAGGGGATGCTTACGTGGCTGATCGGCCCGGTGAGTTCATATGCGTCCTCCGTTTCGCGCAGATCGCCGGACTCGATGATCGTCTTCGTCAGTTCCTCGATGAACAAAGGAACGCCGTCGGTACGGCTGATGATCTCGGCAATCAGTTCGCCGGGCAGCGTCTTGCCGCCGGTAATCTTTGCAAGCACATCCGCCGTCTGGTCGGAGCCGAGCCGGTTCAGCGTCAGCTTTGATACGATCGGGTGCCCCCCGAACCTGTGAGAGAAGGTCGGCCGGGCGGTGATCAGGATCATCACCCGCTCTCCAGCGATCTTGTCGAGGCATGACTCCAGCATCGCCAGCGTCGACGGATCGCTCCAGTGCGCGTCTTCGACCACGACGAGAACCGGCTTTTCGCGGGCAAGTGCGCGGACCTCGTTCGAGGTTTCCTCCATTATGCGGTTGCGCACCTGGTTGGGCGAAAGCTCCAGCGGGCCGTATTCACCGGGCGCATCGATCTGCAGGAGCTCGGCTATGATACGAGGATCGGCCGCGCGCAAATTGGCTTTCAGCTTCTCGATCTTCTGCCCCGCGGTATCGGTTTCGAGCAGGCCCATCGCGTTGGTGAGCTGGCGAATGGCCGGGTAGAAACTCGACGCAGTGTGATAAGGCGAGCAGTGATAGTTGACCCGGTAGTGGTCCTGCGTTCGTATCTCGTCGATTACGGCCCGCGTCAGTCTCGACTTTCCGATGCCCGCCTCGCCGAGAAGGACCGTAACTTGCCCTTCGCCCGTACACGCCCGGCTCCACCGCTCCATGACCAGCGCCAGTTCGTTGTTGCGGCCGATCATCGGCAGCACGGTGTCGAGAGCGCTTTCCTCAAAGCGGCTTTCGAGGCTGCGTTCGCCGGCGATCCGCCAGGCAGGCACTGCTCCTTCCATGCCTTTGATCTCGAAGCGGCCAAGCGCTTCTACGTCGAACTTGTCCTGAATCAGAAGCTTCGTAGCATCCGCGACGACCACCTGTCCCGGCTCGGCGAGCGCCTGAAGCCGCGCGGCGAGATTGGGCGTGTCGCCTATCACGGCCTCTTCCTGGGCCGCGCCCTCGCCAATGAGGTCTCCAACGACCACCAGCCCCGTCGCCGCTCCCGCGCGCGCGGATATGGCCTCACCGTCGGGCGCGCGGATTTCACGCAACGCCCGGATAATGTCCAGGCCCGATCGCGCGGCTCGTTTCGCATCGTCCTCATGCGCCACAGGCCATCCGAAATAACAGAGGATGCCGTCGCCCATGTATTTCGCGACATGGCCTTTGTAGCGCGTGACGATCCCCGCAACCGTGTTCTGGTAGCGGGTTAAAACCTCGCTGATGTCTTCCGGATCGAAGCGCGCGGACAATGCGGTCGATCCAACCATGTCCACGAACAGGGTCGTCAGATGCCGCCGTTCGGCCTCCCGCACACCTGCCTTCGCCGGCGTCGCGGCTTGCGCCTCGTCCGGTGGTTCTCCGGCATCGATCGCGGCGCGCAACCTCTTGCGCGCGCCGAGAGACAGACCGATCTCGCGAAAATCCTCGTCCGTCAGATCGAACAAGACATCCAGGTCGATTTCGTTTTCGACCAGAACCGCTTCGAGGTTGGCGAGGTTCTTTCGCAAAAGCCATTGCTTGAGATCGGACATCCGGGCGACCTGCTCGTGTTGCTGGCGCTGCCGTCTCATTCTCCCCGAGCATGCCGCTTTGGGCAATGATGGTCGCAGGTATTTCTGTCCGGATTCAGGACTTGTCGAACTGGCGGAAAGGGCCGTGAATCGGCAAAGAGATGCGAGTAAAAGGGTGCGATGCGGGACGGAATATGATTTTCGGCGCAAGCCGTGCCGATCATTGCCCGGACTGAGGACCTCTATCCGGCCAGGGAAATTATTGGATACAAATCAATAGATTGAAAAAATAAGTGGCGGAGAGGAAGGGATTCGAACCCTCGAGACGGTTCCCCGTCTACTCCCTTAGCAGGGGAGCGCCTTCGACCACTCGGCCACCTCTCCGTCGCCCTCTCGATAGACGAGAAAGGCGGGGAATTCCAACCCTTTTTTTAAGCCCGGGCCGGAAATTTGTGAAAACCGCGCCATCGGAATCTCGACGCCGGCCGCACAAGTCAAAGCTGGGCATGCGCGGCAACACCATTGAACGTCACCGGCAGGCGATGGAAAGTGCCCTCACCGGCGGACGATCCGCTTCATGACGGCGGCCTGCGAGGTCGACCGTCAATGCAGGCTCAGCCACTCGCGCGCCTGGCGCTGCGCTTCGGCGATCTGCTCGCGCGAAAGCTCGAAAGCGATCTCCTGACGGCGCATCGCTGCTTCCCGGCTGCCCTTCATCGCGGCAAGGTTGAACCACTTGTGCGCAGCCACGAGGTCTTCCGCGCCGTTGGTTCCACAAGCGCTGTCGAGACCTAGTTGCAGCAGAATATCCGCACTGGCGGGTTTTTCGCCCATTACCGCAAGATCGGCGGATGCTATTTCAAAACGAGCCATGACACATTCCCTTCTTCTTTGCCCCGGCAAATCAAAAGCCGGAATTACTGGAGAGGACGCAATGTCTTCACGCTTTCGTCGCCCTTCGAGGGGAAATACTGGCCGCAGGATTTGAACAGCTACTTAAATTTTTAAATTAACAAGACCCGAATTTTCTGAAAATTTTCGGTAAATTTCAGATTCCGGTTACCAACAAAGGCTCAAATTCTCCATCGAATCAACAACCGACCCGAAAACTGCAATTCCCAGGATTTTTCTTTTGTTCACCATCCGCAGAATTTTCATGCCGGAATGGCGTGTCCGACCGCCCTATTCGATCACTTTTTATCGCATTGCCCTCATGTGTCGTAACGGCACGACTTTAAAGTTCGACACCCATTATCTAATGTGACGTTTGCGTAAAGGTCAGGCAGCAATGAGCCTGCCACTGGGAGGAGTTTTCATGAAGTTCGAATTCGGCGCATGCCGCTTGATCAAGTCATTGGCTATCGCGGCCACGGCATTCGCAACAATCGCATTGTCGGTTCCGCAGGCTTTTGCCGCCGACGCCACGGGCATCTGGGCACGGCCCAGCGGATCGTCGCAGATCCAGATTTCATCGTGCGGCAATGCGCTTTGCGGCAAGATCATCTGGCTGAAGGAGCCGCGCAACGACGTCAACAATCCGGACGCCTCCAAGCGCGGCAACCCGCTGCTTGGCACGCAGATCGTTCTCGGCATGAAGCCGACGGGCAAGACGGACACCTGGAAGGGCAAGGTCTATAACGCGGAAGACGGCAAGACCTACACCGGCTACATCACGCTTGACGGCAACTCGAAGATGAAGCTGGAAGGCTGCGTCCTCGGCGGTCTCATCTGCAAGGGCGAGACCTGGAGCCGCGTGAAGTAATCTTTCCCGGAATAGAACACAGACACGCAAAAGCCCCGCGCCTCATCGGGACGCGGGGCTCTTTTTTTCAGAAGTCTTGCGGCGAGATCAGCTCGCGCGCTGGCCGAAAAGAACCGACTGGACATTCTTGTCGGCGGCGATGTTGATCTTCTCGCGCTCTTCCTTGCCCACGGCAAGGCCGCGCTCGACCGCGGGGCGGGCATAGAGCGTCTCGAGCCAGCGCTTCACGTTCGGGAAATCCTTGTCGATATCCATGCCCTGGCGCTCCCAGAGCTTCGCCCAGCCGACGATCGCCATATCGGCGATCGAATATTCTCCGGCCACATACTCGCGGCCCTCAAGGCGCTTGTTGAGCACTCCATAGAGGCGATGCGCCTCGTTGAGATAGCGGTCCATGGCGTACGGAAGCTTTTCCGGCGCATAGATGCGGAAATGGTGGTTCTGGCCGAGCATCGGGCCAAAGCCGCCCATCTGCCACATCAGCCATTCCTCCACCTCGACGCGCTTGCGCTCGTCGGCGGGGTAGAACTTGCCGAACTTGCGACCAAGGTACTGCAGGATCGCACCGGACTCGAACACCGAGATCGGCTCGCCACCCGGCCCTTCAGGATCTACGATCGCCGGCATGCGGTTGTTCGGAGCGATCGCCAGGAACTCTTCCTTGAACTGGTCGCCGGCGCCGATGTTGACGAGCTTTAGATCGTAAGGGACGCCAAGTTCCTCCAGCATGATCGAAATCTTCCAGCCGTTGGGCGTCGGCCAGTAGTGAAGTTCGATCGGCTTGGTCTGGGTTACGGTCATGCGCTGGTCCTCGATTTGAAAACGGATAACCGGCCACACCCGGTGAAACAGAATATCACCCGGGCGGGCGTTCGTTCATCAACTAGGGTCAATATCGATCACGCGCAATCAACTCCTGTCGATGCGAATGCATTCATCGGCAGAACGGAACGATAGGTTAAGTGCTTAGAACTGAAAGGCGCTACCCGCGGAATTTTACAGCATCAGCTTGAAGCCGACATGGCTCGGCACGAAACCGTGGCGCTCATAGAAACGGTGCGCGGCCTCCCGCTCCCTGTTCGACGTCAGTTGGACCATGCAGCAGCCGCGCTCGCGCGCCTTTTCGATCGCGAATTCCAGCATCTTGCGTCCGATGCCACGGCTGCGAAGGTCTTCGCGAACGTGCATGCTCTCGATCTGGGCACGGGGCTTGCCACGAAACGCGAGCCCATCCACGAACGTCAGCGTGAATGCGCCGGCCACCGCTCCGTCCTCTTCCCGCGCTACATGAATTTGCGCATCCGGGCTTTCCGCGATCCGCCGGAACGCGGCGAGATAAGGCGTAAGGTCGTCGCTTTCCGCTCCGACCCGCACGCCGACGGCGCCTGCGTTCATGAGCGCGATGATCGCGGCAAGGTCCGCTTCCCGGGCCGGTTCGATGGTGACCGCGCTCATGCCCTCTACCGCCCAGTCTGCCGAATTATTCCAGCCCGATCTTCTTTTTCAGAAGGTCGTTCACGGCCTGCGGGTTGGCCTTGCCTTGGGAAGCCTTCATTACCTGGCCTACGAACCAGCCCAGAAGCCCCGGCTTGTTTCGCGCCTGCTCCACCTTTTCCGGGTTGGCCTCAACAATCTCGTCGACGATCTTCTCGATCGCGCCGAGGTCGGTCACCTGCTTCATGCCGCGTTCCTCGACGAGTTTCGCAGGCTCCCCGCCGTCCGTCCACACGATCTCGAAGAGGTCCTTGGCAATCTTGCCGGAGATCGTGCCATCCTTGACAAGGTCGATGATCCCGCCAAGCTGGGCTGCCGAAACCGGGCTGTCCGCTAGCTCGAGGCCTTCCTTGTTGAGCCTTCCGAACAGCTCGTTGATCACCCAGTTGGCGGAAAGCTTGGCGTCGCGCCCCTTGGCCACCTCCTCGAAGAAGTCGGCGGATGCCTTCTCGATCACCAGAATATCCGCGTCATAGGGCGTGAGCCCGTATTGCTCGATGAAGCGGGCTTTCTTCTCGTCGGGCAGTTCGGGCAGGCCTTCGGCCAGCGCATCGACGTAGGCCTGGTCGAATTCGAGCGGCAGCAGGTCCGGATCGGGGAAATAGCGGTAGTCGTGCGCTTCTTCCTTGGAGCGCATGGACCGCGTCTCGCCCTTGCCAGGATCGAACAGGCGCGTTTCCTGGTCGATCTCGCCGCCATCCTCCAGAATGCCGATCTGCCGGCGCGCCTCGTATTCGATGGCCTGTCCGACGAAGCGGATGGAGTTGACGTTCTTGATCTCGCAGCGCGTGCCGAATTCGCCGCCGGGCCTGCGCACGGAAACGTTCACGTCGGCGCGCATCGACCCCTGGTCCATGTTGCCGTCGCAAGTGCCTAGATAGCGCAGGATCATGCGCAGCTTCGTCAGATACGCCTTCGCCTCGTCGGCGGAGCGGATATCGGGCTTGGAAACGATCTCCATCAGCGCCACGCCGGAGCGGTTGAGGTCCACGAACGACATGGTCGGGTGCTGGTCGTGCAGCGACTTGCCGGCATCCTGTTCAAGGTGCAGGCGCTCCACGCCAACTTCTACCTGCTCGTCGGGCATGTCGAGCAAGATCTTGCCCTCGCCGACGATCGGCTGCTTGAACTGCGAAATCTGATAGCCCTGCGGCAAGTCGGGGTAGAAATAGTTCTTGCGGTCGAAGACGGATTTCAGGTTGATCGCGGCCTTGAGGCCAAGGCCGGTTCTCACCGCCTGTTTCACGCATTCCTCGTTGATGACGGGCAGCATGCCCGGCATCGCCGCGTCGACAAGACTCACATTGTTGTTCGGCTCGGATCCAAACTCGGTCGAGGCGCCGGAAAAGAGCTTGGATCTGGAGGTCACCTGCGCATGAACTTCCATGCCGATGACCATTTCCCAGTCGCCGGTAGCCCCTTTCAGAAACTTCTTCGGGTCGGGTGTCCTTGTATCGACGATCGACATCGCGAGCCTTTATCCTGTCTAGCATTGCGTATCGGCTGTTCGCGGGCGGTCGGCCGCGGGTCCGATTACGCGGAAAATCACTTTCGCTGTTGGGTAGTCGGTTGGGCGGTTCGCTGCAAGGCCTTCTTGCGCCTGACGCCTGCAAATTTGGCGTTCAATTGGCCGCCCGGCCTTCAGCTTGCCGGGCGCTGACGCAATATGAAGCCGATGATCGCGGCGACCGCTTCGAAAAGTTCGGGCGGAATTTCCTCGTCAAGCTTCAGCATGGAAAGCGCTTCGACCAGAACCGGGTCTTCCTCGATGTGAACGCCATGGGCGCGCGCCGTCTCGATTATCTTCCCGGCGAGCTCGCCCTCGCCCTTCGCCGTGACCCTCGGCGTGCCGGCGTTGTCGTATTGCAGGGCGACGGCTTTCGCCGGCAGGGCCCTGTCCTCCTCCTCGCTCATGACAGCGTGTCCACAAGCTGGCCGGAAGGGGCCGGCGGGTCGCTCGGGCGCCCGTGCACGAGCCGGAAATCCTCCACATGCAGCCCCATCCGGGCAATCTCTTCGCGCAAGGCCTGCACGTCGCCGCGCATGTGCTGCAGCGTATACGCCCGCTCCACCCAAAGCGTGACGAACAGCCGCTTGTGATCGAGACCGACCATCGCTTCCACCGCGCCGATGTCGTCCAGGTCGACGGCAAATCTCAGCCGCCATGCCGGGTGCGTATCCTCAGGCGTTTCGCCTTCGGCCTCGTCCCGGCCGATCTGCATGGAAAGGATCGCCGTCTCTGCGCCAAAAGCGAGCGGCAGTTCGAAGGCGACATCGAGCGGCGCCGCCCCGCGCGCGCTTTCGGCGTCGTTCATCGCGCCGAGGGATGCGAGCGAAGAAAGCCGCAGGCGGGAAAGCGCGCCGTCCGTCTGGCCGAGAAGCAGCGCGATCAGGCCCGGACTATCTCCGGCGTTGAGCGCCTGGAATATGCCGTAGGGCGTCGCGGCCTTGGGTTGCCCGCGCGGGTGGCGGGCAACGCTCGGCAGGTCCGGGATGGCCGCATCCGGCGCACGCGGTTTGAGGCCGGTTGCCGAAAGCGTGTCGCGCAACAACAAGAGCCCGGCGCGCAGGCCCGCCGGTGCGCCGCTGCCTTTGCGCGCGAATACGCCGGAGCGTTCGGCCGCCTTCTTGAGGTCCTCGCCGTCAAGCCCGCGATGGCCGGGAAGTCTCAGGCCCAGGAGCGCGGCGATCGTGCTTTGCACGTTGGCGGGCAAGCCCGCCCCGCCCGCCTGCTGGATCGCGGAAAGGCTTGCGAAAAGCGTCGCAAGCCCCACCTGCTGCCCCGCCGCGCGCGCGAAATCGGCCTGCGCCGCCTGCGCGATCTGCGTTTTCGTCAGCGCTGTTCCCGTCGCCTGGCCCTGGCCGGGCGCAGCCTGCGCTGCCCCTTCTTCCGCCGGCAATTGCTGCAGCTGGTAGCGCGGGCCGTCGCTCCCGCGTTGCACGCTCACCTGCACCCGGCTTCCCGTCGCCAGCAACTCTGCACTTTCCACGTCGAGCTGAAATCCGGAAGCAGAGAGCCTGAACGTGTTCTGCCCAAGCTGCCTGGCGACACGCGCCACGAACGTATCGCCGATCTCCAGACGCGCCACGCGTTCCGACGGCGAAACCGGCACAACGGAGAACGGCGACGAGATACGTGTGACCAAGCGGTGCTTCCTTCCGGGCTGCGAGCCGATTCGCAAGGCAAGGCGATTGCGCCATCATGCCGGATTCGCAAGCTTCTCGCACATCGGGACGTGCCGTTTCGGTATCCTTGCTTGATCGAAGTCAAGGAAATGGTTTTCCGCGCAACTATTCTAGGCTCCTGAATTTCGGTCCGTCGTCCAGGGCTGCTCGATTCAAAGGGGAACGAATATGGGCTATTTCGACAAGATGAACACCCGCGCACGCCTGATGGGCCGCATGATGGAAACCGTGGGTGCCCTGGATCACATTCCAAACACGTTCCAGGCGGACATGCAGTTGCGCAGGGCGGCGACGCGCTGCATGGGCTGCTCGCAGCCGGGCAATTGCGAGACCTGGCTGTCGGAGCATGAAGGCGGCGCCGACCGCGCGCCGGGCTATTGCCCGAACGCCGATCTCTTCGAGGAATGGAAGACCGGAAGCTGACGCTTGCGGCCATCCGTTTCAGCAGTTCAGCTTGCGGAAATTCCCGCCACCAGCGCGATGAACGCGACGAAGTGGATCAGCATGATCGCACGGTCCTTCCACAGGATGCCGACGGCGAACCAGCCGACCACGCCGATCACGAAGAGGTAGATATTCAGCGGCGTAAGTCCGAAGCTGGTCGCTCCATAGGCGAATATCTGGAGGATGGACGACGCCCATTTGAGGCAAAACGTCAGCTTTTCCGTTCCCCCGGTTCCTCCCGTTTCCACGGTTTGCGCGTCAGACGGCACGTGTCATCCCTCCGTCGACGCGCAGGTTCTGGCCGGTCATGTATCCCCCGCCCTCCGATGCCAGCCATGAGATGAGGGAAGAGATTTCCTTCATCCTGCCGTAGCGCCCCATGGGTATCTTGTTCCTGCGTTCGTCCTTTTCCGGCAGGCTGTCGATATAGCCCGGCAGGACGTTGTTCATGCGGATGTTGTCGGGCGCGTATTTGTCGGCATAAAGCTTGGTGAATGCCGCAAGGCCTGCGCGGAACACGCCCGAGGTCGGGAAATTCGGGTCCGGTTCGAAGGCGGCGAAGGTCGAGATGTTGATGATCGAGCCTCCCCCTTGCGCCTGCATGAGGGGGGTGACGAGCCGCGCCGGACGGATGACGTTCAAGAGATAGACATCCATGCCGAGGCGCCAGCCCTCGTCGTTGATCTCCAGCACCTCGCCCTTCGGGCCGTGGCCTGCGGAATTCACCAGCACGTCCACCCTGCCCCACCGCTCGACCGCCTGATCGACGAAACGTTTCAGATCGTCCGGCTCAAGGTTCGAGCCCGTCATGCCGAAGCCGCCAAGCTCCTCGGCCAGCGCTTCGCCTTTGCCGGAGGAGGAAAGAATGCCGACGCGAAAGCCGTCTTTCGCCAGGCGCCTGGCCGCATCAGCGCCCATGCCGCTGCCGCCCGCCGTGACAAGCGTTACTTTTTCTACAGTCATGAGTGATCTCTCTTCCGGTCGATATCCGGCGCAATGGCCGCTATATTTGTCTGGAGAGTACCAGCCGTGCCAGAGTCCGGCGAACCAGTATCCCTGTCGAGAGCCTGTAGAAATTCTATCGATGAATTCTCACGATTTCCCGCTTCCGCCGCTTAATTCGCTGCGCGCCTTCGAGGCCGCGGGCCGGCACCTGAGCTTCCGTTCTGCGGCGGAGGAGCTTGGCGTGACGCAAAGCGCGGTCGCCCAGCATGTTCGTGCGCTCGAGGCTCGTCTCGGCATCCGCCTCTTCGCGCGAGAGGCCAGAGGCCTTGCGATGACGGATTCAGGACGCCTCTATCACCGGCATATCTCAACCGCCTTTCAGGAAATGCGGGAGGCAACCGCCCTTTTGCGCCCCCGGCCGTCAGGCGTGACGATCAGCGTAACCCCCACCTTCGCCTCGAAATGGCTGATCAATCGACTGCCGGAGTTTACGGCCGCCCATCCCGATATCGACCTTCGCGTGCTTGCGACGGAAGCGGTCATGAGCTTCCGCGCGGACGGTATCGACCTTGCGGTCAGGCAGGGAAACCCGCCCTTCGGCGCAAGTCTCGATGCCACCCTGCTATTTCCTCAATCGATCGTCGCCGTCTGCTCGCCGTCCCTTCTGCAGGAACACGAAAGCGAGATGTCGCTGGAGCGGCTTTCGGAACTCGTCCTGTTCGACACGCATGATCTCTGGCCGCGCTTCATTGAGAAAGCCTTCGGCAGGAAGACGGATATCCGCCTCAAGGGCGTGCGTTTCAACCAGACCACATTGAGCATAGACGCCGCCCTTGCCGGCCAGGGCGTGGCGCTTGCGAGCCGCTTTCTGGTGGAGCGGGAACTGGCTTCGGGCCGCCTCGTGCAGCCGGTGAACGCTGAAATGCACGGCGGACAGGACTTTCACCTCCTGTCTCTCAAGGATCCGCCAAAGCCGGTGCGAACCGTCAGGGACTGGCTCTTGGGCCGGGGCATACGCGGCCAGACCTGAAGCGGAAATCGCGCAGAACAGTCAATATATTGATTCTAAGTCGATCTCTTCTCACGAAGGCGCCTCAGCGCCCCTCTGCCTGCCTTGCGTAGTCGTCGGCGTCGAACCAGCCGCGCGAGGATTTGACCTTGAGATCGTCACCAAGGTCCCATTCCTCCCAGCCACGCACCTTCAGCGGGTTGCCGCTCGCCGCGTGAGTGCCGGTGAACGTCCAGACGTAGACGGCGTGCGTGCCCGCGCAGCGTATCTCGTCGCAGGTCAGGAAAAGGTCGGGAACGTCTGCATAAAATCCGGCGGCCATATCCCTTACCCCGGTGCGGCCTTCCCAAGGCGCACCCCGATTGATGACGATCCGCCCGTCCTCGGCGAAAAACGAGGCGACCGCTTCGGGTGTCTTGGAATTCCAGGCCTGGGTGTAGTTCTGTGCCATCCTGGCGACGGCATCGGGGTCGAGGGGCATCGGCATTCCTCCGGTCTTTTGCGCCAAGGCGATTCCGGCGGCTTGACCCTTGCCATCCACCTGGATGACGGCAGCCGCCGGGATCGAACTTAACGCAGCGCAATCGACGCTGCCACCTGCCGCTTCCGGTCCGGATCAGCTCTTGCGGATCAGCTGCCGCCTGAGCGCGAATACCACCAGCGCCACAAGGCTTGCGCCGATCCAGCGCGCGGGAAACACGGCAAGCGCGCCCCCCTCGTATCCGCCGATGGGCGTGATGCCGGAAAGGTTCATCACCGCGTCGATGACAAGGCTCGCCACCGCGGCGGCAAAGCCCGCGATCACGATCTTGCGCTTCTGGTCGGCATACCAGCCGAGCACGGCGCCGGTCAGCAGCGCGATCGGGTTGAGGATGCCGGCAAGGCCAAGCAGAACGGTATAGGCGTGTGCTGGATCGGTCATGGCACGCGTTCTAGCGCAGAGATATGTGGATTGCGAGAAGCGCGGGCGGGTTTTCCGATGTAATCGGGCAACGGCTCTTTCCAGCCTGAAGTGCCACATGTTCAGCGCCCTGCCGCCCATGTTCGCGGTGACTATCTTTCTTCCCGTGGTTTCAAAGGAAACTTCAAGCGCGGACGCCGCGAAATCCGGCAAGGCCCGGTCCGAAGCAGGGTCGGACGATGAAACGTGACACAGCCGCATGCGTGCATGCTGCGGGAGCGGTTCTCATTTGTGGTCGGAGTATCGTCGGGAAACGGTTGAAGGCCCCTGGCCTGCCTGGCTGCGCGCCGCATCGGCCTGATCATGCGCGCGGTCCAGGTTCGTCAGGGGCTTTCAGGCGTCGGCTTGCACCGACGGTAAGGTCACTGAACTTCGCCCAAAGACATCGCTTGATTGATGGTCTCCTGGCATTGCTCCTCGTTGCCAGCCTCGTGCTGTTGCTTGGCCTGCGTGACGAGCTGGCTCATCGTCTCGATCTGGCTTTCTTCATATTGTCTGTCCGCATTTCCAAGAGCCGTCTCGACCTTTGCGATATCTTCCGCGCAATCCGCCAGGGCCAGCGCTGGAGTACCGGCAATGAGTGCGGCACCCAAAACGATCTTCGTCAAATTGGCTGAGACCTTAAGCATGTCACTTCTCCTTCAGACGTATCCGACTATGGGGCCGATGCGAAACGGGTTGCGTGGCGGAGCGTTGTTTCTCACTGGCAGCTGCCCTGGAAATCTTGCAGGGATCACCGGGGTGGCGGCGCTGCCTGCCTGGATGCAAAGTCGCCATACGCTCCGTCGAGCGTGTCTCTATTCGCTGAAAATGAACCGATCGCGCCACGGCGTCTTACCATTTCGTGCCAATCAGTCCGCCCGTGGGCGTGCAGGCAATTTCCTGACAGGGGTGCGGTTTGCGCAATCGCATTGCCTGCCCGATTTCTGCTGATACCTGTAGGCGCGGGGTTGCATGTTCATCTGCCGCATGAAGGCGCGGCTGAAGCTGCTTGCGTTCGCAAAGCCCAAACGCGTGGCGATATCGCATATCCGCCTGTTGGACTTCGCGAGCAGGTGGCAGGCCCTCTTGATGCGGACGTCGGAAACGAGTTCGCTGTGGCTGGTACCCGTCTCGGCGAGATAACGTTGCAGCGACCGGGCGCTGAGGCCGAGTTTTCGCGCCGTACGATGCACGGAAGCGTCCCCGTTCGGCAGCAATCCGGCGATTGCCGCGCGAATGGCCTGGCGAGAGGGTCTCGGGTTGGCGATCATGGCGCATCTGGAGGGCTGCGGACCCCTCCTGTTCTTCGATTTGGCAACAGCCTAAGGGCAAATTGTCCTGCTGTATGTCCATGACGCGCCAAAATTCAAATCGCCTGGTAGCCCACGGGCAAAAACCTGCAAAACCGCGACAAAAAATCAGCCGGCATGCGCCGTCTTGCCGCGAAACTCGCGTGGCGTCACGCCGGCAATTCGGTGGAATGCGCGGGAAAAATGAGAGGGGCTGGCATAACCGGCGGCATAGGCCACGTCGATGATCTTGGCATCGGTTTCCCTGAGCATCCGGGCGCTTTTTTCAAAGCGGATGTGGTCGAGCAGGCGTGTGTAGGTCAAACCCGCGTGGGAAAGTTCGCGCTGCAGGCTGCGGACGCTCGTTCCCAGGATTTCCGCCGCTTCGGCGATGGTGGGCACATGCTCGTCCAGATACGTCGCGAGCATCAGTTTGAAGGTGCTGATGAAATCCGTGTCGATGGGCTGAACCCGGTCCGCCGATCGGCGCGGCGCACGGCATCTTGCCCGGATCGGCAGGCTGAGCTGCTCCAGAGGAATGTCGAGCCAGGTCGTTTTCTCTCCCCGCAGGAAGCGCGTGCGGGGCCATCGCGACAGCGTCTCCGCGTGGGGAGTGTAGAGGGATTGAAAGGCGAAGGTCGCCGGCGCCCAGTCGGGGCCCGCGAATTGCCGGATGATGTAGATCGTCATCAGGTTCTGGATCCACTGCGCATGCTCCAGATGCGGCATATGGTCGGCTCTCGGGGCGATATTCGTGTAGCAAATTCTCAAGTCGCCCTCATGCCGGATTAGCCGGACACGCAGTGAACTGTCTTCGACCCGGGCGAACCTGCACACGTTTTTCAGCGCGACAAACAGTGTAGGCGAATGAAGAACCAGCGCCCGGGACTGCCCGGTCAGCGTTTCGAAGCTCAGGCGCCGGCCGGCAAGGAAGCCGATGTCCCTGATGCCTTGCGAAAGCTCGGCCGTGGAGACAAAGCGCAGGACCGGAAATAGCGGCAGGTAGCAATCGGACTTGTCTTCAAGGTGGGTCGGCAAGTGGAATTCGGACAAAAGCGCAACCGTCGGCGCCCCCGCCTCGTTCAGGACGTTGGTGAACGGCAGGACGAAGGCACTGCGTGTTAATGGAATGCTCTCCATCGGCATCCCCTCGCGCCTGACGGTTGCCGTGCCAAATCCGGATAGGATTTGGCGGCAAGCGCATATTCAGGAAATCGACCTGATATAGAACAATCTCAAGGCTACACGCCTATTGTGCAATTTCATCAGCGCACATCAAGTTTATTTCAAGGCAAATGAAGCATTTAAACCAGATAGATAACTATTTTTCTTATAGATAAATATGATTATGCAACTATAAAGTGATGTCTTCTAAACTCTTGATTTGTGGTTCACAATAAATACTACCATAAATGTGACAATTGTTCTCATTTTGGAGTTTCCGTGCGACTGCCCCACGTGCCAGGCATCGGGCATTGGAGCTTCAGCCGGTTCCGTTCTCCACGGATGTGCCGAATATGACAATGGCAAGGCTGAGGAGCGAGAGGCATGAATAGAGCGCGAAGCGCAAGGATGCCCCTTCTTTCCTTGCCAGGATCGCCGCGATAAACGCCTGCAGGCAGTAGTACATCGCGAAAGCCCTGGATGCGTAGCTGATGATCTGGAACACGCTGGAAGACCAGGTGATCGCCAGCCCGATAACGACCAAAATCGCATATCCGCCGCGCTGGCTGACCTTGCCCCCCGTGAATTCCTCGACCAGCCCGCCAGAGCCGCTGGTGTCGGCGACGGCGGCGCTGAACTGCGCGGCAAGAGCCGCCGCCACGAGGAAAAACGGCAGGATCGCAGCAACCACCCGCGTCATGTCGACGATCGCGGTCTCGCTGAGCTTCAGGTCGCCGCGCTTGAAGATATAGGCGAGAAGCACGATGTAGATCATGTAGATGAGGGTTGAAAGCAGCTGTGCCAGGCGCATGGAGCGAGCGCGCACTTGCGCGTTGTATTCGCCGCCGAGGTAGCGTGACGTTTCGAACCCCTGAACGGTGATGATCAGCCCGAACGCCAGCGTCAGCCCGGCCCAGCCGTGCCGGTTCATGTCGTTGAGCACAAGTTCGCCGTTCGCCGTCTTTTCGAAGAAGTATTCTCCCAGGCCGATCAGCAAGCCCGCGATGATCGCGAGCTTGAGGGAAACCGACGCGTATTCGAGGCCCTCGAGGGATTTGAAACCCCCGGTCCATCCGAAAAACAGGATCACCGCAAACACCGCCGATGTCAGCAGCCTTGCGCTGGACGGATTGGCTTCCACGACGAGGCTGAGGCCGAAAGCGCCGAACAGGTTGAGATAATAGGCAACGGAAATGACATAGGCGAAGGCAAGCACCGCCGATGAAGCCACGTCGACCCCGCGCGTCAGTTTCGTGCCGCCGGCCCCTTGCTGATGGACGATATTGTAGCGGATCGCCGATCCGAGCAGATACGCGATGACGCAGAGGCCCGCCATGGCGGCCGGCGCCCACTTTCCGTACGCGAAATCCAGTATCGGCCCCAGCACGAGGAACCCGCTGCCGATGATCGAGGCGAGCGGCGTCACCGCGGCGCGCCATGCCGCGGCGTTCTTCACCCCCGGCAGCCACAGCAAGGCGCCGGTCGCGAGTACCGTGAGAATGATCAGGACGTCCAGGGCCATCGCATTTCCGCCGCCGCTTCCTGGAAGGCAGGAAAGATTCGGCATTTCACGTCACGTTGGCACGTCCCGAACCGTATGGCGAGGCCCCTCGAATTGCCATGCCGGTCTGGACGTTGGCAGGATTGCGGGCGAAGCTCCGGACAGACACGACGGCAATCTTCGAAGCAGCGGCGAAAGGTGGCTCATGGACGTATTGAGAACGCGGGACGACCGCTTTGCCGACCTGCCCGGTTATGGCTTCGCGCCGCACTATGTGGAGGACCTTACGGGTTATGAGGGGCTTCGGGTGCATTATGTGGACGAGGGCGCGCAGGATGCGCCGCGCACGTTCCTGTGCCTGCCGGGCGAACCGACATGGGCCTATTTGTACCGGCGCATGATACCGGTATTCGAAAGTTCCGGCGCGCGCGTGCTCGCGCCGGACTGGCTGGGCTTCGGGCGCTCCGACAAGCCGGTCGATGATGGGGTCTACAGCTTCGATTTTCATCGCGACATGATGCTTGCCTTCATCGAGAAGCTGGATCTTCAAAACATCACGCTGGTGGTGCAGGACTGGGGCGGAATTCTGGGCCTGACCCTGCCGATGGATATGCCCGGCAGGTTTTCACGGCTGATCGTCATGAACACGGCGATCCCGGTTGGAGAGAGCCTTGGCGCCGGTTTTCAGGCCTGGAAAGACTATGTGGCAAGCCGGCCCGACATGGATTGCGCCGCACTGATGAAGCGGGCCTGCCCGCACCTGAGCGACGCTGAGGCGCAGGCCTATGAAGCGCCGTTTCCGGATCGGCGCTACAAGGCGGGCGTTCGCCGGTTTCCGCAATTGGTGATGATTGAGGCGGGCATGGACGGCATCGAAACGGCGAAGCGCGCGCGGCATTTCTGGCAGAACGAATGGCAGGGCGAGAGCTTCATGGCCATCGGCGCGAAAGACCCGGTGTTGGGCGTGCCGGTCATGAGCGAACTTCGCAAGACCATACGCGGCTGCCCCGAGCCGATGATCCTGAAAGATGCCGGGCATTTCGTGCAGGAATGGGGCGATGAGGTCGCGCGGGCCGCGTTAAAGCATTTCGGCGACGATGGCTGACCGAACCTTCAGCCCTGATGCCGCCGGGCCTGAGTCTCCCGAGGCCCGAAGCCATGCGTGTGGGGCGCTGCGGTTGGGTGCAGTTACCTGAGAGCAGGATGCTCCGGCGGGAACCCTGGATTATCTCCGCGCGTGCCCCAAAGCGGATAGTGCCTGGATCAAATTCAAAGTGCCTAATGGGCAGGACGCGGTCTCTTGCTGCAATGCGGACGACTGGCCGGAGTGGAGCCGACTTCTGACGGATAGGTTTCGTCGGTAAAGTCAAGGATGCAGACATTCCCACACAGCGGGCCCGCTGTGGCATTCTGCCTAACGTGCATTAGGACCTGACGGAGCAAAGGTCCGGAAGGAATTTGTAGCTACCGTTCAGCAAGACCTTGGAAAATACATTGGTAAAGCGAACCAAGGATTAAAAGCGGGCATTCGTCGCGGACGCAAAATGCTCCAGTCTTGCATTGGCGGAAGTTGCTGATAACATCTGTACAACTCTTCATTAATATCTACTTCTGGACAATTGAAGGTGATCATCAGTCGAATTGCCGAGCTAAAGCAGGCTGGAGTTTGGAAAGATTTTGCCGCTGCCGCTGACCTACATTTGGCGCCTCGCACTTTGATTTATGGGTTCAACGGATCGGGGAAAACTACCCTGTCGAGGGTATTTTCTTCGATGCAGAGGGGAAGCTTGGAAGAGCGATTGCCAACTGAAACCGCTTTCAAAGTAGAAGCGTCAGACGGCACGACCGTTACACAAGACCCTATTTCTAACCCTTTCGGGAATAACCTGCTGGTTTTCAATACAGACTTCGTTTCCAGAAACTTTGAGTGGGATTCAAGCAGCACGAAGGGGATTGCCTATCTGAGCGAAAAGAAGGTCGATGCCCGAAAAGAGTTCGACGAGATAGTCCCGCGACTTTCAGCGGCAAAGCAAAAGACCAAGGCAAAGGAGAAGGCGAAGGCTAAAGCTGACAAGAACTTGTCAGAATTTAAAACTAGAGTGGCTCGAAATATCCGTGAGTTGGCGTCGTCGAGCAATTACACGCAGTCCTACGACGCGCGAAAAATTCAAGGGCACTATTCGAAAGCATACTTCGGCGCGGAAAAAAAGCTGTCCGAAGATGACCTTAAGAAGCACCAAGGTGTGCTTAATCAGCGTGAGCCGCTGCCAACCCTTGTTTTTTCCCCGAGCCTTCCGGACGGTTTGGCCGACTGGTTCAAGGCCGGTCAGTCACTCCTCACCCAGAGTGTTTCCGGCATCGCCCTGAAAGCGTTCGAAGCTCATTCGGATGCTCTTCGCTGGGTCGAGAAGGGGCTTCACTATCATAACGAGCATAGTTTAACGGACTGTCTACTTTGCGGTAACCCATTCTCGGAAGACCGCCGAGCTAAGCTCCAAACTTTGTTCGACAAGTCATGGACCGAGGCATTGAGAGCCTTGGAAGACGCCGTGAAGCGCGGACAGGAACACCAACAAGCCCTGAGAGAGCTTTACCGTTCCATCCCCAAGAAAGCCGAAATTACCATAGACGAGCGCGAAGCTTTCACCATGACCCGAGTGTCTATGGAGACCGCTATTAAGCAGCTTGGTGTGTGTGTCGGTGAGCTTCTCAAGGGCCTAGAAGTAAGGGTTGCGAATCCTACGAAGGAAGTGCTGGTCACGGGCGAGCTGGCAGACTTTGACCTCGACCACTGGCTTATGGAGTATGCGACCATCGAGGCTGCCTTGGCGGCGATCGTGAAGAAGCACAACGATGACTTTGTGAGCTTCGCGGCAATGCAGAAAGACGCCTTCACCAAAATCGAAGCGCATGTCTTGGCGACGAACCAAAGCGAGTGGAATCGTCTTCAGAAGGATGCGCAAGACGCTGAGACGGAACTGACAACAGCGCAAACAGACGAGAAGGGCCTTTCCGGCCGTCAGTTGGAACTTCGCAACGATTTGCAAGATCACGGGGTTGGCGCGGACAAGATGAACGAACTCATTTGGGCTTACCTTGGGCACAAAGAGCTTCGCCTTGTTGCCGAGGATGGCGGATACAAAATCCTTCGCCCAAGCGGGAAACCTGCAACAGAGCTGAGCGAAGGGGAACGCACGGCAGTTTCCTTCTGCTTTTTCTTGACCCAACTGGCTGCTGAGGGCCGCAAACTTGAAAACCTGGTGCTGGTCATCGACGATCCGATTTCGAGCCTCGATACCGCCGCTCGGACCTATGCCTACAGTTTAATGACCCGCATGACCAAGAAATGTGCTCAGGTCATTGTTCTCACCCACAACACAAGCTTCATGAACATGGTGAAGCGCGAGTTTCAAAACCTCCAGAAACGGGAGGACACTAAAAAGGTGACGGCGCTTCTGTCTCTCGACTGTCGAAGCTCAGGAGAAGGGAACGACCGCATAACTTCGCTGGCCCGTATGCACGGGCTGTTGGTGAATTTCGACAGCGAGTATCACTACCTTTTCAGCCTGGTTCAGGATGCGGCGCATAAGAAGTCGACAGACTATGTGTTCTTGCTTCCGAACGCGACGCGAAAGCTGCTGGAGATGTTCGCGACATTCTGTTCCCCTGGGCAGGCCAGCTTCGCCGGAGCGCTTGGGGATCACCACGAAGCGGTGAAAGACAAGCTCGATATTCGCGCGCTGGAACGCCTTATCCAAATCGAGTCACACGGTACAATCGACGGTCTTGGCACTCTGCCAGACCTCACGCTGGAGGAAGCTATCCGCGCGGCTGATGCGGGCATCAAGTTCATCAAAGAGGTTGGGAAGGACCACTACAAGAAGATGTGCGCTGCTTGTAAGGTTGAATGACCTTTTTGGACGGGTTGAGCCCTGCGCTACGCTTGAAACTCTTTGGCTTCGTAAATTCCGCTTCCTGCGCATCATGATCGCTCGTGTTCAGCGCAGCGAACAACCGCTCCCCATCCTTTGTGGTCATTCGTTCAAGTTGCAACAAACGACTGCTTTCGGGAAACATGACTGGAAACTCGAATGACTGTTTTGAAGGCGCAAAGCAGTCATTCGTTTCAACGTATGCCGATTCCTCCTTCAGACCGATGATCGACAATGATCTGACGTTTGTTCCAGACGATCCCGCTGATGTTTCCGAAGGCCCTTGGCTCTGCCTTCACAAACCCTCAGCCGTATCCGTCTCCCTCCTCTCCCCCTCCTCGAGCAGCCGCGACAGGGGCTTCGCGCTAAGCCCGTGCGCGATAACGCTCATGAGGATCGTGACGGAGACCACAAGGCTGATCGTTTCATTTCCCGGCATGTCGGCGTCGATCGCCATGACCGCGAACACGATGCTGGCGAGCCCGCGCGGGCCGAACCAGCCGATAAATAGCTTTTCCTTTGCGCCGGGCATTCTCCCCTTGAGGCCGAGCCGGACGGGAACCATGCGCACGACGGTGAGGCTTAGCGCCGCATAAATCGCGGCCTTCCATGTCAGTTGCCCCATGAGCGGACCGACCACGACTGCGCCGAAAAGCACCCACAGGCAAAGCGCCAGAGCATCGCCAAGCCCTTCCGCCGCCTCCAGCAGCGGGTCCTTGTGCTGCTTTTCAAGCGCGCCGAACGCCAGCCCCGCGACGAAACAGGCGATGAAGCCGCTGCCGCCCGCCCATTGCGAGGTTGCGAAGCAGGCAAGCGCGAGTGCCGGCACGAGCACCTGATTCCAGCTTCCGGAGATCCACCCGCGTGCCGAACAGGCGCCGATGGCGTGAACCGCAAGCAGGCTGAAGACCAGCCCGATGCCGACGCCAATGCCGATTTGGGCAACCGCGACCTTGAGAGCATATTGCCCGAGGGCCTGCGGCTCCACCGTTTCCATGACCACGGCAAGCGCCACAAGGAAGAAGGGCACGCAGATCCCGTCGTTCAGCCCGCTTTCCACATTCAGCGCGGTCCTGATGCGGATCGGCACGGCGCGGTCCGTGACCACCGCCTTGCCGAGTGCCGCATCGGTAGGTGCCAGCGCGATGGCCAGCACCGCGACACCGGCAAGCCCAAGTTCGGGAAAAAGCAGATATCCGGGAACGATGCCCGCCGCGATGACAAGCGGCAGGCCTACGAGAAGCAGCCGCCGGGGAAGCGAAAGGCTGTGGCGCAGTTCCGCCATGTCTGTGTTCGCGGCATCGGTGAACAGGACGAACGCCAGCGCAAGTTCGGCAAGCGTGCGCAGCACTTCGGCTTCCACATCGGCGTTGAGGAGCGAAAGACCCGCAGGCCCGAGCGCCAGACCGGCGGCCGTGAACAGGAACGCGCCGGCGAACGGCGTTCGCTCGAAGGCATTCGCCGTAGCGCCGTAGGCGAGTACCGCAACCGCAAGAATGGCGACTGTGCCGTAAATATCCGTCCCCTCCGGCTGGCGGCTTTTTTCCGCTTGTCACGCTCATCGCTGCTGCCTTCAGCCGGCAAGCTCTCTCGCGACGATTTCGCCAATCATAAGCGAGGATGTGAGGCCCGGGGATTCTATTCCGTAAAGGGCTACGAGGCCCTGGGTTCCATGCGTTTTCGGCCCGTGGACAAGAAAGTCCGCCGCCGGTTCGCCCGGCCCCGCCACCTTGGGGCGGATGCCGCAATAGTCCGGCGTAAGCGCGCCGTCCGGCAGGTCCGGCCAATAGGTCCGGATCGCCTCGTAGAACCGCTCTCCGCGCGCCGGATCGACGGTGTAGTCGATCGTTTCGACCCACTCCACGTCCGGGCCAAAGCGCGCCTGCCCGCCAAGGTCGAGGGTGAGATGCACGCCGAGGCCGCCCGGTTCCGGCACGGGATAAATGAGCCTTGAAAAGGGCGCGCGTCCCTGTGCCAGACGGAAGTAATTACCTTTCGCGTAATATGTGCGCGGAATCCGGTAACTGTCTGGAATTCCGTAAAATTCATTCATCAGACGGGAAGAGGAAAGTCCGGCGGAGACGACAAGCATCCGGCAGTCGAGGGTGAAGCCGCCCTCCGCCGAGGTTTCGACGCGAAAGCCCCCATCGTCCTTGCGGGAAAGCGCAGTCACTTCCGTGTTGAGGGCGATGAAGCCGCCGTGGTCTTCCATCTCGCCCTGCAGCGCCAGCATGTAGGCGTGGCTGTCGATGATCCCGGTCGAGGGCGACAGAAGCGCGCCGTGACAGTTCAGCGCCGGCTCCAGCGCCAGTGTCTCTTCTCGTGACAGGAAACGGAGGTCGTCGACGCCGTTATCCCCGGCCTTATCCCCGATGGCTTCAAGTTCGCTAAGCTGGTCCTCGTTGGTCGCGACGATGAGCTTGCCGATCTTCGCGTGCGGAACCTTGTGGTCCTCGCAGAAGCGGTAGAGCATGTCGCGGCCCCGGACGCAGGCGCGCGCCTTCAGGCTGCCTGTCGGGTAGTAGATGCCGGCGTGGATGACTTCACTGTTGCGTGAACTCGTCTCGGAGCCGATCAGGCCGTGGCGCTCCAGCACCACGACCTCGTGTCCGTTCAGGGCAAGCCGGCGGGCGATCGCGAGGCCGACGACCCCTGCCCCGATTATAACCGTCTCGACTTTCTCAGGCACCTTTTTCACCCCCAAATGCCATGAGATGGGACGGCCTGGAATTCTCTACGACGCCCACCATTCCTGCGGCTGGAAGCGGCCCGCCGCATCCTCGATCACCTGGCCGAGCTGGAACAGCGTTTCCTCCTCGAAGGGCTTGCCAATCAATTGAAGACCCAGCGGCAATCCGCTTTCGGAAAGGCCCGCTGGCACCGAAATTCCGGGCAGGCCCGCCATGTTCACCGTCACCGTGAAGACGTCGTTGAGGTACATCGTCACCGGATCGGTGATCTCGCCCGGCGCAAACGCAGCGTCAGGCGTGGTCGGCGTCAGGATCGCGTCGACCCCGTCCGCCCAGGCGATGTCGAAGTCGCGCTTGATCAGCGTGCGCACTTTTTGCGCCTTCAGGTAGTAGGCGTCATAGTAGCCCGCCGACAGCACATAGGTGCCGATAAGCACGCGGCGCTTGACCTCGTCGCCGAAGCCGGCGGCCCGCGTGTTTTCGTACATGTCTATGATATCCTTGCCGGATTCGCGCAGGCCGTAGCGCACGCCGTCGTAGCGGGCAAGGTTGGAGGAGGCCTCCGCCGGCGCCACGATATAGTAGGCCGGAAGGGCGTATTTCGTGTGCGGCAGCGAAAGCTCGACGATCTCCGCGCCTGCGTCCTTCAGCCACTCGATACCGCGCTGCCAAAGCTCGTCGATCGCCGCCGGCATGCCTTCGACCCGGTATTCCGAGGGGATGCCGATCTTCAATCCCTTGACCGAGCGGCCGATGGCGTCTTCGTAGTTCGGCACCGGCCGGTCGACGCTCGTCGTGTCCTTCGGATCGACGGAAGCCATTGATTTCAAGAGGATAGCGCTGTCGCGCACCGTGTGCGCGATCGGCCCCGCCTGGTCGAGCGAGGAAGCAAAGGCGACGGTTCCCCAGCGCGAGCAGCGCCCGTAGGTCGGCTTGATGCCGACGGTTCCGGTGAACGCCGCCGGCTGGCGGATCGAGCCGCCGGTATCGGTCGCGGTCGCGCCCATGCACAGCCTTGCCGCAACGGCCGCCGCCGATCCGCCGGAAGAACCGCCCGGCACCAGCGCCTGGTTGGAGCCTTCCTTCTTCCACGGATTGACGACCTGGCCGTAGTAGGACGTCTCGTTGGAAGACCCCATGGCGAATTCGTCCATGTTGAGCTTGCCCAGCATCACCGCGCCGTCGGCCCAAAGGTTGGCCGTTACCGTGGATTCGTAGCGCGGCTCGAACCGGTCGAGGATATGGCTGCAAGCCTGGGTGTGGACGCCTTCGGTGGCGAAAAGATCCTTGATGCCGAGCGGAATGCCCTCAAGCTCCCCCCCCTCGCCCTTCGCCAGGCGCTCGTCCGAAGCCTTCGCCATCTCGCGCGCCTTTTCGGGCGTCACCTTGACGTAGGCGTTCAGATGCGGGTTCGCGGTCTCGATGGCGTCGAGAAATGCCCCTGTCAATTCACTGGAGGATATCTCGCGGGCTCTCAGCTTCTCGCGGGCCTCGGCGATGGTCAGGCGTGTCAGGTCGGTCATGGCGGAACTTCTGGGCTCAAGCAGGCTTCGGGAGGGGTGGCGCGGGGTTTTGGCCCGACTACTCGACCACCTTGGGAACGACGAAGAAGTTGTCTTCGGATACGGGTGCATTGGCCACGATATCCCCGGCCTTGTTCCCGTCCGTGACTTTGTCCTGGCGTTTCTTCATCGTCTGTTCAACGACCGACGTCATCGGCTCGACACCTGAAATATCGACCTCGCCGAGTTGTTCGACGAACTGCAGAATGCCGTTCAATTCGCCGGTCATGCGCTCCGCTTCCTGATCGCTGACCTTGATACGCGCAAGCCGCGCGACACGCTTCACCGTGTCGATGTCGACGGACATGGTCCACTCCGGTTCGTTAGGCGGGCATTCACCCGATGAGGATTCGATTTCCCACGGGCTATATCACCCGCCTTTCGCCTGCGGCAAGCAAAACACCCCTGCAAACCGCCAAATACGCCTGCGCGCGATGACCTAACCGTGAACGAAGAGTGCGAGAAACCGCCTTCAACCAGCCGGCCCGCCCACTATCTGCAAAATTGTGCGCACGAACCTTGTACCCCATCCGGCATCCGGAGGTTTGTATATGAAGCTGAAGTCCATAGTCGTTGGCGCGGCCCTGCTCGCCACACTTGCCGCACCCGCATACGCCGATGAAGTGACGAACTTCGTGAAAAACGGCTACGCCATCGGCGGTACCGATCCTGTCGCCTACTTTACCAAGGGCGAGCCCGTTCAGGGGGCCAGCGATTTTACCGCCGAATACCAGGGCGTGACCTGGAAATTCGCAAGCGCCGAACACCGCGACCTCTTCAA
The DNA here is from genome assembly GCF_009826895.1 of Stappia sediminis. Taxonomy (GTDB): domain Bacteria; phylum Pseudomonadota; class Alphaproteobacteria; order Rhizobiales; family Stappiaceae; genus Hongsoonwoonella; species Hongsoonwoonella sediminis. The sequence continues at coordinate 225,974 of NZ_WUMV01000002.1, read as the reverse complement.
GGCCAATCCGGCAAAATACGCCCCGCAATACGGCGGCTACTGCGCCTTCGGCGCAAGCAAGGGCTTCAAGGTGCCGGTCATTCCGGAAGCCTGGAAGATCGTCGACGGCAAGCTCTATCTCAACAACAATCCCAACGTTCAAAAGCGGTTCGAACAGGATTACGCGGAAATCATCCACGACGCCGATCTCAACTGGACGATCATCAAGTCGAAGCCCAAGGATAAACTGAAGGAGCCGATTATCCGGTAAGCACCTGTATTCACGAATAAAAAGCCCGGCTTGCGAGAGCCGGGCCTTCAATCCCGAACCAATTCGGGGCCTCAGGTCTCGATCCAGCCACCGGGCTCCATCGATGCGACCCTGAACGCATCGCCGCCCATCTCCTCGATGAATTTCTCCGTATTCTGGTCGAGGATCGGAAATGTCCCGTAATGGCAGGGAACCACGACGTCGAAGTTGAAAAACCGCTTGCAGGCAAGCGCGGCGGTCCTTGCGCCCATGGTGAAACGATCGCCGATCGGAACGATGCCCACCTTCGGCGCGTGGATTTCGTTGATGAGCGCCATGTCCGAGAAAATATCCGTATCGCCCATATGATATATCGGCGGTTCGTCCTTCGGGCGGACGACAATGCCGTTCGGATTGCCGAGGTAAACCGGCGGCCATCCACCGGCAAGGCTGGACGAGGTGTGGTGCGCCTGCGTCAACGATACTGAAAAAGGACCAACATCCACGGTCCCGCCGCATCCCATCGGGTTGATGTTCTCGATCCCCTGCGCTTGCGCCCACATCGTGATCTCGAAGTTCGCGGTAATTTGCGCACCGGACGCCTTGGCAACGGAAATCGCATCGCCGATGTGGTCGTCATGTCCATGCGTAAGCAAAATATGCGTGACGCCCTTCGCCACATCATCGACGCTCAGGGAAGACGGAAAACTTGGGTTTCCCGAGAGAAACGGATCGAAAAGAAGCGTTGCACCGGAAATCTCCACTCGAAATGCCGAATGTCCGTACCAGATGATTTTCATCTCGACCCACTCCCAAACAAACAGTGCGCTACTGTAACGCGCGTAATGCTACAGAGAAACCGTAACTGTCCGTAAATATCACGCCTTTTCAAACAATAGCAGGCCGGTCCGATTCATGCTAAAGCCCGCCGCATGCCAATCGATCCCGCCTTGTCCCACGAAGAATTCGCCGACCGCATTCCGCCCCGGAAAAGATTGATCGGGCTTGATCTCGGCACAAAAACCATCGGTCTCGCCCTTTCCGATCTGGGTCTGTCGATCGCCTCCCCGCTTGAGACGATTCGCCGCAAGAAATTCGGCCTCGACGCGGCACGGCTCATCGAGTTGTGCAAGGAGCACGAGGTCGCGGGCCTTGTTATCGGCCTGCCACTCAATATGGACGGGAGCGAGGGGCCGCGCGCGCAGGCGACGCGCGCCTTTGCCCGCAATCTCTCCGCCCTCACCGACCTGCCGATGACCTTTTGGGACGAGCGGCTGTCGACCGTTGCCGTCACCCGAACGCTGATAGATGCCGACCGCTCCCGCGCAAGACGAGCCGAACTCGTCGACAAGATGGCGGCGGCCTACATCCTTCAGGGCCTGTTGGACCGCCTGGGGTTTCTGTCGCAATCCGACGATAGAGACGATTGAGCGATGATGGTGATCGTCAACGCCCTTCTGCCGGTGCTGATGGTGATCGCCTGTGGGACGATCGTCGCACGCCTCGGCATCATTACGGGCGATCAGTGGCGCGGCGTCGAAAAAATCGCCTATTTCGTCCTGTTTCCGGCAATCATCATTCATACCGTCGCGAGAACGGACTTTTCGACGCTTCCCGCGTTCGCCATGGCGGCGACGCTGCTTGGATCGATCCTGATTACCGCGACGATCGCGCTGGTTCTCCGTCCGGTCCTGGAACGCAGGTTCAAGGTCAACGGCCCGCGCTTCACATCCGTATTTCAGGGCGCAGTCCGCTGGAACACGTTCATCGGTCTGGCGCTCGCGGACGAAATCATGGGGCCGCAGGGGGTTGCCCTGCTCGCGGTCGCGATCGTCGCGATGATCCCGGTTCTCAACATCACCTGCGTGATCGTGCTGTCGCGATACGCGCATGGATCCAGCCCGAGCCCGGCCAAAATCGCGACCGATCTCATCCGCAATCCGTTCATCTGGTCTACCGCGCTCGGTTTGTTCTTGAACATTACCGGCTTTCCGCTGCCTGAATTCGCGATGACGACACTCAAGATCCTTGGTAGCGCCGCCCTGCCGATCGGGATCGTGTGCGTCGGCGCAGGTCTGAATCTGGCGGCATTACGCCGGCCGGGCCCCGCACTTGCCAGTTCCGCCATACTGAAGCTGGCCGTCATGCCGCTCGTCGCATTTTCGCTCTCATCGCTCGCCGGACTTCAGGGCGCGGCATATCTTGTCGTAATGATCGCAATGTCGGTCCCCGCCGCCAGCGGGTCATATCTGCTTGCCCGCCAGATGGGCGGCGATGCAAATTTGATGGCGGAAATCCTGACGTTCGAGACGGTGCTTGCCGGCGTTACCATGCCGCTTGTGCTGCTGATCGCCACCTGATCCTATCTCTTCGGCGGATATAGCCAGTCGACCAGCCCTTTCAGGTCGAAACGCGCATCGAGCATGCCGTATGTCGACCGCCATTGGCCGGCCAGCCGGCTTTCGATAAAGGCGTCCGACAATACGGCGGGCGCCACCTCGCGCAGTGCTGCCGCCGCACCCGTCAGCGCCAGTTGCTCAGTCAGGATGCGCGACGAACCGGGATCGTCGACACAGGCCTTGGCGGCCGCGCGCAGGACATTGATCGACACCGGACCCGTGGCGCCGAGCGTCTTTTCGATCTCCTCCAGAACAAGATCGAGCGTCTCCGCCTCACGCCCCAGCGCACGCACGACATCAAGCGCCATGACGTTGCCGGAGCCTTCCCAGATCGCGTTGACAGGCGCTTCGCGATAAAGGCGGGCGAGGTCGAAATCCTCCGTATAACCATTACCGCCAAGGCACTCCATCGCCTCATAAATGAGCGAAGGCGCTATCTTGCAAACCCAATATTTTACGGCCGGCGTCATCAGGCGCAGGTATGCGGCATCAACCTCGCTCTCCGCGGCCCGGTCCATCGCCCTTGCAAGACGGATGACCAGCGCGGTCGCGGCCGCCACATCCAGGCTCATATCGCCGATGACCCTCATCATCAGCGGCTGTTCGAAAAGGGTCGAGCCGAAAGCAACCCTTTCACGCACATGATGGACGGTGCGCGCGGCGGCCGCGCGCATGAGACCGGCGGAGCCGACCGCGCAATCGATGCGCGTCGGGGTGATCATGTCGATCACCGTACGGATGCCGGCACCTTCCGGCCCGATACGCTCGGCGTATGCATCTTCGAATTCCACCTCCGACGAGGCGTTGGAGTGGTTGCCGAGCTTGTTCTTCAGCCTGCGCACGCGGATGTCGTTGACCTTCCCGTCGGGCGTGAAGCGCGGAAGCAGGAACGCCGTCGGCCCTTCCTCCGTCCTGGCCAGGACAACGAAAGCATCCGACATGGGCGCGGACATGAACCACTTGTGCCCGGTCACGCGGTAGGTCCCGTCTTCCGCCGGCACCGCCGTCGTCGTGATGCGGCGAAGGTCCGTGCCGCCCTGCTTTTCGGTGAAACCCATACCGAGGGTGACGCCCGTCTTTTCGGCCGCCGGGCGGAAACGGTGGTCGTACTTGCGGGCGCGAATGCGCGGCAGCCACTCTTGCGCGACCGAAGGTTCATGCTTGAGCACCGCCCCGGCAGCATTCGTCATGGTGATCGGGCAAAGATGGCCGGCATCCGTTTGCGTCGTCATGTAGAAAGCGGCTGCGCGGAGCGAATGGCGCCGCCCCGTTCTTGCCTCGTCGTCATCCACCATCGCCATGTGCAGGCCGGCTTCCGCGGAGCGGCGCATCAAGGCGTGATAGGCCGGGTGAAAGTCCACCGTCTCGAGCCGGTTTCCGTAGGCATCGTGGGTATGCAGAACCGGGGGATGCCTGTTGGCGAGCCGGCCGAACTCCTGCGCTTCGTTCGACCCCCAGAAACGGCCGAGCGCCGAAAGCTCGCCCTCGGCCTGTTCGTCGAGCATGTTTCCGAGCGCCGCGATAAGCAGCGGGTCGCCGTCGAAAAGATTGTAACCGGCGTAGGGGCTCGGCTGGTTCGTCACCTCGTGCGTGCGAAACCGTTCAACGGCCGGCGCGGCGGCAGGCGCTTGCGGCTCGTCAACCGCCTCATTGCCCGCCTGCGGATTGCTGTCGACAGCGCTGTCTTGATCGGACATATCGCCTTATGCTCCCGACTCTTATCAATTCCTGCGAATAGCTTAGCACGCATTGCGCCGACGTCTTGCCCTATCGCCCGCAAAGGCCTAAGAGGATGGCTTTAATGAGCGCAAACCAAACATCCCGTGGCGGCGGCCCCCACCCCGCCTTCCCGCACCGGCATCTCCTCGGCATTGAAGGTCTTCAGCCGCAGGAAATACTGGGTCTGTTGGATCGCGCCGAAGAGGCGATCGAAGTCAGCCGGCAGGTGGAAAAGAAAAAAGCGGTGCTGCGCGGGCGCACCCAGATCAATCTCTTCTTCGAAGCATCCACGAGAACGCAATCGTCCTTCGAAATCGCGGGCAAGCGGCTCGGCGCCGATGTCATGAACATGTCGGTCTCATCGTCTTCGGTAAAGAAGGGGGAGACGCTGATCGACACAGCGGCGACGCTCAACGCCATGCACCCGGATATCCTGGTCGTGCGTCACCACGCGGCCGGCGCGGTGGAGCTTCTGGCCAACAAGATCGACTGCTCCGTCATCAACGCCGGCGACGGCCCGCACGAGCATCCGACCCAGGCGTTGCTCGACGCGCTGACCATGCGACGTCACAAGGGCAAGATCGCGCGGCTCGTCGTTGCGATCTGCGGCGATATCCTGCATTCGCGGGTCGCACGCTCCAACATCATCCTGCTGAATGCACTCGGCGCCAGGGTCAAGGTCATCGCCCCGTCCACGCTCCTGCCGGCGGGAATCGAAAAAATGGGCGTCGAGGTGCATTCCTCCATGAAGGAAGGCCTGCGGGACGCGGATATCGTCATGATGCTGCGCCTGCAGCGCGAACGCATGGCAGGCTCGTTCGTGCCCTCGGTGCGCGAGTATTTCCGCTATTGGGGTCTTGACCGCGAAAAGCTCAGCTATGCCAAACCGGACGCGCTCGTCATGCATCCAGGTCCCATGAACCGGGGCGTGGAGATCGATCCGGAAATCGCCGACGGGCCGCAAAGCCTCATCCGCGAGCAGGTCGAAATGGGGGTTGCCGTGCGCATGGCCGCGCTTGAAGCTCTTGCAGAGCATCTGCCGAACAAATGACGACGGGATGACGATAATGGCGGACAGCGCAAGACCAGTCGCACTGATCAATGCCCGCGTGATGGACCCTTCCCGCAATCTTGACGAGGCGGGGTCCGTATTTGTCGCGGACGGAAAGATCCTTGCAGCCGGGCCGCAGGCATCCACCGACACACCGCCGGAAGGCGCCGAAGTGATCGACGTAAAGGGCGCGGTCGTCGCGCCCGGCCTCGTCGACATGTGCGTGAGCGTGGGAGAACCGGGGGCGGAACACCGCGAAACGCTGGCAAGTGCCAGCGAAGCCGCGGCGGCCGGCGGGGTCACCACCATCGTCACCTTGCCGGAAACCAACCCGGTGATCGACGATCCAGCCCTTGTGGATTTTCTTCTGCGCCGGGCCCGGGACACGGCACTTGTAAATGTGCGGCCGATGGCAGCTCTTACAAAAGGCCTCAAGGGCGAGGAAATGAGCGAAATCGGCCTGCTCGGCGAAGCGGGCGCGGTCGCCTTCACCAACGGCCACCGCTCTATCGCAAGCTCGCGGACGATGCGCCGTCTCCTAACGTATGCCCGCGATTTCGGAGCCCTCGTCATCCACCACACCGAAGACCCGGAGCTTGCGGCCAACGGCGTGATGAACGAAGGATTGAACGCAAGCTGGAAAGGACTTTCCGGCTCGCCGCGCGAGGCCGAGTTCATCATGCTGGAGCGGGACTTAAGGCTCGTCGCGCTGACCAGGGGCAGGTATCACGCCCAGATGATCTCCTGCAGCGACAGCGCCGAAGCGATCCGCCAGGCGAAGCGTGCCGGCCTGGACGTGACGGCGGCGGTTTCGATCAATCACCTGACATTGAACGAAAACGACATCGGTCCCTATCGGACCTTCTTCAAGATGGCGCCGCCATTGAGAGAGGAAGACGACAGGCAGGCGATGATTGGAAGCCTTGCCGACGGCACGATCGACATCGTCGTCTCCAACCACGACCCGCAGGACGTGGAAACGAAACGCCACCCTTTCGCCGAAGCGGAGGATGGGGCGATCGGGCTTGAAACGCTGCTTGCGGCTGGCCTCAGGCTTGTCCACAGCGAAGACGTGCCCTTGCTCAAGCTGCTGGCCGCCATGACCTGCAACCCGGCAAGGCGCCTTGGGATCGACGCCGGAACGCTTCGACCCGGCGCGCCTGCCGATATCACGGTATTCGATCCCGACCGGCCCTGGATCCTCGACGAGACGAAGATCCGCTCGAAGTCCAAAAACACACCCTTTGAGGACGCACGCTTTTCCGGCCACGTCCTGATGACGATTGTTGCAGGGCGCACCGTCTACAATTACGCTTGAGAGCGAACGCAACCGGAGGATGCAAAGTGCCGGACCCGATCAGCTGGGCATTTTCCTGGCCGTATTTCATTGCCGCACTTGTCTTCGGCTATCTGCTGGGCTCGATTCCCTTCGGCCTTCTTCTCACGAAATTCGCAGGCCTCGGCGATATCCGCAATATCGGCTCAGGCAACATCGGCACAACCAACGTGCTGCGCACGGGCAACAAGGGGCTTGCCGCGCTTACCCTCCTCGGCGACATGCTGAAGGGCACGGCCGCCTACCTAATCGCCTACCGGTATTACGGACCGGATATGGCGGTCACCGCGGGTTTCGGCGCATTCCTGGGCCACCTTTTCCCCGTCTGGCTCAGGTTCAAGGGCGGCAAGGGGGTCGCGACCTACCTCGGCATCCTGCTCGCCCTTAACTGGCAGGCGGCGATCGCCTTTGCCGTCATCTGGATCGCAGTTGCCGCCGTCACGCGCTTTTCCTCCCTTTCCGCGCTCACGGCGAGCCTCGCAACACCGCTGCTGCTCGCATTCTATTTCCGCGAACCACAAGCTTCGGAACTGATGGCTCTTCTTTCCGTGCTGCTGTGGATCAAGCATGCAGGCAACATCAAACGGCTTCTTTCGGGCACCGAAAGCCGGATAGGCTCCAAGGGATGACGGAACTTTCGGACCGGATCGTTCATCGTCCGCCCACGCTTGCCGAAAAGCGCGACTGGCTGCGGCTCATCAGATCCGAAAACGTCGGCCCCAGCACCTTTCACCGCCTTATGCGCCACTACGGCTCAGCGGAGGCAGCGCTGGAAATGCTGCCCGAGCTTTCCCGCCGCGGCGGCGGCAAGGGCGTGCGCATCGCCTCCTCAGCAGATATCGACGAGGAGATCGAGCGTCTTGAAGCGATGGGTGGGCACCTGATCGCGATTGGCGAGGAAGACTATCCGGCCCATCTTGCGCATATCGACGGCCCGCCGCCTCTTCTTTCGGTTCGCGGCAACCCTCGCGCGCTCGCGCATGAGGATATGCTCGCGATCGTCGGCGCGCGCAACGCTTCTCTCACGGGACGAAAGATCGCCGGAGAAATTGCCCGCGACCTCGGCGAAGCGGGTTTTACGGTGGTCTCCGGCCTCGCGCGAGGGATTGACGGGGCAGCGCATGAAGCCGCGTTAAGAACCGGCACGATCGCGGTCTTTGCGGGCGGTATAAACGTGCTCTATCCTCCGCAACACGAGGCGTTGCTTTCGAACATCATCGACCTTGGCGGAGCGGCGATCAGCGAAATGCCTCTCGGCTGGCGGCCGAGGGCGCGGGATTTCCCGCGCAGAAATCGCCTGATATCGGGACTTTCGCGCGGGATCATCCTGATCGAGGCCGCTCGCGCATCCGGCTCGCTACATACCGCGCGCTTCGCGGTGGAGCAGAATCGGGAGGTCTTCGTCGTTCCCGGCTCCCCCCTCGACCCGCGCTCGGAGGGCGGAAACCGGCTTATCCGCGAGGGGGCCGCGCTTGTCGGCACGGCAGAAGACATTCTCGAAAGCCTCGGCAACGGGCGCAACATCATCCGCCCGGCGCAACTGGGTTTCTTTAGCGAGGAAACATCTTCGGAAGAATTCGGCCCGCTCGACGATACGGATCGCGGGCGCATCATTTCGGCGCTCGGCCCCACCCCCGCCGACGCTGACGAAATCGCGCAATTCACCGGCCTTCCGGCCCGCGCGATCAACGTCGTGATCCTGGAACTTGAAATAGCAGGCCGGCTGGAACGGCACTCCGGCGGCAAGATATCGCTCATCGACGCGCGAAACTGACCAAGTTTCCCTATATTTTCCAAGGCATTATATCTGCTTTGGCTAAAAGTCGGCAGCAGAAGCCCTTGACCGCGTTCACTGAACGGGCCATTTGACAGCCGACTTCCGATTGGTGATCGTCACGCCAGACCTCGACGTACCGGCTCAGTAGTGCCTCACGTCTCTCACGTCATTTGCGATTGGGTATCGATGAATATCGTCATTGTGGAATCCCCGGCCAAGGCCAAGACAATCAACAAGTACCTGGGCTCCGGCTATCAGGTAATGGCGTCTTACGGCCATGTGCGCGACTTGCCGGCGAAGGACGGCTCGGTTCGCCCCGATGACGATTTCGAGATGACGTGGGATGTGGATTCCAAATCCCAGAAGCGGCTCAACGATATCGCACGCGCCGTGAAAGATGCCGACCGCCTGATCCTCGCGACGGACCCCGACCGCGAAGGCGAAGCGATCTCGTGGCATGTGTTGCAGGTTCTGCAGAACAAGAAGGTGCTGAAGGACAAGCCGGTGGAGCGCGTCGTCTTCAACGCGATCACGAAGAAATCGATCCTGGAGGCTATGGAGCATCCGCGACCGATCGATGCCCCGCTGGTCGATGCCTATCTAGCGCGCCGCGCGCTCGATTATCTTGTCGGTTTCACACTGTCGCCCGTGCTTTGGCGCAAGCTTCCCGGCGCCCGGTCCGCCGGCCGCGTCCAGTCAGTCGCGCTGCGCCTCGTCTGCGACCGCGAACGCGAGATCGAGATATTCGTCAGCCAGGAATACTGGTCGATCCTTGCGAACCTGAAGACCGAAGCCGGAGACGCGCTGCAGGCGCGCCTTGTCGGAGCTGACGGGAAAAAGCTCGGGCGGCTGGATATAACCTCGAAGCAGCAGGCGGACGACCTGAAAAACCTGCTGGAAGACGCCAGTTTCCGGGTTGCTTCGGTTGAATCGAAGCCGCAGAAGCGCAACCCCTACGCACCCTTCACCACATCCACGCTGCAGCAGGAAGCTTCGCGCAAATGCGGCTTTTCCGCCCAGCGCACGATGCAAGTCGCCCAGAAGCTTTACGAAGGGATCGATATCGGGGGTGAGACGGTCGGCCTTATCACATACATGCGTACCGACGGCGTGCAGATCGCGGGAGAAGCGATAGCGGGTGCGCGCAGGGTGATCGGCGAAGACTATGGCGCCAATTACGTGCCTGAAAAGCCAAGGCACTATTCCTCCAAGGCCAAGAACGCGCAGGAAGCTCACGAGGCGATCCGACCGACCGACCTTTCGCGCCGACCGAAGGATGTCGCCCGGTTCCTCGATCCCGATCAGGCACGGCTTTACGAGCTTGTCTGGAAACGCACGATCGCGAGCCAGATGGAATCCGCCGTTCTGGAGCGCACGACGATCGATATCCTCGCCACATCCGGCGGCCGAAAGGCGGACCTTCGCGCTTCGGGTTCCGTCGTGCGCTTCGACGGGTTCCTGGCACTCTACCAGGAAGGCCGGGACGACGAGGAAGACGAGGAATCCAAACGCCTGCCTCCGGTAAAGGAGAACGAGGCCCTCGCCAAAAGCGCTTCGGAAAAAGGCGTCTTCATCGAATCCGACCAGCACTTCACCGAACCGCCGCCGCGCTACACGGAAGCGACGCTCGTCAAGAAGATGGAAGAGCTTGGCATCGGCCGTCCTTCGACCTACGCGTCCACCCTGCAGACGCTGCGCGACCGCGATTACGTCGAACTCGACAAGAAGCGCCTCGTCCCGCAGGACAAGGGCCGGCTCGTGATCGCCTTCCTTGAAAGCTTCTTCGATACATATGTCGAGTATGACTTCACAGCCGATCTTGAGGAAAAGCTCGACCGCATTTCCGCCGGCGATCTGGAATGGAAAGACGTCTTGCGCGACTTCTGGCGGGAATTTTCAGGCGCGGTCGACAACATCAAGGACCTGCGCGTTTCCGAAGTGCTCGATGCGCTGAACGAGTTGCTTGCCGCGCACATCTTCCCCGAACGCGAGGACGGCAGCGACCCACGCGTGTGCCCCGCCTGCGGCAAGGGGCAGCTTTCCCTCAAGGTCAGCCGTTTCGGAGCGTTCATCGGCTGCTCGAACTACAACGATCCAGACACGCCCTGCAGCTACACCCGCCAGCTTTCCGCCAACGGGCAGGACGGCGAAGCGGCTGCGGCCGCCGAAGGGCCGCGCCTGCTCGGCCAAGACCCGGAAACGGGCGAGGACATAACGCTTCGCAGTGGCCGTTTCGGCCCATATGTTCAGCGAGGTGAAGGGGCAAAGCCGCCAAGAGCATCCTTGCCCCGCGGCTGGTCGGCCGATGCGATGGATCTGGAAAAGGCGCTCAGGCTCCTCTCTCTGCCGCGCGACGTGGGCCCTCACCCGGAAGACGGAAAGATGATCAGCGCGGGCATCGGACGCTACGGCCCGTTCGTCCTGCATGACGGGACATACGCCAACCTCGACAGCCCGGAAGAGGTCTTCTCCGTCGGCATCAACCGGGCGGTCGACGCGCTTGCGCAAAAACGCGCCAAAGGCGGCGGGCGGCGCGGCGCGGCGGCAGCTCCCCTGAAAGAGCTTGGCGAACATCCTGACGGCGGCGCGATCGCCATCTACGACGGGCGCTACGGGCCTTACGCCAAATGGGGCAAGGTGAACGCGACGCTGCCGAAGGACAGCGATCCGCAAGCGATCACGCTTGAACGCGCCGTCGAACTCGTCAACGCCAAGGCCGAAAAGAGCGGCAAGGGCAAGACGACCAAGAAGGCCGCTTCGAAGAAGACACCAGCCAAGAAATCGACGGCCAAGAAGACATCGACCCGAAAGAGTACGGCGGAGAGCGCCACGGAAGACGCATCTTGACACGCGGCGGACCGGCCAAGGCGAAGAAACGCAAGAAGCTCGACAAGGGAGGCGACGAACTCCCGAGCCGCGAGGATGTTCTTGCCTTCGTCGCCTCGCAACCCGGCAAGGTCGGCAAACGCGAGATCGCCAAGCATTTCGGGATCAAAGGCGGTCAACGCATATTTCTGAAACGGCTGCTGAACGATCTCGCGGAAGAAGGAGTTCTGGAAAGGCGTCAGAAACGGCTCATGCGGCCCGGCGATCTGCCGCCTGTCCTAGTGGTCAATCTGGTCGCGCGAGACGCAGACGGCGAACTACTCGGTGAGCCGGTGAAATGGGACGAAGAGGAAAACGGCAAGCCACCCAAGATCCTCATCCTGCCGGAACGCCACAAGAAGCCCGGCCCTGCCGGCGGCATCGGCGACCAGGCGCTCGTTCGCCTTGCCGATGTCGACCCGGGCCTTGAAGCAAAGCACGCAGCGCGCATCATCAAGCTGCTTGAGCGCCGCCAGACAACGGTACTCGGCATCCTGCGGCTCCATTCAGGGCTGGCCGGCGCAAGGCTTGAGCCCGTGGACCGCAAGCAGAAGGAACTGGAGGTCGACACCACCGATCTGAAGGGTGCGGAAGACGGTGATCTCGTAACCGTCCAGATTACCCGCACCAGCCGCTTCGGACTGCCGCTTGCACGCATTACCAAGCGCATCGGCTCCATGAATTCCGAGATGGCGGTCTCGGAAATCGCGCTTCATACGCACGCGATCCCGCATGATTTTCCCGCAGCCGTTCTGGCGGAAGCGGACGGTGCCGAACCGGCGAAGCCTGGCAGCCGCGAAGACTGGCGCAACCTGCCGCTTGTGACTATCGACCCGCCGGACGCCAAGGACCACGACGATGCGGTGCACGCCGCCGCAGACGATGCTCCCGACAACGAAGGCGGGTATATCGTCACGGTTGCCATTGCCGATGTCGCAGCTTATGTCCGGCCCGGTTCCGCGCTTGACAGGGAAGCGCACATTCGCGGCAACTCGGTCTATTTCCCCGACCGTGTCATCCCGATGCTGCCCGAACGCATCTCGAACGACCTTTGTTCGCTGCGCGAGCAGGAAGACCGGCCGGCAATGGCCGTACGCATGATCTTCGACCAGGCCGGGAAGAAGCGATCTCACACCTTCCACCGCATCCTCATGCGATCGCAAGCGAAGCTTTCCTACGTACAGGCGCAAGCCGCGGTCGACGGACAGACGGACGAAAAGACCGAAGTGCTGCTGGACGGCGTCCTGAAGCCGCTTTGGGAAGCCTATGCGGTTCTGAAGAAGGGTCGCGACGACCGCGAACCCCTCGACCTCGATTTACCGGAACGCAAGATCAAACTAGACGGCAAAGGCATGGTCGAAGCGATCTATGTGCCCGAACGCCTCGATGCGCACAAGCTCATCGAGGAATTCATGATCCAGGCCAATGTCGCCGCCGCCGAAACGCTGGAAAAGCGGAAGACACCGCTCCTTTACCGGATCCACGACGCATCGAGCCCTGAAAAGCTCGAGGCGCTGAAGGATTTCCTGGCCACCCTCGACATCAAGCTGGCGCAGCGCGGCGGCCTGCGCCCATCCGTCTTCAACGGCATCCTGAAGAAGGTAAAGGGAACCCCCAACGACCAGCTCGTGAACGAGGTAATCCTGCGCAGTCAGGCGCAGGCGGAATATGCGCCGGCGAATATCGGCCATTTCGGCCTCAACCTGCGCCGCTATGCACATTTCACCTCACCGATCCGCCGCTATGCGGACCTGATCGTCCATCGCGGTCTCATTCGCGCGCTCGACCTCGGCAATGACGGCCTGCCCGAAGGTATCGAGAGCAAGCTTGAGGCAATCGGCGCGGAAGTCTCCGCCGCCGAACGGCGCGCGATGCTGGCTGAACGCGAAACGATCGACCGTCTGATCGCCATCTGGATGAAGGATCAGGTGGGCGCGAATTTCAACGGCCGCATATCGGGTGTCGTGAAATCCGGCCTCTTCGTCCGCCTTGAAGATACCGGGGCCGACGGTTTCGTGCCCGCATCCACGATCGGCGAGGATTATTACCACTACGACGAAACGTCACATTCCATGATCGGCCGATCCACGGGAGAAACCTATCAATTGGGCGACCATGTCGAGGTTCGCCTTGTCGAGGCAGCGCCGTTTGCCGGCGCGCTGCGGTTTGAACTCCTGAGCGAAGGCCGTTACCAGAAGGGACGGCCCACCCCCAAGCGTCGGCCGGTGCGAAGCGGCCGCAGCAGAAACGCTTCCGCGAAGGCGCCAGGCCGCCAGAAGAAAGGTCGACGCAAATGAGCGTGACATATGGAACCGAACATGATGTGGCGAATGATGCGCTGCCCAAGCGCGATACCGGCAAGGCGGTGCTGCGAGGGCTGTTTTGCAAGTGCCCGTCCTGTGGGGCGGGGCGCATCTTCAACGGGTACCTGACCGTAAACCGCGAGTGCGAATCCTGCCGAGAAGAGCTGCATCACCACCGCGCCGACGATGCCCCGCCCTATTTCACGATCTTCCTCGTCGGCCACCTGATCGTGCCGGCAGCTCTCGGCATCGAAATCGCCTACAGGCCTGACATGTGGATCCATATGTCGCTCTGGATTCCGCTGACGATCCTTTCCTCCCTCTTCTTCCTGCGGCCCATCAAAGGCGCGCTGATCGGCCTTCAGTGGGGCCTTTACATGCATGGTTTCGACCCGAACAGCGTCGATCCCGACGCACCGGAGGACGCAGGCGCCGTCGTGGTTGAACGATCATGAACAAGGCGCTCGTCGAACGCCTGTCGAACGCGGAAAGGCAGACGCATTATCCCAACGTCCGGCCAAAGGACGCGGCGACGCTGCTCATTCTCGACAGGCAGGCGAACGGCGAATTCAAGGTACTGATGGGCAGGAGGCACCAGCGCCACCGTTTCATGCCCGGCATGTTCGTCTTTCCGGGCGGACGGGTCGACCCGGCGGATTCCCGCGTCCCCGTGATCGGCAACTATCATCCGGATGTCTTGCAAAAGCTCGCCTATTCCCTGAAAGGGCCAAAGACGGACGCACGCACGAGGGCATTTGCAGTCGCAGCCGTTCGCGAAACCTATGAGGAGGCCGGTGTCTTCGTCGGTTCGAAGGCCGATGCCGATTGGCAGGGCAAGGGCGATTTCGCCGCCTTTTCCGAGCGCTGCGTCATGCCGGATTTGTCTCCCATGCGCCTGATTGCGCGCGCCATCACCCCGCCGCGCCGCCCGCGGCGGTTCGACACGCGGTTTCTTGCCGTTCCCGCCGATGCAATCGCCGATCAACTCGCCGAAGGAACGGGCCCTTCGGGGGAACTGGAAGACGTCCACTGGCTGACGCTGGATGCGGCAAAAAACCTGGAACTTCCAACAATCACGCTAACGATCATCGAAGAATTGCAGAACAGGCTTTCCGCCGACCGCGACCTCGCGCCGGAAACGCCCGTTCCCTTCTACTACTGGCGCCGCAAGGGCTTTATCCGCGAAGAAGTCTGAGATAAAGAGGGCGGCTCGCCGACGCTACGTCATTCGGCAACGCTTTCTTTCTTGGAGGGTTTAGGCGGTGGACGCTCTGAGTGCGACCGTGGAAAAGGCCCGGCGCCTGCGCGGTATTGCCGCCGCCATTTCGGCGATCACTGCCGTCGGGATCGCGCTGTCGATCAGCCTGCCACTCCTGTCCTTGACGCTGGAAGCGCGCGGCGTTTCCGGAACCTGGATCGGCATCAATACGGCGATGGCGGGCGTTGCTTCGCTTGCCGTAACGCCTGTTGCGCCGGGGCTGGCCTTCCGGATCGGGACATCGCGCACGACATTCCTTTGCGTGGTGCTTGCCGCCATATCGCTGATAGGATTTCATTTCGCAGAAGCGTTCTGGATGTGGTTTCCGCTACGCGTCGTCTTTCACGGTGCGGTGACCATCGCGTTCATCCTCTCCGAATACTGGATCAATGCACTTGCGCCAGATGCCCGGCGCGGCTTCGTGATGGGCATTTACGCCACCGTGCTTTCGATCGGATTTGCCACGGGACCGGCGATTCTCAACCTCGCCGGGACGACCGGCCTTGTTCCATTCATCGCCGGTGCCGTCCTTCTCGTCGCCGCTGCCGTACCGGTACTGCTTGCGCGGGCGGACGAACCGCCCCTGCACGGCGAGGAGACATCGCTGCCGATACTCGCCTATCTTGTCGCCGCACCCTTGGGTACGCTCGCCGGCCTTGTCTTCGGCGCGGTCGAGCAAGGCGCCCTGTCGCTTCTTCCGATCTTCGGCATTCGGGTCGGCTTCGAGCCGACGGATGCGGCGCTGCTGGTGTCGGCAGTCGCGCTCGGCAATGTCCTGCTTCAAATACCGCTAGGGATTGCCGCCGACAGATACGACCGGCGATGGCTGCTCTTCGTTTGCGCGGCGATCGGAACCGGCGGAGCCCTGCTGATGCCGCCTGTCTCGGGAAGCTTCCCCACCCTGCTTCTTGTCCTGTTCGTCTGGGGCGGTTTCATCGCCGGCCTCTATACTATCGGCCTGACGCATCTCGGCGCGCGTTACCGCGGCAAGGAGCTTGCGGGCGCAAATGCCGCGTTCATCATGATGTATTCCACCGGAATGCTGATCGGTCCGACGCTGATGGGCGCCGGCTTGACGACGGTGGGGCCAGCCGGATTGCCGTATGCGTGTGCGTTTCTATTCGCGATCTTCGCGCTCGTCGCTCTCTACAGGATATGGTCCGAGCGAGGCCGGAATCCGGCTTGACTTTATGTGATCCATCCTTATGGTGCGCGCGACGTTTTCACTGATCGCCCGGCCGCAGTCCGCCGCACCAAATGCGGATCAGCAGCGTATTCGGGCACATGACACTCAAGGACGAAAGCCATGGCCAAGGCGACAACAATCAAGATCAGGCTCGTCTCGACGGCCGACACCGGATATTTCTACGTCACGAAAAAGAACACGCGCACGATGACGGAGAAAATGACGAAAAAGAAATACGACCCGGTCGCGAAAAAGCACGTCGAGTTCCGCGAAGCGAAGATCAAGTAAGCTTCGATCTGACGAATTTCGCTGAAAGAAAAATCGGGCGCCTCGGCGCCCTTTTTTATTGGCCGTTTATTTGAAGCGGTTCGCTGTCTTTCAGACTTGATATGGCCGGTTGCGACCCAGGCGTAACGAGGAGGCCACTCTATCCTGAATCGCAACCGGCCCACCCTACGGGACCCAGGAGATGCGGCGGACCTGAGAGTTCCGTAGGGATTTCAAGCGGCTCCATCCGCAGGGAGCATGAACGGAAGTCCGCGATATCTCTTATGCGCCGAGACTACAGCGTCGAAGTTCTGAAGCAACATACATGAGGCAGGCGTCCAAGAAAAATTACAATTTTAGTAAAGTAACGAGGTTAATTTCCGAGCCGGTGAAAAACTGTGCAGAAGTGGAATTCGATTTCCTATTCTTCGTCCCCGGCCAGGCGAAGGATTTAGGCCGCCTGAGAGACGACCCGATTGCGCCCTTCGCGCTTCGCCGAATAAAGCGCCTCATCCGAACGCTTGAGAATCTCTTCCGGTGTATCGCCCTTGCCCTGATAACTCGCCACGCCCACGCTCACCGTCACGGTGAGCATCTCCGGACCGTTCTGCACGTGGAAGGGCTCTGAAGCCACAAGACGACGGATGCGTTCGCCAACCTGATAGGCGACCGAAAGATCCGTATCGGGCATGACCAGGACGAACTCCTCGCCGCCGTGGCGGCAGGCAAGGTCCAGCCCGCGTATATTCGACTTGAGCCTGCGGGCGAACTCCTTCAGCACCTCATCGCCGACATCATGTCCATGGGTGTCGTTGATCGACTTGAAATAATCGATATCGAGCGTGAGAACCGACAAATCGCCTTCGCGCTCGCGCGCCTGCCTGGTCAGCGTATTCATGTGCGTTTCGAGGTAGCGGCGATTGTGCAAGCCTGTAAGAGCGTCCGTGACGGCCAGCGCTATCGTCTTCTGGACATCGCTCAAGAGGCGGTCGTTCGCGCGCTTGCGGGACACCTGGGAACGAACGCGCAACAACAGTTCGTGCCGGTCCACCGGGCGCAGCACATAGTCGTTCACTCCAAGGTCGAGACTGCGCATCATCCGTGGCGTATCGTCGGGATCGGCGATCACCATGATCGGCAATTGCCGTGCAGGGTCCTGATCGCGCAACTGCGAACAAAGACGTAGCGGATCCGCACTTTGGAGCGAGAGGTTGACGATGGCCAGCTCGTAGTGCCCGCTCGCGGCCCGCGCCACGGCCCGCGCCGCATCCGCCTCTCCGTCAACGATATGCTCGGCGCCCAGCATCTTCAACAGGCGCTCCAGGGACGAAGCCCGATCATCGACGACAAGCAGGCGGCTGCCTCCGCCTTCAGAGGCGTGCTCGTCCTCGCCGCAGCCCAGGACGGCGCCGGTACGCGCGCGCATGCGCAGTTCGTCGGACGTTCTCTTCAATGCGATCAGATTTCGAACGCGCGTGACGAGCGCCACGTCGTTTATCGGCTTCGTCAGGAAATCGTCGGCACCGGCCTCAAGCCCCCTGATCCGATCTTCCATCTGATCAAGAGCGGTGATGATAACAACGGGAACATGTCGGGTTCGCGGATCGGCCTTGATCGCGGCGCAGGTTTCAAACCCGTCCATGCCGGGCATCATGACGTCGAGAAGCACGACATCGCACGACCATTCCCTGATGGTATTGAGCGCCTCCTCGCCGGAAGTGGCGCTTTTCACTTCGAAATACTCTGCAAGCAGACGCGCTTCCAGCAAACGCACGTTTGCCTTGACGTCATCGACGACCAGAATTCGCCCCGTCATTTAGCCAGCCCCAGCCCTCGTTCGATCATTCCCCAAGATAAGATCTAACCGTCTCAAGGAACTTAACGACTGAAATAGGTTTCGAAATATATGCCTCGCAGCCGCCCTGTCTGATCCGCTCCTCATCGCCTTTCATGGCGAAGGCGGTAACGGCGATCACCGGTATCGTCTTGAGTTCGTCATCTTCCTTGATCCACTTGGTCACCTCGAGCCCGGAAACTTCCGGCAACTGGATATCCATGAGAATCAGGTCCGGATGGTGCGCGCGCGCAAGCTCAAGCGCCTCTATGCCGGTGCGCGTCTGCAGGGTCTGATAGCCATGCGCCTCGAGAAGGTCATGGAACAGCTTCATGTTGAGTTCGTTATCCTCAACGATCAGCACGGTTTTCGACATGGTTTCCGCCTTCTCAGCAGCGCCTTCCACAAGAGGCCGAATTTTACGGCCTTCGTGCATCCCGCACGTATGGCGTCCGCTCCTTCCCCGCATTACATTCGCGACCATCTTACTGAGAATTCGTTTCGGAAAGGCAAATGTAAATGACGTCAGGTCGTACCGGCAGTCTGACACCCGAGGCAGCGGAAAAGCTGGCAACCGACGCACTGGGCTATCTCGCGCAGGACCTGGAGCATCTGGGCCGATTTCTGGCGTTGTCGGGAATCGGCCCTGCCGAGCTGCGGACAGCCTCGGCGGAGCCGGGCTTTCTCGTTGGAGTGCTCGAATTCTACATGGAGCACGAATCGCTTCTGCTCGCCTTCACCGAGACAAAAGGATACCGGCCGACGATGGTAGCGGCGGCGCATCTCGTGCTTTGCAATAGCGAACTCAATGGCGCGAGCCCGGAAGAACATGCCTGAGCCCACGACAGTGGATCCGCACGCGCTTGCACAAATAGCCGGACTGCCCCGCACAGACAGACCCCTGATCATCTGCGACGTCGACGAGGTGGTGCTCCACTTTATCTCCCATCTCGAAATTTTCATGGGAAAACAGGGCTATCGTTTCACCGATCACCGATATCGCCTCAACGGGAATATCGTGGGAACGGACGGAACCGCATTGCCGAAAGACGCCGTGCGCGCGCTCCTGACCGGCTTTTTCGACGCTCACACGGCCAATCAACGGCCGGTCGACGGTGCGGCGCAGGCGCTGGCCACGCTGTCAAACCGGGCAGACATCGTACTGCTGACCAACCTGCCCGGCCGGCACAACAAGCCGGTTCGCGAAAATCTGCTGGCAAACCATGGAATTCGATTTCCGCTTGTTACGAACAGCGGCCCGAAAGGCGGCGCTGTCTCAGCCCTTGCCGCCGGCCGCCGACAGCCGGTCGTCTTCATCGATGACAGTCCGACCAATCTCAGGTCCGTTCAGTCGTCATACGCGCGGGCAACGCTGATTCAGTTCATTGCCGACGAAAGGTTTTTTGCGTCGGCCGATCCTATTGAGGGGATTCATCTCAAAACGAATGACTGGCGCCACACCTGCACCTATATTGAACGCCTGCTGGGGAGCAAAGGCAGCATCAGCGAGCTGCTTTAGGAAAATCCGCGGTTCTCGGCCCCGGCAGGCCGCAAACGGCCAGCAAGGATAAACGTCCGATCCGCATGGACAACGATGGAGCGTAACCCGACGACACGGCCTGCGGGCCCCCATCAGTCGCTCTGCCGGGATTGCGGCAACCGGGGCGCCGAGGAAGCGCGCCGCTGTACGTCCTGCGGCAGCCCGCGTCTTGTACGCCATGCAGAGTTGTTCACGCTCTCCATCGCGCATATCGACTGCGATGCCTTCTACGCGTCGGTTGAAAAGCGGGACAACCCGGAACTGCGGGACAGGCCGGTAATTGTGGGCGGTGGAAGGCGAGGCGTAGTCTCGACCTGCTGTTATATTGCCCGCATCTCCGGCGTTCGGTCCGCCATGCCCATGTTCAAGGCACTGGAGCGCTGTCCCGATGCAGTAGTCATCAAGCCGGACATGGAAAAATACGTTCGCGTCGGACGTGAAATTCGCGAGCGCATGACAGCGTTGACGCCGATGGTGGAGCCGCTATCGATAGATGAAGCCTTCCTTGACCTTTCGGGCACTGAAAAACTGCATCATGCCGCCCCTGCCGAAACTCTGGCGCGCTTCGCGAGGTCGATTGAATCCGATATCGGAGTTAGCGTTTCGGTTGGCTTGGCGCCCAACAAGTTTCTCGCAAAAATTGCCTCCGATCTCGAAAAGCCCCGTGGGTTTTCGGTTATCGGAGCCGCAGAAGCGCTTGAGTTTCTGGCCCAACAGCCCGTCGGGCTGATTTGGGGCGTGGGCAAGGCCTTCCAGGAAAAGCTGGAGCGCGACGGCATTCGCACGATTGGCCAGCTACAAACGATCGACGCCACAGAACTCGCACGGCGCTACGGCGTCATGGGGCTGCGGCTCGCCAAGCTTTCCCGCGGCAAGGACGACAGAAGCGTTTCACCCGACCGCGAAGCAAAAAGCGTCAGCACCGAGACGACATTCGATCGGGATATCGCTTCCTTCGAGGAACTGCGAATTGTGCTCAGGAGGCTCTCGGAGAAGGTTTCGGCCCGCCTCAAACGCGCAGGAATCGCGGGGCGCACCGTTACGCTCAAGCTCAAGACAGATCGTTTCAAGACGGTCACGCGATCCAGAGGCCTATCCGACCCGACGCAATTGGCCGATCGGATCTACCGAACCGGCGAGGAATTGCTGAAGGCGGAGACAAGCGGACAAAGATACCGCCTGATCGGGATCGGGGTCAGCGAGCTTGGCGATGCCGCATTCGCCGACCCGACGGATCTTGTCGACGCCGATGCGGGACGGCGTGCCCAGGCCGAGCGCGCCATAGATGCTCTCAGATCGAAGTTCGGCGACAATTCGGTCGAACTGGGCCTCACTCTGGGGCAAAGGAAAAAGCCGGTTTAAGACCGGGTCAATTTCCCGCCGGACAGTCGACCGTTTTCAGCGGCTCGAACTTCACGAGGCGCCCACGAATCTTGAAGTCGCCGTAGTCGAGGACAAGGCGCCGGCTTACGCCGTTTCTGTATAACAGGAAACCCAACTGATAGACCGGCGTTCCCTCGCCGGTCGCTGCGGTGCCTTCTTCCTCGAAATAGGAAATCGTGACCGGCCAATGCGGGACCTTGCCGAGTTTCAACACGGCCTCTTCCGCATCCTGTGACGGTACGCCGGGCCCTTCCCGCTCCTCGCCGATGATCGACGAAGTGAAATAGACCTTTTCTCCCGTTTCCGAGCCATCGAAAACATCGGCAACAAGGACGCGTTCGCCACGTTCGGCCGCAGAAAGAAGCGACTTCAGATGCTCTGTCGGAAAGAGCGCGGAATGTTGCAGTTCGACCGTTTTCTCGGACGGTTTCTGCAAGGAAATGGCAACCTTTCCATCGACATGTTCCGCACGCCCCTTGGTTTGTTCGGCGAGTTCGCGGTCGATGAACGTTTTTGTGTAGAACTGATAGCCCTTGCCGGCGGGCTCCTCGAATGAAGACGTCTGCAGATCGGTGAGCCTGACGGCGCCATCGGAGTTGGCGAGCTTGGTCACGAAACGAAACGACACGCTGTAGCCTTCGCACGCGCCGCCCGTGAATTCGTAAACCATCCTGCCGCTGACGCCGGTCACGCCGGATCCGTCCTGCGCATCGCCAAGATCCATGTCGTATATTGCACGGTGCGGCATCAGATCGATACCCGCGCTGGCGTTCGCGGCGAATCCGCCCAAGCCAGCGCCAAGTGCGCAAAACACGGCCACATACCGCGTCGCGATACGATCGAATCCCATCAACTGCTCCACCTGCTCCAGTTCAAGTCGACGTCGAGTTTCGCGCAATTGCGCCTCTTTCGCCAGTCCCGATTGAACATGCGAACTTCTTCTTACAGTGCAGCTTGAAGCGCCTGTGATTCTGGGCCAATGTCCGCGCAAGAAAACGAATGGCGGAGGATCCCATGACGGGTGAAATCGAAAGCCGCCTGGCGAAGATCGGCATCGATCTGCCCCAGGCCGCCGCTCCCGCGGCAAATTACGTTCCTTATGTGATCACCGGTTCGCAACTGTTCATTTCCGGGCAGATACCCATGGGAGCGAACGGCATCGAGCATCAGGGAAAACTCGGCGCGGACTATTCCGTGGAGGACGGGCAAGCGGCCGCGAAGCTTTGCGCGATCAACATACTGGCGCAGGCCAAGGCAGCCTTGGGAGATCTCGACAAGATCAAGCGACTGGTAAAGCTCGTCGCCTTCGTGAATTCCGCACCCGATTTCGGCAATCAGCCCAAAGTGGTGAACGGAGCCTCGGACTTCATGGTCGAGGCGCTCGGGGACAAAGGCCGGCACGCTCGTTCGGCTGTCGGCGTTGCAGCCCTTCCCTTCGGTGTTGCAGTGGAGATCGAGGCGATCTTCGAAATCGCCTGATCGACAAGGACCGGAAAGCCGCGCCGAACCATGCCAGACATTTCATGGCTGACAGCCAAACCGATCGCGCATCGCGGATATCACGATGCGCGCGCCGGCAGGATCGAAAATACGCAGTCGGCGGTCAAGGCGGCGATGGACCGCGGTTTCCCCGTCGAAGTCGACGTTCAGGAACTTGCCGATGGGGATGCCCTTGTCTTCCATGACGAGACGCTGGATCGCCTGACATTCGAGACCGGCGCGGTCATAGGAAAGCGGTTTGAAGAGCTTTCCGACGTGCCCATGCGCGGAACCGACGACAAGCTTTGGCGGCTTGACGACCTGCTCCAGCTGGTAAACGGGCAAGTCGGGATCTGCATCGAGATAAAATCGCTCTTCCGCAAGGATTCGCAGCGAAACTTCGTAACGCGCATCGCAAGGCGCCTGCAGCACTATTCCGGCCCTGTCGTCGTCAAGACGTTCGACCCGGATATCCTCGGGGTCCTGAGGGAGGTCGCGCCCGACCTGCCACGCGGGATCGTCGCGGAAGCGGCGCGGGACCTGAAACATTGGGGACATGCGACGCGGATCGAGCGCTTTGTGATCCGCCATATTCTTCACGCGCCGCGAACGCGGCCACATTTCATCTCCTACAATGTGCACGATCTGCCGGCTCTCGGACCGTCCATCCTGAAGCGATGGTTCGGGCTTCCCATTATCGCCTGGACGGTTCGCACGGAAGAAGACCGGCGGCGCGTGACACTGTTCGCGGACCAGATGGTTTTTGAAGGCTTCGACCCGGAAAGCGATGCAAACCCGCGCGCGGTTGGATAAAATTTCCGCACCCTGCCCGTCTTGAGCTTTTGCCCGCATGCCATAGTTTGTCGTGTGGCAGTCTTTGAGCGCTTTCCACGAAAGCGGGATCGCTTTCGTGACAAGAAATCGGCCCAGAATCAATGCCTTGAGCATATCCTTGTCGCGAAATCCAATTCAGATTTCGCGGGATATGCCCTAGGTCACTGCGAAGAGGCATTTCCTTGAACGACAAGCCGGTCACCGATCAGGAATTCCGCATTCGGGTTCACACCACGCTTTCCGACATTCCGTCAGCCACATGGGATGCGCTCGCCAACCCCGGCTGGTTGCTCGAGCCGGGCGGCAAGCTACGCAAGACGCAGGAAATTCCGGCACTCTCAGCATCGGGCCAGGTCGGAACATCTCAAGCTGAATCATCGCTTGAAGCAGTTGAGACGACCGCTTGCATCCGTGAATCAGAAGATGAGAATTCTGACTACAACCCCTTCATTTCACACGCATTTCTCTCTTCCCTGGAAGAGGCCGGATGCGCCACCGCTAATACGGGGTGGCTCGGCCAGCACCTCGTTCTTGAAGAGGCGGGCGGCGCCGTACACGCTGCCCTGCCGTGCTACCTCAAGAACCATTCCTTGGGCGAATACGTTTTCGATCATGGCTGGGCGGATGCGTTTCATCGCGCGGGCGGGAACTATTATCCCAAGCTCCAGTCTTCGGTTCCCTTCACTCCGGCGACCGGCCGCCGTTTCCTGACGGCAAAGGGCATCAACCGCGATATTGCAATCGAGGCACTGTCGAACGGACTGGCTCAACTGTGCAGACGCGTCGGCGCCTCTTCGGCACATATCACCTTCCTGACCCGTCAGGAATGGGATGCGCTGGAAAGCCAAGGCTATTTGCGCAGAACCGATCAGCAGTTTCACTGGCTGAATGACGGCTATTCGGATTTCGATGAATTTCTGGAAAACCTCGCGTCCCGCAAACGAAAGCAAATCCGCAGGGAGCGGCGCGAAGCCGTGAAGGCGGGAATCGAGATCGAATGGATAACAGGCAGCGAACTCACGGAAAGCCATTGGGACGCGTTTTATGAGTTCTATATGGACACCGGCAGCCGCAAATGGGGCCGGCCTTATCTGAACAGGGAATTCTTCTCGCTTCTTTCCGAGCGCATGGCCGACAGAATTCTGCTGATCATGGCTTACCGCGACGGGCGGCCGATCGCCGGGGCGTTGAACCTTATCGGATCCAGCACATTATTCGGCCGCAACTGGGGTTGCGTGGAAGACCACCCGTTCCTCCATTTCGAGGTTTGTTACTACCAGGCGATAGAATTTGCCATCCAGCATGGCCTTTCACGCGTGGAGGCCGGCGCGCAAGGCACGCACAAACTCGCGCGTGGCTACCTGCCCACAACCACCTATTCGGCTCACTGGATCGCGCATCCCGGTCTACGTGAAGCGGTTGGGGACTACCTGATACGAGAGCGACAGGCAGTCGAGATCGAAAACGAGGCCCTGGCCGAACATTCACCTTTCAGGAGAACTTCCGATTCCCGGCCCAAGTGACTCCGTGGACTCAACTATTTTTTGCCAACCATTCCGAACCATCGCGCCCGCGAAATGCCCAACGCAACGAAAAACAACACCCGCGCGGAAGTTCCCTCACCCCTCTTGCGGCAAGAGACGGCAGCCCGTTAAATCCGGCGGGACCAGATACAGGGAATTCCATGATGACCAAGCCAGCCTATGACGACCAGAACGTCTTCGCCAAGATCCTTCGCGGTGAACTGCCCTGCCACAAGATCTATGAAGACGACAAGACGCTTGCCTTCATGGACATCATGCCACGCGGCGACGGCCATGCGCTCGTCATTCCGAAGACGCCGTCACGCAATATTTTCGATATCCAGCCGCAGGATATGGCCGACGTCATGGCAACGGTGCAAAAGGTGGCGCGCGCCGTCGTGAAAGCATTCGAGGCGGATGGCGCGACGATCCAGCAATTCAACGAACCCGCCGGCGGGCAGGTGGTCTTCCACACGCACGTGCATGTGATCCCGCGTTTCGACGGGGTGAAGCTACGTCCGCACACCGGCGACATGGCGGACGGCGATGTGCTTGGCGAACAGGCGGCGAGGATACGCGAAGCACTTTGACAAGGGAGCAGCCGAACCCGAGCAAAATCCGATAAATCGGCATCGCATTTCCCATTCGCGGTAGCGGGCGGTGAAAGCACCGCCCGTCGTCTGCTTCATGACGATCATGGCAAAAAGAATGGATGACCGGTCGTGGCAATCAGATCAGGAGCCACCCCACCACCAAGGCGGCCTCCGCAACCAAAACACCGACCACGACACGCTGCTTGAAATACAAAAAAGCCACGAAGCCTATGACGGCGGCGGCGATCCTGAGCGCAAGGGGCGATGAAGCGAGCGCTCCGGTGGGAAAGAGGATCAGGCGGGAGATTACGCCGGCGACAAGAGCGGTGGCGACGGCCCTGACCCAGATGAGAATTTCGCTATCCTCCCGGAGCCGGTTGCCGACGATAACACCGAGCCAGCGCCAGATATCGGTCGCGAGCCAGCCTGCAACGACGATCATTACGTAGGGCCACCACCAGGACTCGCTCACCGCGAATACCTTCCATAACCCTTGACGCCCAAATAAGCGGCCGTTCCACCGGCAAGTCCGGTCCACAACAGATCGAGCCCCGGAACGACGACAAAGAATATCGGGCCGAGCACCAGCCCCAGGATCATCGCCGCCTTGTCGGATGACAGCCGCGACGCCCCCCATAGCGAGCAGGTGAAATAAACCGGCGTCAGCAGGAAAAGCGCACCGGCCACAATCGCCGGCATATCTTCGATGAGAAGGTATGAAACGCCGGTCATGACGAAAACGAAACTGGTGATCCCTCCCCCAAAGCCGAGAAAGAAAGGCAATCGCGCCTCGCGGGGGAGACTCGGCAGGTTCTTCATTGCATAGACCCACGCCGTAACCGCCACGAAGTGAGATGCAATCAACAACTGCCAACGCTTGGTGCGCCCGTCCACCTTGAGCATCGGCATGAGGGCAACGGTCATCGGCATCAACCGGACCGATGCCAGCGCAACCGCGACCGCAGCGGTCAGCAGGGAGGCGCCGCCCGTTATCGCACCCGTAAGCACGACGATACTGGGAAGGGCCCACACCATGCCCGTCATCGCAAGCGTTTCACCGAGACTGAGCCCGCTTTCGCGGGCGAGCCCGGCATAACCGACGAAAGCCGCGGTCAGGATCATCGCCGGTATGGAAACCATAGCCCTTGCGCCACGAAGAGCCCAATAGGCGGAAGACTTCGTTTCAGCGGTGCGAACCTGCGGATCGATCGTATCTTGCTTGGGTCGGGACATGATTCAGAAACGCGAGGGACGAAAGGCAGGGCAATCTATCATCATACAAAACCTCGGCAATTGCACTTTATGCAACCCAGCGTCCCAGATTTCCTAAATGTGGAAAGCCCGCGAAGAAAAGGGGCGCTCGGGCGCCCCTTCAAATCAATTTGTCCGTGGGAAGCGCTTATGACCTTCAATCGGCCAACGGAACTTTCGGAACGCTGCTACGGCGCCCCGGTCCATTGCCGCCTTTCTGCGCTCCGGACGAAGACTGCGATGCCTTCCTGGCGGCCGGCTTACGCTTCTTCTTCGGCTTCGCGGCGGCCTTCGATTTTTCAGGCTTGGCCCGCACAGGCTTGTCTTCCACGCTTTCAAGCAGGAGCCCGGCCCCATCTTCGGAGACGGAAACCTTGACGGTTCCGCCTTTCTGGAGCTTGCCGAACAGCACCTCATCGGCAAGGGGGCGTTTGATGTGCTCCTGAATCACTCGGCCGAGCGGCCGCGCACCCATCTGGGTATCGTAGCCCTTGTCGGCAAGCCATTTGACCGCATCTTCCGTAAGTTCAAAGGTGACGCCACGATCCGCAAGCTGCGCCTCAAGCTGCATGACGAACTTCTCGACAACCTTGTAGACAACCTCCATGGGCAGGCTGCCGAAGGCGATGATCGCGTCGAGACGATTGCGGAATTCCGGCGTGAACAGGCGGTTGATCGCCTCCATGTCCTCGCCTGCACGCTTGGTCCGGTTGAATCCGATGGGTTCCTTGGCAAGATCGGACGCGCCGGCATTCGTCGTCATGATCAGGATGACATTCCGGAAATCGACCTGCTTGCCGTTGTGGTCCGTCAGCTTGCCGTGATCCATGACCTGCAGGAGAATATTGAAGAGGTCCGGATGCGCCTTCTCGATCTCGTCGAGCAGCAGCACGCAGTGCGGATGCTGGTCCACGCCATCCGTCAGCAGACCACCCTGATCGAAGCCGACATATCCCGGAGGCGCGCCGATCAAGCGCGATACCGTGTGCCGTTCCATGTACTCCGACATATCGAAACGCAATAGCTCGACACCGAGGGATGCCGCAAGCTGCCGGGCAACTTCCGTCTTGCCGACACCCGTTGGCCCGGAAAAGAGATAGCTGCCGATCGGCTTGTTCGGCTCGCGAAGGCCTGCGCGAGCAAGCTTGATGGCGGAAGCGAGAGATTCGATCGCCTCATCCTGCCCGTAAACGACCCTCTTCAGTTCCGCGTTCAGATTGGAAAGAACCTCCGCATCGTTCTTGGATACGGACTTCGGCGGAATGCGTGCCATGGAGGCGATGGTATTCTCCACCTCCTTGACCCCGATCGTCTTGCGCCTGCGCGCTTCGGGAACCAACTTCTGGGAGGCCCCAGTCTCGTCGATCACATCGATCGCCTTGTCGGGCAGCTTTCGGTCCGAAATATAGCGCGCCGACAGCTCCACCGCCGTGCGGATCGCCTCATTCGTGTAGCGCACCTTGTGGAAATCCTCGAAATAGGGCTTCAGCCCGCGAAGGATCGCGATCGCATCATCGACGGTCGGCTCGTTGACATCGATCTTCTGGAAGCGGCGGACGAGCGCCCGATCCTTTTCGAAGAACTGGCGATACTCCTTGTAGGTCGTTGAACCGATGCAACGTATCGTGCCGGATGCGAGAGCCGGCTTGAGAAGATTCGATGCATCCATCGCACCGCCGGACGTTGCGCCCGCGCCGATCACCGTGTGAATCTCGTCGATGAACATGACGGCGCCGGGATATTCCTCGATCTCCTTGACCACCTGCTTCAGGCGTTCCTCGAAATCGCCGCGGTAGCGCGTACCCGCAAGGAGAGCTCCCATGTCGAGCGAAAAGATCGTGGCTTCCTTCAGGACTTCAGGTACGTCACCATCGACGATGCGTTTTGCGAGCCCCTCGGCGATCGCCGTCTTGCCCACCCCCGGATCGCCCACATAGAGCGGATTGTTCTTGGATCGGCGGCAAAGGATCTGGATCGTTCGCGCGATCTCCTTCTCGCGGCCGATCAACGGATCGATCTTGCCCGTCCGCGATTTCTCGTTGAGGTTGATGCAATAGGCATCGAGCGCATCGCTCTTCTTTTTCGACTTTTCGTCGTCGTCCACCGTGGCCGCCTCATCCTCGACGCCGCGCGCCGGCCGGGAATCGGACATCCCCGCCCGCTTGGCGATGCCATGGGAAATATAGTTGACCGCGTCGTAGCGGGTCATGTCCTGCTCCTGCAGGAAATAGGCGGCGTGGCTTTCGCGCTCGGCAAAGATCGCAACGAGCACATTTGCCCCCGTCACCTCCTCGCGGCCCGATGACTGCACGTGGATCACCGCGCGCTGGATGACGCGCTGGAAGCCGGCAGTCGGCTTGGAGTCCTCCTCGCCGTCGGTCATCAGGTTATCGAGTTCGGTATCGATATATTCGATCAGGTTGCGGCGCAGCAGATCGAGATCGACGTTGCAAGCGCGCATCACCGCAGCCGCGTCCTGATCGTCGATCAGCGCAAGCAGCAGGTGTTCAAGCGTCGCATACTCCTGCTGACGCTCATTGGCATAAGCCAGCGCCTGGTGGAGTGCTTTTTCGAGACTGCGCGAAAATGAAGGCACGAGCGACCCCTTATTTCTTTTCCATCACGCACTGCAGCGGATGCTGGTGCTTGCGGGCGAAGTCCATCACCTGAGTTACCTTCGTCTCGGCTATCTCGTAGGTGAAGACCCCGCACTCTCCGACGCCATGATGGTGAACGTGAAGCATGATCTGTGTCGCTTCTTCCCTTCCCTTTTGAAAGAACCGCTCCAGCACATGGACCACGAACTCCATCGGCGTGTAATCATCGTTCAACAGCAGAACGCGATAAAGGCTCGGCCGTTTCGTCACGGTCTTGGTCTTGGGCGCAACGATCGTACCCGATCCCGTTCCTTTATCGTCGCCCTGATGCGATCCCTGCGTCATTTTTACTCTACTGGGCTTCATTGGCTCCGCTGCCGCGAATTTGGATGCGGTCGTGAAATGGACCATCACCAGGTTTGAGTCTACCAATCCCACGGTTCGGAAGAAAGGCGATATGGTTTGCAATTCGTGCAAATTCCGCTGGCGGACGACAAGTGACGTTACAGCATCACATAGTGCGAAGCCGCATCCGCAATCCCTGCCTGAGGCAAGGACCGCAAATGCTTCGCACCGCTGGCGACACCGGAATTCGCCTGGCTGCGAACCCGGATCATGAACTGACCCAGAACCTAATATGTATGTCGTCTCTCGCCGACCTCAATCCTGCCGGCAATGGTTAGTTCACGTAACAAGCCGATTTGAATAATCGAGCGCCGCGAGATCAGCGCGACGTCTAAAACGGCCGGAATCAAAAAGGCCCGGCGGATGCCGGGCCTAAAAACGCTTCGTGAAGAAGGCGTGAAACTTACTTCGCGACCTTGGAAAAGGCGCTCTCATAAGGCTTGTAGGCTTCGCGAGCCAGATCGCCAACCATTTCACCAAGCTTCGTGAGCTCCCCAACATAGCTCTCGTAGGCCGTCTTCACGAACTCGGACTGAACCTCGAAAGCCTTGTCGAGAGACTTGGCCGAGGTGAATTTCTCAACAGCCGAGGAGCCTTCCTCGAAAGACTTCTTCTGGTAGTCGGCGACTTCGGAAACGATCGCCTGCACACCCTTGGTCATGGAACCGAAGCTCTGCATCACGAGGTCCATATTGTCCTTGTTGAGCTTCTGGATATCGTCAAAATTGTTCAGCATTTCATATCTCCTTTGATGCCGGTCGAACGGCCCGCCTCGTCTGTGCCCTTGTGTATCGTTCCAGCGGCATCGAGGCCCACGCTGCACATTCCGCTATATATGCACTGCACAATTTTTTGTCAACGGATTTTTTGCATTGCAATATATCCACTCCACTCGCCTGCCGCGGACAGACGAGCCGGCGATACATTTCGTTACGGAAGAGAGATCAAAGCTCACCACGGCCTCACGGCGCTGTAG
The DNA here is from genome assembly GCF_009826895.1 of Stappia sediminis. GTDB lineage: Bacteria > Pseudomonadota > Alphaproteobacteria > Rhizobiales > Stappiaceae > Hongsoonwoonella > Hongsoonwoonella sediminis. The sequence goes on along the minus strand of NZ_WUMV01000002.1, from coordinate 195,169 downwards.
CGAAATTTGAACGCATTGCCCTATACAGCGCCCCGTGAATGCCGCTATTAACGATTGGCTAACCATAAAAACAAAGTTCTTCGGGCCCAGGTATTGCGTATTTCGCCCGGAATACAGCCAAAATCGCCTAAAAGCCGCCTGGCCCATTTACACAATGGTAACCGCGTTTCCAGCATGGTTTACGAATAGCGACCTGCTGCGATTTGCAACGCAGCGACGTCGCGCCGAGTTGAGAATGCGGTGTCGGGATGAGGCGCCGCGTTCGGCACGAATCGAAACCGCCAATCCCAGGACAGGGTACCATTGTGTTGAGTAAGAGTGCCAAACGTACGGGACGTTTCCTGAAGTCGCTCGTTCGTTGCGCGGCCGTCGCGGCCGTTGCCGTCGGACTGGGTATCGCGACCCCCCATAGCGCAAGTGCCAATTCCAAGTATTCCGGCATAGTCGTGGATACGAAGACCGGCAAGACGCTTTATTCCTACAAAGCGGATACGCCCCGCTATCCCGCGTCGCTGACCAAGATCATGACGCTCTACGTTCTGTTCGAGGAACTGGAAGCCGGACGTTTCGGCCTCAACAGCCAGCTGAAGATCACAAAGACATCCGCGGCCAAGCCACCGTCGAAGCTCGGTCTGAAGCCGGGTTCCAGCATCCGCGTCAAGGATGCCATCCTCGCGCTTGTCACGAAATCGGCGAACGACATTGCTGCGGCTATCGCCGAAAACGTTTCCGGCTCGGAAGCCGCCTTCGCCCGGCGCATGACGGCTACGGCACGCCGCATCGGCATGAAGGATACGACGTTCCGCAATGCCTCCGGCCTGCCGGATTCGCGCCAAAAGACGACCGCAAGAGATATGGCGATCCTCGGACGTGCCATCCAGGAACGTTTTCCCAAGTACTATGGCTATTTCGATACGCGTGTGTTCACCTACAACGGGCGCCGTTATGGCAATCACAACCGCCTTCTTGGAGCGGTACGCGGTGTCGACGGGATCAAGACGGGATACATCCGCGCTTCCGGCTTCAACCTCGTAACTTCGGTAAAACGCGACAATCGCGAAATCGTCGCGGTCGTCATGGGCGGGCGCACGGGTGCATCGCGCAATGCACAGATGAAGAAACTGATCGGCCAGTATCTTCCCAAGGCTTCGACCGGGCCTGACCGTTCGGACGTGCTGGTAGCGAGCGCGCAGCGCGGCCCCGCATTCCATGCGGCAAGCCTGGAAGACGCGCCGATCCCCGGTCTCAAGCCGGATCTCGATGGAGGGCCGCTTGTCACCGGAACGGTGCCGGTTCCAGCAAAAGCAACGGCAGTTGCCGCCTATGCGCCGGAACGTCGGACCGCAATCGCGCTGCCTGAAGCCAAGGCCGAGGTCTCGGCGAGAGACCGGATCATCAACTCGCCCCTGTTCGGTCATGGCAATGTGAAGCCGGCAAGGAAGGTCGCGCAGGTGAAGAAGGTCAAAACCTTCGCGATCGTTCCGGGCCGCCCCTTCCCCTCTCCTGCCAAAACCGCCGAGAGCGAGCAGGTCGAGGTCGCTTCCGCCGAACCTGTCGCGATGGGCGATGCCGATATCGACGAGGATGGTACCGTCACCGTCGCGTCTAACAATTCGGCCGATCCCGAGCCGGGCTGGCAAGTGCAGATCGCTGCTGCGGAAACCGAAGACCTCGCCATTTCCATGCTGAAGCGTGCCAAGGGCAAGGCGGGACGTGCGCTGCGCGGGATCGATCCCTATACGGAGCCGGTCGAATCGGCGGGAAGTACTCTTTATCGCGCAAGGTTCGTGGGCTTCACCTCGAAGTCCGAAGCATGGGGTGCGTGCAAGGCGCTCAAGCGCGCAAAATACGATTGCTACGCCATCTATGAGTAATGCGTAAAGGTGGGGGATCAATGTCTTCGCAAAAGCACGTCTTTAGCCTCGTTGAGCTTGGCGGCGAGAAAGGCGGTACCGCCGCTGTCGGGATGCAGCCGCTTCATAAGCCGGCGGTGGGCCGCCCGGATTTCCGCCTCGCCGGCGCCGTCCGCAAGCCCAAGAATCTCGTAGGCTTCCTCCTTGGACATGGCGCCAGAGCCAGGCGCGCCGCCTTGCCGGTTTGCGGTATCCGCCTGGAAGTCTTCACGCCAGCCGGCAAGCCGGCGGTCGAGATAAGCTTCGAGTAAGGCCAGGCTGTCGCTGTCTCCCCTCGCTTCTTCCCAAAGTTCCTTTAGCGATCCAGGGGCAAGCGCATCCAGCGTTTGCCCCTTGAACTTTCCCTCCAGCACCATCCCGTCCATATCGCCGCTGTCATGATCGAGCCGCATTTCGATAAAGCGAGAGCGCACCGCCGACGCTTGGCCCGCGGCAGCACCTTTTCCCGAGCGTCCACGGCCTGCGGGAGAAAATCCCGCAATCTTGCGCAGACCCAGCAGCGATAGCGCAAACCCGCCCACGGGAAGCGCGAGCACCCATCGCCCCGTCAACGCCAGTCCGGCAGCCGCAGCCAGCAGCAATATTCCGCCGGCGATCCTGATCTGATTTGCAAGCGACGCGGGATTGGCGTTCACGAAGGCGCGGCCAAAGACGAGCAGGATCAAAAGCAAAACGATCCCGAGGACCAGATACGCCATAATTCGTCAGATACCTCCACAAATCGGTTGCCGGCGGCATTTGCGCCTTCCAGAGCGCACATCCCGCCGGGCGTGATCATCCAATCGGCAAGAAATCGCTCCAGCGGCAATATTAACGCATATGCGGCAGGAGAAGACGTGCACCCGTATCACCCTTGCGATCCAGATCCTCAAGGGCCTTGAGCCCGCCGGACGCGTAAACGGCGGTCGCCTTCAGCAACTCGGCAAGCTCGCGAGCGGAGGCGCTGTCAAAGCTGAAATAGGCTCCGCGGGTAAGCCGCGCGATTTCACGGAAAGCGCGTTCCGCGTGAGCGTCCCGTCCTTCCTGGAAGATAAACGCCGGAACGCCCAAAAGGCCGAGTTCACCCGCCCTGGCGCAGAGGTCGTCGACATCTTCCTCCATGCAATCGCCGATGTAGACGAGCGCCTGAACCTTCTTGCGCCGGGTTTCGTCTATCGCGTGTCTCAGAACCTTCCGGATCTGGGTCTGCCCTCCCCGGCAATCGATGCGGGTCATGAGGTTTGCAAGTGCGTTTGCATTCGCCACCCATCTGGAGGCCGCACATTCCCCGAAGCCGCGAAAATAAACCAACTGCATTGTCAGGCCGCCCACGGTGCCGGCCGCATCGAACATCTCCGCCTGCAGGTTGCAGGCCCGGTCCCAGGTCGGCTGGCGGCTCATGGTGGCGTCCAGCGCTATTATCAGCCGCCCGAGACCTTCGGATGGCTTGATCCGTTTCGCTGCATCGAGAAATTCCGCGATATCCGCCTTGGATGAGCGTTCCCCTTGCGACGGCGCGCTTGCCTTTCTGTCGACGATATCGCGCTTGTCAGGCACCTCCGAACTCCCTGCCACGTAATTGGTCCTGCTTACAAATATGGCATCGCCAGCGGCAAAACCAATCCGCAATCCGCTCCGTTTGCCAAGGATGCACGCCAGTCTGCTATCTGCTAGATATATCGCATCGCAGCATGGGCCGTTCGACATTCGTCCGGCCCCAATAGAATAATAAGCAACGGGAAGGGAGCATCACATGGCCGCTCCAGACGTTTACAGGACGATCGGCGATCTCAGGGCAGCGCTCAAGCCGGCGCGCATGGCGGGGGAGCGTATTGCGATGGTGCCGACCATGGGCGCCTTGCATGATGGCCATCTTTCCCTTGTCGAGCGAGCGCGCGATGAAGCCGACCGTGTCGTCGTATCGATATTCGTCAATCCGACCCAGTTTGCTCCACATGAGGATTTCGATGCGTATCCGCGCAACGAGGACAGGGATCTCGAACAGCTGAAAGCTCTCAGCGTTGAGGCGGCATTCATCCCGTCGGTGCGCGAGATGTACCCGCATGGATTTGCGACGGGCGTGACGGTAGGCGGACCATCCGAGGGGCTGGAAAGCGCCTTTCGTCCGCACTTCTTCGACGGTGTCGCCCTCGTGGTTACAAAGCTTCTTCTGGCGGCAATGCCCGATGTCGCCATATTCGGCGAGAAGGACTATCAGCAGCTTTGCGTGGTCAGGCGCATGGTCCGCGACCTGAACGTTCCGACGGAAATCATCGGCGCGCCTACGGTGCGTGAATCGGACGGCCTCGCCATGTCATCTCGCAACGTCTATCTATCGCCCGATGAGCGTAAAACAGCGACAAGCCTGCCGGCCACGCTGCGGGAGGTGATCGAACGGCTTGAACGGGGCGACGATGCCCACGACGTTCTGTCGCAAGCAAGGCGTACACTCGAAGACGTAGGGTTCAAGGTCGATTATCTGGAACTGAGGGACGGCGAAACTCTGGGCCCGGTCACGGAAGATACCCAGTCCCGGCGCATCCTCGTTGCCGTATGGCTCGGCAGGACACGGCTGATCGACAACATGGCCGTGTAGTATCCTCGACACGCCTCAAATCAGGCAGAGTTCAGCCAGATCGCGGCGCATGTCTTCGGGAATATCGCCTGCTCCCGAGCCGGTGACAGCATCCTTTGGCGCATCGTCCGGCTTAAGGTAGCGCCATCCCTGGAATGGCCGCCGGGGCTGCATCCTGGTCGTCACGAGTTCCGGGTCCAGCACGAGGTGGCAGCGTTTTATGCCGCCTTCATCGGTGAACGGACGAATGTCCACGAGCCGTTGGCGCGCCTGCACATATCCCTTGATGACCCAATAGAGCGACCCGCCATCGATCAGGTCCTGTGCCTTGGTCGGCACCATGCGCGTCGTATGGATCTGTTCCGCCGGCATGCCCTTGGCGCGGCGCTCGGCCTGGCGCTGGTCGATCCAGGCTTGCAGATCTTCGACGGATTCCGCGCCTACACAAAGTTTTACCAGATGAAGGGTCATGCCCTCATATTTAGCAACCGGCGCACCATAAACAAATGCCCGGTGGCGCATGCCTATCGTTTTACACAGGGCACCCTTGCGGCGGGCGGATGTCGGCTTGAAGACGAGAAACACCGGCATTTGCTTGCGCGAATCGGCAATAGACGGATTCATTGGAGGAACAAGGGCGGTCCGGTCAAGTCCGGGAGACAGGACACATGGATATATTTCTGACAGGCGGGACGGGAACGATCGGCCAGCATGTGTTGAGGCGCCTGCAAAGAGCGGGGCACAGGATCACTGCGCTTGCCCGTTCGGACCGGGCCGAAATGATCCTTCGCGATCAAGGGGTCGATATCGTTCGCGGAGATCTGAATGCGCCGGATGCGTGGGTGGCTGACGCCGTTTACTGCGATACGCTCGTTCATGCCGGGGCCTCTTTCGACGAGACGATGGGCCCTTCGGAAAAGAAGCTGGTCGCCGCGCTCCGGCGAGCCACCATCGGACGCGAAATCCCGTTCAATGTCGTCTACACGGGCGGCATCTGGCTTTATCCCGATTCAGGAGGCAAGCCCCTGCCGGAGACCATACCTTTCCGGCCCCTTCCCGCATTCGCCTTCATGGCGGAGACGATTCGCTCCCTTCAGGCGATACAAACGCTGGGCGTTTCAGTTATTCACCCCGCACTCGTCTGTTCGCCGGTCGCAGGCCCGGTATCGGATATGCTGCGCATGGCCGAGGAAGGCCTTCCCTATTCCACGCGCGCGACCCCGGAAACCGTCTGGCCGCTTGTGGACGCGGACGACCTTGCCGACCTTTACCTTCGCGCGGTCGAAGAGCACCGATACAGGATCATGGTGGTGGGCTGCGGCGTGGAAGGCGTCAAGGTCGGGGAGCTTGCCGATACGGTCAGCCGGTCAGGCGGGCTAACCCTCGAGCTGGCGCATGAGGAGCCGGAGGCCGGTGCCAATCCGCAGACCGATTGGCAAGCCGGCTATGCGCTGTCACAGAGCTTCGGCTTCGAGCGTGCGAAACGCCTGCTCGGCTGGCGCCCACGGTTGACGCGCACGGACGCGCTGGTGGGCAAGCTTACGCCGATTGCCGCCTGACGGATCAATCCGCCTTTTCGGCGGTTTCCTCGTCGTTCAATACGATTACGGCCGCACCCTGATCGACCTGGTCGCCCTCATTGACGGGCACGTCTTCGATCACGCCGTCGCGCGGCGCGGTAATGGCATGCTCCATCTTCATCGCTTCCACGACCGCAAGCCTGTCACCCTTGGCGACATGGTCGCCCGTTTTCACGTGGATTGCGATGACCTTGCCGTGCATCGGCGCCTTGACGCTTGCGGTCCCATGTTCAGGTTCGACGTCGCGGGCAAGCGCATCGACCTTCGCGACCCTCACGGCACGCCCGCCTTCGAACGCCCAGACCACGGCGCCGCGGCGCGCGACTTCGCCAGCCCTGTCCAACACCTCGATACCGTTTTCGCTGACGATCCTGCCGCCCTCCCAGGCGATATCGATATCGCGCGTTTCGCTGCCCACATCTATCTTGAGTTTGAGGCGGCGAGCATCCGACAGCTGAAATGCGTCTTCAACGGACCAGGGATCCCGCCAGCCTTCCTCCTGCTCAACCGGCGGCTTGTTTCCGCCGATCAATTCCGCAACGGCCGCGGCGATTGCCGCTTCCGAAACCGCACCTTCCGTCAGCATGGCAATCCGCCGATCGATCAGCCCGGTATCGAAACCGCCTTCGCGAACCTCCGGAAGGTCGATCAACGATGCCAGAAATGCAAGATTGCTCTTCGGCCCGGCGACCCTGGCGGCCTTGAGATAGGCGGAAAGGCGCTCCAAGGCATCATCACGGGTTTCGCCATGCACGATGATCTTGGCGATCATCGGATCGTAGAAGGGAGAGACTTCCGCTCCCTCGACGACACCGGTATCGATCCGAACTTCCGCCAATTCCGGAAGATCCAGCACTTCAAGCCTGCCCGTCGATGGCAGGAAGCCGTTATCGGGGTCTTCCGCATACAGGCGAACCTCGACGGCGTGCCCGTTGAGCGATAGCTGATCCTGTGCGAATGGCAGTGGCTCGCCGGAGGCCACGCGGAACTGCCATTCCACAAGGTCCTGGCCCGTGACGAGTTCGGTAACCGGATGCTCCACCTGAAGGCGCGTGTTCATCTCCATGAACCAGAAGCCATCGGGGCGGAGCGGGCCGGTTCCATCGACAATGAATTCCACCGTACCGGCGCCGCTGTAGCCGACGGCCTTTGCCGCCGCCACGGCTGCCTGGCCCATCGCAGTGCGCACGTCCTCGGTCATGCCCGGCGCGGGCGCCTCCTCGATCACTTTCTGGTGGCGGCGCTGAGCGGAGCAATCACGCTCGAACAGATGCACGGCGTTGCCGTGGTTGTCTCCGAAAACCTGAATTTCGATGTGTCTCGGGTTGAGGACGAACTTTTCGATCAGCACGCGCGGATCGCCGAACGCGCTTTGCGCCTCGCGTTGCGCGGACTTGAGCGCATCCTCGAAATCGATCGCCTTTTCCACCCGGCGCATGCCCTTGCCGCCGCCGCCGGCAACCGCCTTGATCAGCACCGGATAGCCGATTTCATAGGCCTTGCGCTTCAGGAAATCGGCATCCTGCATGTCCCCGTAGTATCCGGGAACCACGGGAACGCCGGCCTTTTCCATCAAGGCTTTCGCACCGTCTTTCAGGCCCATCGCCTTGATGGCGGCAGCGGACGGGCCGACAAAAGCCATGCCAGCCTTCTGGCAAGCCTCGGCGAACGCCGCATTTTCGGAAAGGAAGCCGTACCCCGGATGGATCGCTTCCGCACCCGTCCTCTTCGCGGCTTCGATGATCCGGTCGGCGACAAGATAGGATTCCGCACTTGGCGCGGGGCCGATCGCCACGGCCTCGTCGGCAAGCTTCACATGCAGCGCGTTGCGATCGGCATCCGAGTAGACGGCAATCGTCCTGATGCCGAGGCGCCTGGCAGTCTTGATGATGCGGCAGGCAATCTCGCCCCGGTTGGCAATGAGCACGGATTTCAGCATGGGCCGGAATTCCTCACATGCGGAACACGCCGAAGCGCGTATCCGGGATCGGGGCGTTGAGCGTGGCGGAGAAGGCAAGGCCAAGCACCCGGCGCGTCTCCTGCGGCAGGATGATACCGTCATCCCACAGCCTTGCGCTCGCGTAATAGGGGTGGCCTTCCTGCTCGTATTTCTCACGAATGGGGGCCTTGAAGGCGTCTTCTTCTTCCTCGCTCCAGGAACCGCCGTCAGCCTCGATGTTGTCGCGCCGCACCGTCGCCAGCACGCTTGCCGCCTGTTCGCCGCCCATAACGGAGATGCGGGCATTCGGCCACATGAACAGGAAGCGCGGCTGATAGGCCCGCCCGCACATGCCGTAGTTGCCCGCGCCATACGAACCGCCGACGATCACCGTGATCTTCGGCACGCGCGCGCAGGCAACGGCCGTGACGAGCTTCGCACCGTCCTTGGCGATACCGCCCGCCTCATACTCCCGGCCGACCATGAAGCCAGTGATGTTCTGGAGGAAAAGCAGAGGTATTTTACGCTGGCAGCAAAGCTCCACGAAATGCGCTCCCTTCAGCGCGCTTTCGGAAAACAGGATGCCGTTGTTGGCGATGATACCTACCGGAATGCCGTGAATTCGGGCGAAGCCCGTCACCAGCGTCTTGCCGTAATTCGCCTTGAACTCGTCTAGTTCCGAACCGTCGACGATGCGCGCGATGACCTCGCGAATATCATACTGCTTCTTGAGATCGACCGGGACGACCCGGTCGAGATCCGCCGGATCGACGACCGGATCGCGCGGCGTGGCGAAGTGGATCTGCGGGCGTTTCTCGCTGTTCAGGTTGGCGACTATGCGTCTTGCCCGAGCCAGCGCCTGGTCGTCGTCGATGGCATAGTGATCGGCCACGCCGGACGTTCTTGTGTGAACCTCGGCGCCACCCAGGTCCTCGGCGGAAACGACTTCGCCGGTCGCCGCCTTCACCAGCGGCGGGCCGGCAAGGAAAATCGTGCCCTGCTGGCGCACGATGATCGTTTCATCCGACATTGCCGGCACATAGGCCCCGCCGGCCGTGCATGAGCCCATCACCACGGCGATCTGCGGTATCCCCATTGCCGACATATTGGCCTGATTGTAGAAGATGCGTCCGAAATGCTCGCGGTCGGGAAAGACCTCCGTCTGGTTCGGCAGGTTCGCCCCGCCGGAATCGACCAGATAGATGCAGGGAAGCCTGTTTTCCATGGCCACTTCCTGCGCCCTCAGGTGCTTTTTCACCGTCATCGGGTAGTAGGTGCCGCCTTTGATGGTGGCGTCGTTGCACACGATCATGCACTCACGGCCCGATACCCGGCCGATGCCGGTGATCAGACCGGCTCCGTGGATCGCGTCATCGTACATTCCATGGGCGGCGAGAGGTGAAAGCTCAAGAAACGGACTGCCGGGATCGATCAGCCGCGCGACACGCTCGCGCGGCAGGAGCTTGCCGCGTTTGACATGGCGTTCGCGCGCGCGATCCGGCCCCCCTTTGGCAATCTCGCTGCGGCGGGCCGCCAGATCCTTCGCCAGTTCCGCCCAGGCCGCCCTGTTTTCCTCGGTCTCCGGCGTATGGGCCGAGAGACTGCTTTGCAATGACGTCACGTTGCTCTTCCTCCCCGGTCGACACATTCAACTAGCCGAAGCGAACCGTTTGACGGCGAAACTGACGAACGTTTACGTTTTAGTCAATAGAGTACATTTTTCCCATAAATTTCATAATACTATGAAATTAATCAGGTAAATTATTCCACTTCGTCCGCAACGACGACCCAAGGCTCTTTCAAGGCTTCCTCACACCACTGCCGCATGAAAGGATAATCCATCACGGCTTCGGCGTAGGCCTTTTCGGAACCGGAGAGCGGCAGCCGATAAGTCAGGAAACGCGTGACGACCGGCGCGTAAAAGCAATCTGCGGCGGAAAACTCACCGAAGAGATACGCCCCGGCGCCTCCATATTTCGTTCGGCAATCGCGCCAGATTTCCCGCACTCGCGCCACGTCCTTCGCTGCGTCAAACGGCTTGGCGCGCGCAGCGGGCTCGCGCCTGAGGTTCATGGGATAGCCGCTTCTCAAGTCGGGAAAGCCCGAGTGCATTTCGGCGACGATTGCGCGGGCATGCGCCCGTGCCGCCCGATCTTGCGGCCAAATCCCCCTTCCGGGATATTTCTCCGCCAGATATTCGATGATCGCGAGCGAATCCCAAACCGCCACATCGCCATCGACTAGCGTGGGCACGCGACCGGCCGGAGAAAACCTGGTGACTTCCGCCTTGAACTCCGGCGTATCGAGAAGGATCAGGACCTCCTCGAATTCCGCCCCTGCCAGTTTTACGGCAAGCCAGGCCCTGAGCGACCAGGAGGAATAATTCTTGTTACCGATAGCAAGCCGCATTTGGCCCTCCGACGATCGATGGGGAGCGTGCCGACGCGTTTTCGCGCGCCGCCTAAGCGCCTATTTTTCTTTCTTTTCGACGGGAAATCCCGCTTCGGACCAGGCGCCGAAGCCGCCGTCGATATGCGCGACCCTTTCAAGCCCCATGTCCTGCAGCGTCTTGGTGGCAAGCGCGGAGCGCCACCCGGCCGCGCAATAGAGCACGAATGTCTTGTCTTGCGAGAAGATCGGCTTGTGATAGGGGCTTTCCGGATCGACCCAGAATTCCAGCATGCCGCGCGGAGCGTGAATTGCACCGGGTATGGCGCCTTGAGCCTTCAATTCGCGCACGTCGCGAATATCCACAAAGACGATATTTTCAGCCTCATGCAGCTTGTGCGCCTCCGCCACGCTCAGCGTCTTCACCTCCGCCATGGCCTCGTCGATCAACGCCCGATAGCCCTTCTTCATTTTCGCCGGCATTCCCGATCTCCCTCGATCTACAATTACCGGCAGTGTCGGCAGCGAAGAGCTCGATTGCAAGGCGGATTAGCGTGATTGCAAAGGGAGTGATTAAACGAAAACGGGCGCGGTTTCCCGCGCCCGTGTTTTCAATTGTCAGCTCATTATCGGAAGCCGGTTATTGCACAGCAACCGATGCGGTCTGCGCAATGTCTGCGCCACCGAACAGAAAGACGAGCGATAACGCACCTCCAAGGGCCAGCACGGTCCACACCGCGACACCCCAGCAGGATTTCTGCACGTTTTCGTCCATGAAAACCCTTCATAAACCAAGGATCATTTCGGGATCCGAACCATGGATGGCGCCCCAGCCTCTTACGCTTTTGCCATCCCGTCGTGGCGCGGAGAATTAAGGTCTCGTTAAAAATTTCGCAAGTGCAAAAATTGCAGGGCTTACGCCCGCGCAATGCATAACGCAGGCAAATCCCGGCGAATTGTCCGGATCGTGCACCGCTTTGTTTTACGCAGGCTTTTCGACATCGCCCTTGCCGGTGCGGGGCGCGCTCGTGCAAAGTCCCGCAAACGCCGTCCACGACCGGAATGTAACAATGGATGTTTTGTCGACAATGGACTTTGCCGCGCTTGCCTGGTTCGTTCTGGCCTGGCTCGGGTTCAACGTAGCGGTGGAATATTCTCCATTGAAAACGCTGACGTTATCCAACGCGATGGACGATCACCGACGCCGCTGGATGGCGACCATGAGCGCACGTGATGTGCGAATCATGGATGTGGGCATCCTGAACGGCCTGCAACAGGGAACCGGCTTCTTCGCGTCGACATCGCTATTGGCAATTGGCGGCTGTTTCGCGCTCCTGAATTCCACGGAGCGTATCTTGCAGATCGCCACTCACCTCGGTCTGTCCGCCTCGAATGCGCCCGTGCTCTGGGAAATCAAGGTGCTCGGCCTTACCCTGATTTTCGCCTACGCCTTTTTCAAATTCGGCTGGGCCTACCGCCTCTTCAACTATACGACGATCCTCGTCGGCGCGACGCCTGACGTAACGCGCGACGAACCTGAATTGCCGCGCCTCTTTGCAGCGGAAGCGGGCGACCTGATGGTCCAGGCCGGCGTGCATTTCAACCGCGGGCAGCGCGCCTTCTTCTTCTCGATCGGTTATCTCGGCTGGTTTGTCGATCCGCGTATTTTCCTTGCGACGACACTAGCGGTTCTGATCGTCCTGTGCCGGCGTCAGTTCTTCTCAAGGGCGCGGTCTGTTGCAACTTCGGCGCACCAGTTGCCGTCCTCGCCCAGCATGCGCGCGGTCGGCTCGAAAATAGAAACCGGCTCGTCAAACCCTTTCACGGGATAGCGGCCGCCATAACCGGCGTGACATCCCATCATGTCGGCAATCGTCTGCGACACCAGTATGTCGTGCTCGAGATCCCGCGACAGGCCTGCAATGCGCGAGGCAAGGTTGACCGTCGGCCCGATGACCGTGAAGTCGAGCCGCGTTTCCGCCCCGACGTTTCCGAAGAACACATCGCCCGCATGCAGGCCGATACCAACCCTGATGCGAGGCGATTCATCGCAGCAGTCGCGGTTGATGCGGGCGATTTTCTCCACCGCCTCGCCCGCTGCCATCAGCGCCTGACGCGCCGCTTCCCGGGCAGTCGTCTCGCAGCTGTAGGGAAAGACCGCCATCACCTCATCGCCGATGAATTTCAGCACCTCTCCGCCATGGGCCTCCACCGCCGAAGTGATGGCGCCGAAATAGTTATTGAGCAGGATGACAAGGTCTTCCGCCGGCAAGGTGTTGGAGAGGCGGGTGAAGCCGCGCAGATCCGCGAACCCGACAACCGCCGAAATCGTTTCGCCTTCCCCGCGCTTGATCGTGCCCTCCAGGACCCGGCGTCCGGCGCGCTTGCCGACGTAGGTCTCCAGCATCGTGCGCGACGAACGCTTGAGCGTCTGGAGCTCGCAAATCAGCCCAAGCGGGCGCACGACGGTTTCAAGCACCGCAATATGCGCCTTGGTGAAGCCCGCCGGATCTTTTGTCGCAGCGGTGAGCATCTTCGTCGAACCGTCGGAAAACGGCATCGGCACTGCCGCATAGTCTGTGTACCCGCCTGCGCGCAGGTCCGAGAGAATCGCAAACTCATCGGCCGCCGGCGTCTTGCCTATCGACCGGTGCACCGTTTTATTGTTCAGGAAGACCTGCTTCAGGGGGCTTTCGTCATAAAGGCGCTCCAAATCGGGAGATGCCTTGTAACGGCGAAGTTCCGTTTCGCCATCGGAAGTCCAAAGCGCACTTTCCGCCCGCACGATCGGATGCAAAACGCTGATGTTCGTCGAAACCCTGTCGACCGGAACGCCGGCGTCACGCAGCCGCGTCGCGAGCTGACCGATCAGCCGCACCGGATTTTCGATGTGAATGGCACCGTCATGCAGCCATTCCACAACATCGGCAACAATCAGCGACGCATTGATCGTCATGGCGTATCCCCGCACATTCCTGCAAGCTCGAAAACGATTTCAATTATCCGGCGAACCTTAAATAGGGAGCTTCCCTGTCCGGCGAAAGGTTGCACTGCAGCAATTAAACTAACACTAGCGTGAACAATCCGTTCAGGCACAGTGCGCCGAATTTCAGAGCGGCCGTAAAAAATTATGCCTTCCTGACGATGCGTCAGAAAATTTCATGGCCCAGGAAAGAAAGCGGAGCTTCGTCCGGTCAAGGCATAGGCCGCAAGGCCGAGCCATTCCCGCACGGCCTGGTCAAGCCGCGTCAGCCCCATCGAGGCGGAGCGGAACCAGCGCGACCGGTCATCGGTTCCGCTGGTCTCCCAGTCGACAGGGTAGGCAACGATGTCCACCCAACCTGCCTGACGGAATGCGCCGATGGCCCGTGGCATGTGCGCCGCGGAGGTTATCAGCAACCATGTCTGACCGTGCTGCGGTTTGGCGACATCGATCGCATTTCCCGCATTCTGCCAGGTGTTCAGGGAACGGCCTTCGACCGTAATGCGAGATGCCGGTACACCCAGTTCGACAAGAATATCGCGAGCCAGGGCGGATTCGCTTTGATCTTCCGTTCGACCGCCAGTACCGCCGGACAACAGGATGCGGGCCGTGGGGTATTGGTTTGCCAGCCGCGGCACGACCATCAGGCGCTCCGCCGGGCGCTCTATGCCGGGGTATGGCCTTGCCGCACTTGCCAGCGTATCGATCGCCCCGCCCAGGACGACGATCCCGTCCACGCGTTCCGGCATGGGGTCCGGTGCGGCGAACCGCTGTTCCAGCGGCAATATCAGCCAATTTGCAAGGGGCGAAAAACCGCCGACCAGGAAGCCGGTGGCGGACAGTACGATCAACACCCGGCCCACACGGCGAAGCCGGAGAAGGCTGAATCCAAGCCCAGCCAGCAGCACTACGACAAGCAGATTGGAAGGCCGCAGAAGAAAAAAAGCGGCTTTCGATACAATAGCGAACATGGCGTGGCCTATTCGCTATCCCATTTCGGCGCCCAGTCCATGTTGACCGTGCGCCCGGAAGCGGAGCCCAGCGCGAATAGGGCATCCATTTCATCAGGCATCAGCTCGAACGTGAGCGCTCCGGCATTCTCTCTCAACCGTTCGCGCCGAGCCGTTTTCGGAACCGCAATCACCCGTTCCTGCTGGATCAGCCACCTGAGCGCCACTTGCGCTTCCGTCTTGCCATGCTTTTTCGCGATATCCCTGATCACCGGCACATCCGACACCCGCCCACGGGCGATCGGTGCATAGGCGGTAATCGCCATATCCAATTCTTCCGCAGCCTCCAGCACGCGCTTTTGCGATAGCAGCGGATGATACTCGACCTGATTGGCGACCAGGGCTCCGCCGGCGTAACCTTGCGCTTCGCGCATCATGCCGGAGGTGAAATTCGAAACGCCGATCGCCTTCACCCAGCCGCGAGCTTTCAGTTCCAGCAGCCCTTCGATCGATTCTTTCAAAGGAATTCGCGGGTTAGGCCAATGGATCAAAATGAGATCGGCATAGTCCAGACCAAGCCGGTCCAGGCTATCCTCGCAAGACCGGATCATGTCTTCAGGGGCGATCTTGTCGTACCAGACTTTCGTGGTCAGGAACACATCGTCGCGGGGCACGCCGCTTGACCGGATGCCTTTCCCCACCTCCGCTTCATTGGCGTACATCGCTGCCGTGTCGATATGGCGCCAGCCATCCTCGAGCGCGGCAAGCACCATGTCGCGGCATTCCTTGTCCGCCAACCGCCATGTACCCAGGCCAAGCTTGGGAATGACGGTATCCTTGATCGTAACGCTTTCCACGAAAATCACCTCTCCTGCAGGCTCAATCATGTCCGAAAAAGTGGCACGGGATCATGACAATGGTGACCGGCATCACAGACGCTGTTCCTGCCGCCGATTAATGCTCGTGCCGTCTTCAACGCAACGGAGGGAGCGGTATGACACTCTACCTCAGGCTCGGCGGCCGGCCGGCACTCGAGCGCGCCGTCGGCGAGGTAATGGCGCGGCTCGTGAAAGATCCCCTCTTCATGTCGCGCAACCAGGTTCGCCTTCGTATTTGTCCCCGCGACGCCCTGATCGATTTCCTGACCTATCTCACAGGCGGTTCGCCCACATTCGACGGCGCACCGCTTGGCTACGTTCATGATGGACTATTCATCAGCGAGCAGCAGTACGGTCGTTTCGCTCAACACCTCGTATCGGTACTCGGGCGCGACGGCGCAGACCCGCGCGCGGCGACGGAATTTCGATATATCCTTGATCGGGTCCGGCCGTATCTGTTTGCCGAACGGGCGAAACTGGAGGCATAGGCGGCGCCCTGCACGTTCCGCCCGGAACAAAACCGGGCGGAATCGCAATCCCGCCCGATCTTCAGTTCTCTTCGAACCGCCGTCCGTCAGTCCATGTCCGCGACGCCACGCGCCACCTTGCCGACGAGGCCGTATTCGATCGCCTCTTCCGGGCCCATCCAGTAATCGCGGTCGGTATCCTTCTCGATTCGCTCCATCGGCTGGCCGGTCGCTTCCGAAAAGAGCTTGTTGAGGCGTTCGCGCATCTTGATGATCTCGCGCGCCTGAATCTCGATGTCGGAAGCCTGACCGCCCGCGCCGCCGGACGGCTGGTGCAGCAGGAAGCGGGTGTTGGGCGTGCAGTAGCGGCGCTCCTTGGGCACCGAGATGTAGATGAGCGCACCGGCGCTTGCGACCCAGCCCATGCCTAGAATGCGCACTTCCGGACCGATGAAGCCGATCGTGTCGTGGATCATATCGCCCGATTCCACATGTCCGCCGGGAGACGAGACGATGACGGTAATCGGGTCGTTCGATACCTGCGCCAGCGCAAGAAGCCTTGCGCACACGTCGCGTGCCAGTTCCTGCGTGATAGGGCCGGTTATCAACACGGTGCGCGCATCGAAGAGATGCTTGTCGACCTGGATCGACTGCGGCGTCTTGGTCTGCTCGTCTTCCTCATCGTCGAGGCGGCTCGGCACATTTTGATATAGGTTCGTCATGCGCACCATCTGCTCCTTGTAACAACGGGCGCACCACCCGAAGGCGACGCGGTTCCCCCATACTTATGCGATGCGGGCGCGCCTCGCAAAGGGCGAACTTACGAAAGTTCACACGACACCGGGACAATCACAACGCAAGCCGCATGAGAGGCCTTCGCGCAGACCGTCTCGCGATTTCCTCATAACCAAGGTCGCGAAAAAGCGGCGCGATCCCGACGAATCCTTCGCCCCACATCAGCGGCCGGTCCGGCTCGATCGGGCAGACCTCCAGAAACTGCGCGCCATTCTCAGCGGCGAAATCGCCGGCGGCCTGCGCCAGCCTGCGCATAACTCCGGCTTTGCGGTGAGATTTGCGGATGAAGAAACACGCGAGCATCCAGATTTTCTCCGGGTCGGGCTGCCCCTCGCCTTCCAGCGGCTTCGGCGCCTTGGAGAGCATCAGCCGTGTATAGGAAGGGCGCGGCCCAACGGCGGCCCAGCCCACCGCCTCATCTCCGTCATAGGCGAGCAGACCGGGGGCAGGCTTTCCGCTTTCCTCCACCCGCGCCTTGAGCATCTCCTTGCGTTCGGCTTTCTCCATCCGGTTGAAATCGACACCGCGAACGAAAGGCCAGATGCACCAACAGCCGCCCTGTGCCCCACGCTCCGGCCCGAAGAGTTCGACCAGATCGTCCCAGCGATCAGGAGAAAGGGGGTGGATGGAAAGCGAATTCAATTTCGCGTCCCCGCACACATGCTTATCCTCAAGCGGTCTTGTTGAAGATTTCCCGCCCGATCAACATACGGCGGATCTCGCTTGTGCCCGCGCCGATTTCGTAAAGCTTGGCGTCGCGCAAGAGGCGGCCCGTAGGATATTCGTTGATATAGCCGTTGCCGCCGAGAAGCTGGATCGCATCGAGCGCGATCTTCGTCGCGTTTTCCGCCGCATAGAGGATCGCACCGGCGGCATCCTCGCGCGTCGTCTCGCCCCGGTCGCAAGCCTGCGCGACGGCATAGACGTAGGCGCGCGAAGCGTTCATCTGTACGTACATATCGGCGATCTTGCCCTGTACGAGCTGGAATTCGCCGATCGGCTGTCCGAACTGCTTGCGTTCGTGGATATAAGGAATCGCGACGTCCATCGCTGCCTGCATGATGCCGATCGCACCGGCCGCCAGCACCGCACGCTCGTAGTCAAGGCCCGACATCAGCACATTGACGCCCTTACCGACCTCGCCAAGCACGTTTTCCTCCGGCACCTCGCAATCCTGGAAAACGAGCTCACCCGTGAGCGAACCGCGCATGCCGAGCTTGTCGAGCTTCTGGGCGACCGAGAATCCCTTGAAATCGCGCTCCACCAGAAACGCGGTGATGCCGCGCGGGCCTGCACCCGGATCCGTCTTGGCGTAGATGATCATCGTATCGGCATCGGGCCCGTTGGTGATCCACATCTTCGAGCCGTTGAGGATGTAGCGGTCGCCCTTCTTCTCAGCTTTGAGCTTCATGGAGACCACATCCGAACCTGCGCCCGGCTCGGACATGGCGAGCGCGCCGAGATGTTCTCCTGTAACGAGCTTCTCCAGATAACGCTTCTTCTGGTCATCGCTGCCCCAACGGCGGAGCTGGTTGACGCAAAGGTTCGAGTGGGCGCCGTAGGAAAGGCCGATCGAAGCGGACGCGCGCGAGACCTCTTCCATCGCGATGCAGTGTTCCAGATAGCCCAAGCCCGAGCCGCCCCACTCCTCCTCCACGGTGATTCCGTGAAGGCCGAGCTCACCCATCGCCGGCCACAGTTCCTCGCGCGGGAACCAGTCTTCCCGATCGATGCGATCGGCAAGCGGTGCGATGTTGTCTTGCGCGTAGGAGCGCACGGTATCGCGCAGGAGATCGGCCGTTTCGCCAAGGTTGAAGTTGAATGCGGATGGCTGGTTGGGGATCATCGGGATGCCTCTGTCATAACGCGCGGAAATGCACCTGCGCATTGCTTTCATTGTTTTTGAGAGCTTCGCCTGCGCTCAGTCGTCCATGCCCTCAAGCGCGATCATCGTGAAAAGACCGGTCGCGACGTGAAGTTCTTCTTCCTCCGTCAAGCCATAGACATCCGCCTTGGCGACGGTGAGTGTCCGCCCCGGCTTGATAACCCGACCTCGCGCGAGCATCTTCCGCCCCTGTCCCGGATTGAGCAGGTTCATCTTGAACTCCGTCGTCAAGACGCCGTATCCGGGTTTGAAGAGCGAAAGTGCGGCATAGCCGGCCGCGCTGTCGGCAATCGTCGTCGTCACGCCAGCATGGAAGAAGCCGTGTTGCTGGGTGAGCGCCGCACGCGCATCCACTTCCAGGTCGACTTCCCCGGGCGCCAGACGCGCGATCCGAACCCCGATATGGTCCATGAATGCCTGGCGCGCAAAGCTGCGTTCCACGCGCTGGCGCCAGATTTCGTCGCGCGGCAAATGCCCGCTCATGAGGGATTTTCCTCCTTTTCGCCGATCAGTTCCCGCGGATCGACGCCGATTTCCCTGATCCGTTCAAGGCAGCCTTCCTCAACGGCATCCAGCTCGGCAAGGGTCAGCTCTATATCGCGCCGCTTCTCAAGAAGTTCCGCGCGCCGGCTGGAAATGCGCTTCATCAGATGCGCAAGCTGGCCGGATTCTCCGGGCGCCTTGTCGTACATGGTAATGATGTCGCGGATTTCCGCGAGCGAGAAGCCAAGCCTCTTGCCACGCAGAATGAGCTTCAGCCGCGTGCGGTCGCCCGGGCGAAAAAGCCTCTGACGGCCTCGCCGCACCGGCTTCACAAGCCCTTCCTGCTCGTAGAATCGCAGGGTTCTGGTCGTAATGCCGAATTCCTGCGTTAGCTGGGATATGGTGTAATAGGCTTGCATCGCTCCTCCCGAGTGGAGAGTGATTTACCTTTACGTTTTAGTCAATACAAAGTTTTTTAGACATATAAATCAATATGATAAGATGTTTATATTTCTACAGAATACACACTGCGGCTTCAACCTTCGCACGCAAACGCAATCGCGCCCGACCCGGATTGCCACCCCGGGTATCAGACGATCCAACGTCTGCTGCGATGGATTTTTCGACGACGATTTCGCGCCGGACGGCCAAAGCGAAAGCAGAGCCTCTTTCCTGGATCAGGAAATCGTCCCCGCGCAATTGTTCTATAGCCTACGCAGCCCCGCCTCGCCGGACACAATGCTGCCTTGCGTCAGTTCGTTGTGCGT
The DNA here is from genome assembly GCF_009826895.1 of Stappia sediminis. Taxonomy (GTDB): domain Bacteria; phylum Pseudomonadota; class Alphaproteobacteria; order Rhizobiales; family Stappiaceae; genus Hongsoonwoonella; species Hongsoonwoonella sediminis. The sequence goes on along the minus strand of NZ_WUMV01000002.1, from coordinate 175,587 downwards.
ATAGATATAGCGGCCATCGATCAGACTTGGCCGGGAAAGAGATTTGCTGTCGGCCCCCAGGAAAACGTCCTTGGCTTCATAGACGAACTTGCTCTCCGATATAGGGCGCCCAATCGCTGTCTGGATCTGCCTTTCCAGTTCCGAAGCTTGCTCGCCGGAACGGGCGGCAATCTCGAAGTCCGGACACCTGCCAACGTCTTCGCCCTTGCCACTCAAAATCTGGGGAGAGACATTGGCAGGCACGTTCGCGACCGCCTGACTATGATTTCCAACCAACAATATATTCGAGATTTCCGTCCCCTTGAGGACATTCAATTGCCAGAACACGGGCTCATATGCATACAGCACCAAATAAACGGGGGATTGATACCTCCCAATATTCACATTCATCATTGAAGTCGGCTTTCCCGATCCATCGGAAATCTGGATCGGAGACTTGCCATCCGCGCGGTAAAGATTCACGAAAACCACCCGCTCCCCGGGTACAGCACCATTGATGCTGCATGACGTGCCGTTTTCGCTTACGACGATTTCGTCAAGATGCATGACCTCGGGACCCTGGTCTCCGCCCCAACCGAACCAGGCCAGAATCCCTCCGCCTTCCGCAGGCGCCTCGGCAACGAAAGCGGACGCGGCACCGTCCACCAACCCATCGAAGCTCTTCAAGGAAAGATATCGCTCGGCATCGGACGAGAAAAACAGCATGACCGCAAAACCCGAACCGAAAACACCCAGAGCCAAAGCGATCATACGCATCTTATTTACCCGGAATTACGTGCAGAAAAGGGTACATTCTTATTGTTGCGGGATTTTTTCTAAAGATAAGTAAATTTCGAAGTCAAGAATATATACTGGAACTTACATCTTATTAATTAAATATAAATACGATATAACTTAATTAAAATTATAAACATATAACAAAAATACTCACCCCGCCAAATCAGCCAATGTAATTGTATTTCGCAAGCGATTTCTGTCCACCGGATGCTCTATACCCGCGACCCTGCCCTCGTCATCAAATTGCCAGATCGTCCAATCCGGCCCATAGCCGGGTTTTTCGCCAATAGATCTTAACCAGAATTTTCGCGCATCCGCCCCTTTCGCGATTGCGCTCCCCTCAAGATATCGCTCGAAGAAGGCGGCATCGGTATAGATGATCGCCGCCCGGCCGAAACTTGCCTCAACCGTTTTCAGCCAATCCTCAACCTCCCTCAAAACGCCGCCGACTTCTGGCAGTTTCCTGCCTCCCTTGGGCAACTCAAGGTCGAGTGCCGGAGGCAATGTCGCGGTAAGAGCCGTCGGCACGACGTCGATGAGATGCTCCGCCTGTGCAGCGCCCGTCGAGCCAAAGGAGAATACGTGATACGGACCGCGCGGCACGCCGGCAAGGCGTGATGCCTGCCAGTTCTCGGCGAACCGCGGATCGCGGAAATCCGTACCCTCCGTCGCCTTGATATATGCGAATTCCACGCCGTCCGCCTTAACCGCGTCCCAATCGATTTCACCGAGGTGATGGGAAACGTCAATCCCTGTGGTATCCATGACAAATGGTCCCGTGCACCGCTCCTATCCGGTAAAATTCGGCCATAAGGGCGGCGCGGCAAGCTCAAGCACGTTACCCCCCGGATCGCGAAAATAGAGGCTCGTGCCGCCGGCAGGCCAATCGACCTCGCTTATGATAGCGATTTTCCGCGCTTTCAGGTATTCGCGCCAGGGATCGAGCTGATCGGCCGCGATCTTGAATGCGAAATGGCTCGGCCCTTCGCTGTGGTGGCCGGGCACGATGCCGCCGGGCGTTTCCACATCATCGCCCGTGCGGCCGCGGCGGAAGACGAGCAGCGTTTCACCGGGTCCGGCGTCGTAGGCATAGAGGCGGTCCCCCTCCACCATGCGCGTCAGGCCGAGCACGCCCCCATAGAAGGCATGGGCTTTTTCCATATCGTCCACATAGACGGCGGTTTCCAGAATTCCGGCGATCGGCGGCGCATTCGCCATCAGCGCCTCCCGGTTTGAACATTCGGTCGCCTTTAAAATGGCAGACCGAACCAGAATGCGGCAATGCCGAGGAACGCGAAAAAGCCGACGACGTCCGTCACTGTCGTCACGAAAACGCTTGAGGCTATCGCGGGATCGACGCCGAAGCGGTCGAGCAGGATCGGTATTCCGAGACCGGAAAGACCGGCAAAAAGCTGATTGACGATGATCGCCAGGGCAATAACGACGCCAAGGCCCGCGTTACCGAACCAGAGCATTGCAACCAAGCCCATAAGGATCGCAAGGGCTGCCCCATTCAGTACCGCGACCAGCACTTCGCGGCGAAGCACGCGCCAGACATTGCGCGAGCCGAGTTCCTGCGTGGCCAGCGCACGCACGGCGACCGTCATTGTCTGCGAACCGGCGTTGCCGCCCATGGAGGCGACGATCGGCATCAAAACCGCAAGGGCAACCATCGCTTCGATCGTATCTTCGAAAATGGCGATAACCGCCGAGGCCAGCACTGCCGTACCGAGGTTCACGATCAGCCACGTCAAACGCGAGCGCGCGATCGTGAGCACCGTATCGGAGATCTCTTCATCGCCGACGCCGGCAAGCGCAAGCAGGTCCTCCTCCGCTTCTTCCTGGATGACATCGACGATGTCATCCACCATCAGCACGCCGACAAGCCGTTCGGCGTCATCGACGACGGCCGCGGAAACAAGGTTGTAGCGCTCGAAGGTGCGCGCAACCTCCTCCTGGTCTTCCGTGGCGGAGACCATGTAGCGCGTCTCCTGCATGATCTTGGAGATTTTCCGCGAGCGTTTCGTGCGCAAGAGCTTGTCGAGCGCGACGGCCCCGATCAGCCGAAAACCGGGGTCCACCACGAAGATTTCGTAAAAGGTATCCGGCAGATCATCCGCGACGCGCATGTAGTCGATCGTCTGGCCCACGGTCCAGAAGGGAGGAATGGCGATGAAGTCCGTCTGCATGCGACGGCCCGCCGTTTCCTCGGGATAGTCGAGCGAACGCTGCAGCTGGACGCGGTCGGATACCGAAAGCCTGCTCAGGATCGCCGCCTGATCTTCAGGCTCAAGATCTTCCAGGATGTAGACGGCATCATCGGAATCGAGTTCGCCGATGGCCTCGATAACCGCGTCTTTCGGCAGGGTTTCCAGAAGTTTGAGACGTATCGCCTCATCGACTTCCGTCAGCGACGCGAAGTCGAAGTCATCTCCCATGAGGCGGACGAGTTCCGGCCGTTCGTCTTCGCTCAGGGCCTCGATGAGATCCGCGACATCGGCCTCATGCAGGTTGCCGGCAAGGCGGCGCACGGCCTCCGCATCGCGCTCGGCGACGGCGGCTTCGATCTCTTCAAGGAAAGCGGTGTCGATCCTCCCCTCGTCGTCGCGAAAAGGCGTGACGTCAGGGGTGGTTTCGGTCTCGGCGTCGATGATGTCCGTTTCCGTCACGGTCCCCTCCGCTTGCAACGCACGAAGACGTTATCCATCCGGTCGGATCGTGATGGCAGACTTAGCGCCCGCTGGCGACGGCGACAAACGGAATCTCAACAGGATACACGGTTTTTTCAGTGTATTCGTTCCCCACCCCGGCGACCGCGCGCAACGTGTTTGGCGCACCAGGGTCTGCCGGTATCAGGCTTCAAACCGACAATACGGCGATCAATCGTCCCAAGGCGCGAACAATGGTTCCACGCAAGCATAGCCGACGATGCACCTGGGATTGTCACGGGTGGGAGCAACTTTGGGCTGCAGGGTTTCCCATGCATCGCAAAAGCCCCGATCCGCAACGAACCTGAAGTAGGTGTACTGCCCTGTCGTCATGACGACGGCCCCGTAGCGTTGCACGAGCGACTGCGCCTGACCGCAGGTCATTGCTCGGGTATCGGGGCGCGCGGCATTGGCGGACGCGAAAGGCACGATCAAGGTCATGGCCATCACGGACAGTGTGATGCACGCGCGTTTCATCGACATCTCCCTCGTCAGCATTGGCCTTAAGCCAAGTCCTGCCCACAACGCCGCCGGGCAGCAACTTCCACTTGATTATAAGCAAAACCAGCGGCATTTCCCGAGCGGCAATTCGTGGCAGCGATCAAGCTTGAGTTGGAGTGGAAGATTGGGGCCTTATCGCCGCAAATCAGCCGGCGGGACGCTCGCGGGTGATTTCGACGCTGACCTTTCCGGATGCGATCGGCAACGGTGCGCCGGGCTTGTGAACGCGCACCTTAACCCTTTCGATGCGGCCGTCCACGCCAAACGCGGCATCGGCAATCGCGCCGGCGAGCCTTTCGATCAGGTAATACCTTGATCCTGTAACCGTTTTCTCAATCGCCTTCGTCAGGGTGCCATAGCAGACGGTATCCGCGTATTCGTCGCTGGCGGAGGCCTTCGACAAGTCGAGCCAACACGTCAAATCGACGTGAAAGCGCTGACCCAGGCGCGCCTCTTCGGCATGGAGACCGTGAAAGGCATAAAATGCCAGGTCTTCGAGGTGAATGGCGTCCATCGAGCCAGTTCCAATCGGTTGGAGGCATGCGCGGCAGGCGGCGCCCTCACCGCTTGCAACCACGCTTCAATAGACGGCACCACAGCCCCTCCGCAAGGTCCAAGTGGCACTGCCGCTCTTTCAAATATTCGAGCAGATATCCTTGCCCATAACGTTTTTAGCACTGATGAGCCCGAAAGTTTCTGCCCGGCCATCCTTGAAACTGACCCTGAGCTTGCGCGCGGTTTTGAATTTCCACCAGATCCAGGTCATCTGATCGGCGCAGTAATGGCAGTCCATGCGTACGTTGCCATCCGCATCCGTGCGGATATTCACGTCATCTCCATCAAAAGACAGGCGTATCGAGCTGTTGGAGGGCGCCGACTTTCCCTTGATATCGACATCGATAATCGATGCATATCCCCGCCCGGTTTTCTTGCACCATATTGAAAACGTCGATTCTCCGGAGATCTGCGCCCAGAAACGTCCAATGCCCTTGATCGTATCGTAGCTCCAGGTCCCGGATGCATCTTCCGCGACAGCAGGGGCAACCATGAAAAACAACCCGACCGCAACAGCTTGCCCGATTTTGAAAAATGACCGCATCCTGGCCCGCACTTCCATTAAACGCCAATTCGCGGATAAGGATATCCGACAAGGAACCTCGATTTGGTAAACGCCCTCGCGGCTTGAGAGGATGTTTGCCACCGGCATGATAACGTTGGCCCTTTGGAGCAGTTGCGGGTCTTCGCCACCAAGCCTAAAAAACCTTAGAATTCTTCGCTTAAGGGAGCCCCGTCGCATGTTTTCCAAGATCTTGATTGCCAATCGCGGCGAGATCGCGTGCCGCGTCATCAAGACCGCCCGGCGAATGGGGATCGGGACGGTTGCCGTCTTTTCCGATGCGGACCGCGACGCAATGCATGTCGAGATGGCGGATGAGGCCGTCCACATCGGCCCGCCCGCAGCGGCAGAATCCTACCTGGTGATGGACAAGATCATCGCCGCCTGCAAGGAAACGGGTGCCGAGGCCGTGCACCCCGGATACGGCTTCTTGTCGGAACGCTCCGCCTTCCCGCAAGCGCTTGCGGCAGAGGGAATCGTCTTTATCGGCCCGAACCCGCGCGCGATCGAGGCGATGGGCGACAAGATCGAATCCAAGAAATTCGCGAACGAAGCGAAGGTCTCGACCGTACCCGGCTATCTCGGCGTCATCGAAACGCCGGAAGAAGCGGTTCAGATCGCGGGGGAGATAGGCTATCCCGTGATGATCAAGGCGTCCGCCGGCGGCGGCGGCAAGGGCATGCGGATTGCCTGGAACGCTGCGGAAGCGCACGACGGTTTCGTGCGCTCGCGTTCGGAAGCCGCCTCCTCCTTCGGCGACGACCGGGTCTTCGTCGAGAAATTCATTGAAAACCCGCGCCATATCGAGATCCAGGTCCTTGGCGACAAACACGGCAACGCGATCTATCTCGGCGAGCGCGAATGCTCCATCCAGCGCCGCAATCAAAAGGTCATAGAGGAAGCGCCGTCACCGCTTCTCGACGAAGAAACGCGCCGCAAGATGGGCGAACAGGCGGTCGCGCTGGCAAAAGCCGTCGATTACGATTCAGCCGGCACCGTCGAATTCGTCGCCGGCCAGGACAAATCCTTCTTCTTCCTCGAGATGAACACCCGTTTGCAGGTCGAACATCCGGTGACCGAACTCGTCACCGGTATCGACCTCGTGGAACAGATGATCCGGGTTGCCGCCGGCGAGAAGCTCTCGATCACGCAAAGCGATGTGAAGCTTGACGGATGGGCGGTGGAAAGCCGCATCTATGCCGAAGACCCCTACCGCAATTTCCTGCCTTCGATCGGCCGGCTCGTGCGTTACGCACCGCCGGAAGAAGGCACGGACGGGGGCGTGACGATTCGCAACGATACGGGCGTTACCGAAGGGTCGGAAATTTCCATGTTCTACGACCCGATGATCGCGAAGCTGATCACCCATGCGCCGACGCGGGACAAGGCGATCGATGCCATGAGTACCGCTCTCGACAGCTTCGTCGTTGACGGAATCCAGCATAATGTCCCCTTCCTCAGCTCGCTCATGAAGCACCCCCGCTGGCGTTCGGGTGAGCTTTCGACCGGCTTCATCGCGGAGGAGTATCCCGACGGCTTTCAGCCGATGGTGCCGGATGCCGAGGCCAAGCGGGTGCTCGCCACGGTGGCGCTGACGATGGAGGCGCTGAGGCGCAACCGCCTCGACCATCTGACGGGCCGGCTTCGCCCGCATTCGGGCGCGGTGCGCGAAAACTGGGTGGTGCGCCTTGACGACGAGCATTTGCCCGCGCGCCTCGTCACCGGCATGCCGGCAACGCCGATCGAGCTCGACATCGCGGTTGATGACGGCCCGGTGGAAACCGTCGTTTCCGAATGGCGACCGGGCGAAGGATTGTGGCGAGGCAGCATCGGCGATCAGGACGTTTGCGTGCAGGTGCGCCAGATTCCGAACGGATACCGGCTCGAATGGCAGGGCTTCTCGGTGAAAGCCTGGGTCATGACGCCGACAATCGCCGAGCTCGACAAGCTGATGCCGGCGAAATTGCCGCCGGATACCTCCAGGATGCTGCTGTGCCCGATGCCGGGGCTGGTCGTCTCCATCAATGTGGAGGTCGGCCAGGAAGTGAAAGCGGGAGAAACGCTTGCCGTGGTCGAGGCCATGAAGATGGAAAACGTGCTGCGCGCCGAACGCGACATCATCGTTTCCGCAATCAACGCCGCCCCCGGCGAAAGCCTTGCGGTCGACGCCGTGATCATGGAATTCGAGTGAGCGCGGGATTGCCGACAGCAGGCGTCGAGGAAAATTCCGGATAGGGCCAGAAGAAAGATTTCGGGTTATATGACGGCGAAATTCGCCGACTGAGAAATCCAGACATGCCGATCTATTTCGCCTATGGCTCCAACATGCACCGGGGGCAGATGTCAACCCGGTGTCCCAGCGGAACTCCACTCGGTCCGGCGCGGCTTGCCGGATGGCGATTCATCATCACGAGCGACGGCGTCGCCTCCATCATACCCCGCCCCGGATCCACCGTGCATGGAATTCTCTGGAACCTGACGCTGGCACATATCCGCACTCTCGACCGTTACGAGGGTGTTGCGCGAGGCTGGTACGAGAAGGCCCACCTGCCCGTCAAAGGACCTGACGCGCCGGTGCGCGCGCTTGTCTATGTCGGCAGCAACAGGGACGAGGGCCGGCCGCGACCGGACTATCACTCGGGTATCGTCATTCCGGCGGCGCGCGAGTGGGAGTTGCCGGCAACCTATCTGGCCGAACTGGAAAGCTGGACGCACCGCTGATTCGTATTCCGGCGGGTTCAGTTATGCCGTCCGTTTCGTTACGCTTGGGAGCGGCGAAAAGGACAGGCGATGAGCGACATCAAATCCCTGCACATCTCGATCAGCGGCCTCGTCCAGGGTGTGGGCTACCGGGCGTGGATGGCGCGAACGGCATCGGCCTCGGGCCTGAGCGGCTGGGTGCGCAACCGATATTCCGGCGAGGTGGAAGCCGTCATCTGCGGCCCTTCGAGTGCGATCGACCTGATGATCGACGCGGCAAAGATGGGCCCCAGGGGCGCGCGCGTCGACGAACTTCTGATCCTGAGCGAGGCAACGCCCCTCGACGGGGACTTCAGGATTCTCGATAGCTGTTGACGCTACGGAATAAACTCAGGTCCGCACGGTCGCTCCGAAGCGGCGCTCGAACTCCTGGCGAAGGATGGAATCCGTCTCCTCCATCGTCACCGGAATACCGAGATCGACTAGGCTGGTGACGCCGTGCTGCGTGACGCCGCAAGGCACGATCCCTTCGAAATGCTCAAGCTCCGGCTCGACGTTGAGCGAGATGCCGTGAAAGCTGACCCAGCGGCGCACGCGAATGCCGATGGCGGCGATCTTGTCCTCCGCCTCCCTGCCCTTGTCGGGCCTCCTGACCCAGACGCCGACGCGATCCTCGCGCCGTTCCCCGCGAATGTGGAAGTTCCAGAGCGTGCCGATCAGCCAGTCCTCAAGGGCGGCGATGAAGGCGCGTATATCGGCCTGGCGCCGCTTGAGGTCCAGCATGACATAGACAACCCGCTGGCCGGGCCCATGGTAAGTGTACTGCCCGCCCCGGCCTGCGCGATAAACCGGGAACCGGTCGGGCGCCAGAAGATCGGCCTCCTCGGCGCTGGTGCCGGCGGTGTAAAGCGGAGGATGCTCCAGAAGCCAGACGCGTTCCGCCGCTTCGCCGGCAGCGATCTTCGCCACCCTCTCCTCCATTTCGGCAAGGGCGGCCTCGTAATCCACGAGACCGTCGGAGATGACCCATTCGACGGGCGCGGAGCCTGGCGCGGGCATGAAATCAAGGGCGATGTCTGAGCGTTGGTTCATGATTCAGTTACGTATGGGCAGATGCTTTAAGGGTTTCTTAACCACGTTCTGGCGAAATGCGAGACATCGGTTAACCGCTGGTAACCGCTTCGCATATCCCTTCTTCCGGGAAAAGCTGAATGGACCGGCGAACCTCGTTCGATAAACCTATTCCTTAACGCCGGAAAGCAAGAATGACCACCTTCGACAATATCTCGGTCGATATTTCAGTTGTCCTCGGCAAGAACGAAATGCCGGTTCACCAGCTCCTGCGCATGGGTCGTGGCGCCGTGATCGAGCTTGACGCCCATGAGGACGACGACGTTCAGATTCTGGCGAACAATATCCCGGTCGCGCGCGGGCAGGTTGTCCTGCAGGGCGACAAGATCGGCATATCGGTGACCGAAGTACTGACGCGGGGCCCGCACGTGCGCCCGGCACGCACCGAAGGTCCGATCTGATCCATCGCCTTCCGTTTAAAATATCGCTACGAGCATTTTCGCCCCCCTCACCCGGCGCATTCGCGCCGACCTCTCCCACCGGGGGAGAGGTGACGAAGTCGGAAACATCCGACTTCGTGTGGAGAGGTGAGGCGCAAGTAGCCCAGCTTCAGCAAAAACACCAAGCCTGCGAGCAAGCTGACGGCAACAGCTTCGGCCCGCCGTCCACAGCCGCGACGCGCGGATTCGCGCGTTTTATCGAGGAATGTGAATATCTTCGCATCCGCCTCTTGCGCGGCAGAATCCTATTTGATAGAGGAAGGCTCCGCCGGCCCTGAGGGGTACGGACAACATATGCGGTCGTGGCGGAATTGGTAGACGCGCAGCGTTGAGGTCGCTGTGGGGTAAAACCCGTGGAAGTTCGAGTCTTCTCGACCGCACCATTCAAAAGCCCCCGAGAGCACACGCTCCGGGGGCTTTTTGATTTTCAAGACGCAGAGCCGGGAAATAACTGGCCCGTCATCGCCGGTCAGGTGCGACAGGTAAATAGGTTCACCACTGCGGGAACGCGTGTTCCGCCATTCGTTTCGAACTGAACGAATGCATCACGCACCGCTTCCTCTATCGCCGCCGCATCTGCCTCATTTCCCTTGTGAGCCTTCATGATGCGGGCCGCCGGCCCGACCCGGCTCGCCGCCCGTGCAGCGCCCGTCGTGCCGCCCGGCGGCGTCAGGTCGACTTCGACAGCCTGGGCATGAATGCCGGTGAGGCCTGCCTGTGACATAAGGCCGGTGACATATCCGATATCCTGAAAAGCAGTTGGCCCCGGTGCGCGTGGATCGGCTTTTGGAGCCGGTCCGAGCCTCCGCTCGGCAGCCTGCTTGGGGATATGAAACCAGGGATTTCGATCTACACCCGCCCAGCTCACGAAGGCCATCCGTCCCCGATCGCCCAGCGCCGAACCAAGATTTCGAAAGGCGGAAACAGGGTCCGAGAAAAAACTCATCCCAACCCGCGAAACGAGAACATCGAACGCGTCGTCCGCAAAGCGATGTGACTGCGCGTCTGCCAACAGAAACGAAACGTTTCCGGCATCCGCCGAGCGGGCCCGTTCTTCAGCACGCTCGAGAAGTGGTTTGGAAATGTCCACACCCAGGACTTCGCCGTGGGCGTTTCGCGCCGCAGCGGCAATCGTGCTTGCCCCCGTTCCACAGCCCACGTCAACAATGCGCTCGCCAGCGACAATCGCCGCAGCGTCCAGCATCGTCTCCAGCATGCCAGCCATTGCGGTATCCAGAGCATGCTCGAGTTCGATCCACTTGAGACCCGCAGACGAACTCCAGTAGTCGGCCTGGGCTTGATTTGCATTCATGACATTTGCACCTCATTCGCCAATCACGAGCGTAGCAGGTGCCTGCCCTTAGGTCAGCGCAGATGTCGGCTCTTACAATCTACCCGGCGTTGGCGCAGCTTGGTGCGAATGTCCGTTGGGGATCAGAAACGCTGGTATGTCCCTGCCAAAGCGATGCCTCCACCACCCGTTCCATCCCGGACATGCATGCTAGGGCGTGTACTCATTAATCGACACAGCGACAAGATCCGGTAGAGGCATGCGTTTTCGTGTGCCAGATTTCCGTAACCTCGTCTGCATGTAAGAAAAACGCCGCCAAGCTAGTTTTATTGATCCAATCCGCATCGCAAGCCCGGTCGATCTCTTGTGAGATGCCTGGCTCATCGGGCGCATCCAGAATTCCGGCGGTCTATCATGTTGATTGATATCAATGCGTACTTCCCTTGCTGGCGGTATCCAGTTTTTCAGCCGTAGGTGATGGGAGGATATGATGCCCATTGGGAAACATCGTGCATCGCTCTTGGCCGGATTATGTGTATGCGTACTGGCACTTGGTGCCGCATCGCCCTCGACCGGGGCCGATTTCAACTACGATCAAAGCGAATTTCCCACAGGGAAGCCGTGGACATCTGAAAAATTCAACGATGATCCCGGCAACTTTCAGTTCCTGATTATGGGTGACCGGACGGGAGGAGCCAATGCCCAGGGCACCTTCAAGCTGGCGATTGACCAGATCAATCTCTTGCAGCCTGAATTTGTGATCAATGTCGGTGATTTGATCGAAGGCTACAGTGACGAAAAAGTAGAGTTGAATGCCGAATGGGACAGCATCGACAAGATGCTTGGCAGCCTCGATATGCCGTTTTTCCGCACGCCGGGGAATCACGATATTGCCAATACGACAGCGCAGCAGGTCTGGCGCGAAAGGTATGGCACGACCTATTACAGCTTCGTCTACGACAACGCCCTGTTCGTAGTGCTCGACAGCGAAGACCCTCCCCGTCCGGAACCGGAAGGCATTCGGGAGAAGATCGATTTATACAATCGCTTGCAGACGGAAGATCCTGAAGCGGCGAAAAAAATGCTCGCAGAGTTCATGTCTGATGAGTCAGTCGTGGCGGGGCTTGCCGTACCCGTGGAATTTCAGGACGATCAGATGGCGTTTCTGAAGAAAACTCTTGAGCAGAACGCGGACGTGCGATGGACATTTCTCTTTCTGCACGAGCCCGCCTGGGAAAAACCGTCGAAGAGCTTCGAGGCGATTCAGGCGCTTCTCAAAGGCAGAAAGCACACCTTTTTCGGGGGGCATCTGCATTACTATGACTACGACCTGATCGACGGCGTAGAGTATATCACGATGGGACCTACCGGCGCATCGTTTCACCAGGAAGGTCCAGGCAACGTCGATCATGCCACCTGGGTGACAATGACCGACAACGGACCGCAGATCGCCAACATCGCACTCAAGGGTCTGTTCGATCGCAAGGGTCTCGATCCATCCTTGTTCGGCGCGTATGACAGAAAAGGCGCGGAAAAATAATAGCAAGGTCCGTTCTGATTCCCGACAACTGCCGGAACTGATTGAGGCCGGCGCGCATGATTCAAGCTCCCAAAGGAGCCGAATTACATGCGCTATGCCCTCATTGACGCCGAATGGCGCTTCATCCAACCCGCTCTGCCGACAATGCCAAGGGGCTTCCCCGTGTCGATGACCGTCGCGTGTTAAACGGTATATTCCGGGTATTGCGACCCGACACGCCGAAACAAATTATTCCGTTGCGTCACTTAAATTTGCCTACGTGTTATCCCTGACCCTACACTTCGGATTTGAAGCGTACGGGAGGACGGTGACATGCGCATGCGGTTCGGCTTGGTCCTCGGTCTGTCGTGCCTTGCAATCGGGACAGGCATTTGCCCGCAAACCGCCGCCGCGCAGGCCGGGGCGAGCGAGCGCCCCTACTGGATGCGCGATGTCGCCATTTCGCCGGACGGAACGCAGATCGCCTTTTCCTATCGCGGGCAGATATTCGTGGTGCCGGCTGAAGGCGGAGACGCCCTGCCGCTTACCGAGCGCCAGTTCTACAGCACCCACCCCGTCTGGTCGCCGGACAGCAGCGCAATCGCCTTCGCATCCGACCGGCACAACAAGAACGACGTCTTCGTGATGCCCGCCGAAGGTGGCGAGATCAAACGGCTGACCTACCATTCCGCCGGCGAGATACCGCTCGCGTTTTCACCAGGCGGCACGAGAGTGTTCTTCAACGCCGAGCGCCTGGGCGATCCGGAAATCAACTTCCTGCAAGGCTTCGCGGGCAACTTCGGCCAGGTCTATTCCGTGCCGGTGACAGGCGGGCGCGAGCACCTGGAGATGCCCTTCGCCGCACCTCAGGCGGCGATCAGCCCGAACGGACAGTTCCTCGCCTACAGGAAGGTGAACGGGCTGGAAGTCGAATGGCGCAAGGGCGACATCTCCGACCAGACGAGCGATATCTGGATCTACGATTTCGACGTCGGCAAGCACCACCAGTTGACGACGCACCGTGGAAACGACAGAAGCCCCGTCTGGTCCAGTGACGGCACACGCATCATCTTCGCAAGCGAAATGCCGGAAAGCGGCATGGCGGACCCGGACGCCAGGCCGGGGACGTTCAACGTCTGGAGCATCGCCGCCGACGGCAAGAGCGCGCCGGAGCGGCTGACCGCACATGACACGCTGCCGGTGCGCTTCGTGTCCACCGCCGACGACGGCACGATCGTCTACACATACGACACGGAAATCTGGCGGCTTGCGCCCGGCGCCAAGACACCTGAGCGCGTCAACGTGCGGATCAGGCAAGGCACGATGGCCTCGGGCGCGTTCTTCGTGAAGCTGAACGGCCAGACAAGCGAAATGAAGGTGTCGCCAAACGGCAAGGAGCTTGCCATCGTCGCGCGCGGCGACGTCTTCACCGTCTCATTGGAGAACGGCCAGACGAAGCGCATCACGGCGACGCCACAGACGGAGCGGTCCATCGACTTCTCGCCCGACGGGCGCAAGCTCCTCTACGCCGCCGAACGCGAGGGCGACTGGGACCTTTACGAGACGGAAATCGCGCGCGAGAACGACGCAACCTTTACCGATGCGCTGGAGCTGAAAGAGCGGGCCCTTCTGGATACCGATACGGACGCGCTGCAGCCGCTCTATTCGCCAGACGGCAAAAGGGTCGCCTACCGCGACGACCGCAATGCGATCCGCGTGCTCGACATCGAAAGCCGAAATTCGGTGGAGGTCCTGCCCGATTCCGCCGCCTATTCCTATTCGGAAGGCGACCTTTCCCACGCGTGGTCACCGGACGGGAAACATATCGTCACCAGCACCGGCTTCGGGCTCGGCAACCTGGAAGTGGAACTTGTCGATGCGGAAGGCAAGGCGCCACGCGTGAAGGTGAGCGACAGCGGCTTTGCCGACATGAAGCCGCAATTCAGCGCGGACGGCACCATCGTCTATTGGGCGACCGACCGGTTCTCCACCCGCAACCTGGACGAACAGACCGCAAGCCCGGACTATTTCGCAGCCTTCCTGACCAACGATGCCTATCAGGCGTTCAAGGGCGCCCGCAAGGAAGCCGCCGGCGGCGAGAAGACCGCGGAAGCCGCGACGACAGCGGAAATCCGGGACGATATCGAGGGCCTGCGCTACCGCAAGGCGCGGCTTTCGTCGATGATCCCCTATGTGCAATTCGCAAGGCTTACTCCCGACAACAAGAGGCTGATCCTCGTCGCCTACCAGCCGACGATAGGCATGGTGGGCTATGCGGTGGACACGCGCACGCAAGCGCCCCGGCAGCTTTTCGCAAGGGCCCCGAACCCGAGCGAAGTGTTCGCCACCGACAAGGACGTGAAGGCGCTCTACGTGCTTTCGGCGGCAACCATCGACCGGTACGACCTTGCGAGCGGCGCCAAAAGCTCAATCCCCTTCGAGATCGAAGCGGCATACGATTTTCAGGCCGAGATGGAATATATCTTCGACCACCAGTGGCGGCTCGTGAAATCGAAGTTCTACGACGCGAACATGCACGGCGTCGACTGGGAGAAGATGCATGACCTCTACGCCAAATACCTGCCGCACATCAGCCATTGGGAGGATTTCGCCGAGCTGATGGCGGAGCTTCAGGGCGAGCTTAACGCCTCGCACATGTACACGCAGTTCAAGAACGAAAAGAGCTTCTGGGACAAGACGGCGACGCTCGGCGTCTTCTACGAGAGCGCGCACAAGGGAGCGGGCGTCAAGATCCAGGAGATCCTTGCCGGAGGGCCGGCCGATTTCGCGGGCGGCGCGCTGAAAGCCGGCGCCGTGATCCTGAGCGTCGACGGCAAGGAAATCGGCGCTGGGACGGACATCTACCCGCTGCTCGACCGCAAGGCCGGCAAGAAGGTGATGCTGAAGATCCGCCCGGTTGGCGGAGACGGGGAAGTCGAGCAGATCGTCGTGCCGGACGAACTGGCGCTTGAAGGGCATCTGGCCTATTTGCGCTGGATCGACCAGCGGCAAGCGATTGTGGAGCGTCTTTCGAACGGGCGCCTCGGCTATGCCCACGTCGCGGCGATGAACGACGGAGAATTCCGCAAGACCTACGGCGTGCTCATGGGACGCTACCGCGATGCGGAAGCCGCGATCATCGACGTGAGGTTCAACATCGGCGGGCTGCTGCACGACCAGCTGACCGCCTTCCTGACCGGCGAGCGCCATTCCGGCCTCGTCACGCGAAACGGGGTGGATCTGGGAACCTCGCCCTACTGGCGGTGGGCGAAGCCGACGGCGCTTCTCGCCAATGCCTACAGCTATTCCGACGGATCGGTCTTTCCCTATTACTACATTCGCGAAAAGCTCGGCCCCTCCGTCGGCGCGCGGGTGCCGGGAACCGGAACCGCCGTGCTCTCCGCGCCCCAGCAGGAGCAGCGCCTGTCGCTCGCGGTTGCGCAGATCGGCTTTCGCACACAGGAGGGCGAGTTCTTCGAAAACCGCGAAATCGTGCCGGACGAAGTCGTCTACAACGATCCGAACTCGATCATGGAAGGGCGCGACCTGCAGCTTGAACGCGTGGTCGAACTGATGCTCGAAGCGCTCGACAAGAAACGGTAGGTCATGCCGAAAACCGCTCGCGGTAGGCCTGCGGGCTGGTGCCGAAACGGCGGGTGAAGGCGCGGCGCATCGTCTCTTCCGAACCGAAGCCGCAGCGCGTTGCGATACGTGCGACATGCCCCCCCTGCTCCAGCAGGCGGCGCGCGGTTTCCAGCCGCATTTCCTCAATGGCGCGCGCGGGCGTGCGGCCCGTTTCCTGATGATAGTGGCGCGAAAAGCTGCGACTGCTCATGCCCGCCTGCTCGGCAAGATCGGCCAGCGCGAGAGGGCGGTGAAGGTTCTGCATGATCCAGGCGTGAAGATCGTCGAAACGCCCGCCGCTGTCCTGCAAGGACAAGGCCGTGCTGAATTGCGACTGCCCGCCTGGACGCTTCAGGAAAACGACCAGCTGGCGCGCGACCGAAAGCGCCGTCTCGCGCCCGAGATCGGCCTCCACCAGCGCCAGCGCAAGGTCTATGCCCGCCGTGACGCCGGCGGATGTCCAGATATTGCCGTCGCGCACGAAAATGGGATCCGGATCGAGCCGAACCTTGGGGAAGCTCTTCGAGAATTCCTCGCACCGCCGCCAGTGCGTGACAGCGCGCCGCCCGTCGAGAAGGCCTGCGGTCGCCAGAAGAACCGCGCCGCTGCAAACGGAGGCCGTGCGCCGCGCGGCAGCCGAACGCCGCCTCACCCAGTCGACAAGGGCCGGATTCTCCGAGGCACGGTCCACGCCCCATCCGCCCGGCACGATGAGCGTGTCCAGCGGCGCATCGGCGCGCGGGAGCTCCTCCAGCCCAATCGAAAGGCCGGACGACGTGACCGCCGAGCCGCATTCGCCGACCGCCACCGGCTGGTAGGGCAAGGGCGAGCGGGACATGCCGGCCAGATCGTTGGCGGTCGCGAAAACCTGCAAGGGACCCGCGACGTCGAGGAGCTGCACGTTCTTGTAGGCGAGGATTTCTATACGGCGCTGCATTTTGGCACGAAACTTTGGCACGAAACGAGGGGTAAATGGCGATCTTGCCAGAGCGTGGCCTGATAACTTGCCCAAAGTCAATCAGGAGAATTCAAATGACCGTGCGTTTCGGCATTCTCGTCTTTCCCAACGTGCAGCAGCTCGACCTGACCGGGCCTTACGAGGTTTTCGCGACGGCCAAGGACGCCGAGGTGCATCTGATCTGGAAGGACCGCGAACCGATCGTCTCCTCGACCGGCCTCACGATGATGCCGACGATGACGTTCGACGAATGCCCGACGCTCGACGTGCTGTGCATTCCGGGCGGCGGCGGCGTAAACCCGCTTCTGAAGGACGAAGTCGTGCTCGATTTCGTGCGCAAGCAGGCGGCGGAGGCAAGATACATCACCTCCGTTTGCACGGGATCTCTGGTGCTGGGCGCAGCCGGCCTGATCAAGGGCAAGCGCGCGACGACGCACTGGTATGCCCACGATTTCCTGTCCACGCTGGGAGCAGAGCCCGTCGACGAGCGCATCGTCCAGGACGGCAACCTGTTCACGGCCGGCGGCGTGACGTCCGGCATCGACTTCGGCCTTGCCGTCGTCAGCGAGATCATGGGCCAGGCGGAAGCGGAAACCGTGCAGCTCGCGCTGGAATACGCGCCCGCCCCGCCGTTCGACGCCGGAACGCCCAAGGGCGCTTCGCAAGCGGTGCTCGCCGCCACACAGGAACGCCTCGCCGGGTCACGCTCGCAGCGCGAGGAAATCTTCTCCAACTGGGGCTGAAGCCCCCCGCCGACAACCAGCCGCGGGCAACTAGGCCCGCGGTTTTGCGCTTTTGGTGAAGCTGCCGGAGGTTTGTCATGAACGATCCAATCGCCAGTATCCTGCGTTTCGGCGATCCTCGGCTGAAAGAGGTCTGCGAGCCCGTTTCCCGGCAAAGCATCGAGACGGAACTCGCCGCGGAGGCGGAGCAACTTTTGCGTACCGTGCACGCATTTCGCGCCCGCTACGGGTGGGGCCGGGCCATCGCCGCACCTCAGGTCGGCATCATGAAGCGGATGATCGCCATGGTGCTGGACGGGAGAGAGCACGTGCTGATCAACCCGACGATGACATGGGCCTCGGAAGCCCGGGCCGAGGTGTGGGACGACTGCATGAGCCTGCCTGAAATCGCTGTGCGGGTGCAAAGACACTACAGCGTGACCGTGCGTTTCCGCAGGCTCGACGGCAGAGAAGAAGCTTTCGAGAAGGCGGATTTCTCGCTCTCGGAGTTGCTGCAGCATGAGCTCGACCATCTTGACGGCATATTGATGACCGACCGGATGCGGCCGACATCCTCGATCGTTGCGCATGAAAACCGCGAATTGGCGGACATGGCGAAGGTACGGTCCAAGGATCCCAACGGACTTGAGATGTTCAAGGCCGGAGCATCAAGACCCAAGGTCGAAAGAGCAATGCTCTGAAAGACATCCTCCGAAAGCTTCCAGCTCCTATAGGCAACGCATTTCGTATCGCCCATAGTGAGGCAAAGGAAAATCTTTCGGGGAGGATATGATGGGCAGCACGGCCGGAGTGATCGGGCTCGGCGACATGGGGTCGGGCCTTGCGAAGAACCTCCTGAAGGCCGGCTTCACGGTCAAGGGATTCGACATCAGTGAAAAGCGTCTCGGCGACTTCGCCGCGACGGGCGGAACGCCTGCCGCGTCGGTGGCGCAGGCGGGCGAAGGGGCCGATTGCGTTTTCGTCATGGTCATGACAGGAGCGCAGGCAAGCTCGGTGATCCTGGGCGGCGGCGGGGCAAAAGGCCTGAAGGACACGATGCCGCCCGGCAGCGCTATCCTTCTGACGGCGACGATCCAGGCAAGCGAAGTCCGCGATATCGCAGCCGGGCTTGCGGGAAGCGGCATTCATTTCATCGATACGCCCGTCAGCGGCGGCTTTCCTGGCGCGCAGGGCGGTACACTGACTATGATGGCGGCGGGAAGCGACGCAGCGCTCGAGAAGGCACGGCCAGCCATGGAATCCGTTTCGGCGACGATCCACCGCGTGGGCGCGGAAGCCGGCATGGGCCAGACCGTGAAGGCATGCCTGCAATCGCTGATCGGCTCGATATTCACCGCCACCTTCGAAGCGTCGGTGCTCGCCGCCAAGGCCGGCGTCGATGCCGAGGCGCTGTTCAAGGTTGTCTCGACATCGAGTGCCGGCTGCGGTGCGGCGAAGACGGCGCTTGAAAACATCATCGACCGGAAATTCGAAGGCACCGGCAGCCACATCAACACGATGTACAAAGACATGACCATCGCCATGGACCTTGCGCGCGAGCTTGGCGTGCCGCTGTTTACCGCCGCGACCGCGATGCAGCTTTTCCAAGCCGGGCGAACGAAATATCCCGACGGCGACAACTGGACGGTCACACGGGTGCTTGAGGACATCGTCGGCGCGGAACTTTCACGGAAAGGCGCGGGATCATGAAACTCGGCGTCATCACCGACGGCATCAGCCGCGATCTCGCCCACGCGCTCGACGTGATGGACGAGTTCGACCTTGAATACGCGGAACTGCAATTCGTCTGGGACAAGGAGGTGGGCGACCATACCCGGGAAGAGACCGGACGCATCAAGGCGCTGCTCGAAGCCCACGGCAAGCCGGTTTCCTGCCTCTCGCGGCACATTTTCGCCGGGATGACAACGGCCAACCGGCCCGGCGACGAGCTTCACACAAGGCACATGGACGCCCTGAAACGGGTGATCTACATGGCGCATGCGCTTTCCTCGCCGCTCGTAAGGATCATGACCTCAAAAAAGGAACAGATCCTGTGGGGGCATCACGGCGCTGAGGTCTGGAACGTCGCCAAGGGCGCCTGGGATGCCCTCCCGCCACTGATCGCGCCCGCCGTCGAGCTTGCCAAAGCCGAAGGCGTGACGCTGGTGGTCGAAACCGGCAACGGCACGATGGTGAATTCCAGCTACACCGCACGCAAGCTGATCGACGACCTCGACGCAAAAGACGTTCTGAAGGTGCTGTGGGATCCGGCGAACAACTGCTGGTGCCACGAGACGGCCTATCCCGACGGCTACGAGGAACTGCGCGGCGGCTATCTCGGCCACATCCACATCAAGGACGTGCATGCCGACACGCCGCGAGCGACGCTGGAAGTGCGGCCGATGGGCGAAGGCCAGCTTGGCGACCAGTTCGACCCGATCGCGCAGGCGCTGCGCTCCGACGGTTACGCGGGAGCGATCTCCTACGAGAGCGTCTATCACCCCGGCAACGGAGATTTCGAAGCGGGCTTCCGTCAGAATATCGGCGCGTTCAAGCGAATATTCGGCTAGCACAGCGCGAACCCGACCGAGAAATCACAACAACGCAGCATCGAATGAAATACAGCGGCAGCCGCGACCTACGCGGATCCGCCGCGCCGAATTTTATTTCTGCCACATTTCCGTTACGTAATATTACATACGATAAATACTTACTAAAAATGGCGAGATTTTCTATGGCGCATAACGTTTCCATGGCGTCAGCCGACGCAAATTCGCGGCCGGAGGGCTCGCCTTCGCCGTTTTCCTTCCAGAAGCTATCGCCCTTTTCAGGGAAGTCACCAATGAAGTGCATGAACTTCGTGATCAAGTCCTGATCCGCCAGGACAACTGCGGCCAAACGAGGGGGGAAACCATGGACATTGCCGGTGTCATCGTCGGTGCGATCATCGGGATCGTGATCGGTATCGTCATACTGCTGATCCTCGGCCTCATATTGCAGTGGCTTTGGAACACGACGCTGCCCGATGTGCTGGGCGTGAAGGAGATTTCGACCGTCCAGGCGATCAAGCTGATCTTCATCGCGGCAATCCTTTTCGGCGGTCACCGCGTAATAACCGTGGAAGCCCCGCCCGAGCACACCGCCCAACAAACCGAAACCGCGAGCTGACCGCGAGGGTCATGAATTCACAAAACCGGAGGAAAAACCATGCGTCCGCTTGTCCGAGCCCTGACCACCGCCCTGCCTGCCCTGCTGCTGCTTGCGGCCTGCAACACGCAGGACTCCGGCCAATCCTCCGACGCTCTCGTGCAAGGCACCGCCTTCAACGCGACGGGCAGCATTCCATGCTCTTTCGGAGCGGGCCAGCCGACCGGCCAATGCCCCTTCGGAGTGACCCGCGAAGGAAACGGCTCCGGCGTGGTGGCGGTGACGAAACCGGACGGCATGACGCGATCGATATTCTTTCAGGATGGCAAGGCGACGAGCGCAGATACAAGCCAGGCCGATAGCGGGCCTTTCAGCGCGTCCAAGCAAGGCGACCTGAGCATCGTGCGTGTGGGCGAAGAGCGCTACGAAATCCCCGATGCAGTAATCTACGGCGGATGAACACGCGTAACTTTCCAGCATAACCTTCCCAGTTCGAACTGACGGCAAAGCACCGGGAAGACGCTGAACTGATAGCTCACCCGACCAATAAGCGTCCGGTAGGGAGAGGCGAAGGTGCGCACTTTCACGTGGAGGCCATCATGCGCGGTTTCATCAAGGCGATCGTTTTTCCCGCATTTGCGGCGCTTGGCGTTTCGCATGCGCTCGCCCAGGCAAACGACATACGAACCGAGCGGGTAGAATTCGCCCCGGGCGCGACAAGCGCGACGATCGAAAGCCGGATCGTTGGATATGAAACGGTCGACTACGTGCTCGGCGCGCAGTCCGGGCAGTACATGAACGTCAGCATGGCGACCGACAACGTCCAGAATTATTTCAACATCATCCCTCCGGGCGAGGAGAACGTTGCGATCTTCAATTCCTCTACCGCTTCGGGCGGCAACCAGTACGAGGGCCAGCTTCCGGCAACCGGCGACTACAAGATCCGCGTCTACATGATGCGCGCGGCGGCAAGGCGCAACGAGACCGCGAACTACCGCCTGGAGATGATCATAGGCGCCGCCGACCGCTCAAGCGCGCCCTCACCCTCCCCGGCGCCCGATTATGCCGACGGCCTGAAAGGGGGACCCGACTACTGGGAAGTGACGGGCGTTGCTTCCAACGACACGCTCAACATGCGCGCAGGCCCCGGCACGGCGAACCGCGTGATCGCACAGTTTCCCAATCGATCGATCCTGCAGAACCTCGGCTGCGAAATGCACGACGGCCAGCGCTGGTGCTCTGTTGCGGCAGCCGACCGCCCGGACTTGCGCGGCTGGGTGGCGGGCAGATACCTCCGCGAAGCCTCCGTGCGCCCGCCAAGCCCGCCTCAAGGCGGCGACGAACAAGCCGGAAAAGCGCAATACATGGCCGTGAAAGGCATTCCCGACAAGCTGAACGTTCATTCCGAGCCTTCGACGCGCGCGCCGAACGTCGGCGCGTTTTATTCCGGAACTGTCATGCGCATAATTGGATGCTCCAACATCGACGGGCGGCAATGGTGCGAGGTTCAGCCCATGGAAGCCGGCAGCAGGCGCGGCTTTGTGGTGGCGAGCTATCTTGAGGATGCCCCCGCAGCACTGCGCGCGGGCCAGGGCGCATTCGATGCGACGGGCAAGATCCCTTGCGCGCAATTTTCCGGCCAGCCGATGGGGCAATGCGACTTCGGCGTCGCACGGGGAGCCGGCGGCTCGGCTTCCGTCGTCGTCACAAGGCCAGATGGAACGAAACGCGCGTTGTTCTTCGAAAACGGCAGGTTCCTGAGCGCCGACACGAGCCAGGCCGACGGCTATCCCGAAACGAGCGCGGCAAAGGAAAGCGACCTCAACATGATCCGCGTCGGCAACGAACGCTACGAGGTGCCGGATGCTGTTATCTTCGGCGGTTAGGGGATCTTCGGCGGGTGAGGCGCGCAGTGTTCAAGGCTGGATATGTTCAGCCACGTGGATCGCAAGACTGACGCCGGTCAGCGTCGGGTTGACCGACATTCTCGTCGGGATCAGGCCGTTCGTGGCGAGAAACAGATTGTCATAGTCCCAGACGCGGCCCTGGTAGTCCGCGACGCCGGTGCCGTCGTTCGATGCGGACATGCGCGTCGTGCCCGTCATATGCGCAAAACCGAAGGGCATCCAGGCAAGCGCGCAGCCTTGCCTGATACGCCCCAACAGATCCGCCAGCTCGCGCGCCTCGGCTTCCGCACCGGACATTCTGCCGAGGTCGGCATCCGACAATGGAACGTCGAAGGTCACGCGCCCCTCCTCGTGGAAGATCGCCCGCTTGTGTTCTTCATTGTCGACCGGACAGATCGATTGGATCTCGACAAGCCGGTTCGGCGGAATCTCCGTATCGTCTCCGGACGGATCGAAAGGCGATACATCATGCAGCACCAGCGTATACCAAGGCGTCTCGCCACCGGGCCGGATCTGGATGCGGGGATCGACGTCCGCCACGCCCTCGGCGCTGCAAAATTCCGGCGCAACGACGATCTGGCACACGGCAAGCGGGTGGTAGGAGAGATAGCGGCCCAGCGCATCGGGACGTATGCCCGACCGGAACAGGAGCTGCGGCGTTGCGATGGCACCACCGGCAATCACATAACCCGCCGCTTCAACACGGCCGGACGTTGTTTCCAGATGCTTGACCTTGTGGCCTTCGCTCACAACGCGGTTCACCCGGTCACGGCGTATCGACACCTTGTTTCGAGCTTCGCCGGCGGCACTCAGAATATCGAACGGAGCGGTGTAATGCAGAATACCGCTTTCCAGGAAATGCCCGGCGACCGGAAGCGCTTCGACCTTGCGGTCCGTTGTCTCGAAGTATTTTTCAAGCTCGGCGCCGATGCGCTTCTGGCGTATGGACCGGTCGAGCCCGTCGCTCTGGACAAGAAGATACTCCTCAGCCAGCCGGTATCGCGCCGACCACTCTTCATCGCTCATGACCGGCCATAACGCATCGCCGCGCGGACAGAGATTTGTCCAGATCACCCCCTGACCACCTGCAGCGCGCGTAACCGCAGCGCCTGGAAGGGCATCGCGAGGCCGGCTGTCGTCGATGAATTCGAGATATTTCGTGGCTGCGGGGAGATAGCTGTCGGGCTGCGCGACGAACCGGTCGGAATTGCGGTAATGCGATCCGGGCGGATCCGAGATCGCATCGCCTTGTTCCAGAACAAGTACGTCCGCACCTCTTTCCGCCAGCCTGCGTGCGGCGGCGATGCCGAGAGGTCCGCTGCCGGCAATGACAACATCATAAG
The DNA here is from genome assembly GCF_009826895.1 of Stappia sediminis. Taxonomy (GTDB): domain Bacteria; phylum Pseudomonadota; class Alphaproteobacteria; order Rhizobiales; family Stappiaceae; genus Hongsoonwoonella; species Hongsoonwoonella sediminis. The sequence goes on along the minus strand of NZ_WUMV01000002.1, from coordinate 151,702 downwards.
ACATGGTCATCGTGCCCCGCTCACCAGGAGGTTTCGGTTATTTGGGCACGGCCCGGGAGTCAAATCAAGGACGGCGCGGAAACGATCTGGAAGCCGCATCGGTTGCCCGCCTGACCAGGGCATCAAAGGCGGTTGCCGCAATGACCGGGCTTCACCCGAAACCAGGCATGAGCGAACATGAACTGGCGCCCTATTCGCCGATCTTTCTCAGAAGCGAACGCAGTTGATCGCGCTCTTTTGCCGAAAGGCGGTTCAACAGGCGCTCTTCCGTCGACACGTGAGAGACGACGATCTCATCCGCCTTTGCAAAGCCCGCATCGGTGAGCGCCACCTTCAGGCCGCGACGGTCCGCCGGATCCGTCTCGCGCGTGATGAGGCCGAGCTTTTCCAGACGGTCGAGGCGGCTCGTCATCGCCGAGGTGGACAGCATCATCTCCTTCGCGAGGGCCGATGGCGAAAGCGCCCCGCCCCTGCCCTGACGGCGCAGCGTCAGCACCACGTCGAAACAGGCGAAGTCGAGCCCCGTGCCGGCAAGATTGGCCATCACGCCCTTGCGCAGCCGCTCCCCCGCCCGCCAGATATCGCCGCAAACGGCCATAGGGCTGGGGTCGATATCGGGCCGTTCGCGCCGCCATTGCTCGAGAATCGTGTCGATCGGCGCGCCCAGCGCCCCATCGTTCGAAGATTTCGAAGCCCCGTCTTGACTCACGGTCACCTTCCGCTTATTTAATTCGATATCAAACTATCTGATATCGAAATTCTCGACGTCAGAATATCAACCATCGAAGCGAAGTGCAATCCCGATGGATTGCGCCTGCGAACGGCTGCGCGCGGCAGAAGGGGTAAATGCGTCCCGAATTCCGGCAGCAGCCGCAGGAGACAGGAAATGAGCTACAGAATTGCCGATCACCCGATAGAGCCGCTTTTTCTGGAGCGGCGATCGCCGCGCGCGTTCGACGGCTCCGAGCTTGCCGAAAGCTATCTCTTCAGCCTGATCGAGGCCGCCCGCTGGGCGCCATCGGCCTACAACTATCAGCCCTGGCGCTTTCTCTATGCGCGGCGCGGCGACGAAAACTGGCAGGATTTCCTGGATCTGCTGGTGCCCTTCAACGCGGAGTGGGCGCAAAACGCCTCCGCCCTCATATTCGTGCTTTCCGACACGCTTTTGCAGCGCGATGCGCAAGGCAAGGCGAGCCCGCTTCGCACGCACAGCCTGGATACGGGTGCCGCGTGGGCGCAGCTTGCGCTCCAGGCCGTGAGGCTTGGCCTTCATGCGCGCGGGATGGCCGGCGTCGATTTCGAACGCGCACGAGACGTGCTGAATGTGCCGGAACGCTTCCACATCGAAATGGCGGTCGCCATCGGCCGGGAAACCGACCCGGAATCCCTACCGGAGCACCTTCACAAGAAGTCCGAGGAAACCATCCGCAAGCCTTTGAGCGACATCGCCTTTTCCGGCCGCTTTCCCTTGGCGGGCTGAACCCGCGCGCAACACGGTCAATGGAGTGCCACCCATGTCCGGCACCAGGATTTCAATCGTTCTGGCCACGATGCTTGCCCCGATCTTCTGGGGCACGACCTATATCGTCTTCACCGAAACGCTGCCTGTAAGCCATCCGCTGCTGGTGGCGGCATTGAGGGCTCTCCCGGCCGGCATAATCCTGATGCTGTCAGGGCCGGGCCTGCCGCCGCGAGAAAAGCTCTTGCCGCTCGCAATCATCGGGCTCGCGAACATCGGCGTCTTCTTCGCGCTTTTGTTCGTGGCCGCATCGCGATTGCCCGGAGGCGTGGCGGCGACCGTCGGCTCAAGCCAGCCGCTGATCGTCGCCTTCCTCGCGTGGCCGCTTCTTTCGCGCCTGCCACACCCGGGGCAGATACTGGCGGCACTTGCGGGGCTCGCGGGCGTCGGGCTTCTGGTGCTCGATCCCGCAGCCAGCTTCGACGCGATCGGAATTGCCGCAGCCCTTGCCGGGGCCGGCTCCATGGCGCTCGGCACAGTGCTGATCGAACGCTGGGGCAGGATCGGAACGCCGCTTGCGCTGACCGCCTGGCAACTGACCCTTGGCGGACTGGCCCTTCTGCCCTTCGCGCTCTACTTCGAAGGGCTGCCGCCGGCACCGACAGCGATTAACCTGATCGGCATATCCTATCTCGTGCTGATCGGAACGGCGCTCAGCTACTGGCTATGGGTGCGCGGGATATCGCACCTCGGGGCGGACGTCGCCTTCATCTCGCTCTTCAGCCCGCTGGTCGCGACAGTCCTCGGCGCCGTCTTGCTCGGCGAATGGTTCGGCCCCGTACAGGTTGCCGGAATAGCACTGGTATTCGCCTCGACGGCGGCGGGCATTCTGCTTTCGCGCAGGCGCAAGGCGGAACCGGCAATGGCAACCTGCCCTGCACCTGAGGGGGAATTGCCGGGCCAGGTCCGGCGGTGACGATGCGAAAGACCGAGCCTACCGGGGCTCCTCGTCCGTCAACGCGCCGAAGTCGTAGCGAAAGGTGCAGCAGGGCGCACCTTCCATGATCGTCTGCTCGCGGGTAAGAGACGCGCTTTCGTTGAAGCCCTCGATCAGCGCGAAATCGCGATTGCAGCTCAGGAGACGGCCAAGCTCCGGCACGCCCAGCGCGCGGTACATCTCCGCATAGCGGCAGCGCTTCACGTCGAAATCGAGGTAGCGGCCGTCGTCGCGCCGGACATCGATCTCAAGCGCGTCGTCCTGCGTCCAGAACTTGAGCGTTTCCAGAAAAGCGGCAGGATTATCGCCGAAATCGGCAGCAAGTTCCCTGCCCTGCTTGCGCGCGATCTCCACGACCGTCTTGCGCAGAACCTCGTGAACCTCTTCCTTGCCGAAGGCTTCGGCCATCGCCTCGACAACGGGGATCAGGATGCGCGCTTCCGTCTCGCGCCGGGTCAGGACGCCGAGGCGCTGCGTCAGCGTATCCTTCGAATGATCGGTGCTCATCAAATTCCCCACAAAATGGCTGCATTCCAGCCGGACCATATCCGCAATCCGGCGGATTTCGCAAAGTCTTGATCGCTTATACGAATTGGCAGTGTGCAATCCTTGCCTTTCCCGTTGCGGCGAAGGCTGTGGAGGCATCATCATGATGTTACCCGCGAGCCCCAAGTGAGCCCCCAAGTGCGCCCATGAAGCAAATCGAACTTCGACTGGCCCTTGTCCTTTACGGCGGCGTATCGCTCGCCGTCTACATGCATGGCGTGACGCGGGAGTTCCTGAACATCGTGCGCGCGTCGAAACGCCACGAAGAAGGCCTTTACGCCACCGAGGCGGAAGCGGAGACGGGCGCACGCGAAAAACCGACATCGACCGACATATACCGCCGGCTTCTTAAGGAGCTGGCACCCGACGTCAATATCAGGGTCGTCGCCGACATCATCGCCGGAGCGTCGGCCGGCGGCATCAACGGCGTGATGCTGGCGCGCGCGATCGCCCACGATCTCGATATCGAGTCCCATCGCGATCTCTGGCTTGCCAATGCGGATGTCACGCGACTGGCCAACGAGCCGGTGGGCCTGACGCGCTATCTCAAGGGCTCCATCGCGCCGGTGATCGACCGGCTGGTTTCCATGGGCCTGAACTCCGAGACGTCCGATCCGGAAACGCGGGAGAAACTGCGCCAGTTCATCCAGGCACGATGGTTCACGCCACCATTTTCAGGCGAACGCTTCGTCGGCTGGATGCTGGACGCCGCCGAGGGGATGGGCCGGGCCAAGGCGACCGCCGACGACCCGAGCGCGCCGGCGCAAACGCTGATCCCGCAGGGACAGCGCATCGACCTTTTCGTGACGCTGACCGACTTCCACGGACGCCTGACGCGCTTTGAAATCGACAACGCCGGCATGATCGAGGAAATGGAGCACCGGCGCGTGCTGCGCTTCAAGGCACGCCACCGCGCAGCCGGCGACGTAACCTCGGAATTCTCCGACCGCTACATCCCCACCCTCGTGTTCGCGGCGCGCGCAACGGCCGCCTTTCCCGGCGCCTTCCCGCCGATGACTGTCGGCGAAATGGACCGCGTGATGGAAACGCGGGGCGAGCCCTGGGCCGGAGGCAACGATCCGCGCGGTCGCAGGCAGCTGCTTCTGGAAAAGATCGAAGGCGGGCGGGACGACCACCCCGAAACAAGCGTCTTCGTCGACGGCAGCGTCGTCATGAACAAGCCGCTGCAGCCCGTCATCGAGGCAATCGCCAACCGGCCGGCCTCGCGCGAAGTCGTGCGCCGCCTCGTCTACGTCGATCCGCTGCCGATGGAAATCGGCGATGGATATGAAGACGGCGATGACGCCGCGCTGCCAAGCTTCTTTCACGTCATATTCGCGTCCATGGCGCATATCCCGCGCAACGAGCCGATCGGCGACGCACTGCAGCAGGTCGCCGACCTCAATCACGAAGCGAGGCTCATTTCCGATGTTGTCGCGGCATCCGAACCCGTGATCGAGCGGGAAGTCGCACGCATCATCAAGCTGAAGGCATCGCGCCCGCCGACCGTAAAGGAACTGTCGGCAGGCCGCGAGCGGGCCAACGAAGCGGCGCACCAGGGCGCCGGCTATACCTACTTCGGCTATCAGCGCCTCAAGCTGAGAGTGGTCGCCGAAAAGCTCGGCATGCTGATCGCGCGACTGGCGCGGCTTGGCGGCGCGGACCCGCGCGAAGCCGATATAACGGAGCGCATAATCGCAAGGCTCGATGCGATCTTCGCGGAAAACCCGGATGCCGGATCGACGCCCGCGCCCGTGATCGATTTCCTGCGCGGCCTCGACGTCGACTACCGCATCCGCCGGCTTCGCTTCGTGATCAGGCGCCTTAACGCGCTCTACCACGCCGCCGCGCCCGACACGATGCGCGGCTCGGAGCAGATGGACGAACTCAAGACCACGCTCTACGAGCACATCGACCACCTCACCCGGCGCTGGTCACGCGATTTCTACGGCGAGGAAACGATCGGCCTGGCGGCGGACTTCGCGATGGCCGACAGGGCAAACGAACATGCGCTGACCCGCCTGCTCGACATCCTGAAAGAGCGGATGGGGCTTGCCGATCTCGACTTTCTGACCGACGACGTGTTCTCCGTCATGGCTTACAACTACCTGGACCCGGACCTGCGCGTGGCCCTGACGAGCGCATATGTGGGATTTGCCTTCTACGACCTCGTGACGCTGCCGGTGATGAAACGTCCGGAGACGGCGGAACTCAACGAAATCCGGATCGACCGGATATCCCCAAGCGACCCTCATACGCTGCACCCGGAAGGCATTTCGCTGAAGGGAACGAGCCTCAACGCCTTTGGCGCCTTCTTCAACCGGCGCTGGCGCGAGCACGACTACCTGTGGGGCCGGCTTTCCGCCGCGGACCGGCTGATCACGCTGGTGCTTTCGGCGGCCGAGACCACGAAGAGGCTCGATACCGCAAAGATCAGCAACCTCAGGCGGGACGCGTTCCTGACGATCCTGCGCGAGGAAGCGCCCCATCTCGTGGCCGATCCGGACCTGGTGCCAAACCTCCTCGGACAGGTGGAACAGCATTTCCGCACGTTGCGCGAAGTGGCCGAAACCGCATGAGCTTGAATTCGCTCGCCTTATCCGGTAGGCCCCGTTCGTACGGAAACGCGGACGGAACCTTTCGATGAAGCACCTGCTCCTTGTCATGATCGGCGGCGGCCTCGGCGCGGGGATGCGTCACCTCGTCGGCACGGCGAGCCTCAGGCTGCTCGGCTTCGGATTTCCCTACGGCACGCTTACGGTGAACATCGTCGGTTCTTTCGCCATGGGCCTGTTCATCTCCTGGCTGGCGGCGCGATCGAGCGGCGACGAAACGATCCGCTACCTGGTGGCGACCGGCTTTCTCGGCGGATTCACGACCTTTTCCGCCTTCTCCCTGGACATTGCGACACTGTGGGAGCGCGGGCAGATCAGCTTCGCGGTCGGCTATATGGCGATATCCGTCAGCGGTTCGATCCTGGCACTTTACGCCGGTCTCTGGCTCATTCGTACGGTGCATGCCTGAATCACGCCTGAATCGCTTTAAAAATCCCGCCAACGCCCCTATACCCGGTGCGACGTGACGCGCACGGCAAATGCGGCGCGCCCTTACCCTTATCCAAGAGACTTGAATGTCCGGCATCGAAAACAAGACCGTTACCCCGGACGAGGCAGGAATGCGCCTCGACCGATGGTTCAAGGCCCATTTTCCGGGCCTCGGCTTCGGTCACCTGCAAAAGCTTCTGCGCACCGGACAGGTGCGCCTCGACGGCAAGCGCGTGGAGGCTTCCGCCCGCGTGGCCGCGGGCCAGACGGTGCGTGTGCCCCCGCTTTCCACCGACGCGAAGGTGACCGCAGACGACAGGGCGAACGCCAAGCCGCGCTCACGCAAGCTCAACGAGGATGACGAGCGCGCGGTGCGCGAAATGATCCTCTACGAGGACCGAGAGGTGATGGTGCTGAACAAGCCCGCCGGACTTGCCGTTCAGGGCGGATCGGGCCTGACCCGCCATCTCGACGGCATGCTGGAGGCCTTTCGCGACAAGAAAGGCAACAAGCCGCGCCTTGTCCACCGGCTCGACCGGGAAACGTCCGGCATACTGCTTCTCGCCAAGACGCGGCGCGCGGCGCAAGAGCTATCTAAATCCTTCCGCGCGCGCCAGACCCGCAAGATCTACTGGGCGCTCGTCGCAGGCGTGCCGAAGCCGCGCCAGGGCCGCATCTCGACCTATCTCACAAGGGACGAAGGCGAGGAGCGGATGCGCATCGCCCGCCACGGCGAGGATGACGCGCAACATTCCGTCTCGCTTTACTCCGTCGTCGATCAGGCCGGACCGAAGGTTGCCTGGGTCTCCTTGCGGCCGATTACGGGCCGCACGCACCAGCTTCGCGCCCATGCCGCGCATATCGGCCATCCGATCGTTGGCGACCCGAAATATTTCAACATCGAAAACTGGGAACTGCCGGGCGGAATCCAGAACAAGCTGCACCTGCATGCAAGGCGCATCGTCATCCCCCACCCCAAGGGAACGGGAAAAATAGACGTTTCCGCGCCGCTTCCCCCGCATATGCAGCAGACGTGGAACCTGCTCGGCTTCGACGCAGCCCAGTTCGACCCCGATACCCACGAGCCGGAGGAATAGGGTCCTTGTATCTCGTGATTTTCGATTGCGACGGCACGCTTATCGACAGTCAGGCGGCGATCCTGCACGGGCTAGAAGCGGCATTCCGTTCCGCCGACCTGAAGATGCCGGACCGGCGTGCCGCCCTTTCCATCGTCGGCCTGTCGCTGGAGGTCGCACTTCTACGCCTTGCCGGAGAAGAAAACCGGCAACATATCCAGTCGATGGCCGAAGCCTACCGCACGTCCCAGATTGCGCTGAGAGAAACCGGGGCGACCGATCCGCTTTACCCGGGTGCGATGGCCGCGCTCGACCTGCTTTCGGCACGCGATGACGTGTTGCTCGGCGTGGCCACCGGCAAGGCACTGCGCGGCGTCGTGCACATGGAGGAAAGCCACGGGCTGACCGGGCGCTTCATCACCCGCCAGACGGCGGACCGCGCGCCATCCAAGCCGCATCCGGCGATGATCCATCAAGCGATGGAGGAAACGGGTGCCGACCCGCACCGCACCGTCATGATCGGAGATACGAGCTTCGACATGGAGATGGCGAAAAACGCCGGTGTCGCGGCACTCGGCGTTTCCTGGGGCTATCATGACGCAGAATTACTGACGGATGCCGGGGCACGCGGCGTAATCGATCATTTCGATCAGCTCGACGCGGCGCTTTCCGGAATTTTCGACTGGAAGAAGGAAGTGGCGTGATGCGCGACATCCTGGAAGAGCTGCACAATCAGGAACCTGTCGACCCGGTGAAGCGCGCCCGCGAACTGGCGCGCCAGGAACTGCCGAAACGCTTCTACAAGGAAGCCCGCGCGGAAGCGCAAGGCGAAGGCTTCGCGATCCTGCTCGACGGGCGGGCGGTGAAGACGCCGGGGCGCAACGCGTTGATCCTGCCGAGCCTGACGCTCGCCGAGGCCGTCGCCGCCGAATGGAGCGCGCAGGAAACCCATATCGATCCGGCGAAGATGCACCTTACGCGCCTTGCCAATACATGCGTCGACGGGGTTTCGCGGAACATGGCCGAAGTTGCCGATTCCGTTGCCGCCTATGCCGGCAACGACCTCGTCTGCTACCGCGCCGAAAGCCCGGAAAGCCTTGTAGAGCGGCAAACCGCTGCCTGGGACCCGATCGTCAAATGGGCCGAAGGGCGACTTGGCGGGAAATTCCAGCTTGCGGGCGGGCTGATGCCCATCGAGCAGGAGGCCGGGCTTCTCAAGGCGTTCCGCTCCGCGCTCGATGATTTCACCGCGCTTCAGCTTGGCGCGCTGCACGTCATGACCTCGCTGACCGGATCGGCGTTCCTTCCCTTCGCCGTTGCCGAGAAAGCCGCAGAGCCCGAGGACGTCTGGCTGGCGGCCCATATCGACGAGGACTGGAACATCGAGCAGTGGGGCGAAGACGCCGAAGCGAGCGCGCGGCGCACCTACCGCAAGGCGGAGTTCGATGCCGCCGCTCTGGTGTTGCGCGAGGGGCGTTAGAAGCCTCTTTCCGGCATTTTTAAAATAGCGCGTCACCCTCACCCGGCGCATTCGCGCCGACCTCTCCCTTCGAGGGAGAGGTGTGGAGCAGGTCGCCAAGCCGCGGCGCATGTCATAACTCCACCGCTTGATCGAACACTCCGGCCTGGAAAGGCAGGAGGGCTATCCCCTTCCTGTCCACGCGATTTCGCGTTTCACGTACCTTCGACTAGGTTACGGTTTGCGGGTGCGCGTGATACGAGCATGCGTGATCGAAAACAAGAGGATGAGCCCGATGAAGGAAGTCCTGGCCGAACTGGAAAGCAGGCGCGCGACCGCCCGTCTCGGCGGTGGCCAAAGGCGCATCGACGCCCAGCATACACGCGGCAAGCTGACGGCGCGCGAACGCATCGAAATCCTCCTCGACGAAGGCTCGTTCGAAGAATTCGACATGTTCAAGGTGCACCGCTGCACCGACTTCGGCATGGACGAAAGCCACATCCCGGGCGATGGCGTGGTGACGGGCTGGGGCACGATCAACGGGCGTACCGTCTATCTCTTTTCCAAGGACTTTACCGTCTTCGGCGGCTCGCTCTCCGAAACGCACGCCCAGAAGATCATCAAGATCCAGGACATGGCGCTGCAGAACCGCGCGCCGATCATCGGCATTTTCGACGCGGGCGGCGCGCGCATCCAGGAAGGTGTCGCGGCCCTCGGCGGCTACGGCGAAGTGTTCCAGCGCAATGTGCTCGCCTCCGGCGTCATCCCGCAGATTTCAGTCATCATGGGCCCTTGCGCGGGCGGCGACGTCTATTCGCCGGCGATGACCGACTTCATCTTCATGGTGCGCGACACTTCCTACATGTTCGTGACCGGACCGGACGTGGTGAAGACCGTCACCAACGAAACGGTGACGGCGGAGCAGCTTGGCGGCGCTTCAGTCCACACCACGAAATCATCCATCGCCGACGGCGCCTTCGACAACGACGTGGAAGCCTTGCAGCAGATGCGCAGGCTGGTCGATTTCCTTCCCGCGAACAACACCGCAGACCTTCCCGAGCTTGCCTCCTATGACGACCCTAACCGGGTGGACATGAGCCTCGACACCCTTGTGCCGGACAATCCGAACAAGCCCTACGACATGAAGGAGCTGATCCAGAAGACGGTCGACGAGGGCGACTTCTTCGAGATCCAGGAAAGCTTCGCAGGCAATATCATCACCGGTTTCGGCCGTATCGAGGGGCGGACCGTCGGCTTCGTCGCCAACCAGCCGATGGTGCTGGCCGGCGTGCTCGATTCCGACGCAAGCCGCAAGGCCGCCCGCTTCGTGCGGTTCTGCGACTGCTTCAACATTCCGATCGTCACCTTCGTCGACGTTCCGGGTTTCCTGCCCGGCACGGCACAGGAATACGGCGGGCTCATCAAGCACGGCGCGAAGCTGCTCTTCGCCTATGCCGAGGCGACGGTCCCGAAGGTGACGGTGATCACCCGCAAAGCCTATGGCGGGGCCTATGACGTGATGAGCTCAAAGCACATTCGCGGCGACATCAATTACGCATGGCCGAGCGCGGAAATCGCCGTCATGGGCGCGAAAGGGGCAGTCGAGATCCTCTACCGCTCGGAACTGAGCGACAAGGACAAGATCGCCAAGCGCACGAAGGACTATGAAGACCGCTTCGCCAACCCGTTCGTCGCCGCGGAACGCGGCTATATCGACGAGGTGATCCTGCCGCATTCGACCCGGCGGCGCGTGTCGCGCGCACTCGCACTGCTGCGCGGCAAGGCACAGCAAAACCCCTGGAAGAAGCACGACAACATTCCGCTTTGAGGGGTACGTTTTCTCGCCGACCGGATTGATCCCATCCAGTTGGAAAGCGCTTCAGGGCGCGCTAACGCGCGACAGATATCTGGATACCGGATCGGCGGTCAGCTTCGCTTCCCTGGTCCGGTATGACGATTGATCATAGGCCCGGCCTAACCCTGTCGCTCGCGGCGCAGTTTCGCGAAATAATCGAGACGCTTGCGGATTTCACGCTCGAAACCGCGCTCCGGCGGGTCGTAGAAAGTCGTGCGGCCCATTTCCTCCGGGAAATAGTCCTGCCCCGAAAAGCCGTCCGGCGCATCGTGATCGTATTGATATCCAGCACCGTAACCTTCGGACTTCATCAGCTTCGTCGGCGCGTTGAGGATATGCTTCGGCGGCAGGAGCGAGCCATACTGCTTCGCGGCCCGCAACGCCGACTTGTAGGCGACATAAACTCCGTTCGATTTCGGCGCGGTGGCGAGATAAACAGCCGTTTGCGCGAGCGCCAGTTCGCCCTCGGGCGAACCCAGCATCTGATAGGCGTCCCGCGCCGCATTCGCCTGAACGAGGGCCTGAGGGTCGGCAAGGCCGATATCCTCCACCGCCATGCGGATGAGCCGGCGAGCCACGTATAGCGGATCCTCGCCCGCATCCAGCATGCGGCACATCCAGTAGAGCGCCGCATCCGGGTCCGACCCGCGAATGGACTTGTGAAGCGCTGAAATGAGGTTGTAGTGGCCGTCCTGCGACTTGTCGTAGATCGGCGCGCGGCGCTGAACGACCTGCTGCAGGGCAGCCGCATCGAACCGCTCGCCCTCGCCGGCAGCACGCCAGACATCCTCAGCCAGGGTCAAGGCGGACCTCCCGTCGCCATCCGCCATGCGAACGAGAGAAGCACGGGCTTCTTCGTCAAGCGGGAGTTCCCTGCCCTCCACCTCCTCGGCACGCAACAGCAACCGCCTGATCGCGTCGGCGTTCAGGGAATGAAACACCATGACGTGGGCACGGGAGAGAAGGGCCGCATTAAGCTCGAAACTCGGATTTTCGGTCGTCGCGCCGACAAGCGTCACCGTCCCGTCTTCCATCACAGGCAGGAAACTGTCCTGCTGGGCACGGTTGAAGCGGTGGATCTCGTCAACGAAAAGCAGCGTGCCCTTGCCCGTCAGGCGCCGCGCACGGGCGGCCTCGAACACTTTCTTCAGGTCGGCAACGCCTGAAAAGATCGCCGAGATCTGCTCGAAATGGAGATCCGTCGCATCCGCCAGAAGGCGGGCGACCGTCGTTTTGCCCGTGCCCGGCGGCCCCCAGAAGACAAGCGAGCCGAGCGTACGCGTGCGCAACATGCGCGTGAGCGAGCCTTCGGGACCGAGCAAATGCTCCTGGCCGACGACATCTTCCAGCGTTTTGGGGCGCATCCTGTCGGGGAGCGGGCGCGGACCCTGGTTGTCCATGCCCGCTGCCTGGAACAGATCGCTCATGACCGAAAGCTCCGAATGCCGCCGAACTTTTCTATCCCCTCAGGGCAAAGCGGATGACCCTTTCGCCGCGCTTGATCTCAAGCCGCCAGACGCCGGGATCGGAATCCGAGACCTGCTCAAGCTCGCGAGTGGAGCCAATGTTGCGCCCGTTGATCACCAGGATGATATCACCCTTTTGAAGGCCGACGCGGTTTGCCGTCGAGCCCGGTTCGATGTCGGCAACGACGACGCCTTCCTCAAAAGCATCGAGACGCAACTCCTCCGCCACCGCAGGCGAAAGGTTCATGACCACGCTTCCACGGAAAGGCGAATGCGTATCAATACGGCGGCGATCCCGAGGCACCGTTTCGGGCGCAGCCCTGAGCTCGACACCGATCTTCAGCGTGCGTTGCTCACGCAATACCGTGAATTCCGCTGTCGAACCGAGCGGATTGGTTGCGAAGCGGTAACCGAAACTATCCGGATCGCTGACCTCGTTGCCACCGACCTGAAGAATGAGATCGCCTACCTCAAGGCCCGCTTCGTCCGCCGGGCTACCCTTGAATACACCCGTAACCAACACGCCACGCGGGCGGTCAAGGCGGAGCGCCTCGGCGATTTCCGCGCTGACAAGCTGAATGCCCGCGCCGAGCCATGGCCTGCGGACGATGCCGTCACCCTGCGCCGCCGCAGCAACGAAATGCACCATGTTGGCGGGAATGGCGAAGCCTATCCCGTTCGAGCCGCCAGAGCGCGAGAATATCGCCGTATTGATGCCGACGAGCTTGCCGTCGACATCGACCAGCGCACCGCCCGAATTACCCGGATTGATGGCCGCGTCCGTCTGGATGAAGAACTGATAGTCGGTCACGCCGACACGCGTACGGGCAAGTGCGGAAACGATGCCTTGCGTTACCGTCTGGCCGACGCCGAAAGGATTGCCGATGGCAAGGACGATGTCACCCACCGCAAGATCGTCCGAATCGGCAAATTCCACGAAGGGAAGCGATCCGGCGTCTTCCATGATCTTCAGGACGGCAAGATCGGTACGCTCGTCCTTCAGCACGATCTTCGCATCGAACTCGCGCCGGTCGGACAGCGCGACACGAACCTCGTCCGCGTCCTTGATCACGTGATGGTTGGTGACGATGACCCCGTCCGCCGAAATAATGACGCCGGACCCCAGCGACGACTGCACACGCTCGCGCGGGCGGCCGAAATCGAAATTGTCCGGCCCACCGAAAAACCGGCGGAAGAAAGGATCGTTGAAAAAGGGCGAGACCTGCTGACGCTGCACGACCGTGCGGCTTGCGTAGACATTGACAACCGCGTTCGAAACGCGATCCACCACCGGGGCAAAGGACAAGCGAAGCTGATCCTGCGTACGCGGGACGCTGCGCTCCTGCGCATTGGCAAAAGGCGAAGCGACCAGACAGGCGATCACCAACAAAACGGAAAAGAAGCGCGAGGAGATTCCGGCGTTAACGGTCATTTCAACAGTTCCCGATCGTCTTTCGGCTCGCGGACGAATCGGTTCGTCACGCGTTGCCCCGTATTGCCACATAAGATCGGCCAGGGCACGAACCAACATATTTCCGGGTTTGGAACGAAAAAGGGCGGCCCGCCGGACCGCCCTCCCCCAAATTCCGATCCGCGGCGGATTACGCCGCAACCTCGGCCGTCGCTTCCTCGGCCTCGGCGCGCTCGCGGTCAACGGCACCGCGCGCAGTCTCGTCACGATCGACGAACTCGATCACTGCGAGCGGCGCATTGTCGCCATGGCGGAAGCCCGCCTTGAGGACGCGCGTATAGCCGCCCTGACGTTCCTTGTAGCGCTCGGCGAGCGTGTCGAAGAGCTTGCGAACAAGCTCAACGTCGCGGATCTGCGAGATCGCCTGACGGCGGGCGTGCAGGTCGCCGCGCTTGCCAAGGGTCACAAGCTTTTCCACGATCGGGCGAAGCTCCTTCGCCTTCGGCAGGGTGGTCACGATCTGCTCATGCTGGATGAGCGAGGCGGCCATGTTGGCGAACATGGCCTTGCGGTGGCTCGAAGTCCGGTTGAGCTTGCGGCCGCGATTTGCGTGGCGCATGGCGCTCTCCTTCCTGGTCTTAGATCGGCGGCCGCTCAGCCGCCCCGATTGGCTTCAAACGGGGGCGCGGACGCCCCTCAGTACTGATGATCCTCGTAGCGCTTGGCGAGCTCGTCGATGTTCTCCGGCGGCCAGTTGGCGACTTCCATGCCGAGATGGAGACCCATCTGGGCGAGAACTTCCTTGATCTCGTTGAGCGACTTGCGACCGAAGTTCGGAGTACGGAGCATTTCCGCCTCCGTCTTCTGAATAAGGTCGCCGATATAGACGATATTGTCGTTCTTGAGGCAGTTGGCGGAACGAACCGAAAGCTCCAGTTCGTCGACCTTCTTGAGAAGCGCCGGGTTGAACGCAAGCTCGGGAACCGTGTCTTCCTTGACCTCGCGCTGCGGCTCTTCGAAGTTGACGAAGATCGAGAGCTGGTCCTGAAGGATGCGCGCGGCGAAAGCCACGGCGTCTTCCGGCTTGATCGAACCGTCGGTCTCGATCGACAGCGTCAGCTTGTCATAGTCGAGAACCTGGCCCTCACGGGTGTTCTCAACCTTGTAGGAGACCTTCTTGACCGGAGAATAGAGGCTGTCGACCGGGATAAGCCCGATCGGCGCGTCTTCCGGACGGTTGCGGTCGGCAGCGACATAGCCCTTGCCGGTGTCGACGGTGAATTCCATGCGGATTTCCGCACCCTCGTCCAGCGTGCAGAGCACGAGATCGGGGTTCAGGATCTCAACGTCGCCAACCGTCTGGATATCGCCGGCCGTCACGACGCCCGGGCCCTGCTTGCGCACGACCATACGCTTCGGACCCTCGCCCTGCATGCGCAGCGCGATTTCCTTCACGTTCAGGACGATGTCCGTAACGTCCTCGCGAACGCCGGGTATCGACGAGAATTCATGCAGCACGCCATCGATCTGCACCGCCGTCACCGCAGCACCCTGCAGCGAAGACAGGAGAATGCGGCGCAGCGCATTTCCGAGCGTCAGGCCGAAACCACGCTCCAGCGGCTCGGCAACGACAGACCCATGCATGCGCGGGTCGTCGCCAGCCTTCACGCCAAGCTTGGTCGGCTTGATCAGTTCCTGCCAGTTTTTCTGGATCGTCACTTGTAAATTCCTCCGGCTATCCCGCCGGGCTCAAAGGCCCGACCATTCCTTGCCATGAGAGAAACGGTATACGCCGACAATTGTCAGACGCGGCGGCGCTTGCGCGGACGGCAGCCGTTGTGCGGGATCGGCGTCACGTCGCGGATCGACGTGATGAGGAAACCCGCGGCCTGAAGCGCGCGCAGGGCGGACTCACGGCCCGAACCCGGACCGCGAACCTCGACCTCAAGCGTGCGCATGCCGTGTTCGGCAGCCTTGCGGCCTGCATCTTCAGCCGCGACCTGAGCCGCATAAGGGGTCGATTTACGCGAACCCTTGAAGCCCATCGCACCGGCGGACGACCAGGAAATCGCATTTCCCTGCGCATCCGTGATGGTGATCATGGTGTTGTTGAACGTGGAGTTCACGTGGGCAACGCCAGACGAAATGTTCTTGCGCTCACGGCGGCGCACACGCGTCGTGTCCTTAGCCATTCATCTCTTTCCTTGTTCGATCTCGTCACCGCCGTATCGCCGGCGGCTCCACCGGACCCCGAACACCCCGCATGGCAGCAGGACGACCGGGAAAATCCAACTCGGCCGGCCAATACGGCCGGCCCTTACGCTTCTCGCCGGGCTTACTTCTTCTTGCCGGCGATCGGCTTGGCCGGACCCTTGCGGGTACGGGCATTCGTATGCGTACGCTGACCACGGACCGGAAGGCCGCGGCGATGGCGCAGGCCGCGGTAGCAGCCAAGGTCCATCAGACGCTTGATGTTGATCGCGGTTTCACGGCGCAGGTCACCCTCGACGAGGTGGTCGCGGTCAATCGTTTCGCGAATGGCCAGAACCTCGGCGTCCGACAGTTCGTTGACCCGGCGCTCCGGCGCGATGTTCACCTTGTCTACGATCTGCTGCGCGAGCGAGGGACCAATGCCGTGAATATACTGAAGCGCGATGACAACGCGCTTGTTCGTCGGAATGTTTACACCTGCGATACGGGCCACTTGCCGTCTCCATTTTGAGCAGGGCGCCGAAAACGCCCCTAGATGATATTTCCCCGCGTCCGGTGGAGGCCGGCCCCTGCGGGGTGTTCAAACACAAAAAACGACGCGCCCGCGAATTTCGGGGCCCGTCATCCGTTCTTTGTGGAAGTGGAGCGGACGTTTAGTCCTTATCCACCTTTTCGTCAAGCATCGTATCGGCTCAAGCCGTCAATGCTTGCGAGATTTCTGCCGTGACCTCGTCGATCGACTTCATGCCGTCGATCTTCTTCAAAAGGCCCCGCTCCCTGTAATAAGGCGCAACGGCAGCCGTATCACGGTTATAGGCCTCGAGGCGCTGCTTGAAGACCTCCGGATCATCGTCCTTGCGCACCGGTTGTCCGGCGGCCTTGCTGTCTTCCGCCCGCTTCACGATCCGGTCCACCAGTGCGGATTGATCGACATCGAGCTCGAGAACGACGTCGAGCTTCAGACCCTTTTCATCAAGCAACCGGTCAAGCGCCTCCGCCTGAGCAAGCGTGCGCGGGAAGCCATCGAGAATGAAACCCTTCCGGGCGTCCGGCTCCTCGATCCGGTCGGCAACGATGCCAACGACCACATCATCGGAAACCAGGCCTCCGGCGTCCATGATCGCCTTGGCTTTCAGGCCAACCGGCGTCTGCGCGGCGACGGCCGCACGGAGCATGTCGCCGGTCGACAACTGCGGAATTCCATGCTTCTCGACCAGCCGGGTAGCCTGCGTTCCCTTGCCAGCGCCCGGCGGTCCGAGAAAAATCAGCCTCATCTGCGTCTCCCCCTGAGCTTCGCTTTCTTCACCAGACCCTCGTACTGGTGCGCGAGCAGATGGCCCTGAACCTGGGAAACAGTGTCCATCGTGACGCTCACGACGATCAGCAGCGAGGTGCCTCCGAAATAGAACGGAACGCCAGTCGCCGAAATCAGGAATTCGGGTAACAGACAAACGAGAACGATATATGCCGCCCCAAGAACCGTAATCCGCGTCAGCACATAATCGATGTAGTGGGCCGTCCGCTCACCCGGGCGAATGCCAGGAATGAAGCCGCCATGGCGCTTCAGATTGTCCGCGGTGTCGGACGGATTGAAGACAATCGCGGTGTAGAAGAAGCAGAAAAAGACGATCAGGCCAGCGTAGAACAGCATGTAGAGTGGCTGACCGTGGCCGAGGAGCGCCGTTATGGTCGTCAGGATCCCTCCTGCCGCATCCGGCGAGGAGAAGCCGGAGACCGTCGCCGGAACGAGGAGCAGCGAAGAGGCGAAGATCGGCGGGATAACGCCCGCGGTATTGAGCTTCAGCGGCAGGAACGAGGTATTGCCCTCGAACATCCGGTTGCCCATCTGCCTCTTAGGATACTGGATAAGCAGCCTTCGCTGCGCACGCTCCATAAAGACGATAAGCCCGATCACCAGAACCGCAAGGATAATGACCGCAAGAATGATCGGTGTCGCCAGAGCACCCTGCCGGCCAAGCTCCAGCGTGGAGGCGATCGCCGTCGGCAACCCTGCCACGATGCCGGAGAAGATGATGAGCGAAATGCCGTTGCCGATGCCGCGCGAAGTGATCTGCTCGCCAAGCCACATCAGGAACATCGTGCCGCCGACAAGCGTGATCACCGCCGAAAGACGGAAGAACAGGCCCGGATCCTCCACGACATTCGCCGCACCCTCGAGCGCAACCGCAATCCCGTACGCCTGGAAGGTCGCGAGAATGACGGTGCCATATCGGGTGTACTGGTTGATGACCTTACGACCCTGCTCGCCCTCCTTGCGGAGCTGCTCAAGCGAAGGAACCACCGAGGTCATCAGCTGAATGATGATGGACGCGGAGATGTAGGGCATGATGCCGAGCGCAAAGATCGCCATTCGCCCGACCGCACCGCCGGAAAACATGTTGAACAGGCCAACGATGCCCTGCTGCGCCTGGCCGAAGGCCTGGGCGAGAGCTTCCGGATTGATACCCGGCAGCGGCACGTAAGTCCCGAACCGATACACAAGAAGCGCACCCAGTGTGAACCAGATACGCTTCTTCAACTCCTCGGCTTTCGCGAAAGCGGAGAAATTCAGATTAGCCGCAAGCTGTTCGGCCGCAGATGCCATACCCTGCTCCGGTTACATCCAACCAACAAAAAGAATAGAGGGGGCTCAGGCTTCCGCCTGAACCCCGATGATGGTCACTTTTCCGCCGGCCTTTTCAACCGCCTGAACGGCCGACTTGGAAGCACCCGCGATTTCAAAATTGACCGCAGCCTTCAATTCGCCGTCACCAAGGAGGCGAACGCCGTCCTTCACGCGCTTCAGCACGCCTGCCGCCTTGAGCGCCTCTACCGTGACCGGCGAGGACGCATCGAGCCTGCCGGCATCGAGAGCCTGCTGGACCCGGCCAAGCGAAACGACATTGAAGGACTTGGCAAAAATGTTCGTGAAGCCGCGCTTCGGCAGACGACGATGGATCGGCATCTGGCCGCCCTCGAAGCCCTTGATCGCAACGCCTGAGCGGGACTTTTGCCCCTTCACGCCACGGCCGCCGGTCTTGCCCTTGCCCGAACCAATACCGCGTCCAACGCGGGTCCGGTCCTTCGTGGCGCCCGGATTGTCCCGGAGTTCGTTGAGTTTCATTTCAGTTCTCCCGGATCCCTTACGCGTCTTCGACGATGCGCACGAGATGCTGGACCTTACGGATCATGCCGCGCACTTCCGGCGTATCCTTCAGCGTCGAGCGGCGGTGCATCTTGTTCAGACCAAGGCCGACCAGGGTGGCACGCTGATCCTTAGGACGCCGGATCGGGCTGCCAATCTGTTCGACCGTGATGGAGTTCTCGGTCTTCGCCATCGAACAAATCCTCATTCAAGCTGGTGTGCCAGGACACCGAGGTCAACCCTCGGCGGCAGCCGCAGGAGCTTCGTCGGTATCACGACGACGTGCCTGGAGCGCCGAGACCTTTAGGCCACGCCTCGCCGCCACGGAACGAGGACTGTCTTCACGCTTCAGCGCCTCGAACGTTGCCCGCACCATGTTGTACGGATTGGACGTGCCAAGCGACTTCGCGACGACGTCCTGAACGCCAAGCGTTTCGAAAACCGCACGCATCGGACCACCCGCGATAATTCCCGTACCGGCGGGAGCTGCGCGCAGGATCACCTTGCCGGCGCCATGACGGCCCTCGACATCGTGATGCAGCGTGCGGCCTTCGCGCAGCGGCACGCGAATCATCGTGCGCTTCGCAGCTTCGGTCGCCTTGCGGATCGCCTCGGGCACTTCGCGAGCCTTGCCGTGGCCGAAGCCGACGCGGCCCTTCTGGTCACCCACGACGACAAGCGCGGCAAACCCGAAACGACGGCCACCCTTGACCACCTTGGCGACGCGGTTGATGTGGACGAGCTTGTCGACAAATTCGCTGTCACGCTCTTCGCGATCCCGCATGTCTTGTCTTGCCATAATCTTCGTCTTCCGTTCCTAGAGCGTCTGTCTACGCGGTCAGAATTCCAGCCCGCCTTCGCGCGCCGCATCGGCGAGCGCCTTGACGCGACCGTGATACAGATAGCCGCCACGGTCGAACACGACCTGCGTGACGCCGGCAGCCTTCGCGCGTTCCGCGATCAGCTTGCCAACGGCTTCCGCTGCAGCCACATCCGCACCGGTCTTCAGCTGACCGCGGACGTCCTTCTCGATCGTCGAGGCGGCGGCAACGGTATGACCCTTGGCGTCGTCGATGATCTGAGCGTAAATCTGCTTGGACGAGCGGAACACGGAAAGACGCGGACGCCCGTTCGCCACTTTCTTGATCGAACGGCGCACGCGATCGCGGCGACGCTCGAAGCTTGAGTTGCCCTTCGACATGATCCGGCCCGTCACTTCTTCTTGCCTTCCTTGCGGACGATGTATTCATCCGAATAGCGAACGCCCTTGCCCTTGTAGGGCTCCGGCGGCCGGTATTCGCGGATATTCGCCGCAACCTGACCGACACGCTGCTTGTCTATGCCGGAAACCACGATTTCCGTGGGCTTCGGGCACTGGATCTGGATCCCGTCCGGGATCGGGAAGAGCACATCGTGCGAGAAACCGAGCGCAAGCTGCAGGTTCTGACCCTGCACCTGGGCGCGGTAACCGACGCCGGTGATCTCGAGCTTTTTCTCAAAGCCCTGGCTTACGCCGTTGATGATGTTGGAGATCATCGTGCGGCTCATGCCCCACATCGAGCGCGAGCGCTTGGAGTCGTCACGCGGATCGACCCTGATCCCGTCATCCGTCATTTCGACCAGGACGTTTTCGTTCACGATGAAGGAAAGTTCCCCCTTGGGACCCTTCACCTGAATCGTCCGGTCGTTGATCGTTGCCGTTACCCCGCTCGGCACGGGGACTGGCCTTTTGCCAATTCGAGACATCTGATCAACCTATTCGGTTAAGTTCATTACCGGAAAAAGCGGCCGCCGCATCAGAAGACGCGGCAGAGCACCTCTCCACCCACATTCTGGTCACGCGCCTCGTGATCCGCCAGAACCCCGCGCGGGGTCGACAGGATCGAAACGCCGAGACCGTTGTTCACGTGCGGAATGTTCCTGACCGACGAGTAAACCCGGCGGCCCGGCTTCGAAACACGTTCAATCGTCCTGATCACCGGCTCGCCGTCGAAATACTTCAGCTCGATCTCGATCTCTGACTTGCCACCGTCGAATTCGACCGTGGAGTAGCCGCGGATGAAACCTTCCTTCTGCAGCACCTCGAGAACACGAGCACGCAGCTTCGACGCCGGCGTGGACACTTTCGGCTTACGCCGCATCTGCGCATTGCGGATGCGGGTCAGCATATCCCCCAAAGGATCGGACATCGCCATGGGAGTTTCTCCTTACCAGCTCGACTTGACCAGGCCCGGGATCTTGCCCAGGGAACCCAGTTCGCGAAGGGCCACACGCGACATCTTCAGCTTGCGGTAAAAACCGCGCGGACGTCCCGTGACTTCACACCGGTTGCGAACCCGGCTCGGAGCGGAGTTGCGCGGAAGCTTGGCAAGCTTCAGCCGCGCGTTGAAACGCTCCTCCAGCGAAAGGCTTTCGTCCTTGGCCAGAGCCTTAAGCGCTGCGCGCTTTTCGGCATATTTCTTGACCAGACGCTCCCGCCGCTTGTTTTTCTCGACCGCGCTCTTCTTCGCCATCGTCTATCCTCGTTCCTTTCCCGTATCCGCCGTTACTTGCGGAACGGGAAGTTGAACGCGCGCAGCAGCTCGCGCGCCTCGTCATCGGTCTTTGCCGTCGTGCAAACGACCACGTCCATGCCCCAGATCTGGTCAACCTTGTCGTAGTTGATCTCCGGGAACACGATGTGCTCCTTGATGCCCATCGCATAGTTGCCGCGACCATCGAAGCTCTTCGGGCTCAGGCCACGGAAGTCGCGAACGCGCGGGAGCGCGATCGTAACAAGACGGTCAAGAAACTCGTACATGCGGGCACGGCGAAGCGTGACCTTGGCACCGAGCGGCATTCCTTCGCGCACCTTGAAGGTGGCGATGGACTTGCTGGCGCGGGTGATCACCGGCTTCTGACCTGCGATAAGCGCCAGGTCGTCGGCCGCAATCTTCGCCTTCTTGGAATCGGCAACAGCCTCCCCGACGCCCATGTTCAGCACGATCTTCTCGATCGAGGGAACTTCCATCGGGTTCTTGTAACCGAATTTCTCCAGCAACTGCGGACGCACGACCTCGTCGTAATGCGTCCTCATGCGGGGCAAATATGCCGTATCAGCCATCGATCAGATCTCCCGAACGCTTGGCCAGCCGAACCTTTGTGCCGTCTTCCTTGACCTTAAAGCCGACGCGGGTCGGCTTGCCGTCCTTGGGATCGGCGACGGCCAGGTTGGACAGGTGGATCGGAGCTTCCTTGGAAATGATGCCGCCCTCGGTCTGCGCGGTCTGGCGCTGGTGACGACGCACCACATTCACGCCACGCACAACAGCCCGGTTTTCCGCCGGGAGCATCCTGATAACTTCACCGGTCTTGCCCTTGTCGCGACCGGTCAGCACGACGACATTGTCGCCCTTCTTGATCTTCGCGGCCATCAGAGCACCTCCGGAGCGAGCGAAATGATCTTCATGTGCTGCTTCGCCCGCAGTTCACGAGGAACCGGGCCGAAGATACGGGTCCCGATCGGTTCCTTGTTGTTATTCACCAGAACGGCCGCATTGCGGTCGAACCGGATGACCGATCCATCGGCGCGGCGAATGTCTTTCGCCGTGCGCACGACGACCGCCTTCATCACGTCGCCCTTTTTCACGCGGCCGCGCGGATTAGCCTCCTTCACGCTGACGACAATAATGTCACCAACGCTGGCATACTTCCGCTTCGAGCCGCCGAGCACCTTGATGCACATGACACGACGGGCGCCGGAATTGTCGGCGACGTCGAGGTTTGTTTGCATCTGAATCATGACTGGCTGCCTTGTACTTATCCCGCCGCCCCTTCAAGGACGGCGCAAGCTAACCTTATTTCGCGGCCGATTCCTCGACCACGACCCAACTCTTCGACTTGGAGATCGGCGCCGATTCCTGGATCAGAACCCGGTCCCCGACCTTGCAGTTGTTGTTCTCGTCGTGCGCCCGATACTTCTTCGAGCGGCGAACGGTCTTCTTCAGCAGCGGATGCGTGAAGCGGCGCTCGACGAGCACCGTGACCGTCTTGGCATTGGCGTCGCTCACCACGACACCTTGAAGAACGCGTTTCGGCATTCTCGTCTCCTTACGCGCCCACGCGCTTGTCGCGCATGATCGTCTGAATACGCGCGATATCACGGCGAACCTGCCGTACCCGCGCCGTGTTTTCGAGCTGACCGGTCGCCTTCTGGAAGCGCAGGTTGAACTGCTCCTTCTTGAGGGCTTCAAGCTCCGTGGAGAGCTCGTCTATGGTCTTCGCCCGAACGTCCGTCGCCTTCATGGCCTTAACTCCTGGAACGTTCGTTATTCAGCAATACGCTGAACGAAACGGCACTTGATCGGCAGCTTGGCCGCGGCAAGCCGCATAGCCTCGCGCGCGGTTTCCTCCGGCACGCCGTCGATCTCGAACATGATCCGGCCGGGCTTCACGCGGCACGCCCAATATTCCGGCGAGCCCTTGCCCTTACCCATGCGGACTTCAGTCGGCTTCTTGGAAACCGGGACGTCCGGAAAGATGCGGATCCACACACGGCCCGCACGCTTCATGTGACGGGTCAAAGCACGGCGGGCCGCCTCGATCTGACGCGCGGTAATGCGCTCGGGCTCAACGGCCTTGAGGCCATATGCGCCAAAGTTCAGATCGGTTCCGCCCTTGGCCAAGCCATGGATGCGGCCCTTGTGCTGCTTGCGGAACTTAGTTCGCTTCGGTTGCAGCATCTTTTCTCTCTCGCTTCTCTAAGAACGCGGCGCGGGACCGGCAGCCTCAGGCCGCACGATCAGACCGGTCGCGCCGGCCGCCCTGGTTCTGGTCACCTTCGCCCGCGCGCCGCTCGGACGCCATCGGGTCGTGCTCCAGGATCTCACCCTTGAAGATCCAGACCTTCACGCCACAAGCGCCATAAGCCGTATGAGCGGTAGCAGCACCGTAGTCGATGTCCGCACGCAAAGTGTGCAGCGGAACGCGGCCCTCACGGTACCACTCGATACGCGCGATCTCGGCACCGCCCAAACGGCCGCTGCACGAAATACGAATACCCTGAGCGCCAAGGCGCATCGCAGACTGCACGGCGCGCTTCATGGCGCGGCGGAACGCGACACGGCGCTCAAGCTGCTGCGCAATGGAACTCGCCACGAGCTGGGCATCGACTTCCGGCTTGCGCACTTCGACGATGTTGATGTGGACATCCGAATTGGTCATTACCGCAAGCTTCTTGCGGAGCTTTTCGATGTCCGCGCCCTTCTTTCCGATGATGACGCCCGGACGGCCCGAATGGATCGTGACGCGGCACTTGCGGTGCGGACGTTCGATAACGACCTTCGACACCGCGGCCTGCTTCAACTCACCCTGGATATATTCGCGAATGCGAAAATCCTCGTGCAGAAGATCGCCGTATTCGCCCTTGTCCGCATACCAGCGGGAATCCCATGTCCGGTTGATGCCGAGGCGCAGGCCGATCGGATTTACTTTCTGACCCATCAGGCGGTCTCCTCGATTTCACGGACAACGATCGTGAGGTTCGAAAACGGCTTCTCGATCCGGCCGACACGACCGCGTGCACGCGCCTGGAAGCGTTTGATCACAAACGCCTTGCCAACATGTGCCTCGGCCACAACCAGGCTGTCGACATCGAGATCGTGATTGTTTTCCGCGTTGGCGATCGCCGACATCAGCGCCTTCTTGACGTCGCCCGCAATGCGTTTGCGGGAAAACGACAGATCGGCGAGAGCCGATTCAACCTTCTTGCCACGGATGGAAGCCGCGACGAGGTTCAGCTTGCGCGGGGAAACGCGCAGCATCCGGGCAACCGCCCGCGCCTCGTTGTCGGCGAGCACCCGCTCACGCTTCGGCTTGCCCATCGTTACTTCCTCTTCGCCTTCTTGTCGGCGCCGTGGCCGTAGTAGGTCCGCGTCGGCGAAAACTCACCGAACTTGTGACCGACCATGTCTTCAGACACCAGGACCGGGACATGCTTCTGGCCGTTGTAGACGCCAAAGGTAAGCCCAACGAACTGCGGCAGGATCGTGGAACGCCGGCTCCAGATCTTGATGACCTCGTTACGGCCGGATTCGCGAACCTTGTCCGCTTTCTTCAAAAGGTAGCCGTCAACGAACGGACCCTTCCAAACAGAACGTGACATCGCCCGTCCCCTTACTTCTTGCGCGCATGACGGCTACGGACGATGTATTTGTCCGTGGCCTTGTTGCTGCGAGTGCGCTTACCCTTGGTCGGCTTGCCCCACGGAGTGACCGGATGACGGCCACCCGAAGTGCGACCTTCACCACCGCCATGCGGATGGTCGACCGGGTTCATAGCGACGCCGCGAACATGCGGGCGGCGGCCAAGCCAGCGCGAACGGCCAGCCTTGCCAAGATTGATGTTGGCATGGTCCGAATTGGACACAGCACCGACGGTTGCAAAACACGCTCCCGGAACGCGGCGCTGTTCGCCCGACATCAGGCGCAGAACCGTGTAACCCTGGTCACGCCCAACGATCTGGACATAAGCGCCCGCAGACCGTGCGATCTGACCGCCCTTGCCCGGCTTCATCTCGACGTTATGGACGAGCGTGCCAACCGGGATCGATGACAGGGGCATCGCATTACCCGGCTTCACGTCGACCTGCTTGCCGGCCACGACCTTGTCGCCGGCAGCAAGACGCTGAGGCGCGAGGATGTAGGCGAGTTCACCGTCGTCATAGCGGATAAGGGCGATGAACGCCGTCCGGTTCGGATCGTATTCCAGCCGTTCAACGGTAGCCGAAATATCATGCTTGCGGCGCTTGAAATCCACCAGACGGTAGCGGCGCTTGTGTCCACCACCAATGTTCGGCGACGTCAGCCGGCCGGCATTGTTACGTCCGCCGGACTTCGACAGGCCTTCCGTCAGCGTCTTGACAGGCTTGCCCTTCCAAAGTCCGGAACGGTCTACCTGAACAAGCTGACGACGGCCAGGCGACGTCGGATTAAAGGTCTTGAGTGCCATCTATCCTTCTCCGCCTCAAAGGCCCGTCGTCACGTCGATCGAGTCGCCGTCCTTCAGCGTCACGACCGCCTTCTTGACGTCGGACTGCTGGCCAATACGGCCACGAAAGCGCTTGACCTTGCCCTTGCGGACCAAAGTGTTGACCGCGGTTACCTTGACGCCGAAAAGCGCCTCGACCGCCGCCTTGATCTGGGGTTTCGTCGCATCACCGGCAACGTTGAAGACCACCTTGTTCTGCTCGGAAGCCAGCGTCGTTTTTTCGGTAATTACCGGCGACACGATCGTGTCGAAATGCCTGATATCCGTCATTTGAACCGCTCCTCCAAAGCCGTAACCGCAGCCTTGGTGAGAACCAGCGTATCGCGGCGCACGATGTCATAGACATTGATGCCTGCGATCGGAAGCACGTCGATCGAAGGAATGTTCCTTGCCGCAAGGCCGAAATTCGCATCGATCTCGGTACCGTCGATTACCAGGGCATTCGACAAGCCGAGCTTCGCAAGCTGCTCGCGAACCGCCTTGGTCTTGGCATCGCCGGACTTGGCTTCGTCAAGGACGATCAGCTTCGACGTCCGCGCCTTGGAAGACAGCGCATGCCTAAGGCCCAATGCGCGCACCTTTTTCGGAAGATCATGCGCATGATCGCGAACGACGGGCCCGAATGCACGACCGCCACCACGGAACTGCGGAACCTTGCGATTGCCGTGACGGGCGCCACCGGTGCCCTTCTGACGAACGAACTTCTTCGTCGTGCCCGTAACTTCGGAGCGACCGAGCGTCTTATGCGTACCCGCCTGACGTTTGGCCAGCTGCCAGCGCACAACTCGATGAATCAGGTCCGTGCGCGGCTCCAGGCCGAAAATCTCGTCAGACACGGTGATCGAACCGGCCGACTTGCCGCCGAGGGATTTTACCTCGAGTTCCATCACTCACTCTCCTTCCCGGCTTCGGCCGCAGGCTCACCGTTCGGCATACGGAACGCACCCGGAACCGGCACACCATCCGGCAGCGCCTTCTTCACGGCGTCCCGGATCAGGATCCAGCCGCCTTTCGCGCCCGGAACCGCACCCTCGACCATGATCAGCCCGCGCTCCACATCGGTACGCGCAACCTTCAGGTTCTGGGTCGTAACCCGCTCCTGGCCCATGTGGCCGGCCATCTTCTTGCCTTTGAAGACCTTGCCCGGATCCTGGTTCTGACCGGTCGAGCCATGCGCGCGGTGCGAAATCGACACACCGTGCGTGGCCCGAAGACCTCCGAAATTGTGCCGCTTCATGGCACCGGCGAAGCCCTTGCCGATCGAAGTGCCGGTTACGTCCACGAACTGACCCTCGATGAAATGGTCCGCCGTGATTTCGGCGCCCACATCGATCAGGTTATCGTTCGAGACGCGGAACTCGGCGAGTTTGCGCTTCGGTTCGACTTTCGCTGTCGCGAAATGACCACGCATCGCCTTCGACGTGCGCTTGACCTTGGCCGTTCCCACGCCGACCTGCAGCGCGGTATAGCCATTCTTATCTTCCGTCCGGTGAGCGACGACCTGGCACTTTTCAAGACGCAGGACCGTCACCGGCACCTGCTCGCCCGCATCGTTATAGATGCGTGTCATTCCCACCTTCTGTGCGATCACTCCAGAACGCATCGGCGTTACCCCTTGTGAGCGCCTTACAGCTTGATCTCGACGTCAACACCTGCAGCCAGGTCGAGCTTCATCAAAGCGTCGACGGTCTGCGGCGTCGGATCAACGATGTCGAGAAGACGCTTGTGCGTGCGCATCTCGAACTGATCACGGCTCTTCTTGTCGATGTGCGGGCCACGAAGCACCGTGTACTTCTCAATCCGCGTCGGCAGCGGCACAGGGCCGCGCACTTGTGCCCCGGTCCGCTTCGCCGTGCTAACGATCTCGCGCGTCGAAGCGTCGAGAACACGGTGGTCGAATGCCTTGAGGCGGATCCGAATATTCTGACCGTTCATGTCTCAGTCTCCAAAAGACTAGGGCGCCCGAGGGGGCCCCAAGCGCCCTTCGTCTGTGGATTACTCAATGATTTTCGCGACGACGCCTGCACCGACGGTGCGGCCGCCCTCGCGGATGGCGAAGCGGAGGCCTTCCTCCATGGCGATCGGCACGATAAGCGTCACCGTCACCGAGACGTTGTCGCCCGGCATCACCATCTCGGTGCCTTCCTCAAGCTCAACAACGCCCGTCACGTCCGTCGTGCGGAAGTAGAACTGGGGACGGTAGTTGGTGAAAAACGGCGTGTGCCGGCCACCTTCTTCCTTCGTCAGGATGTAGGCCTCGGCCTTGAACTTCGTGTGCGGCGTAACCGAACCCGGCTTGCACAGAACCTGACCGCGCTCCACGTCCTCGCGGCCAATGCCGCGAAGCAGCGCGCCGATGTTGTCGCCAGCCTCGCCCTGGTCGAGCAGCTTGCGGAACATCTCGACGCCCGTCACCGTCGACTTCTGCGTGTCGCGGATACCGACGATCTCGATTTCCTCGCCCACCTTGACGACGCCGCGCTCGACGCGGCCCGTCACAACCGTGCCGCGGCCCGAGATCGAGAACACGTCCTCGATCGGCATCAGGAACGGCTGATCGCGCGGACGCTCAGGCGTCGGGATGTAGTCGTCGACGGCCTTCATCAGCTCGGCGATCTTCTCCGTGCCGATGTTGTCGTCGCGGCCCTCAAGAGCGGCAAGCGCCGAACCCGCGACGATCGGAATGTCGTCGCCCGGGAAGTCATAGGACGACAGAAGCTCGCGAACCTCGACCTCGACCAGTTCCAGAAGCTCCGGATCGTCAACCTGGTCGACCTTGTTCAGGAACACCACCAGCGCCGGAACGCCGACCTGGCGGGCAAGCAGGATGTGCTCGCGCGTCTGCGGCATTGGGCCGTCGGCCGCCGAAACCACGAGGATCGCGCCGTCCATCTGCGCCGCACCCGTGATCATGTTCTTCACGTAGTCGGCGTGGCCAGGGCAGTCGACGTGCGCATAGTGACGCGCATCCGTCTCATACTCCACGTGCGCCGTCGAGATCGTGATGCCGCGTGCACGCTCTTCCGGAGCCGCGTCGATCTGGTCGTAAGCCTTGAACTCGCCGTACTGCTTCGTAATCGCAGCCGTCAACGTCGTTTTGCCGTGGTCAACGTGGCCAATCGTGCCAATGTTAACGTGCGGCTTATTGCGCTCAAACTTCTCTTTCGCCATCGGATTTCTCCGCTTCTTCCAATTCTTGAGTTATTGCTCCGGGAGCAGGCTGTCGGCCTCAGGCGTATTTCGCCTGAACCTCGTCGGCCACCGCCTGCGGCACCTGCTCATAGTGATCGAACACCATCGAATACTGGGCACGACCCTGAGACATGGAGCGAAGGTTGTTCACATAGCCGAACATATTCGCCAGCGGCACCATGGCCGTGATCGCCGTGACGATGCCACGATTTTCCGTACCGGCAATCTGCCCGCGACGGGAATTCAGGTCACCGATCACATCACCCATGTAATCCTCCGGCGTCACGACCTCGACCTTCATGATCGGCTCGAGAAGCTTCGGAGAAGCCTTGGCAATCGCCTCGCGGAAAGCCGCGCGGGATGCGATCTCGAACGCCAGGACACTGGAGTCCACGTCGTGATACGCACCATCCAGAAGCGTCGCCTTGATATCGACCATCGGGAACCCGGCCAGCGGACCGGAGCTCATGACGCTCTCAATACCCTTGTTCACGCCCGGGATGTATTCCTTCGGAACCGCACCACCGACGATCTTGCTCTCGAACTCGAAGCCGGCCGCGGCCTCGTTCGGCTCGATCGTGATCTTGACGCGGGCGAACTGGCCCGAACCGCCGGTCTGCTTCTTGTGGGTATAATCCACTTCGGCGAGCCGGGTAATCGTCTCGCGGTAGGCAACCTGCGGCGCACCGATGTTCGCCTCGACCTTGAACTCGCGCTTCATGCGATCGACGATAATGTCCAGGTGAAGCTCGCCCATGCCGGCGATGATGGTCTGGCCGGATTCCTCGTCGGTCTTGACGCGGAAGGACGGATCCTCGGCCGCAAGACGGTTGAGCGCCACAGCCATCTTTTCCTGGTCAGCCTTCGTCTTGGGCTCGACCGCGATCTCGATGACCGGATCCGGGAATTCCATACGCTCGAGAATGACCGGCTTGGTCGCCTCACACAGCGTATCACCCGTTGTCGTGTCCTTGAGACCCGCAATGGCAACGATATCGCCGGCATATGCGACGTCGATATCCTCACGCGAATTGGAATGCATCTGCATCATGCGGCCAACGCGCTCGCGCTTTTCCTTGACCGTGTTGAGCAGGGAAACACCCTTGTTGAGAACGCCGGAGTAAATCCGGCAGAACGTCAGCGAACCGACGAACGGATCGTTCGCGATCTTGAAGGCAAGCAGGGCAAGCGGCTCTTCGTCGCTGGCCTTGCGTGTCGTCTCTTCTTCGGTCTTGCCGTCGATGCCGCGGATGGCATCGATATCGATCGGGCTCGGAAGATAATCGACAACACCGTCAAGCAGTGGCTGAACGCCCTTGTTCTTGAATGCGGAACCGCAGAAGATCGGCACGAAGGTGTTGGAAATCGTGCCCTTGCGGATCAGCGCCTTGAGCTGCGCCTCGTCCGGCTCGTTCCCTTCCAGATACGCCTCGAGAGCGGCCTCATCGGCTTCCACCGCGGTCTCGATCATGATGTCACGGTATTCTTGCGCCTTGCCGGCGAGATCCGCCGGAATGTCGACCACATCCCACTGCGCGCCAAGGCTTTCGTCGCGCCAGATGTAGGCCTTCATCGCGATCAGGTCGACCACACCGACGAATTCGCTCTCAGCGCCAATCGGCAGCTGAAGGACGAGCGGATTCGCGCCGAGGCGCTTCTTGATCATTTCCACACAGCGGTAGAAATCCGCGCCGAGCTTGTCCATCTTGTTGACGAAGATCATGCGCGGGACGTTGTACTTGTCGGCCTGACGCCAGACGGTTTCCGTCTGCGGCTCGACGCCGGCGTTGGCATCCAGCAAAGCAACAGCACCGTCGAGCACGCGCAGCGAACGCTCGACCTCGATCGTGAAATCGACGTGACCCGGCGTATCGATGATGTTGAGGCGCTTTTCTTTCCAGAAAGCAGTCGTGGCAGCGGACGTGATCGTGATGCCACGCTCCTGCTCCTGCTCCATCCAGTCCATGGTGGCGGCGCCATCATGAACTTCGCCAATCTTGTGGCTACGACCGGTGTAATAGAGGATCCGCTCGGTGGTCGTGGTCTTTCCGGCATCGATGTGGGCCATGATGCCGAAATTGCGGTAGTCCTCGATCTTGTGCGTGCGCGACATAGCGTCTGCCTCTTCGAGTAATTACCAGCGGTAGTGCGAGAACGCACGGTTGGCATCAGCCATCCGGTGTGTGTCTTCGCGCTTCTTGACCGCGGTTCCACGGTTGCTGGCGGCATCAAGGAGTTCGCCGGAAAGACGATCGACCATCGTGGTCTCATTGCGGTTGCGCGCGGCGGAAATCAGCCAACGGATCGCGAGCGCCTGGCGGCGATCGGAGCGCACCTCAACCGGAACCTGATAGGTCGCACCACCGACCCGGCGGGAACGAACTTCAACCTGCGGCATGACATTCTCGAGTGCCGAGTGGAACACCTCGAGCGGGTTCTGCCGGGTCTTGTTCTCGATCAGATCGAACGCACCGTATACGATACGCTCTGCCGTGGACTTCTTCCCATCGTACATGATCGAGTTCATGAACTTGGTGATCACAATGTCCCCGAACTTCGGGTCGGGGATGATCTCTCGCTTTTCAGCGCGATGACGACGCGACATCGTGGACGCTCCTTACTTGGGCCGCTTGGCGCCGTACTTGGACCGGCGCTGCTTGCGGTCCTTGACGCCCTGCGTATCAAGGACACCGCGGATAATGTGATAGCGAACGCCCGGAAGATCCTTCACGCGGCCGCCGCGGATCATAACCACGGAGTGCTCCTGAAGATTATGACCTTCACCCGGGATGTAACCGATCACTTCAAAGCCGTTCGTCAGGCGGATCTTCGCAACTTTACGAAGCGCCGAGTTCGGCTTCTTCGGCGTCGTCGTGTAGACGCGCGTGCAAACGCCACGCTTCTGCGGGCAGGCCTCCATGGCCGGGACCTTGTTCCGCTTCGGCGGATCCTTCCGCGGCTTGCGGATCAGCTGGTTGATGGTCGGCATCCTTTGCCCTTCACCTTCGTTCGTTCATCCGGTCGCAGCGTCCGGTGCGCATACAGAATCGCGCCGTGTTCCACGTTTTCAACGTGGAAGGCGCTGCGAAAACCAGAGGACCACCGGAATTCCAGCGGTCATGAAATCGACGTTTATTCGCCTATGGACCCGGCAGCGTTTAAGCACTTTGTCTCCGAAGCGTGGCGCCTCGGAGCAGGTCAGTGTTTACCGCCTGCCTTCGGGATGCGCGGAAACTACTCATCGCCCCCTCACCCGTCAAGGGAAACTTCTAAAAAACTTAAGCTTCGCGCGGTTTAAGAGCCTTTCCAGGGTTAATGCGGCGCGCCTAGCACTTCCAAAGCAATAAATGAACGGATTAATCTGCCTCCGGGACATTTCCTGTCGCCCGATCCGAGCCGATCGGTCACCTGCCGCTGCACCAGCGACTGCGCGAGTCGGACTCGATTTGCGAACGGAACCTGATTCTTACCATCCGATTAATCATGAAAGGCTATTACGGCGACATTGCCTTCCAGAGCGTCTTGATAGGCCGCCTCATACGTCGGATTGTCGGGCTCCTCGGTAAGCACGCCGATCTGGTCAAATTCAGCCTCGACATATCCTTCCGCCGCAAGGCGCTCCAATGCCTGGCGGACCGCGCTGTCATCATCCGGCGCCTGCAAGAGAATATTGACGGGTATGGCTGTTTCCTCGCCGCCCTCGCTGTCGTTTTCCCAGACCCTGCCGACGATGATGAACACCGTCGGGAAGTCGCCGTCATTGTCTTGCGTCGTCGTCATAACGATTCCAATTCGTTCTGGAGGAAACGAAAAAGGGCCGCGAGGGCGGCCCTTTCCCAATTTATTCGAGGGAGAACGGGATTATTCCGCCGCTCCACTCAGATCCTCGATCATCGCTTCAGCTTCCGCAGCGTTTGACTGCGCCTTCCGCGCTTCGAGGATCAACTCGTCGCGATGCTGGGCGACCTGCCGGATGCGGTTCATCATGCCACCCGTGCCGGCCGGTATCAGCCGGCCGACGATGACGTTCTCCTTGAGACCGACCAGCGGGTCGATCTTGCCGTTGACCGCGGCCTCGGTGAGGACACGCGTCGTCTCCTGGAAGGACGCGGCGGAGAAGAACGACCGGGTCTGCAACGACGCCTTGGTAATGCCGAGCAGAACCGGGACACCGCTTGCCGGAGCGCGGGCGTTGTCGACCGCCCTCTGGTTGATCTCTTCCAGCTCAAGCCGGTCGACCTGCTCGCCCGAGAAGAGCTCCGTCTCGCCGGCATCGGTGATCTCAACCTTCTGCAGCATCTGGCGAACAATCACCTCGATGTGCTTGTCGTTGATCACCACGCCCTGCAGGCGGTAGACCTCCTGGATCTCATTGACGAGATAAGCCGCGAGCGCCTCAACGCCCTTGACCGCCAGAATGTCATGCGGTGCCGGGTTCCCGTCGAGAATATATTCTCCCTTCTCGATGACGTCGCCTTCCTGCAGGTGGAAGTGCTTACCCTTCGGAATGAGATACTCGACCGGCTCCATATCCTTTTCGTGCGGTTCGATCACGATGCGGCGCTTGTTCTTGTAGTCGCGCCCGAAGCGGATCGTACCGTCGATTTCGGCGATGATGGCGTGATCCTTCGGACGACGTGCCTCGAAGAGCTCGGCAACACGCGGCAGACCGCCGGTGATATCCTTCGTTTTCGCGCTTTCCATCGGAATACGCGCAAGAACGTCGCCAGCCTTTACCTCGTCCCCCGGCTGGATCGACAGGATCGCATCCACCGAGAGCAGCACGCGGGCGTCGCCACCACGTTGCAGCTTGATGATCTCGCCCTTCTTGTCCTTAACGACCATCGCGGGTTTGAGATCCTGACCGCGCTGCGAGGTGCGCCAATCGATAACGACACGCTTGGTGATACCGGTCGCCTCGTCGGCCGTTTCCTGAACGGATGCACCGTCGACCAGATCCTCGAAGCCAACCACGCCGTCAACCTCGGTGAGGATCGGGCGGGTGTAGGGATCCCACTCGGCGATGCGCTGGCCGCGCTTGATGGAATCGCCTTCGTCGACGTGCAGGCGAGCACCGTACGGCACGCGGTGCACCGCCCGCTCGTTCCCTTCGCCGTCAACGATCAGGATGGCCATGTTACGGGCCATGGCGATCATCTTGCCGGAAGAATCGCGGACGACGTTCCGATTGCGGATCTTTACCGTGCCTTCGAAGTTCGACTCGATGAAGGAGCTATCGACAACCTGCGCCGTGCCGCCGATGTGGAAGGTGCGCATCGTAAGCTGCGTACCCGGCTCACCGATCGACTGGGCGGCGATGACGCCGACCGCTTCACCGATGTTGACCGGCGTGCCACGCGCAAGGTCGCGGCCGTAGCACGCACCGCAAACGCCAAGCCTCGTCTCACAGGTAAGCACGGAGCGGATCTTGATCGACTGGATCTTTGCTGCCTCGATCAGGTCAACCGCCTTTTCATCGATCATGACGCCCCGGGCGACGATCACCTCACCGGTTGCGGAATTGATGACGTCTTCCGCGGCGGTGCGGCCAAGCACGCGCATCCCGAGGCTCGCGATGACGTTGCCGGCATCGATGATCGGCGCGACCGTGATGCCGCCTTCCGAACCGCAGTCCTCCTCGACGATGATGGAATCCTGCGCGACGTCGACAAGGCGACGGGTCAGGTAACCGGAGTTGGCTGTCTTCAAGGCGGTGTCGGCAAGCCCCTTGCGGGCACCGTGCGTCGAGTTGAAGTACTCGAGCACCGACAGACCTTCCTTGAAGTTCGAAATGATCGGGTTCTCGATGATCTCGCCCGACGGCTTGGCCATGAGGCCACGCATGCCGGCTAGCTGCTTCATCTGCGCCGGCGAGCCACGGGCACCGGAGTGCGACATCATGTAGACCGAATTGATCTGCTTCTGACGTCCGGTCTCCTCGTCGCGCACGACGGCAGAAATGCGCTTCATCATCTCGTCGGCAACGCGATCCGTGCATTTCGCCCAGGCATCGACGACCTTATTGTACTTCTCACCCTGGGTGATCAGGCCGTCGTTATATTGCTGCTCGTATTCCTTGACCAGTTCGGCCGTCTCGGCAACGAGGCCCGCCTTGGTTTCCGGAATGAGCATGTCGTCCTTGCCGAACGAGATGCCGGCGCGGCAGGCATGGTTGAAACCGAGGCCCATCACGCGGTCGCAGAAGATGACCGTCTCCTTCTGACCGCAGGCGCGATAGACGGTGTCGATCATCTTGGAGATGTCCTTCTTCGTCATCAACTTGTTGCAGACGTCGAAGGGAACCTCGTGGTTCTTGGGCAGAAGGTCGCCGATAATCAGGCGCCCGGGTGTCGTCTCGTAGATCTGCGAGGTCGGGTTTCCGTCCACATCGACGGAGCGGAACCTACCCTTGACCTTCGAATGCAGGGTAACGGCCTTTGTCTCGAGCGCATGGTAGAGTTCACCCATGTCGCCGAAGACCATGCCTTCGCCCGGCTCACCGTCCGCCATGATCGAGAGATAGTAGAGACCAAGCACGATATCCTGCGACGGCACGATGATCGGACCGCCGTTCGCCGGATGCAGGATGTTATTCGTAGACATCATCAGCGTGCGCGCTTCCAGCTGGGCTTCCAGCGAAAGCGGTACGTGGACGGCCATCTGGTCGCCGTCGAAGTCGGCGTTGAAGGCCGAGCAGACCAGCGGATGAAGCTGGATCGCCTTGCCTTCGATCAGCGTCGGCTCGAACGCCTGAATGCCGAGACGGTGCAGCGTCGGCGCACGGTTCAGAAGAACGGGATGCTCGCGGATGACCTCGTCCAGGATGTCCCAGACTTCCGGACGCTCCTTTTCCACCAGCTTCTTGGCCTGCTTGACCGTGGACGACAGGCCTTTCGCATCAAGCCGCGAATAAATGAACGGCTTGAAGAGTTCCAGCGCCATCTTCTTCGGCAGGCCGCACTGATGCAGCTTCAACTCCGGCCCGACGGTGATCACCGAGCGGCCCGAATAGTCGACACGTTTGCCGAGCAGGTTCTGCCGGAAACGGCCCTGTTTGCCCTTCAGCATGTCGGACAGCGACTTCAGCGGGCGCTTGTTGGCGCCCGTGATCACGCGGCCGCGACGGCCGTTGTCGAACAGCGCATCAACAGATTCCTGCAACATGCGCTTCTCGTTGCGGATGATGATATCCGGAGCGCGCAGCTCGATCAGGCGCTTCAGACGGTTGTTGCGGTTGATGACGCGGCGGTAAAGATCGTTCAGATCGGACGTTGCGAAACGGCCACCATCAAGCGGCACCAGCGGGCGAAGATCCGGCGGAATGACCGGAACGACCGTCAGAATCATCCACTCAGGCCGATTGCCGGAATCGAGGAACGCCTCGACAACCTTGAGACGCTTCGCAAGTTTCTTCGGCTTCAGTTCCGTCGTCGCCTCTGCGATTTCCTGACGGATCTGGTCGCGTTCCTTTTCAAGGTCGAGCGACATCAGGATCTCGCGGATGGCTTCCGCGCCGATCATCGCCGTGAATGCATCCTCGCCATATTCGTCCTGGGCGTTGATGTAGTCTTCTTCGGACAAGAGCTGATGCTGCTTGAGCGGCGTCAGGCCCGGCTCAATGACAACGTAATTCTCGAAGTAGAGAATGCGCTCCAGATCCTTCAGCGTCATGTCGAGCAGGAGACCGATGCGCGAAGGCAGAGACTTCAGGAACCAGATATGGGCTACGGGTGCAGCAAGCTCGATATGACCCATCCGGTCGCGGCGGACACGCGACAGGGTCACTTCCACACCGCATTTTTCGCAGATGACGCCCTTGTACTTCATGCGCTTGTATTTGCCGCACAAGCACTCATAATCCTTGATCGGCCCGAAAATTCGCGCACAAAAAAGTCCGTCACGCTCCGGCTTGAACGTGCGGTAGTTGATTGTTTCGGGTTTCTTGATCTCGCCGAACGACCAGGACAGGATTTTCTCCGGGCTGGCGATCGAAATCTTGATCTCATCGAAGGTCTGCGCAGGAGCCTGTTGGTTGAACAGGTTCATGACCTCATGATTCATGGGTTCTCTCCTCAGATGCACGGACGGGGAGCATGGGCCGTGCCCCACTCCCCTTGCCGGCAATGCAGCATTTCGTAATACGGCTGGACGGGCGGAGCACTATCACTCCGCCGCATCAACCGCCGGAACATCATCCTGCCCAACGGGCTGGCCTTGCTCACTGTTTTGCAATTCGACATTCAGGCCAAGCGAGCGCATTTCCTTCACAAGCACGTTAAAGCTCTCCGGAATGCCCGCCTCGAACGTGTCGTCGCCACGCACGATCGCCTCATAGACCTTGGTACGGCCAGCGACGTCATCGGATTTCACCGTCAGCATTTCCTGAAGGGTATAGGCGGCACCGTAGGCTTCCAGCGCCCAGACCTCCATTTCGCCGAAACGCTGACCACCGAACTGCGCCTTGCCGCCCAGCGGCTGCTGGGTAACGAGCGAGTACGGGCCGATTGAACGGGCATGGATCTTGTCATCGACCAGATGGTGCAGCTTCAGCATGTAGATATAGCCGACGGTCACCTTGCGGTCGAACACCTCACCGGTGCGGCCATCGAAGAGTTCCGACTGACCCGACGGATCGAGATCCGCCATCTTCAGCATGTCGACGACATCCGGCTCGCGCGCGCCGTCGAAAACGGGTGTCGCGATCGGGACGCCGGCGCGAAGCTGCTCGGCCAGACGAATGACGGACTCGTCATCGTAATCCTTGACCGGTTCGCCCTTCAGATTGTCACCAAAGACCTCATCCAGCGAAACCTTCAGCGGCTTCATCTCGCCCGTCTTGCGATACTGATCGTAAAGCTCGCCGATCTTGCGGCCCATGCCGGCACAGGCCCAGCCGAGATGCGTCTCCAGGATCTGACCGACGTTCATGCGGCTCGGCACACCGAGCGGATTGAGAACGATATCCACGTGGGTGCCGTCCTCGAGGAACGGCATATCTTCGATCGGGTTGATCTTGGACACCACGCCCTTGTTGCCGTGACGACCCGCCATCTTGTCGCCCGGCTGAATCTTGCGCTTAACGGCAACGAAGACCTTCACCATCTTCATGACGCCGGGGGGAAGCTCGTCACCGCGCTGCAGCTTTTCGACCTTGTCGATGAAACGCTGCTCAAGGCGCTTGCGGCTTTCGTCATATTGGCCGCGCAGGGCCTCGACTTCGCTCATAAGGCGCTCGTCCTCAACCGCGAACTGCCACCACTGCGAACGCGGATACTCGTTCAGCACGTCGCCGTCGATGCCGCTGTCCTTCTTGAAGCCCTTCGGGCCCGCAACCGCGGTCTTGCCGATCAGCATCTCCGCGAGACGACCGTAGACGTTGCGGTCCAGAATTGCCTGCTCGTCATCGCGGTCCTTCGCGAGACGCTCGATCTCCTCGCGCTCGATCGCCATCGCGCGCTCGTCCTTCTCCACACCATGGCGGTTGAAGACGCGCACTTCCACGACCGTACCGGTGACGCCCGGCGGCAGGCGGAGCGAAGTATCGCGAACATCCGACGCCTTTTCGCCGAAGATGGCGCGCAGAAGCTTTTCCTCCGGCGTCATCGGGCTCTCACCCTTCGGCGTGATCTTGCCGACCAGAATATCGCCCGGCTTAACCTCGGCACCGATGTAGACGATGCCGGCCTCGTCGAGGTTCTTCAGCGCTTCTTCCGAAACGTTCGGAATGTCGCGCGTGATTTCCTCCGGCCCAAGCTTCGTATCACGCGCCATCACCTCGAATTCCTCAAGATGGATGGACGTAAAGACGTCGTCGCGCACGATCCGCTCGGAAAGCAGGATCGAATCCTCAAAGTTGTAACCGTTCCAGGGCATAAACGCGACGAGCACGTTTCGGCCGAGCGCTAGGTCGCCGAGGTCCGTCGACGGTCCGTCCGCAATGATGCCGCCCTTCTCGATCACGTCACCCACGCGCACCAGCGGACGCTGGTTGATGCAGGTGTTCTGGTTGGAACGCTGGAACTTCTGCAGCCGGTAGATATCCACGCCGGACTTGGAAGGATCGAGCTCTTCCGTCGCACGAATAACGATACGCGTCGCGTCGACCTGATCGACCACGCCAGCGCGGCGCGCGGCAATCGCCGCACCTGAATCCCGCGCGACGATCGGCTCCATGCCGGTACCTACGAACGGCGCCTCGGCACGCACGAGCGGCACGGCCTGGCGCTGCATGTTCGAACCCATGAGCGCGCGGTTGGCATCGTCATTCTCAAGGAACGGAATAAGCGCTGCCGCAACCGAAACCAGCTGCTTGGGCGAAACATCCATGAACTCGACGCGGTCCGGCGAAACAAGCATGTTCTCACCGGCGTGACGGCAGGTGATCAGTTCGGAAACGAAGCGGCCGTCGTCATCGATCTCGGCGTTGGCCTGGGCAACGTGGTATTTCGCCTCCTCCATCGCCGAAAGATAGACGACCTCACTCGTCACGCGGCCTTCCTTCACCTTCCGGTACGGGCTCTCGATGAAACCGTACTTGTTGACTCGGGCAAAGGTCGCAAGCGAGTTGATCAGGCCGATGTTCGGCCCTTCCGGCGTCTCGATCGGGCATATGCGGCCATAGTGCGTCGGGTGCACGTCGCGCACCTCGAAGCCGGCGCGCTCGCGCGTCAGGCCACCAGGCCCGAGCGCGGATAGACGACGCTTGTGAGTGACCTCGGACAGCGGGTTCGTCTGATCCATGAACTGCGAAAGCTGCGAAGAGCCAAAGAATTCCCGAACGGCCGCTGCCGCGGGCTTGGCGTTGATCAGATCCTGCGGCATGACAGTGTCGATCTCGACCGACGACATGCGTTCCTTGATCGCGCGCTCCATGCGCAGGAGGCCAACGCGATACTGATTTTCCATCAATTCGCCGACCGACCGCACCCGGCGGTTTCCGAGATTGTCGATATCGTCGATATCGCCCTTGCCGTCGCGAAGATCAAGCAGCGTGCGGATGACGGCAAGGATATCCTCCTTGCGCAGAACACGCACGGTGTCTTCGCACTCAAGATCAAGACGCATATTCATCTTCACGCGACCGACCGCCGAAAGGTCGTAACGCTCCGAATCGAAGAACAGCGACTGGAACATAGCCTCCGCCGTCTCGATCGTCGGCGGTTCACCTGGACGCATGACACGGTAGATGTCGAACAGCGCTTCCTCGCGCGTCTCGTTCTTATCAACCGCCAGGGTGTTGCGGATGTACGGGCCGTTATTGATATGATCGATGTCGAGGACCGGTATTTCCGAAATACCACGCTCCGTCAGACCGGCCAGAAGCTTCTCGGTAATTTCGTCGCCCGCTTCGGCATAAATCTCACCGGTCGACGGCTCGACGAGATCCTCGGCGA
This sequence comes from Stappia sediminis, assembly GCF_009826895.1. Lineage (GTDB taxonomy): Bacteria > Pseudomonadota > Alphaproteobacteria > Rhizobiales > Stappiaceae > Hongsoonwoonella > Hongsoonwoonella sediminis. The sequence continues at coordinate 111,422 of NZ_WUMV01000002.1, read as the reverse complement.
TATACTGGCCGTGAAGGTCCTCATTGAGAACCTTGAGCGAGGTGATGCCCTTCTCGGTCAACTGACGAATCGTACGAGCGGTAATCTTGCGTCCCGCCTCGACGACGATCTCGCCCGAATCCGCGTCGATCAAATCATAGTCGGCCTTGGCACCCTTGAGGCGCGAACCGTCGAACGGCATGCGCCAGCTCGTTTCGTCGATGCGATCGTACTCGATCCGGTTGTAGAACGTGTTGAGGATTTCCTCGCCATCCAGACCAAGAGCCATCAGAAGCGACGTAACCGGAATCTTGCGACGGCGGTCGATACGCGCATAGACGATGTCCTTGGCATCGAACTCGATGTCGAGCCAGGAACCGCGATACGGAATAATACGGGCGGCGAAGAGCAGCTTGCCCGACGAATGGGTCTTGCCCTTGTCGTGGTCGAAAAAGACGCCCGGCGACCGGTGCATCTGGGATACGATGACACGCTCGGTACCGTTGACGACAAAGGTGCCATTGTCTGTCATGAACGGCATATCGCCCATGTAGACATCCTGCTCCTTGATGTCCTTCACGGATTTCGCGCCGGTCTCTTCGTCCACATCGAAAACGATCAGGCGCAAGGTGACTTTGAGCGGCGCGGCAAAGTTCATGCCCCGCTGCCGACACTCCTCAACGTCGTATTTCGGCGCTTCGAATTCGTAACGCACGAACTCCAGAAGCGCAGTACCTGCGAAATCGGAAATCGGGAACACGGACCGGAAAACAGCCTCAAGACCATCCTCGACACGCCCGCCCTCGGGCTCGCCGACTTGCAGAAACTGGTCGTAGGACGCTTTTTGAACCTCAATCAGGTTCGGCATTGCCGCGACTTCGCGGATTGATCCGTAATATTTACGGACCCTTTTGCGACCGTTGAACGTGTGCGCCATTGTCGCTCCTCGTATCGATCAGGTGACGGCTCTCCGAAACGCCGCTCGACTGTCCACCCGGCTACGTCAAACACCCGTTATTTCAGGCATTTGCGCCCGAGGGCAGCGCGCCCCTTCGGAAAGCCGTCCCCAGTGGGACGGACGCCCCGGATCGGGTAATCCCGCCGGGGTCTTGAAACGGGCGGCCCCGGAGACAACCCCGGGACCGCGTGGGCCAAAGCCCGATTACTTCAGCTCGACCTTGGCGCCAGCTTCTTCGAGCTTCGCCTTGAGCTGCTCGGCCTCGTCCTTGTCGACGCCTTCCTTGACGGCCTTCGGAGCGCCTTCGACCAAGTCCTTGGCTTCCTTCAGGCCAAGACCGGTGATCGCACGCACTTCCTTGATGACGTTGATCTTCTTGTCGCCGGCGCTGGCGAGAATGACGTCGAACTCGGTCTTCTCTTCAGCAGCGGCGGCATCACCACCACCAGCAACACCAGCTGCAGCAACGGCGACCGGAGCAGCGGCGGATACGCCCCACTTCTCCTCAAGCATCTTCGACAGCTCAGCGGCTTCCATGACCGTGAGCGAGGACAGTTCTTCAACGATCTTTTCGAGATCAGCCATTTTTCATCTACCTTCAGGTTCGAACCGATATTGGTTTCGACAGTGCTTGTTTCAGTCGCCTTACGCGGCTTTGTCCTTCTCGGCATACGCATTGAAGACGCGGGCAAGCTGCCCGGCCGGTGCGTTGACGACCTGTGCGATGCGGGTTGCCGGGGTGCTGATCATGCCCACCAGCTTCGCCCGCAGCTCGTCGAGCGACGGCATGGTGGCCAGGGACTTGACCCCATCCGCATCAAGGTTCGTCGAACCGAGAGCACCACCAAGGATCACGAGGCTATCGTTCGTCTTGGCAAAATTCGCAACCGCCTTGGGGGCAGCGATCGGATCGTCCGAATAGACGAGAACCGTCGGCCCCTCCAAAAGGTCGCTCATGTGCTCCAGGTCAGTGCCTTGAAGGGCAAGCTTCACAAGGCGGTTCTTGGCGACACGGACGGACCCGCCGGCTTCACGCACATCCGCCCTCAGGGCGTTCATCTGCGCAACCGAAAGACCCGCATAGTGCGCAACGACGACAACGCCGGTGTTGGACAACACCCCGTTGAGCGACGCTACGAACTCGCGCTTTTCCGCTCTTTCCACTTGCCTACTCCAGTTTGACGGCGAAACCGCCGTCGTTTTGTCTTTGCCGCTTTACGCACGGTCGGAACCGCACGCCAAACGACGCCGAGGTTCCTGCCCCCTCGTCCGCAACCAGCGGCAAGGACAAACGGTTCGAACCGAAATCACAACCCGTGAACGGGCGGCAAAATCCGGTTCTTACCCGTCTATGCAGGCCCCTTCAGGGCTTAAGCCGTGGCCAGTCATTTACGACCGGACACCACACCTGCAGTCTCGGACAGGGATGCCCGCCGTATCCGGCGGGCGTATCCGCCCGGCATATTGCCGGGCGAAAGGTCATCGCGCTCAGGCCGTAACCGACGCGGGATCAATCTTCACACCGGGACCCATGGTCGACGACACCGCCAGACGCTTCAGATAGGTCCCCTTGGCACCGGACGGCTTTGCCTTGATCACGGCATCCAGCAGTGCCTTGAGATTTTCGGAAAGCTGCTCCTCCGTGAAGGAAGCCTTGCCAACACCGGCATGGACGATGCCCGCCTTTTCGACGCGGAACTGAACCGCGCCGCCCTTGGCGTCGTTGACGGCAGCCGTCACATCCGGCGTAACCGTGCCGACCTTCGGGTTCGGCATCAGGCCGCGCGGACCGAGGACCTTACCGAGACGCCCCACGAGCGGCATCATGTCCGGCGTGGCAATGCAACGATCGAAGTCGATCTTGCCGCCCTGGATCTCCGCAACCAGCTCTTCGGCCCCGACGATGTCGGCGCCGGCTGCCTTGGCTTCCTCGGCCTTGTCGCCGCGCGCGAAAACCGCAACGCGGACGGTCTTGCCGGTGCCGTTCGGCAGCACGCAGACGCCACGCACCATCTGGTCTGCATGACGCGGATCGACGCCGAGATTGATCGCCACCTCGACCGTTTCGTCGAACTTCGCCTTCGCACGCTCCTTCACGAGGCCAAGCGCCTCACCGAGAGGATAAAGCTTTTCGCGCTCAATTCCGTCGCGGGCTGCAGCGACGCGCTTTCCTACCTTTGCCATCGTCTTACCCCACAACCTCGATGCCCATGGACCGCGCCGAGCCTTCGACCATGCGAACGGCGGCGTCTACGTCGTAGGCGTTCAGATCCTTCATCTTGGCTTCGGCAATCTCACGCACCTGTGCGCCCGTCACCTTGCCTACGGTTCCGCGGCCCGGCGTCTTGGAGCCCGACTTGAGCCCGGCAGCCTTCTTCAAGAAGAAGCTGACCGGCGCCGTCTTCACCTCGAACGTGAAGGACTTGTCCGAGTAGTAGGTGATAATCGTCGGGCACGGCGCGCCCTTCTCCGCATCCTGGGTCTGCGCGTTGAACGCCTTGCAGAACTCCATGATATTGAGACCGCGCTGACCGAGCGCAGGCCCGATCGGCGGGGACGGCGTCGCGGAGCCGGCCGGCACCTGCAACTTTATGTAACCTGCAATTTTCTTCGCCATTCTCTTCTCCGTGATGGCAACGCCGGACAAACCCGGCCGTCATGGAGTTGGTGGTGCGGCTTATCCCTGGCATCCGGCGAACCGACGCCCGAGGGCCTCCCACCCAACACTTTGCCGGAAATCCGGCGACCGTCCGAAGACGGTGAACGGTCAGACCTTCTCGACCTGACCGAATTCCAGTTCGACCGGAGTTGCCCGGCCGAAAATAGATACCGCGACCTTAAGCCGCGCACGCTCATCATCGACCTCTTCGACATGGCCGGAGAACGACGCGAACGGCCCATCTGCCACACGAACCTGCTCACCCACCTCGAAGCTGACCGACGGCTTGGGCCTATCGACGCCCTCCTGTACCTGATGCAGAATGCGATGAGCTTCCGCATCGGAGATAGGCACCGGCTTCTGGTCCGCACCGAGAAATCCGGTCACCTTGGGGGTATTCTTGATCAGGTGGTAAGCTTGGTCCGTCATGTCCATTTTCACGAGCACATAGCCCGGAAAGAACTTGCGCTCCGTATCGACCTTACGGCCCCGCCGCACCTCCACGACCTTCTCGGTCGGGACGAGAATCTCTTCGAACAAATCGTCAAGGCCCTGTTGAGACGCCTTCTCCCGAATGGCATCTGCGACCTTTTTCTCAAAGTTCGAATAGGCGTGGACGATATACCAGCGCTTGGCCATTGACCTCTGATCCGATTGTGTTTCCGGGTGCGGCGTCAGTTGCCGACTCCAAGCAGCAAGCCCACACCCCAGCCCATCGCCTGATCAGCGAGCAAAAAGAAGATCGAGGCAATGAAAACCATAATGAAAACCATTACGGTGGTCACCGCCGTCTCCCGACGCGTCGGCCAAGTGACTTTGGACACCTCCGAGCGTACCTGCTGAATAAATGTGAAAGGATTGGATTTCGCCATTCCGCTATCGGCCTAACTCAAGACGCGCGGGCGCGCGGATGGGTCCGCGCGCCTGCCCGAAAGCCCTACTTAAAGCCTATTGGCTTCGCGTTCAAGAGCAAAAGTGGCAGGGGCGGAGGGTCTCGAACCCCCGACCTGCGGTTTTGGAGACCGCCGCTCTTCCAACTGAGCTACACCCCTGTATTTGCCAAGACTGGCAGATACTTTTGCTAGTTCCGGTTTTGCAAAAGATCAAGCCAAAACCGGGAAAGGAAACGCCGCCGGGCGTTTAGCCCGGCGGCACTCGAATTCGTTACTCGATGATTTTCGCGACGACGCCGGCACCGACGGTGCGGCCGCCTTCGCGGATGGCGAAGCGGAGGCCTTCCTCCATGGCGATCGGCACGATAAGCGTCACCGTCACCGAGACGTTGTCGCCCGGCATCACCATCTCGGTGCCTTCCTCAAGCTCAACAACGCCCGTCACGTCCGTCGTGCGGAAGTAGAACTGGGGACGGTAGTTGGTGAAAAACGGCGTGTGCCGGCCACCTTCTTCCTTCGTCAGGATGTAGGCCTCGGCCTTGAACTTCGTGTGCGGCGTAACCGAACCCGGCTTGCACAGAACCTGACCGCGCTCCACGTCCTCGCGGCCAATGCCGCGAAGCAGCGCGCCGATGTTGTCGCCAGCCTCGCCCTGGTCGAGCAGCTTGCGGAACATCTCGACGCCCGTCACCGTCGACTTCTGCGTGTCGCGGATACCGACGATCTCGATTTCCTCGCCCACCTTGACGACGCCGCGCTCGACGCGGCCCGTCACAACCGTGCCGCGGCCCGAGATCGAGAACACGTCCTCGATCGGCATCAGGAACGGCTGATCGCGCGGACGCTCAGGCGTCGGGATGTAGTCGTCGACGGCCTTCATCAGCTCGGCGATCTTCTCCGTGCCGATGTTGTCGTCGCGGCCCTCAAGAGCGGCAAGCGCCGAACCCGCGACGATCGGAATGTCGTCGCCCGGGAAGTCATAGGACGACAGAAGCTCGCGAACCTCGACCTCGACCAGTTCCAGAAGCTCCGGATCGTCAACCTGGTCGACCTTGTTCAGGAACACCACCAGCGCCGGAACGCCGACCTGGCGGGCAAGCAGGATGTGCTCGCGCGTCTGCGGCATTGGGCCGTCGGCCGCCGAAACCACGAGGATCGCGCCGTCCATCTGCGCCGCACCCGTGATCATGTTCTTCACGTAGTCGGCGTGGCCAGGGCAGTCGACGTGCGCATAGTGACGCGCATCCGTCTCATACTCCACGTGCGCCGTCGAGATCGTGATGCCGCGTGCACGCTCTTCCGGAGCCGCGTCGATCTGGTCGTAAGCCTTGAACTCGCCGTACTGCTTCGTAATCGCAGCCGTCAACGTCGTTTTGCCGTGGTCAACGTGGCCAATCGTGCCAATGTTAACGTGCGGCTTATTGCGCTCAAACTTCTCTTTCGCCATCGGCGTCGCTCTCTGTCCAATCCGCTGTTCTGTCGATCGGTCTCGGCACGCTTATGGCTTTCGACCGTGGTGGAACGATTGTCCCAATGACATAGGACCATGCACCGCGTGGCGTACCCTAGTCACTTCCGGTTTCGCCCGGCAGGTGGAGCGGGTGAAGGGAATCGAACCCTCGTCGTCAGCTTGGAAGGCTGCTGCTCTACCATTGAGCTACACCCGCACATCCGACCATAGGGTGGTGGAGGAGGTTGGATTCGAACCAACGTAGGCTGAGCCAGCGGATTTACAGTCCGCCCCCTTTAACCACTCGGGCACTCCTCCGGACCCTATCCTTCGGCCGAAGCTTCCAGGATGGCTTCACGGCAACACCCCCGCAATCAAGGCGGGGCCGATCCCGTGGCGCGTGTTATGCAGATCGGGCCCGAGGGTGTCAACGCAGTTTTTGACTGTTTTTAAATTCCCCGGTGAAAAGCTTGCGACGGATGGATGTATCGCGGCGTCTGCCGGCGTTATCCACTTGATGGGCAATTGCATATTTTAGTGTCTGCAAACCTGAACCTTCGATCCGTTCCGCCACATCGTCGCCGTCAGGGGCTTTGCCGGGGCGTTTCATCTCATATTCATCACATCCAACCTTTTCACCGCATCCAACCCTAGCGGAGGGCCATACTCCCGGTTGTCGGCGGGATGAAACGGGTTTATGCGATGTGGATGAAAAGCCACCCGCACCGAAATCCGATGCCCGGCCGCCCGGCGAAACCGCGCAGACAGACCGGCACCCCCGAAATGTCCGGCCCGATCCGCCTTTATGGCCTTCATACCGTGGAAGCCGCCTTTGCAAACCCGGAACGCAAGCGCCACCGGCTGTTTGCAACGCCGAACGCCTTGCGACGCCTTCAGGAGCGGGGCGTGTTTCCCGATGTTCCCGTCGAAGAGACGACACCGAAGGGTCTGCAAAAAATGGTCGGGCAGGACGCCGTTCATCAAGGCGTCGTATTGGAGGCGGATCCCCTGCCCGCCTATGGCGTGCGCGAACTCAAGGGCGCGCGACTGGTGCTCGCCCTCGACCAGGTAACCGATCCGCATAATGTCGGCGCCATCCTGCGCTCCGCGGTAGCTCTTGGCGCGGACGCCGTGGTGACCACGGAACGGCACGCACCCGACGAAGGCCCGGTTCTCGCCAAATCCGCGTCCGGCGCGCTCGACCTGATACGTCACGTTCGCGTGAAAAACATGGCTCGCTTCCTCGAAGAGATGGGAGCGCAGGGCTTTCAACGAATCGCTTTGGACAGCGACGGCGAAGCTTCACTGGAGGATACCCCATTCGCCGCAAATGTGGTCCTGGTGCTCGGGTCCGAAGGAAAGGGCGTACGGCAAGGCGTACGCGCCGCTTGCGATCGTCTCGCGAGGCTCGACATGCCCGGAAAGATCCGTTCTCTCAACGTTTCGAACGCTGCTGTTCTTGCGCTCTACATCTCCCGCGCGGGTATGGGACTTCGACCTTCGCCATAGCCGGAAGACAATATGTGAATGCCGCTCTCAAAATCGGTCCAAAGCGGTGGACAGACGGCGGATTTTCCGGCATCTAGGTGCCGGATTACAGTCTGGGAGTGAAATTGCCCGGCTTATTTCCCCGGAAGTTCGCCGCTTCGCGACGACGCCAAAACAAGTTAGCGCCGGTATAGCTCAGTTGGTAGAGCACCTGATTTGTAATCAGGGGGTCGCGGGTTCGAATCCTGCTGCCGGCACCAATAAAATCAATTGTTTAGGAAATTGTCGATCCGCGAATCTTGATTCCGGCGTCCAAATAACGTCCAACAGAATTCCGATTTGCGCCTAAACATACCTATTATTCGCATGGGCGCTGCCCTGAAGACTGAAAGTGGCAGTCACAGTACCGCAAGCTTCACCAGAGCGATTTCCAGAAGAGCCATTTCGCTTTCGTGGGAAGCGCTGCGGTATCCGAACTAATCCTCCCATACCATTTCAACCTCGTTTATGAGGCCGTAACCTAATCCGCACGGGTACCGGCGATTGTCCGCAAAGACGCAAGTGCCGCAGCCTGTCTGCGAGCGCTGCGATATCTTGCGAACTGCGTGTCCGCGATGACGCCGATAAGTATGACGCCGCCCATCACGGCGAAGTTTAGCGAAGATGGGATGCCAAGAAGGTTCACGAGGTTCTGAAGGACTTGCAGAAGGATTACGCCCAGAACGACGCCAACGATCGAACCTTCGCCGCCCCGTAGAGAAAACCCTCCCAGTACCGCCGCAGCGATGGCATAGAGTTCGTAGAAATTGCCGTGCGATGCAGGGTGTATCGAGCGCGTATACATTGCGAAGAAAATCGCCGAAAGCGCTGTCAACACCGCGCAGATGATATAGGCCGCTATAATGACGCGAGTGGTCTTGATGCCCGAGAAACGCGCTGCTTCCTCATTCTTGCCAACGGCGTAGAGATGGCGCCCGAAGACCGTCCGGTGAAGCAGCAACCACGAGAACGCCGCCACCACCGAAAACGCGATTATGGAATGCGGGACGCCCGAAGTTCTGCCCGACACCAGCCATTCGAGCCATGGGAACTCGTCTCCGAACGAGAAGCCCGCGGTTCCGTCAGCGGTGTAAAAGCGCGCAATGCCGCGGTAAATGAGCAGCCCGCAGAGCGTGACCACGAACGGCTGAAGCTTGAGCCGGGTGACAAGGAGGCCGTGGAGCAGGCCGATGACCGCACCAAGCACCAGCACGACCACCATCGCAATCGGCCAGGGGATACCCTGGTTGACGATCATGTCGACGAACAAGACCCCCAGGAGGGCGATGACCGACCCGACCGAAAGCTCGATCCCGGCCGTTACTATGACAAAGGCCTCGGCTATGGAAAAAAGGCCAAAAAGCCCTATCAGGTTTGCGGTATTGGCAAGGTTGATCGGCGACAGGAACCGCGGATTCAGAGCAGCGACAGCCGCCGCCACCGTCAGCACCAGAATTGCAAGCCCGATATCCTTCTTCTGCACCTTTGCTCACCTCCCGGCTTCACCCCACTACCCGACCGCCAGCCTCAGGATATTCTGCTCGGTAAGGTCTTCCGGCGGGAGAATACCCGTGACCCGACCTGCGCTCATCACCGCGACGCGGTCCGAGACGCCGATCACTTCTTCCATGTCGCTCGAAATCATCAGGATGGCGACGCCCCTGTCGGCGAGACTTCGCATGAGGGAATAGACTTCGCCCTTCGCGCCCACGTCTATTCCGCGGGTCGGCTCATCCATAATGATCACCTTTGGATCCGTCGCCAGCCACTTCGCCAGCACGACCTTCTGTTGGTTTCCGCCCGAAAGCGAGGAAACCGCGCCCTGAAGCGTCGACGCCTTGATCGCTAGCATTTCCGTCGATACCGCGCCGAGCCGAGCTTCCGCCCTGCGGTCGACGAACCAGCCTTGCCGGAGTTTGCCGAGATTGGGGAGCGAAATGTTGTCGAGCACGGCAAAGTCGAGGATCAGCCCTTCCTCTTTCCGGTTTTCCGGTACGAGGCAGAGACCGGCCTCAATGGATGCTGCGACCGAGTTTGGCGCAAGGCTTTCGCCGTTCAAGGTCACCTCACCCGCGTGCCGCGCGTCGACACCGAAGACTGCCCGCGCCAGTTCGGACCTTCCTGCGCCGACGAGCCCGGCAAGCCCAAGTATTTCGCCAGCGTAGAGTGTCAGGTCGACAGGTATTGACGGATATGCATCGGTTTTCACGCCAACGATCCGCAGTGCGGGTTCGGACCGGGCTGGAACGTGGTGATGCTTGTTGCGCCCGATGTTCCTCCCGATCATCATCTCTACCATCCGGTCCTTCGTGATCTCGTCGCGTGCGAGTTCACCGGCATTCTTGCCGTCGCGCAGGACAATGGCGCGGTCGACGACGCTCTCGATCTCGGGGAGGCGATGGCTAATGAAGAGCACCGCGACGCCGTCCGCTTTAAGCTGACGCATGACGTCAAGCAGGCGCTCTGTCTCCGACAGGGTCAGGCTCGACGTCGGCTCGTCGAAGATAACGAGCCGTGCCTTCATCGAAAGCGCCTTGGCGATCTCGAGTATCTGCTGTTCGGCGAGGGAGAGGTCGGCAACGGAATCCACCGGCCGGAATCTGGCGCCGAGAAGGTCCAGAATGGGGCGAACCTCGCGGGTCATCGCCTGCTGGTCCAGCAGTCGGAACGCTGAGCTCGCGACCTCGCGTCCCAACAGGATGTTTCCTGCGACATCGATATTCGCGAAGGTGTTCAGTTCCTGGTGAACGAAGGCAATGCCATGCGTGGTCGCCTCGCTTGGCGTCAGCGCATCATAGCTTTCGCCGTCGATGGCAATCGCACCGCCGTCCGGGGCTATGGTGCCCCCCAGCACCTTCATCAATGTCGACTTGCCGGCACCGTTTTCGCCGATCAGCCCGACGATCTCGCCTCCTCGGATGTTAAGGCTGACGTGCTGCAGAGCCACGACTCCCGGGTAGACTTTGGTAATCCGGGAGAGCGCCAGATCGATAGGTGGTCTCATCACTGCGATGCTTCCGGGAAAGTTGGGATGCGCGAGGCGACTTTCACGGTTCGCGCACCCCGCTTCAAGTGGGAGGGCACCGCTTATCCGGCAATTCGCGCTTTCAATTCCGCCTCGAAGTCGTCGACGTTCGACTGGTCGATTACTTTGGTCGGAACGATAATCAGCCCGTCCGCCGGAATCCCGGACTTGTCGCCCTCCAGAAAGTCCGCCATCAGATGCATCCCCTGATATCCCCACTGATACGGATCCTGGACGACGGTGCCGGCGAAAGAACCTTGGCGGACCGCACCGAGCGTTACCGGATCCTCGTCGAATGCGATGACGGTAATTTCGCCCAGCTTGCCGGCCGCCTGAAGTGCCTCGTAGATCTTCGGCGGGTTGTAGGAATAGAAGCCCACCATACAGTCGATCTCCGGCATCGCCGCCAGCACGTCGTCAACGTTCGAGCGGGCGCGCGCGAAATCAACATCGTCACCGCGAACATCGACCAGTTCGATCCCCGAACCTTCCACCGCCTCCCGGAAACCCGCGATCCTTTCGACCGCGTTGTCGGCGCCAAGGAAACCAACGAAACCCATACACTTGCCACCGTTCGGCAATGCCTTTTTCGCGATTTCGCCCGCCTGGATGCCCGCCGCCGTGTTTGACGAACCGAGGTAGGCTATGCGGTTGCTCGCAGGGGCATCCGAATCGGTGGTGAAGAGAGGTACCTGCGCGGCGATCCGGTTAAATGCGTCGATCGAAGTCTTCGGGTCGACCGAAGAAATCATGATCGCGTCGGTTCCGGCAGCGACGAGATCGTCCATCAGTGCGTTTTGAAGCGCCGCCGTGCCCTGAGCAGGATACCTGAATTGCAGCTCATAGCCGGGCAACTCCTTCTGAGCAGCGTTCACACCCGCTTCCGCGAGCTTCCAGAAGTCGGAAGCCGCGTTCACGACGAACGCGAGCCTAGGCTTCTCCTGGGCCGTGGCCCCCGTGGCGAATACTGCGACGAGCGCGGCGATTGCAACCGTCCGTATAAGTGTCATTGCCTTCCTCCCATTAGCACTTTCAGCGGCCGAGCTGGAGCCGAATTCATTAATATTACTGCTCGATATCATTAAACCACGCACGCCGAGTACCGACCACTAAGGGCCGGGCTCGCGAGCATTGAAGGTCAGTTGTCCTTGCAAAAGCCGGGATCTTCCTGATTGCAGACGTCGAGGCCCGTGTAGAGAGGATCTTCCACCGCCTCCCCATTAATGAGTTGGATCATCACGTCCGGCGCGCGATAGCCCATCTCGAATGGACGCTGTCCAACCTGAGCGTGGCTACGCCCCTCTCGGAACGCCTCGGTTTGCGGAGGCAAGGTGTCGCCCGCGATGATGATCAGCTCACCAGACTTGAGCTTGTCCATCACCTGGTCCGTCACCTGTGTGTAGGCCTGCGGCGCGAACTGTGCCCAGCCGCCGATCAGGATGAAGGCATCGAGATCCGGGTTAGCGGTAAACACGTCCGACATCTGCTGGTTGGCAAGGTCCGCCTGATCGTTAGTAAAGACCGGGCAACCGTCGATCTCGGTCCAACCGTTTTGTCCTGTCAGTCGGTCAATGCCCTTTTCGCCACTCGCGGTATCGCGGAAGCCTTGCGCGCGGGCATTGATATTGTCCGCAGCAACGTTGCCGAGTTGAAGGCAAACCGTGCCGCCTTCGGGCTTCAGCTTCGCGGCTTCTTCCGCCATCTTGACACCCATCAGGTAATTATCGGTGCCGAGGTAGGTGGCGCGGAGATCGCGATCCTGCTCGAGGAAGTCCGCGTCGATCGTCATCACCGGTACACTCGGCGCGATAGCGCGAACCCGGTTGGCCATGGAGGGCGCGTTCGACGGCGAGATCGCGATGGCCGCGACGCCACTTGTCAGAAGATCGTCGACGATCTGCACTTCGCCCGCTTCGTCCGCCGACGATGCCGGGCCAGTGTAGAGGCATTGGTAGTCGCTGTCGGCGTTCTCCGACATCCATTTTTGACAGCCAAGGTTGATCTGCTCGAAGAAGGGGTTGTCGAGGCCTTTCACGACAATGGCGAGCGTCTTCTTGTCCTGGGCGACGGCCGCGGCGCAAGAAAGAGCGGCGACCATCGCAACGGTGGCCAGAATTTTGAACTTGTTAGTCACTTTTCTTTCCTCCCTAGATGTAATTTGATCAATTCACTCAGCGCTTTATCCGGGGTACCAAACCTTTCGCGGATTATCGGCGGCGCGGTCGTAGCTCCATGCCATTTCGATGAGGCGTTCGAGATCGACCTTCGGTCGCCAGCCGAGAAGGAGCCGCGCCTTCGTATTGTCCAGCCAATTGCTATAGAGCGGCGTCCGCACTTCTTTCGCCTCGATCCGGCGGGTATTTCTCAGGTAATCGGCCATCTCGCCGTAGTCGACCGGCTCGTCCATCGAGATGTTGAATAGCTGCTGGTTGGCGGCCGGATTATCGAGGGCGGCAAGGATCGCCGTAACGACATCATCGACGTGGACGAAATTTCGCCGAAGCGGGCTTCCGCCCCGGTCGATCATCATCGGAACGAGGCCTTCACTTGCACTCCGTTCGATATCCTCATCCGACATGTATTCGCTCCAGGGCGGGCCGCCGAACTGGTCTTCGCCGAAGCTCAACGCAAAGCGAAAATCATCCTTTTCCATGATCCATGGAGCGCGCAGGATGCAGCCGTTCAGGCCGTACTGAAGCTGAAACTGCTCCAGCATCGTCTCCTCGACCACCTTCGTCAGCGCGTAACAACCTGGGTAAGCCTTGCGTGGAGATGTCTCTGTCACGGGTCCGGGATAAGGTTGGAACGCATGTCCAACCGAGCAGTCTCCTCCGATCAGGATGAACTGCCGCGCGTCCGGCGACTGCCGAAACGCTTCTAGCAGCAGAAAAATTCCCTTTATCGCAACGTCTATGCAGACGTCGGGCGATTCCTTGACCGCTGCCATGTGGAGAACGTGGGTAGCGCCCTCGATTGCCGCCCCGACCACGTCCGGGTCGGCGATGGAGCCATTGATCACGGACAGACGGCCGGTTTCGGGAATCGTACGATTGTTGCAGATCGCCACGACGTCCCAATCGCGAAACCGATCCGCTTCCAGGAAAGCAGGCAGGAAATTCTGCCCGACCTTGCCGGTCACCCCTGTCAGAAGAAGCCGCATCGCCCTCCCCAAAACCACGGTGCTTGCTATTGGCTTTATTATTGCTAATGGTTATTTACTAATATTACCAAGTCAAGTTATAAATTGACGCTACGACATATCCTGTTCTGGCAATACGCCTGGATTCGCAAACAGGCAGACACCGCGGGGAACAATTCTCGCACCGTCACAAGGGGGAGAATGATGTCACGGCTGAAGTTGTCCGGCGTCTCCAAAAGCTTCGGGGCTATCCAGGCGCTCGACAACGTTTCACTCCAGCTCGGGCCTGGCGAGGTGATAGGGCTGATGGGGGACAATGGCGCAGGCAAGTCGACGCTTGTGAAGATCATTGCTGGCAACTACCGTCCGACGACAGGCGAGATCCGGATCGACGACAAGCGCGTCGAATTCCACAAGCCGATAGACGCCCAGCGCGAAGGCATAGAGATCGTCTATCAGGACCTCGCGCTCTGCGATCACTTCACCGCCGCTTCGAATGTGTTCCTGGGGCGCGAGCCGATGAAGCGGTTCGGACCGTTCGGTGCGATCGACTATGAAGAGATGCGTACAACCTCAGCCAAGCTCTTCGCCCGCCTCAAGTCCGAAACCCGGCCCCGGGATGTGGTTCGGCGTATGTCGGGAGGCCAGCGCCAGGCGGTAGCAATTGCCCGGACGTTGCTCTCGGACGCCAAGATCGTCCTGCTCGACGAGCCGACAGCCGCTATCTCGGTCCGGCAGGTCGCCGAGGTTCTCGACCTGATCCGCAACCTGCGCGACCACGGCATCAGTGTCATTTTGATCAGCCACCGGATGCCCGACGTCTTCGCCGTATCGGATGTGATAGCCGTTCTTAGGCGCGGCCAGCTCGTCGCCAGCAAGAAGGCGGCGGAAAGTTCGCCGGAGGAAGTGACCGGCCTGATAACCGGTGCCATCGAATATGCATGACGGAGAAACAATGTCTGACACTCTGGAACAGGCGATCGGCCAGGCCCAGCATCGCAGCACGTTTGCCCGGATCGCCAACCTCCAGGTTTTCTGGGTCTTTATCGCCGCCGTTCTCGCATGCCTCGCCCTGAGCGTTATGACAGATGCCTTCGCGACCGAGAGGAACCTCTTCAATGTGTCGCGGAACTTCGCATTCGTCGCAATCATAGCGATTGGCATGACCACCGTAATCGCATCCGGCGGCATCGATCTGTCTGTCGGCTCCACCGTGGTGCTATCGGCGATGGTGATTTCGGTGCTGATGGAGGGCGGCTACCCTTTCTGGTTCTCCGCCGTTGCCGCGCTCGGCGTCGCATTGCTGGTCGGGCTGATTAACGGCGTCCTGATTGCCTACGCGGGCATGCCCGCCTTCGTTATCACTCTCGGCATGCTTTCAGCGGCCCGCTCGGCTGCGATGGTACTCTCGAACAACAAGATGATCTGGGAGTTCGGGCCCGACCACGATCTGCTTCTTTGGATCGGTGGCGGTTCGACATTCGGCTTGCCGCACCCACTCTACGTACTCGTCGTGCTGACGGTGGTGATGAGCGTGGTCTACCGCTGGACCCGTTGGGGGCAGTATGTCTTCGCCATCGGTTCGAATGAGGAGGCTGCGACGCTGACCGGGATCGCGGTCAAGCCGATCAAGGTCTCGATCTACATGTTCTCGGCATTCACCGCCGGTCTGACCGGTATCCTCATGGCCGGCTGGCTCGGCAGCGTGACCACTAACCTTGGTACCGCGATGGAACTTACGGTGATCGCGGCAGCCGTTATCGGGGGCGCCAACCTCAACGGTGGCGAAGGCACGGCACTCGGCGCCGTAGTCGGCGCCCTGCTGATCGAGGTGATCCGCAACTCGCTTATATTGCTCGGCATCTCGACTTTCTGGCAGGGAATGTTTATCGGAACATTCATCGTTATCGCGGTTTCGTTCGACCGGATCAGGCACGCCAGAAGCTGAGGATACACACGCTGCGCAATGGATACTGCTGAATTCGAGGAAGGAGCGGAGCGGTTGAGACCGACGATGATGGATGTGGCTGCGCGGGCCGGAGTATCCCAAGCGACCGTGTCGTTGGTTCTCAATGGCAGCGTTGGAGCGCGTCTGACAGACGCGACCAAGCTGCGAGTTCGCGAGGCAGCAAACGCCCTTGGCTATAAACTCGTCCGTCGCGCGAAGAAGAAGTCGCCGGCGAGTGACAAGTTGATCGGTTTTGTTGCCGACGAAGTCGCGACCGATCCCTGGACGCCGTTGATATTCGAAGGGGCTCGCGAAAAGGCGCTGGAGTACGGGGTGACCATGACGATGGCTGTCCTGCGCGGCGAAGGCGACTTGAAAAGCCAGCTCATCGACCAGATGTCCAAGCAGCCGCACCTTGGCCTGATCTATGCGACGATGCTGACCCGCCAGGTGCAGCCACCACAGATCTTCTTCGAGACGCCCTCTGTGCTGGTAAATTGTTATGACAAGCGCCGCCGTCTGCCATCGATCCTTCCGGGAGAACTGCTTGGGGGGAGAACCGCAACGGAACATCTGATCCGCGCCGGGCGAAGGCGTATCGCGCTTATCAACGGGCAGCACGGAATCGACGCTTCGCGCGACAGGCTGCGGGGCTATCGCCAGGCCCTGTCGAGTGCAGATATTCCCTACGATCCCGAATTGGTCTATCCGGGCAACTGGGAGCCTTCGGCCGGATACGAAGGCACGATGCAATTGATGCGGCAAGACAATCCGCCTGACGGTATATTCTGCGCCAACGACATGATGGCGCTCGGGTGTTACGACGCGCTCAAGGAATTGGGGCTTCGCATCCCGGACGATATTTCAGTCGTGGGCTTCGACGACCGCGAGGTCGCCCAGTTCATGCGCCCTCCGCTGACAACCCTTGTCCTGCCGCACTATGAAATGGGAGCGGTTGCGGCGGAGCTTCTGCTGGACATTGCCGGCGGCCTCTCGACGGGACATGATCAAATCAAGGTGGAATGTCCTCTAGTCTCCCGCAACTCAGTCGCCTTCGGTGCAAACGAAGAAAATGCCGCCTGATTTCGAAGCGCTTGAAACCCAGCGGCAAGGCTCATAAGACGCGCTCGTGCATCGCTCGGGATATTTTTTCGATTTCGAAATCACGATCAATCTCGCGCAGCCAGCGAAAGTCTTTATCCGGCGCGAGTATCTCGGTGAAACTACGTCTGCCCCTTCCGCTGATTAAGGTACGCGACACAGCCTGAAAGGGTTTCCAGTTTAGGGTAGTCCTCCTCCGGGATTTCAATACCCGTCTCCTTGTTGAGACCGATCACCAGATTCAGGAAATCCATGGAATCGATCTCGAACTGCTCACGGAAGGGTTCATCCGGGTCGACGTCCTCACCTTCCAGCTCCGGCGCGACCTGAAAGAGAATGCGCTTTACGAGATCTTCGCTTTGCTCTTGCGTCATAGCTTCTCCGGATGATCGAGTTGCCTTTGGGCGTCGTTGAGAAACCGGGCGGCTATTCGCCCATCGCTCACCCTGTGATCTGCGGCGACCGTCACGGTCATGACGCGCCTTGCCTGCCACGCTCCGCTCTTGAAGCGCGCGGTTTCCCGGATTTGTCCGCATCCGATGATTGCCACCTGCGGCGGATAGATCACCGGCATCAGCATATCGGCAGTTTTTTCTCCGAGATTGGATATGGTCACGGTCGCCGAAGTCATTTCCGAGCTCTTCAGCCTGCCGGCGCGCACCCGCTGTACGAGATCGGCTAGGGCCTTCCTCAGCACATCGAGATCGAGGGTATCCGCATTGAGGATTGCCGGAGCGATCAGACCGCCGCCGCGCATTGAAACGGCGATCCCGGCATGTACCGCTTCATCTGGGCGGAAAACGTCACCTTCGTGAATACCATTCAGCTCCGGCGTCTTCGCAAGCGAAAGACAGAGCGCCCGGATAAGCGGGACCGCGTAGAGCAGCCGTTCAGCTACCGGCCTTTTCCGGTTCTCTCCTTCAAGCCACGTCATAAGTGCGGTCACATCGAGATCCGAACTCACATAGTAGTGAGGGATTTCGCGCTTGGACCTTGCCATTGCAGCGGCAATCGCCCTTCGCATTTCCACCGGATCGATGCCAGCTTTCGTACGCGTTAATATTGGTGTCTGCCCTTTCGCGGCAGCCTCCAATTCGGCCAATCCGATGACACCAGCTGCATCTGGCGAAACGATCTGCAGATCAATGCCCATCTCTTCAGCACGCTTTCGAGCCGCCGGCGTGATCTTCAGCCGTTCTTCTTCCGGCTTCCGAATATGCGCAACTGCCGCCGGAGCTAAGGTTTCAGTTGCAGGTAGAGCCGAAGGCGGGGCAGCTGCCTCATGCTCAGGCTCTTCTATTTCACCATCATCAAGACGCGCAATCGTGGTGCCCACCGTGACACGCTCGCCCGGCTCAACGAGGTGCACACCCATCACGGCGTCATGAAAAACCTCGATCTCGATCGCTCCTTTCTGCGTTTCGACAACGGCGATCACATCGCCCTTGCCCAGCTTGTCTCCCGGTTGTTTCAGCCACTCGACGAGCGTACCCGCATCCATGTCGGCACCGAGAGAGGGCATCTTGAAGTCGCTCATCGACGCAGCGTCCTGTGCACGGCGGTCATGATTCCGTCCGGCTGAGGCGTGGCTGCCGTCTCCAGATGCCGAGGATAGGGTATCGGCACCTCAACACTGCATACCCGCTCGACAGGCGCATCGAGATCGTAAAATCTCAACTCACTGATGCGGGCCGCAATTTCCGCGGAAAGACCTCCCGTTCGCCAACCTTCGTCGACGATCACGGCTCGTTTGGTTTTCGCTACGGAAGTCAGGATCGTCTCATTGTCGAGCGGTCTTATGGAACGCAAGTCAATGACCTCGCTGTCAATGCCCTCTGCGGAAAGGGTATCGGCCGCCGTTAGCGCCTTCTTCAAACTGCCGGAGTAGGTGATGATCGAAACATCCTCACCAGACCGCCGCACCGCCGCCCTGTCCAGATCGCGTGCAAGATCTCCTTCCGCCGAAACCTCCCCTTCATCGTTGTAAAGGGCGGCATGCTCGAAGATGACAACAGGATCTGGATCCTCGAGCGCCGTCCAGAGCATTCCCCTCGCATCCGCCACCGTTGCCGGCGAAACGACGCGAAGGCCCGGCACATGAGCAAACCAGCATTCGAGGCTGTGAGAATGCTGAGCGGCAAGTTGACGACCCGCACCCGTGGCCATGCGGATCACGAGTGGCACGGACATCTGCCCGCCAGACATATGGCGAAGCGTCGCGGCAGTATTCACGATCTGATCGAGCGCGAGGAGACTGAAATTCACCGTCATGATCTCGACGATCGGCCGCATGCCGCCTAGTGCGGCTCCAATGCCGGCGCCCGTAAAACCGGCCTCCGAAAGCGGCGTGTCGCGCACGCGCTCTTCGCCGAACTCTTCGATGAGCCCTTTGGAGCAGGCATAAGCGCCGCCATAGCGCCCGACGTCCTCGCCCATAAGGAAAACCCGTTCGTCGCGCGCCATCGCCTCCCGCAAGGCCTCCCTTACCGCTTCCCGATAGGTGATCGTGCGCATCGCGGTCATCGCACTGCCCCCTTCGCCGGAGACATCACATCCCTGGTCAGGTCGTCGACCGGTTCCCATGGAGCCGCCTCGGCAAAAGTGACGGCATCGCCCACAATAGTTTCCACCTCGCGCTCGATCGCCTCGATATCGCTTTCATGCGCGGTACCTGTATCAAGTAGCCACTTCGTAAAGCGAATCACCGGCCCACGCTTTTTCCATTCCTCAACCTCGGACTTGTCGCGGTAAAGCTCGGCATCGAACATGGAGTGCGCGCGAAAACGGTAGGTCTTGCTTTCGATAAAGCGCGGCCCCTCCCCGGCTCGCACCGCCTTCGCTGCCCTCCTTGCCGCAGCCTCGACGTCAACGACATTCATGCCGTCGACCACATCTGCCGGCATACCGAAGACCGCGGCATGGGCGGCGATGTCGGGATTTGACTCAGAGCGGGAGAGCGCGGTGCCCATCGCGTAGCCGTTGTTCTCGCATACGAACAGCACCGGCAGCTTCCACAAGGCGGCAAGGTTCATGGACTCATGGAACTCGCCCTCCGCCGCAGCTCCTTCGCCGAAAAAACAGCAAGTCACACGGGTCAGCCCCTGCATCTTGTCGGCAAGGGCAAGGCCGACCGCGAGCGGCAATCCGCCCCCGACAATCGCATTACCCCCATAGAAGCGGTGGCCCGCATCGTAAATGTGCATCGATCCGCCGCGCCCCCGGCTCGACCCGCTCGCCTTGCCATACATTTCCGCCATGACGGCGCTTGCGGAAATGCCCCTGGCAAGTGCATGACCATGCTCGCGGTAGGTCGCGACGATCGCGTCCTCGGGTTCGAGCGCCTGCATGACGCCAACGGCATTGGCCTCCTCACCAATGTAAAGATGCAGAAAGCCGCGGATTTTTTCCTGTGTGTAGAGTTCGGCGCATTTTTCCTCGAAACTGCGAATGAGCATCATTCGCCGCAACAGTTCGAGCGCGTGCTCGCGCGTCAAGTGGACGCGGCCATCCTCCGCCCTGCTCATTTGTCACTCTCCAATGTCGAGGTATCGCCCTCGGGAAGGCCTAGTTCCCGGGCCTTCAAGAGCCGTCGCATGACTTTTCCGCTGCGCGTATGCGGCAACGTCTTGCAGGGCTCGATCATGCGTGGCGCAACGGCGGGGCCGAGGCGCTTTCTGGCATGTGCCATGATATCGCGCACCAACGCCTCGCTTTCCACAAAGCCCGGGTTGAGCACCACGTAGGCCTTTACGGTCTCGCCCGCAGTCTCATCCGGCAACCCTATGACCGCCGCCTCCGCCACCGCCTCATGCTCAATCAGCGCGCTCTCAACCTCGAATGGACCGATGAGATGGCCTGAACTCTTGATTAGATCGTCCGCGCGCCCGACAAACCAGAAGTAACCATCCCCGTCCCGGTAGGCGAGATCGCCGGTCAGGTACCATTCGCCGGCGAAACATTTCCTGTATCGCTCTTCCTCGTTCAGATAACCGCGCATCATCGACGGCCAGCCAACCTTGAGCGCCAGTTCCCCTGGCCGGTTTTCCTCGGTGATTTCCCGAACCGCTCCATCTTGGCGTTCGACTATTCCCGCCTCGATGCCCGGAAGCGGCCGTCCCATCGAGCCGGGCTTGACATCTTCGGCAGCAAAGTTGGCTATCATGATGCCGCCGGTCTCCGTTTGCCACCAGTTGTCATGAAAGGGCATGCCGAAAGCACGCATCGACCACATGACCGCTTCCGGATTCAATGGCTCGCCGACGCTGGCCATGAAGCGCAGATGCGCAAATTCACGCGAACGGACATGCTCTTCGCCGTACTTCATAAGCATGCGGATAGCCGTCGGCGCCGTGTACCAGACGTTCACCTTCTGCTCTTTTAGGATTTCGTACCAGCGTTCAGCATCGTACTCGCCTTCGTCCACGATCATCGTGGCGCCAAGCACGAGGGGCGCGATAATTCCATACGACGTACCGGTGACCCATCCCGGATCCGCGGTACACCAGAAAATATCCCCCTGCCGCAGATCAAGGGCAAATCGCGCCGTCACCGCGTGCGCAACGACGGCTTCATGCACATGAAGCGCACCCTTCGGCCGGCCCGTCGTGCCACTGGTGAAGTGGATGAGCGCCCGATCTTCCGGCCGGGTCTCCACCGTCTCGAAGGTTTCGGGCCGGCGTTCCATCTCGCTCGCAAGGTCGATCGTGCCATCCGGAAGGTCTTCACCATGCGCATCGATGAGAAACACGCATTTCAGCGTCGGAAGTTCATTTCGCCACGCCTCGACCTTACGCTTGTACAAGGATTTCGTCGTAACGAGTGCCGCGCTCCTTCCGATCTCCATGCGCATGCGCACGGGTTCAGGGCCGAACGCGGAGAAAAGCGGTGAATAAGCGCTGCCGTGCTTAAGAGTACCGAGTGCGGCGATGTAAAGTTCCGGCACCCGCCCGAGCAGGGAAAAAACGCTGTCGTTTCGCTCAATTCCATGAGCGGCAAGCACATTCGCGAAACGGCTTGTCTCGGCCTGGAGGTCACTATAGGTGAAGTTGCGAGTGTCGCCTTTGCGCCCCAACCAGCGTAGCGCAAAATTGCTCCCCTGCCCGTGCTCCACGTGCCTGTCGACGGCTTCATGACAGATATTGAGCGAGCCGCCCGGAAGGTAGCTGAGCAGTTTGCGGGCATCGTCCCACGTAAACCGCTCACACTCTGACTGATAATCTGCCAGATTGGCGTTTGATCGCTGTATTTCGGTCTTGACGATAACAGGCCAACTGGTGGGCATCGCTCGCACTCCGCTTCTCCCACAGAGTAAACAAGCTACACGGCGCCAATCTTATCGGAATTGATGAATATCAACCTGCTGAATGCATCTGGCGCGGCAGAACTGCGATCCGGCGACAGTCCTTTTGATTATACAAAAGAGCGAATTCGTTCGGCAGCAGGAGCACGCTCCACGAACGCGTATTCGTTAATTTACCACAGCAACGTGGCAATCCGGGATCGCAAGA
Source organism: Stappia sediminis (assembly GCF_009826895.1). Lineage (GTDB taxonomy): Bacteria > Pseudomonadota > Alphaproteobacteria > Rhizobiales > Stappiaceae > Hongsoonwoonella > Hongsoonwoonella sediminis. Next base: position 89,236 of record NZ_WUMV01000002.1, on the reverse strand, counting down.
GAATATATAAAACAAGAATAATTCTGATATAAAATCAAATAATACTAGTTTTAATTTTTATATAATTTAACGCAGATTGCTAATTTGATCGTGAGACATATTTTCGCCCCAGAGTTACATTTACATTTCGAATGTATTCCCATTTTCAATGGAGAAATAAACTTCATTTTTGAAGAAAAGGCTCTCGGCTTGTGCATAGCAGCAAAACCGCTCCCATCAAGGTCGCAATAGTGATACCGGCCTTCGGCCAGCCAGGATTTCTGTCTGAAGCATTAAGTACCTCTTTGAGTCAAAAGACCAATTTCCTTTTTGCCATCATCATCGTGAATGATGGATGTCCTCATTTGGAGACTCACGAATGCTGTTTGAGCTTCGCGTACGCTTATCCAGACAAGATCTATTACCTGCGAAAACGCAACGACGGTCTCAGCGCAGCGAGAAATACGGGAATAGAATTTGCACTTCGCGCATTTCCGCTTCTGGAGAGCGTCTATTTCCTGGACAGCGACAACAGGATCGGTCCGGCGACATTGCAGCGATTGTTGGATGCGTTGCAGTCGGGTGACGAGTGCGCCGGCTGGGCATACACGGATATCGACAAGTTTGGCTTTGCTGAATTTGGCGATATGTCCGGATCTTACTCTCCGCTGGAGCATCTTTTCCGAAACGTCACCGAGGCGGGCAGCATGGCAGGGCGCAACATGCTCGATGCAGGTTTGCGCTTCGACAGCGACATGAGAAGGGGCTGCGAGGATTGGGAGTTTTGGCTGCAGGGGCTCGATTCGGGTTTCCGAGGCATACATGTTCCGAACGCTGGCTTTCGGTATCGGCGTCGGGGCGAAAGCATGCTCGTGGCGGCAGAACGAGAACTCGCGTCGACGCTTGAGTACATTCGCTCCAAACACTCCAACCTGTACAATGTGCCGTCTATCCTGGATCGTGAGATCAGGGTCCGGTCCAGATATGCGATCTTTCATCCTGACACTGGCAAGGTCAGCCGTCTTGCCTCCCCTTACGAGCGCGAAACGATCGCACTGGAGGACTATCTGATACTGCTGCTGCGTTCGCGCGAGCGGCCAGAGTATGGCCGATCACCCGGCCATCTGGTGGTGATGGAAGAGCAACTCCTCGGGGCGCTCGCGAGACGGCGGATGTTTTCCGGAATTCTCTGGACGCTGGAGCGCGCCTTAAGAAGATCCACTCTTGTCACGCTGACCCTTGAAGCAAACGTCGTTTCCCCTCCATCAATACGCTGGCGCGACGAAACAAACCTGCAGGTGCCCGGCGGCACAGTCGAGTTGCCGATTTCGGCTCCGCCGAATATCCAGGTAGCCGCCTTCGAGGCCGACCAATTCCTCAAATCCTTTCGCGAAAAAAGCGGATTTCAGGGGCTCCATTCTCAGATCAGAAAACCGAACGCCGTTCATGAACTAACCTTGGAGGTTCCCGAAGCTCTTCCGTTCGATCACGACGCCTCGCAGGCAATCGAGACCCTTGGCAAGAAGCTGACCGAAGCCGCCCGTCGAAATCATGCAACCACCTGGCGTTCCGCGCATCTCGACCGTCATAGGGCCGGCTCCTCAATGCCATGGCAAATCTATTCCGGTTCGTCATTGCCTTCAGTCTTTCCATGTATGTCGCCGGACAAAACGCGGGGCTGCGTTGCTATCGTTATCGAGGCCGGCAATTCAGGCGAACTGGAAGCCGCCTTGCGGATACGTGACAGTATGGACGGCACTCTTTCGCCTCATCTCATCGCAATAGGAAACCGGTTCGACTGCGACATCGCGCTGAAGGATCACTTCGATGAGTTCGTCCTGCTGCCGTCCCTTCGAGGCGTTGAGGACACTTCGGTAAAACATCGGAATTACAGCGGCACCAGCGTACCGCATCCGGGATGGTGGGATGCGGAGGCCATCATCACTACGCTTGCCGCCTATCGGACGGTTATTTCGCTCCCCAATCAACTCCCCAGTTCCCTTATGGGCTCCTTGCGTCACCGCGGGGTGGAAACCTGCTGTCTGCTCGCGCTTGGCGGCGAAAAGCATTGTTCGGCGCTGGAAGCGGCGAATGCCTGCATCGCCTTCGAGCAGGCCTACGACAAGATCCTGGTCGACCACGCCGAGACATTTCAATTGTGCCGCGCGCTGGGTATCCCCGAACGCAAGCTTGTCTTCCTTCCCGAGGTGGAGCAGGACGGAAGTTCCCGCACGGCGGACCCGGAGCAGAAGGATATGGAGTTCCTTTCGCCATGATGCTTTATGCACATCATTCAAATTTCCGCTCCTTGTATGACGGCGCGCCGAAACTGTTGCTGCTTGCCCCGCAAGGCGAAATGCTCCCCCACCCATGGAAAAACAGCGGGTTCAGGTTCCTCACCCTACGCATTGATGGAAAACAGCGCCTCGTGCTGAGCGATGCGGACGGCTACGCTACCGCCGACATTGACGCAAAGCTACAGCCACTCTCGGTGCCGCCGACAAATGTCTGGGCGATCTGGGTACCTGGCTCCTGCGATCGAAACGCCGGGGAACTCCTAATGAAATGGTGGTCCCAGCTTGCCGGAGAGGATGCAATCCCTCGCCTCGTCCACGGCAATGCAGCCACATTGACCATGGATCTCCTGGCCTATTCTCTTTCGGCGGTTGCACAACTGGCCCGGTCGAATGCCAATCTGCGCAAGGATATTGCCGCACTCCGCGAAACCCTTGAAAACCATTACAGAATCCCGCGCGACGTCGAAGAGTTGCTTGAAAATCTTCGGCTGTCTCCTTTGCGGCTAGCTTTCTCGAGCCCACCGCCGCACGGCAGCATCGCAGTACCGGCGGCGCGGCCGAAAAACGCGAGCAACCAGGTGGAAGACTGCATCCTACGCCAGATCCTTCCCATCGGCGCCCATGGTTTAGGCGGCCTTGATCTTGAGATCACCTCGCCTGGCTCTGGCGTGGGCTGGATAACGGCCGAATTGATAGCCGGCGCGGCAGACGCACAACTGGCGCGGTGGCGGGTCCCCTTCAGCATGCTCCGCAAGGGGACGTTGCAACTGCGCCTGGATAAGACCCTGTCGCAGCTTCATCGTCTTCTCCAGCTTCGCATCTACGCTGAAGGCGCAGGCGAGTTTCCAACTCTTGGCATATGCTCTGCTGGACTTCTTCCCGAATATGGTCTGCAGTCGCCGGTCGGTCTCCCTGCAGAAAACGAAAAGCAGCCGATGCTCGCCATTCGGATCTGGGGCGGCTTTCCCGGAGTTTCGACCGGCGTGGCAAGGACAGCCCAGGAAGCCGGCTTACCTCTTGCCAATCCCGTAGCCCCTGTCAGCGAAGCGGACATGGCCGATACGAAACTGACGCGCGAAATAAAGGCCAGCTACCCCTGTTTCGGATATCTTGGTGATGGAAGAATATTGCTAAGACCTCTGCCGAACCAGATATCCGCCGCCGTCACAACGCTATCCACGCCAGACACGATATATGCCGTGTCATGTACTGTCTCCGTTGATGACAATCGCTGCAGGACGCAGCAACTCGCTGCGCGGATCGTCCTCACACCTCCGGGCATAAGCGTTGATGACGCCGAGCGAGGCAGGGGCATTCTGGCAGCAAGCGAGTGGGTTGAACTGGCAGATCCGACCGACGTCGGTGTCTTGGAAGCTCGAATGGCGGAACCTCGTCAGGGACCTTTCGACCTGCACCTGTTCACCCGCCTGCCTGCTGGCGGCGCCATTCAACATGTGCGCATGGTGTTCGGAGCGTTCGAGACCGAGCTAGATCCGGCGTCACTGAACTCCATGCCCCCCGTCCTTCCCGGTGCAGATGACGGTGCAGCGTGCCTTGAGGCTAAGATGGGCGTTGTCGAAGGATGAGACTGCCGACGCCCAGTTGTGGTGATGGCTCCGGACCCTCAAGGTTTAGCTTGAGCAGTGGCCGTTCTGTCCATCCCGAGAATATCTCGCGAAATCTGAATTGCTAATAGAAATAGCACGGAAGCTGCAGGCATCGGATGCAGACCCCCTCGCCAAAAGATTGCTAGTTTTGGAAACACATGTTTCGGCACCTTGTCTTCACTTTTTCTCTTAAAACAAGGAAGACAAAAATGGCGATCGTTCTTGAAAATTACGGTATCGTCTATTTCCCTGTCCCAAAGACTGCATGTACATCTATAAAATATTTAATGTACAAAATTAATAATGGTCGAAATTTCGAGCAGCACATAAGAGGTGATAACTTAATGCATATTCATAATTCCGCTTATGACACACCTTCGTTTATTGATGTTGACCTTATGCCACTCAAGAACATGATACGCATCACCGTCGTTCGCGACCCGGTTGCGCGGATGCTGTCCGCCTACAGCAACCGCGTGAAACACTATGGCGAACTTTCGGAGAAGCGAATCGACCTTGAATTAGCCTCGAAGCTTGGCGTGCGGCCAAACCCGTCTCCGGATCAATTCTTCAACAACCTTGGCAAATATCGAATCTTGTCGGATTCAATAAAGCATCACACCGACCCGATTTATAGCTTCCTGGGTTCCGACTTGAGATATTTTCATCACGTGTTCCGAATAGAAAAAATATCCGATTTTGTAGACTTCATGAAGAATTCAACCAGTCAGCGAATTGAGCTGGAACGAGAGCAAACCGGAGGCGAGAAAATCTCACTCTCAGACCTTAGCAATAAAGCAAGGAGAAAGCTGACTGAATATTGCTATGGGGATTACGCCCTCCTGCAAGGCCACTATCCTACTCCAAAATAATATTAACCTAAATTACTTAACTATCAAATAGATAAATATTTTAATATACACCCTTAAATAGGATGAGCTACAGTATTATTAAACCATATTCGACTCAAATAAGATCGATCCGATTGGTTATATTACCATATTGCTTTAAAATTTCCTCTTCGCCCGAAAGGCTCCAAGTCCGGATGGGCGCCGAGAATCTGAAAGACGCGCTGTCCCGACTTTGCAGCATGATAATCTCCCTGCCCGAGACAACTCGCAACGCCGCGCGCACTTGAAGTGCTACCGGACGATGATGCATGTGCAAGGAGCTGCGTGGGCCACTTTGTGGCTAACGCTGCCGAGCATCAAGCCTTCCAATCCTTCCCGCCCACGGCTTCCGACTACAATGACATCGACGCTCCGGCTGTTTGCGACTTCCACGATCAAGCGTGAAGGATCGCCCTCGACCACGAGCTCCTCAACATCGATGACCCCTTCCCCACGCGCGTGCTGCGCGGATTCCGAGACAAGCCGCCTGGCAGCTATTTTGTACATTTCGGCTTCGCTGCCCAATACATTCATTGAAAAAGAGGCTTCCTCCAACCCAGCGGGCAGGATGTCACTGCCATGCCTCTTTTGAACGTGAAGCACGATCAACCTTGCCGCATGAGACTTGGCCATATCCACTGCGAATTCAAAGGCCTTGCCCGCCGCCTCCGATCCGTCCGTTGCGACAAGCACGAGGTTCATATCCATCAATGCGCCTCCGGTCAGGAATGTTCAGAAACGGCATACCAATATATAGCCCTCGTTTTCCGATTATGGCCGCATCGGGCAATAGAAACCATCCGGATGAATTCGCAACCACAGCCGAACATTGAAGTGGAAGCAGAAGCGCGCCTTGGAGAAAGCCGGCCTTTCGAGGTTACCCGATCGACTTTTCCATCAGTTTTGCAAATAGAACGAAGTCATTGGACGGAGGAATACGGAAGTCAATTCGACGCAGGATAGGACCTATAAGCTGATGCTATAGTTTGTCTCTGCAAGGCTCGACTGCCTGGAGTATGTCGAGCAGTTGTTGCTGCGCTGCGGTCGGGATCCAGTTGTGCCGTGTCGTCATGCCGATCGGCCGATTGGGCTGATCCATTATGAAGTCCAGTTCGACAAGCAGGCCCTTTGATAATTCAGCCTCTGCCTGAAGGCGTGAAATACAGCCCAGATGATCACTGAGGTTTAGCATTTCGCGCATGAGCAGGATCGATCCGGATTCAATGATCCCTATAGGCGCAGATTGTTCGAGATTGTCATAGAGCGCGTCAAATTGCAGACGGGTGGGCGTTCCTGTGCGGGGTACGATCCAGGGATAGCTCGCCAGATCCCTCGGGGCGACGCCACGCTTCTTCGCCAACGGATGATCGCGCCCGCAAAGCAGAACGAGGCTGTCATCGAACAAACGACGCTGCCGGATATCTCCGATAGGTGCCGGATCGCGCAAGGCTCCGAGCAGAAAGTCGATCTCGCCTCGCCGGAGACCCGCCAACAGCTCGTCATAAGGGCCGTCGAGGACGGATATGGAAAGGTTCGGGCGCAATTTCCGAAACCTGACCAGAACCTCCGGCAAAAGGGCGGACCTTGAAAGCGGCAGCGCACCTATCACAATCCGCCCGATATCCCGTCCATCGCGTTCCGCAAGTTCGGAGTCGGCCTGATCGAGCTCGCATATCGCAAGTCTTGCAGCCTGGGTCAGTGCCTGGCAGGCGCGCGTCGCGACGATGCCGAAGGATGTGCGCTTGAAAAGACCGCTCTTAGCCTCCCTTTCGATCTGGCTGACCGCCCTGTGCACCGTCGGCTGCGCAACGCCGAGGCGACGGGCGGCGAGCGTGTAGTTCTCGGTTTCGCGGACCGCGATCAACGCCTGAAGTTGGGCGAAAGTCATTGTCAGACACAAACGCTGCGAAATATCCGACAAGGCCGGATCCAAAATGGCAAAGGCGCGCGCCACGCGCCCCGCCAGAACCTCACCACGGGACGTGAGGAAGAAGCCCTGTTTCGTGCGCTCGAAAAGGGTGCCGCCCGCTGCCGTTTCCATCTTACCTATCGCCTGTGAAACGGCAGGCTGTGTGACGCGGCATTTTTGCGATGCGAGCGTCAGCGATTTCAAATCCGCAACCGCGAGAAACAGCCGTAAGTGACGGAGATTACGGGGGATCATATGGCGCAAAGTATCCTGTCGGCGCACTCCGCCAGACCATCCTGAGCGGCTGATAGTTCGAGGCGCGCGACCTCGTCCTGCCAGTCAGCAGTTGCGGACGCCATACGATCCGGCAATCCGAGAGATTTCAGCGTCGCGGCGACCTCGCGCATTTCCGCTGCCCGACGGGCCCCATGCACCATCATGCGTTCGAAGTTGTAGGAACCTCGTTTTTGCCAGTCGATATCCGGATCCGATGCCTTCAGGGAGGCAAGAACCTGGGCGTCGACGCCCGCGCGGCGGGCGGCGAGAAAGCATTCCGCCGTCAACGCCTCCAGTCCCTTGATCATTACCGAACGGATCATCTTGATTGCGGAGGCTTCGCCGATGGATGCCCCCGCAATCGCCGGGCGCATGCCTAACTCTTCCAGAACACCCGCGGCTTCACCGGCGTGCGGGCCCGAAAGCAGCAGAGGAACGAGATGGCGCTTCGGATGGACCGGCGCCATCACTGCGACATCCACATAGCGCCCTCCTGCGGATTCGATCGTCTGCGCGGCCTGCCGTTTGGTATCGGGAGCGCATGAATTGCAGTCGAGCCATAGCGCGCCGGCTGCGAGATAGCTTGCAGCGGCTCTGGCAGCGACAAGGGCCTGATCGGCGGTAACGAGGCTGAAGACAATCTGCGCTGTGGTGAGAGCGTCGCCAAGCGAGAGTTTTCCTGACACCTCAAGCGTCTGATACCGCGCCTCGATTTCGGCGCGATGCGCTTCCTCGTCGGTCTTGATGTCGTAGGCACTTATGTGACCCGGGCGGGTTTCGCCCCAACCGGAAACAAATGCCTGAGCCGCCTCGCCAAAGCCCACGAAGGCAAGACGCGGATCGTCGGCTAAACCGATGTTCATAGAGAGAACCTCCTTTGCCGCAAGCACGAATTACTGCCATAACGCCAAACTTGAAACGAGCCATTATAGCCCAAACTTATACTGCGAGACAGGCTTTCGAATTGTCCCGACACATGCTTCGTGTGAAACCGGCTTGAATATCCGATCCGGGAGGTCCCGTAATGACCAGCGACAAAACAGCCCTCGTCATCAGCGCTCATGCCGCCGACTTCGTCTGGCGGTGCGGCGGTGCGATCGCGCTTCACGCCGACAAAGGCTACGACGTAACCGTGCTCTGCCTGTCTTTCGGCGAGCGCGGCGAAAGCGCGAAACTCTGGAAGCAGGACGGCATGACGCTTGACCGGGTGAAGGCCGCCCGCCGGGCCGAGGCGGAACGCGCTGCCGAATGTCTGGGCGTCCACGAGCTCTTATGCCTCGATCTCGGCGATTATCCGCTGGAACTCACCCGGTCCGACAAGGATCGCGTCGTTGAGGTAATCCGCGCGGTCCAACCGTGCTTCATGCTCTCACATTCACAGTACGACCCTTATAACACCGACCATATGTACGCGACGCAAGTGGCGCTGGAATGTCGCATGATCGCGCAGGCTTGGGGCCACAACCCCGGTGAGAAGGTTCTGGGCGCACCGCAGCTTTACCTCTTCGAGCCTCATCAGACCGAGCAGATGGGATGGAAGCCCGACACTTTCCTCGACATAACCCCGGTCTGGGACAAGAAGCGCGCCGCAATCGAGTGCATGCAGGGCCAAGAGCACCTCTGGGAATATTACACCCGCGTTGCAATCAACCGCGCCAACCACTTCAAGCGCAATTCCGGTGGTCAGTCGGGCGGACGCGATTGCAAATACGCGGAAGGCTTCCAGTCTATATTTCCGCGTACGGTGGATGAACTGTAGTTTGCAGGGAGGAAAATGCGATGGAGAGGCTGACCGATCTGGCGCATCTCGCGCATGTCGAGGTCTATACGGACAAATACGAGGACAGCCTCGACTTCTTCACCCGCGTTTATGGCCTCACCCTGTCGGGCGAGGACAAAACCTCCGCCTATCTGCGGGCTTGGGACGACTATGAGTTTCACTCGCTGAAACTGACGCGCCACCACACGACAGGCGTTGGCCATATCGCCTATCGGGCATCATCGCCTGAAGCACTGGAGCGGCGGATCGCGGCAATCGAGGCATCGGGCTTCAAGACCCTAGGCTGGGCGGAGGGCGACATGGGCCATGGCCGCGCTTACCGCTTCGAAGACCCTTTTGGCCATGTGTTCGAAATCTATTGGGACACCGTGAAATACCGGCCGGGCGATAATGACCGCCCCGCCCTGAAGAACAACGCCAGCAAATTCCACGCGCGTGGCGTTTGCCCGCGCCGGCTCGACCACCTCAACCTCCTCTCCGAGGACGTGACCGAGTTTCGACGCTTCATGGAAACTTGCCTCGGATCGCGGGTGACGGAGCTTATCCAACTCGACAACGGCCGGCTCGGCGGCTGCTGGTTTACCGTCAACAACAAGACATATGACCTCGCCTGCACGGAAGAACACGGGGGCGGCCAGGGCAGGCTCCACCACGTGACTTATGCCACCGATCAGCGCGAGGACATCCTGAGAGCCGCCGATATATTCCTTGAAAACGGTGTCCATATCGAAACGGGCCCGCACAAGCATGCGATCCAGGGAACCTTCTTCCTCTATGTCTGGGAACCTGCCGGAAACCGGGTCGAGCTTGCGAACGCCGGCGCGCGGCTGATCCTTGCGCCGGACTGGGAACCGGTGATCTGGACCGAGGCCGACAGAAAGAAGGGTCAGGCCTGGGGCCTCAAGACGATCGAGACCTTTCATACGCACGGCACACCGCCGGTCATCAGGTAGGAGTTTATGAGATGACAGTCGTCGTTCAGAATATCACCCGCGCTCTGCCGGAGGTCATCGACCGCCTCGGCGCTGCGGGTGTGGCTACCGTGCATGAAGCTCAAGGGCGCCGCGGATGTCTCGCTTCATATATGCGGCCAATCTATTCGGGCGCGCAGGTCGCAGGATCGGCGGTCACCATCTCCGCGCCTCCAGGCGACAACTGGATGGTGCATGTCGCCATAGAGCAGTTGCAGAAGGGCGATATACTCGTTCTCGCACCGACCTCGCCCTGCGATAACGGTTATTTCGGCGATCTGCTGGCGACCTCCGCCATGGCGCGCGGCGGCTGCGGCCTTGTTATCGATGCCGGCGTGCGTGACGTTCGCGATCTGACGAAGATGGGCTTTCCGGTCTGGTCGAAGGCAATTTCAGCCCAGGGCACTGTCAAGGAAACTCTCGGTTCGGTGAATATCCCGATCGTCTGTGCCGGGCAAATGATCGAGGCGGGCGATATCATCGTCGCCGATGAGGACGGCGCATGTGTGGTCAAATGCGCCGAAGCGGAAGAAGTTCTGAAGGCGGCGGAAAATCGGCTTGCCGCCGAAGAGGCCAAACGCGAAAGGCTGGCCGCCGGCGAACTGGGGCTAGACATCTACGACATGCGCAAGCGCCTTGCCGAGAAAGGGCTGAAATATGTCTGACCCCGAGGTGGACGGCCTTCCCTGCCTCTGGATGCGCGGAGGAACATCGAAGGGGGCCTATTTCCTCGCATCCGACCTCCCCGACGATGCCGATGAACGGGACAATCTGCTCTTGCGCATCATGGGTTCCCCCGACCCGCGGCAGATTGACGGGATAGGCGGTGCAGACCCGCTCACCTCGAAGGTCGCCATCCTTGCTCCCTCCTCGCGTGAGGATGCGGATGTCGACTATCTCTTCTTGCAGGTCTTCGTCGATCAGGCGCTCGTGTCGGATGCGCAAGCCTGCGGGAATATTCTTGCCGGGGTCGGGCCCGTCGCGATCGAGCGCGGGCTTATCCAGGTAACGGGCGATGAAACGCCGGTGCGCATCAATATGCTGAACACGGGTGAAATTGCGACCGCACGGATTTCCACGCCGGGCGGCAAGGTGGACTATCGTGGCGCGGCGGCGATCGACGGCGTGCCCGGCACACATGCGGCCGTTCCGCTGATGTTTGCGAATATCGCGGGCAGCATGTGCGGCGCGCTGCTACCGACCGGAAACGAAACCGATACGATCAACGGGATCGAGGCGACACTTATCGATAACGGCATGCCATGCGTGGTGATGCGCGCGGCCGACTTCGGCGTGAGAGGACAGGAAACGCGCGATACACTCGATGCCGATGTCGAACTCAAAGCCAGGATCGAGGCGATCCGCCTCAAGGCCGGGCCAATGATGTCGCTCGGTGACGTCAGCGAGAAAAGCGTGCCGAAGATGACGCTCGTCTCGCCGCCGCAAAACGGCGGAATGATTTCCACCCGCAGCTTCATTCCACACCGCTGCCACGCGACCATCGGCGTGTTCGCAGCCGTCAGCGTCGCCACCGCCTGCACCCTGCCCGGCAGCCCGGCCGCTGCCTTGGCTTCGTTTCCCAAAGACGGCCGCTGCCTGATCGAGCACCCGACAGGGGCCGCCGAAGTGGTGATCGAACGGAATGAAGCGGGCAATGTAACGAGTGCGGGAACAATGCGAACCGCACGAAAATTGATGGATGGCCTCGTCTACCCCGCCCCGCTCAGATCCAACACTATTCCGCGGCCTGCGCGTATCGATGCGGCGCCGACATGACGAGGTCCGTTACCTGCTTCTTCAGTTCCTCGCGCTGCTGCGAACCTTGGGGCGCATAGTTGAGGTTTTTGAATATTCCGGTGAGCTTTGTGAAGAAGTCGCGGGCTTGCGGCTTGTCATCGAAATCAAAATCCCGCTTGGCAACGCGAGTTACGATGTCGAAGGTTTCCCGCTGCCGGTCAAGCGGGGCGGAAACGTCGACATCGTCGAAAGCGTCCTGCTGCAGGTAGACCATATCCAGGAAAAGTGCTTTTTGCTGCGTGACGAAATCGTCGATCGAAACGCCTTCTTCACCGGTCACCTGCATCATTCTCGTTATTTCATCGCCTCTACGCAGGAGCTCAACCATCTCCTCGACACGGCCCACCCATTCCCCGTCGATGTGTTTTTTGTACCAGTCGGCAAGCTGGGTATGGTAGCGCGACCAGGAGAGCAATGGGTCTACAGCGGGATAAAAGCGCTTGTAAGCGCGGTCATAGGAAAGGCCGAGAAAAGTCTTCACAGTGGCGAGGGTCGCCTGCGTGACCGGCTCCTCGAAATTGCCCCCGGCAGGCGAAACCGTACCTATCATGGTCAGCGAGCCGAGCGACCCGTCGCCAATACGGAAAACGCCGGCACGCTCGTAAATCCCCTTGATGGAAGAATCGAGATAAGCGGGAAATGCTTCCTCGCCCGGAATTTCTTCAAGCCTTCCTGAGGTTTCACGCATTGCCTGCGCCCAGCGCGACGTGGAATCGGCAATCAGAAGCACGTCGTAGCCCATCTGCCGGTAATATTCGCCGAGCGTTATGCCTGTGTAGATAGAGGCTTCGCGGGCAGCGACCGGCATCGACGAAGTGTTGCAGATGATGACTGTGCGATCCATCAGCGTGCCGTCTCCGGAAGGGTCCGGCTGGCTGGGAAATTCCGTGATCGTTTCCACGACTTCGCCCGCACGCTCGCCGCAAGCTACGACGATCACGATATCGACGGCGGAAAAGCGGGAGATCAGGGACTGCAGCACTGTCTTGCCGGCACCGAAGGGACCGGGAATACAGCCCATGCCACCGCGTGCTATCGGAAAGAAGGTATCGATCAGTCGGATCGTCGTTATCAGGGGCTCGGTGGGGTAAAGCCGCTCAGCCTCGCCGAGTGGGGCCAAAGCCGAGGGAATAGGCTTTCTGACGGGCCAGTGCTGTATAAGGGTCAGATCTTTTTGCTGTTCCTTCTTGTTCGAAATCGTCGCAACGACATCCTCAATGGTGAACGTGCCCTCGCGAATTCGATCCACCGTCCATTCGCCCTGAAGGTTGAAGGGCGCCATGATGCGATGCTCGAAGCGACCTTCGGGAACGGTACCGAGGGTCGCTCCCGCACGCACCGTATCACCTGCCTTGAGTTTTGGCGTGAAAGCCCATTTTCGCGTTTGATCGAGCGGGTTGACCAAAACACCGCGCGGCAGGAAAAAGCCGAATTGCGAAGCGATTTCGCCAAGCGGATTCTGCAGCCCGTCGAAAACGCCGGCGAGAAGACCTGGACCGAGAGCTACCGAGAGCATTTCGCCGGTCTGGATCACCTTGTCGCCGACCCTGACACCGCCCGTGCTTTCGAAAACCTGAGCCTCGGCGGAATCGCCGCGCACTCGCAGCACCTCCGCCTTCAGGTACTCCCTGCGCTCTCCGCCACGTTCCGGCCCATGCGGGATGATGTAGACCACCTCGTTCTTGATGAGTGGCCGTGACCCGGTCGGGCGTATCGTCACCAAATCGTCCTGCACCGCAGCGATTTCGGCAGACGGTTCCGGCAGATTGGACGGGCTCGTCATGGATTAGCCTCCCGCTAAACGGCTATTTCTGTCTCAGGTACCGCTGAAAACGGCGACGGGGCGCTCTTCAATGCCTCAGCAAGAAGACCGCGCAGCCGCTCGCTCGCCTTTACAGTGCTGTAAATGCTCCAACGTTCGACGATAATCCAGCGAAGCACATATGCGACGACCGCCGTGAAATCGAACTCATGGCTGGCCGAATGGCGCCCGATCTGACGAAAAACCTCCGTCAGCACCAACCGCTCGAAGGAGACATGATCGCCACCCTTCATCAGACGATCGGCCTCGCTCGCCCAGGGAACGATATGCGACAGGCCGAAGGCAGGGTCGTTCCAGTTCTCCCGGATCGTCCTGCACCAGCGTCCGAAGCCCCAGGACGTGACATCTCCTGCATCGTTCGCTCCTTCGCGCCGACGGCGCAGTGCCGCGATTAGGGTGCGTGTCTCCATGCGCAAAAGCACGAGTTCCTGCAAATCAGGGTAGCAGGTCAACTCCTGGATAACGGCGCTGGCAAGACCGATAATTTCAGCGTCCGTTTCGATTTTCGAAACGGACGACCAGGCAGTGACGGAAACGATGCGTTCGAGCAATCTCGAGTGCTCCGGCTCCAGCATCTTCAAACGCTCTTCCAGCCGGTAGCGCGAAATTCCCGTCCCATGCTCAGTGAAAATCCGACCGATATGCGGAAGGCTGGTGATCAACGTTATGTATTGAAGTCGACTATTCATTGCTCAACGCACCACCCCTTCCATCAGCGCACGGAACCGGGGCTGAAGATGCTGGGTCAGGAGGGCGGCGATCGCTTCTTCGGTGAGATCGATAGAAAGATCGCGATCCACGAGCCTGATCTTGATCCCCTCAAAACCCGGCGCGGAATTAAAAGATACCCCTTTGCGCAGCACATCGGCTGCAACTGTGACGACAAAATGCGTCAACGTCCCCTCCTCCGCCGCTTCGGGCGATTTCTTAAGCTCATCGAAGGTGACGATCCTGGAGGGAAGGACGATCTCCATCGCGTCTTTCGCCGTGATGCCCGCATCCTTCTTCGCCTTGCCCGCAATGGCGAGGATCAAGTTCTTCAAAAATTCCTCATCCGTGAAGGCGTCACCCAAAAGCCGCCTCGTTTCCTCACCGATACGGTTGCCGAGTTCGTTGCGAAGTCGAAGGACCAGATCGCGCGCAGCAATCTTGAGCGCGTCGTTCGCAGCCGCTGTTTCAGCAGCGGCCTCGCTCTTGGCCTTGTCGACGATTTCCTTGGCTTTAGCCTCGGCATCCGCAACGAGCTTGTCGGCCTTGGCTCTGGCGGCGGTGAGGATACGATCTGCTTCGTCCTGGCCCGCCGCAATACCTTCGGTCTTCAGTCGCTCGATCAGGGCCTGGACACCCGCACCCGTATGCGCACCATTGATTTCTGGAGTTTTGGCCATGTCGCGCCTCCATCCGGTCAGGCGGGAATTGAACCGCTCAGCACCAGCGCAAAGACCAGCGCAAAGACGGCGAAACCTTCAAGGACTGCGGCAGGTGCCAGCGAAATGCCAAAGATTTCCGGCTTCGCCTTCGAAGCATTGATCGCCGAGGCGATCGCCTCGCCCTGTCGGATGCCGGCATAGAGCATGGCAAAGCCGGCCAAAAGGCCAATGCCGAAAATCGCACCTGCGGCCTCTGCTGTCATCGGGTCACGCTGGAGGGAGAACATGATCACGATGCCGTAGATAACCTGCGAAGAAGGCATCAAAGACACGCCGATGAAACGGCCATGGCCGCTTTCTGTATCGAGCATGGCGCCAATCGCGGCACTTCCGCCGATACCACAGCCCATGCAGCTACCGATCGCGCCCAGCGCTACGGGCGCATAGAGGCCAAGCCAGCCGAGGGCCATCACGAACTCATTCATTGGCCTATCTCCTGCTTCCTGAAGGGACGAAATGCTTTTCCCTCGTCCTTCAGACCCCAATTGAAAAACTCGATGACATTCAGCCGGAGCCCATGCACTACGCCGGCGATGAGCCCGAGCCCGATGTTGATGCCATGGCCGATGACCAGCACGGCGAAGGCTATCAACATGCCGATGCCGGGCGCAGCGTGAACCAGCTGGCCCGAAAGCGTATTGATAGTCTCCGCAAGCGATGCGGCGGCAAGGCCGAGCGCGAAAAGACGCATGTAGCTGAGCACGTCGCTGAACATGTTGGTGAGGCGGAAGGCAGCTCCCAGGCCATCGAAAATGCGAAGGAGCGCAGTCTTCGGCGACGTAACCTTCCTGTCGCTCCCGTAGATACCAACAACAAGGATGCCCGCGGCAGCCAGGATCAACCCTCCCATTTGCAAGATCTGGTATGTGCTGCCCAGAAACGCGGTCAGGCCGCCGATGGCCACAAGGCACCACCCAATCGGCTGCAATCGTCCGCTTGTCGAATTTGCGTGGCGGCTGTTCATGAGATTGGCGAGCACGATGTGAACGACGCCGATGGTCAGGGTTAGCCGCATCATCGCATCGACGTTTTTCAAATCCATGACCTTGATACGGCCGAGAAAGCTGCTTTCCGGCGGCGTAAGTCCGAAGTAACTACCTGTGAGAACCCCAAAGAAGGCAGTGGAAACCATCAGCCAATAGCCCATGACGAGCATGCGGCGGCCGTTTGCGGATCCCTCGAAGCGTTCGCGGAAGAAATAAAGGACGCCGAGCAACAAAAGACCGTAACCGGCATCCGTCATGATCATGCCGAAGAAGAGGATGAACGAGACATAGACGATGGCCGATGGATCCCATCCGCGATAAGAAGGCGTTTGATAAAACTCGACCAGCAGCTCACCGCCCGAAAGCTCGGGCCTGTTCAAAAGCAAGGTCGGCACATCGTCTTTCTCGCTCGCTCCCTCCACAATGACAGCGCCTCCGAACTCTGCTGCGAGCTTTTCAACCTCTGAAACGCGGTCCACCGCGATCCAGCCCTGCATGGCGAAGACGCGACCCTCGTCCGCGGTTTCAAGTGCTGCACGCCTTCGCGCCGAGCGGTCCTGAGCCTCAGCCAGATGACCGGCCATCAGGACCCGCCACTTGGTGAGCGCCCGCCGCTCCGCCCAGATGTCTTCGAGGAGGATCTCCACCGCTTCAAGCTGACGCTCAAGTTCCGACAAGGAATGTTCGCCGACATGAACGCGCTGCACCGGCATGGCATCTGCTGGCGGTTCTTCTGGAGAAAGCAAAACGAAATAGGCATTGCGGCGGTCGCGGTGAACGACTTCAAGGATCTTACCGGCCGGATCGACCGCGGCGAGTTTGTTGTGCGGTACAACGTAAAACCAGAAACGATAACCGCCCACCTCCTCCAGCCCGGCAAAAGAGAACTCACCCCAAGGCCTGACATCCTTGATGCGCTTCATGAGCGCCGCGCGCCGGTCTTCCGCATCAAGCAAGGCCTGCCGATTGACGGTCGCGTCGGCCGTCACCTCATCGACATCGAAGCCGTCCTTCTCCGTAACTGGACGGCGCGGCGCCGGGCAATCCATCAGCCATCGCAGTGCGTTGACCGCGTCGCGCCCTGTACCGCTCGGCACCGCTTCCAGTTCCTTTTGCGCGGGCCGAAGCGGGATCAGGTGCATGGCGCCGAAAGCCTGCACTGCCTCCAGCAGGCGTTCCTTGTCATCCAGAACACTGACAATGCTCACCTTTTTCAGCGGCACGATCGTCATATCTCGGCCACTCCACCCACGGCAGCGCGGGCAGCCGTCTTGCGTTTGGATATTTTGGCACGGATCACTGCATCGCGTTCGGCATCGGCGAGTGCCATCTTCACTCGGCGGATCGTCTCCTGTGCCTGAGGGATCAGCACTTTCTCGAAGAGGTTCACCCGGCGCGAAATCACGATTTCAGCCTCCGCCAGCCGCTTGAGACGCTCACGCATAACATCGAGCTCCAAGCTTTCCCGGATGAGATCGCGCAGCGCCTCGACCACAGGGTCGACCCAATGCGGCCGGCCGAGGAGGGAATAAGGCTCAATCTCAATCTCCACATCGCCAAGCTTGGGCAGGATGGTTCCTGAGAGATTTTGGTCGCCGACTTCCACCGCTTTCAGCTTCACGAGGCCTTCCAGCGGTACCATGTCGTTTGCAAGCATCGGTATGTGATCGGCAATCTCGTGGAAACGGCCGTGAAACTCCTTTTCCATGCGGGCAAGGTCCTGACGCGCCCTCGCCCGCTCAGCCATGATTTGCAGCCGCTTCAGTTCCAACGACGGCAGGAATCGCCGATACTCGGCAAGCTGGCGCGTTTCGCGCTGGAGGGTCGATTTGTTGAGGGCGGGCTTTGCCATCAGGCCGCCTCGCTATCAGCCGTGGCCTGGGCGTCAGCGGGATAGTATTTGTCGACCAAGACCTGCTTCATCAAAAGCTGCTCAGGGCGGAAGCATTCGCCGAGCGTTTTCCAGGCAAGGTCCAGCGCGGCCTCGAGCGGCAGCGACACTTCGATATCCATGAACCGGGCGCGGAACAGATCGCCGAATTTCAAAAGCTGGTGGTCGTAGTCTGAAAGTTCGAAGGCCATGGCCTGCTTTTGCGCGGCATCGCGGGCCCCTGAGTAAAAGCGGATCATGGTGTTCATGATCTGGCTGTGATCCTCGCGTGTCACCTTGCCGATGACATGCTGCTTCAGCCGTGAGAGCGAGCCGAAGGGGTCCAGCATCCCGCTATGAAGATAAAACTGCCCTTCTGTAATATAGCCCGTGTTGTCGGGAACCGGATGGGTCAGATCATTTCCGGGCATAGTCGTCGCGGACAAAATCGTGACCGAACCGGAGCCCTTGAAATCGCAAGCCTTTTCATAGCGCCGCGCCAGTTGGGAATATAGATCGCCGGGATAGCCGCGATTGGCCGGCACCCGCTCCATGGCGATCGACACCTCCTTCAAAGCGTCGGCGAAAGCGGTCATGTCCGTCAGCAGTACGAGGACACGCTTACCCTCCTCCACCGCGAATTTTTCTGCCACGGCAAGGGCGAGATCGGGCGTTAGCAGGCGTTCCACCACAGGGTCGGATGCCTGATTGACGAACATGACCGTGCGGGGAAAGACACCGGCATCCTCGAACCGGCGACGGAAAAAGGCATAGTCGTCAAAGATGAGACCGAGGCCGGCAAAGACGACAACATCCGCATCCGCCTGAATACCGATCCTCGCGAGGAACTGATTATATGGTTCGCCGGAGACGGAAAAGATAGGAATCTTCTGACTTTCGACGAGGCAGTTGAAAACGTCGATCATCGGCACGTCGGTACGGATCATACGCGAGGCGAGCACCCGCTTCATCGGGTTGGCAGAAGGTCCGCCGATAGGCACGGTGGGGTCATTGGCAAGGTCCGGCCCACCGTCGATCGGCTTCCCCGCTCCATCGAACACCCGGCCGAGGATATTGCCCGAATAGGTGACGCGCATCGGCTCGCCCAGAAATCGTACTCTTGCATTGTTAGGCAAGCCCTTCGTGCCGGAGTTGACCTGCAACGAAATCAAATCCCGGTCGATGTTGATGACCTGGGCAAGCGAATGGAAGCCTTCATCGCTATCGACCATTGCAAGGTCGCCCAGACAGGGCCGGCTGTCATCACCCTTGCTTCTCGCCGATACCTTGATGCGGATAATGTCACCGACAATATCAAGAATGCGGGTATGCGAAACGAGCATCACTCACTCCCGAGATATGCCGGCTTTTGCAAATTGAGAAAGGCGGGTCAAAGCGACCCGCCTTGGCGGATTGCCTTCTACTAATGCCTGCTACGCAATGTCGGCTTGCGGGTGGCAACCGAACCGGACTTCGGCGCACGCGGGACCGCCGCAACGGGCTTGGCGCTGCGCGGTACGATCCGCCCATGTCCGTTCGCTTCGGATGTGCCGAGGATATTCTCGACACGGACCATCAGATCCTTCACTTCAGGTGCCACATCGGGCCGCCATTCGGCAATCCGGCGCAACAGGGCTACAGCTTCTTCCCGCTCCTGACGGCTCGTGAGAAGCATCGGAAGGCTATCCAGCGCCTTGTCGATGTCGTAGGAGACCATAAGAGCTGCCTCCTTCGCCTCCGCCTTCAATTCCGCTCTCGATATTTCCGAAAAGCGCGGATGGCTCTTCCAGATTTCCTGGGCGGCGGCAAAGCCGCGCGCGTCCACCTTGCCTGTCTCCCGGATCGCGGCGTAAATCACGCGCATTATCGCCTGGCGGAAGGACCCCTGCTCGCAACGTTTCGCGATGGCGGCAAGTTTCAGGTCCCGCAGTTCCTCGATCTCTTTGCGCCGCGACGCGTGAGGCTTGCGGCTGTCGGCGAAGCTTGCCGCTTCTCCTGCGAAGGCGGAAAGCAAGGGGTTGGTCCACACACCCTTGAAAAACTGCTCCAGCATGAGGTCGCGCTGGGTCGTCAACCTTTCGAGGAATGTTTCCGCAGAGCGCACCATGACGTTCTCCGTCCTGCGATAGATATTCTCCGCACCCGCTTCTTCCCGCTTCTCGCGGATGGCGGTTGCCGCAACCTCGATGCCGGCCATAAAGGGGTTGATATCGGACCACCAGAAATATCTCTGTCGCTGAGGATGCAAGAAACGCTGGAATTCGGCCAATCCTTCGTTGAAAAACGGGCGTAGCCAGGGACTGACGAAGGTTTCGTAAAGGCCCTCGTTTACTTCCGACATATGAGCCACAACCTCGAATGGCTTCTCATCGTCGCGCCCATCATCGTAGGCACGGATGTCGTCGAGCGTCCTGGCCTCGAAACGAGCGACATAGGAAGGTGCGCCGGGCATGACGCCGCCCTCCGGCTCCACCTCTTCAATGATCATCTCGAAAAGGCCGGCGGGCAGGGTTTCGACCAACTCGATGGAGCTTACGAATTCGGCGTGTTCCTTCACCGCAACCCTGCCGGAGACGAAAATACCGAGATGGCCAACCGACCGATTGACCGTATAGATGATCGTCTGCTCGTTGGCGCGGATCTCATCGACATCGTCATAGAGATCGAGGATCCAGTTCAGCGCCTGCGGCGGCGGTGTGATGTTGTCGCCTTCGCTCGCGATCACGACGATCGGCGCACGGATCTCGCGCAGGTCGACCGGCGTGCCATCGCGGCTCACAATATGTCCCCGTGTCAGCTTGTTGCCGATGAACAGTTCGGACGTAAGTTCCACAATCTCATCGCGCGTCAGCAGGAAATGCCCGCTCCACCAACGTTCGAAATCGAGATAGCGCTCGGCTTCCGTATCCACCTTGGAATAAAGGTTATAGGGTTTGCCGATTATTGCATTTGCGGGGTTCAGGAACTCGAAGTTGGAGACGAGATTGGCGCCATCGAAAATACCACCGCCCAAATCGGAGGAGAATGCGGCTAGCCAGTTGCCGCCCATCAGCCCGCCGAAATAGCGCATTGGGTCCTTGCCCTCCTTGCCCGCCCAATAGGAAAGCGGCGAACCGGCAATGCTGATGACCGAAGCCTGCTCCGGCGCAAGAGCGGAAAGGATCATGATCGCCCAACCCGCCTGACAATTGCCGACAATGGCGGGCTTCGCCTCCGCATCGGGGTGGAGCTCGATCACCTTGTCGAGGAAGATCTTTTCAGCCAATGCGATGTCGCGCAGAGTTTGACCCGGTACGGGCTTGGGGCGAAAAGCGACGAAATAAACCGGGTGGCCTGCCTTCAGCGCCACGCCAACCTGGCTCTTTTCCTTTGATCCGCCAATGCCTGGTCCGTGACCGGCGCGCGGGTCGAAGACGACATAAGGACGCTTGGTGGGATCGGTCTTTTCACCCGGCTCCGGCTTGATGCGCAGCAGCATATAATTGCAGGGTCTTTCAAGCGATGCCCCGTCGATCACAAGCTCATACTCGAAGACAAGGACCGGCGGTTTGCCCGCCCGGTAGTGATCAATGAACTGGTTCCCGCGACGGCGTAAAACATCCATAAAAAGGACGGATCGCTGCATTGAATCAAATACATATGACTGGAGTTCCGTAGCTGCAGGATACATTTAGGACTCCCTTTCGCAGCATTTCCCCCAACGACCAAGAATAGATAAGCAGACCATTTATTCTTTGGCAAATATCAATGCTGCATCGCAGCGTTTTTTTGTTCCAGTCCGATTTATGTATCGAATGGATGGAGTCCTCTCATTTCGAGCAGGTCAGCCGGAGCTTTTCGAAATGCGCACTTCGCCCACCGGCGAGACGGCGGAGGTGCTTATCACTCGACAGGCCGGGAAGCACTCGGGCGATATTTGGTCGCTTCTACGTTCGCCAAGCGAGCAGCCTGCGCTCCACGACACCGATCGCGGCACTGACAAGCACGCCTAGCAGAGACAGGATGACCACACCGGCAAACAGGCGCTCAAGATCATAGAGAGAGCCCGCCTCGAGTATGTAGGCGCCGATGCCGTATTCGGCGCCGAGCATCTCCGCTGCGACCAGCAGGATAATAGCGATCGCCAAGCTGATCCGCATACCGGAGAGAATTCCCGGCATTGCACCCGGAAGCACGATCTTGCGCACGATCGAAATCCAGGAGAGGCCGAAACTTTGGCCCATGCGGATCAGCGTCCGGTCGACGTTGTCTACGGCTCCATAGGTGGCAACCACCGTCGGCGTGAAGGTTCCGAAGGCGATCAAGGCGTATTTCGACCCCTCTCCAATCCCGAACCAGATCACGAAAAGCGGCAGCAGCGCGATTTTTGGAATTGGGAAGAGCGCAGCAACCACCGGAACAAGACCTGAACGCACATGGCTGAAGAGCCCGATGAGGATACCGGTCCCGATCCCGGCCGCGACACCGATCGCGGAGCCGACCGCCAGCCGCGCCAGAGACGGCCCCATGTGATCGAACAGAAGGCCCGTGCTGATGAGATCACGGAACGTCGCCAGAACGTCGGACGGCCTTGGCAACGTGAGCGGTGAGATCCAGCCCACTCTTGTGCCCCATTCGGCGAGCGCAATAAGCGCTGCGAAAACCACGAACGCTACCCAGCGCTGCGGCCTGGGGGCGAAACCACCACCACGGAAGGCGACCGGACGGCCGCGGGCAGCGTCACTGTTCATCGTTGCATTAGACATTGACAAGCTCCGCATCGGCGGCCCGCGCTTCGGCGCGCATAAGATCCCAAAGATATTTCTGCCGGGCCTCT
Source organism: Stappia sediminis (assembly GCF_009826895.1). Lineage (GTDB taxonomy): Bacteria > Pseudomonadota > Alphaproteobacteria > Rhizobiales > Stappiaceae > Hongsoonwoonella > Hongsoonwoonella sediminis. The sequence goes on along the minus strand of NZ_WUMV01000002.1, from coordinate 66,806 downwards.
AATTCCGGGTCGCCTAGGGCGCGCTCCTGAAGTGGGCGGTCGAGGTGAACCACCTCCCGAATCTGGCCGGGCCTGCGCGACAGGACAACGATGGAATGGCCGAGTCGAACCGCCTCGTTCAGATTGTGGGTGACATAGATGGCGGTAAATGGCTGGCGAGCATAGAGACTGACAAGATCGTCCATCAGCAGCTCACGCGTCTGGCTGTCGAGTGCCGAAAGCGGCTCGTCCATCAGCAATACCGCCGGCTTTACGGCGAGCGCTCGAGCGATGGCCACGCGCTGCTTCATACCGCCGGAAAGCTGCCTGGGCAGTGCCTTTGCGAAATCGCTCAGCTTGGTACGGGCAAGCACGTCCGCGATGATCTCATCAGCCTCCGCATCCGGGATGCCGTGGTCTTCAAGCACGAGCGAGACATTGCCATGCACACTCCGCCATGGCAGCAACGCGAAATCCTGGAATACGTAGGTAAGCGGATTGAGGCAGCCCTCAGGTGGTACGCCGATCTGCAGGACGCGCCCCTGCGTCGGTCTCTCTAGCCCGCCGATAATGCGCAACAACGTTGATTTTCCGCACCCGGAAGGCCCGACGATACAAACGATGCGTCCGGCGGGAATCTCAAGAGAGATTTCGCGCATTACCTCAACGTTATCGTAGGAATGGCCGATGCCCTCAAGCCGGATATCCATACTGGCCCCTTGTTCGCCGATTAAGCCGTCGATCTTGTCGACATATGACCGGTCGATCAGCAAAGGGCAATTCAGCGTTTACCGATGGCATCGGCGATAATGGGAGCAATCCCCAACGCAATCTACGTCGCGCCCGGCATCGTTCGATAAGGGAATGGCAGAACAACCAAAGTTCAAACGACCTTGACTGTCATGGCACCTAGACCCTCGATCGCAACCTCCATGACATCCCCCTTCGTAACCGGCCCCACACCTGAAGGCGTGCCCGAGAGGATAATGTCGCCCGGTGCCAGCTCGAAATATTCCGACAGAAACGAGATCATCTCCGGGACCTTCCAGATCATCTGATTGAGGTCGCCTTCCTGTCGCACTTGCCCATTGATCTTGAGTTCCACGCGACCGCTGTCCAGATGGCCGACTTCGGAAACCGGATGAAGGGGGCCGACTGGCGCCGATTTCTCGAAAGCTTTGCCTATTTCCCATGGGCGGCCGAGTTTCTTGGCTTCGCCTTGCAGGTCGCGCCGGGTCATGTCGAGCGCAAGGCCGTAGCCGAAGACATGATTCAACGCATCGTCCAGGGGAATATTCCGCCCTCCGCTTTTCAGCGCGACGGCCATCTCCACCTCATGATGGACGTCGGAGGTCTTTGCCGGATATGGAAACACGCCTGATGGATTGAGATTGTCCGGGTTCTTCTGAAAGAAAAAGGGCGGTTCACGGTCGGGATCGTGACCCATTTCGATAGCGTGCGCGGCGTAATTTCGTCCGATGCAATAAACCCGGCGCACAGGAAAAAGCGCTTCGCTTCCAGCCACCGGAATCGCGACAACAGACGGTTTTTCGATGACAAATTGCGACATGAAATCCTCCGACAGGTCTTTGCACCGACTTTATTTCACACATGAGCCGCGCCCAGACCAATCGCAACCAATTTATCTAATTCGCGAATTTAGGTTGCCGCAGCGGCATATTCGGCGTTACGCTAGACCAATCCTGCTTGATTGATCAACCAATTTCGAGCCTCGAATGTGCTGACGAGAACCGACACATCGGATTACGGAGATGCGATATCCGTGCTTCGGGCCTTCATCAAGGCCGGAAACTACAAGCCCGGAGACCGCCTTCCACCGGAACGAGAACTGATCGGCAGCCTCGGCATGAGCCGAACAACCCTCCGTAAAGCCCTGGAAACGCTGGAGCGGGAGGGTGCGATCTGGCGCCACGTCGGCAAAGGTACCTTCATCGCGGCACATGGGAACGACGCAAGGTCGGGATGCCTGGCTGCATTGAGCCAGCAGGTATCCCCTGTGCACATGATGCGCGCCCGGCTATCGCTCGAGCCTGCTATCGCCCGCGAAGCCGCCATCAATGCGTCGGACGAAGCAGTAATACGCATCAAGGTGGCACGCGACAAAGCCTTGGAAGCTTCGAGCTGGGAAGAATACGAAGCGCATGACGACGTATTCCATCGCTCGATCGCCGAGGCGACCGGCAATGTTCTGCTGCTGGCCTTGTTCGATCAGCTCAACCAGGTAAGGCGGGCGGTGGCATGGAATGCGGTTGTGCGCCATTCGACCCGTCCGCCGAGCGATCACTCCAGTTTCGACGAACATGAAAGGATCGCAGACGCCATCGAAGCACGCGACCCGGCAACCGCCCATGCCGCAATGCGCGAGCATCTGGGATCGGTTTCCGCTCGGCTTTTCGGAGAAGTTTAAGCCCTGCAAAGAGAGCCGGCATCGCTTGACGCCAAGGCTCCGGAAAAAGGGAAAGGGAAGAAACGCCACAAGGGAGGAGACAATGAAACGGTTTCTCAAAAAACTGGCCGTCACCGCGGCATTACTGCCGCTGGTGGTCGGGCTGACAATGTCGGTCGCCAGCGCGGATAAGATCCGTATCGCGCTTGCCGAAACGCCCTCGGATGAATTGGCAGCGTTTTTCGTCGCTCTAGACCGCGCCAAGGCTAATGGACTCGACTATGAATGGACCGCATTTTCGGATGAGGAACTGGCGATACAGGCAGTCCTAAGCGGACAAATGGACATTGGCTTCGGCACGCCCTACGCCGCCATGCAGCGCTCCAAGGCTCCGGTCAGGATCATATTCCAGCTTTCCAAGCTGAAATTCTTTCCGGTGACCACCAAGAAATACGAGAAGCTCGAAGACCTTAACGGCGAGCCAATACTGCTGCACTCGCGCGGAGGCGGGACCGATTCCATCGCGAATGTGATCGAGGACAAAGTTGGCATCAAGTTCGGGGAACGCTCTTACGTTCCAGGTTCCGCCAACCGGGTGGTGGCACTGATCGCAGGTCAGGCGGATGCGACAATCATCGATCTGTCGAACAAGAACAAGATCATGCGCCAGCACGGCGACAAGTTCAACGTGCTGCCGATGTTCGAAGTCGACGCTTCCGACGAAGCGCTCTTCGCCAATCTCGACTGGATCAAGGCCAACGAGGCCGATGTGCAGATCCTCGTGAATGCCCTGCTCGGCGTCTGGCGCGACATGAACGACGACCCGACGATCATCAGCAAGGAAACCGATCCGGAAGGTCCGATCGGCCAGCTTCCGAAGGAAATTCTCGACGGGCTCGACGACTTCTACAAGGAAGCGGTCGAAGGCGGGCTCTACGATCCTGACGGCGGAGGACGCAAGGCCGCTGCGGCCGACATGGAATGGTACAGCCAGGCGGGCCAGCTGGAGGGCGATGCCGCGAGCCTCAATATCGAAGATTTCTGGTATCTCGCGCCGCTAGACGCCGCAAAGAAATAATCAGAAAGGGCGCGCCTGCCGCGATGCTGCCGGCGCGCTCTGCCCTATCGCACAAACAGCGTTTTCGCACATGCCAAACCGTTCGCTCGTTTTAAAGGTACTGTCAGCCGTAATAGTTTTCAGCGCCTGGGAAATCGCCGGCCGCATTCCGGTGAGCTATGCCTTTCCTACCTTCCTGGAGTCCATGAATGCGCTGGTGCATATGACGATCGACGGGAGGCTTTTTTCCGCCTACGCCGAAACTCTGCAACCGCTCGCCGTCGGCATCGCGATTTCGGCCACTCTCGGGATCGCGCTCGGATTATGGATCGGGCTCAGTTCCTGGTTCGACTGGCTGTTTTCACCAATCTTCATTGTGATGCAGGCAGCCCCCCTCGCCGCCCTGATACCGCTTCTGGTGATGGCATACGGGATCGGCCTGACGTCGAAGGTTTTCGTGGTCTGCATCATGGCGATGCCGGTGATCGTACTGAACACCGCCGGCGCCGTACGCAACACACCGACATCGCTTACGGAAATGGGCCGCTCGTTTCTTGCTAGCGACTATGAGGTAATCCTCAAAATAATAATCCCCGCTGCCTCTCCGGTCATTTTCTCCGGCCTTCGGCTGGGCATCTCGGCGGGCTTCATCGGTGCAATCCTTTCCGAACTCAAAATCACACCTACCGGCATCGGCGATATCATCACCTACAGCCGATCCATCGCCGACTACCCGAGCATGTACGCCGCAATCTTCTCGATAATCTTCCTCGCGGTCCTGTTCCTGAACCTTCTGGAAAAGATCGAGGCAACCCTCTTTGCAGGAAACGTTCGTGGATATGTCTCCGACTAGGAAAAACGTGGTCGAAGCTTCCGGCTTCAAGGTCGAAAATGCCGTCTCGACCCGAAAAATCTCCAAGAACTACGGACCCGTCGAGGCGCTGAGAAACCTCTCGCTCGATTTTCCGAAGGGGCAGTTGACGTCGCTCCTCGGTCCTTCCGGTTGTGGCAAGACCACCTTGTTGAAGATCATCGCCGGGCTTCTGGAACCGACCTCCGGCGAAGTGGAGGTGAACGGCCGCGCGGTGACAGGCCCTGGTCCCGACCGCGCCTTCGTATTTCAGGATTTCGCGCTGCTTCCATGGGCAAGTGTCTTGAGGAACGTCGCGTTCGGGCTTGAATTGCGCGGCGTCGCAAAATCTGAGCGAGAGGCTGTCGCAGAGAAGTATATCCGTGACGTAGGCCTGGCGGGCTTTGAGAAGAACTATCCGCACGAATTGTCTGGCGGCATGCGCCAGAGGGTAGGATTAGCGCGGGCTCTCGCAGTCGACAGTGAAGTGCTTTTGATGGACGAACCTTTCTCGGCCGTCGACGAACAGACGCGGAGAAAATTTCAAGAAGATCTTCTGAACCTCGTCCAAACCGAAAACAAGACATTCATCTTCGTCACCCATTCAATCGAAGAGGCTGTCTACGTTTCCGACCAGATCGCGATTCTCCTACCGCGCCCGAGCCGTGTTTCCGAAATCATTCGCCCCGCCGGCTTCCGTTCCAAGGGGGCCGAGAACATCCGCCGCGATCTGGAATACCTCGACATCGTCGACAGGATCTGGGCCTCGCTGCGCACTTACGTGGAATAGGAGTTGAAATGCGGGTTTTCGGCATACGCCTTCCAGCCATGTCATCTCTGATACTCTGGGGCATGATCTGGGAGATCGTCGGACGATCCGGCCTGACCTTTTTCGTACCGCCCTTGTCCGAGGTGCTTGTCACTCTCTATTCGGTTCTCGGGACGCCTGCATTCCAGAAGGCTTTGATGGAAACCGCCTACGCGTTTTTCATGGGCGTATTGTTTTCCGTGGCCATCGGGATTCCGACCGGCATTTTGATGGGCAAGAACCGGCTGATTGACGAGCTACTCCTGCCTTGGGTGAACATTTTCCTGAGTGCTCCTTTAACGGCACTGGTTCCCGTTCTAATGGTGCTCTTCGGCTTCGGAATGAAGTCGATCGTCATCACGACGACGCTGTTCGCGATCTGGATCATCATTCTCAACTCGCGCGCCGGCGTCCTGCAGATCAACCGCTCGCTCGTGGAAATGGCACGATGCTTCGGCGCTTCGCCGCTCGCCGCCTTCACCAAGGTTTATTTCTGGGCCGCATTGCCCGAAATTCTGGGCGGCGTTCGGATTGGTGTGATCCGGGCCGTGAAAGGCGTAATCATCGGACAACTACTCATTTCCATCGTCGGATTTGGCGCGCTCTTCGAGCTTTACTCGAACAATTTCCTGATGGCGCATTTCTGGGCGGTTTTGATCGTTCTCTTTGGAATGGCCTTCACCATTTCTGAGTTTCTGGCCTACCTGGAACGCAGAATTTCTTATTACGCCGCCAAAAGATAGTTTTGAGCAAATCCTGCCCAATCCGGCCAGTTCTGGCGGGAATTGCCCCGGATGCAGGGCACCGCGAATCTCCGGCATTCAATGCGCCCCAGATGCAAACATGAAAGATTGCTGAATTTATCTTTTGACAATTTTTATTGATTTCGTGGCAGTAAGCCCTACTATCAACCTCCAGTCCGGAACGTCGAAGTACAGAGCGAGACTGAGGGAACCTCGTGGCTCCCCACGCTAATACGGGAATCCTCGGTAATGACTATTCGAGTGGGAGTTGTGGGTACGGGCGTGATGGGCGCAGATCATGCGCGTCTGTTTGCACGGGAGGTTCGAGGCGCTGTTCTTGGCGGCGTCGCCGATCCCGAGGAAGAAAGAGCGCGGGCGGTCGCCGGCAATGCGAGCGTTTTCACAGATCCTCTGCAACTCATTCGCTCGACAGACGTAGACGCGGTCGTTGTTGCAAGCCCGGACCATACGCATAAGGATACCGTGATGGCATGTCTGGAGGCCGGCAAGCCAGTCCTTTGCGAAAAGCCCCTGGCAATCGACGCGGCCCAGTGCCTCGAAATCGTGCGGAAGGAGCAAGAGCTCGGCAAGAAGATGGTGCAGGTCGGCTTCATGCGCCGGTTCGATCCCTGTTACGCTGAATTGAAATCGACTCTCGCAACAGGCTCGATCGGCATTCCAAGGATCGTGCACAACCAGCACAGGAATGCCCGGGCTCCCGAATGGTTTACAGCGCATATGGCTTTGACAAATTCATTCGTTCACGAGATTGACGTCACGCGCTGGCTTCTGGGCGCCGAATTTGTCCGCGGGCACGTTACGGAAGCGCCAAGCGCCGGAGACATTCCGAAGGGCGACCCACTCATGATTACGCTGGAAACGGATACCGGCGCCATCGTATCTACAGAAGTTTTCATGAATGCGGACTACGGCTACCACGTGCATTGCGAAATCGCAGGGACACGAGGAACTACTTCCATGGCCCATCCGGCATTGACCCGCACAAGGCTTGACCGAGCCGAGCGGGGCGCCTTCCCGGAAAACTGGATCCCCCGTTTTGCCGATGCCTATCGGATTCAGGATCAGTCCTGGATCAACTCTCTGCTCGATGGAACGCACAAAAACGAAGGCGCCACAGCCTGGGACGGATTCGTAGCGACAACAGTCGCGGAGCAACTGGTCACGGCAATCGATATGGGTGCACCGGTCGATCTGACGCTACCCGAGCATCCGTGAGCCATAACGATGAAAATCATACTTCAAATTGGGTGGAAAAAATGAACAGGCTTGATGGAAAAATCGCCATCGTCACGGGCGGGACACAAGGACTTGGGGCGGCTATCGCCCGTCAATTCGCCGCCGCTGGCGCTGCAGGCCTTGTCACCTGCGGCAGAACCAGCGACAAGGGACAGGCCGTCGCGGAAGATATTTCCTCCGCACACGGGATCAGGGTCGAGTTCGTCACGGCCGATCTTGGCCGCGTCGAAGACTGTAGTAACGTGATCGAAACGGCCGACATATTATTTGGCCGGATAGATATTCTCGTCAATGCAGCCGGCATAACCGACCGGGGAAATCTTCTGAACACTTCGCCTGAACTCTTCGACCGTATGTTCGCCGTAAATACCCGCGCCCCCTTCTTCCTGATGCAGGGAGCTGCAAAGGTCATGATCCGCGAAGGGACCGAGGGAGCAATCGTGAATATCGGCTCAACTTCGGAGCGTGCCGGGCAGCCGTTCATCGCGCCCTATTGCGCATCGAAAGGCGCTCTGGCGACGCTTACCCGCAACTCCGGTTACGCGCTCATGCGCAACCGAATCCGCGTCAACCAGCTCGACATTGGCTGGATGGCTTCAGACGGCGAAGACCTCACGCAACGCACCTACCATAAGGCCGACGCGGATTGGCTGGACAAAGCGGCCGCGGCGCAGCCTTTCGGCCGACTTCTCGATCCAGCTGAAGTCGCAAGGGCTGTAGCTTTTCTCGCCTCGAACGACAGCGGCATGATGACCGGAGCCGTCATTCATTTCGACCAGTCCGTCTGGGGTGGTTATGACGCGGCCCCGCCTGTGCCTGCAGAACCGCTATCACCGTAATTCCAAACACTGCCATGACGGCTCGCTGCGCTTTGGCATTTCAGCTCAACCCGGCCGGTATACCCGGTTCGCTTCGGGGTCCTCCATCGAATATGGCAGATCTTTAAGCGCATCCCAAAATTCGGGCGAAATCGCCACTGATGCCCATCTCAGGTTCCGCTCGATACTCTGCGGGCGGGACACACCGACAAGCGTTGACGTAATCCTTGGATCGCGCATTGAAAACTGAAGAGCCGCCGCGCCGGGGGCGACATTCCACCGAGTGCAGATCGCCTCGAATTCCCGGACGGGCGCAAGGCCTTCGTCTTCGGTTTCCTGATAGGCGACCCGGTTTGTCTGCGCACTACCCTTGGCCAGGATACCGCCGGCGAACGGGGCCGCATTGATGATAGCCATTCCCGCCTCATGCGCCCAGGAGAACATCTCGTCGGCGCTTCGGTTCAAAACCGTATAACGATTGTGATTGATGAGCACATCGAAAGGCCAATCCTTCAGAAGCGGAAACATCATATCGATCCTGCCCATGGCGAGTCCAACCGCTCGGGCCAGCCCCTCCTCCTTGATCCTGAAAAGCTCATCCAGGGCACCGCCGCGACGTGTGATTCCATCAAGGTCGGCCGAGTGCTCGGGATCATGCAGATGCAGGATCTGAACACTTTCGAGCGACAATGCTTCAAGGCTTTCCTCGAGTGATCTGCGCGCTCGCGCCGCATCGAACCGCCCGGTTTCCATGTCCCGATCGAGTTTTGTGGAAATCACGAATCCTTCCGGCAGCCCGCCCATTTCCCGAATGACGGCGCCTATCCTTTCCTCACTGCGCCCGAAGCCATAGTTGCGGGAACTGTCGAGCATATTGACAGGGCCGGCAAACACCATTTGAAGCGTCTCGCGTGCCCCCTCCTCCGTGACCTCGTAGCCGTAGGTGTCCGGCATGCTTCCCAGAGCTGAGGTCCCGAAGCTCAGTTCGGTAACTTGAATGCCGGTATTTCCAACATCGCGCCTGATCATGGTCTGGCTCCCACCCGGAAATGCGATCATGGCTCAGCTTTTGAGCCAACCGGCGAAGGCCGCCCCGTAGTCGGGATGCCAACGCGACAGCGGGGGACGGTTTTCCGCGATGTCTCCCGCAGCCCAAAGGATGCGTTTTTCGTCCGTTTCACGATCGACTTCGTTGTCGGGACAAAGGATGTAAAAGTCTTCGCGTTCGAGCGCCCCGAACAGAAAATCCACTGTCTGTTCCGGCGTCCAAGCGCCATCCGGCTTGCCGGTCCGTCCGCGTGCAGTCAAAGGCGTGAAAACGAACCCTGGTATGAAAAGGCGCGCCTCGACCCTGCAAGCGGGCGTGTTGCGCAGTTCATGCTGAAGCGCCTCCGTGAACACCTTTACACCGGCCTTCGATACATTATAGGCGGGATCGCCAGGCGGTGTCGTGATCCCCTGCTTCGAGCCGGTATTTATAATGAGGCCTGGTCGGTTGGCAGCGACCATGTCCGGCGCGAAGATCTGTGCGCTGCGGATGATGCCCCACATGTTGACGTCGATGGTGCGCTGCCAGGTGCCTTCGGCATCGTATATCGAACTGCCGGGCTGCACACCGGCATTGTTCATCAGCACGTCGGGTTGCCCCCACTCAGACTGGACACGCAGCTTGAGCGCCTTCAACTGATCGATATCCGACACATCCGTCGGCACAGCGAGCACACGGTCAACGGCACCCATTTTTTTCTTCGCGGCATCCAGCGTTTCGCCTGGAAGATCCGCAATACAGACCCGAAGACCCAAATCGGCGAACCGGCGTGCCGCCGCAAATCCGATGCCCGATGCGCCGCCCGTGACGACCGCGATATTTCCGCTTCGTATCGCTTCATGCATCGTCTCATTCCTCCCCCTTTTTTTGGCGATTAACTGATCAGGTGAACCCACCTGAACGAGAATTAGGTCATGCGAACAACCGATAGCGTTCAATAGCTCCGGCCTGCTTGCTCATCGGGCCAACGTGGAGGGCCGTTCAGAGGCACGATTGGTGAAAAAATAATTGACAATTACGTCATTTTGCAATGATTATTGCATACAATACCGCTGCGTAACATAAAAACATCGGCGATAAATATTTCCAAGCCAAGCGCCACGACATTCGGGAGGAGGATGCCAAGTGAGCCTGCTTCAACTTGAAGGCGTTACGAAGAGTTTTGGCGCGATCCACGCTCTTCAGGGCATTGATCTGACAATCAGCGAGGGCGAAGCCGTCGGTCTGATGGGCGACAATGGCGCCGGCAAGTCGACATTGATGCGCATTATTGCCGGAAACTTCCTGCCCACGGCGGGCAAGATCCGGATCAATGGCTCGGAAGTACATTTCAACAAACCAGTCGATGCCCGCAACAACGGTATTGAGATCGTCTATCAGGATCTGGCCCTTTGCAACAATCTCACGGCGGCCGCCAACGTGTTTCTTGGCAGGGAGATTCGCAAGAAATTTGGCCCAATCAGCTACCTCGACCACAAGGCGATGTTCGAAAAGGCCGCCGAGCTCTTTCGGGAACTGAAGTCCGAAACCCGGCCACGCGATCTTGTCAAGCAGATGTCCGGTGGCCAGCGCCAGGCCGTGGCGATCGCCCGAACGCGCCTTTCCGATCCGAAGTTAGTACTCATGGACGAACCGACGGCGGCCATATCGGTTCGCCAGGTCGCCGAGGTCCTTAACCTTATCCATCGACTGAAGGATTCCGGCCACGCCGTCATCCTGGTTTCGCACCGCATGCCCGATGTCTTCGAAGTTTGCGACCGCGTTTCGGTCCTGCGCCGCGGCACCAAGGTCGCGGACAAGCAGATCAGCGAAACAAGCCCAGAGGAAGTTACGGGCCTGATAACGGGGGCGATTGAGAACGCATGACCGATACGACGCAAAAATCGCACGCGGAAATCGACGAAAGTATCACCTCTCGTCAGGAAATGTCGGGGCTGCAGGCGGCGCTGAAAACTCAACCATTCTGGGTATTCATCGCGCTTATCGCCATCGGCGTTGTCATGAGTTTCATCTCGGACGTCTTCCTCACCGAGCGCAATTTCTTCAATATTACGAGGAATTTCGCCTTTTTCGGCATCATGGCGCTCGGAATGTCGGCGGTTATCTGCACCGCGGGAATCGATCTTTCCGTCGGGTCCCTCATGGGGCTCGCCGGCATCGTCACAGGCCTTGTTATGCAGGCAGGTTACGGGATCGGATTCGGCTTTATTGCCTGCATGGGCGCAGCGGCCATCGTCGGACTCATCAACGGCATCTTGATCGCCTATGTCAGGATGGCGCCATTCGTCGTTACGCTTGGAATGCTGGCCATGGCCCGATCCATCGCCATGGTCATTTCCAATAACAAGATGATCTACGACTTCGGCCCCGATCAGGAACTCTTCGAATGGATCGGCGGCGAGAGCGTGTTTGGCGTACCCAATCCGGTCTGGGTCCTCATGATCCTGACCGTGGTGTTCTGGTGGGTATGGCGCTATTCGACCTGGGGCCGCTGGGTCATCGCGATCGGCGGCAACGCAGACGCGGCGAAGCTGGCCGGCATACCGGTCGAGCGCGTCATCGTCTCCGTCTATGTGCTTTGTTCTTGTTGCGCGGGTCTTGCCGCCTTCCTGCTGGTCGGCTGGTTCGGCTCCGTGACCAACGCTTTAGGCCTGACCTACGAGCTCAATGTTATCGCGGCAACCGTCATTGGCGGTGCCAACCTTATGGGCGGCGTCGTCTACGCCTTTGGCGCGCCGATCGGCGCCGCACTCATGGAACTCATCCGAAACAGTCTGCTGCTCGCCGGCATCGATGCTCTTTGGCAGCAGTTCTTTGTTGGTCTGTTCCTGATCCTGGCTGTGCTTCTGGAACAGATCCGCAATCGCGGCAGGTCCTGAGGAGAACCCTCCGCGACTACAAACCAGATGGGAGGAGACCATCATCATGAAGAAACTGATGTATGCAGCGATCATGGCAGCGGTAGCGCTACCGCCAGCGGGCGCCCTTGCCGCCGATTACAACTTCGCGCTCGTGCCAAAAGCGATGAACAACCCCTTCTTCGACCTGGCACGCGACGGCTGCTACAAGGCTCAGGAAGAACTCGAAGGCGTGACCTGCAATTATATCGGACCCGGCGAGCATACAGAGCTTGAACAGATCCAGATCGTTCAGGACCTCATCAGCCAGGGTGTCGACGGTATTGCCGTATCGCCGTCTAACGCGCCGGCCATGGGCAAGGCCCTCAAGGCGGCAGTGGAAGCCGGAATCCCGGTAATGACCTGGGATGCCGATCTTCTTGAGGAGGACAAGGGGATCCGCGCCACGTTTGTCGGCACGAAGAATTACGACATCGGCGTGAACCTGGCAAAGATCGCAATGGCGCGGCACCCGGACGGTGGCAAGGTCTGTCTGCAAACGGGCGGTGCTGCGGCTGCGAACCACAACGAACGCCTGAAAGGAATTCGCGATACGCTGTCCGGGAAGGACACGGGCACGCCTCCGGGCGAGCCGCTTAGCGGAGAAAACGGATGGACCGAAGTCGCAGGTTGCCCGCTCATCACGGATGACGACGGCAACAAGGCGATCCAGGGAATGACCGATATCCTTGCGAAGGAAGCCGATCTGACGGCCTTTATTTCCACCGGCGCCTTCACCCAGTGGTTTGACAACGCATATCGCCAGGCGGCAGAACCCTACAAGGACAAGATGGAGTCTGGAGAACTGTCCATTATTGTGGCCGATACGCTTCCCATGCAGATGGCGCAGTTGAAAGACGGCCTGTCGAATGGTCAGGTTGGACAGCGCCCATTTGAAATGGGTTATAGGGCAATGTTCGTGCTGAAGGATCTCGCGGAAGGCAAGTCGGTCGAAGACCCGATTTACACCGGCCTTGACGTCTGCACTCCGGACAATGCCGATAGCTGCCTCGCGCAGTAACCCGCCAATGGAAAGGCAATCGGCCCCCGCCTTTCGGGGGCCGATTCTTTTGGAGTGATTCATGAAGAAGATACGCTATGCCGTTGTCGGCGCTGGCTGGATTTCGCAACAAGCCTTCATGCCGTCCGTCGCACAGACCGGAAATTCCGAATTGACGGCAATTGTTACCGGAAACGCCGAAAACGCTGCCAAACTCGCCGACTTTTATGGCATTGAAAATATCTACTCCTATGATCGTTACGACGAGATGCTGGACGCCGATGTCGTCGATGCCGTCTATATCGCCCTTCCCAATTCGCTGCATGCGGACTACGCGATCCGCGCAGCCAGGGCCGGCAAGCATCTGCTCGTGGAGAAGCCTCTTGCCATAACGGAAGCGGAATGCGAGGCGATGATCGCCGCTGCAGCCGAAGCCGGCGTCTTCCTGATGACAGCATACAGGCTCCACACGGACCCGGGCACAATCGAGGTGCTGGAGCAGATCCGCAACGGCGCGATCGGCGATCCACGCCTCTTCACCTCCGTCTTTTCCTATCAGGCAGACGCAAGCAACCACAGGCTCAAGGCGGAGCACTGGGGCGGACCGCTGCAGGACATCGGCGTCTATTGTCTCAATGCCGCGCGACATGTCTTTGCCGCCGAACCGATCGAAGCTATCGCCATGCAGGGTAGTGGCGAAGATGATATTCGCTTCGGCGAAGTCGAGGAAGCCATAGCGGTCACGCTCCGCTTTCCCGGTGGCCGTTTCGCGCAATTCATCGCAAGCTTCGGAGCGGATACGCTCGACACCTATCGCGTCATCGGTACGAAGGGTGAAATGACTCTCGAACCCGGCTTCCGCTTCGAGACGGATACGAAGCTCCTTATGCGGCAGAACGAAAAAGTGGTTTTCGAGAAGACCTCGCCCCCGGTCGACCATTTCGGCGGACAGACCGCTTATTTCTCGGATTGCATCCTGAACGGCGTCAGACCCGAGCCGGATGGCGAGGAAGGGCTTGCCGACGTTCGTGCAATGCTTGCCATCGAAAGAGCGGCAGCTACCGGTGAGCCTCAGAAGATAGACACGCCGCCCCGACCGGGACATCCCACGCCGGACATGTTGCGTGAAATCCCGAGGACTGACCGCCGTCTGGTATTTTAAGGGCTCACTTTGCAGCGGTGTCAGGACCGCGCGGTTTCGCCGATCCTGACCGCCCTTCCCTCCTCAATCGATGTGAAGGCCGCTTCCGCCAGTATCAACGCCAGTCGCCCATCCTCAAAGCCGACTTCCAGCGGTGCGCCATCTTCGACCACATCGACGAAATGGCCGATTTCAGCTTTGAATGCGTCTTCATAGCGTTCGATGAAGAAATTCAGGAGAGGCGACGCAACATTCGTTGCATGTCTTAGATGCTTCGTCACATGATTCTCGTGACGGTTCTCGGAGATCACCATTCCCTTGCTGCCGAAAAGTTCGACACGCTGATCGTAGCCATAGGCCGCCTCTCTGGAATTGGTGATGATCGCCTGCTTGCCGCTCTTCGTCACAAGGACCGCGACAACCGTGTCGTAGTCGTTGCACTTCTCCATCAACGCGGGGTCGACAAGGCGCGATCCCATGGCGGAGACTGTCTCGACTTCCTCGCCGAGCATGAAGCGTGCCAGGTCGAAATCATGGATCGTCATGTCGCGAAAGATGCCGCCCGACGCTTCGATGTAAGTGTCGGGCGCCATTCCCGGATCGCGCGAGGTGATGACAATCTGGTGCAGTTCACCGATCTCTCCGCTCAACATCGCCTGGCGCGCGGCACGGTGGCCCGGATCGAAGCGGCGCACGAACCCCAGCATGATGGGCAAATCGGTACCGGCGATGCGGCTCTTGCATAATTCCACCCGCTTGAGGTCCAGGTCGATCGGCTTTTCGCAAAGAACCGGCTTGCCGGCCTCGACCGCCGCTTCGATATAGTCGGAATGCGTGCTGGTCGCCGTGGCGATCAGAACGGCATCCACCTCCGGACTTGCGAACACTTCGTCCGCCGACTGGAATACTCTGACGCCATGTACCTTCCCGCAGTTTTCGGCCGCAGTCGAATTTATGTCATAGACCCCGGCCAGTTGCGCACGCGGATGCGCGCACACGTTTGCTGCATGCATGACACCAATCCTGCCGCAGCCAAGTACTGCAATCCTCAGCATGGTTTTCATCCCTAATTAAATGGCACCAACTGTTTTCGAATGCGCACCTCAAACTGTCATCCAGCTTTTTTGCCGTGATGACTCCCAGATCGTTTCGACAAGCGTCTGGATGCGTAGGCCCGCGCGGAAATTGAAGGGTTCCTTCCGCGTGTTCGCGATCGCTTCCACAAAGCGGGCGATCTCGATCGCCTTCAGGTCGTTGAACCCGAGCTGGTGACCGGGTGCGACGCAAAACAACCCATAGGGAGGATGGTCAGGGCCCGCTTCGATGCGCCGAAAACCCTGCCGGCCCAAGGCGTCGTCATTGGAATAGAAATGAAGTTCGTTGAAGCGCTCCTGGCAGAATGCGAGCGCACCTTTCGTCCCGTATATCTCGAATTCGTGCTGCATCTTCCGGCCGGTTGCAATCCAATTACCCTCGATCGAACCCGAGGCACCGTTTTCGAAGCGGATAAATGCACGCCCGACATCGTCGACTTCCACCTTGCGCATGCCGCCATGGCCGTCGGGACGTTCGTCGATCGCGGTAACGCAATCGCCCATCACCGCAGCGATCGGTCCGCAAAGAAACTCGGCCGTGGCCAGCGCATGGCTACCGAGATCGGCCAACGCGCCACCACCGGCCAGGTCGTGTCGGAAGGTGAAAGGCGCGGAGGCATCGGACATGTAATCTTCCGCATGCAGGCCGCGATAGCCGCGGATTTCTCCCAGTTCGCCTGCCTCGATCATTTCGCGTGCCAGAGCCACCATCGGATTGCAGAGATAGTTGAAACCGACCTGCGTTTTCACGCCGGCGCGTTCCGCCGCCTCCGCCATTTCGCGTGCGTCACGACCAAGCGGTGCCAAGGGCTTTTCGCAGTAGACATGCTTTCCCGCCGCAATTGCCGAAAGCGCCATTTCCTTGTGAAGGGCGTTCGGCGCCGTAATGCTGACGATATCGATTTCAGGATCGTCCACGATCGTCCGCCAATCCGGCGTTGACCTGGCGAAGCCGAACCTGCTTGCAGCACCTTGAGCCGCTACCGTCGAAATATCTGCCACGGTACGCAGGATAAAATTGAAAGGCAGTTCGAACACGCGTTCGGCGGATACATAGCCGAAGACATGCGCCTTGCCCATGAAACCGGTCCCTATCAAGCCAATGCCGAGACTGGGCTTGTCAGGCATTCTGCAGCACTCCATTGACGACCAGTTCCGGATCGAGCCGGCCTGCGAAAAAGTCGATGACATTGCGGACCGAATGAAGGGCCAGACGCTCGCCACCTTCACGCGTCAACCCGCCGATATGCGGCGACAGCACGACATTGTCCATCTTCAGCAAGGGATTTTCAGGCGCCGGCGGTTCGTCATCGAATACATCCAGGCCCGCCGCGCGAAGCTTTCCCTCCTGCAACGCCGCGATCAGAGCATCTTCGTCGACAATCCCTCCCCGCGCCGTGTTCACCAGGACGGCGGCGGGTTTCATGACGGCCAGTTCCTTCCGGCCAATCAACGGGCGATCAGGTCTGGGAACGTTGACCGAGACCACATCCGCCCAAGCCAAGCCGTCATGCAGCGTTTCCGCTGGCGCGACCTCCCCCTCCGGCCACCCTTTCGCGGCAAGGTATGGATCAAATGCGCGGACCGTCATCTCGAATGCAGAGGCGAGCGCGCCTACGCGGCGCCCTATTCGGCCGTAACCTACGATGAGCAGGTTCTTGCCGGAGAGTTCTCCGGCTTCAAGGCCATTGCGCCAGGACCAATTGTGATCCCGCACTGCTCTGTCGGATCGAATGGCAAGTTTGGTTGCCGCGAGCATCATCATCAGCGAATGTTCGGCAACCGAGATCGAGTTGACGTCGCCCACTACGACCAGCGGAATACCTCGTCGCGCAAGAGCCTTTCCGTCAACAGCGTCGTATCCAACACCATGGCGCGACACGACCTTCAGACGTTTGGCCATTGCTATGGTCGGCGCGGTCATGGGCTGCGTGCGAATTACCAGCGCATCCGCATTGTGGATTAAAGGCGCGTAGCTTTCCTCGGTAACGCCATCGACCGTTTCAAAAGTCAAATCAGGCGTTTCCTCCAATAGCCTAATACCGGAGGCGTGGATTTTTCCCACGACGAGAACATGAGGCATCAGTAGCCCCCCTTCTCGTTTCTCTCGGCCGCAGCGCCCGTAAGCTCGCGAAACCTTGCGACGGAAGCACCGGCCGCAGCCGCCAGAAGACGCGCGTCTCCGGAAACCGTCGTCATATTGAAGCCCCAGCCAATCGCCTTCGCGGCATAATCGGGCGTCCCGCAATGTAACGCGGCATAGATGCCCTTGGCCTTGCACACTTCCGCGATACGCCGGATCGCGGCGAGCATTTCCTCCTCCTCCCGGTCGAAACCGGGCGGCAACCGCCCTTCGGTCAAGCCGAGGGTGAGATCGGCGGGCCCCACGTAAATTCCGTCAAGGCCGGGAGTTGCGGCGATTTCCTCAAGATATTCCATTCCTTGCGCGGTCTCGATCATGGCAAAAGCCAGAACCGCATCATTTGCCTGAACGCCATATCCTTTCATGGCAAAGCCCGCGCGCGTCGGGCCGAAGCTCCTTTGCCCGAGCGGGGGATATCGCATGTAGCTGACGAACTCGGCCGCCTGTTCGGGGGTATTTACCATCGGACAGATGATCCCCATGGCGCCGGCATCCAGCGCCTTCATAATGCTCGCGGGATCAAGCCAGGGAACGCGCGCCATTAGCACCGCGCCGGATGCTCGCATCGCCTGAAACATCGGCAGAGCCGCAGAGTAATCCAGCGCTCCGTGCTGGATATCTATCGATATCGAGTCATAGCCTTGCGCCGCCATGATTTCGGCGGTGAAAGGATTGCCGATGGAACACCAGCCATTGATCGTCGGCTGTCCGTCGGCCCATTTTTGCTTGAGCGGGTTCGTAAGCATACAGACCTCAAAACACGTTCTGGGAAAGTTTTACGTCAAGATAGTCGCCGATACCCTCGGCACCGCCCTCCCGGCCCATGCCTGAGAATTTGGTTCCGCCAAAAGGCGCTTCGCAAGCCGCAAGCGCGAAGCTGTTGATCCCGACCATGCCGGACTTGAGCTCCTCCACCGTGCGCCGCGCCCGAGCGGGCGAACCGGTGAAGGCATATGCCGCCAGTCCCATATCGGTGGCGTTCGCGCGTTCTATCGCCTCGTCATCAGAAGAGAACGGAGCGATGGCGGCGATCGGCCCGAAATTTTCTTCCGCCATGGCCTTCATGTCGTCGGTCACATCTATCAGCACGGTCGGCTCGAAGAAGTGCCCGGAATTGAACTCGGCGGGGCGCTGGCCTCCCGTCGCGATTTTTGCGCCGGCATTTACAGCGCTCTCCACAGTCGCCTCGATTTCCTTGAGCCGCCCCGCATTAATCAGAGGTCCCATGCCGACACTTTCGTCCAACCCATCGCCCAGCTTTATTTTCCCTGCCCTTTTCACAAAGCCTTCGACGAAGGCATCGTGCCGGCTTTCATGGACGTAGAAGCGGTCGGGCGTAACGCAAACCTGACCGCAATTAGCGAATTTTGTGGGAACGCAGACATCAAGCGCAGCTTCGAGGTCCGCATCATCGTAGATAATGCAAGGAGCATTGCCGCCAAGCTCCATCGACACCTTCTTCATGGTGTCCGCGGCATCGCGGATCATCTGCTGTCCGACACGCGTCGAGCCGGTGAGCGAAACCTTGCGCACCGCCTTGGAAGCCATGATCGGCGCGTAGGTGTTGCCCGTCGGACCGACGACGAGATTGACTGTTCCGTCAGGCAGTCCGCCGGCACGAATGCAGTCGACCATCACCATGGCCGTGCCGGGCGTCTGGCCAGAGGGGCGAACGACAACCGCACAGCCTGCAGCAAGTGCGGGCGCAACCTTGCGCGCGATAAGGGCGGCGGGAAAATTCCACGCCGTGAAGGCCGCCACTATGCCCACAGGCTCGAGGTGGATCTCGAAACGGCCTCCCGGCACTCGACTTTCGACAATGCGCCCGTAAATACGGCGTGCTTCTTCCGCATACCAGCGAAACTGGTCGACCGAAAGGCCCCACTCGCGCTGTGCTTGCGCCAAGGGCTTGCCCGTCTCCGAGGAAATCATCCGCGCCGCTTCTTCGGCTCGGGCGATCATCTCGTCGGCAATCCGGTGAAGCGCATCGGCCCGCGTGAAAGCCGAGGTTCTACGCCAGGCGGCAAAGCCATTCTCCGCCGCCGCCAGCGCGGCTTCGGTATCTTCCATGGCGGCTTGCGGGGCGGCGCCAAGCGGTTGTTCCGTCACCGGGCTGAAAACGCTGGCGGACGCCCCGCCTGCGGCCTGGCGCCAGGTTCCATTGATGAACAATCCGAATTTCTCAAACATGGCTCACCCGGCAGCGTGTTTCTCAGGACAATTGCGCGCGTGGCTGACCTCGATCGTTTTCGGCAAGACGTTTGCCTGCCAAATGCCGAAAAACACGCGGCTTGAAAGTCGCCTTGCCTATTCCACGCAAATGCCATTCGGCACTTGCGATTAGGATCATCCTCCCGCGCCGATGACAATTTTTGTTGCAAACAATATCAATTGTCAATAAACATTTCATGCGGTAAATATTTCATGATTACGCAGGGAGGAGCTTCATGCCGCAGGCGACCATCCGTCTGACCATGGCCCAGGCCTTGGTCAAATACCTGTGCAGCCAGTTCACCGAGATCGATGGCAAGCGCGTCCCGCTCTTCGCGGGCGTCTTCGGAATTTTCGGGCACGGCAACGTCACCTGTCTGTCTGAAGCTCTCGAAGCCGTGCAGGACCGCCTGCCCACGTGGCGCGGCCAGAACGAGCAATCGATGACGCTTGCCGCCATCGGGTTTGCCAAGGCAAAACGCCGCCGCCAGATCATGGTGGCGACCTCCTCCATCGGCCCCGGTGCCCTGAACATGGTGACCGCCGCAGGCACCGCCCATGCCAACCGCCTGCCGGTGCTAATTCTGGCCGGAGACACATTCGCCAATCGCGTGCCCGACCCGGTGTTGCAGCAGGTGGAGCATTTCGGCAATCCGACCACGACGGTGAACGACGCCTTCAAGGCGGTGTCGCGCTATTGGGACAGGATCACCCTGCCCGAGCAGATCATCTCTTCGCTGCCGCAAGCCGTCGCCACGATGCTCGACCCGGCAGACTGCGGCCCCGCTTTCATCGGCCTTTGCCAGGACACCCAAGAAGTGGCCTTCGACTACCCGGAGGCCTTCTTCGAACCGAGAGTCTGGACCATTGCGCGCCCGCGCCCTGACCGGCAACGCGTCGCGCAAGCGGTTGAGTTATTGAAGAGCGCAAAGAAGCCGCTGATCATCTCAGGCGGCGGCGTTCGCTACTCAGGCGCCGAGGAGACCCTTGCGAAATTCGCCGTCGACCGGGGAATTCCCATCGTCGAAACCATCGCCGGCAAAGGCTCGCTTACCCATTATCATCCGGCCCACGCGGGTCCGATCGGGATCATCGGCTCGACTTCGGCGAACGCGCTTGCCGGCGATGCCGATATCATCCTTGCCGTCGGCACGCGCCTGCAGGATTTCACGACAGGTTCGTGGACGGCATTCAGCCCTGATGCGAAATTCATCTCGATCAATGCTGCGCGCTTCGACGCCACCAAGCATCTGGCACTTTCGGTCGTTGGCGATGCGCTGGAGACGATCCTCGAAATCGATGAGGCTCTCTCCGACTGGAAGGCCTCGCCCTCCCGAATGGAGCAAGCGCAATCGCTCTTCAAAGAGTGGAATCATCTCCTCGACCAGCACCAGTTGCCCACCAACGCACCCGTGCCGACCTATGCGCAGGTCGTGAGCGTCGTGAACAAGGCCGCAGGCGAGAACGACAACCTCATCGCCGCCGCCGGCGGAATTCCAGGTGAGGTCGCCAAAGGATGGCGGGTCAAGAGCCCGAATACTTTCGATCTGGAGTTCGGGTTTTCCTGCATGGGATACGAGATCGCCGCCGGCTGGGGAAACGCCATGGCGAACGAAGGCAAGAGCACGCCGATCGTCATGCTGGGTGACGGCACCTACATGATGATGAATTCGGATATCTATTCATCCGTCCTGACCGGCAAGAAAATGATCGTGGTGGTCTGTGACAACGGCGGTTTCGCGGTCATCAACCGCTTGCAGGAGTTCAAGGGCACGCCCGGTTTCAACAACCTGCTGAAGGATTGCCGGATCGAGCATCGCGAAAATCCGATGCATGTAGACTTCGCCAAACACGCGGAGGCGATGGGCGCATACGGCCGTCATTGCGAGAGCCTTGCCGATCTTGAATCCGCCATGGAGTGGGCGAAAGGCAACGACAAGACCACCGTTCTTTCCATCGCGACGGATGCATTCGCCTGGGTGCCGGGCGACGCGGATTGGGATGTGGGTGTGCCAGAAGTTTCCGAACGCGAAACCGTCAGGGCCGCGCGGGCGCATCAGCAGGAGATTCGCGGGAAACAGCGCGTTGGAGTTTGACGGTCATGCTTAAGGCAAAGCTGGGCATCGCCCCCATCGCATGGTGGAATGACGATCTTGAAGAGCTTTCCGACGACGTGAGCCTCGAGGAATGCCTTCGCCAGGCGTCCGAAGCGGGATTTACCGGCATGGAAACGGGCCGCCGCTTCCCGATGAACATGCAGGAGCTCGGGCCCATATTGAAGAAATACGGCATGTCGGTGTGCGGCGGATGGTTTTCAGGCCTGCTTCTCGTTGGAGATATCGAGCGGGAGAAGGAGCGTATTCGCGAGCAGATGGACTTTTTCATCGCCGCGAATGCGCCCTGCATCGTCTACGGCGAGACCGCGCGCTCCATTCAAGGCGATCGAACCAAGCCGCTTGCGACGAAACCCAAGCTCTCCGAAAAGGAGATGGAGGAGTACGGCCGCAAGATGACCGAGTTCGCGGAATGGTGTGCCGATGAAGGCATGCCCATCGCCTATCATCACCATATGGCCGCGGTGATCGAAACCGAACCGGAACTCGACGACTTCATGTCGAAAACCGGCGAAGCGGTAAAACTGCTCTATGACGCCGGGCATATGGCCATGGCCGGCGGCGATGTCA
Organism: Stappia sediminis; assembly: GCF_009826895.1. Lineage (GTDB taxonomy): Bacteria > Pseudomonadota > Alphaproteobacteria > Rhizobiales > Stappiaceae > Hongsoonwoonella > Hongsoonwoonella sediminis. Next base: position 44,669 of record NZ_WUMV01000002.1, on the reverse strand, counting down.
TTCGCGTCATCAACCATCACCACAGGCGGATCAGTCACGTCCACACCAAGGATGTACGGATAAACGTGGTGAACGGCCTGGACCGCACGAAGGAGAGCTTTCTCGACGCTGTCGTCAAGGGCGCCTTCACCGTGCCGGGCGATGGCGATCTCGATTTTGGCCGGATCGTCCATCGGCTGGCGTCTTTCGGTTATCAGGGCTGGTTCGTCGTTGAGGCCGAACAGGATCCGAAGGTAAGCCCGCCGCTCGAAATGGCCAAAATCGGCCACAAGGAACTGCTGCGCGTCATGTCCGCCGCAGAGTACACGGTCGTTTCCGGCTGATTACCGGTGAGTTCAGATCGGACCTGAACCGCTTGAACCGTTTCCTCCTGACTTGATGTGCGACTGACCTCAGTCACATTTTTTTGCCAATTCAAGACGGAATGAACTCCTGCCCTGCGGCGTCAGATCCCATTCATTCTCCCCTGCGGCAGCTTGCGTGCGACGCTGGATTCAGCGCATTATGCAATAAAAATTGCAAGGCACAGGTCAATGGAAACCGTCACCCCGCCGAAAGATTACGAAGAGCTTATCCGCATCATCCATGAGAGATACGAGGGGATGAGCAAATCCTATCAGCGGATCGCCGAATACCTGACCCAGAACCCCAATGATGTGGCCGTCATGTCCGTGAATGCCATTGCGGACTTGCGCGGTATTCACGCTTCGAGTTTCGTCCGCTTTGCCCAATCGCTTGGCTACAAGGGGTTCAAGGAACTTCAAGGGGTATTTCAACGCCGCCTGTCGACCGCCGCTCCCGGCTTCGAGGCGCGCATCAAGGCGCTGGAGACGGACCTCGTAAAATCGGATCAGGCGGGGCCCGGCAGTTTTCTGCAAGATCTCGTCGTGCGTGACATTGCCTCGCTTCAGGATCTTCTCAACAACGTTAGCGGTGCGGAGATCCAGCGTGCGGCCGCAATGATGGAGAAAGCGAAAACCATTTATCTCGTCGGGCAGTTGCGCTCGGCCCCGATCGTGATGCTCTTGCAGTACGTCCTTACGATGCTTGGAAAGCCGAATATCCTTCTGAACGAAGGCGGCGGCCTGGCAACCCACAGGGCTAAACTTGCGAGTACCAAGGATTTGCTGATCGCGGTATCGTTCCGCTTCTACGCAAACGAAGTCGTAAACATCATGGAAGATACCGCGAGCCGAAGCGTGCCGATCCTGGCGATTTCCGATTCCACGCTTTCACCACTCGCGAAAAATGCGGATCTGTTGTTTTCCGTTCCGGAGTATGAATACACCTTCTCGCGTTCCCTCGCCGCGCCGATGTGCCTTGCACAGGCACTGGCCGTCGCTCTGGCGGCACGCCTGCAAAAGGAGAAAGCACCGCGCATTCCAACGGTTACTCAGCCATAGTTCTGTATTCGCGCACCGTCGGCCGCCTTTCGAATAGCGGAAATGTTTTCCGCATATGCAGCCTGCGTCCCGCCCTTGAAGACGGCGGAACCTGCGACCATCACATTGGCACCGGCAGATGCGACCAGCGGCACGGTTTCACGTGTGATCCCGCCGTCGACCTCGATGTCGATCGCGCGCTCGCCCACCATCGCCTTGATACGCCGAATCTTTTCGACCACCGCCGGGATGAAGGCCTGACCGCCGAAACCGGGATTGACCGTCATGAGCAGAACCAGGTCGAGCCGGTCGAGCACGTATTCAATCAGGTTTTCCGGCGTTGAGGGGTTGAGTGAGACGCCGGCCTTCTTTCCAAGATCGCGAATAGCCTGCAACGTGCGGTCGAGGTGGGTCGTCGCCTCGGCATGAACCGTAATGATGTCCGCACCCGCATCGGCAAATGACTTGAGGTACGGATCGACAGGCTCGATCATCAAGTGACAGTCAAACACCTTGTCGGTGTGCCGGCGCATCGCCTTCACCACCTGGGGGCCGAAGGTGATGTTTGGCACGAAATGTCCGTCCATCACGTCGAGGTGGATCCAATCGGCGCCCGCACGCACAACAGCCTCCACTTCTTCGCCAAGCCTTGCGAAATCGGCGGAAAGCATCGATGGAGCTATGATCGTTCCGCTCATGTCAGCAGCCTTTCGAACTGTCGGGAACACCCATCGTGAAGACGCGACTAACGCTGATGTCTTCTGCACGGATCGTCGAAAGATCCTCTGCGGTAACGGGACCTTTTGAGGTGGAAAAGATACGGTTCGCCTGCCTCAACCGCGCCCGGTCGAGCGCGTTTCTGATGGATCGGGCATTGGCGAAATGCGGCTGCACACGCCGCAGTTCGATGTAATTCGCCATGACATCGCGAGCTTGCGGATCGAGGTGGTAGTTCTGCGCTTCGAGCATCGTCTCGGCGATGTTCAACAGCTCATCGTCGCCATAGTCCGGAAAGTCGATGTGGTGCGCAATGCGCGAACGGAAACCCGGATTGCTCTCAAAGAACTTGTCCATACGGTCGGCGTAGCCGGCGAGGATCACGACCAGATCCTCACGGTTGTTTTCCATGACCTGCAAAAGGATCTCTATCGCCTCCTGGCCGTAGTCCCGCTCGTTGTCGGGCCGATAGAGGTAGTAGGCCTCATCGATGAAGAGCACGCCCCCCATCGCCTTCTTTAGAACTTCCTTCGTTTTCGGCGCGGTATGGCCGATGTACTGGCCGACGAGATCATCTCGGGTAACGGAAACGAGATGGCCTTTGCGGATATAGCCGAGGCGATGCAGGATGTTCGCCATGCGCATCGCAACCGTCGTCTTTCCCGTGCCCGGATTGCCCGTGAAGCTCATGTGAAGCGTCGGCGTTTCATGGGTGAGCCCCATCGTTTGCCGCGCCCGCTCCACGATGAGAAGCGCCGCAATTTCGCGGATACGCTGTTTGACGGGCTTCAGACCGACGAGTTCGCGGTCAAGCTCGTCAAGAACTTCCGCCACGCCGGACGCGCGGTATTCCTCCGCCAGATCAACCGTCTGCGGAGGATCGTCGTGCTTTTCAGCCGCCTGCGTCATCCCGTTTCCCTTTGCCTGCTCAACGTACCGCGCGCCAGCCATACCTTTGCGACCTGCCAGCCGCATCGAACCGGGTCATGTCGATCTTCGGTTCGATTTTGGGGCGGTTGACGATGAATGACATGCGCACCGTCTCCCAACCGCGCGTGGAATCGAAAGCATTGATGCGGATATAGGCGTCCGCATTAGCCTTGCGGCATTCGTCGAGTTCCATCATCACGCCCCTGGCGTCGCGAAGGTCGAACATCGGGTTGCCCCACATTTCCCAATAGGTATTCCGGGGGTGCGGATCATCGGTGTATTCGATACCGATCGCCCAGTCGCGTTCGAGGCAATATTCGACCTGCGCCGAAATCTGCTCGTCCGTCAGGTCCGGCAGGAAGGAAAAGCATCCTTGGGTGATACGCATTTTTGTCTCCTTGCTTGACCGGAAATCAGGACACAGCCGCCGTCGGCACGAAGTCCGAGGTGTCGGTCGAGGTATAGTCGAAGGTGATGTTGCCCCAGACATCGAGGGCGGCTTCCAGCGGCTTGCACCATTTGGCGGCGGCGCGCAGGATCTCCGGACCTTCGTTGACGATATCCCGGCCCTCGTTGCGGGCAAGCACCATGGCTTCGAGGGCGACGCGGTTCGCGGTAGCACCCGCCTGGATGCCCATCGGATGGCCGATTGTGCCACCGCCGAACTGAAGCACCACGTCGTCTCCGAACAAATGCAGAAGCTGGTGCATCTGGCCGGCATGGATGCCGCCCGAAGCAACCGGCATGACCTTCAAAAGGTCGGCCCAGTCCTGCTCGAAGAAGATGCCGCGTGGCAGATCCACCTCGTTCTTCGTTTCTCGAAGCACGTTGTAGTAGCCCTGCACAGTCAGCGGATCGCCTTCCAGTTTGCCGACGGCGGTGCCCGCATGCAGATGGTCGACACCGGCAAGGCGCAGCCATTTTGCTATCACGCGAAAGGAAACGCCATGGTTCTTCTGGCGCGTGTAGGTGCCGTGGCCAGCCCGGTGCATATGCAGGATCATGTCGTTTTGCCGACACCACTCGGAGACCGACTGGATCGCCGTCCAGCCGACAATGAGATCGACCATGACAATGATGGAGCCGAGTTCCTTGGCGAATTCGGCGCGCTTGTACATCTCCTCCATCGTTCCGGCGGTAATGTTGAGATAGTGCCCCTTTATCTCGCCGGTTTCCGCAGCGGCGCGGTTCACTGCTTCCATGCAGTAGAGGAACCTGTCGCGCCAATGCATGAAGGGCTGCGAGTTGATATTCTCATCATCCTTCATGAAGTCGAGGCCGCCCTTCAGCCCCTCGTAGACGACGCGGCCGTAGTTCTTGCCGGAAAGGCCAAGTTTCGGCTTCGTCGTAGCACCCAGAAGCGGCTTGCCGAATTTGTCGAGGCGTTCACGCTCTACCACCATTCCGGTCGGCGGGCCCTTGAAGGTCTTCACGTAGGAAGCCGGGAACCGCATGTCCTCGAGGCGCGCCGCCTTCAACGGCTTGAACGAGAAGACGTTGCCGATGATCGATGCCGTCAGGTTCGCGATGGACCCTGGCTCGAAAAGGATATTGTCATAAGCGACATAGCAGAAGTACTGGCCTTCTTGCCCCGGCACCGGCTCCACCCGATAGGCCTTGGCGCGATATTGGTCGGCCGCCGTCAGACGATCCGTCCAGACAACCGTCCAGGTGGCAGTGGAGCTTTCGCCGGCAACGGCCGCCGCCGCCTCGACCGGATCGACACCTTCCTGCGGTGTAATGCGGAAGAGCGCGATGACGTCCGTGTCCTTCGGCTCGTAGTCACCGTCCCAGTAGCCCATCTGGGCGTACTTCAGAACACCCGCCTTGTAGCGTTCCTTGCCCCGGATCTCGGTTTTCGCGTCCTTGTTCATGGAATTACCCTCTCTTGATCAAGCAGTTACGCCGCACGCGCCACACCGGCTCTTGGGCCGAGTTCGCCGCTGGCGTAGCGTTTTGCCATTTCGCTCATGGGGATCGCGGTGATCTTCGAGGCGCGGCCCGCCGTGCCGAACGCCTCGAAGCGCTCCCGGCAAACCTTGCTCATCGCCTCCATGGCGGGTTTGAGGAACTTGCGCGGATCGAATTCTGATTTCGACGTAGCGGCGACCCGGCGCATTTCCGCCGTCGCGGCCAAGCGAAGGTCCGTGTCGATATTGATCTTGCGCACGCCATGCCTGATGCCGCGCACGATCTCTTCCACGGGAACGCCGTAGGTTTCCCGCATTTCTCCGCCGTTTTCATTGAAGACGTCCTGCCACTCCCGCGGCACGGAGGACGAGCCATGCATGACGATGTGCGTGCTCGGCAGCTTCTCGTGGATCTTCTCGATCACATCCATGGCAAGCACGTCACCTGTCGGCTTGCGGGTGAACTTGTAGGCGCCGTGCGAGGTTCCGATAGCGACAGCCAGCGCGTCGACACCGGTATCCGCCACGAACCGGGCGGCTTCCTCCGGATCGGTCAGGAGTTGGGAGCGTTCGAGCTTGCCCGTGAAGCCATGACCGTCCTCCGCCTCGCCCTCACCCGTTTCAAGGCTTCCGAGGCAGCCGAGCTCGCCCTCGACGGAAACGCCGACCATATGCGCAAGCCTGGCGACGTTATGAGTGATCGCAACGTTGTAGCCGTAGTCCGACGGCGTCTTCGCATCCTCCTTCAGGGAGCCGTCCATCATGACGGATGTAAAGCCCGACTGGATCGCCGAAAGGCAGGTCGCAACGTTGTTGCCGTGATCCTGATGGATGCAGATCGGGATCCGCGGATACATCAGTTCCAGTGCCTCCATCATCTTTGAAAGCATGATGTCGTTGGCGTAAGAACGCGCACCGCGCGAAGCCTGGATGATGACGGGGCTGTCGGTGGTCTTCGCGGCCTCCAGGATCGCAAGTCCCTGTTCCATGTTGTTGATGTTGAAGGCCGGCACGCCGTAGCCGTATTCGGCGGCGTGATCGAGCAGTTGGCGAAGGGTGATCCGGGCCATCTCAGTTTTCCTCCAGAATTTGCGATTTCTTCTGCTTCGCAACCATGTTCGGACCTGCAAAGGGCGGCAGGATTTCAGCGATCTTGTTGGTCGAAGCCTGGACCCATTGCGAACAGAAAGGCGCGTCGTTGACGAAGATATCTCCGTGGACGGAAAGCATGAGCGCGAAGGCACGGCTGTTTTCGGTCTCGCCTTTGTGAAAGCGGAGATTTTCCAGAAAGGCGATCCCACCGTCCGGTAGATTGCCCGTAACGCGCTCCGCTGTTTCACCAACGCAATCAGGGATAAATTGCACGCCGCGCTCAAGAACTTCGCCAAGCGCAACAGCGATCGGAAAGGTGGACAACGTCGGATTGGGCTCGCCCTGCGGCATTCCCAGATGCGCCATGACGATGACTTTCGCGCCACGTTCGATGAGACCCACAACCGTGGGAGCAAAACGCTCGATTGCGCCTGCATCCGCGACGACCCCGCCATCCAAAGGCACATCCAGGTCTGCGCGCACTAAAACAGTCTTGTGGCGTACCTGCGCCTGGCGGATGTCCGGATAGCGGGCCGTCAGACCACTCCCCATTTTTGCGGCGTCCACGGCAAACGGACCGGAGGTATTAGCCACGAGCTTCTCGTCGACCGCGCCGGCAAGCGCGGAAGTATCCTGAATATTCATGGACTTCTCCTCAGGCGGCGCGGCGCTTCACGTCCATCAGCTTGTGGATAAGCGGGGTGAAGATGAGCTGCATGGCAAGGTCCAGCTTGTCGCCGGGAGCGACGATGGAATTGGCGCGCGACATGAAACTGCCGTGCAGCATCGAAAGCAGATATGGAAAGTCGATACCGCGCGGATTGGCGAAACGGATGACCAGCATCGATTCCGCCGCAGTCGGTATCCAGCGCGCGATGAAGGGATTGGAGGTATCGACCGTCGGTATCCGCTGGAAGTTGATGTTCGTCTGCGAAAACTGCGGGCAGATGTAGCGCGCGTAATCCGGCATGCGACGCAGGATCGTGTCGGTAACGGCCTCGGTCGTGTAGCCACGGGCGGCCTTGTCGCGATGGATCTTCTGGATCCACTCCAGATTGATGACGGGCACGACGCCGATCTTCAGGTCCGGGTGCTGGGCCACATTCACCTTGTCGGTGACGGCGCAGCCATGCAGGCCTTCATAGAAAAGAAGATCGCTGGCCGGAAGGTCTTCCCAATCGGTAAAAGTGCCGGGCCGGGTGTTGTAGTGTCCGGCTTCCTTCTCGTCGTGAACGTAGTGCCGCGTCCTGCCCGTTCCCAGGCGGCCGTATTCCTCGAAGACGGATTCCAGGATTTCGAGTTCGTTCGCCTCCGGATTGAAATGCGAGAAGCTGTAGTTGCCGCGCGCTTCCTCTTCCGCGACCTTTTCCCTCATTCCATGTCGGTCATAGCGGTGAAAGGCGTCGCCCTCGATAAAGGCCGCGGTCAGCCCCTCGCGCTTGAAGATCTTCTCGAAGGTGTCGCGGACGGTGGTGGTGCCGGCACCGGAGGACCCCGTGATCGCGATAATCGGATGCTTGTGGGACATATTTTCGTTTTCTCCCTTCAGGGCGCACCTTGACTGCACGCGGGCGAGCGATACGACCCAACTCTCTGATATGTCTCATGTATCCAGTTCGGAGCTGGCGACTTCTACCACGCAGTCCGCTTCAGGAACGAAACAGTCCGCGATTTCCGAAAAGAGGATGGCGGTTGCCGATTGCCGAAGGATCGGCAAGATAACGGGCAATCTTGTCGACCTCCTTGACCGAGCCGAATGCCAGCGGCGAGCGCTGATGCAGGCCTGTCGGCACCTTGTCCAAAACGCGGGAAGTTCCGTCCGTCGCCTTGCCGCCGGCCTGCTCGATCAGCATGGAAATGGGGTTGGCTTCATAGACGAGGCGCAGGCGCCCGGCCGAATATCCCTTGCGGCCGTCACCCGGATAGAAGAACACGCCGCCGCGAATGAGGATGCGGTAAGTGTCGGCCACGAGCGAGGCGATCCAGCGCATGTTGAAGTCCTTTTCGCGCGGGCCTTCCGCACCTTTCAGGCAATCGTCGATGTAAAGGCGAACGGCCTCGTCCCAATGCCGGTAGTTCGAGGTATTGACCGCGAATTCACGCGCATCCGGCGGAATTGCTAGCTTCGGATAGGCTTCGACGAAAGCTTCAAGCCGCGCTGAATATACAAAAACGCTCGTGCCCTGCCCTAGGGTGAGCGCTAAAGCGAGTTGCGGACCGTAAATGAAAAAGCCCGCCGCAAGCTGGCAGTTGCCGGGTTGTGTGAAAGTGGAAGCCTCGTCTTCCTTCGAAGGCAGGATCGAAAAAATCGTGCCGATCGAGACATTCGTATCGATGTTGGAAGACCCGTCCAGCGGATCGATGGCGATCGCTATTTCCGAAGACTGATCGACGGAGACCGGATGAGCAAGCTCCTCGGAAGCATAATAGGACACCCGCGCCCGGCGGGCAGCGTCCAGGAACAGGTCGTCGGCGAAGACATCGAGCTCCTTCTGCTCGTCACCATGCGCATGGGCAGCCTCGCGAACAGCTGAAAATGCAGCCCCGAGCGCGCCTTCATTGATCGCCAGACGCATTCGAACGGCAGCTTCCGCGAAAAGGCGGATCGTCTCCGCGACATGCGCGCCGACCGCGCCGCCGCCTTCGGAGTAATCGTCAAGAAACGCTTCAAGCGTCCTGCCGCTCATGATCTTTCCTCCCGCGCCCCGCAGATTTTCCGGCAGGACGGAAATGATCATTTCGGTTGTTAGCGAGTTAGTAAATTTTAATTTCTTTACATCATGCATTAAAAATTTTTATTATCATTTATGTTGAACCTCACCTTGCGTCAGTTCCGTGCCATCATCGCTATCCAGCGCAACGGAAGAATCGCGAGCGCCGCCAAGACGTTGGGGCTGACGGCGCCGGCGGTTACGCTCCAACTAAAGCAGATGGAAGAAGAACTCGGCCTTGCGCTTTTCGACCGGACATCGGACGGCCTGCGTCCGACTGCCGCAGGGCTGGCGGCGCTTGAATGCGCACAAGCGATCGAAGACCAGCTTCAGGCCTTTTCGGAAGAAATCGAAGCCTTCACCGGCGCCAGGAAAGGCACGCTGCGGCTGGGAGCCGTTTCAACTGCGAAATATTTCGCCCCCCGCCTGATCGCGGCATTCCTGAAGGACCATCCGGGCATCAAGGTCGATCTTCAGGTGGGGAACCGGGCCGAAACGATCGAAGCGCTCCGGCACCACGATCTCGATATCGCGCTCATGGGCCGCCCTCCCAAGGACATTGCGGTGCGCTCCACCGTCTTCGGCGAACATCCACTTGTCATAATCGCGCCTGCCAACCATCCGCTGGCCGGAAAACGCACCATCTCCAAGGAAGAGATAGCAAAAGAAGCCTTTCTCATACGCGAGTCCGGATCGGGCACCCGGATTTCACTCGAAATATTCTTCTCCGACCTTCCGGAAAAGCTTGACGATCTGGGAACGGAGATGGGCTCCAACGAAACCATAAAACAGGCGGTGATGGCGGGGCTTGGCGTCGCCTTCATCTCCGCCCACACGATCGAGGCGGAGATGCAGCTTGGCCGGCTCGCGGTGCTCGACGTGGAAGGCATGCCGATCAGGCGGCAATGGTTCTCAGTCTCGCGCCAGGACCGCTCGACGTCGCCTTCGATGCAGGCTTTCAACGGATTCCTGGTTCGGGACGGACCGGCATATCTTCCGCGCGTTCCGGGCACAGAGCGGACGCCGGCGATTATTCTTTAAAGCTCACCAGAGCGAACCGGCCTTACTGCAGGGATAGGGAATCAGTTCGCATTCAATACGTAGAAGCATATTTTCAATACGATTGAGCATATTCCTGTCTTCAAAAACCACTAGGGTCTGGACCCATAAAATTGATGCAAATGGCACCGGAAACGGCAAAGAAATGCAAGGAGAAGGGCGCGGAGCGGGTCGGGCACCCGGTCAAGCCCTTCGACGCGGCAGATCGAAGCCGTTTCGGTGTCTCGAAGATATGGCCGATTTGGCCGGCTACTTTGTCGCAAGATCTTGAAAACCGGCCTGGTTTCCTGCGCTCTTGCTCCTCGTATCCAACCAAATCGGCTCATACCATTTCCGTCAATTTTATGGGTCCAGACCCTAGATATCGACGGAACATGCCCCCTGGGAGATAATGCATGAGGCAGTTTTCCGAGATTTTTGAGCTAGCCTCTCGCCACAAGGGAGGAGAGGCCGCGCTCGAGCGTCTTCTCACCAAGCCCAAGCCACAGGCGGTACTTGAGCAAATTCCGCCCGACAGGTGGCTGAGCGAGATGACGAGATGCATCTTCCAGGCCGGTTTCAACTGGGCGCTGATCGACAGGAAATGGCCGGATTTCGAGGAGGTTTTCGAGGGCTTCGACGTCAACCGCTGGACGCTGATGTCGGATGAGGATGTCGAACGGCTCGCGGCTACCGGCAGGATCGTCGCCAATATCGCGAAGATCCGCTCCGTTGGCGAGAACGCGGTGTTCCTCAATGACCTGGCGAGGGAACACGGCTCCGTGGGGGCCGCATTCTGCACCTACCCGCCGGAAAGATATATCGATCTTGTCGACCTTCTGAAAAAACGCGCAAGCCGGATGGGCGGCAATGCCGGCCAGATTTTCCTGCGCCGCATGGGCGTGGACGCGCTTATCTTTTCAGGCGACGTCGTCGCGGCCCTCATTCGCGAAGGCGTGGTGGACAAGGCGCCGACATCGAAGCGCGACCTTACCGCAACTCAGGAAGCCCTCAACACATGGCGCGAGGAGAGCGGGCGTTCGCTGAACGAAATCAGCCAGATACTCGCCTTTTCGACAGGACCTCACTGAACGCGCATGAGGATGGGAAAATGCAGAACCGCAAGAAAGCTGTCTTCAAGATAGAAGATGCCGAGTTGGCGGACCACGCCGAAGGCAAAAACTACGCCTATTCCGATGCACGGGTTGCACAGGCCCTTGGCCTGAGCAAGCTCGGTTGCAGGCTGGTCGTTCTGAAACCCGGCAAGGGCGCATGGCCGAAACATGCTCACGTCAACAACGACGAAATGTTCGTCATCCTGTCGGGCAGCGGCCGGTATCATTTCGGAGACGAAGAAATTGCAGTTACTGCCGGAGACATCCTCGGCGCGCCTGCCGGCAGCATGGAAACAGCCCATCAACTGATCGCCGATGAAGGCAACGAATTGCGTTATCTGGCGATCAGCTCGATGCTGGAGCCCGACATCGGCCTTTACCCGGATTCAGGAAAATTCGCGGTTTTCGCCGGCATGCCCCCAGGCGGCAATGCCGAGGCGCGCACGTTCCAGCATATCGGCTTTCTGGCCGATAAGGCCGGTTACTGGGACGGGGAAGATACGGGATAAAGCAGGCAAAAGCGCCCGGTTCAAGTACGCCGCAGAGGTACGCCGAGGCTCGAATGGCGGGCGACAAGCTCCACCGGATAGCGGCGGATTGCCGGCGGATGCGCCCCCTCCTCGATCCAGCGGAGCATTGTCTCGGCCGAAGTCTCTCCGAAACGCGCGGTATCGCAACGCACGGAACTGAGCTGCGGAAAGACGAGAGAGCATTCCTCGATGTCGTCGAAGCCGACTATCCGAAAATCCTTGCCGAGTTCGACACCGATCTCGGCAAAGCCGAACAGCATTCCCATCGCCACAAGGTCGCTGAAACATATCGCCGCTTCGATATCGCCGTGATCACGTTTGAGCGTGCGCGCCATTTCCCGCCCGAATGCGCGCGAGGGCCTGCCGGAAAAATATCTCGTCTCAAGGCCTTCGGCTTCCATGATTTCACGATATCCCGCCATTCGCTCGAGCGTGATCGGGCGATCCTCAAGACCACCGACGAAAGCGATGTTCCGGCACCCCAGCTCCACGAGGTGACGCGTGGCGAGCCTTCCGCCTGTCGCGTAGTCGAGAGAGGCGAAGGGGAAGACATCCGTACGCTCGTCGACCATGCGAAGCACCTGCATGGTCGGGATACCGGCGCGTTCGATCCTGTCGAAGCTCGATGCATCTCCTCCGTAGGCGGGCGAAATGAGCAGCGCCGAGACGCCGTGTTCGATCATGGAATCGATAGTTTGAGCCTGGATCTCCGGATCTTCGTTCGTGTTGGCTATCGCCGTTGCGAAACCCCGGCGCGAGAAGGCCATCTGTGCGCTGGCGGCGAACTCGGTGAAAAACGGGTTGCGGAGGTCATTGATGATAAGACCGACAAGGCCGGTGCCCGCGCCGCGAAGGTTCGCGGCGGCGCGGTTGTAGACGTAATTCAAGGCGGCCATTGACGCTTCGACCTGCCGCCGGGTGGTCTCCCTGACAAGCGGACTGTTTTGAAGAACCAGCGAAACGGTGGACTTCGAAACGCCCGCGTGGCGCGCCACATCCAGTATCGTGGGCCTTTTCTTCATTGGCTGCTCATTCGATGCCGTGCAGGCGAAGAAGCAGGCTCATCCGCTCTTTCGCAAGATCAGGCTTCGACAGGAGCCGCGCCTTTTCCGCGAGGCGGAACACTTCAGCATAGTGGGTGATCTCCCGAGACGACTGGAAGCCGCCCGGCATGATGAAGTGGCTTTGTGCGCCGTTCAGCCAGGCAAGGAACGCGATGCCGGCCTTATAGAACTGCGTGGGCGCCTTGAATATCTCACGCGCAAGCGGAACGGTAGGCAAAAGCAGGGCGTGGTAAGTCGCCTTGTCACCCTTTGCCAAGGCTTCCAGCGCCTGGGAGGCGGCGGGCGCGATTGCCGCGAAAATGCCGAGCAGCGCATGGGAATGGTATTTTCCGTCGCCCTCGATCAGATCGGAATAGTTGAAATCGTCACCGGTATAAAGCCGCACGCCCCCGGGCAGTCGCTTGCGGAATTCCTCCTCATGCGCCTTGTCGAGCAGCGAAATCTTGATGCCGTCGACCTTGGCCGGGTTCTCGCCGATGATCCGCAACACAGTCTCGGATGCTTCGGCCGCATCCCGCGTGCCCCAATAGCCCTTGAGCGCGGGATCGAACATGTCGCCCAGCCAATGCAGGATCACAGGCGCCGCCGCCTGATCAATCAGCCGGCGATAGACACGTTCATAAGTCGCGCTGTCCGCGCCGATTGCCGGAAACGCGCGCGAGGCCATGATGATCACCTGACCGCCGGCAGCCTCTATTGCCTCCATTTGCTCTGAATAGGCGGCAAGAACGGCGTCGGCCGTCTTCAGCTCCGCCAATGGCACCTGATCGGTGCCCGCACCGCAGGCAACGCGCGGCTTCAGCGGATGGGCCTTCGCCTCCCTCATCGTCCGTTCGATCAGTTCCTTCGCCGTCAACCAGTCGACGCCCATGCCGCGCTGCGCGGTGTCCATCGCCTCCGCAAGGCCAAGCCCCTGATCCCAGAGCCAATGGCGGAAACGCAGCGTGTTTTCCCAATCGACCGCGGGGCGCCCGACCCAGGGATCGCGCTCGGCGAGCGGGTCGGACACGACGTGAGCCGCGGCGAAGGCAGTGCGCGTCAACGGCACGGACGGGGCGCGAGGGATGAGCGGGTCGCCGGTCAGACGAAATTCTTCCAGCATTCCGGCGTAGGTTGGCAGGCGCATCTCGGGCCTCACGGGTTCCAATCGTCCTTTATCATGTCCGCAGCCTTTTCCGCGATCATGATGGTCGGCGCATTCGTGTTTGAAGAAACGACGGTCGGCATGACCGAGGCATCGACGACGCGAAGACCCTCGATCCCGTTGAACCGCAGGCGCGTGTCGAGGACGGCTTCGGGGTCCGAACCCATGCGGCAGGTGCCGGCGCAGTGATGCGACGTCTTGGAATGCTCGCAGATAAAAGCGAAATAATCCTCGTCGCTCTTCACGTCCGGTCCCGGCAGACGCTCCACCTTGATGAAGGGCTTGAGCGGGTCCTGCGCCAGAATCGCCTGCGCAAGCTTCAACCCCTCGATGGAATTCCGCCGGTCATTGGCGTCTTCAAGGTAATTCGGATCGATCAACGGAGCGGCGACCGGATCGGAACTTGCAAGCCTGACCGAGCCGCGCGAACGCGGCCTCAAATAACAGGCGTTGAGCGTCACGCCGCCGTTCGGCATGGCGGCGACACCAGATTCAATCCCCGTCCCTAGCCCCAGATGGAACTGGACATCGGGAGAGCGGGCTTCAGAGTCTGCGTACCAGAAACCACCGGTCTCAAAGAGGCTGGAAGCAACCGGACCGCTCCTCGTCAGGAGGTACTGGAGTCCGGCAATCGCCGACCAGTGAAGCTTCGCGTAACGGTCATATGTGTGCGGCCCCGTGACTTCGCAGATCGCGTAGAGATCGAGATGGTCCTGCAGGTTCGAGCCGACCTCCGGCTGATCCAGGACGACCGGAATGCCAACCTCCTTCAGATGATCGGCAGGACCGATGCCGGAAAGCTGCAGGAGCCTTGGCGAGCCGATGGCGCCAGAGGAGAGGATCACCTCGGAAGACGCCGTCAGCCGTCGTCCGTCAACCAACTCCACGCCCCGCGCACGCCCCCCTTCGACGATGATGCGCCGAACCTGCAAGCCCGTCAGCACGGTCAGGTTCTTCCGCCCACGGTTCGGAGCGAGATAGGCCATGGCAGCCGAAGAACGCCGGGCATTGCGCTGTGTCAGTTGGTAGTAGCCGACGCCGTCCTGCTTTTCGCCGGTCGTATCGTGATTGCGGGGAATGCCGAGTTTCGCCGCCGCCTCGAAATAGGCTTCGCAGATCGGCAGCGGCGCACGAGGTTGCGACACGCCGAGGGGGCCACCCTTGCCGTGATAGCGGTCTTCGTAGGTGTCGTTGTCCTCAGCCTTTTTGAAGTAAGGCAGGACATCCTCATAGCCCCAACCTTCACAGCCGCGCTGGCGCCACTCGTCGTAGTCGAGCGCATTGCCACGCGTATAAATTTGCGCGTTGATCGCCGAACCGCCGCCGATGACCTTGGCCTGTGTGTAGCGGAAGACGCGGTCTTTCATGTGCCTTTGAGGAACGGTGTGCCAGCCCCAGCTTCCGATGCCCTTTGTCATCTTCGCGAAGCCGGCCGGCACGTGATAGAACGGATGGCGATCGCTTCCACCGGCCTCCAGCAGCAAGACCTGCACATCGGGATTTTCGGAGAGCCGCGCCGCCAGTACGCAGCCCGCCGATCCTCCCCCGACAATGATGAAATCGAAACCGTCTTTCATTCCAAAGCCTCACAAACGGGGGATCGACAAGCCACCATCGACCGGGATCGCGGCGCCGCTTGCAAACGCCATGCGGCCTTCCGCTATCGGAACGACGATGGAGCCGATGTCCTGCGGCTGCCCCCAGCGTGCTGCCGGGACGAGGCCGGCCTCGATCCTCGCGGTGTATTTGTCCCTCACGCCCGCCGTCATGTCCGTCTCGATGATGCCGGGGCGAAGCTCGAAGACGCCAATGCCATGCGGCGCGAGACGAACGGCAAAAAGCTTCGCCATCATCGAACTTGCGGCCTTCGACAGGCAGTATTCCGCCCGTTCGATGGAAACCGTCGCCGCGCTGACGGATGTAACGAAGACCAGCGAGCGGTAGTGCGGGCTGGAACGTTCCAACATTCGCTTCGCGACGTTCTGCGCGAGAAAGAATGCGCCTTTCAGGTTGATATCCATGACGAAATCGAAGCTGTCGGGCTGAAGCTCCAGCATGTCGCCGCGCTGTTTCGCCGACACGCCTGCGTTGGAAACAAGCGTGGTGATGGGTCCGAGGTCGGCCTCTACCCGGTCAAGCAGAGCCGCAACGCCGGAATAATCGCGCAGATCATGGCGGTAGTAGCGGGCGCCGGGCCCGAGATTTCGAAGAGCTTCGGCAACGCTTCGATCCGCCTCATCGACCTCGGAGGCAAGCGCGAGCGAAAACCCCGCTTCGGCGAGTGAGTGCGCAACGCCGAGGCCGATGCCACGTTGTCCGCCCGTTATCAGCGCCACGCGATTCATGCCGCAAGCTCCTTCTTGACCGTTTCAGCCGCGCGCAGCGAAAGTGCCGCGACCGTCAACGCCGGGTTGACCGCCGCAGACGTTGGCAGCGCGCCGGCATCGGTTACGAAAAGGTTCGGATGATCCCAGGAGCGGCAATCGGGATCGAGCACAGAGGCGGAAGGATCGCTGCCGATACGCACCGTGCCGCACTGGTGCGACGGCACCCGCCCGTCGAAAAGCCGCGACAGGACGACGGGAAATCCGGCGGCCTTCAGCGTCTCCTTTGTTCTTGCGAGCAAACGGCGGTGCGCGGTCATGTTCGACCGGCGCCAGATGAGCTGGATATCGTCGCCCTTCAGGACGACGCGGCTTTCGGGATCGGGAAGATCCTCGGAAATGAGATAAAGATCGATGGCATGCCGGGAGATCCAGCTTGCGAGCGGCCGAGGCAGGCTCGGCACCTGGATCTTGAGGATATCCGGTACGACGCGGCCAAGAAGCTGAACGTTGCCGAGCGGCGGACCGCCATTGCCGTCCGACAGATACCAGTCGTTTATGCCGAAAGTCTTCTGATAGACGGCATCGTTGCGAAAACGCGGATCGATGGCGATGACCGCGGTCGCGTTATGGTTCATGAAGCAGCGCCCGACCTGGTCCGAGCCGTTCGCGAGACCGGAGCGAAGGAGAAGCGCCGCCGACTGCACAGCCCCCGCGCATAACGCCACGACGCGAGGCAAAAGCCGCTCTTCCATGCCGTCCTTGCGATAGACGACCTCGGCAATGCGCTTGCCATCAGGCCCGGCCTTCAGGCCGGTGACATGAGCCCCGGTGACGAGCTCGACGTTCGGATATTCAAGGGCTGCCGCGAGGCCACAGGTTTCGGCATCCATCTTGCCGCAGCGCGTATCGGGATAGCCGTCCCAGCCCGTGTTGCCGGCGGCGAGCCAGCGGTCGATATCGACAGCGAGGGGAAGCGTGAAGGGATGCGCTCCCGCCTTTTCAAGCCTGGCACGAACCGCTGCAACGGCGGGCTCGTCAGGCACCGGCGGGAACGGATAGCCCGCCCCGTGCGGAGGTTCGGTGGCATCCGACGACGCATCGCCACGCACCTGATAGAGCTGCTCGGCCTTGTCGTACCAGGGCGCAAGCTCCTCATAGCCGAATGGCCAGGCGGGCGAGACGCCGTCGAAATGACGCATCTCCTCAAAGTCTTCGGCACGGTAGCGGATCAGAACCGCACCGTAGAGTTTGGAATTGCCGCCGACGTTGTAATAATTTCCCGGCTCAAAGGGACGGCCTTCCCCGTCGAGCCAGGTTTCCCTGTCGCGGAAGGCGCTGTTCTTGTAGATGCGGTTCGGATCGCGCGCCGGAGCATCGTCGGGGATCCGGTGCCCGCGCTCGAGAATGACGATCCGCGCACCCGTCGGCGCAAGGCTTGAGGCAAGCGTCGCCCCGCCCATGCCGGAGCCGATAATGACGATATCCGGCCTGCCGCTCATCCCGAAATCCGCATCTCCGTTTCAGGATCGAAGGCGACGGCCTTTTCCATGTTGACCGCGAAGGGAAACCTGTCGCCGGGCTTGACTTCCACATCCGCGCGGAAACGCGCCGTCACTTCCTTGCCGCCGAGCTGGGTGACGACGAAGGTATCCGAACCAGCCGGCTCGGTGACTTCCACGGCCGATTCCAGCTTGTGAATGGCCTTGCTGTTCCTGTCGGCGCCGTCTTCGTCCGTTATCGCCTCCGGGCGAATGCCGAGTACGATCTCGCGCCCGTCATGCACCGCCATGGCGTTGCCGGACGCGAACGGCAAGGTCGCCGTTTCGCCGTCGTGCAGCGAAATCCTGGCGACCGCTTCCCCGTTCTCCATGCCAACTTTCGCCGGGAAAAGGTTCATGGACGGCGAGCCCATGAAACCCGCGACGAACATGTTCGCCGGGTTGTCGTAGATTTCCTTGGGCGTGCCGAGCTGCTGGACGTAGCCGCCAAACATGACGGCGATGCGCGTTGAAAGCGTGAGCGCCTCGATCTGATCATGCGTGACATAGACGATCGTAGTCTTCAGCTTCTGATGGAGTTTCTTGATTTCCGTGCGCATGTCGACGCGAAGCTTTGCGTCGAGATTGGACAGCGGCTCGTCGAACAGGAAGACATCCGGCTGGCGCACGAGAGCGCGGCCCATGGCGACGCGCTGGCGCTGACCGCCCGAAAGCTGGCCAGGCTTGCGGTTGAGCAACTGCGTGATCTGCAGCAGTTCCGCGACCTCGCTCACTGCCTTGTCGCGTTCCGCCTTCGGCACGCCGTGCATCTCCAGCCCGAAGGCCATGTTCTGCGCGACGTTCATGTTCGGGTAAAGCGCGTATGACTGGAACACCATGGCGATGTTCCGCTCAGCCGGGCGCACGTCGTTCATGCGTCTGCCACGGATCGCGATCTCGCCGGAGGTCACATCCTCAAGCCCCGCGATCATGTTGAGCAGCGTGGACTTTCCGCAGCCCGATGGGCCGACGAGGACCAGAAACTCGCCCTCCTCCACCGAGATATCGGTTTCATGCAGGACCCTGACCGTTCCGTAGGTCTTGGTCGCTTTCTTGATGTCGAGAAATCCCATCGGTTCAACCCTTTACGCTGCCGGCCATCAGACCGCGCACAAAGAAGCGGCCGGCGACGATGTAGACGAGGAGCGTCGGCAAGGCCGCCATGATCGCGCCCGCGAAATGAACGTTGTATTCCTTCACGCCCGTAGAGGACTGGACGAGGTTGTTGAGCGCAACCGTCATCGGCTGGCTATCGAAATCCGAAAAGCTCGCCCCGAACAGGAAGTCGTTCCAGATGTTGGTGAACTGCCAGATGACGCAGACCACCGCTATCGGCCCGGACGAGGGCAGCATGATGCGCCGGAAGATTGTGAAGAAGCCCGCCCCGTCGATCATCGCCGCGCGCACGAGCTCCGTCGGGAACTGCTGGTAGTAGTTGCGGAAATAAAGCGTGGAGAAGCCAATGCCGTAGACCAGATGCACGAAGATAAGCCCCGGCACGGTGCCCGCGATCCCCATCAGCCCCAGCATGCGCGCCATGGGGATCAGGACCATCTGGAAGGGAATGAAACAACCGAAGAGGAGCAGGCCGAAGACGATCGTATCGCCGCGAAAGCGCCACTTGGTAAGCACGTAGCCGTTCAACGCGCCGAGGACCGTCGATATCGCCACCGCCGGCACGACCATCAGGATGGAATTGAGGAAATAGGGCCTCAGGCCCGTTGCCTCCACGCCCACTTGCGCGGACGACCAGGCGCTGGCCCAGGGCGCGAACGTCAAGGCATCAGGCAACGCCATCATGCCGCCGGCCTGAATTTCGCTCAAGGGCTTCAGCGAATTCACAACCATCACGTAGAGCGGAAGCAGATAGTAAAGGCAGAACAGGATCAGCAGCGTGTAAATCACGTAGCGGCTGCCCGCTCCGGTGCGGATCACCTGGGTCGCCCCGGCGCCCGCGTTCGTCGTTGCGGCTGCGGTCGCCATCACTTCTTCTCCCTGAGTTCGGACCAGAGGTAGGGCACCATGATCGCGGCGATCGCCATCAGCATGATCGTCGCCGAAGCGGCACCGATACCCATCTGGTTGCGGGTGAAGGTGTAGGAATACATGAAGGTGGCGGGCAATTCGGTCGCCGTGCCCGGACCGCCACCCGTCAGCGCGATGATCAGGTCGTAGGACTTGATCGCCATATGGGCGAGGACGACGAAGGCAGACATGAAGGCCGGGCGAAGCTGGGGAATGACGATCCGCCGATAGAGCGCCCAATTCGACGCACCATCGATCTGAGCGGCTTTCATCACCTCGTTGTCGATACCGCGAAGTCCGGCCAGGAACATGGCCATCACGAAGCCGCTCGTCTGCCAGACGGCGGCGATGACGATCGTATAGATCGCCATGTCGCTGCTCTTGATCCAGTCGAATTCGAAACTCGTCCAGCCCCAGGAGCGCACGACCGCCTCAAGCCCGATACCGGGATCGAGAAACCATTTCCATGCCGTTCCCGTGACGATGAAGCTGAGTGCCATCGGGTAGAGGTAGATCGTGCGGATGAAGCCCTCCGCGCGGATCTTCTGGTCAAGCAGGATCGCCAGCGCCAGCCCCAGCACGCAGCAGATAAGGATGTAGAGCGAGCCGAAAATCAGGACGTTCTTGACGGCGATATCCCACGCGCGAAGCGAAAAGAGGCGCGTGTAGTTCTGCCAGCCGACGAGCCCGAAGCTGGGCAGAATCCGGCTGTCGGTAAACGACAGGTAGAAGGTGAAGACGATGAAGCCGTAAACGAAGATGAGAACGAGCGCGAAGCTCGGGCTGAGCACCAGTTTCGGCAAAACGTCCCGCAGCCAGTCGGCTCGACCGGCGCGACCGGAGATCTCTGATACGGACATGAATCCAAGCCCCGTCAGGGTGACGGGAAGCCGGATGATCCGGCTTCCCGAAGCTTGCCCTGTTTCTTACTGCGCGATCTCGACGGCGGTGACGAGCTCGGAGACGGCCGTCTCGCTGTCGTATTCGCCGTTGAAGTGCGCGGTCACCACGTCGTAGATGGCGTTCTTCACCGCAGCCGGGTTCGCGTGGCCATGGGCCATCGAGCCGATCAGGTTGCCGGACGCATTCGCAGCCGCGAGATCCGCCATGCCCTTCTTCCCGCAGGCATCGAACTCCTCATCGGAGACGTCGGTGCGCGCCGGAACGGACCCCTTGACCGTGTTGAACGCGATCTGGAAGGACGGCGACATGATCGCCTTGGCAAGGGCGGCCTGATCTTCGGAGACCGTATCGCCCTGCTTGAACATGGCGAACTGGTCGGAGTTGAAGGTCACCTGATCCTGCGTGCCTGGGAAGCGAAAACAGAGGAAATCCTCACCCGGCTTCTTGCCCGCATTCAGGAATTCGCCCTTCGCCCAGTCGCCCATGAACTGGAAAGCGGCATCGCCGTTGATGACCATCGCGGTCGCAAGGTTCCAGTCGCGACCGGAGAAGTTGTCATCCACATAGCCGCGCAGCACCGACATACGGTCGAAGGCTTCCTTCATGGTGTCGGAGCCGAGCGCTTCCGGATCGAGATCGATAAAGGCCTTCTTGAAGAAGTCCGGCCCGCCAGTGGACATCACCACGGCATCGAAGATCGTTGTGTCCTGCCAGGCCTGCCCGCCGTGGGCGAGCGCGACCTTGCCCGCGCCCTTCACCTTGTCCATGGCGGCGATGAGTTCGTCCCATGTTGTCGGCTGCGCGATACCGAGTTCGTCGAGAACAGCCTTGTTCGCCCAGACCCAGTTGGTCGAATGGACGTTCACGGGTGCGGCGACCCATTTGCCGTCGTATTTGGAGAACTTCTGCAAGGCCTTCGGGACGACCTCGTCCCAATTCTCTTCCGCAGCGATTTCGTTGAGGTTGGCAAGTGCGCCTTCCTTCGCCCAGTCGGTGATATCGAAGCCCAGGAACTGCACCGCCGTCGGCGCGTTACCGGCAGTGACACGCGCACGAAGCACCGTCATCGCCTGCGTGCCACCACCGCCGGCAACAGGCATGTCCTGCCAGCCGACGCCTTGTTTTTCCAGATCGTCCTTCAGCACGTTGAGGGCCGCGGCTTCGCCGCCGGAGGTCCACCAGTGAAGGACTTCCACCTCGCCGGCGTTGGCAACGAACGCCGACGTCATGAGCGCGGCGGCCGCCGTCATCGTTACTCCAAATTTCCTACGCATAGCCATTCCTCCCTTGTATGCGTTTTTTGCATCCTCGACTTTTCGCGAGTCAGCGCGAATTCAACCAGAGTTCGCGCGATTGTCCTAGCCGCATCTGCAGCGTCTTCACCTCCAGAAATTCCTCCAGCCCGTATCGGCCAAGCTCCCGCCCCTGTCCGCTTTCCTTGAAGCCGCCAAAGGGGAGTTCGGCAAAGCCGTCCATCCAGGTGTTGGTCCAGATGGTTCCGGCCCTCGCCCTCCTTGCGAATTCAAGGCAGGTATGAACGCTCTCGCTCCAGACACCCGCCGACAGGCCGTAGGACGATGCGTTGGCAAGAATTAGCGCTTCATCGAGCGTATCGAAGGTCAGTACGGAAAGCACGGGGCCGAAAACTTCCTCGCGTGCCACGGACATCACCCCGGTGACATTCGCAACCACGGTCGGCTGATAGAATTGGCCCGGCAAGCCCGGAACGGCAAGTTCTCCACCGCCAAGGCGGATCTCTGCTCCGTCTTTCGCCGCCGTTTTCACGTATCCGTCGATCTTGCGGCAGTGCTCGGGCGAAATGATCGCGCCAACCTTTGTATCGGGGTGGAGCGGATCGCCGAAAGGCACTTTCTTCGAAAGCTCGACGACACGCTCGATAACCTCTTCGGCGATATCCTTGTGGACGATGATACGCGAGCCGGAATTACAGCATTCGCCGGCATTGAAATAAACGCCGAAGACGATCGCATCGATCGCGCTGTCGAGATCGGCATCCGGAAACAGAACCTGCGGGTTCTTACCACCAAGCTCAAGCGATACCTTCTTCAGGCTCGCTGCCGCCGAGGCGACGATCGTCTTGCCAACAGCGGTGGAACCCGTGAAGGAAACCATGTCGACATCCGCATGAGTGGTCATCACCGCACCAACCGGCTTGCCATAGCCGAGGACGATATTGACGACCCCATCGGGAAGACCCGCCTCGAGAAGAAGCTCGCCCAGAATGACGGTCGTTGACGGCGTAAGCTCGGACGGCTTGATGACGGCGGTGCAACCCGCGGCGAGCGCGAAGGGAAGTTTCTGCGAAACGATCAGGAACGGAAAATTCCACGGCGTAACGATCGAAACGACGCCGACAGGCTCCTTCAGCACGAAGCCGAGCATGTCCGGTCCGAGGCTATTGTGGCTGTCGCCGTGAATGGTGCGCGCAAGCGCGGCGGCATAGCGCCAGAGATCGGCGGCACCTTCGATTTCGGCACGCGCCTGGGAAATCGGCTTTCCGCTTTCAAGCGTTTCCAGCAGCGCAATGCGTTCAAGTTCACGGTCGATCAGTTCGGCGACCCGCGTCAAAAGAGCGGCACGTTGCTTGCCCGATGTGAATGACCAGCGGCCATCGTCAAAGCGGCGGCGAGCGGCGGCGACCGCCGCCTCAACATCGTCCGCCCCGCCCTTCGCGCTAACGGAAGCCAGCGTGCCATGCGCAGGAGACCGGCGCACGAAAGTCGCGCCGTCAAGGCTGTCGCGCCACCCGCCATCGATCAGATGGCGACCGGTGAAAGGCTTTTTCGGAAGAGCCGGATGTTCGACGGCGGAAATCACGGTGAGATCATGGGTCGTCATTTTGACCACCTATCTGCCGGCAAATATGGGTTTGCGCTTTTCGCGGAAAGCGGCAACCCCTTCGTCGCTGTCTTCACTAGCCGAAATCGCAGCGCTTCCGAGCGCCTCGATCAGGGCCGCGCTGTCTTCCCCCGCGCCGGCGTGGATCATGTTTTTCGCGACCTCGACCGCCCTTGGCGAGAGTTTCGCCGCACCAAGGGCGATTTCGCGGGCCGCCTCACGGGCATTCTCGCTCACATCCGCGACAAACCCTAGACCCAAGGCTCTTTCCGCCGATATGCGTCGTCCGAAGAGCGCCATCTCCTTGATGACGGGTTCGGGCAACAGGCGCCGCAGCCGCTGCGTGCCGGACCAACCTGGGACGATGCCGACGTTCGCCTCCGGCAGACCCAGGGTCGCGCCCGGCGCCATCACGCGGATGTCGCAGGTCGCAGCCAGTTCCAGCCCACCGCCAAATGCATGTCCCGAGAGGGCGGCGACGGTTGGCTTCGAAAGTCTCGCCAGACGGTCGAACACGCGATGGCCGTTGCGCACCCAATGCCGGGCAAACTCCGCCGCGGAGAGCTTCGACCAAGCCTCGATATCGGCGCCTGCGCAAAACGCGCGCTCGCCTTCCGCCGTCACGATGACCGACCGTACGTCAGAGTCGCGCTCGATAGCCGCGCAGTGGCTTTCCAGCGCTTCGAGCATCGTCACCGTCAAGGCGTTGAGCTTTTCCGGATTGTCGAGCCTGATCTCCGCGACCGGCCCGGAAATCGTGAGATGCAACGCGCTCACAGCTCCAACTCCATCGCACCGGACGACAAGAGGGAATGCGGCATCCGGCGTGCGTTTTCGGCGATGCGGACCCTGCCTTGCGACGCTTCGGCGATATCGCGGACAGGATCGATGCCCGGCATGATCTCGGTCGCGACGAGACCCTCTTGCTCGAGCTTTATGACGCAGCGCTCGGTCACATAGAGAACCTCCTGACCGGTTTCGCGCGCACGCCTGCCGGAAAAGGTCACATGCTCGACCTCGTCGACCATCTTGGTGAACTTGCCGGGCTTTGCGACCCGGAGCATATCCTCCGTCAGATCGATCTCCGCACCGGCTTCGAAAAGCCCCGAGAAGACGATCTTCCTCGCATGTGCGGTGATGTCTACAAAGCCGCCGCAACCGGCTGTAAGATAAGGCTTCTTGCCCAGCTTCGAGACGTTGACGTTTCCTTCCACGTCGATTTCGAGGAAGGACAGGAAGGAGACATCGAAGCCGCCGCCCTGGAAATAGATGAACTGCTGAGGAGATGGCACATAGGCATCGGCATTGGAAGCGCAGCCGAAGGCGAAACCGGTAAGCGGCATGCCGCCCGTGGCACCCTGCTCGATCGCCCAGGTCACGGCTTGAGGATGGCCGGCTTCCAGCAAGATGCGCGGCACCATGGCCGATATTCCGAAGCCGAGGTTCGCCGTCTGACCGTCGCGCAACTCCATCGCCGCACGACGCGCGACAACCTTTTCCACGCCGTGTTCGGCGAGCGTAAAGCTCGACCAGGGCCTGAGGATTTCACCGGAAATTGCCGGATCGTAGTGCGTTTCCGTCGTCTGGCGCTGGTCGGGATCGACCACCACGAGATCGACAAGGTGGCTCGGCACACGGACGTCATGCGGGCGAAGCGAGCCCGCCGCCGTCACGCGCTTGACCTGGGCGATGACCAGCCCGCCGTGATTGCGCACGGCGATCGCCTGCTCGAGACCGCCGAGATAAGCGCCTTCATGCTCGTAAGTGAGGTTTCCACACTCATCGGCCGTAGTGGCTCGCAGGATCGCGACATTCGGCACGATGTTCGGGAAATGCAGCCAGGTCTCACCGTCAAGGTTCACGCGGGTGACGATGGGCTCCGCTTCTGCCGCCTTATTCATCGCGCAGCCCTGCCGCTTCGGATCGACGAAGGTATCCAGCCCGACTTTCGTGAAGACGCCGGGGCGCCTTGCCGCGACATCGCGGTGCATGTCGAACAGGATACCGGAGGGCACGTTGTAGGCGGCGACCCTGTCCTCAACGAGCATCCGCCAGATTTCCGGCATCGGCAGAGAGGATGGCCCGCTCGGGTAGGAACCTGCGATGATCTTCGTGAGCAGTCCGTCCTTCGCGATGTGATCGACGCCCTTGATGCCGTACATGTCGCCGGCGGCGATCGGATGCAGCGCGGTGAGGCCGCGCGGGTGTCCTTCCCGGTCGAACCGTTCGCCGATGGCCGCCAGCACCTTGTCCGGGCAGCCGAGGCCGGAGGACGACGAAACGGTTACGACGCTCCCGTCAGGGATTCTTGCCGCCGCTTCCTCTGCCGTGACGATCTTCGATGACATGATCAGATTCCACCGTAGTCGACGCGAACTGCCTTGCCCTGATCGGCCGCCTCGCGAACGGCAAGGGCAACGGCGAGCGATTTCACACCGTCCACGCCATCCGCCGCCGGGCGGCCATTGCCTGCTGCGGCCTTCGCGAATTCCCCAAGCGCGCGAACGTAGAGGTTGTGATCCTCAAACTGTATGTCCTGCATGCCATCGGGTCCGACGATCCACACATCCCCGACCGGTCGCTGCGTCATCACATCGCGTGCGAATATGGACCCCTTGGTCCCGTGAAACTCGATACCCGTACCGGCGTAAGGATGGGTGAAGCTTTCGTGCGTTTGAACCATCGCCCCCGAAGGCATCGTCCAGACGGACATCACGCTGTCCTCGACCCCCTGCCCCAACCCGGAAACGCCGGACTGCGCAACAACCTCCACCGGATCCTCACCGAGATGGAAACGGACCGTATCGGCATCATGCACGGTGATATCGGGGATCACGCCTCCGCCCGCAGCCGCATCGTTGATGCGCCAGCCGCGTAATTGCTCAGGCAAGTTCACGGCGTGGAAAACGCGCGCGCTGAGCACATCCCCGATCCGGCCGGAGGCGATCAGATCACGGATGGCAAGATGCGAGCCGGCATTGCGAAGGTGGTGGTTGGTTGCGAAGACGACGCCCTTCACATCGGCTGCGCGAACCATCTCGACGGCATCGTCAAGAGAAGTTGCAAGCGGCTTTTCACAAAGGATGTGCTTGCCGGCGGCAATCGCGGCCATCGCCTGGGGATGGTGCTTCTCGTTAGTGGTCGAAATATAGACCGCCCCGATTTCGGGATCGGAAAGGATCTCGTCAAGATCGGTCGAGCTTCGGGCAATCCCGTGCTCGCGCGCATATTCCTGGGCGCGCTGCTTGTCGGAGCTCAGAACCGAGGCAATCTCATGCCCGCTCTGGGCGCGTATGGCATCGATCACATAGCCCGATGCTATCCTGCTGGCCCCGATCAGCGCCCACTTCATGCCGTTTCTCCCCTTGAGTCGGATTGTTTTAAAATTTTTGGATCGTTCCAAATTCTCTGAATTAAGTACTGGATCGTTCCAAATGTGTCAACGGTTTTTCTGTTTCAAGATCGCGGTCCCGACAGTGCATATGGAAGGCGAGCTCCTGTCCGGAGCTGGAAATCACGCCGTACCCGAGGCATTGTGCGGGCGGCCATGCCGGGTTTGTCAGGACGTAACGCGCTGGTTTCGCCCATATACCAGCAGCATGGTAATGATGACCGACCCGTAAATGATCTGACGGCCTGCTTCCGGCATTTGCATGATCGACAGGACGGAGTTGAGCAGCACGATGAGCACGACGCCGATGAGAGTGCCGGTATATCGCCCCTTGCCGCCCAGAATGTGCGTGCCGCCAAGGACGACAGCGGCAATGGCGGGAAGCAGGAAGGCGTTGCCCATGCCCTGATAGGCCTTGGCGGAATATCCGGTCAGCAGGAAGCCTGCAGTTGCCGCACAAACACTTGAGATCACGAAGGCGCCGACTATGACCCATTTCGTGCGGATACCGGAAAGATAAGCCGCGCCCTCGCGCGAGCCCGTGGCGTAGAGCGAACGACCGAAGCCGGTTCGCGTAAGCATGAGCGCAATTATCGCGGATACGCCTGCCCACACGAAAATGGCGACCGGAATGCCGAGGACCTTGTCCTTTGCCAGAAAGAGCATCAGCGGCGTTGCCGTGTCTTGTGGCGCGAAGCCACCGGTTTGCGCCACCATCAATCCGCGCAGCACGGTATCGACGCCAAGCGTGAAAATCATGGAAGGAATGCGCAGGTAAGCGACGCCGAAGCCGTTGAGGAGCCCAACCGCGATACCGACGCCAAGGGCGGTCGGCAAGGCCATGTCGCCGCCGACGGCGGTTGCCGTCATCGCGGCCGCCGTCAACGTCCAGGGAATCGAAAGATCGATCTGGCCAAGGAGGATCACCATCATCATGCCGGCGGCGCAAATGCCGAGGAACGAACCGGTCTGCAATTGTTGAAGAAGGTAGTTTGGCGAAAGAAGCGGCGCGCTCCCGGCAGTGGAAAGCGTGTAGGCGGTGCCCGCGAGCAGGATCACCACGACAAACAGCGATGCGATGACGATGGGCCGGTTTTCAGGTGCAATGGAAATGCGCATGGGAAACCTACCTGAACAGATCGAGCTGGTTTTTCACCCTCAACGTGCGAAACGCACCGAAGGAAACGGCGACCAGAAGGACAACCCCTTCGATCAACGGCTGCAGCAGAGGGTCTATGTCGAGAATGCGGAAGTAAAAGGAGATGACGCGCAGGATCATCGCGCCGACGAGGCTGCCAATGGCGCTGCCGACACCACCAAGCAGCGACGTCCCGCCAAGCACGACGGCGGCGATGGAATTCAGCGTGTAGGCGCCTGCCTGCTGGATATCGGCATTGCCGGATGAGGTCTGGATTGCAAGGTATAGACCGCCGCAGGCGGCGAAGAAACCGCCGAGGGTGAAGGCCGCGATCTTGGCCCGGTCAATCGGCAGGCCGGACATATAGGCAGCGCCCTCCGCCGAACCGATGGCGTAGACCGTGCGCCCCGTAACGGATCGGCGGAACGGCACCCAGACCGCGACCGCGACGAATACGATGAGGATCACCGGCACCGGAATATCGGCGAAAGGCCTGAGCCACCAGGCATCCCCCCCTTCCGCAAGCCCGTATGTATCGGCGAAATCGTAGACCGAATTGGTCAGCGCCCAGCTGAGATCGTCATCCACATTGCCGCCTGGCTTGGGTCGGATCAAAAGCGCAAGGCCGATGGCTATCGCGCCGGTGGCAAGTGTCGCGATGATGGGCTGAATGCGGCCATAGACCACGATACAGCCGTTCATGAACCCGAAGGCCGTACCCGTCAGCAGCGTCAAAAACATTCCGAGCAGGATCTGCCAGGCAGGACCGTTCAAGAGCTCCGAGGCGACGCAGTTTGTCAGCGTCATGACGGCGCCGACCGAAAGGTCAAGCCCGCCAAGAAGGACGGGCAGCGTCTGCGCCATGGCGACGAAGGCTATGGCTGCTGCCTCGTTCGAATTCTGAATGGCGACCGCGGAGGAAAACCCCCGCGGGTGCAGCATGTTGTAGGTGAGATAAAGCACGGTCAGCAGCAACACCGCCGTGGCGAAGCCCACGTTCTGGTAAAGCCACCTTTGCCAGCTCGCCTTGCGCATCATGCCGCTTCGATACCTATGTTGAGCGAGGCGGCGACCAGGCTTTCCTCGGTAATGGCATCCCCCTCCTGTTCGCTGACGACCCGCCCGGCATAAAGAACCGAAACGCGGTCGCAGCAGCCGATCAGCTCCGCGTAGTCGGATGAATAAAACAGGATCGCCTTGCCCTCGTTCGCCAGTTCGCGCATCAGCCGGTAGATCTCCTGTTTGGTGCCGACATCGATGCCGCGCGTCGGATCATTAAGCAGGATGATGTCGGGATCGGTCATCAGCCATTTGGCGATAACCACCTTCTGCTGGTTCCCGCCCGATAGCGTCATGACGGGATCGGCAGACGAGCCGATCTTGATGCGCAGTCTCTCGATTTCCTCATCGACGGCCTTGCGGGCAAGTAGAGGATCGATCAGCGGCCCACGCGAAATCTTCGAAAAGGAGGCGGCCAGGAGGTTGTCGGCAATCGGCATGCCGAGCATCAGGCCCTCGGTCTTGCGATCTTCGGGAACGAGCGCGATCCGCGTGCGGCCGGATTTCGCCGCGGCAGGAGACGAGGCAAGCCTCTTGCGGCCGCCGATGAGGAACTCGCCTTCGACATCGCGAAGAACGCCGAAGAGCGCGAGCAGCAATTCCTTCTGGCCCTGGCCGTCGAGACCGCCAAGACCGACGATCTCGCCGCGCCTCAGGGAAAGATCGATCCCGTTCAGCCGGTTGCCCCATTTAAGGCCGCGCACGCTCAGCAACTCCTCACCGCGTTCTTCGACAGGCTTCGGCGCCGGTTTCGGCGGGAACTGCGCTTCTACATCGCGCCCGATCATGAGGCGCACGATTTCGCGCTCGCTCTTTTCGCCCTTGGCGAATGTTTCGATATGCTGACCGTTACGGAAAACGGAAAGCGTGTCGCAAAGCGCATCCACTTCATGCATGCGGTGCGAGATGAACAGGCTGGCGATCCCCTTCGCCTTCAGCTCGGCCAGAAGATCATAGACCGTCTGCACGTCTCGCGAAGTCAACGCCGAAGTCGCTTCGTCGAGGATCAGAACCTTGGGATCGCGCCCGATCGCCTTGGCGATCTCGACCATCTGGCGGCGGGAAAGGGAAAGTTCACGCACCAGCGCGTTCGGGTCGATATCCTCGCAGCGCACCTGCGCCAAAAGCTCCTCGGCGCGGGCGACCTGGGCGCGCCTGTCGATAAGCCCGAAGCGGCGGGGCGGCTTCGAGATGGAAATATTGTCGGCAACCGAAAGATCGGGAACGAGCGACAACTCCTGAAACATGCAGACGATGCCGGCATCGTTGGCGGCTTGAGGCGTGGGAAAGGTGACGGGCTTTCCCTCAAGCAGCATTTGCCCGGCATCTGGCTGAAGCACACCCGCCATGATTTTGATCAGGGTGGATTTGCCTGCGCCGTTTTCGCCGAGGATGGCATGGATCGAGCCCGGGCGGCAGGCGAAATCGACATCCTCCAGCGCCCTAATGCCGGCAAAGAACTTCGAAATGCCGCGGTATTCGACAATGGCGTCGCTCATGCCTGTGTTCTCACCGGAGTTGCCAGCAGGTTTTCGACTTTCGGGAAAAAGAGGCCCCGGAAAGAATACCGGGGCCACAAGGCGGGTGAAGCGGTTATTTCACGTCTTCTTCCGACTGCGCCATGATGGCGGGGCCGGAAATGTTCACGCCACAGGGCGGGAACTCGTTGACGGTGAAAAAGTTGTCCGGCAGGTCCGTCCAGAAGTTCACGCCGTCTTCGAGGGACGAATAATCCGCGACCGGAAGCGGGACCGAGATCAGTTGCGGCATGACGTTGCCTTCAAGCGCCGAGATCGCAGCCTTCATGGCGATCGCCACGAGGCCGGGCGACTGGCCGATTGAAATACCCTTCAGCCCATCTTCCGCATATTGGGCGACGAGCTTGCGGTATCCGTTTTCGGATTCGCCTGCGATCGGCACCATCGGGTGGCCGGCATCGCGCAAGGCCTGCACGACACCAGTGGTACCGCCTTGGGCGGCGACGGCATCGAACGTGCCATGAACCGCTATTGCGTCCGCCGTCACCTTCTGCGCCGTCCCGTCATCCCAGTTGCCGACGACCTGAACCACTTCCCAGTTCCCGCCGGAGCCGTCCAGCACCTCGTGAATGCCGATCGAACGGTCGCGGTCGACCGAATTGCCCGGCAGCCCGCGAACCTCGAGGATCTTGCCAGACGTCTTGCCCTGCGCCTCGAGCTCCTTCAGCAGGAACTCCGCCCAGGTACGGCCCATGGCAAGCTGATCCTCGTTCACCTGCATCACCTTGTCGGTGTCGAGCACGTTGTCGAAAGGCACCAGCACCACGTTGTTCTTGTCGGCCAGGCGTATGACGCGGTCGAAACCGTCCGGCGAGACGGCGATGGTGATGATGGCGTCGAACCCCTGGTTGATGAAATCCTCGATCGCACCGAGCTGGGCTGGCGCATCCGTGCCGGTGGAGACGACCTTGAATTCCGAGATCTTGTCCTTGACCGCGGGATCTTCGGCGTAAGCCTTTGCCGTCTTGATCATCTGGATACGCCAGGTGTTGCCGACGAAGCCGTTGACCACGGCGACCCGATATGGGGCGGGGCGGGCTTCCCACTGGAAGTATTTGGTGTCCGCCGACCATGGAGCGAAGCATTCAGGATCCGCTCCGGGGCCCGAGACGATTTCCGGACCAGCTGCCGCCATATTCACCGACAGGGCGAGCGCCAATGCCGCAGGCGACCATTTCCACACTGCTTTCATAGCATTTCCTCCCGTTTTGCGCCTTTTGCGGATTCCCTCGCCGGGCTGGCGCCGCCCGCTTCCGCGCCCTCTCTCAAGCGCGGCAAACCCCAATCATCCGTCAGGCGGATGCCTCCATCTCTTCGTTGAAATATTTGAAGCCCGTCATCAGATGGGTACGCAGGCGATACTGGAACGACAGCCGGTCACGGTTCGCCAGAGCCTCGATGACGCCTTCATGCTCGGAGAAAGTCTCCGTCTTGAATGTCCGCCGGGTCTTCCCCTTCAGCATGATCCTGAGAATGATTGGCTTCATGACTTTGTAGACGTCGAGGATCGCGGTATTGTCGAGGATCGAAATCAGCCTGACGTGAAAGGCAAAATCGACCTCCGAGGCCTCCTCCAGGTCATGGATGCCGGCAAGGTCCGCGTTTATGGCGTGAAGTTCCTCGATGTCGCGCTCACAAAGCCGGTCGAATATCCGCTCCACCGAGCCAACCTCGAGCAGATCGCGGAACGCCTGCACGTCGCTGAAGGTCTTACGCGACACCTCCATCGTAGCGAAGGAAAACAGCTCGATTGCCCGCGACATGCGGTTGTCGGTAATCGTAGCGCCAACCTTCGGGCGAACCTCCACCAGCCCGTAGGCCTTCAGGATACGCATCGCCTCGCGCACGGTGTTGCGGCTTGCATTGAACTGCGCGCAAAGCTCGCGCTCGGCCGGCAGGCTGTCGCCCACCTTGAGCCCGGCCTGCGCGATCAGCTCACGAATCTGGTGCACGACATGGTCGACAGCCGAACCGTCAGGTGAAGCAACATCCACCGTCAGCGCGCCCTTGGCCGTACTCGCCGCCATCCGCAGGTCTCCGTTGCCTTGATGCAACCTTGATCAAGCTATTTGTTGGACCAGAAACGTAAAACTGCCTCGAAGGGACTGTCAATAGATTGCCGGATAGCTTTGGCGGATTTTTCAATTAAGACTCTAAGATCGATACGTAATGCAGATGTCGAGAGGCCCCGCAAAGGAATATCATCTGCTTCAAATCCAAAGTACAACTTTTTTATTTGTCATACCAGGAAGCCATGATCGATATCGCCGAAACCGGCCACAAAACGCCAACCAGATGAAAAAGGTAGCAAGGGCTTTCCCGTACTCCTTGTCGCGCGTTTCGGCTGCTATAGTCCCGCTCCCCGCTTGCAAGCCTATTACGGCTTTGCGAAAAGGGAAATCTGACGCAACTGAAGATTGAAAACGGCATAGAGCAAGACATGGCAATCGGTTTGCGCGACGGAGACCTTGAAAGCATCCGCGGGACGGCGATCCTCGGCGGGCTTGGAGAGGATACGCTTCAGGCCCTTCTTTCCGACGGAGTGGTCAAGGCGCTCGATCGGGGCGAGACGCTCTTCATCCAGGGCGAGGCGGCGAACGCCTTCTACATCGTGCTCGACGGATGGGTGAAGGTCTACCGCGTGACGCCAGCCGGAGAGGAAGCCGTCGTCGGCGTCTTCACCAGGGGCCAGAGCTTTGCCGAGGCCGCCGCCTTCACCGGCGGCGTTTATCCGGCGGGCGGCGAAACGGTGACCGACTGCCGGGTCCTCATGATCCCCGCGAGGCACCTCTTCGCACGCATACGCGAAAGCCCGGAAATCGGCCTTGCGATGCTCGCCTCCACGTCCCAGCATCTGCACGCGCTCGTGCACCAGATCCAGCAGCTAAAAGCCCACACAGGCGCACAGCGCGTGGCGGAATTCCTGCTTTCGCTCGCACCGGTGGATGAAGGCGCATGCACCATCGCCCTTCCTTACGACAAGGCGCTGATCGCGGGACGCCTCGGCATGAAGCCTGAGAGCCTGTCACGCGCCTTCCAGCGCGTGCGCACAGTCGGTGTAAAGATCAACCAGAACATGGCGACAATCGCCGACGTGGAGAAGCTGCGCGACTTCGTGGAGCAGGAACGCGCGGAGGTGCTGCGCTCGCGGGCCTGAGCGTCAGGGCGCGGGAACAAGCGCGATAAGGCAGAAGATCATCGCGAGCAGCAGGAAGATCGCGACAGAGAACCCCGCGAGCCAGCCAGGCGCGCGGGAAAGCTCCAGATAGTTCGCCAGGATCAGCCGAGCCTTGAAAAGCGTGAAAAGCGCGATCGCGCCGAGCCCGGCAAGGCGCAGCGTTCCGCCATCCGCAAGCCAGGCGCCGAATGCACCCAGCGCCGAGAGCGCCATGAGCACCGCCCAGGTGAGGAGAAGCGGCCGTTCGCGTATCGCGCCATGCGGCATAGGAACCCTCAACTCAGATAGAAAACGGCAAAGACGAGAACCCAGACCAGATCGACCATGTGCCAGAAGGCGCAACCAGTCGTTACGTTCTCCTCGCTCGCGAAAGCAGCGACCAGCGCGAGGATCATCAACCCGAAGACGACATGGGCTGCGTGAAAGCCGGTGACAAGATAATAGAGCGTGAAGAAGGTGTTCGCCTCCAGCCCGTAACCATCGGCAAGGTGGCCCGCGTATTCGCCGACCTTTACGGTCAGGAACGCGAGGCCGAACAGGAAGGCGATACCGATGAGCCAACGCGTTGTCCGAATAGCACCCGCCCGCGCCTGCCGGACCGCGCCTGCCGCGAAAGCCCCGCTCGTCAAAAGGATCGCGGTGTTGAGCGCGCCCGAAAACGGATCGAGATGTGCTTGCGATGCTGAAAACAGTTCCGGATCGAGCGCACGGGATACCGCATAACCTGCAAGCGCCGCGCCGAAGACGGCCAACTCGCTGATGATGAGGATCCACATCATCGCATCGCCCGGCAGGGCCGAAAGCGGACCCCAGCCGGAAGATATCTCAACGGCCTCGTTGCAGGCGCCCTCGCCATCTCCCATGGCGACGCTCACTCCGTAACCAACTGCCGGTAGATCATCGGCAAAGCTTCGGCGAGCCGCTCCGGCCGGGGTACGAGCGCATAGCCATTTCGCCCGAATAGATACGGCAAGTAAGCTTGCGTTCCCGCTTCGATGGCGACGGCGAAGACTGCATGGCCCTGGCGGCGGGCCTCGAGCACCGCCTTGCGGGTATCCTCCACGCCGAAGCGGCCTTCGTAATGATCGATGTCGTTCGGCTTGCCATCGGTAATCACGAGCAGGAGCCTGCGGCTTGCGGCTCTGGTCGCCAGTTCCTCCGACACATGGCGCACCGCAGCGCCCAGGCGTGTATAGAAGCCCGGCTTCAACGCAGCGATCCTGCGTTCCACGGCTGGGCCCATCGCCTCCCCGAAGGCCTTGCATCGGTTAACGAAGACCTTGTCGCGCCGGAGCGAGGAGAAAGCGTAAATCGCGTGATCGTCTCCTGTTTGCTGCAGGCCGTGACCGAAAGCGGTCAGGGCTTCGCGCGCGACATCGATGACGGAGCGTTCTTCGACAATCGCCTCCGTGGAGCGTGAAACGTCTATAAGGGTTGCGACAGCCAGATCCCGCTCGGCATTCACCACGCGCTTGAAGATGCGGTCGCTACCCTCGCCAGACGCGCGGATATCGACAAGCGAACGCACGACCTGATCCATATCGAGCTCATCCCCATCGACCTGGCGCGGCAGGATCGCGCGTTTCGGCCTGAGCGCCTCGAAACGGCGGCGGACGGCGGCAATGCGCCGGCGCCGGGCGGGGTCGTCATCAGCGGATAAGGCGGCTTCGCTAGGATCGGCATCGCTTACCAGAATGCGACAGGCATCCTTTCGGTACTGGCCGGTACGGTAATCCCACTCGGGCACAAGCTTTTCGCCCGACAAGGCCATCCTGTCGACGTCCTTGGGCGCGAGATCGAGATCGAAGGCGAGTTTCGTTGCCGGGCGCTGATCGACATCGCCAAGGCCGAGCTCCTGCTGATCGTCGGCCGCCCTGCGCGCCGTTTCGGCATCGTCGTCCTCGACGCGACGGTTGATGTTCATGAACTGCGTCCAAGACAGGATCGTCTCGAAACGGTTGAGGATCAGGGAATCCCGTTTATTGATCTCGGAGGAATCCCGTCGCTTCGCCTTCTTGCGTATGCCGGCTTTCTGCGCGGAGGTGCCGGATGCACCATCGTCTCGTTCGCCTGCCGCTTCGGGCATAGCGGCCTTGCGCCGGTCAAGCCACAAGGGCACGGGCTCTACGGGGCAGTAGCCATCAGGCGCTGAAGGCACGGTATCGAGCGGCGCCTGCCCCCTGATTACCAAGCGGAATATCTTTGCGGTTTCGGACAGCGGCACACGATCGCCAAGCAAGGCACGGACGGCCGCCTCAAGATTGGCTTCGAGCTCGGGCCGCTTGGTGCGCCGGCGTACGGCGAGCGTTGCCGCAGCCAGCCTTTCATGGACCCGCAGGAGCCCGGGACAGGCGTCGAGCGTCCTTCCAACGGTTTCATTTGCCGAACGCAGGGCGGCAATATCGCGCCGAAGGAGGTCGCGCGGTCGGACCTCAGGCTCAACGGCAAACGCAGCCGATGCGGCGAGCCAGACAAAGAGCGCCTCATTGTCCTTACGCTCGGGAAAAAGGTCTATCGCAGGCGGCAAAGCCAGCGTTTCACCATCATAAGCCGCGCGCGCCACAGTTTCCTCGGGCGTACCGAGTTTCCTCAGCCACGAAAGGCGATGGCTGGAGACCTCGCCCGCGGCCTCCGCAATTTCCACGCCCGCTTGCCCACCGAGCGCGCGGAACAGCACGCCGATGCGCGGCTTCATCGCCTCAAGCGTGACCGCGGCTTCAGGAAAGGAAGGCCGCGCGTCGACCTTCGTTATGAACCGGTGCCAGAGGGTCCCGACGGATTCCTCCGGCTCCCAGGGTTTTATGTCGGCGAATGCCATGACCGCACCTCGTCCGGGACCGACCGATCAACCGAGCAGCGCTACGGCAAGATCGTCGAGACCGCGCTTGATCTCGGCATCATCCGTGAGCGGCTGCAGGAGGCATGCCTCGACCGCCTTCATGACGGGCATGCCGTCACGAATGAGCGAGGCGGCGTAAACCAGCAGACGCGTCGAGACGCCTTCTTCCAGATCCTGGCCTTTCAGTTCACGCAGCTTGCCGGCAAGCAGCACGAGCGGCTTCACGCGCTCAAGCGGCAAGCCGCTTTCGGCGGCGACGACCTGAGCCTCGCGGTCGGGAGACGGAAAATCGAACTCAAGCGCCAGGAAGCGCTGGCGCGTCGAGGGCTTCAGCGTCTTCATGATGTTCTGGTAGCCGGGGTTGTAGGAAACGACGAGCATGAAATCATCCGGCGCTTCCAGCGTCTCGCCCGTGCGTTCCAGCGGCAGGACCCGGCGATCGTCGGTTAGCGGATGCAGGACGACCGTCACGTCCTTGCGCGCCTCGACCACCTCGTCGAGATAAAGGATGCCACCCTGACGCACAGTGCGGGTGAGCGGACCGTCGACCCAGACCGTTTCCCCACCCTTCAAGAGATAGCGGCCGGTAAGATCCGCGGCCGTGAGATCGTCATGGCAGGCGACCGTCGTCAGCGGCAGGCCGAGTTTGGCCGCCATATGGGCGACGAAACGCGTCTTGCCGCAGCCTGTCGGCCCTTTGAGAAGAAGCGGCAGCTTGTTGCGGTAAGCGGCGTCGAAAACGGCGCATTCGTCGCCCGTCGGCAGATAGTAGGGGGCTTCGACGGCAGCGGCGGAGAGGGTTTGAACGGTGTCGAGCATGAACCGTCCTCCTTGTAATATTCTTTTGCGGATCGGGTTTGGAGCGCGGCCCCGGACAAAGCCGGGGCCGCTGTTTCGATTATTCGGCTGGAACCGTCTCGGTCTTGACGCCGGGAGTGACCACTTCCTTGCGAGGCATTAGAACCGCGTAGAGGAAGAGGAGTACGCCTAGCACCACGGCCACGCCGGAGCCAAAGCGCATCCAGAAGAAGAGCGCGAGCTGGTCCTGCACATCCATGAAGTATTCACCGTTGACCCGCTGCAGGTGCGTCTGCACCACTCCGGCAAAGGTCAGCGTGAAGGTCATGAACGCCATGCCGCCGGACATCAGCCAGAAGGCAACCATGTTGAGCACCTGATTATATGGCGCACGGTTCTTCAGATGCGGCATCGCGTAGGTAATGATCGCCAGGTTGAGGCAGACATAGGCGCCGTAGAAGGCAAGGTGCCCGTGCGCAGCGGTAACCTGCGTGCCGTGGGTGTAGTAATTGATCGGGGCGAGCGTGTGCATGAAGCCCCAGACACCGGCACCGAAGAAGGCAAGCGTCGAGCAGCCCAGCGCCCATAGGAGCGCAGCCTTGTTCGGATGCTCGCGCCGCCCCTTCCAGACCATCACGAAGGTGAAGACCACCATTGCGAAGAAGGGCGCGACTTCAAGAGCCGAGAAGATCGAGCCGATCCACTGCCAGTAGCCGGGCGTGCCGATCCAGTAATAGTGGTGGCCGGTGCCGAGCAGTCCTGTGAACAGGGCAAGCGCGACGATGGAATATAGCCATTTGTCCACCACCTCGCGGTCGACGCCCGTCAACTTCAGCATCATGAAGGCGAGGATCGACGCCATCACGAGTTCCCACACACCTTCGACCCAGATGTGGACCACATACCACCAGTAAATCTTGTCGAGCGTCAGGTTGGCGGGGTTGTAAAGCGCGAACAGGAAGAAGAGCGCGATACCCCAGAGCCCCAGGAGAAGCACGTTGGTGATCGCCGTCTTGCGACCCTTCAGCACCGTCAGCGTGATGTTGTAGAGGAAGATCAGCGCGGCAGCGACGATGCCGAGCTTCACCCAAAGCGGCTGCTCCAGGAACTCGCGCCCCTCGTGTACGCGGAAGAGATAACCCACGACCGCGCCGGACGCGCCGACCATCAGCAAGACGAGCTGTAAGATCGCCAGCTTCGGCGAATGAAGCTCCGTCTCGGATTCCTCCGGCACCAGATAGTAGGCGGCACCGAAGAAGCCGAGCAGCAACCACACGATCAACGCGTTCGTGTGGATCATGCGGGCGATGTTGAAGGGAAGGAGTTCGGAAAGGAAGTTCGGCGCCACATAGATGTAGCCGAGCACCAATCCGAAGGTGACTTGCGCGGCAAACAGCGCCATGGCGCAATAGAAATAATAGGCCGCGACCTTTTGTGACTGATATTTCATGATCTTCGCTCCGGATCAGCCCGCGTCGTTCGGCGGCCAGTTCTGGGTGTCGATTTCGCTGACCCACTTGAAGAAGTCGGCGAGCGCGTCGAGTTCCTCGTCGGTCAGGTTGAACTGCGGCATCTGGCGGCGGCCTTCGATGCCGGATGGCTGGCTCTGCATCCACAGCTTGATTGCCTCGCGCGCACCTTCGGGGTCGTCGCGTCCGCCGTATCGTACCCAGACATTGCCGAGTTCAGGCGCGAAATACGCCCCCTCACCCAGCAGCGTATGGCAGTTGATGCAGGAGTTCTCTTCCCAGATGCGCTTGCCGTGGACGACGGAATCCGTCAGCCCCTCGGCGTTGGTCGAGGTGTTGACGGCATAGAAGTGGCTATGGACCGTCAACGCCCCGAAAACGACCAGGAAGAACAAGGACCCGCCGTAAAAGATATTGCGGGCCTTTGAAGCGGTCAGTCCTTCGCTCATCGGCTTCCTCATGAGGTAAAATGTTCAGACGATTTGAACATTAGGAAGGCCTGCGCCACTTTCCCTTGACCATCGTCAAGCTCGGAAATTCGGCGAGCTTTGTCCTCAGTTGGAAGCCTTTTCATCTCCGGAAAACGCCAGAACCGGCAGGTAAACGACAAGGAAAAGCGTGAACGCGGTTAGCCACAAACCGCCGGAGACGAACATTACCGCGTAATAGTGCTCAGGCAGAAGCGTCGGCCCGCAGGCGCGCACGATCGCAGCCAGCGCGATCGCGGCGTAGGCAACCGCGATCGGCGTCGAGACCACGAGCGGGCGTCCCGTATGCCCGAGGGCGGCGCGCGTCATGATGGCGAGCGTCATTCCGCCGGCAGCCCCCACGCCAAGCAGGTGCAGCGCGCCGATCTCGCTCGGATCGCCAAAGAAATGCGAGGTCGCAAGCGCGGCATAACCTGCTACGAGCAGAAAGAAAGCAAGGTGCATCGACCAGAGAATCGGCTCCCGCCATGTCGCCTGAAAACGCCAGCCGGCGAAACGTATGCCGTTCGAGATGGCGGCGATTGCCGCCAGGCCGCCAACCACAGCGGACGGAGCATCCAGTCCGGCGGCAAGAGCCAGAAGGATCGCGCTCACAATGCCGATCCTGTCGAATACAGGGCGCAAGACCGGCAGCTTGCCGCCATAGCCCGAACGGTTGAGCGCATTGCGCGTGAAGCCCGGCACGACGCGCCCGCCGATGATGGCGATCATCGCGACGGTGGTCAGCAGACCAAGGCGAACTCCGGCCATGGCATCGCCGCCGGAAACGCCCATCCACTCGAGATGCATGAGCAGGTTGCCCGCAAACAGGAGGGACAAAAGCCCCAGGAATATGAGGTTGCGGGCTTGCGTTTTCTTCAAGAGGTTGCCGCCGACCTTGAGGCCGAGCAGCGGCACGAAGGCGAGATCGACAAGCGCGACGAACACCGGATCGAGAAAGGCGGAAAACCAGATGACGAGACGGCCTGCGATCCAGACAAAACCCGTTCCGGCGACGAACATCGCGCGAGCCGGGGGCGATCCTGTCCAGTTGGGCACGGCGGTGAGGAAGAAGCCGGCGACGACCGCGACCGTATAGCCGTAGACCATTTCATGGGCGTGCCAGAGCTGCGGCGCAACGGCTGTCCAAGGCTCCGCGAAGGACCCGCCGGCGGCGTGCACGCCGAGCCAGAAGAGCCAGGCCACCATGGCGAAGAGGGCGAATGCGCCGGCGGCCAGAAAATAAAACCGGAAGCCTGCGGTGAAGAGGGTCGGGATAGAGTGTTTTTCGGAAAAACTGTGATACGTCATGACGCTTTGTCCGTGTCATGGGGTGCGGTGGGGTTGCGGCGTCGCGCGCGCATCTTCAGCGGCACGCAGACGGTTTCGTCGTGGTAGTTCGCCTGGCAACGCAGGCAGTAGATGCATTCGTTGGGGTTGATGCGGCCGATCGGATCGATGGCCTGAACGGTGCAGGTCGTGGCGCATAGCCGGCACTCGCGCCCGCACTGCGGACGGCGCACCAGCCAGTCGAAGATCTTGAACTTCGACGGCAGCGCCAGTGCCGCGCCAAGCGGGCAAAGGTAGCGGCAGAAGGCGCGTTCCACGAAAAGCCCGACGAAGAGCAAGACCAGCGCATAAGCCACGAAGGCGGGCGGGCGCAGGAAATGCAGTGTGATCGCCGTCTTGAAGGGTTCCACTTCGGCAAGGCGGAAAGCAAGGCCGATCTCCTGCAGCGATACGCCGACGATCAGAAACAGGAACACATATTTGATCGGCCAGAGCCGGATATGAATCTCCCAGGGGATCTCGATCTGGCGCAAATTGAAACGCCGGGCAGCCTGGTTCGTCAGTTCCTGAAGCGCGCCAAAAGGGCAAAGCCAGCCGCAATAGACCCCACGCCCCCAGAAGACGAGCGTGATGGCGACGAACGCCCAAAGGGTGAAGACGAGTGGATCGAGCAGAAAGGTCTGCCAGCGGAAATCGGCCAGCAGCGAGTGAATGAAGGCGACGACCTGCACGACGGAAAGCTGCGCGCCCGCGATCCAGCCCAGCCAAACGAGCGTCACGAACAAAAAGCCGGTACGAAAGGCGCGATAGGTCTCCGCCCGGCGCACGAGCGGGCCGGAAACGTATAGCACCGCGAAAAGCACGGTGAGCATCACGGTCAGTATCGCAAGTTCGGGCGCGCGCGCTTCCCACTCAAGCCGCCAGCCTTCGCGCTCGTCCGCCAATTCCTGAACGACGACCCCGGTCGGCGCCCCCTCGGGAACAAGATCGAGACCGAAGCGGGCGCTCGATTTATCAGGTGCGGTGACGACAAGGTCGAGTCGCGCCGGCTTGTCGGGATCGAAACCGGCGGAGGCCGGAACGAAGACGACCATCGCCTCGCGAAACTTCGGCGCGCCGCCGATTGCGAGTTCCTCGAGGCGAAAATGCCGGTCGGAAGGAAGGCGGATCGTCCTGTCACCCTGGATAAGTTCAAGCCGGTCGAAGACGCCCGACTTTCTCCAACCGGTGCCCTTGACCGAATAAAGGCCGCTTGCCGCGATGAAGAGCGCCGTCTCGCTTCTGCCCCGCTCGGCATCGACACGGGCGAAGGCCTTCTGCCCGAGAAGCTTCGCGGTCGCTTCGTTATCCCGTAAGACGCCCGCATGAAGCTCGACGAACGTGTCTTTGCCCGGCTCTATCGTCGTATAACCGGGGAGTGCTTCACGGGCTTCGGTAAAATCGACCGATAGTCGCGAGACCGCGCCGCTTTCCAATAGGCCCGAGTAATTCTCGATTTCTTCCGCTGCTGCTTGTGCTCGTTCGGCTTCTTCAGAGCGGGCAGCACGCGCGACGGCCCGCCCCGTGCGCAGGATCGCATTTCGGATCGCGCCGCTCGAAACGGTCGCCCCGGACACCGCTTGGGGCAAGCTGCCGCCGCGCACAAGCGAGGCGAGCCCGGCGTCGGCGTCCGTTCCCGCAAATCCGCCGACGTATCGGGAAAGATCGCGCGTATCGATACCAAGCGTCAGAATTGGCTCGGAGTGAGAAAGCAACTCCGCACCGGATATCTTTGCGGCATCGCTCGACACGTCCACGACGACGGCGATATCGACCGGTTTGCCCGAATAGCCAAGCGAGCCTACGAGTGTGGAGCTGGATGCCGCAAACAATTCAGATGCGCCGTCGCCGGCCCCTGCTTCGATCCGGAATACATCGGACGCGCTCTCAAGCGGCGAAAGCTCAAGGCCGGCAGGATCGGCATTCAGGATCCTTGCCACAGCCTCCCGCAGAATCTGCCGATCCGCAGCAACGGCCGGCACGGTCATTGCCAGCAGAATGACCGCGATCCATGCCGAACCCTTGAGCCTGTGAACGATCGAAAGCATTGACCCCTGCTCGCGCGGAAGGAACTCCGGCCCGGACACGCTCAACGCATCGGTATCGCGGCCGCCGAAGCCGGTTTCATCATGCTTTCGTTTGTAATCCGCACTTGCGCCGCATGTGCTTGACGATCGTCAAGGGATGACGGCCCGGGGTCTGCAAGGTTGCAATCGCCTGATCCGGATGTCCGGGAGACTGAGATGAAACTCGCATCATTCCTGCGGACCACCACGTTGCTTTCCGCGATCGTGATCCCGCTTTCCGCTGCCATGGTCGCTTCGCCTGCGGGCGTTGGCGGCGCAATGGCCCAAGACGCAAAGAAACAGCACGAGACGACGCC
Organism: Stappia sediminis; assembly: GCF_009826895.1. Taxonomy (GTDB): domain Bacteria; phylum Pseudomonadota; class Alphaproteobacteria; order Rhizobiales; family Stappiaceae; genus Hongsoonwoonella; species Hongsoonwoonella sediminis. Next base: position 1,795 of record NZ_WUMV01000002.1, on the reverse strand, counting down.
CAGCGGACAGTACCAGCCGCAGCAGGACGTTCTCGGCGAAACGGTAATGGAACAGCCCGGCCAGAAGCCCGGCGCGCCGACGCTCACGGGTGACGAGTTCCAGGCCGCCAACAAGATCTATTTCGAACGCTGCGCCGGCTGCCACGGCGTGTTGCGCAAGGGCGCGACAGGCAAGCCGCTGACGACCGATATTACCACCGAACTCGGCTACGACTACCTGCAGTCGTTCATCAACTACGGTTCTCCCGCCGGCATGCCGAATTGGGGCACCTCCGGCGAACTGTCGGAAGACGAAATCGACCTGATGGCGCGCTACCTGCTCAACGAGCCGGCCCAGCCGCCGGAGTTCGGCCTTGCGGAGATGAAGGAAACCTGGAAGGTCCTCATTCCTGAAGACCAGCGCCCGACGAGCCAGCAGAACGACCTCAACCTCGACAACCTCTTCTCCGTGACGCTGCGCGACACGGGCGAAGTGGCTCTGATCGACGGCGATACCAAGGAGATCGTAACGCGTATACCGACCGGCTATGCCGTTCATATCTCGCGCATCTCGGCCTCCGGGCGCTATCTCTTCGTGATCGGCCGCGACGCCAAGATCAATATGATCGACCTTTGGATGGAAACGCCGGCAACGGTCGCCGAAATCAAGGTCGGATCCGAGGCGCGCTCCGTCGAAACCTCCAAGTTCGAGGGTTTCGAGGACAAATACGCCATTGCCGGCTCCTATTGGCCGCCTCAATACGTGATCATGGACGGTGCGACGCTGGAGCCGCTGAAGGTGGTTTCAACGCGCGGCATGACCTACGACACGCAGGAGTACCATCCCGAGCCGCGCGTCGCGTCCATCGTCGCCTCGCACTACAACCCCGAATTCATCGTCAACGTGAAGGAGACGGGGCACATCCTGCTTGTCGACTATTCGGACCTTGAGAACCTTAAGGTGACCGCGCTCGAGGCCGAACGCTTTCTGCATGATGGCGGCTTCGATTCCTCCAAGCGCTATTTCCTGGTCGCCGCCAACGCGCGCAACAAGGTCGCGGTGGTCGACACCAAGGAAGGCAAGCTCGTCGGCGTGATCGACACGCAAGGCACGACGCCGCATCCGGGCCGCGGCGCGAACATCATGCACCCGACCTACGGCCCGGTTTGGGCGACGAGCCACCTCGGCGACGAGGTGATCACCTTCATCGGCACCGATCCGGAAGGCCATCCCGACCAGGCCTGGAAAGTGGTGCAGACGGTCGAGGGCCAAGGCGGCGGGTCGCTCTTCATCAAGAGCCATCCGAACTCCGGGCACATATACGTCGACACCCCGCTCAACCCGGAAGCGGAAATCTCCGCCTCCGTCGCCGTCTTCAAGATCGCGGACCTTGCCAATGAAGAGCCGGAATACTCCGTGCTTCCGATCGGCGAATGGTCCGGCATCACCGAAGGCCAGCGCCGCATCGTCCAGGGCGAATTCAATGTCGCGGGCGACGAGATCTGGTTCTCGGTCTGGAACGGCAAGGAAGAGGAGAGCGCGATCGTCATCGTCGACGACAAGACGCTTGAGCTGAAGGAAGTGATCAAGGATCCGAACCTGATCACGCCGACCGGCAAGTTCAACGTCTACAACACGCGAAACGACGTCTACTGACGCAACATCGGTTGGCGGACGCGGCAGGCCCTCGCCGCCGCGCCGGTCCTCTTGCGAAGGTCCGCCCCGCTCGCCCGGCGGGGTTTTTTTCTTTGGGCGGCCCTCCCGCAAAATCATCCACAAAACGCCCCCTGCCCGCCCCTCTTGGCAAAGGGCAAA
>NZ_WUMV01000001.1 GCF_009826895.1 Stappia sediminis | reverse complement strand
TTCTCGAGGCAACGGGGGGGGCGGGGGGCGGCGGCCCGCCGCGCCGCCGCCGTCCCTCGGGGGAGGCCCGCCCCGGCCCGGGGGGGGGGCTTTTTTTCTTCGGGCGGCCTTCACGAAAAATCATCGACAAAACGCCGCATGCCCGACCGTCTTGACAATGGTCAAGGAGGAAGAACCGTCCGCGCGAGAAGGTGATTTCACAAAGGAAATCAGCGGAGAAGCGCACAATGTCCGGCTGTGGCAAGGTCTATCTCATCGGCGCGGGTCCAGGCGACCCCGATCTCATGACCGCACGCGCGATCCGCTATCTTTCCAAGGCCGATGCGGTCGTCTACGACCGGCTGGTTTCGCCCGATATTCTGGCGCTAGCGCCGAATAGCGCACTGATGGTGTGCGTCGGCAAGGAGCCCCGCCGTCACCCTGTTCCGCAAGAGCGCATCAACGAAATTCTCGTCGAGCTTGCCGGCGAACACTCGACCGTCGTGCGCCTGAAAGGCGGCGATCCCTACATCTTCGGGCGCGGTGGCGAAGAGGCGATCCGACTTGTCGAGGCCGGTATCGACTTCGACGTCGTGCCCGGCATCACGGCGGCGCAGGGCCTTTCCGCCGCAACCCGCATTCCTCTCACCCACCGGGGCCTTGCGCACGGCGTGCGTTATGTCACCGGGCACTGCAAGGAAGGCGAGCCGCTGGACCTCGACTGGAAGAGCCTTGCCGACCCGGACACGACCCTTGTGCTGTACATGGGCCTTTCGAACCTGGGTGAAATAACCGCGCGTTTGATGGAACGCGGCTTGCCCGCTTCAACGCCGGTCCTCGCGGTCGAAAAAGCCACGCGTGTGGAAGAACGCCGGCTGATCGCCCGTCTCGACGACATCGAAGAGCGGGCCCGCGGTGCGGGCTTCAGGAGCCCGGTGACCTTCGTGATCGGCAGGGTGGTCGGGCTTGCTGCGAGCCTGGGGCTCGAAATCCGCGATATCCAATCGCCGCGCCTGGAGGCCGCAAATGCCTAGCCGCCTCGCCACATCCGCCGTGATCGCGACCCTGCTCGCCGCTGCCGCCCATGCCGGCGATATCGGTACCGACGATGTCGCCCGCCTGTCGGAGTTCGTTCGCCAGGACTGCGGCTCCTGCCACGGGTTGACGCTTAAGGGCGGGCTCGGCTCGCCCCTCTTGCCCGAAGATATCGCCCATTACGACAAGAAAACGCTGACGGAGGTGATCCTCTACGGCGTGCCGACGACCGCGATGCCGGGCTGGGAAGGCGTCATTGACAAGGACGAGGCCGAATGGATCGCCGAAGCACTCAAGGACGGGAGGATCGCAGAATGAACCGCCGTTCGTTCCTCACCTCCGCAATGATCGGAGCCAGCACGCTGCCGCTTGCCGCGACACCTGCCTTCACCACGGGCGCGCCGCAGCTTCGCGGAACCGGCGACCTCGGCATTGTCATCGAGCGCGCGACAGGCTCCGTGCTGATCGTCGACACGACGAAACACGAGCGCATCGCCCGCGTCGAAGGCTTCGGCGACATCAGCCACGCCTCGGCCGTGTTCTCGCGCGACGAGCGCTTCGCCTATGTCTTCGGCCGCGACGGCGGGCTGACGAAGCTCGACATCCTGACGGCTGAAGTCGTCGCGCGGAAGGTACAATCCGGCAACGCCATCGGCGGGGCGATCTCCGACGACGGCACGCTCGTCGCCGTGTCCAACTACGAGCCCGGCGGCGTGAAGGTCTTCGACGCCGAGACGCTGGAACTTGTCGCCGATATGGAGACCGGATCCAAGACCATCGGCCTTGTCGACGTGCCTGGCCGGCGCTTCGTCTTCTCGACCTGGGAGGCCGGTGAAACCTGGATCGCCGATTTCTCGAAAGGTCCGGCCCCTGTCGTCACGAAGATCGAGGAGATCGGCGCCAACCCCTATGACGCGCTGGTGACGGCGGACGGGCGGCACTATATCGCCGGCCTCTTCGGCGAGGACGGGCTTGCCCATGTCGACCTTTGGGAAAATCCGCTGAAAGCGCGAAAAATCCTCGCCGGATACGGGCGCGGCGAAGCGCCGCTTCCCGTCTACAAGATGCCGCATCTGGAAGGCTGGGCGAAAGCTTCCGAAACTTTCTATCTGCCGGCGATAGGCCGCCACGGAGTGCTGATCGTCGACGACCGCAGTTTCGAAGAAGTGGGCCGTATACCGCTGCTTGGTCAGCCGGTGTTTGCCATGAGCCGCCCGGACGGGCGACAGGTTTTCGTGAATTTCGCTCCGCCCGACAACCGCTTCGTGCAGGTAATCGACACGCCGAGCCGCAAGGTCGTCGCAACGCTCGAGCCCGGCCCCGGCGTACTTCACATGGAGTTTGCCCCGCGCGGCCACGAAGTGTGGATGAGCGTGCGCGACGAAAACGAGTTGCAGGTGTGGGACACCGCAAAGCTCGAAAAAATCTCGAGCCTTCCGGCGGAAAAACCGAGCGGCATCTTTTTCACCGTCCGCGCGCACAAGACGGGGCTTTAAGCCATGCTCGAACAGGCGAACGTACACAACCAGACGCGCGGCCCGAGACGGCGCATGCCGACAGGGCTCGATCAGGAAACGCAGCAGGAATCCAAAGCGATCGATCTGGCGCTTCTTGACCGCTGGCAGCATGACTTCCCACTGGTGCCGCATCCGTTTCAGGTGATCGCTAGCGAACTCGGTTTGCGCGAACGCGAGGTTCTTGAGCGCTTCCAAACCTTGCTGGCGAACAACGCGATTTCCCGCATCGGTGCAATCCTGGCGCCAAATACGGTGGGCGCTTCGACGCTTGCCGCCGTGTCGGTCGAAAAGGTGGACCTCGACGAGGCCGTGCGACTGATCAACATGGAGCACGGCGTCAACCACAACTACGAACGCGACCATGCGGTCAATCTCTGGTTCGTTGTGACAGCCACCGACGAGGCCGAGCTCGACGCAAGCCTTGCGCGGATTTCCTCTCGCCTCGGCAAGGACGTGTTCGATCTGAGGCTTGAGCGCCCCTTCCATCTCGACCTGGGGTTCTCCATCGCAGGCCGGCCGGAGGATAGCCTCGTCAAACGCCGGTTGCGGCCCGCCAATGCAAGCATGATCGAGCCTGATGACCGCGAAGTTCTAGCGGCACTTCAGGACGGATTGCCGCTCGTCTTCCGTCCGTTTCACGAGATCGGCCGGCATGCTGGACGTAGCGAGGCGGATGTACTTGCCCGCCTTGAGAGGCTTTCGCAGGCGGGCGTGATCCGCCGTTTCGGCGTCGTGGTCAAACACCGCACGCTTGGCTTCGGCGCAAACGCCATGGTCGTTTTCGATATCGCCGATGAAGACGTGGATGCGGTGGGCGAACGCCTTTCGCATGTTCCGGGCGTCACGCTCTGCTACCGGCGGCGGCGCGCTTCCGGCTGGCCGTTCAACCTCTATTGCATGGTGCATGCGCGTTCGCGCGCGCAGGCCGAGCCCGTGATCGAACGCCTGAAAAGGCTGACGGGCCTCACCCGCCGCGACATGACGGTGCTGTTTTCCACCCGCTGCTTTCGCCAGCGCGGGCCGCTGCTCGGCGCGAAGCAACGCGATTCCGGGAGTTGACCGATGCCGCTTGCAAACAGGACCGGAACGTCGTTCCAAGCAGATACTCACAGCGGCGGAGCCATTTCGCTTTCGCGCGAGGACTGGCGCGTGCTCGACCGCTTGCAGGACGGGATCCCGGTGGAGTGCCGGCCTTTCGCTACCGTTGCCGACGAATTGGGCCTTTCCGAAACAGGTCTGCTTACGCGACTCCGGCACTGGAGCGAATCCGGTCTGCTCACCCGGTTCGGCCCGCTTTTCGATGCCGAGCGGCTTGGCGGCGCCGTGTGCCTTTGTGCGATGAGTGTGCCTGAACCGCGCTTCGAGGACGTGGCAAAGCTCGTCAATTCGCACCGGGAAGTCGCGCATAATTATGCCCGTGAGCACGCACTCAACATGTGGTTCGTGGTTTCAAGCGACGATTCGTTACGCATCGAGGCCGCGACACAGGCGATCGAAGCGGAATGTGGCCTGGAAGTTCTGCGGTTCCCGAAGCTCAATGAATTCTATATCGGGCTTAAGGTCACACCGCCGGAGGAGACCGGGCTTGTCTCACGGCCCCTTCCAGCGCCGGCTCACCATGAGGATGTTTCCCTTTCGGCGGAAGAGCGTCGGCTGGTCGAAGCGATGCAGGCTGGATTGGCCCTCGTCTCCCGTCCCTTCGTCCGGATCGCCGAAGACCTCGGGAAAAGCGAGGACGCAGTCATCGAGCGCACTCGAGACATGCTTTCGCGCGGCGCCATTCGCCGGATCGCCGCCGTGCCGAACCATTATGCGCTCGGCTGGAGCGAAAACGCCATGACCGTCTGGGACATTGCGGACGATGTGCTGGAGGATGTCGGCGGGAGGATCGGCGCCCTCGCCTTCGTCTCCCACTGCTACGAGCGCCCGCGTCACCTACCCGGCTGGCCCTACAACCTCTTCGCCATGGTTCATGGCCGCTCAAAAGCGGAAGTCGAGGAGAAGATCGCGACTTTGAAGGAGACTTGCGGCCAGCACATTCGCGCCGCCGACCGGCTGGTCTCCACCAGAATTCTCAAGAAGACAGGGCTGCGGCTTCAGCCGTCCGACCCCATCGCGCCATCCCAAGGAGGCAAGGCATGTTCCGCCTGACCCACTACATGAAGGAACTGGTGAACCCGAGCCAGCTCGGCCCCCATCGCGCGCCTCCCGGACCCGTGGTGATCTGGAACCTGATCCGCCGCTGCAACCTCAAGTGCAAGCACTGTTATTCGATCTCCGGCAATGTGGACTTTCCCGGCGAACTGTCGACGCGCCAGGTCTTCGATGTGATGGACGACCTGAAGGCGGCGCGCGTTCCCGTGCTGATCCTTTCCGGCGGCGAGCCGCTGATGCGGCCCGACATCTTCACCGTTTCGGAGCGGGCGAAGGGACTTGGCTTCTACGTCGGCTTGTCGACGAACGGCACGCTTATAGATGAGCCGATGGCCGAACGAATAGCAGCGGTTGGCTACGATTATGTCGGCATCAGTCTCGACGGCATTGGTGCCGTGCATGACGCGTTTCGCGGACAGGTCGGCGCCTACGATCTCTCGCTAAAGGCGGTGCGTTACCTGAAGGCGCGCGGGGTGAAGGTGGGCCTTCGCTTCACCATGACGGCGGACAATGCCCAAAATCTGGACGACATCCTCGCCCTTGCGGATGAAGAAGGCGTCGACAAGGTCTATCTTTCCCACCTCGTCTATGCCGGGCGCGGCAACAAGAACCGCGGCTCGGACGCCGCGCACACGATCACCCGCCGTGCGATGGACCGGCTGTTCAAGGCGGCCTTGGAGGACGTAAAGGCAGGCCGCAACCGCGAGATCGTGACCGGCAACAACGATGCCGACGGCGTCTATCTGCTGAGATGGGCGCGCGCCATGGTGCCTGAAAACGCCGATCACCTGGAAAAGGTGCTGACGCGCTGGGGTGGTAACGCCTCCGGCATCAATATCGCCAATATCGACAATCTGGGCGAGGTGCATCCGGACAGCTTCTGGTGGCATTATTCGCTGGGCAATGTGAAAAAGCGGCCCTTCGGCGAGATCTGGGCGGACACTTCCGACCCTGTGATGGCGAAGCTGAAGATGCGCCCGCGGCCCCTTTCCGGACGCTGCGGCGAATGCGCGTTCCTGAAAATCTGCGGCGGCAACACGCGCGTGCGCGCATTGCAGCTTACCGGCGACCCATTCGCCGAGGATCCTGCCTGTTATTTGAGCGACAGCGAAATCGGGCTTGCGAAACCGGCAAGCTCCCGCGTTGAACTCAAACCATTCAAAGGAGCGCGCCATGAAGCGGTTCATCGCTATTCTTGAAGTCGCAGCCCTTTCTTTCGTTTGCAGCAGCGCTTTCGCAGGCGAGCTTTCTTCAGCAGAGACGCTTTACCGTGACAATTGCGCGGAGTGCCATGGGCCGGCACGCCTTGGCGCCATCGGCCCGTCGCTGATCCCCGAAAGCCTCGGCAGGCAAAAGAAAGAAGCGCTTCAGGCCGTGATCGCCAATGGGCGCGCGCAGACGCAGATGCCAGCTTTCGCGGACGCACTGGGCGAAGACGAGATCGCGGCCCTTGCCGATTTCATCATGAAGCCGCTCGGCGAAATGCCGGTCTGGGGCAAGGCTGAAATCGAAGCTTCGCGGATGCTCAATGCGGACTACAAGTCCGTGTCGGAACCGGTATTCGACGCCGACCGTTACAATCTCTTCGTTGTCGTGGAGACGGGCGACCACCACGCCACGATCCTGAACGGCGAGAGCTTCGAGCCGATCACCCGGTTCAAGACCCATTACGCGCTCCATGGCGGGCCCAAGTTCACGCCAGACGGGCGCTTTGTCTTCTTCATGTCGCGCGACGGCTGGGTGACGAAATACGATCTCTATGGGCTTCAAAAGGTCGGCGAGGTGCGCGCCGCGATCAACGCGCGCAATATCGCCATCTCGAAGGACGGCAAGCATCTGGCGGTCGCCAATTACCTGCCGCATTCGCTGGTGGTGCTTTCCACCGACGACCTTAGCGTGGAGAAAATCTTCGAGGCGGAAGACAGCAAGGGCAACAGCTCCCGCGTTTCCGCCGTCTACCAGGCACCGGAGCGTGACAGCTTCATCGTGGCGCTGAAGGACGTCGCCGAAATCTGGGAGATCGCGACCGATCCGAATGCGAAGCCCGTCTATACCGGCTTCGTACACTCCCACGAAAAGGGAATGGTGGAGGCGCTGGCCGTCGAAAAAGGCCTGTTCGCGCGCCGCCGGATCGAGGTTTCCGAGCCGCTCGACGATTTCTTTTTCGATCCCGGCTATCGAAACCTCATCGGCTCCGCGCGCGACGGAGGAACGGGCGTCGTCGTCAATCTCATTGTCGGACGCGAGATCGCGCGCCTTCCCTTGCCCGGTTTTCCGCATCTGGGATCCGGCATTACCTGGATGTGGCGGGGACGGCCCGTCATGGCGACACCGCACCTGAAAGAAGCGAAGATTTCAGTGATCGCAATGGACGACTGGTCCGTATTGAAGACAATAGAGACGGACGGGCCAGGTTTCTTCATGCGTTCGCACGAGAATTCGCGCTATGCCTGGACGGACGTATTCTTCGGCCCGAACAAGGACGTCATGCACATCATCGACAAGGAGACGCTGGAGATCGTCAAGACCGTTCGCCCGGAACCCGGCAAGACGGCCGCCCATGTGGAATTCGACCGGGAGGGCAAGCACGCGCTCGTCTCGCTATGGGAGGATGATGGTGCCGTGATCGTCTACGACGCTGAAACGCTGGAAGAAATCAAGCGGCTGCCGATGAGGAAACCTTCAGGGAAATACAATGTCTGGAACAAGATCACCTTCTCCGAAGGCACCAGCCATTAGAGCGGTCAAGCGCCCGGTTCTCCTGGCCGTGGCGCATGGCGCGGGAGCGCGGACTGGCGCGAACGACGCATTCCTCGCATTTTCCCGCGAGCTTGGCGAGCAGCTGCCGGACTACGAGATCAAGGCTGCGGTGCTGAACGGCGAACCGTCGCTGGAAACCGTCGTTGCATCGATTGGCGCGGACCGGAAGGTTACCGTCTATCCGCATTTCCTGTCGGACGGCTATTATGTTTCCAAAGCGCTGCCGCGACGGCTTGAGAAGCTGGGGCGGGAGGACGCCCGCATTCTCGCTCCTCTCGGCCTGATGGCGGGCCTGCCGGGCCTTGTCGCTCGCAACATGCGCCGCGAACTTTCATCCGCACAACTGCCGCCCGTCATCGTGATTGCGCATGGTTCGGCAATGGGAAAGCGGCCAAAGCTCGCAGCGGAAGGTTTCGCGGATTCTCTCGAGCGCGAGATCGGGCAAACGGGAATTCCCTGCCTTTTCCTGGAGGAAGCGCCGTTTTTCGAGGAAGCGCTCCCAATGATCGGCGCGGATTTTTCGCTCATACGCTATTTCGCGGCCAACGGCGGCCACTCGGAAGAAGACGTGGCAAACGCGCTGAAAGCGCGAGGCCACGCTGGCTATCTCTCGGAACCTGTCGGGCTGATGCCGGGCGTTTCCGAACTTGTCGCCGGCGAAATTGCCGTCGCCTGTGCGGCTCGGCATAGGCTTACGGCCTGAAGAGAGGAAATGCCTCCGCCTACGAAAACCTGTCTCGAAGCGCGGTGACGCCGTCGACGACGACGGCAAGATCCACACCGATTGCCGTAAAAGCCGTACCAAGCTCCATGGAGCGGCGGGCGAAATCCTCATTCAACGTGAGCACGCCGGAAGGAACGCCGATATCGGCAAGCCGCTTGTAGGCACCTTCGATCTGCCTGATCACGTCGGGATGGTTCGGCTCGCCCGGATAACCGAGGCTTGCGCTCAAATCCGCCGGGCCGATGAAAACGCCGTCGACACCGTCGACGGAGGCGATCTCCTCAAGCCGGTCGAGCGCGGTCTTGGTCTCCACCTGGACGAGAAGGCAAAGCTCTTCGGATGCCCGCTTGACGTAGTCCGTCGCCTTGCCGAAGCGGCTTGCCCGCGTGACACCCGCCACACCCCTGATGCCGGCGGGGGGATAGCGCATCGCGCTGACCGCCGCTTTCGCCTCCTCCGCAGATTGCACGTAAGGGATCAAAAGCGTCTGGGCGCCCATATCGAGGATGCGCTTGATCAGCACGGGATCGTTGATCGCCGGGCGCACGACCGCAGACACATCCGGATATCCGGCGATGGCCTGGAGGGCCGGCAGGATATCCACCACCTCGACCGGCGAATGCTCGGTATCGACCATCACCCAATCGTATCCGCAGGCGGCCAGGATCTCCGGCACCGTGTTGCCGCCGATCGAGTTCCAGAACCCAAGTTGATGCTTTCCCGATTTCAGCGCGGCCTTGAAGTGGTTCTTCGGCAGATCCATTGAATTTCCCCTGCGATATGGAGGCGCATTTGTATGACAATATCAGCTCGTTCGCCAGCCGGTACTCCGTAAAAAATTTGCGCTCGCCTCGAGGCAATTTAACCGGCTAGCTCCGTCTCGATCATACCTCGGGAACCTCCGTTTTGCCGTTTTGCGCCGCATCCCTCAGCGCGATTAGCGCGGCGAGCGATTTCATGCCTTCACGCCCCGAGCAGACGGGCGCTTCCTCACCTCTGATCACGGCGGCGAAGTTTTCAAGCTGCGCAACCAGCGGATCATCCCCGCCACGCAGCAGCGTCTTACGGCTGATCGGCTGCCACCAGTCCCGCTTTCCACCGTCACTCCACTCCTCGCCCCTCGGAAGCGCCAGCGAACCGTGCGTGCCGCCAATGAAGAGCGCATTCTGGTCCGTCGGCGGATAGGCCGGGTTGTCATGGCCCGTAAGCTCGAACGACCATGGCGACACGACCGCATCCGATATCTGCAAGGTGCAGATCAACCCGCTTTCGAAAGTGATGAGCGCCGCGCAGGCATCCTCGATCTCGTGGTTGCGGATACGGTTCGTCTGCACGGCCCTGACACTTTCAACCTCGCCAAGCAGATAGCGCAGAAGGTCGAGATCGTGAATGGCGTTCATCAAAATGGGGCCAGCCCCCTTCGAGCGCCGCCAAGGCGTTTTGAAATAATCGTCCGGCTTGGAAATCCAGAACATCGCGTGGGCAGCGACGAGCGTGCCGAGCGCGCCGGTATCGATGCGCTCCTTGGCGGCCCGCACGACCGGAAGGTGACGCCGATGCTGGCCCGTAAGCACCGGAACGTTCGCCGCCTCGCCCGCCTCGATGATCCGGATCGCGTCGGCAAGTTCCGTGGTGATCGGCTTTTCCACCAGCACCGGCACACGCGCGGCAATGCAGGCTGTCGCGCCTTCCATATGCAGCACGTTCGGTGTAGCGATCACGACACCGTCAGGCTTGGCATCAAGTCCGTCAGCGAGATTCGGGTAGCGGGGCACGCCGAACTCCGCTGCGATTGCAGCGGAGGCAGGATCCGGGTCGATAACCGAATGGATCGGAATGGCCGCGGTGCGCAAGCTGGCCAGGTGTCGCTTGCCGATCAGGCCTGCACCGGCGACGGCGATCCCGTTCATTTGACGAGCCCTCCCATCCTGCGCGTGGCGAGCGAATAGCCCTCGACCCCGCAGCCGGCGATCACGCCGTCGGCGCGAAGGCTGACGTAGGAATGGTGCCGGAACGCCTCGCGCTTGTGAGTATTGGAGATATGAACTTCGATCACCGGGCCCTCGAAGGCACTAAGTGCATCGTATATCGCGACCGAAGTGTGCGAATAGGCGCCGGGATTTATAATAATTCCGGCCGCGTCTTCCCTTGCCTCGTGGATCCAATCGACAAGTTCGCCTTCGTGGTTCGATTGCCTGAAATCACAATCGAGGCTGAATTCCTCGCCCACTTTCCGACAATTCGCCGCAACGTCGGCAAGCGTCTCATATCCATAGATTTCCGGCTGGCGCTTGCCGAGCAGGTTCAGATTGGGTCCGTTCAGAACGAAAATCTTCTTCAGCATGGTCTCGGATTCCTCATTTGGAAATTCATCAGGTGGTCAATGCTTGCCCGGCATCGGCAAGACGCCGGGCAAGATCCGTACCCGTCTCGTCGATATGCTGGCGCAACAACTCGACCGCCAGTCCCTTCTTGCGCCCGACCGCCGCTTCCGCGATGGGGCCGTGATCGTCCCTGTCGCGCCACCGCTCGCCTGGATCGGGGATCAGGAGGTTCATGTAGCGGCTGTTGAGATCGTAAAAGGTGTCGCAAAGCCGCATCAGCGCAGGGCGCCCGCATCCGGACACCAGGGCGGTGTGAAACGCGGCATGTGCCGCTTCGCGCTTTTCCAACGCCCGCGTGGTCCCGGGTTCGCGGCCCATACGCTGAAGCGTATGCAAGGTGGAAAGGACCCGGCTTTCCCAGTCGAGATCGCCCCGCTCGATCGAAAGGCCCAATGCAAGGCCCTCCATATCGGCACGCATTTCGACAACTTCGGCCAGATTTTCCCGCGATATGCGCGCAACCCTGAAGCCGCGCTGATCCTCGACCTCCACAAGCCCTTCCGCTATGAGCCGCGAAATTGCCTCGCGCAGCGGCGAAAGCGAGACGCCCAGCCGCTCCCTCAGATTATCGAGATTGAGTTTCATTCCAGGCCGCAAGCTGCCGCGCACGATCTCCGCCCGCAGTTCGGCGGCGACGCGGGACGCGCGGGTGGGTTTGCCGGGTTCGCTTGCCGGGTTAGGCGGCACCATGACTTCCGCTCAAAATATCCGTTGGAGATGATCAAAATCGATTTTTGCAAGCATTTTGGTTTTTGGCAATGTCGAAAAAGTTGTATGCTGACGCATCGTATGGCCGGAGCCTCTCGCCCATGGACATGACGCAACAGGACTCTCTCAAAGGCAGCAGCCTTTATGACACGATGCGCCGGGACATCGTTTTCGGCAGGCTGCCTGCCGGCAGCAAACTGGCGCTCAACGGCCTGAGGGAGAGCTACGGCGTATCAATTTCCACGATCCGCGAATGCCTGAACCGGCTTGTGGCGGAAGGCTTCGTGAAAAGCGAAGGCCATCGCGGTTTTCACGTTTCACCGGTTACGCCTGAAGGGCTTCAGGAAGTGGCCGAGCTGCGCATCCTGTTGGAAGCCCATGCCCTGAAGCGCTCGATGGAAGCCGGCGACACTCAGTGGGAAGCACGCATTGTCGCCGCGCATCACAAACTGCACCGGATGGAGCAGAAAATGGCTGCGGGCGACCATGCGGTTCGCGAAACCTGGAAACAATACGACTGGGAATTCCATCAATCGCTCATAAGCGCGTGCGGATCCGCCGAACTCCTGTTCCTGCACGGAACCGTCTTCGACAAATACCTGCGTTATCAGATGCGGGTCCTGACGTTTCGCGGCGAGACCGCGGCGATGGAACACAGGCAGCTTCTCAAGGCCGCACTTGATCGCGATGCCGACACGGCAGAGCGAATTCTGCGCCAGCACATTGCAGGCGGCGTCACACATGCGTTGGAAAATTGGCAGGATTGACAATATCATAGCCTCGGTAAAATAATCGATTATTTTTGTAATCATAGTATGTATTGCGAAAAGACCTTTTAACATGCACTATCCTAGCGCACGTTACGTGAGCCGTGCCGCCGACAAGGAAGGCAGGCAGGGCCTTGTGAGGGAGGAAACACCATGCCAATGAAGATCGCCCGTCGAACCCTGCTCGCCGCGGCGGCCGCCGTCGTCGCCCTGTCCGCCGGGATGCCCGCCGAAGCGCAGGACAAGATCACGCTCCGCATGTCGACGCCGGCTTCCGAAACGGATCAGCGCTCGATCGCGCTCGCCGAGGTCTTCGGCCCTGCCGTCGCGGATTTCGCGGTTTACGAGCCACATTACAATGCATCCCTCGTGGCCCAGGGCAGCGAGCTTGAATCCATCGCCTCCGGCGACCTTGAAATGTCGATCGCCTCCGCTCAGGAGCTTGCGACGTTCTTCCCCGAATTCTCGATTTTCGCGACCGGCTACGTCCATCAGGATGCCGCCCACCAGGTCAGGGTCTTCAACGATCCGCTGATGGATCCGTTCAAGAAGAAGGTCGAGGACGAGCTTGGCGTGAAGCTGCTTTCGGTCATGTACCTTGGCCGGCGTCACGTCAATCTGCGCCAGACCAAGGACGAGCTTACGGTCATGAAGCCGGAGGATCTTGCGGGTGTGAACCTCAGGATGCCGGGCACCGACGCGTGGCAGTTCCTGGGCAAGGCACTTGGCGCCAATCCGACTCCGATGGCGTTCACCGAAGTCTATACGGCTCTGCAGACGGCTTCGGTCGACGGGCAGGACAACCCCCTGCCAACCGTGGTCGACGCGAAGTTCTACGAGGTGACGAACCAGATCATCCTGACCTCGCATCTGGTCGACCTGAACTACATCGCGTTTTCCAAGGAGGTTTGGGACAGCCTGACCCCCGAACAGCAGAAAACCGTGCAGGACGCGGCGGATGCGGCAGCCGAAGCCGGCAGGCAGGCCCAGCTCAAGAAGGAAGATGAACTCGTCGCCTTCCTGAAGGAACAGGGGCTGGAAATCTACGAGCCCGACCTCGAAGCCTTCCGCACCCACGTGCAGAACGAATACGTCGGATCCAAGTTTGCCGAAGCCTGGCCCGAAGGCGTGCTCGAAAAGATCAACGCACTCGGCAACTGACGGCAAATTTATCTGCGGGGGGACAGGATGAGAGCTTTCGCCAAATGGTTCTCCCGCGGGACGGAGAGCGTGGCGGCCGCGATGATGGCCGCCATGTTCGCGACATTCATTCTCCAGATCACGATCAGATACACCGCGCGGGCCGAGTGGATTGCCGAGACGATCCCGATCCTCGATCCGTCCCGCTACGGCTGGACGCTTGAGTTCTGCCTCGCCCTGTGGGTTTGGCTCATCTTTTGGGGCAACTCGTTCATCGTGCGCGAGCAGGATCACGTCACCTTCGACGTTCTTTACAATTACGTGCGCCCTACCACTCGCAAATGGTTCGCAATCATCGGCGGCGTGGCGATCTCGATCGGGTTTCTCGCGTCGCTCGAGCCGACCTGGGACAAGTTCCACATCCTGCGATTGAAGAAAACCGCGACACTTTCAGGCCTTTTCGGCGACTGGATCAGGATGCGCCACATCTACGCAATCTACGCGGCGTTCCTGATCATTGTCGCCCTTCGCTACGCATGGCGCGTCTGGGTCGTATTCCATCACAAGGAAGAAAAGCCGATCCACCATGGCGAAGGGCGGATTGACGAATGAGCCTGGAATTCTTCCTTTGCCTCGCGACGCTGTTCTTCTTGGCCGGGATCGGAATGCCGATCGCCTATTCTATCCTGCTCTCCGCTCTTGTCTATCTCGCGGCAGCAGGCCAGAGCATCGGCGTCGCCGGCAAGGTGCTGATGGATGGGCTTTACAACAGCTTCATTCTGCTTGCTGTTCCGCTTTTCATCGTTGCCGCCAACATCATGAACGCCGGTACGATAAGCGACAGGCTGTTGCAGTTCTGCGTGGCACTCGTCGGCAGGTTCAGGGGCGGCCTCGGGCATGTGAACGTCGTCGCTTCGCTGATCTTTTCCGGCATGTCGGGCTCGGCCGTCGCAGATGCGGCGGGCATCGGCAAGATCATCATCGAAATGATGACGAAAAGCGGCCATTACACCCGCGGTTACGCTGCAGCAATTACGGCCGCATCCGCCACCATCGGCCCGATCATCCCGCCGTCGATCCCGATGGTTCTTTATGCTTTGGTTTCAAACAGTTCCATCGGCTACCTGTTCCTCGCCGGCATTTTGCCGGGCCTTTTGATGGGTGTCGTGCTGATGGCCATGAACACCTGGATTTCGCACAGGCGCGGCTTCGCACTGGAAGAGCCCGTCCCGCTTCGGGAATTGCCGGGCCACACGGTCAATGCCTTCCCTGCCCTGCTGATGCCGGCGATCCTGCTTTACGGGATCTACGGCGGTGTCACGACACCGACCGAGGCCGCGGCTGTCGCGGCGGCCTATGCGCTTATCCTGGCATCGCTTTTCTACCGGGCACTTTCGCTGAAAAACTTCTACAGGATCCTGGTGGAAAGCGCCCGCTCGTCCGCAGCTGTCGGCATCGTGATCGGCGGCGCGCTGATCCTGAACTATGTGGTCGCGTCGGAAAACATACCGAATGTGCTAGCGAAAACCCTCGTCGGCCTCGACGTTCACCCGCTGATTTTCCTGCTTGCGGTAAACCTGCTTCTACTGTTGCTCGGCTGCGTGCTTGACGCAACGACGATCATCCTCGTGATCATTCCGCTGTTCCTGCCGACCTGCAACGAACTCGGCATCGACCTCGTCCATTTCGGCGTGGTCGCGGTGGTCAATTGCATGATCGGGCTGATCACGCCGCCATATGGCATCTTACTCTTCGTCATCAATGCTGTAACGCGCATTCCGCTGTCGGAAATCATCCGCGAGGTCTGGCCGTTCCTGGGCGTTCTCATTCTGGCGCTTCTGGCGCTGATCCTTCTGCCCGATATCGTGCTCTTTCTGCCGCGATTGTTCGGCTATCCCGGATGAACAGAACCCGCTCGTCTATCCCCATAGTCCCGAGGGGATGTTAGGTTATGGAACGTCCGCAATTCCGCAATTCGCACCGGTAACCGCATGAAAACGTCGATCGCCACCGTCTCGATATCCGGAAACCTGAGCGAAAAGCTTGAAGCCATTTCGGCTGCGGGCTTTGACGGTATCGAGATATTCGAGCAGGACTTCATCGCCCATGACGGTCCGCCGCGCGATGTCGGCCGGCAGATCCGCGACATGGGGCTCGAAATCACCCTGTTTCAGCCGTTTCGCGACTTCGAGGGCCTGCCCGAACCGCTGCGCGCGAAAGCCTTCGAGCGGGCCGAGCGCAAGTTCGACCTGATGCAGGAGTTGGGGACCGATCTCGTTCTGGTATGTTCCAGCGTTCATCCGCAGGCGATCGGCGGGATAGACCGGGCCGCCGACGATTTCGCGGAACTTGGCGAACGGGCGGCTAAACGCGGTTTGCGGGTGGGTTACGAGGCGCTTGCATGGGGGCGCCATGTCAACGACCACCGCGACGCATGGGAGATCGTCCGCCGCGCCGATCACCCGAACATCGGGCTGATCCTCGATAGTTTCCATACGCTCGCGCGCAAGATCGACCCCGACACGATCCGAAGGATTCCGGGAGATCGCATCTTCTTCGTGCAGCTTGCCGACGCACCGGCCATCGAGATGGACCTGCTCTACTGGTCGCGCCATTTCCGCAGTATGCCGGGCGAAGGCGATCTGCCGGTGACCGACTTCATGCGCGCGGTCATGGCGGCGGGCTACAAGGGGCCGGTGAGCCTGGAAATCTTCAACGATCAGTTCCGGGGCGGCAGGCCGGCAACCATCGCGAAGGATGGCTACCGTTCGCTGATCTGCCTGATGGACGACGTTCGCCGCGCCGAACCCGACATTTCGATGGACCTCGATCCGATCCCGGCGCGAAGCCGGATCGCCGGCACCGCCTTCGTGGAATTCGCCTCAAGGGGCAAGGAAGCCGAAAGCCTTGAGGGGCTTCTCGGCACGCTCGGTTTTCAGGTGGCGGGCAAGCATATCGCCAAGGATCTGACGCTTTGGCGTCAAGGCGATATCCGGATCGTCGTCAACCGCGAAACCACCGGCCACGCGGCGAGCGCCTATACCGCGCGAGGCACGACGGTGTGCGATATCGGACTTGCCGTCGCTTGCGCCGATGAGACGGTCGGGCGCGCCGTGGCGCTTGGAACCGAGCCGTTTTCGCAGGCCACGGGACCCGGAGAACTGGACATTCCGGCCATTCGCGGCCTTGGCGGCAGCGTTTTGCACTTCATCGACGAGGCGAGCGGTCTCTCGAAAGTCTGGGATGTGGAGTTCAGGAACTCGCAGAGCCCCGCTGCGTCAGATGCGGGACTGAAGAGCATCGACCACATCGCCCAGACGATGACCTACGACGAGATGCTGAGCTGGTCGCTCTTTTATACGTCCTTGTTTCAAATGACGAAATCGCCGATGGTCGACGTCATCGATCCGGACGGGCTGGTGCGCAGCCAGGCGATCGAAACAGGCGACGGTGCATTCCGCATAACGCTGAACGGAGCGGAAACGCACCGGACATTGGCCGGAGGGTTCCTTGCCGAAACATTCGGCGCATCGGTCCAGCATATCGCGCTTGCCAGCGAAGATATATTCAAGTCCGCCGAGCAGTTGTTCCAGCTCGGATTCAAGCCACTCCCGATACCATCCAACTATTACGACGATCTATCGGCACGTTTCGACATAAAACAGGAAGAGCTTGAGCGGTTGAAAGCCGCAAATATCCTTTACGACCGGGATGACGGCGGCGAATTCTTCCAGCTTTACTCGGCACCTTTCGCGGGCGGCATGTTCTTCGAAATCCTGGAAAGACGCGGGGGCTACGCAGGCTTCGGCGCGGCCAACGCACCGTTCCGGATCGCGGCGCAAAAGCGCCTGCTGCGGCCCAAGGGCATGCCCAGAGTCTAGGGTCTAGACCCTAGCTGTGAAGAAAATTCCAGACGCGGCGAAAAAGGTGAAACGGGCGGAAAATCAGGCCGAAAAGAAAACCTTTTCGTTCCGCCCGCCCCGAAATCCGTGATCCGCTGCCGACGACCCGATCAGCCTGTCTTGCCGAGCCAGCGAACCTCGCCCGTCTCGAAAAGGGCGCGGGCCGAGACGCCCTCGAATTTCGAAAGCGACGCTTTCAGACCATCATAACCCGAGACCAGGGCCGCCGTGGATAACCCGTCCGCCAAAGTGGCGGTCGGCGCGACGACGCTGACGCCGGCAAGGTCGGTCGCGACGGGAAGTCCCGTGCGCGGATCGAGGATATGACCGAAGGACTTATCCCCGCCGATGAGCATTCCGGTCCGGGCGGAACTGGCGACCGCACGATCCCGCAAGGTCACCCCCTCGCCTTCGCCCGAATGGCCGGGATCGAGAATGACCGCCCAGCCGTCGGAGCCGGCACGGTCGCGGCCAAGCGCACTGATCTCGCCGATATCGACGAGAACGTCTGAAATCCCGTGCGATTTCAGCAAGGCCGCGATCCGGTCTGTGATGTAGCCCTGGGCGATGCCGTTGAGGGTGAGCGCCATGCCGCTTCGGGAGAAACAGATAAGATCTGCGTCGAAGTCGACCGCATACCACCCCGTATGGCCAAGCGTTTCTGCGATTTTCCTTGGTGCGGGCCCTTCGATCGCCGCCGGATTTTCGACGAAATGCCGGGCGTAGAGCGACCAGAGCGGCTGGATCGTGGGATCGAAAGCCCCGCCGGTTGCCGAATGAACCAGACCGACGGTCCCAAGCAGCGAGACGAGATCGAGCGGAGGTGCTGCAAGACTGCCTTCGCGATTGAGGCGGACGAGCGCACTGTCTTCGCGATAAAGGCTGAAGATCGCCTCCAGCCGGCTGATTTCAGCCTCCGCCGCCCTAAGGATGCGCGACGCCGCGCGCTTGTCAGGATGGATGAGACGTATCTCGGCTTCGGCACCCAGGGCAATGCCGCGCCAGCGGTGAACCGGCACGTCGGTGCCTGCGAAGGCGGCCCGATGCGTCAGGCCGAGGCCGGCGGCGGCACCGGCCACCATGAGGAAGCGACGGCGGCTCAACTTCGGATCAAGCGAAAATTTCCGGGTCATCGCTTCGCCTCGCTGACGTCAAATGCGCTTTCTTCAGGCATGTCAGGCATGTCTGGCATGGCCGTTTCGTCCATGGGCGCCAGTACATAGTCGGTCGGGATATCGTCGAGCTTCACGACGGCGCCGCCGAATTCGGTTGCGAATTCAAGGGCATCCGCTTCCATACGGAAGGGTATGGTTTCCTTTGCGCCCATGCCGCCGCGCTTGGTCGAGCCGATGACGAAGAAGGCGTCGCGCGCCTCCACCCAATTGTCGATGCCGGGGTTCGACCAGCTTTCGGCAGTTCCCATGTCGTTGACGTAGATCGCCGTCCAGTCCTTCGGCTCTTCCGGCATGCGGGTAAAGGCAACGGCATCGCGAACCTGGGTAAACCAGACGGGGTTAGGATTGCCGGCAAGGTGGATCTGCGCCTTGGGGCCGTCATGGTCCAGCACCGTCATCTGGCAGTAGTGGCCGGCGGCCTCCACCGTGAGCGTGACCGGATCGGGACGTTCCGCAACCTCGACCTCGTTGCAGGCGGCAAGGAGAAAAAACAGGAAGCCGAATACGAGAGCACACATGATCTGGTGAATACGGATCATGGTTCAATCCTTTTCAGAAGGGCGGCGGCTGCGGCGAAGGCGGCAAGCGTCACGCCGGCAATCGCCGCAAGGGCGGCGGACGGCGGATAGGGAAGCGCGTCCGAAACGCCGGCCATGCCACCGACGAGATCAGACGCGCCGAGGGCCGCAAGATTGAAGAGGCGGAAGGCATCCGCCGGGTTGGCGAGGAGCGCCAGGGGAAAGACGGAGCGCGAGAACGTACCGCCGTTGTCGGCAACGAGCGCGCCGAGAAGCGCAAGATCGTAAAGCACCACAGCGAAGAGCCAGATGCCGATGGCAAGGGCCGCGGCGGTGCCGGGAGCGCGCGTCGCGCTGCTGGCGATATAGCCGATGGCAAGAAAGGCCAAGCCCAGCATGGCGGAGGTTGCGATAAGCCGGGCGAAGTCGACAAGCCCTGCGAGCGACCCGCCACCGAAGGCGACGAGCACGCCGGCCGTCAGCCCGTAGCCCAGCAGAAGCGCGATGAGGATGACCGCGAAATGACCTATCGCCTTGCCAAGCAGGAATTCAACGCGCGAAATCGGCGAAGAAAAGATCAGCAGCGCCGTGCCCCGGTCGATCTCGCCCGAGATAGCATCGAAAGCGAGCAGAAGCGAAAGCAACGGCACGAGATAGACTGAAAGGCTTGCAAGCGAGGCGACGGTGATCGTCATGCGGTCGACGCCCAGCGTACCGGCAGGCGCGGAACCAAGCAGGGCCAGCGCCAGCGAAAAGGCCGCCAGAATGAGCGTTGCGAGAAGCAGCCAGCGGTTGCGAAGGCCGATGCGCATTTCAAGGGATGCGACGGCAAGGATACGAGTGAACATGATCAGCTTCCCTTTTTCGCATCGACGCCCGTGAAATGGCGGTAGACATCGTCAAGGCTCGGCAGCGTGACCTCCACATCCTCAACCAGTGAGCCGAGGGCCGAAATGGCGGCGAGATGGGCAAGCTTTTCATCCGCATCGCAGAAGATCTCGACGGAGCGGCAATTGACGCGCATGCCGCCGAGGCGTGCCGCGATCTCGTCGGCAGCGACATCGGCCCCCTGCACGCGCAGGCGGATGGGCAGGCGCGCTGCACGGCGCAGCGAAGCAAGGGTATCGTCAGCCACGAGCTTGCCATGCGCCATGATGAGGACGCGGTCCGTCTTCGCCTCCACCTCCGAAAGCGCATGGGAGGAGAGAAGAACGGCGGCGCCGCGCGCGGCCACCTCTTCCACCAGCATGTAGAAGTCCTGCCGGGAAACGGGATCGAGGCCGCTTGTCGGCTCGTCGAGAAGAACGAGCGACGGCTCGCCGATCAACGCCTGGGCAAGGCCGAGACGCTGGCGCATGCCCTTGGAGTAGGTGCCGACGCGACGGCGGCCCGCCTCGCTCAGGCCGACCTTTTCAAGCAAGCCCGGCACGGTCTTCGGGTCCTCGCCCTTGAGCCTTGAGAAGAAGGTCAGGATCTCGACGCCCGTCAAAGCCTTCTGGAAGGCAACGGCTTCGGGAAGATAGGCGACCGAGCGGCGCGCGGCATTGCTGCCCGGCGCATTGCCGAGAACGGAAATCGAGCCTTCCTCGGGCGTCAGGAAACCGAGGATCGACTTGATGAGCGTCGTCTTGCCGGCACCGTTGTGGCCGATGAGGGCAGCGCGCTCTCCCGGTTCGATGTGGAAGGAAACGCCGTCGACGGCGGTCTGCCTGCCGAAGCGTTTTGTGAGGTTCTTTATGGAAAGGACGCTTTCGGTCATCCTTTTTCTCCAAGAAACTGCGAGGCTGCATCCGGCAGCTTGAGTGCCGGAGCGTGCATCAGGGGTGCCGTGTCGACGACACCGCCCGGCAGGAGCGCGGGAAAGCGCGACTGGGTGAAACTCAAAAGCTGGACGGCGGGGCTGCCCGTCAGGAGCTTGGCGGCAGGCTGGGTCCACAGGATCTGGTCCATCATGTCGTTCGGGCGGTAGGCGGTTTCGGCAATGCCGTCGCCGTTGGTGTCGAAGGCGGAATGATCGGACCAGTAGTTGCCGCGCCCTTTTGTCGACCAGTCGAGGTTGCGCGTGCCGACGTATTTCACCTGTGTCTTGTTGGCGATGAAGGCGTTGCCGGCGAAATCGTTACGCTCCGACCCGGCGGTGAAGTGCACGCCGATCTCGCAACCCTCGAACCGGTTGCCGGTGATGGAATTCTTGCTGGCATTGTAGATGAAGAGGCACTTTTCGCCGCCGCCGCGCACGAAATTGCCCGTGACTTCCGCCTGATTGGCGAAATTCAGCATCAGCCCATGGTCGGCATCGTCGATGGAGACGTTGTCCCTGACCTTGAGGCGCTTGGAAAACATCAGCGCGTAGCCGATGTCGTTGCCGACGGAGACATTGCCTTCGATCACGCCGCTGTTGCCGTACATGTAATGAACGGCGAAGCGCAGCTTTTCGAAGGTGTTGCCCCGGAAAACGTCCTTGTGGCTGGTGTTCACGAAGATACCGTCACGGCCATAGCGGATAGTATTGCCTTCCGCCAAAAGCCCCGGCGAGTTCCACACGTAAATGCCGTTGCCACGCTCGTTCATGCGAAGATCGCGCCGGCCCTCGATCAGGTTGTTCAGGACTTTCGCGTCCTTCGCGCCGTGAACGTCGACGCCGACCAGATTGTCGAGAATGCGGTTTTGCGAAACGACGGCGTTCTTCGCCGGCTTCAGGAGCTTGACGCCCGCATCGAGCGTTTCCGCCGACAGGCCGGAGCCCGTGATTGTCAGCCCCTTCACCGTAACGTCGGGAGCTTCGATGGTGACGACGCTGCCGGTGCCCGATCCGCTTAAAGTTGCAGCACCGCCACCATCGAGCACGAGGGACTTGCCAATGACGACCGGCCCATCGTGCTGCCCCGGCCTAAGCCGGAGATAATCTCCGGCTTGAGCCGTCTCTATCGCCCGAAGAAGCGCCCCCGGCTCCGCCGCGACCTCGATCTCCGCCGCCCGCGGGGCAGACGGCAGCGCCAACGCGGCAAGAACGAAGAGATGCGAAATGAGCCGGAAGCGTTTCATGATCAGGCAGCCCTTGGTTCGACGAACATGCGTCCGCGCATTTCCATGTGGAGCGCGTGGCAGAACCACTGGCAATAGAACCAGTGCACGCCCGGACGTTCGGCGATGAAGGTGACGGAGGCTGTCGCCTGAGGTGCGACTTCCATGGCGATGCCATAGTTCGACAGGCAGAAGCCGTGGGTCAGGTCGTCGATATCATCGATGTTGGTGATATAGACGGTGACCTCGTCGCCCTGTTTCACCGTGAAGTCCTCAAGGCTGAAGGTGGGCGCCGTCGAATACATGTAGACGCGCACCTTGTTGCCGTCGCGGATCACGTCGGCGGCATCCTCCAGTTCGATACCGTCGGCCGCCGCCTGCCGGACCGCATCGGCGAACATCGGGTCGTCGCGCTGCCAGACGGTGACCGGGTTCACCTTCGAGCGATGAACGATGATGCTGTCGTGCGGCTCCGCGAACGTCGGCCCGTCGTGGACGACCTTCATCTCGTCGCCGGTGATATCGATGAGCTGCTCGTTCTCCGGCTTCAGCGGACCGACGTTCAGGAAACGGTCCTTGGAGAACTTGTTCATCGAGATCAGCCACTTGCCGTCGGCTTCCGCCGTCTCGCCCATGGAGGTGGAGTTGTGGCCCGGCTGGTAGTGGACATCGACCTTGGTGATGATCGGGTCGACATCCTCACCCGCGTAGGCGCGGATCGCCTTTTCGATGTTCCACTTCACGACCTGGCTGTCCAGGAACAG
Organism: Stappia sediminis; assembly: GCF_009826895.1. Taxonomy (GTDB): domain Bacteria; phylum Pseudomonadota; class Alphaproteobacteria; order Rhizobiales; family Stappiaceae; genus Hongsoonwoonella; species Hongsoonwoonella sediminis. Next base: position 712,861 of record NZ_WUMV01000001.1, on the reverse strand, counting down.
CGTGGTGAAGGCATTGCCCTGCCCGTCGAAGGCCGTGTGAAGGGGGCCGAGGCCCAGTTGCGGCTCGGCGACGACCGCCGAACGCGGATCGGCATCTTCCTCGAACAGCGCGTCGAGCTTTTCGACATCGATCACCGAGCAGGTCGGCGACAGCTTGCCGTTGATGACGACGTGCTTCTTGTCGGGCGCGGTGTTGACGCCGTGCGGGCTGTTCGGGATCGGGATGTAGCGGGTGTACTTCTTGTTGGAGCCCTTGCGCCCGTCGAGAACCTTGACGCCGTTAAGCTCCTGGAAGTCGCCTTCCGCAACGCCCTTTTCGATCTCCGCGAGGTTGAAGACCACGACATGGTCGAGCTCGCTCGCCGTCATTTCGGCGAGGTTCATGCCCATCTCCGAATTGTAGCTGGTCGAGAAGGCGTATTTGCCCTGGTAGTCGCAGTCCGTGTTGTCGAGGTTGCCGCTGACCATCACCTGCCAGGCGACCTCCATCGCATCGCCGTCGATGGCGGTGAAGATGTTCACGTATTGCGAGGGATCGTTGAGTATCTTGCCGTCGTTGACGAGCGGGGCCTCATGCTCGCCGTTGGCGAAGATGTAGCCCGTGCGCGGGTACTTCTGCGGGCGCATGCCGTGAATGTCATGCGCGTTCGGAACCTCGATGATCTTGTCGCACTTCATGACGTCGCAGCGAACGCGGGCCACGCGGGTGTTCGCCTTGTCGTTCATGAAGAGGTAGCGCCCGTCATAGGTGCCGTCCGTGAACGACATGTGCGGGTGGTGAAGGTCGCCGTTGTCGTAGGTCTCCTTGCCTTGCGCGGCGAGATAGGCCTTCGTCTCCGGCAGGAGGCCTTCGGTCAGGATCTTCTTCGATTCATTCGTCTGGCCCCAGCCCGTCGCCGAGCAACGGTTGAAGACGGGAACGCGCATCAGCTCGCGCATGGAGGGAACGCCGAGAATGCGCAGTTCGCCCGTCTGGCCGGACGACCAGAAGCCGTAATATTCGTCGAGTTCGCCGGGTGCGAGCTCGAACTTCGCCTCGGCCTGGGCAAGGGCGTTTTGCGGCACGAGTGTCGACACCGCGCCGGCGCCCGCCGCCGCGCCCATGCCGGCGACCAGCGCCGTCTTGGCGGTGCCGCCAAGCAGATCGCGGCGCGACATGCCGTTCAGTTCATTCTTCTCCGTCATGACACTTTCCTTTCCTGTGACTTCGGAGGTTATTCGGCCGGTTCCGGCGCCTTCTTCGGCGCAGGCGCATCCGGTTTCGCGATGCCGATCTGCTTTTCGAAGCGCTTGCGCTTGGCGAGCTTCTTGATGCAGACGGGGCATTTTTGATCGTGCTGGTAAAGCACCTGGCAGTGCAGGCAGTTCAGGCACTCATTGGGATTGATGTTGCCTTCCGGGTGGATGGCCTGGACCATGCACTCCTTGGCGCAACGCTGGCACGGGTCGCCGCATTCCTTGTAGCGCTTCAGCCAGTCGAACATCCTGAGCCTTGCGGGGATGGCGAGTGCGGCCCCCAGCGGGCAAAGGTAGCGGCAGTAAAACCGCTCGATGAAAAGCCCGGCCAGAAGCAGCACCACCACGAAGGCGACGAACGGCCAGGCGCGCTGGAACTTCAGGATGATCGCCGTCTTGAAGGGCTCGACCTCGGCATAATGTTCGGCGACATCGAGCGAATAGAGCGACAGGCCGAAAAGGGCGAGGAAGATCATGTATTTGATCGGCCAAAGACGCTCGTGCAGGCCCCAGGGAACCTCGAACTGCGGCACGCGGCAGACCTTGGCTATGCGGTTCGTCAGTTCCTGCAGCGCGCCGAAGGGGCAAAGCCAGCCGCAGTAAGCCCCACGGCCCCAGAAGATGAGGGACGCGGCAACGGCGAACCACAAGAGGAAGACGAGCGGGTCCATCAGGAAGGCGTTCCAGGAGAAATCCGTCGTCACCGCCGAGAAGAAGGCGAGCACGTTGACCACCGAAAGCTGGGCGTTTTCCATCCACCCGAGCCACACCAGCGTGAAGGTGAGAAACGCGATGCGGAACCAGAAGGTGAAACGCTCGTTCTTCGTCACCTGCTTCTGGAAGAAGAAGACGAGGGTAAGCACGCCGAGCGCGCCGGCGAGGACGGCGATGTCAACCTGGCGGTCGCGCCAGATGCGCTGCCAGAGCGCGCGCGCGCCCTCGTCGTCCGACAGGGAGGCCGGAGCTGCGGGAGCAGCCGCGGCATCGCCGGCATCGGCGACCCTTGCAGGCGTTTCCGGCTTCAGGAAACGCTCCGGCAGGCGGTAGCCGAGATCGAAAGTCAGGAACGTCTTGTCGACGGGGCCGACCGCGCGGTTCGCCAGAAGCTGAAGGCGGAACTCATCGGCCGGATCGAAGCCGGAATCCGCCGGAATGACGAAGAGATCCATCTCCGTGAAGGCGGGGGCGCCGCTTGCCTCGACCTTGAGCACCCGCGTGTGCTGGCGGTCGCGGAAGCGCACGGAGATATCGTCCTGGATGAGCTGGATACGGTCGAAGATGCCGCCGCGCACATAGCCCGAACCCTTGAAGGAATAACGCCCCCTGCCCGCCACGAAGATGGCGTGATCGCCCTCCTTCAGGCGGTTCATGAGGTTGGCGTATTCCGCTTCGCCCAGAAGCGACTTTCCGATCGAGGGAACGTCGGCAAGCGCGAGATAAAGATCGATGTAGGTGTCCGTCTCCGGACCTTTCTCGGGCCGCTTGATCGCACGCGGATCGCCCTGATCGGCGAAGGCGGCGTTGATCTGGCCGACGTCGAGCGAAAGCCGACGCACCGAACCGTCGCCCGTCATGGTCTGCCAGTCGAGCTTCTCTTCCACAGACGTATCGACGACCATTTTCGGGCCGGTGGCGCCGGCTTCCGGCTCAAGACCGCCGAGACCGAGAGCGCGCGCGACCTTGAGGGCGGAGCGGACGATGGAATCGTCGATCACGATGATGGTGACGGTCGCGCCCGAGATGATATCGAGGTCATGCGCCTCGCCGCCAGCCGCCGCTTCCTTCTTAAGGTCGAGACCGGCGTAGCCTTCCGTCACCGCCCTGATCTTCGCCTCGGGAATGCCGATAAGAACGATCGGTTCGGAATGCTTGACGAGGCGCACGCCGGTCAGGACCGCATCCTTGTCGATGCCCACAAGCGTGTGGATCGGCTTGCCCGAATAACCCGTCGTCGAGACGAAATCGGACGTCAGGAAGACATAGCCGAGCGTCTCGCCACCCTTCAGCGCGGGCACGACCGGGATATCGCCAGCGATCTCGCCGTAAGCATCCGCGCCCGGCACAAGCTCGCCGACCGGGGCCTTGTCGAGAAACTTGCTCACCAGCCCATCCGCCCGCGCGGGGCCAAACGAGGCCAGCGCAAGCAAGAGAACGGCGAAAGCAAGCACGATTCGAAACGGAATGCGGAGCACCTGGCCAGTCCTTGTCGGAACTTAAAATTCAAGCTTGGTGCATCAATTCCCCTTTTTGCGGATCATCTCCTTGACAATTGTCAAATGAAAAACATTCGAAATTATGCATGTATTTGAAGCGTTTGGCGGGACCCGCCACCGGCATGCAATCAGATGAAAACGAAACGCTTGCGCTTCGTTTTGCGCAATTCCTCCGCGCAGATCCGGTTTCGCTCGGCATGGCCGAGGCTTTGATCCTCCACCGCCGCGCGGCAACGGGCTATGCGCGGGTCGCTCATGCGCTCGGAAATTTCTTCGGGAGAAAGGTCGGACAGAAGCGGACAAAGAAGCGGGTCGAACTCGCCGTTCTCAAGCATCGCCTTGCACATGATCCGCCCTTTCCGAAGATTATTGCCGCATAGCATTATAGCGCAAATGCGGGGTGACTATTTCAGCAGGCGCATTACAGAACAGTGACACAGATCAAACATGAGGCGCAATCTGTGGAGGCACCTTGTCTCGACTCCCTGAATAATTCGATTTATGAAACCTCATAATATTATTTTTTTAAATATATCTATTTTCGTAAATTTTTAACAATTTAAAACGAACGCTCAAAGATTGGTTATCTATTTATTTTTTGCAGATCTTCCGTTAGTGTACATAAAAATACCTATCCGTACTATCACAGGTTGAACGTCCGTTTTTTCGATGAAAGTATTTGCCTGACTCGCATCGTGGATTTTCGCCTCCTCCGAGAGGCAGCAAACTTGAGGAGGAGGAGACTTCGTGACCTCCAGCGCGACCGAAGAAGGCACCGGCCGGGCGACGACGAGCCGCCGGCGCGAATTGACCGCCTTCATCATCCTCGCCGTTCTCATCTGGCCGGTCGTGGCCGTCGCGGTCGTCGGCGGATACGGCTTCCTGATCTGGATGTTCCAGATCATCTTCGGCCCTCCGGGTCCGCCGGCTTGATACGGGGGTGAGTTTGGCAGCCCCCGACATCTCCCGCAGAAACTTCCTGACAGGCCGCGCGCGGACGGCGCCGCCGCCATTGCGCCCGCCGTGGACACGCGAAGAAACGATAACGAGCGCCTGCACGGGCTGCGGAGCGTGCATCGACGCCTGTCCCGAGGCGATTCTCTCGCCGGATTCACGCGGGCGTCCCGTCATTTCTTTCGCCGATCGCGAATGCACATTCTGCCGCGCCTGCGCGCAAGCCTGCCCGGAGCCGGTCTTCCTCGACGCAAGCGAGCGGGCCTTTGCCCATGTCGCGGCAATCGAGGAGAGCTGCTTCGCCAAGACCGGCGTGCATTGCCAAAGCTGCGGCGATGCCTGCCCCGAAGCCGCGATCCGCTTTCGCCCGCGCATCGGCGGAGCGCCCCTGCCCGAGATCGAAGCCGCGCAATGCACGGGCTGCGGCGCCTGTGCCGCGATCTGCCCGGCCAACGCGGTTTCCATGAGAGCGGCGGAGAGCAATCCATGAGCGAAACGGCTCACGAACACCATATTTCAAGCGCCGTCGTCAGCGTCGTGCCCGAACATGCCGAAGGCGTGATCCGCAGCCTTGAGGCGATGGCGGATACGGAAGTGCACCACCGCACCGACAGCAAGATCGTCATCGTGCTGGAGGGACCAAGCGAAAAAGCGATCGGCGGACGCCTCGCCCAGATCGCGCTTCTCGATCACGTCCTTTCGGCAAATCTCGTCTACGAAATCATCGATACCGGCACGGCCGATACGGCTGCCACGGTGGAGGGAGGACAGCCATGAGCGTCTCTCGGCGCGACGTACTGAAAACGCAAGCCGCGGCAATCGCGGCAGCGGCGGCAGGGATAACCCTGCCGGCAAAGGCCCAGCCCATTCCAGGCGGCGTCGACACACTGAAGATCAAGTGGTCGAAAGCGCCCTGCCGCTTCTGCGGCACCGGCTGCGGCGTCATGGTGGGCGTGAAGGACAACAAGGTCGTCGCGACGCACGGCGACGTGAAGCACGAGGTGAACCGCGGCCTCAACTGCGTGAAAGGCTATTTCCTCTCCAAGATCATGTACGGCGAGGACCGACTGGAACAGCCGCTCCTGCGCAAGAAGGACGGCAAATTCGCCAAGGACGGTGAATTCGAGCCCGTTTCCTGGGATGAGGCCTTCGACGTGATGGCCGAAAAATGCAAGGCCGCGATCGCCGACAAGGGCCCGAACGGAGCCGGCATGTTCGGCTCCGGCCAGTGGACGATCTGGGAGGGCTACGCGGCATCCAAGTTCATGCGCGCAGGCCTCAGGTCCAACAACCTCGACCCGAACGCACGCCACTGCATGGCGTCCGCCGCCGTCGCGTTCCTGCGCACCTTCGGCATCGACGAGCCGATGGGCTGCTATGACGACTTCGAAGCCGCCGACGCCTTCGTGCTCTGGGGCTCCAACATGGCGGAGATGCACCCGATCCTGTGGACGCGGCTTACCGACCGCCGCTTGAGCCATCCGCATGTGAAGGTCGCCGTGCTTTCGACCTTTACCCACAGGAGTTCCGATCTCGCCGACATTCCCCTTGTCTTCAAGCCGGGAACGGACCTGGCGATCCTGAACTATATCGCCAATCACATCATCCAGACGGGCCGCGTGAACGAGGAGTTCGTCTCCAAGCACACGACCTTCAAGAAGGGCGCGACCGACATCGGCTACGGCCTGAGACCGGAAGACCCACGCCAGAAAGCCGCGAAGAACGCCGACAAGCCCGGCGTCATGGAGGACAGCGACTTCGCGGCCTTCAAGGCGCATGTCGCGGAATACACGCTTGAAAAGGCGGCCGAGATTTCCGGCGTCGAACCTTCCCAGCTTGAAGCGCTCGCCGAGCTTTACGCCGACCCGAACACCAAGGTGATGTCGCTTTGGACCATGGGCGCCAACCAGCACGTGCGCGGCGTGTGGGCAAACCAGCTTATCTACAACATCCACCTTCTGACGGGAAAAATCTCCGAGCCCGGCAATTCGCCGTTTTCGCTCACAGGCCAGCCCTCGGCCTGCGGCACGGCCCGCGAGGTGGGCACCTTCGCCCACCGGCTGCCGGCGGACATGGTGGTCACCAACCCCGAGCACCGCAAACATGCGGAAGAAATCTGGAAGCTTCCCGAAGGACTGCTTTCCGAAAAGGTCGGTTATCACGCCGTCCTTCAGGACCGCATGCTCAAGGACGGTCAGATCAACTTTTACTGGATCCAGGTCAACAACAACCTGCAGGCCGCGCCCAACTCTTCGAACGAGACATACCCGGGCTACCGCAACCCGGATAATTTCATCGTCGTTTCCGACGCCTATCCGACCGTGACGGCCATGGCCGCCGACCTCATACTGCCAACCGCCATGTGGGTGGAAAAGGAAGGCGGCTACGGCAACGCGGAGCGGCGGACCCACTTCTGGCACCAGCTCGTGAACGCACCGGGCGAGGCGCGGTCCGACGTCTGGCAGGTCATGGAGTTTTCCAAGCGGTTCACGACCGACGAGATGTGGCCGGCTGAAATTCTCGACGCGAATCCCTCCTACAAGGGCAAGACGCTCTACGAGGTTTGTTTCGAAAACGGCGAGGTGAACAAATACCCGCTCGACGAAACCAGTCCCGATTACGACAACGCCGAATCCGAACACTTCGGCTATTACGTCCAGAAGGGCCTTTTCGAGGAATATGCCGCCTTCGGGCGCGGACACGGGCATGACCTTGCCGATTTCGATACCTACCACGAGGTGCGCGGCCTGCGCTGGCCCGTTGTCGACGGCAAGGAAACACGCTGGCGCTACCGCGAAGGGTACGACCCATACGTGAGTGAGGGATCGGGCGTGGAGTTCTACGGCAAGCCGGACGGGCGCGCCGTGATCATCGCCCTGCCCTACGAGCCGCCGGCAGAGCCGCCGGATGAGGAATACGACCTCTGGCTCGTCACCGGACGCGTGCTCGAACACTGGCACTCGGGCTCCATGACCATGCGGGTGCCGGAGCTTTACAAGGCGTTTCCGGGCGCACGCTGCTTCATGCACGCCGATGACGCGCGCGAGCGCGGCCTCAACCAGGGCTCGGAGATCGTCATCCAGTCGCGGCGCGGCTCGATCCGCACCCGCGTGGAAACACGCGGACGCAACCGCATGCCGCGCGGCGTCGTCTTCGTGCCATGGTTCGACGCCAGCCAGTTGATCAACAAGGTCACGCTGGACGCAACCGACCCCATTTCCAAGCAGACGGACTTCAAAAAATGCGCAGTCAAGATCGAACGGGCCTGACCGCAATCGCCCGCGCCGGCGTCGGCGGCTTGACCGCCGGGGCCGTGGTGCTTTTCGCAGCCCTCGCCTTTTCGCAGGAAGCACCGCGCCTGACGGGCGCGGACCCCGCCATGGAAAACGTGCAGGCCCCGCCGCTGGCGCGCCCGGTGACCGACGACCGGCGCAAGGCCCGCAACTACCCCGAACAGCCGCCCGTGATCCCCCATTCGATCGAAGGCTACCAGCTCACGCTGAACACCAACCGGTGCCTGGAATGCCACCGCCGGGAGTTCGTGGAAGCTTCCGGCGCGCCGATGATCAGCGTCACGCACTTCATGGACCGCGATTTCCAGGTGCTCGCCGACGTGGCGCCGCGCCGCTATTTCTGCCTGCAATGCCACGTGCCGCAGACGGACGCCCGGCCGCTCGTCGAAAACGAGTTCACCGACATGTCGGCGACGACGGCTGAGTGAGGCAGGACATGAAGCGCCTCTGGTCCGTAATCCGCGAATACTGGGAAGTGATCCGCCGCCCCTCGGCCTATTTCAGCCTGGGGTTCCTGACGCTTGGCGGCTTCATTTTCGGCGTGATCTTCTGGGGCGGGTTCAACACCGCCCTGGAACTGACGAATACCGAAAAATTCTGCATTTCCTGCCACGAGATGCAGGACAACGTGTACCAGGAGCTGACGCGCACCGTGCATTTCTCCAACCGCTCGGGCGTGCGCGCGACCTGCCCGGACTGTCACGTGCCGCATGAATGGACGCACAAGATCGCCCGGAAAATGCAGGCCTCCAAGGAGGTCTGGGGCAAGATCTTCGGCACGATCAATACGCGCCAGAAGTTCCTCGACCACCGCCTTGAGCTTGCCAAGCACGAATGGGCGCGGCTGAAGGCGAACGATTCCCTGGAATGCCGCAACTGCCACTCCACCATCGCCATGGACTTCACCCGCCAAAGCCGGCGGGCGGCGGAAATCCACGAGCGATACCTCGTCAGCGGCGAGCGCACCTGCATCGACTGCCACAAGGGCATCGCCCACGAACTGCCCGACATGACGGGCATCGAGCCCGGCTGGCAGGCGCCCACGGACATCCGCGCAGCGCCCAAGGACCAACAGACGTCCGTCGACCCGCTGATGCACCATTCGCTTTCCGCGTTTCTGGAGAGCCGGTAATCAGGAAAGGCCGCCGGCAGGTTTCACCCGATGCCGCTCTCCAATGTGCAAGCGGCGGCGATGCGGCCTGCCGGCATGTTCATTCGAGATTTAAATCTCTCATAATTCAAGGGAACTGCGGCAAAGACATTTTCAAAAAGACATGGTGCAGTGCGAAGTTTTGTGAAAACCTTCCGGTTACACAAAATGACGCAGCGGGCAGGCCATGTCGATACGTGCAAGCATCCACCACCTGACACACTACCGCTACGACCGGCCCGTGACGCTCGGGCCGCAGGTCATCCGCCTGAGGCCCGCACCGCACAGCCGCACGCAGGTGCTTTCCCATTCGCTGAAGGTCTCGCCCGCCGGCCACTTCGTGAACCACCAACAGGACCTTTACGGCAACTGGCTGGCGCGTTTCGTCTTTCCCGATCCCGTGCGCGAATTCAGGATCGAGGTCGATCTGGTCGCGGACATGTCCGTCTACAATCCGTTCGATTTCTTCGTGGAGGATACGGCGGAGGAATGGCCGTTCGACTATCCTTCCGATCTCGCCGACGACCTTGAGATCTACAAGAAGACGGAACCCGTCGGGCCGAGGCTCCAGGCGTTTCTGGACGCGACGCCGAGAGACAGGGTTCGCACGATCGATTTCATCGTCGCGCTGAACGCCCGCGTCGCGCAGGAAGTCGGTTACGTCATCCGCATGGAACCCGGCGTGCAGACGCCGGAAGAAACGCTGGAGCGGGGAACTGGGTCCTGCCGCGATTCAAGCTGGATGCTGGTTCAGGTGCTGCGCAACCTCGGCTTTGCCGCCCGTTTCGTCTCCGGCTACCTGATCCAGCTCAAACCCGATCTGGAAGCGCTCGACGGGCCGTCGGGCACGGACCACGACTTTACCGACCTGCATGCCTGGGCGGAGGTCTATTTGCCGGGTGCGGGCTGGATCGGCCTCGACCCGACGTCGGGCCTGCTTGCGGGCGAAAGCCACATCCCGCTCGCCGCCACGCCGCATTACCGAAACGCCGCCCCGATCGCCGGCATGGCAAGTGCGGCGGAAGTGGACTTCTCCTTCGACATGAAGGTGGCGCGGGTTGCCGAGCACCCGCGTATCACCATGCCGTTTTCCGACGATTCCTGGCAGGCGCTGAACCGGCTTGGCGAAGATGTCGACCAGGTTCTGGAACGCGACGACGTCAGGCTGACCATGGGCGGGGAGCCGACGTTCGTCTCGATCGACGATTTCGAGGCGGAGGAATGGAACACCGATGCGGTCGGCCCGACGAAGCGGACGCTGGCCGACAAGCTGATCCGCCGGCTCCAGAAACGTTTCGCGCCCGGCGGCTTCCTGCACTACGGGCAGGGCAAATGGTACCCCGGCGAAACGCTGCCGCGCTGGACCTTCTCGCTCTACTGGCGGCGCGACGGCAGGCCGATCTGGAACGACCCGGACCTGATCGCCGAGGAAGGCGACGACACGAAGGCGACGCCGAAGCAGGCGGAAGCCCTGTTGCAGGGGATGGCCGAGGAGCTGTCCGTCACGCCCGACTATATCGTCGCCGCTTACGAGGACCCGGCGGAATGGCTGTTGAAGGAAGCCAAGCTTCCCGAAAACGTGACGCCCGCCAATTCCAAACTGGAGGATGCGGAGGCAAGATACCGCATCGCCAAGGTGTTCGACCGGGGGCTTACCAAACCCTCCGGCTATGTGCTGCCGATCCAGCGCTGGCAGTCCAAGGCTTCCGGCACGAGATGGCGCTCCGAAAAATGGAAGCTCCGGCGCGATGCGCTGTTTCTCGTGCCCGGCGACAGCCCCGTCGGATACCGGCTGCCGCTGGAGGGGCTGCCTTACGTTCCGCCGTCGCAATACCCCTACACCAACATCGCCGACCCTTCCGAACCGCGCGGGCCGCTGCCGGAATTTCCCGTAGGAAAACGCCCGGACCGCGAACAGGCGGTCGCCCATTTCACCGCCGCCGAAGCGACGCAGGACCGGCGCGAACAGGAGATTTCAAGCGCGGATGACGACGACGCGGTGCGCACCGCCCTTGCGGTGGAGCCGCGCGACGGGCGGCTTTGCGTGTTCATGCCTCCCGTGGAACGTATCGAGGATTATCTGGAGCTCGTCTCGGCAGCCGAAGCCGCAGCGAAACGCCAGGGGCTTCGCGTTCACATCGAAGGCTATGCGCCGCCGCCCGACCCGCGCATGAACGTTATCCGCGTCGCACCGGACCCCGGCGTGATAGAGGTGAACATCCACCCGGCCGCAAGCTGGAAGGACTGTGTTGCGACAACCGAGGCGATCTACGAGGAGGCGCGGCAAAGCCGACTCGGCGCCGACAAATTCATGATCGACGGCAAGCATACGGGAACGGGCGGCGGCAACCACGTCGTCGTCGGCGGGGAAACGCCGCTCGACAGCCCGTTCCTGCGGCGGCCGGACCTGCTCAGAAGCCTGATCCTGCACTGGCAGCGCCACCCGAGCCTTTCGTACCTCTTTTCCGGCCTCTTCATCGGCCCGACCAGCCAGTCTCCGCGCGTCGACGAGGCCCGCCACGACGGGCTTTACGAACTGGAGGTCGCGCTTTCACAGATCAACCGCCCGCAGGACGGACCGCCCCCCTTCCCCTGGCTCGTCGACCGGCTGCTCAGGAACCTCCTTGTAGACGTTACCGGAAATACGCACCGCGCGGAGATCTGCATCGACAAGCTTTATTCGCCCGACGGGCCGACGGGCCGGCTCGGCCTGATCGAGTTTCGCGGGTTCGAGATGCCGCCCGATCCGCGCATGAGCCTTGCCCAGCAGCTCCTGATCCGCGCGATCATAGCAAGGCTGTGGCAGAACCCGCTCGGCGGGCGGTTTACGCGCTGGGGAACGGCGCTACATGACCGCTTCATGCTGCCGCATTACATCTGGAACGACTTCCTGGAGGTGCTGCGCGACCTGGAAGACCACGGATTTTCCATGCGTCCCGAATGGTTCGTCGCGCAATCTGAATTCAGGTTCCCGTTCTACGGCGAGATCGAAGTGGAGGGCGTGCAGCTTGAACTGCGCCAGGCGCTGGAACCCTGGCACGTACTGGGAGAAACCGGCGCGATCGGAGGCACCGTGCGCTATACCGACAGTTCCACGGAACGGCTGCAGGTGAAGATGACGACGACCGACCCCGACCGCTATATCGTGACCTGCAACCAGCGCAAGGTGCCGCTTCAAAAGACGGAGACGAACGGCACGGCCGTCGGCGGCGTGCGCTACAAGGCCTGGCAGCCGGCGCAGGCGCTTCACCCCGTTCACCCGGTCGATGCGCCGCTGACGCTTGACATCTACGACCGGTGGAGCGGACGGGCGATAGGCGGCTGCGTCTACCATGTCGCGCATCCGGGCGGGCGCAGCTACGATACGTTCCCGGTGAACGGCAACGAGGCGCAAGCGCGAAGACTGGCGCGTTTCCAGCCGCACGGGCATACTCCGGGGTACTACGAGCCGGCGGAGGAATATCCGCATCCCGAGTTTCCGCTGACGCTGGACCTCAGGAGGCCGGCCGGAATCTGAGGACATGACGCTGGACCAGGCAACCGGAGAAAAGGAAAGCGTTTACAGCCTGCTTGCGGCCTATAGGCCGCTTGCGGGCGTGGCCGACGAGCTTCTGGACGCAAGCGGCGCGGTGCGGCCCGTCTGGCAGCCCTTTCTCGACCACCTCTCCCGGATGACGCCGGACGACATTTCCCAGCGCTTCGCGCGCGGCAACCAGTACCTGAGGGATGCCGGCGTCTTCTTCCGCCACTACGGAGAAAAGGGAACAAGCGAACGCGAATGGCCGCTCAGCCATATTCCCGTCGTCATCGACGCGAAGGAATGGCGGCAGATCGCAGCCGGACTGATCCAGCGCGCGGAACTTCTGGAAGACGTCGTCGCCGACCTCTACGGCCCGAACAGGCTGGTGGGCGAAGGCTACCTGCCCGCCTGCATGATCGGCAAGAGCGCGGAATGGCTGCGCCCGCTGGTCGGCGTTACCCCGCGCTCGGGCAAATTCCTGCATTTCCTGGCGTTCGAGATCGGCCGGGGGCCGGACGGCACATGGTGGGTGCTGGGCGACAGGACGCAAGCCCCCTCCGGCGCCGGTTTCGCGCTGGAAAACCGGGTCGCGACAAGCCGGGTCTTCAACGAATTCTTCGCCCGCGCAAATGTGCACCGGCTGGCCGGCTTCTTCCGCCGTTTCCGCGACCAGCTGTTGACCATGCGCGGGGAAACCGAAAGCCGGGTCGCGATCCTCACGCCCGGATTGATGAACGACACCTATTTCGAGCACGCCTATATCGCCCGCTACCTCGGCTTCATGCTGCTGGAAGGCGAAGACCTGACGGTGGAAAACGGCGAGCTGATGGTGCGCACCGTCGCGGGCCTCAAGCCCGCAAGCGTGCTGTGGCGCCGCCTCGACGCCGCCTGGAGCGACCCGCTGGAGCTGGACGAAACCTCGCAGCTTGGAACGCCGGGCCTTGTGGAGGCCGTGCGGCGCGGCTCCGTGACCCTGATCAACGCCCTTGGCGCGGGCATCCTGGAAACGCGTGCGCTTCTCGCCTTCCTGCCGCGCATTTGCGAGGGCCTGCGGGGCGAGCCCCTGATGCTGCCCAATATCGCGACCTGGTGGTGCGGGGAAGAAAGCGTCCGCCGGTATGTCGCGGAAAACGCGGGGCGCATGCTGATCAGCCGGGCCCTTTCCACCGACCTGCCGTTTGCCGCGTCGGGAGAAGATGTCACGGCGGGCGATTTCACATGCCCCAACGGGGGAACGCTTGCCGACTGGATGAACACGCGCGGAGAAGAGCTTATCGGGCAGGAGGCCGTCACCCTTTCAACCACGCCTGCCTATATCAACGGAGCACTGGTGCCGCGCCCGATGAGCCTGCGCGTGTTCCTGGCGCGCACCGCCGAAGGCTGGGAAGCGATGTGCGGCGGTTTCGCGCGCATCGGCAATTCGCAGGACGCAAGCGCGCTTGCCATGCAGGCGGGCGGCACGGCCGCCGATGTCTGGGTGATCGGCAGCCAGCCGACCAGTACCGAAACCCTTCTGCAGCAACCCGGCACGCCCTACCTCAGAAGCCAGCCGGGTATCCTGCCTTCGCGGGCGGCCGACAACCTGTTCTGGCTCGGGCGTTATGTGGAGCGCGCGGAAGGCGCGATACGCCAGCTGCGCGCCTATCACGCACGCCTTGCGGAGACGGACGACCCGTCATCCCCGCTCGTTGCCGCGATCGGCACCTTCCTTCAATCCGCGAATGTAGACCCGCGCGAGACCATCCCGAGCGGCCTGCACACGATATTGAACTCCGCGGTCTTCAGCGCGAGCAAGGTGCGCGACCGCTTTTCCGTGGACGGGTGGCTGGCGCTGAACGACCTTGCCCTAACGGCAGCACGCATGCGCGAAACCGTGATCCCCGGCGACGACGCGGCGCGCGCCATGGGCGTTCTGCTGCGCAAGATCACCGGCTTTTCCGGCCTGGTGCACGAGAACATGTACCATTTCACCGGCTGGAGGTTCCTGGGCATCGGGCGTTCGCTGGAACGCGCCAACGCTACAGCCCGCCTCCTTTCGGTCTTCACCGACCCGTCCGCTCCCGAAGGCGCGCTGGAACTGGCGCTCGAGGTCGGCGACAGCGCGATGTCCATGAACCGGCGCTACGCGGTGGCACTGAGCAGCAACGCCGTTCTGGATCTTCTTGCGCTCGACACGAACAATCCCCGCTCGATCCTCTATCAGCTCGGCGAAATCAAGGATCACCTTTCATTCCTGCCCGGTGCGCACCTGCACGGCCAATTGTCCGCCCTTTCGCGCTCGGTGCTTCAGGTTCACACGTCCCTGGCCATATCAACCCCGGAGACGCTCACCCCCGATGCCCTTCATGCGCTGAGCGGCGAGATCGCCTCCCTGTCGGTCGGACTGAACGAGGCATATACGCGCTAGAGCGCGTCTTGTTTAATCGGACTCACCGGACGCGCTCTATCTATTTGATAATTAGCATGTCCTTGTCCCAAAACCGGTTCCCACTTTTGGGGGACATGCTCTAAAAACCGCAACGCCACAGAGGCTCATGTGCTTTACGACATCACCCTCTCGATCACCTATGAGTACGAAAGCCCGGCGGATGCGGGCCGCCATGCGCTGCGCCTGATGCCGGCGGCGATCCACGGCGAGCAGCGGCTGATCGTCGGCAGCCTCGACATCGATCCGCTGCCCGAGGAACGCTTCGACCGGGTCGATTTCTTCGCAAACGCCGTTACGGACATCGCCTATCGCGCGCCGCACTCGAACATCGCATTCAACCTGCACGCAAGGATCGACCGCACGGCGGCTCCGGTGAGCCTCGACATTTCTCCGCCCTTGAGCCAAATGCAGCAGGAGCTTGCCAGCATCCGTTCCATGGCGCCCTATGAACCGGTGCATTTCATGGACGGTTCGCCACGCATCACGCTCGATCCGGCCTTCACAAACTACGCGCTCGACGTCATCGACCGGAATACGACCGTGCAGGCCGCCGTGGAGGCGATCGGCCAGGCGCTGCACCGGGATATCGCCTTCGATGCGGAGGCGACGACCGTTGAAACAACGGCGCTCGACGCCTTCACGAACCGCCACGGCGTGTGCCAGGACTTCACGCACATCATGATCTCCTGCCTCAGAGGCATCGGCATTCCGGCGGGTTATGTGAGCGGGTTCCTGCGCACGATTCCGCCGGAGGGCGCGACCCGCCTTGAAGGGGCGGACGCCATGCACGCCTGGGTGCGCGCGTGGTGCGGAGTGGAAATCGGCTGGGTGGAATACGACCCGACGAACGCGCTCAGGGTCGGCCAGGACCACATCGTCGTCGCGCGCGGGCGCGACTACGGCGACGTAGCACCCGTCAAGGGCGTGCTGCGCTCCTCCGGCGGGCAGAAAACCGACCAGTCCGTCGACGTCGTGCCGCTGTAAAATTCCGAAATATCGATTCACCCGGCCGCGCGCATCGACGGGACATCGGCAATCGGTACGATCGCGAGCCAGTGGCGAAACGCCTGGCGCAATTCCTTCTCGCCATGGACTTCCATCACGCCGTCGCCGATCGCCCTCGACAAGGCGACATCGCCGCGCCACACGCGGATTATGTCGGCCAGGGACACACTGACATAGACCTGCGCCTGCTGATCCGGCCGGGTCAGGCAAAGCTCGCAACGCCCGTCTTCATTCAAGAACCACCAGCGACGCTTGTTGTCCGGCTGGTCGACGAGATCGAGTTCCACAATCGTGCGTTTTTGCCCGAAGTATTCAGGATGCGCACCCTTTTCGAGCGCCCAGAGCAGGAGGCCGAGATCGATCTCGTGCTCGGCCAGTTCCCGGCGCGACCAGCGCTGGCCCCACACGCCCAGCGCCATGACGATGGGCACGAATTCCTCACCCGCTTCCGTCAGGTGATAAGTCGACGTGCGCCCGTCGGACGCGTTGCGCCGCTCCACGATCCCCTCTGCCTCAAGATCCTTCAACCGCTTGGAAAGCAGCGTCGGCGAAGCAAGCGGCACGCCGCGCTGCAACTGCGAAAAGCGCATGGCGCCGCCAGCAAGATCGCGCAGGATCAGCGCCGTCCAGCGCTCGCAGAAGATTTCGGCCGCCTTGGCGATGGGGCAGAACTGATTGTAGCTCTTCATGGCCGCCCTCCGCATTGAAATACCATTCTACACGCCTGACGGCAGCGGTCCCACTACAGATCGTGGAGTAGCGCGCGAGCGCAATCTTCCCTGAAGATCGGCACGGTTCAGCAAATTCAAGGAGGAAAGAATGACGGAAGCTGCAATCGCCATTCAGGAATCCAACCGCGCGGCAGCGGAAATGTGGGGCAGCGGCGGCAAACACTACAACGAAGTGAGCTTCGCGATCTGCGATGCGCTCGCCCATGCCGCAGGGCGGCTTTGCCCCCGCCCCGGCGAAGCGGTGCTGGATGTGGCGACCGGCACCGGCTGGAGCGCACGCAACGCGGCACTTTTCGGAGCGAAAGTCTCAGCCGTAGACATTTCCCCGACGCTGATCGACGCCGCAAGGACGCTTTCCCGCGCCGTCGATCCGCCTATCGATTTCAAGGTGGGCGAAGCCGAAAACCTTCCCTTCCCCGACAGACGTTTCGACAAGGTGATCTCGACTTTCGGCGTCATGTTCGCGGCCGATCACGAAGCCGCGGCACGGGAACTTGCGCGCGTCACCAGACCAGGCGGGCGGCTCAGCCTTGCCAACTGGGTGCCTGACGGCGCGGTTGCCGAATTCTTCGGTGTGCTCGCAGAATTCACCGACGCGCCGCCGCCCTCCCCCTCGCCGCTCGACTGGGGACGGCCGGACTATCTGGAAAGCCTGCTGGGCAAGGATTTCGAGCTGACCTTCGAACGCGGTATCAACCACGCCTACCATGACAGCGAAGACGCCATATGGCAGTGGTATCTACGCGGCTTCGGACCGCTGAAGGCGGTGCACGATCGACTCGATGCCCAGGGCCGGAAGGCGCTGAAGGAGGCTGTCGATGCCTATCACCGGCATTACCGGGTGGACGCCGGGCTCTGCGTGAAGCGCGAATATCTGATCACGGTCGGGAAACGTCGATGAAGGGCTCGGGACGAGCCCATCACACGAAAAATGCGGCGGTCACGCCGCATCCTTCCACTTGATCGAGCAGCCCATTGACGGGATCTGTTCGCGCGGGCCGGAGCCCGTTTCGGCGACCATGACCATGGCGTCGTAGAGATCGCGCCGGGCATCTTCCGGGGCGATGTCCTTGCGCGAGGCATCCAGACGGCCCCGGTACTGCAGTTCGAGATGCTTGTTGAAACCGAAGAAATCCGGCGTGCAGACGGCATCGTACTTGCGCGCGAGCGACTGATCCTCGTCATGAAGATAAGGAAAGGTGAAGCCGTGCTTGCCCGCGAAGACCTTCATATTCTCGAATGAATCCGCCGGATGGGTCGTCGCGTCGTTGGAACAGAGCGCGACGAAGCCGATGCCGTGTTCCTTCAGGTCGTTCGCATCGCGCACGATCCGGTCGATCACCGCTTTGACATAAGGGCAGTGATTGCAGATGAACGCGACCACCAGGCCGTTCGGACCGGCGCATTCGAAAATCGAGTAATCCTTCCCGTCGGTCGCGGGCAGGCGCGCATCAATCGCCCTCCAGCCGAAATCGCAGATGGGTGTGGTTGCAGCCATCGTTCTCCTCCTCAATCCGCCATTCTTGCCTGTGGTCGAAAATATAGAGCATCGTACGCCCACGGGCGATGCGCCGAATCGCCCCGTTGAGAGAATGCGCGGCTGCAACCATAGCGGTTAAGGCATCTCTAATGCGTTAGTTCGAATTTTTCACGAGTTCTTAAGCGTCCACATTTCACCCTGTTGTTACTGAAAAACAAAAACTGGGGCTTGTGCATGCGCATCATTCTTTCCGCTCTCGCCGGAGCATGTCTGGCGACGTCCGCCGTTTGCGCCGAACCGGCGGCACCCGACGCAAAGGCGCTGATCGACGACCAGGTGATGAAGGACATCCGCTCCTGGATCGACACGGAGATCGTGCGCCTTTCCATCACCACGCAGAACCAGCGCTATGGCGACATTCCGCAATCGAGGGTCGAGGAACTCGACAAGATGTGGCGCGCGGAGCGCGAAGCGGACGACAAGCCACTGATTTCGGCCACGCTTTCGAACCCGCTGTCGGTTTATCTTTCACGCATGCAGGGCCGCTCCGTCGGCCTCTTCGTCGAAATCTTCGTCATGGACGACAAGGGGCTCAACGTCGGCCAGTCGTCCATCACCTCCGACTTCTGGCAGGGCGACGAGGCGAAGTTCCAGAAAACTTATCCGAAAGGGGCCGGCGCGGTCTTCATCGACGAGCCGGAGTGGGACGACGACTTCAAGATCTGGCGTGCCCAGATCAACATGACGGTGGAGGACGCGGACGGCAGCACGCCGATCGGAGCCGCGACCATCGAGGTCAATCTCACCGAGCTTCAGCGCCGCCAGTCGGTCGGCAGCTAAGGCGAAGCCCTTCCCTCGAATTCCGGATACCGCCAGATGATCAAGTCACTCTCCGTCACGCTGAAGAGCGCCATCGCCTTCGCCATGGTCGCGCTGATCGGCGTCCTCGCCAGCTACATGGTCTACACCAATGCCGTCAGCGCTTCGCGCGCCGTCGTCAAGACAGGCGCGATGCAAGAACTCATCCTTCAGGTGAGCGACGTCGAGAACAGCCTGCTTGCGCAGGCGACCGCGCTCAAGAACTTCCTGCTGACAGGCGATCGCGCCATCGCCGGCGACTTCGAAAAAGCGACCGTCAACATCGAAAAGGGGTTTGCCGATATCGCGGCGGCGCTCGGCGAGGTGGGTCTCAGCCAGAATGCGTCCGCGGCACGCAATGCCTGGTCCCAATGGTATTCCGACCAGGCCGGACGGCAGGTCCTGTTGATGCGCGACCCGCAGACCGTCGATCTCGCCAAGATGATGGAGGCAACCGGCATCGGCACGGCGATGGTGAACGACGCCATCGACCAGCTGAAGATGGCGCGTGCCGAAATAACCCGGATGCAGCAATCGCTTGCCGCAGCACAGCGCGAGAGCCTCGGCTTCGTGGAGACCACGGCGCTTGTGAGCGCGCTTTTGATGGTCGTCTTTTCCGGGCTCATGGGGCTCATGAATTATTTCGTCGTCTCGCGTCCGCTGGCGGAGCTGAGCGGCGTGACCAACGCGCTGGCCGAAGGCCAGACCGATGTGGGCCTGAAGAGCGACGGACGCAAGGACGAGATCGGCGACATGTGCCGGGCCCTCGGCGTCTTCCGCGAAAACCTGATCCGCAACCGGGAACTGGAGGAAAGCACCAAGGCGCGGGAGATGCGGGCGGCGGAAGACCGCAAGGCGGAGCTGGAGAAGCTTGCCGCCGAATTCGAGGCAAGCGTCTTGGCGATCTCAAGCGAGATCGTCACCGCAACCGGCAGCCTGAACGACATGTCCGCGGAACTGGCCCAGATCGCGGCGCAAACGACCGATCAGGCCGTCACCGTGGCGGGAGCCGCCGAACAGGCCTCGGGCAACGTACAGACCGTGGCGGGCGCGACCGAAGAACTTTCCGCGTCGATCCGCGAGATCAACGGGCAGGTACACGCCTCGTCGCAAGCCGCCGGCCAGGCCACGCATGAGGTCGAACGCTCCAACCAGGCGGTGCAGAGCCTGCAAGTCGTCGTCGGGAAGATCGGCGACGTTACCAAGCTGATCAACGATATCGCCGAACAGACCAACCTTCTCGCGCTGAACGCCACCATCGAGGCAGCGCGCGCGGGCGAGGCGGGCAAGGGTTTCGCCGTCGTGGCAGCCGAGGTAAAGCAACTTGCCGAGCAGACCTCAAAGGCGACAGAGGAAATCGACCGCCAGATCCAGGAAATGAAATCCGCAACCTCGCTTTCCACCGAAACGTCCAATTCCGTGGGCGAGATGGTGCGCAGCATCGCCGATCGCACGAACGCAATGGCCGCGGCCGCCGAAGAGCAGAACGCGGCGACCGACGAAATCGCCCGCAACATCAACGAGGCGGCCACGGGCAACGTCGAGGTGACGCAGGCAATCGCGCTGGTGAGCGAAACCGCAAGCCGGACGGGCGACCTCTCGAACTCGATGCGCTCATCCGTTGCAGGGCTGCATCAACGCTCCGACGAGCTGCTCGTCTCCATGCGGGACTTCCTGCAGCGCATCCGCGCGGCGTGACGAAAACCGAACGCAAAAAAAGAAAAGCCCGGCGCACCCCGCGCCGGGCTTCTTTCGTTTCAAGGGCGAGCGATCACTTCGTCGCGGCGACGATGATGATCTCGACCTTGTAGTCCGGCGTGGCGAGTTTGGATTCGCCCGTGGCGCGGGCCGGCGGATTGGCCGGGTCGACCCAGGCGTCCCAAACCGCGTTCATCTCGGCGAAATCATCCATCGACGAGAGCCAGATCGTCGTCTGCAGGATGCGCGACTTGTCGGAACCGGCTTCGGCCAGAAGCGCCTCGATATTGGCGAGGATCGTTTTCGTCTGCGCCTCGACGCTTTCGCCGGGCTCACCGACCTGCCCCGCCAGCCAGACGAGACCGCCGTGGACGACGGCCTGGCTCATGCGCGGGCCAGGCTTGATGCGTACGATATCGGACATGATTTTTTCCTTCGGCATTTCAAAAAAGACGTTTCGGATCGAGCGCGGCAACGGTTTCAGGATCAAGCGAAGGCGCGCGCGCAAGGCAAAGATCGGCGGTCAGTTGCGATAGAGCCGGCGCCGTCTGTACGCCGTAACCGCCCTGCCCCGCAAGCCAGAAGAAGCCCTGCGCATCGGGAGCGAAGCCCGCGACGGGCGTGCGGTCGGCAACGAAACTGCGCAGGCCCGCCCAACTGCGCTCGACACGCGTTACCGGCACGGTGACCGCCTGCTCGAACCGGTAAAGCCCTTCCGCCAGGACCATATCGTCGGCCCATGCGTCATGCGGGTCGACCGGATCTTCATCGGCCGGCGAAACCATGAGCTTGCCAGCCTCGGGCTTGGCATACCAGCTTTCCGAGGCGCTGGCGACGAGCGGCCAGGCGCTGACGTTATGACCTTCGGGTGCTGGCAGGATCGCCGCCGAGCGGCGCATGGGAACAAGGCCGACCGGCCTGACGCCGGCAAGGCGCGCGATCTCATCCGCCCAGGCGCCGGCGGCGTTGATGACAACCGGGGCTTCGAAGTCTCCCTTCGGCGTCGCCACCCGCCAGACGCCGCCGTCACGCAAGATCGCCTTCGCCGGGGCATCGGTGACGATACGCCCGCCGTTGTGGCGAAGAAGGCGGGCGAAACCCTGAAGCAGACGGTCGACATCGATGTCCTGCGCCGCGCGCTCTATCGCGGCTGCCGCGATCAGCTCTTCGCGCAGGATCGGGAAAAGGTCGACAGCTTCCTTCGCACTCAACTCTTCAAGGCCCGAAGCGCCTTCCAGATAGGCCTTCAAGTCCGGCAGTTCCTCTTCCGTTGCGATAAGCATCTCGCCGCGCGGGGAAAGCAGGGTTCGATCGGAAATCCCTTCCGGCTCCTTCAGGACCGGCTCGGAGGCGGCGTTAAGGGCACGCAGCGTTCGGTTTCCATAGTTGCGGATGTAGATCGCGGCGGAGCGGCCCGTGGAATGACGGCCAATGGCGTCTTCCGTCTCCAGCACGATCACCGAAGCATCCAGCGACAAGCGGGCCGCCGCACCGACGCCCGCAATGCCGCCTCCGACAACCAGGAAATCCGCGCGCTCCGTCATTTGCCTTCGAAACCCTTCAGGAAGCTCGTGAGGTTCTGGCCAAGTTCCTTCGACAGATAGCCGCCTTCCTGCACGAGAAGCGTCGGCAATCCCACCCCCGCAATCGCTTCGGCGATTTTCGCAAAGCCCGGCGTGGTGACGGCGAGGCCCTTCAACGGATCCTTCTCATAAGCATCGAGGCCCAGCGCCACAACGATAACATCCGCCCCGAAGGCGCGAATGCGGGCAAGGGCCGTCTCCAGCGCCTTCAGGTAATCGGCATCTCCCGTGCCGCGCGAAAGCGGCAGATTGAGGTTGTAGCCGCGCCCGCGCCCCTCGCCGCGCTCATGCTCGTGCCCCCAGAAGAAGGGATAAAAGCGCACCGGATCGGCGTGGATGGAGACGGTGAGCACATCGTCGCGCTCATAGAAGATTCCTTGCGTGCCGTTGCCGTGGTGAACATCGACATCAAGGATCGCCGCGCGCTTGCCCGCCCGATTGAAATGCTCGGCGGCGATTGCCGAATTGTTCAGGAAACAGAAACCGCCCGCGAGATCGCCAAAGGCGTGATGGCCCGGCGGGCGGCTCAACGCATAGACTGCGCGCTCGCCGCCAAGCACCATATCCGCGCCGGTCAAGGCCGTTTGCGCCGACCAATAGGCCGCTTCCCACGTTCCCGCCGCTATGGGGCAGGCCGTGTCCGCCTGATGAAAGCCGGCCTGGCCGACGGCAGAGCGCGGGTAGCTGGCGGAACGACGGTCAGGGTGGATGTTGGGAATGACCTCATCCGACGCGCCTTCGATGCGCTTCCAGCGGGTGTGGATCGTCTCGAGAAAGATGAGATATTCGGGCGAATGTATCGCGCCGATCAGCCCCGCGCCGTGATCTTCCGGCGAAACGAACTCTGAGCCCGCCTCGCCCGCGCCATGGGTGAGAACCTTGATGCGTTCCGGCTGCTCGGGGTTCGGCTCCACCGTTCCGTTGGCCATGAAGTGCTTGGGGTCGTGTTTCCACTGGCGTTCGTCGAATACGGCTTTCATGACGTTTCCTTCAGGGCGTCCAATGCCTCGCCCACAATCGAAAGGTAGGTTTCGCGCGGGTCCGTAACGAACCCGAGACGCTCGTAAAAGGCGCGGGCCGAGGGGTTGTCGTCATAGACGGCGAGCTTCAGGAAGCGAACCGTCCAGTCTTGCGGGGCCTGCGCGACGACCTGCCCCAAAAGGCGTTTGCCGAGGCCCATGCCACGCGCGGCTTGCGACACCCAAAGGTCCGACACATAAAACCCGGCACCGGCGCGCACCGTTGAAAAGACCGGGGAATAGACGGCAACCCCCAGAACCTCGCCCGTATCGAGCGGCTGCGCCAAAAGCGCCTGAAATGCCGGCTCGGGCCCGAACCCATGGCGCAGGAGGTCGGCCTCGCCCGCGCCGTGATCGTCGCCGATATCGGCGGAGAGTTCGGCCAGCGCATGATGCAAGGCGGCGACATCCTCGCGCCCGGCCCGGCGGATGACGACATCGGCCATGGTCAAAACGCCGTCTTGTCCGGCCCTTTCAGGCCGAGCATGCCGCGCACGTCCCCCGGTGTCGCAACATCACGACCAAGACGCTCTACGATCTCCCGGATCCTTGAGACCTGTTCGGCGTTGGAGCGCGCAAGCTTGCCCTTGTCGATGAAAAGGCTGTCCTCAAGCCCGACACGAACATGACCGCCCATGGCCGCCGACATGGAGGCAAGCGGCATCTGCTGGCGCCCGGCAGCAAGCACGGAGAACATGTAATCGTCACCGAATAGCTTGTCGGCGATGCGCTTCATATGCGTGAGGTTCTCCGGATCGGCACCCATGCCGCCCAGAACGCCGAAAACGAACTGGATGAAGAACGGCGGCTTGACCATGCCACGGTCCGCGAAATGGCGGAGCATGTAGAGGTGGCTCAGGTCATAACACTCGAATTCGAAACGCGCACCGCGCTTCTCGCCAAGGTCGGTCAGAACGGTGGCTATGTCGCGCGGCGTGTTCTTGAAGACGAGATCGTCGGAATTTTCCAGAAACGGCTTTTCCCAGTCGTAATTCCACTCGCGCTCGCGCTTCGCCATGGGATAGAGCGCGAAATTCATCGAGCCCATGTTGAGCGAGCACATTTCCGGCTCGGCGGCACGCGCGGCCGCCAGCCTGTCGTCAAGCGCCATGATCGCGCTGCCGCCCGTCGTGATGTTCACGACGGCCTCCGTCTGGCGCTTTATTTCGGGCAGGAAGGCCATGAAATGTTCGGGCGCGGACGAGGGATGGCCGGTTTCGGGATTGCGCGCGTGCAGATGAAGGATGGCGGCGCCGGCTTGAGCCGCGCCCAGCGCCTGGCCCGCAATCTCCGCAGCCGTGACGGGAAGATGCGGCGACATCGAGGGCGTATGGATCGAGCCTGTGACGGCGCAGGTGATGATGATCTTGCTCATGAACTATCCGTCACGCACAAGCCGCAAGCGCGGAACCCGCTTCGGCCATGAAGGTATCCAGGGAACGGGTGAGACCATCCATGATTTCCTCCACGTGATCTTCCGTGGCGATCATGGGCGGGCAGACCATGAAGTGATCGCCTTCGTATCCGCCGCGCGTGCGGCGTGAGTAGATGATGAGACCATTGTCGTAGGCGATTTCCACCAGCCTGTCGAAAGCGCCGAGTTCCTTCGGCAGAGGCTGCATCGTCTCGCGGTTGGCGACCAGTTCAAAAGCCAGCATGAGGCCCTTTCCGCGAACGTCCCCGACGATCGGGTATCGCTGCATGAGCGCCGACAGCCGGGATTTCAGGACGTCGCCGACGCGGATGGCATTTTCCATCATGCCCTTCGTCTCGATCTCCTCGATAACGGCAAGACCGGCGGCACAGGCAAGCGGATTGCCCGCATAGGTGAAACCATGCAGGAAACCGCCCGCGTCAAGCACGGGATCGACGATCCTTTCATGCGCGACCATGGCGCCAAGCGGGGCGTAGCCTGCGGCGAACCCCTTGGAAATCGCAATGATATCCGGTGCGACGCCCCAATGATCGGCCCCGAAGAAGCGGCCCGTGCGCCCGCCGCCCGTCATCACCTCGTCATGGATCAGGAGCACGCCATAGCGGTCGCAAATCTCACGGATGCGCTGCATGTAGCCGACCGGCGGAACGAGCGCGCCGGTGGACGCGCCGCCGACCGGTTCGTTGATGAAGGCGAGCACCGTTTCCGGCCCCTCCTCGACGATCCTTGCCTCCAGCATGTCGGCGTAGCGATGGCCCGTCGCCTCGTCGTCGGGGTCGAGACCGTCGAGATAGGCACGAGGAGCCGGGATTTTCGGCATCGGCCGCATCATGGCGTCGAACGGAGCCGTGAGCGGCGCATATCCTGTGAGCGCAAGCGCGCCCAGCGTACAGCCATGATAGCTCGGCTGGCGCGAAATCACCTTCCAGCGCTGCGCCTCGCCCACCGCCACGGCATGCTGGCGGGCAAGCTTGATCGCGCTTTCGACCGCCTCCGACCCGCCGGAGACGAAGAAAACCTTGTCGAGCCCCGCCGGCGTGAGCGAGGCCGTCTTTTCGGCCAGGCGCTCGGCTGGCTCCGTCTCGAAATGAAGGCGGTAGCCGAAGGTGGATTTTTCCATCTGCCTGCGCATCGCCTCAAGCACATGCGGGTTGGAATGGCCGATGTTGCAGACCATCGCGCCGGAAGAGCCGTCGAGATAACGCTTGCCGTCCACATCCCACATGTAGACGTCCCTTGCCTGATCGAGCATCGGGCGGCGGCGGCGCGTCTGGTAGAAGAGATACGATTTTTTACCGGAAGAAGTCATCAACGGGCCTCCGGCAGCGCCGCGCAGTCACGCGGACGTACGCGCACGGACACAGTGTCGCCCTCGTTGAAGGGATGGTCGTCGATCATGTTGATTGCCTGAAGCTGAAGGTCGCCGACGCGCACGAAATAACGCGCCGCCTGCCCCTGGTAGTCCACCGTTTCCACGACGCCGTCAACGGCGATCTGGCCGTCGGGGTCCGTTTCCGGTTTCGCCAGATGAAGTTTTTCCGCCCGGATGACGAGTTTTGCCGGCCCGCTGCCGTTGAGCTTCGGCGCGCGGTTCTTCGGCACGGCGATCCGCCCGAAACCGGCGGTATCAATGGCGACTTCCTCACCAGAGGCACCATTGCTCGTGCCGTCGAGGATATTCGAGGAGCCGAGAAAGCGGGCGACGAACTCCGTCTCGGGCGTATTGTAGACTTCTTCCGGCGCGCCCGCCTGCTCCACACGGCCCTGCGACATGACGACGATGCGGTCCGACATCGCCAGCGCTTCCGACTGGTCGTGGGTGACGAAGACGGTGGTGATGCCGATGCGATGCTGGATGCGCTTCAGCTCCACGCGCATATCCTCGCGAAGGTTGGCATCGAGCGCGGAAAGCGGCTCATCTAGAAGAAGCACATCCGGCTCTATGACGATGGCGCGTGCGAGCGCGATACGCTGCTGCTGGCCACCCGAAAGCTGCTTGGGGTAGCGTTCGCCCACCTGGGGAAGCTGGACGAGCTCCAGCGCCTGCTCGACGCGCTTTTTCGCCTCGTCCTTCGCCACGTTGCGGTATTTCAGGCCGAAGGCGATGTTTTCGGCCACCGTCTTATGCGGAAAGAGCGCATAGTTCTGGAAGACGATGCCGAGGTTGCGCTTGTGGATCGGCACGTCGTTGACGCGCCGGCCCTTGATCGAAATCTCGCCCTCGCTCGGGTCCAGAAGCCCCGCGATCATGCGCAAGGTGGTGGTCTTGCCGCAGCCGGAGGGGCCAAGCAGCGTCACGAAGCTGCCTTCGGGAATGTCCATGGACATGCGGTGCACGGCCGTAAATTCGCCGAAGCGCTTGACGATGTCCTTCAAGGTAACGGCACTCACGCGTTTTCTCCGCGATCGATCTTGAAATTTCCAGGGTGCCGCCCGCACCCGAGAGGCGCGGGCGGCAATGGCGATGGGGACGCTTAATAACCCTTCTGGATACGGCCGAAGGTCTTCGACCACTCCTGCTCGTGGCTGTTCCAGTAATCCGGATTGGCGAAAGTGAGCCCGGCGAGCTTGCCGGTCGGATCGAAGGCGGGAAGTGTCGGGATCTTCTTGCCGAGATCGACCTTGGTCGGGTCGAGCGCCGGCGGATAGTTCTGGCCCTCGGCGACCGCGATGGAGGTTTCCGGCGCGAGCATGAAGTTCAGGAGCTCTTCGCACGCCTCCATGGGCGACCCCTTGATGACGAAGAGGCATTCCTGCCAGCCGAAGCCGTTCGGCGGGTCCATGTAGCCGATGTCGTGGCCCTGCTCCTGAAGCGCGTAGATGCGGCCCGACCAGCCCTCGGTGACGTAAATCTCTTCCTCCGCCAGAAGGCTCATGAGTTCCGCGCCCGAGCCCCAGTACTTCAGCGCGAGGTCGCGGTGAGTGCGGATCGCATCCCAGATCGCGTCCATGTCGGTCGCGCCGTTCGGGTCCTGATCCGTCTGCAGCGAGGCGTACCAGATGCGCGTGCGCCAGTCGCTCCAGCCGCCGATCTTGCCCTTCAGCTTCTCGTCGATGAGGATGCGCGCGCCCTTTTCCTTCATCTCCTCATCGGAGATGTGCTTGCGGTTATAGGCAAGGCCCGTCGTGCCGTAGTCATATGGCACGCAGGAAAGCTTGCCGTCCGTCACGCCCCGGAAGACGTCGACCAGCTTCGGGATGACATACTGAAGGTTCGGGATGTTGTCCTCGTTCAGCGTGGAGCTGAGCCCGAGGTTGTGGTAGCGCGCATAGTCGAAGACGCCGGACAGGTGGGCGATGTTGTATTCGCCCGGCTGGCTGGCCTTCACACGCGCCAGATATTCATCAGCACCGCCGAAGGTGCCGTCGACAACCTTGATGCCCGTTTCCTTGGTGTAGGGCTCGAACGCGTATTCGCGGAACGCTTCCGACACCACGCCGCCCCAGCCGTCGAAGCGGACCTCCTCCACCGCCGCATGGGCGTAGCGGGCAAACGGCGTGTGCAGGCCGTAGGCAAGGCCCGCCGCGCCGATCAGGCCGAGAAACTTGCGGCGGTCGAGATCGCCGTTCATATAGCGTTCGCGAAGCCGCTCGTAGCGCTTGGTATTATCCATCGTATTCCCCTTTTTCCGGTTCTTGCCGTTTGTTATCGGCGCGGCCTATCCGCCGCGCGCCGCTGCCATGCGCCGGGCGATCGCCAGCCCCAGCAGGGGCAGCCCGACGGTTAGAACGATCATTACGGTGCCGAGCGCGTTGATCTCCGGCGAGATCGAGTTGCGCAGCATGGCGAAAATCTGGGTGGGCACCGTTTCCACACCTCCCGGCTTCCAGAAGAGCGTGCCGGTGATGTCATCAAAGCTGATGGTGAAGGCGAAGAGCATGCCCGCGAAAACGGCGGGCGCCAGAAGCGGCAGCGTGATCTGGAAGAACGTCTGTACCGGGCTCGCGCCGAGGCTCATCGCCGCCTCTTCCACATCGCGGCGGATGCCGACAAGCCGCGCCTGCACCACAAGGATGACGAAGGGCAGAGTGAAGATCACGTGCCCAAGCAGGAGCAGGAAGAAGCTCTTGTTGATCGAAAGGAAGTTCAGGAAAAGCAGGAGCGCGACCGCCAACACCACCTCCGGCACCAGGATCGGCGCGATCAGCAGCGTGGAAATGACGTTGCGGCCAGGCACGTTGTAGCGGACGAGGGCAAGGCTGGCGAGAACGCCAAGCGCGGTGGAGACGACCGCCGTCAGCGAACCGAGGACGAGCGATGTGCGAAAGGCGCGCAGGATCGCCTCGTTCTGCGCAAGCTCGACAAACCAGCGGAACGAAAAGCCGGTCATGGGGAAGCTGCCGAACTGGCTGGCGTTGAAGCTCAGGAGCACCACCACCGCCACCGGCAGGAACATGAAGATATAGACGAGGATCGTCCAGGCGCGAACGAGGTTCCAGCCCATCAGCCAAGCCCCTTCATGAGTTGCGCCATGCCGAGATAGTGGTTGTAGATCAGGACCAGTGCGCCGAGCACGGCAAGAAGCATGAGCGAAAGCGCCGAACCGAGCGGCCAGTCGAGCTGGGTGATGATCGCCTCGAACACGAGGTTGGCGAACATGGCATCCGTCGGGCCGCCAAGCACCAGCGGCGTGATATAGGTGCCGGCCCCCAGCACGAAACAGAGCAGGCCGCCCGCGGCAAGACCGGGCAGCGACAGGGGCAGCGTGACTTCCAGAAAGCTTTTCCAGCGCGTTGCGCCAAGCGAACAGGCGGCATCTTCCAGCGTCTCGTCGATACCTTCCAGGCTCACGTAGACGTTGAGCACCATGAAGGGCAGCAGGAAGTGAACCAGTCCGAGGATGACCGTCGTCTCGTTGTAGAGCATCTGGACCGGCTCGGAGATGATGCCGAGCGACAGGAGCACGGAGTTGAACGCCCCCGAAACGCCGAGAATGTTGATCCAAGACATCGTGCGGATGATGTAGCTGATCCAGAACGGCAGCATCAGCAGAAGAAGCAGGATGACCTTGTTGCCCTTCGAGCGCGCGATGAAATAGGCCGCCGGATAGCCCATCAGCGCACAGACAACGGTCGTGATTCCCGCGATCTTCAGCGTGTTGAGCAGGATGTCGCGATAGAACGGGTCGGTGAGCGCCTCGTTCCAGTTGTCGAGATGAAAGCCTGCCTGATCCGCCCCCGTCGCCGTTCTGAGCCAGAACGAATAGACCACGATGAAGGCGAGCGGCACGAAGAGAAGCAGCACGACCGCCGTCAACGCAGGCGACAGCAGGAGCCAGGGCTGCCTGGCCTCTCGCGCCTCGACCGACATGGACATGATCCTCCCGCACGACCTACGATGCGCTACGTTCGCAGGCGCGAGGGCATAAATAAAATAGATAATTGAAATTCCAACTATAGACTGAAACTATACCACAATGCTGAATCCAGATACTCCAGAGCGCATCGCGCGCGATCTCGACTGGAACCTGCTGCGGACTTTCGTCGTGCTGGCCGAGTCCCGAAGCATTACGGAAGCTGCCGAAAAGCTGAGGCTGAAACAGCCGACGGTCTCAAGCGCGCTGAAACGGCTGGAGGACAGGCTCGGCAAGCGGCTGATCGAGCGCTCGCCGGGGCGATATCGGCTGACGGAGGCAGGCCGGCTTCTCCACCGCGAGGCGATCGACATTCACGGCGCGATCCTGAGGCTCGGCACGCTGATCCGCGAAGTGACCGACGAGGTGCAGGGCCATGTGCGCATTGCCATGGCAAGCCACGTGATCTGCCCTCTTTTCGATGACGCCTTGACGAAATTCCACTTCGACCACCCCCGCGCCACGCTTTCGATCGACGTTGCCGCAAGCAAGGATGCGCTTGCCGCCGTCACCGCCCAGCGCGCCTCGCTGGGCGTATGTCTTGTGCGCGACAAGAGCCCGAAGCTGGAGTACCGGCGGCTCTACCGCGAATTTTTCGGCCTGTTCTGCGGACCGACGCATCCGCTTTTCGGCCGCAAGGGGCTGACCAAGCATGATCTCATCGGTCAATCGTCGGTCAGCTTCGTCACCGACCAGATGACGGATGCGCTCAGGTCCGTCGCGCTAATGCGCGCGGAAGTGGAACTGGAAGACCGCATCGTCGGAACGTCCGCGCATCTGGAAGAAGTGCGGCGGATGATCATCGCCGGGCTCGGCGTCGGGCCGCTGCCGATCCATGTCGTCAAACGCGACCTGGAGGACGGGCTTTTGTGGCAACTCCCGCCCTACGACAAGATGCCGGCGATCGACGTGCATGTGGTCTGGAACCCGCGCGCGCAGAAAAACCGCGCGGAACAGGCGCTCCTCGACGAACTTTTGAGGCGCATCGAGGAAACGCCGATGGAGCAGCGGACGTATAGCTGAGGCGCCAAAGCCGGCCCGAATTCCGGTTTGAGCCAGGATGGAAGTCCCAAGGCGCCCGGCACCCCGACTGCAGACGCAAGCCGACATTTACGGCGAAATCACTTCTAGTCCCGACCGGATTGCTCTGGAGCCGCGCGCCGTGCCGGCCAGACCTCGAGGACGCCGGCGCAAAGAACCAATGCTCCACCGGCAATCTCGAGCGGATCGAGATGTTCGGCGGCAAAAACGGCAGCCGACCCTGCTCCGACCACAACCTCCGTCATCAACAAAATGCCGACGCGGGCAGGTTCGAGCCGGACCGTCGCCCACATGAGGCTGGCGACCGACAACCCCCACCAAATGCCGCCGGTCGCAAAGGCCAACCCGAGAAGTGCCGCAAGGCCTTCGCCGGAAATTCCACCCGGCCAGAGCTCCAGAAAAGGTGCGAGCAGCAAGGCCGAAACCGTTGCGCCGATGGCGAAAACGAATGCGGCGGCAACCGGCTCAAGATCGGATTTCGCGCGCATCCCTGTCGTCGCAACGGACCAGAGGATACCGGCGATCAAGGCCATCCATTCTCCAACCCCTTGTGGCACGGGTAAATCCCCATCCGCGCCGAGCATGACGGAAAGTCCGGCCAACCCTACCAGAATAGCCAATACCCGCAGGCGGGACGTATGCCAGCCCATGACATATCGCCCGATCAGGGTGCTCCAGACCGGCGTGAGGAAGTAGAGCAGTATGATTATCGCGACGCGGCCATAGACGAAGCCTATCGAGTACAACGCGAAAGCCGCGCCGCCCAAGGCGATGGAAGCCAGCGCAACACGATTTGACCGTGCGAATTGGCGCCGCCGCATAAACGCAAGGGGAGACAGCAGGAGTACCGCCGCGGTGGTTATGGCAACCGTTCCCCAAGCGCCGGGCAGCCCCGTTTCAGCCAGCGAACGAACAGGAAGCCAGTAAAGCCCCCAGAGAGCACCGGTAAAAACGACGATCGCCGTTGCCAGAAGTGTGACCCGCTCATTCATCATCCGACCGCTTAGCCGACGATCGCGAAGCTGGCAAAGCAATCCGTGCAATTGCGCAAGCTTGCATCGCGCGCGATGCGAATGACCGCTCATGGCTGCGAGCCGTCATTCCGGCTATCCGGCAGCTTGAATTCGATACATGCCCGAACTTGCGATCAATGCCGCATCACATAGGAACCCGGGGCATCCTGCAACACCGGATACCCCTTTTCCGGCGCGGCCATGGGTGGAGGGGAAACCACCTCGCCCGAGCGCGTTGACAGCCAGGCAATCCATTCAGGCCACCAGGACCCCT
Source organism: Stappia sediminis (assembly GCF_009826895.1). GTDB lineage: Bacteria > Pseudomonadota > Alphaproteobacteria > Rhizobiales > Stappiaceae > Hongsoonwoonella > Hongsoonwoonella sediminis. The sequence continues at coordinate 680,576 of NZ_WUMV01000001.1, read as the reverse complement.
CCTTCATGCCGGCCGCCTTCACCCAGGCATCGGGATCGAGGTAGGGATCTTGCGCGCTCGTCGTGCGGACCCGGTAGTGCCGGTGATCGTGCCCCGGCTCGGAGACAATACCGGCATTGTGCCCTCCGTTCGTGAGCAGGAAGGTGACTTCCGTATCGCCAAGCAAATGAACCTTGTAGGCCGAGCGCCAGGGTGCGACATGATCGGTTTCCGTGCCGACGGAGAAAACCGGAGCGCGAATATCCGAAAACGCAACGGATGACCCGTCGATCTCGTATTTGCCGGACGCGAAGCGGTTTTCCAGAAAGAGCTTGCGCAGATATTCCGAATGCATCCGGTAGGGCATGCGGGTGGTGTCCGCATTCCACGCCATCAGATCGTTTACCGGCGCACGTTCCCCCATCAGATATTCATGCACCATGCGCGACCAGAAAAGATCGTTGGAGCGCAAAAGCGTGAAGGCGCCCGCCATCTGCCGGGCATCGAGGAAGCCCTGCTCCCACATCATGTCTTCAAGGAAAGCGACCTCGCTTTCGTTGATGAAGAGCATGAGTTCGCCGGCCTCGGAAAAATCGACCTGGGTTGCAAGCAGCGACACTGTGGCAAGACGGTCATCCCCGTCGCGCGCCATGGCGGATGCGGCGATGGAGAGCAACGTGCCGCCCAGGCAGTAGCCGGCGGCATGGATTTTCGTAGCACCGGTGATCGCCTGGACGGCATCGAGCGCCGCCATGGGACCGAGCAACCGGTAATCCTCCATGCCGAGGTCCCGGTCGTCCGGGCCGGGATTGAGCCAGGAGATCATGAAAACCGTGTAGCCCTGCTCCGTCAGATACCTGACGAGAGAATTCTGCCGGCTGAGATCGAGAATGTAATACTTCATGATCCAGGCCGGCACGATCAGGACAGGCTCCGGCCTCACCTTGTCCGTCGCGGGCTCATACTGGATGAGCTCGATCAGCCGGTTTCGATAGACGACCTTGCCGGGCGTGGTGGCCAGGTTCTTGCCGACCGTGAAGCCTTCCGTTCCCGCAGGCGGTTTTGACGAGTACTGGCGCTCCAGATCCTCCAGCCAATGCTGGAAGCCTTCGACGAAATTAAGCCCCATCTTCTCACGCGTCCGCTCCAGCACGTCCGGGTTCAGGAACGGCGAATTGGCGGGTGAAACGATATCGAGAAGCTGCCGTGCGGCGAATTCCACCGCCCGTTCATGCTGGGGCGTCACGCCGCGAATGCCGGTCGTTGCGTTATGCCACCACTGCTGCCAGAGCAGAAAACCCTGGTGCATCATGTTGAAGGGAGGCTTCTGCCACGCATCGCTGCGGAAGCGGCGGTCCTGCGGCAATGGCTCGATACAACAGTCGCATTCTCCTGCGGACGCGGCCGCGCGCATGACGAAATTCGAATAGCGCACGGCTTTGTTACCTGCCTTTTCGGCCAGGCGGATCTGCTTGCCCGGCGAAGTGGCAAGATGAATGGCCCAGTCCGCCCAGGCACCAAGCAGGGCCGACGGCGCAAGCCCCAGCGTGCCGCGCGCGATCGCCGCGCGCGTCGCCCGGTCCAAAACCTCGCTGAAGGCCGTCAGGCTATAGGAATCGGGCGGGTCGTCATCGATCGGACTGAAGGCAGGAATGTCTGTTACCGCAGGCAATTGCCCGGGCTTCTTCGGAGCTTTTGGCTGGACCGGCTTCCGCGTGGCTTTCGCTGTCGACATGCGATTGCACCAATAAAATGCGCTTCCTTCGTATATGCCGGTAAAAATATGTCGGAATTGACGCAGCGCAATAAGTCAGCACATTTTCTTCTTTTCCGGGCGATATCCCCCTTCTCAACCGGACCGGCAATCTCCTTGGCTCCTTCGCCGGTTGATTTTCACCGAGCGGAATGAAAGCCTTCACACTCAGGAGGTTCACGCGCTCGTGATTCCCGAAGACTTGCTGACCTAACGTTGCCTTGGGAAAGTCCCTGCGGATCAAAGATCCGAGCCGACATCAATCTCACTGCAATTGCCGGAGGGCAAAATGCTGAAAAGAGTTGCTATCACAGGGATTACCGGTCTTGCCGTCTTTGCAGGCGCCGCCTTTGCGAGCGAGGATCCGATTTCGACGCGGCAAAACATCATGAAGTCGAACGGAGCGTCTGCCGGAGCGCTTTTCAAGATGGTGAAGGGCGAGATCGAGTATGACGCCCTTACGGCGGAACTTGCCTTGCGTGAAATCTTTGCAGGCGCTGTCGCCTTCCCCACCCTCTTTCCCGAAGGCAGCGAAACCGGCGGCAAAACAAGAGCTTCACCTGAAATCTGGAAGGACAAGGCAGGGTTCGAGGCGACCGCGCTGAAGCTTGAGAATGCCGCGCTGGCGGCAATTCCGGCGGCGACAAGCGGCCTCGACCAGCTCAAGGCTAGCCTGGGTTCCGTGGCCGATAACTGTCAGGCCTGTCACGAAAAATACCGGCTGGAAAAGAACTGACAGGCGGCGATGGCAAAGCGCTCTCTCTCCCGGCTTCTGGGGCTGTTTCTTCTGGCGGTGGTCGCCGGGCTCTGGTTCACCCGGCCCCAACACATAGAGGCCTCGGCCATACCGGAGCGGGACCCCGATCTCACCAACGGAGAGCGCATGTTCTGGGCAGGAGGCTGTGCCTCCTGTCACGCCGCCAAGGACGCGAAGGGCGACGACAAGTTCGTGCTGCAAGGCGGTCTCGAGCTCAAGACGCCCTTCGGCCTTTTCCGCGTTCCCAATATCTCCACCTCCAACGCCCAAGGCATAGGCGGATGGAGCACGGCGGACTTCATCACCGCCATGGTGAAGGGAACCTCCCCAGACGGGCGGCATTACTATCCGGCCTTTCCCTACGCCTCCTACGAGAAGATGCGCTACGGGGACTTGATAGACCTGAAAGCCTTTCTCGACACACTTCCGGCTTCCGACAACGAAGTGGCCGGGCACGACCTCGATTTCCCCTACTCCATTCGTCCGGGCATCGGCCTGTGGAAGCTGCTTTACCTTTCCGACCGGCCTTTCGAGGCGAACCCGAACTGGGACGAGACGACGAACCGCGGCGCCTATCTTGCAACTGGTCCGGGACACTGCGCGGAATGCCACACGCCTCGCGATATTTTCGGCGGCCTCAACGCCGAACGCTGGATGGCCGGCGCGCCCAACCCGGAAGGCGGCAGGGGCCGGATCCCAAACATTACGCCACATGCCGATGGCATCGGGAACTGGTCGGCCGCCGACATCGCCTTCTTCCTGGAAAGCGGTTTTACGCCGGAATACGATTCCGTCGGCGGCAGCATGGCATCGGTTCAGGAAAACTGGGCCAAACTGCCTGGCGAATATCGCGAGGCGGTCGCCGCCTATCTCAAAGCGATCCAGCCGATAGCGTCCATGAAGGCGGAAGACGACGGAAGCTGACGCTGCATCCATTCTTCCCACTGCAGCCGGGCTGCATTTCCTGCAACCAAAACGCTTGTCTTCAATCCTTTAACATTGCTATCTTAAGCAAGATAATTGATGTATGAAACATCAGTATCGATAGACTGGAATTCAACGATGATAACAGCCGCCCAGATGCGCGCCGCCCGCGCGCTGCTTGGCATCGACCAAAAAAAGCTTGCCGAATTGGCGGGCGTCTCGCTGCCCACGATCCAGCGAATGGAAGCAAGCGCAGGCAACGTGCGTGGTGTCGTCGATACGCTCATCAAGGTTGTCGAGGCGCTCGACCGGGCCGGTATCGAGCTTCTTTCCGACAACCAGCCGAGCCACAGCGGGGGACGAGGCGTGCGGCTGAAAGAAACGGCGGATCATGCGCAGGTTTGACCCGCGCGCCGTGACATTGTCGTGACAGAGCAGCTTTAGCACGAGGCAGGCCATGGACGCAGGCAGCGCGACACGCCACGCAGACGAGCACCCCGGATTCATCGAGCTTTTCACGCCGAAGCTCGTAACCGTGCTTCGCGAGGGATACGGCCTGAAGGACCTTCGCGCCGACGCCATCGCCGGCCTGACGGTTGCAATCGTCGCCCTGCCGTTGTCCATGGCGATCGCGATCGCCTCCGGCGTTTCACCCGACAAAGGATTGATCACGGCAATCGTCGGCGGCTTTTTCGTCTCCGCGCTTGGCGGAAGCCGATTTCAGATCGGCGGCCCGGCGGGCGCCTTCATCGTGCTGGTGGCGGCAACCGTTGCGCGACACGGGCCGGACGGGCTCATCCTCGCCACCATGATGGCCGGCGCCTTCCTTCTTGCGATCGGCTTCCTCAGGCTTGGAACCTATATCAAGTTCATCCCCTTCCCCGTGACGGTGGGATTTACCGCCGGCATCGGCGTCATCATCTTCGCAAGCCAGATCAAGGAACTTCTGGGCCTGACGCTTTCCGGCGGTGAACCGGGCCCGATCCTCGATAAGATACCGGCGCTCTGGGTGGCGCTGCCGAGCTTTTCGCCTGCGGCATTCATCGTTGCGGCTTCGGCGGTGGCGATCATCCTGGTCCTGAAACGGCTGCGACCGAACTGGCCGGGAATGCTGATCGCGGTCGTGGCGCTATCGGCGGTTTCGGCCGTATTCTCCTTGCCCGTGGAAACGATCGGCAGCCGCTTCGGCGGCATTCCGGCCGGCCTGCCGGCACCCCATCTGCCGGAAATAACGCTTTCGAGAATGCATGCGCTTCTGCCCGACGCCATCGCCTTCGCGCTGCTGGGCGCCATCGAATCCCTGCTTTCGGCGGTCGTGGCGGACGGCATGACGGGACGCCGCCACAGGTCGAATTGCGAGCTTGTGGCCCAGGGCGCCGCCAATATCGCATCGGCTCTTTTCGGCGGCATCTGCGTAACGGGCACGATCGCGCGCACGGCCACGAACGTACGCGCAGGCGGGCGAAGCCCCGTCTCGGGCATGCTGCATGCCGCTTTCCTGCTGGCGTTCATCCTGATCGCCGCTCCGCTTGCCGGCTATATTCCGCTCGCCGCACTTGCCGGCGTCCTGGCGGTCGTGGCCTGGAACATGATCGAAAAACACGCGATCTCCGCTCTCGCCCGCGGCGCGCGGGGCGATGCGATCGTACTGGCCGTGACCTTCCTGCTGACGGTTTTCGCCGACCTTACGGAGGCAATCGTCGTCGGCGTTCTTCTGGGTTCCGTGCTCTTCATCGACCGGTTGGCGCGCACCATCGCCATCGACCACCACATGACATTCTCGCTCGACGACGTCAGCGACACGGCGAACGGCGAAAGAAAGCCCTACGACGCGAGCCTCGCCACCGACCCGGATATCGTCGTCTACCGGATCTCAGGCGCCTTCTTCTTCGGCGCGGCGTCCAAGATCGGCACCGTCCTCGACCGTATCGCGGACCGGCACAAGGCTCTCGTGCTGGATTTTCACACTGTGCCATTCCTCGATTCGACCGCCGCGGATACTGTCGCGGGGGCTGCGCGCAAAGCGTCCGCCAAAGGCGTCAGGCTCATCATTTGCGGTGCGGCCCCGCACGTGCGCCACGAGCTGCACCGCCATGGCGTCGCGCCGCCGCAGGTCCGCTTTTTCCAGACGCTGGACAAGGCGCTTTCGCACATCCGGCGTACGACGGCGGGTGGCGCTTGAGTTTAGTTGCCCGAGGTTTCGGCCCGGATCCAGCCGAGATAGCTTTCCGCGCCGCCAAGCGTCGCAATGTCGACCATGGCAGGTTCATCGTAAGGATGCATTTCGGCAATGCGCGCCCTCACCCTTGCGGCATTTTCCACGGTCGTCTTGGCGATGAAGACGATCTCTTCACCCTCCTCCACCTCGCCTTGCCAGCGATAGACGGAGCGCATGCCGGGCCAGAAGTTGACGCAAGCCGCCAGGCGCTCGCCGATAAGGGCGCGGGCCGCCTCGCGCGCCGCCTTTTCGTCAGGAAAGGTTGCGTAGATCAGTACGATATCGCTTTTCGTCGTCATTCGAGAGGATTCCCATTTTCCGCGCGGCATGTTACCTCCTGAATGGGGAGGAGCCGCATGAACTCCAGACTGGAAAGTATCGAAACATTAGCCTTCGTCGCCAGCCCGACGGACGATGCGCAGGTCGCGCGCGAGGCGCTGGAAAGCCGCTACGGATCGCACAGCCTCAAGGCGGCGGACTGTATCGTGGCGCTCGGCGGCGACGGCCTCATGCTGCAGACGCTGCACCGCTTCATGAACTCCGGCAAACCGATCTACGGCATGAACCGGGGCTCCGTCGGCTTTCTCATGAACGATTACGATGAAAGCGGCCTGCTGGAACGGATACGCAAGGCGGTCACGACCGAGCTTCATCCACTTGTGATGGAAGCGACCGACATGAGCGGGCATGAACACGCAGCGCTCGCGATCAACGAGGTCTCGCTTCTGCGCCAAACCTATCAGGCGGCGAAGCTGAAAATCTCGGTCGACGGACGTGTGCGCATGGAAGAACTCGTCTGCGACGGCGTACTGGTCGCAACGCCCGCCGGCAGCACGGCCTACAACCTTTCCGCCCACGGGCCCATCCTGCCGATAGAAGCTCAGCTCCTGGCGCTGACGCCCATCAGCGCCTTCCGGCCAAGGCGTTGGCGCGGCGCGTTGCTTCCCAACCGCGCGCGTGTGGAAATCGAAGTGCTGGAAGCCGACAAGCGACCGGTGAGTGCCGCCGCCGACCACACGGAAATTCGCCACGTCACGCGGGTAATGGTGCACGAAGACCCGAAAAACTCCAGCCTGATCGCCTTCGACGATGGCCACGGCTGGGACGAACGAATATTGAGCGAAATGTTCCGATATTGAGCGCGGCAATTCATCAGGCCTGAATAAAGATCGCCCCATCGATACAACGCCTCTTCTTTCGCACTTCCTTAAGGAAAACTTTGTATTTTTTCCAGGTCCGCTTGCGTGAGCAGACATTTTTTTACCTTCAGGCGAAAGAAAACACTCGCGATGAACTATCTTCGGGTCGACCTTTCGAAGATTACGGCAATGATTGTGGACGACAATGTCCACATGCGCAAAATCCTGCATACCGTTCTGGACGGGCTTGGCCTTCGCGAGATCGTGGAAGCCGAAGATGGCATCGAAGCCTGGGAAATGTTTCAGAAAATCGGGCCGGACATCGTCCTGCTGGACTGGCGCATGCCGTTTCTAAACGGGGCGGAACTCACCCGGATGATCAGAAAAAGCCCGCGCCCGGGTTGTTTCGTGCCGATTATCGCCGTCACCGCCTACTCCGAGAAGCGGCATATCATCGCCGCTCGCGATGCCGGCGTAAGCGAAGTGCTCTGCAAGCCGATCTCCACGAAGGGTCTTTACCTCAGAATTGCGAACTGCGTTCTCAACCAGCGCGATTTCATTCGCACGAAGACCTTCTTCGGGCCGGATCGCCGCCGTTTCCGGGCGACGGACTATACGGGCGAGGAACGACGCGGCGGCCCGATGGTGGATCAATACGAACTGGATCAGCCCGGCCAGATCCGGCGGACCGGCACCAGATAGTGCCACGCAATACATGCGGGCGATAACTTCTGCCGCGGAAAAATGCGACGACGGGCAAACCGAAAATGTGGACAGCCTATATAATCAATCAACTTTTATGCGATTCTATAGTCTGATCCGATTACGGACGGCTCCTTGGGACATACGACATGGCGGGTGACAACGCGAACGAAACATCGGACTACGAGGTGGTGAAGCCACCGCGCGACCTGCGCGCCAAGGTCCGGGTACTCGATGAACGGGAAGCCGCCCGCTTCGATCCGGTCAAGGCCGCGGAAGAAGCGCTTGAGAGCCTTTCCGCCGAGTTCGACCGGTGGATGGGCGATGAAGTGCAGACGCTTTTCGATGTCTGGGCAAAGGCGGCGGGCGAATCGTCCATCTCCGCAGACGCCGGCGACGAAATATTTCGAGCAAGCCACGATATTAAGGGACAGGCTGGCACGCTGGGCTTTCCGCTCGTCGGCGCTATCGCCGGAAATCTCTGCTATCTGCTGGAGAGCGTGAAGCCGACGAGGGATGTGCCCAAGACCCTGCTTCAGCAGCATGTGGACGCCATCCGCGCCATGGTTGCGGAGCGGGCAACGGACGAAAACCGCACGGCCAAGGCCCTGGTGGAACGGCTTGCGGACGTCACCGACGATTTTATCGCCCAGCGAAGCTGACAGGCTGCAAAGCGAGATTAGAGCTCCTTCCACCGAAGCAACGTTGGTTTGGTGGATCAGGAAATCGACACAGGTTCAATATGTTCCAACGGTAGCCGTGCATTCAATTGCAGCGGAATTGCCGGAAAGGACCGTAGGTCAGGCCGCAAGCGTACGGTCAACGAACGCACGGGCGGCTTCTCGCGCGGTTTCCGTCGCCACACGGCGCAGCATGGCAAGGAGATCGTCGAGTTCGTTCTGATCGAAATCCTCGTATCGGGTGAGTATGCGTTCCACCATGCGCCGCGTCGTCAGCGGATCGCCGGGAATGACGTCATCGCGCAGATCGCGCCAGACCTCGATCGCGATAACGAAGGCCCTATGGGTGCGCGGCGGCAGTCCGGATTTCGAAAGCAAGGCCCTGAGAGCCCCCACACGTCCCGCGCCGACGATATCGAACACGCGCGGCAGGGGAACATCCGTCAGCCGCGCCAATGCCGCCTCGAACAAGCGGATGTTGCCGGCACAAACCGCGCGCAACAACAGCCCTGCCGTCAATTGTTCCGAAACGCGCAGGTGCTCCACCAGTGCCTCCGCCTCCTGCGCCGTGACATCGCAAGCCATCGCGACCGTTGCCCTGTCGCGCGCTTCCACCACCGCCTGTTCGATGCGGTCCGGCGACAGGCCGCTTTGGACGAGCGGATGCGTGGAAAGCATGTCGCCCAGCCGCTTCAAGAGCATCTGGCGGATGTGGAGCGGCGTATCGCCGCGCGCCATCAGGGCATTGCGCAGAGCCGCCACCTCGCCATGACGCTCCACCAGGCGGGCCATGCTGAACTGCGCGATCCTCGCGGTCTCGTTCTCGACCAGCGCAATGCAGGCATCCAACGCACCGACTTCGGCGACCGCGGCGGCAACGGCGGCTGAAAGGCCGGTACGTCGCGCTATCACAACCTGGAGGCGATCTTCCACCGAAGCCGCATAGTCGACCAGCTCGATATCGAGAATGACGGGCGACTGCCCGAGCACGATCTCAGCGATTTCCGGCGCGTCGTTTGCAAGGGCCAGGATAATGTGGCGCGGCGCCTCCTCTGCCCGCGCCAGCGCCCACGCAAGAGCCTGACGAACCTCCGGAGCATGGTCGTCAAGCAGGATCGTCATCGCAGCTTCGGCAGCTTGCCTGTCTTCTTCGCTCATTTGCGAATAGAGCCAGGCCCGCGCCAGCGCGCTTGTCGCTTCCGCGCGCCGATGGTCAGGAGCCGTGCGTACCCAGCGAAGGAATTCCTGAACGATCATGGCGTTCCACAGTCCCGATGCGTGCACTGTTCCATTGGACAGCTCTGCGGCGCCGCAAGCAATTGACGCAACGTTACTTTATTGCCGCACCACCAACATTGTCCGGTGAGTGATTTTAACGATACAGCGAGAATGCTTAACGATTGGTTTACCATAATCGCAAGAATGACGAAGGCTCCGCATTCAGACCGGTGGAAGGATTTCCTCCGGCTCGCGATAAGGCTGGTAGCGCAGGAAGGTGGTCAGATTGAGCGGCCCATCCACAAGCCGCAACGTGGCCGCGACCTCCGGAGCCTGCGTCAGATCGAGCGGCCGTCCTGCGAATGCACGAGCACTTTCCCGGATGGAAATCGGCACAGAGCCAACATGTTCCAGCGGGCGCGAGCGGGGTACGCCAGCCGAATTCCTGACGGATGTTGCCCTGCCTTCCGTGGTAGTGGCTGCGGAGACCGGCGCAGCGAAGGCCGGATCCTGGGCTGCCTCCTGGACACGGTAGGCGTCGAAAAACCCGGCGCCGAACCCGCCGGCGGCAACATCAGACCTGTTCTGGAAAAGCGCATGAAAGGGAGAGGAGGCCTTATTGGTGGCGGACCAACCGGAAAGCACCCGGCTTGCCGGGTTGCCGCCATTTGCAGCCGCCCCGAAACCAAGCGCGAAGTCCGCAGCCTTCTCATCCCTTGCCACCGGAACCGGAGTCTGTCCGCCGCCGGCGAAAGCAAGTTGCGTGGACGATGGCGCGTGCTGGCGTATGAGAGCGCCATAGACTTCATCGATCGTGCGGGCGCTGCCGTCCTTGTTGTAGAAGATCGCCTTGTTGGCGCGGGCCTGGTCGGAAAATATCCTGTCGGCAGGCGTATCGGGCGCGTATTCGGCAAGATTGATTAGCCGCTCCGCGCCATGCGCGCCCAGGAAATGGGCGATATAGAGCTCTCCGTCCGATGGCGGACGGCCGATAGCCTCCTTCAGATAGTCCGCATTCTTGCGCGTGAATTCGCCGGCGAGGCGAGATGCGATCTCCACATTGTCGCGAAGGGCAAGAATTTCCCGGCGCAGCCCCGCATCCTCCACATATGGCTTCCCGGATGCCGTCAGCTTTATCTTTTCGGCATAATGGCCAAGCCCGTGCCGCGCGCCCGAATCCCTCACCGTTTCGAGCCACGTGCTTTCGATAAACTGAAAAAGCCCGGAAGCACTCGACGTTTCCGCCTTCGCATCGGCATCGAAGCCGGATTCGCGGCGGGCGGTGCGCACGAGATAGTCGAACGACGTTCCCGTCGTGGTGCTTGCGGCCTGAAAGGCGTGTTCGATGCGCGCGGCAATACTGGCCGTTTCGCCAATCTTCATGCCAACCTCCTTCAGCCTTTTGTTCTTGATCCATCGGCGGATTCATACGCAATTGAAAGCACAACCGACGGCGGGACTCGTCAGGCTGGAAGGAAGCCTCGGACATTTACGGTTAATGGGCAGTTAATAGTCCTTAAGAGCAGTTGCGTTTTGCCAGAAGTAGAGGCTATTGCGGCTGGCAATATCGATGAAGTGAAGTCGTTTCAGTAGCTTCGCCGCATCGAACTTACGAAACGGGAGGCAAAAAATGCCGGGTTTGCATTTCGAGGAATTCGAAGTCGGGCATGTTTTTCACCACACGTTGACGCGTACGGTCACGGAAATGGACAACATGCTGTTCTCCAACCTGACGCTCAATCCGCAGCCGCTTCACATCGACCGGCACTTCTGCGAAACGCAGACGGAGTGGGGCCAGCCGCTGATGAACAGCCTGTTTACGCTGGGCCTCATGATCGGAATCTCGGTAAACGATACGACGGTGGGAACGACGATCGCCAATCTCGGCATGAGCGATGTAAAATTCCCCAAGCCGCTCTTCCAGGGCGACAGCGTGCATTGCACGACCGAAGTGATATCGAAGCGGGAATCGAAATCGCGGCCCGATGCCGGCATCGTCGAGTTCGAGCACAAGACGTTCAACCAGCATGACGAGCTGGTTGCCATATGCCGCCGTCAGGCCTTCATGAAGAAGAAATCCGCAGGAGGCTGAGACATGCGCTCGCTGCTTTTCGTTCCAGGCGACAGCCCGAAGAAACTCGACAAGGCGTTTGCTTCGGGTACCGACGTGCTCCTGATCGACCTTGAGGATTCCGTGGCAGAAGACGCCAAACCGCAAGCGCGCAAGACCACGGCGGAATTCCTGAAATCGCATATCGGCGAAAGTAACCGCCCTCGCCTTTTCGTGCGCGTAAACGCCTTCGACACCGGCCAGACCGATCACGATCTGGATCAGGTGATGCATGCGGCGCCCGACGGCATCATGCTGCCGAAGTCGGTTTCAGGGGCGGACGTCGCCCATCTCGACGGCAAGATCGGCGTGCAGGAAGCAATCAACGGGATTGGCGACGGCAAGACCGGGATTCTGGTTGTTGCGACGGAGACCGCGGCCTCCGTGTTCAACCTCGGCAGCTATCGCGGCTCGAGCCCCCGGCTACAGGGCATGACATGGGGCGGCGAGGACCTGTCCGCCGATATAGGCGCGCTCTCCAATCGCGACGAAAACGGCGCCTATACGGATGTCTACAGGCTGGCGCGCTCGCTCTGCCTGCTTGGTGCGGTTGCCGCCGGCGTCCAGCCTATCGATTCCGTCTTCACCAACTTTCGCGATGAAGCGGGGCTGAGGAGAGAAGCCGAAGCAGCGCTTCGCGACGGGTTCACCGCGAAGATGGCGATCCACCCGGCACAGGTTCCCGTGATCAACGACGTATTCACGCCGGGTGATGCGGATATCGAGAAGGCCAGACGCATCGTCAAGGCTTTTGCCGACGCGGGCAATGCCGGCGTCGTCGGCCTTGACGGCGAGATGCTCGACATGCCGCACCTCAAACGCGCGGAAAAGCTTCTTGCGCGTGCCAGGGCGGCGGGAAAGGCGTAGCCCTCAAACTTTCGGCCGCCTCATCTGGAAGACCTCTTCCACGGCCGCATAGTCCATGTAGCCGAGGCGAGAGATCGTCTTGACCTTCGTCACGTCGAAGCGACCGTCCACGATCGCATCGTCAGCGATGTGAATGCCGACGACCTGCCCCAGAACGATCCAGGAATTGACCTCTTGCCCGTCCAGCGCGCGCGGGCGGATCGTCTGGAGATAGCGGCACTCCAGAACGGCCTTCGCCTCCGCCACATGCGGCGATTTCACAAGGCGCGAGGGGGCCGCCGTCAAACCCGCCCTTTCAAACTCCGAAACGCCATGCTCGAAGGCGCCGGAGGACATGTTCATGGCCTCTTTCAGGTCAAGCGTCGCAAGGCTGCAGGTGAAATCCCCGCAAGCCTCGATATTGGCGGCGGAATCCTTGAAGCCGGTGGAAGAAAACAGCACCATCGGCGGACTGTCGGCGACGGCGTTGAAGAAGCTGTAGGGAGCGAGATTGGGACGGCCTTCGGCATCGAGCGATCCGATCCACCCGATCGGGCGCGGTGCGACGATCGCCTTGAACGGATTGTGCGGCAGGCCGTGGTCGTTCTTTTCCGTTTCGTAGAACACGTTCTTCGTTACTCCCCTGTCCACGTACTTGCGATTTCGGAAAGTTCCGGTCTCGGGCGTTCGGCGGGCTGTACGGTTGGGCGGCCTATGTAGACAAAGCCCGCGAAACGCTCCCCCTCCTGCATGCCGAAAAGATTTGCGACGTCGGGATCGAAGGCAGGCCATTCCGTCAGCCATTGCGCGGCGAAGCCGGCTGCATGCGCCGCCGTCAGAAGGTTCATGCAAACCGCACCCGCCGAAAGCTCCTGTTCCCACACCGGAATTTTCGGATGAACCGCGGCCCGGCTGATCACCGCGACGACCAGCGGCGCGCGCGAAAAACGCTCCAGTTCCTGCTTGCGCAGATCGTCGCCAAGCGGGCCGTTTTTTTGCTCGGCGATCGCCAGAAGCCGCTCCCCGGCGCGCTGCCTTGCCTCACCGCGGATGATCAGGAAACGCCAGGGCGCCAGCTTGCCATGGTCGGGCACGCGCGACGCGGCCGTCAAAAGCGTGTTCAAGGTCTCCTCGTCGGGCGCAGGCCCCTCCAGCGAAATCGCCGGATGGGACCGCCGGGTCAAAAGCAGGCGCAGCGCATCGTTCGTTTCTTGCGTCATCGTTATCCCTAGTCTCAAGAAGCCGAACGCTTCTCATCGAAACGCAAGAGGTAATGAACTGTCTGCCCCTGTCAATCGTGCGGGAGCAAACATGGCGTTTAAACAATGTTCACCACCACCTATTGTGGGGTCAGGACTTGAAATCGCCCAAGTTTTGCGGCCACAAAGCACACTGACCAAATCAACCGGAACGACGATCAGGAGACGGGGCGGATGACGGCCAGCGCCGGCGGAAAATTCAACAGGCTTCTTGCGTCGATCGCGCTCGGTTGTGCCCTTCTCCTTTCTCCTATCGCCGCAGCCGAAGACAGCGTGCTGCCGCTGCCCAAGCCCGATGTGAACAGCATCGACGAGGATAGCGACAAGGACACGCTGGAATCGGTTCTGGATGGGCCGCCGCGCCCCGCACTTACACCGACCATCACCCCCTATGCCCCATCCAATCTGCCCGATGCCGGCCCGTTCAACCAGTTCGGCGATGAAGGCGCGCTCTATCTGGTCGCCAAGCTGACCGAAGAAGGCGAACCACTGTCGCGCGGCGTCGCGTGGCGCGTCTACTCCGAACCGAAGGAAGGCGACGGCAAGCTGGAGATGGTGGCTTCAGCCGCCGGGGGGGATGCGGAATTCCGTCTCGATCCAGGCTCCTACCTCGTCCACACCGCTTATGGCCACGCCGGAACGACAAGCCGCATTACGGTGAAGAAAGGCGTCGATTCCCGCACCATCATCCTGAGCGCGGGGGGGCTGCGCCTCGATGCGGAACTTGCCGATCACCTGCCGATCGAATCCGGCACCGTGCTCTTCGACATCTACGAGACGGAATTCGATACGCGTGGCGAACGCAAGATCGTGGCAAGCAACGTACGGCCGGGCGAGATCGTGCGCCTGAACGCCGATACCTATCATGTCGTCAGCCGCTATGGATCGGTCAACGCCGTGGTGCGCGCCGACATGCGTGTGGAACCCGGCAAGCTTACGGAAGCGATCATCTACCACAACGCGGCGATGATCACACTGAAGCTCGTCAAGGAGGAAGGCGGCGAAGCTCTTGCCAACACGTCCTGGTCGGTTCTGACACCGGGCGGCGACGCGGTTGTGGAGGCCACGGGCGCGTTTCCCTCCTTCGTGCTTGCATCGGGCGAGTATCACGTCGTGGCGCGCAACAACAGCACCAACTATTCGCGTGTCTTCAACGTGGAAACCGGGCTCGACCGTGAAGTGGAGGTTATCGCTTCCAAGGGCATTGGCGAATTGTCTGACAGCAGTCTGGCCCAGTGACCGGCCGTCCAAGGCACGCGCTCATTCGCGCTATAGCATATCCCGCAAAATCCGGACCGGATTTCGCGACAAGGATATGCTCATTGAATCCGGCTCCGTAAGCCGACCGCAAGACATTGATTCTGGAGCGGTTTCTTGTCACGAAAGCGGACCGGCTTTCGTGGAAAGCGCTCTAACGGACCGAGCCGTCGGGCTCCAGTTCCAGAACCCGCTTCTGCAGAAAGTCTATCACCGCCTTCTGGTCGCCGAACATCGCCAGATCCTCGAAGGGAATCGGTTCGCCGACGCGCACCGAGATGACGGAGCCGACGATCCGCCGGAATTCCCGAACAAGAAGCGAAAGCCGCAGCGTCAGCGAAAAGCGCGACGCGAAATGGAACAGCGGTGAGTTCTGCCCCTCGAAATAGATGGGAAGCACGGTCGCCTTCGCGGATCGGATCAGTTTGGCCGTAAATGTTTTCCAGGGAAGCTCCTCCGCACGCCCGAAGGGCCGTTTGGCAGTCGCCACGCCACCGCCCGGAAAGACGATGATCGTCACCCCTTCTTTCAAGAGGCGAAGCGCCTCCTGACGCGTTTTCATGTTGTTGCGAAGCGCTTCCGCCGTCTCCTCGAAATCGACAGGCAGGGAAAAGGGCCTGATTTCGGGTACCTTCAGAAGTTCATTGTTGATCAGGATGCGGTAGGGCCGGTCGAGCTGTTCGGCAAGGGAAAGGATCGCCAGCCCGTCGCCGATCCCGAAAGGATGGTTGGCGATCATCACCACCGAACCGGCAGGCAGGTTTTGCGGCGGCCACTCGCAATCGGCAGTCGCGACCTGAAGGTTGATCAGCTTCAGAAGGTCGCTCCAGATGGAGGCGCTTTCCCCTGCAATATGATCGCGCCACTCACGATAGAGCACCAGGAGCCGCTTGCGGCCCGACAACCCCTCAACCAAGCGGATTATGCAACGCTTGGCCCAGGGCTGCGCCGGGTTGGCGTAACTGAGTTCGGAAGTGTCCAATGGTATCTCGAATGCGAACCGGTTTATCGGACAGCAGGCGATATAGCCTCCACCGCATGACAAGCCTGCGACAGAATATTGAA
The DNA here is from genome assembly GCF_009826895.1 of Stappia sediminis. Taxonomy (GTDB): domain Bacteria; phylum Pseudomonadota; class Alphaproteobacteria; order Rhizobiales; family Stappiaceae; genus Hongsoonwoonella; species Hongsoonwoonella sediminis. The sequence continues at coordinate 664,669 of NZ_WUMV01000001.1, read as the reverse complement.
AAATGCCCGCCGCGAACGCTTCGCGGCGGGCACGATTTCTTGATCGGTCCTCAAAGCCTGATCAGGCTCGCTTCAGATCCGGCGGCGTCGCCTCTTCGACCAGCGCATCGATGGCCTCCATAAGGCCATAAGACTTCTGATCCTTGGAGCCGAGACGGCGCATGTTGACCGTGCGCTCCTCAGCTTCGCGGCGCCCGCAGACGAGGATCACCGGCACCTTGGCGAGCGAATGCTCGCGGACCTTGTAGTTGATCTTCTCGTTCCTGAGATCGATCTCGGCCTTGAGGCCCGCCTTCTTCAGATGCGCCACGACATCGCGCGCGTAGTCATCGGCTTCAGAAGTGATCGTGGCGACCATCACCTGCAGCGGCGCAAGCCAGAGCGGAAAGTGCCCGGCGTAGTTTTCGATCAGGATGCCGAGGAAGCGCTCCATCGAACCGCAGATCGCCCGGTGAACCATGACCGGCGTCTTCTTCTCGCCGTCCTTGTCGACATAGAAGGCGCCGAAACGCTCCGGCAGGTTGAAGTCCACCTGCGTTGTGCCGCATTGCCACTCGCGGCCGATGGCATCACGCAGGGTATATTCGAACTTCGGACCGTAAAACGCGCCCTCGCCTTCGAGAATGTCGGTCTTGATGCGGCCGCCGGACCGCTCCTCGATCATCTTCAATACGTCGGCCATGACGGCCTCCGCGTGATCCCAGGATTCATCCGAGCCGACGCGTTTTTCAGGCCTGGTTGAAAGCTTGACCACGATCTCGTCGAAGCCGAAATCGGCGTAGGTCGACAAGATCAGGTCATTGATCTTGAGGCATTCTTCCGCCATCTGGTCTTCGGTGCAGAAGACGTGCGCATCGTCCTGGGTGAAGGCGCGAACACGCATGAGCCCATGCAGGGCGCCCGAAGGCTCATAGCGCGAGACCGACCCGAATTCCGCCAGACGCAACGGCAGATCGCGGTAGCTCTTCAGCCCGTGCTTGAAGATCTGTACATGCCCCGGACAGTTCATCGGCTTGATCGCGAAGACGCGTTCGTCTTCCGTTTCAGTGACGAACATGTTCTCGCGGTACCAGTCCCAATGGCCGGAGGTTTCCCAAAGCGCCTTGTCGAGGATCTGCGGCGCGTTCACTTCCTCGTAGTCGGCTTCAAGGCGGCGGCGCATGTAGCTGATGAGATTCTGGAAAAGCGTCCAGCCCTTGGAGTGCCAGAAGACGACGCCCGGCCCTTCTTCCTGGAAATGGAAAAGATCCATCTCGCGGCCGAGCTTGCGGTGATCGCGCTTCTCCGCCTCCTCCAGCATGTGCAGGTAGGCCTTGAGGTCACCCTCGTTCGCCCAGGCGGTGCCGTAGATGCGCGTAAGCATCTCGTTGTTGGAGTCACCGCGCCAATAGGCACCTGCAACCTTCATCAGCTTGAAGGCCTGGCCGACCTGGCCGGTGGAGGCCATGTGCGGCCCGCGGCAAAGGTCGAGCCAGTCTCCCTGGCGATAGATCTTCACGTCCTCGCCTTCGGGAATGGCGTCGACGAGCTCCACCTTGTAGGCCTCGCCCTGCTCGCGGAAATGATGCCTGGCTTCGTCGCGCGACCACACTTCCTTGGTGAAAGGGGCATTGCGCTGGACGATCTCGCGCATCTTCTTCTCGATGACCGGCAGGTCCTCGGTCGTGAAGGGGTGATTGCGCTTGAAATCGTAATAGAAGCCGTTTTCGATCACCGGGCCGATGGTCACCTGCGTGCCGGGCCACAGTTCCTGCACGGCTTCGGCCATCACGTGGGCCGCGTCGTGGCGGATCAACTCCAGCGCGCGCGGGTCGTCGCGGGTTACGATCTCGATGCGGGCGTCGCGGTCGATTCCGTCGGAAAGATCGCGCAGCTCACCATCGAGCGTCACCGCCACCGCCTTCTTGGCAAGCGATTTGGAAATGCCCTCGGCGACATCCCGGCCGGTGATGCCGGGTTCGAATTCGCGCGATGAATTGTCGGGGAAAGTCAGTTGGATCATCTGGTCCTCTCCGGCTCACTCCTGCAGACAACGCAGGTAAGCGGTGTGGTCACTTATTTTTCGATGCGGCGAAGGCTTAAATGAAAGAGCCGCCAACGTCCACCCGTGAATTGTCACAGCCCGGCCCGTAAAAAGAAAGGGCGGCCCGAAGACCGCCCTTCCGCAATTCGCGTAAACGGAGGCAGGTTAGAAGTCCATGCCGCCACCCGAAGTCGGCGTTGCCGACTTCGGCTCATACTTGTTGGTGGGCGGCTTTATAGCCTTCTTTTCCCGCGAATAATCTTGTCCGAAAAGTCTGCAACTTTTCGGGATTATTCGTCAGAAGTCCATGCCGCCCATTCCGCCCGGCATGGCCGGCGCAGCACCTTCCTTTTTCGGCTTCTCGGCGACCATGGCTTCGGTCGTGATGAGAAGGCCGGCAATGGAAGCGGCATCCTGGATCGCGGTACGCACGACCTTGGTCGGGTCGACGATACCGGCCTGGTACATGTCGGTGTATTCACCGGTCTGGGCGTTCCAGCCTGCCGAATATTCGGCCTTTTCCAGAAGCTTGCCGACAATGACGGGACCGTCGGCACCGGCATTCAGGGCGATCTGGCGGGCCGGAGCCTGGATCGCGCGGCGGACGATGTCGATGCCGGTCTTCTGATCGGCGTTCGCCGTCTCAACGCTCTCAAGCGCCTTGAGCGCACGAAGCAGGGCAACGCCGCCACCCGGAAGGATGCCTTCCTCGACAGCCGCGCGGGTCGCGTGCATGGCGTCGTCCACGCGGTCCTTCTTCTCCTTCACCTCGACCTCGGTCGCACCGCCGACGCGGATCACCGCGACACCGCCGGCGAGCTTCGCAAGACGCTCCTGCAGCTTCTCGCGGTCGTAGTCGGAGGTGGTTTCCTCGATCTGCGCCTTGATCTGGGCAACGCGCGCCTCGATCTCGTCCTTGGCGCCGGCGCCGTCCACGATCGTGGTGTTCTCCTTCTCGATCACGACCTTCTTCGCCGTGCCGAGCATGTCGAGCGTCACGTTCTCAAGCTTGATGCCGAGATCTTCGGAAACGGCCGTGCCGCCGGTCAGGATCGCGATATCCTGCAGCATCGCCTTGCGGCGATCGCCGAAGCCAGGAGCCTTGACGGCGGCGATCTTCAACCCGCCACGCAGCTTGTTGACCACAAGGGTGGCAAGCGCCTCGCCTTCCACATCCTCCGCGATGATGAGGAGCGGACGGCTGCTCTGCACGACGGCTTCGAGAAGCGGCAGGATCGCCTGCAGGTTGGAGAGCTTCTTCTCGTGGATGAGGATGTAGGGATCCTCCAGCTCCGCGCGCATCTTCTCGGCGTTGGTCACGAAATAGGGCGACAGGTAACCGCGGTCGAACTGCATGCCCTCGACGACGTCGAGTTCGGTTTCGAGCGACTTGGCCTCCTCGACAGTGATGACACCCTCGTTGCCGACCTTTTCCATCGCCCTGGCGATCATGGCGCCGATCTCTTCATCGCCATTGGCGGAAATCGTGCCGACCTGGGCGATTTCGCTGTTTTCGGTCACTTCCTTGGCGTTCTTGCGAAGATCCTCGACCACCGCGTTCACCGCGAGGTCGATGCCGCGCTTCAGATCCATCGGATTGATGCCGGCGGCAACCGCCTTGGTGCCTTCCTTGACGATCGACTGGGCAAGGACGGTCGCGGTCGTGGTGCCGTCGCCGGCGAAGTCGTTCTGCTTGGAGGCGACTTCGCGCACCATCTGCGCGCCCATGTTCTCGAACTTGTCCTCAAGCTCGATTTCCTTGGCGACCGTCACACCGTCCTTCGTGATGCGCGGCGCGCCGAAGGATTTTTCCAGAACGACGTTGCGGCCTTTCGGGCCGAGCGTCACCTTCACCGCATCGGCGAGAATGTCGACGCCGCGCAACATGCGGGTGCGGGCGTCGGTGGAGAATTTTACTTCCTTGGCAGACATGTTTCGTCACTCCTGAAGACGTAACGATGTTGAATCCAGTTATCAGGTGAAGCGCTTACGCGGCGGCCTTGCTGGCGGCAACGCCTTCGACCACGCCCATGATGTCGCTTTCCTTCATGATCAGAAGGTCTTCGCCATCGATCTTGACCTCGGTGCCGGACCACTTGCCGAACAGAACGCGGTCACCGGCCTTGACGTCGAGCGCGACAAGCTCGCCGGCATCGTTGCGGGCGCCGGGGCCGACGGCGACGACTTCGCCTTCCTGCGGCTTCTCCTTGGCGGTGTCCGGAATGATGATGCCGCCTGCGGTCTTTTCTTCCGCGTCGATGCGGCGGACCACGACTCGGTCATGCAAAGGACGGAACTTCATGAAGCTTCCTCCAACAAAATCAGTGTGTTGACTGACATGCCAGCCTCCTTTCGGACGACAGGCGAAGGTTATTTGGGAAAGGGTATTTGGCAGTTCAATACCCTTCGGCGGCTATTTAGCACTCTTTTTCGAGAGTGCTAACAAAAAAACGAAAGCCCTTCGGAATTGCCTTTGCAAAGGCTGGCGCGCCAAGCGCGGCAAGCACGTCCCTGCTCATGTTTCACGGATTTCAGATTCTGGCAGCACTCTCTTCGAAATGCTGCTAACTATATGATTCAAAACAGTTATTGCAATAGTCAAACTTGCCGATCCACCTGTTTCACGGCAAAATTGGTGAGTCGTTCAACGATCATGGAGGACGGTGGATGCAGGTATCATCGGAATTCAAACGCCAGCTTGACGGCTACGGGATCACAACGGCCCAGATCCTCTACAGGATGCCGGACCACCGGGCGCTGTTCCAGGAATTCATCTGGCAGCAGTACGATATCTTCCCGGAGTTTCCCGAGCTTTCTAAGTTCCTTGCGTTCTGGCAACGAAAGATCGAAGGACCGCTGCATTCGGTGACGATTGCGCATTCACGGCTGATAAAGCCGCAGGAACTCAAGACGATCGACGGGGAATACCGGCTGCAATAGCCGGGCCCGGACAACGCCTATACGCGAGCCGCGGCGGGGGCGCTGCCTGTTTGCGCCTGCCGCTTCAGCCAGGCGATGAACCGCTTGAGCGGCTCACGCATCGGGCCGGGCTGGCGCACCAGAAAATACCCGACCGGAACATCTTCGACGCTGTCCTCAAAAAGGCAGACCAGGCGGCCGGCCCGGAGATCCTCTTCCACGAACATCCGCTTCGTATTGACGATGCCCTGCCCGTCACGCGCCGCCTGCAGAAGCAGGTAAGCTGGCAGATGCGTGATATTCGCCTTGTTCTTGACATCGACACCGCGTGCGGCAAGCCAGACGCCGAATCATTGCAGGTCGATTTCCTTGAATTGCCTTTTGTTTCGGACATGTTGTTTTATCGAAAACTTTCTGATCCTTCGTGCCATTTAGTTGCACTGAATTACCCTCGAATTCCGTTCATTTGGACGCCATATGGACGCCATTTCAATTTGGCGTCATGATACCCTGCAGGCAATTTTCAATACTCGGGTACCCCGATGAAGCTCACGAAACGCGCGATCGATGCGATCAATGCTCCGGCATCGCGAACGATGGTCTGGGACGACGACCTGCCCGGCTTCGGCCTGAGGATCGAGGCGAGCGGCAGGAAGACGTTCATCTGCCGCTACCGCTTCGGCAGTGTCCGGCGACAGGTCACGATCGGGCGCTATGGCGTGGTCACGCCGGATGCCGCACGCCAGGAGGCGAAACGGATCCTGTGGGCGGTGGCTCAGGGTGAGGACCCGGCTTCTGAGCGGGACCGCAAGCGCAAGGCGGCGACGCTCGGAGATCTCATCGAACAGTTCCTTGAAGAGCACGGGCAGAAGCTGAAACCTGCGACGCGCGAAGACTATGCCCGAGCGCTTCGAACCTACGTCGTTCCGGCGCTCGGACATCTGAAAGCGGAACAGGTCAGTGCTGCCGATCTCAACCGCGTGCACCTTTCGCTCGCCGACCGACCCTACCGGGCGAACCGGGTGATGGCCTACCTCGGCAGTGTCTATGGCTGGGCAGCCAGGCAGGGGCATGTACCGAGGGGCTTCAATCCGGCGTCCGACATCCAGAAGTTCAGAGAGGCCGGTCGCGAGCGGTATCTGACCGGTGATGAGCTGAAGCGCCTCGGCGATGCGTTGCACGAGGCCGAGACGGTCGGCTTGCCATGGACGATCCGGGCGCACGGCGAGACCAGCAAGCATGTGCCGAAGAACGGACCTCAACGGGTGGTCTATCCCGTGTATGTCACAGGCGCGATCCGCCTGTTGCTCCTGACCGGTTGCCGTCTCGGCGAAATCCTCAACCTGCGCTGGGAGGAGGTCGATCTCGACCGGGGTTTCCTGTGGCTGACCGATTCCAAGACCGGGCGCAAGGGCGTCATCCTGAGCGAGGCGGCTTGCGATCTTCTGCGCAGCCTGCCGCGTGTGGGTGCCTATGTGATCCCCGGCCAGACGCCTGACAGGCCGCGGCACGATCTGAAGAAACCCTGGGACCAGATCCGCACCGCAGCCGGCCTCGACGGCGTTCGCCTGCACGATCTCAGGCACACGCATGCCAGCATAGGTGCCGCCTCCGGTCTCGGCCTGCCGATCGTCGGCAAGCTGCTTGGTCACAGGTCGTCGCTCACCACGCAACGTTACGCCCATCTCGCTGATGACCCCGTTCGCCGGGCGTCCAACATCATCAGCAAGCAGATCGCCGAGGCGGTCGGGCCGAAGTCAACCGGCGCCAGGACGGAAAGCGAAGGAAATGACTGAAAAAACCGCCGGAGACCAACGATTTCCGCGCCATGATCCGGAGATCGGCCGTCCAGAAGCCGAAGAGATCCTGTTCCGTCAACTTGAGGAGGCGGCACGGCTCTTCAACGAGGGACAGCCGAAGTCGCGACAGGCGATCTACCAGTCTCTCGAAGTGGTGAAGTCCTTTCTGGGTTCCCGCAGCCTTTCCGGGCAGGTGATTGAACCCTTGTCCGCATTGAAGGACGATCTCCTGTCGATCGACACCGGAACTCCCTCCCTGTTCTTCGGCCCGAAGGCGCCAAGGTCGAAGGTTGATCTGGAAGCTGTCCGTTCGCGGCATCGGCGCAAAAGTATCTTGCGCCTCTATACGGCTGCCTGCGCGGAAGTCCTGCAACGCGACGGAACATCCGTCGGCGAGTCGCCGCGCATCCCATATTGTTGAATCGCAGAAGCCACATTCCGGACTTCGGAGAGAAACATGGCAAGGTTGCCGCGACGTGCGGGCTATATGTATTTCGAGGTGTCGGACGAGGAGTTGGCGAAGCTTGCCGAGGCGTTCGAGACGAAGACCGGGCACCCGATCGAGATTACGCCCGAACTCGCCGGGGATTTCCGCATGGCGCTCGGGTATGCCCATGGTGCTGCCCATGCAGTTATGCCCGAATTCGGGGAAGCGCTTTCCGACTACTACGAAGAGAATTTCCGTCGCCACGCAGACGCTACGACAGGGGAGGAGCGGCAAGAATATTTGGAAGCGGCGAATCGCGCGCGGCTGGCGCGCCATGCGCCGAAGGATGATCCGCAAGTTTCCGATCTCCTGCGCGAGGTGAAACCGATCATCGCGGCACTGCGGAAGCTGGAGGGGATCACTTCCGCCGTTCAGAGCGGCCCGATCGAAGGCAACGACCTCGAGCTTTTCCTACTTCTTCAGCCCGCCCTCAAGGCGATTGTTGCCCCGGATTTCGAGGGCATTCCGGGCATGGACGGCGATCCGGTGCACATGCATCTGTCGGACCTTCGCGGCTTGCTGCCGCCGGTCATCGACGCGCTTGAACACGTCGCCGAAGAGCTTTCGGCGACCAGGGGCAAGGCCGGTCGCGCGACCTACGATTGGTATGACATTTTCCTTGCGCCCGTTCTGCGGATCGCCGAGCACAACGGGATCAGGCTTTCCGTATCCACCGATCCCGTCACGAACGAACGAAAGGGTGCGATTCTCGATCTGGTCGAAGCTTTCGAGGGTTTTCTGGTTTCCCCGATTCGCTCCGACAACCGGAACACGCTGCACAGCCGCTTCAAACGCAGCCTGAAACGGCTGAACACCGCCAAGGCTCAAAACCCTCCCGAAAAATCTGGAAACTGAGCCTTTCGACGCCATCGCCTGCTTGCGCTTCATTTCCTGCAACGGGACGCAGATGTCCCGATTTGCCAGGAGATGGAACACGATGGCCAAGGCCTTTTTCCCGAAGATCCCGCCCAACGATAAGCCCCCCGCTGCAGATGCTCCCGTCTACCTGACCGTCCGCGAGACGGCGGACTATCTGCGCGTGTCGAAGAGTTTCCTGGACAAGGCGCGCGTTGCGGGCAACGGGCCGCCGTTCGTGCGCTTCGGCAACCGCGTCCTCTATCGTCGCGATGATGTCGACGCCTGGGCCACGGGGCGTCGGTTCTCGTCGACGTCCGAATACGAGATCGAGGACGCTGCGGACAAGCCGCGCCGCTGATCGGCGGCGCGGCCCGTATCTCGGCGCGACGCGAGCATGGGTCTGTCGTCAAGTATTCATATCCAACAACGTGATATTATATACTATGATGTTTTGTGTATTATTGTGTTTTGGGAAATATACAACATGTATAGGTAACCGATACAGGCATGACAATTTCCCAAATTCCAAGTATATATAAATTTATCCAACCCGAGACTACACCGTGCGAAGGGAATCCGTCCCGAAGCCGAACCGGAGAGTGGAACGAAGATGGAAAAATTCGTCATCGGTGAGCCGTCCTTCGCCGACCTGATCGCCCGCATTGAGGCAGAACGCGCGACGCTCGGGAGCAAGGCAGCGCATTGGACCTCCTCGCTGAGGCAGATGGCGGGATACCTGGGCCGGCCGCCGGAAACAATCCCGGCCCGCGCCAGCGCGATCGCACAGCAGGTACGGCGCCTGCACCCGGAACGGCTCGGCGTCAACGCCAAGACCTTTGCGAACCATCGCTCGAACGCGGCGGCGGCGTTGAAGTGGGGGCTCGATCTCGGTGTCACCACGCGGCGTGGCGCGCCGCTGTCGCCGGCCTGGCAGGGGCCGTGGAACGGTGTCGAAGGGTTTCGGGACCGGTCGCATCTGTCGCCTTTCCTGCGGTATCTGTCGGCCGCGGGCGTCGCGCCCGAAGAGGTGCGTGATGCGCATCTCGACGCCTATGCTGCCTATCGCGCGGAAACCTCGTTCGATGTCTTTTCCGCCAGCCGGCGTCGGTCGCTGGTACGGGCGTGGAACGCCTGTGTTGAGACCGTGCCCGGCTGGCCCGAGACCCGTCTCGCAGAGCCGCCGATTGCGGACCGCATGTCCGGGCCGAAGGACGCGGACTTCCCGGACGGGCTTGCCGCTGACATCGAGGCGTATCTTGAAAAGATGACCCGCCCCCACCGCGGCGCGAACGGCAAGCGGTATAGAGGCTGGTCGGACGGGACAGCCGATCTCGCCCGCCGCAAGATCGGCGCCATGGTGCGCATGGCCGTGCGCGAAGGTGTGCCGCTTTCCTCGCTCACCGGTCTCGACCTCCTCTGCCAGCCCGATGTGGTCGAGAAGATTCTAGACGCCTACTGGCACAAGGACGGCGATGAGCCGTCGGTCTACACAATCGATCTCGCCTTCTTCATCGTCGCGGTGGCGCATGCGTGCGAGGGGCTCACGCCGGACGAGATGGAGCGGCTGAAGGACCTTCGTGACCGGCTCGACGAGTGTCGTCCGCCGAAGATGACGGCGAAGAACATGGACGTCATTCGCAAGGTGCTGGGCTCCGACGTCTGGGCGGAGGTTGCCGGGCTCCCCGACCGGCTGATGGCCGAGGCAAGGGCGGATCTTGCGCGCTCGCCGGTCAAGGCGGCGGTGACCGCACAGATGGCAGTCGCCATCCGCCTCCTCACGGTGGCGCCGGCACGCATGGCGAACCATGTCTCCGGGCGCATCGGTCATCACCTGACCCGGCCGGACGGTCCGAACGCGCCGTACTGGCTGGTCTTTCCCTTTTCGGAGGTGAAGAACAACGTTCCGCTGGAGTTCCCGCTGTCGAAGGAAACGAGCGCGCTGATTGATGAATACATCCACATCTTCCGTCCGAAGCTCATGCGCGGGGCAAACCACGATTATCTCTACCCCGGGGAAGGGCGGGATCGGAAGGACCAGAAGACGCTCGCCGACCAGATCGCGCTGCGCATCTGGAAGACGATCGGGTTGAAGATCACGCCGCACCAGTTCCGCCACGCGGCCGCCGCGATCATCCTGCGCGGGGCGCCAGGCAACTATGAGCTCGTCCGCCGCATTCTCGGCCACCGCAACATCCAGACGACGATGAACTTCTACGTCGGCCTGGAGACGGCGGAAGCGACGCGCCAGTACGGCGAGTTGATCGAGCACGGCCTCAGGCAGCGCGCCGGAGAGCAGGCATCCGGTCGGGCTCGGCGGCGGACCCTGTCGAACAGCCGCAAGGGGCGCTGACGATGGATCGCCCCGTCCGCTCGCTGCCTCCAAACCTGTGGCCCGAAGCCGATCGTCGGGCGTGGCAGGGCGCCTGCCGGCCGGGCGAGCGGCTTGCCCGAGGTGGGTGCGCGTCCCAGCTCAAGCCGATCACCCGGGCCGATCTCGCGCGCCGCTACGGCTATCTGCTCGACTTCTGCGAGCGTACCGGCGGCCTGGACCTTGCAGCGCCTGCGGCGGCCCACGTCCGCCCGGATATTCTCGATCCCTTCCTCGAGGAACTTCGCGCCCGCGTGAGCTCGGTGACGTGTCACGGGACCATCTACAAGATCCGTCGCTTCGCCGTGATCCTCGCGCCGACTACCGACTTCGGCTGGTTGCGCGAGATCGAACGCGACCTCGACCTGGAAAAGGTCCCGCATCCGAAGCACGACCGCATTGTCAATGCCCGGCTTCTGGTCGAGGCGGGATTGACCCGTATGCAGGAAAACCAAGCCACTGCGCGTGCCGGGTCCGTCAATGCCGCCACCCGCTACCGCGACGGCCTCATGGTCGCGCTGCTCGGCTGCTGCCCGATCCGCCTGAAGAACCTCGCAAGCCTCAGCCTGGGCCGCCAGATCCGCGACATCGACGGCGCTTGGCGGATCGTGCTGCCGGCCTCGGAGACCAAGACCAACCGTCACGACGAAAGACCCGTTCCCGCCTTCCTCGCGCCCCGCATTGCCACCTGGCTCGAACTGCGCGAGACGGTCCTGAACGCCACCAGTCCCGGCTTCTGGATCGGGCGCGGCGGCGCGCCGCTCTCATACCTTGGCGTGGAAGGCGCCATCGCCCGCACGACCAGGGCGTCCCTGGGGCGCGCCATTTATCCGCACCTCTTCCGCGACTGCGCCGTCCAGCTCGTCGCTTCCGAGGCCGGCGAGCGCATGGGGATCGCCTCCGCAACCCTCCAGCACGCCGACCCGAAGATCACCGAGGCGCATTACAACAAGGGCGCCATGGTCGAGGCCGCACGCGCCTACGAGTGCTTGCTCGGCGGGTTCGTCGTGAGCATCGAGGATGGCGACGGCGAAGGCGACTGAAGTGCATGGCGCCAGCAAGCAACCGCATCGATCTCGGACGTTGGAACATCTGCTTGTGAGAGACCCGGGTAGTTGGGAAAACGGATCCCAGCTGAGGTGCAAATAAATTCCGTTCGGGTGGGAAAATGGCATGCAAGCCCGGCGATCGCAGGTCGCCAATATGCCGAAAATAGACATCGGACCCTATCTCCAGAACAACCGAGAACGCCTCTTCTCTGTCATGGCTGCACAGCGCTGAATGGCAGTAGCGGGTGGATTTGCGATTTTCGTGGCTATAGGACTGGCAATTACCTAGCCTTCCAGCGTGTTCCAGATCATCAACTACGCATCCAAGGCTTTCGCGATGTACTACTGCCTGCAGGCGGTTATCGCGGCGATCCTGACAAGGAAAGAAGGCGTTTCCTTCCGCTTCGCGTTCTATTCATGCCTTTCGCTCGTCAGCCTCGCCATTGTCATCTTCGGCACGTCCGTTGAGAACGGGACCGACTGAAGCGCAAATGCCTTACGCCCGGCAGGCCGTTTCGCTGTCTCCGACCCAGCGGCGGATATCGCCAACAGCGATCAGGCTTCCCTTGCTGCCTTCCTGAGCCCGATTTTGCGATTTTAGGGCTAGGTTCGTACGGATATTTACGTAACGTTAGTTTTTCGTGCAAGATGGCCTGAAGCGCAGGCCGATTGATCTGCGCATGAGTGTCGCCGGATCGAGGACCCGGCGACTTGCCGGTCCAACGCTCAAGAAGGACCCGGAGCGATCAAGCGCCCGGGCCGGCCGGTTTCCATGCCCGTTGCAACGCGCGAGAGCGGTGGTGAGACGCATTGCACATCACGAAACAGAAAGCGTCAGTGCAGGAGGTAATTACATGCGATACTTGGGTTTACTGACTGCATCGATGATGCTGCTTGCAACAATGTCGGCCTCGCAGTCACAGGAGGCGGCGGACCTCCTCTTGACGAACGGTTTCGTCTATACGGTCAACGAGGGCCAGCCGAAAGCCGAAGCGATTGCGGTGCGCGGCAATGAAATCGTGTTTGTCGGCTCCGCAGAAGATGCCAGAGCCTACGCCGGGGACGGAACCGAAATTGTCGATCTGGCGGGTAAGATGGTCCTGCCGGGCTACGTCAGTACGCACGACCATATCATCGGCGCGGCATGGGTGAACCAGGGCGTCGACCTGAACAGCGCCACGAACAAGGAAGAGACCCTTCAGCTTATCCGCGACTATGTGGAGGCCAACCCCGATCTCCCGATCGTTCTGGGGCAGGGCTATAATCCGGGGTTGATGGGCGGCATCCCGACTGCGGCCGAGCTTGATGAAATCGTGCCGGACAAGGTCGCGCTCATCATCGATTGGACGCTTCACAATGCATGGCTGAATACAAAGGCTCTGGAAGCGGGCAACATCACCAAGGACACCCCCGATCCCACGCCCGGCGTGAACTACTGGGTTCGCGACGAGGAGGGCAATCCCACTGGCGTCGGTATGGAGGGCGCCTGGTTTGCCGCATATATCCCGGTCGCCTGGGATGCCGAGAAGATGATCAGCGAAAGCCGCGCCAAGCTTCAGGCCCAGGCGGCCGCCGGCGGCATGACGACGGTTCTCGTGCCGCAGATCGTGACACCCAACGTCACCAATGCGCCCGGCATGTTCAAGGATGCCGAAACGACGATGAAGATCCTGACGGCAGCCAACGAAGCAGGCGAGTTGCCGATACGTACCTTCGTATCCCCCAGCTACAAGGACGTATCGGCCGATCCGGTGGAATTCGCGGAGCGCGTCCGCGACATGGCGGATCGCTACAAAGGCGATATGGTCCGGGTGCACGGCATCAAGCTGCATCCCGAAGGCACGTGGTCCGGCATGGGCGTCCTGATGCTGGAACCGTTCGAGGGAACGGACAATTACGGCGCTTCGGTCGTGTCTCCAGACCTGATGAAGGAGGTGGTGCTGGCGGCCAATGCCCAGGGGCTCGATGTCGTCTCGCATGCCGAGGGATCTGCAACCGTGCGCGGGATGATCGACGCCATCCTGGCCTCGCGTGAAGCCGGCAACACCGACGAACGCAATGCCATCCACCATTTCCAGATCGTCCACCCGGATGACCAGCAGCGCGTGATCGACAACCGCATCCCTGTCAATGTCACGCCAATCTTCTCGACCGATTGGGCCGGGCAGGATACGGACTACAAGAAGCTGCTAGGCGGGGAACGGGTGCTCAACTATGTCGGGCAATACGCCAAGGCCGCGGACGCAGACTGGAGGATGCTCAGCATATCCGCCGACTCTCCATCTTCCCCGATGTCCAACGTCGGCATGCTGAATCAGATCTACGGGGCGGTATCGTTCAAGAGTACGCTCCAGCCCCCCGAAGTTTCAAAGCCGTTCCCGCCAGGCGCCCAGCATCTGACCATTGAACAGGCTATCAAGGCGGTCACCATCGGCCCGGCCTGGCAGCTCAGAATGGAGGACAAGATCGGCTCCATTGAGGTGGGCAAGCTGGCTGACTTCGTGATTCTGGACCGCAATATCCTGGAACTCGACGACCCGGAAGAGCTGCTGGAGACCAGGGTTCTGGCGACAATCATGGACGGTGCTTTCCGTCACCGCGACGGGCTTTAGGCACAGCAATGCACGGGCTCTGGTGGGCAATGGCCGGTTATCTGACCAGGCGGGCATTCCAATCGCGATGCGGCGACACAGACAAGTTCAGAAACGGAGGTAATCACATGCGTTATTCAAAGTTTTTGGCCGTTTCAGTTTTGCTGATAGGGGCAACCTCGACGTCGTTTGCCCAAGAGGCGGCTGACATCGTGTTCACCAACGCCAAGGTCTACACCGTCAACGAGGACCAGCCGTGGGCGGAAGCTGTCGCTGTTGCCGGCAACAAGATTGTCTATGTGGGCGATGCCGAAGGCGTAAAAGCCTATCTGGGCGACGACGTCGAGGTGTATGACCTGGCGGGCCGGACAATCCTTCCGGGTTTTATCAGCGCTCATGACCACTTCATTTCCTCCAATTGGACGATCGGTGGCGTTCAGCTCTTCGAGTATGACACGAAGGAGGAAGTGCTTCGGGCCATCAAGGAATATGCTGAGGCCAATCCGGACCTCAAGGTCATTCGCGGTGTGGGGTGGAGCGCCGGCAAGTTTGGCGGCAATCCCCTCGCGACTGAGCTGGACGAGGCCGTCCCGGACCGTCCTGCCATCATGCTGGACTTTACGATCCATGATGCCTGGCTCAACACCAAGGCGTTCGAGGCTGGCGGTGTAACGAAGGACAGTCCGGACAAGTTGGAAGGCGTCTCGTTCTGGGAACGCGACGAAGATGGCAATCCGACGGGTGTCGGCGTCGAAGGGCAATGGATGAAAACCTTTGTCGACATCGGTGCCTGGGATGCCGATACGATGATACCGGAGAGCATCAACAAGCTTTTTCCACTCGCGGCGAGCAACGGTCTGACAGCAGTACAGAACACCGGCATCGTGACGCCGAACGTCACGGATACGCATGGTGGAATGGAAAGCGATTTCGAGGCGGCGCTCGAATACCTTCATGGCCTGGAAGAAAACGGCGAACTTGTCCTGCGTACCTTCCCGCAGCCTATGTTCAAGAACATAAATGCCGACCCCAAGCGGTTTATCGATTTCACCGTGAAGATGCGTGACAAGTATAACAGCGACATGCTGCGCGTACAGTCGATCAAGATCCACCCGGAGGGCAACTGGGTCGCTGAGGTTGCGCCCTTCCTCGAACCCTATGAATCCGGCAAGACGGGCTCATTCAACGTCAGACCGGATACGATCAAGGACGTTTTTGTCGAAGCGGCTAAGCAGAATATCGATGGGGCCGCCCACAGCGACAGTTCAGGCACAGCCAGGGCTGTCATTGATGGAATTATCGCGGCAAAGGAGGTCGATCCGAATTCCCGCAGTGCGATCCACCACGCCACCTGGATTCATCCGGACGACCAGAAAAAGATGATCGAGAACAAGATACCCGTCAACGCGACGCCCAGTTTCACCACCGATTGGTCGAACACCGACAAGGATGCTCTGCGTTTGTTGGGCGAAAAGCGGGTGGAAACTATGTTTGGAAAGTACCAGGATTTCGCCCGCGCCGGAAACTCGGTCTCCATCGCCTCCGATGTCCCCAGCACCCCGGCAGTAATGCAGGCGCCCATGTATGTCATCGAGGTCGCCACGACCAATGTTCAGCCCGAAGACCCGAATTCCAAGGCGTTTCCGCCAAACGTGGAGCCGATGACGATTGAGCAGGCCATCCGAAGCCACACGATCGAAGCGGCCTGGCAAATGCGAATGGAAGACAAGATCGGCAGCCTGGAGGTCGGTAAGCTCGCCGATCTTGTCGTGCTGGACCGCAACCCGTTGGAAGAAGATCCGAGTGATCTGGCTGATGTCGAGGTGATCGCGACGATGATGGATGGACGCTTCACCTACGTGAATTCCGAATGGCTCCAGCGAGAAGACCTGTGGGGGCTTCGTCCGCATCCGCGCCGCACCGTGCCGTAAGGATTCAGTAGTTCGCCGCCCGATTTTCGACAAGTCGGGTGGCGTTACCACTCATTCGCTTCGCTTACCGCTTGGGCGCATGCTCCAATTCGTGAAGAGTTGAAGACTTTGATTGGTGTTTATCGCTCAAAATTGCTCATCTCCACAAGCACTGCTTTGAAGGCAATGATAGGCAGCAAGATCACCTACGCCGAGCCTTCCATCGCCGCCGGGGCACTGTCCGATCCCCACATCAGATACCCCTGGCAGGAGTGATAAGGATCGCCTGTCGGAGAGGCAGCGTTCATTGGCCTCTTCCCGCCGGCACTCCGGCGGGAAGAGGTATTGAGCGAAGTACTATTCAGCGTATGAAGGGAAGTTCTCCATGTTTCGACCTGTCATCAGCATAGCAGCGCTGATTGTTGCGACTGGCGTGGCCTCCGCGCAGACTGCGCAACCGGCGGACTTTGTGTTCACCAACGGCAAGGTCTACACCGTCGACAAGGACAATTCCTGGGCTGAGGCCGTTGCCGTGCGCGGCAACGAGATTGTCTATGTCGGCGACGACACCGGCGCGGAAGCGCTGGTGGGAGACGGAACCGAGACGATCAACCTCGAGGGCAGGATGATGCTGCCCGGGTTCGTCGAGGGGCATTTCCATACGACGACGCAGGGCATCATCCTGCACGGCCCCGACCTGCAGACCGACACCATGGACGAGTTGCTCGCCAAGCTGAAGGAGTATGCAGACGCCAATCCGGATCTGGAGTTCATCAACGGATGGGGCGTCCGGCCCAACCTGTATGGACCTGGTGAACCCACCGCAGAGATGATCGACGCGGTCGTTCCCGACAGGCCCGTCTATCTCTGGCAGGTCGACGGTCATTCCGCTTGGATCAATACAAAGGCCATGGAAATGGCAGGGCTCGACAAAGATACCCCCGACACTGTGCCGGGTGCGTCCTATTTTGTGCGTGACGATGACGGCAACCCCACCGGATACATTGTGGAGGTTCCGGCCCAGATTGAAATTCTGAACAAGTTCGTCACGATCGATGCGGATTATATTCGCGAAGGCATGGCCAGGTGGTTCCCAGAGTATTCCAAGGCCGGTATCACCGCCGTTCATGATTTCGGCTGGGCCGGGGTCGACCAGGACATGGCGATCGGGATCCTCAAGGGTTTCGAGGAAGACGGTACGCTGGGGATGCGGATCTACGGCAGCTATTACTGGAACGATGCCAGTATAGACCCCGTGCCGATTGCGAAAAAAATGCGCGACGAGAACCAGGACGGACTCGTGCAGGTCAACGCGCTCAAGATCAACATGGATGGAGATGACGACAAGTACAGCGCTCTTCTTGTGGAGCCATATTCCGATAACCCCGACGCCGATCCGGAACCCATTATCCCGTTCGACGTGATGCAAGACGCGGCTGTGCGCGCCGACAAGGAAAAGCTGCACCTTCTCTGTCACTGCTTCGGGGATCTCGCGGTGCGGACGTTTCTGGATTATGTCGAACTGGCGAAGGAAGCCAACCCTGAATGGGATCGGCGGGCAGTCGCATCACACGCGACCTTGGTGCATCCGGACGATTATCCGCGCTTCAAGGAACTGAACGCCACCTACGATACAACAGGCCAGTGGATGGCACTTGACCCCTATACCGGAGCGATCTCGCCCGAGCGTTATGGCCCGGAACGCATGAAGCGTCTGTTCCCGATCAAGGCGATCCTCGAGGCGGGTGGCAATGTCTCGCTGGGCTCGGATTTCCCGGCGGCTGCCTATGTCGCCGACTACAAGCCTCTCAACGCCATCACCCAGGCCGTGACGCGCCAGATGCTCGGCAAGCCTGATATGCCGATATTAGGTGGTGAAGGCATGAGATTGTCCGTGGCCGAGGCGATCCGCGCCAACACCTACGGCGCGGCCTATGGCACCGCCGTGGAGGACAGGATCGGTTCGCTCGAGGTGGGCAAACTGGCCGACCTTATCGTGCTCGATCAGAATCTTTTCGAAATCGACCCCCACGATATTTACAAAACGAAGGTCGAGCTGACGATGATGGACGGTACCGTCCGGCACCGCGAGGGGCTCTGATACGCATGGCGTCGTAGAGAGGCGGCGCCTGGCGTTCATCTGAATGGCCGGGCGCCAATATGATGCCTGAAGCTGAATGACGAAATCTTCTACACCCTGCGGGAGCACGGGTGCTGAGCGAGTGGCGGCGACGCCACAAAAATCCTTTTGGGCCGCACTCCTGGTTTCGTCCTGACCGGCGGACATGTCTCAGACTACAACACTTTCAAGCCCCTGTTAGAGATGCCGGCAAGCCGGCTTCCAGCTTCCTCGCCTTCGTTCAACTCGCAACGATCAGACAGCGGATTAGGTTTATCCACACGACCAAGTCGGAGAGGCGTCTGAGCAAATGCCTGCCGAAGTAATGATACTCCGGCCCGAAAATCCAATTGGAAATATGCATTAATCGGTGAAGTGTTTCGTGCGGAACATTGTTTTTATGGTAATCTACTATATTGATACAAGTAATAATCGATTGAGTTCATTTGCGCCCTATTTTTCGAGGCAGCGTCGAAATTTACAGAAACCGATGCGATTTTTCGTATTCGGCCTAGTTGGGAGGCGTCTGACATGTTGGTGCGGTTGTATGTATCGGCCTTTTTTGTGTTTTCGATGCTTTGCTGCGCAAGTGCATTGGAATCTGCCGACAGTCTTACTGAATCAGTTCTTGCGCCTTTTACGGGCGATTTCGAAAAAATGAAGAAAGACAAGGTCGTTCGAGCGCTTATTCCCTATTCGATTACGGATTATTACCTGGACAAGGGAGAGGAAAAAGGACTGGCTGCGGAATATCTGCGGGAGTTCGAGAAGCACATAAACAAAGGTATCCGGAAGGAAGGCGACAAGATCCGCGTTGTCTTACTGCCGACCCAGCGGGACGCCTTGTTATCCGGTCTGGTGGAGGGATATGGCGACATCGCGGTCGCGGATCTGACCATCACTCCCGATCGTCTGAAAATCGTCGATTTCTCCGATCCGGTGCGGACGAATGTGCGCGAACTTGTTGTGACGGGACCGATCGAGAAAGAGTTAAAAGGTCTCGACGATCTTTCGAACATGGAAATCCACGTCCGTAAATCTTCGAGTTATTTTCAAAGCCTGCTTCAAATAAATGCTGAGCTTGAGAAGAACAGCAAGCAGCCGGTCAAGATCGTCGCCGTCGATGAAGCGCTTGAGGATGAAGATCTTCTGGAAATGGTGGATGCCGGCATTCTGCCGGCAATCGTGGTCGATGATCACAGGGCGGAATTATGGGAACCGTTATACGAGAACATCTGGATTCATAAGGAGTTCGCCATCAGGGAAGAGGGCGATATCGCCTGGGCTTTCAGAAAAGACAGCCCGGAACTCAAGAAGGTCGTCAATTCATTCATATCGAAAACCCACATTGGAACGGAACTGGGAAATATCTTCGCGCGCCGCTATTCGTCGAATATTGAAAACATCATCAATCCGAAGACCGAGAAATATCTGAAAGAACTTGACAATCTGGTCGAAATTTTCGAAGCGACCGGCAAGAAATATAACATCGATCCGATGCTGCTCGCCGCGCAGGCTTTTCAGGAATCCCGGTTCCGGAACAGCGCGAAGAGCCGCACCGGCGCGGTCGGCATTATGCAGGTGCTTCCTTCTACCGCGAAGGACCCGAATGTGGCGATCAAGGAATTCCGCCAATTGGCGGGAAACATCGAAGCAGGCGCGAAATATAACCGCTTTCTGGCAGACAAGTATTTTTCCGATCCCGAGATCTCCGAACTCGACAAGATCCTGTTTGTGCTCGCGTCCTACAATGCCGGGCCGAACCGGGTGGCCAAGGTGCGCATGAAAGCCAAGAACCCGAATGTCTGGTTCGATAATGTGGAATGGGAAGTGGCTCGCGCCGCGGGAGTCGAACCGATAAAATACGTAAAGAACATCTACATATACTTCGTCGTCTTTTCCCGCATCGACGACTATGACCGGCGCAGGGAGAAGGCTGCGGAGTGAACGGTTCACGCCGGCCTTAGCCGTTTCCAATCCGCTCGCTTCGGGTCGTCCCGCAATCCGCCCCGCGAAGGGCGCGGATAAAGCGGAACCGGAGCGGCAGCTCAGGATGTCATGGTCTTTAGCCGGCTTAGTCGCCTGTTCAGGCGCCCGATGAGGGAAATGTCGCGAAGGGCCGAAAGCACCAGTGTCAACCCGACGCTGAAGAGCAATGCAACCAGGATCAATCCGAAAATCGGGTGCTGGTCATAGAGAAATATCTTCAGGTTGGAGTCGATGAAGCGGCTTCCGGAATAGAGTTGCGGCTTGGCAATTTCACGGAATTTATCGACCCCTATTTCACCGAACTTGGAATACTGAATAATCGAGATCAGCGCGAGTATAAGACAAAGAGCACCGGCCACGAGCCCGAATACGCGAAGCGCGAAACGATAGGATTTCTCGTGATGGCGACTTACATTATCGACGATGGTTCGCGCGCGTGGTGTCAGCTGACGGTAAATGACATGGCGATAGGCCCACAGCGGTGCTGAAAGAAGCGTCAGCAATATTCCGATCGTTCCAAGTATCATGATCTCCTCGTTAGCGGGCGCGAGAGAGATGATGATAGAATGCATCGTAATGCATCTGTTTCATCTCAAGAAACTCTGCCATCGATTTTTAATATTTGAGCATATCGAGAGGAATAACAATAGCTCTTTGATGAGAGAACTCCGTTAAAATCGTCGAATTTATTTCTGTCAACAGTCAGCCGGCCATCCGTGAGCCCCAAGCAATCAGAAATCCATATCCATTCCGCCAAAATCCATGTCCATATCCATGCTGTCGCCGAAATCCGGCATGGGCATCGGTTCGGGTTCGATCGGAAGCGGCATTGGTTGCAGGCCGCCCGGGGGGTCGATCGGCAATTCCGGTTCGGGCCCACCGCCGACCGGCGGCTCGATGGGGAGTTCCGGCGTAGGCCCGCCACCGATAGGCGGCTCAATCGGAAGCTCCGGCTCCGGCGGCACGATCACGACCGGCGGGACGGGAATGCGGCCCCATGGCCAGAAGGGATCGTGATAAGGCGGATAGTACCGCCAGTAGGAGCCTGCGCTGTTGGTCCAGCGGGGCCCCGGCCCACGGCAATTGCGAAGGGATTTCAAGGCAGCGTTCGCGTATCTGCCTTTCGGGAATGTCCGAAGATAATGATGATAGGCCGCGCAGGAACGAACCTGTTGCACCTGAGCCCAGGCCGCCTCGTCCTGCTTTCGACCGAGGCGCTGCGATGGCTGCCCCTTTCCCGTGGCCCGCGCGCCGCCTTTTCCGCCTTGTGGTGGCGGTGGAGGCGCTGCCGGTTGCATTTCATGCGGCAGGAGCCTTTTTTGAGCCAAGGTTAGGGGCAATGCCTGATTTAGGACAACCTGAGAGGACGCACCCGACTCAGCCGGTTCCGCCCAAGCCGGGCGACCTGCCTGACTGAGCGCTGTCAGGATCACGGCACACATGAGAAGTGGATTTCGATACCTCATGGAACCTGCACTCCATGTCCCTGCCAATGCCTGACTTTCCATCTTCGCACTAATCGAAGTCGAACCCACCATCGAGGTCGTCGAATCCGCCATCTCCGAAGTCCATGAAATCGTCGCCGCCAATGTCCGGCGCAAAATCAATATCCGGTTCCGGTGGCAGATCTTCAAATGCGGGTTCGGCGTCGAATTCCTCAACCTCGGCAGGTTGGGCCGGCAGCTCTTCGGCGGGAAATTCACCGGCCTCCGGGCCGGCTTGTTCGTCGTCGAACTGCGGCTTGTCGATTGGCACTGGAGTTTCAATATCGGTGTCCACGCCTTGATCCGGTAAAGCTGCCGCGTCGTCCGGCAACTCGGCCTCGCCTTCATCCGGCAGTTCGGCGGATGTGTCGTCCGTGAGGCCATAGTCGGGATTATCAATATCTTCCGGCAGCGGCGCGGCTATGTCGTGAAGTTCCGACTCGGCAAGGCCATCCGCCAGATCGATATCCTGGTTTTCGAGAAATTCCTCCGCCTCCAGCAGGTCGCTGTCATCGATCGCGTCTTCGATCTCGATCTCATCGATGTCCGCCTGCAGCGCGTCGTAGTAGACCCAGTCGTAATCGATGTCGGCAATGATCGTGTTGTGAATTCCGATGTAGCCGATCGAAAAACCGGGATACCAGGCGCCCCATGGGCCCCACCACCAATGGCACCCCCAAAGCAGGCCGTCGATGATGCGAACAGCAACCATAGCGGCCAGAAAGTCGCCCAACGTATCGCCAGAGCGGCTCACCTCGTAGGAGCGCCTGCGAATTTCATTGAAGCCCCGCATGGCACGAGGATTGTTGCGCAATTTCGGTTCGATTGCGCCAAGCCGCGTCTCCAGTTCCCGCTGTTTGGCGCGGATCGCCTCCAGCTTATTCTTTTCCGAGGTGGAGAGCCCGCCGCCCTTTCTCTGCCGGGCGGCCGCCTTGCTGAAATTGCCCTGCAAGACGCCGACGATTTTTTCCATTCGGGAAATCGCGTTTTCGACCTGCTTGTCCGACGCTCCACTCAGCTCGAAGGCCGCGGCGACCGCCGACACCTGCGTTACCGTTTCGCCGAGTGCCGGATGAAAGGTGCCGTCTTTGAATTCCAAACCGTTTCCGAGCTTGGCGACAGCAGTATTGAGCGACTTGAGCGCCTGCCAAAAGGGTTTGGCTCCAGATGCCGACGGCGCCAGCGCAGGATCCTTGGAAAGCCGTGCCGCGCGGGTCAGCGATGCAGTGGCGCGATCTGCCTTGTCTGCGATTTCGGATGCATTGGCAGTCGCTTTTGTCTCTTGGGCGACGACGGGCGTCAACGGCAGTGTCGTGCCCGGAAGCGCGAGCGCAACGCCGAGCGCAATTCTGATAGCGGCCCCTGAAGATACTGATAAGCAATATTTCATCGAACCGCGAAGCCTCTTCTTCGGGACGTCAGATCGCGAGCCGTCCGCGAATGGAAAAAACGCCCAGCACATCGCTGGCGGGGTCATTGGAGGGATCCAGGATGATCTGGACATCCGGCGTCAGCGCGAATTGAGGGGTGAATTGCATGCGGTAGAACGCTTCGGCGGCGAATTGCTGGCGAAGTGTGGAGTTCCAGGGATCGCCCCAGCTCAGGCCGACGCCGATAACATCGTCGTCGTAACCGAATACCCCTTCAAAGCCTGCACCGAAGCTGGCGAAATGCTTCAATGCTGTAGCGCCGCCATTCGAATATCCGTAGCGCGCGTAAGGCACGATGTTGCCGAAACCCTTCTCGGCAGAAAGCGTAAATCCCCAACCCTCAGGCCGGTTGATCGACGTCCGCGCGTCGGCGTGCCAGACGGTGACGTGATAGTCGTCATCGCCCGGTCTGAAATCCTGGCCCGGCTCCAACCCGAAGACGAAGTCCGGCGCCCAGCCTATTTCAGCAATGGAAAATAGTTCGCCGGTTTCGAAAAGCGTATCGAAGCCCGGCCTCACAGGAACGCCGTTGGCGTCGAACACGCCGGCTGCAAGATACGTTCCGTTGGTGAGGCGCCCGCCTCCGCCAATACCAAGTGCCGATGGCGGGAATGGGATCGTGGGATTGAAGTTCTGCGGCTGACCCAGGAAGGCGACGCGCGGGCTTTTGTACTTGTAATAGTCGAAGACGGTGAACGGCGCGATCTTGCCGACGCGGACAAGCACGCGATCGCGAATGAATTCATGTTCGTACCAAAGTTGCGACAGGGCGATGTCAAGCTCGCCGTAGCCGATGGCGCCCGACCAGATGGAGCCGGCCTTTGGCGCCACGAACTGCGGCGCGGTGGGGTTGAAGACTGTGTGACGGCTTTCCAGCTTTCCGCCGATCTTGCCGTGCTGCCCTTCGCCGGTGCGGCCGAACAGCTCCCACGTGAAGTCGAACTCGCCCTGTCCGCCGGACCCGGTTTGGGTCTGGTTTTTGCTCGTGGCGATCTGTCCGACATAGGTGTAGGCGAGCGAAAATTTCAGGCCGCTCGCATCGTAGAGATCGGTCTTGAACGCTGCCCATCGCTCAAAGAAGCCGGGTGCGATGCCTTCCTTGATGCGGGCATCTTTCGGATCCGAACTGTCCTCGATGATATTCGGGATGTCGTCCGGGCCGCGGAACGCACCGTCCTCGAATCCGGGGCCGGGCTGCTCTGCGGCGGCAGGCTCCGCCGGTCCCGCCTGCTGGGCGAGCGCATCCAGCGCGCCAAGCGGTATTTGCATGGCGAACATCGCCAGTAGCAGAAAGCGCATTGGAAATGGACCGGGGTTCATCTGCATTGAGGTCAGTCCCAAGTAGCTGCTGGAAAGTCTTGTGGTCGCGTCAAGGGAAGAAAAGGTTGACACCGAACTTGAACTGCGCATCCGCGCCGCCGCTAGGATGTGCGGCAAGCGCGTACCCTCCAAGGCTGACGTCAAGCGCGTAGCCGCTGTCGAAGACGAAGGTCTTGCCGGCGGTCAGCCCTACCGGGACCTGCCAGCGGTCGCCGGCTTTTGCGGTCCAGTTGTAGGTGATCGAGTTGTTGTATCCGAAGTAGGACCCGCCAAAGAGTTCCGTGTTGTACAGGACGATCGGCTGCATGCTGGTGAGGTTGAAATTATCCTGTCCCCAATGGTGACCGATGAGAGCGCCATAGGACAGATCGCCCGCGAACCCGAAGACGACGCCGGCAAGGCCGGCACCCCAGCCGGCCCCGCCAACCACTTCATCCGTGCGGGTGCGCAGCGATACCTGCGGCCCGAACCCGAACTTGAGGTCACCGCCCGTCTGAGGCACGAAAAAGCCTTGCAGCATGATATCGCTCAAGCCCCACGTGATGCCGGAGCCGCCAACCGGGTCCGGCCCGAGCTTGGGAAATGACGCGCCCTGATAAACGCCGGTTATCGGAACGATGCCACGAGCAATGAAGTTGAAGCCCATGTCCGTCTGGATCGAGTAGACCGGCTGGATCTGAAATCCGTAGCTCGTCTGATCATCCGCCGTGCCAAAGGCGATCGTATTGTCCGTCATTATCGCGCGCACGTCAGCAAGCGGATCCTGAGCCTTGCGCAGGGCCTGGCAAGTCTCATCACACGCGTTTTGCGCGTTAGCGTTAGGGGCCGGGCCGGAAAATGACGCGAATAGAAAGGCGGCAACCGCCGCCCGACGAATGTCTGCTTTCCGCATCCCTGGTCTCCTTTCCACTTTATGTCCCCGCCTTCATCGCGCCACGCAGGTATTCCATGCTTGCGCTTGGACACGAGCAATTACGGTATCTGAACTGACAAAGCATTCAATACGCTGCGTCATCTTTGCTTTTCATTCCTCATGGAAGGAATAGCCTGGGTGCACGTTTGGGATCGTATTGTGGTTTTGAAGACGCACTTTTTGAACTGTTGCGGTATCGCATCCGTATCCTCGATACTTGTGTGCCTGGCTTCTGCTCGGAACGCGGATGCGCACAACAATTCGGCCTTTCGGGGTATTCTGGATAAGCTTTTGATACCGTCGGAGGGCAGACGCGAAGCAACCAGAGGCGATTTGATGTGGCTGTCTATTTAGCGAGATCGGCAGCGCGGCTTCAGCCCCACGCGCGATATCTCATGCGGCCACGAACCATCCGGCGGTGAAAAAATTCAGTTCTCGTTTTCGGGTTAATCGGAATGGAAAAGAGGATTGATCGATGTGGCGCAGAGTTCTCAAGCGCGTAGCATTCGCCATCGCGGTCGTGGTGTTGGCCGGGGCCGCCCTGATCGCGATGATCCTCTATGCGCCATTCGCGGATAATCTCAGGGCCGCGGTGCTTTCAGAAGTCCTCTCGGTCTCGCTGGAGCGCGAGGTCGTGATCGAAGGCGAGGCAAAAATCGCCATCAATGACGATCTCGACATCGTCGCAAGGGACCTGAAAATCGCCCGAAGGTTGTTCGCTGAGGGAGAACAGCCATGGCATACATTAGCCGAAGCGCACGCCAAGATTCCCCTGTCATCCATAGTGGAAGGTTCATTTGCGCTGTCCGGCCTCGAACTGACCGGCGCCACGGTTTACCTCCTCGGCGAGGCTGGCGAGGATATCGAAGGCGCTGAGACCTGGTCGTTCGCCGAGATGGCCTATCTGCCGTCCTACGTCCTGAACGATCCGCTGTCGGAGAACCTGGTCCTGCAGGACTTCAGGCTTTTCCATCCGGACACGGGCAATGGCTGGGAAACGGATATCCGCATAACGGAGCTTTCGCTAAAGGCTTCCAAGGGTCGCGGGAAGATCGAGCTTGAAATCGACGGTTCCGCCAATGGGGTGCCGTTAAAGGCCGGTGGTGAATTTCCCAATCCCCGTGGCCCGGATTTTAACGGGCAAGCCAATCCCTTTGCGGTTGTCGCATCACTAAAGGGCCTGCACTTCCTGCTTGACGGGAAGATGGATGTTTCCGATCCGATCGCCTCCATTTCCGCCGAACTGGATCTGTTCCTGAACCCGCTGGGTGATTTCCTGGAGTTGATCGAACTTGAGCGCGTCGTCGAAGGCGGCGTGGATGCAAAGGCATTGCTCGACGGGCCACTGGATGCCCTTATGGCGACGGACATCCAAACGAGCCTTTACCTCGACAGCGGTGACGAAGCGGTGGTCACGGGGGAAATCCGAGATCTTGTGCAAGGCACCGGAATCGATCTGGTGTTCGATGTCGAGCTGGCAACGGAGGAAACCGCAGCAAAAGCACAATCGCTTTACAAGATCGTTTTTACCGGCTTTCGAGGGAGAACGCAGGGAACCGCAGACCACCTGCTGGTGAGGGATTTCGTTCTGGAAACGAACGCCGCCTCCGCCGAACTGACGGAAGTCGGCCCGGTCTGGGTCGAGGATATCGTGCGCGATGAAAATGGCCGGCTCGGCCTCAAGGGCATCCGCCTGATCGACGGTGAGGAAAGCGCTCCCATTCTCGATCTGCGCGGGCAGATTCTCGACGCTCTCCAGCTTCAGGACGTTGAATTCTCCGGCAAAATCAATCTGCTTTTGGCTGATATCCTGGAAGGGGAAGTCGAGGGACCGGAGGAGGATCTGGGCCGTCTAAAAGGTGAAATCAGGCTGTCGGATGCGGATGGGTCGCTCAACCTCGACGAGCTTGAAGCAAGCATAAGCGGGACGGACCTCATCACACTCGAAATCCGCAAGGAAGAGGTGACCGACGAAAACGGCACGCACCCGGCGCTCGCGCTCGAAGTGGATGTCCCCGATTTCGACGCGATCGAGGCCCGCTTCAACGAACCTCCGGCGAAAGTCAAGAATGTCGCCTTCAGCGGGCGCGTGATCTTGCGGGAAGACGGACTGGGCGTCAGCGGGAACGCGACGGTTGGGCAGACCTCTGCCGAAGGAAATCTGGACCTTGCCGACGAGGACGGTGTTCCGGTTGTCACCGGCAATGTGAAAACCGGCACGCTGCACCTCTCCGATATCCGCAAGTCCATAGAGGTTCTTGATTTTCTGGACGTCAAGGAGGAAGCGGATCTCGATCTGTCGGCGCAGCTGATCGAACAGATGAAAGTGTTCCTGTCGGTGTCGGTGCCGGCAATTGCCGGGGCGGGAAAAGCCGCAAGCGGATTGTCCGCGAAAATTGCCTACGCGGACCGGCTGATCACGCTGGATCCGTTCAAGATGACCTATCTGGGCGGCAGCGTTGCCACGAAAGCGCGAATAGATGTCGGCAAGAGCCCCGTCTCCCTGGCGCTCAACGGAAGGATCGACAAGCTCAGGATGGGAACCATCCTGAAGGAACTGGGCGTTCCGGGAATCGTAACGGGGACGCTGAACGTCAGCTACGATCTTACGGGCGTGGGCTCCGGGGCGGATCAGTTCATAAGCTCGATGAGCGGCAAGGCGGCCGCATCGATCTGGAGCGGAACGGTTGGAACGAGGCTGATCGATCTAGCCGGGCAAAGCCTGGTTCGATGGATGTTCGGAAACAAGGCGGATGGCGACACCGCCAAGCTCGTTTGCGCGGTCATACCATTGAATCTTAAGGGCGGGCGCGGGTCCGCAAAGACCATAGTCATCGAAACGGAAAACGTTCAGATCGCAGGCGGAGGTCCGATAGATTTTCGAAACAATACGCTGGATCTTAGTTTTCTACCGCGAGCCAAACGGCCCGAAGTTGTAGAAATGGTAACAACATTTGCTGTGCGAGGGCGAATTTCCAATCCTGAAATTGTCGTGCTGTCCGGCGGTGGAGGCGGCAGGGTGGTCGGCGAGATCGTTACCGCGCCCTTCAACATTCTCGGGCTGATCTTCTCAGGAGGCGAAGAGGCGAAAAAAGCGCAGGAGAAAAAGCACAAACCCTGCGTGCTTCGAAAGTGGACCGGGCCAAAATAGTTTTGTCCCGAAGTTTTCGATTGTTATTCATTTCGGACACTCCAAGACTTCAGCTGCTGCATATACTACTTGCGTGATGTCCAGATCATTGTAACAACTGGCGCCCGGAAGGCGCCAGAAGTTCGTAATGTAATTGAGAATATCCCGTCAATTCGCGGCGAGATATCTGACGATCCCGTAAAAGCCCTCAAGATTGTATCCGTCGAGATAGGTGTCTTTGGACTTCGGCATGGAAGAGAGTTTGACGATCGCGACGTTGTGGTTCCGGTCGATGTAGATCCACTGACCGTGGATCCCGATCGCCATGAAGGCTTCCATGCCGGGGGTGTGCTTGACCCACCATTGGCCGCGGTAACTCCATTCGCCTTTTTTATGGACGATATCGTCAGAGTCCGGCCCTGCATCGAAGGCCGCGATATCGCCACCCGCTGCAAGTTTGTCGATGACCTCGATCGGCACGACCTGCTTGCCGTCGAGTTGACCGTTATTGAGCATCATCATTGCGAAGCGGGTCAAGTTGTAAGGTGTCGCGTTCAACCCTCCACCCGCAACAAGCGTGGCGTTGTTGTCCAGAAGCACATAGGTCTCGCCTTCCGTGCCGATCTTCGACCAGATCTTGTCATAGAGCGATTCTTGGAAGGACTGGTTGTTGGCGCGGTTGGACACCCAGTTGACCACATCGGTCTTCGGCGTTTGATAGTGGAAGATTTCGCCGTGTTCGTGCTCCGGGTCGACCTTGAGCGTCTTCAGATACTCATAGAGGCTTGGTGGATAATCGATACCGTCCACTTTCTCCGTCCAGCCAAGCACTGCGCCATAGGTCCGGATGCCGGATCTGGGATCATCGTAGACCTCGGTGAAATCCATGGAGTTGGTCATATTCAGGATTTGGCCGAAGGTCGTGTCTGCAAAGGCGCCGTTTTCCGTGTCGAGTTCAGGGATGTATTTCGTTACCAGATCGTCTTCCGAAGCCTTGCCTTCCGCGACAGTCATCAGGCCGAGCAGACCACCGAAGGACTTGGTGGCTGACATCATCTGGTGCGGCTGGTTCGGGTGCATGCCGTTGAGATATTTCTCGTAGACGATCTGGTCGCCGCGGATCACGACAATGGCATCGGCCCAGGTTTCCCTCAGGAATTCGGCCATGCTCTTGGTTTCGTCCGTCCCGGGTTCCTTGATCTTGACGCCGTCCTCCATCGTCCAGTCGATGGTCTTGCTCAGCGGATAGGGCATGTCTGCCGCCGGAACATTGGCCGTCGGATAGAACATCCGCATGTGCTGATAGGCCCAGCGGTTGTATGGACCTTTCAGGAGGGCATTCGCCTTAGTGACCTGTTTGTCGGGCGGCGGGGGGAACCCCTCCATCAATCCCAATTCCTTTGCGGTCGCATACTTGTCGGCGTCGTCCGCGTAAGCGGGTTTGTCAGTTGCATTCACGGCGGCCAACGCAAATGCAATTATTGGAATGACTGCCCGGTTCAAGATCGAAAGCTTAGTCATGTCATGCCATCTCCTCAAATTTTTTACTTTGTCACCCTTTTTGGCGATATCGCCGCCATCCCTCCGTGAAAACCAAAGCAGGACAATGATTTCCGGGTGCGGCGGTTCAAAGTAACTCAAGTAATTATCCAGACTCGCGGTACATATTCTCCTTATGTGGCGAGAATTTCATATCAATACCGTAAGGGAATCTGTATAGAATAGAAGTCAAAAATTAAACAAAATCGAATGTTACATTTTCCTAAGCGTTGAAAATAAATTTATATACTTTTTCAAGTGATGAAAGTTTTGTTAAACGCTCGTATCAAGCGGAGTTTTTCGACATAATCAGCATTTCTAGGAGATGATCCTTTTGCTCGATAATGTCCCTCGTAATTGGTGCGCAAGCGGATATTGAATTCCTTATTGGAGGGGTTGCAAAGGAGCATTGCCCAAATCGAATGAGCTCTGCTCGCTCGCGGCCAGCCCTACAACCCTTACCGGATCGCAGCTTGCTAACAGCATCCGCAAACGAACAACTGAATTGGTGACGGCAGAATGTGATGCGAGGTGATCGATCAACAACGAGAACACTCCGCCTGATTCAATGCATCTCGAATGCGTTAGCTTGATCAGGGAGCTCGTTTCCGGATTTCCATCAGGGCCTGCAGGCCGTACTGCCCCGCACAAAACAGGCCGGACATATAAAAGCAACCGATCAGAAGCTCACAGAAAGCCATCGCCAACCGGGAGCGTCCACATATGAATCAGAACACAACCGATTTGGGGTTCCCTTTTGTCAACAGAGCCTGGCACTGCCTTGGCAGATTATTAGCTGAGAGGAGCCTGCGGCAGTGGGAGCATTTGGTTTGCGCCGGTTGTGGGAGCGCGTTTAGAATTGCTTGTCGAACGCTTGGCAGTGTTGGCTACGACGGCCCATTTGAGGTCGCGCTCGGTGAGCGCCTGCCGGAAGGGGGCGCTCAAGCCATATCCGGCATCGGCAAGGACGCAGCCGAAGTGCATGCCGGCTGAACGGACCCGGTCAATCTCGGTCCGGCGATCTCGGGTTTGGTCCTGTGAGAACGACGGTCATCGGGCACACCCGCGTGATCGAGCCGGGCGGCATCGCACGTCCAGCTCTCAGGTCGGAACAGCCGCAACCCAACCATGACCGGCACCTCACCCGAAGCCAGTGTCAGCGACACCAGCGTCTGGCAGTTTGTGGTATTACCGAGCGCCGAGGCATATTGCGGTGCCACGCCAACCGAGTGGCGTCCCGTCTTGGAAAGCGCGGTGTCATCGACAATCAGCCAGGCGTCGTTCCCGCCAACCTGCCGGTCAGCTTCGCTTATCAATGCGGCTTCAAGGGAGCGGGATCCCAAGGGCTGCTCGCAATGAAATGGTGCAGTTGATCGTAACTGACGGTGCCAAGCCGTGCCGCCATCGACTGGATGCTCTTGCGATCGCCCGTGCCGATCAAGCCCGCGATATATGCCGGACACATCCGTGCCCGCATTCTGTGCCGCAGCGCCGCAACAAACGGCGTCAGCCATCGCTCCAGATCAGCCTGTCAGTTCCCATCCATGGCCGGCCCCTCCAAATGCCGACCTCCCATGAATCACCGAAAACGCCCCTTGGGGATCCTCAAAAGGCCCGATCAGCTAAATCAGCCAAAGTAGTGCTAATGTTAGCCTCAGGGCACCTTATACGGATTTTTATGCGCGGCGTTTTAATTGGCAACCCGAAGGAAATGCATGATCAATCCCCCTGGCTGAAAAATCATTGACCAGTGAACTCGGAAATTTCAGTAACCACAACTTCCATTTGAACAGGGCCGATCCCATCCGTAAGCCGAGCATTTGCCATCCGCCAGAAGTCATCGACTTCGCACGCGTGGATCGCGCGCAACGGATCGATATAGACTACGACAAAATGGCTACGGCCCGCGCGCTGAACGGCCACCCTTAGGAAACGGAACTCATGCTCCGATGCCAGTTCGCGAGCGATCCGGGATACCATCCGTACAATCTTGGCGGGCGCGCTGGCCCCGATCAATTCAGCGATTGCACCGCGGAGAATAGACAGTGGCTGCCAGAATATAATGAGCGTGATGACGAGCACCACTAGAGCGTCCCCTATCGGAATATACGGTCCAAGCAGTGTCGTTTCCAAGAGCGGTAGTGACAGGAGTACAATTCCGGTGCCGAGACTGATAGCGCCGTCGATGGCGGCGGCTTTTCCCTCAGTCTTGAGGATGGAACTGGTTTTGCCCGATTTGATGTAAGCCCAGTGATGATAGGCAGCGAGGCTTGCGCAGATAAGTACCATCATCACAGAGTATATCAGGATCGGTGTATAGATCAGTTCCGGGATAGCTCCTCCAGTAGCAAACGCTGCAATCTTTCCGCCGCTGCTCAAAGCCGCGAAGAGGAGGATCCCAATCAGAGTTAAACTGCGAAACGTAACATACACCGTTTCCTCGAAACCGTAGCCCCATGGACGGGTTCTGTCCGGCGGACGCCCTACCCGCTCGGCTATACGGCCGGCGACAATCGCGGAGAGAAAATTAACAGCCGAGTAAAGTCCATCGACAAGCAGTGCATCGGACCTTGAAGCAATAGCGCCGATAATGCCGGCAAAACCCATAACGAGATTTGCCCATTTAGCAATATTCAGCGCACGTTTTTCAATTGCCACGGAATTTTTCATGCCAACTTGGGAGAGTTCGAGGTCACAACGCTGCTTCCTGCCATATTGGTGTAGGTCGAGATCACCAAGACCTGGTACTTCCATTAAACAAGGCCGTTACATTTGTCAGGCGCTGATATTTTGAATAATCCAACCTCGAGATCAATAATTGAAAATATTTCTCAACCCGACTCAGTGCGTAAGTACGTAAATAGAGCTTACAGGCGCGACCTTGTCAGAGAATCTTATTTTCTACCGTTTGGTTTCGGCCTCCAATGCACCTCCCACCCAGACTGCAGCGAACAGTCCTTCAACTTATAACCGGTTCTGATAGCCGACATGAGCTAACTGATTGGATGAAGGCCTGGGGGAAGGGGGTATGAATACATGCGCCAGCCGTCGGCGCGAGGGGAAATTCAGTAATATTTCTGTCATAAAAAGAATTATTTAGTATTTAATCTTGTATATCAACAACTATAATAAGTAATTCTGGATTGGTTGCCATAGTAATTATTTGGCATTGGAAAATGCGCTTCCAGCGCTGTTCCTTTAAGCTCTGTTTACATTAGAAGGCATCTAGATGCTTGTTGCTGTGAGGCATAGGAAGCCGAGGAAGGACTTTGCGGTTTTGTCGTATCGCGTGGCGATGCGGCGTGAGTGCTTGAGGCGATTGAAGCAACGCTCGATGTGATTGCGCAGCGCGTATTTGGTTTTTCGACCGGGCGCTGAACTTGCGGATTGACTTTGTTGGGAGCACTGGATTTGCGCCGCGTCCCTTGAGATCGCTGTGAATGGCGTTGTTATCATACACCTTGTCGGCCAGCATCGCGGTCGGATCCGGCGCCGCATGCTGCATCAAATCCTCATAAGTGGCCATATCTTTCGGACACCGAAACGGCTTCGTCCTGCCGCCTTGAAGCGTTTGACCGAGTGGTGGACCCGCCGCGTACGGTTCTCCCTGCACCTCTCTGCCGTTTCATGGGCCATTTTTTATTAATTTTATAGATTCAGGCCCCAATTCACGTCCGATCTTAATGGCGCATGGCAAAGCGAGACCGGCTCATTCTCGACTTTTTCAATCTCAGATAAATAACTGGAGTCACCGATGGTCACATTTCGAATCAATTTCTGCCGACCTGGGATCGAAAAAGCGCTGATCACTTGGTCCCGTTCCAATGCAGCGACCAGGTCTAATTCGGGTGGAATATTAATCGAGTGAGGCCATGCTGCCGTTTCCAAACTGGGGGTGACCTGTGTGTCGCCAACTTTTTCCGTCATGAAGTTTATCGTATTGCGGCTGTATGTTCGCGCCTTTGAAGCGAAATTTCAGCGAATCAATGGATAGCATCTGGCAGTCGAAAATTGGAATTCGCTTGGACGCCATTTGGACGCCAGAGACAAAATTTTGCAGGTCGAAATTTCTTAAAATTTTGTTTTTATTGGTGACCCCGGCAGGATTCGAACCTGCGACCCTCAGATTAGGAATTCATCGGCCCCCAGGTCCTGAAGCCAGGGATAGTCCAGAAGATCGGCGGGCCGGCTTATCTTGCGCCCCTCGACCAGACCCGGTGCGGCAACCATCACGTATTTCGACTTGAAGAGAAGCTCGCTCTCAACACCCGGCCATACCCCTTTGCCAAATCGGATCGTGAGATCGAATCCGTCGCGCTTCAGATCGGCGACCTTGGGCGAGGCGTGAAGCTTCAACTCGATATCCGGATTTTCATCGCGGAATTCCCCGAGCCGCGAAACAAGCCAGCCCGATGCGAATGCCGGCGTTACCGAAACGTGCAATGCGCGGTCGCGATCCCTGCCCAGAACGCTCATCACGCTGGAGCGGATATTTTCAAGGCTTTCCGACAGCGAGGCGGAAAGCTCTGCGCCCTCCGGCGTCAAGCATATACCGCGCCCCTCACGGTAGATGAGCGACATGCCGAGATGCTCCTCCAGCCGGCGCACCTGTTGGGCGACAGCGGCATGGGTGACGTTCAATTCCCGCCCGGCAGCGCTGAACGACCCGTGCCGGGCCGCCGCCTCGAACGCACGCAACACCGATAACGAGGGCAATCCTTCCCAGCCCATGAGTTTCCCCTGCAAGTTCGCGGATGGAGGCTTTTTCGCAAGCCGCCGCCGATATGGCAAATCACGGCCTATCGAGTTCGCAGGCAAAGCCCGCGTTCAAATCCCGTGCATGGCATCGCCCGCTTTCGCCTGTCGCTTGAGCCAACCGTGAAAGCGCCTGAGAGGCTCACGCATCGGCCCCGGCCGGCGCACGAGAAAATAGCCGACCGGATCATCGCCATCGACCTCCTCGAACAACAGGACAAGACGTCCTTCGCGAATGTCGTCATCCACGAACAGGCGGGAAGTATAGGCAACGCCCTGCCCGTCGCGCACGGCGGAGAGGATCATGTGGCCCGGCAGATGGGCAATGTCCCTTTTTGTCCCCACCGTCACGCCCTTTGCGCGGACCCAGGCTGCGAATTCCTCGGTGCCGAGTTCCTGCAGCCAGGGCAAGGCAACAAGGTCGCCGGGCTCATCGATTTTCTTCCCTGCAATGACGGACGGCGCGGCGACAAGAACGTAATTACTCTTCAAGAACATTTCGGACTCAAGCCCCGGCCATTTTCCGGTACCGAAGCGAATCGCCAGATCGAAACCGTCCCGCTTCAGGTCGATTACCTGCGGCGAAGGATTGAGCATCAATTCGATGTCCGGATATTCCGCCCGAAACGCCCCGATCCGGGGCATGAGCCAGCTCACCGCGAAGCTTGGCGTAAGCGAGACATGCAAGGGACGCTCGCGATCCGCGTTGAGGATTTCCTCGACACCGGAGCGGATGGTTTGCAGCCCTTCCGAGAGCGATGCCGCTAGCCTTTCGCCTTGCTCCGTCAGCGCGATGCCGCGCCCTTCACGGTAGATCAGCGAAACGCCGAGATGTTCCTCAAGCCGGCGTACTTGCTGGGCGACCGCGACATGGGTAACGTTCAGCTCCCGGCCCGCGGCACTGAAGGATTTCTGGCGAGCCGCAGCCTCGAAAGCCCGCAAGATCGACAGCGACGGCAGCCCCTCCCACCCCATCTGAAACCTCAGCTTACATATCGGAACAATTGCTTCCTCGCATTTCGCCAGCGAATTGGCAAGCTATAGCCAATCGAAATTGAAAGCGGAGTCTCACCGATGTTGAACGTTCTGGCTGGCACACTGATGTTTTCAAGCCGCATGGACAGCTTCGTCCACGCACGCACCACACCGAACGCGCCCACTGCAACCCCGCGCAACCGTTTCGGCTTGCGCCTGTTTGCACGCGGCCGCACGAGCTAGGGTTCAGGCCCTAGGATCAGCTGTTGGGTTACAGTTGATATAGATACTGCAAGAACCTCACAGCCTCTTGCAGTTATCTCCCCAGACTTGGCACCGTTCCCGATAAACCGGCAACGGTGCCTTTTTGTTCAGGCTGCTTTTTCCGCCGAAACTTGCGTCAAGACTTCGTCGGGCGCATCTGCGCCTTGAGGTTGATATCCATCAATGCCGCGCGCACGCGTGAACGATATAATTTCGCAAAATTGAAACCTCCATTTTTCCAAGGAGCTTTGCGAAATGAAACGCCCGCTAATCGCAGTATCTCTTGCCTTTGCATTGGCATTCGCCGCGCCGATGAGCTTGCAGGCGCAAAACCGGGGCGACGGCTGGGGCCCGGGATACGGCTACGGACACCATATGATGGGCATGATGGGCGGCTGGGGCATGGGCGGCCCGATGATGGGCTATGGCGCCGATGCCTATCTCGACCGGGTCGATGGACGACTGGCCTTCCTGAAGGCCGAGTTGAAAATCACCGACGAACAATCGAAAGCCTGGGATGAGCTTTCGACGGTCGTTCACGACACGGCCGAAACACACAATGCCATGATGCGAAGCATGATGCAGGATATTCGCGACGGCAAATTGGACAAGATGACGCTTCCCGACTTGCTGACGTTACGCGAAACGCACATGGAAGCGCGCCTTGAACAGATCAAGGCGATCAAGGGTGCCGTCGACAGCCTCTATGCCGTGCTGAACGAAAACCAGAAGAAAATCGCCGACGAAATCGTTCTGCCAGCGGTCGGCATGGGCGGGATGATGGGTGGCGGCTGGGGAATGGGACGTGGTCCCGGCCGACACTGGCAGTAGCATTTCGACGAGCTTCCCGCCCGAGCGACGATTCCTTCGGGCGGAAAGCTTCATTCGCCCAACCGCAGTGTGCAGCGGGCAAATTTTGAAAAGCTATGCCGCCTCTTCCGCCGAAACTTGCGTCAGGACTTCGGCCAGCGCATCCGCGCCCTGGGCCCCGGAGACGAGATATTTCCGGTTCAGGATGAAAGCCGGCACACCCTGAATGCCCCGCTCGATCCAAAAGCGCTCTTCCGAGCGCACCGCATCGGCATAGCGATTTTCGTCAAGGATCTTGCGCGCTTCCTGCTCATCAAGCCCGACACGGCCCGCCGCGGCCGCCAGAACGGCCGGATCGCTCACGTCTTTCCGGTTCGTGAAGAACGTTGAAAAAAGCTCGAGCTTGAGTTCGGTTTGCCGGCCCTGCTCCTGCGCCCAATGCAGCAGCTGATGCGCCTGGAACGTATTGTACATGCGCATGTCATCGGCGTAACGGAAGGCAAAGCCAAGTTCGGCGCCGATATTCGTGAGCCTCTCGCGTGCGGCCACGCTCTGTTCCGGAGTCGTACCGTACTTCTCGGCGATATGCTCACGCA
Source organism: Stappia sediminis (assembly GCF_009826895.1). Lineage (GTDB taxonomy): Bacteria > Pseudomonadota > Alphaproteobacteria > Rhizobiales > Stappiaceae > Hongsoonwoonella > Hongsoonwoonella sediminis. Next base: position 627,341 of record NZ_WUMV01000001.1, on the reverse strand, counting down.
GGTTCTGCCCCTCTTGCGGCATCTTCGGGTTGAGTTCGAAAGGATGCCAGTACAGTTCGACACCGACGCCCGATTTCCCGACCGCCTTCTCCAGTTGCTTGTAACCGACGATGCACCAGGGGCAGACGACATCGGATACGAGGTCGACCCTGATTCTGGTTGAACCGGTTTCGCTTGCGGTCATGAGATGCTTCCTTCAATTCTCGGGTCCTGGTGGCTTCAACGGTCCGCATAATCTACAGCCTCGCCAACCAACCTATCAGTAGATAGGTGAATACATCAATCCGGAAACGCCGCCTGATAAAGACGGCGCCACCATTATCGGGCATCAAGGCTCAATCAATCAGACCGACGCGGCGGCGGATATCTTCCTCGCGCAAGGAGACGTCCACGCCGGCGAACTCTTGCGCGTCGCCCGTGCAAAGCCAGGCAATCGCCCTGCCGACCCACGACGGATCGATATGAACGGAAGGATCCAGCTGGCTGACCGGATTGATGCCCGACGCCTTGATCGCCTTTTGCATGTATGTGGCGACGGTTCCGGGACTGAGGCCTACGACACGCACGCCAGTGCCCTTCATCTCAAGATCGGCCGCACGGGTCAGCATATAGGCCGCCGCCTTCGCCGAGCAGTAGTGGCTCCAGCCTTCCAGCGCGTTGTGGGCGGCGCCCGAGCTTATATTGACGACGACGCCCGAGCCTTGCGCCTTCATATGCGGAAGTGCGGCGCGCAACCCGTTGTAAACCCCCTTGTAATTGATATCCGTCGCCTTGCCCCACTCTTGCGGATCGGACTCGATCAAAGGTCCGATCGGATCGATGACGCCGGCGTTGTTGACCAGAAAATCGATGCTGGCGAAGGCATCCCGGCACCGGTTTACCGCCGCCTCGACTTGCGCGTAGCTGGAGACATCGCAAGTTACGGCCTCGGCCTTGCCGCCGCCCGCCCTGATTTCACCGGCAAGTTCCTCGATCTCCTTGCCCGTGCGCGCCGCGAGGAGGACGGACGATCCCGCTTCGGCGAAAACACGAGCGGCAGCCGCGCCGATACCGCGGCTTGCACCGGTGATGAGAACGGCTTTTCCGGCCAGATCCTGCATGAGCGAACTCCATTTTCGGGGATTGCTTGGTGTAGAAAGGATTGCGCCGAATAAAGAGCGGCATGCCGCAAAAGGCAACCTCCGGCCACGTTTTCCGTACAGACCATCAAGACATGCGGATCACAGTGGGCTATATCCGCGCCAATCATGACCGATCCCGTTCTCAAAACACTGCTTCTTCCGTTTTCGACCGGCAAGCTCGACTGGCCGAAAGACAAACCCGTGTTGTTCCTGCGCGCCCGCGCGGATACCGCACTCGGCGACTTTGCACCCGGCGGTCTGATCTGCGTGCAAAGCTTCCGTTCGCATGCGGATGTGCTCGAAAAAGCGGGCCTACGGGTTGCGCCATCGCTGCCCGAAGACGACGCACGCTTTCCGCTCGTTCTCGTGTTGCCGCCCCGCCAGCGCGAGGAAGCGCGCGCGCTTCTGGCCGAAGCGCTGTCGCGAACCGCGGATGGCGGCATCGTGATCGCCGCCCAGGCGAACACGGAAGGCGCCAAGACCGGAGAAAGCGACCTGAAGGCGCTTGCCGGCAACGTCGAGAGCCTTTCCAAGAACAAATGCAGGGTCTTCTGGGCGAACGCCGATGAAACGCGGCGAGACCCAAAGCTCCTGAACGACTGGCTGTCGCTCGACACGCCCCGTCCGATCGTCAACGGGCGGTTCATGTCCCGCCCCGGCGTCTTCGCCTGGGACAGGATCGACCCCGGTACAGCTCTCCTCGCCAAACAGCTGCCCGACACGCTGTCGGGTCACGCTGCCGACCTTGGCGCCGGGATCGGCGTCCTTTCCGTCCTGCTTCTCGCGCGGTGCCCCCATGTCGCCTCGCTCGATCTTTATGAGGCCGAAGCGCGCGCGCTCGATCTCGCGCGCGAGAACTTGCGCCACACTCAAGAGGATGGCGGCCCGAAACTCGGGTTTTTCTGGCAGGACGTCACGAAAGGGCTGTCGTCGGGGCCTTATGATGTCATCGTCATGAACCCGCCCTTTCACGAAAGCAGGGCGTCGCGCGCCGATATCGGCCAGGCCTTCATTCGCGAAGCGGCAAAGGCGCTGAAGCCGGGCGGCAGCCTTTACATGGTCGCCAACCGCCAGCTTCCTTATGAAGCAACGATCAAGGAGCATTTCACGAAGAGCGATGTCCTTGCCGACGAGGCCGGCTACAAGGTGATCGTCGCGACCAAAGGCAAGCGAACGCGATGAAGCTCGTCAGGCATCTCGCCAATCTCGGCTACGGCAGCCGCAAGGACGTGCAGCGGCTTATCCGCCAAAAGCGCGTCACCGACACCGATGGACGCGCCCTTTCCGACCACGAACTCATCCCGCATGAAGCGATACGGATAGACGATAAACCGCTCGACCCGCCTCAGGGCAGCGTGATCCTGCTCAACAAGCCCGCCGGCTATACCTGCTCCTCGCACGACCAGGGCCGGCTCGTCTACGAGCTGCTGCCGGACCGTTTCCGCTTTCGCAAACCGGCGATGTCGACTGTCGGCAGGCTCGATCGGGACACGTCCGGCCTGCTTCTCCTGACAGATGACGGCACTCTGCTGCACAAGATCATTTCGCCGAAGTCGAACGTTGCGAAGATCTACGAAGTCACGCTTGCACGCCCGCTGGAAGGCAACGAGGGTGATATCTTCGCCTCCGGCAGCCTGATGCTTAATTCGGAAAAAACGCCGCTCCTGCCAGCCGAAATGGAAGTCATCGGCGAGAAATGCGCGAGGCTGACCCTGCACGAGGGCCGCTACCACCAGGTCAGGCGCATGTTCGCGGCAGTGGGAAACCACGTCGAGGCGCTTCATCGCTCGAAGATCGGCGAGTTGACACTCGACGGGCTTGAGGAAGGCCATTGGCGGCTTTGCGACAAGAGCGATATCGCGAAAATATTGCCCTCCTGATTTTCCGCAAGTCTCACTGACAGGCCGGTCGATGAACGCTAGACTGCTTCCGCTCAGTCAACCGGAAGCAGGATGCGCCATGCTCGCCTTCCAGCGCTTGAAATGCCTCGCCGCCGTATTCGCCATCGCGGTTTCGGCCGGATCATTCGAGTCACGGGCGGCCGGGTTTCAATCCTGCATCGAAAACCTGAAAGCTCAGGCTATCAATGCCGGGGTTGACCCGCGTGTCGCGCAGGCAGCCCTCAGCAACGTCGCCTACGATGAAAAGGTGATCCGTTTTTCGACAAGCCAGCCGGAATACAAGACGCCGATCTGGGACTACATGGCATTTCTCGTCGACGACGAGCGGATATCCGACGGCAAGAAGATGCTGCGCAAGTACGACCGCACGCTCCGCGCGGTGGAGCGGACCTACGGCGTCGACCGCTACGTCGTTCTGGCGGTGTGGGGCGTTGAAAGCGACTACGGGCAGGAAACCGGCGATTTTTTCGTGCCGCATTCGCTCGCCAATCTCGCCTGTGCGGGGCGGCGGGCGAAATATTTCCGTTCCGAACTTTTCGAGGTCCTGAAAATCGCCTCGCGCGGGGATGTCGCGCTGAAGGACCTCAACGGCTCATGGGCAGGCGCCTTCGGCCAGACGCAGTTCATGCCATCGACCTATCGAAGGCTCGCTGTCGATTTCGACGGCGACAAGCACGCAGACCTTGTCCGGTCAGAAGCGGATGCGCTCGCCTCGACCGCAAATTACCTGCGCAAGGCGGGCTGGCGCAAGGGTGAACCCTGGGGGTTCGAGGTCAAGATTCCGCGCGGGTACAAGGGGCCTTCGGGGCGAAAGCGTACCGCCTCCCTCTCCACCTGGGGCAAGCGAGGCATCACCGCGCTCAACGGCAAACGCGTCGGCGGAGGGACCAAGGCAGCGCTTCTGCTTCCCGCGGGGCGCAACGGGCCGGCGTTCCTCACTTTCCGGAATTTCAACGCGATCTACTCCTACAACGTCGCGGAATCCTACGCGTTGGCGATATCCCATCTGTCGGACCGGCTTAAGGGGCAAGGCGCATTCTCCACCGCGTGGCCGACGAATGACCCTGGTCTCTCACGCGCGCAGCGCCTGCAACTGCAAAAGCTGTTGCTGCGCGCCGGCTACGACATCGGCGAGCCCGACGGCAAGGTCGGCCCCGCGACGCGCGCAGGCATCAAGCAGGCGGAAGCGCGTTTCGGCATGACCCAGACCGGGCGGCCGGGAACGAAGATCTACCGAGCACTCGGAGGGCGCTGAACGAATTTCAATCAAGCCGTGCGCTTGATTCGATATTCTCGCCACGCCAGTCTCCATAGCGCCACGGCAAATACCAGCAGGCGTTTTCGGGAAGGTTTTCGGGCACTGGATCGAATCCGCTCGCCCCGCCGGGACGGCAGCGCATGATGCGCGCCAGCCCCATCCAGCCACCTTTCCACAAGCCGAAACGCGCAATCGCGCCCTCCGTATATTCCGAGCAAGTGGGCGCATAGCGGCAGCTTCTTCCCAAAAACAGCGAGAACGTATGCCGATAGATTTGGATAGCCCCCCTTGCCAAGAGGGATGGCAATCTGCGACAAACGTATAGCAACTGGTGTGTCATTCGCTGCTCGTTCCCACGTGCTATGCGCCCTCTTCCTTGTTGCACCGCAGTATAATCAACTGCATTCGGCGATGTCGGTTCCGTGCAAATCGATGTCTGAATCAAATGAATCATTCAATTCGCAAGCTTCAATACTGAATGTGTACGGCATCTTCATTGTTTGACTTGTCTTGGCTGTTCGAATTCAAGATCTACGCTTTCGGAATACGGCGGTGCGGAGGGCACGCGAAGCCGCCTGTAACCGGGCTTGTCAGGCGAAATCGGTTGCCGTCGCACAAGGTTTTGAACCCGAGCCATGAACTCAACCGTTCGGAGGCAAAATATGTACAAGAAAATCATGGTCCCCGTAGATCTTGCACACGCGGACCGTCTGGACAAGGCGCTGACGACCGCCGCCGATCTTTCCAGGCATTACGAGATTCCAGTGTGTTATGTCGGGATAACGGCGACCACTCCGGGGCCGGTGGCTCACACTCCGAAAGAGTTCCAGTCCAAGCTCGACGCCTTTGTCAAGGACGAGGCTGCAAAACGCGGGATCGACGCATCGTCGCTTACGAAGATCAGCCACGATCCGAGCATCGATCTCGATGAAACGCTCCTGTCCGCATTGAACGAAACCGGAGCCGACCTTGTCGTCATGGCTTCGCATGTTCCTGGCGTTCCGGAGCACATTTTCGCGTCGAATGCGGGCTACCTCGCATCGCACGCACCCGTATCGGTTCTGGTCGTGCGCTAAGCGCCCATACGCCGCACCCTTTCGTCAAATATCCAACAAAAGAGTAAGAGACGATGTCCGATCAAGCCGACATGCTAAGCCCCGACGGGGAAGCCAATGTTATCGATACCGAATACGAGGTAGGCCAGGACAACATACAAGCCAGCATCGGGCCGTTCGGCCTCGACATCCACAACCCGGTCTTCATGATTTCCGGGCTCACGATCGTCGCTTTCGTATTCCTGACCCTCGCCTTCCAGGAGGCCGCCGGTCCGTTCTTCAACGATCTGCGCGGCACGATCACGTCAATCTTCGACTGGTTCTTCCTGTCCGCGGCGAACGTTTTCGTCATTCTCTGCCTTGTGCTGATCGTTACCCCGCTCGGCAAGGTTCGCCTTGGCGGGACGGAAGCCGTTCCGGAATATTCCTATTCCGGCTGGTTCGCGATGCTCTTTGCCGCCGGCATGGGCATCGGGCTCATGTTCTACGGCGTTTCCGAACCGATCTCGCATTTCTCCTCGTCCTTTGCCGAAGGAGCCGGGTCGCCGGACAGCTGGGCGCCGCTGGCAGGTGCCGCAGGTGACCAAACGGAAGCCCAGCGCCTTGGCATGGCGGCGACGATCTTCCACTGGGGCCTGCACCCGTGGGCTATATATGCCGTCGTCGCGCTGGCGCTTGCCCTTTTCTCCTATAACAAGGGCTTGCCGCTGACGATCCGCTCGATCTTTTACCCGATCTTCGGCGAACGGGTGTGGGGCTGGACGGGACACATCATCGACACGCTGGCGGTCTTTGCCACGCTCTTCGGCCTTGCGACGTCTCTCGGCTTCGGCGCCGAACAGGCAAACGCGGGCCTTGAGTTCCTCTTCGGCTGGACCGTGACGGACACGTCCAAGGTCTTCCTGATCATCGGCATCACGGCGGTCGCGCTTATTTCTGTCGTTGCCGGCCTCGATGCGGGCGTCAAGCGCCTGTCGGAAATCAACATGGTGCTTGCCGCGCTGCTCTTGCTGTTCGTGACCATCGTCGGCCCGACGGGAGAAATCATTCGCGGTTTCTTCGCGAACCTCGGCGCCTATGCCGAATATCTTCCCTCGCTCTCCAACCCGTTCGGCCGGGCGGACGACAACTTCCGCCAGGGCTGGACGGCGTTCTACTGGGCATGGTGGATTTCCTGGTCGCCGTTCGTCGGCATGTTCATCGCGCGTGTCTCGCGCGGGCGTACGGTGCGCGAATTCATTACCTGCGTGCTGATCATTCCCTCGCTCGTATCGGTCTTCTGGATGACCGCTTTCGGCGGCACGGCCATCAGCCAGATCGTCAACGACGGATACACCGCCGTTTCCGACGCATCCCTTGAGCTCAAGCTCTTCGTCATGCTCGATCAGTTGCCGCTGGCGCAGATCACGTCGTTCCTCGGCATCGTTCTGGTGATCGTGTTCTTCGTGACGTCTTCGGACTCAGGCTCCCTGGTGATCGATACGATCACCGCGGGCGGCAAGGTCGACGCCCCCGTGCCGCAGCGCGTGTTCTGGGCTTGCTTTGAAGGGCTCGTGGCGATCGCACTGCTTCTGGGAGGCGGCCTCGGCGCGTTGCAGGCGGCGGCGGTATCGACCGGGCTTCCCTTCACGCTCATCCTGCTTCTTGCATGCTATGCGATCGTCAAGGGACTTATTACCGAACCCCGCTGAAGCTTGTCGCGAAAAAGAGAAAGGGCCGCGCACCGCGCGGCCCTTTTTGTTGATATTCCTTCTGGATTTCAGCCGGAAACGACTTCCTCCAGGCCCGCTTTCCTGTCGATCCGGTCGATTGCATCGACCACCGCATCGAAAGTCAGCATGGTCGAAGCATGACGTGCCTTGTAGTCGCGCACGGGTTCCAGGTACTTGCAGTCCTCGAACCGGCCTTCCGGCGGCGGTCCGTTTTCCTTCAGCATTTTTCGCATGGTTTCGCGCAGGTCCCGCAATTCGTCGAAGCTTGCGCCGACCACATGGCGCGCCATGATGGCGGATGCGGCCTGGCCCAGGGCACAGGCCTTCACGTCATGGGCGAAGTCGGTCACGACGCCGTCTTCGGCCTTGATGTCCACGGAAACGGTCGATCCGCAAAGTTTCGAATGCGCCTTAGCGGAAGCGTCCGGCTTTTCCAGATGCCCCAACCGGGGTATATTGCCGGCAAAATCAAGGATCTTGGCGTTGTAGATATCGTCGAGCATGCTCGCCTCTTCGTGAAGCCGGGTGACTTCACAGGTTTTCGATCTCCCTTATATAGATCGCAGCGTGATATCGAAACGCAAGTCCCCGGATGTTAAAGAAGCATCCGTATCACGCAAATGCCATATGCGTCGTATTTGGAGTGATTCAAGCCGCGCCGCGAGATGGTCCAACACACGCGCTGGAGCGTAGGATTGAGGAATGGTTCTGATCAGGAGGTCCTTATGGACGCCATTTTGAAGCCGATCGGCAAGACGACCGACAATGATACGTCCGGTCGCGCGGTCGAGCGTCCAAGCCGTGAAGAGGCCGAAGCGGCCGTGCGCACCCTCCTCGCCTGGATGGGCGATGACCCCGACCGTGAAGGACTGGTGGACACGCCCGCACGCGTGGTAAAGGCCTACGGCGAGATTTTCGGCGGCTATTTCGAAGATCCGGCCGATCATCTGAAGCGCACTTTCGAGGAAGTCGGCGGTTACGAGGACATCATCCTTGTCCGCGACATCCCCTTCAATTCCCATTGCGAGCATCACGTGCTGCCCTTCGTGGGCGTGGCGCATATCGCCTATTATCCGTCAAGCGGCGTCGTCGGCCTGTCCAAGATCGCGCGCGTGGTCGATATTTTCGCCCGCCGCCTGCAAACACAGGAGAACTTGACGGCGCAGATCGTCTCCGCCATTGACGAGCACCTGAGCCCGCGCGGCACCGCCGTCATGATCGAGGCCGAGCACCAGTGCATGAGCATGCGCGGCATCCGCAAACAGGGCGTTTCGACGATAACGACCCAGTTCACGGGCGTCTTCCAGGACGATCCGGCCGAGCAGGTTCGTTTCATGACGCTGGTGCGCGGAGGACGCTGATTGACCGTGGCGAAGAAGGATCAGGCATGAGCGATACGATCTTCGCCGAACGCGGCACCAGGTCCGAAATCGAAACCGGCGATCGGCTTCAGCCCAAATTCGACGATAACGGTCTTATCGTTTGCGTCGTTACCAACGCGGACGATGGGACGATACTTATGGTCGGCTACATGAATGCCGAAGCGCTGAGGCGGACCATCGACACCGGCGAGGCGTGGTACTGGAGCCGTTCCAGGCAAAGCTTCTGGAAGAAGGGCGAAACGTCCGGGCAGGTTCAAAAGGTTGTGGAAATCCGCACCGACTGCGACCAGGACGCGATCGAGCTTCGGGTGCGCGTTAAAGGAAACGGCGCGACCTGCCACGTGGGCTACCGCTCCTGCTTCTTCCGGAAGGTGGAAAAGCGGCCTGACGGTGGAGTCGGACTCGTGCTTGCGGGCGGCGAGCGCGTCTACGATCCGAAGGACGTGTACGGAAAGTCCTGAAACGGAATGCATAGGGCGGGAGTTCCCGCCCTATCCTCAGTAAACCCGGGAAATACAGAACTCGACGGCTTCCGCGAGCGCATCGCGGATGTCGCCTTCCGGCAGCGGCTGGAGCGCGGAAAGCGCGGTGCTTCCGAAGCCGCGCGCACGTTCGATCGTGTCGGCAAGCGCATCCGTTCGCTTTATCAATTCGATCGCGTGGTCCAGATCGCCGTCTTCGAGTTCATGCGTTTCAAGGCAGCGTTTCCAGAACGCCCGGTCCCCGTCCGACCCGCGTTGCACGGACAGAATCACGGGAAGCGTGATCTTGCCTTCCCTGAAATCGTCGCCGACCTGCTTGCCGAGCGCATCCGCCGAACCGCCGTAGTCGAGCGCATCGTCAACGAGCTGAAATGCGAGGCCAAGATCCATCCCGTAGCGGCGGGCGGCCTGCTGCATGCCATCGGGCGCTTCGGATATCACCGGCCCGACTTCGGCAGCGGCAGCGAAAAGTGCCGCCGTTTTCGCCTCCACAACCTTCATGTAGCGGCTTTCATCGGTCGCGATATTGTGGGCCGCGCCCAGCTGCATCACCTCGCCCTCGGCTATCACCGCCGACGCTTCGGACAGAATGCGCAAGGCCTCCAGCGAACCGACGTCGACCATCATCTTGAAGGCCTGACCCAGCAGATAGTCGCCGACCAGCACGCTCGCCTGATTGCCCCAGAGCTTGCGCGCGGCAAGCTTGCCCCGGCGCATGTCGCTTTCGTCGACCACATCGTCATGCAATAGCGTCGCCGTATGCATGAACTCCACACTGGCCGCGAGCGTAACGTGCCCGTCGCCACGGTAGCCGAACATGTCGGCCAGCGCGAGCGTCAGCATCGGCCGCAGCCTCTTGCCCCCCGAGGAGATCAGGTGGCGTGCCACCTCGGGAATCATCTCCACGTTCGACCCGGCCTTCGACAGGATCAGCTCGTTTACGGCCTGCATGCCGCCGTCGACGAGGTCGACCAATGGCTGGATGCTCGGATCCTTGCTTTTTTCGCCCGAAATGGAAGCAACAACGCCCACGTGAATGGCCCTTTTGGATCAATCCGCCCCGGCGGGTCTGAACCGTCCGGCGACGCATCGCTCTATCGAGTGTTTACGACTGAACTCCCGGCCGGGATTTCCCTTGCTCGAGTTTCAGTTCCAATTTTCGCCGGACAATAGGAGCCAGAACGTCCTGCGGCAAGACGGGAGCGGCTTCACAGAGTGTCAAACCCGCTCAATTGTTGGATCGAACCACGCCGCATCATCGTCTATCGTGGGATCAAAGGGGATTCGCGGACGAGACGAGGGAATGGAAGAACTCATCCGAACCAATGACATGGTGCTCATTTCATTCATCGAAGCGCTTCTGGACGAAGCGCGGATCGAGCATATGGTGCTCGACACCAACATGAGCGTTCTCGAAGGCTCGCTAGGCGTCCTGCCGCGCCGTGTGCTGGTCGATGCCGAGAGAATGAACCAGGCCAGGCGTGTCCTGCGCGACGCCGGTCTCGGCGCGGAGATCGATCCCACCTCGCAACCGAAATCATGACCGGCACGACCCGCGACGCATTCCTCGGCGGACAGGTCATGATCGAGCAGCCGGCCAGGGGCCGCCATCGCGCGGGCCTCGATGCCGTCTATCTCGCCGCCGCCGTACCGGAAGGCACGACAGGCCATGTCGTGGACCTCGGATCGGGCGTCGGCACGGCAGGCTTTTGCGTGGCCGCCAGGCTTTCGGGCGTCACCATCACCCTGGTCGACAGCGACGCGCATGTCCTCGCACTTGCGGAAAATGCGCTTCGTTTTGCGGAGAACGCACATTTCGCCGAACGAATCTCGATCCTGGAAGCGGATATCGAAGCGCGCGGCGCCGAAAGACACGCCAGAGGCCTGACGCCCGGCTTCGCCGATCATGTGATCATGAACCCGCCGTACTATACGGGCGGCCGGTTTCGCGCTTCCCCTGCAAACGCGCGTGCGTCCGCGCATATGCTCGGTGCGCAAGGGCTGGAGCCATGGGCGAAAACGGCAACCGACATCCTGCGCGAAGGAGGAAGCCTGACGGTGATCTTCCGTGCGGACGGGCTCGGCGAACTCCTGAACGTTCTGGACGGTCGCTTCGGCGCGATCGACGTGATCCCCTTGCGCCCACGTCCACAATCTGCCGCCACGCGGGTGATCCTTCGCGCCGTACGCGCTTCCCGCGCGCCGCTTCGCCTTCTTCCGGGTTTCGTCCTGCACAAGGGCGAGGGATCGGATTTCACGGATGAGGCGCGCGCCGTCATGCGTGACGGCGTGGGACTCGTCATCCCTGCCAGACAGGCTTGAGGTAGCGTCCGGGAGCTGCGTCACTCTCCCGTCTGTATCGTCTTCAGATATCCGATGAATGCGGCGATCTCGTCGGGCTGGAGGATAAATTCCGGCATGTCCGGGTGCCCGGTGATAATGCCTTCGGCCAGTGCTTCTTCGAGGGTTTCCACCGGATAACGCTTCGAGAGATCCCGAAAAGCCGGGGCGCCCGTCAGCGGGCTTTCGCCACTCTCGCCGGTAGCATGGCATCTTGCGCAATTCTCCTGCGCCAATTGCCTGCCAAGTTCCAGGTCGCTCTTGCCGGGAACGGAAACGACATTCGCCGCAGGTTCTCCTCCCGCTCCACCGTTTGCGTCTTCTGTCGCCTCCGCATTGGCAGGCATGGCGGAAAGGCATATCTGCAGCATCACCATGCGTGCGGCAATCAAACGCATAATCGACCTCCCCGGCGAATCCACAGCCGATGCGAGCGTAGTTCAAAACGATACATCACGCATCGGTACATTCCGCCGGCAACTGATCCTACTCAAGCGAGTTCAGAAACTCGCGCGCTCGTTTCCGCAATGTGTTCATTCGCGCTTTATCCATCCTGTCGAGCGTGCGATAGACCATGCCCAAACGCGGGTTCGCCCCCAGCTTTTCCCGGTTTCGCGCCATGAAGTCCCAATAAAGGGCATTGAACGGGCAAAGGTTCTGCATGTCCTTCGCCTTCGGCGAATATCGGCAACCCGTGCAATAGTCGGACATGCGCTGAATATAGTTTGCCGAAGCCGCATAGGGCTTGGAGGCCATCAGCCCGCCGTCGGCGAAAAGCGCCATGCCGTGCGTGTTCGGCAGTTCCACCCATTCGTAGGCGTCGGCATATACGGCAAGGTACCATTCCTCCACCTGTGCCGGATCGATACCCGCAAGAAGCGCGAAATTTCCCGTCAGCATGAGGCGCTGGATATGGTGTGCGTATGCATTCTCCCGCGTTTCGCCAATCGCGGCGGCCATGCAGGCCATATCGGTTTCTCCCGACCAGTAGAACCACGGCAGGTCGCGATCCGCGCCGAAGAAATTGCTCTTCGGATAATCCGGCATCTTGAGCCAATAGAGACCGCGAACGTATTCGCGCCAACCGAGGATCTGGCGAATGAAGCCTTCGACAGCGTTGAGCGGCGCCCGGCCTTCGCGCCAGGCATCCTCCGCCTCGCGGCAGATTTCTCGCGGGCAAAGCAGGCCCACGTTGAGCGGCGCCGACAACAGAGAATGAAAAAGAAAAGGCGCGCCCTCCTTCATCGCGTCCTGATAGTCGCCAAAGAACGGCAGGCAAGCCTCGATGAAATGATCCAGCGCCATCAGCGCCTCGTCCCGCGTGACCGGGAAACCCATACCGGTCGCCTTGCCCATATGGCCGTCAAACCCTCCATCGACGAGTTCGATCACCATTCTCGTCGTTTCATCCGGCTGGAAGCCAATCCGTTCGGGGAGCTTCATGTCCGCCGGAAGGCTCTTGCGGTTTTCCCTGTCGAAATTCCAGGCGCTGCCTGCCGGCTTGTCACCTTCCATCAACAGCCCGGTCTTGCGGCGCATTTCGCGGTAGAACCACTCCATGCGCAATTCCTTGCGCCCTTCGGCGAAACGCCTGAAGTCTTCAAGGCTTGCGAAAAACCGCCCGTCGGGGCGGATTTCGACTGGAATTCCAAGTCGGCTTTCCCATGTCTTCATCTCTTCCAGCACCCGCCATTCGCCCGGATGCGTGACGATAATCCGCTGCGGTGCGTGGCGCACGACCGCCCGCTTCAGCTCACCCGTGAAGCTGCCGGTGTTTTGCGGATCGTCGAGCCGCACATAGTCGACCTCGATCCCCTCGCCCTCAAGGCTTTCGGCGAAGTGGCGCATGGCGGATAGGATGAAGGCGATCTTCTTCTTGTGATGGCGCACATAGGTCGCCTCACTCATCAGTTCGCACATGAAAATCACGTCACCCGGCTCCAGGTCGCTGAGCGAGGCAATGTCGCGCGAAAGCTGGTCGCCGAGAATGAAGCGCAGTGCGGCCAAGGTGGTTGCCCCGAAGATGCCGGATTATAAATATTTGCAATCGTTACGAAGCTGTGATGCCTTCGGTTCAACGGCTTGTCCCCGCCGGATACGGATCCGGCCGCTCGACAAGCGCCCGAACTTGCGAAATCAGGATAGAGTCATGAACGACAATCGATTGCCCGCCTCGATCGACGAGACACTCGCCCTGCTCGACAGTGAAGGGTACGTGGCCGACAGATCGTTGGCGACGGTGCTGCATCTGGCGCTTGCCATGAAGCGTCCGCTCTTTCTGGAGGGCGAGGCGGGCGTCGGCAAGACGGAGATCGCCAAAGTGCTGGCAGGAGCCCTCGGCCGCGACCTGATCCGGCTCCAGTGTTACGAAGGGCTTGATGTTTCCACCGCGGTTTACGAGTGGAACTATGCCGCGCAGATGGTCGAAATCCGCGTCTCGGAAGCTGCCGGCGACACGGATCACGAGGAATTGTCGAAGAACGTCTTTTCCGAGCGTTTCCTCATCAAGCGCCCCGTGCTTCAGGCGCTGCAACCGTCCCTGTCGGGTCCGCCTGTGCTCCTTATCGACGAGCTGGACCGCGCCGACGAGGCGTTCGAGGCGTTCCTGCTTGAGATTCTTGCCGACAATCAGGTGACGATCCCGGAGCTTGGCACGATACGCGCCAACGAACCGCCGATCGTCATCATCACGACGAACCGCACGCGCGAAATCCATGATGCGCTCAAACGCCGCTGTCTTTATCACTGGGTCGATTATCCGGATGCGCAGCGGGAACTGCAGATCGTCCGCCGCAAGGTGCCCGGCGCGCCGGAACGGCTGTCAAGCGAGGTTGTCGCATTCGTTCAGAAGTTGCGTGCGGACGAGGACCTCTTCAAGCAGCCGGGCGTTGCCGAAACGCTCGATTGGGCAACCGCCCTGACCGAACTTGAGGAAATCGCGCTCGATCCCGAAACGGCTTCGGACACGCTCGGTGTCCTTTTGAAGTACCAGGACGATATCGAGCGCGTACGCGGCTCGAGAACCCGCCAGATCGTCGAGGATATCCGCAAGGAAATACAGCCCGAAAAAGCGCCGGCCGTCTGAGATGCGCGAAAGTGGCAGCGAAAGCGAATTGACCCGCAGCGACGGGCGGATCGTCGACAATATCGTTCATTTCGCCCGCACGCTGCGAAAGGCGGGCCTGCCTGTCGGCCCGGCCAGCGTCGTTGATGCGGTGCGCGCGGTCGAAACCTCCGGCATCACCAGCCGCGAGGACCTTTACTGGACGCTGCATGCCGTCTTCGTGCGCAAGCGCGAACATCGCATCCTTTTCGACGAGGCGTTCCGCATCTACTGGAAAAGCCGCGGCCTTGTCGAAAAAATGCTGGCGTTGCTTTCGCCCGTCGCTCCGCCTCAGGCTGGACCTGAAAAGCCGAAGGCCGGCCAGACGCGCATCGCCCAGGCATTTCAGAAAATGCAGGAGCGTGAGCAAACACGCGAAAAGGAAGAAGTAGAGGTCGACGCCCGCTTTACCGTTTCCGGCAAGGAGGTCCTTCAGAAAAAGGATTTCGCGCAGATGACGGCGGAGGAAATCCGCGAAGCGCAAAAAGCGCTCCGGGGGATGGTGCTTTCGATGGAGAAAGTGCGTCAACGCCGCCTCGTTCCCGCGCCCCGCGGGCGCATCGACCCGCGCCGCTCGCTTCGCGCTTCCTTGCGTGCCGGCGGCGATATCATCGCGCTCAAGCACCGCAAGCCGGACGAGCGCCGCCCTCCCCTGGTCGCGCTATGCGATATCTCCGGCTCCATGAGCCAGTATTCCAGGCTTCTCCTGCATTTCCTGCATGCGCTGTCGGAAGAGCGGCGAAACGTTCATACGTTCCTTTTTGGCACGCGCCTTACCAATGTGACCCGCCAACTCAGGATGAAGGATCCGGACGAGGCGCTGGAAGCCTGCTCGGATGGCGTCGAAGACTGGTCGGGCGGAACGCGCATCGCCACTGCGCTGCATGATTTCAACAAAAACTGGTCCCGGCGCGTTCTTTCCGGCGGGCCGATCGTGCTTCTGATCACCGACGGGCTGGAGCGCGATACGGATGAGGATCTGGAGCGCGAGATGGATCGACTTCACCGCTCCTGCCGACGGCTGATCTGGCTGAACCCGTTGCTTCGTTTCGAAGGGTTCGAGGCAAAGGCGCGCGGCGTGCGCGCCATGCTTCCTCATGTCGACGAATTCCGCTCCGTCCACTCGCTGGATGCCGTCCAGGATCTCGTGGACGCACTTTCCGGCAATCCGGCGCTCACCGCCGAAACCGACCCTCGCCGCTGGCTGCGCGAGGCAAGCTGACGCGCGGCAAACCGGAAGCTTCCTTTGAAGATTTTCAGCTCATCGCGATGTAGTGGCGCATTTCGTCCGCCTCGCGCTCGATTTGCGCGATACGGTATTTCACCACGTCGCCGATGGAGATAAGCCCGGTCAGCCGGCCGTTCGTCACCACCGGCAAGTGTCGGAAGCGCCCGGAAGTCATGACCCCCATAACCTCGTTCAGCGTGTCCTCTTCCCTCGCGGTGATCACCTCTTTCGTCATATAGGCCTTCACCGGTTGGTCGAGCGCGCCGTCGCCGTCCCTGGCGATTGCCCGTACGATATCGCGTTCGGAAATGATGCCTTTGAGAATGTTACCTTTTTCGGCGATGAGAATTGCACCGATACCGTGTTTGCCGAGCAGCGTGCAGATTTCACGAAGCGTCTTGTCGGCGCTTTCGGTGTAAATGTCGCGGCCTTTCTCGTTCAGTATCGCGGCAACCGTCATGGCAAGCTCCTCCGTCAGAGACCGGTCCAGCGCCCTGCAGGTTCAGCCCGCATCGGCAGGTTGCGCCGAAAATCGCGCGGGCTGGCCGGATTCGAAAGGCCGGAGGATTGCTTCCAGGTTCGCTCGAACGCAGGATGCTCCAGCCTTCCAAGAGCGCGCCGGACACGCTACATCGCACTCATTGTGACAAATTTCCGTGATTGCGCAACCAAATAGACCCAGCGTCATGAACGGCAGCGAGCCGTCAGGTGCTCCGGCGGGGAATAGGGTCGAACAGTGGAAAAAGGGCAAGGCCTGCCAGAAATCCGCCGATATGCGCCTCCCACGCAACGGATGCGCCCTCACCCGCAATTGGCGTCGACCACACGCCGAAGAGGATATTTACCCCGAACCAGACGCCCAGAAATGCAAGCACCTGCCGGTTTGCAAGGGATTGGGCGAGGCCCATTGCGGGAACGCGATAGGCTGCTTCATCCGTCCGGCGAATAACGCCAAGCGGGCCTCCCATTTCAAAGACGAAGCGCGATGCGCCCGCCATCTGGCCCGAAATTGCCGCCGACGCTCCGACCATGGGCACGGCTTCGCCGAAATGGGTAACAAGATGCGCAAGCGCCCCGCCGATCGCGCAAAGGGCCGAAAACAGGAGAAAACGTGTGGCGTGAAAGCGGCGCGCGAGCGCGCTGCCGAACACCACCATCCAAAGCAGGTTGAAGAACAGATGCATGCCTCCGCCGTGCAGGAAGGCATAGCTGAGGAATGTCCAGACGTCCGCGAATTCGCCGCCCGGCAAAACCTGGCCGCCCAGTGCATCGTGCGCGTAGCGGATCGGCAGAAACGCGAAAAGCAGCAGGAAATACGTTTCTGCATCATAGCCGAGCGCATAAACCCGGATTGCATGGATCGCGATAAGCACAAGCGACAATACCGCCACGACCGACGGAATATTGAGCGCGGGCTCACCGCGTGGTGGCAGCGGCTGGTGTTCGTACTCGGTCATATGCGGTCCGCTTGTGATTATCCACCGACCAAATACGCGGGCTTCACGCCGCATTCAACCCGCACACCGCCCGCGTGACGGAAAACCGGACGACAGACGTAGCGTTGCGGACTGGAAAAAACACCCGAATAAAAAAATCCGCCCGGCGCGCCGATGTGGCGTCATCCGGGCGGTTCGATTTCCGCGCCCACCTGTCCTTTCGGACATATGCGGAAAACTGGGCAGGGCCCTTTGAAGTGCTGTCCGTGGATAGATCAGTGACCTTACCCTTACCAAATCGTTCCCCCTTTTCAATCGAAACCATTTATTAACGCTAACAAAGAGTTAACGAAAAAAGGAAAATGCTGGCATGGCGCGTGCTTCTCAGTCTGCGAACCGGGCTCGCAGCCGTTCAGGTGTCCCGCAATCGGACAGGTGAACGGTCCCGATATTAAAAAAACGTTTGGATTGGGACAGGGACAGAAATGAAGCATTCTACGACGCGAAGCCTTTATGAATATTGGGACAATCTTCGCGGTCACCGCCCGGCGCCAGACCGCAGCGAGGTTGAGCCCGGCCAGATCCGCAACCTTTTGGGCGACACCTTCATTCTCGAGGTGATCGATCCAGTGACCTATCGTTTCCGGCTTGCCGGAACGCGGCTTTGCTCCCTGCACTGCCGCGAGCTCAAGAGCCGCAACATACTTCGTGGCTGGCGTGGAGAGGACGATCAGGCGCTCGCGACCCTGCTTGCGGCGGTGAGCGATGATGCGGGTGCCGCTGTTCTCGGGATTTCCGGCCACACGGAGCGCGAACATACGATAGATATGGAAATGCTCCTTCTGCCGCTGCACGTACCTGGCGAAGGTTGCAGCCGGGTACTGGGCTCGTGCGTGGCGCTTCAGCAGCCTTACTGGGCGGGCCTGCATCCGATCCTTTCGCAGTCGATCAAAAGCGTCCGCCTGCTCTGGCCGGATGAAAAGCCGGCCTTCCTTTCGTCCGGCCTCACTTCTTCCGTTCCCGCGGTCGGAGACCATCAGTACCCTCCCCTGGCCACAAGTACCGTGGCGGGAGGACGTCAGGTCGGCCATCTCACCGTGCTGGACGGCGGCAAGGTGTGACGGGGAAAAACGCGCGATCACCCAACGGTTGCAAATTCGTGATCCGGCCAGCCCCGGACACTTACCGCTTGTTAACCGAACGGAACTAACCTTGTGGACGTTCCCTGAATGGCGGGATAGACCGCCAGCCTTCAGCAAGGTTAGTGACGGATGGAGAGCGCAAAAGCAGTCGACATTGCGCGCACGATTGCCGCAAGGAATTCGGACAAACGCCGTCACAGCCGCGTCAAGGTGAACCTTCTTGGCCGTTTCATGCTGGAAGATCGCCGCGAATACCCATGCCATGTGACAAACATGTCTCCGGGCGGCGCGGCGATGATCACGCCGGTCAAGGGGCGGGTCGGCGAAAAGGTGATCGCCTATATCGACCACATCGGCCGGATCGAAGGCGAAATCGTACGCGAGATCGAAGGCGGATTCGCGATGTCGGTCGTCGCAACGCCGCGCAAGCGCGACAAGCTTGCGAACGTTCTCACCTGGCTCGCCAACCGCGACATGCTCAACCTGCCGGAAGACCGCCGGCACGAGCGCTTCGTTCCGAAGAAACCTTTCACGAAGATCGTCCTGCCGGACGGGCGCGAGTACAAGAGCCGGATCATCGACGTTTCCCTGTCCGGTGCCGCGCTCAAGACGGATGTCCGGCCGGAAATCGGACTGTCGATCGCACTTGGCAAGATGCGCGCCCGTGTCGTGCGCCACACAGAGGACGGCATTGCCGTGGAATTTGCCGCGATACAGAACCGGGACCTCCTCGAGCATCATATTTCCTGAGGCCTCGCGCCGTCTTCAGAGCATAAGGGGCAGTTTCCTGCGCCTCTCTCCCAGCCGCCCGGTTCGCGCCGGGCGTTTTTTATTGCGATTTCGCTCCCGTTCCGGATTTGCTCGCGTTCGCGCGTGAGAGCCGTTCCGGTTCTCACCGATCATCACGCACCAATTGCCGTTACGGCATATTTGGACAAGCAATTAGAATTTGAATCAAATTTGGTATTTATTCGAATAAATATATCATAAATATTGATTTTACTTATACTAAAAAGCATATTCGACGCTTATCGTGATATAAAAATCAAGATGCCACAGTGAAGCCAGCCTACGGGGAGGGCTTTACTATGATAAATACGTCAAACAGACTTGTGACAGGCGCCGCGACAATCTTCTTCGTGATTGCCGGAACCTTCACGGCAGAGGCCGAAACAGGCCGTTTCATGAACGTTCACGGGGCGGCTTCCACGCCGGTCGGCCATCAGGGCTTTTGCAGGGAATATCCCGATGAATGCCGCGCGAACCGGGGATCGCCAGTCGTCGTAAGGCTGACCGAAGGTCTTTGGAACGAATTGTTGGCGATCAATTCCTCGGTCAACCGGAGGATCAGGCCTGTCACCGACGCCGAATTGTACGGCGTCGAGGAATATTGGACCTATCCGCGAAACGGTACAGGCGACTGCGAGGAATACGTTCTCGAAAAGCAGCGCGAGCTCGTTTCGCGCGGCTGGCCGCGCAGTGCGTTGCTGATCACCGTCGTGAAAGACCGCAACAACGCAGGACACGCCGTACTCACCGTGCGTACGGACAAGGGGGACATCATCCTCGACAATCAGCTCGAAGTGGTTCTGCCCTGGTATTCCACGCCATATCGATACGTGAAACGTCAGTCCGCGAAGAATCCGGCCCGCTGGGCGCGGATCTCGGACACTCGCGTCAGCACGGTGGCGAGTATCGGAAACTGATTGCGCCTGCGGGAGCTGCAAAAGACGAGGCTTGCCCGGTCGCGTCCCCTCCCCACCCTTATCACGGCCGGGCTTGAGAGCCGGTCCCTCGGGACCGGCTCTTCCAATTCGACCTTACGGGGAACCACAGGTACCAATTCGGCTGGAGCGCCAGCATTTCAGATTTCGATAAGATCTGCCTGAAATCGGCGCCAGTTTCCGACATACCCGGCGGCGGAAGCCTTAAGCCCCTCGATCGCATTGTCGTCGAGCATCCGCACGACTTTCCCGGGCGCACCGACAACAAGGGAGCGGTCAGGGATCACCTTGCCCTCGGGCACAAGGGCATTGGCACCGATCAGGCAATTCCGACCGATCTTCGCACCGTTCAGGACCGTCGCCCCCATGCCGATCAGGCAGTTGTCGCCGACGGTGCAGCCATGCAGGATTGCGTTGTGGCCGATCGTACAGTCGTTGCCGACCTTGAGCGGATAACCCATGTCCGTGTGACACACGCAACCGTCCTGCACGTTCGTGCGTTTTCCGAGCGTAATTCGCTCCCTGTCTCCGCGAAGGACCGCGCCGAACCAGACGCTTGCCTCCTCCTTCAAAACGACATCGCCGATGATGACGGCGGTGGGCGCGACCCAATACTCCCCGCTATCGGGAAACCGGGGCCGAATACCCTCAAGGCTGTACATCGGCATCATGCATCTCCCTCAAGGGGTTGAACGATCGACGATCATAGCGGGCCATGCGGTTTGACGCGCATGGTCCGGTCAGAATTGCTGGGCAAATCCAAGCGCGAACTGCATGACGACAAGGCCCGAACAGATGCTCCACATTCCGGCGATCGTCGATGAAGCCACGAGCCAGCCGATGGGCCTCTGCTCTATGCGGCGTCCGCGAATGGCATTGCGCATGATGATGAACGGCCCGGCGAAAATGCACATCAGCAATGACGACATGCCTTTGAGCCACGTCTCGAGCTGCAGCGCGAACTTGGGCGGCTCCCCGGTGACAAGCTGGTAGAAACTCCCCAGGATGCCGGCCGCCACAAAGCCTGAGCAGCCGATATACGCCGCAATGAAAAGCTCGGACAACACGCGTTTACTCCTTGTTTACCATTCCGTAGAAAGCTGAAGAATGTGGTTCAAGGGGTCAAGTGCAATCGGCGTGCCGCTTTCGCTGTCCCGTTTACAAGCAGTTAATCATGAATATCGGCTACGTACCGAGGCCTCCGCATTCCCGATTTGACACAACACTCGCCGTGGCCGTCCCGGCGCGCCACGCCTGGCGACCTTGTGTTCGTTTTTGCTTGGAATGCCTCTGATGGCGTCGGTCACGCTCCCGCGCTCCGCCGGAAGCCTTTCCGGAAGGTTCACCGGCGTCGTCATCGCACTGGCGATGGTCGGCACGGTCGCGATTTTGCTGAAGATCGGCGCCTTGCTCGACTATTCGGGCGTGACATCCGCATTTACGTCGAACAAACAGGCGATTGCGGTCAATCTGTCGGGGCAGAGGCTCGACATACCGGCCAACATGATCCGTGACCGTGCGCAGCGTCGTTCGGCAATCGAACTGGAAAACATTGAGCTGGCCGTCGTCTGGCCGGAAATGAGCGGCTATGAACCGCGCCTGGCGTCCGCCTTCAACGATACCGGCGCCACTTCACCGAGGGTGCTGATATCGCTTCAGGCCGACCGGCGGACCCCCGGCACCTACGAGCGTCTGGAGACGGTCTACCGCTCGCTGGCAAGCGGGCCGGCAACTGAAAGCGGGGACGGCCTTTCCCGTTTGCCTCTCTCGGAAGAAGGTAGCGATGCGAGCGACTTCATCGCCTTTTCGCCGGAGGAGGGAACATTCGCGGCCCGATGTTTCATTCCCGCCGATGCACGTCTGTCGGCCGAATGCAGAAGCGAGTTCAGGGTGGGACCGGAGCTGATGGCGAGCTACAGATTCAGGCCCGTGCATCTGAGGGATTGGCGTGCGCTCGAAAGAAGCATCGCCGCGCTGATCGTCTCGTTCCTGCCGCAGAAATAAAAAAGCCCGGCTGACCCGGGCTTTCTTGGGCAATCGACCGCCTCTTGCTGTTCAGCTCACTTCGTCGAGGTCGATTTCCAGGATCGCCATCTGGAAATTCCAGCTCAGATCCTCATCCTCATCGTCGCGGAAGATCACGCCGATGAATTCATCTCCGATATAGACTTCGGCGGAATCGTCCTTCTTCGGGCGCGCGCGGACCTGAAGCTTCGGCGTTTCGAATTTCTGTTTCAGATAGGCTTCGATCTTGCGGATTTCATCGGGCTTCACGGTGCGCCTCCATCGTCGGCTTAAAAGTTGGAAAGGATGGCGCGACCCTACACATTCGTGGCGCGCTGCCAACCGGGTTGGCCATCTTTTCCAAGCCTCGTATCCAAAAACCACGCGTTCCGGCTGACGGCCTCAGTTGCTTCCGGATCCCAGAAGCTGATCCATCGAGACTGAAGGTTCCGCGCATCCCGCCTCACCGACGACTTTCGCCGGGACGCCGGCAACCGTCGAGTTGGGCGGGACGTCCTTCAACACGACCGAACCGGACGCGACCTTTGAGCAATGGCCGACCTCGATGTTGCCAAGCACCTTCGCGCCGGCGCCGATCAGCACCCCGTGGCGGATCTTCGGGTGACGGTCGCCCGACACCTTGCCCGTGCCGCCCAGCGTCACATTCTGCAGGATCGAGACATTGTCCTCGATCACCGCCGTTCCGCCGATCACCACGCCGGTCGCGTGGTCGATGAACATGCCGCGTCCCATCGGCACGCCCGGATGTACGTCGACCTGGAACACTTCCGAGGAACGGCTTTGCAGGTAAAGCGCGAAGTCCTCACGCCCCTTGCGCCAGAGCCAGTTCGCCAGGCGGTGTGTCTGGATCGCGTGAAAGCCCTTGAAATAAAGAACGGGTTCCAGAAAGCGGGTGCAGGCAGGGTCGCGATCATAGACGGCTGCCATATCGGCGCGAAATGCCGCACCGAGCTGGGGTTCGTCGGCCAGCGCCTCCAGGTAGGTCTGGCGGATCAGGCTGGCGGATACGACGACATGCCCCAGGCGTTCCGCGATCCGATGGATGACGGCTTCCTCAAGCTGCTCGTGATTGAGGACGGTCTCATAGACGAAGGACGCAAGTGCCGGCTCGGAGGCCACCATCGCGTTCGCTTCGTCACGAAGCCGTTCCCAGACCGGGTCGTGGCGCGGCAGTTCGACCGCACCAGCGGGATTCGATGACTGCGGCATGGGCAACTCTCCTTCTCAAGCCATGCGCATTTGCGACTAACATAGGCCAATCATCCACCAAACCAAGCGAAAAGGGTTTCTTTTCTCTTACCTCTCGGTTCAGGCCGGAAAGCCCGCCACCTCGATCATCGGCCCAATTGACCACCGCGGCCCGTCGCGGCCCTATGGGGTCTTGTTTCCTGGAATTCAAGCACGGATCGTCATATGCCCCCTTCCGACACACCTTCGAAACCTGAACGGGATCAAGGCCGCATCACAACCGCCGTGAAAGGCCCGATAGGCTGGATCACGATCGACAATCCGTCGCGCCGGAACGCGGTAACGCTTGCCATGTGGCAGGCGATCCCGAAAGCGCTTGCCGGCCTTGCCGGTGACGAAGCTGTACGCGTCGTCGTGCTGAAAGGCGCTGGCGACGAGACCTTCGTCGCTGGAGCGGATATTTCCGAATTCGAAACGGTCAGGAAGGATGCGGCATCCGCGCGCGCATATGAGGATTCCAATGCCGCCGCCTTTTCCGCCTTGCGTGAGTGCCCGAAGCCGACGGTTGCCATGATCCGCGGGTTTTGCCTGGGCGGTGGCCTTGGCCTTGCCGCAGCCTGCGATATCCGCATCGCCGAGGCCGGCAGCCGGTTCGGA
This sequence comes from Stappia sediminis, assembly GCF_009826895.1. Lineage (GTDB taxonomy): Bacteria > Pseudomonadota > Alphaproteobacteria > Rhizobiales > Stappiaceae > Hongsoonwoonella > Hongsoonwoonella sediminis. The sequence continues at coordinate 603,587 of NZ_WUMV01000001.1, read as the reverse complement.
ATTCCTGCCGGAAAGCTCGGCGTCGGCTACCCGCCGAAAGCCGTGCGTGACATCGTGAAGCTCATCGGTCCTGCCCGCGCGAAACTGCTCTTCTACACGGCGGCCCGCATCGGCAGCGAAGAGGCATTGCGCATCGGCCTGATCGATCGCGAGGTCGCGGCGGGAGCGCTGGAAATCGAAATCGCCGAATTCCTTCAGGCGATCGCCGGACACGCACCGTTGACCTTGAAGGCCGCCAAGGCGGCGATCGATGCAGTCACCGGCGACCCGGAAGAGGCCGACTGGGACATGGTTCAAGCCATGGCCGACGCCTGTTTCGACAGTGCGGATTTCGCGGAAGGCAGAAGCGCCTTCCTGGAAAAGCGCGCCCCACGCTTTTCAGGCCGGTAAAGCCGCTTGCGCCCCAGGGCGGGCCAGGCGAGCAACCGGGTAGAACCAAAGACGCGAGTTGAGGTGCACTCGCTCTATCCCGCTCATATTGCAAGTGTTTTTCGTTGGGCATGTGTCAACGCCGAATAGCCGTCCGGCTACATGAAAAACGTCGAATTCACAGCGGTGAAGCGCAATCGGGATTTCGGATTCCCCGGCAAGCCATGGCCGGCGTTCCTTGAATCGCTTTCTCAGGTCCGCAAGGCGAACTTGAATCTGATTCTGAACTGCATGAAAACGTCGCAGACGCCTCAAATGACTCTGCGTTTCCAGTTCGTTGAATCTATTTCTGAACGTAGCGTAACCCCATGCAACACACCCATTCAGGCCGCCTGAAGGCGCGTCAGGAAGCCGATAACGGCATCGGCGAAAGCGTCGTTCTTGTCGCCGGCGACCATGTGTCCCGCCCCCTGGACGTCGTGAAATTCGGCATGCGGAACCAGCGACAGAAACTCCTCGACATGGTCGTCGCTGACAAGCTCCGAGCGCTTTCCGCGAACGAGGAGCGAGGGAACGCGCAGCGCTTCCGCGGCAGCCACGAGGTCGTTCTCGAGCTTGCCGGGATGCGCGTCTTCGGCATGCCGGCTTTCGATGAACTTCGGGTCCCAGTGCCAGCGGTAGCGCCCGTCGTCGTGAAGACGGAGATTCTTCTTCAGCCCGTCCAGGGTTGAGGGGCGCGCGCGGTGCGGCAGGTAGCTCGCGATCGCATCCGCCGCCTCTTCGACGGTCGCGAAACCCTCGTGCATTTTGTCGGCCATGAAGTCGATGATCCTGGAAACGCCGTTGGGGTCCACCCTCGGCGTGATGTCGACCAGCACAAGGGCCGACAGGGTGCCGGGCCTGAGTTTGCCCTCCGCCAGCATCCCTGCGATGCCGCCGAGCGATGCGCCGATGACGATGGGGCGTTCTCCGGTCTCCTCGGCGATGCGGTCCGACATGACGACGACATCGCGCGCGAAGTCGTCAAAGGCGTATTTGCCCTCGGGCTCCCATTCGCTGTCGCCGTGGCCACGCTGGTCCGCCGACCAGGCTTGCAACCCGCCTTCGGCCAGATGTTTTCCCGTCGCGTCCCAGGCGTGCCGTGTCTGTCCGCCGCCATGAAGCAGCAAGACCGGGCGTCCTGAAGAGCCGTATTTATCCGCGACAAGGCGGTTTCCATTCGCGCCAATGAAATCCACGCGCCTTGCCTCCATCAGCTTTGCTCCAGGAACTCGCGCACGCCCGCCTTGTAGACCTTGTCGCCGACGGCGAGCATATGGTCGCGGCCCGTGATCTCCAGCACTTTCGCATTCGGCATGAGTGCTGCAAGTTTCTGCGGCGAACCGGCGATATCGTCTTTCGTGCCGACGGCGACGAGCACCGGCTGTTCGATGCGCGAAACCTCTTCCTCGCTGATCTTCTGTCGGGAGGAGCGCATGCAGGCGGCAAGCGCCATGCGATCGGACTTCGTTTGGTCCGCGAAGGCGCGGAATGCCCTGCCGGTCGGATCGCTCACATCGGCAAGGCTTTTCGCCTCCAGCGCTTCGGCGATAGGCTCCGGGCTGCCGACGCCGGAGATCATTCCGTAGCCGAGCCCACCGAAGACCACGCGTTTCACCCGTTCTGGATGGTTGAGCGTCAGGAATGCGGAAATGCGCGCTCCCATCGAATAGCCCATCACGTCGGCGGATTCGATGCCGAGATGGTCGAGCAGGCGAAAAGCATCCTCCGCCATTGCCGGCGCACCGTAATCGGCCGGGTCGTGGGTGCCCTCGCTTTCGCCATGTCCGCGATTGTCGATCGCGATCACCCGCCGCCCGTCTTTCACGAGCATGTCCACCCAGCCCGTGTAGACCCAGTTGACCGCCTTGTTGGAGGCGAACCCGTGGATCAGCAGGATCGGCTCGCCCTCACCCTCGTCGAGAAAGGCGATCCTGAGGCCATCGGAGGAAAAGCTCGGCATGACGATCCTTACGTTGACGTAAACGGCAAATTGGGAGTCCCGTAAGATAGTAGCTGGCGGCGAAATAGGAAAGCCCGGAAAGAGTTGGGCCCCGGCCGGAAAGATACAGGCGAAAAAACGGCACCTTACCCCTACCCAAGGCGGCGCGGCATGGGTATTGTCCGCGCGAAAGACCATGATACGCAACACGGGCAGTGACATCCATGGCGGACAAAGTCGTCCCTCATTTCCAGAACGATCGCGGCATAGAGGTCATCCAGATCGGCGCGAAGGAATTCCAGTGCGTCGGGGCAAGGCCGCCGTTCGATCATCCGCATGTCTTCCTGGACATGGGCAAGGACGAAGAGATCGTTTGCCCCTATTGCTCCACGCTTTACCGCTTCAACGGGAAGCTTGCGGAATACCAGGCGGACCCGGAAGACTGCCTCTGGTCGCCGGAAGCCGCCTGAAGGCGCGGTAGAGCCCTCTTCTGAGCGACGCCGCGCGGAGCCGGGAATATGAGCGATTCTCCGATAGTGATCGCCGGGGGTGGCATCGGCGGCCTCACCGCCGCCCTTGCTATCGCAGGCGCCGGACAACCGGTCACGATCATCGAGCGCACGGCGAAGCTTGAGGCCGTAGGTGCGGGACTCCAGCTTTCTCCGAATGCGATCCACGTCCTGCGCGGGCTCGGCCTTGAGGATGAATTGCGTGCGGCCGCCTTCCGCCCCGAGGCGGTCCGGCTCATGTCCGCCCGCTCGGGCAAGGATATCGCGCGCGTGCCGCTTGGCGATGTGATCGAGGAACGTCACGGCGCCCCGTATCTCCTCATCCACCGGGCGGATTTGCAGTCCATCCTGCTTGACGCGGTCTCCGCACAATCCGGAATAAGCCTGCGGCTTGGCGTTTCCCTTCGCGATGCCGAACAGGACGAAACGGGGGTTCTGGTTCATCTGGAAACAGAACAAGGGCGGGATCACTTGCGCGCGCCGGCCTTGATAGGGGCCGACGGCGTGTGGTCGACCGTGCGCCGGCGCGTCATGAAAATGCGTCAGGCGGCGTTTACCGGGCGTACGGCCTATCGCGCGGTGGTGCCGATGGACGACGTTCCGGCGGAATGGCGTGATTGCACCGGTCTATGGATGGGGTCGAAAGCCCATGTGGTGCATTACCCGCTCCAGGGCGGAAGCACCTTCAACATCGTCGCCATCATCCAGGAGGAATGGGAAGAAGAAGGCTGGTCCACGCCCGCCGACAAGAACAGACTCCTGCCGCGTTTCGCCGACTGGCCGAAAGAGCTCGTGCATTTGCTCGACCTGCCGGAAAGCTGGCTCAAATGGGCGCTTTGCGCCATGGAGCCGGGTGACATCCGGGTCGACGGGCGGGTTGCGCTCCTGGGCGATGCCGGGCACGCGATGCTTCCCTTTGTCGCCCAAGGGGCGGCCATGGCGATCGAGGATGCCGCCGTTATCGCCTCATGCCTGCGCGAAGCGGATGACGTTCCGTCGGCCCTTTCCGAATACGAGGAAACGCGCCGGACGCGCGTGGACAAGGTGATGCGCACGGCAGCGGAAAACGATCGCATCTATCATCTCGGCTATCCGGGCTCGCTCGCGCGCGATGCGGTGCTCGCCCGCATGCCCCAGGAGAAAATGCTTGCCCGCTACGACTGGCTCTTCGGCTGGAAACCGGAGTGAGGCAAACGCCCGCATGACGCATCCGTGCCTTGAGCCTGAGCGGCACTTCCGGTAAAGGGATTTGCTCTCATTTCCGGCAATCGCGCAACCGTCGGGGAAAGTGAAGGGCATGAGCAAGGATCAGACAGCCGAACAGGGTCAGGAAACCGTTACGGCCGGTTTCCTCGTTATCGGCGACGAGATCCTGTCCGGGCGCACCAAGGACAAGAACATCGGCTACCTGGCCGAATATCTGACCGAACTCGGCATCGACCTTGCCGAGGTTCGCGTGGTGCCGGACGTCGAGGAGCGTATCGTGGAGGCCGTCAACGATCTTCGCGCCCGCTACACCTATGTGTTCACATCCGGCGGCATCGGCCCCACTCATGACGACATAACCGCCGATGCCATCGCCAAGGCCTTCGGCGTCGACATCGATTTCGATCCTCGCGCGGTGGCGATCTTGAAGAACTTCTACCCGGAAGGCCAACTGACCGAGGCGCGCCTGAAGATGACGCGTATCCCGGAAGGTGCGGACCTGATCGAGAACGCCGTCTCCAAGGCGCCCGGCTTTCGCATCGGCAATGTCCACGTGATGGCGGGCATTCCCTCCATCATGCAGGCCATGCTCGACGCTATCGCGCCAACCCTCAGGACCGGACGCAAAATGCTTTCGCGCACCGTCAATGCCGACCTGCCGGAAAGCCGTATCGCAGGCGCTTTGAAGGACATCCAGGACGCCCATCCAGGTGTCATGATCGGCTCTTATCCCCGCTCGATAGACGGTCGCTTCAACACCCAGGTGGTCGTACGCTCCCGCGACGAGGAGCTTCTTACCCGTGCGACCGGCGCGGTTGCCGACGCTGTCGCCGCCGCCGTCAAATCCGAATAGTCTCCAGCCACTTGCATTGCCGGAAGAAGACAATGGAAAACCCGCAACAACAAAAAGCCTTTCCCGTCTCCTGGGACCAGTTTCACCGCGATTGCCGCGCGCTCGCCTGGCGCCTGTCGGGCCAGGGAAAGTGGGAAGCTATCGTCTGCATCACCCGCGGCGGCCTCGTGCCGGCGGCGATCGTGGCCCGTGAGCTTGGCATTCGATTGATAGAGAGCGTCTGCATCGCCTCCTATCACGACTATGACGAGCAAGGCGCGCTCAAGGTCCTCAAGCCGATCGACCCGAAGGTTATCAACCTCGACGGCGGCAAGGGCAAGGCGGTGCTCGTCATCGACGATCTGACCGACACCGGCAAGACGGCGAAAGTCGTGCGTGACATGCTACCCGAAGCCCACTTCGCCACCGTCTATGCCAAACCCACGGGCCGGCCGATGGTCGACACTTTCGTCACCGAGGTTTCGCAGGACACCTGGATCTATTTCCCTTGGGACATGGGTTGGCAGTTCCAGCCGCCGATTTCTCACGGCACGGCGGGCTAAGCCTGGCGAATTTTCTCACGATATCGTGAGCAGGAGTCATTACCGTCGTTCCTCACGTTGAGGTAAACGACGGTAATGATCTCGCGCCTCGCACATATACCGGCCCTTTGCCTGCTGTTGTTTGCGCTGGTGGCCGCGCATCCCTTCATGGCAAGCATGGCGAAGGGCATGGAACGAGCGCCCGATGCGCGGGTCGAGGCGGTCGCGCTCGCCTCTTCCGTTTCGTCCACACATTCGGGGCACAGGGCCTGCCAAGGCAAGATCTGCCTCGACGTCATTGTTCATGCGACGAAGCCCGGCATGGCATCGCCCGGCGTTCGGAACATCTTTTACGGGATCAGCGTTTCGCTCGGCGAAGAGGTCGCTCGGATTGCGGATACGCCGCCTCCCCGGCATCTCGACGCTTGAAGCTGAAGGTCCGCGCGGCCGAGGGCTGAGCCATTCGCATACGGAAGATCAGCCCTGCACGCTTCGCCTTGCCGCCACCCTGCCGCAATTGGCGATTTGATTGCATCCGAATGCAACGTAGAGACATCATGACGAACAAGATTTCCATAAACCGGCGCCATTTCGTGACCGGCGCCGCAAGCCTGATGCTGGCGGGGTGCGTCGGCACTCAGCAGCGTGCGCCGCTTTCTCCCGCTCAGGATCCCTATTATCTGACGATGTACGGCCCCCAACCGAATGAGGAATTTCCGGTTCCCGCCGTGGATCTCAACAAGGTCGATCCCGCCTACTACCGCCGCGTCGTTGACTATCCGACACCGGAACGGGCCGGCACGCTCGTCGTCGATACGCCAAACCGCTATCTCTATCTGGTGATGGAAAACGGCAAGGCGCTGCGCTACGGCTGCGGCATCGGGCGCGACGGCTTTTCCTGGGGCGGACGCGCGCGGATCGCCTACAAGAAGGCTTGGCCGACCTGGACACCGCCTTCCGAAATGGTAGACCGCCAGCCGGAATTGGAGAAATTCAGAAACGGCATGCCGCCCGGCCTTCAAAACCCGCTTGGCGCCCGCGCGCTATATATCTTCGAAGGCGGGCGAGACACGCTATACCGCGTGCATGGCACCCTGGAGGAATGGTCGATCGGCAAGGCGGTTTCCTCCGGCTGCGTGCGCCTTCTCAATCAGGACGTGATCGACCTTGCCTCGCGCGTGCCGAACGATACGCCGATCGTCGTTCTACAGGCGTGAATGCAGCGAAGAAGCAGGGTTCGGACGCTCCGAGGCATGACCGCTTCAGAGTGCCGCCCTTATTTCTGCCCTACCCCTCGTCGATCCGCACAATACGGTCGGCGATTATCTCCGCAGGCGAAATGCTGCAGCCGATGGCATGGATCTCCACACCGCGCTTGCGCGCCGCATCGAACGCCTCGCCATATGCCGGGTCGATATCGCGGGCAAGTTTCAGCACGTCGCAATCCGGCCGCTGGACCAGATAGACCATCGCCGCGCGATGGCCCTCGGCCACCATGTCTCCCATCTCGACCAGATGCTTCGCTCCGCGCGCGGTGACGGAATCCGGGAATTCCGCAAGCCCGCCTTCGCGCATCAGGTGGACGTTCTTGACCTCCACATAGGTCTTCGCGCCCTCTTCGCCCGTCAGCAGGATGTCGATGCGCGAGTTCCTGCCGTATTTCACCTCCCGCTTCAGGGAAGCGAAATCGCTGAGCGCTTCGATCCGCCCTGCCTGAAGCGCTTCTTCGACAAGCCCGTTCGGATGGGCGGTATTGATGCCCACAAGCGCACCATCCGCCTCCACCAGTTCCCAGGAGAACTTGAGCTTGCGCGCCGGGTTGTCGGAGCGTGACAGCCACACTCGCGAGCCCGGCGCATTCAGCCCCAGCATGGAGCCGGGGTTGGCGCAATGCGCGGTGATCTCTTCGCCCGTATCATCCAGCACAACATCGGCCAGAAACCGCTTGTAGCGCTTGACAAGACGGCCGGAAACGAGCGGAGCCGGGAAAAGCACGGGCAAATTCCTCCTGAGGGAAACGATCAGCGCGACCAGAAATCGGGATCGAGCAGAATGATGACGGTGAAAAGTTCAAGACGCCCGATCAGCATGGCGAAAGAAAGGATCCATTTCGCCCCGTCGGGCAAGGGCGCGAAGTTGCCGGTGGGGCCGATGACGGGGCCAAGTCCGGGGCCGACGTTACCGACGGCGGTCGCGGCGGCCGAAAGAGCGGTGATGAGGTCGAGGTCGAATGCAGAGAGGATCAGCGTGAAGACGCCGACCGCGCCCATATAGACCACGAGAAAGGCAAGCACCGAAAACGATAATTCCGAAGTCAGCCGGCTCGCGCCGTATTCCTCGGAAATCACGCGGTTCGGCCTTACCATGCGCCGCAGGTGCGCGCGCACCGTGCCGAAGAAGACGAGGAAGCGGAACACCTTGATACCGCCAGTCGTCGATCCGGTGCAGCCGCCCACGAACTTCAGCAACAGTGCCAGGACGACGATGGGCGCACCCCAGGTCGTGTAGTCCCCATAGGCGTAGCCGGTGCCGGTGACGACGGAGATCATGTTGAAGGTCGACATCAAAAGAGCGTCGTCGAAAGGCACGCGGTGCTTGATGCCGAGGTAGATCGTCACGCTGAGCGAGACGATGATGACGAACCCCAGGAATGCGCGCACCTGCGGATCGCGCCAGAGCATGAACGGCTGCCCCCTTAGCGCCTGGATCAGCAGCACGAAGGGCAGCGCTCCGACGATCATGAAGAGCACGGCGAACCACGCCGTTGCCGGGTTCTTGAAGTAGCTGAAGGATACGTCGTGCGTCGAATAGCCGCCTGTGGCGATCGTCGTGAAGGCGTGGTTGATCGCATCGAAGGGAGACATCCCCGTCGCCCAGTAGGCGAACATGCAGCAGGTCGTCAGGAAAAGGTACGACAGGCCGATTAGCCGGATAAGCTCGACCGAGCGCGAGACGATCTTCTCGCTGCGGTCGGAGCTTTCCGTCTGGAACAGCTGCATGCCGCCGATCCTCAGGAACGGCAGCAGCACGATCGCCATGACGACGATGCCCACTCCCCCCATCCACTGCATGAGCGAGCGCCAGACGAGAAGGCCGGGGGGCAGAGAATCGAGCCCGCTCAGCACCGTCGACCCGGTCGTGGTGAAGCCCGAAACCGCCTCGAAGACGGCATCGGCATAGCCGACGCCGAGCCACAGGAACGGCAGCGCACCAAAGGCCGGCAGCGTTATCCAGGCAAGGGTCGTCAGCACGAAGGTCTGGCGCGTGTTGAGCCCTTCGGAGAGCGCTCCGCCAAGTGCCACCGACAGCAGAAGGCCGAGCAGCCCGGTAATCAGCGAGGAGAAGACAAAGGCCTGCCAATCGGCGTTGCGCGCCGCCAGATCCACCACGGCCGGAATCAGCATCGCCGTTGCAAGACCCACGTAAAGAAAGCCGAGGATGTTGAGAACAGGGCGAAGCGAGAGCACGTGGCGGTCGTCTCAGGTCCGGTTTGAAGGGTTATTTGAGCGCGGCACCTTAGGCCGGGGCCGGATGGCGGAGCAAGGCGCAAAGGCCGTAATCCCCCTTGTTTGCGCGATTAATTGCACCGGCGTTGCGCCAAAGCCGCTCAACGCAAGCTTTATCGCGACCAGAATTCGGGATCGAGAAGCACGATTACCGTGAAAAGCTCCAGCCGCCCGAGAAGCATGGCGAACGAAAGCACCCATTTGGCATCGTCCGGCAGCGAGGAGAAGTTGCCCGCCGGGCCGATGACGTCGCCAAGGCCCGGACCGACATTGCCAAGCGCGGTCGCTGCTCCCGTGATCGCCGTCAGGAGGTCGAGGCCGAAGAATGTCAAAAGCAGCGTGATGATGCCGACGGAACCGAGATAGGCGACGAGGAAGGCAAGGACCGAAAAGGCGATGTCCGGCGTCACCTGCGTTCCCATGTAGCGCGTGGAAACGACACGGTGCGCCCGCACCATCATGCGCAGGTGGTTGCGCAGCGTGCCGAAGAAAATGATGAAGCGGAACATCTTGATCCCGCCTGACGTCGAGCCGGTGCAGCCGCCGGAAAAGGTGAGCACAAGCGCGATGCCGACGATCGGCGCGCCCCAGGCCGCGTAATCGCCGAAAGCGAAGCCCGTGGTGGTGACGATCGAGGTGAAATTGAATGCGGTCCTCAGCAGCGCTTCATGCAGGCCGATCCTCTGGGTCAGGCCGAGATAGATCGCTGCCGCGAAAGAGATGATCGCCAGCATGCCCACGAGCGCGCGCACCTGTGCGTCGCGCCAGATCAGCAGCGGGCGGCCCCGAATTGCCTGTATCAGGATGCTGAAGGGAAAGGCACCGGCAAGCATGAAGACAATGCAGATCCACCCCGTCAGCGGATTGGTGAAATAGCCGAAGGAAGCGTCATGGGTGGAATAGCCGCCGGTGGATAGCGTCGTCATCGCGTGGTTCACCGCATCGAACGTATCCATTCCGGTAATCCAGTAGAGCACGGCACAAAGTGCCGTCAGCCCAACGTAGACAAGCGCGATGAGACGGACCAGATCGGCAGAACGGGCGACGACCTTCTCGCTCTGGTCGGAACTTTCGGTCTTGAAAAGCTGCATGCCGCCGACTTGAAGGTAAGGCAGCAGCACGAGCGCCATGACGATGATGCCGACGCCGCCCATCCACTGCAGCACCGAACGCCAGAGCAATAGGCCAGGCGGCAGGCCGTCCAGCCCTGTCAGGATCGTCGACCCGGTCGTCGTGAAACCGGATACCGCCTCGAAAATTGCGTCCGTGTAGGAAATCCCGAGCCAGAGGAACGGCAGCGCACCGAAGGCCGGCAGCACCAGCCAGGCTAAGCCCGTCAGCAGGAACGCCTGGCGGATCGTCAGCCCCTCCGTCAGGTGCCCGGAGCAGGACACGGCCAATAGCAAGCCGCAAAGGGAAGTGATAAGCGCCGAGATGACAAAGGCCTGCCAGTCCGGATTGCGCGCGGCGACATCGACGGCGACCGGCAGCAGCATTCCGGCGCCGAGGCCGAAAATCAGAAGTCCGAGGATATTGAGGACGGGGCGGAGGTTGGGCACGAACCGGACGCGATGGCTGTTCCTGAAGGTCGCCGGAAGGCCCGGCAACAGCCGGTTTACACCGGGAATCACCCAATCACCAATATATTTTGCGTCGCCGCAATCCGGGAAATCCGCGACTAGGGCCTCCGCGTGGCCCTTCGGCAACTACAAAAAGCAAGGCCCTGAAATAGGGGAGGCCCGCTGGGTTGGACGCCAGCGGGCCTGATTGACTGAAAAGAGGCTCCGGCACTCAGGCCGTAAATTCCCTTTCCAGGTTTTCGGACCCGGCGGAGGAATGCCGGGTCGCGAAGTCTTTATCCGTCAAGCGGATCAGAACGTGCGCTGCACGCGGATCGCGCCCGTCAGCTCGTCGTAGTTAGAACCTTCGCCCGGGTCGCGGTAGGTATAGTTCAGCTCGGCGCCGATCAGGAAGCCGCTGGCCGGGCTCCACACCAGGTTGCCCTGGACCGACGTGGACTCAATGTCGAACTCGTCGAGTTCCGCATCAATGTCCGTGTAGTTGGCGTTGAAGTTCGTGCTCCAGTGCGGCGTCCAGTTGTGGGTGAAACCACCACCGATGGAGAAGGCTTCCGTCAGCTCGATGTCGCCGTCCGCTTCGATCACACCATCGGTCGCACCCGGAACACCGGAAACGATGGAGCCCGTGGCGCCTTCACCGTAGCCGACCTGGAAGGCCAGCTGATCGCCCGGAGCGATGAACGGCAGGTTGATGAGCACGCCACCGATGATGCCCCAACCCAGTTCGGAGTCGGTGCCGCCAAGGGCGACCGAAGTGCCATTTTGGAAGCCGGTGGCACCGAGATCGTCGGGAGCGGAGACGGAACTGTCGTTCCACACCTGATGCAGCTTACCGGCGAGGAAAGCGGAGCCCCAGCCCTGGTCGACGCGGAGATTGGCGACGACGTCCGGCAGACGGTGACCGCCGTAAGCATCAAGGTAGTCGGGTCCGAAAGTGTTCGGATTGGCAACAGCGAGCTGCTGGCGGGTCTGGGCACCGTCTTCGATGGCCAAGGTCGCGGACACGCCGTTGCCGAAGGACTGCGTATAGGCAAACTGATTGATCGTGAAGATATCAGAGCCGCCCCAGGCTTGCGGGATGGCGAAGGTGTAGCCGGTGAAGAACTCGAAGTTCGACAGGGCTTTACCGGCCGTCAGGCCACCGAACTGGACGAAGCCGAATTCGAGGTTCGGAGCGGTGCCGCTGGTCTGGTCCTGGATCCAGAGCGAAGCGAAGGTGCGCAGCAGGCCGTATTCGGTCTGGGCGCGCGTGTCGAGGCGGACGTATCCGCGGCTACGGAAGTGCGTGCTGTCCTCATCGCGATCCTGGAAGCCGGAGCCCGCATCATCATCGTCAGCGAAGTTGAAGACGCGGAATTCCGTACGGATACGACCCTGAACGCGGAGGCAGGTTTCGGTGCCCGGCAGGTTGTAGAAGCCCGAGCCGTAAGCGTCGCAGACGCGGACGTAGTCGACCGGCTCCGGAGCGGCCGGGAGATCGGCTGCCTGGGCGCCCGAAGCAGCAGCGGCAGCAGCCGCGGCGCCGAGAAGGATGCTCTTGATGTTCATGTCCTGACCTTTTCGATCATATTCAGTTGCTGTTGCACGCTTTTGGCGGCAAGCGCTGCCTAACGCGATGCGAAAGAGCCCGCTCCCCGCGAAGCTCATGGCATTTTGTAGTCAGCTTATACGTGCTGTTGCAATCACCTTGAGGCGTTCCGAGTTGCGCATCGGGCATCCTGTTGCGTCTCTGCAACAACGATAAGTGCCGTTACACGCTCATCACGCGTGGATCACGAGTAATTCATTTTGCCTATAATTTTTCCTCAGTCTTTTGAATACCTTACGTTAAACACAGTTTGCATACGCAGTCCGCTTGGGCGCCGTTGGTTTTTCACGCTGGGTGATATTTGGATACACGTTTATCTCACGTACTTGTGTATATGCACGCTATAACGCCGGCCGACCGCCTCGGAAGAAAGGAAAGATTTAAAATCAGGGGTGTTCCGGTTGCCGGAAGACGCCGATCGTGCCGTTGCAGAGGCCTCTTTAGCCGGGATTCGGGGGGCAATGAATGGAATCGGATGAAATGCCTGGCGGCGATGCGTCAGGATAATTTTCCGGCGGCGGCCCACCAGTGCGGGTGGGAAGCGGCGATTCGTCCCGCCAGCTCTTCCGCTTCCGCGCGGTGCCGGGTCAGTGCGAAGCATGTCGCCCCGGATCCGGACATGCGCGCGAACGCCGCCTCCTCTTGCCCCTCCAGCATGGAGAGCACTTCGGCGATTTCGGGCGCGAGCCCCGTTGCCGCCGGCTCAAGGTCGTTGCGCGTTTGCGAAAGCCAGCCGAGAAGAGCGTCGAATTCAGCGAATCCGGCCACGGGAATGCCCGGCAAGGGAGGATTGTCCCGGCGCCTGAGCGCCCGGAACACTTCCGGCGTCGATACCCCGACACCCGGATTGACAAGGAGAATGCCGCAGGCGGGCATATTTCTTATGAGTTCGATGTTCTCGCCGATGCCCGATACCCTCGCCGGTTCGGACAATAGGCACATCGGAACGTCCGCGCCGAGCTGCAATGCCAACTGCTGAACGGTGGCATCGGATATGTCCAGTGCCCATTCACGCCTCAGAAGCCGAAGCGTTGCCGCTGCGTCCGCCGAGCCGCCGCCGATTCCCGATGCGACAGGCAGGATTTTTTCCAGTGCCAGAGAGATGCTTCGAGGATCGCGCCCTGTGGCTTCCGCCAGCAATTTGGCGGCTCTCACCACGAGGTTGTCATCCTCCCCGCCGCCGCCAAGCGCATGCGCGTATGGCCCGGTGACCGTCAGCCCCTGCGTTTCCCGCGAGATGGAAACCACGTCGCCGATATCGGGGAAAACGACGAGGCTGTCCAGGAGGTGATATCCGTCCGCGCGCTGCCCGGTAACATGCAGCGCGAGGTTGACCTTGGCGCGGGCGGTTTCGACGGCCGTCAGCCCGCCGGTGCCCGGCCCGCCGTCGCCTTTTGCAGGCAGCAGCATCGGCGGTCAGCCGCCGTTCTTCTTCTCCGGCGGCGTGATTGCGCCGTTTTCGGTGGTCGTCTCGCTCAGGCCGTTTGCGATCTTGTCGAGGATCTTTGTCAGTTCCTCTTCCTCCGGTCCAAGGTCGCGCGCGTGGTTCCACTGGAAGCGCGCCTCGAGCCTGCGTCCCACCTTCCAGTAGGCATCGCCCAGGTGGTCGTTGATGATCGGGTCCTCGGGGCGCAGCTGAACGGCTTTCTCCAGCTCCACAACAGCTTCCTCGTGACGGCCGAGCCGATAGTACGCCCAGCCGAGGCTGTCGACGATGTAGCCGTCCTGCGGGCGAAGCTCCACGGCCTTGCGGATCATGTCCAGCGCCTCGTCCAGCTTCAGGCCCCGGTCGACCAGCGAATAGCCGAGGTAGTTGAGGACGAGCGGCTGGTCGGGCGAAAGCTCGAGCCCCTTGCGGAAGTCGGCTTCCGCCTTCCCCCAGTCCTTCATGCGCTCGTAGCAGATGCCGCGGTAGTAGTAGAGCGTCCAGTTCTGCTCGCCCGGATCTGCGTCGATCGTCTGGATCCCTTGCGAATAGGCCTGCCCCGCTTCCTCGAAAAGCTGGTGGGCGCGCAGAACGTTGCCCAGTGCGGTCACCGCTTCCAGGTCGCTCGGATCGCTTTCGACCAGCTTTTCCAGATGCGCGCGCGCTTGCGCCAGATTGTCGAGCGAATTGTAGTTGAGCCCGATCTGGATTTCCGCGTCCCGCTTCAGGGGCGACTTTTCGTCCACCCGTCCCAGAAGTTCGATGGAACGGGCCTGATCGTCGATGCGCTGGAAGAGGTTGGCAAGCGCGATCAGCGCGATATCCGCCTTGGGGTCGAGATGGATGGCAAGCTGGAGGTAGGCTGCAGAAAGCTCCTCGCCGCCGTCGCGGCCAAGGGCCGCTCCAAGGCCGTAGAGCACTTCCGCCGCCCCGCGGTCATGCGCGTCGACCATGGGCGCGATCTCGCCGCCTTCCTCGATCCGTGCGCGCAGTTGCTGCATGACCGGATGGCCGGGGATGATCTTGCCATAACCGTCGATCACCTTGAGCGCGCCGGCCTTGTCGCCTGCCCTGGCCCTCGCCCGTGCCAGCGCCTCGACCACGCGCAGGGCGCCCGGATCGGTCGCGAAAGCGGCGTTGAAATTGTCGAGTGCGGCATCGCTGCGCCCGGCAAGCTCCTGGATCAGCCCGGCATGATGTGTCGTGAAGACGTTGAACCAGTCTGGCCCGTCAAGCGCTGCTATGGATTCAAGCGCCTCGTCGGTCTTGCCTTGTGCCGCCAGCGCCCAGGCGCGTATGAGGCGGCCTGTGAGTTCGGCCAGGGGGCCGCGCGTGCCCCGGTCGAGCAGTTTCACCGCCCGGTCGAAATCCTGCATGTGGATGGCATCCGCCGCCAGGGCGATACGGGCCAGGAAATGGTCCGGCTGATCCGCTGTCAGCCTCTCCGCCAGGTCGAGCGCGCGGTCGATATCGCCGTTGGCGACATGCAGGACGAATGTCCGGTCGAGCAGGAAAGCATTGCCCGGGTCGGTGTCGAGCGCCTCCTGAAAGAAGGCGGCGGCATTGGCGATGTCTCGGCTTTTGCCCGCAAGGCGGCCCGAGAGGTAGCTTCCGCTGAGCGTGATGGGAAGGCCTTCCGCCGTGCCGATCTCCTGCGTATCGCTCACCTCGGCTTTCGCGGCAAGGGGAGAGGCGGCAATGAGCGCACCCGCCAGCGCGACTGCGCCCGTGCCGAGCAACAACCCTTTCAGGCGGTCGCGGCCGGGGGCGCTCGGGCGAAAAGTCGGGAAGGGAGCACGCATCATCGGCACATTCGTCCATTCTTTGTCTACGGCGTCCCGAGGCGGCATCGGGCTTGCGGGACGCCGGATTGGAGCGGCCCCCGGCCTTCAAAAGGCTCCGGGCCGACTCGTAGTTATAACCGAGTTTCAATGACCGCCCAGCATGGCGTCAATGTGGCTTGTTGGCCCGCTTCGATCAAAATCGGTAATATGTTTCGGCTTGCTATTGCAAGTGCTTCAACCGATTGGGCTTTCGCCTTTTATTCGCTCGGGCGCGATTTAAAAAGTTTTGTAAAACGGCTTTGTTTCCCGCACTGCATCATTTAAGGGATGGCCAGTGGCGGTGTCCGTAGCGGAAAAAACGGATCGTATCTCCACCGTGAATTGCTCGATCACACGGGGGCATACCAGATGACGAAGTGGGTCTACAGCTTCGGAGACGGCAACGCGGAAGGCACGCGCGATATGCGCGACCTGCTCGGCGGCAAGGGCGCGAACCTTGCGGAAATGAGCAGCCTCGGCCTTCCCGTGCCGCCCGGCTTCACAATAACCACCGAGGCCTGCACCTGGTATTATACCCATGACGACAGCTATCCGGACGGGCTGGACGGTCAGGTCGAGGCGGCGCTGCGCGCCGTCGGAGAGCTGACCGTCCGCCGCTTCGGCGACAGGGACAACCCGCTTCTGGTGTCCGTGCGCTCCGGCGCCCGCGTTTCCATGCCGGGCATGATGGATACGGTCCTGAACCTCGGCCTGAACGACGACACGGTGCCCGCGCTTGCCAGGGCTTCCGGCGACGAGCGTTTCGCCTATGACAGCTATCGCCGTTTCATCCAGATGTATGCCGACGTGGTGATGGGCCTCGACCATCACGCGTTCGAGGAAGTGCTTGAAGATTTCAAGGATGGCAACGGCCATTCGCTGGATACCGAACTGACGGCGGCGGACTGGCAGGCGGTGATCGAGCGGTACAAGAAGCTTGTGCTGGAAGAGCTTGAGCGCCCCTTCCCGCAGGACCCGTACGAACAGCTCTGGGGCGCGATCGGCGCCGTCTTCGGCTCTTGGAACAGCGCCCGCGCCATCACATACCGCCGGCTGCACGATATTCCCGGCGACTGGGGCACGGCGGTCAACGTCCAGGCGATGGTCTTCGGCAACATGGGCGAGACCTCTGCGACGGGCGTCGCCTTCACGCGAAATCCGTCGACGGGCGAAAAAGCGCTTTACGGCGAATTCCTCGTCAATGCGCAGGGAGAGGACGTCGTTGCCGGCATCCGCACCCCGCAGGACCTCACGGAAGCCGCACGCGCGGCGACCGGCAGCGAGGCTCCCTCGCTCGAAGCGATCATGCCGGACGCCTTCGCCGAATTCATCGGCATCTGCGACAAGCTGGAGGCCCATTATCGCGAGATGCAGGACGTCGAGTTCACGATCGAGCGCGGCAAGCTGTGGATGCTGCAAACGCGTACGGGCAAGCGCACGGCAAAGGCGGCGCTGAAGATCGCCGTCGACATGGCGGGCGAAGGCCTGATCACTTCGCAAGAGGCTGTCATGCGCGTCGATCCGGCGGCGCTCGACCAGCTTCTCCACCCGACGATCGACCCCAGGGCGAAGCGCGATATCATCGGCTCCGGCCTGCCCGCCTCGCCGGGTGCGGCTTCCGGCGCGCTGGTGTTTTCCTCCGACGAGGCGGAAGAAGCCAAATCTGCGGGCCGCAAGGTCATCCTTGCGCGTGTGGAGACGAGCCCGGAGGATATTCACGGCATGCATGCCGCCGAGGGCATTCTTACGTCGCGTGGCGGCATGACGAGCCATGCGGCGGTGGTTGCCCGCGGCATGGGCAAGCCCTGCGTCTCGGGCGCCGGCATGTTGAGGATAGATTATCGCAAGGGCACGATGGCGGCGGCGGGCCGCACGTTCAACAAGGGCGATATCGTCACCATCGACGGCTCCACCGGTCAGGTACTTCTGGGCGAGGTGCCGATGCTGCAACCCGAACTCTCCGGCGATTTCGCGGCCCTCATGGAGTGGGCGGACAAAGTGCGCCGCATGAAGGTGCGCACAAATGCCGAAACGCCGGCGGATGCGCGCGCCGCGCGCGGCTTCGGCGCGGAAGGCATCGGCCTTTGCCGCACCGAGCATATGTTCTTCGAGGGCGAGCGCATCGTCTCCATGCGCGAGATGATCCTCGCCGAAACCGAGGCCGGGCGGCGCACCGCCCTTGCCAAGCTCCTGCCGATGCAGCGCGCGGATTTCGTACAGCTTTTCGAGATCATGCAGGGTCTTCCGGTCACGATCCGCCTGCTCGATCCGCCGCTGCACGAGTTCGTGCCGCATACGGACGAGGAGATCGCCGAGGTTGCCGCTGCGATGAAGGTCGACCCGGAGCGGCTTCGCGAACGCGCGCTTCAGCTCGACGAGTTCAACCCGATGCTCGGCCATCGCGGCTGCCGCCTGCTCGTCACCTATCCGGAGATCGCGGAAATGCAGGCCCGCGCCATCTTCGAGGCCGCCGTCGAGGCTGGCAAGGAGACCGGATCGCCCGTGACGCCGGAAATCATGGTCCCGCTCGTCGGCATGAAGGCGGAACTCGACCTCGTGCGCGGCCGTATCGACGCCATGGCCGATGCGGTGGCGAAGGAGACTTCCACGAAGATCGACTACCAGGTCGGCACGATGATCGAACTGCCGCGTGCCGCCTTGCGCGCCGCCGACATCGCAAAAAGTGCGGAATTCTTCTCGTTCGGCACCAATGACCTGACCCAGACGACCTATGGCGTTTCTCGGGACGATGCAGCCTCCTTTCTCGGCGCCTATCAGCAAAAGGGCCTGATCGAGCATGATCCTTTCGTGACGCTCGACAGGGAGGGCGTCGGAGAACTTGTGCAGATTGCCGCCGAACGCGGGCGCAAAACGCGTCCGGATATCAAGCTCGGCATCTGCGGCGAGCATGGCGGCGATCCGGCGTCAATTGCGTTCTGCGAGGAAGTCGGCCTCGATTATGTGTCCTGCTCGCCCTTCCGCGTTCCGATAGCCCGGCTCGCGGCGGCCCAATCCGCGCTGAAGGCCGCGCTCAAGGCAGAATCGGGCGGCTAAGCGGAATGAAGCGAAGGCCGCAAACGCTCGATGACTTGCGCGCCGGCGGCAAGGCAGGTCTTGCGCGCGCGCTCTCGGCCGTGGAGACGGAGGATGGCACGGCGGAGCTTGCCACCTTCCTGGACGAAGCCGCCCTCGATCCGAAAGGCACGGTCATCGGCCTCACGGGCCCGCCGGGTGTCGGCAAATCGACGCTGACGAACGCCCTCATCGCCGCCTTTCGCGGGCGCGGCGAAACGGTCGGCGTCATCGCCGTCGACCCCTCCTCCCAACTCACCGGAGGCGCGCTTCTGGGAGACCGGACAAGGCTTCGCACCGACCCCGAGGACACGGGCGTCTTCGTGCGCTCCATGGCCGCGCGGGATCGTCTGGGCGGGCTGTCGGATCATGCTGTCGCCGGCATTGCGCTCATGCGTGCCGTCATGGACCGGGTGATCGTGGAATCGGTCGGCATCGGCCAGTCGGAGGCCGATGTCGCCTTTGCCGTCGACACGGTGGTCCTTTGCATTCAACCCGGTTCCGGCGACAGCCTGCAATTCATGAAGGCGGGCATCATGGAGCTTCCGGAC
The DNA here is from genome assembly GCF_009826895.1 of Stappia sediminis. Lineage (GTDB taxonomy): Bacteria > Pseudomonadota > Alphaproteobacteria > Rhizobiales > Stappiaceae > Hongsoonwoonella > Hongsoonwoonella sediminis. The sequence goes on along the minus strand of NZ_WUMV01000001.1, from coordinate 584,602 downwards.
GTCGTGGCGGTCACCAAGGCGGATATGGGCGCGCCCGCCCGCCGTGCCCGCGCCGATGTGGAAGGCGCGCTGTCGCTTGCAAGGCTGTCGCACGATCGCCCCTCGCCCCGCGTTGTCATGGTATCCGCCAGCGACGGTACAGGCGTCGACGATCTCGTTGCCGCCTGCGATGCCCATTCGGCCGTATCACTGTCCGCCGGCAAGTTAGACCTCAGGCGGCGCGAACAACATCTGAAATGGGTGGAAGACGCCGTCAGGGACCGTTTCGGGCGGCGCGGCCTTTCGGTTTGCGACGTTGCCTCGGCACTGGCTGAAAGCGCGGGGCCGTTTGCGGCGATCCTTTATCTGGAGCGCACGCTTGAGGAGCGCATGAAAGGCTCTTGACGCCTTGCATGTATACCGAGGGTTCCGGGCCGGATTTGGCGGCAGCCGGGGCCGCTGGAGCGCATTCACACCGCTCAAAGAAACGCCTTACGCGTGTTTGCGGGCGTCGATCTCTATGTATTCCTGGCGCGCGAGCCTGATCTCCACATCGCCGATCTCGTCTGCCGGCACGGGACGCGAGAGATAATATCCCTGCAGGCGGTCGCAGTTCGTGAGCCTGAGGAAGGAGGCCTGATGCTCGGTCTCGATGCCTTCGGCCACGACCGACATGCCCAGCGCCTCGCCGAGGTTGATGATGGTGCCGAGGATCGCCGAGGCATGCGGCGAGGTCTCAAGCCCTGCGATGAACCCGCGGTCGATCTTCAGCGTATCGAAGGGGAACTGGCGCAGGTAGCTCAGGCTCGAATAGCCCGTGCCGAAATCGTCGAGCGCGACGCGAATGCCCTTTTGCTGCACCCGCTGCAGCATCTGCAGGACCAGCGGGTCCTCGTGGGAAAAGACGTTTTCCGTCACCTCGATTTCGAGCCGATGCGGATTGAACCCCGTTGCCGAGAGGATCGAGGCCAGCCGCTCGATGAATTGCGGATGGCGGAACTGGATCGGCGAGATGTTGACGGCAAGCTTCAGGTGCGGCCAGCGCGCGGCGTCGCGGCAGGCGCGTCTGAGGACCCACAGGCCGAGGTCGTTGATCAGGCCCGTTTCCTCCGCCAGGGGAATGAAGCTCGCCGGGCTGATCTGGCCGCGCGTCGGGTGGTTCCAGCGTACCAGCGCTTCCACGGCGAGAACCTTGCGGCCGTTGATCGTCGTCTGCGGCTGGTAGACCAGCGAAAGCTGGTCGTGGTCGATTGCCCGGCGCAATTCGCGGGCAAGGTTCTCGCGCGCCCTGACCTGCTCCTCCATGGCGGTGGTGAAGAAGGTGTGCCGGCCGCGCCCGTTAGCCTTCGCCGAATAAAGCGCGATGTCGGCCTTGCGCAGCAGTTCGCCCATCGATGCGCCGTCGTCCGGCGCGACAGCCGCGCCGATGCTCAGGCTCACGTAGAGATGCGTGTTGCTGGTATACATCGGCGAGGCGAAGCGGTCCTGGATGCGTTTGAGAAGGTCGTCCAGGTCGTCGCGGCTCTCGCACTCGGGTACGAGCAGCGCGAACTCGTCGCCGCTGATGCGCGCCAGCAAAGCGCTTGAGGGAACGATCACGCGAAGCCGGCGCGCCGCCTCGCAGATCACCTCGTCGCCGGCGGCATGGCCCAGCGTGTCGTTGATATCCTTGAAATGGTCGAGGTCGATATAGACCACGCCGAGAAAGCCGTTCGCTCCGCTTTCGTCCGACAGCAGCTCCTCGAAACGTTTCGTCAGGAGATCGCGGTTGGCAAGCCCCGTCAGCCCGTCGTGAAGGCTTGCGAACTTCGCCCGCGCTTCGCTTTCGGCGAGCCGTTTCGTGCTCTGGCGCGTGTAGATGAGGACCGCAGTCGTCAGGATCGCGATGGCGAAGGAAAGGAACGTCAGGACGGGCGTGACGCTTTCCAGGATGTCGGCGCCCGGATATTGCGGCGTCCAGGTGATATGGCCGATGGCCTGTCCCGTCGGCGCGTCGATTTCAAGGGCCGTCTCGTTCGCATGCGGCAGGCCGCCGATATGCATGTTGAGACCTTCGATCCCGGTCATGATCGAAAAGTCTTCCAGGCGTTCGCCGGAAAGAACCTTGACGCTCACCAGCACGGCCGGCGCATGGCGTTCGCCGGCCACGCCGTGCAGCTTGGGCGATATGGCGGTGACGCTCACGAGCGCCGGCTTGCCATCGATGGCGGCGTAGCCGGTTTCGTAGATCGCCTGGGCGCGCCCGTCGCGCGTCGGCATGAAGATGTCGCGGCCGTATTCGTCGCGCGCGAATTGGATGATGAAGCGAGCGCGCGTGCGTGCGACGAGCGGACGGATCTGCGCCAGGAACGCTTCATCCTCGAAGCCGACCGTCATTATGGCGCCATGCGAATAATAGATCGGGCTGCGGTTCTCGCCGATGATCAGCGTATGGTCGTGCCCGTAGCTGTCGAAGAGCCGCTGGCCGATGTTCACATGCAGCCACGTCGGGTCGAAGGAGCGCCCGCGCGTGCTGAAATAGGCCGCGTCCCAGACGGCCGCGCTTTCCTGCTCCTTGGCGAGGAGATCGCCCTGGAGCTGCAATCCGCTGAGGATCAGGTTGCTTTCGTTCTCGAGTGCGGAGCGGTCGGCGGTGCGCGACGTCCATGAGATCAGGACGACGGCAAGCAGGACGGTAAGCATGACCACGCCGACCACGGGAAAAAGAATCGCGTTCGCGAGTCTGCTGCTGTTTTGACGCCTGTCCAAATGCATATGGTATAATGCCCCCTAAGGCGAACTATCACCGCGCCGGTTTAAGAAATTGCCGACAAGGATAGTTAAGCAGCGGTTTATATTGAAGAATTGCGGAGTGAGTCGGAAGGGGGTGAACCGTACGCAGCGGCAATAACGCCTGCGTTCACCCCTTGGCAATGAGACGCGAGGGACCCTCGCCGGCCAAAACCCGCTGCCCGAGTTCGCCGGCCAGCATCGGCTTGCCGAAATAGAAGCCTTGCAGGAATTCGCAGCCGATCTCTTTCAGGAAGTCGTGCTGCTCGCGGGCTTCGATGCCTTCCGCCGTCACCGCCATTCCAAGCGCATCCGCCAGGTTGACGAGGGCTTCCACGATCGCGGCCGATTCCGCCTCGTGCTCCAGGTTCATAACGAACGAACGGTCGATCTTGAACTTGTCGAACTGGAACTGGCGAAGATAGCTCAGGCTCGAATAGCCCGTCCCGAAATCGTCGAGCGCGATGCGCACGCCGAGATCGTGCAACTCGTCGAGTTTGGATTTCACGGCATCGGTGTGGTCCATCACCGCCGCTTCCGTGATCTCCAGCTCCAGCCGGCTGGCCGGGAAGCCGAGTTCCTCAAGCAGGCGGCTTACGTTCGGCACGAAATCCGGGTGGCGGATCTGGCTGGGCGACACGTTGACGGCGATCGTCAGCTCCGGCCAGGAAAGCGCATCCTTGAGCGCGCTCCGCAAAACCCATGCGCCGATCGACCACATCAGGTCCGTGCCTTCCGCGATCGGCAGGAACGCGGCTGGCAGGATTTCCCCTCGCTTTGGATGCCGCCAGCGGATGAGCGCCTCCGCCCCCACGATCCGCGAACCGTCGCCCGTGACGATCGGCTGGTAGCGGAGGAAGAACTCATTGCGCTCCAGCGCCCGGCGCATCTCCTTTTCCATCAGCCGGCGCTCTTTCAGCGTCTCGTCCATGTGCGGTTCGAAGAGAACGCATCTGCCGCGTCCTCGATCCTTCGCCTGGTAGAGCGCGATGTCGGCCCGGCGCAGGAGCTGCGTCAGGTCCGTGCCGTGATCGGGGAAAAATGTGACACCCATGCTCACCGTCGTCGGCAGCGCCATGTTGTCGACCGTGAGGTCCTTCGTGATGCGCTTGCTGAGGCTCGTGCAAGCGTTGAGAAGTGCCGCGCGGCTGTCCCTTCCGCTCAAAAGGATCAGGAATTCGTCGCCGCTGATGCGCGCGACCACGTCGGTTCCAGGCACATGGCCGCGCAGGCGCTGCGCCACTTCGCGGATCAGCCCGTCGCCGACCGGGTGTCCGAGCGTGTCGTTGACGTCCTTGAAGTGGTCGATATCGAGGTAGATCAGCGCGGCAAGCTTGCTCGTCCGGGCGGCCTCATCCAGCCTCTTTCGCGCCAGTTCGTCGAAGAAGACACGGTTCGGCAGCCCGCTCAGCGCGTCGTGAAGGGCGGACTGGCGGGCGCGCGCCTCGCTGTAGGTCAGCTCGTCCGTGGTGCGCATCGCCCGCTTCAGGATCAGGCCCGTCACCGCGAGCACGATCAGCACCGCCAGCACGAAGGCGGGCGCGAGATCGACAAGCAGGCCGAGCGCCCCGCCCGTCGGCGCCCAGGTCAGATAGCCGATCGCGATGCCCTTCGGCCCGCCAAGCTCCAGCCGTTCCGGACGTTCCGGCTTCACCGGGCTGAAGGTCACGTCGCGAAGCTGCGCATATCCGGCGATATCGGCAAGCAGCGTATCGTCCACATGGCGGATGGAGACGATCACGCTCGGGTCGTCGTCGCGCACCTCAACCTGGTCGAGTTCGGGAACGATGGCGAAGACGGCGGCGATCGACGGCGCGCCGTCCAGCGATATCAGGCGGCTTTGCGCGACGTCGGCCGGCGAGCCGTCATAGGCGAAGCCGTAGTTCTGCCGCGAGACGAGATTGGCGCGATAGGCGGTCTGGATTTCGGCGACCGCGTCGTCCAGCTGGTCGGCGAGCTTGGTCGTATAGACCGACGGCAGCCACACGAAGCCGTCCACATAGGCGAACAGCGGACGCCGGCGGCGGTTCAGGACCACGACGATGTCGTGCTTGTAGATTTCGCCGATCGGGCGGGCAAGGCGCGCATGCGCCCATTCGGAGGAATAGGCGGTGTCGATATTGCGGTAGGTGGCGCTTGAGACGGCGAATCGTTCGAGCTCCTTGACGATCTGGGACTGCTGCTGCGTGAGCGCGCGCGCCACCAGCGCCGTTTCGCGCTTCAGGTTCTCGTTTTCGGAATGGACCACTGCCCAGATGACGATGCCGATGGCGCCGGCGAGCGCGACGATCACGACCGTAAAAAGAAACGCGAAATACCAGAAGGCCTGACGGCGGCGGAAACGCACGCTCGCCTGCAGGACGGTCGTCAATTCGTCGTCCCGCCCGGCCCGGGCGGATTTCGCCGATCCCATCTCGTGCCTGTATTCCACGCCTTGTCTCAAATCCGAGGGTGCCAGAAAATGTACATCGCAATTCCTCATGTGGCCTTAACGGAGAGGCACTTCATCGGATTTTTCAACGTGTTTCGGGAATTCGACAAGCGAGCGCCTTCCAAATTCGGCCGGTTTACCATCGTCACTACCATGCAATCGGAGGCGATTTGGCCACTTACAATAATTTCAGCGAGCGGAAACTTGCGTGGCCGGAGCGGCCGACCACGACATGATCATGCAGGACGATTCCCATCGCCGTCGCGATCTCGCCGATCTGGCGCGTCATGCGGATGTCGGCTTCCGACGGTGCCGGATCGCCCGATGGGTGGTTGTGGACGAGCACCAGCGCGCTGGCCGAAAGTTCCAGAGCCCGCTTGACCACCTCGCGCGGATAGACGGGCGTATGATCGACCGTTCCGCGCTGCTGCACTTCATCGGCGATCAGCGCGTTCTTCTTGTCGAGGAAGAGGACACGAAACTCCTCGCGGTCGGAAAAGGCCATCGCCGTGCGGATGTAGTCGAGCACCGCGTTCCAGGAGGAAAGCGTTTCGCGCGTGCTGATCTCGCTTTTCAGGAAACGCTGCGCCAGCGCATGGGCGAGTTTCAGTTCGTCGACAACGCGTTCGCCGACGCCCTTCACCTCCAGAAGCCGCCCGCGCGGCGCGGAGACCACTTCCGCGAAGGAGCCGAAGCGGGCGATCAGCGCCTTGGCGATGGGCTTGGTGTCCGCGCGCTTGATTGCCGAAAACAGGAGCAGCTCGAGAAGTTCGTAATCCTGCAGCGTTTCATGGCCGTTTTCGCGAAAGCGCTGCCGCAGTCTTTCGCGGTGGCCCAGATAATGAGGTTCGGATGCTGCGTCCGGCGAGCCGGTCTCCCGCTTTCCCAATCTCGCCCCCTTCGTGCTGGCGCATGTCCCCCAAAAATGCGCTCCGGTTCCGGGACGGGGACATGCGGCAAACAAATAAGCCGGAGCGCTATACAAGGTTGCGAATAAACAGGACGCGCTCCGGATGCGGAGGGATTTTTCCGCCTAAAAGTCCGGCTTGTCCATACCCGAAGGCGAATAGGTAAAGACTTCGCAACCATCGGGCGTGATGCCGATGGTATGTTCGAACTGGGCGGAGAGCGAGCGGTCGCGGGTTACCGCCGTCCAGCCGTCGGCAAGCACCTTCACGTGCGGCCGGCCGAGATTGACCATCGGCTCGATGGTGAAGATCATCCCCGGTTTCAGTTCCACGCCGTCGCCCGGCCTGCCGTAGTGCAGGATGTTCGGCGTGTCGTGGAAAAGCCTGCCGACGCCGTGACCGCAGAAATCGCGCACGACCGAGCAGCGCTCGGCTTCCACGAATTCCTGGATCGCCGCGCCGATGTCTCCGGTCGTGTTGCCGGGCTTGGCCGCCGCGATCCCGCGCGTCAGCGATTCGTGGGTGACGTCTATCAGCCGTTCGGCCGCGCGCTTGATGCGGCCCACCGGGTACATGCGGCTTGAATCGCCGTGCCAGCCGTCGACGATAAGCGTCACGTCGATATTGACGATATCGCCTTCGCGCAGCGCCTTGTCGTTGGGGATGCCGTGGCACACGACGTGGTTGACGGACGTGCAGGTGGATTTCGTATAGCCACGGTAGTTCAGCGTGGCGGGAAGCGCGCCGTGGCGCATCGCGAAATCATAGACGTAATCGTCGATTTCCTGCGTCGTCGCGCCCGGCTTCACAAGGCTCGCCAGTTCGTCGAGGCAGGTCGCCGTCATCTGCCCGGCCTTTTTCATGGCCTTGAAATCCTCAAGGTCGTAGAGGCGGATCTGGCCGGTGTTTTTCAGCGGCAATGTCGCCGCGTCCGCATAGGTCACCATCACGTCTTCATTTCCAGCTGTGTGGGCTGCGGCTTCGCGCCCGAACCCGATCACTGACATATAAACGCAAATGAGCCGAAGTTCAGCGTCGGATCGCAAATTTATGCGTGGGCGGTAGCGGCAATTCACGCTCGGCCCGCTCTGGAAGGCTTGACGTGAGGCCTGCGGCATCTGAAAAAAGCGCGGGCTGCATTGCCATGCACGCGGACGTGGTGGAATTGGTATACACAGCAGACTTAAAATCTGCCGCCGATAAGGCATACGGGTTCAAGTCCCGTCGTCCGCACCAGCCTGCCCCATCACAATCAGGCATTTCCACCCCCGTCATGACCGGGCTTCACGGCCCAATGTCGCAGCGGCTGCAATGCCTTGGCCTGCATCCTGTAATTGCCAAACGGGCGAATCTCTGCGTTAATAGTTAATGTAAAGTAAATATGCCTCCGGTCGAAAAGGTCCGCGGGCCCGACAAATGTATGAGTACTGCGTTACAGGGAGTGCAGACAATGACGAGCCGCATTTCGAAACTTGCCCCCGCGCTGGCGGTGGCTGTATTCGCCTCCGCGCCGGCCTTTGCCGATAGTTCCACCTTCCGTATCGAGACCGAGCCGCATCGCGGCGCCGTGGTCACCATCGAGGCGGGCGTCAGGGTGTTCCGCGGCATGCCGCCGGTGGAGCGCGTGGTTGTCAATCCGGGCGGGCAGACGCCGCTTGCGCTTGAGCTCAAGCAAACGACAGTCAACGAAAACCGCAATTCCTACAATTATCACGACCACCGGTATAACCGGTATATCCGCCGCTATACCTGGGACGATTGAGCCCTTCAGGCGTTAGGTCGCGGACCTAGAATAAAAGCCGCCACAGGAGCGGCAGCAAAAGCGACGTCGCGAGCGCGTTGAGCCCCATGGCGAGGCCGGCGAATGCGCCGGCCAGTTCGTTGACCTGCAACGCGCGCGCCGTGCCGATCCCGTGAGAGGCGGTTCCGAGCGCAAATCCCCTTGCCGCCCAGTCCTTCACGCGCACGAGGTTAAGCACGAGCGGGCCGACGGCGGCCCCCAGTATGCCGGTCAGGATCACGAGCACCGCCGTCAGTGACGGCAATCCTCCAAGCTGCTCCGATATGCCCATGGCGACCGGCGCGGTCACGGATTTCGGCGCGATCGACACAAGCGTCGCCTGCGAAGCGCCAAGAAGCCACGCCGTGCCGACGGCAGTGAGGATCGCGGTCAGCGTTCCCGCGATCAGGCTGACCGCGATGGCGAGCGCGGATGTCTTCACGCGTTCGATCTGGCGGTAGAGCGGCAGCGCCAGCGCCACTGTCGCCGGACCCAGCAGGAAATGCACGAACTGCGCACCCTCGAAATAGGTGGCATAGGGCGTGCCGGTGCCCGCCAGCAGAGCGACGAGCAGGATCACCGCGATCAGCACGGGGTTTGCCAGCGGGTGCATTCCCGCCTTGCGCGACGCCCAAAGCCCCGCCTGATAGGCGATCAGCGTCAGCGTGAGAGACAGGAGCGGGCGCGCGGCGAGATAGACCCAGATGTCTGCAAGCTGTCCCGTCATCGCGCCTCGCCCCCGCCGCCATCGTCATGGGGGCCGGCATCGCCTTCGGCCTTTGGGCGTTGCAGCGCGTTCATGACGAGCGCGGTAACGGCGATGGTCGCAGCAGTGCTGACAAGAAGCGCCACGGTGATGGGCAGGGCTTCTCGCCCGATCAGCGCAACATGCAGCATCACGCCGACGCCTGCCGGAACGAATAGAAGCGCAAGGTTGGAAAGCAGCGCGCCGCCGACGGCGGCAAGCGGCTCCGGGATACCGCCACGCACGATCAGCCCGCCAAGCAGCAGCACCATGCCGATGACGGGGCCTGGAACCGGCAGTCCGGTTACCGCGACCAGAAGTTCGCCCGCAAGCTGGCAGGCGAAGATGAGCGTCAGCGCACCCAGCACAAATCTTCTCCCAGGGCATATTCCGTCAAAACCTGATCGTCCTTACGACAGGAATATGCTCCAACGCATTGAAACCGTAACGGCTTCTTATCACGAAAGCGAACCCGCCTTCATTGAGAGCGGGCTCGGGTCCGGACCCTTTGATGGCGGTTGGCGGATGTCCGCATTCGACCGACAGTGACCGGGCGCCGCGCAGGAAGGCGTTCAGGGGCGTTGCGCGGTAAAAACAGTCGCCTCGAGCGGCATCACGAATGGCTCGGGGCCGAAGCGGTCGTCGAATTCCGCGATGAGGGCCTTTAAAAATTCATCCGCATCGACGCCGTCTCGCTGGCGAATCTCCTCGATCAACGGGTTTCCAAACACGATTCCCCGGGCAAAACCTGCCACGTCCGTCACAGTCTTTCGCAGCGTAATCGTCTCGTGCTCGATCGCCGTCAACCCTGCCGCCTGCAGATCCGCCCGCACGGCCTGCAGGTCGTGATAGGAGAACGGCACCAGGTAGAAGCCGGGCGGATCGTCGGGGAAGAAGCGCGCCCCGACATCGTAGGCACATTGCGAAAAGGGATTGGCCGCATTGGTGCCCCAGACGTTGAAAATGTAACGCCCACCGGGTTTCAACACGCGCGCCGCTTCCTGATACGAAACGATCTTGTCGGGGAAGAACATGACGCCGAACTGGCACACGATCAGGTCGAAAGCGGCGTCATCGAATGGCAGGTCCATAGCGTCGGCCGGCATGAACTCGACCCGTTCGCCGTCGCCGAACTTGCTCCGCGCCACTTCCAGCATTGGTGGATTGAGATCGGTCACCACCAGGCGCACATCGGGAGCCAGGACGTCGCGGAGTTTCCTGCTGACGATGCCGGTGCCTCCCGCCAGTTCCAGCACGCTGGCCGCTCCGGTTGTGCCGGCACGTCGGGCAAGGTCCTCGCCATAGTCGTGAAAAATGTTCGGCCCGAGGCCACCGTCGTAATTCTCGGGGATGCTTCCGACAAATTGGCTGGCCACTTCGCTCATGAAACGATCTCCCATGCCGTTTTAGGGCCTGGATCCCAACCTGAATGAAATTCTCAAGAATCTGACTCTGTTCCTCAAAATAAAATAAGCCACGCAAGCGATTCTTACGCAAAGAAAAACGGCCGTTCGGAAAACGGCCGTCAAAGTCGAAACACGTGAAACAAGTCTGTTCCTGTTTTTACCCCGGTCAATTGACGGCAATTACCGGCGTTCGAACTTTGACCCTTTGGAACAGGTCGGAAATATCTTCATTGTGCATCCTGATGCAGCCGTAGGACACCGCGCGGCCGATCGATCGCGGTCGGTTGGTGCCGTGGATCGCGTATTGCCCGCCGGCTAGTCACCCGAATCTGAAGTTCGTCTCAATGCCCGGCATGCCCTGAACGAACTTCAGATTCAAAAGGGTGACTAGCGAATGTATGTTTCTAGTGTGGTTTTCGGATTTGAAATACGCTCCGGCGGCGGCTGCAATTGTGAGGCGTACTTCAAATCCACCACACTAGCGTCATCGCCGCAACACCCATCGGGTTGTTCGGCGCGCCTCCCGCGATCAGGTCCGGCAGATGCGGCAGGTCGCGTTTCACCTCTGCAGGCGGCGTCCATGCCGGCTTCACGTATTTGGCGGTGATATAGGTCCTGCCCGTCCACACCTTGCCGCGTTTTCCCACGGCCACGCGATAGGCAAGCGCTTTTCCGCCGCGCTGCACGAGGTAGAGCCTTCGCTCGGAATTCTTCACCAGGATCGTGCCTGGCTTCACGTTGCCCGCCTGAAAAGGCACCTCGACGGGAGCCGCCAGCACCTTGCCACTCAGGAGGGTGACTAAGACAGCGGCATAGACCGCCACCATGATCCAAATCAGCTTTTGAATACTCACGAACATGCCCCTGCCGCCGGACCTTGATTAACAGGGAGTTTACGCAATCGAAGAACCTTTGAAAATCAATGACCTGCGTTATCGTTCGTTAGGGTTATCGCGCAGGATTTGAGAGAAAATCGCGAAAAAACGAATCAAAACGCATTCCGGCCGAAAACACCGGCGAGAAATGCAATCGTAAAATCTGCCAATACCCTGAAATGATAACCTATTCGGGCACCGCCCGCCCGTCGGCCCAGCGGTAGACGGCATAGCCATCGCGGGTGGAGTCGCCCTTGTCGTCGAAGGTAAATTCGCCGAGAACCGTATCGAAGGTCGTCCCGTTCATCGCCTCGACGATTGCCTGAAACTCCGTCGAGCCGGCCTTGCGGGCTGCCTGCGAGATCGTTTCCAGCGCTGCATAGGTGTGGAGCGTGTAGCCTTCCGCCGTCCTGCCTTCCTGCTGCAGGCGGGCGACGACCGGAACGGCGGCCGAATTGCGGATCGGGTCCGCAGGCAGCACGATCAGCGTTCCTTCCGCCGCCTTTCCCGCGATCACGCCGAATTCCGCCGCCATCAGGGCGTCGCCGCCCATGACCACGGCATCTTCCAGCCCGCGCTCGCTCATCTGCCGGCGGATGACGGCGGCCTCGGCGTGATATCCGCCGATGAAGACGGCCTCGACGCCCTCCTGGTTCAGCATGGAGACGAGCACGCTGTAGTCGTTGCGCCCCGGTTCGTAGCTTTCGTAAAGCTCTTCGCTCTTGCCGGCGGCTTTCATCGCCGTGCGCGCGGCATCCGCCAGTCCCTTGCCGTAGACCGAGCCGTCATGGACGATGGCGATGCGTTTGTCGGCGAATTCGCGCGCCATGAATTCGCCGGCCGTCACGCCCTGCCCGTCGTCGCGCCGGGCAATGCGGAAGATGCCGGGCCCGGGGCGTTCGTCGGTGTAGGCGTTGTTGGTCGTCGCCGGCGAAATCTGGATGATTTCCTTGTCCGCATAGACCCTGGAGGCGGCGATCGAGGCGTTGAAGCATACGTGCCCGACGACGAATCTCGCGCCCATGCCGACGAACTGGTTGGCGAGAGCGAGCGCTTCTTCTTCCGTGCATTTGTCGTCCGCGATGCGCAGGACGATCTTTTCGCCGTTGATGCCGCCGTCCGCGTTTATGTCGGCTGCAGCCAGTTCGGCGCCCGCGCGCATCTGTTCGCCGAAGGCCGCGAACTGTCCGGACATGGGTCCGGCGACGCCGATGACGATCTCCGCCTGCGCCTGGCCTGCGAGCAGTATCGCAAGAATTCCCGTCAATCGCGCCAGGCTACGCACACTCATCGTCAAGAACTCCGGTCGGCTCGTCGCTGTCAGGGATTATCCACGCATTTGGCCTGTTAGACCATCCGCGCGCGCCCGTCGACCGGTCAATCGCAAGGAAAGGCACGAAAAAGCCGGCTCCGGAGCTTTTCCGGAGCCGGCTTGCAGAGACGGGGCCTGCGGCCCACGCGATGACGGGCAATGGCATCGCGTGAGCGAAGGCTTCCCTTAGCGAGCCATCGCCATGGCATCCATGGCCGGCTTGTGCAGGCCGACGACGATGCACACCGCGATGCCGTTCGCCCAGTAGTACCAGGCGTCGATGCCGGTAAAACCCAGCACGAAGGGTGCTGCGAGGAACGTCACGCCGACGAGACCGTCGACCAGAAGATGGAACGAATAGGGCAGAACCCGGATCAGGCCGGTTTCATGGTCGGTGAGCACGGTGAGAATGAAGGCGGCGACGCCGGTGATGACGGCAAGCCACATGGCCATCGGGTTGGAAGTGCCAAGGCCGAGGATGAACGGCATGGCGACAAGGCTGACGGCGACCGGATAGTCGAGCCAGGAGTGGATTTTCTGGGTAACGAAACGAAGAGCCATTGAACGTGTTCCTTCTTGTGTTCCAAGGGGCCAATTCGGGCATTCCGGGGATCGGGCCGGGGATCGGGAGGTCGGCCGGACAGGCGCCACAATGCGTTCGCTCCTACGTCTGGTCCATGTGCGAAAAGTCGGCATTCTTGATCGATCGTCCGGCCATGATCTCTGTTTCGTGATCAAGGCGTTACCAGAAACCGTTTAGGCTCCGGTTCAGTGAATTTTGAGTGAGGCGGCGCCTGCAGCGGCAATCGGGCGCCGGCAGATCCGGGCCGTGGCCGTTCTGGCGTCCGAGGGAGTATCCGATGGGCGATGATGCGTTAAGCCAGATCCTGAAAGCGTTGCGGCTGCGCGGCTCGGTCTATTTCCACACGAACTTGAGCGCGCCGTGGGGCATCAAGGTGCCCTCGCACGGCAATGTGGCGCGCTTTCACATGGCCATTCGCGGCAGTTGCTGGCTGCGTGTCGACGATGTGGAACAGCCGATCCGCCTTGCGCCCGGCGACATCGCCGTCATTCCCCATGGCGCGGCCCATGTCCTGAGCGACCGGCGCGAAGGCAATGCCACCGCGCTTGACGAGGTCCTCTACCAGACGGGCTATGCCGGGTCGGGCGAGCTTGTCTTCGGCGGAGAGGGGGACGAGGAAGCCTGCAAGCTTCTTTGCGGCCATTTCGAGTTCGACGACAGCCTGCGACATCCCCTCCTCGGTTCGCTGCCAAGCTACATGCATCTCGCCGACACGCGCACCGTCAACGGTTACTGGCTGGAAGCGGTCATGCGCTTCGTTTCCTCTGAAATCGTGGAGGACAAGCCGGGCGCGGATGCGATCGTCGACCGGTTGACGGAAATCGTCTTCATCCAGGTCCTTCGTTCCTATGTCGACAATGCGGGCGATTCCGCGGGCTGTCTTGCCGGTATCCTCGATCCGAAGCTTGGCCGCAGCCTTTCCCAGATCCACCGCGATCCCTCCCGGCCCTGGACGGTCGAGACGATGGCGCAGGAGGCCGGCATGTCGCGCACCGTCTTCGCCGAACGCTTCACCGGGTTGATGGGCATGACGCCCCTCAACTACGTGACTTCCTGGCGCATGCACCTGGCGCGGCGCGACATTGTCGACACGCAAAACCCGCTGATCGAGATCGCAGAGCAGGTGGGTTACTCTTCCGAGGCTTCGTTCAACCGCGCCTTCAAGCGCCAGTTCAACGTCACGCCCGGCGAAATGCGCCGCTCCGCCCACCGCCCCTTGCAGCAGGTGACGTCAGGGGCGGCGGGTTAAACGGCGCGAAAACCTGTTTCCCCCTCACCCGACGCGTTCCGCGTCGACCTCTCCCGCCAAACTCGGGTGTTCCCGAGTTTGGAGGATGAATGGCGAAGTCGGGGTCTGACAGCAATGTCACTACTGCGGCGCTAACGAACTACAAACGTCCAATGCGCTTTGAACAGTGGCGAGTTCATTTCGGGCGGAATTGACCGTTCGCAGCACTGCCGGATAATTAGCGGGATTTATTCCGCTCGAGCCTCCTGAACAGCTGCGTTCGACCAGAGATAAAATCTTGTCGATCTCACTTCGGGCCGTGGAATACGCCTCGATAGCGGCTGATACCGTGTCTGCTTGGCTGGAAGTCATCAGGAATCGGTAAGCATGGTTCCATCGCTCTGCCTGTGACAAAAGCTTGGCGTTCTCCGCCTCCAGTCTTTCGTTATCCTTCGTCAACGCTTCTACTTGTTGCGACACGTCGGCAACGTCAAAAGATCTCCGCAACCATTCACTGGCTAGACCTAGTAAGCACACGACGACTGAAAACGCCAAGAACCAGCGCACATTTGATGCGGCAGCAGTAGTCAGCTTCGGTTTTGAAAGCAATCTGAACGCGAGGAACGCTAGCAAAAATCCAAGACCAATTACGCCATAATTCAGTATCGTAGCAATATCCATGACTCATCTCCAAAAATGTATTTTGAAAATAAGATACCACTATAGCTTCAACTGTTCCGTGTGCCAAGTGCAACCTTGGGTAAAGCGACCACACCTAGGAAGAGTATAGCTTCAGTTTGGCGATGGGGCTTTTGCGCAGGGAATGTGCAATGCGCGCAAAAAGGGTGAGCCAAAACGGATATATGCTATTCCTTGCATTAAGGACAATAGGACAGCGGAGCGGATCGAACTTACTAGCAATTCTGCCAAGTTAGGAATGCAGCCAGTGTCATGAGGCACAACACGGCTTATTTTTTATGAAACAGTGAGGTCGGAAGTAGCTCATGAGCGAAGACGACGAAAGATTTTTTTGGCTTCGTAAGGAAGGCAAGACGTACCTCAGTAAGGTCTTTACACATGGAGCGATTAACGAAGAGCGTTTGCGATTGGCTTACGCCGTGTTTGAAGGGACTGAACGTGCTGTTCTAGGCGAAGTCGAAGGGGCTCTCTGTTTGCGCCTTACCGGCAATCAGCGAAAGACGCAGGTGACGGCACTCATTAGCCAAGATAGCGCATCCATCAAGCGGGTGACGCTGCAAACTTTCAAGTCCCGAGTTGGCAATTGGTATCAGGGCGACGAAAAAGACGCCTTCACTTTCAGGTCTGACGAATTTGAAAGGCTCCTAGAATTTCTGAATCGCATCAAGTTTATCGACCTGTCTAATGAAGACCGGTTTCAGGTAGAAGACATATCCGTCGCAGATGGGCCCAAGATCATCACGGATGCCACCGATCGCGCACTCATAAACAAAATCAAGCAACTCGATGCTTCCGAGCGCGAGCGCCTGTTCCGATCACTCCACACCGACCTGACGACGGAGGAAATCAACCTCCTCTTGGGTCGCCGGCAGGCGCTTGAAGAGTTCAGTGTCCACCTAGAGGAAGGCGATTGGTCTGAAACCAATTGGCAAGACTTCTTCGAAAGGGAGAGTTGGGTTTTCGGCTACGGCCTCGACTACCGAATAATGAGGCCTTTCGACCGAGAAATGGTTGTAGGTGCAGCGGGCACAGACAATCGTAATAAGCCAACCGTTGATTTCCTTATGAATTTCACTGACTACACGGTACTTGTCGAAATCAAACGGCCGGACACTCCCATATTCCAGACTAAGAAGTCGGGGCGCGCAGGCACTTGGCGATTCAGCACGGCGTTTATGGATGCAATTTCGCAAGTCCTTGAGCAAAAGGCGGAGTGGTTAAGTGCTGCTCAAACCGGCGAACATTTTGACAAAAGCGGCACCCGCCGCCTTGAGGCTCGAACACGCGATGCGAAAACAATCCTTGTTATTGGCAATAGCTCAGAGTTCGATCAGGCTGGTAATCTCCGTGATGCAACGGTTAAGCGCGACACGTTCGAACTGTATCGTCGCGACACCCGCACACTAGAAATTCTCACTTTTGACGAATTATTCGATCGCGCAAATTTCATTACTAGGGATTAGGCTTCAACTGATGACACCTCAACCCCAACCCGGTACAGGGACAATTTTCGCCCCTTCCGACAAATCACCACACGGCTGCCGGAACTTGCCCTAATGGTGCATTCCCCAATGACCACCGCACCGCCCCACCACCCCAAAAAAAGCCCGCTCCGGACGGAACCCCCATCCGGAAACCGGCGTTGATCGCAGGCGAAACCGCCTGGCGATGTTAGGGTCTGGACCTATAAAATTGATGCAAATGGCACCGGAAACGGCAAAGAGATGCAAGGAGAAGGGCGCGGAGCGGGTTGGCCACCCGTTCAAGCCCTTCGACGCGGCAGGTCAAAGCCGTTTCGGTGTCTGGAAGATATGGCCGATTTGTCCGGCTACGTTGTCGCAAGATCTGGAAAACCGGACGGTTTCCTGAGCTCTTGCTCCTCGTATCCAACCAAATCGGCTCATACCATTTCCGTCAATTTTATAGGTCCAGACCCTAGCGCACTCAGGCGCGGCTCAGCTTCACCGGAACCGGGCGGCACACGGTGTTGCAGACCGGCGAATGGGCTTCCGCATAGCGCATGAGGTCTTCCAGCTCCTCATCCGAGCAAGCGGCATCCACATGCATCCTGATGCGGATTTCCTCATAGCCCGGCGACACGCTGTCATCGAGGCCGAGCAAGCCGCGCAGGTCCATGTCGCCCTCAAGCTCCGTCGAAAGCGAGCGGATTTCGATGCCGCGCGCCATGGCGTGCAGCACGAAGGTCGTCGTCACGCAGCCTGCCAGCGCATGCAGCAGGTACTCCACCGGGTTGCCACCCTCGTTGTTGCCAAGCAGCACCGGCGGTTCGCCGTTGGTGAATTCGAAGGCCACCTTGCGCGAGTCGTCTTCCAGGCCCGCACCGTAGAAATCGCGGATCGTGGAGCGGTTTTCGCCGCCGCCGACCCAGGTGTTCTTCGCCCGGAACTGAAAGCGGGCAAGGCTTTTGTCCGCCTTGATCGCTTCGATCGTCTGCGTCGCCGCCATGACGTCGAGGCCGTTCAGCGTCGTTTTCATTTCACCGGCCATCGGTTGCACGGTCATTTCAATTCTCCTTGTCGCTCGTCGGTTTGTGTCACGCCACGGCACGTATTCCCTTGCCGCGACGCTATATGGATAAGGCTCGACAAGACGTAACGGCAGTTCGATAATCGTCGGAAACGATCCATTCGTGCCACGAAAGCGGATGCGCCATGGCGCACAAGCAAGACGGGGACATTGAAACGCTCATCCTCGCCCTGCCGGAGACTGCGGGATCGGCGCTTTACGGCATGATCGACGTTCTGGCGGCGGCAGGCCGCCTGTGGCAGGAAATGGTCGGGACGGAGATGAGCGGAAAAAGCTTTCGCACGCGCATCGTCTCCTTGCGCAAGAACACATTCCGCTGCGGTAACGGCATTCCCGTCCATCCGGACGTTGTCGTTCGCGACGATCCGCCCTGCGACATCCTCATCCTGCCCGAACTCTGGCTGGCGATGGATGAGGACCTGTCGGGCCGCTATCCGGAGTTGATCGACTGGATCCGTGCGAAATACCGCGCAGGCGCGCATCTTTATTCCGCCTGCTCCGGGTCCGTCCTGCTTGCCGCCACGGGGCTTCTCGACGGGCGCGAGGCGACCTCCCACTGGGCCTATGCCGATCTTTTCAGGACGCACTATCCGAAGGTGCGTTTTCAGGCGGAGCCGAACCTCGTTTTCGCCGACCCCGGCGGGCGCATTGTTACGGCGGGCGGGGCATCATCGTGGCATGATCTTGCCCTTCACATCATCGCCCGGCATCTCGACCCGGAAGAAGCGCTGAGGATCGCAAAGGTCTATCTGCTCAAGTGGCACGGCGAGGGCCAGCTACCCTACGCAAGCCTCGTTCGCTATCGCCCGCATGCGGATTCGGTCGTGCGCAAGGTTCAGGACTGGCTGGCCGAAAATTTTGCGGAGCCTGCGGCGGTCACGCAAGCCGTTTCCCGATCCGGCATTCCCGAACGGTCTCTCAAGCGCCGTTTCGGGGCTGCGACCGGATCGACATTGATCCACTACGTGCAAAATCTTCGCATCGAGAAAGCAAAACGCATCCTGGAGCGCGAGAGTTGCCCGAGCGAAGATGTTGCCGCACGCGTGGGCTATGAAAATCCGGCCTTCTTCCGCCGTCTATTCAAGCGCTCGACGGGCCTGACACCTGCCAAATATCGAAGCATGTTTCGCCCCTTCCGGCAGGACCATCACGCGGAATTGGCCGAATAGCGTTTGTTACGATTGCCTTGGCCATGGATCACGGGACCACGCGCAATATATTGAAATTCATCAGGGCGTGCTTGCAATCTGAGCGGTTCGTTAATCCAATACACGCCGTTCCACGATGTCGCTTAACCGGACCGTAAGCGTCGTTACGTAATGATGCATTGCGCGGCCTTTTGGTTTAAGCCGGTCAAAAGGCTAGAGCATATCCCGCGAAATCAGGATCGGATTTCGCGATGAGGATATGCTCAAGATATAGATTCTGGAGCGATTTCTTGTCACGAAAGCGATTTCGCTTTCAGGGCAAGCGCTCTAGCGATAGCGCGGAGACCGGGGGAGAGGGTATGACGGTCATGCGGACACTGCGGCAGGAAGATACCGCCGAAGCGACGGGCAAGCCGCTCGACGCCGCCGCGTTTCGCGAGGCGATGAGCCGGATCGGCGCCGCCGTCCACGTCGTCACCACCGACGGTCCGGGCGGGCGCATCGCCGCCACGGTTTCCGCCGTCTGTCCCGTCACCGATACGCCACCGACGATCCTCCTTTGCGTTCACCGCGATGCGCGGCTCAACGCCGGCATCCGCAAGAACCGGGTATTGTGCCTCAATACCCTGCCCGCCAGCGCACAACACGTTTCCGATGCCTTCGCCGGCCGCAAGGGCTTTTCCATGGACGAGCGTTTCGCCACCGCGTCCTGGCTCACGCTTGCCACCGGCGCTCCCGTCATGGAGGGCGCGCGCGTCGCGCTCGATTGCGAGGTGACGGAGATCCTGGAATCCGGCACCCATTCGGTCATCTTCGGCCATGTGGTCGCCACCAGCCTCGGCAATGCCGAAGGCGCGCTCATCTATCTCGACCGCGATTACCACAAGCTTTGACGCGCCGCCCATTGCAGACATGCAGGCTGGGCAGGCAGGCCGGCGGAAACGAATATGAGCGAGCTGCGCAATCTCATTACTGACGTTCCGGGCCTTCGCGTCGGCAATGCCGGCGACGAGAAGCTCAAGTCCGGCGTCACGGTCGTCCTGCCGGATGAGGCGGCGGCGGCCTCCGTCGCGATCCACGGCGGGGCTCCCGGCACACGCGACGTTGCCCTTCTGGAACCGGAGCAGACCGTGCCTGCCGTCGACGCGCTGGTGCTCTCCGGCGGCTCCGCCTTCGGTCTCGACGCAGGCTCGGGCGTTCAGGCGGCATTGGCGGAAATGGGGCGCGGCTTCGCGGTCGGTCCGGCACGCGTGCCCATCGTTCCCACCGCGATCCTGTTCGATCTCCTGAACGGCGGCGAAAAGGACTGGGGACCGGACAACCCTTACAAATCCCTTGGCCGGCAGGCGCTGGAAGCGGCCCTTTCCGGCAAGGGACAGGACTTCGAGACCGGCACGGCGGGTGCCGGCATCGGCTGCACCACGGCAAACCTGAAGGGCGGGCTCGGCTCCGCCTCGGCCCGCACGAAATCGGGCGCCACCGTCGGCGCGCTTGTCGCCGTCAACGCACTCGGATCCGCGACCGTCGGCGACGGCCGGCACTTCTGGGCGGCCCCCTTCGAGCGGTCATCGGAATTCGGCGGCCTTGGCCTTCCCTCACCACTTCCCTCCAATACTTCCGAAATCCGCACCAAGCTCGATACGATCTCGCCCGGCGCCAATACGACCATCGCCGTCATCGCGACCGATCTTGTCCTGTCCAAGGGTGAGCTGAAACGCCTCGCCGTCATGGCGCATGACGGTTTCGCCCGCGCGCTCTGGCCTTCCCATACGGCACTTGATGGGGATCTGATCTTTGCGGTCTCGACGGGCAAGCGGGGATTGGTCGATCCGCTGGCCGAGCAGGTCGAACTTGGTGCCCTCGCGGCAGCGACTATGGCGCGGGCGATCGCGCGAGGAATTTACGCGGCGACAATTCGGGATGGTGACGTGAAGCCGTCCTGGGCTGAACGTTTCGGATGAAACGGCGCCGAAGGAATTCTCTTTCACCCGCAAAGGCATCGAAATTACCTTTTCGGGCGTTTGCGGAATTCTCCTCGGCGCCTCCCCTTTGTGCGGTTCCGCTTATTCGGCGGCGTCCATGAAGACGCCCTTCTCGTGCTCCTTGTCGAGCCGGGCGAAGAGATCGGCGCGCTTTGCCGCCGCCTTCTCCATATTCGCTTCCTTGATCGGGCCGAACCCGCGCACGAGATCCGGTACCCGGGCGATTTCCACCAGAAGCCCGTAATTCGCGGTGCCGATCAGGCCTTCGATCTGCTTCACATCGCCCGTGTAGCTTTCGATCAAGGCCCGTTCGGCCTTGCGTTCCGCCGTTTTCGCGAAGATGTCGAGTGCAGTACCGCGCAGGCCCTTCAGCTTCGCAAGCATCCGGAAAGCGGTAAATATCCACGGCCCGAATGCGCGTTTTGCCGGGCGGCCGGTCTTCGGATCGAGCGTCCTTGAAACTAGCGGCGGCGCCAGCATGACCGTCAGTTTCTTCGGGTTGGCGAACTGAGCGCGCACCTTCTTCTCGAACTCGGGATCGGCGTAAAGCCGCGCGACCTCGTACTCGTCCTTATAGGCCATCACCTTGAAGAGGTTGTCGGCTATCGTTCGAGTCAGGCGCATCGTTCCGGGGCCAAACTCCTGATCCACCAAGTGAATTCCTTCCACCAGCTTTGCAAAGCGTTCAGCATAGGCCGCGTCCTGATAAGCGGTTAGTTCAGCTTTCAGGAAGGCGATCCGCTCATCGAGATCCATCTGCTTCGGCCCTTCGTTGCCGGGCAGCGCCTTGACGATCTTTTCCGGAGAAACCGCCAGAATCCGGCCAGCGCGGAAGGCGCGCAGGTTATTCTTCACCGCCGCACCGTTCAGCATGATCGCGGTTTCCACCGCTTCCAGCGTCAGCGGCAGGCGGCCTGCCTGCCACGCCATGCCAACGAGAAGCATGTTGGCGTAAATGGCGTCGCCCAGCAGCTTTTCGGCGATGCTCGCCGCATCCACGGCAAGATAAAGCGGACAGGCTTCCTCAAGCGTCTTTTGCATGCGCATCTCGTCGAAGGAGAGCGTCTGCTTCATGACGAACTCCGCCGTGGGCGCGACGCGCGTGTTGGCGAAAGCGCCTGTTTTCTTGCGGTCGATCAGGGCCAACTGCTCGGCGTTGGTGGCGACCACCATGTCGGTCGCAAGCAGTACGTCGAGGCTTGCGGTCGGTACGCGCGGGCCTTCGATCGCCTTGTCGGCGGCAGCGAAACGCACGTGCGAGGTCACCGGCCCGCCCTTCTGGGCAAGGCCCGTCATGTCGAGTGTCGAAGCCTGCTTGCCGTCCACATGGGCCGCCATTGCAAGCACGGCAGCCGTCGTCGTCACACCCATGCCGCCGATCCCGGCGATCAACAGGTTCTGCGTTGCGCCAAGCGCCGGTATTTCAACGTCCGGCAGTTCGGCCAGAAGCGCATCGATATCGACGCCCGAGCCCTCGGATTTGCGCAAGTCCGCGCCTTCTACCCACACGAAAGAGGGGCAGAAACCCTTCACGCAGGAGAAATCCTTGTTGCAGCTCGACTGGTTGATGCGCCGCTTTTCGCCGAATTCGGTCTTAACCGGCTCGACGGCGATGCAGTTCGACTGCACCGAACAGTCGCCGCAGGCCTCGCAAACGCGGTCGTTGATGAAAAGGCGCAGGTCCGGATCGGGAAATTCCTTGCGCTTGCGGCGGCGGCGCTTTTCGGCCGCACACGTCTGATCGTAAACGATCACCGAAACGCCTGAATATTCCTGCAAGTCCTTCTGGATACGCATCAGTTCGTCACGATGCGCAACCCCCGTTCCGGGCGCGAGATCATGGCGGCCGATGTATTTTTCCGGCTCGTCGGAAATGACGAAAAGGCGCTCCACGCCTTCCGCTTCGAGCTGGCGGGTAAGCTGCGGCACCGTCAGCGTGCCGTCGAGCTTCTGTCCGCCCGTCATCGCGACGGCGTCGTTATAGAGGATCTTGTAGGTGATAGAGACCTTGGACGACAGCGCCTGGCGGATCGCCAGGATGGCGGAATGGAAATAGGTGCCGTCGCCCACGTTCACGAACACATGCTTGTCGTTGGAAAACTCCGACTGGCCGACCCAAAGCACGCCCTCACCGCCCATGGCGATCTGGCCGTCGGTCGTGCGCCCCGGAATTTCCGTCATCGCATGGCAGCCGATGCCCGGCATCGCGCGCGCGCCTTCAGGCACGACGGTCGAGGTGGAATGCGGGCAACCGGAGCAAAAGTAGGGAACGCGGGCCGCGCGTTCCGCGTGGCCTTGCGCCCACATGGACTGCTTGACCATGCGCTCGGTAACGGAACGCATGTCCGGCGTGACGAAATCGCCGGGCAGGAAACGCAGCAGCCCTTGCGCGATTTCCTGCACCGTCAGTTCCAGAACGTCGGAAAGGAACGGAGCGCCGGCCGGCGTCTTCTTACCCCAGATTTCGGGCCTTGCCCGCTCCTCCCAGCCGTAGGCGATATCCTTGATCTGGCCTTCCATGAAGGCGCGCTTGTGCTCCACGACCAGAAGCCGCTCGATCCCGCGCGCGAACTTCGAAAGGCCGACCGGCTCCAATGGCCAGGGCATGGCGACCTTGTAGATCGCAAGGCCGATCTCGCGCGCCTTGCGCTCGTCGATGCCCAGAAGATCGAGCGCCTGGCGCAGGTCGCGATAGGCCTTGCCGGTCGCGACGATGCCGATACGCGGCTTGATCGCTCCGAATGCGACATGATCAAGCCGGTTGGCGAGCACGTAGGCCTGGGCCGCCGGAATGCGGACGTCACGCAGAAGACGCTCCGTCTCCATGCGGTTGCCGAGCAGGAGAACGCGGTTCAGATCCTCGTCCTTGCGCGGGTCGCGGTCTTCGGGCCGCACAAAACTCAGCCGGCCCGGATCGACGGAAATCGTCGCCGAGGCGTCCATGGTGTCGGCAAGGCAGATAAGCCCGCTCCAAAGGCCCGCGAATCGTGACATTTCCAGCCCGTGGAGGCCGTAGTCGAGCACTTCCTGAATGTCGGAGGGGTTGAAGACCGGCATTTCCACATGCTCGAAGAAATATTCGCTTTGCGCCGGCAAGATGGAGGATTTCGCGAGGTGATCGTCGCCCGCGAGCGCCAGCACGCCGCCATGTGCCGCCGTGCCGCTGGCGTTCGCCTGGCGCAGGACGTCGCCCGCCCGGTCGACGCCGGGCGCCTTGCCGTACCAGATGCCGAAAACGCCGTCGAAGTCGGAACCCTTGCCGTGCTGGCTCACTTTTTGGCTGCCCCAGACGGCGGTTGCTCCAAGTTCCTCGTTCACGCCGGGTTTGAAGACGATATCGGCAGGTTTCAGGTGCTTTTTCGCACGTTCAAGCTCGCTGTCGTAGCCGGCGAGCGGCGATCCGCGATAGCCGGAAATGAAGCCGCCTGTCTTGAGATTCCCCTGCCGGTCGAGCCGGACGCGATCAAGCGGCAGACGCACAAGCGCCTGTATGCCGGACAGATAGACCCGCCCCGCAACGGCCAGATATTTGTCGTCCAGTGTAATCGGCTTCGTAATGGCGTTCATCGACGGCCTCCTCTTCCGTCGCAACGCGGACGCACAATTGACGCGCTTTGCGACCGAGAATTCTTTCGATCTTAATCTCGTTCTTTTTGAGGGGGATTTCTGTGCTATCCTGCTACCCTCCACCCCAAAAAGCGGAATGTTTATTCAGCCGATAGGCCAATGAGCGAAAAAATCCTCCTCGATCCGTCGGACATACGAGTCCTTCGGATTCTCCAGCGTGACGCTTCGTTATCCATCGCCGAGATCGCGCGCGAGGCCGGCATGAGCCAGACGCCCTGCTGGCGGCGCATCAAGAAACTCAAGGAAACCGGCGTCATCCGTCATATCGTCGCCGTCGTCGACCGGGAGGCCGTGGGCCTCAGCTTTGTCGCCTATTCCTTCGTCAAGCTCACGGTTCCGAGCCGCGAGAACATGGAAACCTTCGACAAGTTGATCCAACGGTGGCCGGAAGTGGTCATCTGCGAACGGATCACGGGCGCCGTCGACTACCTGCTCAAGGTCGTTGCCGACGACATAAAGCATTACGACGATTTCCTGCGCCTCAAGCTCCTCGACAACACGCTCGTCTCCGACGTCCAGTCACGCATCGTCGTCCATACGGTCAAGGATACCGCAGCTTTGCCCTTGCGGGAAAACTAGAGCGCAGATTGGGGGTTTAAAGGCGGAATCTCAGCGGCGACAGCGGGGATGGATCGGTGAACGGTTCTTCGTCGTTCATCAGCTGCGCGAGCAGCACAGCCGTCGCGGGCGCCGTGGTAAGGCCATGTCCGGCATGGCCGAAATTCAGCCATAGCCCCTCATGACCTGGCGCATGACCGACCACCGGCAGGCTGTCAGGAAGAAGCGGCCTTGCTGCAAAGCACAGCTTTTCCTGAACTTCACGACCAAGCGGAAATACCTTCCGCACCGCCTTCAGGTTACGGCGCAGTTGAGCCGTCTCGGGCTTCGCGTCGAGGGACGTGAAATCGTGCCCCGTCGTAAGTCGCAGGCCCCGCTCCATCGGGCTCAGAACGTAACCCTGCTCGACAT
Organism: Stappia sediminis; assembly: GCF_009826895.1. Classification (GTDB taxonomy): domain Bacteria; phylum Pseudomonadota; class Alphaproteobacteria; order Rhizobiales; family Stappiaceae; genus Hongsoonwoonella; species Hongsoonwoonella sediminis. Next base: position 559,614 of record NZ_WUMV01000001.1, on the reverse strand, counting down.
CGTGGATGGGACGCCTCAGGCTGACGCCTCCGTCCGGCCGGAAGTGGCGATAGTAACCTCGCGACGCCATCATCGGAAATTCGATGCCGAGCGGTTCCAGAACCTCCGGCGACCACGCGCCCAGCGCAACTACGACATTGTCAGCGCTCGCCCTGCCGTTAAGCGTGTTCACCGTCCAGCGGCCGCCATCCCTTTCAAGCGATCGCGCGTCGCCGATTTCGACCAAACCGCCCACATCGCGAAAATGCCGGGCATAGGCCTTCGTCAGCCCGCCGGGGCTCGACACCGAGAGGCTTTCGGGAAAGTAGAGCGCCCGGCTGAATTCACCGGCGTATAGATTGGGTTCGAGCGCGGAGAGACGCTGTTCATCCAGGTCTTCATAGGTCGTGCCGAAGATCCTTGCGAAGTGAAGCTCAGAATCGATTTCTTCAAGCCCGGCATCGCTTCGGTAGAGCTTGATCCATCCGGAGGGGCGAAGGAAACGCTCTGCGCTTGCGCGTTTGGCAAGGGCCTTGTGCTCGACGATCGAAGTGCGCTGCAGCGCCGCCATGGCATTCGCATAGCGCATGCCATTGTCCCGCTCCGATGTCTCGCGCAAGCGCCTTGCCCAGGTAAACAACTTCGAGAAAACGCGCGGATCGTAGCGATACCGGGGCGATGCGTTGAAGACGGCGCCCATGAGCCTGAGCGGATCGTCCGGAAAGGAGAAAGGCAGAAGGCCCTCGCGCATCAAAACGCCGGCATTGGCCCGCGAGGCTTCGTCTCCGGGGCGTCCACGCTCCACGACCAGCACGTCGCGCCCGCTCATGCGCAGGTAGATCGCGGCGGTAATGCCGACGATACCTCCGCCCAGAACGATAACGTCGACTTTACGCACCTATTCAGAGCCTTGCCACTTGCCGTGCCTTTCCCGGATACTGCGCCATCCGAGTGGACGGCGAAACCAGCAACCGGAGAGAATCAGCACCAATGTTCAAACCCTTAGTACAGGGTCTTCGCTGGCTCGGCCATCGCGGTACGCCTGCCGTTGCGGTAAGCGCGTTCCTCGGAATGGCTCTGCCGCCCTTGTCGTCCCTGGTGCGCCCCTTCGTCGAGGAAGCGATCTTCTGTCTCCTTGTTCTCGCCTTCCTGCGCGTTGCGCCGATCGACGTTCTTGCACGGCTGCGCCGCCCGAAGCTCGTCCTTCTCGCCGTGGTCTGGATGATGCTCGCCGTCCCTCTCGGATCAGGCTTCGCCGTGAAGGGCATGGGCCTGCTCGAGACCATGCCCGCGATAGGCGTGGCACTGTTTCTCGTTACCGCCGCACCGCCCATCATGTCCGCGCCGGCATTCGTATCCCTGCTTGGGCTGAACGGGGGGCTGAGCCTTGCTCTCCTGATCGTCGCCATGTTGGCGACGCCGGTTACAGCACCCTTTATCGGCGAGATCATCCTTGGCGATGCGCTGCCGATCGATCCGCTTTCGCTCGGCCTTCGTCTCGTCGGCTTGCTAATTGCCACGGCAGGCCTTGCGTGGATCATCCGGCGCATCGCCGGGCCGGACCGTATCGTCTCGTGGAAATCGGAAATCGACGGGCTAAGCGTCGTGCTTTTGTTCTTCTTCGCCGTCGCCGTCATGGACGGCGTAGCGGACAGCTTCCTCGCGCGCCCGTTGCTGACGATCGGCGTCGTCGTGACCGCGTTCGCCATCGCTCTTTCGCAAATGGGCGTGACGCTGCTGATGTTCCGCGCATCGGCAAGCGAAGATGCCTTCGTGCTTGCCCATGCGGTCGGCAACCGGAACATGGGGCTGATCGTGGCTGCACTGGGCGGATCGGTGCCGGATCTCGCGTGGCTTTTCTTCGGGCTCGGACAATTGCCGATCTACCTGCTGCCGTTGTTTTTGAGGCCAGTGGCGCGGCGCATCGCCCGGCAGTCCGCCGCCTCCTTAGCCGCCGGCGCGCGATCATCCGGCCAATAGGCGCGAGACAGGAAGCTGCCGGGCTGGATGACGCTGCGTAGTTTGTGGCACTGTTGCCGCAGAACGCCCCGCATCCGCCCCCGGTCCGCGCGAAGGAGCCGCCGCAAATGAAAGCCGCATGTCTCGCCGTCCGTATGACGGCAGCCCTTTTCCTGCCCGCTTTCCTCGTCCTCATCGCGGCTGCTCTTCAGCCCGCCAAGGCCGGCGACTTCGCCAACACCGAGATCATGGGCTTTTCGAAAGACGGCAGGTATTTCGCCTTCGAGGAATACGGCATCCAGGACGGCTCCGGCTTTCCTTATTCGAGCATTTACGTCATCAACGTCGAAGAAGACCGATGGGTGGACGGCAGCCCCTTCCGCAAGGTGGACGAAGTCATCGACCCTATCGATTTCGACGCAGCACTCGCTTCGGCGCGCGAAGACAACCTTGCAAGGGCACGGGCGCTTCTCGAGGCGAAGGGCATAGGACATCAGGGCCTGACCGTCGGCCACAATCCGCGCTCCGAACTTTCCGCCGATCCGCATGTCATGAGCGTATGGCCACGCGTCGTGGTGCCGCCGATCGACGAGCCGATCGAACTCACACTTGAGGAATTCGAACTGCCGAACGCCAAATGCGAGAGCTACAGCATTCAAACGAAAGGCTTTCGCCTCGCCCTTTCGCAAAACGGCAAGACGCAGGTCCTGAACGATGATGCATCGGTACCAGACAGCCGCAAATGCCCGCTGCGTTACAGGATCGAGCGCGTGGTAACCTACTATCCGGACCCCAGGGGCGCCCCGGTTTTTGCGGTGCTCATTCTCATGGAAAGCCACGGTTTCGAAGGCCCCGACGGGCGGTTTCTGGCAGTCACCGGCGTTTTGTGAAGCCCATCTGCGGCCTCACGCTTGCCGTTTGGCAAGGCCTGTGGTAGCGCGCGTCCATCCCTGTTTCAGCCGCCATCCGGAGTGCGCCATATGTCTCGAGATCTCGTCATTGCCCCGTCGATCCTTGCCTCCGACTTCGCGAAACTCGGCCAGGAGGTCAGCGACGTGGCCAAGGCGGGCGCCGACTGGATCCACCTTGACGTCATGGACGGCCATTTCGTACCGAACATCAGCTTCGGCCCGGATGTAATCAGGGCCATGCGCCCGCATACCGACAAGGTCTTCGACGTCCACCTGATGATCGCGCCTTGCGATCCCTACATTGAGGCGTTCGCGAAATCAGGCGCCGATATCATCACCGTCCACGCCGAAGCGGGCCCGCACCTGCATCGCTCGCTGATGGCGATCCGCGCGCTCGGGAAAAAGGCGGGCGTCTCCATCAATCCCGCCACGAACGAGAGCGATATCGAGTATATCCTCGACACGGTCGATCTCATCCTCGTCATGACCATCAATCCCGGCTTCGGCGGCCAGAAATTCCTTCCCTCGCAGATCGAGAAGATCCGCCGTATCAAGGCTATGATCGGCGACCGGCCGATCGACCTGGAGGTCGATGGCGGCGTCAACGTGGAAACCGCGCCGCTTGTGGCGGAAGCGGGGGCGAACGCGCTTGTCGCGGGCTCCGCCGTCTTCAAGGGAGATGGGCTGGAGGAATACCGGGCGAACATCGAGGCGATCCGTTCGGCGGCCCGGGCCGCGATTTCTTGACGAAACCGCCCTTGCGCCCGAGCCTGACTGCAAACATGGGGGACGGCGTGCGGGCGATAGGCTTTGCGTTTGTTTGGGCATTCCTGATTGCAAGCGCCTATTTCGCGCTGACGATCGGGCGCGGCTATGCTGTGAGCGAACGTTCACTCGTGGCGGTGGCGCTATTCGCCGCGGGAAGTTTCCTGGCAGCCCCGATCGCACTCGGCCTGGCGGGCATTGTCGCAAAGTACCGCCCCCAGCCCAGCGCTCGGTTCGCGGCGATGTTCGTTGCGCTGACGCTGACGAGCGCCGGCATAACGGCGCTTTTGTTCTACCTTCAGTTCCGCATCTACTACAGCCAGTGGCATGAGACGCATCTTTCCCGCGGACTCCTGATGGAAATTCTGTTTACGGGTGCGTCATCCGGCTACATTTTCGTGGTCGGAGGCGTGCGCCCGATGTTGCCGGTCGCACTGCCGCTGATTTTGGCCGTCTCTTTCCTGTATGCCCGGCGAAAGCCGTGATCTTCGCGCGAAATTCCAACCCGCCGCGTTGAGAAGCTCGGCGGGCTCTGATAGACCCTGCGCGAGCTTGCCCGGCCCTCTCAAGGGGCAATTCGACAAACAGGACGACGCCGATGATCCCGCGCTATTCGCGACCCGAGATGGTCTCAATCTGGTCACCGGAGACGAAATTCCGCATCTGGTTCGAGATCGAGGCGTACGCATGCGACGCATTGGCCGAACTCGGCGTTATTCCGAAAGAAGCGGCCAAGACGATCTGGGACAAGGGCGGCAAGGCCACATTCGACATCGCCCGCATCGACGAGATCGAGCGCGAGACGAAGCACGATGTGATCGCCTTCCTCACGCATCTGGCGGAAATCGTCGGGCCTGACGCCCGTTTCGTCCATCAGGGCATGACATCCTCGGACGTTCTCGACACCTGCTTCAACATCCAGCTCATGCGCGCCACGGACCTTCTGCTGAAGGACATGGACGCGCTGCTTGCGGCCCTCAAGCGCCGCGCGTTCGAGCACAAGGACACCGTCTGCATCGGCCGCTCCCACGGCATCCACGCCGAGCCTGTGACCTTCGGCCTGAAGATGGCGCAGGCCTATGCGGAGTTCGACCGCTGCCGGGCCCGCCTTGCCGCCGCGCGCGAAGAGATCGCCACCTGTGCGATTTCCGGTGCCGTCGGCACCTTCGCCAATATCGATCCGCGCATCGAGGAGCATGTGGCGGCCTCGATGGGCCTGAAGCCCGAGCCGGTTTCCACGCAGGTGATCCCGCGCGACAGACACGCGATGTATTTCGCGACCCTTGGCGTGATCGCCTCGTCGATCGAGCGTCTGGCAACCGAAATCCGCCATCTCCAGCGCACGGAAGTGCTGGAGGCGGAGGAATATTTCTCCAAGGGTCAGAAGGGCTCATCGGCCATGCCGCACAAGCGCAATCCGGTGCTGACGGAAAACCTCACCGGCCTTGCGCGCATGGTCCGTTCATATGCCATGCCGGCGATGGAAAACGTCGCGCTCTGGCACGAGCGGGACATTTCGCATTCTTCCGTGGAACGCATGATCGGCCCGGACGCGACGGTGACGCTCGACTTTGCGCTGGCGCGGTTGACCGGTGTCGTCGAGAACCTCGTCGTCTATCCCGAGCGCATGATCGGCAATATGGACCGGCTCGGCGGACTGGTGCATTCGCAGCGCATCCTGCTTGCGCTGACGCAGGCCGGCGTTTCGCGCGAGGACGCCTACCGCCTCGTCCAGCGCAATGCCATGAAGGTCTGGGAAAGCTACCAAACGTCCGGCAATGCGGAGGTCGATTTCCTGGATTCGCTTCTGGCGGACAAGGATGTGCGTGCCGCACTTTCGGAAGAAGAAATCCGCTCGCGCTTCAACCTCGACTATCACACCAAGCAGGTCGACACGATCTTCAAGCGGGTTTTCGGAGACAGTTGATCGATGCGCATTGCCGTCATTTCGGACATCCACGGCAACCTTCTCGCGCTCGAGGCCGTTCTTGAAGACTTGAAGGCGCAGGCGCCCGATGTGATCGTAAACCTTGGCGATTGCGTTTCGGGTGCCCTTTGGCCGGAGGAAACGGCGCAATTGCTGATCGACAAGAACTGGCTGACGATCCGCGGCAATCATGATCGCCAGCTTTTCGACCGGCCTTTGGAAAAAATGGGTGCCTCGGACGCATTCACGCTGCCCCTTTTGAGCGAAACCAGCCGGGAGTGGCTGCAGACGCTGCCGGCAACGGAAAGACTTTGCGAGGAAATCTTCCTCTGCCACGGCACGCCAACCCGCGACAACGTCTACCTGACCGAAAAGGTCGTCGGACCGAAGGGGCATATGGCGTCGGAAGCGGAAACCCGCGAAAAGCTGGAAGGCGAAAGCGCATCCCTGATATTCTGCGGACATACGCACATACCGCGTTTGATCAGGGTTTCCACGGGTCAGACGATCCTCAACGCCGGCAGTGTCGGGCTGCCTTCCTATGACGACGACCACCCGAACCATCATGTAATGGAGTCGGGAAGCCCACATGCACGATATGCGATCGCGACGAAAACCGGTGGCCGATGGGATTTTACCGAGCGCATGATCGAATATGATTGGGATCGCGCCGCGATGCAGGCATCTGAAAACGGCCGCGACGACTGGGCGGCCTCGCTGAAAAACGGCTTCTTCGGCCCGCTGTCCTGAGACTGACCGGACAAGACGAACTTCCGACGGAATATGTAATGAAAGCAGCAGACGCAGACGTCCTGATCGTGCCGGGCTGGCAGAACTCCGGCCCCGACCACTGGCAATCTCGCTGGATGGAGAAGATGTCGACATCGCGCCGCGTCGAGCAGGACGACTGGGACGATCCCGTGCTTGCCGACTGGGTGGACCGGCTCGTGGAAGAGGTCGAGGCATCGACGCGCCCCGTGGTTCTGGTCGCGCATTCGCTCGGCGTTGCGGTTGTCGTCCATGCCGCACCGAGGATCGCGCGCAAGGTTCACGGCGCCTTCCTCGTCTGCTGTCCGGATGTAGAGGACCCCGCACGTGTCCCCATCAAGCTGCGCCATTTCGGCCCGCTGCCACTCGATCCCCTGCCCTTTCATGCATGGCAGGTGGCAAGCCGCACCGACCCCTATTGCAGCTTCGATCGTGCCGAGATTTTCTCCCGACATTGGGGAACGAAACTACTGGATGCAGGCGACGCCAAGCATCTGAACACGGAAAGCGGCCAGGGACCCTGGCCGGAAGGCGTGCTCGCCTTCGCCCATCTCATGAAAGAGCTTTGAGCCTGAATTCCCTTTCCGCCTTCGCCTGATCGAGCCGCGCGGCCAGCCTGTTCAGCGTATCCGTCAGGGCCTGCATGGCGGCTTCCGTCGGCAACGGCGGCAAGCCGATGTCATGTTCGTTGAGGAACTCGGCCAGAGCCGCCCTCGACTTGCCGCCGAATATCCCGTCCACAGGTCCGGGATCGTACCCCAGGGTTCCAAGCACGGACTGCAGGCGCCGGATCGCTATCGGGTCGCGCAGCAGCAGCAGGCCGGACTCCTTGCCGCCCGATATCGTCAATCGAAGCCGAAAGGGCTCCGGGTCGTCACTCTGCAACATCTGCGTGATGTGAATCTCGTAAGACTTGCCCTCCATCAGGAACCGATAGTCGATCCGGGCATCGATAACGCCGACGACCGTGAACATCGTATTGCCGGCGCCAAGGAGCCTGAGATGAAGCGCGTCCCCTTCCCTTCCTTCAAGAAGATAGCAAACCGGGGATCGCGGCGGAGCCTCGCCGGAAATCACGACCTGGTTTTCCCCCGGCGGAAGCACGACGGGCTCACACGCCTCCTGAGCCGCGAGCGGAACGAGGTTCATCGCGAATACCGCGCTCAAGACGCAAACCCGAATAGCCGCCCAATCGATCCGGCACAATTTCGCCTCCATGCACCCTGATCGGCTTCAAGACCAGGAAACGGGATCGATTTTATCATCTGCATAAACCCCGTGGCGGGAAAACACCTGAAATCGAGCATTTCCCATCGTTTGCCTCGCAGGAAATTGCCGTTGCGCATATCGGCTACTGCGCGGAACTCCCACGAAAAATTGAGTGGTTCGTGCGTTCATATTCCCCCACCCTTGCCTCAGTCTGTTTAGAACGATGAGCATTCAGGGGAGAATGCAATGCTGAAAAAATTCGTCTTGGGCGCCGCATTGGCTTTTGCGGCTGCCGTGCCTGCCACTGCATCGCAGGGCACGCAGGGAGAACACGTTCAGATCACCGGGGAAATCATAGATACCTGGTGCTACTTTTCGGGCGTGATGGGCGGGCCCGACGCCGTGCGCGGCACTGCCCACCACACCTGCGCACTCTGGTGTGCGGCAGGCGGCATTCCCGTCGGCATCCTGGCCGACGACGGCACCGTTTACATGGTCCTGAAATGGAAGGACACGAAGAACGTCGCCGATGGAACCAGCCTGCTTTCGGTGCAGACCCACCGGGTTACCGCCGACGGCATGCTCTATGAGCGCGACGGCATCAAATACATCATGGTCGACGACGTGGTGAACGACGAAGGCATCGTGCTTACAAACCATGAAGACTTCGGCTTCGTGCCGCCCTTCGCGCAACCGAAGAACAAGTGAGGGGGCAGAAGCGATGAAAAAACTGATCATGAGCCTGGCCGCCATTCTGGTGGCCACCCCGGCAATCGCCGGTGACGTCGACTATTCGGCGAACAGCCAGGCCAAGTCCTGGAACCTTTTCGGCGAAGAAAAGGCCCGCTTCACCGGCAAGGTGACCGATGCCATCTGCGGACTGACGGGCGACTGCCCGGACGACTGCGGCGGCGGCGACCGGCAGATGGTCGTCATCCGCGAAGACGACGACCGGATGTTCCTCGCCAACAAGAACGGGCAGCCGATCTTCTCCGGCGCGGCATACGACCTGGCCAAATATTGCGGTCAGATGGTCGAGGTCGACGGTCTGCTCGTCGGCGACAGCGACATCACGCCCGGCCTTGAGTCCAAGCTTCTTCAGATCCAGCTGATCCGCCCGATCGAGGACAAGGATTTCGCCAAGACGAACAACTTCACCAAGGTATGGGCCAAGAAATACCCCGAAGCGAAGGGTAAGGGACCCTGGTTCCGCCGCGACCCGGCGATCAAGGCCCAGATCGAGAAGACCGGCTACTTCGGCCTCGGCCATGAGGTCGACGAGAAGTACCTGGAGGAAAACGCAGAATGATCCGCTGGATTGCGGCCGCGCTCTTCGGAGTTGCGGCTGCATTCGCCTACGATCAGATCAACCGCGCCACCGAACCCGAATCGGTGACGACGGCGGGGCTGACGGTGGAAAACCCACCCTCAGCCGCCACCGGCGATGCAATTGCAACGGATGCCGGCACCTCGCCGCAGCCTGCAAGCGCAAAGCAGGCGGAACCCGGCAGCGACGATCTGCCGCCAGGCGGCCCGGCATTGCCCTTTCCGATCGACGTCGAAGCGCGCTTCGATCTCATCGACCAGAACGGCAAGCGCGTGACCGAAGCCGATTTCGCCGGCAAGCCTATGGCGCTGTTCTTCGGATATGCAAGCTGCGAGGCAGTGTGTTCCGCCGTCATGCCGGATGTCGCCCGGACGATGGAACTGCTGGAAGATCAGAACCGGAAGTTCAACACGGTGATGATCACCATCGACCCGGCCCGCGATACGCCGGAGGCGATGCGCAAGAACCTGCCCCGCTGGAATTCCGGCATTACCGGCCTGACAGGCTCCGAAAAGGAACTGAGCAAGGTCCGCGATTTGTTCCAGGTCGATATTCAGGTGGTCGGACATGACGAAAACGGCGGCGCGATCTATTCGCACGGAAGCCTCGTCTATCTGATCGGGCCGGATTCGAAGCTGATGACGATCCTGCCCCCCGTCTACGGGCCCGAGCATATGGCCAAGATCATCGCACGGTACATCTGAACTGCGACTTGCCTTCAGGCGGCAATCCTCACAAGGACGCAGGCAAGCTGATCCGGCATATTCCCGTGACAGCTTGTCCGCGCCCTTACAGGCGCGGAATGCTCGCATAATTTCTCGAGGGGCAAATTGTCTGCGCCCAAATGAGCGCGAATCAATCGATCTTCGACAGGGATCATCAGTTGGATCCTTGGAGCCAGCGATACGGCCTCAATCCGCACCGCCGAAATGCCTGGCGGGGCGCGACTACCCCAATCTTCATCCATCTCATCGGATATTACAGCCGTTTCAGGTGCCATCGTCGCCTGGCTCATGAACTAATGACGCCGCGTAATTATTGTCCACCATCTGCTATGTTGATGCGCCCTCGTTCCAACTCAGGTAAAGGACCCCACCGCGAGAGGAGTTCGGGAAATGCAGGTCAAGGGGACCAATCTCAGCCCTCGCAGCGTTATGGCGGCCGTAAGCGGCAATATTCTCGAATGGTACGACTTCACCGTCTACGGGTTCCTGGCCCCTATCCTCGGACGGATATTCTTTCCATCGGACGATCATATCGCCTCGCTTCTAGCCTCCTTTGCCGTTCTTGCCGTCGGCTATGCGGCGCGCCCTGTTGGCAGCGTGATTTTCGGCCACATTGGAGACCGCTTCGGGCGCAAGCCGGCAATGATCTGGTCGGTCCTTATCATGGGCGCCGGATCGGTGGCGGTCGGCCTGTTGCCGACCCACGCCCAGATCGGTTTTGCCGCAGCCCTGCTGCTGACAGCAGTTCGCATAATCCAGGGCATCGCCGTTGCCGGCGAATATACCGCCTCGGGTGTCCTCGTCATCGAGGAGGCATCGCCCTCATCGCGGTTTTTCGTCGGCAGCTGGATTCCATTCGCCATGATGTGGGGATGCGTGCTCGGCTCGGGCGTGCCGGCGGTTGTCAGTTCGACTGTTTCCACCGAGGCCATGAGCGCATGGGGCTGGCGCCTGCCCTTTTTCGCAGGCGGATTGCTGGCATTGGTCAGCCTTGTCCTGCGGCTCTACATGAACGAATCGTCCGCGATGGCCAAGGTGGCCCGTACCCGCATCTCTCCGGTCTTCGCCGCATTGACCCGGCATTGGCGTGAAATCCTGCAGATGATCGGCCTGCTCATTCCAACAGCCATCATTTATTTCATAATCTTCGTTTATGCGGCGTCCTATCTCACTGACCAAATGCACTTCTCGACGAGCGAAGCGCTCGATATTTCGACCCTCAACCTCGTCATTATCGCTTTTGTCGTCCTTGCGGCCGGCTACGCGGCGGATCGGTTGGGCTATCGTGCAGTGTTCCTGATCGGCGTCGCGGGTACGTTCTTGTTCGCCTGGCCGCTCTGGTATCTGATGCACGGAACGACGCTCGGTTTCGTTTTCGCCGGTCAGCTCGGTTTTTCCATCCTTAACGCTATAGGCTGGGCATTGTCGCTGACGGTGCTTTCAGGTCTGGTTCCTGCGGACGTGCGCTGCAGCGCCGTCGCTATCGGCTACAACTGTTGCATGGCCGCGTTCGGGGGTACGACACCCTTTATTGCCACGTATCTCGTCGCCCGAACCGGCGACGACTTCGCGCCCGTGTATTATGTGCTGGCGGCAACGGCCGTTTCTCTTGCGGTGGTCCTGAAGTTACCGAAAACGCTTGAGTTTTGAGGCTCCTGACCCCCCAGGAAAGCAGGATCACTTGCGCGACAAGAAATCACCCGGTTTTCGATACCCTGACCACATTCTTGTCGATATCGCGCAAGGTACCGCGCACTAATCCTTCAACCGGGATAGGAGCTCGCTGACGCCACTGGCGATAAAGGCCTGGTCCGAGCCGAGCGTCACATAGCGATAACCCATCCCGATCGCCGCCTTGGCGTGCTCGGGCGTCATGCAGTAGATCGCGGCGATCTTGCCCTTCGAGGTGACACGGGCCGCAATTTCTGCGCTGACCTCCATCGCCCGCTTTCCGGTCGGATCGACACTATCGCCTTCAGACAATGTGAAGCTCAGGTCGCTCGGCCCGACATATATGCCGTCCAGACCTTCCACCTCGCAAATGTCATCAAGGGCTGCAAGTGCCGTGGGCGTTTCGACCATGGCGAAAGCAAGCGTTTCTTCGTTCGCACGGCCCGTATAATCCGCCAAGCCGTCATAGCCCAGCCGGCGCGCGGCTTGGTGAGGCGCCCAACTGCGCGCGCCGAGCGGAGGAAACTTCGTTGCCGCGACCAGGGCAAGCGCATCCTCGGCAGAATTCACCATCGGCATGATGACCGCTTCCGCGCCGAAGTCGAGCACGCGCGAAGCGGTCGCGAAATCATCGACAGCCACACGAACAGCCGGATGCGCTCCGCCGGCGATAATGGAGGCGATCGCATCGCGTACCGAGGCGATGTCATGCAGCCCGTGCTGCATGTCCAGCGCAATCGCCTCATAGCCGGAATGGGCCATCAATTCCGAAAGGATCGGAGCGGCAAGTGACGACCATGCAGTCACCACGGTTTCACCGGCTCTCAACCGGCTTGCGAGCGAAATACGGGAATCGGGCATGAAGTTTCGGATCCAATGAGTTTCAAAGATAGGCGGCAATGAAATCCCGTCGCGGACAAACCTGCAAGACCCACCCGGAAAACAGGAAGACACCGCCCCGTTACCGGGACGATGTCTCTTCAAATCGGGATTCCGCGGGAAAGCCGTTTTCAGCCTTCAGTGCGGATCTGCTCGATCGCCTGCTGGAGAAGCTCCTGCATCGTCCTGCGAATCTGGTGGTCGGACTGGTCCACGCCGGCATCGTCGAAATCCGCTCGCACCTTGCGGAACACGTCCTCGTCGCCCGGCTCTTCGAAATCGGCGCGCACGACCGATTTCGCATATTCCTCGATCTTGTCGCCCTCATAGCCGAGCTTTTCAGCCGCCCAGAGGCCCAAGAGCTTGTTGCGCCGCGCAATCGCCTTGAAGCGCAACTCCTCGTCATGCGCGAATTTGTTCTCGAAGGCCTCTTCACGCCTGTCGAAAGTGCTCATCAGCTTGTCTCCTGCCAATCGACGATCCGCGGAGAGAAAACTCCCCCCAAGGGCTGTAGCCCTTTACCCCATATGGGCGCTCGATGACGTTTTGCATATCCCCCATGGCTTGCCAAATCAACGCGGGATCGACCCTACGATAGGATGTAATAAAAAGCCGTATACGATGCTCAGACACATGATTGTGCTTTTTTCACCGATCGTGTAGGTTCCGCGCCACTAAAGTGGGGGCCGAAAGATCGTTCGCCGCCAATCCGTCCTCCCCGACACCGGCGAACCAATAAACGGAGTTCCTGCTGGAACATGGATTTCCTATCTAGAACACGGTATGTGCCAATGAACCGCCGTCGGCGAATTTATGAGGGCAAGGGCAAGATCCTCTACGAGGGCCCGGAGCCTGGAACGCTCATCCAGCACTTCAAGGACGATGCGACCGCCTTCAACAACAAGAAGCACGAGATCGTCGACGGCAAGGGTGTGCTCAACAACCGCATCTCGGAATATATCTTCAATCACCTGAACGCCATCGGCATTCCGACGCATTTCCTGCGCCGTATGAACATGCGCGAACAGCTGATCCGGGAAGTGGAAGTCGTTCCCCTGGAAGTGGTGGTGCGAAACGTTGCCGCCGGCTCCCTTGCCAAGCGTCTCGGCCTTGAAGAAGGCATGCAACTGCCCCGCTCCATCATCGAGTTCTACTACAAGAACGACGAACTGGACGACCCGCTCGTCTCCGAAGAGCACATCACGGCCTTCGGCTGGGCAACGCCTCAGGAGCTTGACGACATCATGGCGCTTGCCATCCGCGTCAACGACTTCCTGACCGGCCTTTTCCTCGGCGTCGGCATCCGCCTCGTCGACTTCAAGATCGAATGCGGACGCCTCTATGAAGGCGATCTGATGCGCATCGTCGTTGCCGACGAGATCTCGCCGGACAGCTGCCGGCTCTGGGATATCCAGACCAACGACAAGCTCGACAAGGACCGCTTTCGCCGCGATATGGGCGGGCTGCTGGAAGCCTATCAGGAGGTGGCGCGCCGCCTCGGGATCCTGAACGACAACGACCGCCCCGCCGGCACCGGGCCGGTCCTCGTCCAGTAACCCGGGACAAAACAAAAGGCCGCATCGCTGCGGCCTTTTTCACTGCCACAAAGGCATGTATCGAATTGCGGCAATCAGACTTTCCGCAACGGCAGATAACACGATCCGGACAAGACACATGAAAGCACGTGTTACCGTCACGCTGAAGACAGGCGTTCTCGACCCGCAGGGCAAGGCCATCGAAAACGGGCTTGCCTCCCTCGGCTTCGGCGGCGTGGGCGAAGTGCGCCAAGGCAAGGTCTTCGATATCGCACTGTCAGACCGCGATGCCGAAAAGGCCCGGGCGGACCTCTCTGCGATGTGCGAGAAACTGCTGGCCAACACGGTGATCGAGAATTACGCCATCGAGATCCTTTAAGGACTGCCTGATGGATGACGACAGCGCGAAGGCAATCCGGTTTCTCGCGATCAAGGCCGCAGTCTTCATCCTCTTTCCGGCCGTTCTTGCACTGCTTGCCGCATTCATCCTCGTCTGATCCGATGTGAGGCTTCACTCCCATGAAATCCGCCGTCATCACATTCCCCGGCTCCAACCGTGAACGCGACATGATGAATGCGCTGAAGCTGGTCACCGGGCATGAGCCGGCAGCCGTCTGGCATCAGGATACGGCGCTGCCGGATGTGGATCTGGTGGTTCTGCCCGGCGGTTTTTCCTACGGAGATTACTTGCGGGCCGGCGCGATCGCCGCGCGCTCCCCGGTCTTGCGGGCGGTAGCGGAAGCAGCGGATAAAGGCACGCTTGTGCTGGGTGTCTGCAACGGCTTTCAGATGCTGACGGAAGCGGGTCTCCTGCCCGGTTCGCTGATGCGCAATGCCGACCTGCACTTCGTCTGCCGTGAAGTGAAGCTTGAGACCGTCAATACCACCTCGCCATTCACGCGCGGGTTTGCGCTCGGCCAGGTCTGGCGCTGTCCCGTCGCCCATCACGACGGCAATTATTTCGCCGATCCGCAAGCGCTTGAGAAAATCGAAGGCGAAGGCCAGGTCGCCTTCCGCTATGGCGAGGGAACCAATCCGAACGGGTCCGTGAACGACATCGCAGGCGTCCTGAACGGCGAGGGCAACGTGCTCGGCATGATGCCGCACCCCGAAAATCTCGTCGATCCGCTACAAGGCGGCACGGATGGGCGGACGCTTTTCGAAAGCATCGCCAACCTTCTGGAAACCGCCTGACGCGGTTTCACCGGCTTCAGGTCTACTCGGCCGCTTCCAGCACGGGCCGGCGATCGGCACGCGGCGGGTGTCCGTAAGCACGCTGATAGGCACGCGTGAATGCAGCGGCACTCGCAAACCCCACCCTTCCCGCAACCGTCTTGAGCGGCAGGCCGCTTGCAATTTCCTGCCGGGCAACGATAAGCCGCCACTGGGCGAGATAGGCGCCCGGCGTCTGACCCACGACATCGCGGAACGTCGTGGCAAATACGGTACGGGACATGCCCGCTACTTCCGCCAGGTCCTCAAGTTTCCACGTACGCTCCGGCGCCTCATGCATGGCAACCATCGCCAGCGCGATCTGCGAATGCGACAGGCCGGCTATAAGCCCGTGACCGGCAGCCCCCGTTTCCATCGCGTATCTCAGAAGGCGAATGACCACGACCTCGCAAAGGCGATCAACCGCCGCCTGACGCCCGCAGCGCGGCGTTTCCAGCTCATCACGCAAAACACAGGCGACCGCGGCAAGCGCGGGAGCGCGCGACAGATCTACGCGCACCTCTTCAGGCAAGGCAAGCGACAAGGGCGCATCCTCACCGCCGAGTTCCACTTGCGCGGCAACAACCACGCTGCCGCTTGCGCATAGCGAGCCTCCGTCCCGCGGTCGGAAGATCAGCGCTTCCAGCGGCGGCCTGCCTTCGCCATCACCGGCCGAAGTGGTGATGAAGAGATTGGGCTTTGCCGTCGCCCCTTCCACGCAGGCAACGTGGGCACGGATACGAAACCGGTCGATCAAAGCAGATAACCGGTCGACACCATGGCTGATAGTCATGTTCACACTCTCGGCATCCGTACGCAGGATCAATAATCAGGTATGGAATTTTGCGCAATGTACGCTAAACCGATGAGCGATGCTAGCCGCTGACCCGAATAATTCTCTTTGGAGCTACGGCGCAGCACCTCCACAGACACGCGAAGCCAATAAACGTCCATACAAGCAGAATGCAGGAGAATACTTCATGCTGACACCCCGCCAGCCCGTGCCGGATCTGAAAATCGACACTCTGAACCACGGCGCATTCGACCTGCAGGCGGAACAGCCGACATTCGCAACGCTTCTCGTTTTCTATCGGGGCCTGCATTGCCCGATCTGCGCAACTTATCTCAAGGAGTTGCAGCGCCTGCTTCCCGATTTTTCGGAACGCGGCATCGAGGCGATCGCGATCTCTTCCGACACCAAAGAGCGTGCACAGGACTTCGCGGAGCGCGCGGAACTGAAGGAACTGCGCCTCGGCTACGGGCTGTCGCTGGCCGATGCGCGCAAGTGGGGTCTCTATATCTCCACGAGCCGTGGCGAAACCTCGATCGGCGTCGTGGAGCCCGATCTGTTTTCGGAACCCGGCGTCTTTTTCGTCAGGCCCGACAACACGCTCTACTTCGCGTCCGTACAATCCATGCCGTTCTCCCGCCCTGTCTTCAAGGACATGCTGCCGGCGCTCGATTTCGTCCAGAAGGTCGATTATCCCGCGCGCGGCGAATACACGGGCGCGGTGTAACGCCGGATCGAAACCTGCTGTACGATGGGCCGCCGGAAGATTCCGGCGGTCTTTTTCATGGAGTTCGAGAAAATGACGTCTTCTGAACGCGCATCCCTGCCCGGCAAGATCGAGAAGATAACCGCGCGAGCTGTGAATGCGCCGATCGAAGCGCCGGTCAAGACGGCGTCCGGGGAGATCACTCAGGCTCCTCTGGTCATTATCGATCTCATCACCAGCGATGGCATTCGGGGAACGAGCTATCTGTTCGCCTATACCCCGC
This sequence comes from Stappia sediminis, assembly GCF_009826895.1. GTDB lineage: Bacteria > Pseudomonadota > Alphaproteobacteria > Rhizobiales > Stappiaceae > Hongsoonwoonella > Hongsoonwoonella sediminis. The sequence goes on along the minus strand of NZ_WUMV01000001.1, from coordinate 542,968 downwards.
TCACGCTCAAAGCCCTCGTATCTTTCATCGACGATCTTGCCCCTAACCTCATCGGGAAGAATGCGGCACCCGTCTCGATCTACGCCGAATGCGAGCGAATGTTCCGTTTGCTCGGGCGGCAGGGCATCGTCGGCATGGCCCTTTCCGGCATCGATATGGCGCTATGGGATGTGCTGGCGAAGGCGGCCGGCATGCCGCTGGCGGAGCTGCTTGGTGGCGATACGAAGCCCATCGAAGCCTACGACAGTTATGGCGTCGTGGATCCCGAACGCGACGCCGCACGATTGGAAACCACACTGGAGCGCGGCTTCAGGGCGATTAAGATCAAGCTCGGGCTGGGCGCGATTGCGGATGACACCCGCACCTTGAAGGAACTGCGGAATATTATCGGCCCGAACATGCGGGTCATGGTCGACTACAACCAGTCGCTCGACGTTCCCGAAGCGCTGGAGCGGATAGAGGCGATTTCGCAGTTCGATATCACCTGGGTGGAAGAACCCGTTCCGGCTGAAGACCTGGCGGGACACGCCCTGGTCCGCGAGAAATCCCCAGTCCCGATACAGACCGGCGAGAACTGGTGGTTTCCGGAAGGCGCGGCGAATTCCATTTCAGCAAGGGCCAGCGACTTCGTAATGCCCGATCTCATGAAGATCGGTGGCGTAACCGGCTTCATGCGGGCGGCGGCAATGGCGCAAGGGGCATCGCTTCCCGTTTCCAGCCACCTTTTCATCGAAGCTTCCGCCCACGTTCTGGCGGCGACCGCGAACGCTCACTACCTCGAATATCTCGATTTCGCGGGCTCAATCCTCAAGGAAAGGCTGCTGCCGGTAAACGGCTGCATCGTTCCGCGCGGCCCCGGGCTTGGCCTGGAATGGGACGAAGATGCCTTGAAACGCTGCGCGATCTGACGAGGTTCGAGGAAGCGTTTCACTCAGGCAAGTGAAAACGCAACGCCTTGGGCCTGACCCTGATATCGAAGGAACGGCCTGAATCCGGTTCGCCGTCGAGATTTACGAACAATTCGTCGTCGCACTGAATTTCGAACCGGTCGGCCTTGGCACGGACCACCGTGTTCGCGAGTTCGCCCAATCCGTTTTGGGCAATCGTTCGCAACGTCTCGCCGAGTGTCTCACGCGACAGGAAAGGCACGACCATGAGATCGAGCATGCCATCATCGACCTTTGCATCGGGGCACAGCTCGATCCCGCCGCCGGCCATGCGGCCATTTCCGATGGCCATGGCCAGAAATTCCCCTTTCCAGGCAAACCCATCGGCTTTGAACTCTCCGCGGCAGGGCTGCAAGTCGTGCAGCCGTCCTATCCCGGTGAAGATATAGGCTGCACCGCCCATCAGCTTTTTCATGGCCGGGTCGGTTTCCACCGTGATACGCGATCCCGTACCGCCGGTCAGAAGGTTTACGAAGACACGATTTTCCACTTCGCCAACATCGATGGACGTAGCGTCGCCCTCGGCACAAAGAGCCAGCGCCGCCCAAGGATCTGCCGCGGGCAACCCCGCCCCGTGGGCGAAATCATTTGCCGTGCCAAGCGGAAGCAACCCGAAGGAGCACTTCGGGCTGCTGTCTTCCACAAGCGATGCATTGACGACCTGATTGAGCGTGCCATCTCCGCCACCGGCTACAATGACGTCAATCTCGCCCTCCCGCGCCAGACGCATGCCTTCTTTCGCATAGCGTTCGCTGTCGCCGTCCTCGAAAGTGACACGCACCTGCACGTGGTTGCCACGTTCTCTAACGGCCGCGATCGCGCCGCGAACATCCTCGCGTTGCGCGGCCTTGCCATTCAGGATCAGGAACAGGCGACGGGAAGCGGCCAAAGCGATTACCCCTGATGCAGGAAACCCAGGCAATAATACATGGTGCCTGAATGTGGCGCACAAGGGGAAGACCGGTGCGCGGCCGGAAATGAAATCCGGCCGCGGACCGGCACAGCGGACAGGCTGCAGGTTGCCCGCTGCGGTTCGAACGGAGAAGTATCTAGGGTCTGGCCCCATAAAATTGATGCAAATGGCACCTGAAACGGCAAAGAAGTGCAAGGAGAAGGGCGCGGAGCGGGTCGGGCACCCGGTCAAGCCCTTCGACGCGGCAGATCGAAGCCGTTTCGGTGTCTCGAAGATATGGCCGATTTGGCCGGCTACTTTGTCGCAAGATCTTGAAAACCGGCCTGGTTTCCTGCGCTCTTGCTCCTCGTATCCAACCAAATCGGCTCATACCATTTCCGTCAATTTTATGGGTCCAGACCCTAGTTCCAGAAAGGCTTGCGCGCTTCTGCTTGCGCGTCGGCACGGCTGAGGCCAACATCAGCCAATTGCTCGTCCGTCAGCCCCATGAGATCGCGGCGGGACAATTGCTTGCGGTAACGGCCGAAAAAATAATTCACCCACGCGCGGGCGAAACCCGAAGGCGCCGGAATGCGCGGATCGCCAATCAGTGAATCAATCAGGCTGAGCAGGCGTTGAACCGAGGATATTGTACCAATTGAACCCATTTTAATCTCGATTTCTGACGTTTGAGGTAAGATTGCCCCCCACACACTTGAGAAGTTCTATATCAATTGACTCAAAATTTGGATCAAGATAGATAATTGTCACCATGACAAATTGGCTCCCAGATATTTCCAAGGGCGATGGGCCGCTTTATGTGCGCCTGGCAGACCGGATCGAGTCAGATATCCACTCCGGTCTTCTGCCAACCGGCACCAAGCTGCCGCCGCAACGGGATCTCGCATACGACATCGGTGTGACGATCGGCACCGTGGGGCGGGCCTATGCGCTTGCGCGCGAGCGTGGGCTCGTGAGCGGCGAAGTCGGCCGCGGCACCTACATCCAATCCCGCAACACGCCGATGCCCGGCAACAACGAGATCGTTGAGGGCAAGGGGCTCGCCACCAGCATAGAATTTGCGGGCACGCGTGCGATCCTTCCCGAACCGGGAACCATCATGATGGACAGCAGCGCGGCACCCGACATTGGCCAGTCGGCGGCACTCGAACGCATCCTCATGGATATCAGCAGGTCGCATCCGCATGAGATCGCCAGCTACTCGCGCACGCACCCGCGCAACTGGTTGGAGGCCGGAAGCCGCTGGGCCGCCTGCGGCGGCTGGCTACCCGCACCGGAAACGATCGTGCCAACAGTCGGTGCGCATGCGGGGATCGTTGCCGTTCTTTCCGCGATGACGGCGCCCGGCGACCTTATTGTTTTTGAAAACCTTACCTACAGCTCGTTCGCACGCACCGTGCCGCTGCTTGGAAGGCGCGTGATAATCGTCGAATCCGATGACGAGGGCGTGCTCTCGGAAGATTTCGAGCGGCTTTGCGCTCAATGGCACCCCAAGGTACTTTTCCTGATGCCGGCCATGCGCAATCCGACCCTCGGCATTCTGCCGGATGCGCGCCGCCGCGAAATCGTGGAGATTGCCAGGCGATACAACGTCTGGCTGATCGAGGACGGCGTCTATGGCGCCATGATCGAGAACCAGTCGACACCAATCGCCGCGATGGCTCCGGAACGGACCTTCCACGTCACAAGCCTTTCCAAAGCGATTGCCGCCGGCGTTCGAGGCGGTTACGTAGCCTGCCCTCCGGCCTATGTCCAGCGCATTCTGACCGCACACAAGATGGCTGCCGGCGGCATGATCTTTCTGCTGGCCGAACTTGCGGCACGGCTTGTGCTTTCGGGCGCGGCCGATCAAATCCGGGAGAAGGTGAAGGACGTGGTCGCCGAGCGGGAAGCTCTGGCAAGGGAAATGTTCGCGGGCTTCGATTTCCGCTCCCACCCAAGGGTGCCATTTCTCTGGATGAAACTGCCCGAGCCCTGGCTTTCCGGCACATTCAAGAAGGCGGTTCTGCAGAATAACGTGCTCATCGACGATGAAGACGAGTTCAAACCCGCGCGCACGGACAAGGTCTATCACCGTGTCAGGTTCGGGTTCACGGCACCGAAATCGCTCGACGATGCAAGGGCCGGCTTTGAGGTGATAAGGCGCCTTTTGGCCGAACCGACGGCAAGCTACGACGATTATTCGTGAGGAATAAAGCATCGATGGCGCGATAAAGGGGACTTGCGCGGCATCGTGCAGTTCCCCTCAGTCATTGCATCTGCTAACAAGGCGCGGCAATTCAGACCATCGCGATCAACGCCGCTGCCCGGACGAAACATGATCCCCAATGACATCAAGATCACGCCAGAGCTCATCGAATCCCATGGGCTGAAGCCGGACGAATACGAGCGCATTCTCTCGCTCATCGGCCGGGAGCCGACTTTTACCGAGCTTGGCATCTTCTCGGCCATGTGGAACGAGCATTGCTCCTACAAATCCTCGAAAAAGTGGCTGAGGACGCTTCCGACCAAGGGCCCGCGCGTGATCCAGGGACCGGGCGAGAACGCGGGCGTTGTCGACATCGGCGACGGCGAGGCGGTGATCTTCAAGATGGAAAGCCACAACCACCCCTCCTACATCGAGCCTTACCAGGGCGCGGCAACGGGCGTGGGCGGCATCCTGCGAGACGTCTTCACCATGGGTGCGAAGCCGGTTGCGGCCATGAACGCGCTTCGTTTCGGCGACCCTGATCATCCGCGCACGAAGCACCTTGTCTCCGGCGTTGTTTCCGGCGTCGGCGGGTATGGCAATTCCTTCGGCGTACCGACCGTGGGCGGCGAAGTGGAATTTCACCCAAGCTACAACGGCAACTGCCTCGTCAACGCATTCGCAGCCGGTATCGCGAAGACGGATGCGATCTTCTATTCCAAGGCCGAGGGCGTCGGCCTTCCCGTCGTTTACCTCGGCGCCAAGACGGGGCGCGACGGCGTCGGCGGCGCGACGATGGCAAGTGCGGAGTTCGACGAGACCATCGAGGAAAAGCGCCCGACCGTTCAGGTCGGCGACCCGTTCACCGAAAAATGCCTGCTCGAGGCCTGCCTTGAACTCATGGCATCCGGTGCGGTGATCGCCATTCAGGACATGGGCGCGGCCGGGCTTACGTGTTCGGCTGTCGAGATGGGCGCAAAGGGGAATCTCGGCATCGAGCTCGACCTCGACGAGGTGCCTGTGCGCGAAGAGAGCATGAGCGCCTATGAGATGATGCTCTCCGAAAGCCAGGAGCGCATGCTTATGGTGCTGCGCCCGGAACAGGAAGAGGAAGCCGAGGCGATCTTCCGCAAATGGGGCCTGGATTTCGCCATTGTCGGAAAGACGACGGCCGACCTTCGTTTCCGCGTGATCCATAAGGGCATCGAAGTTGCCGATCTGCCGATCAAGGAACTTGGCGACGAGGCACCGGAATACGACCGCCCGCATGCCGAAACCATGCCACGCCCGGTGATCGCGGCATCCGAAATCGCGGAGCCGGACGACTATACGAGGGCGCTGCTCACGCTGATCGGCAATGCGAACGGCTCATCCCGCCGCTGGGTCTATGAACAATACGACACGCTCGTCCAGGGCAATTCCATGACGATGCCCGGCGGCGATGCTGGTGTCATCCGCGTGCCGGGCGAAAGCGGAACATCGCGCAAGGGCCTTGCATTTTCGGTGGACGTCACGCCGCGCTATGTCGAGGCCGATCCATATGAAGGCGGAAAGCAAGCCGTTGCCGAATGCTGGCGCAACATCACCGCAGTGGGCGCGGAGCCGCTTGCAGCAACGGACAATCTCAATTTCGGCAACCCCGAAAAGCCGGAGATCATGGGCCAGTTCGTCGGTGCGATCAAAGGCATCGGCGAGGCCTGTTCAGCACTTGGCATGCCGATCGTTTCCGGCAACGTCTCGCTTTACAACGAGACGCACGGCGAAGCGATCCTGCCGACGCCCGCAATCGGCGGTGTCGGACTTCTGCCTGATGTGACGTATCGCGCAAAGGCCGCATTCGACGCGGTAGGCGACGTGATCCTGATGCTTGGCGGTGAAGGAACGCACCTCGGCTCGAGCGCATATCTTCGCGACATCCTGGGCCGTGAGGAAGGCGCGCCACCGCCTGTCGATCTGGCTGCTGAAAAAAGAAACGGTACGCTCGTGCGCCAGTTGATCGGTGCGGGGCGTGTAACGGCAGTCCACGACATTTCGTCCGGCGGATTGGGCGCAGCACTTGCCGAAATGGCGATTTCCGGAGGTCTCGGCGCATCCGTCAAGGTTGGCGCGCCCGCGCATGCCGCGCTTTTCGGCGAAGATCAGGGACGATATGTCCTTACCTGCAGACAAGACGCAGTCGATGCCATCATCAGCGATGCGAAGGACGCGAGCGTACCGCTTGTTCAGCTAGGCACCGTAAAGGGTGACGAATTGACTGTTGAGGGAATCCTCTCCATATCCGTTGCAAAGCTGCGTGAAGCCTATGAAAATTGGTTCCCGAGCTACATGGCGGGGCAAACGGAAATCCCTGCTGAATAAAAACGGAACGGGAAGGAAACCGCTTATGGCGATGGATGCATGTGAGATCGAGACACTTATCCGGGATGCATTTCCGGATGCAAAGATCGAGATCCGCGACCTCGCCGGCGACGGAGACCACTATGCCGCCGTCGTCGTCTCCGATGCCTTCACCGGCAAAAGCCGCGTGCAGCAGCATCAGATGGTCTATCAGGCGCTGAAGGGAAAGATGGGCGGCGAATTGCACGCGCTCGCCCTTCAAACTTCGGCTCCGGAATAGGTCATAAATGAGATCCCGCTCGCCGGACCTTGCCCCGGCGGAACGAAAGGACAAAGCCAAATGAGCATTCAGGACTGGATCAAGAGCGAAGTCGAATCCAACGACGTCGTACTTTTCATGAAGGGCACCCCGGCCTTCCCGCAATGCGGGTTCTCCGGCCAGGTCGTGCAGATTCTCGACTACGTGGGCGTGCCCTACAAGGGCGTCAACGTGCTCGAGGACGACGAGCTTCGCCAGGGCATCAAGGAATTCGCCAGCTGGCCGACAATCCCCCAACTCTACATCAAGGGCGAATTCGTCGGCGGCTGCGACATTATTCGCGAGATGTTCCAGAATCAGGAACTGCAGGCCGCCTTTGAAGAAAAGGGCATCTCGACGAGCCAAAGCGCCTGACACGCCCATTATCCACAGGAAACACAAAGGCAGGCCACGCTTTGGCCTGCCTTTTTCGTGCCGCAGGCAAAGTGTGACGCTGAGGCACCGGCAATACATGCCGAATCACTTTATTCTGAACGAAGGATGAATGCCGGTTTCACCCTTCAGTCAGCAGTCGGCCGCCATTCTCCATCCCACAGTTGCGATCTGCCGAAAGGGTTTCGGAAGAGCGGAGTGATCGGGAGGATGCCGGAATGAGCATAGCCATCAGAAGGTTGACGGGAATTGCCGCCCTTGCCGCGCTGGCCGTGGCAGCAATAGCGGTGGCCGGTGAACAGGCGCAAGGTCTGCGCGAAGTCAACTGCGCAACGCTCACCGTCTTTGCTCCCGAAAATGGGCAGACCGGTGAAGATCTCTGCCGTGACCATGGCGGCCTTGCCCAAAGCGACAAGCATGGTGAAACGCCAGCCCTCGTGATCCTTGTGCGCAATCAGCCTGTCGGCGGCTCTGATGGATTGCACATGCGCTAATTCAAAATAAGATTTTTTTCAGGAGCCAGGTGCCCGATGAACAAGCGGTGATTTTAACCTACCCCGTTTGAGCCAATTCTTCCGAACGACTGCCGAATTTGCGGGCGGCGTCGAGTGCCAGCCCCGATCCGACACTGCCGAATACGTTGCCTTGCACGATGCGAGCATCGCTGAACTTTCGAGTCAACCGGTCGCGCACAAATGGAATCGATGCCGAGCCCCCCGTCAGGAAGACAGTCGATACAGCGGTCGCCGGAACTTCAGCCAGCATCAGGCATTCGTCCAAGGCGCGTTCCACCCGCCCGACCGAGGTCTGGATCGCCTCCACCAGATCGGTGACGGTGATATCGACGGCGAGGTCTCCATCATGCATCGGTATGTGGAGGCTATGGAAATCCGCTTCCGACAACGCGATTTTCGCTTCCTCGACGGTTCCGGCAAGCGCATGCCCGAAGCGTCTTTCCACCAGTTCGATCAGCCGCGCGATCCGCTCCGGCTCGCGCGCGTCATAGCGTAGCTCTTTGAGTTGCTGAACCGCCTTGGACGTATAGAGGAAATTGATCCGGTGCCAGGTGGCAAGCTCGTAGAAGGCCCATTTCGGCAAATCGCGCTTGCCGTCCCGTGCAAGGGTCCCCAAGCCGAATTCGGGCATGACCCTTTTCAGGCTCAGTAATTGATCGAAGTCCGTGCCTCCGACGTGAACGCCCGAACTTGCAAGGATATCGTCGCGCCGGTCGGTCTGCGCACGCCCTTCGGGACTGACCCGAACGACGGAAAAATCCGATGTGCCGCCGCCAAGATCGATGATGACCGCAAGCTCTTCTCCCTGCACGGTCCGCTCATGATCCAGGGCCGCCGCAATCGGCTCGAACTGGAATTCGACCGACGTGAAACCCGCATCCCGTGCAATCGCTTCCAACTCGTCCTGAGCCCGCCGGTCGGCTGCGGCATCATCGTCGACGAAGAATACAGGACGTCCGAGGACCACCTCGTCCAGCGCCCTTCCCGCCGCGTTTTCAGCCCGCCGTCTCACTTCGCGGATGAAGAGGCCAATGATCTCGCCATAGCCCCATCGCCGCGTTTTGATCGCGGTTTTCTCCGCCATCGTCGCAGAGCCCAGGACACTCTTGAGGGACCGCATCAACCGCCCCTCGACACCTCCCACATACTGAAGCACCGCGTCGCGGCCGAAGCGCACCTCATCCTCCTCGAAGGAGAAGAAGATCGTACTCGGAATCACCGAGCGCTCTCCTTCGAGCGGCAAAAGGTTCGTCGCGCCCGAATGCGCAAGTGCCACTGTGGAATTCGATGTGCCGAAATCCATGCCGCACGGAATGTTCGCCGTCATAACTTCCCAGTCCCGGTCATTCGCAGATAAGTCTCGGCGGTCGCAGGCACGAAAATGCCGCTCCGTTCCCGCTCGAAAAGCAGGCACATTCGCCGCCTTGAAAGGAAAAATGGGTGAATTGAACGGCTATTCCGCCGCGAAGAGCTTTTCTGTCATGGCAAGGCTTGCCGCGCAAGGTTCCTCCGCATCGCCAGCGTCCGAAACCACCGACCCGGAAGGCACGAGATTTTCGAAGTCATAAAGCTTCCTGTCGAGCAGATGCGACGGGCGCGCGTGGGCAAGGGCACGCGCCATGACGCCAAGCCGCCCTGGAGCCTGCTTCTCCCAACCCTCCAGCATCTTCTTGATCTCCGCACGCTGCAGACCGTCCTGGCTGCCGCAGAGGTCGCAAGGAATAATCGGGAAATTCATGGCCGAGGCGAACTTCGCGATATCCTTCTCCCCGCAATATGCGAGCGGTCGAAGCACAAGAAGGTCACCCTCGTCGTTGACGAGCTTCGGCGGCATGGACGCAAGCCGGCCGCCGTGGAAGAGGTTCATGAAGAAGGTTTCGAGGATATCCTCGCGGTGGTGTCCGAGAACGATGGCATCACACCCTTCTTCCCGTGCGGTACGATAAAGGATACCCCGCCGCAGGCGCGAGCATAGCGAGCAGTAGGTCTTGCCCGCAGGTATCTTGTCCGTGACGATCGAATAGGTATCCTCGCGAACGATACGGTGCTCGATGCCGTGGTTTTCGAAGAAATCCGGCAGGATATGGCCGGGAAAACCAGGCTGCGCCTGATCAAGATTGCAGGCGACAAGTTCGACAGGAAGAAGACCGCGCCATTTCAGATCCATGAGGACGGCAAGCAGCGTGTAGCTGTCCTTGCCGCCGGAGAGGCATACCAGCCATTTTGCCGGGCGCCCCTCGCCCGGCAGCATGGAATAGTCGTCGATCGCCTGACGGGCCTCGCGCAGAAGTCGCTTCCTGAGTTTCTTGAACTCCACCGAGGAAGGTGCATTGCGAAATAACGCGGGGCAGTCAGCCTCCTCCGCGGCATCGTTACCCTTCCGGACTTGTTCAATTGCTGCCGTCATTTCCGTCACGATCCAGTTCCGCAAAATTCCTGCGTTCAATTCGCGGCGCACAATGCCCGAGCGCCGGGCGCGAAGCAAGCGGAAGCCAGCCCGGCCATGAAATGAAAAAGGCCGCTCGGAAGAGCGGCCTTGATCGGATCTTAAAGCAAGTTCGCTTAGCGCGAATAGAATTCGATGACGAGGTTCGGTTCCATCTGCACCGGGTACGGCACATCGGAGAACTGGGGCACGCGGTTGAACGTGGCGGTCATCTTGTTGTGGTCGGCATCGATGTAATCCGGCACATCGCGCTCAGCCAGCTGGGTCGCTTCCAGCACCAGCGCCATCTGCCTGGACTTTTCCTTGACCTCGATAACGTCGCCCGGCTTGCAGCGGTAGCTCGGAATGTTGACGCGCTGACCGTTCACCTTCACGTGGCCGTGGTTGACGAACTGGCGCGCGGCAAAGACGGTCGGCACGAACTTCGCGCGGTAGACGATCGCGTCGAGGCGGCGCTCGAGCAGGCCGATCAGGTTCTCGGACGTGTCGCCCTTCAGGCGCGAAGCTTCCTTGTAGACCTTGATGAACTGCTTTTCGGAGATATCGCCGTAGTAGCCCTTGAGCTTCTGCTTGGCGCGCAGCTGCACGCCGAAGTCGGAAAGCTTGCCCTTGCGGCGCTGGCCGTGCTGGCCCGGGCCGTATTCACGGCGGTTGGCCGGGGACTTCGGACGGCCCCAGATGTTTTCGCCGAGACGGCGATCGATCTTGTACTTCGTGCTATGGCGCTTGGACATTCGCCGTTTCCTCTTGTCTGTTGGTCTTTTGAAGGGATGGCCCTTCTCAAGGAAACGCGCCCTCCTCTCCCCGTTACCGGGTCGACAGGACCGCCGGCATCTTGCGCCGCCAGCAGGTCCACGGGTGCGTAAAAAGCCATGGCGGGCCAATGACGACCCGCCAAGCTCGCGCGGTGTTTAGTGGAATGCGGGGCCCATGTCAAACCAGTTCATCAGGAATCATGCGGCTTTTCGCCGATGAACGGCAGGTAATCGAACGCTACTCCCGCCGTCGAGATATACCGGTCGAAACGCGCAGTCCCCGCATCGGGCGCTTCAATGACATCGGCAAGACGCCGGGCGATGGCCGGAGCCGGATCGACCCAGTCGACTTCCCAGGGCGCAAGAGCGCGCATCTCCTCCACGAGGAACGGGTAGTGCGTGCATCCAAGAACGATCGTATCGGTTCGTTTCCCACGCTTTTCCTTGAAACAAGGCACAATTTCGGCGGCAAGGCGCGCGCCGTCTACCGCACGGCCCGCCAGTTTTTCCTCCGCCATGCGGGCAAGGCCGGTCGCCCCGACGAGGGTGACAGCAACATCCGGCGCGAACTGGCGGATGAGATCGAACGTGTAATCCCGCTTCACCGTGCCGGGTGTTGCAAGAATGGAGATCAGCCCGCTTTTCGTGCGCTCCGCCGCAGGCTTGACCGCCGGCACCGTGCCGACGACAGGAATATCAAGCGTCGCTCGCAATCCCGGCAGCACAAGCGTGGAAGCCGTGTTGCAGGCAATGACAACGGCGCATGGCCCATGTTCGGCCACATGTTTCGCAGTCAGCGACACCACGTGATCCGTAAGCTCCGCCTCATCCCAATCGCCATAAGGAAACGCAGCAAAATCCGCGAGATAAACCACCGACAGGCCGGGCAAGAGCGCCCTCACCTCACGCGTGACCGACAGGCCCCCGATGCCGGAATCGACGATCAGGACCGGCCGGTTTGCGCTCATTCGTCGTCCCGCCCTTCAGGCTCTTCCCTGCGTGGGCGCGTCGGGCGGCGTTCAAGCGCCGCGATCACGCCCCTGAGCGATTTCACTTCCTGACGGGTGAGGTTCGCCTTTTGCAGGATATTGCGAAGATTGAGCACCATCGACGGGCGTTTTTCGGGCGGGCGGAAGAAATTCACGTTGTCGAGCGCCGATTCCAGATGCTCGAACAGGCGCACGACGTCCTCTTTTTCCGCAGGCGGATGCGTTTCCTCGTCAACGCGGAAGGGAAGCGCGCCCCTGGTCGCCTTCATGCGCCACTCATAAGCGCAGACGAGCACAGCCTGCGCGATGTTAAGCGAGGCGAAATTCGGGTCGACGGGAAGCGTCACGATCTCATCGGCAAGCGCCACTTCCTCGTTGTTGAGGCCCCAGCGCTCCCGCCCGAACAAATATCCGGTCTTGTGCCCTTCACGGCCATGACCACAGACGGTTTGCGCCGCCTCGTCCGGCCCCCGCACCGGCTTGGAAATTTCCCGCGACCGCGCCGTTGTCGCGTAGACGAACCTGAGATCGGCAATCGCCGCCTCGACGCTGTCGAACACCTGGACATTGTCGATCACGTGATCCGCCCGGCTTGCAGCGGCACGCGCCTTCTCGCTCGGCCAGCCGTCACGCGGGTTGATGATGCGCAGGTCCACAAGGCCGAAATTCGCCATCGCGCGGGCAGCTGTGCCGATATTCTCGCCCAGCTGCGGCTCACAAAGGATCACCGCCGGCGGCAGAACGTCGACAGTCACGGTTTCAGGGTCGATACGGGCATTTCGCGTCATGGCGCGGGATTTAGCTTAAGACAGGGAATAAGGCTAGAGGGAGAACATGTGCCGATACCTCCGCACGCTTTCGCGCCGGAGCTTAAAGACTGGGAACGGTGAGGCGCGGCATCGCCGCCTCTTTGCTTTTTTGTAATGAGGGTCGCGGTTCCGCCGCGCAAGCATCGTCCGGCGAAATTGACCATTTCGCCGACAAGACGATGCGCACTTATTAGTAGAGCGAATTCTTGACGTTCAGATGCAAGCATCTGAACGGAAAGCGCTCGCCCCATGACGTTGTCTCCCGCGGCCACACTCGCATCCGCGACCGGCGCCGTAGCCGAAAGCTTTTCCCCGGACATCGGGCAAATACTCCCGAGGGAGCCTTGCCGTCACACCCGGACCTTCGGACTAGCGACTGGCCACCCGCACTACAGCGGCCACCCACCGAGGGGAGCACGCCAGCCTAATCAGGTCCGTTAAGCCCTTTAGGTGATGGACCCACAAATAAGGTTGAAATGGTATGCGCGGATTTTGTTCGGATACCGGAGCGCTTTCCACGAAAGCGAAATCGCTTTCGTGTCAAGAATTCGCTCCAGTCCAAAATTGGAGCATATTCTTGTCGCCAAAACGCTGTCCGTTTTGGCGGAATATGCTCTGCGCAAGCCTGCAGGATACCGTCCGGTTTTCAAAGGCTTGCAACGACGTTGCCGGGCAAATCCGCCATATCCTGAAAGGACGCGAAAATGGCTTCGACCTGCCACGTCGAAGCGCTTGACCGGGTGGCAGACCCGCTCCGCGCGCTTCTCCTAGCATCTCTTTGCCGTTTTAAGCGCCATTCCAGCCTTATTTTTGGGTCCATCACCTAAGCCGGCACCGTCACGGTCCCACAAGCAGCCGGGCGATGGGGGGTATTATGGATGAGGCCAAAGAGCCGGGGATTGGTTTTACGAAAATACATTCTCAGTGCGCGAACGCTTCGAATGCCGCAACGACGAAATATCACCAGATTTCCCTTGTCATTCTCGCTACTTTACGCTGCGATAGTTCATTGATGCCCGGCAAGCGTTTCCATGTGTTGGGAAATACCATGCACGCCCTGCCGGGAGAGATGCGGAAACCGAAGGGGTGGTGGAAATGACCAATCAGGCAGATGCAAACATGCAAGCGCAAGTGGCGCAGGTGACGCAGACCGTGCGCGAGAAATGGGGTTGGTTCCTTGTGCTCGGCATCGTGCTCGTGATCTGCGGGTTTCTGGCCATCGCCCTTCCGTTTGCCACGTCGATCGCCGTCGCGCTGGTGATCGCCGCCGTGCTCCTGATCGGCGGCGCGGTGCAAGTGTGGCAGTCATTCTCGGTTCAAGGTTGGGGCGGATTCCTGTGGCAACTCATCACAGGCGTCGTCGCGATCGTCGGCGGCATCCTGATCTATGCCAATCCGGTGTTCGGCGCGTTCGCGCTGACACTTGTCGTCGCCGCCGTCTTCGTCGCGCAAGGCATAACCCAGCTCATCCTCGGTTTTCGCCTGAAGCCGCATGACGGCTGGGGCTGGATCGTCGCCGCCGGCGCAATATCGCTGCTTGCCGGTATCATGATCTGGGCTGAATTCCCGTTTTCCGGCACCTGGGCACTCGGCATCCTTGCCGGCTTTTCCATCGCCTTCAACGGGTGGAGCTATATCGCCATCGCGCTTGCCGGCAAGAGGATGGCGAAGGGCTGAAAATTTTTCCGCTACTCCAAGAGCGGAAATATCGAGGATTTTCAACCGTCCGTCGAATTGTTGACAAGGAGCTAGCTTTGCCTTTGCGCCGCCCTTTGCTATAGGGGCCGCGCAAGGGCTGCCTGATGCCGGAATCTCCAGGCGCAAGCGGCAGCGAATCGAATTCTCCTGCGCCATGGGCGCCGGTCCCAATCGAAACGAGAGGTCAACAGCATCATGGCTAAGATCAAGGTCGCAAATCCGGTCGTCGAACTCGACGGCGACGAGATGACGCGGATCATCTGGCAGTTCATCAAGGACAAGCTGATCCACCCCTACCTCGACATCGACCTGAAGTACTACGACCTTGGCATCGAAAAGCGCGACGAGACGGACGACCAGATCACCGTCGATGCGGCCAATGCGATCAAGGAATACGGTGTCGGCGTGAAATGCGCCACGATCACGCCCGACGAGGCCCGCGTCGAGGAATTCGGCCTGAAGCGCATGTACCGCTCGCCGAACGGCACGATCCGAAACATCCTGGGCGGCGTGATCTTCCGCGAGCCGATCATCATGAAGAACGTGCCCCGTCTCGTGCCGGGCTGGACGCAGCCGATCATCGTCGGCCGTCACGCCTTCGGCGACCAGTACCGCGCGACCGACTTCCGCTTCCCCGGGGCCGGCAAGCTGACGATCAAGTTCGTCGGCGACGACGGCCAGGAGATCGAGCATGAGGTGTTCCAGGCACCGGGCTCGGGCGTTGCCATGGCGATGTACAACCTCGACGATTCGATCCGCGATTTTGCCCGCGCCTCGATGAACTATGCGCTCAACCGCAAGGTGCCCTGCTACCTTTCCACGAAGAACACGATCCTCAAGGCCTATGACGGGCGCTTCAAAGATCTCTTCCAGGAAATCTACGAGGCCGAGTTCAAGGACAAGTTCGAGGCGGAGAAGATCTGGTACGAGCACCGGCTGATCGACGACATGGTGGCGGCGGCCCTGAAGTGGTCCGGCGGCTATGTCTGGGCCTGCAAGAACTACGACGGCGACGTTCAGTCCGACACCGTCGCGCAAGGGTTCGGCTCGCTCGGCCTCATGACCTCCGTTCTGATGTCGCCGGACGGAAAGACGGTGGAAGCGGAAGCCGCCCACGGAACCGTGACGCGCCACTACCGCATGCACCAGAAGGGCGAGGAAACCTCGACCAACCCGATCGCCTCGATCTTCGCCTGGACGCGCGGCCTTGCCCATCGCGCCAAGCTGGACGGCAACGACGAGCTTGCGAAATTCGCAGCGACGCTGGAAAAGGTCTGCATCGATACGGTGGAATCCGGCCACATGACGAAGGATCTGGCCCTTCTCGTCGGCCCGGACCAGAAGTGGCTCACCACCAACGGCTTCCTCGACAAGATCGACGAGAACCTGCAGAAGGCCATGGCCTGAAGCTCATTGCATATACGAACGGATCGGGCGCCCGCACGGGCGTCCTTTTCGTTTCGGGATCTGAATTTCACCGCGCGATCCATGCGCGCCGGTCAGCTTCGCTCCGACGATCCTTCCGTGTCGGATGCGGCTTCAGTGAAAAGCTCCGGTTCTTCTTCGCTACCCTCGCCGCTGTCGGCGACGGTCTCGGACAAGGCCGCCTCTTCCTGCTCCAGTTCCTCCTCGGCGATATCGATGTCGGGATAGAAGGTCGTCGCGGCGCGTTCCTCGGCTTCCTTGAGAATACGTTCGGCAAGTACCGGCCGGCGCTGCATGAGGACGCCAAGGTCGCTCGCACTCAACGCCATGAGGTCCGTGCGCTCGAGCGCGGTAACGGTCGCGGCGCGTTTGCGCGGGCCGACCATCGCCATCTCACCGAAAAAGGCCCCTTCCCCAAGCTGCAGGCGCGAATGGCCGAAATCCGCCTCCACCGCTCCGTTCGCGATGAAATACATGCAGTCGGCATCCTCGCCCTTTTCGGTGACGATCTCGCCCGCGCCTATCGTTACCGCGCGCAAGAGTTTGGCAATGTCCGCGATTTCCGTTGCCCTGAGGTCCTCAAACAGCGGCACGCGCGCGACCATCGCCCATGTCACGACGAACTCGCGCGAATGGATTTCACGCGCGAATGCCGTTGCCACGATGCCGATCGGCAAGGCGAACAGACCGTAGCCCATCATCATGACGAGACCGCCAAGCACCTTGCCGGTTGCCGTCACGGGCACGACATCGCCATAGCCGACCGTTGTCAGTGTGGCCAGCGCCCACCACATGGCCGCGGGTATGGACCCGAACTTCTCGGGCTGAACATGCCGCTCAACCAGATACATGCCGGTCGCCGCGACCAGTACGGCACCGAAGATGATGACGAAACTGGCGATCAACGCATGACGCTCCTGCGCGACCGCGTTGATCAGCGAACGCAGCGCCGGCGAATAGCGGGCAAGCTTCAGGAAACGCACAAGCCGGACGATAACGAAGGCCTTGAAGGCTGCGTCCGAGACAAACAGGCCGACGACAAAAGGCAAGACGGCCAGAAAGTCGATGATCGCCTCGGGCTGTAGCGCATAGCGAAATCGCGCGCCGATGGGCCCGAACCGGCGTAGCGGAGGATGCAGGTCCGCAACCCACAGCCTTGCCAGATACTCAGTAAGGAAGACGAGGCCGGTGGCCAGTTCGGCGAGTGCGAACAACCGGGAATATCTGGCCGACACTTCAGGCACCGTTTCCAGCAACGCCACTACGACAGTCGCAAGAATGAACAAGACGAGCACCCGATTGACGCGCCGCCCGAGCGGATCTCCGGTCACGCCCTTTTCAAGAAGCCTGTATGCCGTCGTCTTGAAGCCTTCCGTCATTCCTCCGCCCAACCGCTCTCATGCCTCGTTTCAGCATACCAACGCAACGTCATGCACATCGTCGAGCCACCGAGATAAAACCGCAAGTCAGTATCGGCACTTAAGCCTGAACTTTGAAGTCGCTGCGAAACTTTCCTCCCTTCAAGCATCGCACCCGAAACGCCTCATGCATTCGTGACCGCCCGCGCGCATCTCGTGAGTGGCAAGTGCGACATTCCGCCACACCTAATGAGTCAGGCGGGCCGCAGCTTTGTGCAGCTGGCCTGCGGACAACCTGACGAACTGGAAAAACTATCATGACGGTTATCGAAACGGACAAGGTCAGAGGCGGTTCCACCACCCCCAATCATACGATGACGAAGATCCTCATCATTTCGCTTACCCTTGCGGTGGCGTCGCTCGGGTTTGTGGCGGCTGTCGTCTGATCCCGCGAAACGAAAAAGGCGGGCTCGATTGGCCCGCCATTTCTTCTCGCTCGCCGGAATACGGCATTTTCCCGTCAGGATGCAAGCGCTGAGGCGATCGCTTCAACCGCCGCTTCCGCCTGGCCGGCGTCGCTGCCACCGGCCTGCGCCATATCGGGCCGCCCTCCGCCGCCGCGCCCGCCCAGCGCCTCGGACCCTATTTTCACCAGATCGACCGCGCTGATGCGGTCCGTAAGATCCTTCGAGACGCCGACGACGATCGAAGCCTTGTTTTCCTCGCCCTTGCTGATCAGCACAACAACGCCGGAGCCGAGGCTCGCCTTGCCTTCATCGGCGAGGCCTTTCAGGTCCTTGGGGTTGATGCCTTCCACAACGCGCGCCATGAACTTCACGCCGCCGACTTCGCGCACCGCCTGAGCGTCACCACCGGCACCGCCGCCCCCCATGGCAAGCCTCTTCCTGGCATCCGCCAGTTCGCGTTCAAGCTTGCGGCGCTCTTCGATGAGAGCCGCAACGCGCGTTGCAACGTCGCCCGGCGCTACTTTCAGCAGCCCGGCAACCTCGCGCAGCCTTTTGTCCTGCGCTTCCAGATAGTCGCGCGCCGCCTCGCCCGTCAGCGCCTCGATACGGCGGACGCCTGCGGCAACCGCACCCTCCTGAACCACCGTGACAAGGCCGATGTCCCCGGTACGGCGCACATGCGTGCCCCCGCAAAGCTCCAGAGAATAGGTCTCGCCCGCCTTCTCACCATGGGTGGCAGTACCCATGGAGACGACACGCACTTCGTCACCGTATTTTTCCCCGAAGAGCGCCATGGCGCCCTGCTCGATCGCCTCGTCGACCTCCATGAGATGCGTTTCGACGGGTGCATTCTGGAGAACGACTTCATTGGCGATTGCCTCGACTTCGCGAAGCTCATCCGCCTCGATGGGCTTGGGATGAGAGAAGTCGAATCTCAGCCGGTCGGGCTGGACGAGCGAGCCCTTCTGCGCGACGTGCGTTCCCAAAACCTCGCGAAGCGCTTCGTGCAGCAGGTGGGTCGCCGAGTGGTTTGCACGGATGGAACTACGGCGAAGATGATCGACCTCCATCTCAACCGCGAGCTCGGGTACAACCGTGCCTTCTTCAATCGTCACGCTGTGAACGAAAAGTCCATCCGCCTTTTTTTGCGTGTCGGTCACGCGGATGCGCAAGCCAGCGGCGCTCATGATGCCGGTGTCGCCGACCTGACCGCCGGATTCACCGTAAAATGGCGTCTGGTTGGTGATGACGAAGCCGGTATCGCCCGCCTTGAGCTCGCGGACTTCCTCGCCATCCTTGACGAGCGCCGCCACGATCCCCTCCGACGCTTCCGTCTCATAGCCGAGGAACTCGGTCGCGCCCACGCGCTCCTTGAGGGCGTACCACACGGTGTCCGTCGCTGCTTCGCCGGATCCGGCCCAGGCGGCACGCGCTTCCGCCTTCTGCCGCTCCATAGCCGTGTTGAAGCCTCCCGTGTCGACGGATATGCCCCGTGCCCTGAGGGCATCCTGCGTCAGATCGAGCGGGAAACCATATGTGTCGTAAAGTTTGAATGCCGTCTCGCCATCAAGCTCGGCACCTTCGCGCATGTCTCCGGTCGCATCGTCAAGCAGCGACAGGCCACGCTCCAGCGTCTTGCGGAAACGGGTTTCTTCAAGCTTGAGCGTCTCGGTGATAAGCGCCTCGGCGCGCGCAAGTTCGGGGAATGCCCGGCCCATCTCGCGCACGAGCACAGGCACCAGCTTCCACATCAGCGGCTCGGTCGCACCCAGAAGATGCGCATGGCGCATGGCGCGCCGCATGATCCGACGCAACACGTAGCCGCGCCCTTCATTCGACGGCAGCACGCCGTCGGCAATCAGGAAGCTCGTCGAGCGCAGGTGGTCGGCAATGACACGATGGCTCGCCCTTGCCTTACCTTCCGCATCCACGCCGGTCGCATTTTCGGAAGCCGCGATCAACGCCCGGAAAAGATCGATATCATAGTTGTCATGGACGCCTTGCAGGACGGCTGCGATACGCTCGAGCCCCATTCCGGTATCGATGGACGGGCGAGGCAGGTCGATACGCTCGCTGGCGAGCTGCTCGTACTGCATGAAGACGAGGTTCCACACCTCGATGAAGCGGTCGCCATCTTCTTCCGCCGAGCCCGGAGGCCCGCCCCAGATGTGATCGCCATGGTCGTAGAATATTTCCGAGCACGGACCACAGGGACCCGTATCGCCCATTGCCCAGAAATTGTCCGAAGTCGGAATACGCAGGATCTTGCTCTCGGGCAGTCCCGCAATCTTTTTCCAGAGATCGAAGGCCTGATCGTCTTCGGCATAGACGGTTACCAGGAGGCGGTCCGCGGGCAAGCCGAATTCCCTGGTGATCAGGTTCCAGGCAAGCTCGATCGCTCGATCCTTGAAATAGTCGCCGAAGGAGAAATTGCCGAGCATCTCGAAGAAGGTGTGGTGTCGCGCCGTGTAGCCCACGTTGTCGAGATCATTGTGCTTGCCGCCAGCCCGCACGCACTTCTGCGAGGTGGTCGCCCTGCTGTAATCACGCTTTTCAAGACCCGTGAAGACATTCTTGAACTGCACCATGCCGGCATTGGTGAACATCAGCGTCGGGTCGTTGCGCGGGACAAGCGGACCGGACGAGACGACCTCGTGTCCGTTCTTCGCGAAATAATCGAGAAACGCCGACCTGATTTCGTTTACACCGCTCATTGAGCTTTCTTTCACCTTCGTGTGTGGCGCCGACAACGGAATTTTTGGTTGGCTACGGTGGCTTTCAAGGCTTTCCACCTTCTTCCCGACCACCTCGCACCGCCCCGTCCCCGGCAGGCAGATTTCACTGTTTGCCTTTTATCTGCGGGCCATGAAGCTGTCCAGCCAAGGGCAAGCCGGCAAACGCGAAAAGGCCCCGGCGCTTCTTTCGCCAGGGCCTTTGCCGAATATCATTCACGCAGCTCGGACAAAACGGCCCGACAGGCCGTCCGGTTATGGTCAGTCGTCCTCGGAACCGCCGGCCGGATCCGTGATCCGCTCTGCGATAAGGCCGGCGTTCTGACGGATAGCCAGTTCGATTTCTTCTGCAACTTCGGTATTTTCACGCAGGAACTGCTTGGCGTTCTCACGCCCCTGTCCGAGCCGCTGGCTGTTGTAGGAAAACCATGCGCCCGACTTCTCGACGATGCCGCCCTTGACGCCAAGGTCAATCAGTTCGCCCGTCTTGGACACGCCCTCGCCGTAGACGATATCGAATTCTACCTGCTTGAACGGCGGCGCGAGCTTGTTCTTCACCACCTTCACGCGCGTCTGGTTGCCGACCACCTCGTCACGGTCCTTGACGGACCCGATGCGGCGAATATCGAGGCGTACCGACGCATAGAACTTCAGCGCATTGCCGCCCGTGGTCGTCTCCGGAGAGCCGAACATCACGCCGATCTTCATGCGGATCTGGTTGATGAAAATCACCATGCAGTTCGAGCGCGAGATCGAGCCGGTGAGCTTGCGCAACGCCTGGCTCATGAGGCGCGCCTGCAGGCCCGGCAGGCTGTCGCCCATCTCGCCTTCGAGTTCCGCCTTCGGAGTAAGCGCGGCAACGGAATCGATCACCAGGACGTCGATCGCGCCGGAACGCACGAGCGTATCGGCGATTTCCAGCGCCTGCTCGCCGGCATCCGGCTGGGATATCAGCAAGTCGTCGATATTCACGCCGAGCTTGCGCGCATAGATCGGGTCGAGCGCATGCTCCGCGTCGACGAAGGCGCAAATTCCGCCCAGCTTCTGCGCTTCCGCCACGGTGTGGAGCGCGAGCGTGGTCTTGCCCGAGGATTCCGGCCCGTAGATTTCAACGATGCGGCCCTTGGGCAGGCCACCGATGCCGAGTGCGATATCGAGGCCGAGCGAGCCTGTCGACACCGTCTGCACTTCCACCGCCTGCCCCTGGCCGAGGCGCATTATCGAACCCTTGCCGAAGGCGCGTTCGATCTGCGACAGCGCGGCGTCGAGTGCTTTGGTCTTGTCCATCTGGTTGCCCTCTACGAGGCGGAGTGTGCTTTGCGACATGTACTGACCTGCTCCTTATTCCACGATTGCACCCGGCGTTTCAATCGATGCTTTTGTACACTTTTTGTTCCTCAAATAAAAGCGGAAACAACGCATTGGAGATTCGACATAATTTTCAATATGTTCAACATATGTTCCGTGTGTAAATTGAATAAATTACGTTGCGTTAGATTTCACTTGCCGCTTGAACCTTCGACCGGAAAAGGAGAATCATCGCCGCGCTCGCCACGCCATTCCCCTCAGCCAAGAAAGTTTCATGCCTACCAGAACATCACATTGCGAAGTTGCCGCATTCGGCGCGATCAATCTCGACACGATCGTCAAGGCCAGGCAAACGATAAAACGCGATACCTCAACGCCTTCGGATTTCATCGAAACGCCGGGTGGTGTCGCGGCGAACGTTGCTCGCGCGCTGGCAAGATGCGGCGTATCAAGCGCCCTTGCGGGCGCTGTCGGGCAAGACGAGACCGGTGCGATGCTCAAGAGAATGCTCGCGGAGGCCGGGATCGAGATCTCCGACGTGAGAGAACTCGAAAAACCGACCGGACGCTACGTCGCGCTGCACGACCCCGACGGCAGCCTGGCGGCGGCGGCCGTTCATGGAGAGATCGCCGACAGCCTTCCCCCGGACTTTTTCGACGAAATGGAGGGCGCGGCGGCATCGGCAAGGATTTGGTTCGTCGATGCAAATCTGCCCGCTTTGCTGCTCTCGCGCGTCATGGAGATGGCCGGGGAAAGGCTGCTCGTTGCCGATGCCGTCTCGGTCGCGAAGGCGCCGCGACTTGCCGCGATCCTTCCCCGCCTCGACATGCTGTTCTGCAATCGCGCGGAAGCTGCCGAACTGGCGGGCATGACGCCCGGCGCCAGCGCGCTTGAACTTGCGGCAAAACTCGCCCGGCAGGGAGCGAAAGCCTGTTGCGTGACCGACGGCGCCCGGCCTGCCGGATGCGCCTTGCAAGGAGAGTGCTTTTCGATCTCTCCGCTCAACGCCCGGGTTGTGGATGTGACCGGCGCAGGAGACGCCTTGATCGCCGGCTGGATCGCCGCCCGGCTGAAAGTCCCGGCTGGCCGTCCAGCACTTGAGGCAGGCTTTGCCGCGTCGGCGATTGCCGTCGAGGCAAAAGGGAGTGCCCCCGACAACTTGAACTGGGATGCGATCGAACAGCGGATGCGGGAGAATTGATCGCGTCGATTTCCGTTGGAATTTTCCATCTTCAAAGACAAAAGGTTCCGGTAGTTCCGGTCTAGTGCTACTCGAACCGGAAAGCGGAGTTCGTCCGAAAGGCAGGATTATGACCGATATCTTGAAGATTGCGCCGGAGGTTTCGGCCGCGCTCGAAAAGGACGGCGCCGTCGTCGCGCTCGAATCGACGATCGTCACCCACGGAATGCCGTGGCCGAGGAACGTGGAAACGGCGCTTCAGGTCGAAGCCGATATCCGCGAGCAAGGCGCGGTACCGGCAACCATCGCCGTCCTCGATGGCGCAATCCACATCGGGCTGTCTAATGGCGAGCTGGAACGTCTCGCCAAGGCCGACCACGTGATGAAATGCTCGCGCGCGGATATTGCCTTTGCGGTTGCGACCGGCCAACCCGGTTCGACGACCGTGGCGGCAACGATGATGGCGGCGCATGCGGCCGGCATTTCGGTTTTCGCGACAGGCGGCATCGGCGGCGTTCACCGCGGTGCGCAGGACAGCTTCGACATCTCCGCCGATCTCGACGAGCTCGCCCGCACACCCGTTTGCGTCGTAGCGGCCGGCGCCAAGGCCCTGCTCGACCTGCCGAAGACCCTGGAAGTGCTGGAAACCAGGGGCGTGCCGGTCGTGGGATATCAAACGGATCGCTTTCCGGCCTTCTGGTCTCGCGAAAGCTCCCTTCCCGCCCCTTACCGCCTCGACACGCCGGCCGAGATCGCCAGGCTCTTGCGGACGCGGCGGCTTTTCGGCGACCACGGCGGCGTACTGGTTGCCAATCCGGTCCCGAAGGAAGCGGAGATTCCTTCCAGCGAAATGGAGGGCTGCATCGATGCCGCGCTGGAGCAAGCGGCGAAGCGCGCCATTTCGGGCAAGGATGTAACGCCCTTCGTCCTGTCGCTCATCTACGACCTGACAAATGGCCGTAGCCTGGCCACCAACATAGCGCTTGTCCGCAACAACGCACGGCTTGCCGCGCGTATCGCCCTGGAAACCTGCAGCGAGAGATAAAAAGACTGGCCCTTGCGTCTTGGCAGTGTAACATTCCGCAAGGACAAGACTTAGCCGTTCGGATTGTTTTGAAATTTGAAGAAGCGCATCCGGGTATGCCGGGATTTCCCGGCCGATCTCACCAAGGAACGGGGAGTTGAATATGGCCGAGACAAGCCTTTCACCGATGCAGTATCTGGACAAGGCGGTCGGAGCGCTGAGGGATATGGGCCTGATGCCGGATTCGACCGGCGAAGCACCGATCAACGCCCTTCTCGAACAGATTTCCGATCTTTCGCCAGACAAGGTCGCGGTCATTACGCGCACGCTCGGCCAGGCGTCCACCTTCAACGAAGTCGTTCGAAACGAAATCCAGGCGATGGCGATCGGTGAGCGCTACGAAGCCATAACCGAGGCATTCAACTCCATTCGCGACGATGCCAAATCTCTCGTCGACCAGCTTGCCGACGGCAAGCTCTCCTTTCTTGAGAACCTGTCGAACAAATGGCGCGACATGACGCGGGGAACCATATCCGACCGTTTCGACAAGATCCGCGGCACCTATCAGGATGTTGCACGCGATACGAAGGACCAGATCGAGCGCGAGCAGCGTATTCTCGAAGCCTACCGCGATTACCGTGGCGCCCTGAAGCAGGCGGAGGTCATGGCGCTCGAAGTCCTCAACACCGCGACCGCCAAGCTCGATGCGTCGAAGCAGGCGCTACAGTCGGCAAGCAACACCGTTGAAGACTACAAGGGTGGGGATGCCGCGGAAAAAGCGAAGCTGGAGCTTGCGCGCGACGAGAAGATGCGCGCCATGCAGGACGAGGAGAAGCGCTATCAGGTCGCCAAGGACCTCTCCGACAATCTGACGATCGGCTACAACACGTCGGAGGTGATCATGGCGCGGCTGATGCAGACCACCAACGCCAAGGAACGCATCTACGCGCAATCCGTCAGCTTCTTTTCAACCAATGAATCCGTGCTGACCGCGCTCAATGCATCCTTCACGGGCTTGCAGGGGCTGCATGAATCGACCGAAACTCTGAATTCGATGAAGGAAGGCGTTTCCAAGAGCCTGGAGACACTGGCCGAGATTGGCGATGAGGTGCAGGAAGCCGCGTTGAAAGCGGGCTATGGCCCGACCGTGCAGGCGGCGGCGGTGAAGAAGCTCGTCGATTCCGTCGTCAACTTCCAGGAGAATTCCCGCGAGATCATTTCCGAAATGCGCGAGCAGGCGACGAAGAACTCGGAAGAAATCCGCACCGCGGTGGAAGACGGCAAGCGGCGGCTTGCGAAACTCGCCGCCGATGTGAAGGCGCTGCCAGCGTAACGGCCGGCCGGATCCGCGATGTCAAACACCTCGAAGTCCGCGCAGCCGCCCCTCGACGACCTGATGATGGCGATGGACGTGGTCGATACGCTGCGCCATGACGAAGCGCTCGCGCTGAAGGAGCTTGCTTCCGATCAGCGCGACGAGGCGATGATCAAGCGCCTGCGCGAAATCTACGAAAGCCAGGGCATCGAGGTGCCGGATCGCATCTTGCGCGAGGGCGTGGAGGGGCTGAAGGAAAACCGCTTCGTTTACAGTCCTCCAGCCGGTGGCTTCAGCCGTACGCTGGCGATGCTCTACATTCGCCGCAGCATCTGGGGAAAATGGCTGGCAATCGGGCTGGCCGTCCTTGTCGCCGCCGTTCTTGCCTATCGCTTCCTCGTGGTCGCGCCGGCGGAGCGTGCCGCGCAAGAACTGCGCGTGGAACTTAGCGAAACGCTTCCCGCCGAGCTTGAAGCAACGGCCGCGCGGATTACGGACATCAGCCTGGAAGATGCCGCGACAAAAGACGCCGAACGCCTTCTTGCCGACGGCAAGCGGGCGGCGGAAGACGGCGAAGCGGCGGCCGCACGCAAGGCCCTTGCCGACATGAAGGCGCTGGAGGCGCGGCTTTTGTCCGTCTATGACGTGCGCATCGTATCGCGCCCTGACATGCCCACGGGCGTTACGCGCATTCCCGACGTCAACCGGACCACCGAAAACTACTATCTCGTGGTCGAGGCGATCGGGCCCGATGGCAACGCATTGGAGCGCCAGGTCATATCCGAAGAAGACAACGCCAGAAAGCGCGTCAATATCTGGGCCCAGCGCGTGCCGCGCGCAACGTTCGACGCCGTGCGCGAGGACAAGGAAGCAGACGGCATCGTCCAGGACAATCTGCTTGGGCGAAAAGAGCGGGGCCGGCTTGACCCCGAGTGGGAAATGCCGGTCGAGCCCGGAGCAATCACCCAATGGTAACCGCATGAAGGAAATCGAGCCGACATGCTGAGCGGACGGCAGACTCTCGGATCCATAGAAAAGGCATTGGCGGAATTGCGCCGGGAGGAAGCGGCGGTCAACGCCAGGCTCGAAAAAGGCGATGCCGAAATCGCGCGACTGCGAGAAGAGCAGCTTGCCGGCTTCAGGGAACTTGCCGCCTTCCGTCTTGAGGGCGAGAGGAAGGGCGAACTGGAACGGAGTTTGAGCACTGCTAGGGAGTCCATCGCCGAACTTCTTCGCAACCGGGCGCGCGAAATTGCCGATCTTCGTGCCGAACGAAGCGGGATGGAAGGAAATATCGCCAGGGCGACCGATGAACGCACGCGCCTTGCAAGCGAGCGGGAAGCGCTTGCCGACAAGCTCGACGAGGTGATGGATCGTGTCGACGACCGGCTGGCCGGAGATGCCGGGTATATCGCCCAGAAAGAAAAGACTGACACCATTCGCTCCACCGCCGAAGCCGCGAGGGAAAAGGCCCGCCAGGCCGAGGCGGATCGGGACGAAAAGGGCATCGCCTACGAATCCGATCCTCTGTTCATGTACCTGTGGAACCGCGGGTTCGGCACATCCGCCTATTCCCACACCGGGCTGGTCCGCTTTCTGGACAGATGGGTCGCAAGCCTTATCCGCTATCACGACGCCCGGCCAAACTATGCCATGCTTACTGAAATCCCGGTCCGGCTCGACCAGCACGCCACGGACCGTGAGCGGGAAGCGCAAGCGGAGATGGACCGGCTTGCGGAAATGTCACGCTTGGCCGCGAAAGAAATCGCCGGCGAAGACATCGCCGGGCGGATCGCCGCCCTGGATGACGATATCGATCAGCGTTCGGAGAAGCTTGAACAACTGGAACACGCTCTGTCCGCACTCGTCGAGAAAGAGCGCGTCTATCTAAACGGCGAGGACGAAGGCTTCAAACAAGCGCGCGAGGCGCTGGCCGCTTCACTCGGTGCGGAAAGCCTTCGGGAGCTGTGGCAGGATGCGCTCGCGACACCTTCTCCCGAAGACGAGAGGATCATCAGCCGGCTGCAGGAGATCGAGGACCGGAAAAAGAGCCTGGAATTCGATATCTCCAACGACAGGAGCATCCTGTCCGATATCGGCCGCCGGCGGGCGGAACTTTCCCGCGTGACGAGAGAGTTTCGCCGCAATGGTTACGACGACTGGAATTCCACTTTCTCCGACGACAATCTCGCCTCCGTTCTGCTGGGCGAGCTTATCCGGGGGGCAATTACGGGTGCGGACTACTGGGCTCGGGCGCAAAGATCGCATCGCAGGCGAACGAGCCGCGGGCGCGGCGTCGGCTTTCCGGACGGGTTCGGTCTTCCAGGCTCCATGGGCGGGCCGACACTCGGTCGGCGCGGCCGCTCGGGCGGAGGGTTTTCCACCGGCGGCAGCTTCGGCGGCAGCGGCGGCGGCTTCAAAACAGGCAGGACCTTTTAAGGTTCAGCGCACCCGCTTCAACATTGCCGCAAGGGTTTCAAGTTCCCCCTCGTCGAAGCGATCGGCAAAGGACGCCGCCACCGCGTCGCGGTAGACCGGCCACATCGTCTCGCGCAGCTCGCGCCCCTTGTCGGTGATCTGGATGGCGGCACCGCGGGCATCGCTCGCATCGTGCACCCGTTCCACCACGCCTTCCGCCGCCATCCGGTCGATCAGGCGGGAGAGATTGTATTTTTCGAGCAACATGCGCCCGGCCAGATCCTTGTTGCGCAATCGCCCCCGGCCCTCGCGGGACAGTTCCAGAAGCACGTCGTACCAGACGAGCTGCGGCAAGCCCGCTTCCTTCAGTGCGGCTTCAACACGCGAAAAGGCCGAACGCGATCCAAGGATCAATCCCACCCAGGCCTTTTCTCCTGCAGCGGTCAAAGCGGTCATGAGGCGTAATCCCATTTTTGTTGTAATTGCATTAAAATTCCTCTATATCCGTTGCAATTGCAACATAAGGAGTCGAACGTCATGACAGACAGTCAGGGCCTTTCCGGTGTCGGCGCAATGCTTCTGAGGGTCGCCCTCGGCATCATGTGGATTGCACACGCCTCGCTCAAGTTCCTGGTCTTCGGAATTGCCGGTTTCGCGAGCTGGCTCGAATCCCAGGGCCTGCCGTCGATTTTTGCCTGGCCCGTTCCGTTGATGGAAATCATTTTGGGTTTGGCGATGGTCTTCGGCGTGTACAGCCGCTATGCGGCAATCCTTCTTATCCCCATCCTCCTGACCGCGACCACCGTCCATCTCGGCAACGGCTGGGTGTTCAGCAACGAGGGCGGCGGCTGGGAATATCCCGTGTTCCTGTTCGTGGCGATGCTTGCGCATATCCTCATCGGCGATGGATCCCACGCCATTAAGCCGTCTCGCCTGCCGATAGATGGTGAGCCCGCAGCCTGACATCGGCACGACGGAGCGACACGCTTCCTCACCCCGTGCGGCCTTTGCCCGGCCCGGCATCGCCGGGCCGGTTCCTTTTGGCGTGCAATATTTCCCGTGACACCGGACTGAGGTTTTTTTAACCATAGGTAACCGATCATCGGATTGATCGAGTGTCGCGGCCCGGCCGTGGCCCGC
This sequence comes from Stappia sediminis, assembly GCF_009826895.1. Taxonomy (GTDB): domain Bacteria; phylum Pseudomonadota; class Alphaproteobacteria; order Rhizobiales; family Stappiaceae; genus Hongsoonwoonella; species Hongsoonwoonella sediminis. The sequence continues at coordinate 514,313 of NZ_WUMV01000001.1, read as the reverse complement.
CGCACCGGATACCAATGGGTCGTTCGCCATGTATCGCTTGCTTGCCGTCGTCTTGGCCGCTCTGGCCCTCACTGCCTGCCAGTCCTCCCGATCAACGTTGCCGGGCGCGCAGCAGAAAGCTGCACTAACCGTGCCGCAAGGCGCGCAATCCGTAACCGTTTCGGCAAATCCGGAGACGGTTCGCCAGACGCTCGTCAGCGGCGCTGCGGAACGCGGCACACCGATCATCCAGAACGAACCGAACATGGTGGTCCTTGAGCGGCTCATCACCGAGGAAATTCCTGCACTCGACCAGGAATTCGGCCCGTCCGACAACGGAGACCGCAAATTCCGCATTCGCGTGCGCTTCCAGGGAACAGCGTGCAACACACTCGTCGTTCAGGAGGTTTTCGTGGTCAACAACGCGGGAACCGCGCTTGAGCAGGTCTTCGCGCTCACCCAGCCGCAATACAACAATCCCGAAAGCCTGATCGGACTGAAACGCAAGGCGGAAGCAGCTTCGGGCTGCGCGGGCGCGATCACCGGCTAGGTCCTTCCGCTTAATCCGCCGGATAACAGCTCCATCAACTGCCGAGAACCTCTTTCACGACCGTTGCCAGCTGCTTCAGCGTGAAGGGCTTCGGAAGGAAGGTGAACTTCTCGTTTTCCGGAAGGTTCTTTTCGAACGCTTCTTCGGCATAGCCGGATACGAAGATGATCTTCAGATCCGGCTGCGTCTTGCGCAATTCGCGAAGCAGCGTCGGGCCGTCCATTTCCGGCATGACGACATCGGAAACCACGATGTCGACCTTGCCGCCGGTCTCTTCCATGATTTCGAGAGCTTCCGTTCCGCTCGACGCTTCGTGGACCGTATAGCCGCGTGAGGAGAGCGCCCGCGCGGCAAACGCGCGCACCGCCTCCTCATCCTCCACGAGCAGAATGGATGCCGAGCCCGTCAGATCCGACAGTTGCTGCTGCTCGACCGGCTTCTCGACGGGTTTGTCGCTCTCCTTGCGTACATGGCGCGGCAGGAAAATGCGGAATGTCGTGCCCTTGTCCACTTCGCTGGAGCAGAAGATGAAGCCGCCGGTCTGCTTGATGATGCCATAGACGGTGGAAAGCCCGAGGCCGGTACCCTTGCCCACTTCCTTGGTAGAGAAAAACGGCTCGAAAATTTTCTCCATCACCTCCGGCGGCATGCCGTGTCCCGTGTCGGAGACCTCGATCAGCACGTATTCGGCGGCGGGCATGCCGCGCGTGTTGTCGTAGGAGGTCGATTCCGCTTCCGATATATTGGATGTGCGGATGGTAACCTGACCGCCTCCCGCCATAGCATCGCGCGCATTCACTGCGAGATTCACGATCACCTGCTCGAGTTGGTTGAGATCCGCCATCACGGGCCAGAGATCGCGCCCGTGCACGACCTTGAGCTCGACCTTCTCGCCCAGCAGCCTGTCCAGCAGGATAGAAAGATCGGCAAGGACATCGTCAAGCGCAAGTTCCTTCGGACGAAGGGTCTGGCGGCGCGAGAAGGCAAGGAGCTGGCGAACGAGGCCGGCCGCACGGTTCGCATTCTGCTTGATGTTCATGATGTCCTGGAAGGACGGGTCGCTCGGCCTGTGGCTTGCAAGCAGGAGATCGGAAAAGCCGATGATCGCGGTCAGCACGTTGTTGAAGTCATGCGCGACACCGCCGGCGAGCTGCCCGACGGCCTGCATCTTCTGGCCCTGGGCGAATTGCGCTTCGAGAACGCGCTGCGCGGTGGTCTCCAGCGCGTAGACGATAGCCACCTCCCCATCCTCCGCGCCATCGCGCACGGCCGAGATGTAGAATGTGGCGCTCCGCCCGTCCTCGCGATCGTCGAGACGAACATCGACCGGAGGGATTTCGCCCTGGCCGTCGTGTGCCTTGTCGAGCGCCTCTTTCAACGCATCGCGCGAGCCTTCCGCAATCAGGTCGAGAAGGGTGACCCCGTTCGGGCCGGTATCGCTCACGCCGAACAGACGCAGGAACGGCGCATTCGTTTTGCCGACCCTCCCGTTTCGATCGATAGAGGCAATCGCGATCGGGGTGTTGTTGAAAAACCGGGCGAAACGAACCTCGGATGCGCGAAGCTCTTCCGAAATGTCCTCGCCGGGCGAGCGATTGAGAACGAGCGTCCGGCTCTCGCCCGCCACCCCTTCCGCCCCGAACGGAACGCGGTGGATGATCCGGACCGGAAATCCCCGGCCATGACGTGTGACGAGATCGAGATCGAACGTCTCGCTCTTCACCTCGCCCGCCTTGCCATGGATGGAACGAAGGAGCTCCGCCCCGTCGCCGCTGATGAAATCCGACAGATCGATTTCGCCGGCATCGAACTGCGCCAGATCGTACCCCAGCCAGTCCGCAAGCGTCGCGTTCAGATAAACGAGGCGCCCGCGCGTATCGCAAGAGAAAAAGCCGGCCGGCGCATGGTCCAGAAAATTGATGACGCGCTGCAACTCCTGGAAAGACATTTCCTGGTCGGCACGGTCCCGCGTGATATCGGCGATCTGCCAGGTCGTGCATTCGCGCTCCCGCCCGTCGGCGCCAAGGGCGATCTTTACCGGACGTACGCTCACCTTGTACCAGTGCGGCTCGCCTTCCGTCTGGCCCAGGGCGCACGGCAGGCGGATTTCCTCCCGGGCGCTGCGCTGTTCGCGAGCAGCCTGCGACAGGCGAAAGAGCGCATCGGCGGCATTTGGGTCGGCCGAGAAAACGCGTTCAACACTGCGCACATCGGCTGCGATTTCCGCACCCGTGAGCGTCGCATAGGCCTGGTTGGCATAGATGATACGGCCATCCATGTCGGTGATCGTCACGCCATCGGCGAATGTTTCGAGAAACGCGGAAGCTATCGGGCTCGGCGATCCACGGCCTGAAAAACGCAAAAGGCCGATCGCACCGGCAAAAAGCGAAAAGACGCCGACGACGGCAAGCACGCCAAGGAGCACGAGGATATAGGGTTCGGCCTGTTCGCGGTTCATCAGCGCGAAGGCGGCGGCGGCGGCGATCAACCCCAAAGCCAGCAGCATCAGGAGCCCGATATTGCCGGTACGTTCCGTCCGGTCGATCACCGGCTGTGTCGGTTGCGCGTCGTTGTCGCTCATTGCCTTTTCGCCCCCTGCCCCGGGCCGCGCCCACGGACGCACTTTTGCCTCCCAATACTTAACAAGGGAATCGTCTACCGCACCGGGAAAATCAACCGATAACCCAAAGTGATCAGGATTTTCCAGTTCTTCCCCGTCCGCGCCGGCGCCGTTTCAGGTTAAGAACGAAGCCGATGACTTCCGCGACCGCCTTGTAGTGTTCTTCCGGAATCTCCTGGTCGATGTCGATCGTCGCATATAGCGCGCGTGCGAGCGGAGGATTCTCGACCACCGGAATATCGTGACTTTTCGCGACTTCGCGGATCTTCAGCGCGACCGTGTCGGTTCCCTTGGCAAGACAGACCGGCGCGCTCATGCCGTCTTCGTACTTCAGCGCAACCGCATAGTGGGTCGGGTTGGTCACCACCACGGTAGAATCCGGCACCGCCGCCATCATGCGTTTGCGAGAACGCTCCATGCGCAGCTGCCTGAGCCGCCCCTTGATGTGCGGGTCGCCTTCGGTCTGCTTGTATTCTTCCTTGACCTCCTGCTTCGTCATCTTCTGCTTTTCGAACCACCGATGGCGCTGGTAGAGAAAATCGGCGGCGGCCACCACGGTCATGAAGGCGATGATCGCGATGATCAGCTTGATGATCAGCTCGCGCGTTTCAGCCAGCATGAAAGAGGTTTCGCGGAAGATCATTGTGTCGATGCGATCGCGCTCCGGCCAGAGAACGGCGACCATAAGCCCGCTGACGATGACGATTTTCGCCAAGCCCTTGCTGAAGTTGACGAGGCTCTCCGACGAGAAAAGCCGCTTGAACCCGGAAATCGGCGAAATCTTGTTGAACTTCGGCTTGATTTTCTCCGCCGACCAGACGAGCCGGTGCTGAACCAGGTTGCCGGCGACCGCCATGACCAAAAGCATCAGGAGCGGAAGCGCGAGCGATTTCGCGATGCTGGTACCCGTCTGATACCAAAGCTCCTTCAGGCCGGTCCCCTCAACGGGGATCGTGTGCGCGAATTCGAAGTAGGCGCGAAGCGTGTCGCGCAGACCTGCCGCCGCTGGCTTCGCCATGATGGCGATCGAAAGCCCGATGCCGAGCAATACGAACCAGGCCGACACCTCCTGGCTCTTGGCAACGTCGCCTTTCTTGAGGGCATCGTCCAGGCGTTTTTGGGAAGGGTCTTCCGTTTTTTCCGAATCGTCGGATTCTTCGGCCATTTGCCTCCTCCGACTATCCGGTGACGAAACGGCCGAGCGCCGTTTCGAAATGTTCGAGGTACCAGCCCATGATCGTCATCAAGAGCGCAAGCAGGATCAGGATCCCGACGACGATGTTGAGCGGCAGCGCGATGAAGAAAATCTGCATCTGGGGCATAAGCTTGTTGAGCAGCCCAAGGCCGAAATAGAAGACGAGGCCGACCACGATGAAAGGCGCGCTCATCTGTACGGCTATCTCGAAAACACCGGCAACCATTTGCGTCGAAAGGTCGGCGAAATCTCCAACGGGTATCCAGTTGGCAGGCGGAAACAGCATGAAGCTGTCGTGCAGGGCGGCGATGATCAGGTAATGCGTATCGGTCGTAAAAACGAGCGTCACGCCAAGCAGGCTCAGGAAGGTTCCAACGATTGCCCCTTGCTGGCCTTCGTTGGTCGGATCGTTGGAAAGCGCGAACGCAAGGCCCGACTGGCTTGCGAATATGACGCCTGCAATCTGCAAGGCGTAGGTGATCAGTTTCGCCGCGAGGCCGATGAAGAAGCCTATCGCCATTTCCCCGGCAAGCAGAACCAGCAGGCCTGCCAGCGGCATTGCCGGAGAAATGGGGTAAAGGGGTGCCGCGACCGGATAGAATACGAAGGTCAGCAGAATGGCGATCGTCAAACGGACCCGCGTAGGGATCGCGGCTTCACCAAGTGCCGGCATCAGCATGAGCATGGTGCCGAGCCTTGCGAACACCAGCACGAAAACAGTGGCGACCTGAGGCAGAAAGCCGAGATCAAGCGTCATCGCCGATCACACTCCCGCAGCGCTTTCGGGCCTAACCGCTGGCAACGATCAGATCCGCCACCGTATTCGTGAAACCCATCAGCGCCTGGCCCATGAAAGGCAATGCGATGAGCAGCGTGACGAAGATCGCGATGATCTTTGGCACGAATACCAGGGTCATTTCCTGAATCTGCGTCAGCGCCTGAAAGAGCGCGATGACGATGCCGATCAAAAGGCCGACGATCATGACCGGTGCGGCGACTATAATGAGGGTCCAGATGCCTTCCCTCGCAACATCCAATACTTCCGCGCCGGTCATATCGCGTCCTTTGTCATCATGGGCGTCTTCAGATCGGCATCCTCAGGATTTCCTGATAGGCCGAAATCACGCGATCCCTCACGGAAACCAGGGTCTCCATGGCGACCTCGGTTTCTGCAACGGCGGTGACCACGTCAACGACGTCCGACTTGCCCTGCACAAGACCCAGCGCCTTGCCGTCCGCCTCGCGCCCCTGCTCGACCACCGATGTGACGGCCGTTTTGACGAGCGCTCCGAAGTCGGGCGTCTCGTCATCCTGTGACGAGATTACCTGATTCGTAAGCCCCGCCGTGGCGTTATACGCATTCGCCGCTGCAGCAGGCGTGGAAAAAACTGGTGAAGTCATGACCTCAACTCCGTTCGTCTGGAATTATTATGCGTGGGGCCAAATTCATTTGTCGGGTGCACTTGATCTTATGCGCGCAGGATCTCGAATGTCCGCTGGAGCATCCTGCGTGTTGTTGTGATGACGTTCAGGTTCGCCTCGTAACTCCGCTGGGCATCGCGCATATCCACGGTTTCGATCAGCGTGTTGACGTTCGGAACGCGCACGTATCCGTTTTCATCCGCGGCCGGGTGGCCCGGTTCATATTTCTGCCCGAAGTCGGACTGATCCATTTCGATCTTGCCGAGCTTGACCATCTCCGCCCCAATTTCGCGGTCGAGGGCCGCCTGGAAGGTCGGTATCTTGCGCCGATACGGATCCCCTTGCGGCGTGCGCGCGGTGGATCCCGCATTGGCGATATTTTCCGCAATCACACGCATGCGCCCGTTTTGGGCCTTCAAGCCTGATGCGGCGATAAAAAGCGATTTTACAAAGTCCATCGTCCGGCCTCCGTCACGGGATAGCCCAAGCCTTCAATCAGGCTCCTCTGGAGGACAAAGCCGTCCGTATCAGGCCGAGACCCTTGCTGTAGAGGGTCGTTGCCGCCTGATAATCCAGAAGGTTCTGGGTCACTTTCATCATCTGCTCTTCGAGCACGACCGTGCTTCCGTCAGGTGTCGTCTCGAAGGACGGCATCTCTTCGACCTTCGCGGAATATTCTCCCCGCTTCAGGCTACCCGAGAGATGCCCCCTGTTCGTCGTCACGGTGTCGAGCCCGGTGGAAGTGCGGGCAAGCTCGGTCGAAAATTTGAATTCTTTCAAGTCCTTGCCGGCAAAACCGGGTGTGTCGGCATTCGCCACATTTTGCGACAGAACGCCCTGGCGAACCTGATGCCACTGCATCTTCGCCTTCAGCGCCTGGAATACAGGCAAATCCGAAATGGGCATGGCTTTCTCCGTTCGGTACTGGGTAGAAATTGCCGACGAAGTAGTTAATGAGGCGTTAACGGTTAACGGCCGTTAAGCAGCGTCCGCACAAAAGCGGCGGAATTCTGCGCCTAAAAATTTCCGTAATTCGCATTGTGCAATGTAAACTCGGCATAATTTTCCAAACCCTGTTAACCTCGCACAATGGTGAGAATCATCTAATACGCTTATAAAACAAGGCGCAGGCAGCGCCCTTACGGGAAGGCTCACGGACCGAAGAAGGAACGGAGAATGTGAGTCGCAACTCTGGCGCTGCGCCGCATCAATTGATAGGACCGCCATCGAAGGTGATCACGCAGCGTAGTTGCCGGTGCCTGCGGGCCCGCATCCAGTCAGAGCGGACATGATCGGCACGAACATGGGATTCAATTGGTATGAGCGAATGGCTGATAGAAACCTTTGAAATGGATGCCGGCTTTGCCCGCGGCGTTCAATTCTTCATCGCCGTGCTGATCGTCCTGGCGCTCATTGCGGTCTTCGTCTGGATCCTGCGTCGCATCACCGGCTCGAGGTTGTCGGGAAACCGCAACAGACAGCCACGCATCGCGGTAATGGATGCCACCGGGCTTGACGCTCGCCGGCGGCTGGTACTCATTCGCCGCGACAACGTGGAGCATCTTCTCCTCATCGGCGGACCGACCGACGTGGTTGTCGAGCAGAATATCGTTCGCGGCGTACCTGTCAGCGCGAATTATCCGCGACCCGGTCAGCCGGTGCAGATGTCTCCCGAAGCTTCCATGGCGCAAGAGCCTGCGGTGGCCGCTGTATCGCCCCAGCCGACGCCTCAGCCAGCCGCGGCCCAGCAGCCTCCGCCGCAACCGCGCCCGGCCGCCCGGCCGCAGCAGCGCCCCGAGGCCCAGCAACGCCCCGTACAGCCCTTGCGCTCGCCTGCCGCGCCACAGCCTCCTGCGCAGCGCGCGCCCTCGCCCGCACTGCAGCCGCAAGAGCGGCAGGGCACGGCCTCCACGCCGCAAAGGCGTGCGGGCGCGGCAGTGGCCGCCGCAGGAGCCGCGGTCGCCCATCTCGCCAAGGACATGACACCGAAAGCGCCGTCGCCGGACAAAGCACCGCCGCCCGACAAGGCCCCCCCGCAGCAGCAGCGTCCTTCGCAGAGCGGTGAGAAAAGCCCTGCACGGGAGCCGCATCGCGCCGTATCACCCCCCTCTTCCGGCCCTGCGGCAGCCGCGCGATCGGCTTTTCCGCAACGCCCGCAGCCGCAGCCGCCGCAGCCACCCCGCCCGCCGGTTTCGCCCATATCGCAGCAAAGTGATGCACCTCCTCCGCGCGCCGAGCCGAAAATAAGCGCCGCACCCGAGGACATGAAACCGTCGGATAAAGCGCCCGCCGCGCCAGCTGTCGCGCCGGAACCGGCTGCCGGGCCGGGTCTGGACCTTACGGGCCACCTGGAGGAAAGCCTGCGCGGTGCGCTGGATCAGCCGGCTGAAAAGCCTACCGGTACGGAAACGAAAGCGAGCCCGGAGTTGCGTGCTGTAAGGGACGAACCGAAAGCGACACCGCAACGCGAGGCGCCGGCGGTCACGCCTCCTCGAACGCCTGGCGAGGGGAAGCCCGCCGCGGAAGCCTCGCCTGCGCCGACAGCCTCTTCCACACCTGAGCGCAATACCGCCACGCCAGTCGCCGATGAGAAGAAATCCGAAACGCCGGCGAGCGGCCAATCAGGTCAGGAACCTCCTCGCAATATCGCCGAGGTTACGGTTACCCCTTCGAAAGAACCGGTTCCCTCAGTCCTTGCGGAGAAAGAGCCAGGAGCGAAAGCATCGATCCCGGTTCAGCCAGCACCTACCGCCGGGGACACGAAGACTGAAGTGAAACCCGAAGCAAAGGCGGAGCCGGAAGGCGAAACGCCGGCCGCCGACGCTGTGGAAGCGAAAGAAGACCGCAAATCCGGCGAAAGCGCGAAAGCGGAGCCTGGGGAAGCTGCGTCCGAAGCAAAAAAGAAAAGCGATCCTGTGACCATCGACGCCATCGAAGAAGAGATGGCCAAGCTTCTCAACGAGATAAGTGGAAACAGGAATAAATGACGTCAGCCATTTTCCGGCAGTACTTCAGGAGGGGGATGCCTCTCCTGGCCGTCGCGGCTGCGATGGCGGTATTCGCCATATCGCCGGTCAGCGCACAGGGACTTTCGATCGATTTTGGCGAGGGGACGACGTTAACGGAGCGGGCGGTCCAACTCGTCGCCCTGCTTACGATCCTCAGCCTCGCACCTTCCATTATCGTGATGGTGACGAGCTTCACGCGTATCGTGGTTGTGCTTTCTCTGCTGCGATCCGCCATCGGCCTGCAGACGGCTCCGCCGAACGCCGTCATGACCAGCCTCGCGCTGTTTCTTACAGCCTTCATCATGGCGCCGACTTTTCAGACTGCTTATGACGATGCCATTCAGCCTCTCGTGGACGGGACCATCGAGCTGGATCAGGCGTTCGAGCGCGCATCGGTACCGTTTCATACGTTCATGCGGGCGAACGTGCGGGAGAAGGATGTCGGCCTCTTCCTTGAACTTTCCCGGCAGGAAACGCCTGAAACGCCTCAGGATATCAGCCTGCGCGTTCTTGTGCCGGCCTTCATGATCAGCGAGCTGCGGCGCGCCTTCGAAATCGGCTTCTTGCTCTACCTGCCGTTCCTGATCATCGATCTGGTTATCGCTTCCGTGCTCATGTCGATGGGCATGATGATGCTGCCGCCAATCGTCATCTCCCTGCCGTTCAAGCTGATTTTCTTCGTGTTGGTCGACGGCTGGAACATGGTTGCCGGCAGTCTCGTTCGCAGCTTTGCCGGGGGGTAGATAACCCCATGCAACATGCCGCCAAATCCGGACCGGATATGGCGGCATGGATCCGTTCACGGAATCGATCCTGAAGCGAATTCCTGTCGAGCGGATGTTTTATTGCGGCCGCAGCGCGCCCTGGCCGGTTCGCGATGATGGTGTTTCATCCCATGGCGGCGACCATCCGTCACCCGCACAGCCATTTGCGGCGCGCAAACCCGCCGCTCGCGTCTGCATCCCGTCGCTTCGGTGGAAGCTTCAGCCCTGAGGTGCGGCGGTCGCCCCACCGCTATCACCGGCAGCAGCCGCCGGCCCGATAACATCCTTGGCCTCACCCGTGACTTCCCGCTTTTTGCCTGACCTTGCCACGAGCTGACCTGCGGCGGGCCGCAGGTATTTGCGCTGATACTCCGACAGGAAAATATCAAGCGAATCCACCTGCTCCAGACTGTCGGCAACGGAGAGGAATTCGACACCGCGATCGTTGATCGGACGGGTAGCGACTTCGAACGCTTTTCCTTGCGGGCCGTCGGCCATCTTCGGGGCGAATTTCGTGCGCAAACGATCGAGGGAAAACTGGTCCTCGGCAAGCGAGTAGGCGACTGCCGCGCGCAGGACGTCGGACCGTTCGCGGTCGCTGAGCGGCACGTTGTCGCCCCAGCGGCTGCCGCTCATTTCCTCAAGCTGCTCTCCGGCGTCCCGAAAACGGCCCGCTGCCCAATATGTGTCGGCGCGCAGTCTCTCCACATCCTCGCCGCGCATATTCCGCACGATTTCAAGGGCAAGGTCCGGCCGGCCGCTTTCCGTCAGCGCGCGCGCCTCGACAATGTTGCGCTGACGCGTCAGCGTACGCGGAAGCTGCGCCTGCCGGGTCCGGTTCAGGACGCGTAGCGTTTCCTCCGGCTTTCCGTTCATCAGGTGGACGACGCCCAGGTCCGCGGCGATTTGCGCTCGCGCCGCGCCCTTCAAACGGTTTTCGACCTGGTGCTGCAGGAGTTCCGCCGCCTGTTCGAGCAGATCCACGGAAATCAGCCGGCTGGCAAGATGGCGCACCATCGCATCGCCCCGGTGCCCGACCGGAGTCAGTTCCCGGAAGTCATAAAACAGGGCCAAAGCCTCGACCGGGTCCATCCCGTTCGCCTTTCCATCGAGGTACAGCGAAGCGAAGACGGCGTTCATGTCTTCCTGAAGCAGCCTTGTCGTCGGCGAATCCGGATCGGCGAGGACAGCGGCTTTCATGCTCTCGAACGCCGCACGGTAGTTTCCCTGTTTAACCTGGAGCTTCGACAGCAAACGCAAAGTCTTCAGCTCCGTTTCATCGCCGCGCCAGGACGTCGCGAGACCGGCAAGCTGTTCAATCGCCTCGCTGGTGCCGATTTCCCCGTCCCGGTAGCGTATGCGCAGCGACCGGTATGCCGCCTCGGCTGCATGCGGACGATCTATCGAACGCCGGACGAGATCGAAGGATGTCAAGGCTTCGCGCGACCTGCCGGAGGCATCTGCGATCCGCCCTCGCAAAAGGTCATAGCGCGCGGCCTGTCCGGGCGAAACGGCGCTCGGATCAACCTCCGAAAGGACCTGCGAAGCTTCTCCGAAATCATTGGATTCCACCAATGTCTCTGCCGCTGAAAGATTGAATTCATTCTCGACGGAGACCGGATAGTTGCCGATAACCGCGCTTCCGCGCGGGTACGTCAGCCTTGCTTCATTCCATTTGGAGAGCGTGGCACTTGCAATCGTCTGCCACACGGCCGCATCGGGGCTGTTTCTGAGCTCGGGTCGATTCAAATGGTTTTCGGCAACCTTCGGACGGCCCGCGAGTATTTGTGCGGCCCCCAGCATGAGGTTGAAGCTGGCGTCGCGCTCGATCGCCGGGTCGTCCTCGGCGGCAAGGTGCATCATGGCGAGGGATTCCTGTGCCAGGCCATGTGCAAGATAAAAGCGCGCGAGATCCATTCTCGGTCCGCGCCTTTCTCCTTCCGGGGTCGATGCGATCTTGAACTGCAGGTTTTTTGCCCGCGTCAGGAAATCCGGCGTGCTCGCCGTCATGAGCGCGCCCAGGTTTATCTGACCCGGTTGATCCGGATCGATGATCGTCTCGAGGATACGTGTGCCCTGCTGCAGGTGCTCATTGGACAGATGAAGTCCTCGCGGCCCTTCGATCCGAACGGCATCGCCGTCGATTTTGACGTCCAGGTATTCCGCTTTCTTGCGCAACGCCACGCCGTGGGCCGACATCAGCGCATCCAGTTCCACGAAGGCCTGCGGCTTGATGAGACCACGCGACGGCCCGAATGCGGTCACCGCCACGATCTCGTCGCCAACGAAGGGATCTTTCAAGCGGCGCACGTGCTGCGGTTCCTTGATCGGCACGTGGAGGATCGTCCCGCCGTCGTTGCGGACGTTGCGCTTAATTTGCAGGGGGCGCGAAGGCTCGACGATCGTTTCCCCCAGTGTCAAGATCCAATTGCCGTCCTCGGCGGCAACCGTCGCGAGCGCATTTTTCGCCAGATCGATGCGCACGCTCTGCCAACCCTCGAATTCCTCGATCTCGACCTCTTCGGCGCTTTCGCCGAGAACCGAGCGCATTCCCCTGATATCGACCGGATCGTCCGTGTCGAACACGAGCCAGATACTCTGATATCGGCGGAAGATCGCGGAAGACACAGGTTCGGAAAACGGGAAGACCACCCGCACCGTGTTGCCGATTCGTCGCGCCTCCGCGCCCACGAAGCGGCGGGCATCTTCACCATAGTCTTCCGGCGGGCTTTCCGGATTGACCTCGCGCAGGACGTTGCTACGCTTGGCGTTTTCAAGTGCGGTCAGATCGATCGCCGAAGGAACGGGCTCGCCAGAAACGTCTCGTTCGTCAGGGTTGTGTCCCTTGCCCTCCCCATTCCCTGCCGATTGCGGTGTCTTCGCGGCTGCGTTCGCTGCAACGGGTTCCGCGGACTTCGACCCGTCAGCGGCCTTCCGCTTGCCTGAAGTTGATTGCCCGGTGCGATGAGACAACTTCGCCTCTGGCTGTGCTTTGGGTGTCTGGCCGGCGGTCTTCTCCTCCCCCGAATCTCTCGCGGGCCGTCCCGTCGTTTCGACCACGTCGCGCGCATCGGGCGATACGGGCGGGGCGAGTTCGGCATCTATCAACTGATTGATCGGGTCGCCGTTTTCGCGGTCCGGCGTCACGTCGACGACATAAGCATTGTCTTCACGAAATGCGCGAACGTTCACACCCTCGCCGAGACGCAAAAGAAACTTGAGCTTGCCGTCGTCGGCAAAAGAGGTCGCATCGACGATGCCGGGAGGCAAATGGGCCCGCAAATCCGAAAGATCCAGCGATGCATCATGGTTGAACGTCACCCGGACGATGTCCTCTTCACGAATGAAGGCGGAATCGAATGCGATGTTCCACTGAAAGGAGAGCCGGGTAAATGTGGGATGCGACCCGATGCGCAGGTCGACCTTGGGCTCGGTCTGGCCGCGCAGGCGCGCCTGTTCCAGTGCCCGCGCCTTTTTCAACGCCGCTTCGGCGCGTTTTGCCAGTTCCTCGATCACGCTGTCGGGAAGGCGTGGCGGCGGTCCGTCCCACCCGCTCGGGAGCAGGTCGATGAAGAGCTTTTCACCCGCTTCCATCGTGTTGATGCGAAGATCCCGGATAAGCGCGAAACGAACCGCCATGCCATCCGGATCCTGGCGGGCGATGGATACGAAATCACCGAGCCTGGCCGGAACGTCGCCGACATCGACATCGATCGGTTCGTGAAACGTGACGCGCAAAACGTTATTGGCGACAAGCGCATCGTACTGCGGGAGAAGGCTGCGCTCGGGAAATGTCAGAACGAGACGGCCATAGCCGCCTTCCTCTGCCGTGGCCGTCATCGTGGCCCTAAGCGGCTCGGCACCGGCAACGCCGACGTTCATGAAAACAAGCAACACCGCAAGCGCGAAATTCATGGCCAGCGCAAACAGCATAGGAAGGCCGGGTTTGGCTCCGCTCCGCATCTTGTTATCGGTCCTCGGCCTGTCGCTACGCAATTGACGTTTCGAAATTATACCGGCGGCCTTAACGCCGCCTTACGGGAGGCCATCACAACGAAATTCTTTTCGGTCAGTTTCCCTGAATCTTCGGAAGTTCCGGTTTCGCTTCGGCCATTTCCGGCTCCGCGGCGCGGAGTGCGCCGCTTGCCAGTGCAATCGTCAGTCTTTCCGCCGCATCGGCTTCCATCTCAGCCATGACGTCCGCCATTTTTCGCGGCTTCATCTGGCTGGCCACACGAACGAGGATATTCATGTCAAGGCGGCTGAAGATGCGCGCGGCATCCTTTGCACGCATGGATTCATACATCAGGACTACGTCGTTGAGCTTCTCTTCCTGCTTCTTCTTCTTTTGGTCCTCAAGCCCCTTGATCCGGGTTTCCGCTTCCTCGAGGGACTTGATCTTTTCGTCGATCCTGTCCTCGGTCGCCTTGAGAAGCTGCTCGCGAAGGTCGAATTTCCGCTCGCGGCTGTCGAGATCGCGCCGGCGCTCGCTCAGACTTTCAAGAACCTTGCGCTCCGCCGGCGAACCGCCGATCTCAAGCGGCTGACGGCCGTTTTCGCCGAAGGCGTCGAAAGCGGGCGGCAGCACCGCGTCTTCGCCCTTCGGCGCCTTTTCGGGAGCCGCCGGCTGGTCCGGCTTGCCCGCATCGGCGCCGCTTGTCGTCGCCGCTTTGGGCTGTGCGGTGTTTATGTCCGCACTCGATTGCTGGGCCGCCGCCGTCTGCACCGGCGAAATGACATAAGCACCATCCACGGACAGCCCGATGAGTTTCAGCACCAGCAGTGCTACCGCCGAAACGACGAGGGCCGGTATCAATCTCAGCTTCACGCCGCTTGTTCCCCATGCCTCTTGCGGAATTGCTCAAGACGGGCCGCAGCCTCGCTAGCGGCCTCGCGCAGGTCCCTGACGGAGACGGTCGCCGAGGGGCGCGCGCTCGCGGCAGGCGTTTCCTCCATCTCGGGAAGAGATTCCGTGGACGGCTTTTTCGCAGCCGACGCGATCTGGCTGATGCGTTCCAGGACGATGCCCCCGGCCTCGATCTGCTCGGCCAGTTGCCTGGAAAGGCGCTCGGCCTGACTCAGGCGGTTGCCGAGGGTCTTGTCGGTCTCGCCCGCCGTGGTCTTCAGCCCGACGATCGCCCGCTCGGCGATTTCGGAAGCCGTAATCAGCTCCGAAATCGTGGCGCGCAGGGATTCCTCGTCGGCGCGCAAACGCTTGAGGCGGCGGTTCAGGGTCCAGCAATAGCCAATGGTCACAAACAGCAGCCCGGCAACCAGGGACTCGATTACAATTCCGATCGGCAGGTTGCTCATGACGTTTCCATTTCCTTTTGCATCGCGCGCTCGAAGGCGGCGAGCGTCATCTTCGGCTTGCGCAAGCCTCGGTTGACGCGGATTGATATTGCATCTTCCACCTTGCCGAGCGTGCCGTCGGTGAGGTGGATGCCACCGCATTTGATGGCGACGTTGTCCTGGGGGCCGACATCGAAGACAAGCGTCTCTCCAACGTTGAGGCCGAGAACGCGCCCGAGCGGCAGTTGGGTTTCGTAGAGCACGGCATCCACATCCACTTCGGCGGAGTAGATTTCCGTTGCCAGATGGCCTTCCCAGATCGGGTCGCGGCCGAACTTCTCGCCCATGAACATCTGGAGCAGGAGATCGCGGATCGGCTCCAGCGTGGCATAGGGCAGCATGATCTCGATCTTGCCGCCCCGATCTTCCATGTCGATGCGAAGCTCGACCATGATGGCAGCATTCGCCGGGCGCGAAATCGCGGCGAAGCGCGGGTTCGTTTCAAGCCGCTCCAGATTGAAGTGCACCGGCGAGAGCGGCGAGAACGCCTGCTCCATGTCGACCATGATCAGTTCCAGCATCCGCCGGACAAGGTTGATCTCGATCGTCGTATAGGGCCTGCCTTCCACGCGAACGGCCGACGTTCCGCGTCCGCCGCCCAGAAGCACATCGATGATCGAATAGATCAGGCTCGATTCAACCGTCACAAGGCCGAAGCCATCCCACTCTTCCGCCTTGGTGACGCCAAGGATCGCCGGTAGCGGAATGGAATTGAGATAGTCGCCGAAACGCACCGAGGAAATGTTGTCGAGGGACACCTCCACGTTATCGGACGTGAAATTGCGCAGCGAGGTCGTGGTCAGCCGCACGAGGCGGTCGAACACGATTTCCAGCATCGGCAGGCGCTCGTAGGTGACCATCGCCGAATTGATGAGCGCGCGAATGCCGCTCTGGTCGTCCGGCAGCGTATCCTCGAGGCTGAAACCGAGAAGGTTGTCGATCTCTTCCTGGTTGAGGATACGGTCGGCGCCGCGTGAAGCGGTATCGAGTTCCGGTTCGCTGTCGTCGATCATCGCCGCCCATTGGGAGGCAATATCGTCCGCGGCCGCAACACCCTGCTCTTCCAGCGCCGCGCCCCAGGCCGCGGCAAGGTCCACGTCGTCCTCATCATCGCCGCGCTGCTCGGCAAGAGCCTCGCCCCACGCCTCGTCGAGATCGCCGAGTTCTTCTTCATCCGCCATGGCGCACCTATTGAATGAGGATTTCTTTGAAAAGAACCGCTTCGACCCGTGCCGGATAGACGGCAGTATTGATCCGGCGAAGCAATTCTTCCTTGAGTCGGAACAAACCGGAAGACCCTTCCAGGTCGGTCGGGCGTAACTCGCGCAGGTAGATCTGGAAGGCGTCGAGAACGCGCGGAAGGAACGGCTCGATCAGGTCGATCGTGGCGCGATCGGAAACCTCGAGCGCGATACGCACCTTCAAATAGGTGGCTCGGCCGTCAGTCGACAGGTTCACCGTCATTTCCGGCAGATCGTAAAAGACAACGGGCTTTTGGGTTTGCGGGTCGACGCCCGCCCCTCCGGCGCCGCTGAACGAAGAGCCGTCGGAAATAAAATAAATTGCCGCGCCGACAATCGCCAACAAGATGGCGGCACCGCCACCCATCAGGGCGATCTTCTTCCTCTTGCCGCCGCCCGGCGCGGAACCTTCCTGTTCCTGGCCAGGTTCTACCGCATCCGCTTCCGCAGTCATCCAACCCCCGCCGACTGATTGAGCCCTCCGCAGGGACAAATCTATGGTGGCAATGGTTAACGAGTGGTTACCGAGCCATTAACCATTCGCATGAAGTGGGTAATTTTTGCCGCCCGGCACAGCCTGCGCGGACATATCTGCCTGCGGTGATTATCATTTAGAGATTTATATCAATGATTTCAAATGGTTATAAATTGGCATGGCACATGCTTCATGGTTAACGAGCGCTTGTCTGGGGAGACCGGGCGCTCACCGGGGAGCACAAGGAACGGTTTATTATGGAGAACGCACTTCTTATCGGCCTGTCGCGGCAGACGACCCTTCGCAACCAGCTCGACGTCGTCGCCAACAACATCGCCAACATCAACACCACAGGCTACAAGAGCCAATCGATTCTTTTCGAAGAATATTTGATGCCTGTCGCGGAAGCTTCCGAGTTCCAGGGCCAGGACAAGACCCTCTCTTACGTGGTCGACTACAAGTCGATCTACGACCAGAGCCAGGGCGCCTTCACACAGACCGGCAATCCGCTTGACATCGCTATCGGCGGCGAAGGTTTCTTCGTGGTCGAGACGGAGGATGGCGAAGCGTATACCCGTAACGGCGCCTTCCATTTGAATAATGACGGCCAGCTCGTCACCGCGGACGGCAAACCTGTCCTGGGCGACGGCGGCCCGCTGCAATTCGCGCCCGAGGACGGCGCGATTTCTATCGCCGATGACGGAACCGTTTCCACCGAACTTGGCGAGAAGGGCAAGCTGCGCCTTGTTAACTTCGAAGATCCGCAAGACCTCGACCGCATCGGCGAGAACCTGTTTCAGGGTGAGGATGCGGAACCCGTTCCGAACCCGCGTCTGACGCAAGGCACGATAGAACGCTCCAACGTTCAGGGCGTCGTTGAAGTCACCCGCATGATCGAGATCACCCGCAGCTACCAGGCCGTTTCCAAGATGATTTCCGACGGCGATGACCTCTCGCGAAAAGCGATCGAGGAACTTGGCACCATCCGCGCCTGAGCCGCACGACAGGAGTTTGAAACACCATGAAAGCCTTACACATCGCAGCCACCGGAATGCGGGCGCAGGAACTGAACGTTGAAGTCATTTCGAACAACGTGGCCAACCTCAGAACCACGGGTTACAAGCGCCAGCGCGCCGATTTTCAGGACCTTCTCTACCAGAACCAGCGCCGCGTCGGCACCGCAACATCGGACACGGGCACCATCGTGCCGACAGGCGTGCAGATCGGTTCGGGCGTGAAGACGGCGGCCACCGCGCGCATCCTGACGCAAGGCACCGTGACTCCGACCGGCAAGGATACCGACGTCGCGATCCGTGGCGAAGGTTTCTTCCAGATCGAGCTTCCAAGCGGCGATACCGCCTATACGCGTGACGGTTCCTTCCAGAGGGATGCGAACGGCCAGCTTACGACCGTCGACGGCTATCCCATACAGCCGGGGATCGTCCTGCCGGAGGACAGCCGCGACATCACGGTCAACGCCGAGGGTGTCGTTCAGGTGGTAAACGCCAACGGCGACGTTCAGGAAATCGGCCAGATCCAGCTTGCACGCTTTATTAACAAGTCGGGCCTTGAGGCGATCGGCGACAACCTCTTCCTCGAAACGCCATCAAGCGGTGCCGCGCTCGTCGGCAACCCGCGCGACCCGGGCTTCGGAGACCTGCAGCACAAGCATCTGGAGGCTTCGAACGTTGAGGCGGTGACGGAGATTTCCGACCTGATCGCCGCGCAGCGCGCGTATGAGATGAATTCGCGCATCATCCAGGCGGCGGACGAAATGTCCTCCACCGTGTCGCAGCTTCGCTAAGGGAGGCGCGATCATGCTGAAACGCCTCGCCGCTTTCGCACTTTCCAGCGCCCTTGGCCTTGCAAGCGCGCTTGCCGATGCGCCGCTTCGTTCCGAAGTGGTGGTGGCACGCGACATTGTCACAATCGGCGATTTCTATCCCGATGCGGGCCGTTTTGCCGACGCACCTCTTTTCCGTGCGCCGGATCTCGGCACCGGCGGCAGCGTGCCGGCGGACCTCGTGGCGAACCGCGCGCGCGATGCGGGATATAAGCAAGCCACGACCGACGGGCTCACCCAGGTCTATGTGCGGCGCGATGCCACACGCATCGATGCCCTGCGCATAGAGGATGAGGTTCGCGCCGAACTCATCCGGCGCAATCCGTATCTTGAAACCGCCGATATAGAGCTTTCCCTTTCCGGCTTTTCCGGCACCCGCTTCGCCGACCCCGCCGCTTCCGAACCGGTCGCGATCGAAAATCTTGTCTGGCAGGCCGAGACAGGCCGGCTCGATGTTTCCATCTTGCTTTCGAGCGGGACGACGAATGAAACCATCCGGCTTCGCGGCAAGGCGATCGAATATGTCGAGGTCTATGCACCGGCGGAGCGGATCGATCGCGGCACGGTCATCTCGAAGGGCGACCTGACGATCATGAAGCTGCCGCGCAACCGCGTGACGGAGCGGATGATCACCGACCTTGAAGAAGCCGTCGGCCTTGCCGCAAAACGCGGCCTTCGCCCGGCAGCTCCGCTGCAGACAGCCGATCTTCAGCCGCCGGTGCTCGTCGGGCGGGGAGACAAGGTCACCCTCATCTACAAGGTTCCGGGCATGACGCTGACCGCCCAAGGTCAGGCCATCGCGCAAGGGGGCAAGGGCGATATCGTGGACATCATCAACCTTCAGTCCCGCCGCACCGTTTCAGCCACCGTCGTTTCCCGTGGCCGCGTCGTGGTCGACGCCGGTTTTCGGCGGATCGCCAGCCTTGAGGAGGCACGCTGATGTCTCGTACGTTTTCAATTCTCAGAACCTTCGCCGTGATCGCACTCGGCCTGACCGCCGCGGGATGCGGCGCCGCGGACCGGATTGCGAACGTCGGCAAGCAGCCGGTCCTTACCGCGATCCAGGACCCGACGACGATGCCGGGCTACCGTCCGGTGCGCATGCCGCTGCCGACGCCTGTACCGGTTCACTACAACAACAACTCGCTGTGGCGGTCCGGCGCCCGCGCCTTCTTCGAGGACCAGCGCGCCAGCAACGTCGGCGACATCCTGACCGTCCTGGTGACCATTTCCGACCGCGCGGAATTCGACAACGAGACGGAACGCGAGCGTGAGGGCTCCGATACCAACGGCGTCAGCGGTGCGCTGGGGAATGCGATCGACACGATCTTCCTTCCCGCGGGATCGAGCGCCAGCGACCTTGCGACCACCGAGGGGACATCGCGCTTCCGTGGCTCGGGCTCGGTGGACCGCGAAGAGCGGCTTCGCACCACGGTGGCGGCCGTCGTCACCCAGGTTCTGCCGAACGGCAACATGGTGATCGAAGGGCGTCAGGAAGTCCGCGTGAACTACGAGGTGCGCGAATTGATCGTCGCCGGCGTGGTCCGGCCGGAGGATATTTCCTCCAACAACACGATCGAAAGCGACAAGATCGCGGAAGCGCGCATCGGTTACGGCGGGCGCGGCCAGATCACGGACTTCCAGCAGCCGGCCTACGGCCAGCAGGTCCTCGATATCGTGCTTCCGTTCTGACCCTGCACCCATATTGCCCGCCGCCGGCAAGGTTCCGGCGGCGGCGCCTCTCCCCCCGCCGTTCCGACGCTCCCCCGCAAGAACGGCAAAAAACCGGCATGGCGCCCGCTCCCCGGCTCGCCATGCCGGTTCTTTTTTCGGATATCGAACGGTCAAGATTTCAGGCGACTGTCCAGCGGGGCTTTCCCACATCCGGCCTGAGAGGGTGAATGCCCTCCTTCAGCACCGGGCGGCCCGGCGATTTGGGCGGCGGGTGGCGCCTCGCGAAGGCGGTATTGAGCACAGCGGAGCGAAAAACCGCAAGCAGCCCCGCATCGATCTTGCGGCCTGCCATTCCGGCCATGATCGCGATCGCCTCGGAGGGCGACTTCTCCGGTTTGTAGGCGCGCCTTTCCGTCAACGCAGTGAAAATATCGGCAATCGTCAGCATCCGGCTTAGCGGCGAAATCCGTTCCCCCTTGAGGCCGAAGGGATAGCCGCTGCCGTCCAGATATTCATGGTGGGAGCGTACGGCACGCACCACCGCCGGCTCCACGCCGCCCTGCATTCGCAGAATTTTCGCACCCAGCTCCGGATGTTGCCTGATCCGGGCAATATCTCCGTAATCAAGGCGGCCCGCTTTGTCGAGGAGGCTTACGGGTATCAGCATCTTGCCCAGATCGTGCAGCAGGCCGGCCATCGCCAGAAGCCGGAGGTCTTCCTCGGCAAGGTCCAGCGCCTGACCGAGGGCAACCGCGTAGCCAGCCACCGCGATGGAGTGGCGGCAGGTGGGATCGTGGTGCAGGTTGACCGCCTTCACAAGCTCGCCCACCCCTTCGGTACGTATGGCGTTCGAGATCTTTTCCGCACCCGGCGCAACGCGCGAAATGCGCACCGGCTTGAGCCGCCTGAGTTCGCAGCCGATCGCGGCGAGCGCTCTGCTGCCTGCAAGGAAGGCTTCCGCCGAAAGCGGTGCGAATTCCTCAAGCGCCGCCTTGTATTCGTCCTCGAAGATCGCCGTGATCGCATCCTGGACGGCCTGAGGGCCATCCTCCAGAAATACGACTCGCCTGAAGCCGAAGGCCTCGGCCTGCATGGCTCGCGCGCGCTCGGATCGCGCGCGGATCGCGAAGATCGACTTCCGGCAGATTTCCGTCTGCCCGCAAAGCGCTCTGATCTGTCGGATTTCGAAGGGACCGAGGTTTCCGAGAGAAAAGACCACAGCCGGAGCATCGGCCAGGTCGTCTGCCGTCGTCATGGCGATGGGATGCACTTCGGAGGAGTACACCTGATCAATCATCTTCGCGACGACTGATGCGCCCGAAGGTTTATCAGACAAGATACAAATTTCATCCATCGCCAGCGACCGGATATTTTTGTTCGTTTTGTCCGATCACCTTAAATCAAAATACTTACCGAACGTGAACCGCATCAAACCAAAACAATCGAAATGCGGTCTCCGCCGCATTACCTCCCGCCGCACCCGGAAATCCTGCGCGGTCAACTGCGGAAATGCGTCCGGATACAAAAAACGCGGGCACTTGGTGCCCGCGCTCGGCCGAGTTCGGCGAACAAGTCTCGTTCAATCGTCCCGATAGACCTTTTCACGCCGTTCGTGCGCTTCCTGCGCTTCCAGGGAAAGCGTCGCGATCGGGCGCGCATCGAGCCGCTTGACCGAGATGGGTTCGCCGGTTTCTTCACAATAACCGTACGAACCGTCTTCGATTCGTTCGAGTGCGGCATCGATTTTGGCGATGAGCTTGCGTTGTCTATCGCGGGCCCTCAGTTCGATCGAACGATCGGTTTCGGACGACGCGCGATCCGCGAAATCGGGGTGGTTTTGGTTTTCTTCCTGAAGATTCGCCAGCGTTTCGCGGCTTTCCTTCAAGATATCTTCCTTCCAGGACAGCAGTTTCCTGCGAAAATATTCGCGTTGCCGATCATTCATGAACGGTTCGTCCACCGTGGGACGATAGTCGGCTGCAATATCCACCGTCATATCCAACTCCGGCTACCTTTAAGGCGCGTCGGAATATAGCCGCAGGCATTGCCAACGACAATCTTGTGATGGTGAATTTTCCGTAACAAAAAACTTTATTGCGTCAGATGGTTAGCGAAAACCGCCGTGAAGTGTGTCAATTTATCCACGGATCAGTCTGCGAATCGGCCCAATTTCGCAAGTTCCACACGGGCCCGCAACTCGATTTCGTCAACCACCGCTTCCACGTCCGCGTCGTCGCCGGGACGCCGGCTCTTCAGCATGGCCATAAGGCGTTCCAACCGGTCGGCGGCCACTTTTCCGCCCAGCAATTCCACTTTCAGATTTTCAAGTGCGTCGAGAAGGTCGTTTCCGTGGCGCAACGCACGTTTGCGTCCGCTCGTCGCATCCTCCACCGACTGCAGCGCAAGGACCGCGCTCAAACTCGTCACCGTCGCCCCGCCTCCAGCCGAGGGTGCGGGAGCGGCTTGCGCCGTCTCATCCGAAACCGTTGGCGCAAAAGCGCTTCCGCTTGCCGGGCGCCTTCGCGCCGAGGCCTTGGCTTGTGTGGAAGAAAGACTCTGGAATCCCGATATCCGCATTTCACATGCTCATCCTGCGGGCCTGCATCCGACCGCTTGCGGACATAATTTTCCGTCTTGGTAAATCCTTCGTTAATTGGCGGGTAATTTTTGCCCGCCTGACGGTGGCGAAATGCGAGAAAGATTGGTCATGACCCCGTTTACACCATATATTTCAAGGCATTATGGAATAGGCACAGCTAAGGGCTGAACTTGGCACGACATTCGCTTCAGTGTCCGCAACACAATTTCAACGCGGAACGGAAGCCCCATGCGGTCCAATTTCCTCCTACGCACGTTCTTGTCGATATTTGCCCTGACGCTCCTTGCTGTACCGGCATCATCCGCCTCGCGTATCAAGGATATCGCCGATTTCGAGGGGATCCGAGACAACCAGTTGATCGGCTACGGCCTGGTTGTCGGGCTACAGGGTACGGGCGATTCCCTGCGCAACGCTCCCTTCACCCGGCAAAGCCTGCAGGCCATGCTGGAACGGCTCGGCGTCAACACGCGCGGTTTCGACCTCAACACGGAAAATGTTGCCGCCGTGATGGTGACCGCGAACCTCCCGGCATTTTCCACCCACGGCACGCGCATCGACGTTTCGGTGAGCGCGCTCGGCGACTCCGAAAGCCTGCAAGGCGGCACGCTTCTCGTAACACCGCTCCTGGGCGCCGACGGCGAGGTTTATGCCATCGCCCAGGGACCGGTCGCGATCGGCGGCTTTTCCGCCGCGGGTCAAGCCGCTTCCATCGTGCGCGGCGTTCCCACTTCGGGCCGCATTGCCAACGGCGCCCTGGTGGAGCGCGAGATCGAATTCAGGCTCGCCTCCATGACAAGCCTTCGCCTTGCGCTTCGCAACCCGGACCTCACCACCAGCCGGCGCATCGCGCTTTCCATCAACGAGCTGATAGGCCTTCCCACGGCGGAACCGCTCGATCCGGCCACCGTGAACATCACCCTGCCGCGTGATTTCGACGGAAACATCGTCGACCTTCTGACCGACATCGAACAGCTCGTCATCGAGCCGGACCTGCCGGCCCGCGTGGTGATCGACGAAAACTCCGGCATCATCGTCATGGGCCAGAACGTGCGCGTTTCCACCGTTGCCGTTGCGCAAGGAAACCTTACCGTGCGCATCGCCGAAACGCCGGAGGTCTCCCAGCCCCTCCCCTTTTCAAACGGGGAAACCGCGATCGTCCCACGCACCGATGTTCAGGTCGATGACGAAAGCGGCAACCAGCTTGGAGTCGTTCCCGAGACCGTCACCCTTCAGCAACTCGTCAACGGCCTGAACGCGCTCGGCATCGGCCCACGCGACCTGATTTCCATTCTTCAGGCGATCAAGGCGGCAGGCGCCCTTCAGGCCGAGATCGAGGTGCTTTGATGAGCGACCTTCAGCTTTCGAACGCGCTTGCGGGCGCTCAGCAAAATTCGCCCTTCGAGGGTCTGCGCACGTCGGCCTTCACCGCCAACGGCACGAAAAGCATCGACGAAGCTGCGCGGGAATTTGAGGCGGTATTCCTCAACACCATGCTCGAATCCATGTTCACGGGCCTTGAAGAAGGCGGCGCCTGGGGCAACGGCACCGGCTCTGAAGCCTGGCGCGGCATGCTGGTCGAGGAATACTCCAAGACGATCGCTCAATCCGGCGGCATCGGCATTGCCGATTCCGTGAAACGTGAACTCATCGCACTGCAGGAGACCAACTGATCATGAGCCTGTCCTACAAGTCGATCGCCGAGCGCGCGCCCGAGTTTTTCGGGGCGAGGATCGCCGACAGGAAAGCGGCCGAGGCGGTCTGCGCCCGGCTCAATGAAGCCATGTCGGAACTCCTGCGTACGATCGAACATGAAACCGCGCTCGTGCGCGAAGGCAAGCTTGCCGAGGCCGGCGAGTTGCAGCCCCTGAAGGCGGACCTTATCAGCATCTATATGCGCGGCATGACCTATGTTCGCGATAATTCGGTCGCGCTCGGCAATCTGGCGCCGGGCGCTGTTGAAGCGCTTCATCTCAAGCATGGCGAATTCCAGCCGATCCTGCGCATCAACCTGGCGGTCCTCGCGACGGCGCGGGAAGTCGCGGATGGGCTTTTGCGAAAAGTGGCCGAGGGCGCAGGCGCCAAATCCTCAGCGAAGACCTATGGGCCGAACGGCTCCAAGCCCGAAAAGCCAAAGCCAATCGACGGACTGACCGTCAATCAGTCTCTTTGACGCTGAACGTTCCACTAGAGCGCATCGAGGGGCCGCGGGCGAAAGTCCGCGGCTCCTTGCTTTCTGAGATCACTGAAAGCCTCGCGTAACCATTGCCGGCGCCCTGTCGCCCCAGAACGGGAGATATCGCCGGGATCGTTAAAACTCTAAAGGTTTCCGTAACCTGCGGGTCATTTCCGCTTCCCAATGTCCTTCCTTTCAAGGCAGCCCGCCATGTCAGGAGAAGGAAGGATGGATTTCAGCGCCGCTCGCCCGCCGCTTTTTCAGCTCGCCGCCGCTGTCGCGCGTGAGCCTGCCGCCCCGAGTGCACCCGTATCCGCTACTGCCCTTCCCGTCTCGCAGGCCGTTCCCGCCAGCCAAAGAGCCGAAAAGCCCTCCAACAACGCAAAGCCGAAGCGACCGGACGGACGAGCGCGAAAAGACGAAGACGGCGAGCCGGGAGAAGGCGGGAGCGATGATGACCGCCGGTCACCCGCCCACGCTTACGCAACCTTCGCGCTACGATCCGACGATCCCCGCCCGGAGAGCTGGGGCGAGACACTGCTACATCTTCGGCGTGCTTTGGCCACATCTTCCAACGTCGATCTATCAGGGCTCGGCTTGAACAAGATTGTCTGACGAACAGTGCGGCCCACTACCGCGCGACATATACACAATCCGGTGTTTGCCCCCCTCTTCGCCATATCGAATCAGTTATAAATCCATTTGCTGACTAGATATGGATTCAATGGAATGCTCTCTTCATCACCGGCCAATCTAAAATTATTCAAAAAAGCCGTTCTTCTTCAAAAATCTGGCAAGATCGATGAAGCTTCGGAAATATACCAAGAAATAATACGTAAGGAGCCTGGCAACGGCGCTGCCTATAACTTTCTTGGGCTCTGTTATCTCAAAGAGGATTTCACCCACACAGCAATAGATTGCTTTGAGAATGCTGTAAATAACGGCTACGAGGATAAATTTGTTTATGCAAACCTCGCAGACGCATTCGCCGAACTGAATGATCAGGAAGCCGTCGCGAATTGGTGCAAAGCAGGCCTCGAAAAGAACCCGGGCAATCCCGTTCTATTGAAGAGATACGCCAACAGCCTCAAATCAGTTGGAAATATAGTCGATTCACTCAAGACTTATCAGGAAGCGGTTCGCGCAAATCCAGATGATTTCGATATAATGCATAATTTTGCCGAAGCCTTGCATGAGGCGAAGCAAATCGAGGAAGCGCAGAAGCTTTGTGAATATATATTATCTCAAAAACCCGATCATCTTGAAGCGACGTTCCTTATCGTCGATATCTTATCCAAGCAGGACTTAAATAAAGAGGCAACAGATTTTCTTCTCCACCAATTGCCGTATTTTGACGGTAAGGACACCGCATTAACGATGAGCAAATTGTCCAGTTCGATGTTGTCGGACGGTCAATTTCATAGCTCACTCGATCTTCTAAACAGCGCGCTGGAGCAATATCCAGAAGCGCATTTTTTACACTATGGAAAAGCAAAAACCCTTTACCGCCTTGGCAAATATGATGAAGCTGAAAAAATACTTACTCGCCTGTTGAAGGCATTTCCGCATTCGGAAGAGATATCCCTGACGATGGGATATGTCCAACTAGCCCTCGGCAATCTGGAGGCCGGTTGGAAGCTGACCGAGCTTCGCTTCAACGTTCCAGGCACCGGTGTCGCTGAAAGAAAATTCAGGTATCCACGCTGGCAAGGAGAAGACTTAACCGGAAAAAACATATTACTCTGGGAGGATCAGGGGGTTGGTGACACCATCACTTTTTCCTCGATTTTCAATGAATTAAGCGAAATAGCTGGCAACATCACCGTATTATGCCGAGAAAAACTCATACCACTGCTGTCTCACAACTTTCCAAATATAAAATTCACATCACAAAATCTAGAATTACAACGGGCGTTGCTTGGTCAAGGCCAGATGTATGATTACGAGCTGCCTGTTGGCAGCCTCCCAATGTATTTCAGGAAGAATAAGTCTGATTTTCCAAAAAATAAACATCATCTAATGCCCGATGATTCCATTGTACTGAAAATAAAAAAGCGTATGCCATTGAATGGCTCCCGAAAAAAAATCGGGATAGCCTGGCGCAGCTCAAATACGAAGGGTTCCCGCAAAATCAACTCTGCAAGACTCGAGGATTTCCTGGATATATTGCGATTGGATAACTGCGATTTTGTTAGCCTGCAGTATACGAATGATCGGGCGCCGGAAATCGAAAGAGTACGCTCGCTGGGGGTGAATAACTTATACGATTTTGACGATATAGATCATTTTAATGATCTTGCCACGGTCGCTGCGCTTATTTCTCGCTTGGATCTGGTCATCACGTCGAGTGGCGCGGTTGCGGATCTTGCCGGCTCGCTGGGTGTACCTACATGGGAATTTGGACGACCGTCCTATGCTCTGCTTGGAGAGGAGAACCGTATTTGGTATAGTAATACAACTTATTACCTGGTTGATCATGACGAAAGCTTTTCTACATTAGCTACAAAACTTCATGGAAAATTATTGAGTATGTGAATTCATGTACTCTCTATTAATGCTTCGGTTATAGGAATACTCTGTGTATCCAACAGACAACGGGAGGCTGTCCGCCAACGATTGGAAGTTTCTTTCCCGGACTTTCCTTGAATTCGGCCCGAGTGGGTATAGTCGCGGATGTCCTCAATGGGGCATCCCGTTGCCGGGGCATATCCCGCAAATCCGCGATCGGATTTCGCGACAAGGATATGCTCAAGATATTGATCCTGCAGCAATTTCTTATCACAAAAGCGGTCCCGCTTTCACCAAAAGCGCTCTAGGTGGAAGCCGCTCGTTTGTGCTTGTCTTCCAGTCCGTGTTTTTGGTGCCTGCGCATCGATTGCAGTCGGAACCGCGTCGTCGCACCGCATACGGGAGATGTATCCGCTAAGCCCCAAGGCCCTCTCCGGCGGGCCGGTTTGTCATATAGAAAAAGGACCATCGCGACAGATCGTGATTTGACAGTATCTCAGCCGATCTGACGAGCCGCCCGGATCATCTCAAGGGCAAGGTCGAGACTGTCATTATGATTGAATCCAATCTCCGCGATGATCGAACAACGCCCTGAATTGAAAAGCGTCATGGATTCTTCCGTTATCCTGCGACCTTGGTCGCGGGGCTGATATAATCTCATCCCACAATCGAATTCTATGTACAATCGGGGCGCAGATTGTCCCTGGGAGCCAAAGACCTGATACGACATTTACAGTCTTTAAGGATTGCAAGCGATTCGGCGAGTGCTTTTCCTTTTTTCCCCTGATCAGCCCAACTCAATATTAATTACGTTGCGTAATTAATCCTTTGCACGAGATACTCTTTGTTTACCTTTATTGATGTTAACCAAGTATTTTTACAAGTCATTTCCTGACCACTTCTAGTTTGCTGAATTGCAACGCGAATTCGTTGCTGCAGACAAAACCAGGATGGTAATATTATGTCAGGAATTACACTTTCCGCTGGCGTGCGCCAGAATCTCCTTTCCCTTCAGAACACGGCCGATCTCCTCGGTTCAACCCAGAACAAGCTTGCCACCGGCAAGAAGGTGAACTCGGCCCTCGACAACCCGACCAACTTTTTCACCTCGCAATCGCTGCAGTCGCGCAGCAATGACTTGAACGGCTTGCTGGATGGCATCGGCAATGCGATCCAGACGCTGGAAGCCGCCGACAAGGGCATCAACGCGATCACCAAGCTGGTCGAAAGCGCCCAGTCGACGGTGCGTCAGGCCCAGCAGGCCAATACGGATGCTGAGACGGAAACCCTTATCCGGGGCAATGCCGGCATCGACTCCAGCGGCCAGACCGAACCGACCGCGCGCGAACGCGCTCTGAACACGGACCTTGTGTCCGGCGTTGGCTTCGGCGCCGGCGACACGATCGAACTGACGACCACCGACAATTCGACAGGCATTTCGTCGACCGTAACCTTCACCGTTGGTACCGACGGCACCAAGGTTCAGGACCTGGTAGACAAGATCAATAATTCGGGCGCCGCCAAGGCGGACGTCACCTCCGACGGCCGTCTGGAGGTCTCCGGCAAGGGCGTCGACGAACTCAACCTGACGATCAGTTCGGATAGCGGCCCCGCCCCCAGTGCTTCGGGTGACATCACCACCCAGAGCGACCCGGCCAGCGCCTTCGCAAAGCTCGGATTCGGTTCAAATTACGATGTTGACGGCGTCGACGGCCCCGATGCGGGCACGAGCAACGATCCCACCGACCCGGGCGGTATCGACAGCTCGTTTACCCCGGGCGTCACCGGCGACGTATTCGACACCCTCAGTCTGACGGCCTATGCAGCTGCCGGAGAAGCCGACAACGCCGATCTCGCCGATCAGTTCAACGACATTCTGACCCAGATCGACGAACTTGCCGCTGACGCTAGCTTCAACGGCGTCAACCTCATCAACTCCAGCGATTCCGAACTCACCGTCGCGTTCAACGAACGTCGGGATGATGGCGCTTCTGAACTCACATTGGCCGGTGTCGACCTGACATCCACAGGGTTGAGTTTGTCGCAGGCGTCTAGTCTTGGCGCGGAGGATGCGGAAGACAAGCTCGCGCAATTGTCTGATGCGCTTTCGTCTCTTCGTTCCGCAAGCTCGCGGTTCGGTTCACAGCTCACCACGGTGAACATTCGGGAGGATTTCACAAAGGACCTGATCAACACGCTGCAGTCCGGTGCGGATAACCTTGTCCTCGCCGATACCAACGAGGAAGGAGCCAACCTTCTGGCTCTGCAGACAAGGCAGTCCTTGTCGACAACGGCGCTGTCTCTCGCGTCTCAGGCCGATCAGGCGGTTCTCCGGCTGCTTTAATCCAGCAGACAGAAAATTTGACACAAGGGCGGCGAGCAATTGCCGCCCTTTTTTGTTTCCGCAACGTAATTTTCCCTTAACATATCAATTAGTTCTGATGTCCGGATACAAGAACTCGTTAACCTTAAATTAGGCTTCACAACCGATCCTGTCCTCACGTCTCAGAAGGAGACGGTCACAATGGAACATCCTAGAAAGGATCGGAAATGTCCGACATTACTCTCTCCGCTGGCGTGCGCCAGAACCTTCTTTCCCTTCAGAACACGGCCGAGCTTCTGGGTGAAACCCAGAACCGTCTTGCCACCGGCAAGAAGGTGAACTCCGCCCTCGACAACCCGACCAACTTCTTCACCTCGCAAGGCCTTCAGTCGCGAGCCAGTGACCTGACCAACCTTCTCGACGGCATCGGCAACGCGATCCAGACGCTGGAAGCCGCCGATAACGGTATCTCCGCGATCACCAAGCTGGTCGAAAGCGCCCAGTCGACGGTCCGTCAGGCCCAGCAGGCCAATACGGATGCTGATACGGAAACCCTGATCCGGGGCAATGCCGGTATCGACTCCAGCGGCCAGACCGAACCGACCGCGCGCGAACGCGCTCTGGCCACGGACCTGGTGTCCGGCGTTGGCTTCGGCGCCGGCGACACGATCGAACTGACGACCACCGACAATTCGACAGGCATTTCGTCGACCGTAACCTTCACCGTTGGTACCGACGGCACCAAGGTTCAGGACCTGGTAGACAAGATCAATAATTCGGGCGCCGCCAAGGCGGACGTCACCTCCGACGGCCGTCTGGAGGTCTCCGGCAAGGGCGTCGACGAACTCAACCTGACGATCAGTTCGGATAGCGGCCCCGCCCCCAGTGCTTCGGGTGACATCACCACCCAGAGCGACCCGGCCAGCGCCTTCGCAAAGCTCGGATTCGGTTCAAATTACGATGTTGACGGCGTCGACGGCCCCGATGCGGGCACGAGCAACGATCCCACCGACCCGGGCGGTATCGACAGCTCGTTTACCCCGGGCGTCACCGGCGACGTATTCGACACCCTCAGTCTGACGGCCTATGCAGCTGCCGGAGAAGCCGACAACGCCGATCTCGCCGATCAGTTCAACGACATTCTGACCCAGATCGACGAGCTCGCCGCCGACGCTAGCTTCAACGGCGTCAACCTCATCAATTCGGAAGATTCCGAACTTAAGGTTGCGTTCAACGAACGTCGTGATGAAGGCCGCTCGGAGCTGACAATTGCGGGGCAGGATCTGACATCCTTCGGCCTGAGCCTGACCCAGGCGTCGACCCTTGGCGATGATGAGGCGGAAGACAAGCTCAACCAGCTTGCCGACGCCTTGACGGCGCTACGAACAGCCGGATCGCAGTTCGGTTCCCAGTTGACCACGGTGAACATCCGGCAGGACTTCACCAAGGATCTGGTCAATACGTTGCAGATCGGTGCGGATAACCTTGTCCTTGCCGATACCAACGAGGAAGGTGCGAACCTTCTCGCCCTGCAGACAAGGCAGCAGCTCTCCACAACGGCTCTGTCGCTATCCTCGCAGGCGGATCAGGCGGTCCTCCGACTGTTCTAATCTATGCAATCGGCAATATTTGCCGAATACTAAGAAAAAACACAAAGGCGGCGGAATTTTCTGCCGCCTTTATTTTTTCACTATAGTAAATTGACTTTTATACATAAAATGATAGAAACAATGCATGGCATTGAAGATCGAACTTAAGCCGCAGGAGCGGATCGTAATCGGTTCCACGGTGATCCGGAACGGCGATCACCGGGCGTCCTTTTTTATCGAGGGTGAGGAACCGATCCTTCGCGAGAAGGACATCGTCACAGCCGATACCGCGACCACGCCGGCGCGACGGATCTACCTTGCCGTCCAGCTCATGTACCTCAACAAGGATATCCTAGCCCACAAAGAGATCTATTTCGCTCTCGTCCGTGATTTCCTCGACGCGGCGCCAAGTGCCGCCTCGTATGTGGATGCTATAAATCAGCAAATTTTAACCGGCTCGCTCTACCATGCGTTGAAGCGCGCCAGGGATCTCGTCAAAT
This sequence comes from Stappia sediminis, assembly GCF_009826895.1. Classification (GTDB taxonomy): domain Bacteria; phylum Pseudomonadota; class Alphaproteobacteria; order Rhizobiales; family Stappiaceae; genus Hongsoonwoonella; species Hongsoonwoonella sediminis. The sequence goes on along the minus strand of NZ_WUMV01000001.1, from coordinate 482,498 downwards.
ACGAACAGGAGCTGATCGAGCATGCAAAATCTTGCAGCCTCGGCTTATCAGAAGACCAGCCAGACCACAGTTAATCCGCGGGAGCTCGAGGCACAGCTCCTGATGAGGGCAGCCGCGATGATCCAGACGGCGATGGACGACTGGGATCAGGAAAATCCGGATACCGGCAGCTTTCGCGATGCGCTGACCTACAATCGCCGCCTCTGGACGATCCTGTCGACTTCCGCAACGGGCGAAGACAATCCGCTGCCAAAGGACGTGAAGGACAACCTGGGGGCGCTTGGCGCGTTCATCCTCCGTCATACCGTAGAGCTGATGATCGAGCCCAAGCCGGAGCGTGCCAGGACACTCGTTTCGATCAATCGCAACATCGCACAGGGGTTGCGCGGCGCGTAACAGCGCCCACCCCCGCGACAAAACGAATTCGCCGGCTCTCGGGCCGGCGTTTTCTGTTCCAGGTTTATGAAATACGAAAACGGCCGGAACATTACGATGCTCCGGCCGTTCCTTTTTAAGCTGAACGCCTGATTTATAAATAGTTGGACAAAGACAGGTCGGCGGCGATTCGCGTCGTCTGGTAACTGGATTGCAGCACGGTTTGCACCCGAAGGAGTTTGGCCGCCACTTCCTCGCTGGAAATGCCTTCGATGCCCGCCACCACACCGTCGATCGTCGCATCGGCGATCTTGTGGCGGTCCTTCGCCGCCTTGGCGGCCGTCTGGGCCGCCGCGAATTCGATGTGGTTCTGGCGGATGCCCGAAATTCCGTCATCGCCCTGGCTCAGCGTTCCGTTGAGGCGTTCGGCAAGCGCGCTGTAGAAATCCTGGTTGTCGGGCTGCTGCGCGGAGAAGTCGGCAGCCACGAACGCCGCCAGAGACTGCACGACTTCGCGGTAGCCGCGTTCGTTCGCGCGGGCGCCATAGTCTACCGTCAGGTTCTCATCGACCGTTCCCGTCGTCGTCCGCCGAGCCGAATCCGCGCCGTTTTCGCCCTGATACCAGTTCACCGTATTGTTGACGTCGGTCGCGATCGCCGTCGCGTCTTCAAACCCGCCCGGTCCCGGCTGGACGCGCTGCGGGCCGAACGAGCCATCGAGCCGCGGAGCGGTATCGAAGAAGTTTTCCGTCGCGACAACGGTGGAGGCCGCCTTTAGATCGGTTCTCGCGACGGTCGAGATCGCCCGCTCCAGGGTCGCCTTGAAGTTGAGGGCGGTATCATTTGCGGTCGCGCCGATCTGGAACGTGAATTCCGGATTATCCTGCGTCTCGCCCTCAACCCCGATACGGATTTCGCGTTCGGTGCCGTCCGGCAGCGTGAAGAACAGGCGAACCGTTTCGCCGGGCTCCGGCTGACCGGTAAAATCGAGCTCCACGGAACGGGGGCTGGCGCCTGGCGAAGAGTAGTTGTCCGTAACGCCGACGTTGCTTAATCCCGACTGAACGCTCGCGAGCTTGAGGCCGAACGGATGCGCCCCTGCGGCGGCATCTTCCGAAAGGGTGAACACGGATCCGGTGAGGTCCGTTTCAAGCCGTCCAAGGTGGGCGCTTTCATAACCCGGTCCCAGGTTCACCTCTGGGCCGAAATCTGCCGCGTTGTACTCGGATATGACCTGCTTGAGTCCGGCTTCGTCAGCGTCACCTTCCAGAATACGCTCCAGAGTTGGAACCGGCGCCTTGTCGGACGCCCGGCCGGAAAAGAGATAGCGTCCGCCCACGTTCTGGTTCAGCTGGGCGATAAAGTCCCGAAGCTGGATTTCCGTGGCAGTCTGGGATGAAGTCCTGCCATTTGTGAACAGTTCGAACCCGTTCGGGTCCACCGCCGCCTTTGAATCGATACGCAGGTCCTCAAGGCGCGTGCTCGTCCGGTCCAGCACGCTGAGCCGAAGGTCGACCACGTCGATAGTGTCCTTATAGACGCCGATCTCGGATCGCTGCTGCTTGAGCGTCAGGTCTAGCCCGCTCTTGCCACCGAGCCCGCCATAGGTGTCGGTCCTTCTTTCCGTTGCAAGCTGTCTCTGCAGTTCATCGAACTGAGAACGCAAGTTCGTCAGATAACTGAACTGCGGCGGCAGCGAATATGTCGAGTTGAATACGGTCATGGCAATTCCTTAACCTCGCCCCTGCCCTCAAATGCGGATCAGCGTTTCGAAGAGTTCTCTGACGGCCTGCAGGACACGGGCGTTCGCCGCGTAGGAATTTTGGATCTGGATGAGCTGACCCAATTCCTCGTCGACATCGACTTTCGCCGATGAATCGAAGCGCGCCTTGAGGTTGTTGGTGGCCACTTCCTGTCCAGCGGCGGCGGCTTCTGCCTGGGACGAATTCCGTGCGTGGTAGGAAACGGCCGTCGTCACGAAGTCGAGTGCCGATCCCTTGAAGACCGATGTATTGGTGCCGACCTTGGCCGAAGTCGAAAAGGCGACCTTGGTGCTATTCAGCTTGTCGAGCAGGGCCTGCGGTCTGGATGGATCGCCGCTCGCGATCCCGTCGGCGTATTGGACAAGCAGTCCCGGATCGTCCACCAGTTCCTGGTTGATCTGGATACGGCCCGCGAAACCGTCAATCGTCGACCGTCCGTCGACAATCCCTGTATAGGTTGCGCCGTCCGTATCGGTGAAAAGCGACAGGGCGTCGGCGAATTCCCCCGCCCCGCCGACGGCATAATTCGTCGCCGCGCCCTCGATGCGGTGATCGCGGGCGTCCGCCGCGAATATCCTCAGGCCGCTGGTCGGCGTGCCTCCGCTCTCAAGGTTTTCCGCCTGCAACGATCCCGCAATGCGCGGATCATTGGCGAGTGCATCGTTGATCGCGGTGGATATTGCGTCGTAGTCGCCGCTTGAGAAGTCGATGCCGATGTAGATGTCGTTCGGGTCGCGCGTGCTCGTAATCGCCGGCTCGCCCGCCACATCGCTTCGATAGATCGTGACGTTCTTGGAAAGGCCCGTATTCAGGTCCTTGACGGAGAACGTGTAGTTATCGCCGTTCTCCAGCGTATCGAGATCAAAATCGAAGCCGACCTGATTGAAGACGGTGTAGCTCGTCTCCGTTCCGTCGCCGAAGCCTAGCGCTTGCAGCGTCGAATCCGTCCCGCTGATCGTCAGCGGGTCGGGATCCGTACCTGAGAAGATCAACTCGCCGGTGGTGTTGTCGGCAGTGACGGTAACGTCCTGTCCGCTGAGCAGCGGGGAAAGTGCGGCGGCTGCCGCTTCAAGCTCAGTCGTACCATTGCTGGACAGGGTTGGCGCCGATGGATCGTTGGAGACACCGAGCTGGGTGTTGATGTCGTCACCCGATGTTGTCAGCTCGAATGTCCGGCCATCGGTCGCGGAGATGACAATACCGTTGTCGGTTCCTTGAACCGTGTAAATGCCCGATGCGGCATTGCCCGTGAATTGCAGGTTGAGCTGATCTTGCAAATTCTGCAGTTGATCCGCGACAACATCGCTGTTGTTAAATTGGAAGGACGTCGTCTGGCCGGTGATTTCGTCTCTGACAACGAGAGATTCACCATCCAGATTATGAATGAGTGCATCGTCGCCTAAGTAGTCGCCATCGGAGTCGAGTGTGATAGTGGATGGCACGGCGGCGATAGCGTTGAGCGCAGCGCCGATGGTAACGGACTTTCCATTGACGTTAATTGCTTCTCCGGCCGGAAGAGCTTTCAGATCGCTGATATCCGCCACACCGGACAATACAGGCCGATAATCGTTCGGCGGCACCTGGCTTGCCGGATAGGCCGTTGCCGGTTCCGTGTGGGTGCTGAGCGTTCTGGCAAGGTTCGCCGCCAGCTCGTCAAGCTGGCGTTGCGCCGCCACCAGCGTTTCGTCGCGCGCTTCCACGAGCGCCGCGATGGAGCCGGACTTAAACCCGCCAAGGCTCAGGACATCGTAGCCCGGCCCTTGGCCCGTCGTGATGCGGATGGTGCCGACGCCTCGTTCGTCCGGGTCCTTGCTATAGACCGACGTCGCGCCGATGGAGCCATGCGCATCGAACTCCAGCTCGAACACGTCGACATCGTAAAGCGGCAGCCCGCCTGCGGTCGAAATTCGCAATCCGCCAATTTCCGTCGGCTGGACGTTGACGTCGATATAGCCGGAAAGTTCCGTCACCAGGCGGTCGCGCTCGTCCAGAAGCTCCACCGGACTGGTTCCGCCGGATTCGCGTGAGACGATATCGCTATCGAGCTCCTTGATACGCTCGAGGATGATGTTCACCTGATCGACGGAGTCGGCGATCTCATATTCGATGCTCTGGCGCTGGTCCTGGATCTGGCTTGACAGCGAATTCAGCTTGCTTGCGAATTTCGAGGCTTCCTGGACCACGCCGAGGCGGCTTGGATAATCCTCCGGCGTTGACACCAGATTGGCGAGCGAAGAGGAAAACGCATTGGCTGTGTTGGCCAGAGAGCCCGGATCCGCAATCGTGCCGAACAGGTTGTCGAGATAGCGCGCGAAATCCGCAGTGACGCTTGAATACTGCTGCTGGGAAAGCGACTGCTGGTATTGAGCCTGGATCTGTTCGTTCAGCAAACGCGATGTCCCGTCGACCCGCGTGCCGATAACCTGCCCGTCGCCACCGACGACGGCGGAGGTATTGAGGACCTTGCGCGTATAGCCGACACGGTCGGCGTTCGCGATGTTCGACGCCGTAACATCGAGTTGCCGCTGGTTCACCCCCAAACCGACCAGGGCGGTGTTCAGGGCGCTAATCAATCCCATTGGAGTACCCGCTTTCCTGAAATGAACGAAGAAGGCTCCCGGCGCTCAGGAGCTACCCGATTTCGCGCCGGGAGCTTTTATGGATTATCGGACGATGTTGATCGTCTCCTGCAGCAGTTCGTCGGCTGTGGTGATGATCCGCGTATTGGCGGAATAAGCTTGCTGGGTGACGATCAGCTTGGAGAATTCGTCGGCGATCTCGACGTTGGAGCCTTCCAGCGTCTGCCCGAGGATTGAGCCGCCGTTGCCAAAGATCGGCGGCCCGGATTCGCTGGTCTCTTCGAAGACACCGCCATCGCCGCGCGACAGGCTGTTTTCGCCCTGGAAGGTCACGACCGTGATTTCGTAAAGGTCGCGCTGACGTCCGTTGGAATAGGTGGCGACCAATCGCCCGGAATCGCTGATGGCCGTGTTCACCACCTCGCCTGCCGGAAAGCCGTTCTGGCTGAAGCGGGTATCGACGCCGTCGGTGTCGAACTGGGTAAGCCCCGTCGAGAAATCAAGCGTTATGTTGCCGAGGTTGGTGCCGTCGACGGTAAGGTCCGTTACGGTATGCAGGGCATCGGCCGGGTAGGCGAGGTTGCCGTTGGAGTCGAACTGGAAGTCGCCGGCCTTTGCCCAGATCTCGTCCCCCGCCGCTTGCGGGTCGGAATTGGTATTGTAGTAAAGCGCCCATGTGTCCGCGAAAGGCGGGGAAGGCGTATTGTCGGGGATTCCCGTGGCACTGGCCACAGCCCCGTTTGAAGCATCAACTGTGAAATTCACCCCATCATTTCGCGTGATCTCAAAGCTGCCTGCCGTGATAGTTACTGTAAATCCAGCCGCTGTAGCCGCTGCCTGGAGGTCGGTTACATGTTTTGCAGCTGTATCCGTATTATTGAATGGGAAAGTGAAGTTATCTCCATTATCCGCTGTCACGGTAAGACTTTGCCCATTTAGGGCCCGAACGGCTGCATCATCCGTCCAATCGATTCCTGGAGCACCAGTCAAGGTTGCTCCTTCAACAGCATCTTGCGTCTTCACCCAGCGAAACTGAGCGTTTACAGGCTCGCCGATCGTCGTGTAGCCGGTGATTACGCCACCGCCTACGCTCGACTCCAGAAATTGGTCCCTATTGGCTTGCGTGATCGACTGTTGGCCCAGAGCCGTACCAGCCGCAATATTGGGATTGTCGCCTACAGCCGCATTTAGCGGCTCGAAGAACGTGAGCGGGCTCTGAGATACATCCGGCGCCTTCGGCAGGTTACCGGTCAACGAGACGCGCGTCGTCGCCACCGCCGGGATCAGCGTGTTGTCGACCTGGATGATACCCGGAACGCCGGCGGAAATATTGCCGGTTTCCGGGTCGATCGGCCGTCCTTGCAGGTAGTAGCCGGCTTTGTTCACCAACCGGCCGGCGCTATCGAACTCGAAATCGCCCCGGCGAGTGTAGAGATTGTTGCCGCCGAAGACCGGCTGGCCATCGCGGTCACCGACCTTTTCCGCGACGACGAAATAGCCCGGCCCGTCGATCGAGATATATGTGTCTTCATCGTTGAACTGAAGCGGATCGCCGGAAATATGGTTGGTCGTGCGCGATTGGGCGGTAACCGTGCCGGACCGCTGGCTGGTCGCCGAACCGCTGCTGCCGCCTACAAAGTCCGAAAACGACGTGTCGAGCCGCTTGAAACCGTACGTCGACGAGTTGGCGATATTGCCGGAAATATTCTCAAGCGCGAAAGACTGGGCCGTAAGGCCGGAAACCGCCGCGTTCAGTGCACCAAAAACACCCATTGGATCCTCCGATCAAGGACTTCAGAAAAACGGTGGGATGCAAGCACTGCACGAATGCCCGGTCATCCCGTCGCCAATGGATGAGCAATCGCCATGCCAATTCCGAAACTGGCGGAATTTCATGGAAAACAAAGTGTTAAACGGATGATGTGACAGACCGGTTTTGCCGGTTCGGCAGTTTTTGACCCTGCACCCGGCAAAGATTTCCCGGAACAAAAAGGCGTTCGGACTCGCCGTTAATTCGCTGAAATTGAAGCTATCGCTGCGTCAGCAGCGCCGCGTAGGACGCTCTCCGGCATATCGCCCTTGATCAACACCCTGAGGCCGAAATAGGCCGCCATCAGCCCTGCTGCCTGCTCCTTCCTCAGCGTCTCGTTACCGGCATATGCTTTCTCTGCCGAGAGAGCTTCTTCGAAAGCCTGAAGCGCCGCCTCCAGCTGCTTGCGAACGAACTTGCGCGTCTCATCGTCCAGTTGCGCCTGGTCGGTGCAGGCGTTGCAGAGGAAGCAGCCTCGGCGGTCGCCGGATGCGATCGCTCCCTCCACGATCTCGTCAAAGAGCGCCCGGAAGCGCACTCTCGCGGGCCCCTCCCTTTCAAGGGCTTTCAGCGCGGTGCGCACTTCATGCGCCTCGTAGTGTTCGAGGGCTGCCAGATACATCTTCCGCTTGTCGCCGAACAGGCGGTAGAGGCTCTGCTTCTTGAGCTCCGTCGCCGCCTCGATATCCTGCAGCGACGTTCCCTCATAGCCGAGGCGCCAGAAGGTCTCCTTGATTTTCAGCAGTGCGTCTTCGGGATCGAATGCTCTGGGGCGCGCCATCACGAATGCCTTCACGGATTGTTCAACGGATAGTCCGCTTGCTGTTATTTACTGACCGGTCCGTAACATTATATGTAAGCGCGTCGCCGGCGGCAACACCCGGTGACGGAATGCACTTACCCACGCGAAAGTCGGCCGGGCCCCCAAGACCCCGCGCCGTCTGCAACATGAAGGTGATTATCAATGGCTCGTATCAACCAGATCGCTGACGAGAACGCATCCGCCCCCGCCGCCGAGCTTTTCGGCGCGATCAAGAGCAAGGTCGGCATGGTGCCGAACCTTTACCGCGTGGTCGCGAACCAGCCGGCCGTCCTCGGCTCCTTCCTTCAGTTCAACGAAGGCCTGAACGGCGGCAGCTTCGACATCAAGACCCGCGAAGCGATCGCCCTTGCCGTCGCCGGCGCCAACAAGTGCGACTATTGCGCCTCCGCGCACACCGCCATTTCCAAGATGGTCAAGGCTGACGAAGCCGAAATCCCGGGTCACCTGCGCGGCAAGTCCTCCGACCCGCGCCTCCAGGCGATCCTGACGCTCGCTCTCGCCATCGTCGAGAACCGCGGCTCCGTTGCCGACGCCGATCTGGCCGCCGCTCGCGAGGCCGGCATCACCGAAGCCGAAGTCGTCGAGATCGTCGCCAATGTCGTCGCCAACATCTTCACGAACTACGTGAACAACGTTGCACAGACCGACATCGATTTCCCGGTCGTGAAGTCCGACGCGGCCTGATCCGGCAACGGATTTCTAAAACACCTTTTGGGGGCGGCGGAGAATTCTGCCGTCCCCTTTTTTCTTTCTCCTCGACGCTTTAGCGCGCGAGTTCCTTCATCGCCTCTTCAAGGCCCTCGATCGTCAGCGGATACATTCGCTCGCCCATCAGCTCGCGGATCATCTGGATGGAATGCGTATAGTCCCAGTGTTTTTCGCGCACCGGATTGAGCCAGACGGTCTTCGGATAAAGTTCGGCCACCCGCTTTAGCCAGGTCGCGCCCGCTTCTTCGTTCCAATGCTCCACGGAACCGCCGGGATAGGCGATTTCATAAGGGCTCATCGAGGCATCACCCACGAAGACGATCTTGTAGTCATGCGGATACTTGTGCAGCACATCCCATGTGGGGATGCGCTCCGAATGCCGGCGATGGTTCTCCTTCCACACGAATTCATAGAGGCAATTGTGAAAGTAGAAATGCTCCATCACCTTGAATTCACCGCGAGCAGCCGAGAATAGCTCCTCGCAGATCCGGACATGGTCGTCCATCGACCCGCCGATATCCAAGAATAACAGCACCTTTACCGTATTATGCCGTTCCGGGCGCATCTTGATGTCGAGCAAACCCTTGTGCGCGGTCGAGCGGATCGTTTCATCAAGATCCAGTTCCTCTGCGGCACCTTCGCGCGCGAACTTTCGCAATCTTTTCAAGGCCACCTTGATATTGCGCGTGCCAAGTTCGACGGTATCGTCCAGATCCTTGAATTCCCTTTTATCCCAAACCTTTACCGCCCGCCGGTGCCGGCTTTCGTCCTGCCCGATGCGAATGCCTTCCGGATTGTAGCCATAGGCGCCGAAAGGCGAGGTTCCGGCCGTTCCGATCCACTTGGAACCGCCCTGGTGCCTGCCCTTTTGCTCTTCCAGACGCTTCTTCAGCGTCTCCATGAGCTTGTCCCAGCCGCCCAGCGCCTCGATTTCGGCCTTTTCTTCTTCGCTCAGGTGTTTTTCGGCGAGTTTCCTTAGCCATTCCTCCGGGATTTCCGCCGTCTCGACCTCGCTCATCAGGTCGAGGCCCTTGAAAACATGGCCGAAAACGCGGTCGAACTTGTCGAGGTTGCTCTCGTCCTTCACCAGGCTTGCGCGGGCGAGATAATAGAAATCCTCCACCCGCCGCTCGGCGAGGTCGGCGTCAAGCGCACGCATCAGCGTCAGATACTCACGCAGCGAAACCGGGAGACCGGCGGATTTAAGCGCTTCGAAGAAAGTAATGAACATAAGCGCAAACTATCCCGGCTTGCCCCCGCCCTCAAGCATCCTTGCCGCCGGCATTTTCCACTTCCTCCAACAGGGCCTTCGCTTGCGGATCGGACCTGAAAAGCTCTGCCGTGACGTCGGAAACGGTTGGCCCACGCCCGCTGACGAACGGGGCCGGACGGCAGACGTCTATCGCCGCGATGCCGATGCGGGCGGTCAGGAGGCCGTTGACGACCCCCTCGCCAAGGCGGGCCGAAAGCCTTGCCGCCAGACCGTGACCAAGAAGCTGCGAAACGAGGCTGTCTCCCGCCGCCATTCCGCCTGTAACAGCCAGATGTGTCACGACCTTGCGGAACAGGCGAAGAAAACCGAGGAAGCCTGGGCGCCCGCCATATAGATCCGACAGGCGGCGGATGAGACGGAAATTCTCGTAGAGCACCATAAGAAGATCGACGATCGCGCGCGGCGACACGGCAGTCACGACGGAAACACGCTTGGCGCTGTCGGTCACGATACGTCTTGCCCTGGCATCCAGAGGCGACAACAGATCGCGCTCAGCCAAGGTAACGAGATCGCGCCCATCGATTATCTCCCGCATGTGCTCGCGCAACTGCCTGCGGCCCGCCGCCGTTTCCGGCCTTGCCTTGTAAAGCTGGATGAGTTCCGCAAGCCCTTGCCGGGCGCGTTTCTCGTCGTCGCCATCAGCAGCCTCGGCTAGCGTCATGCGAAGTTCGTCGATCCGCTTTAGCCTCAGGAGGCTGCCAATCTCGCGCAGTGCAAGTCCGAAAAGCCCAAGCGCGACCATGGCTGCCAGCACGACCCCGGCCCAACCGAGCCAGTCGTTTCGCGTAAACAGGTCACGGATGAGCGCATCTATCGCAAGTCCGAAGCCGAGCGACAAAAGCCCACCCGCGCCGATCGCGAAGAGCTTGCCCCATCCAAAGCGCCTGGCCTGGTCCACCCTCGGCCCGGCTTCCGCGGGCGATCCGGCGACGGGGGCCCTGTCACGCTCCAGCGTTTCAGCTTCTTCCAACGGTTCCTGAACACGCCTGTCGTCGATACGAAACGCCGTCGGTTTGCGGTTACGCCGGGGAGACGCGCCGTTTTTAGGGTTGGTCATGCGAGGCGGTCTCCAAGCAGGAACTGGAGGGCGCGGTCAAGGCGAATGTGCGGCAGCGAGAGCGAAACACCCTCCGCCGTGCGCTCCAGCTTCGGCGGGCGAAAGCGCACAAACCGAACGTCCGGCGCCGAAACGGCATCCCCCGCGAACAGATCGTCCAGGTTGTCCGGAAGGTCGCCTGGAAACAGCGCGATCTCGGTCTCGCCGTCGTAGGTCTCGCCATCCACGACTTCGCCGGGCAAAGGCGTGCCCAGGATCGCGGGAAGCTTGTCGCCGTTTGCTTTCACGCTCGCCTCGCGGGTCGCTCGCACGGCGGCGATTGCCATGACCTCGACATCCGCCCCGTGAAATTTTGCGTGGCGCGCGCCACGTTCGACAAGCCGGGCCAGAATATTCTCCAGCCGGTCGTGATCCTCCCGGTTCAGGTGATCGGCCTTCGTTGCGGCGAAAAGGATGCGGTCTATGCGGCGGGACAGCACGGAGAAAAGCCAAGACGCCCTGCCCGGGCGAAACGCGGTCAGGATCTCGCCCAGCGCCGCTTCGAGGTCCGCAAGCGCGGACGGCCCGGCATTAAGCGCATGCAGCGCGTCAACGAGAACGATCTGCCGGTCCAGACGCGCGAAATGGTCGCGAAAAAAAGGCCTGACCACATGGGTCTTATAGGCCTCGAACCGCCTTTCCATCATCGCGGCAAGCGAACCATGGCGAAACGGTCCCGCGTCCTCGCCAATATCGAGAGGCGCGAATGTCAATGCGGGCGATCCTTCCAGGTCGCCGGGCATGAGAAAACGACCGGGCGGCAACATGGACAAGGAGTGTTCATCCGCCCGGCAAGCGGCCAGATAGCGTCTATAGACGGCCGAAAGCTCCCGCGCCGTATTTTCCCGCGCTTCGGCCGCAGGGTCGGCGCCCGCAAGCAAGGCAAGATAGTCCACTGCGAGATTTCGCCGGTTCGCCTTGTTCGCGGTTGCGAGAGCTTCCTGCGAAAATTCCCGGTAGTCCTTGTCGAGAAGCGGCAGGTCCAGAAGCCACTCTCCCGGATAGTCCACAATATCGAGATGAAGGCGCCCGCGCCCGAAGGTGCGTGAGAAGAACTCAGCCGATTCATACTCGATCGTCAGGCGAAGTTCGGAAACCTGACGCGTGGATTCAGGCCAGACACGTTCATCCACCAGAGCGGCCACATGCGCCTCGACATCGAAGCGCGGAACATCATCGTCCGGCTGGGGCTCGAGCATCGCCTTCGCAAGCCTCCCTGACGATGCTACGTCGAACAACGGCAGGCGCCCGCCATGCATGAGATTGTGGATCAGCGCCGAGATGAAGACGGTCTTTCCCGAACGCGCAAGGCCCGTAACCCCGAGACGCACCGTCGGCACGGCAAGATCGGTCGCGTACTCGCTCAGATTGTCGATCGCGTAGCGGGCTTCGTCGGCAACGCGGGCAAGGAACGGGCGGCGGGCCAAAGGCTTACCCTATCAAGTGATATCGACAACCGATGTAAGACGTCCAGGAGACACTCGCAAGCCGGGCGCGCTGCGTAACTTCAGGCTTCGCCGTTCTCGTTATCCGCGGTCTGCTCGACTTCCTTCGGGCGGAAAAAAGCAACGACCCTGCCGCTCTTCGCCTCGATATCCGACCAGTCCGGCGCTTCGAAATCAATGACTGCCAGACCGGCGGTGGGAAATTTCCCGGAAATCGCCTCGATCAACTCCGGATTGCCATTGCCGGCCAACCCTAGCGCGGTCTCCTGCATCGCCGGATTGTGGCCGAGCACCATCAAGGTTTTCGCCGATCCGCCAAACTTGCGAATGATTTCGAGGTAGTCGTCCTCCGAAGCGTCATAGAGACCGCGCAGCGTCCGGATATCCATTTCCCGATCGAAAAAGGGAATGAGAAGGCTGAGCGTTTCGCGCGCGCGCCGAGCCGTGGAGCAAAGCACCCTGTCGGGCAGCATTGCATGGCCCGCGATATGCCTGCCCATCAAGGGCGCAGACCGACGTCCCCGGTCATTGAGCGTGCGCTCGAAATCACCCAGGTCCGGCTGGCTCCAGTCCGATTTCGCATGTCTGAGCAAGAGCAGTCTTTTCAAGTCGCATCCTCCGAACAGGCTTTTGAAAAGACAACAGGATCAACAATTGTCTTCGTCAATCCCGTTTTGCGATCTCTTCGATAATCGCGGCGACGATCGGACCGATTTCACTCTCCTGTACCGGCAGCGTATAGGCCATCCACAAGGTGTAGTCGCGCTCGTTGCCGGTAAAGCGCCAAAGCGTTTCGCAACGCGTACCGGTTTCCCTCTCGCCGGTTGAAAATGTGAGGCCGGACGCCGCTGCCCCGCTCGTCTTGACGCGCTCGAAACCGACATCCGAAAAACGTTTGGCGAAATTTGCCGCAACCGCAGCGCTCGCGCCTTTCTCGTGCGAACGCAAAACCGCATACAGCCCTTGCGGCGTGGCATAGATGCAACCTGCGATGGTATCCATGCCGCCAGGCAGGACCTTTACCCTCGTCAGCATCCCCAGGCGATCGCGGCAGACAAGGCCGGTGTAGTGACGCATGCCATGCGGGTCGATCTGCCAGCCGGAATCAAGCGGCGCGTTGTCGAGCGGCGAGATCGACTGCGCACCCGCCATCGACGGCGAAAACGTGAGCGCCAAAACGGCGGAAAGCAGGATTTTCGAGACACGCAGCATCAGCGGACGGCCTAACGCGCTTCCCGGCGCGAAAGAAACGCCAGCCGCTCGAAAAGATGCACATCCTGCTCGTTCTTCAATAATGCGCCATGAAGCGGCGGTATCAGCTTCTTCGGATCGCGCTCGCTCAGCAGGCTTGCGTCGATATCCTCGTTCAATAGGAGCTTGATCCAGTCGAGCAGTTCCGACGTGGAGGGCTTTTTCTTCAGGCCCGGTACATCGCGCACTTCGAAGAATATTCTTAGCGCCTCGCGAAGGAGCCGCTCCTTGATACCCGGGAAATGCACGTCGACGATGCTGGCCATCGTCTCGGCATCGGGAAACTTGATGTAGTGGAAGAAACACCGCCTCAAAAAGGCATCCGGCAGGTCCTTCTCGTTGTTGGAGGTGATCATCACGATCGGTCTCTGCCTTGCCGAAACCGTCTCGCCAGTTTCATAGACATGAAACTGCATGCGATCGAGTTCGAGGAGCAGGTCGTTGGGAAACTCGATATCCGCCTTGTCGATCTCGTCGATCAGAAGCACCGGGCGCTCGGGAGAAACGAATGCTTCCCAGAGCTTTCCATGCTTGATGTAATTGTTGATGTCGTGAACGCGCTCATCGCCCAATTGGCTGTCGCGCAGCCGCGAAACGGCGTCATATTCGTAAAGTCCCTGCTGCGCCTTGGTCGTCGATTTCACATGCCATTCTATGAGCGGGGCGCCAATGGCACTTGCCACTTCCTGGGCCAGAACCGTCTTGCCGGTCCCGGGCTCCCCCTTCACGAGCAGCGGCCTTTCGAGCGTGATTGCGGCATTCACGGCAATCCTCAGATCCTCGGTCGCAATGTAATCGGCCGTTCCTTCAAAGCGCATCAATGTCCTCTCGGATTTGGATAACCGGCGCAAACAGTATGTGCGCGACATGACCCTTGCAAGGCTCGCGAGGCTCGAAATCTCCGAACCCAGATGTCCCGAAAGGCCGTGAAGCGGATTTCGCCAGTGTTTCTCATCCGCCAGAAGGGAAAAATCACTCGCAGCGAGCGAACCGGCTATTGCGAAACAGAAATTTTACCATCGGCATTCTAATCAATACAACCATTAGATGCATTTTCGGCGAAATTCTATCGACGCCGGTTTCTCCGGAAATCCGACGGTCCGAACGCATCCTGAACAAAACAATAGAGAAGAAAAGCGGGTTCTCGGCTTCCACATTCGCAAATTCAACCAGATGGAGAGCGATCTCCCTGAAACGCCCGGCCTTCTGTTTGCCGCGATCGCGAATGCCGACGCCTCGAAGACATTTCGAATTGGGGGAACAATGACTATTCGTTTCAGGCTCTATCTGGCGCTTGGTCTCATGTCGCTGACGGTAATCATCATCGGCTTGATCAGCGGCCTTGCACTCATAAAGACCAATGACAGCATCAGGACCATCGTCGCCGACCGCGTCGTGCCTCTGGAGCAGTTGAAATCGATTTCCGATCATTATGCCGTCGATATCGTGGATATGAGCCATAAGGTGCGAAGCGGCGCCCTGACCTGGGCGCAGGCGCGCGAGAATCTTGATGAAGCGCTCGCGCGCATTGATGAGAAATGGCGTGCCTATACCTCGACGTTCCTGACTTCCGAGGAAGCAGCCTTGGTCGAGGAGACGGAAGCCGCGACGAAGGTCGCCCAATCGGCGATCGACGAATTGCGCGCGATCTTCAAGCGCGAGGACGGCGACGCACTCGTCGCCTTCATCAACGGCAAGCTCTATCAGGTTATCGATCCGATCGGAGAACCGGTCGGCAGCCTCGTAAACCTGCAACTATCGGTCGCTCAGAAAGAGGCGATGAGCGCCAATCAGACTTCGAACTTCTCGATAACGCTTATCCAGATTATCGGCGTATTGGCCCTCGGGCTGATCGGCTTCAGCTTCCACACGGTCGCGCGAAAAGTGCTGAAACCTCTCAAGGAACTTGAAGATTCGATGTGCGGTCTCGCCAGGGGAAACATGGACACCGAAGTGCCGTTCGCCGGCAGAAGCGACGAGATTGGAGCCATGGCAGGATCCGTGCAGGTCTTCAAGGAAAACGGCCTGGAAAGGCTTAAGCTTGAGCGGGACCAAGCCGGCGAACAAGCCGCGAGAGAAAAGCGGGCAAGGAAGGTGGATACGCTGATAAACGGCTTTGCGGAGGAACTCGAGGCGATCCTTGCCAATGTCTCCAAGGCGTCCGAAGACCTTCACATGACCGCCAATTCGCTGAACGAGACGGCGGAAAAAAGCTCCGCGAACGCCAGTGACGTAGCGGCGACGGCGAGCCAGACCACCAATAACGTGCAGACGGTCGCATCCGCTTCCGACGAGCTGTCGGTATCGATCCGCGAGGTGTCCGAACGCGTGTCATCCGCCATGCGCATTGCAGGCGAGGCGAAGGAACTGACCTCCACGACGGACAAGACCGTTCAGGGCCTCGTCACCGCCGCGCAGAAAATCGGCACCGTAAGCAGCCTGATCAGCGATATCGCCGAACAGACGAACCTTCTCGCCCTCAACGCGACGATCGAGGCCGCGCGTGCGGGCGAAGCCGGAAAGGGCTTTGCCGTGGTGGCCACGGAGGTGAAGGGGTTGGCTTCGCAAACCGCTAACGCAACGGATGAAATCCAGACGCAGATCCAGCAGATCCAGGCCGTTTCGAGTGAAGCCGCCACGGCAATCCGCTCGGTCGGGGAAATCGTCTCGCGCATCAACGAGACGGCGGTTGCCGCGGCCGCCGCGGTGGAAGAACAAGGTGCCGCGACCAATGAGATCGCCCGCAACGTGACGGAGGCCGCTGAGGGAACCAGCAACGTGAGCACTCGCATCACGGAAGTGTCGGCCGGCTTCGCCGTTACAGAAACCCGCGCCGGAGAGCTGCTGGGAGCCGCGGGAAATCTTGCCGACAATTCCACACGGCTGAAGTCCCTGGTCGACAGGTTCTTTGAAGAGATCCGGGCCGCCTAGACTTTCTGGAAATACCGCCCGGGAGTTACACCGAAAGCCTTGCGGAACGTGGCGACGAACGCACTCGGCCCCTCATAGCCGAGATTGTGCGCCACGTCCCCCACGCTGCGGCCGGCAGCGAGCAACTCCAGCGCCCGAAAAAGCTTGGCCTGACGGCACCAGGAGCGGTAGCTCAGTCCGGTTTCTCCGGAGAAGCGGCGCTCGAAGGAGCGCTGCGACAACGCACATGACCTTGCCGCCTCGCCCAGCGCCGGAATGTTGGAGGGACACCTGATGATCGCCTCCGCGATCTCCCTCATGCGGCCGGACACCGGCAGCGACAGCTGAAGCGGCGCAACCGGCAGGTGGGAAATCTGATCGAGAAGGACCGCGACAAGACGCCCGGCCGGACCTGAAGCGTCGTAATCGCGCGGCCCTTCCATGAAAGTCAGGATCAACTCGCGCAACAGCGGCGTGACTTGAATGACGCCCGGCCTTTCCGGCAACTCGGGCCCGAACTCCGGCCTGACGTAAAGCGTTCTAAGCGCGGTCCTGATCGGATAATGCGTTTCATGCTCGACGAACGGCGGAATCCAGACCGCGCGCTCCGGCGGCACGACGAACGTCCCGAAATCCGTCAGGACGGTAAGGCTTCCCGACACAATGTGAAGCAATTGACCGCGCGGATGGCTGTGACGTGCCCTCGTGAAACCTGCCCTGTCGTCCGAAGCGTAAGCGACGACCGGCACCGGGTGGGCCTGGTCGGGACGTTCGAAATGTTCCGGGTGGATGCGTTCAGCCGGTAAAGTACCCATGGGGGAACCGCCTATCTTGTCGTTTCACCAACATAAAATGGCACATTGGCGCTAACACGCAAGACGGACTTGGGGTACATAAGCGCGAACACCTAAATTCGCGCCTCCACCGCAGAGGCCACCTGAAGAAGACCGGACAATGAGCTATTTCACCGCTTCCGCCGATCCGGCACAGGCGAAAGGCTGGCGTTCGCCAGCAGTCA
Organism: Stappia sediminis; assembly: GCF_009826895.1. Classification (GTDB taxonomy): domain Bacteria; phylum Pseudomonadota; class Alphaproteobacteria; order Rhizobiales; family Stappiaceae; genus Hongsoonwoonella; species Hongsoonwoonella sediminis. The sequence goes on along the minus strand of NZ_WUMV01000001.1, from coordinate 465,447 downwards.
TGCTGATGATCATGGCAGGCGCCATGCAGCTTTCATTTGCTGCATGGTGGAACCTGATGAACAATTTCGCGGTTCACGAACTGGACTTCACGGGCCGCGAGATCGGCATCCAGCAGTCGATCCGCGAGATTCCGGGCTTCCTTGCGTTCACGGCGATCTATCTGCTTCTCGTCATGCGCGAGCAGACGCTTGCGTTCGTGTCTTTGATCTTCCTCGGGCTGGGCGTCGCAGCAACCGGCTATTTCCCGACGACATGGGGCTTTTATTTCACGACCTTCGTCATGTCGGTGGGCTTTCATTATTACGAGACGATGAACCAGTCGCTCTCGCTGCAGTGGCTGCCGAAGGAGACGGCGGCCGCCAGCATGGGCAAGATCATCGCCGTCGGCGCTTTCGCGCAGCTGGTCGCCTATGGCATCATCTTTATCGCCTGGCAGACCTTCCAGCTCACATTCGAGACGGTGTTTCTGATCGCCGGGGCGCTGACGCTCGTCGTCGTGGGCTTTCTCGTGATCGCCTTTCCGCATTTCCGCGAAGGCGTGCCGCAACGCAAGAAACTGGTGCTCAGGAAACGCTACTGGCTGTACTACGCCCTGACCTTCATGGGCGGCGCGCGCCGGCAGATCTTCACCGTCTTCGCAGGCTTTCTGATGGTGGAACGCTTCGGCTACCATGTTCATGAAGTTGCCGGGCTTTTCCTGCTGAACGGCGTCTTCAACATGCTGCTTGCTCCGAAAATCGGAAAACTGATCATGCGCTTTGGCGAGCGCAGGGCGTTGACTGTGGAGTACATCGGGCTGATCTGCGTTTTCACGACCTATGCCTTCGTGACGAATGCGGCGCTTGCGGCCACGCTGTATGTCATAGACCACGCCTTCTTCGCGATCGCGATCGCGATGAAGACCTACTTCCAGAAAATCGCGGACCCGGCGGATATCGCTCCGACAGCGGGCGTCGCCTTTACGATCAACCATATTGCCGCGGTCTTCATCCCGGCGGCATTCGGGTTGATCTGGCTGATCTCGCCGTCTGCGGTCTTTCTCATCGGCGCCGGCATGGCGGGCATCAGCCTGTTCCTCGCCCGTCTCGTGCCGCTCGCCCCGCGCGAAGGCAACGAGGTAGCCCTGCCCTGGCGGCCCGCCACCGCACCCGCCGAGTAAGGCCCGCTCCGGATTCGCTTGACGCGACAGGCGGGATCACGCTTCCTCAAACGATCCCGCGTGCCCTTTCGCAACGCGCGTTCCGGAGCCTGACCATGCCCGCTGCCAGCAAGCCAGAAGACCTCATCTCCCACCGGCCTTCCTCTGTCGGCGATGCCATCGAGTGGCTTCGTTCCCTTCGTATCGACGAAGTGGAATGCATGGTGCCGGATATGAACGGCATGATGCGTGGCAAGATCATTCCTCGGGAAGATTTCATCCGCGTCATCGCGGACGGCATCAGGCTTCCCGAATTCCTGTTCTTCCAGGCCGTTACAGGCGACACGGCGGACGATTCCGCCGTCGTGAACCCGCTCGACCGGGATATTCGCGCCGTCCCCGACATTGCAACGCTGCGCTACGTACCCTGGTACGACGAGCCAACCGCGCAGGTGATCTGCGATTCGTCCTTCATCGACGAAAAGCCCGTCGATTTCGCGCCCCGTCAGGTCCTTCGCAGCGTTCTGGAACGCTATGCGGACAAAGGCCTTCGCCCGGTCGTGGCGCCTGAGCTGGAGTTTTACCTAACGGGTCGCAATGACGACCCCGACCTGCCGCTGACCGTGCCTTACGGTCTATCGGGGCGGCGCGAATCCGGCCGTCAGGCCTATGGCATCGAGCACGCCAACGATTTCGACCATGTCGTCAACCTGATCTACGAATATTGCGAAAAAAGCCGCATCGAGATCGCGACGATGGCTCATGAATCAGGGCCCGCACAGCTTGAAATGAATTTTCGCCATGGCGACCCGATAGAGCGCGCGGACCAGACGTTCCTGTTCAAGCGTACGGCAAGGCTGGCCGCGCGCCGCTTCGACATGGTCGCGACCTTCATGGCCATGCCGCATCAGGACATGCCGGGCTCAGCGACGCATATCCACCAGTCGGTGATCGACATCGCTACCGGCAAGAACATCTTCGCCAATGAGGATGGTTCGGATTCGCAAGAGCTGCTGCACTATATCGCCGGTTTGCAGGCCTATATCCCGGCGGCGATGTCCCTGTTCTGCCCGAACGTGAATTCTTACCGCCGCATTCGCCTTGAATCCGACGCCCCGATCAACGTCCACTGGGGACGTGACAACCGCACCTGCGGCTTGAGGGTACCGGATTCGCCGCCCGAGGCGCGCCGCGTCGAAAACCGGGTGATCGGAGCGGATTCAAACCCCTATCTCGCCATGGCGGCAACACTAGCCTGCGGGTTGCTGGGGCTTGAGGAAAAACGCTTGCCCGAGCCCGCCGTGGACGTGGACGCGCATACCCTTGGCGTATCGCTGCCCTGGCACATCCATGAAGCGCTGAGCGTTCTCGAAACCTGCAAGCCGCTGAGGGAGATCCTCGGCGAGCGCTTCGTTGACGCTTTCGTGGACGTCAAACGCCTGGAGTGGCGGCTCTACAACAAGGTGATTTCGTCGTGGGAACGAGAATACCTGCTGCTTAACGTATGAGGCGGAGCCTCGACGTCAGGCCTGGCGCTCCGGGATATGCACGACGAGGCCGTCGAGTTCTTCATTCACCTTGATCTGGCACGACAGACGCGAAGTCGGGCGCACGTCGTAGGCGAAGTCGAGCATATCCTCTTCCATCGCTTGAGGCGTGCCGATCTTCTCCGCCCAGGCATCGTCCACGTAGACATGACATGTCGCGCAGGCGCAGGCGCCGCCGCACTCGGCCTCGATGCCGTCGACCATGTTCTTAACCGCATTTTCCATGACGGTGGACCCGACCGGCGCATCGATCTCGCTCTTGGTTCCATCGGGCGCGACATATGTAATTTTCGGCATGGGCTCGCAGACTTGAAGAGGTGACAGACAGGAACTGCCACCGACATAGCCATTCGCCCGAAAAGGTCAAGGGAAGAAACGGAATGCGCGCTCGACAAAGGTTTCAGTGCAGTAAGTGAGGCAGGCGCTCATTCGCCCAGAAGATCGGCGATGAAGGCATTCGCCTCTTCGATGGCCTTTCTCAAGACAATCAACGCGCTTTCGGTGCCGCTTGCCGTGTCGTCCTGCAGGGCTTCGGCCGCAAGCGCTACCTTCCATGCGCCGATACCGCGCGCAGACCCCTTGATGGTATGCGCCTGCTCGCGGATCACCATTGCGTGTTGAGTGTCTTCCAGCCGCGCAAGCACCATCTCGGCCTGGGTTACGAACAGACGCAGCACCTCCCGCTCCAGGCTGCGGTTGCCGAGCGTATGCCGCGCCAGATGTGCAAGGTCGATCGCGGCTCCATCGGGAGCCCGTTCCGTCTCGCCAGAATTGCCGAACGCTGCTTGCGCCATCTCGCCACCTTCCGTCAGGCCGGTCGTTAACCATTGTCCCGTCCGGTCGAGCGGTCTCGACGCTCCGAATACCGCCCAAAGCCGGCAGGGGAAGATCGAGAGTCGGCCCCTCTAACCCAAATTCGAGTTAAGGCAAGGCACTTATGCAGTGAATTTCGCGAAAGATTTTCAAGAAAGTTATTTTTTGGTTAACACAATTATTCAACTTCTAAATATTAAGGTTAACGAACCTTTACGAGGCTGAAAGTTAACGCCAGACGCACCACGAATTTGCGATCGGAGGAGATGTCTTTCAAAGATCGCCGGGGGGTGCCTTGCCGAGCGCGCGATAGCCTTCTTCCGTGAGCCGGCAGACGAGCCAGTCAGGCTTGATAGGGTTGGAAAACCAAGGTTCTGCAAGGCCTGCGGCGATACAGGCGCGGATCGTTCTATGCGAAATTTCCCGTCCCCCGACATCGAACAAGGGCAGCTTCCCTCCGGCCTGATCGAGGCCCCGCTCGAGCCACGAACGCTGCGCGGCCGTCAACCGGCGCGTCGGCGAGGGCTTGGACGAAGCTTTTGCAGCAACTTCGGAAGATGCACTCTTCGACCCGATTTTCGCCTTGATTTTGCTCATTTGCTCATTGCGGGGACAGCCGCAAATCCTTGTTAGGGTGGTGTTATTGTGTCATTAGCTATGGTGATGCGGCAAGGCTGGATGATCGTATTTGCGCGCAAGCGGCAACAGATGCGCAAATGCGATCCACCCGGATAGTGTTCTCAAGGGGCCCCTGAGGGCTGTAAGCTTCTGGAGCACACTTCCTTGACGCACCCTGGCACGCAGCGCGACTCGATATAAGCTGCGGCGGCCGGTGAGTTGAGAGTACGGACGCGAGGCAACGACAGATGGCAAATCCCCCGAAGATGAAAGATCCGGCGGAAGCGGCCCTTTCGGCTGTGGAAGAAGCGCTGAAAATCGATTTCGGCGGACCGGACGACACATCGCAGGAGGCGGAAGCGAGCGCGAGCGAAACCGCGCCCGAAGCCCGCGCACCGGAAAACGCGGAAAAACAGGCGGAAAAGCCGGCCGTTGGCGAAACGGCCGAAGAACAAGCCCCGCAGCAGGCGCAGCGCCGCCGCCGCGGGCGTGGTGGCGGGCGGCCGACTTCCGCTGCCAACGACGACCGCCGCTCCATCGGCAACCTGATCTATTCGCTCCAGCGCCGTCCTTCTTCGACGCCATTCTGGATCGCCCTCCTGCTCAGCGCCATCTGGGGCGGGATCGGCACCATGCTGGCCCTCAACGCCTTCAAGGCGGAAGCCGCCACCATCACGAGCCTTGCCGACCTCGCAAATGCGCCGGGGCTGGTCCTTTCGCTGGTCGCGGTCGGTGTTCCCATCGTCTTCTTCTGGGTCATGGCGATGATGATCTGGCGCGCCCAGGAAATGCGCAACGTCGCCCGCGGAATGACGGAAGTCGCACTGCGCTTGGCCGAGCCGGAAGACATCGCCAAGGAATCCATCCTCAGTGTCGGCCAGGCGATCCGCCGCGAGGTCACGGCCATGGGCGACGGCATCGAGCGGGCGATCGCACGCGCCAGCGAGCTTGAGGTTCTCGTTCACAACGAGGTTTCCTCGCTCGAGCGTTCCTACAATGACAACGAACTCAAGATCCGCTCGCTGATCGAGGAACTCGTCACGCAGCGCGAAGCGGTCATCACGAATGCCGACCGCGTGCGCGATGCGCTGGCGGGCGCGCATGAGGCCCTTGCCGAGCAGCTCGACACCACGACCCAGAAATTCGACAATTCCGTCGATGCGGCGACCGCACGGCTGACCGATGCGATCGAGGATCGGGTCGGAGAACTGACATCGACCGTCGATTCCCGCGTGACCAACATCACCGAGACCTTCAACGCGGCAGGCGCTGAGCTCATCGACAGCCTGACATCGCGCAGCTCCGACTATGTCGAAAGGCTGACCTCCACAGGCTCCGAACTCGTCGACACGATGAACCGTACGAGCACGGAACTGACGGAAACGCTGGCGACACGCGGCGACGACATCAATTCCCGCTTCGCCAATACCGCAAGCGGCTTCATCGAGACGCTTTCGCAGCGCGGACAGGAAATCAACGATACGCTGTCGACGACATCGACCTCCCTCACCGAGGCCCTGTCGGTGCGCGGCAAGGAACTGACCGACCAGATCGCCGCCACGGGCGCGGCTGTCGAGCAGTCCATCACCGAACGCAGCGAGGAGATCAATTCCAACCTGTCGCTGACGAGCGGACGCCTGATCGACACGATCACCGGGCGCACCGAAAACCTGATGTCGACGATCGACACCCGCGTCACCGCGCTCGACCAATCCCTTTCCACCACGAGGGAGCAGGTCGTCGACAGCATCTCCCGGCGCGGAGAGGATGTCGCCCACGCGATCGCGCACAAGGGTACGGAGATTATCGAAACCCTGTCGAGCCGCACGAGCGAAGTGGCCGAAATCCTGCGCGGCACCGGCGAGTCCATCGTTGTCGACCTTTCGCTGCGCGGCGGCGAAATCGCCACGAAGCTCGACGAAACGGCGGCGAACCTCACCGACACTATCTCGGTACGCGGCACGGAGCTTGCCAACCGCCTCGACCAGGTCGGCGAGCGCATCCACGAAGCGATTTCCATCAATGGCGAGACGCTCGACAACCGCCTCAACCTGCGCGGCAAGGAGATCGCCGAACTTATCGAAGGCCAGACCAACCTCTTCCGTGACACGCTGGAAAGCGCATCGGGCCAGATATCCGGCACGCTTTCGGAGCAGACGGTCGCGATCGGACAGAAACTGGCCCAGACCGGCACCGATCTTGCGGAACTCATCGGTTCGCGCGGTTCGAAGGCCTCCCAGGAAATCATCGCCGCGGGCGAGCGTTTCACCGGAACTCTCGAACATCGCAGCGACGTCCTGCAGGCGAGCCTCGGCACGAGGCTCGAACAGCTTGAAAGCATCGTCGGCGAGCGTGGCGACCGTCTGATCGCCGCCTTCGACGAACGCAACAGCGCAATCGCAGAGACGCTCGACAGCCGCATCCATTACATCGACACGAAGTTCGGCGAGCGCACGAACGCGCTGACCACTTCTCTCGACAGCCGTATCGCGCATATCGACGATTCCTTCGACATGCGCCTCACGCGGCTCGACGATACGCTTGACGGCCGCATAAGAACGATCGACGAAACCTTCGACGCACGCCTTTCCACACTCGACGGGACGCTCGAAGGGCGCGCCCAGGCGATCGACGAGACATTCGGCGCCCGTCTTTCGGCGCTCGACGAAACCCTGGAGAGCCGCTCAAGGGCGATCGACGAAACTTTCGATGCACGCTTGTCGAGGCTCGATGGCACGCTTGAAGGCCGTGTTCAGGCGATCGACGAGACGTTCGGTGCTCGTCTGTCGACGCTCAACGAGACACTTGAAAGCCGCGCAAAGGCAATCGATTCCACGCTTGGCGAGCGTACGAACGCGCTTGGCGAGACGCTCGACGGGCGCATCGAGACGCTGGACATGACGCTCAACCAGCGCACGGCCACCTTCGAGGCGGCGATGCATGAGCGCACCGCGACCCTGAACGAAGCGATCGAAGGACGCACCAACGCCCTTTCGGAAGCCCTGGAAGGCCGCACATCCGCTCTTGCCGAAGCGCTTGAAAGCAAGACGCAGGCACTCACCAATGTGCTTGAGACCCGCACCGACGCGATCACCGAGCATCTATCGGCCAAGGTCGACGAGGTCGGCGCTAGCCTTGGAAACCGCGCGGAATCGATCGGTCGCAGCCTGACGCGACGCTCCGACGAGATCGGTACGTCCATCGAGCAGCACCTGGCGACCTTCGAAAAGTCGATCGGCGAGAAGGTCGAGAATGCGGCGACGGCCCTGACGGACAAGACGACGCATCTTGCCGAGACCATGTCTTCGGGCGCGGAGCGGATCGATCAGGCACTCGATGCGCGCGGACGCCAGATCAGCGAAACGCTGATCGCCCGCACCCGCGAAATCGCCTCCGCGTTCGTGGCGGGCCAGAACGAAATGGCGAGCGCACTCGACGAAAGGCTCGAAGCCGCGGGCACCGTGCTTGCCCGGCAAAGCCAGGAACTCACGGACTCGCTTGCCGATCGCGTGGCGGAAATCAACGTCTCCCTCGGCGCGAAGGTGTTCGAGGTGGCGGAAACGCTCGACAGCCGGGCCGGCAAGCTCGAGCAGATCCTGTCCGAGCGCCTTGCCGCGATATCCGGCACACTGTCCTCCGAAACGGAGAAGGCACGCGTTGCCGTCACCGGTGTCATCGACATCGCCTCGCAGACGATCGACCGGGTTTCGGGCTCGCTCTCCGGCGAAGGCGAGAGGCTGCGCGAACTTGTGGACGCTTCGATCAACGATGCGACCAGCCGCCTCGGCGGCGAAGGCGACCGCCTGCGCATGATCATCGATACGTCCGTGAACGAAGCCACCGACAAACTCGGCGGCGAAAGCGGCCGGCTGCGCGAGATCATCCTCGGTTCCATTGGCGAGGCGCGAGGCGTCCTGCAGGGCGAAAGCACCAAGGCCGCGGAATCGATCACCCATGCAATCACGCAGGCGACGAGTGCCCTTTCCGGCGAAAGCCAGCAGGTGCGCGATCTTGTCTTCACCGCCGTCAACGAGGCTGCCCGCAGCCTCGCCGCGGAAAGCGAGAAGGCACGTGCGCTGTATGTGGGAACGCTCGCGGAAATGGCGGATTCGCTTGGCGGCGAGACGGAAAAGGCCCGCACCGACCTGTCGCGGACGGTCGCGGAACTGTCCGGCGCGCTGTCGGCGGAGAGCGAACAGGCCCGCCTGATCCTTGGCCGTGCCACGGAAGAAATCCGAAATCTCATCTCCGGCGAGACGGACGATGTGCGCGGGCGCATTTCCGAAGCCGTGCGCGAGGCAGCCGACATGCTGTCGCAACGCGGTCATGCGGTGGCGGCCAACCTGCTTTCCCAGGCGGATGAACTCAACAAGTCGCTCGGCGAGCGGACCGAGGAAATGTCCAGGCTCATCGGGACGGACGGCAATGTCCTCGTCGAAACGATCGAGGAGCGCGCTCGCAGTCTCACGGTGCGTGTCGAAGAGGTCCATTCGGCCATCCTCGACGCGATCACCGTCAAGGGCCGCGAGACCGCCGACGACTTCGCCCGCAAGGGGCTGGAAACGACCAGGGCCCTGGTGGAAGCCGGCGACAGCATCATCAACTCGCTGGATGAGCGAAGCAACTCGGCTGCCGACGTCCTGCAGTCGACAAAGGCGCGGCTGGAGGAAGACATCAGCGGCATCCTCGACCGGCTGAACCAGGCAAACGGGACGCTCAGCGAGGTTCTGGAGCAAGCCGGCCTCAACCTTTCGACGGTCGAAAGCGGCCTGTCGCGCAGCGCCGGCGAGTTCCGGACCGCCGTCGACCGCGCCGTCCAGGAAACGAATACATCCACCGGCACGATCGACCAGCAAGTCGGCCTGCTGCGCGATGTTTCCAACACGGTGCTTGCGGATATCACCGCCCTCGCCCACCGCTTCGAGGAGCAGGGGCGCCAGCTTTCGGACGCCGCTCGGAAGCTGGAGGAAACGGATGCGAACGTTTCCTCGCGCATCGCCGACCGCCGTACGGCGATCGAAGATGTGGCCGATACGTTGCTCGCGAAAACCGAAGCTGTCGACATCCTGATGCGCAGCTTCACCGACCAGCTTTCCGCAACCCTGAATTCGGCGGACGACAAGACCCGCGAAGTGACGACGATGCTGGCCGCCGCCGCCGAAAGGGCGACCCAGGCGATTACCGAGCAGTTCGAGTCCATGCGCCGTTCCGCCGGGCTCGAAGGGCAGAAGGCCCGCGAATCCATCAAGGCGGCGGAAGACGAGATCGTCACCGAGATGTCGCGGATGCTGGGAGAAGCTTCCGAACGCTTCACCGAAGCGACGACGCGCATGCGCGATGTCGCCAAGGACGTCCATCGCGAACTCGAAGCTACGCGCGCGGAGCTGAAGCAGGGTATCCTGGATCTTCCCGAAGAGGCGGAGGAATCAACCGCGGCGCTTCGCAAGATCGTCAGCGAGCAGGTGCGGGCACTCGGCGAACTGTCGGATATCGTTGCCAAGCAGTCCAATTCGCTGGACGTGTCGCGTTCCGGCGAAAAGGCGCAGTTGCAGCAGGCATCCGCCACCAACCGCTCCGCGCCCAATGCGTCTGCCGAGCCGGCTGCGCGCGAGCGCCAGCCCTCCTCTCAGCCGCAGACCAGCCAGGCTCCGGCCGCTCCTCGTGAGGAACGTGCCGAGCCGCGCAAGGTATCGCTGAGCGACCTGGAAAAGCCCCGCCAGGAAGAGCTGCAACCGCAGGGCCGCGGCTGGGTGAGCGACCTTCTTCGCCGTGCCTCGCGCGACGAGGCGGCGGAAGAGGCACCGAAGGTCGACGCGGGCTCTAACGGCCGCTCTCCGCTGCACATGGTTGAATCGCTCAATTCACTGTCGATGGACATTGCCCGCGCGATCGACCATGAGACCTTCCTTGATCTCTGGGATCGTTACAAGCGCGGCGAACGGCACGTGTTCACCCGTCGGCTCTACACCCTTCAAGGGCAGCAGACGTTTGACGAAATCCGCCAGAAGTATGCAAGAGACGCGGAATTCCGCGGCGCGGTAGACCGCTATATCCGCGACTTCGAGCAGCTTCTTGCCCAGGTTTCGCGCAACGACCGCGACAGCATGCTGAGCCAGACCTATCTGACGTCGGATACCGGCAAGGTCTACACGATGCTCGCGCATGCGAGCGGCAGGCTCGACTGATCGAAATGAGGCCCTTGCCTTCCGGGCAAGGGCCTCATCCTCATTCAATAGCGACGCACAACCGCTATGAGGAAAAGGGGCGCAATCCAGCCGGATGCGCCCCTTTTTCTTTCAATTTCACCAAGGAAAAAGACAGTTCGGCCAGGACTCATTGGTTCTGGAACGCTTCCCTGGGAAACGCCCCATCAGGGCTCAGACCTGGCGCAGCACCCAGGCCGCCATCTCGCTCAACACCTGGTCCACGGCGGCATTCATGGCTTCAACCGCCTGATCCACGTTGACGCCGCGCGAGGGAACCTGAGCCGAGAAAACGCGGCTGGCTTGCGCCCTTCCAGTGCGGTCGTTGAGAAGCCGTGCCGCGATTTCCACATAGGCACGGTCCTGACCGTCGATGCGAAGCTCGAAGGCTCTCAGGTCCGTCTGGAGCTGGTAATCGATCAGTAGCCCCTCGCCCGGGCGCCCGACACCGCGAAGGCGCCCGGTGTTTTCCAGCGTTTCGATGATCTTGGCCTGCACGACTTTCGGAAGCGTGTCCGACCATGCCGCGCGCGGAAAATAGGTGTAGATCGGACCGGTATCGACGACGGCGATATTGACCGTATCAAGCGCTTGCAGCGCGGAAGGCTGCGGCACAAGTATCTGGCGGCTGCTGCGGGCTGCCGCGCCCTGCACGCTGCGCGGCGCGTTCAAGCCGTATAGCGCGGAAGGCGTGGTGCTGGCGCAAGCGCCGAGCCCTGCGGCGAACGCGAGCGCCAAAGCGACACGGAAGGCGCGGCGGCACGCGCCCCTGCCATCCCCCTCGCCTGCCGGAATGCGGCCCCGTTCGCCCCGAAACGCCCTTGCTGTCACCGTCGCCTCGCCCCGCCGAATGTCGGTGTATCCGATCCGCCGAAGATCACGCGACTCGGATCGCGGTCGATATTAGCCACTGCACGCTGAATTTCCACCAAGGTCCTGTTGAGTTGGCCCATTGCGGCCGAGAAATCCGCCGATCCGCGCGTGGCGAACTTGTTCAGGCCGTTCGCGATCGGCCCGATGTTTTCCTGCAGGATATCCGCCGCCTTGCGAATCGCGGCCGCAGCCTTCGTCGCTTCGGAAACGAAGCCCTCTCCATCGCCGGCCACCATGCCGTCAACCTTGTCGATAACGCCTTGAATTCTCACGCTTGCGGCATTCAGGTTCTTCGAAAGCTCGTTCACGTTGGTGATGATCTGGTCGATATCGGGCTTGCGGCCTTCAATGTCGCCGGTGAAGGAGCGGATGTTCGCTGCCGCCTTTCCAGCATCGTCGATCGCCGTTGAAATTGTCTGGGTTTTTCCCGCCACATCGGATGTCAGCGTATCGAGCGAGGCAATGATCCGCGCGACTTCGTCCGAGTTCACGGCAGACAAGACGCGATTCGCCTCGTCGAGCGACTGGACGAGCTTTTCTTCCACGAGCGCGGCATTGTCTACGATCTGGCCGATCTGCGCGTCACGGTCCCCGAGCGTTTTGGAAACCTTCTCGATATTGTCCATGGACGAAGCGGCGGATGCGATCACCCTGTCGATATCCCCGCGACGCTCGTTCAGCACCTTGGAAAAGCTCGCCGCCCCATCGACGATATCCTGCACGCTTTGCGGATTGACGGTAGCGATGATCTTTCCCGCCTCCTCGAGCGTCGAATTCAGGCGTTCTCCTGCAGCGGCCGCGCTGTCGATGAATTCAGCAATCTGGACCTGCCGGTCGCCAAGCGTTTTTGAAACCTTCTCGACGTTTTCCATCGTCGCCGCCGTGGACGCGACGACCTTGTCGATATCAGCGCTGCGGTTGTCGAGCACTTCTGCGAATTGTGAAACGCCCTGAACGATCTTCTGGACATCTCCCGGTTTGACCTCGGCCAGCACCGCATCGACCTGCTTCAGGCTCTCGTTGAGCCCTGCGGTAAAGCTCTGCAATTCTTCCGCCGCCGTCTTTGAGTCGGCGATCAACGTCGAAAGCCCGTTCGAAGCCTCGGAAATTTTCGTGGCGATTTCGGCCGTATCATTGACGATCGAGGTGATCTTTTCGGGCGGCACGGCATCCACGATCGTTTCCGCCTTGGCCACGAGGCCTTCAAGACGGTTCGACAGTTTCGTCAACGCCTCACCGGTGTCGGCGACCGATGACATGAACTGGTCGACACCGTCGGAGTTCTTGGCCAGCGCTTCGGAGAACTGGTTTATGTTCTTGATCGTCTGGTCGATCTCGTCCCGGTTCCCGGCGATCACTTCCTCGATCGTGTCGAGAGTGGTGTCCGCCTTGCCAAGAATGTTGCGTGCGCCTTCGACGATATCCTCGAAAGCCGAACGTTCCGCATACAGGACAGGTTCCTTGTCGTCCGCCGTCTCGAACAGCGATGGCGAGCCCGGCGTGCCGCCCGAAAGCTCGACATAGGCTACCCCGGTAAGACCCTGAAATCCGAGCGTTGCCTTGGTGTCCTTGCGCAGCGGGGCGTTGGGGTTGACGCGCAGCGTCGCCAGCACGACCTTGGGATCGCGCGGATTGAACTCCAAAGCGCCGACATCGCCGATCTTGATGCCGTTGTAGAGCACCTGCCCGCCCGTGGACAGGCCGGTCACCGCGCCGGGGAAAATAACCTTGATGTTTACGCTCTTGGTGCCGTTGGACGTGACACCCAGCCAATAGATGAACACGAAGGCTGCGATGATGATCGCAAAGACAAAGGCGCCGATGGCGATGTAATTGGCGCGGGTCTCCATTCAAACCTCGTCCTGTTCCACCCGACGCAAGGCCCGCTCACCCCTGAAGTACGATTTCACCCAGGGTTGGTCCACCTGCATCATTTCGTCAAATGTTCCCGTGACGAGTACCCGACGCTCCCCTAATACAGCGATGCGATCGCAAATGGAATGCAGGCTGTCGAGGTCATGGGTGACCATATAGACCGTGAGCCCCAAGGCGTCCCGCAGCCGTTCTATGAGATCGTCGAAGGCGGCCGCGCCGATGGGATCGAGCCCCGATGTCGGCTCGTCCAGGAAGACGAGATCCGGATCGAGCGCCAGCGCCCGGGCAAGGCTTGCGCGCTTGATCATGCCGCCGGAAAGCTCCGAAGGCGCCTTTTCGGCCGAATCGCGGGGCAACCCGACCATCTCCAGCTTCAAAAGCGCCATCTCATCCATCAAGCGCTGAGACATGTTCATGTGTTCGCGCATTGGTACCTGGATGTTCTGGCGCACGTTGAGAGAGGAAAACAGCGCTCCTTGCTGGAAAAGAACGCCCCAGCGGCGCTCGATCGCGGCACGTTCGTCCGCCGTCGCGGTGTCCAGATCGTCGCCGAACACCTCGATCTTTCCGGCACGCTTTTCGACAAGTCCGAGGATCGTGCGCATGAGAACGGATTTGCCGGTGCCGGAACCGCCGACGAAACCCAGGATCTCGCTGCGATAGACGTCAAGGTCGAGGTTTTCCAGGATGAGGGTCTCACCGAAGCCGACCGTGACGCCGCGCGCTTTCAAAACCGCGATCTTGCGTTCCTCCCCGACGCCCGACACCTGCCCTTCCCCTTCCCCTTCCCCTTCCCCTTCCCCTTCCCCTTCCCGCATCAGCTCAAACCCCGATAGATGCGAAGAAGATGGCGAACATACCATCGACCACGATCACCATGAAGATCGCCTTCACCACCGAAAGCGTGGTGTGAAGGCCGAGCGATTCGGAGGATCCGGAAACCTTCAGCCCTTCCACGCAGGCGATAAGCGCAATGATCATCGCCATGAAGGGCGCCTTGAGAAGGCCGACCCAAAGCGTTTGCAGGGTGACGGCTTCATTCAGCCGCTGCATGAAGATCTGCGGCGGGATTTCAAGATATGCCCATGTCACGAGGCCCGAGCCGAAAAGGGCCGCAAGGTCGGCTATGAACGCAAGGATCGGCAGGGCGATCATCAGCGCAAGCAGCCGCGGCAAAATGAGAACTTCCGTTACCCTGAGGCCGATGACATGCAGCGCATCCATCTCCTCGCGCATCTTCATGGAACCGAGTTCCGCGGTGAATGCCGAACCGGAACGGCCCGCGACCATGATCGCCGTCAGAAGAACCCCGATTTCACGCAGGACCAGCACGCCGGCAAGGTCGACCACGTAAAGATCCGCGCCGAACGTTCGCAGGTAGAAGCCGCCCTGCTGGGAAATGATGCCGCCGATCAGGAAGCTCATCAGCGCGACGATGGGAACGGCGCCAATGCATGAACGGTCGAACTGAACGGCGACCGAAATACCCCTTAGCCGCCGGGGATTGATCAGGATTCCGGACAGAACGACCGCCAGCGACCCGACGATGTGGCAGACGGCGACGATATCATTGCCGATTTCGGCCATCTGCCTGCCGGTCGCTTCCAGCAGGCCCACGATCGAACGCCGGCGAACGCGCGGTTTCCACGCTGGCGGGTGGTGGCTTTCGATTTCACCCACCAGCGACCTGAACTTGTCGCTGAGTCCCGTGAGTTCAACCCGCGAGCCCTTGAACTCGAAATCGCCCTGCAAGCGGTGGATCAACCAGGCGCCAGCCGTGTCGAGATGGGTTACGCCCGACAGGTCGATTGTGATGAAAACGGGGGTACCCGATTTCAGGCCGGTGACGAGACCTTCCATCTCGTGGCTGGCATGGATCGTCCAGCCGCCGCCAATGGCAACCGTCATCCTCTCGCCGTCCACCGCAGTACTCAAGGTCGGCGCGGGTCGCGCCGCGTGGATGGTCATCGCCGCCTCTTGCCCCAAATCCCCATGGACCCGTATACCTGACCCGCATCGATACCGTCTACACGACGGCGTGCTTTGGCTATCGTATCCTGACACTCAATTACATGACGTTGCGGCAAGGAGACAGCCCATGGAAATCCATCATCCCTATCTGCTGTTTCTGGGAGACGTGCCTGACGCGCTTGCCGCGAAAACGGGACTCGGCATTGTCGACTGGCGCAAGGAATGGTGTGTCGGCCAGTATCGTCTCTACGGGTGCAACGCGGATGCGAACCTCCCTGACATGGCGCCCGGCGAAGCCGCGGCGAATGGCGCCAAAACCATGATCGTAGGCGCGGTAAACGCCGGTGGCGTGCTGCCGGATCACTGGGTGGAGTCCATCGTCGCGGCACTCGAAGCCGGTATGGATGTGGCAAGCGGGCTGCACATGCGCCTGTCGGACGTGCCGGCAATCCGCGATACCGCGGCACGCACGGGGCGAAAGCTTTTCGATGTACGCCATTCGGCCGAGAGATTTTCCACCGGCAAGGGGACCAAGCGGTCGGGAAAGCGCCTTCTGACCGTTGGCACGGACTGTTCCGTCGGCAAGAAATATGCCGCGCTCGCCCTTGAAAAAGGTATGCGGGATCAAGGGTTCGATGCCGATTTCCGCGCAACGGGCCAAACGGGCGTCTTCATTTCCGGACGCGGCGTCGCGCTGGATGCGGTGGTGGCCGATTTCATTTCCGGCGCCGCGGAATGGATTTCGCCGGACGCGGATGAAGCTCACTGGGATGTGGTCGAGGGTCAAGGTTCGCTCTATCACCCGTCTTTCGCGGGTGTTACCCTTGGGCTCCTGCATGGCTCGCAGCCGGACGCTTTCGTCGTCTGTCACGAGCCCACGCGCAAGACGATGCGAGGCGTTCAGACGCCACTGCCGTCGATTCAGGACGTGATCGACCTAACCGTGCGCTGCGGCCGGCTGACGAACCCGGCGATCCGGTGCGTCGGTATCGCCGTCAATACCGCGGCACTGGGCGAGGATGAGGCAAGAAAGCTTCTCGAAACGATCTCCGTCGATCACGACCTTCCAGCCACCGATCCCGTTCGCTTCGGCGTGGAAGCGATCGTAGAGCGGATCGGCAAGGAGTTTGGAAACCCATGACGATCGAATTGACCGTCGTCGCCGAAAGCTGGCCGATAGAAGGCGGCTTCACGATTTCGCGCGGCAGCCGCACGCATGCGGATGTCGTCGTCGTTACCCTTCGCGAGGGAACGCGCATCGGTCACGGCGAATGCGTGCCTTACGCCCGTTATGGTGAAACGGTAAGCGGGGTCATCGCCGATATCGAGACCATGGCGAAGGAATTCGCCCACGGTCTCGACCGTGCGGGCCTGCAAATGGCAATGCCGGCGGGTGCTGCGCGAAACGCACTCGACTGCGCGCTCTGGGATATTGAAGCCAAACGGGCGGGCAAAAGCGTTTCCGCGCTGCTTGGACGAGCGGAACCTTCACCACTTGTCACGGCCTTCACGATCAGCGTCGGCACGCCTGAGAAAATGGCGAGCGATGCCGAAAAGGCGAAAGCCCGCCCATTGTTGAAGGTGAAGCTTGCCGGCGAGGGCGACCCGGAGCGCATTGCCGCGGTAAGATCAGCCGCTCCGCAAGCTCGGCTGATCGTTGATGCCAACGAGGCGTGGACGGCGCAAACATTCGAGAAAAACCTCGCGGCTTGCGCATCCGCCGGAGTGGAACTGATTGAGCAGCCGCTGCCTGCGGGCGATGACTTTCTTCTGTCCCGCGTAGAGCGGATCGTCCCGATTTGCGCCGATGAAAGCGCCCATACTTCGGCGGAACTCGGCGAATTGAAAGAACGCTACGATGCCGTAAACGTCAAGCTCGACAAGACCGGCGGGCTGACGGAGGCGCTCGTCATGGTGGATGAGGCAAAGGCGCGAAGCTTCAAGGTCATGGTCGGCTGCATGCTTGGCACCTCGCTTGCCATGGCGCCGGGCGTGATCGCGGCGCAAGGCGCGGATTTCGTCGATCTCGACGCTCCTCTCCTGCTTTCAAGCGACCGAACGCCGGGGCTTTCCTTCGAGGGCAGCACCCTCATGCCGCCGTTACGCGAACTTTGGGGCTGATTGATTGCGCCTCAGTTTGCCGATTGCAGCCTGCCAAGCGGCCGGTTGAGGGCCGCGATCAGCAGGAATGCGGCAACCGACATGGCCGCCATGAGTTGAAACGCGGCAGCGGGATCGGAGCCGAATAGCGGGCCCGCCGCCGCGGTTGCCAGCGCCGACATGCCACCGACCGCAGTCGACAACAGCCCCTGCCCCGTACCGGACCGCCGGCTCGAAACCGCCTTTGCGATCAGCCCCACCGCACCCAGATGCGTTGCCCCGAAGGTGAGGCCATGCAACCCCTGAAGCACCACGATAAGCGCGAAATCCGTCACGAAGGGAAACAGGAGCCACCTGAGAACCGCCGCCGCGGAACCGATCAGCAGAAAGCCGACCGGCGAAATCCGGCTTTGCAGGCGGCTTGCGAAGTAAAACAACAGGATTTCCGTGACGACGCCCAACATCCAGAGCGCGCCGACCGCCGTTTCCGCGATGCCGTTTTGCGTCCAGTAGAGAGAACCGAAACCGTAATAGGCGGCATGGCTTGCCTGCACGAGACCGGCGGCGGCAAGGAAGAGAAGAAAGACCGGGCTTTTGAGAACGGAAGTGTCGCTTCCGCCTGAGTTATCCCCGCCAGTCTCCTCGCCTTCACAGGCAGGCATCGTGACGGCAAGGGCGAAAACCACAACCAGGCCGCCGACGATACCCCCGATAAGCCAGCTGGCGCTAAAATACTGGAGCAGAACTCCGCCGGCGAGGTTTGCGACCACGAAGGCGATCGACCCCCAAAGCCGCATCCGCCCGTAATCGCCCCGGCGTTTGCGGACGAGATTCACCGCCATTGCGTCACTCAAAGGCAAGATCGGCGACCAGAAAGCTGCAATGAGCGCAAGCAGGAAGAATGTCGCCCAGAAACCCAGCGGTTTCACAAGAACGAGGAACAAAATGGCCGACACGACCGCGAAAATGACGATTGAGCCTTTCGTCGCCTGCAATCTGTCGGCGAGATTCGTCATGAGCGGATTCGCGACGAGGCGCACGGCGATGGGTACCGCGAGAAGCGTGCCGATTTCCGCCGGGCCGTGGCCATTCGCCGACAGAAGAAGTGGAAAAAACGGCAGAAACAAGCCAATTCCGAAGAAGTAAGCAGCGAAGAAACCGCCCGTTCGCGTCGCGTCTTTCATGAAGGCCGTTTTCCCGAATTGCGCCGCATATCTAAACCGATTCTAAGGATTTGATGATTAACCATTATCGGCAGGACCTGCCGACGCGGGGCCGAGCCGCCCGACCGATTCACGATCCGAGATTACGACCATGGCAGCGAACGGACCATCCAGCCCGCTCTCCGATGCCGAATTCGAGGCACTGCGCGATGCTCTTTCAAGCTCGTCTCGCGGACGGTGGTTCCTGGACGAGTTCCTGAGGCGCAGCCAGAAGCCCGAAACGCAGATGGTGCTGGATGCGATCGCCCGTCTCGAAACGGTCATGATCCGCGACCGCCATACGCCCAGCATCGACCGGATCCGCATCGACATCGCCGACATGCAGGAAGCGATCGAACGCACCAAGCGCGAGATCGGCAACATCAAGCATGAATCGGAATACGGCAACAGGTTCCAGGAAGCTTCCGACGAGTTGGACGCGATCGTCAGGCAGACGGAAGGGGCAACGCAGGAAATTCTCGCCGCCGCCGAAGCGATCCAGGAAATCGCCTGGCAGATGAAGGAAGACGGCGGCGACCACGGTGCCTGCGACGAAATCGACGGCCGGGCGACCGAGATTTTCATGGCCTGCTCCTTCCAGGACCTGACCGGGCAGCGCACCCAGAAGATTGTCCAGGTTCTTCAATATCTTGAGGCCCGGATCAATATGATGATCAAGATCTGGGGCATGGAAGGCGCCAAGGCCGAAGACCCCGATATAAAGATGGACACCCGGCCGGACGCGCATCTTCTGAACGGCCCGCAGCTTGAGGGCCGGGGCACGGACCAGGACACGATCGACGCGCTCCTGAACAGCGAGTG
The DNA here is from genome assembly GCF_009826895.1 of Stappia sediminis. Taxonomy (GTDB): domain Bacteria; phylum Pseudomonadota; class Alphaproteobacteria; order Rhizobiales; family Stappiaceae; genus Hongsoonwoonella; species Hongsoonwoonella sediminis. The sequence continues at coordinate 446,284 of NZ_WUMV01000001.1, read as the reverse complement.
CGAAGAAGCCGAAGGCGTCGAGGAGAATTCCAAAGGCGCCCGAAAAGGTTCAAATGGCGGCGAATTCGACGCCATAAGTTCCAGCGACGGCGAAATCGACCCGTGGGAACTGGCACAGGAAAGCGACGCAACGTCAGACGAGGACGACCTCAAGGCGGACGTTTTCGCCACCGTCACCGAGACCGGCGAGAACGCGCTGAAGGCGGCCAGCGACCCTGCGGCTGCGTTCGACTTCGATGCCGCGCTCGACGATTCCGACGACGGGGAAGCGGATGTTTTCGCCCGCCCCGCGACTTCCGCGGAGGCAGGCAAGCCGGAAAAGGCAGAGGCTGAAGCGGAGGAAAGCGAAGCGGCCGCCGACAGCGATTGGGAGGCGGAACTGGAGCGCATTTCCGCCGCGATGACCGACGAGACGGAAGACGAACTCGCCCGCCTTTCACCCGGCGAGCGGCAGTCGCTTTTCAGTTAGAAAATTCAAGCACTTTCCAAGGCGCGCATCATCATCGCCGGCTCGATATTGCCACCGGACAGGATGATCGCGACGCATTTTCCCGCAATGTCGAGCTTGCCCGATAAAAGTGCCGCTAGCGCAACAGCCCCGCCGGGTTCCACCACCAGCTTCAGTTCCCTGAAGGCGAAGGCGACGGCCCTCAGCGCTTCCTCGTCGGTCACGACAAGGCCGCGTTTTGCGCGGCGCGACGTGATCTCAAAACCGAGATCGCCTGGCGTTTCCGTCAGGATCGCATCGCAAATCGACCCGACGGCGGCCGGATTGGTAACGCGATGGCCCGCTTCCAGCGAACGGGCGTAGTCATCGAACCCTTCCGGCTCGACCGGAAAGACCGCGCAATCCGGCAGAAGACGCTCAAGAGCAAGGGCAATGCCCGCCGTCAGACCGCCGCCGCCGGCACAGGTGAGCATCGCCTCGGGCAAAAGGCCGAGCGCCTCGGCCTGCTCGGCGATTTCAACGCCCGCAGTGCCCTGCCCCGCGATAACGCCGGGATCGTTATAGGGATGGATGAAGGTCGCGCCGGTTTCCGCAACGATCCTGCCCGCGATCTCGTCGCGATTTTCCACCCCGCGCTCGTAGTCCACCACCTTGGCGCCCGAACGCTCGGTACGGGCCTTTTTCACAGCGGGCGCATTGGACGGCATGACGATCGTCGCCGGCATGCCGATGATCCGCGCAGCCTCGGCAACCCCTTGCGCATGGTTGCCGGACGAGCAGGCGACGACGCCCTTCGCACGGTCTTCTGGAGGGATCATCGACAAGCGGTTGAAGGCACCGCGAAACTTGAACGAACCGGTGCGTTGCAGCACCTCCGGCTTGATCAGAACGCTGCCGCCCGTCACCTCGTCGAGAATGGCGGAGCGCAGAAGCGGCGTCCTTGCCGCCTCACCCGAGATGCGCTCGCGCGCGGCAAGGATATCGTCGAATACGGGAGCGTCGAGTGGCTTGGTCATGCGAAATCTCCTGACAGTTCAAATATCAGGAGTCCGGTCAGGACGGGACAACAATATTGCGCTGGTGACAAATTCGGGCGTCATGCAGCCTTTCGCGCGTTGCGATTATCGTAGGCTGCCACGCAGTTGTCGAGAAACTGCCTCGCACTTTCCGCCCACGTGTAGCCGAGCGCGGCCTCACGGGCATGTTCGCGCGGGACATCGAGCGCGGCAAGGGCCGCCTTCTGCAAATCCTCGTTCAACACGCCGGCCCCCGTGTCCCCGATAACGTCGAGCGGCCCCATGACGGGATAGGCGGCGACAGGTACGCCGCAGGCAAGCGCTTCAAGAAGGACGTTGCCGAAGGTATCCGTCAGGCTGGGGAAGACGAAAACGTCGGCGCTGGCGTAGTGGCGGGCAAGCTCCTCGCCCACCTTCGCCCCGGTGAAATGCACGTCCGGGTGCTCGCGGCGCAGACGCTCAAGCTGCGGACCGCCGCCGACCACGACCTTGGTGCCGGGAAGCGAAAGGGACAGGAACGCCTCGATGTTCTTCTCGACCGCGACACGGCCCACATACATGAAGATCGGACCCGGCAGGCTTTCCGGCAGCACCGACCCCTCATACGGCTTGAACAGGTGATGATCCACCCCGCGCGACCAGCGCATGAGATTGGTGAAACCGCGTGCCTGCAGATCGTTTTCAAGCGACATGGTCGCGACCATGCAGCCCTGCCCGGAATTGTGAAAGCGCCTCAACCAGCCGTAGGACCAGGAAAGCGGCACCGGCAGGCGAGCCGAGACATATTCCGGAAAGCGGGTGTGGTAGCTGGTCGTGAAAATGCGCCCATCCCGCCGCGCGATACGCGCCGCCATCAGCCCGAGTGGGCCTTCCGTTGCGATGTGGAGATGATCGCAGGCAGCATCCGCGATCATGCGCCGGATGCGCGCGGGCGTGGCGAGCGAAAGGCGGATTTCCGGATACGTCGGACAGGGGAGCGTGCGAAACGCGCGCGGCGTCAGGAACTCGACCCGCACGTCCATGCCCTCAAGCTCCTCGGCGGTACGCTCCAGCGAGCGGACGACGCCGTTGATCTGCGGACGCCAGGCATCCGTCACGATGAGGATGGATGTCATGCGGCGGCCCGGGCGCTGCCGATCTTCTCCGCAACGGCCGGCAGCTTCCGGCGGTCGGCCCATCTGATCACCTCGAAGGTTCCGTCGTGGTGTTCGGCCACCGCCGTGCAGCTTTCCACCCAATCGCCGGTATTGATGTAGTGGATGCCGAAGTCCGAATGATCGGCGGCATGGTGGATGTGGCCGCAGATGACGCCGTCGACCTCGCGCCGGCGCGCTTCCGCCGACAGCGTCTCCTCGAACTTGCCGATGAAATTGACCGCGTTCTTGACCTTCAGCTTCGCCCAGGCCGACAGCGACCAATAGGTTAGCCCGAGCTTGCGGCGCACGACGTTGAGCCCCGTGTTCAGGTTCAGCGCGGTGACATAGGCCCAGTCGCCGAAGAAGGCGAGCCACCTGGCGTGACGCACGACGACATCGAACTGGTCGCCGTGGATGACCAGGAATTCGCGTCCGTCGGCGGTGGTGTGGATCGCATCCGCCACCACATTCACGCCGCCGAAATGCGTGCCCAGAAAATCACGCAGGAACTCGTCGTGATTTCCGGGCGTGTAGATAATGCGCGCGCCCTTTCGGCTCTTTCGCAAGAGCTTCTGGACCACGTCGTTATGCGCCTGCGGCCAGTACCAGGAACGCCGCAACCGCCACCCGTCCACGATATCGCCGACCAGATAGATCGTCTCCGCGTCATTGTAGCGAAGGAAGTCGAGCAGAAGATCTGCCTGCGCGCCGCGCGTTCCCAGATGAATATCCGACAGGAAAAGCGCGCGGTAGTGTTTGGGTTCCGGCGTCCCGGTCATTTGCCATCTCCGGATCTACGATTTCGTGCTTTAAACGCGATTCCGTTATCAGGAATATGACAGTCGAAACCGGGCAATTCGCCAAAGGCCAAAGTCAAACCCGCCAGCACGCCGGACAATGACTGGCGGACTGGCGCCAACGCGAATGACATCTATTTGGAAGCCGTTACGGCATTTTCCGGAATCATCGTGGCAATCGAGGACCACCCCGCAGGATGGTATTTCCGGCCTGAAAATCATGAATTCGGGCTTGCGCGCCCGCCCTTGCATGACAAGTTAGGAGCCGAACCGCGACGGGGTTTTGAGCCCCTGAAATGAAATCGAGGAGGAAAAGATGGATCTTGGGATTTCCGGGCGCAAGGCGATCGTCTGCGCATCGAGCCGGGGGCTCGGGCGCGGCTGCGCCGAAGCGCTGGCCGACGCCGGTTGCGAGCTTGTCATCAACGGACTTGACGCCGAACGGCTGGAGAAGACGGCGGAAGACATTCGTGCGCGTTACGGCGTGAAGGTGACGGCAGTGGCCGCCGACGTTTCGACACGCGAGGGACAGGACGCGCTGCTTGCCGCCTGCCCCGATCCCGACATCCTGGTCAACAACAACGGCGGGCCACCCAGAAAGGACTTCCGCGAGCTTGACCGCGAGGCGATGCTGAAGGGCGTGGTGCAGAACATGGTGACGCCCATCGAGCTGGTTCAGCGCGTGGCCGACGGCATGGCGGAGCGCGGCTTCGGGCGGATCGTCAACATCACCTCGCTTTCGGTGAAAATGCCGATCGAGGGCCTCGACCTTTCAAGCGGCGCGCGCGCCGGGCTTACCGCTTTCCTGGCGGGCGTGTGCCGGCAATATGCGGGCACGAACGTGACCATCAACAATGTGCTGCCCGGCAAGATGGATACCGACAGGCTGACCGGCGGTTTCGAGCGCGCGGCCGCGCAGACGGGACGTCCGATCGAGGATATTCGCGCCGATCAGGCGGCGGAAATTCCGGCGCGCCGCTTCGGCACGGCAGCGGAGTTCGGCCACGTCTGCGCGTTCTACTGCTCTGCGCATTCGGGCTATGTGACGGGGCAGAACATCCTCGTCGACGGCGGGCTTTATCCGGCGGCGTTCTGAGGGGAATGAACCTGCGCGCGGGGTGGATGCGTCAATTGGCGATGGGGGGGCCGTTGCACCCTCACCCGGCGCTGACACGCCGACCTCTCCCTCAAGGGAGAGGTGAGGGAGTGCGCGGCCGGCGCTCAACATTATCGAGCCGCTTCCCGTGTTGAAGCTCTGGGGACTATGGCAAGAAAGCGCAGCCTGCGTCCCCTCTCCCTCAGGGAGAGGGACAGGGTGAGGGTGTCAAATTGTGTGGCATCGCCGGCGTGGGCGATGGGGCGGGGTCGTTGCACCCTCGCCCGGCGCTGACGCGCCGACCTCTCCCTCAAGGGAGAGGTGAGGGAGTGCGCGGCCGGCGCTCAACATTATCGAGCCGCTTCCCGTGTTGAAGCTCTGGGGACTATGGCAAGAAAGCGCAGCCTGCGTCCCCTCTCCCTCAGGGAGAGGGACAGGGTGAGGGTGTCAAATTGTGTGGCATCGCCGGCGTGGGCGATGGGGCGGGGTCGTTGCACCCTCGCCCGGCGCTGACGCGCCGACCTCTCCCTCAAGGGAGAGGTGAGGGAGTGCGCGGCCGGCTTCGGCATGATCGCGGCCAACCCAAACGAAAAAAGGCCGGGGTTTCCCGGCCTTTTTGCTGTCGATCCGGCGTTTCGCCAATCAGTACTTGCGCGTCGTGTCGTAGTCGCGATCCTTCGACGGGCCGCCCCAGCGGTAACGAACCGAAGCGGAGATAATGTCAATGCTGGTTTCAACTTCGCCGTTGTACGGCAGCGGGAAAACACCGCCAAGCGTGATCAGGTCCTGATGATTGCCGGAAATATCGATATCGGCATCTTCCAGAAAAATGTGCGTATAGCCGAGATCGAATGCCAGATTCTCATTCACGTTATAGGTCAAGCCGCCAGACAACCAGAATCGGTCTGCGTCCGGCACGCGCGTGCCACGGATATCATCGTCGATCGGCGAGATTTCATAAGCAAGGCCCGCGCGCAGCGTCAGGTCTTCATTGTAGTCATACTCGCCACCGAGCGCGAAAAACCAGCCGTCATCGTAGTTGAATTCTAGAGTACGTTCCAAACCGCCGGTGTTGGAATTTATCACTTTCGGCGCCGTCAGGCGGCTCCAGTTGGTCCATTCGACCGAACCAAGTACGCGGAAGCTCTCATTTACCCGCTGCTTGAACGAAAAGGTCACTGAATCCGGCAGGATGAGCTTCGCCGTGATAGGCCTCGAGCCGCCTAGCGCTGCCGGCAGATTGAAATCTCCATCAAGCTTGTGCGAGATCGCCGAGCGGTAGCCAACACCAAGTTCCGTGCCATCGGTCGGCTTGAAGGTAACGCCTGCGGTGGCCCCAAAGCCCACATCATCACCTTCCAGTTCACCAGTAGGGAATCCAAGGGCTGCGCTCGGCACAGCGCTTTTAAGCGAAACGTCGAAATACTGAACCTGAAGGCCAACGGCGACCGAGATCTTTTCGTTGATCTTGTAACCAACAAGCGGATTGGCGTTGATCGATAGTGCGTTCGAGGAGCGGGAATAGAACTGTCCGGCCCAATTCGTATCCGGCTTCGTTCCGAGACCGAAAGGCGCATTGATCGCGAGGCCCAGGAAGATATCCTCATTCACCTTGTATGACAGATAGGTCGACGGAACCCAAGCTTCAGAGCCAATATCTCCACTGGACGTATTGCTGCTCGGAATTCCGGCGAGAGGCGCTCCAGTAAGCTGCCCATCGATTTCCGAATCCGGAATGATGAAGGTGTTGTGGGATTCGAAGGTGATGCCGTCACCCGCACCCGTGATCGTCGCCGGATTCCAGAAAATGGAGGAGATCGACGGGCCGGTGGTGCCGTTGCCCGCGAAGGACAGGCCCTGGTAATACGCGCTCTGCTCGCGAACGGCGAAAGAGCCGGCGAAAGCCTCGCCATTGACCGCTGCGAGCGCAATCGCCGCAACAGAAAGTTTCGCCCAAGTCTTCGTCGTCATCATTTGCCCTTCAATCCTCCCGCGGCGCCCGATACACGCGGGCGCTGAATTCGTTTGCCCGAACCTGCACAAGGTTCCGCCACAATGCAATTTAGGAGTTGTCATGCCGCGGGCGGCGAAATGATGGGCCAAATTGGCAAACAAATACTTTACGTAACGGAATATATATCCTGACCGGCCCTGCGATTGTCATATATCCCTTGGATAAAACGCCAAGACCTGTGGTTTGCACTGCAACAATGCTCGATTGCTTAATTTTTAGGCATTTCTATACAGGCGGGCAGACGATTTCCTTTTCCGGATCACGTTGCAGAACTGCCACAACCTTACCTTACGAAATCCACATTCACTCACGAAAAAGTATTATGGATCATGGCGCGTTCCGCAGCCTGAAGCGCCGAATCTCCGCCGTGCATCCGTGCGATAATGGCCGGTGAACGGGCAGCAACGAAGGAGGCCCGCCGATGAAGCTTGTGCGCTATGGCATGAAGGGCGCGGAGAAGCCGGGCCTGATCGACGCCGACGGCATTTTGCGCGATCTCAGCCACCACCTGAGCGATATCACGGGCGTTACGCTCGATGACCACACCCTCGGCAGGATCGCCAGGATCGACCCCGCCGACCTTTACCCGGTCGAAGACGAGGTACGCTTCGGCGCGCCGCTGGCGCGCATCGGCCACTTCATCGCCATCGGCCTCAACTATGCCGACCACGCGGAGGAATCCGGCATGCCGATCCCCGCGGAGCCGGTCGTCTTTTCCAAGGCGCCAAGCTGCGTCACGGGGCCTGACGACGATATCGCCTATCATGCAGGTATCACCAAGCTCGACTGGGAGGTGGAGCTTGCCGTCGTCATCGGCCGGCGGGCATGGCAGGTCGACGAGGCCGACGCCCTTTCCCATGTGGCGGGCTACACGATCTGCAACGACATTTCCGAGCGCGCCTGGCAGCTTGAAGGCACGGGACAGTGGATCAAGGGAAAGAGCGCGCCGGGCTTCGGCCCACTCGGCCCATGGCTTGTCACCACAGAGGAACTGGACAACCCGCAAACACTCGACCTTTGGCTCGACGTCAACGGCGAGCGCATGCAGGCGGGCAATACGGTGACGATGATCTTCCCCGTCGCCGAGATCATCTCCTATCTCTCCAGGCAAATGTCGCTGGAGCCCGGCGACGTGATCACCACCGGCACGCCGCCGGGGGTCGGCATGGGCATGTCTCCGCAAAAGTACCTGAAGCCCGGCGACACGATGAAGCTCGGCATCGAGGGCCTTGGCGAGCAGCGCCAGCGGATCGTGCCCGCCGGATAGGCCAGCCGACCTACTCCGCCGCATGGGCAAGGCGGATGGCGGGCTGCGCCTCCGGCTCCGGCTCCGGCTCCGGCTCCGGCTCCGGCTTTTGAGCCTCCTCTTGCGCTTCGGTATCGGCAACGTCTAGCCGCCTGCGGAACCAAAGCGCGTAAAGCGCGGGCATGAAGCAGAGCGTCAGCACCGTCGCGACCGTGAGGCCGCCGATCATCGACACCGCCATCGGCCCCCAGAAGGCGTTGGTCGTCAGCGGAATGAAGGCAAGCACGGCGGCAAGCGCCGTCAACACTACCGGACGGGCGCGGCGCACGGTCGATTCCACAATCGCCTCGCGCATGGTGGCGCCGGCCTTCAGGTCCTGCTCGATCTGGTCGGCAAGGATCAGCGTGTTGCGCATGACCATGCCGCCCAGCGCGATGACGCCAAGGATCGCCACGAAGCCGAAGGGAGCATCGAACAAGAGGAGCGAGGCGACCGCGCCGACAAGCCCGAGCGGGAAGGTGAGGAAGACCAGCACCATCTTCGAAATCGACTGCATCTGCAGCATTATCAGGATCATCATCACCACGAACATGACCGGGAAGACCTTGGAAAGCGCGGTGTTGGCCTTGGCGGATTCTTCCGCCGCACCGCCCGCGTCGATCCGGTAGCCGGGGGGAAGAGACGCCTCGAGCTGCTTCATCTGCGGAAGGAGTGCGGCCGTCACATCCGGCGCCTGAACGCCTTGCGCCACGTCGGAACGCACGGTCAGGACCATCTCGCGGTTGCGCCGCCAGAGAATAGGCTCCTCAGCCTCATAGGAAATGCGTGCGACCTGGGAGACGGGAATCGGCGCGCCATTCCTCACGTTCACGACAAGATCGCCGAGATTGCCGAGGTTGCCGCGCTCTTCATCAGTCGCGCGTACCACGACGCCGACGTCATGCGTATCCTCGCGCAGCGACGTGACCTCGTAGCCGGACAGGAGCGTCTGCAAGGTGCGGCCGATCTCCGCGGTGGAAAGGCCGAGCGCACGGGCACGCTCCTGATCGACCTCAAGGCGCACGGACTTCACCTTTTCGCCCCACTGCAGCTCGACATCGCGGGTATCGGGATTGGCGCGCATGATGTCGCGGACCCGGGCCGCGATCTCGCGCACCTCAGCGGTGTCGGTGCCGACGACCCGAAACTGGACCGGGAAGCCGACCGGAGGCCCAAGTTCCAGACGCCGCGCACGGCCCCTGACCGCGCCCTCGGATTCCGCGAAACGCTGCTTGAGCTCGGCCAGAAGGCGCTCCGCATGCTCGCCCCCCTTCGACTGGATCAGCAGCATCGCGAAATTCGGGTTCGGAAGCTCCGGATTATACGCAAGGAAGAAGCGCGGCGCGCCGGCGCCGACATAGGTCGTAAAATATTCAAGGTCGGGATTGTCCTTCAGCCAATCCTCAAGCTTCCTCGCCTCGCGGTCCGTCGCCTCGAAGGAGGAGCCTTCCGGCCCGCGCAACTCGACGATCACCTCCGGCCTGTCGGAATTGGGGAAGAACTGCTTTTCGACGAAGCCCATGCCATAGCCCGCGAGCGTTAAAAGGCCGACGGTGGCAAGAACCACGGGCAGACGGAAACGAACGGAGCCGCGAACGACGGCACGCAGGAAGTTGTACCCGCGCGTCTCGTAGATCGAGTGCTCGTCCGCATTGCCCGCGCGCTCCGACGCGTGGCGCTCCAGCGACTTCGGCAAAAGCTTCAGCCCGAGGTAGGGCGTGAAGATAACGGCGACGACCCAGGAAATGAGAAGCGCGACCGTGACCACCCAGAAGATGCCGCCGGCATACTCACCAGCCGAGGATTTCGCGAAGCCGACCGGCAGGAAGCCTGCCGCCGTCACCAGCGTTCCCGTCAACATCGGAAAGGCAGTGGAATTCCAGGCGTGGGTCGCGGCATGAAAGCGGGTCCAGCCCTGCTCGATCTTCACCACCATCATCTCGATGGCGATGATCGCGTCATCGACCAGAAGGCCGAGGGAAAGGATCAGCGCGCCGAGCGAGATGCGCTCAAGGTCGATCCCCATCATCATCATGACGAGGAAGGTGCCGGCCAGCGTCAGCGGCACGGAAAGCGCGACGATGATGCCCGTCCGGAAACCGAGCGAGACAAAGGAGACGAGAAGCACGATCGAAATCGCGACGACGAACTTGAAGACGAATTCGCCGATCGCCTCTTCAACCACATGCGGCTGGTCGGACACCTGGTGAAGATCGGCCCCTACCGGCAGGCGCGCGCGCAATGCCCCGGCCTTCGCGCCAAGCGCTTCGCCAAGCTCCAGAACATTGCCGCCGTCGGCCATGACGACGCCAAGCATGATCGCCCGCTCGCCGTTATAGCGCGATGCATAGGTCTGCGGATCCTGAACCCCGCGCGAGACGGTGGCGATATCGCCAAGGCGGAACGTATTGCCGCCGGCCTCGACGGGCACGGAGGCAACCTCCTCCACGCCTTCCAGATTTCCCGAGACACGCACCTGTACCCGCTCGCTCCGCGTATCGACCGCGCCTGAGGGCACGACGGCGTTCTGCCGGTTCAGCGCGTCGAAGATCGCGCTTGCGGGAATGCCGAGGGTGGCGAGCTTCTCATAGGAGATATCGACGAAGATCTTCTGGTCCTGCTCGCCGAAAAGGCTGACCTTTTCCACATTCGGCACGGACAGGAAGCCCTGACGGACGATTTCGGCAAGATCGTCAAGCTCCGTCCAGGTGGCGCCGGGAGCGGTGAGCGCGAAGATTTCGACGAAGACGTCCGAATATTCATCGTTGAAGAACGGCCCGCGCACGCCTTGCGGCAGTTCGGCGCTAATGTCGCCGACCTTCTTGCGGACCTGATACCAGAGATCCTCGACAGCGGAGGGCGGCGTGGAATCCTCAAGGATCACCTGCGTCGCGGTGAAACCGGGCCGCGAATAGGTGTTCAGGCGGTTCAGATGCGGCAGGGTCTGCAGGCGGGTCTCGATCCTGTCGGCAACCTGATCCTGCATTTCCTCCGCCGTCGCCCCAGGCCAGACGGCGGTGACGACCATCACCTTGACGGTGAAAGACGGGTCTTCATTGCGCCCGAGAGTACCGTAGGACCAGATACCCGCGGCGGCGAGAACCAGAATGAAGAAGAGGACGAGCGACTGATGCCGCAGCGCCCATGCGGAGAGGTTGAACGATTTCATCGCAAAGCCCCCACCTTCACGGCTTCGCCGGCCATGCGCTCTTCCACGCGCACAGCGAGGTTTTCGTCAAGACGATGGACGCCGAGGCTTGCGACAAGCTCCCCGGGCTTCAGGCCGCCATCGACATAGGCGACCTCCTCGTCAAGCCGGCGAACGGTAACGGGAACGGCTTCGACAGCCGCACGGTCTTCGCTCGAACGCCAGACGAAAGCCGCCTCGCCGCGATACCAGATCGCGGAAAGGGGCACGACGAAGGATTTTTCGACATCGGCCCGCGCGATGTGCACCGTCGCTGTCATGCCGAGCCTCGCCTGCCCTTCAGGGTCGTCTATCGAAAAGCGCGCGTCGAACGTGCGCGCGGCAGGGTCCGCTTCGGGCGAGAGTTCGCGCAAAGCCGCGTCGAAACGCTTGCCCGGCAACGCCCAGAGCGTGACCCAGGCCTTCGCGCCGCGAACAGCGCCAATGCGGCTTTCGGGGATGGCGATGGCCGCCTCCCGCTCACCAGTGCGGGCAAGGCGCACGATGGGCTGGCCAGCGGTGACGACTTCGCCCGGCTCAGCCGAAACACCGGTCACGACGCCATCCGCATCGGCTTTCAGGACGGCATATTCAAGCTCGTTTTCGGCCAAGGCGCGACGCTCGCGCGCGGCCGCCAGCGCCTCGCGCGCGGCGTTGGCCGTTGCCTTCGCGCGGTCGAAGACAGCCGTGCTGGCGTGGCCCTTCTCTTTGAGTTCGCGGGCACGCTCCAGATCGGCGGATGAACGTTCGGCCTCCGCTTCCGCCGCCTTTTCCTGCGCTATCGCAACACGCAGGCCGTGCCGGTAGTCCCCCTCATCGAGGCGGCCAATAACGTCGCCCTTCGCGACCTCGTCACCCACATCGACAAGCCTTTCGGCAAGCTTTCCGCCGACACGAAACGCCATCGGCGCATCGACGCGCGGGCGCACGGTACCGGTAAAGCTTTGCGTCTCCACGCCATCGGAAAGCTTGACCTGCTCGGCCCAGACGATGCGCGGAGCCAGCGGAGCGTCCGCCTGTTCGGCGGCATCCGGCTGGCAGCCGGCGGCAAGTACCGCCAGCCCCAACACGGCTGCGGTCCAGCCAATACGCCTGCGCCGGGCGTTGATGAAACCGGCGGCGGAACCTTCCTTGCAAGAGGCGAAACGGCAGTTCAGGGGCGAAGACATGACGCAGATCCAATCCGGTTCGATCCCGCGGCGGCGGCTGCAACGGGCCGAACGCCCTTCCCTGTTTGCCGTGGCGGAATTTCTTTGCCCCCATATTTGTTGGAAACTGACGATTGTCAATAATCGTCAGTGAACATATATTAGATATCATCCGAAAAGTGATGAGCGTCACATTGCGCCGGCTTTACGGTACGGCCCAAGCCCGAAACTGGCCAAACGCGGCGCGAAACGGCACAATCAGCGAAGGAATCGCTCAAGAGACATGAGTTCGATGGCAGAGGAAACGGTAAAACAGGCGCCCGGCGAAAGCGGCTATCTCAGGGACGGCACATGGTCGCCGGCCGCGGTGGAGATGCGCGAAAAGATCGTCGAGACGGCAAGCCGCCTGTTTCACGTCTACGGCTTCCAGAAGACCACCGTGGCCGATATCGCCAACGAGCTTGGCATGTCGCCGGCCAACGTCTACCGCTTCTTTTCCTCCAAGACGGCGCTGACCAAGGCCGTGACGATCCACGTGACCGAAGGTTTCCTGCGCGAGATCGAGGATATCGCCGGACGCAAGACCGTACCCGCGCCCGAGCGCCTCCGGATGATCGCCCGCGCCCATTTCGAGCGCATGCGCGAACGCTACACCTCCAACCGCAAGATCCACGACCTGATCGAAGCGGCGATGGACGAAGCCTGGGACGAGATAGAGGCGCACAAGGCCAAGATGCGCCACGCCATGGCTGAGGTGATCCGCGACGGGATCGCGGCTGGCGACTTTCCCGAGCAGGACGCGGCGACCGCCGCCATGCTGATGCAGCACAGCCTGCTCGTCTTCTTCCACCCCGTGCTGATTTCGCAGGCCTGCCGCTGCATGCCCGAAGACCGGCAGGACCTAATGTTCGACCCGATGGTCGATTTCGCCATCGCGGCGCTACGGGATGGAGGGTTCAGGTCACTGCCGCCCGATGCGACTTGAGGAGGAATAGTTGCTAATAGGAAGCATTTTAGACCAAATAACTGATATAATTACATAGTTCTGGAATGCTCGCTTTGAAGAAAGTGACTAGCGCTAGATTACCCTATCCATAAATATCCGCTCTAAGTCTTGGAACCGATAAATTGCTGAAAAAAAAGATTTTACAGAATCTGGATGGAAGTTACGTGATCGAGAATCAAAAGTATCGCAATGGATTTTTAGTAGCATTTTTTGGAACAACGGAATTAGAAGGAGAGGTAGAAACGAATATCCAACGTTTAAGATTTCGCCGAGAAAATTCCTCCCTATTTAAGGGGAAGTTGTTTCATTATACTACAATATCTGGATTTAAGGGGATAATTGATAGTGCCGGTTTTTGGGCAAGCGACAATCGGTTTATGAACGACACAGAAGAAGTGCGTCACGGTTCCGAATTGATTAGAAAAATATTGCAAAGACGGGAAAAGAACGAAAAAACCGAAGATTTTAAATATATATTGAGGCAGGTTCAAGAAAATCTCCCACACCCGAACGAAAATACAAATTTAGTGGCTTGCTTTTCTCTTGTCCGAGACAGTCTCGAGCAATGGCGAGGATATGCACCATCAGGCGGGATCTGCATCGGACTAAGCACCGAAGAAAGGGCAGATGACGTTAAGCCCTTAATAATGATGCCACAACTTTCCCTCTATAAGGTGCGCTACCGATACCACGCAAAACTCGTCCATATCCTTTCAGTTATCCGGCGCTACAGAGAGCAATATAAACTGGATCGAGAATTGGTGGATCGTTGGCCAGAATACCAAGACGAAGAATATGTTAGGTATCTTAGCCTGGAGTTGTCGAATGTATCACTCCTTTTCAAAAATGAAGCATTCACCAGTGAACAAGAGGTTCGTTATCTCATTCCACTGGACAAAGCTGACCAATTTGAAGGCGGACTACAATTCCGAGAATCCTCTGTGGGGCTTATCCCTTATGTAAATACTGGCAGTTATACCGGCGCGCTCAAACGTCTTCCGATATCTGAAGTCATCGTTGGGCCATCCCCTCATCAATCTCTAATAGCAGAAAGCGTAAAAACGTTCCTTGAGGTTAAGGGTTATTCTCAAATCGACGTAAAATTTTCCAACGTTCCATTTCGATCTTTATAAATATTACCTTTCTCACGAAATATAATTTAAATAGAAATTACAATTTGATAGTATAATATACTATACTTACTTATAGACTCTTATGTGATGCGTGAAACAATGTAGTAACAGCAGATTCTGAAAAACTTTACATGCATCACTTTCACCCAATGAATGCCCTTGGAGTTGATATCACGCACAGTGTTTCACCCGCTGCGCCGTTGTACCGGCTTGATCGAGCGGCCAATGATCACTTAACGAGGATGAGGAAAGCGGATTGCTCGGCGCTGAGAAGTGGCAGTTTCCTTGCTTCCTCCTCGGCGTCATCCCGGACAAGTGAAGCGCAAGCTGAACGCCGATCCGGGACCTAATCCACCTTGCCAAATGCATCGAAGTATCGAACGGCTTGCGGCATCGGCCTGCTGAAACCGCTACCACTCTCTTCTGTCGCGCTGTGATTAGGCCCCGGGTCAAGCCCCCCCGATCAAGCCGAGGGCAGGCCGGGGTGACAGCAGAGAGCGGGTGAGTGTCGCGCGATAAATCGGCAGAGAATTCTTTACCGGACAGTAGCGGGCCCAGATCCGAGGTGACAGCGGAGCGTGGGCGATCTCCGCGATTGGCCGGCCTGATTTCCGGCATATGCCTTACATCGGAGCCGCGTTCACCTCGATGGTATTCAGGTCTGGGTCGAGCACGTAGAGCTGCGGAAATCCGGCGACACTGTCGCGGCTCAGGAGCATCCGCTTCGCGTCACCCTCGGGAAGCGCGTCGCTGAAGCCTGCACGCTCAAGGCGTGTCACCATCCCTTCAAAATCGTCCGTCCAGAACGCGAAATGAACATCCGCGATATCAACCGTTGGGGTCGTTCGGTAAGTGCCGGACGGATTGGCCACAAGGTGGATCTGACGGTCGCCACAGCCGAACCAGACGCCTGGTATGCCGAACGGCGGGCGCGGCAAGCGCGTCAGGCCGAAAAGGTCTTCATAGAACGCGGCTGAAAGCTCAACATCCCTGACGGGAAGCGATACGTGATGCAGAAGGAGCTTTGGCATGTGGTTTCTCCCCTCACAACGCCAGCGTACACGCCGATGTTCAAGGACGGAACCTTATCCAATGCATAAGTAAATAAGCATTGCCGCGGGCTCGCACCGCACATTCGCCTGCTGAAATCACTATCGCCTTTGATTGGAGAGCCGTGATCAGGCCCCTGTGTGTTGCGTTTATGGCAGGAAGGCGACGGGCGGGATGACGCCTGAGTGCCATTGCCAATCACAAAACAGCCGATAACATTCAACCATATGGTTGACTATTAAATGACACGCATATATATTCAACCACATGGTTGAACTTGCGACACCCCAACTCGACACCGTCTTTCACGCGCTTGGCGACGCCACGCGCAGGCGCATGCTGAAGGACCTTGCCGCAGGCGAACGGACGGTCGGTCAGTTGGCCGAGCCTTTCGACATCTCGCTTGCCGCAGCTTCAAAACACATCAAGGCGCTGGAAACCGCCGGGCTGATCCGCCGCGAGGTGCGGGGACGCACGCATTTCTGCCATCTCGACCCCGGCCCGCTGGCCAGCGCTTTCGAATGGCTCGGCTTCTACGAGCGCTTCTGGAGCGACCGCCTCGATGCGCTCGACAAGCTTCTTCGCGAAGAGGACGCACGCAAAATCCACCCCCCCAAAGGAGACGCGAGATGACAGAACTGGCATCCCTCGACGCCTATGGCGTGCTCACCGAACCGACCACGCTGAAAATCCAGCGCCTGCTGCCGGGCCCTATCGAGCGCGTATGGACTTATCTGACGGAAAGCGACCTGCGGCGCCAGTGGCTTGCGGCGGGCGATATGGAAATGAAGGTCGGCGCGCCATTCGAACTTGTCTGGCGCAACGACGAACTGACCGATCCGCCGGGCAAACGCCCGGAAAGCTTCGGCGAGGAACACCGGCTGGATAGCCGCATCACCGAGCTTGATCCGCCCCGCAAGCTCGCATTCACCTGGGGAAGCACGGGCGGTGTCACCTTCGAGCTGGAAACGATCGGCGACAAGGTTCTGCTGACGGTGACGCACCAGCGCGTGGCCGAGCGCTCGACCCTGCTGGCCGTAAGCGCCGGCTGGCATGCGCATCTCGATATTCTGGTGGCGCGCATGGCGGGGGAAACACCTGGGCCGTTCTGGGATACCTGGGTTGCCCTCAGGAAGGATTACGAGCAGCGGCTGGGGAACTGACGGCTTCTGTTTTACCCGCGTTCCGCCCTGCCACGAGGGTGGAACGCGTGCCATCCCCATGCGCCGGCGATCAGCCGTCGCGCGAGTCCAGATAAAGCCGCGTGGAAAGGCTGCTCCACTGCGAGAGCCGGTTTCGCGCACGCAGGAAGCTTTTCACTATTCTTTCGCTGATCTCGTCGATCTCCGCCACGCTGCGCGTGACATCCTCCGAGGTGGTGCGAAGCGCCTGAAGCACATCGTCCGGGAAGATCTTGACCTCCACGCCGTGCTTGTTCTGCAAGGCCCTGAGATAGCCCGAGTTCATCCATTCGCTTTCGGCGAGCGAGCGGGCGTTTTCGGCCCGGCAGACATCGCGCACGATGGCCTTCAGGTCATCCGGCAGGCCTTCGAAGGCAACGGAGTTGAAAAGCGCCTCGCCCGTGCCGTTCGGCTCGTGGAACCCCGGCGCGTAGTAGAGTTTCGCGACCTCGTGAAAGCCCATGGCCGTATCGCTCCACGGCCCCAGAAACTCCGTCGCGTCGATCAGGCCGGACTGGAGGGCGCCGAAAAGTTCCGCGGGCGGCAGCGAGACGGGCGTCGCGCCAAGCCGGCGCATGACCTCCCCGCCAAGGCCCGGCATGCGGATCTTCAGACCTTTGAGATCCTCAAGGCTCATGATCTCGTTCTTGAACCAGCCGCCCATCTGGACGCCGGTGTTGCCGGCCATCAGCGCATTCACGCCGAAGGGGCCGTAAAGCTCGTCCCAAAGCTCCTGCCCCCCGCCCTGCTCTATCCAGGTGATATGCTCAAGCGGCAGGAGGCCGAAGGGCACCGCGGTAAAGAAGACCGCCGCCGGCAGCTTGCCCTGCCAGAAGAAAGAGGCGCTGTGACCCATTTGCGCGGTGCCCGAGGAGACGGCGTCGAAAACCTCGAGCGCGGGCACGAGTTCTCCGGCCGCGAAAAGGCGGATGCGCAGGCGCCCGCCGCTCATCAGCGCGATATTGTCGGCGATGCGCTGCGCGGTAATTCCCGGTCCCGGCAGGTCCTTCGGCCAGGAGGTGACCATTTTCCACTCGATCGTCGCCTGACCGGACTGCGCGACCGCAGGCGCGGCAAGCGCCGTCGCCGCTGCTCCGCCGGCACCGAGCGCAAGCGCCCGGCGTCTCGTGACGGAAGCCGTCTTGTCGTCTGTTTCGGTCATTGCGAATGTTCCGTCCACTGTCGATAAAAATGATGCACCGGGCCGTGGCCCGAGCCAATCTCCAAGGCATCGGCGGCCCTTACCGCATCCGTGATGTAGATTTTTGCCTCCGCTACAGAATCGGCCATGGAGCGCCCCTTGGCAAGTCCGGCGGCGACCGCGGAGGATAAAGTGCAGCCCGTGCCATGCGTATTGCGGGTTTCATGACGCTGGGCAACCAACCATTTCTCGTCATTGCCGTCGCTCAGAAGGTCTGCGCATTCATCATCCGCCCCATGCCCGCCCTTCAAAAGAACGCACCTTGCGCCGAGCGAAAGCAGGCCTTTGGCCTGGGTCACCATATCCTCGCGGCTTTCGGCGACGGGCGACGACAACATCCTGGCGGCTTCATGCAGGTTCGGCGTGACGAGATCGGCCCTGGGGAGAAGCGCGGAGATCAGTTCCTCCACCGCGTCCTCGGCCAGAAGCGGATCGCCGGAGGCGGCGACCATGACCGGGTCGAGCACGATGTTGCGCGCGCGGTGCCTCTCAAGCCCCTGCGCCACCGCGCGGATCGCTTCGGGCCGAGACAACATGCCGATCTTTACCGCATCGACCGCAAGGTCGGAAAAGACGGCATCCATCTGCGCGGCGATGAAATCCGCCGGGACATCGTGAATGCCGCTCACGCCATGGGTGTTTTGCGCGGTCAGTGCCGTGATAACGCTGGCGCCATAAACGCCAAGCGCCGAAAAGGCCTTCAAATCCGCCTGAATGCCGGCGCCGCCGCCGGAATCCGAGCCGGCGATTGTGAGAGCTATCGCCGTCATTTCGCGCCCCCTTCCCGGCCCAGCCGGTAAAGCGCATCGAGAAACGCGGGCACGAAGCTTCCCGGCCCTTGCGACCGCTCCCCAGCCTCCTCACCCGCAAGGCCGACCACGGTGAGCGCGGCTGCCGCGGCCTTCAGCGGATCATCCTCAACGCAGAGAAAACCCGCAACGACGGCGGAAGCGGCACAGCCCATCGCGGTGACGCGCGCCATGAGAGGGTGGCCGGAAGCGATATCCATCGCGCGCCTGCCGTCCGTCACGCGGTCGACCGCGCCGGTAAGCGCAAGGGTTACGCCGGCGTTTTTCGCAAAATCTTCGGGGGTGTCGCCGCCGGAAAGTGCTGCAACCTCATCCGCGTTCGCGCGCACCACCGCCGGGCGGCGGGCCATGCAGCTTTTCGCAAGCTTGAGGCGCGCGGGCGAACGGTTGACCAGCACCGGGTCAAGCACGAAGGCAAGGCCCGCATCCTCCACCGCATCGAGGCCGAGATCGATCGCCGCGCGGCGCTCATCGTCGATAGTGCCGATATTGACGAGGAAACCTTCGGCGGATTTCACGAAATCGGAGATTTCCTCACGCGCGACCGTCATTGAGGGGACCGCGCCCAGCGCAAGCAGGACGTTGGCGGTAAAATTCTGCGCGACCGAATTGGTGATGCAGTGAACGCGCGGGCCACGCGCCCTCAGGCGCTCCAGCAAGCTCACAGTTTCTTCGAGGGAAAAGACCAGCTTTTCCGCGCCTTTCGCTTCCGGGGCGAGGCTTGTCATGCGGCAGCCTTCCGAGAAAGCGCCGAAACTTTCCGTATTCTCATATCCCAATCCCTCCGCCGGCATGATCCGGATCAGGTTCCTGGAGTTGGCACTTCAGGGTCTGACCCCATAAAATTGACGGATAAGGTATTGGCCAATCTGAGCCGGATACGAGGAGCAAGAGCGCAGGAAACCAGATTGGTTTCAAGATCTTGCGACAAAGTAACCGGCCAGATCGGCCATATCCTCTGGACACCGAAACGGCTTCGACCTGCTTCGTCGAAGGGCTTGAACGGGTGGCCGACACGCTCTGCGCCCTTCTCCTCGCATCTCATTGCCGTTCCAGGTGCCATATACATCAATTTTATGGGCCCAGACCTTAGCCTCTCAGCCCGGCGGATCAGCCCGCCCGGCACCCCCTTGAGACGGGCGAAGACGTAACAAGACGCAAAGGCATTTTCAACCGGGCAGCGCCGCATGCCCCCCGGAAAACGCATTACAAATTCGAAAGACTTGCCCCCAAACGGTTGTTCCTGTTCACTGCCCGCCTGAATCGCCCAGACCGGACCGGACCGGAATTGGGCAAACCCGCTTCGGAGACCGCCATGAAGCCGTTTTTCGTGATGATCAAATGCCACCTCGGCAAGGCCTACCAGGTGGCCAATGCCATAGCCGATGCCGAAATCGCATCCGAAATCTATTCCACGGCGGGCGACTACGATCTTCTGGTGAAATTCTACGTGGATGACGACATGGATATCGGCCATTTCGTCAATGAAAAGGTGCACCCGTTCGACGGCATTCTGGATACGAAAACGCTGATCACCTTCAAGGCGTTTTGACGTATCAGAATTCAGGCGCGGGTCGCCGACCCCGCCTTTTGCGCCTTCGTGCGGTCGAGACCGAGCCTGTGCTCGCGGTAGATAACGAAAATGCCTGCCGAAATGACGATCACCGCGCCCAGAAGCACTTCGACCGTCGGAATTTCGCTAAAGAAGACCCAACCGAAGGTGCTCGCCCACAAAAGCGTCGTGTATTCGAAGGGCGCGATCGTCGACGCCTCGGCGAAACGGTAGCTCTGGGTCAGCATCGCCTGACCTATTCCGCCCAAAAGACCGATGGCGATCAGGATCAGAAAATCGGTCATGCCCGGCATCACCCAGCCGAAAGGCAAGGACAGGAGCGAGAGCAACGACGCCGTTCCCGAAAACCAGAGCACTATCGTCGACGTGCGCTCGCTCGACGTCAGCTTACGCACGAAAATAGCGGCAAGCGCCATGAAAACCGCCGCGCCGAATGCGAAAAGCGCGCCGACCGCCGCCTCGTTGCTCAAGACATCCCCCGTCAGATGCGGGGAAAGAATGACGACGATCCCCAGCAAGCCGATCATCACCGCCGTCCAACGGTAGATGCGCACGACCTCGCCCAGGAAGAGCCAGGCGAGTATGACCGTCATCAATGGCGCGGAAAAGCTGATCGCCGTCGCATCCGGCAGCGGTATCCTTGCAAGGGCCGAAAACCAGAGCGCCATGGCGGTTGTGCCGACGAGAGCGCGCCCGATATGGCCGAAGGGGCGGCGGGTCACAAAGGCCGTGCCAAGCTCCCCGCGAAAGACGAGCATCGCCAGGACCGGCACCATGCCGACGAAATTGCGCGCGAACATGACCTCGCCGACGGGCACGCGCTCCGAGACGTATTTGATCAGCGTGAGCATGCCCGTGAAGATCAACGCGGAAGCGACCTTCAGGAGAATTCCGACGACAGGCCGCGTCTGATTAAGATCGGACGAGGACGTACGGGGAGTATCGGCTGCTGCCGTCATTCGGGACATGGGCGATCGATATCTTGAGAAACGCCCGACGGGGCTCGGGCGCAAAGTTATAAGACATTCATATGACGAAATCGCAGCGCGCGAAAGGCATGTCCACGCATAGCCGCCCCGCGCGAAAAGCGCGACGAAAATGATCCCGGCTGGAATGGCCAGCCGGGATTCGATCGTAATTCAGCCCAGAAAAATCAGGCGTTTGCGGCCTGGATCGCCTCCCAAACGCGGTTCGGTGTCGCCGGCATGTCGATATGCTTCACGCCCGCGTGGCGGCGAAGCGCATCCGCGACGGCGTTCATGACCGCAGCGGAGCCACCGATGGTGCCGGCCTCGCCCGCGCCCTTGATGCCCATGGCGTTCGTGGTGGAGGGCACGTTGCGCGTCTCGAAATGAAATGAGGGAAGCTCTTCCGCCCGCGGCATGTGGTAGTCGAGGAAGGTGGCGGTCAAAAGCTGCCCGTCCTCGTCGAAGACGGTACGCTCCATCAACGCCTGGCCAATCGCCTGTGCGACGCCGCCGTGAACCTGACCGGCTAGGAGAACCGGGTTCACCGTGACACCGAAGTCATCGACGATGACGTAATTCAGGATTTCCGTATCTCCCGTTTCCGGATCTATCTCCAACTCGCAGATGTGCGTGCCGTTCGGGTAGGTGTTTTCCGACTGCTTCACCGATTCCGCCGCCGAAAGCGCCTCCGGCGCGCCAGCCGCGATTTCGGCAAGCGTCACCGCCTTGTCGGTGCCGATCACGCGTACCGAGCCATCGGCAAGTTCAAGATCCTCGGCGCCCGCCTCCAGCTTGTCGGCGGCAACTTCCTTGATCTTTGCCACAAGCGTCTTCGACGCTTCAAGCACCGAAGGAAGACCGATCGGGATCGAGCGCGAGCCACCCGTGCCGCCGCCCGTACGAACGCGGTCGGTATCGCCCTGGATGACGTTGATCTTGTCGAGATCGACGCCGAATTGCTCGGCGATCACCTGACCGTAGGCCGTTGCGTGGCCCTGGCCATTGGTCTGCGTGCCGATGAGGAGCGTCAGCGACCCGTCAAGGCCGAGTTCCACGGTCGCCTCCTCCGAGCCCGCGAAGGCGCAGGCCTCGATATAGGTGCACATGCCGATGCCGCGGTATTTTCCGGCCGCTTCGGATGCGGCGTCGCGCTGCCCGAAGCCCGCCCAGTCGGCAACCTCCATGGCTTTTTCCATGTGGCCGGTGAATTCGCCCGTGTCGTACATGCGCCCCGTGGGCGTGGTGTAGGGCATCTGCTCCGGCTTGATGAAGTTGCGCCGGCGGATCTCGTCGGAAGAAAGCCCCATGTCGAGCGCCGCCTGTTCCACCAGCCGCTCTATCAGATAAGCCGCCTCCGGCCGGCCCGCACCACGATAGGCATCCGTCGGGACCGTGTTGGTGAAGACGCCGTTGATCGTCACGTCCAGCGCTTCGATGTCGTAAAGCCCGGTCGACATCGACGTGCCGACGAAGGGAATGAACGGGCCGAACTGGTGCAGATAGGCGCCCATATTCGCCGTAACGTCGATGCGAAGGCCAAGAAACCTGCCGTTCTCGTCCATGGCGACTTCGGCGGTGGTGACATTATCGCGGCCGTGCGCGTCACTCACGAAATGTTCTCCGCGCTCGCCGATCCATTTCACAGGCCGGCCAAGACGCTCGGCGGCGACGAGACAAAGCGGATATTCGCGGTAAACGAATATCTTGGTACCGAAACCGCCGCCGACATCCGGCGTGACGACGCGCAGGCGCGAGGCGTCGATGCCGAGAATATCCTCCGCGATGATATCGCGTATGCCATGGCCACCCTGCGTGCCGACCGTAAGCGTGTAGCGGTCCGTCTCCTTGTCGAACTCCGCCACGCAGCCGCGCGTTTCCATGTAATTGGAAACAAGGCGGTTGTTAACGATGTCGATCCGGCTGACGTGCTTTGCCGCCGCAAAGGCGGCGTCGGTCTTTTCCTTGTCGCCCTGGCCAAGCGTGAAGGCCCGGTTCGTGCCGGTTTGCGGCCAGACAAGCGGCGCGCCCTCCTTCAGGGCGTCGGCGGTCTCGACGACGGCCTCAAGCGGGTCGAAGTCGATCTCGATCAGCTCGGACGCCGATTTCGCCTCGTCGACACTGTCGGCCACGATGAAGACCAGCGCATCGCCCACATGGCGCACCATGTCCTTGCACAGCACCGGACGCACGGGAACGGCATGCTTGGTACCGTCCTTTTGAGGCATGACCGCCTTGGTCGGCATCGGCTTCAGGCCGGCAATGTCATCGGCCGTGAGCACCAGATGAACACCGGGCGCATCGCGCGCGGCGGAAAGATCGCCGATCGCGACCTTCGCATAGGCCATCGGGGAACGAAGCACATAGGCCTTCAGCGTTCCTTCGGGATTGTAATCGTCGACATAGTGACCGTGGCCGGTGACGAGTGCGGCGTCTTCCTTGCGCCGCACCGGGGCGCCCACGCCGAATTTCTTCTGAACGATCTCATTCATGAACGATTTCCTCGACTCGGGAGAATTCGAAACGGCCCGACATGGGAGCCATCGGGCGAAAAGTCCGGACCGGCGTCACCGCCGACCAACATGCGTTGGCCGAACTTTACCGGCAGGTGCAGGGAGCGTTCAAGGCCAATGCCCGCTCCCCCGGCAACTTTACGTCATACATAATCGCCGGAAGCGATCCCGCCAGCCCCGGGCAACGGAATGTCAGCCTCCGTTGAAATGCACGGTGCCGAAGCGCTCGATCCTGTAACCGCCGAAACGGGCGGCCATTTCGCCGAACGCAGGCGTTCGGCAAAACTCCAGAAGCGCCTGGAACGGCGGCTCGAACCAGTCCCGCCGCGAGACCAGCATGTCGAAGCGTTCCTCACAAACGGGCACGAAGCCGAGCTTGAACTGATGCGCCGAAGCTTCGAGCCCGAAAGCGGCATCCGCACTTCCGTCCAGCACCGCAAGGGCCGCCTCGCGCTCGTCGCGCGCAAGCCGGCCTTCCGTCATCCGGGCGGCAAGATCAGGCGCCTCATCGCCCACAAGCTTTTCCAACAGCAGCTGGCTTCCCGCACTCGGCTGGCGCCGCACAAGCTCGACCCCGTCGAGATCGGCCAGCGTCTTCAGCTCTTTCGGATTTCCCGGCTGCACGATCAACCCGCGCGAACGCCAGAACCACTCCACAAGAACGACGGGACGATAGCGATAGCGCGCACGCACCGTCTCGACATTCCAGCCCTCACTTTCCGGCACATGAAGCCCCACGGCAAGGCCAGCACCGTCATCGAAACGCTCCAGCCCGTCCAGGCTACCGTCGAAAAGAGTGGCAAGGCCCGATCCCGATTCGCGCGCCGCCCACTCAAGCAGCGGATCGTGGCTTCCGAGAATTACATGCGGGCGCTCGGCTTCAAGTTTCGGCGCGTCACCCGCCTTGTCGATCCAGGCAAGCACGAGATCGCGCGGGAAAATGAGTTTGCCGGTTGCCCGGCTGTGCGGGATATCTCCGGCGGCTGCGAGGTCGTAGATCTTGCGCTCCTTGACGCGCAGAAGATCCGCCATCTCTCGGGTCGTCAAAAAATGCGGAAGATCGTTCGACATCTATTGCGGCTTGAGCCTTTCAGGCCTGGATTGTGCGATTGCAAAAGGAGATTAGGTCCTTGCCGCAAATAAATGCAACAGCGGGCGGGCTCTGCAAGCCCGCCCGCCGTCAATAAAACCCGAACTGTCGTCAGGCCGCTGAAGAAGCTGCCCTTTTGGCGTTTTCTTCTTCGACGAGTTCCTTCTTCGACAATTTGCCGACAAGCGTTTTCGGCAATTCGTCGCGGAACTCGATCTCGCGCGGCAATTCGATCGTCGAAAGATGCCCGCGCAGAAACGTCTTCAACCCCTCGGCCGTCACGTCGCCACCCGCCTTCAACTTCACGAAGGCCTTCGGTGCCTGGCCGCGATAGTCGTCTGGAACGGCAATGACAATCGCTTCCGCAACCGCTTCATGCTGGTAAAGCGCTTCTTCGATAACGCGCGGGTATACGTTGTAGCCGGAGCAGATGATGAGATCCTTGATCCGGTCCACCAGATGGATGAAACCGTCGTCATCCATATATCCGACATCGCCTGTGTGAAGCGCGCCGTTCTCGATCGTCTTGGCTGTTTCCTCCGGACGGTTCCAGTAGCCCTTCATCACCTGGGGGCCGATGGCGACAAGTTCGCCTTTCTCGCCCTGCTTCATCACCTTCGAGGGGTCGTCGAGGTCGCGGAATTCAACCCTTGTGCCGGGCATGGGAACGCCGATCGAGCCCGCGCGCCGGCTTTCGTCGAGCGGGTTTGCGCTTACGACCGGAGAGGCTTCCGTCAGGCCGTAACCTTCGACAAGCATGCAGCCCGTCAAATCCTCGAACTGGTTCTTCACCTCGACCGGCAGAGGCGCACCGCCGGACAAGCAGAATTTGATCGATTTCAGGTCGTATTTGCGCGTGAGTTCGGCATTGTTGATCGCCGTATAAAGCGTCGGCACGCCCGGAAACAGCGTGATCTTCTTGCGCCTGATCGTATCCAGCAGGAGCTTCAGCTCAAACCGCGGGATCATCACCATCTCCGCGCCAAGGGCAATGGACTTGTTCTGCACGACCGTCATGGCGAAGACGTGGAAGAACGGCAGCACGCAAAGCATTTTCTCGCGGCCCGGCTCGGCGGCGGAAAAAACGGTGCGCATCTGCTCGATATTCGCCGAAAGATTGGCGTGAGTGAGCATGGCACCCTTCGGCACGCCCGTCGTGCCGCCGGTATACTGCAGCACCGCGACATCCTCCGCCGGATCGATCTCGGCCGCCTCGACGCTGCCCCCCTTCGCCACAAGGTCGTTATGGAAGACATGGGCCGCATCATTTGGCACATCGGCACGCTCGCTCGCCTTGAAAAGCGAGAACAGGAACTTCTTCGGCTGGGGAAGGATATCCGCCATGCGACAGACGACGATCTTGTCGAGAGCGCCTTCCTTTCGCACGTCCTCGACCTTGTCGTAGATCACCTTGAGATCGAGCGTGACCATGATGCGCGCACCGGAATCACGCGCCTGAAAAGCGATCTCGCGCTGGACGTAGAGAGGGTTGAAGTTGACGACGATGCCGCCGAGTTTCAGAACCGCGAAATAATAGGTCGTGTAATAGGGCGTGTTCGGCAGGCACAGGCCGACGCGCGTGCCCTTTTCCACGCCGAGCGCCTTCAGCCCGGCCGCCGCCTGGTCGACCATTTGCCCAAGCTCGGCGTAGGTCCAGCCCTTGCCCAGAAAATCAACCGCCGGCCTGTCTGCAAAACGGCTCACCGCCTCGTCGATATATTCATGCAGCGGCCGCGGTCTGAAGGCTTTGAGCCAGGCCTCGGTGTCATTCATGATCAGCATCCTCCCAAAAAACTGCCCAGGGCGCGCCGGCCGGAATACGGTTCCTCGCCCGGATCGGCGCTGCCCTCACCCCAAACAGACCGCATGCACGGCCTTCCCCCCAAAAGTGATGACGGAAAATGCAGCGCCCTTCCGTTTACGTCAACTGCCGACGTAGCGGCAATTGTTCATATTTGTTTCACAGTGTACCCCAAGCGGTGGCTCACATCACATCAAGTGATTGCATGTCATGGTCCTTTCAGCCTTAAACGTCAGCCGATGAGCTCGAAACGATCGGCATCGAAAAGCCCACGGTCGGTGATCTTGAGGTGCGGGATGACGGGCAGCGGCAGAAAGGCAACCTGAAGGAAAGGCTCTGGCAAGGTGCAGCCGATCTCCTTCGCCGCCTCGCGCAAGCGTTCCAGCGCTTGCCCGACCGTCTCGAAAGGTTCAAGGCTCATGAGGCCCGCGAGCGGCAGCGCCAGTTCGGCAAGAATGCGCTCCCCTTCGGCGACGGCGAAACCTCCCTTGAGCTCCACAAGGCGGTTGACGGCGGTTGCCATGGACGAATCGTCGGCGCCGATTACGCAAATGTTATGGCTGTCATGGCCGACCGATGACGCGATCGCCCCACGCCGCAGGCCAAACCCCGAGACGAAGCCCCGGCCGATGTTGCCGTTGACGCCGTGCCGCTCGACGACGGCGACCTTGACGACATCCTGAGCCGGGTCGCTGTCGAGAAACCCGCCGTAGACGGGGAGCGTCCTTTTCAGGTGCTCGGTGATAATGCGCCCCGGGACGACGCCGATCACCGAAGCCTCGTTGGCGCCGCCTGCCCTCACCCTGAAGTCATTCGCCGAAACCTTCGACAGTTTCACGCTGTCGAGCGCGACAGGCGCGACCGTTTTCCGGGCCGCGAAGGCTTCCGCAGTCGCCTCGCGCCCACCGGCAAAGACCTTGTGAACGCGGCAGTCTTCCAAATCGTCGAGAAGAACGATATCCGCCCGCCATCCGGGCGCGACCAGCCCGCGATCGCGCAGGCCGAAGGCGGTTGCCGCCGACCAGCTCGCCGCGCGATAGACATCCACCGGCCTCGCGCCATGGGCAATCAGCCGCCGGATCATGCTGTCGAGGTGGCCTTCTTCGGCGATGTCCAGCGGGTTGCGGTCATCCGTGCAAAGGCAGACGAAGGAGGCGGTGTCGGGCGTAAGCACGCCAGCCAGCGCATCGAGATCCTTGGAGACAGAACCCTCGCGGATCAGGATCGTCATTCCCTTGGAAAGCTTCTCCAGCGCCTCTTCGGCCGTCGTCGCCTCATGGTCGGTCCGGATGCGGGCGGCGAGATAACCGTTCAACGCAAGACCCGATAGAAGCGGAGAATGCCCGTCGATATGTCCGTCCTGAAAGGCCGCAAGCTTGGCGATAGCGCCGGGATCGCGCGCGAGAACGCCGGGAAAGTTCATGAATTCGGCAAGGCCGATGACCGAAGGGTGATCGCGAAGCGGCAACAGATCCTCTATCTCCAGCCGGGCGCCCGCGGTCTCGAACGCCGTCGCCGGCACGCAGGAGGACAGATTGACGCGAATGTCCATCAGCGTGCGCGTGGAGGCATCCAGAAAATAGCGGATGCCCTCCACGCCACAGACATTTGCGATCTCATGCGGATCGCAGATCGCCGTCGTCACACCATGCGGCAAAACGCAGCGGTCGAACTCGAAAGGGGTCACCAGCGACGATTCGATGTGCAGATGCGTGTCGATGAAGCCTGGAACGACGATCCGCCCTTCGGCGTCGATTTCCCTCTCGCCCCGGTACGCGGCATGGGTTCCGACAATACGATCGCTCACCACCGCGATGTCGCTTTCGGTCAGGGAGCCGTCGATAACGCTGAAAAGCCGGGCATTCCTTATCACGAGATCGGCAGGAACTTCCCCTGCCCCGGCGGCAATCGCGCATTCCAGGAATTTCCTCGTCTCAACGTCATTCGCCATCAGGCGCTCCTGTTTCTTTTTTGGATAAGTGATGTCCAGCATGAAGGCTGTCGCGATTTTGGCGCAATTGTCCAGAAGCTGCGAAGGTGGAAACGGGACAATCCACCCCCGCCTTCGCACGGAATGGGCATTGCGGAAAGGCGGATTGAAACCGGAAACGCACCGATTGCGTTTCCTCTATGGAACGTGATCAAGCGGAGATGCAAGGAACCCTTCAGTTGTGACGCGGATCACATTATCCCGCAAAACGGCTGACATTTGTCAGGTGATGGATCCACAAATAAGGTCGAAATGGCGCATAGAGTGCAATATTTCCTTACGGTATGGTGAAAAGCCCACTGAACGAATATCAGGCCACGAGTTCAAGTTTAGGGAGCGACGTTGGGTAAGTTTGGTGCATAATGACATACTTGCGACCATGGCCAACGCAGCCACCGGCGGCGTGAAGGGCGTGCATTCGGGCAAAGCATCGAGGGTGCCGGCGGCGCTGTCTTGAGCCTTGCCCGCAACCGGAAAATCGTGTCGCGACGGACCGTCAAGGCCGCCGCTACAAGGGTGACCTGCCCACAAGGCGGGCTAAAGGGACGGCCGGAGATCGACCAAGAGGCTTCCGGCCAATGACGACAGGAGGCAATATGTACAAGATCCTGGCCACCGCGGCTTGCGCGCTTCTCCTTGCCGGCTGCCAGTCCGACAGCCAGAGCGACCGCGCCCTTGTGGGCGGCGGCCTCGGCGCCGCGACAGGTGCGGCTATCGGCGCCGCGGCGACCGGCGACGTCGGCGGCGCGCTGGTCGGCGGTGCGGTTGGTGCTGCGAGCGGCGCCATCATCGGCTCGGCG
This sequence comes from Stappia sediminis, assembly GCF_009826895.1. GTDB lineage: Bacteria > Pseudomonadota > Alphaproteobacteria > Rhizobiales > Stappiaceae > Hongsoonwoonella > Hongsoonwoonella sediminis. The sequence continues at coordinate 417,045 of NZ_WUMV01000001.1, read as the reverse complement.
ACCACTCCGAAGAACTGCATCGCGACGGACCGCTATGGCCGCCGCTACTATGTCGCCTGCCCGTAACACTTCGGGCTTCGACTCTATCACCTAACCACAAGGCCCGGCCGGACCGAAAACGGCCGGGCTTTAAATGCAGGGAGTTTGCATGAACAAGATACTGGCCCTTGCGGCCTGCTCGCTTTTGCTTGCCGGCTGCAGTTCCGACAGCCAGCGGGACCGGGCACTTCTCGGCGGCGGTCTCGGGGCTGCGACGGGAGCCGCCATCGGCGCGGCGACCGGCGGCGGAGCGGGCGCCGCCGTCGCGGGTGCGGCGATCGGCGCGGTCGGCGGCGGCGTGATCGGTGCGGCGACCGCGCCGAAAAACTGCATCGCGACGGATCAATATGGCCGGCGCTACTACGTCGCCTGCCCTTGATAAGAATTATTCGAGGCACGCAAGAAGCAAAGCCGGCGGATCGCTCCGCCGGCTTTTTTCATTTCTTCAAGAGCACGGAAGCGCGTCAGGCCGCGGCCGGCACGCCCTTCAACGCCTGCTCCGGCGCCAGATAATCGTAGCCAAGCGCGCTCGCGACGGCTTCGCAAGTCACCTGCCCCTGGTAGACGTTCAGCCCCGGCAGGAGATGCGGATCGTCGAGAAGCGCCTTCTCGTAGCCCTTGTCGGCCAGGGCCAGCACGAACGGCAGCGTAACGTTGTTGAGCGCATTCGTGGACGTGATCGGCACGGCACCCGGCATATTGGCGACGCAATAGTGGACAACCTCGTCGACGATATAGGTCGGGTCGGTATGCGTCGTCGCGTGGGAAGTGGCAAAGCAGCCGCCCTGGTCGATGGCGACATCGACCAGCACCGAACCGGGCTTCATGCGCTTGACCAGGTCAGCGCTGACAAGCTTCGGCGCGGCCGCACCGGCGACCAGCACGGCGCCGATAACGAGATCTGCGTCAAGCACATACTGTTCCACCGTGGAGGCAGTGGAGTAGACCGTGCGAAGCGCGGAACCGAAACGATGCGACAGTGAAGCCATCACATCGACGTTGCGATCGAGCACGGTGACATCCGCGCCGAGGCCGAGCGCCATGGTGATGGCATGTGCGCCCACGACGCCGCCGCCGATCACGACGACCTTTGCAGGCGCGACACCCGGAACGCCGCCGAGCAGCAGGCCCGCGCCGCCGTTCGCCTTTTGCAGCGCAGTCGCGCCGGCCTGGATCGAAAGGCGGCCGGCAACCTGCGACATGGGAGCGAGAAGCGGAAGGCCGCCGCGCGCATCCGTCACGGTTTCATAGGCAATGCAGGTCGCCCCGGACTTGACGAGATCCGCCGTCTGCTCCGCATCCGGAGCGAGGTGGAGATAGGTGAAAAGCACATGGTCGGGGCGCAGCATGGCGCGCTCGACCGCCTGCGGCTCCTTCACCTTGACGATCATATCGGCGGCGGCGAAAACTTCGGCCGCGGTCTTGAGCACCTTCGCGCCCGCCTCTTCGTAAGCGGCATCGGCGGCGTTGATTCCGGCTCCGGCCATCGTCTCGACGACGACTTCGTGACCATGCGCGACAACCTCGCGCACGCTCGCCGGCGTCAGGCCGACGCGATATTCGTGGTTCTTGATTTCCTTCGGAACACCAATCCGCATGACGTCCTCCCAATTCCCGATGCGCCGCCAGAACCCTTTTCCGTCGGCGCCGTTTATCATTGAGAGAGGATAGCGCGTTTCACCCAGCATTTTCTTGCGAAGTTGACGCGTACGGCTCTACTGACGCAATAATATAGCGTATTCCCGGATAAAAATCGAATTCCCTGCGATCGAGGCCAAAAATGAAACTCGACCGGATCGACCGGAAAATCCTGACCCGGCTGCAGAGCGACGGACGGATCGCCAATGCCGAGCTTGCAGAGGCGGTGGGCCTTTCCGCATCCGCCTGCCTGCGACGGGTGAAGGCGCTGGAGCAGGCAGGCGTCATCGACAGCTATGTCGCGCTGCTCGACCCGAAGAAGATCGCGCGGCGCATGGATATCTTCGTGGAGATTTCCCTGACTTCGCAGGCGAGCGAAGTGCTAAGCGCCTTCGAAAAGGCGGTGAGCCGCTCATCGGAGATCATGGAGTGCTATCTGATGGCGGGCGATGCAGACTATCTCTTACGCATCGCCGCCGCCGATCCGACGGATTTCGAACGCATCCACAAGGACCATCTGTCACGGCTGCCGGGAGTGACGCGCATGCGCTCTTCCTTCGCAATCCGCACCGTCACCCGCAAGACCGCTTTCGCTTTCGACGAGTGAGCCGCATCGGAGCGACTACCGGTTTCCGCTGCCGGTCGCAGTGTCCACCACATCGCTCGGCAGGATCTCGAAAGCATCGCGCGGCGCGTCCCGCCCCCAGGTGGGAGCAAGGTCATGGTCGACCGCGATCCGCTCGTCGAAGACGAAACAGGAGCCGGACCAAAGGCTTTCGGCTTCGGGCATCTTTTCCAGATAGTTCAGGATGCCGCCCTTGAGGTGATAGACCTCCTCGAAACCCTCGCTAAGGAGAAGCGCCGTCGCCTTTTCGCAGCGAATGCCGCCCGTGCAATACATGGCGACCCTGGGCTTTTCCTCAAGTTCCTTCGCCTGCCTCACCCATTCCGCGAACTCCCGGAAGGAGCGTGTGCCGGGATCGACGGCCCCCTGGAAACGGCCGAAGGCGACCTCATAATCGTTTCGCGTATCGACCAGAACCACATCCGGATCCGAAACAAGCGCGTTCCAATCCTCAGGCGCGATGTAGGTCCCGACACGCCGGCGCGGATCGGCCGCCGCCACGCCCAGCGAAACGATCTCCTTCTTGAGGCGCACCTTCATGCGCTTGAACGGATTGCGCGCGGCATAGGAGAATTTCGCATCCAACTCCGCAAAACGTTCGTCGGACCGCAGATATTCCAGCAGTTCGCCGATCGCCTCGGGGCTGCCCGCGACCGTGCCGTTGATGCCTTCACGCGCGAGCAGCAGGCTGCCGAAGATCGACCGAGAGCGGCAAAACGCGAGAAGCGGCTCGCGCAAAGCCTCATGGCTCTCAAGGTCAACGAACTTGTAAAGGGCGGCAATCTTGATTTCAGGCATCGTCGTGTCGAAGGTTGCTAGGGTCTGGACCCATAATATTGATGCAAATGGCACCTGAAACGGCAAAATGCTGCAAGAAGAAGGGCGCGGAGCGGGTCGGCCACCCGTTTAAGCCCTTCGACGAAGCAGGTCGAAGTCGTTTCGGTGTCCGAAGGATATTGCCGATCTGGCCGGCTACTTTGTCGCAAAGCCTTGAAAACCGACCTGGTTTCCTGCGCCCTTGCTCCTTGTATCCAACCAAATCGACTCATACCATTTCCGTCAATTTTATGGGTCCAGACCCTGGGCACCGCCGGACAAGCGAATTCCGGCCTGCCCGTTCCTTAAACTATGCGCACTTGGCGCACCAGAGGCGATTTCCTCAAGCATGACCGCGGCGCCGGAGCCGATGACCCTTGGAAGAGGCGATGCCCTGTGGCGTCATCCGGTCAATAGATGAACGAAAAGACGACCGTCCAGAGCACGGCATTGCCGATAATGATCGCCAGATAGATCTTCATGTAACGGGACTGGAGCGAGGAACCGCCCCGGGGATCGGCGGTCTTCGAGGTTACATTCCTGCTCATGGTTGAAATCCGCTAAAGCTGTCCAATCAATACAAGTGTCTCGCGCATTCAATGTTCAACATGATTAACGAACTCTAAATCACAAGGTAATCGAGAAGCCTGCACCGAGTTATATTCCGTTGCGTCAGTATTGCTCGCGGCAACGGCGGGCGGAGAACGAGCGGCTGGCGAACAACCCCTTCACTCCGGCAACGTACATCCCGCTGAAGGGCAACCACGAGGATTGCCTGCTCCGTTTTCTCGTTGATCCGGCCGCGAACGCGTACTGGCTCACCTTCGGCGATACGCAGACCATCAACTCCTACGGGATATCCGTGTCGGACTAGAAAAGCTTTCGCGAGACTTCGAGGCCGCCATCCCGGCCCACAGCCTCCGCTTTCCGGAAGGTCTTGCAATGTCCTGGATCGCCGGCGACCTCATGTTCGTCCACGCCGGCATTCGCCCCGGCGTTCCGCTTGAACGGCAGGACCCGAACGACCTTATCTGGTTTCGCGACGAATTCCTTTACCTCGACGGCCCGCTGCCGAAGTTCGTCATCCACGGCCACACCCCGTAGGCAGGGCCCAGATGCGCCGCAACCGCATCGATATCGACACAGGCGCCTGCTACGGCGGGCACCTGTCCGTGCCAGCGATCGACGAGACAACATTCGATCTCGTGGAATTCCACCACGGCGAGGACGAGCCCATCGACCATCCCGCGTTTCCGATGCCGCGCCATGACGGTGAAGGATAAGCAGCCCATGGTGCCCCTTCGCCCTTGCCTACCGGTGTTTGACGGTTATGACCCCGCGCCATGCAAGAGGCGGACGGGCGCCTGGCGGAAATCGTTGCGCACGATTTTACTATAGGCGTGGATGGGCTGGGGTTCACCGACCAGATACCCCTGGATTATCCCGCAGCCGCGCCCCTTCAGGAACTCCGCCTGTTCATCCGTTTCGACACCTTCTGCAACGACAGTCAGGCCGAGGGCCCCCGCAAGACCGATTATCATCTCCACGATGGTGTTCGACTGATCGCTGCTGCCGATGCGGGAGACGAAGGTGCGGTCTATCTTCAGGATGTCGAATGGATAGGCCTGCAGGTAACTGAGCGAAGAATAACCGGTGCCGAAATCGTCCATGGCGATCCGCACGCCAAGTTTATGCAGGTCGTTCAGGATTCTCGCCGCGTTTTCCCTGTCGTGAAGGAGGATGGATTCCGTCACTTCCAGTTCAAGGCGAGCCGGGTCGATATTCGTGTCCTCGAGCGCGGAACGCACGGTTTCCACAAGATCGCCCTGGCGAAACTGGACCGCAGACAGGTTCACCGAAACGATCAACGGTTCATCCCAGGAAGCTGCGTCAAGGCAAGCGGCGCGGATCACCCACGCGCCGATCGCCTCGATCGCTCCGCTTTCCTCCGCCACGGGGATGAATGCGCTCAAGGGAACGTTGCCGAGCCTGCGCGAACGCCAGCGAAGCAGCGTCTCGAACCCTCTGATATTTCCCGAGGCGACATCGAGCTGAGGCTGGTAGGCGAGTTCGAACTCGCCCTTGTCGAGTGCGCGCTCAAGCTCCTGCTCCACCTCCTGGCGGGCCCTGACCGCATCGCCCATACGCTTGTCGAAAATGCGATATGCGCCCCGGCCTTCGCTTTTGGCTCGGTAAAGCGCAACGTCGGCGTAACGTAACAGGTCATCGGCAGTCGATGTGTCGCCATCGAGAATGCTGACGCCAACACTGACGCCGACTTGCATCGCACGCCCATCGAAATAATAAGGCCGCGACAGCTCCTCGATGAGACGCTCGGCAAAACACGAGATATCCCGCGGGCCGCCGATATCCTTTTTGACGATCACGAATTCATCGCCGCCATGACGGTAGGCGTTTTCGTTCGTCAGCCGCCCCATCCTCTCCGCCAGGGCGCGAAGCAGCCGGTCCCCGGTCGGGTGGCCGTAGGCATCGTTGATTTCCTTGAACCGGTCGAGGTCTAGATAGAAAACGCCCAGCCTGCCGGAACCCGCCACCCCGGCGCGGCGAACCGCGAGCGGAAGGTCACCGCGCAGGGAGGTCAGGTTTCGCAGACCCGTAAGAGGATCGTGGTGGGCGAGATAATGAATGCGCGCTTCTGCCTTCGCCCGCTCGCTGAGATCGCGAACCGCAACGATCGTCCGCTCACCTTCGCGGAAGGAAACGCGCTTCAGATAGATTTCGACGGGCAGGCTCTTGCCATGCCTCGTCACCAGCGAGCCGCCGAATGGGCCCGACGGCGTGTCCGCGTCCGGCACAACGAGATCCGCATCGGCACGCAGGATTTCCTCGAACCTGCGTCCGACAAGTTCGCCCCGCCCGAGACCCGACATCGCCGCAAGGCTTGCATTGGCGTCCAGCACCGTCCAGTCGCCGAGCACGGCGATCCCCTCGACAACGGCATCGGCAAGCGAGTTCATGCGGGCCGCCTCGTCCTGCGCCGCCTTCAGCCGCTCGTCAGCGACGACCGCACAAGCCGCAATGCTGATGACGGCGAGCATCACGCCGGCGATGCCTGTTGCCAGAACATCGTTCTCCAGAAGCACCCCTTCCACGATCACGCTCGGATCCGGCACGACCGATGCCGCGGTCATCGCCATGAAATGCAACGCGTTGATGGAGAGCGTGAGCATGCCGCCCGCCGCGAGGAGCCCGCGAACGCAGCCGCCGAAACGCTTGAACGCGAAGGCGGAGCCCAGCGCGAAGAGCGAGCCCGTCGCCACGGCCAGGGCGAGATACGAACGGTCGTATTCGAACCGCCCCGGCACCTGGACGCCCTTCATGCCGACGAAATGCATGATCGAAATCGCCGCGACCACCAGTGCCGCGGCAGCACCCGCACGCGCGAAACTGTCCCTCGACTTCAAAAGGAAAAGTGCGGGAAAGGCCAGCACAACGGCGGCGGCAAGCGAGAGAACCGTGAGAAAGGTGTCATAGGAAACCAGCGAACCGCCAGCCGGCTCGTAAGCAAGCATGCCGATGAAGTGGGTTGCCCAGATGCCGGCGCCGGCCGTGAACGCGGCAGCCCCGATCCACAGCAGCTCCAGCCCGCCCGCCCGCCTTGATCTGTCCATCAGGCCGAATGTCGCAATGCCGGTAAGCACGCTGATCACAACGGCGACGCCAAGCAGCCAGGCTACATGTTCCTCAGACAGGCAGGTGATCAGCCGGTACATCCGGATGGTCCTTCTTACGGATCACGTCGGCCGCAGCGAATACGCAAAACGGAGTTTCACGACCGCCGGACACATATGCGCCGGCCCAAACCGAACGAGCGACCGCGAACGGTTCGCAGGTTTGCCCGGTCATGCTTTCCCCAGCCATACACACCCTTTTATAAACCAAAAATCGCTTCGAAAATATTGCACAACCACATTCAATCAAAATGATTGCTCATTCATTATAGCGCAGAAAATATATGCGGAATTCTTATATATTATTGAATACGCAACGTTATAATAAGATTACTGGAAAGTATATCCAGCACGATCGAAGATCATTCAGCCCGGGGAAAGTTCACAATCACGAGACCAGGCACGCGACAGCCCGGCATGCAAAACAATGCGTGCGCGTCACCGGACGAACTTCGCCAAACGGCAACCGAGCAAGAGGAGAGCGAGCGGCGCTGCTGCAATGCCTTCATGACGCTTGGGCAATAAATCATACGATTGACGCGATTAAAAATGCGTTTTAGATCGATCAAATCGATTTAAACGGAACGACTCGGCTGCCGTCGGGATCCGACGCCGCGGCTGCCCCGGGAGGCGTATTGTACCAGTTCGACTTTCTTCCCGTGATCGGCGCGTTCGACCAGCTCGTCTTCGGAGCGTGGCTCACGATCAAGCTGTCGGTCGGCGCCATGATGATCGGACTTGCGCTTTCGATCGTCTTCGCCTGGGCGAAAACCTCCGGCCCAAAACCCCTTGTCTGGGCGATCGACGCCTATATCGAAATCATCAGGAACACCCCGTTCCTGGTTCAGATCTTCTTTATCTTCTTCGGCCTTCCGGCCCTCGGACTGCGCCTCACGCCGAATTCCGCCGCGCTGCTGGCGCTTGTGGTCAATTTCGGCGCCTATGGCACGGAAATCATCCGCAGCGGGATCGAATCCATCCACAAGGGACAGATCGAAGCTGGCACGGCGCTTGGGCTCACCCGACTTCAGGTGTTCCGCCTGATCGTTCTCAAACCCGCCCTTCGGGCGATCTTTCCCGCGCTCACCAGCCAGTTCATCTACCTGATGCTGACATCGAGCGTCGTTTCGGTCATTTCCGCCGACGATCTTGCAGCGGCGGGAAACAACATACAGTCGCAAACCTTCGCAAGCTTCGAGGTCTATTTCGTTATCACGGCGATTTACCTTGCAATGTCGCTCGCCTTCTCCTTGCTCTTCTCGCTTGTCGACAAGAGATACTTCGCCTACCCCATCAATCGCTGACCGACCGGAGCGACGCCAATGATCCGTCCCTTCGGATGGAATGAGTTCCTTTTCATCCTGACCGCCGCGCAATGGACCCTGGCGCTTTCGGCGATCGCATTCGCCGGGGGCGGGATCGGTGGCTTCGCAATCGCGCTCGCGCGCACGTCGGGCGCAAGGCCGCTGCGCCTGGCGGCGGCCGCCTTCATCCGCCTCTTCCAGGGAACGCCGCTCCTCATGCAGCTTTTCCTGGTCTATTTCGGCATGAATATCATCGGCTTCCAGATCAATGCATGGATTGCGGCGATGGTCGCGCTTTCCCTGCACGCAAGCGCGTTCCTGGGCGAAATCTGGCGCGGGTCGATCGAGGCGGTGCCGGAGGGACAATCGGAAGCGGCAACCGCGCTCGGCCTTCGCTACGCCCACCGAATGCGCTTCATCGTTCTGCCGCAGGCAGCCCGCATCGCGGTCGCGCCGACAGTCGGCTTTCTCGTCCAGCTCATCAAGGGCACGTCACTCGCTTCGATCATCGGCTTCGCCGAACTCGCGCGCGCCGGCCAGATCATAAACAACGCGACATTCCAGCCATTCACGGTCTTCAGCATCGTCGCCGCACTTTACTTCGCAATCTGCTGGCCGCTGTCGCTGACGGCGCGGCGGATCGAACGAAAGCTGGCGCGCGCAGCCGCGCGCTAAGCGGGAGGAAACCGGTAGCCACCGGTCAGACAAAGGGAAAGAAACTGATGAATTTCATGAAGAAAACAACAGCAGCCATCTTGGGCTTGAGCCTGCTGGCGGCAACGGCGTCCACCGACAAGGCATCGGCCGAGACGCCGGAGGAAATCAAGAAGCGCGGCAGCGTCAATATCGGCATGCTGGTCGATTTTCCGCCTTTCGGCATCATGAACGAGAATAACGAGCCCGACGGCTACGATGCCGACGTCGCAAGGGCACTTGCCGAAGACCTCGGCGTCAAGGTCAACCTCGTCCCGGTGACCGGGCCGAACCGTATTCCCTATCTCGTGAGCAACCAGGTGGATCTGCTCGTCGCATCGCTGGGCGTCACGCCGGAGCGAGCGGAGAAGGTGGATTTTTCCGACCCTTACGCGGGCATCAGCATTTCGCTTTACGGGCAGGTCGACGTGGACCTCTCCTCGGCCGAAAAGCTTGCCGGCCACAACATCGGCGTCGCGCGTGCGAGCACCCAGGACGTTTCGATCACCAAGATCGCGCCCGAAGGAGCGAATATCCAGCGCTTTGACGATGACGCGAGCGCGGTACAGGCCCTCCTCTCCGGCCAGGTGGAAGCGATCGGCGCTTCGAACACCGTGATCGCGGAACTGGAAAAAATCGCGCCGGAGCGTTTCGAGGAGAAGTTCGAGCTGCGCCAGCAGGTTCAGGGCATCGCCGTACGCCCCGGTTCCGACGCGCTTCTTGAGCATATCAACGCCTTCCTCGCCAAGCAGAAGGATTCCGGCGCGCTTAACGCGATCCATGAAAAGTGGCTCGGCTCGCCCCTGCCGGACTTCCTGACCAAGTAATCCCGAACGCCGAACGAAATTCCGCTCTGCCTGGACCGGCATTATCCGCAGCCGGAACTCGCCTGAGTTCGCCTGAAGGCCGGTCCCAACTCCACGGGAGGGTGAAAGCCCTCCCGTTTTTCTTTTGCGCTTTCAACGCTGAAGCGTTTTCTTGTCACGAAAGGCCCGGCCCGCTGTCGGCGGGCCGGGCCAGTTCGCCGCGGGTGGGGCCGGCAGTCAGGTGCGCTCGTATTGGGTGGGAGGAATGCGCAGGACATAGCGCACGTAACCCGGCTCCACCTCATATTCCACATCGGCCGACAGGGCCTGGGGCACGACCCGGCCAAGCACGACCTTCGCGAAATCCCGCGTCTTCCTGCCCTCTTCGGATGGCCCCTCGCCGTATATGTTCGGCACCTTGTCCGGATCGAAGCTTTCAGTCCACGACACGACAAGCCGCGCTTCGCCGTCTTTCGCAACCATTTCCTGCGCGCGGAGCTCGATTTCGCCCGAAGAAACCGCCAGTACGCCTTTTGCGGCCGAATTCACCGCAAGCTCATGGATTGCAAGGCCCAGATGAAGAGCCGCATTCGGCAAGAGATGCGCATCGACCCCCGAAATGCGGAAAAGGGGCGAATCCCGCTCAGCAAAGAGCCTGACCTGCGCATAGGCGAGTTCGCAAAGGTCCGCCCCGCGCCAATCCGAGGCCGTCACGAGATCCTGCGAATGGGCAAGCGAGTGCACCCTTCCCCGAAAAGCGAGCAGGAACGTCTCGATCGTGGGCGAAGACTTCGCCGTTTGCGTTGCGATGCTTTGAATGATCGCAAGCAGGTTCTTGGAGCGGTGGCTCACTTCGCGCAGGAGGGCGCGCAGCACCTCCTCGCGCCGCTTGATGTCGCCAATGTCCATTATGGTGGAAAACAGGCCCACGATATGGCCGTTCTGGCCAATATCCGGCTCGATGCTGAGCGCATACCACTGCCTGCCGGCATCGCCGCTAAGCGGAACCTCGATACGCGTCGGTTGCCCGGACTGCAAAACCTCGCGCTTCGTTGCATCGACCCGGCTCACGACATCGGCCGAAAACACCGCCGCATCGCCCTTGTCAATGAATTCGGCGGAAGCCGGCCAGCCTTCGGGAAGGTTTTCCGCCACGATATAATTGAGGGAATTGTCCTGATAGAGAATGGCCACACCGGTCTTGCGCATTCCACGCAAAAGCACCCGCAGCAGATTTGCATCCGTGGGCGGCGCGGTGTGCGGCACTTTGCTCAGCGATTTCATCAGCACCCCGACTTCGATACGCAGTACGACCGAGACCTCGAAAAATTCTTGATGGAGCGCCGGCATACGCCGACGCTCCGAACAGGGCTACAAATACAGGCGGGAAAGATTAACGCGCCCGCCTGAAGAAATTCATAAGGATCGAAGCAACGAACAATATCAGGAACAGATAGAAGAGTATCTGCGCGATACCGGCCGAAGCCCCGGCAATACCGCCAAAACCGAAGACAGCAGCGATTATTGCCACGATAAAAAACACGACCGCCCAATAGAGCATTTGCATTCTCCTTCATCGACTGATGAAAGAACAACGCTCGCGCTGCTTGACTTGTTCCCTTGCTTCTTGTTTTGCCCGATTATAATTACTCGGCGATCAGGCGACCATTTCGTCGGCACCATCGAAGAACAGCGCCTGACTGATCAGCGCCTTGACCATTTCCGGGTTGAACGGCTTCGTCACGAGGAACGCCGGCTCCGGCTTTTCGCCCGTCAGAAGCCTTTCGGGAAAGGCGGTGATGAAAATGACCGGTATCCGGCTCGTCTTCAGGATGTCGTTGACGGCATCTATGCCCGAGCTGCCGTCGGCAAGCTGAATATCGGCAAGAATCATTCTCGGCGAGCACGATTTGAAAAGCTCCACGGCTTGCTCGTGCGTTCGCGCGATCCCGGTCACCCGGTGGCCGAGGGATTGAACCAGGTCCTCGATATCCATCGCGATCAGCGGCTCGTCCTCGATTATCATGATGTCCGTCGCGACCTGCTTCGAAATTTCGTCGGAAGCACGCGAGAGGAGCCTGGAGAATTCATCGGACGTCACACCGAGGATTTCGGCCGCTTCACCGACTTCGAAACCTTCGACGGAAATCAGAAGGAACGCCTTGCGCCCTTCGGGCGTTACCCTGGCAAGATTGCTCGCCGCCCGCTGTTCCCAGGCGAAGGGAGAGGACTTCGCGGGAACGTCCAACTTCGTGGTGTCGAACAGTTGCGAGAAGAGCCTGTAGAGGCCGACCCGATCGTTCGAGGCTTGCGGAAAGATGGAGATATCCGCGATCAGCGCTTCAAGGGTAGCGGCAACGTAAGCGTCACCCGAAGCCTGCGACCCCGTCACCGCCCTTGCGAAACGGCGCAGGTAAGGCAGATGCGGCGCGATGCGGCTGGAAAGCGTCGTCATGTATTTCCCCTGTGTCATCCCAGGCGTATAGGCTGGCTATCCGTACAATGACTGACGCCGAGAAAAGTTCCGATCCGGATGGAACTTTTTTCGGGCTGCTACGTTAGGACTTAGGAATCCGACACATAGAAACAGCTGCGTGACCATGAGCAAGAACGTAAAATCGCCGAAATCAGGAGCAAAGGCGCGCTCGCGGCCGCTCCTGAAGGATCCGAACCAGGAGATCGGCAGGAAGCTCAAGGCCTACTACCAGGCCATCGAGGCCGAGCCGATCCCCGACAAATTCCTCGATCTACTTGAGAAACTGGAAGAAGCGGAGCGCAAGGGCCATGACAACCACGCCGGCTGATGGCCGGGGCACGGTCGAAAACCGCCCGTCCTTCAAGCGCGAAATGCTTGCCGCCCTGCCGAACCTGCGCGCGTTTGCCATGTCGCTTTGCGGGCGGCAGGACCAGGCCGACGACCTGCTTCAGGACACTGTCATGAAAGCCTGGGCAAAGCAGGAAAGCTTCACCCCCGGCACGAACATCAAGGCGTGGCTTTTTACGATCCTTCGCAACGAATTCTACAGCCAGATGCGAAAGCGCGGCCGCGAGGTTTGCGACCCGGACGGCGCGATGACGGCAAACCTTTCGGTCCATGCCGACCAGCACGGCCGGCTCGACCTCGAGGATTTCAAGTCGGCGCTATCGAAAATTCCGGAAGACCAGCGCGAGGCGCTGATCCTTGTCGGCGCTTCCGGTTTTTCCTACGAGGAGGCTGCAGAAATTTGCGGCTGTGCCGTGGGCACCATCAAGAGCCGGGTCAACCGCGCGCGAAAGTACCTGCAGGAAACGCTGGAAGTCGACAGTCAGGCAGACTATGGGCCCGACGCGGTGTCGGCACCGATCGTCGCACGCGCCTTCGCGGAATAGACGCTTTCAGGAAGCCGACAACACGAAAAGGGCCGGTCAACCCGCGACCGGCCGTTCGTTGGAGAGGGCTACTTCCCGCCCTCCCCATCATTCGAACCGCCCCTTGAAGCCAGCAGAAACCCGAGGGCGAACATCCCCGCAGCCAGAAGGAGCGTCTTGCCCGCACCGGCCGAACGGCCAAGCGGCAATGCGGAAATCGCTAGCGAAGCTATAGCCGGATCGAACAGGGCGCTGCGGCGCCGGCGCATGCGTTCGGCATGTCTTTTCGCCGCGATCTTCCAGCCGATCAGAAGCGTAATCGAGAAAAGGATGCAAAGCCCTGCAACGGAAAGCGACCCGACAAGGGGGCCGTAATACCGGGCGACCAATATCCCGAGCGCGACCAGCAGCGCCGCGGCGGTGGCGAGTGCAAGGAAGCTCAGGACCGCATAAAGAAACAGGGAAGCGGCGAACCAGTCCCGCCGCTCCCTGATTTCCCTGCCCGCCAGACCCATGATCGTTCCCAGAAAACGCATCATCGCGAGGGTTCCTAGCGGCGCAGCAGCAAGCCGGCCATAAGCCCCGCAAGCAGGGCTGCGCCAAGGGCAACGAAGGGCCTCTCGCGGACCGTTTTCTCGAGGCTGCGCTCAAGATCGGCAAGCTCCCGCTCAAGGCCCGCCACCATATCCTCACCCTTTCCGGCAAGTTCGGCGGCCCTGCGTTCGGCTTCGCCGCGCAGCTCGCCCGCCTTGCCCGATCCCACGGCCGAGATGGTTTCGGCGAGCGTGGCGATCTCCGCGCGCACCTTCCTGATCTGGGCCTCGACATCGGCCACCGTGGGGCCGTTTTCTCCATCGTTGGTTTTCTTCCCTTGTGCAGCAGTAGCCATTTCGGATTACCTCCGTTTCCTGACGTTCAGCGAACAGCCTGAATTTACCTAGCGGACACTATCACTTAAACACATTCAAGTGCGCATGGGGCGGCATCGTGCCAAAGCGGACGCCAGCGGCGTTCCTACATTCGGGAAACGCCGCGAGCGGTGGAATCGTTCCTGGAAAACAACTGATTTTGGCTCATGGGAAGCCCGTTCCTGAGCGCGGCGTAGACGATCAGCATCGACGGCACGGCGATGAAACCGCCAACCGGGCCCCAAAGCCAGAGCCAGAAGGCAAGCGCGAGAAACACGAAAAACGGATTGAGCGTCAGCGTGCGCCCCAGAACATGCGGCGTGACGAACTGGGACTCCAGCGCATTGAGCCCGAGGTAAGCGCCCGCCGGCACCAGAAGTGCGGGAAAGGTGCTGAACGTCGCGATTCCCACCAGAAGCAGGATCACCACCATCAAGGCGGGGCCGACGTAGATCACGTAGTTGAGCGCGAAGGCGAGAAGGCCCCATAACATTGGCGAAGGCACGCCGAGGGCGAACATCGCAATGCCCACCGCAAAGCCGAGCGCGGCGTTGATGAAGGTGATCGAGAGCAGATAGGCGGAGACATCGCGCTCCGTATCGCGGAAGAAATGCGCCGCGCGCAGCTTGGCCGCACGGCTGAAGCAAAGCGAAAGCACACTCAGGCGAATGCGGTCCCGCGTCGCGATGAAGAAGTAGAGGCTTGCCAGGAACAGGAGCACCTGCGCGAAGATCGTCGGCGCGATATATGCGATCTGGGCAACGGTCGAATCTTCCTCCACCGTCACCGTCATCGACGAGCTTTGGCCGGCGATATCGCGAAGCTGATCGCGCAGGTTTGACAGGGAATCGAAGAAGGGCTCCCAGCCGGTGATCTGGAATTGCAGCTTGCGCCAGATAAGCGGAAGACGGTCGATCCAAACCGACAAGGGCAGCGCGAAAAGCGTGACGCAGGTCGCGATGATCACAAGCAGGAGCAGAACGACCGCCAGGGCGGACATCGAAGGCGGAATGCGCCGCGTTTCCATCCACGCGGCAACGGGCGAGAACATCAGTCCCAGGATGATCGCGACGAAAATCGGCGCCAACAGGAACTGAGCGTTCCTGAGCACCAGAAAAAGGCCGACCGTACCGAGGAATACCGCCGACGCGCGCGACGCGGTTTGCAGTATCGTCTCGATGTTTCCCACCGGTCTACGCCGCGGAGATATCAGGCGCGAGGCAATCTGTTGGCGATGCATGGACGAAAGGCCCCTTCTTTCGTCCTTAACGCGCGAGGTGCGCTTGCGGTTCCCGGCTCGCTGCGCCCGGCCGGGCATGACGGTGTTCGGATCAGCTTTTCGGCGCGAACGCCTGCTGTGCACCTTCGGCGGACGATGCGGCTGGATTTTGCGGAATCCGGGCTTCCACCGCGTTCAACGGCACCTCGATGATAACCTCGAAGCGATCTTCGGTCTTGTTGCGTTCGATCCGCCCGCCAAGCTCCATGCGTACCGAGGCATCTATCAGTCTCGTGCCGAAGCCGCCGCCCTCCGGCACGCCCGAACCCGTCACGCCGTCCCCATGTTCCACCCATACGAGGCGGAAGAGCGAACCCGCCGCCGACCCGGACTTGCTCCATGAAACGCTGAGCTGGCCTTCCGAATGCTGGGCAAAGCCGTATTTCAAGGCGTTGGTCGCCAGTTCGTGGAACGTCAGCCCGAAGGCCTGAGCGGCTGTCTCGTTCAGCGTCACGGCTTCTCCGTGAAGCGTCGCCTCGTCGATATCGTCGCCGAAAACCTGTTTGAGTTCCTGAACGAGAAGCGTGCGCAGGTCCGCGCTTTGCCACTTCGACCTCGCCAGAAGATCCTGCGACGCGGCCATCGCTTCAAGGCGCTGGGTCAACGAGACGACGAACTCGTCGACGTTGTCCGCGCCCCTTGCCGTCTGCCGTGCGATGGCAAGCACGCGCGCGATCATGTTCTTGATGCGGTGCTTCATTTCCTGAAGCAGCAAGTCGCGCTCCTGAAGGTTGCGCTGCGTTTCCCGGGTCAGCTTCTCGCCCGCTTCCATTGCGCGCTGCTGCCAGCGGGCGGACGCGGCAAGGGCCGCCGCCAGCAGGATGGAAGCGAGTGCGAAAACGACATGCTTTTGCCATTCGTTCACCGGGACGAAGGCCCTGGACGGCCGCATTTCGAAATGCCATGTGCGGCCCGCGACCTGAAGGGACGGCGTCTCGACTATCTCCTGCGGAAACTCCGCGGGCTCCCCTTCACTGCGAAACAGCAAAGCTTCATTTTCAACGAAACCGTCATAAGCGGAAATATGCACCGGCAGGTCCGGCGTTCGCCCCAGCGCCGCTCGAAAGAGGTCGCCCACCCGGAACGGCGCATAGACAAAACCGGCCGGCTTGCGTTCCACGGCTGGTCCGCCCTTGTCACCGGCATAAAGCGGGGTATAGATCAGGAAGCCCGCCTGCTTGTCCTCGGACGTTTCCTGGACGAGCTCCACCTTGCCGGACGCCTGCGGCTCGCCCGTCGAAATCGCCAGCTCCATCGCCGCGCGGCGCGTTTCCTGCGAATACATATCGTAGGCGAGTGCCGCCCTGTTGCGCTCGTTCTGCGGCTCCAGAATGACGATCGGCGTGCGCAGATCCTGATCGGTCCGCGGCCAGGGTGCCCGTTCGACGCCATAGTTTGCGCGCAACTCGCGGGATACGAGATCACCGTCGTCCGCGGGCACGAGCGGGGCATACCCGATACCTTGCACTCCGGCCAGATATTCGTACCGGTCGATCGATTCAATGAAGCGCGAAAATTCCTTGCGATTGACGGCCTTGTCGTCGGCGATGAAATAGGCCCGCGTTGCCTGCAGCAGGAGGATATGGTTCTTCACACGGGTTTCGATGCGCGCAATCGCCTCTTGCGCCACATTCTGAAAGACCGCCCGGTTCGCCGCCTCCCCGTCCAGCCATGCGAATACGCCCCTCGCCACCCCAATGGCAGCGACGACAAGAAAAATGATGGATGGAAGATAGCGCCTCATCAGTTTCCGTTACTCTGGCCCCGACGTTGATTTCATGCATTTCTTCACCAGAGTGGCGTCTTGCAAGGACATTACAAATTTTAAATTTTTGCTTCCGCACAGCCCGCTTCGCCTGGCCCTTTGTGTTGATCAGAGTGTATTCTTACAAGTCGACCAATCGAATCCAATTTTGTCAGAAAAAGGCCCGAATTCCTCTAAGGAATTCGGGCAGGTATCAACTGTTTCCGGAAAAGGTTCCCGACGGCCGCGGCAGGCAAGCGGTTAACGTCAGTTCAATCTCGCGGACTTCGCAAAAACCCCATCCCGCGCGCTGGAAGTGACGATCTTGACCGTCGCATCGGTATTCGGCGTGAGCTTCGTCGTAATGCTCGGAAGATCGCGGTTCTTGAACAAGATGGTCTCGTTCGCACGGTGGCGGCCGCTGTAAAGCGTCATGCCATCGGATGTCTGAAGCACATAACGGATGCCGTTGGGGCCGTGCAGTTCGACATGCGAAATGCACGCGCCGTCACCGCCCGCCTCGTTATTTTCAGCCAAAGGCAGGCGGCTTTGGTCCTTGCGAGTTTCTTCCGCCGAAGCACCGCCGGCGGCCGGACCGAGCGCCAGATTGGCGGCAGGAAGAGCCAGGGCAAGTGCCGCACCCGCAATAATCGTCGTAAGGGGGTTCATCATTCGTCTCCCTTGCTTGTTTCGGGAGAACGAGCGAGCCTACGTAAAGTTCCATATACCGTGGAATTGGCGTGACGCAGGAGACAAGGCGCGCCAAGGACGCGTCCGTCGTCGGGCGCAAAGGACGGGCGCGAACAAGGCATTGCCCGCGCCGCGTACGAGACTTTCCAGCCCCTTATTGCGATTGCGTGATTTCAAGCTTTACCGACGCATACCAATCCGCGATTTCACGAATTTCATCGTTCGAAAGGTCGGTAGCTATTACCGACATCACATCATCGGTACGCTTGCCGAGCCTGAAGGCTTTCAGCTGCGTGTCGATATAGATCGCGCTTTCGCCAGCGAGGTTTGGAACGTTTTCCACCTGGCCGATCCCGTTTGCGCCATGACAGGCGACACAGACTTCCGGCGCATCGGCTTCACCCTTGCCCTGTGGCAAGGAAGCTGAGGCCGAATGGGAGGAATACCAGGCCGCCAAATCGGCGATCGACTGATCGTCGAGGTTCTTTGCAACCACGCTCATCATCTCATGGGTGCGGGTGCCCTGGCGAAAGGCCTTCAACTGTTTGGCAATGTAGCTTGCAGGTTCGCCGCCGATATGCGGGGCGATCGGGATTTTCGCATAACCGTCGAGCCCATGACAGGTGCGGCACATGCCGGCTTTCTTCCGGCCGGCCTGGGGATCTCCGGCAAGGTCCTGTGCGAATGCACCCTGGGCGAGGAAAACCCCGCCCAGGATGAGAATTGCGGCACGAAGCATCAGTTGCCCTCGTACGAGATACGATAGATCGCGCCGGCAAGATCGTCGGAAACGAGGATCGATCCGTCACGAAGCTCCGCGACGTCCACCGGACGGCCGAGATATTCGCCATTCTCGTCGATCCAGCCTTCGGCGAAGGGTTCGGTGGTCGCATTCCCCTCATCATCGATGTGCGTGACCATCACACGGGCACCGACCGGCGTCGTGCGGTTCCACGAACCGTGCTGCGCAGAGAAGATGGCGTTCTTGTAGTGCGCGGGGAACATGTCGCCCGTGTAGAAGTGCATGCCGAGGTCGGCCGCATGCGCCACCGTTTCCACGGCGGGCATCACAACGTCGACCGGCACTTCCGCCGCTTCGGCGTATTCTTTCGTGCGAACGCTGCCGCCGCCATACCACGGATGGCCGAAATGCTGGCCTGGCGCCGTCTGATGGTTGATCTCGCCCGGCGGGATGTCATCGCCCATGCCATCGACCTGGTTGTCGGTGAACCAGAGTTCGCCGGTGACGGGATGGAAGTCGTGCCCCACGGAATTGCGAATGCCGTAGGTATAGACTTCACGGCCCGTTCCGTCAGTGTTCATGCGGATCATGCCGCCGATGCCGACCTTCTTGTAAAGGTCGAGCTTTTCCGGCGGCGACACGTTGAACGGCTGGCCGAGGGAGATGTAGAGCTTGCCGTCCGGCCCGATCTTGCATACGCGCGCCGTGTGGTTGTAGCTCTCTTCCTCCGGCGGGATGAGTTCGCCCTGCTTGACGACGTTGAAGGCCGCCACATCCGGGCTTTCGTAGAAGAACTCTGCCGCCGGATAGACCAGAACCCGGTTCTGCTCGGCGATATAGAGGAAACCATCCTTGGAGAAACACGGTCCGTTCGGGATCGCGAATTTGAGCGATGGCGCGAAATCCTTCACCTCGTCCGCCACACGGTCCTTGTTGCGGTCCGTCACCGCCCAGACCTTGTCCTTGCGGGTACCGACAAAGGTCACGATGCCCTGCGGGCCCACCGCCATATGCCGCGCGTCGGGAACCACGGCATAAAGCTCGATCTTGAAGCCTGCCGGCATCTTGATGCGTTCCAGGTTCTTCTTGATGCCGTCGGCATATTCGCCGGTCTGATCGATAAAGGTGAATTCGGTCGTTCCGGTGCTCTGAAAGTTCGAGAGCTTTTCGAGGTTGTCCGGCACAGGCGCCTGAGCGTTCGCGATCCCCGCGCCGAGGAAAAGGCACGCGGTAGCCAGCAGAATCTTCTTCATGGGTCTCCTCCCGTGTGAACACACAGATTGTGGGGGGCTTGTTTTCAGGGGCTTTTCAGCCACACCCGACGCATTCATATTATTTATTTTTCGCAACTTGGCTACAGCACAGTGGGCCGTTAACACCCCATGCTTAATTCCGAACAGCCAGCCTGACGCAATCAAGGCATGCGAACAGGCTCGACCGCACGCAACATTTTGCCCTTGGAGGTTCGATGTATTAACTGAAACGATTTAAGCCGCCCGATGGAATCGGCCGAATTTCTTCAAGGATTCCGCCAAGTCACGGAATTAAGAGTATTATTTTTACTCACCTAAATATTTGCAGTGCAGCAACTGCCTTGATGCAACGCATATAATTTTTCGGAGAAATAGCTTGTCAAAATTGGAAACAATAAGTCCTTCGGAAATTATACTCGGCGGTTTACCTCACCTCACGGCGTGGCTATCATAATATTTTATTGGGGAAGGCAACGTGGGGCTGCGCTTCAACCCGGCTCATACAAATCAACATCCACCCGGCCGGCCGTTGAAGCAGCCAATAAGGGAGGAAAACCCATGACGTCCAGACTGAACCGACGCAAATTCCTGAAAGCGGGCGCCGGCGTGGCGGCCGCAAGCGCGCTGGCGGCGCCGCATATTGCCAATGCGCAGGCGCAAGGCACCACCTGGAAGATCCAGACTTCATGGCCAGGCGGCGCGGGCCTTCAGATCTTCAAGGACTGGTGCGGGACGATCGTCGAGAAGACGGGCGGCGAACTTGCGTTCGAACCCTTCGGCGCGAATGACGTCGTAGGCGACTTCCAGCTTTTCGATGCTGTGAAGAACGGCGTGCTCGACGCGGTGAACCCCTTCACGATCTACGCGCAGGGCATCATCCCGGCTGCGACGTTCCTGACGTCCTACCCGCTCGGCCTTCGCAACCCGCATGAGTGGGATGTCTTCTTCTACGGCCTCGGCGGACTTGAGATCGCGCGCGAGCTTTATGCCGCGCAGGGCATGCACTACGTCGGCCCCGTCCATCACGGCCCGAATATCATCCACTCGAAGGTGCCGATCCGTTCGATCGACGATTTCCGCGGCCGCAAGATGCGCCTGCCGGGCGGCATGGTGGCTGAAGTCTTCACCGAGATCGGCGCGGAAACGACCGTTCTGCCGGGCTCGGAAATCTTCCCCGCGCTGGAAAAGGGCACGATCGACGTTGCCGACTATGTGGGCCCGGCGGTGAACTATGCCCTCGGCTTCTCGCAGGTGACGAAATACATCTCCATGGGCCCTCCGGGTTTCATGTCGCTCTACCAGCCGGTCGACCTTATGGACATCACGGTCTCGCAAAGCTCGTGGGATGCGCTGTCGGACCAGATGAGGCAGTTCGTGGAGATGGAAACGCACGTCTATTCCGACCTGCACCATGCCAAGATCCAGAAGGCCGATCAGGAAGCCTGGGCGAAGTTCGAGGCAGACGGTACGGAAGTGACGCGCCTGACGCAGGACGATGTGGAGTTGATGACCGAGGTCGCGGTGCCGATCTGGTTCAAATATGCCAATCGCGACAAGGATTCGGCGCGTATCTTCAAGATCCAGCTGGACTACATGACCTCCGGCTCGCTCGGCTACGTGTCGCCGGAACTGCTGGAAGGTCACGAACTCAAGCTTTGAGCAACTCAACACACGGAAAAATGCCTGCGCGGAGATCTCTCCGCGCAGGCATTACGCCTGTCATCTCCCGCCTTCAGGTGCCTGAATGCCAAGCCTAGATTTCACGCTGCCGCACTGGGCCTATTGGCTCGGCCTCATCTTCTTCCCGCTGGCCGCCATGTGGCTTGCGCGCCGGCCAAAGACCAAAAGCGGGCGATATTCGCTGCCGCTCGGCTATATGATCCTTATCACCGGCGGGTTGATCGGCCTGCACCGCCTCTATCTCAAAAGCCTGCTCGGGCTGATCTTCATCCCGATCTTCGGATTCATCCTTTACGCCAACGGCGCGGCGAACGATGCGCGCTCCGTACTTTCGGACGCGAACAACACCTTGCGCATCGCCGAACGCACGATCGAGCGCGAGGAACCGCGCGTCGAGACCGCCCTTGCCGATCTCGACAAGCTGAGGGCCGACGCCGAAGCGGCGGAAGAAGGCTCCTTCGCCAAACGCAGCGCCGAGCGTCAGCTTGAGCGTGCCGAACGAAGGATCGAGAGCGGCCAGGCCAGGATCGAAGAGGCGCGCGCCGAGCTCGAGGCGATGAGACCGGTCGCCGAAGAGGTGCGCGGGCAGCGCTCGTTCTGGCACAATGCCGCATCCTACGCCTTCTATCTCATCCTCGCCCTCATGGCCGTAGATGCCATTCTCCTTCCCTCGATGGTCGCCCGCGCCAATGCCGGCATTCACGAGGAGCCGGTTTCGGAAGCCGAGCAGGCGCTAGCGGCGATTGAGGCCCAGGAGCAAAAGGAAGATATCGAGCACGTTTCGCAAGGCTGGACCGGCTGGATAGACCGGTTGTCGCTCTACGCCGGCGAGTTCGTGAGCTACTGGGCCGTGATCGCCGTCTTCGTCTATTATTACGAGGTCATCGCCCGCTACGTCTTCAATTCGCCGACGAACTGGGCGCATGAGGCGATGTACCTCATGTTCGGCATGCAGTATCTGATCGCCGGTTCCTACGCGATGCTGACGGAAGCCCATGTGCGCGTCGACGTCTTCTACGCCGCCATGTCCTCGCGCCGCCGGGCGATCGTCAATCTGCTGACGTCCGTCTTCTTCTTCATCTTCGCCGGCACGCTTCTGGTGACCAGCTACATCTTCGCCTTCGATGCGATTGCAGCCCCTTCCGGCAACAGCGTCGTTTCCGACTGGGCACGCGGCCAGACGGGCTTTTTCGAGATGCTGTCGCGGATCACGCTTTCCCAATGGACGGACCCGAACATCCGCTGGGGCGAAATTTCCTTCAACGAGTGGGAGGTGCCGCTGTGGCCGATGAAATGGGTCATGGTCGTCGGCGGGCTGCTGCTCGTCCTGCAGGGCATTTCGAAGATCGCGCAGGACGTCCGTACCGTCTTCAACAGCGCAAATACCGTCAAAGAGGCTGACTAATGGGTCTTGAACTTTCCATCGAGTGGCTGACGCTCATCATGTTCGGGTCCCTGCTGGTCCTTCTGATGGCGGGGCTGCCGCTCGCCTTCGTCACGGGCGGGCTTGCGTGCGTCTTCCTCTTCGTCCTGGGCGATGCGCAAGCGCTCAATATCGTGCCGAGCCGCATTTTCCCGTTGATGACGAACTATCAGCTTTCGGCGATCCCGCTCTTCATCTTCATGGCAGCAATGCTGGAGCGAGCCGGGATCATCAACGACATGTTCGATGTCATCTACAAGGTGCTGGGCGGCATCAAGGGCGGGCTTGCCTCCGCCACGATCATCGCATCGACGATCCTCGCGGCGATGGTCGGCGTGATCGGCGCCGCCGTCGTGACCATGGGCATCATCGCGCTTCCGGCCATGCTCAAGCGCCAGTACGACCCAAAGATCGCCATGGGCTCCATCATGGCAGGCGGCACGCTCGGCATCCTTATCCCGCCATCGATCCTGGCTATCATCTACGCGGTCGTGGCCGAACAGTCCGTCGGCGAGCTTTTCATCGGCGCCGTGTTTCCGGGGCTGATGCTTTCCGGCCTCTACATCCTCTATGTGACCATCCGCTCCTACGTGAACCCCAGACTCGGCCCCCCGATTCCGGTCGAAGAGCGCGTGTCGACGCGCGAGAAAGTCTCGCTCGTTTCCAAGATGTCCGCGCCTATAGCGCTTATCGTCATCGTTTTGGGCGTCATCTTCACCGGCATCGCAACGCCCGTGGAAGCCGCCGGCATCGGCACCTTCGGCGCATTCATCGTCGCCGCCATCCACCGCAAGCTCGACTGGCCGACGGTGCGCGAGGCCTGCATAACCACGCTGAAGGCATCGGCCATGGTCATCTGGATCATGTTCGGCGCGACGATCTTCGTCGGCCTCTACGTGCTGGAAGGCGGGCAGGAGTTCGTGCAAGGCGCTCTGCAGGGAACGGGTTTCGGCCCCTGGGGCATCCTGATCCTCATGCAGATCGTGCTGATCGTGCTCGGCATGTTCCTCGACTGGGTCGGCATCCTGCTGTTGTGCGTGCCGATCTTCGTGCCGATCGTCAAGGCGCTCGGGGCGGCGTCCTTCGGCCTGGACAGTCCTGACGATCTCGTCCTGTGGTTCGGCGTGATCTATCTGGTGAACATGCAGATGAGCTTCCTGTCGCCGCCGTTCGGCTATGCGCTCTTCTACCTGCGCGGTGTCGCGCCGGACTCCATTCCGATGTCCGACATCTTCCGCTCCGCGCTTCCCTTCCTGGCGATACAGCTCATAGGGCTCGCGCTTTGCATGCTCTTCCCGCAGATCATTACCTGGCTGCCCAATCAGGTGTACGGATAGCGCACCGTGTAACGGGCATTATGGGCCGGCCTTCGCGCCGGCCTTTTCTTTCGCCATATCAGCCTGGAGGACGCCAACTCCCGAAAAGGACGAGAGACACTTGACCTTCCAGTCACTGGAATAATTATCTATTGGACTGTTCCATGAGCCGAAAGGCGAACAGATGAACGGTCGAGAAAGCGAATCCTCCGTCAGCAACGTTGAGCGCGCGCATGGCCATGGTCATGCTCACGGCGAACACGCGCATTCGGTCACGGATCCCGTCTGCGGCATGAAGGTAACGCCCGGCGAGGACACGCCCTCCCGCGATCACGCCGGCCATCGCTATTTCTTCTGCAGCCAAAGGTGCCACGACAGGTTCGTCGAAGACCCTCGGAAATACCTGGGAGACAGGCCGGAACCGGAGCCTATGCCGTCCGGCACGAAGTACACCTGCCCGATGCACCCCGAAATCATCCGCGACGAGCCGGGGTCCTGCCCGATATGCGGCATGGCGCTCGAGCCGATGGGCGTTCCTTCCGGCGACGAGGGCCCGAACCCGGAACTGGTCGATTTCACCCGCCGTTTCTGGATCAGTGCGGCATGCGCCATCCCGCTTCTCGTGCTGACGATGGGGCCGATGATCGGCATTCCCATTCGAGGCTGGCTCGGCGAAGGCGTTTCCGTCTGGCTCGAGTTCCTGCTCGCGACGCCGGTGGTCCTTTGGGCGGCGATTCCCTTCTTCGAGCGCGCCTATCATTCGTTCGTCAACCTCAGCCCGAACATGTGGACGCTCATCGGCCTCGGGGTCGGTGCGGCCTATGGATACAGCGTGGTGGCGACGCTCTTTCCGGGGGCGTTTCCCGCTTCATTCCGGATGGAAAGCGGCCATGTGCCGGTCTATTTCGAAGCCGCCGCCGTCATCATTGCGCTGGTTTTCCTTGGTCAGGTGATGGAGTTGCGCGCGCGCGAGCGCACGGGTTCGGCAATCCGCGCGCTGCTCGACCTTGCGCCGAAAACCGCGCGGCGCATCCTTGCTGACGGGAACGAGGAAGAAGTGCCGCTGGATGAGGTGAAATCCGGCGACCGGCTGCGCATTCGCCCTGGCGACAGCATTCCCGTCGACGGCAGCATCGCCGAAGGCCGCTCGTCGGTGGATGAGTCCATGATCACCGGAGAGCCCGTTCCGGTCGAAAAGGAAGCCGGCGACAGCGTCACCGGCGGCACGCTCAACAAGAACGGAACGCTCGTCATGGTGGCCGAACGCGTCGGCGCGGACACGATGCTCTCACGCATCGTCGACATGGTGGCGAAGGCGCAAAGGTCGCGGGCGCCGATTCAGGGGCTGGCGGATCGCGTTGCGGCATGGTTCGTTCCCGCCGTCGTGCTTGTCGCGGTCGTAGCCTTCGTGGTCTGGGCGATCTTCGGGCCCCCGCCATCGATGATCTTCGCCATCGTTTCGGCGGTGTCCGTGCTGATCATCGCCTGTCCCTGCGCGCTGGGGCTTGCGACGCCGATGTCGATCATGACGGCGACCGGACGCGGCGCGCAGGCGGGCGTCCTGATCAAGGATGCCGAGGCGCTGGAACGCTTCGCCCACGTCGATACGCTGATCGTCGACAAGACGGGAACGCTGACGGAGGGAAAGCCGAAGCTCACGGATGTCATCGCCGAGAATGGCGATGAGGCGGATGTCCTGCGGCTTGCCGCAAGCCTTGAGCGGGGATCGGAACATCCTCTTGCCGATGCGATCGTCGATGCCGCGCGCGAACGCAACCTTGAGCTTTCATCGGCTTCAGAGTTCGAAGCCATTACAGGCAAGGGCGTGACCGGGGAAATCGCCGGCAAGTCCGTTGCGCTCGGCAACCGGGCGATGATGGACCATCTCGGCATTGCCACGGACCGTTTATCCGACAAGGCCCAAGACCTGAGCGACAAAGGCAAGACGGCGATGTTCGTTGCTTGCGAAGGTAAACTGATCGGGCTCCTGGCTGTGGCCGATCCGGTCAAGGAAACGACGGCGGATGCCATCCGCGCGCTGCACGAGCTTGGCCTGACGATCATCATGGCAACCGGCGATAACGAGCGAACCGCGCGCGCGGTCGCCGGAAAGCTCGGTATTGACGATGTGCGGGCGCAGGTGCTGCCGGAAGACAAACAGGCGCTGGTGGAGGAGTTCCATGCAAAGGGCCGTTCCGTCGCCATGGCGGGCGACGGCGTGAACGACGCTCCCGCTCTTGCGAGCGCCCATGTCGGCATCGCGATGGGCACCGGGGCGGACGTCGCGGTGGAAAGTGCCGGCCTCACGCTCGTCAAGGGAGATTTGAACGGCATAGTCCGCGCGCGAAAGCTCGCGAAGGCGACGATCAGGAACATCAAGCAGAACCTGTTCTTCGCTTTCGTCTACAACGCGCTCGGCGTGCCGATCGCCGCCGGCGTGCTGTATCCGGTATTCGGGACGCTTCTTTCGCCGATGATCGCGGCGGCCGCCATGAGCCTTTCCTCGGTCTCGGTCATCACCAATTCGTTGAGGCTCCGAAACATCCGGCTTTGACGGCGCAATAAACGTAAGGGAAAGCAAGCGAGGATTATCGCAACCTGAAAAGAGGCCTATAAAATTGAGGTATATCAATCGGTTATTTCCCCAACAGGTTATTGCTCGGAGAACGGCTCTAGGGTCAACGCATGAATTTCAAAAAAGCGAAATGGAGAGAAAAATGAACAGGTATCTATCTACGGCCCTCGGCGGCATGACGCTGCTTGCGGCGATGAATGGCGCCGCAGTGGCACAATCGAACGACTTCCGAGGTTACCATGGCCACATGTGGGGAGATGGCTACGGTTTCGGATTCATGGGCTTCGGGATGATGTTTCTGTTTTGGGCGCTCATCATCTTTCTGGTCGTCATTGCCGTGCGCTGGTTCATGGATCGGGACAACGCTTCGAAGAAAAGCGGCGACGCGCTGGAAACGTTGAAATTGCGCCTGGCCCGTGGCGAGATTGACGTGGCCGAATACGAGGAACGCCGCAAGGCGCTTGAGGGCTAGGCAATGAACATCGGTCACGCATCGGAAAAGTCGAACCTTCCCGCGAAGACGATCCGGTACTACGAGGATATCCGCCTCATCAAACCGGGCCGTGCGGAAAACGGATACCGGGATTATTCGGTTCAGGATGTGCACCGGCTGCGATTTCTTCAGCGTGCAAGAAGCCTCGGCTTCACGATCGATGAATGCCGCCAGCTTCTGTCGCTTTACGACGATGAAGGACGCTCCAGTGCGGACGTCAAGACCATTGCCAATGCGAAGCTTTCGGAGATCAGGGAAAAAATCCGCGAACTGAAATCGCTCGAGGCAACCCTGAAACACCTCGTCTCGCATTGTAGCGGAGACAACCGCCCGGAGTGCCCGATCATCGACGACCTTGCCGGGAAGCACGACGCATGAAGCAAAAGGGCATTCTGCTTCTGGTCGGCATCGCGGCGGCCGCTGCCGTCGCCTATCGATTCGGCTTCGAAAGCCGAGACACCGGCAAGGCGCCAGCCGGCAAGGCTATCGTTTCAGTCGAGGTGCCGGAAATGACGGGCGTTGCCGAGGCCGGCGAAGCCCTGTTTTCCGCCAATTGCGCAAGTTGTCACGGCGAGAATGCCGCCGGCAGGGAAGGCTTCGGCCCTCCCCTGGTTCATAAAATCTACGAGCCGGGACATCATGCGGATGGAGCTTTTTATCTTGCGGCGGCACGTGGCGTGCGCGCCCATCATTGGCCCTTCGGCGACATGCCGCCGGTCGAGGGCCTGACGGAAAACGATATCGCCAAGATTGTCGAATATGTTCGTACCCTGCAACGGGCGAACGGGATATCGTGACGCCGTGATCGAAGGGCGCGCTCCCAAGCCTGTGCCTTATCACGAAGCCGGAAAATAAGATCGCCGCCCTCGCGCATTCGCGCACCGCGTTCTGCAATGATGACGGCGGAGGTTTCGACGCCAGGGCTTATGCCGGGGAATGTGAGCTGGCGCGCTCGAGCGCCAGTGTCGCTTCAAATCCCGGCCCGGCGTTGGAGATTTGCAGATTGCCGCCCCACGCTTCCGCGATGTCCTGCACGATCGCGAGGCCGAGCCCCGCCCCATCTCCCGCACTATCCAGGCGCGCACCGCGTTGTGTCATTTCGGCGAGCCTGTCTTCCGGGATACCCGGTCCGTCGTCGACGATCCGGATCGACAGCATCTGCCCTTGCAGGCGCACCGTCGTAACGACCCGGCTGCGGGCGTGACGGGCCGCATTCTCGAGAAGATTGCCGAGGGCTTCGGCCAGATCGTCGGGGTCGACGCGCGCCACCGCCTTGTCTGCCATGTCGAGCGACCAGTTAAGCTTTGCCCCTTCCGGCGTTCGGCCGACCACGGAAAGAACGCGTTCGATAACACTCGCAACATCCGCCGTTGCATCCAGCGCCCCCGCCGCCACGCGTGCGCGCACGAGTTCCTTTTCGACATGGCGCTGCATGGTGTCGACCACCTGGTCAATTTCGTCCGCAATTACCGTTTCCCCTTTCGTACGCAGGCGGTTTACGTCGCCGATCAGCACCTGAAGGGGTGTCTTCAGGCCATGCGCCAGATCCGCCGCGCGTGCTCGCGCCCTCTCCACCTGCATTTCCCTTGCCTCGAGCAAACCGTCGAGTTCCCTTGCCAAGGGGAGGATCTCGTCGGGAAATCCCGTGCCGACCCGGGACGTGCGGCCCTCGCCGATGGCGGCAAGGCGACGGCGGATCGCGGCGAGCGGACGAAGGCCGACCGAGACCTGCACATAGGCCGCAACAATCAGGACCAGCGCGAATACCGCGAGGTAGGGCAGCAAATCGGCTGCGAATGCCATGGTCGCGGCCGTGACGTCGGCGGCATCGAGCGCGACCGCAGCCCGGATTTTGCCCCCGCCGAGGGGCGTGGGCAGGAGAACGCTGCGCTCCAGGGTGATCAGCCGCTGTCCCGCGGGCCCGTCGATGCGGTGCCGGTGAACCCCTGCATTCGAGAGCTCGTCCGCTGGAAGCTGCAATTGCGTGTCCCACAATGAACGGGAGCGAATGAGACCGTCACCCGTATCGACTTGCCAGTAGAGCCCGGAAAGCGGAACGCGAAATCTCGGATCGGCAGGATCGCGCGACAAGACAAGCGTTCCTTCCGGCGTCTTGTCGAGCGCAGACACGATCTGGTCGAGAAAGACGCCAAGCTCGGCTTCCACACGCCGTTCGACATGGCGTTCGAACAAAAACATCAGGCCGAGCACGGAAACACCAAGGGCGATCAGTATCGACGCGGCCCCGGCGACAAGCAGGCGAAGGCGCAGCGAACCACGGGTCATTTCGCATCGTCTGGTATCGCGTAGCCGAAGCCACGGCGCGTCTCGATCGTGCCGGTGGCACCGATCTTCTTGCGCAATCGCGCGACGACGGCCTCCAGGGCATTGGGGTCGCGCGCGTCGTCGTCGCCATAAAGATGTTCGAGAAGTTCGCCCGGCGGCACCACCCGCCCCTTGTGATGCATGAGATAGGCTACGAGGCGGTATTCGAGCGGGGAAAGGGAGACCGGCACACCGTTTCGGGCAAGGCGCATCTGCTTTACGTCAAGGCTCAGCGACCCCGCCTCGATCAGCGATGAGGCGTTGCCCGTGGACCGGCGTATCAGGGCGCGCACGCGGGCGATAAGCTCTTCCATGCGAAAAGGCTTCGGCAGGTAATCGTCCGCGCCGGCGTCGATACCTTCCACCCGTTCCGCCCAGGCTCCACGGGCGGTGAGAACGAGTACAGGCATGGTGCGCCCTGCGTGACGCCAGCGCTTGAGAACCGCGAGACCGTCAAGCTTCGGCAGGCCGAGATCGAGAACGATGAGATCGTAGTCCTCCGTATCTCCGAGAAACCACGCATCCTCGCCGTTATCGGCGATCTCCACCACGTAGCCCGCGGACCGCAAGGTCGTCGCGACATCGGCGACGATCCGCGGCTCGTCCTCGACGAGGAGAATGCGCATCACTCGTCCTCGCTCTTGAGGATCTGCGCGGTGTTGGCATCAACATACACCTCGCGCAATCGGCCAGATGGCGTTATGACCTTGAATTCGTAAACGTATCGTCCGTCTTCGCGTTCGAAATCGACGCCCACGAGCTTGCCGCCAAGATCGCCCCCCACGCTGTCGAGGATATCGGCAAGGGGGCGAACCTCACCCTTTTCCAAAGCATGGCGCGCACGCTCATGGTCGCTATGGTCATCGTATTTACCGTCATCCGCAAGCGCGGTCACGCCGCCGGAAAGGACGGCGGCGGCGACAAGGGCAATGAAGCGTTTGTCGGACAGGGTTTTCATCAATCGGGATCAATACCCCATACAGACTGACAATTCGCTGACATGCATCAACAGCGTGGCGTCAGGACATTTCGAGCATGGTCCGTTGCGTCGGGCGGCAGGAGGCCGCTTCACACATCGAAAACGGAGTTTATCCCATGCACAAGTTTCTGATCGCATCTTCCCTTTCCGTACTTCTGACAGCCGGCGCGGGAGCCGCATTCGCCTCGGGTGACGACGACCTGCGTATCAACGCCCCGCGCGATCAATGGCTCTCCATCCCCCAGGTGACGGAGAAATACAAGGCGGAGGGCTATGACGTGCGCCAGGTCAAGGTGGAAGACGGCGCCTATGAAATCTACGCGATAGACAAGGACGGCCACCGCATCGAGGCCTACGTCCACCCCGTGACCGGCGAGATGCTGAAGAGCGATCGGGACGACTGATGTCAGCCGTCAGGGAAGCAGCCCAAGCCGGCGGCGTTATGCCGCCGGTGACGGCATCGGCAGACGCAAGCTCCGGCACCGTACGTGTCTGGGATCCGCTCGTGCGGATATTTCATTGGGCGCTGGCGGCAACGTTTGCCATCGCCTGGCTGACAGGCGATGAACTCAAGACGCTTCACGAAGCGACCGGCTATGCCATCGCCGGCCTGCTCGGCGTTCGCATCGTTTGGGGAATTGTCGGAACCAAATACGCCCGGTTTTCGGACTTCATCTATCGGCCGTCGGCAGTGGCCGGATATCTGGCCGATACGGCGAGGCTGAAAGCCAAACGCTACATCGGCCACAATCCCGCGGGCGGTGCAATGGTCGTGGCGCTGATCGTCACCATAGGCGGTATCTGCGCAACGGGTATCATGATGACCACCGATGCCTATTGGGGCGTCGAATGGGTGGAGGAGGTTCACGAAGCACTCGCCAATTTCGCGCTGCTGCTTGTCGGCTTGCATCTGGCAGGCGTTGCCGTGGCAAGCTTCGAGCACCGCGAAAACCTGGTCCGCGCAATGGTTACCGGCAGAAAACGGGCCGGACGCGCCGAGCAGACCCGCTGAAGCGGTAACGCCGGCAGGCGGGCTCATGAACGCAGGATGCCTCGTGACCGCTTGAAAAAGCGCCCATGCTTCGACGTCGGCCACGCGACCCATGGCGACACCTTCGAATAGTCGGGCAAATCGCTCTTGTCTTCGCGCGGGTACCAATTTTACCGCGCAAGACAAGGGCGATACCAAGTTCGGTTCTCCCGAATACGCCTGGATGAGGCGGTGTCCGAACGTGAAACCTGCCCGCTCCCGCAGGCTCAACCGGAGCGAATTCCCGTCGCGAAATTCGGGTCGGATTTTGCGGGATATGCTCTGTTCGCAATTCCAGTTCAGCACGGCAACATCTTGGCGATTGCTACACTTATCTCGTGAATTCGGCAGGTCGCCATCTTCAACCGCCCTGCAAGACTTTGCCTGCACCAATTGCACTATACCGCCAGCCGGTTTGATCTTACGCTGACGACGCATTGAACGGTCGGCACGAGGTCGTGATGGAAAACACCAGTGTTCCGGCAGCCGGAGTGCGGCTCGGCAAGGCCCAGTTTCAACTTCTTCTGGTGGGAATGACCGCGCTTGCCATCGGCGCCGTTTTTCTGGGTCTTGTCTGGGATTACCTGATCGCGCTGTTTCTGGCCGCGATCTTCAGCGCGATGGCATCACCGATTTACCGCTGGATTCACGAACATGTGGGCAAGCGTCAGAAAATTGCCGTTGCCCTGACCCTGCTGGCGCTATCGACGGGCGTATTGCTGCCCCTGATTGCGGTGATTGTGCTTGGCGCCCAGCAGGCGGTGAGTGTTGCCGCGGACGTCACCTTGTGGGCGGAAACCCTCGATCTGAAAGCCATAGAAGCCTCCCTTCCGGCCTGGATTCCCTTCAAGCTCGATTTTGCCGCGCTGAGCGCGCGGATCGCCGCCAAGATCAGCGAAGCAGCCGGCGAGATCGCCAACCTGTTCGTGTCGGTTCTCTCCCAGGCGACCAGGGGCACGGTGCGGTTCTTTCTCGATCTGTTCATCATGGTCTATGCCATGATTTTCTTTCTGCCGCAGAGGTCCAACATGTTCCGGCAGA
This sequence comes from Stappia sediminis, assembly GCF_009826895.1. Classification (GTDB taxonomy): domain Bacteria; phylum Pseudomonadota; class Alphaproteobacteria; order Rhizobiales; family Stappiaceae; genus Hongsoonwoonella; species Hongsoonwoonella sediminis. The sequence goes on along the minus strand of NZ_WUMV01000001.1, from coordinate 384,606 downwards.
TGCTGGCGCATTCCGGCCTTCCTCAGGGCGTCCAGAAAACGCTTGGCGATCGGGTCATTTCCATCAGCCGGGCCACGATCAAGGGCACCTTCCTGATCGGCGTCGCGCAAGGGTTTCTTGGAGGGCTCGGTTTTTGGGCGACCGGTTTGCCCGGCGCCGCCTTCTGGGGTTGCGTGATGGCGGTCCTCTCCGTCATTCCCGGTATCGGACCAACGCTCGTTCTTGTCCCGGGCGTCATCGTGCTGGCCGTCAACGAGCAGTATCTTGCCGCGGCGGGCCTTGCCGCCTGGACCGCTCTCGCCGTGACAACCGTCGACAACATTTTGCGCCCCGTTCTCGTCGGCCGCGATACCCAGATGCCCGACCTTCTGGTTCTTGTCAGCACCTTTGGCGGCCTTGCCATATTCGGTGCCGTCGGCCTGATCATCGGACCCGTCATCGCCGGGCTGTTCATAACAATCTGGAGCGTCCTGGAGGACTATCTGCGCGCGGACGGGCTGACGGATACGCCCTATCTCGACGAAGGCCAGCAAGAGCCGGCCCCGACCGAGGCGGAAAACCGCTCCGACAAAAAGGCCCACGACGAAATCAGGACCGCTCGCGAAGGACCCGAGACCGTGAAGACAAATGCCTGAATCCCGGCTGCCGGGCGCGGCGGCCATGCTACCAAGATCAGCAGACGGCATCGATGACCTCCCAGAAATCCACGACCAGGGAATTCAGGCTGCCTTTCCTTCAAGGCATGTTGCCGATCCGCATGGCGGACGTTCCGGCGGAGATAGTGGCCGGACTGACCTTTGCCAGCCTCGCGATCCCCGAGGTGATGGGATACACCAAGATCGCGGGAACTCCGGTCATCACCGGGCTCTACACCATCCTCATTCCGATGGCGCTGTTTGCGCTGTTCGGCTCCTCAAGACATCTTGTCGTCGGCGCCGATTCAGCAACCGCCGCGATCCTTGCATCCGGATTGGCCGGAATTGCCGCAACAGGCTCCAGCGAATATGTGGCGCTGGCTTCGCTACTGGCGCTGCTGGCGGCGTTGCTGCTCATCATGGCGCGCATTCTAGGTCTCGGATTCCTGGCCGATTTTCTCTCGCGCACCGTGCTTGTGGGTTTTCTGACTGGTGTCGGCATCCAGGTGGCTCTCGGTGAATTGCCGAGGCTATTGGGGATCGATGACGGCGGTCACGGGACGGCGGAGAAGCTAACCCGCGCGCTGCACGAACTCGGCCGGATCAACGGTCCCACCTTTGCCGTCGCAGCCTCAGTGCTCATCTTGATCATCGGATGCCGTCGTATATCGCCGCGGATCCCGGGCCCGCTGCTGGCGGTGGTCGGCGTCATCGCCGCAAGCTGGGCGATGGATCTTGAATCCTATGGCATCTCCACACTTGGAACGATCCCCAGCGGTCTTCCAACGATCGGCCTGCCGGACGTGGAATGGAACTGGCAGTTGATCCAGAATTTGCTGCCGACCGCGCTTTCCATGGTTGTCGTCATCCTGGCCCAGAGCGCCGCCACGTCCATTGCCTATGCCGCACGATATGACGAGCGCTTCGACGAAAACACCGACCTGGTCGGTCTCGGTCTGGCCAATCTCGGCGCCGGTCTATCGGGCACTTTCGTTGTCAACGGCAGCCCCACCAAGACCGAGATGGTCGACAGGGCCGGCGGGCGCAATCAGCTCGCGCAGCTGGTGACTGCCGCCGTGGTGCTGGTCGTAATCCTGTTCCTCACGGGTCCGCTGGCCCTGATGCCGCAAGCCGTCTTGTCCGCTGTCGTGTTCATGATCGGCATCGATCTGATCGACATTCGGGGCATGCACAAGATTTTCAGTCAGGCGCGGTCGGAGTTCTGGGTGGCTCTTGTCACCGCCGCGGTGGTGGTTCTGGTTGGCGTCGAACAGGGCGTGCTGCTTGCGATGGCCCTGTCCCTGATCAACCACACACGCAGGGGCTATCGACCGAAGAATGCCGTCCTTGTGAAAGCGGACGGGATCGGATGGCGCGCCCAGCCGATCGATAATCCGGGCGAACTCGAGCCCGGACTTCTCGTCTATCGTTTTTCGCACAGCATGTACTATGCCAATGCGGAACAGTTCTCGAGAGAGGTCGTGTCGCTCACCGAGACCGAGCGCGACCTGCGTTGGTTCTGCATAGACGCTTCCGCGATCGACGAGGTCGATTTTTCGGCCGGACAGGCGCTGGTTACGGTTTGCGATTACCTAAAGAAACGGGGAATCCGGCTCGTATTCGTCATGGTCGAGCCGGAGGTAAGGGCCGAGCTGGACCGATATGGCGTCAGCCGGATGGTCGGAGAGAACGCTTTTTTCGCGTCACATATGGACCTTGTGGGTGCCTTTCACGGCGGAACAGGGAATGAGCGGCAGATCTGATGCCTGCAGCCGGAGCGATGAAGAAAGAAGCCCAACCCTACGAAAGCAGATTGATGCCTGTCAGCAGACCGATAGTCCAAATGGCGGAACTTGGAAGCTGCGGAAAATCCGGATCCGGCCGCAAACGCCAATAGCCCCTCGATCAGCACTCATACCCAGCCTTCCAGCGGCTTCAGCTTGAGGGCTATAACCAGTTCGCGTCGCGATGATGGCGGTCTCGAGTTTTCCGCGACGTTTGTCAGTTGCGCTTTCTACTAAATCGGAACCGCTTTCGTGACAAGAAAACCACCCGGAATCAATGTCTTGAGCACATCGTCACCGAAACCGCATACCGCCACGACAAGCACGCGCCTTGCCACCGAACCCGCTCGCCAGCAACTTCTGCAAGCAGAGAAGAAAGAAAATCCGTTTATATACAGCGTCAAAAGGGGCATACGATTATCAGGTTCGCTTAATATCCTTTCCTGATTGCTTTATATATTCTTCGTTTCGAGGGTGAGGGAGGCGGTCAGATGGAGAAAAGTCGAAACCGGTTCATTTGGGCTATCTCGGCCTTGCAGTTTCTTGCGGCCGTTACGCTATGGATATTGCTTGTGCCCAGCCGGGAACGGAATGTGGTCGATCAATTTTTTGGACATCTCGGACCTTCCGCGTTTCTGGTGGCGCTTGGTGCATTCGCCATACTTTCCGGCGACAAGGGAGTTCGCCTCACGAGAATTGAAGCATGGCTCTCAATCTGCGCCGGTGCGATCTATATCCTGGTGGATACTTTCATCATGCATCCCCCGTTGGGCATATTCGACGGGGCCGGACATGCGGAACAAGAGCATGTTGGACTCATGGGCCTTGTACTGGCGCTTGGCTTGTGCGGTCTTGTCATTCTCAGGGCGGGCAATATCCCCCCTTCGCTTCCCGTTGTAGTGGGCGTCGCGGTTGCAGCTTTGGTCTTCACCGGACATCATCAACATGCCGCCGCGGGGACGGTGGCTCATAACGCGACCGTTCTAATGCTCGTCGTTGCCGCCATCTTTCGCGTTCTGGAACGCTACACGGAATACGGTGTGGCAATCATCGTATCGGGTTTCCTGTTCTTCTCGGCACAAATGGGGTTTGCAATGTTCGTGGAATCGTCCGGCACGAGCCCCCAGGCATGGGTTACCTACTGGGCGACCGCGGGTTTCATCTCCTCCACCGGCTTTCTGATTGTGAGGCGCGCAGGCGAACAGGCATAGATCGCAAGCCGTCGGCAATCGCGCGATACAGAAGCGATCAATTTCGATGGAAGAATTTTTGGATCATCAAAGCCCTGTGAAGAGCGAAGATGAGACGGAAACCCGCACGTCGACGTTATTCCCGGCCATGGCATTCGTTTCAACGCGTTTCGCGATGATCTACCGACAGCGGCCATGCTGGACGGGGTCGAGGCGGAGCGCCCGGTCTTTTCTGCGCGATTGATGGCCACGCAACCAGGGTGAATTCCACGACGCGGCAAATCGTCGGTATCGACAAGTTCGCCGCCACCTACCTGACGGCGATCCATGATTAAGGGTTACGGCGCATACCCCCCGAGGGGCGTTCGGCGATTGCGACGGCCTTGCCAACAAGGGCGAGTTGCCTGTCCGCATACAGGGCGTCTACTACTGGCACGATCCGACGAGCGCCCTATCCCACCGCTTATGGGCCTCAGAGAGGGGTTCGATCGAGTTTGGCCAGTGCAAAAAACTGAAGATAGATCTCGATCGTGGCGACGACAAGTGGACCGGCCTTTATACCGACAAGCAATAGATCGAGCCTGAGCCCGACCGGCCGTTATCCCATCAATGCGAAGTCGGCCAGGTGGGGTGCAGCTCGTCGATGACATATGCGTGGCGGTGACGTTTTTGAGCGGACCTCTCTCCCTTTTTCAGGTGAGGATGGTCCGGCGGCAGTTCGCGGTGTTGATGCTCGATCTCTTCCGGGTCGTCCGCAGGCCAGAGCCACATCGCCACGGCCGTTGCGAAACCCGCAATCCCCGCCAGTACCAGGGCTGTGGCGGACAGGCCCGCAAGGTTGCCGAACCGGCCGGCCAGGGGATACGTCACCAGCCAGCAGGCGTGCGACAGCGCAAATTGGGCGGCATAGATCGCAGGCCGGTCCGCCTCATGCGCGGAACGCCGCAACAGCCGCCCGGATGGCACTTGCGCCAGCGAATAGGCCATGCCGACCGCAAACCAGAGCGCCAGCAGCATCCAATAGCTATCGAGAAAGACGGCAATTGCCATCGAAAGCGCCAACAATCCGGCTCCGGCAAGCATTGCGGCGCGGTCGAGCCAGAAGCGCAATACATCATACATGGCTTCGCGCACGCGGCGATTGCGCCAGTTGAGATCCGGCTGCTGAGCCAGAAAGGAGTGCAGATAGTACTGACCGGTCGCTCTATCGAGTTCCCATGCGCTACCGGCCGGGAAACACTGCCAGTTGTTCGGCGCCCCCCCGTCGGCTTTCGGATCGCGCCAGATGTACCAGTCGCGTTTCGCGCTATCGAGCGAGCTGCGCGCCTCCTTGAACCACGGGTGTTGATCGGAGGTATGGTTCGGAACGAAATCGAGGATGATGCGGATACTGCGGGCGTGCAGCGCCGCAACCAGCCTGTCGAAATCGGCAAGTGTGCCGAATATGGGGTCGACATCGAGGTAATCTGCGATGTCATAGCCGAAGTCCGCCATCGGCGAACGATAGAATGGTGCAATCCACACCGCGTCGATGCCGAGCCATGCCAGATAGTCTGCCCGCGCGATGATGCCCCGAAGATCGCCGATACCGTCGCCGTTGATGTCCTGAAACGAGCGCGGGTAGACCTCATAGATGACCGACCGCTGCCACCAGGCTCGTTCCCTTTCGAGTGTCATCTTTCGATCCCGCCTATCTGAGATCCAAGTCGCTCCTTCACCTGAGTTCGGGAGCCGTGAAGCCGAGCAGGAGCAAGGCGCTCTGGACCTCCGGGCAGCTCATGAGCAGCTTCCAGATGAGGCCCGAACGGTGGTTCTCGATCATTATGACGATCGGCCCCTGGTCGATGCCGACGTGCCATTTCGCATACCAGCCCCGCGTCTCGCTGAACGCATCCACGAAGCCGTATTCGCGCCAGATCCTTTTGCCGTGAACGGCACAGAAATGTCGCAGGGCCTCCATTGAATGCTCGGGCGTATAGGGAAAGGACGACAGTGCCGCCGTCGGCGAGATGACGCCCATGTCGCTGGCGGGGGAGTGGGCGTGATAGCCCAAATAGTCATCGCTGGCGGTGAGCCCCCAGCACGCGGGCCCATATCCCTCGCAGCCCTGCGGATTGCGAATGCAATGCTCACGATTGATGAGCGTGTGGTTGACGTTCTGTTCCCAGTAGTCAGCGTAGCGGTCTGTGAGCAAGCGCGGATCGAGCCCCAGGAACGAGTAATGTGCAAAAAACAGCGGGCCGCCGTAGTCCGGCCCCAGCGGCAGATGTATCCCGTAAAATTCCTTGCCGTTCTTGAAGTCGGGACCGCCGGCCCATCCGCGATGATAGACGTCGGCGGATATCGCGTGGGCGCTGGAGGACGCGGCGAGCACATACGTGATCAGACACTCGTTCCAGCCGCGGATCTCAAGGTTCATCTCCCAGCCGTGATGCGGGCTCCAATGCCAAAAAAGAACGTCGGAGCCGCCCCGCGTGTACCAGCTCCATTCTACGTCCTGGCAGAGCTCGTCGATGCGTTGACGAAGCTCGCGTTCCTCGCCGGTGTCGCGGTCGAAATACTGGCGCGCGGCAAGAAGGCCCGCGACGAGATATGACGTCTCGACGAGATCGCCACCGTCGTCCTTGTCTGAGAATGGAATAGTTGCTCCGGTTCTGCCATTGAAAAAATGCGGGAAGACGCCGTGGTGCCGCTTGACCCTGCGGAGGAACCGGGCCATCCGCAAGACCCGGCGCAGAGCCTCGATACGCGTGATCCAGGAACGTTCGGCGGCAACGACGATCGCCATTATGCCGAACCCGGACGCGCCCGTTGCGACCAGATCAACATGATACCTGAAGTACGGGCCGCTGCGGTCGCGCGCTAGCCCGCTGACGGGATGCGCAAAATCCCAGAAGTAGCCGAAGGTCTGCCTCTGGACGAGTTCGAGCAGTGCGGCATCGTCCAGCTCGAGCAAGTGCTTCATCGACCGTCGGACCCCTTGTGTCATATTGGTGACCTAGGCTTGGACAGGCGCCTGCGCCGCAATCGCATCTGGAGCTGCATTCCGGCTGTCTTTGGATTGGACCGGGAGGCGCTCGCCGCCCGGAAGCCGGCGAAGATTGAAAGTCCGGTTGTAGAAGTGATCCTGCTCAGGCATTCGGCTGGTGCTGATAACGGTCGTTCCGGACAGGGGGCCGTAGAAGACGGCCATCAGCTCCTCACGCTGCTTTTCATCGAGAGCGCTCAGGGCATCGTCGAGGAAAACCCATTTCGGCGCGTAGATAAGGAGATGCGCGAAAGCAAGGCGCTGCTGCTCGTCGAGAGCCAGGGTTTTGTCCCATCGCTCCTCGCGGTCGAGCGAAGCGTCCAGATACTCGAGCCCGACCTGCTTGAGCGCCCCGCAGATCATCGCATCGTCGATCGGCTTTGGCGGCGCAGGATATCCCATGACGGATCGCAGCGTGCCCAATGGCAGATATGGCCGCTCGCGCAAGAACAGCACGCTTTCCTGCGCGGGCATGCGAATTGTGCCGGTGCCCCAGGGCCATAGTCCGGCAAACGCCAGGACGAGCGCAGTCTTGCCCGATCCCGAACCGCCGACAATCAGGACATGCTTGCCCGGTGCCACCTCGATATGAGGCGCGTCCAGGGCCGCCTGGCCATTGGGGAGATAGAGAGTGACGTCGTCCAGTACCAGATTGCCGGAAGCGCTCGCGGACATCGCGATCCGCGGAACATTGCGGTGCATTTCGTCGACTTTCAGCAGGGCATCCCGGAAGTTGACGATGCGCGAGAGCGTGGCACGCCAATCCGCTATCCCGGCAAAATTGTCGACGTACCAACGCAACGACTGTTGAACCTGAAAGAAGGCGCCCACCACCATCATGAGGCCGCCGAACGACAGGCTGCCGCCGAAGTAGCCGGGAGCGGCAACGAGAATGGGTGCCACAAGCGCGAGCCAGCCGTATCCGGACGTAACCCAGGTCAGCCGCGCAAGGCCGTTGGCCAACCGGCACATGACGCCGATTAGACGATCGATCGTTCCGTCGAACAGTTTGCGCTCATCCTTCTCGCCGTCACGTAGCGCGATACCCTCGGCGTTTTCGTTGTCCCGCACCATGGCGAAACGAAGGTCGGCCTCGGCGCTGTAGCGATCGTAATTGAGCTGGATGAGCGGGCGCCCGACCCACCAGCTCAACCAGGAGCCTGCGGTCGCGAACGCAAGAGCGCACCAGACCATGTAGCCGGGAATGGAGAAGCTGTGGCCATTGAGCGAGAACATGACCTGCTCCGACAGCACCCAGAGCACCCCGAGAAATGAGACGAGAAGCAGCGAGGCTTGCAGAAACCCGATGCCCAGGCTCGCGGAAAGCTCCGTCAGATGGCGCGCATCCTCCTGCATACGCTGGTCCGGGTTGATGCCAATCTCGCCGGCGAACTGCATCCAGTAGGCGCGGTTGCCCATCAGCCACTCGTCCAGCAAGTCGTGCGTCATCCATTCACGCAGCCTGACCTTTATCATTTCCTGCAACCAGGTCTGGCCGACGGCCAGCGTCAGCAGCACACTGATTATGGCGAGGAACACCACGATCTGTTGCATGAAAGCCTGTATATCCTTGCGTTCCAGTGCGTCGTAGAAGCTGCCTTGCCAGAGGTTTAGTCTGACCTGACCGGCCACGGTGGCGATCAGGACGAGAACGATACCCAATGCCAGCAGAACCAATCGCCGCCGTTCCGTTGAAGCCCCGAGCGCATGCAGCAGAGAGCCGAGTTGTGCAAAAACGCTTCGCCAAGCCGCGCGGTCTTGCCGACTCCCCGCAACATGGGATGTTGGCGCGTCATCAGGGATCGTCATAACGAAGACATCTCCGGATCACGGCAGCGGCGCGATATTGCCTCGGTGCAAGGATCTGGGCCACTGCGGCTATCAGCCAGAAAAAAGCGGCAAACCGCTGCATGATTGCATTTACATGAGCGTACATCATTACATTTACTTGAGCGGGAGTCCGGCGCTGGGCGGCACGAGCATGAAAACTGAAACAAATCATCGACTGGACGCGCTCGTAGATGAAATGTCGATCGAGGAAAAGATCGGCCAGCTGACCCTCGTTATGGCCGAGCAGACTAAAAACGGTCCGCGTATCCCCGCGGAATGCGTCGCTGCGGTTCGGGCAGGCCGGGCCGGCACCGTTTCCCACCTGTGGGGCAGGCGACAGACCGATGAAATTCAACGCGTCGCCATCGAAGAAACGCGCCTCGGTATCCCCCTTCTGTTTGGTGCCGACGTCCTGCACGGCCATCGGACAATTTTTCCCATCCCGCTGGCCGAGGCGGGAGCGTTCGATCCGGAACTGTGGGAGCGCACGGCGCGCGCCGCCGCCGAGGAGGCGACGGCCGACGGGCTCAGCCTGACCTACGCGCCGATGCTCGACGTGACACGCGATCCACGCTGGGGCCGCATGGCCGAAAGCCCGGGCGAGGATCCCTGGCTTGCATCGCATTTCGCCGTTGCCAAGGTCCGCGGGTTCCAGGACCAGGATCTTTCTGCGCCAACGAGCATCGCCGCGACCGCCAAGCACCTTGGCGCCTACGGAGCGGTAACGGCCGGGCGCGAATATGCTTCGGTCGACATTTCCGAGCGAACCCTGCTCGAAACCTACCTGCCTCCGTTCAAGGCCGCAGTCGACGCAGGCGTGAGCTCGATCATGCCTGCATTCACCGATCTTGCCGGCATTCCAATGAGTGCCAACGTCACGGTTCTTCGCGACCTCATACGCGCCAAATGGGGGTTCGAAGGCATCTATATCAGCGACTACAACGCCATCACCGAACTTATGAGCCACGGGGTCGCAGCCGACGTCGCGGACGCGGCCGCATTGGCGCTGCGGGCCGGCATCGACATCGATCTCATGGGCGCGGCCTACGAGCGCGGGCTGGCGACCGCGCTCGAGCGCGGCCGCGTTGCCATGGGCGAAATCGACGACGCGGTGCGGCGCGTGCTTCAGCTCAAATGGTCGCTGGGCCTGTTCGATGATCCATACCGGCGTCAAGTCGGCGGCAACAACAAGGAAGCTCTTCCGTTAAGTGCGGAGCGACGCTCTTTGGCGCTCGAAGCCGCACGCCGATCCATCGTACTTTTGCAGAACCGCAATAGTGTGTTGCCGTTTCCCGAGACGGGGCGTATCGCGCTTGTCGGACCACTGGCGGACGCGCGCTGCGAGATGCTCGGCCCCTGGGCCTCAGCCGGCAATCCCCGGGAAGTAGTCGGTATTCTGGAAGCGGTCCGCAACGCCTTTCCCGCTGCCGAGATCCGACATGCACGCGGCGTTGACATCGATAGCTGCGATGTCAGCGGTATTGAATTTGCCGTCGCAGTCGCGCGCGATGCCGATTTCGTTGTGCTGTCGCTTGGTGAGGCCGCCCTTATGAGCGGCGAGGCGGCGAGCCGCGGCCGACCTGACTTGCCCGGCCGCCAGCGGGAACTCGCTGAAGCCGTTTTTGACTTGCGCAAGCCAACAGCGGTTTTGCTGTCGTCAGGACGCCCGCTGCTCGTCCCCTGGTTATTTGACAGGGCGGATGCGGTGCTCGCCACCTGGTTCCTCGGCAGCGAAGCCGGCAACGCCATCGCCGACGTGCTCAGCGGACGCTGGAACCCGACGGGGCGCCTGGCGGTCTCCTGGCCGGTGGACGTTGGGCAAGTCCCCGTCTTCTATTCGCAGCGCCGCACCGGCCGGCCGGCCGACCCCGCCTCGCACGACACCAGCAAATACGTTGATTTGACAGTCGAGCCGCTATTCCCGTTCGGGCACGGCTTGTCATATACGCAATTTGCATTGAGTGATTTACGCGCCGAACCCGCTCAACTGCTGCCGGATGAAACTCTCACTGTCGAAGTCAAGGTGACAAACGTCGGCGCAGCTGCCGGCGAGGAGACTGTACTGCTGTTCTTGCACGACCCCGTCGCCAGCGTCGCTCGCCCAATTCTTGAGCTTAAGGGCGTGGAGAAGATCAATCTCGCTCCCGGCTTGAGCGGAATTGTTCGGTTCGCCGTCCCGGCGGATGCTTTCACGTTCCTCGGGACCGATCTCTCTCCTTGCATAGAGCCGGGCGAGTTCGAGATCTTGGTCGGACCGAGCTCAGCCGCCGCGTCGTTGCTAAGCACAAGAGTGCAGCTTGCCGCAGTGCCTGAACAACGCTGAACATATATCGTTTCCAAGCGCCGCAAACATCCCCGGCCTGTTCAAGCGATCAAACGCGACTTCCTGCGAAGGCTACCTCTGGCAACTCTCGCCCTGCGCTAACAAGGGGCCGGACACGCTGGCTCACCGCAGGCAGTGAAGCGCCGTGCCCGACCTCAAGGATTGGCCGAAAGCCAATTTATCAGCCCAGGTGGTGGACTTCCTGCAGCCCGTAAACTGGTGTCGGGATCCCCTCCATCCGCGCCTTGATCTGCAGCGACAGGAACTGCGAGTAGTGGCGCGACTGGTGCAGGTTGCCGCCGTGCATCCACAGGTTCGGTACCTGTGTCGGCTTCCACATGTTGCGCTGTTCACCCTCCCAGGGTCCGGGATCCTTGGTGGTATCGGAGCCGAGGCCCCAGCATTTGCCGAGGGTATCCGCCATCTCCTGGCCCATCAGGTCCGCCACCCAGCCATTCATGGAGTTATAGCCGGTGGCGTAGACAACGAGATCGGCGTCGAGATGACTGCCGTCGTCAAGGTTGACCCCGGTCTCGTCGAGCGAGACGACCTGGCCGCGCTTGAGCTTGATCTCGCCGTCGATAATGAGCTGGCTCGCGCCTACGTCGATGTAATAGCCAGAGCCGCGGCGCAGGTATTTCATGAAAAGGCCGGATTCGTCGTCCCCCCAGTCGAGCCAGAAGCCAGCCTTTTCCAAACCCTCGTAGAACGCGGCGTCGCGTTCCTTCATTTGCGCATAGGCAGGTATCTGAAACTCGTGCAGGATCCGATATGGCAGCGAGGCGAATATCAGATCGGCCTTTTCGGTCGTCACACCGTTGCGGACCGCTTCTTCGGAGTAGAGTGCACCGAGACCGATCTCCATGAGCGTGTCCGACCGCACGATGTGTGTGGACGACCGCTGTACCATGGTCACGTCAGCGTCGTGTTCCCAAAGCGCGGCGCAGATGTCGTGGGCCGAGTTGTTGGAGCCAACGACGACCACCTTCTTGCCGCTCCATTTGTCCGGGCCTTCGTGTTCCGACGAATGCTGCTGCACGCCCTTGAACTTGCCCATGCCGGGAAAGTCGGGCATCCGCTTCTTGCCGGACATTCCGGTCGCCATGACAAGCTGCTTGGGACGCAGCACGACTTCCTCACCGTCGCGATCCACTACGACAGTCCATTCCTCCGTCTTCTCGTCGAAACTGGCGGATTTGGCAGTGGTGCGGGTCCAGTAGTTGAGCTCCATTACCTTGGTATACATTTCGAGCCAGTCACCGATCTTGTCCTTGGGCGCAAATACCGGCCAGTTCTCGGGGAACTTGATGTAAGGCAAATGATCGTACCAGACCGGGTCGTGCAGGCAGAGCGACTTGTAGCGCTTGCGCCAGCTGTCTCCGGGCCGGTCGTTGCGCTCGACGATGATTGTCGGCACACCGAGCTGGCGCAGGCGGGCACCCAGAGCGATGCCTCCCTGACCGCCGCCGATGATCAGACAGTAAGGCTGGGTGCTGTAGCCAAGCTCGGCAACCTCGCGTTCACGTTCTTCCTTCCAGGTCTCGCGGTTCTTCCCGGCCCCGTGCTTGGCCCCGAGCGGGCGCTTGAAGCCTGCTGGCTCCTCGTACCCCTTCAGCTCGACCATCGTGGTCAGCAGGGTCCAGATCTTGCCGTCCTTCAGGCGAACGAGGCCATAGCCCCGCGCCGTTTCGGTCTCGAACTGGATCCAGGCGGTTGTGACGCCATCGTCCTCGGTAGGGATCTCGTCCTCGGCCAGTTTCCAGTTCCTGGGCTTGGTCGCGGCCAGTTGGTGTTTCAGCATGTCCTCGACCTGGTCCTTGCCTTCGACTGTCTTGACGTTCCAGGTGAACGTTACAAGGTCGCGCCAATAACAGTCGTCCAGAAACATCTCCCGCGCCTTGGCGATGTCATTTTGAGCCAGTGCGGCGCCGAATCCATCCAGAAAAGCCTGGGTCCGGCCGGCAACAGACTTATCGAGCATGTGTTCCTCCCTTTCGTACCTTGAGCTGTTCCTCCAGCACCGCGATTATCAAGGGGACGCGCCCGCAGGCAACGGCATCCGGGCATGACGCAGGGCAAATGGGGATTGAACCCCGTGCGCCGTTGCGTGCGCAACGGCTTGCAACGGCCATGTTGCGTCAGGCTGGTGGCGTAAGGCCCGCCTTGCGGATGCGCCGCAGGACGGTCGAGCGGTTCACGCCCAATCGCCTTGCCGCCTGCGCCATGTTCCAGCCGCAGGCCGCCATCAATGCTTCCAGATCGTCGATGTCGTCAGGCTCCGGCCCGGCCCGCTTCGGCGCGGCTGGCAGGTCCGGCAGGTCGATGACTGATCCTTCCGACATGGCAATGGCGACATCCAAAAGCTGTTCCAGCTCCCGTATGTTTCCCGGCCAAACGCGCGATTTCAGCTCGGCCCGAGCTGCGGGGGAAAGACGCATATCGGCAGAGCAACGCCAGCGCAGCAGACGGTCGATCAGCCAGTCCAGATCGGACCGGTGACGCAGCGGCGGCAACGCCAGGGTGGCACCCGCAACGCGATAGAACAAGTCGTCGCGAAGAGCGCTCGACAGCTCAGAGGCGGCACAGCGGCAGGATGCCACGACGCGAAGATCGGTCCGCCGGTCGAGCAGCGTCAGCAAGGCGGCTTGCCCGTCCAGCGGCATGTCCTCGATCCCGCGCAGGAACAGTGTGCCAGGCGCCGCGTCGGCAAGGGACTCGACAGCGCCCGGTCCGGTACAGCGGATGGCGTGAAAGCCGCGGTTCTTGGGTCCGGCTACATGGATGGCACGGGCCAGTCTTTCCTTGCCGGTACCGGTCTCACCCGTGATCAGCAGTGGCACCTGCGTTGGCGCCAGGCGCGCTGCCTGCTCCAGAAGGCGCCCCAGTGCCGGATCGGCCCCGGCGAAGCTGCCCAGCGCTCCAGGCAGGGTCGTTTCGCGCTGCCTGAGTGCAGTGATCATCTGCGGGGTCTGAGGTGCGATGGCATGGCCGAACAGGCGGCGCCCGTCCTTCAGCCGCAACACCCGCTCCTCTGTGGGCCGTCCGCGCATGAGGTCCGGCAGGTCATCCACCGACAATTCCAGCCAATCGTCGATCCGTGAGCCGATCAGGCTGCCGCCCGCCTCGGGGTCCAGCGCTCTCCGTGCCCCCGACGTCATACCGACGATCCGGCCCGCTGCGTCGAGCGCCACGGCGGCTTCGGGATCGACCTCCAGAAACTCGGGGCTGGTCGAGAAGCGCAGCACCCAATCTCGCCGGGTCATCGCCATCAAGTTGGCCATCTCAACCCGCCGCGCCGAGGCGGTCACCAACCCCATGGCCAGGTTCTGCGAGGATTTCGGCGAAGGTGAACGCAAGAGCGAGATGTCGAGCACAGCAGAAAACTCGCCCTTGGTATCGAAGATCGGGGCAGCGGTGCAGGACAGCGGCATATGCGCAAGCCCGAAGTGGTCGCTCTGATGGATGGTGATAGCTTTCCCGGTGACGATACAGGACCCGACACCGCAGGTTCCGGCCAGGTCCTCGGTCCAGTTCGAGCCGAGATAGAGTCCGGCCTGCCGCAATTGATCCTCGAAGCGCGGATCGCCGAAGAAATCGACGCAAACACCCTTTGCATCGGCAAGAAGCAGAACATAGTTCTGTCCCGCGACCTGTTGGAAAAGCGTCTGGAGGCCCGAGCGCGCCGTGGCGATGAGCCGTTCCGACTGCTCGCGGTGCTCGCGCAGCTCGGTCTCCGTAACGACATGGGCCGGGTCCGGCCGCGAGGGATCCATGCCATATGTCTGAACGCAACGTCGCCAGCTCTCCGTGACCAGGCTGTCGCGCCCGGTTTCCACGCCGCGCAGCACCCGGTCGATTTCATCGACATGTTCGAATTCAAGCATCGCGTCCTCCCAACGGCTGCCCAAAATCAGGATAGCGCGCCGAACGGATCAGTGCCATGTGACCATGATTTGAAACTGACAAACGCCGAGCTCGTCGCCGACGACGCCCTTCGCCTGTTCGACGCCCCGCTCCACGCATCAACTTCGGGCTGCAGATGATCATTTGAACGAAGCGGTCAGGCAGTGACAGCTGAAACCCCTTTGAGCATACGGAGTGGAAATCAGCCGCGCGGTGTTCAAGGGCAAGGCCCTGCATGCTCCGGCCGGTGGCGATCGTTGCCAGAAAAGTCCAACAAACCTATCCTGAAAATAATGCTTCGGGTTTCAGGAAGCCCGAACATATTGCGGGGCGGCCCATGTTCCCAAAACTCATGTCAGGCGTCTATCTGACCCGGCACGGTGGTCCGGATGCCTTGGAATGGCGGGACGATATTCCCGTGCCTTCTCCCGGTGCGGGCGAGGTGCTGGTGAAAGTTCTGGCGGCAGGCGTGAACAATACCGACATCAATACTCGCATCGGTTGGTATTCTTCCGAAGTCTCCGGTGCGACCGAGGACATGACCGGCGGTTCTGATGTCGAGGCCGGCGGTTGGGGTGGCACGATCGACTTCCCACGCATCCAGGGAGGTGACATTTGCGGCCGCGTCGTCGCCTTGGGTGACGGTGTCACGACCGTCAAGACCGGCGCGCGAGTGACCAGCCAGATCAACATTCCAAGACCGACGCTGGACAACCCATTTGCCTTCGTGGCGCTCGGCTCGGAACTGGATGGCGCTTTCGCCGAATATTGCCTGTTACGGGAAGATGAGGTTTTCGACGTCAGCGCGTCATCGCTTTCCGACGAGGAGATTGCGGCGATTCCATGCGGTTTCGGCACGGCCCATAATCTCCTCGTTCGATCTGGAGTGCGCGAGGGACAGAAAATCCTGGTGACCGGAGCGTCCGGCGTGGTCGGGCTGGCCGCGGTGCAGCTGGCAACGCTTCTCGGCGCCCGGGTGACCGGGATTGCTGCGGAGGAGAAGTCTGGGATCGTGCAGCAGTCGGGTGCGAGCGAGACCCTGCCGCGCTCGGCGGCAATCCCCACAGAAGAGTATGACGTCGTCATCGACGTTGTAGCCGGAGATATCTGGCCCGACCTGATTCGATCTCTGAAGCCGGGTGGGCGCTACGCTGTGTCGGGCGCCATTGCGGGGCCGATTGTCGAGGCGGACTTGCGTGAGATCTACTTAAGGGACATCACCATTCACGGCTGCTCCTTCATGTCGCGAGCCGTATTCTTGGGCTTGATCGACCTGGTGATTTCAGGTCGGGTCAAGCCGATCATCGCCCGGACCTACCCGCTACGCGACATTGCCGAGGCCCAGGCGGATTTCAAATCGAAGAAATACGCGGGCAAACTTGTGCTTTTGCCGTGAGAAAGAGCTGCCTCCGAACGCAAAGAGCTGTCTCCGAACGCAAAAAGGACGACACTTCAACGTCCGCTTCGGGCTTGAACCAGGGCTGCGGCGCGCAGAGCACCGCAGGCAGCTTCGGGCCGTATGCTTACAAAGTGCCCGAACTAATTAGTAGGCGTTTCTTAGGGTCCTGACCCTAGTACAAGGCCGAATTGAACAGCCTGCGCGCGGCGTCTTCTCGGCTCCTGCAAGCTGGCATGCAGGCACCCTGATTAACTTCCGGCCGTGATGGTAAACGGCGCAGCGAATCCGCTGCAAATTTCGACTTTTCTCAATCTTGGGTGGATGACTGTAGTCACCTATGAAAGGCGCTTCGAAGCAATAGCTTTCGATCTGGACGCGGAAAAGTGAAATTCACTCAATCCTGTTCCGATGCCAGGTTTCGGGAATTTTGGTGGGTGTACAAGGACTCGAACCTTGGACCCGCTGATTAAGAGTCAGCTGCTCTACCAACTGAGCTATACACCCGTTCGCCGTATCGGCTAGCATCGCATTTTCGGCCATTTTGGCCATGGCCGCAACGCCTTGGCTTGCGCCCGGCGCCTCGCGATGTGGGGCGTATATATCGGGCCTTTTCTTCTCTTGCAAGGCCAAAGCAGCGCTTTTTTCAACTGGGGATAAAGCCCGTGCGAGCGAGGCGAAATCCGCGCGCGCCCTTTGCCGGTCCTTCCCCTTGCCCACCTCGCTTCTTGCCAGCGCATCCGCGCGCCCCGCCCCCTCCTCTTCGCGCCCTGGCGCAACATTCGCCAAGCCATGAAGGGGTTACGTGAAATTTCGTGACATTAGCGCTTGACCCTCCATCGGGCCGGGGATAGTTTGCGCCGCATCTGAAACCGAAGTCGGGTAATCGATCTCAATCGCCCGGCCAAACCGGAGCAAGGTGAGCCGTGGCGAAAACGACCGCCCAGCTTATTCTCGTAGTAGGAAGGCGCGCTGCCTGGGCGATGTGACCATCGTCCGGAAGGGCTAGCGCGCGATCAGGCCTCCTCGGGGGCCTTTTTTATTGCCTGAACCAGATCGACCAAACGCAGATTAGTTCCGCCAACCATGAAAAGGCCAGGCGGGACAGGCCAGGGAAAGAAAAGATGAGACGGGAAATGACAGGCGCCGAAATGGTGCTGCAAGCCTTGAGGGACCAAGGGGTCAAACACGTTTTCGGATATCCCGGCGGCGCCGTACTTCCCATCTACGACGAGATCATACAGCAGGACGATATCGAGCATATCCTTGTCCGCCACGAACAGGGCGCGGGCCATGCGGCGGAAGGTTACGCGCGCTCGACAGGCAAGCCCGGCGTCGTTCTCGTCACCTCCGGTCCGGGCGCCACCAACATGGTCACCGCGCTGACCGACGCGATGCTGGATTCCATCCCGCTTGTGTGCATCACCGGTCAGGTTCCAACCCATCTCATCGGCAACGACGCCTTCCAGGAGTGCGACACGGTCGGCATTACCCGGCCCTGCACCAAGCACAACTGGCTGGTCAAGCGGATCGAGGATCTGCCGCGCATCATGCATGAGGCGTTCTATGTCGCGATGAGCGGGCGCCCCGGCCCGGTCGTCGTCGACATCCCGAAGGACATCCAGTTCGCGACCGGCGACTACGAAGGCCCGAGCAACAACATCGCGCATAAGTCCTACCGCCCGCAAATCAAGGGCGATATCGAGGCGATCCGCCACGCGGTGGAGATGATCGCTTCCGCGAAGCGCCCGGTGCTTTACACCGGCGGCGGCGTCATCAACTCCGGCCCGCAGGCCTGCGCGCTGCTGCGCGAGCTGGTGGAGATCACCGGCATTCCGATCACCTCCACCTTGATGGGCCTTGGCGCCTATCCGGCCTCCGGCAAGCAGTGGCTCGGCATGCTCGGCATGCACGGCACCTATGAAGCCAATATGGCCATGCACGAATGCGACCTGATGATCAACGTCGGCGCACGCTTCGACGACCGGATCACGGGCCGGCTCGACGCCTTCTCGCCCGGCTCGCGCAAGATCCATATCGACATCGACCCCTCCTCGATCAACAAGACGGTTTCCGTCGACCTGCCGATCATTGGCGATGTCGGCCACGTGCTTGAGGATATGGTCCGCATCTTCCGCGCTAGCGGAAAGAAACTCGACCAGTCGGCGATGAAGGCCTGGGGCGGGAAGATCGACACCTGGCGGGCGCGCAATTCTCTCGCCTACCGTGCGTCGGATGATTTCATCATGCCGCAATACGCGATCCAGCGGCTTTACGAGCATACGAAGGACCGCAAGACCTTCGTCTCGACGGAAGTCGGCCAGCACCAGATGTGGGCCGCGCAGTTCTACGGTTTCGAGGCGCCGAACCGGTGGCTGACGTCGGGCGGCCTCGGCACCATGGGCTACGGCATGCCGGCGGCGATCGGCGCGCAGGTCGCGAACCCCGATGCGCTGGTCATCGACATCGCGGGCGATGCGTCGATCATGATGAACATCCAGGAGATGTCGACGGCGACCCAGTACAATCTGCCGGTCAAGGTCTTCGTGCTCAACAACCAGTACATGGGCATGGTTCGCCAGTGGCAGCAGCTCCTGCACGGCAATCGCCTGTCGCATTCCTATACAGACAGCCTGCCGGACTTCGTGAAACTTGCCGATGCCTATGGCTGGCACGGCATCTGCGTCGACAAGCCGGCCGCTCTCGACGATGCGATCGCGGAGATGCTGGAAACGCCGAAGCCCGTCATCTTCGACTGCCGCGTCGCCAATCTAGCCAACTGCTTCCCGATGATCCCTTCCGGCAAGGCGCATAACGAAATGCTCCTGCCGGACGAGGCGAACGACGAAGCGGTGGCCAATGCCATCAGCAAGGAAGGCAAGGCGCTCGTCTGAGCCGCGCAAGGGAAAAAGAAAATGAACGCACAAAACCTCAACGCGCCTTCCGCCTACTTCATGGCAGAGGTGAGCGAGAAGGAAGAAACGCACACGCTATCCGTTCTCGTGGATAACGAGCCGGGCGTGCTTGCCCGCGTCATCGGGCTGTTCTCGGGCCGCGGCTATAACATCGACAGCCTGACGGTGTCGGAAACCGAGCATGAAAAGCACCTGTCGCGGATCACCATCGTCACCACGGGCACGCCGCAGGTGATCGAGCAGATCCGCCATCAGCTTGAGCGTCTGGTGCCCGTCCACCGCGTTACCGATTTGACGGTGGAGGCGCACAACCAGAACCAGGACAAGCCGCTTGAGCGCGAGCTTGCGCTGGTGAAGGTCGCGGGCCTTGGCGAGAAGCGGCTTGAGGCGCTCAGGCTTGCCGATGCCTTCCGCGCCACCGTCATCGACGCGACGACGGAGCATTTCGTCTTCGAGATCACGGGCCGCACGAACAAGGTGGAGCAGTTCATCTCCATCATGGGCCCGCTCGGGCTGATCGAGGTGTCGCGCACGGGCGTCGCCGCCCTCCAGCGCGGTGCGCAGGCGCTTTGAAACCGGGCACGGCCGCCATCCGCCAATTGCGGGTGGACAGGCTCTAACTTATTGATATTTCGCATGTCCTTATCCCAATACCGGCATCCACTTTTGGGGGACATGCGCTAATGGTCTGGCACCATTAAAAAAAGCGGGGCGGCACTGTTCGTCCCGTTTTCTTTTGCACTACCCTCTTTTGTTCAAACTACCCTCTTTCGAATGAGCCAAAAGATGAGCGACCAGAGCCGCCTGTCCGTCAACGTCAATGCCGTTGCCATGCTGCGCAACCGGCGCGACCTTCCGTGGCCGAGCGTGGTGGACATGTCGCGCATCGCCATGCAGGCGGGCGCGAAGGGCATCACCGTCCACCCGCGTCCGGACGAGCGGCATATCCGCAAGAGCGACGTCGCGGACCTGACCGCCCTCATCAACGACGAGTTCCCCGACAAGGAACTGTGCCTTGAAGGGTATCCGAGCCCGGATTTCCTGGATCTGGTGGAAAAGCACCGCCCGCACCAGGTGCTCTATGTCCCGGACGATCCCACCCAGCTCACTTCGGATCATGGCTGGAACCTTGCCCGCGACAGCCAAATCGTCTCCGCCGTCACCCGGCAGACGAAACAGTGGAACGTGCGCGTCTCGCTCTTCGTCAACGCGGACCCGGAAGCGCCGGAGCTTGCCGCGCAGCTTGGAGCGGAGAGGATCGAGATCTACACCGGCCCTTATGGCGCCTGTTACGACGATGAAAAAGCGGCGGAGCGCGAGCGCGCAAGGGTCGTCGCCACGGGCAAGGCCGCGCATAAGGCAGGCCTCGGCGTCAACGCCGGGCATGACCTGACCCTTCTCAACCTGCCGCCGCTCGTTGCCGAAATGCCGTTCCTGCGGGAGGTTTCAATCGGTCACGGCTTCACGGCGGACGCCCTTATTTACGGCTTCGCCGAAACCGTGCGCCTTTACCGAGTGGCGCTGGGGGAACTGCCTGCGTGAGAGGCAAGGAGTACGCTGGCAGGTTAGCAGCAAGTGCTCGCGGAAAACGCCTCACCTATTGCCGGCTTCACAAAACCTCATGCGCTTAAGCGAAGGCGAAAAGCTTCCTAAAACTGCGCAGAAAATTAGTTCCCAGTATTTGTGTCTAGTGACTGATGAGGTAACTCCTGCGTAGGCACGTAAACAGGCGCAGAATCGGATTTAATCCAGCTTAATCCGCCGATAATCCCGCCAACAATAATTGCAATTGCGGCCACAGCAATTGCTGTCCACTGTAGTTTCCATGCCCACAAATCACCCTTTGAGGGCAAGTCACGTACTCTTTGCAGCACTTCCCTCTGATCCGATTTGATATCGTCCAGATCTTTGCGGATATACTCAAAGTGCGTTTCAAGGCGTGATATTCTCTCACCATCACTCATTCCTGTGCCTCCACCTCCGCCAGTTATCGGACCGTGGGCTTCCGATCCTTCCTGAAATAAATGCGGGGGAAATTTCACAACATTTGGCCTCGTGTAGTCCTCTGCCGATGGTGATGAGTCAGACATCACTGACCCCTCGTTCTTGCGGCAGCTGCATTCGACATCAGCGCGTTAAAAAGCAATCGCAGACTATTTAAGCTACTTGCGTTAGCGCGTTGCGACTCAACCATATGTTGGTTGGCAGCTTCTAAATTTCCATTGCTATAGCTAATAAGACACTGCTGCAATGCGCCGTTCGCAGTAACCATATGATTTATAGCGAAAAATAAATTGTCCAAGTCCTGCCTCGTAACTGCAATCTCAACTGTCTCGTTGGAAGGTATGGATAACCACCCTTCGATCGTGCCTTGAGGGATGTTGATGGTATCTGGAATGATATTTTCTTCTGTCATTCGGGAAGTGAACTACAAATTTTTGGGTGTAGCGAATCTTTTTTCCCTTCTTCGTTGCCGTCCTTCCGCTTATCCCACAGATCTAGCTGAGTGTTGAGCATCTCCCTTAGAATCTCGTCACCCTTTTCCTTATCTTTGAATCGCCAGGCCTATCGCAACAAGCAGAAACACCATCTCAGTTTTTCTAGATGTTTCGCCGATTTCTTCGGTGAAACAAATGATTAACGCTATCGATACGATATACTTTTAATCCCCAGAGACTGGGCGATGATCACTGAATATCCGCCTGCGCGGGCATGACAGGAGCAGTTCGCCGGCTTCATATAAATGCGTCGCTAAAAGCACCTGCCTCGCATCGCCGATCACCTAAAATTGTTCCCTTTTTGTTCTTGAACGATCAAACCTCCCCGCGCTAGGCTCCCGCCGGACAATCGCGGCGAAGGAACGGACAATGGACAAGCAGCCCCGCGCATTTCGGAAATTGCACGAAGGTCCGGGCGCCTTCATCATCCCGAACCCCTGGGACATCGGCACCGCGCGGATTCTGGCGGCCATGGGCTTCGAGGCGCTTGCCACGACCAGTGCCGGAATGGCCTTTTCACTGGGGCTTGCGGAAGGTGCGGTGAGCCGGGAGGCGACGCTTGGCCACTGCCGGCAGATCGTCAAGGCAACGCCCCTTCCCGTTTCGGCGGATCTTGAAAAAGGCTTCGGCGACAGCCCGGAAAGTGCGGCCGAGACGATCCGCATTGCCGCCGAGATCGGGCTTGCCGGTTGCTCGCTTGAGGATCACACGGGCGACCGGGGCGACCCGATCTACGATTTCGGCCTCGCGGTCGAGCGAATTCAGGCCGCCTGCGAGGCCGCCCGCTCCCTGCCCCATGATTTCGTGCTCACCGCGCGATGCGAGAATTTTCTCTGGGACCGTCCGGACCTCGATGACACCATCAAACGCCTTCAGGCGTTCGAGGCGGCAGGCGCGGATGTGCTTTACGCGCCCGGCCTGCATGATCTCGATACGATCAGAACCGTCTGCGACGCGGTTTCCAAACCCGTCAACGTGGTGATGGGCATGCCGGGGGCGACCTTCGGCATGCAGGACCTCGCGGAAGTCGGCGTCAAGCGGATCAGCGTCGGCTCGGCCCTCGCCCGTCTTGCCTTCGGGGCCTTCGTCCAGGCAGCGCGCGAGATGCGCAAGGACGGCACCTTCCGCTTCTCCGAACAGGCGATGGGCTTCGCCGAACTGGAAGGGTTCTTTGCGGGTGATGGCCAATGACAATCGGCTTCATCGGACGCCCGATTTTCATTGGCCCCTCCCCAAATACCGCATGAGTGCAATTACCCGGTCGCGTGCAACACAGGGTTGGGCTATAATATAACCTTAGGGCAATAGATTTTAGCTATTGCTATTTTAATTAGCTATTGCTATAAAGAGGTTCAGGTGAGATATATTGATCATCGTGGAAGCTCTTCCAGGGATGAATTCCGTGCGGTGCTGGAGGATTCCCAAATTCCGTCCTTGGTCCGTATCGAACTCATGAGACGGTTGGCGGATATTGATGGCGGACGGCGCGCGCCTGACGCATTCGGCACCGCGCAAGATTCCAATCCCGAGTTCTACGTCTGGATAAGCGATCCGTTCGACACGGAACAGGGACGGCGCCAGATCTGGCTGGCTTATGAACACGCCGGCAATGGAACGACCGTTCTGCACGTCTTCGCGACCTTCACGGGCGGCGCGCGGCAATCTGAATACGCACTGGACGTTACGGTAGATCGGCAGAGACTGGGAAGCAGAGTATGAGCAACGTGAAGCAGGAAACTCAGGTTGATCTCTCGAACCTCGACCTGAGTGCCGATCAAGTCGCCGAGATCGTCGGCACCAGTGTGGATGAAGTGCGGGTGGCCGATGCCACCATCCGTTACGTTCAACGCAATGCGGACTTGATCAAGGCGATGCGCGAGGCACGCGGGCTCAGCCGCAGCGAGCTTGCGGAAATCCTCGGGCTTACGCCCGGGCGGGTTTCTCAGCTTGAAAGCGGTCAGATCCGTCATGCCCCCAATCTGAAAACCCTTGCGGAAATCGCCTATCGACTGGATTTCGAGATTGACGTTAGCGCTCACTCGAAGCCTCCGGAGACGGAACCCTATTCGACGCCGGA
Source organism: Stappia sediminis (assembly GCF_009826895.1). GTDB lineage: Bacteria > Pseudomonadota > Alphaproteobacteria > Rhizobiales > Stappiaceae > Hongsoonwoonella > Hongsoonwoonella sediminis. The sequence continues at coordinate 361,027 of NZ_WUMV01000001.1, read as the reverse complement.
TGAGCTTGTGTCCGCGGAGCTTCCTCGAAAAGAACGGAAGGCTGCATACCGAGCTTCCTGAGAATCCCAAGCTTCCCGCCTTTCACTTAAGACCGGTTTTTCCATTTCATTATCGGGGATGGCGCCCCATGTGCGATACTCACGAGAATGACGAAATAACCATGCCGCCGCGAAATTGGTGGCTCACCCGTTTGGTGCTCGTGATTGCGGCGATCGCCGTAATGACCGCTACAAACTGGGGCGTAACCACGCCCGGCAAACTGGTTTCCGATCTTTGCGGCGGCGTGGGGTCTTTCTTTCTGCTCATGGGGGCATGGCGATCCATCAGCGTGCGCGAAGAGTTATGCCGGCTGTCGCTGATCGCGAGTGACGATGAACTCATCCAGGCGCAAACTGCGGATTTCTTCAGGCAGAAAAACGCAGAGATGCTGGATATGCTGCGGGCGGAATGGCGCTGGTATATCGATGGCGTTTCCTTGCTTGTCGCATCGTTCGGAATAACCGCGGGCGCTGGCCTGAGAATGCTATTCGCGGGGTAAAAACAGGACGGCAACGCTCCCTAGAGCATATCCCGCGAAATCCGGATCGGATTTCGCGGCAAGGATATGCTCAAAACATTGATTCTGAAGCGTTTTCTTGAACCAAGAAAGCGGTCCCGCTTTCTTGGAAAGCGCTTTGGTTTCCACGCCCGCCCATTTCAAGCAGCCAGCTTTTCGCCCAGCACATCCTCCAGCAGATCGTCGATCGTCGTGAACTCAGAGAGCGCTCGAAGGATGATGTCGATGGCATATTCCAGAATTTCCCGCTTGATGAAGCCCGGAAGGAAGGGCACCGGAACAATATCGCCCAGAAACGACGCCAGATATTCCTTCATGCCCTGGTAAACCTCGGGGCTGATAACGGAATCGCCCTTGTTGACGATGCTGACGATTTCCTCCGGCACGACCCTGAAAACGTTCCGGTCTATCGATTGGACAATCTTCAGGAAAATCTGCCGCTCCGATCCATCGGATACGAAAGGAATATCGAGCTTGTCGTCCATCACGACGGCAAGTTTTTCCTGCTGCTTCGCACTCAGGAAGTATTCTCGCTCCCGGTCCTTTTCGGCCTTCTTGACGCTCGGCTCCTTGCGCTCGGACACGGCGATGCCGTTTGCCGCCGCTTCGATCGCCGCTAGGAAGGCTCTCGCATAACCTGCGATTTCATGCGCGCGATCCTGAACGTTCACCGTCCTTCGCGCTTCGACGAAATCCTGTTTCTTGTCATTTACGTAATATGAAAGGCCATGGCCCTCGCCGTTGAAGTCGCCGTCGAGCATGCCTTCGACCAGGATTTTCAGCGCGTTTTCCGTCTCCAGGACCTTGTCCGGGTCCTTCACGAAGTCGATTCCAAGCTTGTCGCTTTGCCTTTGGTAGTTCTTGAGCCAGGTCAGTTGCACATAACCCCGGCCGTAGTACGAATGGTCGTGAGGTCCGGCGGGCGCGGCATAGGTGCGGTTTCTCAGCTTCTGACGCGCCTCTTCGTCGCTGTCGGCGAAACTTTCCCGAACCGGCGCCATGTTGCGCCCGACTTCGGCAAAGACGGTCGCCAGCACATAAGCCAGTTGAGCGGGCGGGTTTTCGGCATGATTTTCGAACCAGTGGTCGAGGATCTTTCCGATATTGGCAACCGCGCTTTCGCCGATACTGCCGTTGAAGATAGGTGGGCGAATGTAATCGAAAAATATCTTACGATTGAAGTCCATAGCTGTGCATCCCGCGCTGCGAAGTCTTGCCGGAAACGAACCGTGTCCGCCCGGCGCCATGGATGAACTCTATCGCAGGTTGCGGGAGCGGGGATTATTTTGCCGGAGAAAATCTCAGTGACAGGCACGACATGCCACCATCGAGCCTGGCCGCTTCCGAGTTGCCGATCTCGCGTATTTCATATCCCGCATTGGAGAGACGTTCCGCGGTCTTCGGGAATCCCGCCGGAACGAGCATGAGATCGTTGAAGCGGATGGAATTGGCCGCCGCCTCCTCGCCCTCGCCCGTCAAGATCACGCGGTAGCCTTCGAAGCAGCCGCTCGCCGCAAGCCGCTCGGTCGCAAGGATCGTCTCCTCATCGACGAGCGAACAGTCCGTCTTGAAATGCAGCACGCCTTCCGGCGTTTCGACCTCGCGGACCGCATAACCCCAGCGTGAAACGAGTCCGCGAAGTTCCTCGATACCGGCTCCATCCGTTCTTGCCGACCGCCCGACGAGGATTTCGCGTTCGGTCGTCAGAATATCGCCGCCCTCGATGAAGCCGGGCCCTTCGATGGCGAGCACATCGCCGTAGAATTTACGCAAAACCGGCGCCATCGCCGCCGCCTCGCCAAGACGCGACGGTGCGCCGGGCCGCATGACGATCGCGCCCTCCGGCAGGCAGAGTGCGGTATCCTCAACGAAAACGGCGTCGGGATAGTCTTCGAGGGGCTCCAGCACCGTCACTTTCGCGCCGGTCGACCGAAGTACTTCAACGTAATCTTGATGATGCGCCCTAAAGCGTTCCAGGTCGGGTGCGCCGGTATCGACGGCCCTCAATCCTTTGGTGACACTTATCCCCGGTGCCCGCGTGATCGCATGGGTGAAAGTGTGGGACATGGCGGCCATGGCGCGCTCCATCAAAGCTGGCAACGAAAGGAATTCAATTCGGACGATTTGGCGTCCTATCCGGACATTCTGGAATTCTCAATGAACTTTTTCGCCGATGGCTCAGGACGGGGTTCCCGAGAAGGGGCCGCGCTCGCCGTGATAGCGCGGTTCGTCGCGCTCGCAGTCGAAAGTTCGCGCGATCTCATCGGCGACCCGGCGGGCGATTTCATTGGCAGCCCGGTTCGCCCGCGCATCCACGTAGCCCGCAACGCAGCCTTGCTCTGGCTCCGTTTCGGCGACCGTTGAAATCACCAGAACCTGGCCGCGATGGCTTTCATCCGCCGAACCGGTGTTCGGATCGACGTTGTCGATGAACCACCTCAGGATCGTGGCGTAGGGCCGGCCGTCGGCGAGCCGCCATTCGATCGTGTCGCTGGCCGAGTTCCATTCCGAAAAACTCTGCCAGTAATCGCGCCTCGGCCCGATGCCGGAGTGGCTGAATGTCGCGGATTGCCTCAAGTCGCCTTCCGCGAAGTGGACGACATAAGTGCCGTATCCCGGGCACGTCTTGGCAACGGACATTCCCTCTTCCGTTTTCCTGACGAAACCGCATGAATGTTCGAAATCAAGTTTTGTATAGGCACTGGATATATCCTGGGCGGCCACGTTATTTATGCCGACATAGCTGACCGCAAACAAACTCAATACGAACGACGTTTTACCGAATACAAATTTACGGTTCGCCATTTTAATATTTTCCCCTGCGATCCAGGCACGTAGCTTGGCGATATGCCAGTCATTACTGTGGCAGCGGCACCGAGCAGATCATCTGCGTATGCGAACTATTGACGTAACAATACGGCGGAATCGGTCCCGAGGGTATGGGGTAGACATAGACCGGCTGCGCCGCTGCCGCGCCCGCTGCGCCCGGATGATAGGTATACGGATACGGGTAGTATGGATGATACGGCGGATAGGGGGATAAGGCGAAGCTCGCCCCCTCCTTCCAGAGGCTTGCGAATGTGGACGTGTCGACCTGGCCCGTCACACGGTAGGGTCGGAAATCATGAAAAAAACAAAACCAAAAGTATTTTCATGAGCTTCCCCTTCTCAAGAACGACGTATCTCAGTTTGACTCAAGAACGATTTGTCACCTCTTTTTAATGCTGCCGTTAGGTCATGTGCGATGACAACAGTCCATCGCGCGCTCCAACACATCGAATATTGCAGGCGCATCCATCTGGCTGACGTTGAAACGCATGAGACTCGCCAATGTCCGGGAGGTGCTGCACACGTTGCCGGGCGCAAGGCGTTTTGCTTAGATCAAGCACCATAAAGCAACGACGATCGAACAAACAAATAATACAACAGGCGAAAATTGATAAGTTATTCAGCCCAGAAAGTTAATTTTCATACATCCGAAAATATAAAAGCCCCGCCACCCCAGACACGCCGCATCTTGCCCGACGTAAACACATCGTGGTAAATACTTAATACTTTCCGCCCATGTGGATGGGGGGGCGGAGTGATATCCATGAAGATGTTGCTTGCATCGCTGACGGCACTTCTGCTCGGCGCGACATTCGCCGTTGCAGATCCCCTGCACGATGCCGCCGGCGCGGGCGATGTCGAAAAGGCCCGGCAACTGATCGCCGAAGGCGCTGAACTTTCAGCCCCCGATGACGCTGGCGAACCTCCCCTGCTGATAGCCGCACTTGCCGGACATGAAGACATCGTGGCCCTGCTGGTCGAACAGGGCGCGGACACGAACGTGCGAAACAAGGGGGGCCTGACCGCCCTGCACGCGGCGGCCTACGGCGGGCATCTTGCGATCGTCCGGCGGCTGATGGAAAGCGGGGCCGATGTCAATCAGGCGGACAATTTCTACAAGATGACGCCGCTGCATGCGGCCGCCGAAGAGGGACACACCGATATCGTCGCCTTTCTGATCGACAGGAAGGCGGACATAGAGGCAGGCGAACGCAACGGCTATACGCCGCTGACCCAGGCCGGCTGGCGCGAGCACTGGGAAGCGGCGGGCTTGCTGATGAATGCGGGCGCGCAATGCCAACCGGCGGATGTCGTCGGCGATTGGCTCTTCACCGAGTGTTCGAAACGCCATCAATGAGCGCGGCTTAATCGCGGCTCGAAAAGGTTACGGAGGAGAAGCGATGTTGAAGTACGGTCCGACGAGACGGATTGGCATGAAGGCGACCGCGCTGGCGTTCGCGGCGGTGGTCGCCCTGCCGGCCGCGGCCAGCGAATTCGTCAATACAGGCTATTTCGGCAATGTCGCGATCAAGGGCTACGATCCGGTCGCCTATTTCACCGAGAGCAAGGCCATCAAAGGCAGCAAGGAATTTTCCTACGACTGGCTTGGCGCGACCTGGCAGTTCTCAAGTGCCGAAAACCGCGATCTCTTCAAAAGCGCGCCGGTAAAATACGCTCCGCAATATGGCGGGCATTGCGCCGACGGCGTATCCTTCGGAACGATCACGACGAACATAGACCCGCAGGCCTGGCGCATCATCGAGGGCAAGCTCTACCTGAACTATGATCCCGGTGCGGCCGCGGGCCTTGAAGAACATCCCGAAAAGGTCACCGAATCCCAGAAGCATTGGCCGATGGTCCAGAAAGTCCTGGCCAAGGAGAAACAGGCCGGCGTCTGGAAGTAGAGCGCATCAAGCTTCGAATTGAAGAAAGCGGGCTCATTCCGGCCCGCTTTTTATTGGTCCGAAACGGAAAAATATCTCAGCGCAAACGGGCTGACGTGAACATAGTCCCAGTCGCCTCCCGCGCCTTCCCGGTTCCGGTAGACATAGCCGCAGATTTTGCGATCGAGAAAATTCCCCTCGAACTTCTGGCAAAGCTTGGAGCCGTTCACCTCCACCTCACCGGTCACGGTTGCGTTCACGCTCCTGTAGGCCGTATTCCCAGAATCATCGAAATACTGCATGAAGGCCGCGCCGTTCTTGTGATTTCCGGCCCACGTCTTGCCTTTCACGAGCTCACGCAGCTCGTCGCCAGCAACGCGGTCTTCCTCCTTGCCCTCGAAACCGAATGGCCATTCACTGATGCCGGCCACCCTCAGCCCGTCGATATGGTGCAACCGGTCAACCTCGTTCCAGTAATCGTAGAAATAGCCGTAGTAGGTGAGATTGGTCACCGGAAACAGCTCGCGCAGACGCTCCGCGGCCTTTTGAGCGCCTGGCAGGTTTTCCGTGTGCGAATAGGCGGCCGCCAGATATTCGGGTGCGGGTTCGGCGTTCGGCAGCGCATCCTGCGCGGCCTCTAGGTACGGAATGGCGCGCTCGTGATCGCGTGCAATGTAGTAGACGACCCCCGCCAGAAGGCGCAGCGGCGGCGGCGGTTCGGGATCCAGCCTCAACGCCTTCTCCAGCTCGCGCACCGCCCGCGCGCGGTTGCCGGTATGGACAAGCACAAGCGCCAGATTGGCCAGCGCTTCAGGATCGTTCGGCTGCATTTCCGCCGCCCTTAACGCGGACTGCGTGGCCTCCACCGGCCGCTTGTCGACAAGTTGCAGGAGCGCCAGCACGGAATGGGCGCGGGCATTGTCGGGATCGAGGTTCAGTGCATAACCGGCCGCGTCATAAGCGATCTTGCGGGCAACGGCGGTCGTCCAGATGAAATTGTAATCGTACCGCCAGACATCGACCGCGATCCGGGCGATACCGGCATAGGCGTCGGCGAAATCGGGATCGAGCCGGATCGCCTGCTGGTAGTAGTCAAGCGCGCGGCGATAGGTGTCGACGTCGACGAAATAGAAGCCCTCCTGCTCGGCCCTGAGGTAGTTGTCATAGGCCTCCAGGTTGCCCGTCGGTATGCGCGCCAGGTTGTTTTCCTCGCCACGCGTGAGTTTCACGGCAAGTGACGAAATGATCTGCCCGATGACATCGTCCTGAACCTCGAAGAGATCCGCATATTCGCGGTCGTAACGTTCCGCCCAGAGCGAACGCCCCGTATCGCCTTCGATCAGCTTCACGTTGACGCGCAAACGGGATTTCGCCTGGCGCAGCGAGCCTTCAAGGACGTAGCGCACACCAAGCTTCTGGGCCACCCTGGATAGATCGCCCTCCTCTTCGCCTACCTTGAAGGCCGAATTGCGGGCGATCACGAACATGCCCGAAACCTTGGAAAGCTCCGTTGTGAGATCGTCGGTAAGGCCTCTGGCGAGATGGTCGTTGTCATCGCTGCCACTGACATTCGCGAACGGCATGACGACGATCGAAGGCTTGTCGGGCAAGGGAAGTTTCTCGGTACCGACTGCCGCCGTCCCGTCAACGGGCAAGAGGTCCTGCCACCAGAATGCGACCCCGCCCGCAACCAGAAGCGCCACAACGGCGGTGGCCGCAAGTTTCAGACGCGACTTCGCCCTCGCCGCAGGCTCTTCATCCGACGGTGCGCTTGCAAGTGCGCGGGCCTTGTCGTCCATGACGACGTGATAACAGGCGACAGGCTCTGCGATGTTCTTTACATTTTTTTCGCCGACGAACTCGAAATTGAGGTCGATCTTGCCCTTGACCTGCTGATAGGCCGGCCCCGACATGCAAACCCCGCCCGGCTCCGCCACACCCTCCATCCTCGCGGCGAGGTTCACGCCGTCACCGTAGATGTCCTCCTCGTCGGGAATGATGTCGCCGATATTGATGCCGATGCGATATCGGCATTGCCGCTCTTCCGGCTGCCCCTCGTTATCCTGGAGAAGCGCAAGCTGAACTCCGACGGCAAAGGCGACGGAATCCACCACGCTTGCGAATTCCATCAGCGCGCCGTCGCCGGTCAGCTTGATGATGCGCCCGTGGTGGCGGGCGATTGCCGGGGCGAAAATCATCTTCCGGTGGCGGCGGAAGGCGGCAAGCGTTCCGCGCTCGTCCTCGCCGACGAGACGGGAATAACCGACCATGTCGATAGCCAGGACCGCGGCGAGCCGACGTTCCATGCCGCGCCTCCTTCATCCGGGGCCGGGCATCGGCAGGTTCTTGATCGCTGCCCGGTTTCCCCGCGCATCTCGATTATACAGGAAATTACGCTACGGCGGCGATTACGTGGCCGAACACCGCCCTTCCGCCGCGAATGTTCAAAAGACAATGAGGATGACACCCGCCGCCGCCAGGGCGACCGTCCAAAGCAGATCGAGGTTGATCCAGCCGCGGCGGAGAAACGCAAGGCCGAGCCACTGATAGACGCTCAGCGCGATAACGCCCGTGACCGTGAGCATGGAAAGCGTGTGGACGGTTACGGCGGCGAGCGAAATGACCAGCGAACCCGCCGCCGTCAGTTCCTGCGCCGGCGTTCCCGAAAGGCAAAGCGGGATCAGCACCGGCACCAGCATAAGCCCGGCGCCGTGCGCGGTCGCCATGAGAAACGACCACACGCCGAGCCCGACCATCCCCGTCTGCATGCCGAAGCGCACCTTGTGACGATGGCCATAGACCTGGTGATAAACCGCCCAGAAAATCAGCAAAACGCCGCCGCCGATGCGGATCAGGTCCGCATCGAGGAAGACGCCGAGCCCGACGACGAGCGCGACGGCCGTGGCGATGGCCGCGGCATGGCCCAGCGCGATCGGGATCAGGGACAAAAACACGACGCGCCGGCTGTTGCGGTGCTGGCCGAGAGCGACCGCGAACAGCCAGCCCATGGCGGGGTTGAGCCCGTGATAGGCGCCCAACCCCACAAGTGTCAGCCAGGGCCAGATCGTCATCGCAGCCCGTGTTCAAACCGCATCGAAGCGCCGCCCTACGGATAGCAGTAGGAATCTGACGAGCAGTCCCCGCCTTCAAGGCGCACCTGATGCGGACGATGCCCCTTCGGCCAGTCGACGAAGAACTTCGGATCGAATTCGATGCCGCCGTTTTCGCCGGCGTCAAGCTTCACCATCCAGCCGTCTATGCCTTCGGGATAGAACTGCGGGTCAACCGCGCCATAGAGCGAGTTGGTGAAATAGATCCGCCGCCCGTCGCGGCTGATCTCCACCATCTGCGGCCCGCCGTTCAGCGCCCCGTTCGCCGCACCCGGATGCGTCGCCTTCGAGACGATGCCGCCGATGCGCACCTTGCCGGTCAGCTTCGGGTTGAAGGGGTCGCTCACGTCATACTGGTGCATGTCGCCGGTACCCCAGCACGAGACATAGAGGAAGCGGTCGTCCATCGAAAGGTCGATGTCGGTGACAAGCGGCGGCACCGCCTTGAAGCCTTTCAGGAGCGGGGGCAGCTGATCGGGATCGGCGGGTTCGGCCGGAATATCGATCACCTTCTTGATCGCCCATTTGTTGCCCTCCCTGTACCAGGTCCAGATGGACGAGGAGAGATCCTCAAGGCTGATGACCACGCCGACGAACCCGTAGGCTTTCGTCGGGTCGTGCGCGGGGCGAAGCTCGAACACGAGCTGGTACTTGTCGCCCAGGTCGATTTCCTGCAGGTGCTTGCGCTTGTGCAGGTCCCAGAAGTGAATCCGGCGGCCGTATTTCGCTCCGAGCAGCACTTCCGGGATCAGCCCCCCCTCGAAGGTCTTGGGCGTTCCCCATTCGCTGGTGACCATCGTGTCGAAACCGAGGTGCCACCAGAAATCGTAGGCCAGTTCCTGGGGACCGCGTTCGACTTCCCAGCGCCCGCGCACCTCGAAGGTTTCATGGTCGACAAGGAAAATTCCGCCCGGCCCGTCCCCTTCCGGGTTGCCGAGCGCGCTCACGTAGATCCCTTCCGGGCCGCAATGGATCGTATGCAGACGTGAGTAGCCCGTCTTTTCCGCAATCTCCTCTGCCTCGATCGTCTTGACGATCTTCGGATGCTTCGGATCGGGCTTGATATCGAGGAAATGCAGCCGGGACGAGCGCAGACCCGGCACCACGAGATAGCGCCGTTCCGAATGCGGATGCGGCGCATTGGGGCACAGGCACGAGCTGCAGGCGTTCCAGCCGAAGTGATGCAACTCGTCGCCGGCGCCAGGCATATCCGTCTGCCCGACGATAGAGCCGTAACTGCCCGAAGCGGGGTCGACGTCGACGACCGCGATCGCATCCGGTTTCTTCCGGTCCGGATCGAAAGCCGCCACATAGGCAAGCTTTTCCTGCGGCGCCTTCATGGCCATGCGGGGGGATGGATAAAAACTGGGGTCAGGAGTCCATGTCGCCATTGTCTGCCTCCCTTGAGACGTTCGAGCGACCAAATCTGCGGAAGGCGTTATGGTTCGTATTCGCGTATTTTCCTTCCGCAGCGGAAAATTAACATAAACAAAGACCTTTGTATCGATTTGCCCGTTCCGCTCGCAGGGTCTTTTGCGGATTTTCGACGCGGCGATCGTGCTTACGCTTTTGCAGCTCCCTTCGGAGGGCCTGCGCGGGTGTGGCGGCCGGTCATGCGCCTGATCGCCAGCGGCAGGAAGTGCCAGAGGTAGAGCACAAGCGAGACGGCGAGGTTCGGAATGGAAAGCGGTGCCATGAAAGCAACGCCCTCCCCCTCGTGGTAACGCGGGTTGATCGCCAGAAAGTATCTCACATCCTCATGCGTGCTCTCGCGCCAGGCAACTGCATCTTGAGCGCTCTCGCGGGTGATCCACCGGTCGTAGAGGATCAACGGCTCGCTCGGATCGACGGGTTCGTCTTCACTGGTGCGGGCCAGGAAGATGAGAAGCTTGCGCCAGCGCAACGGTATCTTTCGTCCAGGATAGGGGTAACAGCGCCAGAAATACTTGCTCATCATGTGAAAGCTCGATGGATGAACAGCGATTGTGAAGAGAACGACCGTTCGAAAGGGGTGACACGCCTTGTAGCGAAAGGCTTCCTTGGCACCGAACCACAGCGTCATTCCCGATCCGCGATAGGCAGGAAGGAGCCCCGCCTCGGCGCGCAAAACCGCAATCACCCGCCTGTTGTAGCGGCGTTCAAGCACATGCACGGCGCAATAGCCGACAATATGCCCGAACTCGTCCCGATAAAGCTGGATACGGCTTCTTCTGGCATCGTCGCGCATCAGGGCCTTGGCGAAATCCTTCCGGTCGACACCGGCAAATATCGCTTCGTGCACCGTGAACAACCGGTCGAACAGCTCTCGCCGCTCGGGCGGCGAAAGCGTACGCGGATCGACCGCTTCCGCCTCAACGACCTTCAGCGGCGGTTCTTTTGCCGGCTGTTTCGAGTTCCTCATAAAGGCTCCGGATTTCTTGCTCATAGCGCTTTTCGATCGCGTGCCGTTTGACTTTCAGCGTTGGCGTCAGGATGCCATCCTCTATCGTCCATGGAGAAAGCGAGAGGTATATGGCCCGCACTTTAGCGTAGGCTGGCAGGTGAGCGGTAAGGCCGTCTATTCTTTTCAGAACGGCACATCGCGCCGCCAGGCTGTGCGGATCTTTAGGGCTCAGCCCGTTGGCTTCGCAAAACGCCGCCCATTCGCCGGCATCCAAGGTCACGACAGCGGCAAGGCAGGGTCGGCTATCGCCGATGACACAGACCTGCTCGAACAGCCGGTCTGCACGGATCGCCGCTTCGATTTCCCCGGGTGCCACGTTCTTTCCGGTCGAAAGCACGATGAGATCCTTCAGCCGCCCGACGATGAAGACGCGGCCGTCGCGGATTTCGGCAATATCGCCTGTTCTGAGCCAGCCATCCTCCGTGATCGCCTCACGCGTCGCATCGGGTGCCTTCCAGTACCCCTTCATGAGCGAAGGCGAGCGGACGAGAAGTTCGCCCCCCTTCCCTATCTTCACCTCCAGGCCGGTCAGCGGCCTGCCGACCGAGCCGGGCAGGCTGTCTTCAAGCGTCGTAGCGGTTACCACGGGCGAGGCTTCCGTGAGGCCGTACCCTTCCACGAGAGGCAACCCCAACCCGATGAGGAAATGACTGACGTCGACGGTCAAGGGCGCACCGCCGCTGACGGCGACCCGCAAGCGCCCACCGAAGGCTTCAAGCACAGGCGCGGCCACCAGACGGCGCAGCAAGGGCCACAACACGAGCCTTTCGAGCATGCCCGGACGCGCGCCCCTTCCGTGGCGCGCCTCGAACAGTCGCCAGCCGAGTTCCGCCGCGCGACCCATGAGCGCTCGTTTCAGGCCGCCCGGCGCCTTGCTAAGGATCCCGTCATGAATTCGCTCATAGAGCCTCGGCACCGCGATCAGGATCGTCGGGCGAATGTGGCGCAGATCTTCCCGCAACGTTTCGATCGACCGAGCATATGTCACCGAAGCTCCGCCCATCATCGCCAGGTAATACCCCATCGTCCGCTCGAACGTATGGGCGAGCGGCAGGAGCGAAAGAAAGACGTCGCTCCTGAGCGGCGGGATAAATTTCGTGACCGCCTCGGCGTTCCACAAAAGCGCCTCGTGCGTCAGCATCACGCCCTTGGGAGGCCCTGTTGTGCCAGAGGTATATACAAGGGTTGCGATATCGCCGCTTTCGCAAAGCGGCGTGGCATCGCCCGCAGGGACATCATCGCCCAACTCGGCGAATGCGATGACCTTCGGTTTGGAAGGCATCTCTTCTTGCGTCGCGGACGACCCGTCGCGAAGCCAGACATATTCAAGCGTTCCGCAATCCTCAAGGTATGGCCGGATGGCGGCCCAGCGCGCTTCGTCGTCCGTGAAAAGAAGCCGCGCACCGGAATCCTTCAGGATAAAAGCGACCGACTGCGGGCTGTCGTGGGCATAAAGCGGCACCGTTATCAGAGCGCTCGCCATGGCGGCGATGTCGAAGACCACCCAGTCGGTACCATTCGCCAGCAGGACGGCGGCACGGTCTCCACGCTTGAGCCCGAGAGTTTCAAGGCATGAACGGAAATGGCCGACCCGATCCGTCATTTCGGACCAGTCGAAATCCGTCCATCGCCCGCCACGAAACTCGCGATAAGCGCAGTCGTGCGGGCATCGACCGGCGCGCATATAAAAGAGGCCCGGAAGCGTGCCGGCCTCTTCGCATCCGATGATGTCGACCTTGCCCGCGGATTGCTCAACCATTTCCCAAGTATGTATGGCAGAAAAGGTTCGTCCTTGATCGAACGCAACCGCAGGCCGCTCGCCAGGCCTTGGGCGGGATTTACTCCGTCCTGCCGGCGAGGCTCTCCAGAAGATCCGGCTTGAGATTGAAGTGCTTTCGCGCTTCCGCCAGCACGCTTTCGTCGAGCGTCGGCGGATCGAGGTCGACGCCTTTGCCGAAACATCCGACGATTTCCTTCATCGCCGCGATCCGGGCGTACTTCTTGTTGTTCGCCGGGATGAGATGCCACGGCGCAACGGCCGTCGACGTCTTGTCGAACATTTCGTCTATCGCCTCGGAATATTCGTCCCAGTGGCTGCGGTTCCTGAAGTCCTCGTAGGAAAGCTTCCACCGCTTGAGCGGGTTCTTCACGCGCTCTTCCAGGCGTGCAAGCTGCTCCTCCGGCGTGATATGGAAGAAGAGCTTGACCACGCGCGTTCCGTCATCGACGAGCATTCGCTCGAAATCGTTGATTTCCCGATAGGCCGCCTGCCAGCGCTGCCTGGGCGTCAGTTCCTCGACGCGTTCCACAAGTACGCGCCCGTACCATGACCGGTCGAAGGCGGTAATCGCGCCGGATGGCGGAAGGCGTTCCATGAAACGCAGCAGATGGTGGCGGGCAAGATAATAGCGGCGCGGCGCGCCGATCGGCCAGACCTTGAAGCTGCGCGGGTCCAGCGCCGCCGAAATCCGGCGTATCGTGCCGCCCTTTCCGGCAGCGTCCCACCCTTCCAGCACAATCACGCCCGACTGGCCGGAAAAAAGATAGGCCTGCTGGATTTGCGCAAGCTTGCGTTGAAGCTCCGCGAGCTTTTTCTCGTAAGTTTCCTTGTCGAGACGCAGGTTCATATCCGCGTTTTTCAGCTTTGGCACCCTCTCGGAAACATGTTTTGTCATCTGCCCGCGTTCCGCTCTTCCATGAACATGGCAAAAGACTACCGCGCACAGCAGCATTTCAGCACCTCGTAGTTCTACTGCGGTGCGGAAGGTTTCTTGCCGTTATCCGAAAATGATCAGCGCGATCCCGCAAACCACGAGCAAAGCGCCCGCCCAGGCCTGCGGACGTGGCATCGCACCTTTGGTCAGCCAGATCATCGGCAGGATCAGCACGGGCGAAAGAGAACCAAGCACAGCCGCGATCCCGGTATTGAAGTTCGCCAGCGCATAGAGAAGCAGGCTGACGGCGACCACATAGCCCATGACGCCGGGCAGGATGGTCCAGGCGACAAGCCTTGCATCGGGCTTCATAAGGGGCTCGAACGATTTTGCCGGCCAGAGCGCGACCAGCGAAATCGCGAAGGCTCCCCCGCCGGTGCGAAGGGCCGAGACGGCAAGCGGATCGGTTCCCGATAGCAGAACGGGCTTGAGCGCAATCAGGCCCGCCGCATGGGATGCCGCCGCGACGAGCCCGAAAATGACCACGCCGGCAAGCGTACCCTCCACTGGCTCCAGTTCCTTTGAGTCCGACCGCCCGAAAAGGATCGCCAGGCAAAGTCCGGCAAGCGCGAACCCGGCTCCAAGCAAGGCGGAGGGAGTCAGTGTTTCTCCAAGCAGCCAATAGCCGAAGATTGCTGAAATCGGTGCGTTCATCGACATCAGAAGCTGGGTGCGCCTCGGTCCGCCACGCCGCAGGCAAGCCGCCATTGCCAGATTGCTGATGAGCACGCCAAACAGGATGCTTCCGGCAAAACCCGACCAGTGTCCCCAATCGACCGTCACCCAGCCTCCCGCCGCGGTGACGAGCGCGGCGAGGATCGCCGAGGAGCTGATGAGCTGAACCCGCGTGAACTCGAACGAGCCAAGCCGCATGGCCGGCACATGAGAAATGAGGCCCGCCGCCGCCCACGTGAAGGAAGCGCCAAGTGCTGCGGAAAGTGCGAGGATCGCCATTTGCGGATCGTCCCGTCGATGCTATCAATTGCGTAGCAAACGGATACACGAATGAACCAGGCATTGCTACGTATAATGTAGCAAGAGGAGTAACATGATCGCGATCCCCCTTCCCGGCCAACCGGTGCGCGGCTCGAAATCCGGCGAGCCGATCATGGCCGTCTTCGACCTTCTGGGGCGCACGTGGGCGATGGGCATTCTCTGGACCCTCAACAAACACGGGCCCAGCACCTTCAGGGGCCTGCAGGAACTCTGCGGTTCGGTATCGCCCACCGTTCTCAACAAGCGGCTGAAGGAACTCCGCGAGGCGGGCCTCGTGGAACGCTCGGAAAATGGATACCGGGCAACCGCGATGGGAGAGGAGCTTTACTCGATGCTTGTTCCCCTCGGCGCCTGGTCGCAGAAATGGGCGGAAGTTATCGGGCAGAAATGAACCTTCGTTTGGAACGGCCTTGCCAGGCCAAATGCGCCGCAGCCGTAGCGAACATCAAAGCAAGCAAAAGCCCCACACAATCAAACTGATTCAAATATTTCTTGATGATATTATATGCCTCTAATAACATATTTTTTATTGATATTAGAAAGGCCTATTGTCATGACCATTCGCATTTACGGCGACATCGCTATAGACAACTACGAATATGAATTTACGGACAAATATTCCGGAAAATATTGGGAGTATTTACGTAGTTCGGACGAGGAGGCGTTTCCCTATCCGGCGCTCGAAAATCGCTTCCCAAATCGGTTTGTCGCGCGCCATTTCGGCGGAGCTTATCTGCTCGAGCGCGGAATATCGATGGCGCTAACAGTCTGGAAATCAGGCTTCAAAACCGACCAAGTTCTCGCAAGCGAGGAACCATGGAAAACGAATTTCAAGGGACTGAAGGCGGAGCGCGAAAAACTGGCTGCTGATCCCAATGATTTTCGTGATTTCCTGAACCTCCACTATCGCCTGAACAAAGGAAAAGACGGATCCTATCGGATTACCGAAAGCGGAAACTCCGGGTTCACCTTGCCGAATAGCCGGCATAAGAAAAATAATCTCTTACGCCATCTTTTTGAGCCACCGGCGGAAGGCAACGGTGAGGTCAATCCAAACTCTCCGAGAGTGGTATTCGAAAAGGACAAGGATCCTAAGCTTCTAATTTTCAATGATTGCGGAACGGAATTGAGGCGGAACGGAATTGAACCTCTAAAGGAAGAGCTAGCCGCATCTGAGGAAAGAATCGCACCATGGGTGATAGTCAAGACGCATGAACCCGAAACAATATTTCCTGAAACCAATAACAGTTCTCCCGACGAGTTTCCATTTTATGAGGACCTTCTAGAATGTTGTTCGAGCCGTACGATACTCATCATGGACGCTCAGGATTTACGCAGGAGAGACCTTGCAATCACTCGTTCTCTCTCCTGGGGCCAATCGGCAAAAGACATTATCAGACATATTGAAAGCAATCGTATCCGATACCTTCCGAAGCATCTAATCGTGACTTTCGACTATGACGCCACAGCCTATTTCGAGATAAACAGGAAAAATGATCAGATAGTCGTCGAGCGCTCCGTCCTGCTTTTCTCGATCAACCGTAGCGAAGGAGAATTCCGCACACGATTTGATGGTTTCATGCCTGGCGCGCAATCGATTTTTACCAGCGCTTTGGCGGCTAACATTTATCACATATTGCAAGACAAGGGACGTCTATCCTTTGAGAACGGCGAAATAGAAATATTGCTCACATATTCGCTGATAGCAAAGCAACGTGTTCTTCAATGCGGATTTAGCCCGGTAAACGAAGAAAACATGTTTGAAAAGATAGGTACGCGAAAGGATATCAAGGAACAGATTACGAACCTGACATTTCACGAGTCTGTTTTTGCGCTTCCCGCCAAGGATAACTCGAATGCCAAGGCCAAAGAGAGCGACAGGAAGCCCGAAGCTTCAATGCCCAACTCTCATAGACCCGACATATTCGACAATCCCTACCTCCGTGCCATGAATGACAAAGACAAGGCGCGATTAAATAAAGACCAGAAAAACTACGAACTAACATGCCTGTCACTGGATCAGGAGTGGCTTGAGAATCCGGAAAAAGAGCTGTTCGACATACTGGAGCGCGATTTCCCGCAAACCGCCAAACCTTTCATTCAGTATGTTGAGAACGGTAAAACCGTCGCGATACGGAAATCCGGAGAGTCGATCGGGGGAGAAACACAAATAAATTTGCCCATCTGCAACATTGGGAAGATCAAGACAATCTCGCGTCGAGAAATCGAAAGCCTGAGAACAATTCGGCGGCTTACGAATTCCTATATTGCCGATGACCGTCGCGGGAAAACTCCGATAGGATTGGCAGTTTTCGGTCCCCCCGGCGCCGGAAAGGGATTCACGGTCAAAAGCGTTTTCGAAACGTTCCAAAGTCGGGCCAAAGAGCTTACCGACAACAGCTTCATCGATTGCAATCTTGCTGGGTTGAACAATCCGGACGACATTGCGCCGTTCTTCCAGAAAGCGCGGGATTTGAGACTGAAAGGCAAAGTGCCAGTCCTTTTTTTTGACGAGTTTGACTGCACGGTCGGAGATGAAAAGCTTTTCTGGCTCAAACGCTTTCTCGCCCCACTCCAGGACGGTGTGTTCACCTCGGGTCACACGACGCACCCAATCGGAAAATCCATATTCGTATTTGCCGGCGGGACGACACACTCCTTCGACGAATTCAAGAAACTGGCAGAACAGGATCCCGCGACGAAGGGAACGGACTTTTTGAGCAGACTGCAGGCGCATATCGACGTGCAGGGGATCACACCCAAGAAACCCTATGAATCTTCGCAGATGTTCTCCAACTCCGCCGCACGCAGGTTTGCCATGAAGCGCGCTATTGTACTGCGCGACCTTCTCTACATCAGGGCGAAGCATATTTTCGCTGGCCAGAAAACAGACGGAGAAGCCAAGATCGACCACAACGTCGCATCCGCATTCATCCATGAGCAAGGCTACGTCCACGGGGTTCGCTCGATGGAGGCCGTCATCCGAATGAGCACGCTGGATGCCACGCAGAGATTCTCGGCGGAATGCCTGCCCACGGCTCAGCAATTGAAGATGCATGTTTCAGAGGAATTCCACGCCAGAGCGTTCGGAAAACTCGCGTAGCGGCCGCCGGACCGCCCCCTTCGCCAAACCAAAGCCCAAAATAATAGGCGGCGGTGCCGTCCCGGGAAACGGCCCGCCGCCCGTTCAATCAGATGGGCGAAGACGTTTGGATTTTGTCTGCCCGCTCTATATCCGATTGATTTCCACCGGCAACTTTCGTCACCAGATCAGTGCTATGCTAGATTGTAAGAAGCGTTTACTTCGCCTCTACTTTTTATTTTCTTATTTTCTGCGCCTTCCGTCAACAAGTTTAAAGACCGGGGCTGAGCGATAGTTGCGGCTTACCAGTCAAGGCGAATGTCGTGCAAATGTCGATACTGACGCACCGGCATCGGCGCGCGGTCTCGTCGATTTCGGAATGAACGTTCTTCGGCGGCGCGATCTCCGCCGCATTGAAATCGGCACTGGAAATAACGCCGAAGCTTGCCCTTGCGAAATCGTTCAGCAGGTCGCCGCCATGAACGAACAGGCCCTCAATTTCCGCCCCGGGCGGTACGGTGGCGATACGCTTCAATTCGGCGGCGGTGACCCTCACGTCATGAATGTCGATGTGCGACGATCAAGGCCGGCTCCGCGAACACGAAAATGCCTTTGCATCAGGCGTCTTTGCCAGGTCGGTTGCCACTGCGGTTTAACTCAAACCGACCGGCGCGATATTTCAACACTGCAGCCAGCACGAAGATTCGCATTCACCTTAAATAAATTTAAAGCTTTATACGAATTTACAGAGAATAGATTGGTTGATAGATTATTAATTCACCACCACCCCTTCGTCACATATCGCAAGGGGAGCGTTAGTAATGAGTATGTGGGAAGGGGTCGTCCAATGTATCGCGTAAGATCGAATACCCTTGAATCTCCTCGAAATATCCTGGAAAATCAAAAGGTTGACGGCCCGAAGCCCTCAGCCAAGACAACCTTGCGCAAAACACTACTGCTTGCTACTGCGGCCGGCTTCACATTTGCGCTGACGGCCTTTGCCGGCCTGCCGAGCGCGGAAGCTCAGAACATGTTCCAGCGCATGAGTGCCAAGCGTTATGGTGTGCCGGCTGAGTGCTTCAACAGCTTCGGCTTCTTCAAACTTACGGCGGAAAACGCGGAAATCTGCACCGATTTCGCAACAGCGGCCACCACCCCCCTGCCGCTGGCGGAAGAAAATGAATCGCGGGATGTAAACGGACGCGTCGTTTCCAACAACACTGGCGGGGGCTCCAGCGGGGGTTCAGGCGGCAACAACGGGGGCTCCGGGGGCGGCGACAACGGCGGCGGCGGCGGAAGCACCGGCGGCGGTGGCGGGGGTACCGGCGGCGGTGGTTCCGGCTCCGGTTCCGGCGGCGGATCGGGCTCAGGCTCCGGCGGCGGCAGCGGAAGCGGCTCCGGGGGCAGCGGCTCCGGCGGCAGCGGCAGCGGCACGGGCGGCGGTGATGGCGGCGGCGGTGCCGGGACGGGCGGAGGAACCGGCACCGGTTCGGGTGGCGGATCGACCGGCGGTTCGGGCGGCGGCAGCACCGGCGGGTCCGGCAGCGGCGGCACTTCGGGCGGCGGCGCTGGCGGCAACGGCGGCAGCGGCGGCAGTTCCGGCGGAGCGGGCGGCACGGGCTCAGGCGCGGGCGGCGGTGCCGGCGGAGGCGCCGGCGGGACTGGCGGAAACTAGAGCCGCCTACCCTCAAACAGATGCCGAAATATCAGCTGAAAATTTGCGGAAGGCGTCCGGTTCGGGCGCCTTCCGTTCGTCTGCCCGGAAAATCGGCCATTTGGCATATGTGCAATCAGCCCAAGGCAGCCACGCTTGAGGCGTCCCATTTGATCGCGCCACGCTCAACAATCACTCCAGGACGATCTGCACCGCGGATTCCGCATCTTCACCACGGGTTAGCCCGAGCGCACCCGGCGCGATCAAAAGTTTAGTTCTTGGTTAATGAAACCTGAAATCGAATAGATCTTTGAATCGCACGCTTTGGCACGTCCTTTTGGCATAGAGGACGCAATCACCAAGCGGACTTCAGTTTCGCCGCCGAAAGTACCGCCGCCTTTGAAGTTTACCTTAAATATATTTAAATATTTATGAGAATTTACAACGAATACATTGGTTGATAATTTGTAAATAACCCATAACCTCTCAGGAACGTTCCCAAGAGGCATGATGGTAACGAGTAATTGGGAAGGCGTAGTTCAATGTATCGCGTAGGTTCGAATTCCCTCGAGGGTTCACGAAAAGCCCTGAGAACTAAAGAAACCGGCGGTCGGAAGTTTACAGCCAGGAAAGCAGTGCGCAAGACAGTGCTGCTGGCATCGGCTGCCAGCCTGACCTTCGTATTGGCCTCGCTCGCAGGTTTGCCAAGCGCCGATGCGCAGACAATCTTTCAGCGGATGAGCGCCAATCGCTATGGCGTGCCGATGGAATGCTTCAATAACTTCGGCTTCTTCCGGCTGACTGCGGAAAACGCAGAAATCTGCACCGATTTCGCGACCGCTGCGATCAGTAACCTGCCGTTGGCAGACGAAAATGAATCGCGAAATATAAACGGACGCGTTGTCTCCAACAACACTGGCGGAGGCTCTGGCGACAGCGGCTCCGGCGGCGGCGGCAATGGCGGCTCCGGCGGCGGCGGCAACGGTGGTTCCGGCGGCAGCGGCAACGGTGGTTCCGGCGGCGGCGGCAACGGTGGTTCCGGCGGCGGCGGCAACGGTGGTTCCGGCGGCGGCGGCGGCAACGGTGGTTCCGGCGGCGGCGGCGGCAACGGTGGCTCCGGCGGCGGCGGCAACGGTGGTTCCGGCGCTGCTGGCAATCCCGGCAACGACTCGCCCGTAGGCAACGCTGGCGAGGACCCCGGCAAGGGCGGTCACTCGGCCGACGACGGCAACACCGGAAAGGGCGGCGGCCATGGTCGAGGCGGTGTGGCCGGCAAGAAATAGCATCCCTTTCGCGCCCTCGGGCACATATGCCCGGGGCCGGATTTAGGAAAACGTTCGGGAGGCGTCCGATCAGGATGCCTCCCGTTTGGCTTTATCCGGAAAATCGGCCTTGCGGCTTATGCGCAATCAGCGCAAGGCAGCCACGCTCGAGCCGGTTTTCGTGTCGGCGCTCGCCGCCAGCGGCCCTTTGAGAACCAGCCCCCAGGACGATTTGCGCCGCGGGTTCTGCATCTTCACCACGGTATAGCCCGAGCGCTCCCAGGTCCTGAGCGATCCCCTGAGATTATCGAGGAAATAGTCGCCCTCACCCGTGCGCAGGACCAGCACGACATGATGCTGCGCACTGCCGGTCAGGACCGTGGCGAGCATCAGGTCACGAGCCGGGACACCCGCTTCGATCAGCTGCTTCATCTTGAGAAGCGAGTAATCCTCGCAATCGCCCCGGCCCTTGCGCGGCAAGGTCCAGAATTCCTCGCGTCCGTAGAGTGCCGCATCCGTCGCGGAGCGCACGCTGCGATTGACGCTCGAATTGATCTTGCGCGCAAGCTGAAGCTTTCTGGAATCGCTGACCTTCCCGCCCCTGCTGGAGCAGGCCCAGCGGTAGCGTCCGCATACTGCCGCGAAGCCTTTCGGCGCCTTGGCCGATTTCTGAATCTTGAGCGCCTGCACTGCCTGTGCCGGCGACACGAAAGGGTTGATTTCCTGGGGCGTCAGAACGCAAAACACATAAAACGCCGCAGCAGCCGCTGCGAGGCGGCCGAACCTTGCAGGAAAGTACATTGATTTTCTCCCCGAGTTCGACAGGAGCGAGGTAGACTCGCCTCAGGCCGAGATTCGGGCACAAAAGTAAAATCGAGGTTTATGGGGCCTCGAGGGGACAATTCCTTTTCGGGCGTTGCGCATCAGCCACAAAATTACGCGATATCATACTTCTTTTGTTTTGATGCAACTTCTGGACGCGGGAAATTTCCTTTGTTTTTGGCCAGAAACGTCTCGATAATCAGTCAATCGGGCGATCGGCGCCCCATTTTAGACAAGTTCGATTGATTCAATTTCATATTCGGGATATTTTCCCGTATATGGGACAACAACAACACGAAAATTCAACGATCGACCAGCGTATAGCGGAACGCCTCAAGGTGCTGCGCGGCGAGCGGGGCTGGTCTCTCGATGAGCTTGCAAAACGCGCCAAGGTCAGCCGCGCAACTCTTTCGCGGCTTGAAAACGCCGAAGTCAGCGCGACCGCCAACGTGCTGGGCAGGCTTTGCGCGGCCTACCAGCTGCCGATGTCCCGGCTGATCCGCATGGTGGAAGACGGCTTCGAAGCGCTGGTGCGCCGCGATGCCCAGCCCTTCTGGTCCGACCCGGAAACGGGTTTTGCGAGGTTAAGCGTTTCCCCGCCCGCCGCCTCGCTAGCCGGCGAACTTCTGGCGTGCACGCTGCCTGCTGGCGTGGTGATCGAGTATGACGCGCCGCCGCGTCCCGGCCTGGAGCATCATCTCCTGCTGATCGAGGGCCGGCTGGACGTCACCGTCGAGGGTGTCGGCCACGAACTGACCCCGGGCGACTGTCTGCGCTACTGCCTGTCGGGGCCTAGTACCTTTTCAACGCCCGAGGATCAGGGCGCGAAGTATCACCTCTTCATCGTGTGAGGCACCATGCCGGAAAGATCAGCCGCCGAAATCTCCATCCTGCCGGCGGGAGGCGTCGAGCCCCGTTTGGGCGAACTCGCCGCTCTCATGCGCGATTGCGTTCACGCCGGTGCCAGCATCAATTTCGTCCTGCCGTTTTCAATGGCCGACAGCGAGGGTTTCTGGCGAACAAGGATCCTGCCTGATGTTCGCGCCGGCACACGCGTCCTGTTCATCGCCGAAGTGGACGGTCGCATCGTGGGTACGGTTCAGCTCGACCATGGAACGCCGCCCAATCAACCCCATCGCGCCGAAGTCGCAAAGCTGATGGTGCATCCCGATTTCAGGGGGCATGGCCTTGCGCGCGGCCTGATGGGCGCATTGGAGGCTCATGCGCGCCGCCTTGGACGCACGCTCATTACGCTCGACACGCGCACGGGCGATGCGGCGGAGCCGCTTTACGCTTCGCTTGGGTATGAAACCGCCGGCATCATTCCCGGTTTCTGCCGGGATACGGTCGAGGATCGCTACGATCCCACGACGGTCATGTACAAGCACCTTTGATCGGCTCCGGCTCTAACCGCTTACCGCGAGGCGATCGCGGTGGCGGCGCCCGCCATCATTCCGGCGCTGCAGCGGTTGGCGATGCGCATCGCCGCCGGGCTTTTCAGGAGAACGCGCAAGCGCGCGGCAAGAAAGACCCAGGCAAGATCGATCGCGATCAGCACCACGACCATCGTCGCGGTCAGTTCCACCCAGCCGGCGATGGTCAGCGACGCGACGTCGATGATCGTCGGCAGAAGCGCCACGTAGAACACCATGATCTTCGGGTTGCCGAGCGTGACCGCAAGGCCGGCGGCGAACATGCGCAGCCCGCCGCGCTTGGGCGGTGTGCCGGACGCCTCGATATTGGCCGGCGCGCTCCACATTTTCCAGGCGAGATAAAGCAGATAGGCAACGCCGGACCATTTGATCGCGGCAAAGACCGGCTGGAACGACTGGGCAAGCGCCGAAAGCCCCCAGACAGCAAGAGACAGCCATATCGCCTCGCCGATCCACATGGCGGCGAGAAACGGCAGGACGTCACGCGCGCCGCGCGCCAATACGCGGGCGACAAGCGCGGCGATGCTCGGCCCCGGCGACCCCGCGGCCACGATCAGGGCCCCGGCGAAAATCAGCAGTGCGGCGATGTCCATAAACCTGTCCGGATAGTGGTGCCGGCCGGGATGGTCCGGCGCGCAGAACTATCCGGCAGACCAGATGCACGGTCAACCGCGAGCTGCCGGTCACACGTCGGACGGTGGCGCAAGTTTTGCAATCGCCCTGTCGATCTCCCGCATCAGGGCTTTCGGATCCCAGGAGACGGTATGCTCCTCACCCCTTGCCGCGATGCGTACGTCATCGGCCCATCGGTTAAGGACACCACGCTTCTGCGCTTCCGAAAGCGTCGGATCGCGCAAGACTTCGTCAGGGTGGCCGTAGGGTATCGCGTATTCGTTAGGAACCGGCGTTTGGCCGGAAACCTGGGGGAGCCTGTCGATCATCGTCGAAGCCTCCTTTTTTGTGTTGGCTCAGCCCGCGATGGCTCGTTCGGAGGGGCCGAACAGGAACCAGAAGATGACGCCCAGTACGGGCAGGATCAGGATCACCAGCGTCCAGATCACCTTTGCGCCCGTGCTCGCGCCCGAACCAATGGTCTTGATTATAGCGTAGATATCGGCTGCAAGCACGAGCAGACCGAGCAACCCGCCAACTTCAATGCCCATCACGCGCCCTTTCCCTGGTTTCACCGATGTAGTTGGGTGCAAGCGTGCTTTCCGGATCGGCCTGATCGCCCGCGCCTGAATGGCCCACGCGTCCAAGTATCGAAGCCTTTTCCTGCTCCATCTTCTTTTTGGCGTAGCTGGAAAGCTTGATGTCGCCGATAAAACTGACCGACATGAAATCCTCCAATATCAGTTTGACTTTCATGCGACGGGACTTCGGCGGACACCGAATTATCATCGGCGTCATCCGCGCCAGAGCGCCTTCCACGAAAGCAGGGTCGCTTTCGTGATGAGAAATCGCTCCAGAATCAATGCGTTGAGCATATCCTTGTCGAGAAATCCGATCCGGATTTCGCGGGATATGCTCTAGGCGGCAAAACCGCCATTTATGCCTGTCGTCCCGCCGCGCACATCTGTTTAACGGTCAGACCAGCGCATCGGTTCCATCACCGGAGGATTGATCGAGTAGAAAATGCGAGCCGCCGGGAAGTACGTCCAAAAGCCTTCCGGCATTTGCCGCTACCTGCGCGGCGAAATCTGCCTTCAAGCTACCTTACGCTGCGGATATTGACTTCGCCGGCAGGGCGGGCTCCCTTCCGCACCGCCTACCACGTCCAAGCGGAAAACGGAGCGAACGGATCCGCCATGTCGATCGAAACCTGGCTTCTCTTCATCGTCGTCACCATCGTGCCGGTGATGAGCCCCGGTCCTTCGGCGATGCTGGCGCTCAGCAATACCCTGCGTTTCGGTCATGGCGCGGCGTTTTTTTCGGCCTTGGGCAATTCGGCCGGCATGATCGTCGTCGGCATGGTCGTCTCGTTCGGCCTGGCAGCGGTGATCGCCGCGTCCGCCGCAGCTTTTCTCCTGTTGAAGCTGCTGGGCGGAGCCTATCTTTGCTACCTCGGAATGCGGCTTTGGCTCGGCAAGTCACCGCTTGCAGGCAGCGTATCGAGCCTGGATGCCTCGCCATCGCGACTGCGCCTCGTATCGGAAGCCTTTCTTGTCGCCGTGACAAACCCGAAGGCCCTATTCCTCATCTCGGCACTTTTTCCGCCCTTTCTCTCTTCGAAGTCGGCGTATCTACCGCAGGTGATCATCCTTTCACTCACTTACGGCGGCATCGTCTTCGCCAAACACATTCTCATTTCTTTCGCCAGCGGCTGGCTGCGCCGTTACCTTCACAACCCACGCGTGATCAGGGTGGTGCGCCGCATCATCGGGTCGATCATGATCGCGTTCGGTGGCTCGCTTGCGCTTTCCTCGCGTTGATCGCGTCTGGATTCTCAGCCGGTTTCATGCCTGAACCGGGCTAGGCTCTTCCGGCTGTCTTTTCCGCACGAGTTCGAACGAACGCAGCTTGAACGCCCTGATCCGGTTCTTGACCGTTCGCCCGCATGCGACCGCGCAAACGACCTTGCCACCCGCGGCCTCGATTGCATCTGAAGCCGCCAGCAAGGTATTGCCGCTCGTGACGATGTCGTCGACGAGGATCACATTGCGGCCCCCAACCTCGGCCGCGATTTTCAGTGCGTCGAAAATCGCATTCCTTTCCCTCGCGCCGGTTCCGGAAACCGGCGGCAGGTCACTGTGAAAGCGCAAGGCGGAGGCTATCAAATCACGCATTTCTAACGTTAGGGAACCTTTGAGCATATCCAGTGTGCGGAAATTTGCCTTTCTTACCGAGTCCCTCGACGGCACGGGAACGAGCAGCGGTTCGGCGCACCGATGTTTTTCATAGACCTTGAGGATGGCTACCCCGAAAAGCTTTCGCGCCAGCGCGACGTTCGATGCATCAATTCTCACGGTCCCCGAATTCAGCGGAAATTCGCAATAGCCGTTTATTTTCCGATGTTTAACGGCGCGGCAAAAATGAAACGCGGCCCAGAGCTCCGGCGTTCTGGGGGCGACTTTCAAATGCGCGAACTGTGAATAATAGGCGCAAAGATAGTGTACCGTGAGCGCGGGCCGCAGAAAGTCGGCCGGCACTCGTCCGCTTGCCTCGGTGGGCATCAATTCTTCTTGTCCTAAAGGATTGGTGTGGAAGTAAATTCTTCTAAAGCCCGTTATTTTTTCGTAATTGAGCTGTTAGGCCGGCGTGATGCCAAAACAACACCGGATTCGTCTTCCCGCACTGCTTTAACGCTACGATAACGCGCAACTCGATATTTACTTCCAAAACCAATACCCTTCGGCCATGGCATGGGGTCTGCACAAGCGCGGTGGCGCGGTCCATGCGCATCTTTTCCCGACAGATATCGTAATTTCCGCTTGCTCCCCTGCAAGCGTTCCGCTATCACTTCGGATGCGTACCGTACGGTACAGTTCGCATCTCAAGCTGGTCAGCAAGCCGGGGCGCCATCAGTGCTGGAACAACCGACGAATTCGCGCAAGGCTGAGGACATGAAGACGCATAGTGCCTTCACGCCGCGCCAGCGCGAGGTTCTAGCGGTCGCCCTCAAGCTGCTGGTGGAAGGAGGCGACAAGGCCCTGACCACGGCTGGTCTCGCGCGGGCCGCGAATTGCTCCAAGGAAAGTCTCTACAAATGGTTCGGCGACCGGGACGGCCTGCTTGCCGGCGTCGTCGCCTACCAGGCAAGCAAGGTGCGCATCGCCGATGACCTCGCCGCCCATGGTCGCGATGCTTTTCGCGAAGAGCTCGAGACGTTCGCGCAAGACCTGCTGACGGTTCTCGCCGGCGACACCTCGCTTGCGCTCAACCGCCTGGCGATATCCCACGCAAGCCGCGACGGCGCGCCGCTCGGCCGGCTACTTCTCGAGCGTGGGCGCCTGCCGATCGGCCAGCGCGCGCGCGCCCTTCTCGAATTCGGCCGCAGGCACCGGTATCTTGCATTCGACGATGTGGAGGCTGCCTATCAGGCGCTTTACGGCCTCATCGTCGGAGATCTTCATGGCCGCCTCCTGCTCGGCGATCGCTTGAGCGATGCGGAGGCTGATTTTTCCGCCCGCGCCAAAAAGGCGGTGGGCCATTTCTACCGGCTCTTCGGGGCCGGCGCATGAACGAGTGAACAACAACCCAAGGAAGGAATGATCCGATGCGTGTCTATTACGATCGCGATGCCGATCTCAATCTGATCAAGTCGAAGAAGGTCGCCGTCATCGGCTACGGCTCGCAGGGCCGCGCCCATGCGCTGAACCTCAAGGACTCCGGCGTGCAGAACGTCGCCATCGCGTTGCGTGCGGGCTCCACGACGGCGCTCAAGGCCGAGGCCGACGGCTTCGAGGTCAAGACCGTCGCCGAAGCAGCCGCTTGGGCCGACGTCATGATGATGGCGACGCCTGACGAGCTGCAGGCCGACATCTATCGGGATCACATCGCCGACAACATTCGCGACGGCGCGGCGATCGCCTTCGCCCATGGCCTCAACGTCCATTTCGCGCTGATCGAGCCGAAGTCGACGGTCGACGTCATCATGATCGCGCCGAAGGGCCCGGGCCACACCGTGCGCGGCGAGTTCGAGCGCGGCGGCGGCGTGCCCTGCCTTGTCGCCGTCCATCAGGACGCTTCGGGCAATGCGCTCGATGTCGCGCTTGCCTATGCCTCCGGCGTCGGCGGCGGACGCTCCGGCATCATCGAGACCACCTTCCAGGAAGAATGCGAGACCGATCTCTTCGGCGAGCAGGCCGTGCTTTGCGGCGGCCTCGTCGAACTTATCCGTGCCGGTTTCGAGACGCTGGTTGAAGCCGGCTACGCTCCGGAAATGGCCTATTTCGAGTGCCTGCACGAGGTGAAACTCATCGTCGACCTCATCTACGAGGGCGGCATCGCCAACATGAACTATTCCATCTCCAACACGGCGGAATGGGGCGAGTACATGTCCGGCCCGCGCGTCGTCACGTCCGAGACGAAGGCGGAGATGAAGCGCATCCTCACCGACATCCAGACCGGCAAGTTCACCTCCGAGTGGATGCAGGAGTGCAAGGCCGGCCAGGCGCGCTTCAAGGCGACGCGCCGTCTCAACGACGCTCACCAGATCGAGGAAGTCGGCGAGAAGCTGCGCGGCATGATGCCCTGGATCAAGAAGGGCGCGCTGGTCGACAAGTCCCGGAACTGAGGTCGGCTCTGCCCTTCTCGATCACGGATTCTCGCATTGCGCCTGCCTATCGGCAGGACGCGGGGGATCAAGAAGGGCGCGCTGGTCGACAAGTCCCGGAACTGAGACTTTTGAAAGCCAGAATTACACCGAAATATACGGCCCGCCATTGGCGGGCCGTTAACTATTCCAGACGCTAGTTTCCATAATCTCTGGACCGGTCCTGCGGTTTCGTAATACCCAATTCGTACCTAACGTAAATTTTCAAGGCGGTATCGATTCCCGGTCGATAGAGCAGGCCGCTTCCTTTCAGGGGGGTATCTGGGGCGGAACCGGATGGACAATTTTTCGCTGTTTGCCGCGAATGCCATCATTCTCTTCGTATTCGCGGCGGCGTTTTACGCAACCTGGCTGGAGCAGCCCGACGCGCGTTACTGGAAGTCGTGGGCGGTCGCCAACCTCCTGCTCGGCGTATCGCTGATCTTCTTCATGGCAGAACCGCACCTGCCAGCCTCGGTTATAGTGGTGGCCCCGAACGGGCTGTTGATCCTTGGGTTCACCTTGCGCTGGTGCGGCGCGCGTGAATTCGCCGGCCGCGAAATGCCGCTTGGTTATGCGGTAGCGCCATTCGCATGTTTCGCCGCCCTTTGCGCCGTCCCCTGGTTCATCGCCTCCTACGGGGCCGTCTATACGGTGGTGAACCTGATCCTGGCGATCCTGGCCCTCGGCACGGCGGCGGAATTCTTCCGCGACAGGCGAGACGGGCTCCTGTCGCGCTACGGTCTCGTTTTCAGCTACTCCCTCATGGGCCTTTCGTTTGCCCTTCGCGTCCTGCAAGGGATTTTGGAAGGGAACGAGATGGCCTATCAGCTTCCGGACGACATGATGCTCGTCCTGCATCTTGTCGTCGCGCTGGTCTATACGAGTTCCAGCGGCGCCTTTTCGCTCACCATCGCTTACGAGCGAAACGCGGCGGAACAGCGCGAAGCGGCCCTTCGCGATCCGCTGACCGGCGTCTACAACAGGCGCGACTTCGAAAACCGGCTGCACACGTTGCTTGAAGACGACAAGGCACCGCGTTTCGCGATCGTCCAGTTCGACATCGACCACTTCAAACAGGTGAACGACCGTTTCGGCCATGCCGCCGGGGACAAGGCGCTGAGGCTCTGCGCCAGCGCGATCCGGGACGCCCTTCGCCCGCAGGATTGTCTCGCCCGCCTCGGTGGCGAGGAGTTCGCCGCCCTCCTCGTCGATATCGAGCGCGAGGAAGCCGCCCGGATCGCCGACAGGGTCCGCGAAGCGGTTTCCGCAATAGCGCTCGACGTCACCGAAGACGGCTACCGGCTGACGGTCTCGGCCGGCATTTATCACGCCGGCTCGTCGCATCCCGATTTCGACGCGGTCATGAAGATCGCCGACGACTGCCTCTATCTGGCGAAGAACCGGGGCCGCGACCGGATCGAGCTATCGCCGGCGGCCGCGTAAAAGATCAGAAATTTTCCTCGATCAGCTCCGCGACCCGCCGGTCGCGCGCGCCTTCGCTCGGCCCGCCCATGACGACGACGATGAGGCTCTTTCCCCCGCGCCGGGCGGAAGCTGCGAGGTTGAAGCCCGACAGGCGGATATAGCCCGTCTTCATGCCGTCGACGCCGGCCACGCGGCCAAGCAGGTTGTTGGTCGCCTTGAAGGTTCGCCCGCCGTAGCTGAAGGAGCGGGCACGAAAGTAGCTCGCGTATTGCGGAAAGCGGGTCTTGAGCGCGCGCGCAAGTGTCGCCATGTCGCGGGCCGTCGTCACCTGTGCGGTATCCGGCAGGCCGGAAGCATTGACGAAGCGCGTGCGGCGCATGCCCAGCGCCTGGGCCTTTTGCGTCATCTTGCGGGCAAACGCCCGTTCCGAGCCGGAGATGTTTTCCGCGATCACCACGGCAACGTCATTGCCGGATTTTACGGCGATCGCCTGGGCGGCATCCTTCACGCTGATTGTCGAGCCCGCCTTCACGCCAATCTTCGCCGGCGGCTGCGAGGCGGCATTGGCCGATACCCTGAGCGGGCTGTCGAGGTTGAGCTTGCCCGCCGATACCTCCTCGAACAGGAGGTAGAGCGTCATCATCTTCGTGAGCGAGGCCGGGTAGCGCGGCGCATCGGCGTCAAGTTCGTAGAGTGCCTTGCCGGAACGCGCGTCGATGACGATTTCCGCGCGCGCCCTCGCCTCCGCCTTTGCGGGAACCGGGGCCAGCGAGAGGGTATTGACGGCTGCGACCGCCGGAGCCGCCGTCGTGGAGGACGGAACGCTGGCGGCACCTTGCGGCGTCACGCTCTGGCAGGCGGCAAGCGCAAGCAGGCCAAGAGCTGCGACAAAGCCGTTCAAACGTGTGCGGATACGCGCGCTGCCCATCGGCAAACCTTTACAAAATCCGAAAACCCGTTCACCGCAGCCTACAGAATTCGCTTTCCTGTGCAATTACGGTTTCATCCTGTAGCCGGTCTTGAAGATCCACCAGACGACGCCAAGGCAGACGACCAGAAACGCGAAGGTCATCGACAGGCTGACCGCGATGCCGACATCCGCCTGTCCGTAGAAGCTCCAGCGGAAGCCGGAGATCAGGTACACGACCGGATTGAACAGCGTGACCGTCTGCCAGAACTCCGGCAGCATCTTGATGGAATAGAAGCTGCCGCCCAGAAACGCGAGCGGGGTCACGACCAGCAACGGGACAAGCTGCAGCTTCTCGAAATTGTCGGCCCAGATGCCGATGATGAAACCGAGCAGCGAAAACGTGACGCACGTCAGCACAAGGAACGCCAGCATCCAGACGGGATGGCGGATTTCGATCGCCACGAAGAAATGCGCGGTCGCCAGGATGATCAGCCCGATGATCAGGGACTTCGTCGCCGCCGCGCCGACATAGCCGACCACGATCTCCATGGCGGATATCGGCGCTGACAGGATTTCGTAGACCGTCCCGACGAAGCGTGGAAAATAGATGCCGAAGGCCGCGTTGGAGATGCTTTGCATCAAAAGCGTCATCATCATCAGGCCCGGCACGATGAAGGCGCCATAGTCCACGCCGTCGATCTGCTGAATGCGCGAGCCGATCGCCGAACCGAAGACGATGAAATAGAGCGCGGTGGAAATCACCGGAGAAATCACGCTTTGGGCGACCGTGCGCCGCATGCGGTCCATTTCGAACAGGTAGATCGTCTGAATCGCGCGCAGGTTCATTTGCGTCCCCTGACAAGGCTTACGAAAATTTCTTCAAGCGAGCTTTGCTTTGTCTGCAGGTCGCGGAAGCGAATGCCCGCATCGCCAAGGTCCTTGAGGAGCGAGGTGATGCCCGTCCGCTCCCCTTGCGTGTCGTAGTGGTAGACGATCTCGTACCCCTCGCCGGCAAGCTCCAGGTCGTGGCCGTTGAGCGAGGCGGGAAGGCTATCCAGCGGATCGTGCAGATGCAGCGTCAGCTCCTTGCGTCCGAGCTTGCGCATCAACTCCGCCTTTTCGTCCACCAGAATGATCTCACCCCTTGAGATGACGCCCACCCGGTCGGCCATTTCCTCGGCTTCCTCGATGTAATGCGTGGTGAGAATGATGGTGACGCCCGTTTGCTGCAGCTTTCGCACCACCTCCCACATGTCGCGGCGCAGTTCCACATCGACGCCGGCCGTCGGCTCGTCGAGGAAAAGGATCTGCGGCTCATGCGCAAGCGCCTTGGCGATCAGGACACGTCGTTTCATGCCGCCCGAAAGCGTCATGATCTGCGCGTCCTTCTTGTCCCACAGGCTCAGGTCCTTCAGCACTTTCTCCAGGTAGTCCGGGTTCTTGCGCTTGCCGAACAGCCCGCGCGAGAAGGAGATCGTCTGCCAGACGGTGACGAAGGCATCCGTCGTCAGTTCCTGCGGCACAAGGCCTATCAGGCTGCGCGCCGCGCGGTAATCGGAAAGGATATCGTTTCCGTCCACCGTAACGCTCCCGGCGCTCGGGTTCACGAGGCCGCAGATAATGCTGATCAGCGTCGTCTTGCCAGCGCCGTTCGGGCCCAAAAGCGCGAAGACCTCGCCCCGGTTGATCGCAAGATCGACCTTTTTCAGCGCCTCGAAGCCGCTGTCATAGGTCTTGGACAGTCCACTGACATTCAAAATTGGCTGCATGGGGCGCAACTGGATACTCGCGTGGGCAGGAATTTCATGAACAGGGAATCGGGCCCGCGGCGGCCGAAAGCCGCAGGATACCGTACCGATGTGCCTTGGCTGAACAAAGGCTCGCGGACAGTGCCAGAACCGGACGGCGATGGAAAGAGCGGATTCGGATTGACGGCGCGCGACGTATGTCGCATCTTCGCGACATCGATTCCACGATCAAGGCAGAATCCGGAATGAAACCTTCTGCGAGCGAGCTCCTTCTTCTCAGGTCCTTGTGGCAGAAGGAAGAACTGAGCGCACGCGAACTGCATGAGATGGTGGCCGGTGAACTCGGCTGGTCGCCTTCCTCGACGCGCAAAACGCTCGATCGCATGGTCGCCAAGGGTCTCGTTTCCCGGCGGGATCTTCACGGCATCAATGTCTATCAGGCGAGCGCCGAAAAGCTGCCGACCATCGCCGCGATGACGCGCGATTTCGTCGAGAATGTCCTTGGGCTGAAGGCGCCCCTTCCCGTCTCGACCTTTTCGGGAAGCGACCTTTTGAGCGACGACGAGCTTCGCGAACTGGAAGCGCTTCTGGCGAAGGATGACGACGCATGACCATGTTCCTCGCCGCGCTTGCCTTCAGTCTTGTCTGGGGCGGCGTTCTCCGGGTTGGCGCCGTCGCATTGACGAAAGCCGCTCCCTCCCTGCGCGTGAGTCCATCCTTCCATCTGGCCTTGATCGTCTCCCTGGTCGTACCCGTCATCCTGATGCTTGCGGGCATCCGGCTGGGGTTGCCGGTCCTGCCGGCACTTCAGCCTTTGTCCGGTCTTTCGGCGCTGCAGGGCGGCATCGCTCTTCACGCCCCGGCCGAAATGCAGGCCGGTCTGGCGCATCCGCGCCCATCCTTTCGATGGCAAACCCTTTGCGCCGGTATCGCCATCACACTCTATGTCTTCGGCGCGGCGGTTCACTTGCTCCGGTTGTCGCGCACATGGCAGCGGCTTTCGGCAATCGCCGCGAACGCCACGCCCGATCCCGCCCTGCCACGAAGCGCCTGGCCGGTTGGTATCACGCACACTCCCATTCCCGCTTTCGTGATTGCGGGATGGCGACGGTCCATCGTCCTCCCGCAGGCGCTGGTTCTCACTTCTTCACCCCAACAGCTTGCAATGATCGTCGCGCATGAGGAGGCGCATCTGAAGGCCCGCGATCCCGAAGTCGCAGCTGCTCTTTCGCTGATCGTGGCAATCTTCTGGTTCAACCCCTTCGCGCGCGCTCTGGCCGGGCGGTGGCGTCTGGCGGCGGAGCTCCGCGCCGATGCGGCCGCTCTCGATAAAGCGCCAAAAGAAATGCGCAGGGCCTATGCAAGAATCCTGCTGTCGGCCCTGCGCATCCCAACGGATCGGGTAATGCCGTGCCCGCCTGCCACTTTCTCAACTCTCCAATTCAGGACCGAAAAGATGAGAATGACGAATATTCTGGAGGGCCGGTTTCCCGCCCGCAAAAGCCGCTTTTCCTTTGCATTTGCCGCTGCTTTTTCGCTCGCGCTGACAGGCGTCGGAGCCTCGCTTGCCACCTCTTCCCTTGCCGGGCCCGGCGCGGTCGATATCGTGAAGGGCCGTCTGGCGGTGTCCTTCGGCGTCATTCGCAAGGACGGGACGTTCCACAAAGGCGTCGATATCGCGGCACCTATCGGCACGCCGATCTTCACGCCGGAAGACATGATCGTCGTCGAGGCGAGCGATCTCTTTCGCGGCGAGCCGCGCTACGGCAAGGGCGTGGAACTGCGCTCCGTCGACGGGACGCGCCGGGCGCTCTTCACCCATGTCGACAGCTATTCGGTGAACCCCGGAGACCGGCTGAAAAAAGGCGAAGCCTTCGCCACCGTCGGCAAGAGCGGATCGACCCAGAGGCACGCCCATCTTCATCTTGAAGCGTTCGAGAACCGCAGGCGGGTCGATCCCGTCAGCCTCTGGCCGCAGTTGCGCAACTGAATATGGCCGGGAATGGTATCGTTCGCAGCTGGTGAACATACCGTTCCCCCTGCCCACCTGTAAGCCGGGCACTTTCCGCCCTACATTGGCTTCAAGTGAAATCAGGAGACAGCCCATGTCCATCCGCCCCGTCAAGCAGTTGAGCAGCGCCCAGCCCACGCTGGAAGGTGCCGGCGTACATCTTCACCGCGCCTTCGGTTTCGGCGATCCCGATCTTGCCGATCCGTTCCTGCTGTTCGACGATTTTCGCAACGAGCGCCCGCAGGACTACAAGGCCGGCTTCCCCTGGCATCCGCATCGCGGCATTGAGACGATCACATATGTCCTTGCTGGCACCGTCGACCATGGCGACAGCCTTGGAAACGCCGGTTCGCTCGGCGCGGGCGACGTGCAGTGGATGACAGCCGGTCGCGGCATTCTCCATCAGGAGATGCCGAAGGGAGACGAGAAAGGCCGCATGCACGGCTTCCAGCTCTGGGCGAACCTGCCCTCCTCGCTGAAGATGACCGAGCCGCGCTATCAGGACGTCAAGGGCGCCGACATTCCCGTCATCGTCGATGATGACGGCACCTCAGTGCGCGTCGTCTGCGGCGAGTTCTGGGGAAAGCGCGGGCCGGTCGACGGCATTGCAGCCGAGCCGCAGTATCTCGATATCTTCGTGCCCGCCGGCAAGCGCAAGGCCTTTCCGGTCGACACCTACCGCAAGGCCTTCGCCTATATTTTCGACGGGTCCGGCACCTTCCGCGATGCATCGAAGCCCTTCGGCGTGCTGACGGAAAAGGAATTCGAGGGCGAAGAGCTGAACATCCGCGATGAAAGCGGCAACCGCACGCTCGTCGTCTTCGACACTGGCGATGAAGTCGTCGTTCAGGCGGGCGAGCAAGGCATCCGCTTCCTGCTCGTTTCCGGCGCGCCGATCCGCGAGCCGGTCGCCTGGCACGGCCCCATCGTCATGAACACGCGCGAGGAACTCGCCCAGGCCTTCAACGAACTGAGGGCCGGCACGTTCATTCGGTGAGGCCCGGCGGAAGCGAAAGCGAAAGGCCCCGGAATTTCCGGGGCCTTTTTTATAGCTGGCTATCTACGTAGAACTGCCTCAAACGGCCCGCAGCTCCTGATGCCCGGGCCGGTTCTGGCGGGCCAGCAGCTTGTTGAGCGCCGAAACGTAGGCACGCGCGGAGGCGACCAGCGTGTCGGTGTCGGCGCCCTTGCCGGTCGCCATGCGCCCGTCCGCCTCGAGGCGCACGGAAACTTCCGCCTGCGCGTCCGTGCCTTCCGTCACCGCATGCACCTGATAGAGCGACAGCGTCGCGTCATGCGGCACGATATCCTTGATGGCGTTGAACGTCGCGTCCACCGGGCCGTCGCCGGTTGCCTCGCGGGTTTCGTGGCGCCCGTCGATATCCATCGTCAGGATCGCCTTTTGCGGCCCGCCGGTCCCGGCGATCACGGTCAGCGCGATCACCTTGATCTGCTCGCCCTGCGTCGCGATCTCGGTCTCGATCAGCGCCTCGATGTCCTCGTCGTAGACGTGCTTCTTGCGGTCTGCCAGTTCCTTGAAGCGGCGGAAGGCGTCCTGGAAGGCGTTGTCGCCGACCTCGTAGCCCAGCTCCTTCAGCTTGTCGCGGAAGGCGTGGCGGCCGGAGTGCTTGCCCATGACCAGAGAGGTCGATTTCACGCCCACATCCTCGGGGCGCATGATCTCGTAGGTCTCGGAGTTCTTCAGCATGCCGTCCTGGTGGATGCCGCTTTCATGGGCAAAGGCGTTCTTGCCGACGATCGCCTTGTTGTACTGGACTGGAAAGCCCGAGACGGCGGAAACGAGCTTGGAAGCGCGCGTCAGATACTTCGGATCGACGTTGCAGCTATAGGGCAGAACGTCGCCGCGCGTGCGCACGGCCATGACGATCTCTTCCAGCGCCGCGTTGCCCGCGCGCTCGCCGAGGCCGTTGATCGTGCATTCGATCTGCCGCGCCCCGCCCGCGACGCCCGCCAGCGAATTGGCGACCGCCAGCCCCAGGTCGTCATGGCAGTGGACGGAGAAGATCGCCTTGTCGGCGTCCGGCACGCGGTCCCGGATCGTCTCGAACATCGCGCGGTATTCCTCCGGCGTCGCATAGCCGACGGTGTCCGGCAGGTTGATCGTCGTAGCCCCCGCCCTGATTGCCGCCTCGACGCAGCGGCAGAGGTATTCGATCGGCGTGCGCGTTGCGTCCATCGCCGACCACTCCACGTCGTCGATCAGGTTGCGCGAGCGCGTCACCGTGTCGGTGATGATGTCGAGCACCTGCTCTTGCGTTTTGTTCATCTGGTGCTGCAGATGGATCGGCGAGGTGGAAACGAAGGTGTGGATGCGCCCGCGTTCGGCATGGCGCACCGCCTCGCCCGCGCGGTCGATATCGGCGTGGATGGCACGCGCCAGCCCCGCGATGACGGAACGTCTCGTGCGCTTGGCGATCTCGCAGACCGCCTCGAAGTCGCCGTTGGAGGCGATCGGAAAGCCCGCCTCGATGATGTCGACGCCCATGTCGTCGAGGATTTCGGCGACCTGCAGCTTCTCTTCCAGCGTCATGGATGCGCCGGGCGACTGTTCGCCGTCGCGCAAGGTGGTGTCGAAGATGCGGATTTCGTCGCTCGCGGCTACCGCGCCGTTGTTGCTTTCAGCGGTCATGGATCGAACTTCCTCAAGCTGCCTGCGCCGCCGCCGGAGCCTTGATCATCCCTGGGCAATCAGGGCGGGGCGCGAAAATCTGTCGGGTGAAACGTTATTCATCCCCTAAGCGCCCGTCCTCGACTATTGGGTCAGCCGACGCTCAGGGGCATCTAAGGAGGAGGTCGCCGAGTAGGAGGAGGTCGCGGCCAAGCGCGCGCGCACGGATCGCGTCAATTGCGTTCGTTTTGGAACCTGCAATGTGACCTTTGGCGATCATCGCTCGTGCTCAAGTCCTTGGCTCTGGCGCTTGCCTGTTTCGAATTCCGCCCGGTGAGCGAAATCGGCCGCAAGATGGTCGGCCGCAAACGCTAGAAAAGCGTTAACGCAAAGACTGGTAGCGCATCCCTTGCGGCAAAGCAAGATACTCCGCCTCAAAGATAAAGCTCGCCGCGCGCGACGACGACCGCCTGCCCGCCGATGCGCACACCGTGAAGCTTTCCGTTGTCGAGATCGATTTCGAGATCGATCAGCGACGGGCGGCCCATGTGGTAGCCCTGCTCGATGCGGATGAAATGCGTGCCGTCCAGAAGCTCGTCGAAATGGCGGACGACGCCGGCGAAAGCGGCTGCCGCCGCGCCCGTCGCCGGGTCTTCGACAATGCCCATCGTGGGCGCGAACATGCGTGCGGAAAAGGCGGAATCATGCGCCGTCGTCTGCCGGCAATAGACGTAGACGTCGCGGTGCGGTTCGGCTGCGAAGGCGCCGTCCCAGTCCTGCATCTGCGGCTTGGCGCGAGACAGGGCATCGAGGTTCGCGACGGGAATGAACGCGAAGGGCACGCCCGCCTCGAAGCAGGAAGGCACGTGGTTTTCGAACCCGACTTCATGCGGGGACAGGCCAAGGGCGGCCGCGATCGGCTCCTTCGCGCCGACGGGCATGCTTGGGCTGGAAAGCTTCGGCACGTCGAATTCCGCGAACCCGGCGGCTCCGCCCTTCAGCACCACGCCGCAGCGTACGTTGCCGATTTTCTCCTCCAGCACGACGACGGCATCGGCATCTCCCTCGACGTCGCCGAAGCGCTCGTGCGCCAGCAGGATCGCGGTCCCGACGGTCGGATGCCCGGCGAAGGGAAGCTCGCGCCCTGGCGTGAAGATCCGCACCTTCGCCGAATGGGCGGGGTTTTCCGCGGGCAGCACGAAGACCGTCTCCGAAAGGTTGAATTCCTTGGCGATAGCCTGCATGCGTTCGTCAGAAAGGCCTTCACCGTCCAGCACCACGGCAAGCGGGTTGCCGGCAAGCGCGCGATTGGTGAAAACGTCGAGCAGGGCATAGCGGCGGGCCATCGGCGAAACCTTCTTTCTCGATCCTGAAATTCGGGCCGCACTGTTGCATGGCAGCCGCCGCGTTTCCAGCGTCAAGAACAGGGGCAAATCATTTTGCCAGCAGCCGGTCCGCGAGAGCGCGTGCGAATGGCGGCATGGTCAGCCCGTCGGCGTCGGAAGGTTTGGCAAGGACGATTGCCTCTTCCAGTTCCGGGCGTTCCTCGCGGGCGTTGTGCTCGTCGATCCTTGCCACGATATCGGCTGCCGAATAGGGAAATTCGAACAGGCGGGAGATCGAGATCCTGGGCCCGTCGAAGAGTGCGAAGGTCGAGTGCGTCAATGCTTCGCCCGCATCCAGCCCCGTCTCTTCGCCAAGCTCCCTGACGATTGAGCCGGCCACGTCCACTTCGCCGTCCTCGCGCAGGTCGTCCGGATCGAGGTTGCCTCCGGGCGGATAGACCTGGCCTGCCGTGGACGTATGGCCGGCCATCTTGCCGAACACCAGCTCTCCGCCGCGCGCGCGGATGACGGCGGAGCCGAAAAGGTTTCGAATATGAGGGTCGGGATAATTCCAGTCGCGCCAGGCCAGGAACGCCGCGTAGGAGGCTTCCACCATCGAGCCGCGAAACACGCCGCCGTCAATCTCGAAGCTTGCAAGCTTCATCACGCGGCCGTTCCACAAATGCGGATTTCCAGCCGTCAGCTTCTGCCAATGCGCATCGATCTTTTCCGCGTTTTCGGCTTCGAAACGCCATGCCGCGCCCGTCAGGCGGACCGCGAGTTGTCTGACAGGCACAAGCTCGATCAACAAGGATGCTTTCGGGATGCGTCGAGATTACCCAAGGCTCATGCCGTCATGGGATAGCGGCGCGCGATAGCCGGCGCAAGCACCTGCAGCCTGTCGTAGGGCCTTCCGTCGATCAGCACGCGCTTGGTGCAGGTGAAGCCGGCCTTTTCCATCACATGGCGTGACGGTTCGTTTCCGGCGAGCACGAAGGCGATGAGATGCGTGTAATAGGTGTTCTCGAAAAACCAGTCGATCAACTTCGGGGCGAGCTCGGACGCGTATCCCTGTCCCCAGTGCTTCGTGCCGAGGCAGATCGAGAGGGCGATTTCGGAGGTCTGTTCGAATACGAGGAAGCCGGCGCGGCCGACGAATTCGCCGTCGAGCGTTTCCACTTTCCACTGGCCGAAGCCGAAGCGCTCCTGCTTATGAATGAAATTGTCGAGCCGTTCGGCCGCTTCCGCGTCCGACTGTATCTCGTCGCCCGGCACCAGGTGCCGGTTTACTTCCGGGTCGGAGTGAAGGGCTTTCAACAGAGGGAGATCCGACATCGAGAAACCGAGAACGCGCAACCTTTCCGTCTCGAAAATTGTCGGAGTTTCCATTTATTCCTCCTTTGGCTCGCGGTGGAGCCTTTCCCCAAATCGTCCCGCTCGGCTACGGCCGTTATTCGGCCTTGTTAGGGTTCTGGTTATCTATTTTCGCAGCTTGGCACGCGATTCGCAGCCTTATACCGCTCACGGGCGCGTGATGCATCGTTAGTTAGACTAAAGTCTAATCGTGAGTAAATGGTGACGCAATTCCGTTTCGTCCAATTTTTTCCGCGCAATCCATATATCAACGCTGCGGCATTTCTGTGAACGCGAGCACGGCAAATTATCACGCCTTCGTGAGTTCGCGTGATAGTCCTTTAATATCAATATCCAGCGGGTCCACGCGTCGCCAGTCCTTCAATTGGCCGCGCAGAAACGTTTCCTGCCGTTTCGCGTAGCGTCTGGTCTCGGTTTTCGCACGCTCTGTCGCCTCCTCCAGGGAAATCTCGCCTGAATCGGCACTTGCCAGTTCGCGCAGTCCGATTGCCTTCATCGCCGGCAGCGAAGCGTCAAGGCCGCGCGCGGTGAGCGTCACGGCCTCCTCCACCGCGCCCTGCTGGACCATTTCCGCAAAGCGCCGGTTGATACGCTCGTGCAGCCAGGCGCGGTCGGGCGCAAGCACGATGCGAATGGCGGATTCCGGCGCAACGAGCGGCGCCGTCCTGGCTTTTTGCCATTCGGCAAGAGAACGGCCGGTCGCATCGATCACCTCAAGCGCGCGTACGATGCGCTGCGTGTCGGCGGGCTCCAGGCGTTCGGCCATCTCCGGATCGCGCTCGGCCAGCAGCTGGTGGAGTTGCTCGCGGCCGAGATTTTGCGCCTCGCCGCGCCAGTGCGCGCGTATCGCCTCGTCGATCGGAGGGATTTCCGACAAGCCCTCGGTGAGCGCCTTGAAATAAAGCCCCGTACCGCCGACGAAGATCGGCAGCCTGCCCATGGCGGCGACATCCGCGATTGCCGATTGCGCATCGGCCAGCCACTGCGCCACCGAATAGGCGCGCCCGGCATCCACATGTCCGTAGAGCAGGTGCGGCGCGCGCTTTTCCTCGTCCACGGTCGGCCGTGCGGTCAGCACCCGCAGGTCCTTGTAGACCTGCATTGAATCGGCGTTGACGATGGCGCCATTCAGCGTTTCGGCAAGTTTCAATGCCAGGCCGGACTTGCCGCTTGCCGTCGGCCCCGCTATCAGGAGCGAAGAAAAATTCACCCTCACGCCTTTCCGAAATCCATCGCGAGTACCCGCCAGCATGCCATTGATCGCCACTCTCGTTTCCGAACCGAACGCGAAGGCAATCGACGACCAGCTCATTGCGCGGCTCGGAAAACACTTCTCCATAGCCGGTGAAGCGCGTGTGCTCAATGAGCGTATCGCCGTCGATCTTGCGCTGGTGGACGGCACGCCGCCCCACGAGACGACGGCGAACATGCGCGAGGCCGTGAAGGAGCGCCCGATCGACGTTTTCGCGCAGACGGGTGCTGCACGGCGCAAGCGTCTTCTCATTGCCGACATGGATTCCACCATGATCGGCCAGGAATGCATCGACGAACTCGCCGCCGAGCTTGGCCTGAAGGACCGCATCGCGGCCATCACCGAACGCGCCATGCGCGGCGAGATCGAATTCGAGCCCGCCCTTCGCGAGCGCGTGGCCCTGCTCGCCGGGCTCGAAGCCTCGGTGATCGCAAGCGTCATCGAAAACCGCATCACGCTGACGCCCGGCGCGCGCACGCTCGTTGCCACCATGCGCGCGAACGGAGCCTATTGCGCACTCGTCTCCGGCGGCTTCACCGCCTTCACGACACATATCGCGGCTGAGATCGGCTTTGACGAGAACCGCGCCAACACGCTTCTGACGGACGACGGCAGACTGACCGGCAAGGTCGCCGAGCCGATCCTCGGGCGTGATGCCAAGCGGGCACGCCTGCAGGAGCTTGCAGGCGAAAAGGGCCTGGATCTGGACGAGACCCTTGCCGTCGGCGACGGGGCGAACGATCTTGCCATGATCGAGCTTGCCGGCCTCGGCGTTGCCTATCACGCCAAGCCCAGGGTCGCCGAACAGGCGGATGCGCGCATCGACTTTGGCGACCTGACGGCCCTGCTCTATCTTCAGGGCTATTCCGTCGGTGAATTTGCGGCGCGGGATTAGGGTCCAGACCCTGAGGCTCGAGAAGGCTTCATTTTCGAAAGCGCTGCGACTGGCAATATCCGCCCCGAACGTCCGCTTTCGGCTGCCCTTGGCCTGGCTTTCGGAACCGTGCGGCAAGCCGGATCTATTAATTTAACGTGCTGAATTTAATTCGCTTCGAGTTCGATCGGAATTACTTCTATATTATTTCAATTTTTCCATCAATACGGCAAATCGAAAGACCTCAGCCAACGAGATTGGATGGGAATAGTTTTTCTATTTCGCATCAAACTATATCTCTTCAGTTTTTCCTGTCTCGCAACCGAGCCTTCCCGAGTATAAATTGAAACACTTATGTTTGCAGGAGTATTCAGCGGTGTGTAACAAGTCTGCCCAGTCAACCGACAAAGCCGGTTCTTCAGATCAAGCTGATCCGGGGCGTCGGGAGTTTCTCGCGCGCGCTGGCCGTTTCGCGGCCTTCACGCCTCCGGCGGTAACGCTCCTGCTTCATACGACCATGAACTCTCCGGCCATCGCCGGGTCCGGCGGCAAGCCGGGTTGGGGCTATGGCGACAAGAACCACGAGCATTCAGGCCCCCCTGGCCTGTCCAAATGAGAATAAACGGCTCTGGCGGAACCATCCTGAACAGGCAGGTTTCATGCCGGTCCATCATCAAGCCGGACCAGCAGCCGGCGCGAAGCCTCCGCGGCATCGCCATGATCGGCGACGAGGCAATCGGCATCCTTGAGCAAGGCGCATAACGCTGCAAATCCTTCGCGCGAAAGCCGGTGGTCCGTGTTCACCGCTTCGCTTAACAGCGTCGTAAGCGCGTCGGCCCTGGTGCAGGGTGCGATTGTGCAAGGGTGGCCGGGCGTAAAGCGCGGGAAGACGATCGCCCCAATCCTGGCCGCACCCGCCGACCAGCGGCGCGGACGCAGGTATTTCACCATCTTGCCGTCCGGGCGCAGAAATTCCCGTTCGGTGGACAGTCCCCCAGACAGCGGATCCAGCACGCCGGCACCGCCCGTTTTCACCGCGAAGGCGAAGGCCAATCCGCCAACGGCGAGCCGCGCGGGTTCGATCAGCACCACGTCGTCGGAGATAACAGGAAGCCCTTTGGCGTGGAGGGCGGCGGCAAGCGTCGTCTTGCCCCGGCCCGAGCCTCCGGCAATCAGGATGGCCGCTCCATCAAGTTCGAGCGCGGCGGCGTGAAGCGCGAATCCGCCGACCGTCTCCGCCAGAATGATGCGCAGCACCTGTTCCTTCAGATGGACGGCAACCGCACTCGCGTCCTCAAGCCCCCTTTCCGTTCTGCCCGGATGGTCGATCCTGTATCCGGCACCATCCCTCAGCACGGAGATCGCGATGGCACCCCTGCCGGACGCGCCGGTTCGCATATGACCGGCCACCGCCTCCCAGGCGGAAAAAGTCTCGGCATCCGGAAAACTCACGGAAAAAGTCAGCCCGCCAATCAGGTAGGCCTTGCCGGCGGAAACCTTCCGCCTTGGGGCCATGCGGCCGACGGGTCCCGCCGGCGCGTCCGCCCGCTCGCCTTCCCCGCCATTCAGCAGTCCCCGCGCCCTCCACTCGTCGAAACAGGCGGCGATGAAGGCTTCCGCCTCGCCAATGCCGCGCCCGAGCGCATCGGCAAGGTCCCGCGCGATTTCCTCTCGTGCGCGGCCCGCAGCAAGCGCTTCCCAGAGCGCACCGGAAAGCGGATCGAGACGGGAAATCGCCTGAGCCGCCTCGTCGAAGACAAGGCAATCCTCGCCAAGCCTGCAGTACCGCACGCCATTTGCAGGCAGGAAGCCGTTTTCCGGGGCTGGTGCCATCCTGCGGAGCGAGTCGTTCGTCATTGCGGTTTCATCCCGCGCGCTCCTCTCCAGACCGCAAGCAGCGTTGAAATCGCGCGGGCATCCATTCGGCGAAACGAGGAATTGCATTCGATCGCCAGTTGACGGCGATGGAAAAGGCGCGCGAGAGCGCCCGCCTTGCGCCCGCTGACCGGCACACCCGCGAAGCGCTCCAGATTGAGGAAGAACACGTCGCGGGCGAGCGCCAGCATCGGCGATGAAAGCCGGTGGCGAACCCTCTCCCAATCCACCGTCCTGCCCATGGAAAGGATCTCGCGGCAATCAAGAAGCCTGCGAAGATCGACAATCCCGGTGAACAGGCGGCGATCACGGATCATGTCGTGGGCGACAAGCTGCACGATCCATTCCTCGGAAGTG
This sequence comes from Stappia sediminis, assembly GCF_009826895.1. GTDB lineage: Bacteria > Pseudomonadota > Alphaproteobacteria > Rhizobiales > Stappiaceae > Hongsoonwoonella > Hongsoonwoonella sediminis. The sequence goes on along the minus strand of NZ_WUMV01000001.1, from coordinate 317,205 downwards.
GGGACGACGAACCGCAATTTCCCCTGCCCGACCGTGCGGCGCGCGTCCGGCGCATCTTTCGCAAACAGGGCCTGCGGCCCGGGAGGGCGGCTGTGCAGGTCGAGCGCGCCCGCGTCTTGCGGGCGGGAGAACTTTCCCAGCGCATGGGGACCGGAAGAATCCTCAATCGCCGCATAGCCAAGCTGCCCGATTTGCGACAGCGCCGCGTCCCTGTCCGCTTCCGGCACCACCAGATCGATGTCGCTCATCATCCGGCTTCCCAGGCGCTCATCGTCAAGCAGCATCAGGAGAGCCGTTCCCTTGATAAGAAGCGGCTCGATCCCGGCCGCGTTCATCGCCTCGATGCTTTGTGCGGCTTGCGCTCGCAGGCGGCGGTTGCGTTCCTCGTTCCGTTCGTGGAGAAATGCCAGATAAGCGCGCACCTCCTGCGGAACGTCTTGGAGAAGCCCGCTCTCCCGCAGCGAAGCGAAAAGCGCGGGCGCGACAAGGTGGCGGTTCGCCGTCTTGATGACATCGTCCCACGCATCTTCCGGCGGCAGGGTGCCGTTGAAGGCGGAGATCAGCGTTTCAAATGCGCAGGCCGCGCTCGCCGGCATTACGCATCCCTCCTCCCACTCCGGCATGAAAGGGCGCGCCAGCGTGCGCCGGGTGACAGGCAATCGGCGGCGGCACAGGCACGAGCCCCAAGGCGCTATCTTGCCGCAAGGGCGCTTTCCGCCAAAGCAGAATATTGCCGTAACGTTACTGAAAATTATGAATGTTTCCGCTTGTGGCCGTTCGGGTTTCGGCCTTGCGGGGTGCCGCAAGGCACGCCGATATTTGCGCTGGCGGCGATCCCGGTAAAATCGCCTATGGCCGCCTTTCGATGACAACCTCGCCGGAGCGCGGGTCCGTGACGCCAAGGTCGCCGCCGAGGTCATCCAGCATGTGCCGCACTCTGTCGAGCGATTCAACCATCGCCGGCCGCGCGGCAACAAGGGCGTCCATGCTTTCCCATTCGCCAACGAACATGAACTCCCGCTCGCCCGTCTTCACCAGGCGCATGAAGCGCAAGCCCTCGAAACCGTCGAGTTCCCTTTCCCGGTGGATCTTGAGGAACTCCTCCTCGCACCCGGGCTTCACCACTGCGCGGACGATGTTCATCGCGGTCATGATTTTCTCCCGTGCCGTAGTCGAAATCTGCCGTTACGGAATGAGGGTAGCACAGCTGTGAGGGCTTGGGTGGGATGGCGGGAGTGGGGCGGAGTAGCCGTTAGCGGAATACGATTTGAACGATAGCTCCGAGCCCGCCACAGATGAATTTCGCCGCCCGATTGCCTCGCGCTTGCCGGGCCGAAGGTTCAATCGTACGTAGCCCGCGCATGCGGAATCCGGATCGGCTTGGCTGCATCGGGGGCCAACTGGGTCCTGGAATTGAGCGGAATAAACAGGATCAACGCGGGAACGTCCGAGCCAGATTGTACCTTCAGGATCGGCGCCGCGTACGATCACGTGACCTGGGGTCTGGACCCATAAAGGAAAAGCAACCACTTTTCTTGGCAAGACGCGCTCGGATCGCTCGTATGCATAACCTGTGCTACAATATGATGAACCGGGGAGGTCGTTCATGAAACCTTTCACGGCTACTATTGTATTCTCAGCACTTCTTTTTTCGCTAGCATTTGGCGAAGCCACGGCGGCGTCTGAAAGTATCCTCGACCGCGTGCGAGAGCGTGGCTACGTAAAATGCGCGATCGGCAACCGTCTTGTCGGCGATACGCGTATTGGCGAAACCGGATATGAGGGATTTTTCCCCGAATTCTGCCGGGTTGTGGCACTTGCGCTCTTTGGCGACCGCAATGCGGTTGAAATGTCGCCGACGCTGATCCGTTACGGATTGCAGAGCGTCTCCGAAGGGGAAGTCGATATCTACGTGTCGAATGTCACATGGACCTTCTCCCGGGACATGTCCTTGAAGCTGACGCCCGCCGCTGTGCTTTACTATGACGGGCAAGGCTTCATGTCGCACCGGGGCACGGTTCAAGGTGCTCTTACGGAGCTTTCCGACGCGACCGTTTGCGTATCCCGAGCCACCACGACGATAGGCAATCTTGAGGATTATATTGCACTTCATGGCCTTTCCTGGCGCATTGAAGCATTCGAATCTTCGCAAGGCCGTAACGACGCATTTTTCTCGCGGCGATGCGACCTGCTCACCACGGATCGGTTTGCGCTGGCGACTATGCGGTCCGCAGCGATGGACGACCCCTACAATTATGTCTTGCACGACGAGATCATCTCGAAGGAGCCGCTCGTCGCCTATGTCAGCGCAATGGATATGATGTGGGGGAATGTCGTTCGCTGGGCGATCTTCGCCACCATCCTTGCCGAGGAAAAGGGCATCACGAGCAAGAACTATCGCGATCACCTGGAAAGTCGCGACCCGGTCGCACGCCGGCTCCTCGGAGTTGATGAGAGCCCCGGCAGCAAAGCCGTAGGCCTGTCGCCGTACTGGGCCCGCAATGTCATCTCGGGTGCGGGGAACTACGGCGAGATTTTCGATCGTTATCTCGGCGAAGGCAGCGAAATGAAGATGAAACGCGGGGCCAACCGGCTCTGGAAGGATGGCGGCTTGTTGTACACCCCGCCCTTCCGTTAGCGGGCCCCTGCTGTGGCGCCCCCCGACATCGTGGAAACAAGGGTGCGACGGCGCATCTCGACCCTGTTATTCGCCATTTTTGCCTGCATCGCGGGTCTCGTGTTGATGGGACTGATCGTGATGACCGTCCGCCTGTTCGAAATACGGTCGGAACTTTCGCAGTTGCGCGATAACGCTCTCCCTCGATTGGTAAAACTTGCCCAGCTTTCCCAGGAGGCCTCTGCGACCAGTTCAATCGCACCGGCGCTTAGCAGCAACCCCTCGCGAAGTGAATTCGACACATTACTTTCTCGCATCAATGACAAGGAGAACTCGCAGAGAACACTGATCGAGGAACTCGACGGACTGTATGGGGATGAGGGCCCCTCAAACACCCTTCGGAAAAATGGAAATCTCCTGACTGCCAATCTGGCAGCCCTGACTGATGTTGTGCGTGAACAGATCGCGATCAGCGAACGGCTCGAGGATCACGAAATCTTCCTGCGCGGGCTGCTTGAGGTCCTGTCAGATGGTAAAGGCACGGGCGCGCAGCGGGAAGGGATAGCGCCCGATGGTGATGCGATCTTTTTGGCGCGCGTGGGGGAAGTCGGGAGCAGGGCCATCCTTAAAACCCTGAATTTGCTCCTCGATCCTAACCGCGCCCGTCTATCGCATAACCAGGACGAGATCGACTCGGATGTTCAAGTCCTGATCGAGACACTTGCGGCCGGCGACAACTCGTTGTCAAAAAATGTCGACGAGCGGGTCGTCACCGCTCGGAGATTCGTCGAGTTCTGGTCCGGGCAGAAGGACAAAGTCTATTCCGATAAAGCATCGGCACTGGCGAACGAATTCAGGATCAAGGCTCTCGCTGAAGAGAATTCGCTTGTCGCCAACCGGCTGCTCAGCAGCGCCAGCAATACGTTCTGGCGCGCAAGTAATGAACTTGAGGCGCAAGTCGCGCGGGTAAACGACACCACGCGGCTCACCCTCGCCTCGATTTTTGTTGTGGCGCTTGCGTTCGGTATCGGAAACTTTTTCATCTGGTATGTCCTGAAGCGCCGCGTATTCGGCAGATTGGACCGAATTCGCGATGCCCTGCGTACATTCGCAGAAACCCGAGACCGGACATTCGCAGACTCGATCCCGGATGAAATCGGAGAAATCTCAACCTCGCTGATGCATTACATGGCGGTGATAGACGATCGCGAGACCAAGCTCGCCGAAAAATCAGGCGCACTCGAACAACTCTCTAAGCAACTCGCCAAATATCTTTCGCCTCAGGTCTATGATTCGATTTTTTCCGGCAAGCAGGAAGTGAAGGTTGCAAGCAGCCGCAAAAAACTGACGATCTTTTTCTCGGATATCGCCCGCTTCACCGAAACAGCCGACCGACTTGAGTCGGAGGAACTGACACAACTGCTCAACCAATACCTGACCGAGATGTCCCGCATCGCTCTCGATCACGGAGCCACGATCGACAAATATGTGGGCGATGCGATCCTGATCTTTTTCGGCGACCCCGAGACTTCGGGCGTAAAGAACGATGCACTAGCCTGCGCCATGATGGCGATCGCCATGCGTCGCCGAATGCGGGAACTTCAGGACGTATGGCGCGAAGCCGGCATTGAAAAGCCGCTGAAAGTGCGAATGGGCATCCACACGGGCTACTGCACCGTGGGCAATTTCGGCAGCGAAGACCGTATGGATTACACCATTGTCGGCAGTGCCGTGAATATCGCCGCCCGGCTCGAAGAAATGGCGGAACCGGGCGAAATCCTGATCTCTTTCGAAACCTTCGCGCATGTCAGCGAAGCGATCTTCTGTGAGGAGCGAGGCATGGCGGAAGTGAGAGGCGTGGCTTATCCGGTGGCGACCTACCGGGTTGTCAACAGCTACGAGAATCTCGGCCGCGAACGCCGGCGTATTCAAGAAAATCATGCACATCTTCGCCTTGAACTGGATGTCGAGGCCATGAATGCAGATGATCGACGCCGGGCGGAGAGAAGTCTGAAGGGGGCATTGGAAAGCCTCCTGTCTCATAACAATTCGCCCAAACAAAAAAGGACGCTGAGTTCGAAGGCACCTGAAACCGTCCGTGCGGTGCGGAAAAAGCGCAATCAGTGACTGACTTGAACCACTTTTCGCCGAAGGGATATTCCAATCGCCAAGAAATCGGCGCAGAACCGATATCTCGGCAATATCCTTGCCGCACAACCATCAGCCCAAACAAAAAACGCCGCTCCCGGTCCGGAAGCGGCGTTTTCGTTAGCCCGAAAGTTTCAGACGTTTACTCTTCCACCCGCACCGGTACGAAGCGCAGTTCGCCGCGTCCGTTGGCGAGGAGCAGCAGGGCCGACTTGCGGTCGTACTGCTTCAACCGGTCGACCTGCTTGACCACGTCGGCGGGAGAGGAGACGGGCTCCTGCGCCACTTCCACGATCACGTCGCCGGCCTGCACCCGCTTTTCCTCCGCCGAGGAGCCGGGCTCGACCTTGGCCACGAGCACGCCCTTCACGTCCTCGTTGATGTTGTGCTCCTTGCGAAGCTCGTCGGTCAGTTCCGAAAGTTCCATGCCAAGCACGGTGTCCCTTTCGGGTTCGGCCTGCTTCTTCTCGCCTTCGGTGCCCACCGCCTCGTCGAGGTTGGCTTCCTCGAGGCGGCCAAGCTCCACCATGACGGTCACTTCCGTGCCCTTGCGCAGGACGATAACCTCGACCTGCTTGCCGATGGTCGTATCGGCGACCATGCGCGGCAGGTCGCGCATTTCGGGCACGCTGCGTCCGTCGAAGCGCAGGATCACGTCGCCCGGCTCCAGCCCGGCGGCCGCAGCCGGCCCGCCTTCCGTGACGCCGGCGACAAGCGCGCCCTCGGCGGATTTCATGCCGAGGCTTTCGGCGATCTCGTCCGTCACCTCCTGGATGCGCACGCCAAGCCAGCCGCGCCGCGTTTCGCCGAATTGGCGAAGCTGGTCGATGACCCGCATCGCCGTTTGCGAGGGGATGGCGAAGCCGATGCCGATCGATCCGCCAGACGGCGAGATGATCGCGGTGTTGATGCCGATGACCTCGCCGTCCTGGTTGAACAGCGGCCCGCCGGAATTGCCCCGGTTAATCGAGGCGTCGGTCTGGATGTAGTTGTCGTAGGGCCCGGAGTTGATGTCGCGGTTACGCGCCGAGACGATGCCCGTCGTCACCGTGCCGCCGAGGCCGAAGGGGTTGCCGATCGCCATCACCCAGTCGCCGACGCGCAGGACTTCGGAATCGCCGAAGCTTACGTCCGGCAGCGGCGTGTCAGGCTCCACCTTCAGCACCGCGAGATCGGTCTTGGAGTCGGAACCGAGCACTTCGGCGGGCAGCTTCGAGCCGTCGTTGAAGTTGACGGTAACCTCGTCGGCGCCCTCGATCACGTGGTTGTTCGTGACGATGATGCCCTTCGTTCCGTCGATGACGAAGCCGGAACCGAGCGACTGTACGCGGCGCGGCTGGTCTCCGTTCTGGTTTTCGCGGTTGAAGAATTCGTCGAAGAATTCCTGGAAGGGGGAGCCTTCCGGCACCTGCGGCAGGGGCACCGAGCGGCGCGCGGTCACCGTCTGAGCCGTGGAAATGTTCACCACCGCGTCGAGAAGCCGTTCGGCGAGGTCCGGCACGCTGTCGGGCCCGTGCGCAAGCGCTGGTGCCGGCGGCACGACGGCAAGGCCCGCGGCGATCACGCACGCGGCCACAGCCGCTGTGAACCGCTGCAGGAAGGATGCCGCCGGAAACGAGTTGGCCATGGGCCGTTCTCCTTCGAAAACCGCGGGGCGCAGCCTCGCGCCGCGCCCGCTTGATTGTTTTTTACCACGCCGGCGACGCCCGGCGGATATTTTCATCATGATCGCCCAATTCGGACGTGGCCGAAACGGAACTTAGCGGCAAATCCGTCCTTATCACCATTTTCTGAACGATCACCATGTTCCGGCCGGCGCCGCCGCGTTACCCGCGCACCAGCCACACGACGAACACGCCGGCGGCAAGCGCGGCGACACCGGCTGTCCGAAGGAGCTGATCGGGCATCTCGAGCGCCTGGCGCATGAAGTTCTTCATTGCGCCGGGCGCTGCGGCGTAAAGCGCTCCTTCCAGCGCAAGCACCAGGCCGACGGCCGAAAGGAGGTCGCTCATTGTCCCTCGGCGAGTGCCGGTCCGCTCCTCGTGCCCGCGATTGGCGGTCCGCCTCCCTCATTGTCGGAAGGGGTCGCCCGTCCGTCCGGCTTTCCCGTCGGGTTGTTGAAGAAGCGGAAGAACTTGGAGTTCGGCGAAAGCACCAGCGAGGTGTCGCTGCCGTTGCCGAGCCCGTCCTCGTAGGCGCGCATGGAACGGTAGAAGGCGAAGAACTCCGGGTCCTTGTTGTAGGCCTCGGCGAAGATGCGGTTTCGCTCCGCGTCGCCGTCGCCGCGGATGACTTCGCCGTCACGCTGCGCATCGGCGCGGATGACGGTTGCCGTCCGGTCGGCGCGCGCGCGCGTCCTTCTCGCCTGCTCCTCGCCCTGCGCGCGGATTTCCGTCGCCTCGCGCTGGCGTTCGGTCTGCATGCGGCGGAAGATCGCCTCGGAGTTCGCCTGCGGCAGGTCCGCGCGGCGGATCTTCACGTCCACCACGTCGATGCCGATCGCCGTCGCCCGGCTTGAGACGTCGGAGCGGATGTTTTCCATCAGATCGGCCCGGTCGTCGCGCACGATCTGCTCGAAGGTGGCCCGCGCCAGTTCGGTACGCAGCGACGATTGCAGGAAGGTGGACAGGCGCTGGTTCGCCTCGTTGATGTTGTTCACCGTCTGGAAGAACAGCACCGGATTGGTGATGCGATAGCGCGCGAAGGCGTCCACGACGAGGCGCTTCTTGTCGGCCGCGATCGCCTCGATCGGCGGCGCGTTGAGGTCGAGAATGCGCTTGTCGATGAAGATCACGTTCTGGATCAGCGGCGCCTTGACGTGCAGCCCCGCGTCACGCACGCTTTCCTTCACCTCGCCGAACTGCAGCACCAGCGCCTGGCGCGTGGGATCGATCACATAGGTCGAAAGATAGGCCAGCGCCGCCGCTGCCACGGCGAGAATGCCGACTATTCCGAGAAATCCGTTTTTCATCACTGGCTACCTCCGCCCGTTGCGGAGCCCGTGTTCGTGTTCGGCCGGTTTCGAAGCTGGTCGAGCGGCAGATAGGGCACCACGCCCGAGCCCTGCGCCTCGTCGATGATCACCTTCGCATTGGCACCGAGCACCTTTTCGATGGTTTCGAGATAGAGGCGTTCGCGGGTCACGTCGGGCGCCTTCACGTATTCCTCGTAGACCTTGACGAAACGCTGCGCCTGGCCGTTCGCCTCGGCGATCGTCTGGTCGCGATAGGCGTTCGCCGCTTCGGTGATGCGTGCGGCTTCACCGCGCGCTTCCGGCACGACGCGGTTGGCGTATGCCTGGGCCTCGTTCTGGATGCGCTCCTGGTCGGCGCGCGCGGCCTGCACGTCGCGGAAGGCGTCGATCACCTGCTGCGGCGGGTCGACCTTCTGCATCTGCACCTGGGTGATCTCGATGCCGGCGCCGTAGCTGTCGAGCGCCTGTTGCATCAGCGTTTGAACGTCGTTCTGGATCGGCGCGCGGTTTTCGGTCAGCACCGAGTCGATGCGCGACTTGCCGATCACCTCGCGCATGGCGCTTTCGGCCACCGCCTTCACAGTGCCTTCCGGGCTCTGGATGTTGAACAGGAAGTTCGAAACGTCGTCCGGAGTGTTGCGGATGCGCCATTGCACCTTGAAGTCGACGTCGACGATGTTTTCGTCGCCCGTCAGCATCAGGCTTTCTTCCGTGACATCGCGCTGGCGCACGTTGCCGCTGGTGACGAATTCCTCAAGGCCGACCGTGATTTCGCGAAGGCGCAGCACTTCGGGCGTATAGACCGTTCCCACCGGGTAGGGCCAGTTGTAGTTCAGGCCCGGCGGTGTCTGGTCCGTGACCTTGCCGAAGACGAGTTCCACGCCCACCTCGTTGGGCTGCACGCGGTAAAAGCCGGTGCCGAGCCAGATCAGCACGCCGATCGCGATGGCAAGAGCGATCCCCTTGCCGCCCAGGCTTCCGCCGCCGCCGGGCAGTACGGTTTTCAGCTTGTCCTGGCTGCGCCGGAGCAGCTCTTCCAGATCGGGCGGGTTGCCGCCTCCGCCGCCGCGCTGCGGGCCGCCACCCCAGGGGCCGCCACCGCCGCCTCCGCCAGGGTTGCCCCAAGGGCCGCCGCTTCCGCCGCCCTTCCAGCCGCCCCCGTTCTGGTTGCTCCAAGGCATCAAGACATCCTTTTTCGTGGGCCGTTTCCTGAAGGGGCACCCCTTGCCGACAGCCGCTATTGAATCTTAGGTGATGGACCCATAAACAAGGTTGAAATGGTATACGCGGATTTGTTCGGATACGAGGCGCAGGCCTGCAGGAAACCGTCTGGTTTTCAAAGGCTTGCAACGACGTTGCCGGGCAAATCCGCCATATCCTGAAAGGACGCGTAAACGGCTTCGACCTGCTTCGTCGAAGCGCTCGACCGGGTGGCCGACCCGCCCCGCGCTCTTCTCCTTGCATCTCTTTGCCGTTTTAAGCGCCATTCCAGCCTTCTTTATGAGTCCATCACCTTAGCCGATAATGTTTGGCTTGACTGGGGTTATAGGAAAGTTACCCGGCGCTTTCAACGCGTCGTGCACCCCTCGCTTCGGTCGATCATACACCCCTTCCCCGTGCAGCCTTGCCTGTTCCGGCCCGCAGTTGCCACGTGGTGTCTGCATACCCCCACTTCAAGGCGACAAAACGCCGAAATCTCTCACCCGAACAGCCGCTGCGCGTGCCAGGCGACATGATCTTCCATGAAAGTGGAGATGAAATAGTAGGAATGGTCGTATCCGCCCAGCAGGCGCAGGGTGAGGTCGATTCCCGCCTCCCGGCAGGCGGCGTCGAACGCCCAGGGTTTCAGCTGCTCTTCCAGAAAGCCGTCGGCCTGTCCCTGGTCGATCAGGATATCGCCGCGAAAGCCTCTGGATCGCGCCAGTTCGCAGGCGTCATGCTCCGCCCATTTGGCCCTGTCCTCGCCGAGGTACGCGCCAAGCGCCTTGTGCCCCCATGGGCAGTCGAGCGGGTTGGTTATCGGCGCGAAGGCGGAAAGAGAACGGAAAACGTCCGGGTGGCGCATGGCAAGCGTCAGCGCGCCGTGCCCGCCCATGGAATGGCCGGTCACACCGATCGCATCCGCATCCACCGGCAGGCTTTCGGCAAGGAGCTTCGGCAGTTCGCGCGCCACATAGTCTTCCATTCGGAAATGCGCCGCCCACGGCTCTTGCGTGGCGTTGACGTAGAACCCCGCCCCCTGGCCAAGGTCGTAGGCCTCGTCGTCGGCGACGCCTTCCCCGCGCGGGCTCGTGTCGGGGGCGATGAAGATCATGCCGTGATCGGCCGCCGGGCGCTGCGCCCCGCCCTTAACCGTCACGTTCTCCCAGGTGCAGGTAAGCCCGGAGAGATAGAACAGCGTGGGGCAAAGCTCGCCTCTCAGCGCTTCTTCGGGCAGGAAAACGGCGACATCCATATCGGTCCCGGTCGAGGACGAGCGATGGCGGTAGACCCGCTGTTCGCCGCCGAAGGCCCTGGCGTTGGAAATCAGTTGCAGCGTCATTTGTGTGCTTCCAGGCTTTGGTTTTCTTGCGGAGAGCGCAGCATATCCACGTGGGGTATGCCGTCTTCAAGGTATTCCGGCGATACGGCCTCAAAACCGTGAGTGCCATAGAAGCGCACAACTTGCGCCTGCGCGCTCAAGAATACCGGCCTGCCGGGGTAAAGGCTTTGCGCCTTCTCAAGTCCCGCTTCCATCAGGCGCCGTCCAAGCCCCGTTCCCCGCCATGCGGGCGCGACCACGATCCGCCCAAGCTTCACCGGCTTCTCACCCTCGGGGTGGATCAGCCGCAAATAGGCCGCGACCGCGCCCTCCCCGTCTCCCTCTGCGTAACTGATGACGAGATGCAGCGCACCCACGTCCAGATCGTCGATTTCCGGATAGGCGCAGTCCTGCTCGACGATGAAGACGGCGACCCTCAGCCGGTAAACCTCGTGCAGGCACCTCGGGCTGAATTCGTCGAGCGTCTTCCACGTGAAAAGAAGCGGATTTTTCCGCGTTTCAGTCATTTTTGGATTGTCTCCGGTGGCAGCGGCCAAACAAGAGCTTTATGTCAGGCCGGAACCAACTGGTATTATCCCGTGCGGATTCACAGGAACGATACCGCAATAACGGCCAAAAGCATCGATATACGAAGAACGTCATCCCGGCCCGCGTGCGCTTTGGCGCATCGCGAGAGCCGGGATCCAGCGTGCCCGATGCGCGCAAGCGCACTTCAAAATTGTTCCGTGCGGGCGTTGCCCGCGTCATATATCTGGCCCCCGGATCATCGCTCGGCTTCGCCTCACTTGTCCGGGGTGACGTTCATCGTAAAGCAAACGCCATACCGCGTACGGGATGGCCGTCGCGCGGTGGGCGCAAGCCGGCGTCGTTTCAGCGAAGAATCCTTCACCGCTCCTTGGCCGGGCTCAGGCGGGCAATCTGCTCTTCCAGCCGTACCAGTGCCTGGCCTGTGCGTTCGTGCAGGTCCTTGACCGATTTCAGGCTCGCCTGCAGCACGGCAAGTTCGCTTGAAAACGTCTCGTCCGCCGGCGCTTCTCCAAGGCCGTAGAGCAGCCACGTGGGGCTGACGGACAGGAAACCCGCCAGCATCGTCAGCCGGTTGGCGCGCGGTTCGGTTCGTCCGCTTTCCCACCCGCTGACGGTTGCCGTCTTTACGCCGAGCCTGCGCGCAAGCTGGGCGGAAGAAAGGTTCGACGCCTCGCGCGCGTGGCGGATGCGTTGGCCGATGGACGATTTTTCGGGGACCGTCGACCAGATCGTTGCGGTGTTGCTCATGGCCTCGTCTCCATCATTCGGAGTTTGAGCGGCAGCACGGTCGCCGAAATGGGCCGCGCCGCCTGATTGCAAGGTCTTGTGAAACCTCAGAACGTGACGACGGAACGGATCGACTTGCCTTCGTGCATCAGGTCGAAGGCGTTGTTGATCTCTTCCAGCGGCATCGTATGCGTGATCATGCAGTCGATCTCTATCTTGCCGTCCATGTACCATTCGACGATCTTCGGCACGTCCGTGCGCCCCCTCGCGCCGCCGAAGGCCGTGCCGCGCCAGGACCGGCCGGTAACGAGCTGGAAGGGCCGCGTGGAAATTTCCTCGCCCGCACCCGCGACGCCGATGATGATGCTTTCGCCCCACCCCTTGTGGCAGCATTCCAGCGCCTGGCGCATGACCTGCGGCTTGCCGATGCACTCGAAGGAATAATCCGCCCCGCCACCGGTGATATCCACCAGATGGGCCACGAGATCGCCTTCCACCTCCTTTGGGTTGACGAAATGCGTCATGCCGAGGCGCTCGGCCAGCTCCCGCTTGCCGGGGTTGATGTCTACGCCGACGATCTTGTCGGCCCCCACCATGCGCGCACCCTGAATGACGTTGAGTCCGATGCCGCCAAGCCCGAAAACCACGACATTGGAGCCCGGCTCCACCTTTGCCGTGTTGACGACCGCACCGATGCCGGTCGTCACGCCGCAGCCGATATAGCAGATCTTGTCGAAGGGTGCGTCCGGGTTCACCTTGGCAAGTGCGATCTCCGGCAGCACCGTGAAATTGGCGAAGGTTGAGGTGCCCATATAATGCAACACCCGCTCGCCGTTGATGGAAAAGCGGCTCGTTCCGTCCGGCATCAGGCCCTGGCCTTGCGTGGAGCGGATCGCCTGGCAAAGGTTGGTCTTGGGGTTCAGGCAGTATTCGCAGTTGCGGCACTCGGGCGTATAGAGCGGGATCACGTGGTCGCCCGCCTTCAGAGACGTCACGCCCTTGCCCACTTCGCGCACGATGCCGGCGCCCTCATGGCCGAGGATCGCGGGAAAAAGCCCTTCCGGGTCCGCGCCGGACAGCGTGAAGGCATCCGTGTGGCACACGCCGGTCGCCATGATCTCGACAAGGACCTCGAATTCCTTCGGCCCTTCCAGTTGCACGGTCTCGATCGTGAGCGGCGCTCCGGCCTTGTGCGCAACGGCGGCTCTGACATCCATCAGTCAAATCTCCCCTTCGGGCCGCAAGCGGATACGCGGCCGATCTCTGTTGGCCCCGATCCTAGGACAGGCGGCAATGCGATGAAAGTACGCGGGGCGACGTAATCGGGCTTACACGCGACGCCGATACGTAAGGTACGTTACTTCGGCGCTGTCCTTCTCGCCGCGTTCCGGCCCCTCGCGCGCCGTTTCGCGCCATTGTCCCGCATCGATATCGGGAAAATGCGTGTCGCCTTCCGGCATAGCGTGAACGCGCGTGATTTCCAGCCGGTCGGCGAGAGCGATGGTCGCGCGGTAGATCTCGCCCCCGCCCATGACGATTACGCTGTCGGCACCGCCGTCCCGCGCGAGCCGTCGCGCAAGCTCGATGGCCGCCTCCACGGTCGCAACCACATCCGCTCCTTTGGCGTCGAATGACGCGTCGCGCGTGACGACGATATTGGGGCGGTCGGGCAGCGGCTTGCCGATGGACTGGAACGTCTTGCGCCCCATGATGACGGGGCGTCCGACCGTCAATCTCTTGAAGCGGCGCAGGTCGCTCGGCAGCCGCCAGGGCATGTCGTTGCCCGCGCCGATCACGTCATTGTCGGCAACCGCCGCGATCAGCACGATTTCCGGTTCGCCCACCTTGTCCGCCACGCCTGCCTTGTCCGCCACGCCTGCCTCGCCGGTCCCGCTCACTCGCCGTGTCCGTTCAGGTAGGATAATGCCAGATCGGCGTGATCCGTGAACAAGCCGTCGAGTTTTGCCGTTTCCACCGCCGCTTTCAGGAGGATATCGAAGCTTGCCGCCCATTTCGGCAACCGGTCGGCGCGGAAAGTATAGGCGTGGATCGTGAGGCCGAGGTCTTGGGCGTTCGGGGCCAACTTCAGCGCTTCGGCCTCGCCGTTTCCGTCCGTATCGTCCAGGACATGGCCGATCCAGGGGCCGATTCCGTCGGCAACGGCGGCGATTTCCTTCAGTCCGTCGGGCGTCTTCAAGTGGTCGAAATCGACATCCGGTGCAAGATCCCATCGGTTTTCGCCGATGAGCTGGACCAGCTTTCCCTTGAAACCGAGTTCCGAGCGAATGCGCTGGACTTCGTTCCAGTCGAAGGATTGCAGGAAGAACGGATCATCCTTGTCCGAATAGCCGTTTTCGGCCAGCACGTTGAGAACGACCCGCGAAATGTCCTGTCCTTCGGCGCGGTGGAACGCCGGGCTCTTGATTTCGGGATAGACGCCTGCGCGCCGCCCGGTCGAGGCGTTCAGCCCCTTGATGAGGTCCAGTTCCTCCTGGAGCGTGGGCACGCGGAATATCGTCGCACCGCCGCGCGGAAAGCGGCCGTCGAAGGCGGGCTGCCCGTCGCGCTGGCGTTCCATGACCCTGAGGCGCCTGATTTCTTCCAGGGTGAAGTCGATGGCGTAGAACTTGCCGTCCTCGCGCGCCCGGCCCGCAAAGACGCTCGCCACATCCGTCGTCGCATCCAGCGTGATGTCGTGCATGACGATCGGCACGCCGTCCTTCGTCAGCACCACATCCTGCTCGATGAAGTCCGCGCCGAAGGCATGGGCCATCGCCTTTCCGGCGAGCGTGTGTTCCGGCAGATAGGCCGGTGCGCCACGGTGTGCGATCACGACCGGGCGATTTTCGTCAGCTCCGGCAGGCTGCGCCAATCCGGCGAAAATCGCGGCTGCGGCGAACATCAAGGCGGGCCATTTCGCCCGCACGCGCGACGGAAGAACCATCAAGCAACCCTTCAACTCATTGATTAAACGGAAACTTCCGCCTTGATATGCGGGTGCGGGTCGTAATCCTCAAGCGTGAAATCCTCGAAGCGGAAAGCGAACAGGTCCGTCACATCCGGGTTGATGCGCATCGTCGGCAGGCGGCGCGGTTCGCGCGAAAGCTGCTCGCGCGCCTGGTCGATGTGGTTCAGGTAAAGATGCGCATCGCCAAAGGTATGAACGAAGTCGCCCGGCTCGTAGCCCGTCACCTGCGCCACCATCATCGTCAAGAGCGCGTAGGAAGCGATGTTGAAGGGCACGCCAAGGAAGACGTCCGCCGATCTTTGGTAGAGTTGGCAGGAAAGCCTGCCGTCGGCAATGTAGAACTGGAACATCGAATGGCACGGCGGCAGCGCCATCTCGTCGACCAGCGCCGGGTTCCAGGCGGAGACGATCAGCCTGCGCGAATCCGGCGACTTGCGGATCATCTCCAGAAGATTGGCGATCTGGTCGATCGAGCGACCGTCCGGCGCCGGCCATGATCGCCACTGATAGCCGTAGACCGGGCCGAGGTCGCCGTTCTCGTCGGCCCATTCGTCCCAGATGCGCACACCGTGCTCTTTCAGGTAGGCGATATTCGTGTCGCCGGCGAGGAACCACAAGAGTTCGTGAACGATGGACTTCAGGTGCAGCTTCTTGGTCGTGACGAGGGGGAAACCCTTGCCGAGGTCGAAACGCATCTGATGACCGAAGACAGAGCGCGTGCCCGTACCCGTCCGGTCGGACTTATCCACGCCCTCTTCGAGTATGCGTATCATGAGGTCAAGATACTGCCGCAAGGTCAGGCTCCCGCGATTCGAATGACACTCAAGGGTCGGCCCGCGATGCGCCGAACACAAGGCCCATAAATCGCCGGCGGAATTTTGAGGAACCTTTTTTCACCGCTTTGACGCCGAATTTGCCGTCTCAGGATTTCTCCTCGACGATCTTCGGCCACTCCTTCTCCGCCTTGTCGATAAAGCCCGGCACGTCCTTGTGCCAACGTTCCTGGATCGAATTGTCGTAGTTGAGATAAAGCTTTCCGCCCACAATATCCCAGACATTCGGGTCACCCTTCGCAAGATACCCCTGTGCCGTGGCCCAGGCGCAGTATCCGCCGTAGGCAGGTGCGTATTCGTCCGGCGAATTTCGGAAAAGCTCCCGATTTTCTTCTCTGGAGAAGCGCCAAATCGCGCCTTTATAGCTTAGCGTGATGTCGGGAGAACCTTTTACCGGCTCGCCTTTCTTGAAGTATGCAACCGGATCATAACCGCCGACGGCCACTCCCTCTACGAGACCGGTATAAACGAGGCCTGTATCGGCCCCGTAGAAGATCCTGTAATAGCTGTAACCGCCTGCGGCGGCCGCGGCGCAGAGCAAAATCACAAGTCCGATCAATATGTTGCGCCGTGACAGTTTCATCCCCCAACGCTCCTAGCGCCCATTGCCCCGAAAATCGTCGAACCCTCTATATAGTGTCGATTGTGCTCACATGCATTCACAAGCAATCGAACCTTCCCCCTTTTCTAAACCTCACCCAGCGCTTATATAAAACCTGCCGGTTCACGCCGGCTATGGCGATAAATGGTCAGTGAAATAAGCCTTTCGGACCCGGGGGCGGTACCCGGCGCCTCCACCCGAGCCCGTTGAGAAAGCGGGCTCCGGTGGGGGCGAAATAGGATCGACGAGGGTGTAAAGACTGTGCTTTCGCCCGGCATGGTTCCGCCGTTATCGGGCCGACTCAATAGTTGCTAATGACAACTATGCTATGGACAACGCTGTCGCCGCGTAATGCGGTGCCGGTAGTCCTTTAAGTCCTGTCGGGTAGCACCGGCAGGCGGGGTCCGGAGGCACCTGGCAACAGAAGCCTCCACTTCATTCCATGAAGTTTCGTGCAAATCGCGTGGCGCGGCCGGCGAAATCGCTGACCGAGCTTCCCTTTTGCCGGGCGTCGCGGCATGGTGTGCGTAATGAGAAAGATTGCGAGCGGTTACCGTCAATGGCCGAAGACCTGATCCGATACGACATCGTCATCCAGGACGCGCTCAGGGGCGCGGTGAAGAAGATCCTGACGGAGGTCACCCGAACCGGCCTTCCCGGCGAACATCATTTCTATATCGCGTTCGACACGAACGCGCCCGGCGTGCGGATTTCAAACCGCCTGCACGAACGCTACCCGCAGGAAATGACGATCGTCCTGCAGCATCAGTTCTGGGACCTGGCCGTGAGCGACCATTTCTTCGAGGTCGGCCTGTCCTTCGGCGGAATTCCCGAACGCCTTGTAATCCCTTTCTCGGCAGTCAAGGGCTTTTTCGATCCTTCCGTGCAGTTCGCGCTGGAATTCGAGCCGGGCAAGACGGCGGAGGAGCTGCCGGACGAATTGCGCGAAGTGATCGAGGAAGAGGCGAAGGCGGAAGAAACTCTGGAGAAGATCGAAGCTCTCACGGATGGACGCGAAGCTTCGGCGAAGCAGGCAAACACGAAACTTCAGAAAGTGGAAGACGACGCCGGCTCTCAGGACGACGGGGAAACAAAGAAGGAAACAGCCGACAATGGCGCCGACGTCGTTTCCCTCGACGCGTTCCGCAAGAAAACCTGACGTTTAAGATCTCATGGCATCCGGACCGCGCGGCCGCGTTCGGATCAGGCAGTCGGGTGCTTGAAATGACCGGCGAAATCGTCAACCTGAGGCGGGCCCGAAAGGCCAGGTCGCGCAGCGAAAAGGAAAAACGCGCGGAGGAAAACCGCGTGGCTTTCGGACGCAGCAAAGCCGAGAAAAAGCGCGATGCCGCCGAAAGAAAAATGGCGGACGACAGGCTGGAAGGTCACCGCCGGAGCGAGCAGAACGACCAGGGCGACGAATGAGCCTGAAGAAACGCTCGCTCACCCTGCACGGTCACAGGACAAGCCTCGCGCTGGAGCCGGAATTTTGGGCGGCCCTTGAGGAAATCGCCGTTTCCAGGGCGATGAGCCTCGCCGCTTTCATTGCATCCATAGACGATGGCCGGGATCCGGAAAGCGCGCTTTCATCAGCCGTGCGCGTGACGGTGCTCGAACATTACCGCAGCCGCGCAAAGTCGGACGACGGCTGAGGAGCTACCTGTTGCTTGGAAAGCCGATGATCCTTCCGCCCGGAAGCCGCTTGTAGTTTTCGGAAGGATCGTCAACGCGGCTAGCACTCCTTGCGGTCGAGCTTGCGCGGACCGCCGACCTGCTGCCGGAGGTTGCCCGGCGGCTGGCAACCGTACCCGTCACATCATTATCAATTCGCGCCGGAGGCGTCGGAATATTCCGCACGCCCGGAAGCTCGAACTGCGGATCGGATATGACGCGCGTGTCAAGCGGCGGGAGTTCCGTTCCCGCGGGAACTGGCTGCGCTTCCGGCACATTCGCATCGCCAGCGCTCTCCCTTTGGATAATGGCGCGAATCTGATCCTCGAAAGGCGTTGTCGCGGGTTTCGTCGTGCCGGCAGCAGCGTCGGTATCGGCAGCGCCGGACGCAGCTCCGCCGCCCGGCGCCTCGTGCGCCGGCTCATTCACGACGATCGGCGCGAGCACCTCGACCGGCTTGTTTACCGGCCCGGGAATTGATGCGTTCCGGTTGTCTCCGTCGACCACCACTCCCCCGTTCAATGGCTCAAACAGGGTTTCGGACTGTTTTCCGCCCCCGGAAGACGGAGCCGGATCATCGTCGCCTGCCGGCACCTCGCTTCCCTCGCCTTCGGCAGCCTTCGCGGCGGCCTCCTCCGCCCGTCGCGCGGCTTCCTCCTCCTCGCGCGCCTGGCGTTCACGTTCTTCCTTCAGGCGTCTCAACTCGCGGACAAGCCGGTCGCGTTCCAGGATTTCGGCCTGCAATTGCTCCACCCGCTGGACTTCCTGCTCGAAGGCCCGCAGCGTGAGAAATGCGGTGAATGGCGCGATATCGACATGGCGGCGGGGCTCGTAAAGCGGCCCTTCCAGGACGATGCCGACCTGCGGTTCGGCGCCCGTGACGGCGTTTTCACCCGGATCGACCTTGAGTGAGAAATCGCCGCTGACGGTTTCCTTTGCCAGATCGACCTGCGCATTGCCGAAGAGCGCGGCCAACTTGTTGTCGACGCTGACATTGCGGATACGAGCGACGCCACCGGCAATGACGAAGCTGCCGTCGATGGCCTGATAGGGCAGCACGCCAACATCCAGGTGACTTTCGAACGCATCGGAGATCTTGCCGTCCTCAAGGTCGAGGCCAGCATCGGCCGCGCGGATGACAAGGCCGAAAGCATCGGGATTGAGGCCCCGGATTTCACCGTTTTCCGCCTTGAAGGTACCGCCGCCGGAAAGACTGGCGACAAGACCGTTGATCGAACGCCCCGCGCCTTCGAAATCGGCATTGACGTCAAGGGCACCAGTCGCCAATGGCCGCCCGTCGCGCCGCCACACGAGAGAGGAGACATCGGCACTCGAAATTCTCACCGATCCGTTCACCGCAGCCTGGCCGCGGGAGCGCTTGATGGAGAGCGAGCCAGCCAGTTTGCCGCCGGCGAAACCCGCTTCATCCGCCTCGATCAGAAGATCGCCGGGCTTCAGGCGCAACCTTCCGGACGCATTATCCGCGGAAAGGCCGCCGCCGAGCGTCATTTTCTCGGCAGCAAGGTCGAGCGAAACGTCGATACCGTCGACGAATTCCGCGCCGAAGGAACCCTCCGGCCAGTTCGAATCGGCAGAAACGGAGGACCATTGATCGGCGCCAAGGAGCAACTCGCTCACAAACCGCATATCGAGATCTGAAAGCGCAAGCGAACCGGTGAATTTCGGCAGGAGATCCGCAATATCCCGCCTCAGATCGCCGTTCACATCCGCCCGGATGCGCGTTCCCGCCACTTCGCCCGCGATATCGCGAAGCTGGAATGCATCTCCCTCGCCATCCAGCGACATGGCGAGATCGACGGAAGCATCACCCGCAAGCAGCGGGGGCATGCGTCCTGCGAGTAGCGCGAAGGGCGTAATATCTTCAGCTTTCAAAACGATATTGCCGGTATAGCGGTACGGTTCGTCCGCACCGGCCGAGACCTTGCCGACGGCAAGTACGGACGCACCATCCGCTTCCGCTCTCAGCCTCGCATCGACGACATCCGCGGGAACGCCCCTCATGCCGAAAGAGATACGGCCCTCGCCAAGACTCGCGACCGGCAGAAGCCGAAAACCTGCCTGCTTCAGGAGCTTCGCCCCGTCCGGACCGGCAAGCTTGCCCGAAATATCAAGGTCCGCCTCGCGCCAGGAATCGAGCCTGCCGTTCAGACCGGCACTCAGGCTCACATCGCTTCCGCCAGCCGTGCCGGAAACCTGCAACCGGGCTTCGGTTCCCTCATCCTGGCCTTCACCTGTGAAACGCAGGTCAAGCTCGGCAGGCGACAGCGCGCCGGCCGTCCGTTTCAGCGCTGAAACAGCCGGGTTTTCCGGCGCAATCGTGCCGAGCAAACGCGCCAGTCCGGTCAGGTCGCTGGCCTCGACATCCGCCCTCAAATCACCTTGCGGGCTGGTGGAAAGGTCGGAAACGAAACCTTTGGCCGAAATTCGCGCACCCGCAATATCGCGGGCCGTCACGTCGTTTACCGTCAGGACGTCCCCCGAATAGGCGGCATCGATCGTCACATCGCTGGCGGTTACGCCGCCAGCCGCCACAGCATCGGAATAAAGCTTCAGGACGATATCGGTATTGGCGCCCGCAAAACCCGCAAGGCCGCCCGAAGGGTCGGCAAGGAAAAGCCTTGCAAGCAACGCCACCTGATCCAGGTCGACACGTTCAGCGTCCAGATCCGCATACAGGCTGTTGTGGGTGTCGTCTTCCGCCGTGAAGCGGAACGTCCCCCGCCCGACATGATCGGCAAGATGAAACTCAAGGTCGGAGAGCGACACGCCGCTCGGCCCTGCATCAAGCCGGCTCTGCAGGGCAAGTGGTGCTACCGGTTCCGCCAGGGCAACGCCTTTACGGTACCAGTCGGCAAAGCCGTTCGGCTGTTCGAGCGACGCCGCGAAACTACCCCGGAAGCTGGGACTCGGCTCGATCTTTAGATCGCCGCGCAACAGAATATCGCTCCGCCCGGGCAGACGCGCCCTGAGTTCCGCGATATTCCAGCCCGTTCCGGCCGTCTTCGCATCGATCGTCAGGTCCTGCACGATACCGCCGCCGACGACGGTTGCCGGAATATCGACAACAGCGTGCCCTTCAAGCGGCAGGCGCGGCATGCGGGGAAGCGCAGCAAGCAACTGCGAGATCGCGTCGGAGATCTCGATAGGTTCCTGAGGACCGGCGCCAAGCAACCGGTCGATGTCGATCTGCTTGGCACGCGCCGTCACATCGAAGCGCGGTTCTTCGCCGGAAAGCAGGATCTTGCCTTCACCCTCGACCGTAACCGGACGCTCTTCCGGTCCGTACCGGGCAACCAGTTCGGAAAACGCGATTTCGCCGACGTCGAGGAGATACTCGCCCTCCGCCCGCCAGGCGCGGTGCCTTTCCTCTTCGGGCGTTATGGAATTCGCTGTGAACACGCCCTCGTAACTCGGGCGTCCGTCGGTGTGCGAGAGCTTGCCGTCGAACAGGAATTCGGCCGGAACGGAAACCGGAGTCACTTGGGATTTCAGGCGAATATCGCCGGTATCCTGCTGGCGCCCCGTGGCGAGACGCACGGTCGCGCGCTCGCCGGCCATCGTCGCGGTGCCATCCACCTTGAAGGGCCCCAGAAGGGAACGCGCGGTAACCAATGCATCGATGTCGGTGATCGAGTGGCTCTTGCCGTTGCGGGCATCGATCAGCGTGGCGGTACCGTCGACGATCTCCACCTGCTCGAGCGTGACTTTCTCCGGATCGATTTCCGAAAGGACGCTCTGGCGCGGCGCGGCGGTGAACCAGTCGAGCCTGCCCGCCTCGTCGAGCGACAGCCTCAGGTCCGGCCGCTCCATCGTCATGTCCAGGACCTTGACCTCGCCCTTGAGGAGCGGCGGCAGTTCGACACGCACCACGAAGCGGGAGACCGCGAGGAGAGGATCCTCGATCTCGCCCACACGGACATCGGTGAAAGTCAGGGTCGGAATGGGCAGAAGGCGCATGTCGGCATCGCCGCGCACCACGACGCGATGACCCAGCACACGCTCGCCATAAGCCTCGAACGTGGAGCGATATGCCGTCCAATCGATGAAAAACGGACCGATAAGCGCTGCGAGTAGCGCCACGATGAGCGTTACGCCGACTGTAATGTAGACCGAATTCAGCGCGAACCTCCGTTCCTGCCCCGGGACCGACCTGTGGTCTGCTCGTCAAAATGGTATTTCATGACGATCTGTCGTCCATTGCTCAGTCGAGTCGCACGATCTTGCCGGGATTCAGGATACCATGCGGATCAAGCGCGCGCTTGATCGTTCGCATGACATCGAGCCCGGCGCCGTGCTCGCGGACGAGATACTTCATCTTGCCCTGCCCGACCCCGTGCTCCCCGGTGCACGTACCTTCCATGTCAAGCGCGCGCCAGTTCAGCCGCTCGACAAACTCTTCCGCTTTCGCAATTTCGTCTTGACTGTCAACATCGACAAGAACAAGCACGTGAAAGTTACCGTCGCCCACGTGACCGACGATCGGCGCGATCAGGCCCATTTCCTCAATGTCGCGATATGTCTCGCCGATGCATTCGGCAAGCCGAGATATCGGCACGCAAACATCTGTGGATACGCCTTTGGCGCCGGGGCGAAGGCCAAGCGCCGCCCAGTAGGCATCATGGCGCGCCGCCCACAGGCGGCTGCGCTCTTCCGGTTTCGTCGCCCAGGAAAACTCGCCTCCGCCGCATTCTCGCGCGATCGAGCCAAAGAGTTCCGACTGTTCACGCACGCTTGCGTCCGTGCCGTGAAACTCGACGAACAGCGTCGGGCTCTCGGCAAGGCCGAGCTTGGAATAGGCGTTGCAGGCCTTGACCTGTTGCGTATCGAGAAGCTCGATCCGGGCAACGGGAATGCCGCATTGGATCGTCAGGATCACCGCGCTGCAGGCCGCCTCCAGATCCGGAAACGCGCAGACCCCGCCGGCGATCGCTTCCGGAATCCCGTAAAGGCGCAGCGTCAACTCGGTGATGATGCCCAGCGTGCCTTCCGAGCCGATCAAAAGCCGGGTGAGATCGTAGCCGGCGGAGGATTTCTTCGCCCGCCCGCCCGTGCGGATGATTTCGCCGTTCGCCATCACGGCGGTAAGGCCCAGAACGGCATCTTTCATGGTGCCGTATCGCACCGCATTGGTGCCGGAGGCGCGCGTTGCGGCCATGCCTCCGAGGCTCGCGTCGGCGCCCGGATCGATCGGGAAGAACAGGCCGGTATCGCGCAGATATTCGTTTATCTGCTTGCGCGTCACACCCGCCTGCACCCGGCAATCGAGATCCTCCGGGTGAACTTCGAGCACTTCGTTCATCTGCGACAAGTCGATGGAGATGCCGCCGGCGGGTGCGTTCACATGCCCTTCCAGCGACGACCCCGTCCCGAACGGCACGATAGCAACGCCATGTTCGGCGCAAAGCTTGACGATTTCGGCGACTTCCTCGGTGGAACGCACGAAAACGACACCGTCCGGCCATTGGTTCGGCAGCCAGGTGGTCGTATGGCCATGCTGCTCGCGCATGGCATCGGACGTGCTGAAACGATCGGCGAAACGCTCCGCGAGCCTCGCCACCACCAGGTCGATCGCGGCCTGATCCCGTTCAACGGTTGCCTGCAACGAGGCGAGGGACATTTTCTTTCTCCCGGAAACAAGACCGACAGGCCCCATGGCCCTGATTGCCGTGACCTTCTTGGGCGGCGCCGTCCACCGCTCCTGTTGCCACCGCGTGCCGGAGCGTTTTACGTTTATCTTCAAGTCCTGCCAACTGTAGCAAAACCACGCTGCAAGGCCAAAGGGTTAAGCCGAACATGCTTACGCCCTTCACGTCCGAGCGGCCAAGCCCGAGGGAATCACCGGACACCATGTCAGAGGCATCGAAGACTTCCGCCCCCTTCGTCGGAACGATCCAGACCGTCAAGCCGGAGTGGATCGACTATAACGGCCACCTGAACATGGCCTTTTACAACGTGCTCTTCGACAATTGCGTGGACGAAGCCTTCATCGAGCTCGGCCTTGGTCCGGACTACGTGAAGGAGCGCAATGCCTCGTTCTTCACCGCGGAGGTGCACATCTGCTACTTGCGCGAACTACAGGAGGCAGACCCCGTGCGCGCAAGCGTCCATCTGATCGATTTCGACGAAAAGCGGGCGCACTTCTACCAGGAACTTCACCACGCGGAGGAAGGCTTCCTTTCGGCAACGTCGGAGCAGATATCGCTTCATGTCGACATGGGCCTTCGCAAGGTCGCTCCCTGGCCGGAAGATGTGCTGGCGCGCCTTCAGGGCATGAAAGCCCTGCACGAGGGGTTGGGCCGGCCGGAGCGGCTGGGAAGAAGCATCGGGCTGACGAAAAAGTAGTTTTGCACCGAAATCCGCGCTATCCGATTGCACGAAGGGCCGGGTACCGGCCATATCGGCATTCGATAAGATGAAATCGCCACGCCAAAACGGACCATGACCCCGATAAAACGCACGATTCTGCGCCAATACACCATCGCCCGGCGCTGGATCGAGCCAAATATCCGCCTGTTCGTCTCCACCCGGCTGCCGCTGATCTGGGGGCTGTCGGTCCTGATCGGGGTTTTCGTGGCGCTTGCGGCAATCGTTTTCCGGTTGGGCATCGATCTGGTTCAGGTTCCCTGGCTTGGAACGATGAGCGAACGCGTGGCATCCGCCGCCCGCGATCTGCCATGGTGGGCGATCGTGCTCGCTCCCACTTTCGGCGGTCTAATCGTCGGCATCTGGCTGGAGAAACTGCAGCCGAAACAGCGCGCCTACGGCGTGGCAGACGTCATAGAGGCGCGCGCCCACGGCGGGCGCGGGCTGGAATTCTGGCCCGGCATCTCCTCGGCGGCACTTACCGCGGTATCGCTGGGCAGCGGGGCAAGCGCGGGGCGGGAAGGCCCGGTCGTGCATCTTGGCGCGACCATCGGCATGGCGCTTTGCCGCGCGTTCCGCCTGCCGGATTCCGCGCGTCGCATCATCCTGGCCTGCGGCGTGGCGAGTGCCGTTTCCGCAAGTTTCAACGCACCGATCGCCGGCGTCCTCTTCGCGCATGAGGTGATCCTAGGCCATTACGCGCTTTCGGCCTTCGTTCCGATCGTCATCTCCTCGACGCTCGGAACGCTCCTGTCCCGCCTCTGGTTCGGCGATATCGCCGCCTTCGTGATCCCCATGTATCAGATCACGTCCTACTGGGAGATCCCGGCATTCGCTCTCCTGGGGCTGACCTGCGCGGCGGTCGCCATCATCTTCCAGTTCGCGCTGATCGGAACGGACTGGGTCGCGCGCAATATCACGATGCCGCTCTGGCTGCGCCCTGTCATCGGCGGCGCCGTCGTCGGCGTGATCGGCATCTTCCTGCCCGAAGTGCTGGGCGTCGGCTATGAGGCGACGGATGCCGCATTGAAGCACCAACTGCCGTTGACAATGCTTTTCGCCCTGCTTGTGGCCAAGACGGCGGCAACGGCAATAACGCTCGCCTCGCGCTTCGGAGGCGGCATATTCTCGCCGTCGCTCTATCTCGGGGCCATGGCGGGCGGCGCCTTCGGCCTGATCGCTGCCTCCGCCTTTCCCGAACTTGCCTCTTCGCACGGGCTATATGCGATCCTGGGGATGGGTGCGGTCGCCGCCGCCGTTCTGGGCGCGCCTTTTTCGACGACGATGATCGTCTTCGAACTTACCGGCGGTTACGCGCTATCGATCGCGCTCCTCATTGCCGTTTCCATCTCCACCGGCATCACCCAGGCGGTGCATGGGCGTTCCTACTTCCACTGGCAGCTCGAAATGCGCGGGGTGATGCTCCAGGAAGGCTCGCACAAGTGGCTCGTGCGCATCGTCCATGTGTCCAATTTCATGGAAAAAATCCCGGAAGACAGCGAGCCGGAAGTCTTCGACTTCGGCTCGGGCACGCCTTATCTGCATGTGGGCGATACGCTGGAGACGGCACTGAAGCTCTTCGACCAGAGCGGCGCGTCCCGCCTACCGGTGATAGATGGCGACGAGAAGAAGCACGTCGTCGGATACGCAAGCCACGTCCGCGCACTAGGGTACTTCAACTCCGCCCTCATCGCCGCCGAGCAGGAAGAGCACCGCTGAAACCCGAAACGGCGGATGCAAAAGAGCAATTGCGTCCAAGACGAAACCGGCGAGTTTCGCTATGGTTCAACCGTTATGGACAACGTCACACAGGCAGAAGCATTTGCGCAAGCGCCGCTCACGCACGGCGAACGGGCGCAATTCTGGCGCGAAGCGCGTTTCGACGGGCTGGAATGCCTGTCGGCTACCTTCCGCGAGCATACCTACGCGCCGCATACGCATGAAACCTACGTCTTCGGAACGATAGAGGCCGGCTGCGAGTGCTACCGCATTCGCGGCGAAATGCGCTACGCAAGTCCCGGCGATATCTGCATGGTCAATCCGGATGAAGTTCATGACGGCGAACCTCACGGCCCCGGCTATGCATACCGCATGAGCTATCCGAGCGTGCCGCTTATCCGGAAGATTGCCTCGGACCTTCTGGGCCGGCCGGCGACGTCCGTCCCCTTCTTCCGGGTTCCGATGGCACCCGATCCGGAACTCGCCGCGCGATTTTCCAGACTCCACCGCCTGCTTGAAGCCGGTGGCGGCAAGCTGGAGGAAGACGAGGCCATGCATGGCGTCTTCGCCGCCGCGCTCGCTCGCTATGCGGACCTCGAGCCCGCTCCCGCTCCTTTAAAGCACCGGCGCGGAATTGCGGAAATACGCGACTATCTGCATGCCAATTTCGCCCAAGACATCGACCTTGCGACACTGTCGAGGGTTTCGGGCCTGACCCGCTCGCATCTTGTGCGGGCCTTCAAGCGGGAAACCGGCCTGACACCACATGCCTACCTCACCGATATTCGCGTGAGGGCAGCGCGCAGGCTGCTTTCCACCGGTGCGTTGCCGGCCGATGTTGCGGCCGATTGCGGCTTTTACGACCAAAGCCATCTGAACAGGCACTTCAAGGCCAGAAGTGGCGTGACGCCGGGCACTTTCCGCGCGCGCGGCAAAATCGCGGCCTGATTTCAAGACAAGCAATCCTGTCCAAGACCTGAAAGCCGCATTGCGTGTAATCCCTTCGCCAACACGAAGGAAACCGCAGCCATGTCCGATGAAACGCATCAGACCTCGACACCATTCGGGCAAGCCACGGCCGGGGCCGTCACGATCCTGCCGATCGTCGTCGCGGTCCTTCCCATCGGCTTGCTGTTCGGTGCGGTCGCGGCTCAAAAAGGCTTGTCGCCGCTAGAAGTCGCGCTGATGAGCGCCACCGTCTTCGCCGGCGGCTCGCAGTTCGTCGCAATCGATATCTGGCAGGACCCCGTCTCCATCGGCGTAATGACGTTCTCAGCGCTTCTGGTGAACATCCGGCATATCCTGATGGGCGCCTCCTTCGCGCCAAAGCTGAAGCGCTTCAGCAGAGGTCAGAAATATGTCGCCGCCTTCTTCCTGGTGGATGAGATATGGGCGGTCGCGGAGAGGCGCGCGATGGACCGGACAATCACACCTGCATGGTACGCCGGGCTCGCACTGCCGCTCTATGCCGCGTGGCTCGCTTCGACAACGACAGGCTCCATAGTGGGCGCCGCCCTTGGCGATCCATCGCGCTACGGGCTCGATTTCGTGTTTCCGGCGGTTTTCATCTTTCTGGTGGCCGGTTTCTGGAAAGGCCCGAAGACAGGCGCTGTCCTGGCCGCCAGCACCATCGCCGCCGTTGTCACGCACACCTTCGTGGAAGGGGCCTGGTACATCGCCGCCGGCGCCCTTGCGGGTGTGGCGACCGCCGCCTTCGCAACCGACGTTGAAACGCTCGCGCCGCCCGCTCCCGAAGCGGCTTTTGACAGTGGAGATACGCGATGAGCATCGATCCGACGACGCTTTTCGCCATTCTCGGCATGGCGACAGCGACCTATTTGACGAGGATCGCGGGCTTCGTTCTCGTCAGCCATGTGCGGATGGGAAAGCGGATCGAAACCGCGCTTCAGGCCGTACCGCCCGCCGTGCTGATGTCCGTGATCGCGCCGACGGCATTCGCAACCGGATACGCGGAGGCCGGGGCTACCGTGATCACGGCGGCCGCAGCGTTT
Source organism: Stappia sediminis (assembly GCF_009826895.1). GTDB lineage: Bacteria > Pseudomonadota > Alphaproteobacteria > Rhizobiales > Stappiaceae > Hongsoonwoonella > Hongsoonwoonella sediminis. Next base: position 289,482 of record NZ_WUMV01000001.1, on the reverse strand, counting down.
CGCCTGCCGCTTCTCGCCGTCATCGCGGTGGGCGTCGGCTCGCTCCTCGTCCTTCGCGTTGTGATCGGCTGATCTATGCGTGCTTGGGGACCGGATGCGCCGGCAAACCCTGAAAGACAGGCGGGCTACCTCACAGCCGGATCGCCTGGATGGAGCATCCCGACGTCCAGCAGGCTAGGCTTTTTGCCCTTGTAGTTCGCCATTTTCCGGTCCAGCCACTCATGCATGACCGCTTTTCGCCCGACAATTCCGGGCAGGCAGAACGGGTCCAGACCGGTCCAGGGCAGAAACGGGCTACGCCGTAGCGACCCGTAAATTCCGATCCGCACCGACGGCCTACTGCTTGGGCCGCGTGCGTGAAAACCGTGCGTATCGGCAACGATCAGCGTATTCGCGGGGACCGCCAGGCTACGTGGTTCGCCAAAGCCCATACTGCGGATTTCATCCGCGGTCGCTCGAAAGGACCCGCGGGCGTGCAACCGGTTCGGATGGCTGGCAGCATGCTCGCTTTGAGCTTGCTCCCAGGCCAGACGACCGGGCGTGAGCCGGTGCGATCCAGGCACATAGACAAACGGGCCGTCTTCTTCATGCACATCCCGCAAAAAGAACCACGCCTTCGCCGTGGCATGGAATGTATCGGAGTGGAATGCGGTTTGGGGATCGGGTTTTCCCTTTCCCGGATCGGTCAGGACCGTGTGCAGGTACGTTATCGGGTCGCCTCTGGTTGAAGCCACGTAGCGCAAGCGATCCCGAAAGACCCGTCCTCCGGTGAAATCGCGAAGGGCGGGATAACTCTTCAGCAGGTGGGGCGGCAGCGGAATAAAACGCGTGACCGCATTGCCCTGTTTCATCTCGGTTGCGCGGAACCTGTTGCGCTCCACCTCGTTGCTGAGCCGGGCAAAGTCGTCATCCGCGAGCACGTTTTCCAGGACGATAAAGCCATCCCTCTCGAAACTTTCCGCCTCTTGCCCGCTTACGAGATTTTCAAGCCGCCGGCGCCGCATGTCCGACATGTTTTCCGCCAGCTTGATGCGCTGCCGGTGAAGCCCCTTCCCGTTGAGCCAGGGACTACCGAGTATGGGATTGTCACAAAACGACTTGGCGCCCGAAGCCAATGCCGCGATGTGGAGCGGCGCCAGCAGCAAGTCCTTGGTTCGCATAATCGATATCGCCCTTCGGCATATAATTCCATAGCGGTAACTTCACCGTTGCCGCGCGGCTCCATAAAGCACGGCGCCGAATAAACGCTATAATCAAATCATCGATATCGGATGCGGCCCATCAAATGGGCCGCGTCGCCTGCTCCAGCCATTCCCGCGTGCCGCTGTCGACGAGCGGACCGACTTCTGCAAGCACACGTGCGTGGTATGTATTGAGCCAGTCGACCTCGGCAGGCGAAAGCAGATCCTTCACCACAAGCCGCAGATCGATGGGCGCAAGCGTCAGCGCCTCGAAGCGATGCATATTGCGGTCGCCGCCCTTGACCGGGACCGCCTCGCGCACGAGTTCCAGGTTTTCGATGCGAATGCCGTGGCTGCCGGTCTTGTAGTAGCCTGGTTCGTTGGACAGGATCATACCGGCCTTCAGAGGCACGGTGCCGGTCTTCGCGATCCTTTGCGGCCCCTCGTGAACCGAAAGATAGGAGCCGACGCCGTGTCCCGTGCCGTGATCGAAATCGTAACCGGCCGCCCACAGCGCATGGCGCGCCAGTGTGTCGAGTTGCGCGCCCGTGGTGCCGGCCGGAAAGAGAGCAGTGGCTATCGCGATATGCCCTTTCAGTACCAGCGTGAAATGGCGTTTCTGCTCTTCTGGCACATCGCCGACCGCGATGGTGCGGGTGATATCGGTCGTCCCGTCTTCATATTGAGCTCCTGAATCAATCAGGAACAGGCTGTTCCCCGGGATTTTCAGGGAACTTTGACGGCTGACGCGGTAATGCGGAATTGCCGCGTGCGGACCGGCCGCCGAAATCGTGTCGAAGGAAATCTCCTTCAGCCTGCCGGTTTCCCCCCGGAACCCTTCAAGCGCCTCGGCAACGGCGATCTCGTCCAGTTCGACTTCGTGCACCATGCGGTCGAACCAGGCGAGGAAACGGGTGAACGCGGCCCCGTCGCGCAGGTGCGCGGACCTCGCACCGTCAATCTCCGCCTCGTTCTTGATTGCCTTGGGCAGAAGGACGGGATCGGCCGTTTCGACGATGGTTCCACCGGCTTGTCTTGCCGCACGGGCTATTGCCTCTCCCGTCCAATCGGGATCGAGCATCACGCGCCGGCCCTGCTTTCCAAGCTCGGCGATATCGCTCAAAAGCCCTTCCGGAGCGGAGATATCGCAAAAAGCCGAAAGATAGTCCCGCACGGAATTGGTGAGCTTCCGGGCATCGATGAAAAGCGTCGGACGGCCTTCGGCCGGCAAAAGCGCGAATGAGAGCGGCAAGGGCGTATGTTCTACGTCGGAGCCGCGGATATTGAAGAGCCAGGCAATCGAATCGGGCTGGGTCAGCACCGCGACATCAGCACCCGCCGCCGCAACATCCTCCGCGATCCGCGTGATTTTCGACGAAGCACCCTCGCCTGAAAATTCAAGAGGATGGAGCGCAACGGCCCCGACAGGCGGTTGGGGACGATCTTCCCAAACAGCATCGATCGGGTTGTTTTCCACCGCGACAAGCTCGGCACCCGCCGCCTTGCAGGCTTTCTCAAGCCGCCTGACGGCGGAAACCGTGTGAAGCGTGGGGTCGAAGCCGAGTTTAGCGCCCGGGTTTAGTACCGCTTTCAGCCATTCGGCGGGCGGGGTCTCGATCAGGTGCTTCGGCTCGAAGACATCCGTGTCGACCTGTTCGCGCACCTGGATCGTGTAGCGGCCATCGACGAAAATCGCAGCGCGGGCGGACAGGACAACCGCAATGCCGGCGGATCCCGCAAATCCCGTCAACCACTGAAGCCGCGCCTCGGACGGGGGAACGTATTCCCCCTGATGCGCATCCGCGCGCGGCACGAGAAAGCCATCCAGGCCGCGAGCGGCCAGTTCTGCCCGAAGCGATGCGGCACGCGCAGCACCCTTCGTCGGATCGTTATCGCTATCGAAGGACTGAAACATGGACGGACGCTAATCCGGCGTTCGTGCCAAGGCAATCGTCAAATGCACAAATGGAAGCCAGAAGGCTCCGCGCGGCGCCTCGGCACCGGAGCGGGCGCACAGAATTAAATCAGTCTGCACGTCGATTGTTAAGATTGCATTGCAACATAGCATTTCGCACATGCGAAATCCGCAAGCCTGTCATGCGGATTTAGGTCTACTAAACATATCTCCGCCTCCCCATACTTTTGGCCGGAGTTTGAGGGAGGAAGCTCTTAAACGACAAGAGACCTTGAGCGCTTTCGTGACGAGAATCCGCTCCAGGATTAATCCCTTGAGCATATTCCTGTCGCCAAATCCGGTTCCGATTTGGCGGAATATGCTTCAGAACGGAGAATTATCATGGCTATCGCCACCACCACATCCACCTCGCTGCGCGCTGGCCGCAGCTCCGGCAAGGGCCTCTTCAACAAGGCCGTCGACCGTATGGTCGCAGCTCGCGAGCGTCAGGCGCGCCGTTATGTCAACGGCTACCTTCTTTCGCTGGACGACGCGACGCTGAGCGCATACGGCTACGACCGCAAGGAACTTGAAAGGGAAAGCCGTTTCGGCTCGATCATCTGAATGAAGCCGAAAACGTCTCTTCTAAAAACGGCAGGGTGCGCGCACCCTGCCTTTTTTGTTGCCGGATTACATATCCCGGTGCGCTATCAGGCGTCCTGCCGGCCGCGCACGAAGGTCAGCGTCAGCCAGCCGTCGTAAGAGCGCTTGCGGGCGAGCTTGAAGCCTTGCGTTGCATAAGCGGAGACGATCCGCGGTCCGTCATGTTCCAGCAGCCCTGAGAGCACGAGCGTAGCCGGCCATGCCATGCGCCGCGAGAGCGGGCTTGCTAGCTTCGTCAAGGGCTTTGCCAGGATATTCGCCACCACGAGATCGAATGGGCCTTCCTCGCCGAATCGCCTGTCGTCCACGCCATTGGCGGCGAACGCCTTCACCAGGGGCCCGACGCCGTTCTTTTCCGCATTTTCCAGTGTCGTCCTTACCGCGACAGGATCGATATCGGTGGCGATCACCTCCTGCTTCGTCATCATCGCAACCGCAATCGCAAGCACGCCGGTACCCGTGCCAAGGTCCAGGATCCGGCTATAGGAGCGGCGGTTCAAAAGACGGTCGAGTTCGATCAGGCAGCCGGCCGTCGTCCCGTGGTGGCCGGTTCCGAAGGCAAGCGCTGCTTCAACCTCAATGGAATGAGCGTTGAACGGGCGCTTGTCGCGATCATGCGAGCCGTGCACGAAGAAGCGCCCGGCACGAACGGGCTTCAGGCCTTCGAGGCTTTTTTCCACCCAGTTGATTTCGGGAAGCTCCTCCGCCTCAATCGGGGCGGCGAAGGCATCCGCGCCCACGCGGTCGCGCACAAGCTCCACCGCCTCTTCGGCGCTCATGTCGGTAATCAGGATTTCCGCCGCCCACTCGTTCCCTTCCGGCACGGTCTCGAAGATCGCGGTGGCATATCCGTCGTCTTCGAAGGTTCGTTCGAGAATGTCGTTGATCCGCTTGGCTTCGAGTTCCTCTGCCTTGATGAGAATGCGGATGGTGGGCATGGGCGTGCTTTCGGTGAAGATGAAGAGCTGAATTGGTGGAATACCGGGCGCGAGGTATAGCCGCTCCCGCTCCCGCAGGCCAGACGGTACGTGCGGGAGCCGACTTGAATCAGTCGCTCAGTGCCGTTCGACGAAGCTGTCGAGCACGCGCTTGCGGCCTGCCTTGTCGAAATCGACCGTCAGCTTGTTGCCCTCGATCGAGGCGATCTCGCCGTACCCGAACTTCAGATGAAAAACACGTTCGCCCAGCGAGAAGCCGGAGGGCACGTCGGAGACGGATTTCGCAACCAGTTCGCCTTCGATCGTCTTCGGCCCCTGGCGGTGATTGCGTTCCGCAAAACGGGACCTGCCCTCGAACCCGCCGCTTCCCGACGAGCGGGAGCGTTGGGCGCGCTGCCAGCCGGGCGTGGAATAGGTCGACTGGAAGGGATCGCGATTGTCGAAGCGGCTTGCGCCGTATCCCCCGAAGCCGCCCGCCCCATATCCGCCGTAGCTGGAATTGGGTTCGATGACCTCGACATGATCTTCCGGCAGTTCGTCCAGAAACCGCGAGGGGACCGTTGACTGCCACATGCCGTGGATGCGCCGGTTGACGGCGAAGGAAATCCGAGCGCGATGCTTCGCCCGCGTTATGCCCACGTAGGCGAGACGGCGTTCTTCCTCCAGCCCCGCACGCCCGCTCTCGTCGAGCGCACGTTGGTGGGGAAAGAGCCCCTCTTCCCAGCCGGGCAGAAAGACCGTGTCGAATTCAAGACCCTTGGCGGAATGAAGCGTCATCAGCGAGATGGCGTCATCATCAACGCCGGCATCCCGGTCCATCACCAGCGATACATGCTCCAGAAAGCCGGCAAACGTTTCGAACTCGCCAACGGAGCGCACGAGCTCCTTCAGGTTGTCGAGCCGGCCCGGCGCCTCCGCCGATCGATCCTGACGCCACATTTCCGTATAGCCGCTTTCGTCCAGAATGATTTCGGCAAGCTCGGTCGGCGGCATCGTCTCGACCTGGTCGCGCCAACGGTCGAAGTCGGTCAGCAGGCTCTTGACGACCGTGCGCGCCTTGGGGCGAAGCTCCTCAGTCTGGCAGAGGATGCCGGCAGCCTCCATCATCGGGATACGCTCCGCACGGGCAAGGCCGTGGACGATCTTCATCGTCGCCTCGCCGAGACCGCGCTTGGGTTTGTTCACGATACGCTCGAACGCAAGATCGTCCGCCGGCTGCGCAACACAGCGGAAATAGGCCATGGCATCGCGAATTTCCATGCGCTCGTAAAATTTCGGTCCGCCGATGACGCGGTAGTTCAGGCCGAGGGTAACGAACCGGTCTTCGAACTCGCGCATCTGAAAGGAGGCGCGAACAAGGATGGCCATATCGTTGAGCCTGTGGCCCTTCGACTGAAGAGCCTCGATCTCGTCGCCGATGGTACGCGCCTCCTCCTCCGAATCCCATGAGGAGGCGACCATGACACGATCGGCATCGGGGTCCTCGAAGTCGGTGAAGAGCGTCTTGCCGAGCCTGCCTTCGTTATGGGAAATCAGATGCGAGGCGGCGGCGAGGATATTGCTTGTCGAGCGGTAGTTGCGCTCAAGGCGGATCACCTTCGCGCCCTTGAAGTCATGTTCGAAACGCAGGATGTTGTCGACTTCGGCACCGCGCCAGCCGTAGATCGACTGGTCGTCGTCACCCACGCAGCAAACGTTCGGGTTCCCCTGCGCAAGCAGGCGCAGCCACAGATACTGGGCGATGTTGGTGTCCTGATACTCGTCGACCAGCATATAGCGGAAGCGCTTCTGGTATTCGGCCAGAACATCCGGATTGTTGCGGAAAAGCGTGATCGTGTGCAGGAGAAGGTCGCCGAAATCGGCCGCATTCAGGATCGAAAGCCGCTCCTGATACTCGGCATAAAGCTTCTTACCCTTGCCGTTGCCGAAGGCGCGCGCCTCGCCTTCCGGCACCTGCTCCGGCGTCAGCGCGCGGTTCTTCCAGCTGTCGACGATCGACGCGAAGGTGCGTGCCGTCCAGCGCTTGTCGTCCAGCCCTTCCGCCTGGATGATCTGCTTCATCAAGCGAAGCTGATCGTCTGTGTCGAGGATCGTGAAGCTCGACTTGAGGCCGGCAAGCTCGGCGTGACGGCGCAGGATCTTCACGCAGATGGAATGGAACGTGCCGAGCCAGGGCATCCCCTCCACATTGCCGCCAATCAGATCACCAATGCGGTGCTTCATCTCTCGGGCGGCCTTGTTGGTGAAGGTCACCGCGAGGATCTGCCCCGGATAGGCCTTGCCTTGCGAAATGATATGCGCAATGCGCGTCGTCAGAACCCGCGTCTTGCCCGTACCGGCGCCGGCAAGCACGAGTACCGGGCCATCAAGTGTCAGCACCGCCTCGCGCTGCTCCGGGTTCAACCCCCCAAGATAATCCGCGACATCGTGCGCCCGACTTGCGGCGGCAAGCGCGCGCGCCGCGATACCCCCGCCGGGTTTTGCCGCGCCTTGCGGTTCGTTGTCGAAGTGAGGCTCGATCCGGCCTGCCGGATCGCCGGGGTGTTGAGGCATGGGGCGCTGCTTCTGTTTGTTGGCATTTGCGCGAATCCGTTCGCGCTTTGGACCAATATAGCGAAAGCAAGCGCACTTATCAGCGGGAATGCCGAATGCGGTGGATATCAGCGCTTCAGCCGGCCGAAATCGACGATATTCAGGGCAGAAGCTGTCACGGGTTGAAGTTCCCCGGCGGGCCCATTGCCAGGATATGTTTTCAGGAACGCCACCAATGCCTCCACCGGCATCGGCCTTGCAATGAAATATCCTTGAGCGAAAGTCGCATGCCGGTTTTTTTTCAGCATTTCAAAGCGCTCGCCCGTTTCGACGCCTTCCACGACGACCCGGTGGCCGGCGGAGCCGATAAGCTCCAGCGCGCGCGGCAGCATATTGGCCCAAAGGCTTCCGTCGGGCGCCATGGAAAATCCGCGGTCGAGCTTCACGCCGTCGATCGGCAGTTCCGCGAGATTGCCGATATTTGAAAAACCAACGCCGAAATCGTCGATATAGGTGCGCACGCCCTGACGGCGAAGCCGCATCATCTCAAGCTTGATGCTCGACAGGTCGAAGCTTTCGGTTTCGACGATCTCCAGGATAAAGCCGAGCCGCGCCGTCCCCGGCTCGTGACCGTCGAAAAGCGGGCGCAGAAAATCGTATTTGTAGTCGCGCGGGGAGATATTGAAGGCGACTTGCAGTTCCTTTTCCGCCGGCAGGTGTTGCCCCAACTCCTGGCGCGCCTTGCCGATGACGATTTCCGTCAGCCTGCGCGACAGACCGCGTTCGTTCACGATCGGCAGAAAGGTGTCGGGAAAAACGACGCGTCCATCCGCGTCCCGCCAGCGCGACAGAACCTCCACGCCAACGATTTCGCCGGTTTCCATCCGCACCACGGGCTGATAAACGCATTCCATGCGCTCCGGCGTCAGGCCGCGAACGAAGCGGGCGGCCAGAGACCAGTAGGAACGCATGCCCCGATCGGCGAGCCCGCCGACGAAAAGAGCGACGATCCCGGAAAAAGCCAGGAACCCTCCGATCTCGAAAGGCCGTGACGAAATCACGCTGGAAAGCGGCGCACGCGATGCCGCGCAATAGAGACCGGACTCGCCGCAGTCACGGCCGTAGAATGACCAGTCGGCCCAGTTGAAGCCGCCCGCGCCTGCCATTCCGGCAACGGCATAGAGTCCGGCCCGGCCGCCGCGCGATATCCAGGTTTCGTCATCAACGCGGAAAACGACCTCGCGCGAACTCTTGCCAAAAAGGCTCGCCGGGGCGGATATCTCAGGCATCGTGACGAGAAAACCGTCGCCGCCGACGATCGTGCCGGTTTCGCCCGGAAGGCCCAGTGCCCCTTGTGGACGGTCGAACCAGATATCGAAGGTCGCGCCGGATTCGCTTGCGGCAAGATCGGGCTCCCCGATTATGACCGGCGCTTCAAGTTTGCCAGCATTGGACGTGCAGGCGATCACACCGTCCTGCGCATAGAGGATGCTGTTTATGCCATCCGGAAGGAAGGCAAGCTTTCGCATTCCCTCAAGAAAAGCAGGCGAGCAGGCCTCGGCGGTAACCTGCCGCTCCAAAAGGGTGATCAGTTCGAACGAACGTATCGTAAGGACCTCATATTCGCCGATGCCTGCATCATTTTGGCGGGAGAGATCATCGCCAACCATGATTGAAAGGATGGCACCCCCGACGCCGAGCATCATGACGAAAGTGGCCGTCAGAACGGCCATGCGAACCAAACGCCGGTTGCCGAAAAGCACGACAAGCCCCGCGAAACTTGCGATCTTGCGCCCGTCGCGCCTTTTCCCCTCGCCTATAGCCACTGAACCTGCATCGCCCGGCAACGTCCCCCCCTGCATGCCTTTGGCGCACTTTCCGGTCCAGAACGCAATTCCGCATTCGCGGAAAGCTCTCTAGAACCAATATTGGGCCTTGCATTCCCAACCTGCGCGCATCGTTTTTCATCGAGCGTCCATTACGACGCTCAATAAAGAGTACCGCCCGACCCGCTTACCAACGATCACCGGAAACAGTGACCGTTTCGCGCGAACTCCCGAAAACTTCAATCCATCTGCTCATGACGAAGGCATTTCCAAAGTCGTCCCACGTACGCCTGCAAGTACGAGCAGAATTTATCGCCCCCCCATCCCCATATTCCGGCGACTTACCAATGATAAATAATTCTCACTGTGAAATTATTATCCCTAAGATTTCGATGAGCGAATCATTTCCGGGAAGGCAAAAGTATTACGCTGCGTTATTATTTAATCCGCAGCCTGTGAATACCCAAAGGGAAGGGTATATTTCCTTCATAGAAACCCACCTTAGTACGAAAAAATTACAATTAACTATTATTCAGAAGAAATCATGAGCTAAGCAAAAATAACACTGAACACGAAAATATCGCATGCCAATCAAAGATAACAAGTTGTTTGAAAGTAGATATTTGCGCGAGAGGCGTTTCAGCTTCAAACATAACGCATTCTCAACAACCAACACGGGCGGAATGCGAAATATTCCCCGAGGCATTGGTTTTCATTTCTTTAATTCACGTTTTCGTGAAAATCCAAACGCAATACGTGAATCGGCTTCAGCGCAAGCCGGCCATTTCAAGCCATGCGGCTTCGTCGATGACTTCCACTCCGAAGTCATGAGCCTTCTTCAGCTTCGATCCCGCGCCCGGGCCGGCGATGACGAGGTCGGTCTTCTTGGAAACCGATCCCGCAACCTTCGCTCCCATGGATTCCGCCTTGGCCTTGGCTTCATCCCGGCTCATATGCTCAAGCGTACCGGTAAATACGAGCGTCTTGCCGGCAACCGGACTGGCATCGACATCGATACGTTCCATGTCTAGCGGCGTCACCTCGTTCAGCAGGGCTTCGACAGCCTTCCTGTTGTGACCTTCCGCAAAAAAATCGACGACTGCGCGTGCAACGGTTTCACCGATGCCGTCGATGTTATTGAGTTCGTGCCATGCGTCTCCCGCAATATCGCTTGCAGCTTCCATCGCCTCGGAAAAGATGCTCCAGGACCCGTAGTGACGCGCCAGAAGCTTGGCGTTGCCTTCGCCTACATGCCGGATGCCGAGGGCAAAAATAAAGCGGTTCAACTCGATTTCGCGACGGGCATCGATAGCGGCGAAGAGATTTGAGGCCGATGTTTCGCCCCAACCATCCCGGTTGCGCAGCTTCTTCAGTTCGGACGCATCATCGCGCGCCTGCAACGTAAAGATATCCCCCGGCTGATGAATGCCGCCTTCGTCAATCGGCAGAGAGTAGAAAAACTCCACCTGCTTGTCGCCAAGACCCTCGATATCGAAGGCGTTGCGCGAGACGAAATGCTTGAGTTTCTCCATTGCCTGCGCCGGGCAGACAAGGCCGCCCGTGCAGCGGCGTACGGCGTCGGGGCGGCCCGTTTTCGGGTTTATCTCGCGCACGGCATGGCTGCCGCAGGCCGGGCAAACGGTCGGAAACTCATAGGGCTGCGCATCATCGCCGCGTTTTTCCAGATCGACATCGATGATCTGCGGAATGACGTCTCCGGCACGCTGAATCTGCACCGTATCGCCGATACGCACATCCTTGCCGCCCCGTATCGGCTCCCCGTTCGCGCCAAGTCCCTTGATATAATCCTCGTTGTGCAGCGTGGCATTGGAGACGACGACACCGCCGACCGTAACGGGTTCCAGCTTGGCAACCGGAGAAAGCGCACCCGTGCGCCCGACCTGGATTTCGATATCGTTGACGATCGTAAAGGCCTTTTCGGCAGGAAACTTATGCGCAATCGCCCAACGCGGCGCGCGTGAGACAAAACCCAGGCGCGCCTGCAGGTCGAGCCGGTCGACCTTATAGACCATGCCGTCGATATCGTAGCCGAGGGTGGCACGCTCCTCCTCGATACCGTGATAGGCGGCAAGCAGTTCTTCCACGCTCTCGCAGCGGATCATGCGGCTGTTGACGGCAAAACCCCACTCTCCCAGAAGCGCGACCATGTCCAACTGAGTTTCGCGCGGGATCTCGCTCATCTCGCCCCAGGCATAAGCGAAAAAGCGCAAGGGACGCTCGGCCGTCACAGCCGGGTTCAACTGGCGCAAGGAGCCCGCCGCGGCATTGCGTGGATTGGCGAAAACCTTGCCCCCGTTCGCCGCCATACGCTCGTTCAATGCCTGAAAATCCTCGTGTGCCATATAGACTTCGCCGCGAACCTCCACGATGCCGGGCACACCACCTGGAAGCTTGTGCGGAATATCGCCGATCGTCCGCGCATTGGCCGTGACGTTTTCGCCAACCGTGCCGTCACCGCGTGTCGCTGCGGTAACGAGCGCACCGTTTTCATAACGCAACGAAAGCGAAAGCCCGTCTATCTTGGGTTCCGCCGTCACGCCCAGGCTTCCCGCCAACGGATCGAGCTTCAGGTATCGGCGCACCCGGCCCACGAAATCCCGTACATCCACGTCGGAAAACGCGTTGTCGAGCGAGAGCATGGGAACGGCATGCGTGACCTTGCCAAAGCCCTCGGCAGGCTGCGCACCGACCTTGAGTGACGGGCTGTCCTCGCGCACGAGTTCGGGAAAGCGCGCCTCTATCGCATCGTTTCGCCGTTTCAGCGCATCATAATCCGCGTCGGAAATCTCCGGTCGATCCTCGCGATGGTACCGCTCGTCGTGATAGGCGATCTCCCTTGCCAGACGCTCCAGCTCGCTTGCCGCCTCCTCCATCGTCAGGTCTTCGATGGTGCGGCGGGACAGCTCTTTTTCGACGGTTTCGGTCATGGCCCTGGCGAGTTTGCTCTTGGAATGCGGGTTGTCTGGCAATGCACGCCAATAAATGGCGCAATCCGGACATTCGGAAAAGGCCGTACAAACGCCTGAAGGAGTTTTACGCGGAAATCTCGGAAAGCAGGCTGTCGGCGGCGGCCCGCGCCTCCTCTGTGATGCGCGCGCCGGCAAGCATGCGCGCGATCTCCTCGCGGCGGTGGCTCTCCGCGATCCGGCTCACTCGCGTCACCACACGCTCGGGCTCCGCTTCCGCCTTGGATATCAGGAAGTGGCCTTCCGCACGCGCGGCCACCTGCGGCGCATGGGTGACGGTCAGCACCTGAACGTCGCGGGCAAGGCGTGCAAGACGCGCGCCGATTGCCTGTGCGACCGCGCCACCCACACCTGTGTCGATTTCATCGAAAACCAGTGTCGGAGCGGAGCCCCGGTCCGCAAGCGACACCTTAAGCGCAAGCAGAAAACGCGACAGTTCGCCGCCGGAGGCAACCTTCATCATCGGGCCCGGCTTCGTTCCGGGGTTGGTTTGTACCCAGAACTCGATATGGTCGATGCCGTCGGCCCCGCCGCTTTCGGCATCGGCCGCCTGTTCGACGATGAAACGGGCACGCTCCAGCTTTAGATCCGGCAGCTCGCGAGCTACCGCCTCTTCAAGGGCCCTTGCGGCATTGCGGCGTTTTTCGGAAAGGACTTCGGCCTTGGCACGATAAAGCGCGAGCGCTTCACGTGCTGCCGCCTCAAGGCCCGCCAGCTTTTCTTCGCCGGCATCGAGCGCGGCAAGATCATCCGCCATCCGGTCCCGCAGCACAGGAAGTTCGTCGACCGTGACGTTGAATTTCCGCGCAGCCCCGCGCAGCGCGAAAAGGCGCTCTTCAGCCGCTTCCAGTTCCCTTGGATCGAATTCGGTTTCGCGCACCGCCGCCTCAAGGCCCGAACGCGCTTCCTCAAGGCTGTCCAGCGCGGCGGCAAGCGCCGAAACCGGCTCATGAAGGAGCCGGCTTGCCTGCTCCGCCTTGCGCTCCAGACGGCGCCAGAGGCTCGACAGTTCCGTGATCGGCGACGCATTCCCGTTCAGGGCGTCATAGGCTTCGTTGAGATCGCTTGCGATCTTTTCCACCTGCATCATTTCCGTGCGGCGGGCTGCAAGTTCCTCTTCCTCTCCCGGCTGCGGATCGAGCGTCGAAAGCTCCTCGACCGCCGCACGAAGGAAGTCCGCCTCCCGTCGCGCGGCCTCTATTCGAGCTTCGTGATCGCGCTGCGCCTTGATCGCGGCGCGCTGCGCACGAAAAGCAATTCCCACATCCTCGCGGTCGGCTTCCAGCCCGGCAAACGAATCGAGGATCGCCCGGTGCTCCTCCGGATCCACAAACGCGCGCGCATCGTGCTGGCCGTGAATTTCCACAAGAACGGTACCGATCTGCCTGAGCAGGGAAACGCTGACCGGCTGATCGTTGACGAAAGCACGGCTGCGCCCGTCCGCAGCCTGGATGCGGCGCAGGATCACGTCGCCATCGTCGTCGATACCGTTTTCACGCAGAATTTGCCTTGCCGGGTGACCGCCCGCGACATCGAAGACCGCGGTAACCTGGCCCTGTTCCTCATTGTTGCGCACAAGGCCGGCATCGCCGCGCCCGCCAAGCGCGAGCGTAAGCGCATCGAGCAAAATGGATTTGCCCGCCCCGGTTTCTCCGGTCAGCACGGACATGCCGCCGGAAAACTCCAGGTCGAGACGATCGATCAGGACGATATCGCGAATGGCAAGTGCGGCTAGCATCCAGGAGTGATTCGCTGGGACAAGAACCAGATCAATTGATACTTGGATTCCGCGCCACACGCGAGCCCAATCCCGCGTGGCACGGGCTTACAGGACGTTGATGCCCTTGAACGCGTTGCTGATCCAGCTCCCGCCGTCGCTCTCGGGCGAATAGCCGCCGGTCTGCAGCAGGTTGTAGGCATCCTTGTACCATTGGCTGTCGGGGTAATTGTGGCCAAGCACGGCGGCTGCCGTCTGCGCCTCGTTGATCACGCCAAGCGCGTAGTAGCTTTCCACCAGCCGGAACAACGCTTCCTCGATGTGCCGGGTCGTCTGGTAATTGAGCACGACCAGCTTGAAGCGGTTGATCGCGGCAACGTAGTTGTCGCGCTTCAGGTAATAGCGGCCGACTTCCATTTCCTTGCCGGCAAGCTGGTCTTCCGTCGCGCGGATCTTTGTTTCAGCATCGCTTGCATATTCGGAATCGGGGAAGCGCTGGACCAACTCGCCAAAGGCCGAAAGCGCGCGCTGCGTGTTTTGCTGGTCCCGCGTCACATCCGGGATCTGCTTGAAATACGACTGCCCGATTATGTAGAGCGCATAAGCTGAATCGGGATTGCCGGGATAAAGCGTGGTAAAGCGCTTCGCGGCATTGATCGCTTCGGGATATTTGCTGCGGCTGTAGTTCACATAAGCCACATTGATAAGCGACTTACGCGCGTACTCGGAATAGGGATAATATCTGTCGAGTTCGGCGAATTTATCCGAAGCTTCGCGGAAGCGGCCTTCGTTACGCAGCGCCAGGCCCTGATTGTACAACTCTTCGGCAGGAATGTCGGTCGTTGCGAGATCGGCATCATCCGACGTCGACGAGCAAGCCGCAAGGCCAAGCAGCGCCACGAACATGCCTGCGCGCGCAATGCCGCGGAAACACCGTTTGCTGGCATGGCGGCGAAGATCATTCATGTCGCGTCGTTCCGGATGCACGTTTCCAAACTCCCTGCACGCTTAAAGCATATTCCGCCAAGGCGGAGACGCGTCGGCGACGAAAATATGCTTCGACACAGTGATACCGGAGCGATTTCCCTTCGATCAGGTGGAACCATCTGATCGAAAAGCGCTCTAGCGTCTCCACTCGAAGCTGCGCGCCGCTTCGTATTATGCCGGTCGATCCACGACCCGATGGATGTCGCGGCCGCAACGCTTGTAGCGGATAACGGAACGGTTCGCCACGTCCTGTGCAAAAGGTTTGAAGCAATTTTGTGGCCGCGGCCCATATCGCGGTGGCGTGCGGTCGATTTCAGGAAACGTTAGGCCCAAATGCCGCAGCGGATAACCCGCTTACGAGCTCCGCCGAGCCGATCTCGCGCACCTGAGGAGCAACGGCTATCTGGAAGGCGCCCTGGCCCGCATTCTCGAAAAGCTCGACGAGAATCGCATGGTTCATGCGGTGCCCGCCCTTGTAGGACCGGAAGTGGCCGAGGATCGGCAGTCCGGCCAACGCCAGATCGCCAACCGCGTCGAGCGTCTTGTGACGAACGAATTCATCCGGCCAGCGAGTGCCTTCCGGATTGACGACCTTGTCATCCGCGATCGCCACCGAATTCTCGAGCGAGGAACCGAGCGCGAAGCCGTTCGCCCACAATTTTTCGACATCGGACACGGAGCCGAAGGTGCGTGCGCGCGCAAGTTCCCGGCGAAAAACATTCGGCGTAAGGTCCAGGTCGATGCTCTGGCAGCCGATCGCCGCGGACGGAAAGTCGATCGTTACTTCAAAGCGCGTCCCGTCATAGGGCAGCAGCTCGCACCACGCATCGCCACTGGCGATGCGGACAGGTTTCATGATCTTGATATAGCGGCGCGACGCCGCCAGCGACTTCAGGCCCACACTGTCGATGGCTTCGACGAATGCCGCGGACGAACCATCCATGATCGGCATTTCCGGACCGTCCATTTCGACGGTCACATTGTCCACGCCAAGACCGCGAAGCGCAGCCATGAGGTGTTCCACCGTGGCAACGCCACCGGCCCCGGGATCACCCAGAACCGTGCAGAGCGATGTCGCGCTCACGCTCTTCCAATGGGCGGGAATTTCGATATCGCGTCCACGCGCGGCATCCCTGCCCTGAAAGACGATGCCCGAGCCGGCTTCCGCGGGATAGAGACTGACGCAGGCCGGGTCTCCCGAATGGACTCCGATACCCTTCAGGGTGATCGGTTCGGCTATCGTCTTCTGCCGGTCCAAGCGCTGCACCATCTTTTATTGCCTGTATCGCCTGCTGTTTCGCGATCGAACCGGGAGCGCATGTCGTTAGCTGTCGGTTGCGCCGGCTCAAGACCGCGAGATGTTCAACGAGAGGATCGAGCACCCACCGCAATCAACCGTTAACGTATTGATTCGGTTAATGCTTCGAATTCGTATGCCAACATACAGGCATGCAGGTGAATTCGGGAAATAAAGCTTTGTTACGGTTTGTAACGCTTACGGACGTCGCAAGTCATTGAATTTATAAAAGAATTTTATTTGTCCTAACGGCAGACGGCCCGGAATGTTTCCGGGCCGCCACCGAGGGGCGCGAGGGAGCGCTATCAGTTCGCCTGCCGGCGCAGGAACGCTGGAATCTCCAGCTGGTCCTCTTCCGACATCGGGCGCGGCTGCGGCGCCGGACGACCCGTCGTGTCGAGCTGGCCGCTTGCCCCCTGGGTCTGCGGGCGCTGCGGCTGGGCTGGGCGCGGTGCCACGGGCCGTGCCTGCGCGGCCTGTGGCTGGCGCGCGGCGGCAGGCTGGCCCGCAGGCGCCTGGGCGGCGGGCTGCGGGCGTGCAGGCGCCCGAGCGGCCTGGGCATGGCGCGCATTATCGGCCATGCGAGGTTCGACCGGCATTTCAGGCCGCTCGTCTTCTTCGTGATGCTCCTCGCGGCGCGACAGGCCGCTCGCCAGTCGGCGCAGCAGGCTCATCGGGCGGCGGTCCTCATGATACTCGTGGTCGTCGTGATGATCGGCCTCGCCTTCATGAGCGCGCATTTCGCGCTGGGCCACCGGCGGGAAATCCTCGATGCTCGGGATATGCACCGGTCCTTCCGCATTCTCGGCAACCGGCGGAATATAGGGAGCCGGCTGCGCTGCCTCGGGAGCGGGCTGCGACATCTCCTCCTCGATTTCCTCGATCGTGGAGGGTTCGTCTTCCATCATTTCGGGCGCTGGCTTGAACGGCTTGATCTCGACAGCAGGATCGGTCGAGGCCGCAACTCCTTCCGGTTCGCCGATCTCGAGCTCGCGCTCCAGCGTTTCGACCGCCTTGGCGGTGACGGCGGGACGGTGCGGTGCCGCCGTGCGCGGCGCCGCGGGCTTCGGCTGTTCCTGCAAGCGCTCGGTAATCTCGGCAACGCGAGCCTCGGCCGGCGATGAAATTTCACTTGCGACCTTGTCGATGCCGGTGGCGACGACGGAAACGCGGATGATACCGTCCAGGCTCTCGTCGAAGGTGGCACCCATGATTATGTTGGCGTCCGGGTCCACCTCCTCGCGGATGCGGGTTGCCGCCTCGTCGACCTCGAAGAGGGTGAGGTCGTTGCCGCCGGTGATGGAGATCAAAAGGCCCCTTGCACCCATCATCGAAGTCTCATCGAGGAGGGGGTTGGCAATTGCGGCTTCCGCCGCCTGCATGGCACGATTGTCGCCCGACGCCTCCCCGGTGCCCATCATCGCCTTGCCCATGCCGCGCATGATCGAGCGCACGTCGGCGAAATCGAGGTTGATGAGGCCTTCCTTCACCATCAGGTCGGTGATGCAGGCAACGCCCGAATAGAGCACCTGGTCAGCCATCGCGAAGGCATCGGCGAAGGTCGTCTGCGCATTGGCGATGCGGAACAGGTTCTGGTTTGGAATGACGATCAGCGTATCGACATTCTGCTGCAGCTCCTCGATGCCGGAATCGGCAACACGCATGCGCCGCGCGCCTTCGAACTGAAACGGCTTGGTGACGACGCCGACGGTCAGAATGCCCTTCTCGCGCGCGGCGCGCGCAATGACGGGCGCAGCACCCGTGCCCGTACCGCCGCCCATGCCGGCGGTGATGAAAACCATGTGCGAACCGGCCAGATGATCGTTGATCTCGTCGATCACCTCTTCCGCGGCCGCCGCGCCCACGTCGGGCTGGGAACCGGCGCCGAGACCCTCGGTCACCGCGACGCCCATCTGGACGACCCGTTCGGCGTGGTTGGTGGCAAGAGCCTGCGCATCGGTGTTGGCGACCACGAAGTCGCAACCCTGAAGGCCTGCCTGGATCATGTTGTTGACGGCGTTTCCGCCCGCGCCGCCGACGCCGAAGACCGTTATGCGTGGCTTCAGCTCCTGAATGTCGGGCATTTGCAAGTTGATGGTCATAATTTCCTCGCGACCCCTTCCGGACTTCCTCTCGAAAGCCCTAATTTCCCTCGTATCCAAATCATTCCGGCGTACCGGACTACTCCTGCCCAAGGCGGAATACCCGCCTTAGAAACTCTCCCTGATCCATTGCCCGACGCGGGCCAGATAGCCCGAGCCAAGGCCCCAGCGGCGACCCAGCGTTCTTGGTTCGAATTGTTCGATCTGGGCAACCTGGGGGTAGATGAGCAGACCCACGGAAGCTGCGAAGGCAGGGCCTTTCGCCGCCTCCGGCAAGCCTGCGATGCCGAGCGGCCGTCCAAGCCGCACGTTGCGTCCGAGAATGCGCCGCGCAACCTCGCTCAATCCGGTGAGCTGGCTGGCGCCTCCCGTAAGCACGACGCGCTTTCCCACCCGCCCGGCAAAACCGGAAGCGGCCAGGCGATCGCGCACAAGTTCCAGAATCTCCTCAATCCTCGGCCTGATCACGCGAGTCAGCATGGAGCGCGGGATCTGGTTGGGAAGGTCCGTCTCCGCGTCGACCGGAGGGACGGTGATGAAATCTCGGTCATCCGCCGAACTCGGCAGGGCCGAGCCCTGCAGCGTCTTGATGCGCTCCGCATCCTGAAGGCGGGTCGAAAGCGCACGCGCGATATCCATCGTCACGTGGTGCCCGCCAACGGCAAGCGCATCCAGATGCACCATCTGACCGTCCACGAAGATCGAAAGCGTCGTGGTACCCCCGCCCATGTCGACACAGGCCACGCCAAGCTCCGCCTCGTCGTCGACCAGCGTCGCAAGGCCGCTCGCGTAAGGCGTCGCGACCATGGTCTCCACGCTCAGGTGGCCCCGGTTGACGCAGAGCTCCAGATTGCGAACCGGCGGCACTTCCGCGGTGATCACCTGCATATCCACGCCGAGGCGATGGCCCATCATGCCGCGCGGATCGCGAATGCCGCGGTTGCCGTCGAGCGCATAGGAGATCGGCAGCGCATGCATCACCGCGCGGCCTTCCGCGACACTATGCGCGGAACCGGCAGCGAGTACGCGCTGGATGTCGGATTCCGAGACGGATTCGGAAACCATCTCGACGCCGGCAGAGAAGATTTCGCTCTTCAGCCGGCCGCAGCTGACGTTCGCGATCAGGCTTTCGACGGTGACGCCGGCCATGCGCTCGGCATTGTCGACGGCAAGGCGGATCGCATGTTCGGCGGCATCCATGTCGATGACGACGCCGCTCTTGATGCCGCGCGAGCGCTGATAGCCATAGCCAAGCACCTCGATCGCGTGAGTGCGCCCGGGCATGACCTCGCTTTCCTCGCGCGGGGTCAGCTTGGCGATCAGGCAGCAGATCTTGGTCGAACCGATGTCGAGCACCGAGACGATGACCGATCGCCGCGTCGGCAGCGGACGCATGCGCGGCAGGTAGATCGACGAAGCGGACGTCATGTCTCGGCTCCGTTCGCGCCACCGCGGCGTTGCGAGACAACACCCTTGCGCCGCTCTGCCGCACCGTCGCTGAGCTTGACGATCACCCGGTCGTCGAGACGCATGTCGACGGCGACGATGTCGCGCGAAAGCAGGCCGCTGTCGGCGTCCATCCTCGCGATGTCGAGAAGCGCCTTTTCCACACCCGTTTCCGGCAGGCGGATCGTGATGCCGTTTTCGAGAACGAGGTTCCAGCGCCTGTCGGAGATCAGCCTCGCGGCACGTACCCTGGAGCGCAGCTCCGGCACGACCTTGAGTTCGTGCAAGATGTTACCGACGCGATGTTGGGCCCCGTGCCCGATGACGAGCAGAAGATTGGCATATCGCCCATCCACGTCGTCGGTAATGACCCTTCCGTCCTTGGAGATAATGGAGATGACGTCGCCGCGCTGCCATAGCGCGAAGGGTTCACGCTCCTTGATCTTGACCTGCAGGGTGCCCGGATAAAGCTTCTGGACGGAGGCCTTTTCCACCCACGAGATATCGCTGAGCCGTTTTTGCGCCGCCTGCGCGTCGAACAGCACCAGCGACGAATCGGACTGGATTTCCAGAGCTTCCAGGATCTGGAATTCGGTGGTCTCGCGCTGGCCGGAAAGCTTGACCGCCTCGACGCGGAAACCGGCTGCTGCCGTCAGCGATTCGCTCACCATGGTCCCATAGCCGCCGAGCGCGATACCGTAGGCGATGGTCGCGCCGAGGAAGGTGAGTGCGCCCGCCGTGCCGGCCCACACGGGAAGGTCGGCAAGAATTCCGGCCGCCCGCCACACAGGACGGCGGTGCAGGCGCGCCACGCCGCGACCGCGCGGAGCGAGCTCCGCCTCGATCGGGAGTACGGTATCCTTGCCGCGTTTTCCCTTCAGCGTCCGCAACTTGCGTCCTCCACCATCCAACTGACGAGCTCTTCGAACGAATGACCCGCATGGGCTGCAATCTCCGGCACGAGCGAGGTTTCCGTCATGCCGGGCTGCGTATTGACTTCAAGGCAGATGAGTTCCCCCGTGCCGTGCAGCCGGTCGTCGTAGCGGAAGTCCGCGCGGGTGACGCCGGCGCAGCCGAGGGACAAATGCGCCTTGAGGGTAATTTTCTGTACTTCTTGGTAAACAAAGGGTGAAATTTCGGCAGGAAGAATGTGCCGGGACCCTCCGGGGGCGTATTTAGCGTCGTAATCGTAGAAGCCGTGGCCTTCGGGTATCACCTCGATGACCCCAAGCGCGACATTGCCCATCACCGCGCAGGTCAACTCACGGCCCGGGATAAAGCGCTCCACCATCACAATGTCGCCATATGGCCAGTCGTCGGCATAAAGCTGCTGCGGCGGGTGGGGCGCGTCGTCCGGAACGATCAAAACACCGAAAGAAGAGCCTTCCCTAACGGGTTTGGCCACATAAGGCGGCTTGATTGCATGCGCTTTCGCCGCCTCAAGCCTGTGGATGACCTTGTGTTCGGCAACGGGGATGCCGGCCGCCTTCATCACCGCCTTGGCTTTCGCCTTGTCCATGGCAAGCGCCGATGCCGCCACACCCGAATGCGTGTAGGGAATGCCGAGAACCTCCAGAACGCCCTGAATGCATCCGTCCTCGCCATAGGGGCCGTGCAGCGCGTTGAAGGCGACATCGGGCTTCAGGTCTTGCAAAACGCGAGAGACATCGCGGTCGACGTCGACCCGCGTCACCTCGTATCCGGAGCGTTCCAGCGCGGCGGCACAGGCCTCACCCGACTTGAGGCTGACCGGCCGCTCCGAAGACCAGCCTCCCATGAGAACTGCGACATGCTTTTTTCGCTCAGCCATGGGCTACCCCTTCCCGCTCGTTCTCCCGTCCGCAGAACGGCTCGACCGAAACGCCTTCGGGAAAAAGGCCGAGACGCTTGATTTCCCACTCCAGCTCGATGCCCGAATGCTCCAGAACGCGGGCGCGCACGGTCTCGCCAAGGCGCTCCAGGTCTTCTGCCGTTGCCTCACCCGTGTTGATCATGAAGTTGCAATGCATGTCGGACATGCGCGCCCCGCCGATCTGCAGTCCCCTGCAGCCGGCGGCGTCGATGACCTTCCACGCGGATGAGCCGGGCGGGTTCTTGAACGTCGAGCCCCCGGTTTTCTCGCGGATCGGCTGCGCTTTTTCGCGATGTTCCACGACCGCGGCCATCTCCGCCCGGATAGCCTCGCTTCTCTCCGGGCGCCCCTTGAACACCGCTTCCGTGAAAATCGTGTCGGACGGCGCATCGCTGTGGCGGTAGCGATAATGGAGATCGGCGTTTTTCAGATGGATGATTTCACCCCTGCGGGTCACGCCCGTCAGATCCATCATCACATCTTTCGTCTCAGCGCCATGCGCACCGGCATTCATCCGCAAGGCGCCGCCGAGAGCGCCGGGAATGCCCGAATAAAAGGCGAAACCGGCGATACCCGCCTTTGCCGCTTCCTCGGCAAGCTTGCGGTCAGGCACGGCGGCGCCGGCACGAAGAACGCCCCCGCCCTCCACATTCACCTGCCCGAAGCCCCGCCCGCTCAAGCGGATCACGACCCCCGCAATGCCGCCATCACGCACGAGGAGGTTGGAGCCGAGCCCGACCGGCAGGACGGGAATATCCTCCGGCAGGAGCTTCATGAACGCCGCCAGATCTTCAGTATCGGCGGGCTGGAACAGAAGTTGCGCGGGTCCGCCGACGCGAAGCCACGTGATGGCGGAAAGCGGCTGATTCGGCGTCAGCTTGCCACGAATGCCCGAAACGTCGAGACCACGCTCGGCGATGAGATCGGGAAAACTCATGTGCGGCTCCCGCTCATCAGGCTTTCAAGTTCGCGCGGAAGCGCATGCGCCCAGGTACTGATCGACCCCGCGCCCAGGCAGACGACATAGTCGCCGGCGGCGGCAAGCTCCGCCACTTTTGGGGCAAGCTCGCGCTGGTCGCCGATCAGATGGACGTTCCTGTGTCCGCGGGAGCGCAAACCTTCGGCAAGGGCGGCGCTGTCGGCACCTTCTATCGGCGCTTCTCCCGCCGCATAGACAGGTGCGACGATCACATGGTCGGCGTCGTTGAAGCAGCTGCAGAATTCGTCGAACAGGCTCTTCAGGCGCGTATATCGATGCGGCTGCACGACTGCGGTGATCTTGCCTTCCGCCGCGCCTCTGGCCGCGGAGAGGACCGCTCGGATCTCCACAGGATGGTGGGCGTAGTCGTCGAATATATCGATGCCGCCGACCCTGCCCGTATGCGTAAAGCGCCGCTTCACGCCGCCGAAGCCGGCAAGTCCGCGCCGAATCGCATCCGGCGAAAGGCCCAGCTTCCAGGCGACCGCAGCCGCAGCCGTCGCGTTGGAGACGTTATGGAGCCCCGGCATCGGCAGCATCAGGCTTTCGATCGTTTCCGTCTCGCCGGTCACACGGTCGCGAAACTCGATCGAGAAGATCGCGTTGCCCCTCTCGCTCCTGACGTTGAAGAAACGCACATCCGCCTGCCGGTTCTGCCCGTAAGTGACCACCTGGCGGTCGACGACCCGGCCGACAAGCGCCTGCACCTCAGGGTGGTCGACGCACATCACGGCGAAGCCGTAAAAGGGCACGTTCTCCACGAACTGCTTGAATGCGGCGCGCAGCTTGTCGAAATCGCCGTAGTGGTCGAGATGCTCCGGGTCGATGTTGGTGACCACCGCGATATCGGCCGGAAGCTTCACGAAAGTCCCGTCGCTTTCATCCGCTTCGACAACCATCCAGTCGCCGTCACCCATGCGCGCATTCGTGCCGTAGGCGTTGATGATACCGCCGTTGATCACCGTCGGATCAAGTCCGCCGCCATCGAGAAGTGCAGCGATCATCGACGTCGTGGTCGTCTTGCCGTGCGTGCCGCCGATGGCGATCGCCTGCTTGAAGCGCATGAGTTCGGCCAGCATCTCCGCGCGGCGCACCACGGGGAGAAAACGCTCGCGCGCAGCCAGAAGCTCCGGATTGTCGCCCTTCACGGCCGAGGAGACGACCACGACGCGCGCATCGCCCAGGTTTTCCGCCGCATGGCCGATGGAAACCTTGATGCCGCGCTCTCGCAGGCGTGCCACGTTGGCGTTCTCGCTGAGGTCCGAGCCCTGTACGGGATAGCCGAGCGTATGCAGCACCTCGGCGATGCCGCTCATGCCGATACCGCCGATGCCGACGAAATGGACCGGGCCGATATCCTGCGGCATTTTCATGAGACGTCTCCCTTGTCGAAATCTTTTGCGCTCCCGCCGTTACTCACATGCTCGACGAGATCGGCGAGCCGCGTAACGGCGCCCGGCTCACCGGCGGACCTTGCCGCTTCCGCCGCCTTCGCCAGCCGCTCAGGCTCGTCCATTAGCCCCGCCAGGGTTTCGGCGAAGCGTGCCGGCGAAAGCTCGGCCTGCGCGATCGGCCAGGCACCGCCCGCTTCTTCCAACACCGCGGCATTGAGCGCCTGGTCCTGGTCGAGCGCATGGGGAAACGGAACAAGGATCGCGGGACGTCCGATAACTCCAAGCTCCGTGACGCTCATGGCCCCCGACCGGCAAACGACCAGATGCGCATCTGCGATTCTTTCCGCCATATCCGTGAAAAAGGGCGCGAGTTCGGCCTTGATGCCAATCTTGGAAAGTTGTTCGCGCACGCTTTCGAGGTCCTCCGCACGGGCCTGCATGGTAAGCGCCAAGCGAGAGCGATGCGCCTCATCCAGCATGCCGAGCGCTTCCGGCACCATTTCGGAGAAGAAGCGCGCGCCTTGCGATCCGCCGAAGATGAGCAGCCTGAAGTCTTCACCGGCCTCCGGCGCGGCATAGGGTTTGCCCATCGCGTCAAGCACTTGCGGACGCACCGGGTTTCCCGTGATGACGGTTTTTTCCGGCGCAAGGGAACTTCCCGAGCCGCCAAGAAGGCCAAGCGCGATCACCTTCACCCGCCCGGCCAGCATCCTGTTCGCACGGCCCATCACCGCATTCGCCTCATGCAGGATCGTCGGAACGCCTGAAAGGAAACCGGCGAACATCGGCGGAAACGTCGGATAGCCGCCGAAGCCTATAATCGCTCGCGGCCTTTTTCGCCTGATCAGGGAAAGCGCCTGCAGCGTTCCCCGCCCGAGCCTGACGGCCGTGCGAAAGAGCGCAACCGGATTGCGCCCGCGCACGGTTTCGCTCTGGATGACATGCACCGCGCGGCCCGGAAAACGCTCGCCGTATTTGTCGGCGCGTTCGTCGGTCGCGAGGTCGACTTCATACCCGCGGCGTTCAAGTTCAGCAGCCAGCGCGAAGGCGGGGAAGAGGTGCCCGCCCGTGCCCCCGGCGGTTATCAGGATATTTTCGCCCATCGTGCCTCACGCGAGACTGGAAGGCTGCAGGCGGGAAACGACGACAGCGTCCGTTCTCGTCGGCTGCGGGCGTTTTCGGGTCAACGCGAGTACGAAGCCCATGGCAAGGGCCACCGAGACGAGTGACGAACCGCCGTAGGAGATAAACGGCAGCGTCATGCCCTTGGCCGGCATCAGGTTCACATTCACCGCCATGTTGATGCAGGACTGGAGGCCGAAGAGCACCATGAGGCCAGACGCGGCAAGGCGGTTGAACGGATCGGTGTCGCGCCCCGCCTGCGCAAGCCCGCGCAGGACGACGAAAGCGAAAACCGCGAGCAGCAGCAGGCAGACAACGATGCCGAATTCTTCTGCCGTGACGGCGAAGATGAAATCCGTATGGCTTTCGGGCAGCACGCGCTTGATCGTCCCTTCGCCAGGTCCGCGCCCGAACCAGCTTCCCGAGATGAAGGACTCAACCGCCCGGTCGACGTTGAAGGTATCTCCGGCGTCTGGATTGAGGAAGCGTTCCACGCGGCTTTGCACGTGCGGAAGGAAGGCATAAGCCGCAAAAAGGCCGCCGACGCCCAGAAGCCCGAGCGGGATGATCGCAAGCCACGGCAGGCCGTTGAGAAAGAAAAGACCCGCAAAAACCATGCTGAGCAGCATCGTCTGGCCGAAGTCCGGCTGGGCGACGAGCAGGGCGACGCAGATGAGGAACAAAAGGCCTGCGAACAGCCCGCCCGGCACTTCCCTGCGCCGTCCCGATTCGGACAGGAGAAACGCAACCAGGATCACGAAGGCGGGCTTCAGGAATTCAGAGGGTTGGAGCGATATGCCGCCGAGCTGTATCCAGCGCCGCGCACCCTTGACCTCGATGCCGAGAAAGAGCGTTGCCACCATAAGTGCCGCCGATCCCAGGAAGACGACGAGGGCGAGCCGGCGAACCTGGCGCGGAGTGAGCGCGGAAACCCCCAGCATGATCATGATTGCCGGAACCAGGAACAGGGCCTGCCGTTTGACGAAGTGATAGGTGTCGATGTTGAGCCGTTCGGCAACCGGGGGGCTTGCGGCAAGCGACAGCACGATCCCGCCGATCATCAGCACGAGAAAACCGGCCAGCAACAGCCGGTCCACGGTCCAGATCCATTCCGCAAAGGCGCTGCGATCGGCACGGCTGACCATCAGGCAACCTCCTGTCCACGGGGTTTTTGCAACACGCGGCCAACGGCTTCGATGAAAGCCGCGCCCCTCAGTTCGAAATTCGCGAACTGATCGAATGACGCGCAAGCCGGCGAAAGCAGCACCACGGGTTCGCGGTGATCGTCCGCCCGCGCATCGCGCGCCGCCGCCGCGACAGCGGCGTCGATCGTGCCCGCGATTTCGTATTCGACTTTGCCCTCAAGCGCTTTGGAAAACTCATCCGCCGCTTCGCCGATGAGATAGGCCTTGGCGATCCGCGGAAAATAATCCGACAGCATGTCGATGCCGCCTGTCTTGGCGCGCCCGCCAACGATCCAGAAGATGCGCTCGAAGCTTGCCAGCGCGCGTTCCGCCGCATCCGCATTCGTCGCCTTGGAATCGTTGACGAACATGACGCTCCCTTCGCGCGCGGCGATTTCCATGCGATGCGCGAGGCCGGGAAACGACTTCAGACCTTTTACGATCTCCTGCCGGTCAAGTCCGACAGCCAGACAGGCCGCGATCGCCGCTGCCGCATTCTGCGCATTATGCGCGCCACGAAGCGCGTCGATGCCGCCGAGATCGGTAAAGAGCGTCTGCGCGCCGTCTTCCGCCACGAAGATCCGCTGCCCTGCGGCATATACGCCGTCCGAGACGGGATTCCTCACGGATATCCTGCGCACCGGCGTTCCCGAAAGCTCGATCCGGTCGGCAATCGCCGAAGAGTACCGGTCGTCGATCCCGACGACGGCGAGCTTCGCATTCGAAACGAGGCGTTCCTTGATCGCCGCATAGTTTTCCATCGTGCCGTGCCTGTCGAGGTGATCGGGCGAAAGGTTCAGATGGATGCCGACCGTCGGGTCGAGGGTCGGCGCAAGGTCGATCTGGTAGGAAGAACATTCGACGACATAAACGCGGCCCCGCCGTGGTTCGGCAAGGTCGAGGACGGGCGTACCGATGTTGCCGCCCATCTGCGCGTCCCGCCCGGCTTCACGCACGATATGGGCGATCAGGGCCGTGGTCGTCGATTTGCCGTTGGTGCCCGTCACTGCGATGAGTGACGCATCGGGCGCGCGCCGACGCCGTTCCCGGCAGAAAAGCTCGACATCGCCGACGATCTCGACACCGGCGGCGCGCGCGGCTTCCACCGTCCAATGGGGCTTGGGGTGGGTCAGCGGCACGCCGGGCGCCAGCACGAGTGCATCGAACTGCGACCAGTCGGCGGTCCTCAAATCGTTTGTCGGAACGCCGGCCGCTCCAGCGGCCTCCACGCGGGATTCCGCGTCGTCGAAAGCGGCGACTTCGGCACCACCCGCCACAAGGGCGCGCGCCGTCGCAAACCCCGAGCCGCCAAGGCCAAAGAGTGCGACACGCTTGCCCCTGAAGCTTTCGACCGGGATCATCGCCTCACCTCAGCTTCAAGGTGGCAAGGCCGATCAGCGCCAGAACCACGGCGATGATCCAGAAGCGGATCACCACCTGGGATTCCGTCCAGCCCATATGCTCGAAATGATGGTGGATCGGCGCCATCCGGAAGACGCGCTTGCCGGTAAGCTTGAAGGATGCGACCTGCACGATCACCGATACGGCTTCCACCACGAACAGTCCGCCGATGATCGCCAGCACGATCTCGTGCTTGGTCGTGACGGCGATAGCGCCGATCATGCCGCCGAGTGCCAGCGAGCCGGTATCGCCCATGAAGATTGCCGCCGGCGGCGCATTGAACCACAGAAAGCCGAGCCCCGCGCCGATGACCGCGCCACACAGCACGGCGAGTTCGCCGGTGCCCGCCACATGGTGGATCTGCAGATAATCCGAAAAGACGGCATTGCCCGAAAGATAGGCGATCAGGCCGAAGGAGGTCGCCGCGATCATTACCGGAACGATGGCAAGCCCGTCGAGGCCGTCGGTCAGGTTCACCGCGTTTCCCGCCCCCACCATGACGAAGGCTGCGAAGGGGACGAAGAAGATGCCGAGGTTGATCGCAAGATCCTTCAGAAACGGAAAGGCGATGGAGGTCGTGAAGGGGTCGGTATCGAGAAGCGTCACGCAATAGGCGGCGATACCGGCAATCACGAATTCCACCGCCAGCCGGTAGCGCCCGCCGAAGCCTGCGTGGCTCGCCTTGGTCACCTTCAGATAGTCGTCATACAAGCCGATGAGGCCAAAGCCCACCGTGACGCCCAGGACGATCCAGGTATAGGGATTGGCAAGGTTCGCCCACAGGAGCGTCGCGACGAGCATGCCCGACAGGATCATAAGCCCGCCCATCGTCGGCGTGCCCTTTTTGGTGAGCAGATGGCTCTGCGGCCCGTCGGCGCGGATCGGCTGGCCATGCCCTTGCCGGATGCGCAGCGAAGCGATGATCCTTGGGCCGAACAGCGCGATGAACAGCAGGGCCGTCATGATCGCGCCGCCGGTCCGGAACGTGATGTAGCGGAACACGTTCAGTGCAGATACCTGGCCCGCAAGTTCTCCAAGCAAGTAGAGCATTAGTCTCGTTTACCTCACTCCGCGGCTTCATCGGCGGCGGGAAATTCCTTGATCAGCGCATCCACGAGCGGACCCATCCTCGTTCCGAGCGACCCCTTGATCATGACGACGTCGCCGTTGCGCATGTCTGCGAGAAGCAGCGGGCGCAGGCCGCTCGCCTCCTCCGAATAGGCGCCGCGCATGGCCGCGGGCAGTGTTTCCCAGAGCGCATGCATGTGTGGCCCGGCGCAATAGACCTTATCCACCTCGGCTTCAACAACCGGATCGCGCAACTCCGCATGCAGCGCATCGGACATCTCGCCGAGCTCGCGCATATCACCCAGTACGGCGATCCGCCGCCCGGGCCGCTTGACAGGCGTTTCGCCCAGAAGCCGCAAGGCGGCGCGCATCGACGCCGGGTTGGCGTTGTAGCTTTCGTCGATCAGCGTCAGCATGCCGTCAGGCAGCTTCAGCCGGGTCTGCGCGCCGCGCCCCTTTGGCGCGCGCATGTCGGTCAGCGCAAGGCCGGCAAGCGCAAGATCCGCCCCGACAAGCTTGGCTGCGGCAAGCACGGCAAGGCTGTTTTTCACGTAGTGCAGGCCGGGCGCGCCGACCTTATACGTGATTTCCTCGCCAAGAACGGTCGCCGAAATACAACTGCATCCCGTCTGCGACGAAATCTTGTCCGCCTTCGCGTTCGCCGGCTGGTCGACACCGAAGGTGCAGATCGTCCGCACGCCCGCCATCCGCGCATGGAACTGGAGAAGATCGAACTGTTCGTTGTCGCGATTGAGTATCGCAATTCCGTCGGGTTCAAGCCCTGAGAAGATTTCCGCCTTCGCCTCGGCGATCTTCTCCACCGAACCGAAGAATTCCAGATGCACCGGCTGCACCGTGGTGACGATCGCCACGTGAGGGCGGACCAGTTGCGTCAGCGGCGTTATCTCTCCGGCGTGATTCATGCCGATTTCGAAGACGCCGAAATCCGTATCCGCCGGCATCCGCGCCAGTGTCAGCGGTACGCCCCAGTGATTGTTGAAGGATGCGACGGAAGCGTGCGTGCGCCCGGATCGTGAAAGCGCAAGCCTCAGCATCTCCTTCGTGCCCGTTTTGCCCACGGACCCGGTAATGGCAACGATCTGCGCCTTGGTGCGCTGGCGCGCCGCCCGCGCCAGACGACGAAGCGCCTCGAGCGGATCGGCGACTGCGACGAGCGGGCCTCCGCGCGGCATTTCTTCGATCTTCTTCTGCGATACGACGGCGATCGCGGCTCCCGCCTTGACCGCATCACGGACGAAGTCATGGCCGTCGAAATGGTCGCCCTCGATCGCGAAAAACGCCTCGCCCGGCTCAATCGTGCGGCTATCGATGGATATTCCCGTGATTTCGGGTGCTGGCTCTCCGGCGGCAATGCCACCCACGGCGTTCAGGAAATCCCTGAGTGTCCAAAGAGCCCCGCTCTCGTCCTCGTCCGGCACCACCGGCGCGGCAAACGGTTCCGCAGCCGCCACCTCGCGTGTTTCGGCTTCGGTCCCAGGCGTATCTTCTTCTTCAGGTTCGGCCAGATCCCCTTCGGGGGCCTCCACAGCCTCGTCTTTATCCCGATCCGGTAAAACTTCCTCTACCGTTTCTTCCTCGGCCGCACCTTCATGCGTCAGATCGCTTTCCGCCGCGTCTTCAGCCTGCTCGACAAGGAGCTCGACTTCCCGCTCCTCCACCTCATCGCCCGGTTCTTCTATGCCCTCTTCAGCCGCTTCTTCGCTTATCGATGCGGTTTCGCCGTTTTCTTCCGGCTCCGCGTCAGGCTGGCCGTCGGCATTTATCTCTCCGAACAATTCCGCTTCCATTGCGGAAAAATCCACAAGATCGGCGGCTGGCCGGTCCGTTTCCCGCGGCACGTTATCCGGAATTTCCGTTTCTTCGGCGGGCGGCTCTTCCCTGCCTTCGGTCTCCTCATCCGCAAGTTCCGGCTTGCCCGCCCTGGCGGCTTTTTGCGCGATGTCTCCGAATATGGCCTTCAGCTCGTCATCGCTGATGGAAAGAGGGCGTGCAGCGTCCCTCTCGGCCTCCTGCGCCTCGCCGGGAAGGCTCTCGCCGATATCAGCAGCCACCGCCGCCGCGCTCATAGCCTCGCTCGCGCCTTCCGCCTCGCGCGCAAGCGCCTTGCCGATCGCCTCGTGATCGGAAAATTCAAGCACGCTCTCGCCCACGATCTGGCCGGTTTCATGTCCCTTGCCGGCAACGCAAAGCACGTCACCCTCCTCGAGCAGGGAGATCGCGGTGGAAATCGCCTCGCCACGATCGGCGATCTCGATCGCGCCGGGGGCGCCTTCCATAACCGACGCACGGATTTTCGCGGGGTCTTCGCTGCGCGGATTGTCATCGGTGACGATCACGACGTCGGCATTTTCGAACGAAGCCTTGCCCATCAACGGCCGTTTGCCCGGATCGCGGTCCCCGCCCGCTCCCACGACAACGAAGAGCCGTCCGGAGGTGAACGGCCTCAACGCCTGCAACGCATTTTCCAGCGCATCCGGCTTGTGCGCGTAATCGACGACGACAAGGGCACCATTCGCCTTGGAGCCCACCCGCTCCAGCCGCCCGGTCGCGCCTTCAAGGCTTTCCAGCGCCTTGAGCGCATCGTCGCGTGGAACGCCCGCGGCGATTGCAAGACCCGCGGCGATCAACGCATTGGAAACCTGGAAGCGGCCCGAGAGCGGCAGGCGGACCTCGCGCGCACCGTCGGGCGTCGCAAGCGTCAGGATCTGGTCGAAGCCGTCCTGGCGGATCTCCTCAAGGCCGAGGTCCTCGCCGCCCTCGCCGACGGTGAACAGCGTCTGCCCTCGGGAGCGGGCAACATCGATCACGCGGTCGGCATACGGCGAGGCCGGTTCGACAACGACGATCCCGTCTTCCGGCAGCAATGTATCGAAAAGCCTGAGCTTCGCCTGCAGATAGCTTTCCACATCCGGGTGATAGTCGAGGTGATCGCGGCCGAGATTGGTGAAACCCGCGGCCTTCAGTTCCACACCATCCAGGCGGCGCTGGTCGAGCCCATGGCTGGAGGCTTCCATGGCCGCATGCGTGATGCCGTCGTCGGCAAGGCGGGCAAGCTCCCGGTGCAGCGTCACCGGATCGGGCGTCGTCAGGCCACCGTAGACTTCGCCGCGCGACGTCACCGTGCCGATCGTGCCGAGGCTTGCCGCCTCGAAGCCGCATGCAGCGAAAATCTGGCGGACGAAAACGGCGACCGACGTCTTGCCGCTGGTGCCCGTGACCGCAACCATCGTTTCCGGCTGATGCCCGTAGAACCTCGCCGCCATCAGCGCAAGCGTCCGCCGCGGATCCTCGCTGACGATAACCGGCCGCCCGTCGGCGTCGGCACGCACGGCGTCCGCATCGGCATCCTCGCCGATCAGCACAACGGCTGCGCCCGCCTCCACGGCGGCCTTGACGAAAGCCGTGCCATCGGCTTTCGCGCCCTTCAGCGCGGCAAAAAGAAAATCCGGCCTCACCTGCCGGCTGTCGGCCGTAAGGCCACGGATCGTCACGCCGCCGTCTTGTGGCGTGATCGGCAGGTCGCCGGCTATGTCCTTGAGCTGCATGTCATGCGCCAATGTCCGTTGTGCGTCGTCGAATGAGGATATCCCGGGTCTGGCTGCGACCCCGCCCGCAATTTCCTCACGCCGTTGTTACCGGTCTTAATAAGAAATCGAGATCGTGTCGCCCCCTTCTCCGAATTTCGGCAAGACGCCGAGCATGGGCGCGATGCGCCGGATGATTGCTCCCGCGGTGGGTGCGGCGTTCAGGCCCGCGGTCGCGCCTATGCCCTGGCGTTCCGGTTTCGGCTCGTCGAGGACGACCAGAACGACATAGCGCGGCTCGTCCATTGGGAAGGCTGAAAGAAAGGAATTCCGCCGTTTGTTGGACACGTAGCGGCCGTTTTCGATCTTCTCCGCCGTGCCGGTCTTGCCGCCGACGAGATAGCCCGGCACTTCCGCGCGGCGGCCCGAGCCGGACAGGACATTCAGCCGGAAGAGATAGCGCATCACCGCGCTCGTGCGTTTGGTCACGACCTCTTCGGCCAAGGCTTCGGCCGTTGCCTGGTCGCGCGGGAAAAACGTCGGCGGGATCAGGCGCCCGCCGTTCAAAAGCGCGGCGGCGGCAACGGCGGTCTGCATCGGCGTGACCGAGATCCCGTGGCCGAAGGAGATCGTCATGGCCTCCAGTTCGCGCCAGTGCTTCGGCAGAAGCGGCGTCGCCACTTCCGGCAGTTCCGTCTTGAGCTTCGACGTCAGTCCGACCCGCTTCAGGAAGCTTTGCTGCTCCTCGATACCGGCGGCCAGCATCATTTTCACTGTGCCGATGTTCGAGGAATAGATGAAAATCTCCGGCACCGAGAGAATTCGGTTCTTGCCGTGGAAATCGTTGATCGTGCGCCCGCCCGCCCGGATCGGGCGCGTGGCGTCGAAACTGTCCTCCACCGTCACCTTCCCGCTGTCGAGCGCCATGGCGACGGTAAAGCCCTTGAACACCGACCCCATCTCGTAGACGCCGGCGGTGGCACGGTTCAGCTTGTTCTTGTCAAGCGCGTCATCGCGATCGTTCGGGTCGAAATCCGGCAGCGAAGACATGGCGACAACCTCGCCCGTCTTGATGTCGAGCACGATGCCGACGCCCGCGATCGCCCGGTATCGTTCCATCGCCTGGCGCACTTCGTCGCGAACGACATGCTGGGCACGCAGGTCGATCGAAAGCTTGACCGGCTCAAGAGCCTCTTCCGAGGCAAAGCCCGCCGCCTGCAGGTCCTTCAGCCACGCCCGGTCGACGGCAAGTTCCATGCCGGCAATGCCTTCATTGTCGACGTTGACAATTCCGGTGACATGGCTTGCGGTCGGCCCGCCGGGGTAAAAGCGGCGGTTTTCTTCCAGGAACCCTATGCCGGGGATACCGAGATCGTGGACCTTCTGACGTTGGCCGGGGGTAAGTTCGCGCTTCAGCCAGATGAAACCGGCGTCACTGGCAAGGCGTCTGCGCACCGTCGGATTGCGCAGGTCGGGAAAGACGCTCGAAAGGCCTTCGATCGCTTCGTCGACGTCGATGATCTTGCGCGGCTCGGCATAAAGGGAGGCGGTCTTGATGTCTGTCGCGAGGATTTCGCCATTGCGGTCGACGAGGTCGGGCCGCGCGGCGGCAACGGAATCCTGCGCCGAGATATAGGCCGACGCCTCTCCCGTTTCCGTAAGTCCCAGCATCACCAGGCGCGTCGCGATCATCGCGTAGACTGCGGCGAAGGCGAACATCGTCAGCCAGACGCGCGACTTGACAGACCTGCTCGGCGCCGGGAGGGCGCGCGGCCGCACGATGCGGTGCTGCAGGAAAGACTTGGGTTCGGCAGACGGCGCCATACTTTCCCCTACTGGATCGACGGCACGTCGCCGGCGTATCCGCCAAGCGGGCTATCGGAATTGACGGGTTCAAGGTCGACCGGCTTCACCGGCAGATCCTCAAGGAGCGTGATTTGTTCGGCGGTGAGCGGCTCGAGTTCGAGATAGGCGTTGTAGCGCTCGACCAGGCCCTGCAACCGGTCGGGACGGTTGAGCAGGCTCCATTCCGCCTTCAAGAGCTGAATCTGCTCGCGCTCTTCGGCGATCTGCCGCTTCAGCGCCGCCACCTCCTCCGCCGAAAGTTCCGCCGCATGTTTCATGTCGAAGACAGTGCCGGCGGCGATCAGAACGACGAGGACGAAGACGAGATTGAGATAACGTGTCATTGCCTCATCCCCTCAAGCTTGAAATATCGGCGAGACGCGGAACGCCCAGCGCCTCGGCATCGAGTTCGCGGGCCGGCGCATCGAGCCTGCGCCCCGCCCTGAGGCGTGCGGAGCGTGCACGCGGATTGAGCCGGATTTCGTCTTCGCCCGGATCCTCGGCTCCCTTGACGACCAGCTCGAACGTTGGCGGCGGCACATCCTGCTCGGGCAGGTGCCGGGAGCCGCCGGCGCGCGTGCGCGTTCGATCGGCAAGGAAGCGTTTGACGATCCGGTCTTCGAGGCTGTGAAAGGTGACGACGACGAGCCGCCCACCCGGACGCAACACCCGCTCCGCGGCTCCAAGCGCTTCTGCCACCTCTTCCAACTCGCCGTTCACGTAGATCCTGAGCGCCTGGAAGGTGCGCGTCGCCGGGTGGATCTGCGCTTTCTTCGGCGACCGGCCGACGACCTTTTCCACCACGGCCGCGAGGTCGGCCGTGCGCTCGAACGGCTGCTCCGTCCTGCGCCGGGCTATGGCGGAGGAAACCGCCGATGCCCGCTTTTCCTCGCCAAGCAGTCCGATAACCCGCGTCAGGTCCTTTTGGGGAAGTTGATTGACGACATCCGCCGCCGTCGGCCCATGCTGTCCCATGCGCATGTCGAGCGGCCCGTCGAAGCGGAACGAGAAGCCCCGCTCGGCCTGGTCCAGCTGCATGGAGGACACGCCGAGGTCGAGAACGACACCGTCGACCGCATCTTCGCCCAGCGCTTCAAGGTGGTTCTCCAGGTCGGAGAAACGCCCCTCGACGAGCCGCAGCCTTCCGCCGGCCGCCTTTACCAAAGCCTGCCCTGCGGCAATTGCATCCGGATCGCGATCGACGGCAATAACATTGGCCCCCGTTTCAAGGACCGCCTTCGTGTAGCCGCCGGCCCCGAAGGTGCCGTCAACGATCGTCTCACCCTTTTTGGGGGAAAGGGCGGAGACGACCTCCGCCAGCATGACCGGCACATGCGGCGCTTGGTTTGCGGGTGCACTTGCCCCGTTTTCGGCCGGAGCGATCATTTCGCGCCCTCCGGCGCGGCCGATTTGCCGCCGAGAACGGCGAGTGCATGTTTCATCGCCTCCGCCTGATGGGCGCGGAAGCGCTCCGGTTCCCAGATCTGGAACTTGTAGCCCTGACCGACGAAAGTCACCTTGTCCTTCATGCCGGCATGCTCGCGGATCATGTCGGAAAGCATCACGCGGCCGTCTCCGTCGATCTTCAGCGTCTCGCTCGCGCCATAGAGCGCGGTCGAAAGCGCATCGTGATCGAGCGTCAACGTATCGAAGCCTTCCAGACGACGCTGAATCTGGTCGACGAGCTTGTGGCCGCCCGCGTCCACGGCCGGCTGGAATAGCGAAGGAAAGCAATAGAGCCCCTCGAAACCGTCGCGCGTGAGCTCCTGGCGGAAGGGGGCGGGAACGGAGACACGGCCCTTCGCGTCGAGTCGATTGGTGTAATGCGACACGAAGCCGGCCATCGAACTCCTCGCCCCATCGCCTGGCGTCTATCGCCTGGCGCCCGAAATCCCCCCTGGACCGATACGAAGAAGCTGCGGGTTGAGCGCAATGCATCCGTCGGCGCGAGCGCCGCTTCGGCCATCCCCGGCGCCGTGACGCCTCGCATACTTCGTTACATCCTGGGATATCTTGGGATAACATGGGCAAGCATGGGCGTCAATGGAATCCAATGGTTTGAGCCCCCTCCCCGGCATGGTTTCCACGCCGTAAACCGGTTATGCACAATTAAGCTTAAGATTGGGTTTCCAACCGCGAAGGCCTGCGAAGACGCCTTTTCGAGGGCGTTCGGTCCTTTGAACGTCCGTTGCGGAAGAATTAAATCCGCGAGCGCCGCTTGCCGGCGGCGTCAGCCGGTTGCGGCCGCTTGGCGATTTCGGAGAATTATTGCCAGCCGGCCTGTAAGCCGGATTCTGTATGGCCGGCGGTTTCCCGCCCGCGTGACGGCCATTCATCTGGGACGCGCGTTACCGTGCGTCTCCTGCAACCTACCCGGGCGGCTGACCTGGAAATCGGCCGGGCGCGAGCCCGCGCCGCCCCTATTCGGTTTTGCTCCCGGTGGGGTTTACCGTGCCGCTTCCGTTACCGGTCGCGCGGTGGGCTCTTACCCCACCCTTTCACCCTTACCCCGGCGCCTCTCGGCGCGAATGGGGCGGTTTGCTTTCTGTGGCACTTTCCCTGGGGTTGCCCCCGCCGGGCGTTACCCGGCACCGTATTTCCATGGAGTCCGGACTTTCCTCCCCCGCTGCGTTTCCGCATTTGCGGGAGCGGCCGTCCGGCCGGCTGGCAGGAGACAGGTAGTTTCAGGGAGATAGCGCGTCAAGGAACTTCGCGCGGCCGGACCGCTTCATCCAGTGCCGATCGCCTCGACGAGCGCCTTGACGCCGGCGTCGATGTCCGCTTCGCTTGCGTCCGCGAAACCGATCACCAATCCGTTGAGCCGCGCCTTGAGCCCGTATCCCGAAAGGGCGGCGAGCATGAAGCCCTTGGTCACCATCCGCTTCACGACCGCGCGGTCATCCACGTCGGGCGGCAGGCGCGCGGCCAGTTGAATGCCGCCGATGGGAAAATCCACCGAAATGCGGTTTCCAAGGCCATCTCGCAGGCGCTCCACCATCATGCGCCCGCGCGCTTCGTAGGTTTCGCGAATGCGTTTCAGATGTGCGCGGTAGTGACCGCTTTCGATGAAGTCCGCGAGGGCTGCCTGCGTGTGGACGTTGCCAAGCAGGCCGGCATTGCGTTGTGCTATGGCGATTGGCCCCGCGAGGCTTTCCGGCACGATCATATAGGCGATGCGAAGGCCGGGCAGCATGCTCTTGGCGAAGGTTCCCAGATAGATCACCTCGTCGCCGCTGCCAAGGCCCTGAAGTGCCGCGATGGGCCGGCCCGAGAACAGGAACTCGCTGTCGTAGTCGTCCTCGAGGATCAGCGCGCCGGCCTCCCGCGCCCGATCTATGAGCTGCAGCCTGCGATCCAGCGACATGCGGCAGCCGAACGGATACTGATGCGAGGGCGTGACATAGATCAGCTTCGGCGGCTCGCGGCTTTCCACGCCGGATGCGTCGGCGCCGTCGACATCCACCGGCAAGGGCTCGATGTTCAGCCCCGCGGACGCAAAAGCCGCACGGGCGCCCAGATAACCCGGATCCTCAAGCCAGGCGCAATCGCCCGGTTCGCTGAGAACCTGAGCCAACAGGTGCAGGCAGCCTTGCGTTGTCGGGAGAATGAGAATCTGCTCCGGCTTCGCCCGGACGCCCCTCTCGCGCGTCAGATACTCGGCAAGTGAACGGCGTAATGGCGGATAGCCGGCATAGTCTTCGTAAAGCAAGGCTCCGCCGGATACGTGGCGGGCGGCGCGCCGCAGCGCCCGCGCCCAGTCGTCGCGCGGAAAACAGTCCTCCGCCGGGGCGCCGGGCTGCAGACGGCCTTGCCTGCGCAGCGGGTCGGCATAGGCATCGGTGCGCACATCCCGGCACAGGCCCTCGCCGCGTCTTGAGACCTGCGGCGCGCGGGTTTTCTCCTCCAGTTCGCGCTTCGCCCCGTCCAGCCCCCCCAGTTCCGCAACGCGCGGGCGCGCTCCCGGCCGCACCGCGATGATACCCTCCGCCGCCAGCAGTTCGTAAGCCGCGTTCACCGTATTGCGCGATACGCCAAGCTGGCGGGAAAGCTCCCGGCTTGAAGGCAGCGGCGCATCGGCGGCAAGCCGCCTGTCACCCACCGCGGCACGGATTTTCCTGTAGATCTGCTCGGGCAGCGGCAGACCCGCGTCCCTGTCCAGATCCAATATGCCAGCCAGCATCAAGTGGTCTTCTCCAAATCACGTAAACTGGATCTTCATTGGAACCAGTTCATGGCACATTTTGCAGGCGAACGACAGGAGAAACTGGTGAAATGAATACCGCTGCAAGGCTCCAGCCGCCTTTTGCCCGCGTGCGCAACGCAAAACGCGCTGACTACGACCGAACCGCGATCGATGCCATTCTCGATTGCGCTATCACCGCCCACGTTGGTTTCATTTCCGATGGGCGCCCCATGGTGATCCCGATGATCTTCGCCAAGAAGGGCGACACGGTCTACCTGCATGGCGCGAAGGCGACGAGGATCATCAAGCGGCTGGACGAGACGGCGCCGCTCTGCCTGACCGTCACCCATGTCGACGGGCTCGTGGTCGCCCGGTCCGCCTTCCACCATTCGATCAATTATCGTGCAGCCATGATTCACGGCACGGCGCGTCATGTAACGGATGAGGCGGAGAAAGAAGAAGCCCTGGTGCTGATCACCGAACATCTCCTGCCCGGCAGGTGGGACGAGGCGAGGCCCATGACGGATAAGGAGATGAAGGCGACGGGCGTCATCGCCCTTGATATCGAGGCGGCAAGCGCCAAGATCCGGCAAGGCCCGCCGGTTGACGATGACGAGGATTATGCGCTTCCCGTGTGGGCGGGGGTGCTGCCGGTCACGACCGCCGTCGGTGCGCCGTTGGATGACAACATGCTCGCGCCCGGGACGGAAACACCCGCCTCTCTTGCCGCGGCGGCGCGCAAGCTGAGATAGCCATGGATCGGTAAAATCTTATGTACACGCGCGAAACGTCTCGCGAAACGCGTCCCGAAGTCCTGAAAGCGGCCATACGCGACATTCATTTCGCGATGCTGGTAACGCCAGCGGACGGGGAAATTTTCTGCTCCCACCTTCCCATGATCCTTGTCGAGGACGCTAACGGGGCGCGGCTGGAGGGGCATCTTGCACGTGGCAACCCGCATTGGCGCGCGCTTG
Organism: Stappia sediminis; assembly: GCF_009826895.1. GTDB lineage: Bacteria > Pseudomonadota > Alphaproteobacteria > Rhizobiales > Stappiaceae > Hongsoonwoonella > Hongsoonwoonella sediminis. Next base: position 250,365 of record NZ_WUMV01000001.1, on the reverse strand, counting down.
ATGGGCCCATGCCTTCGCTCGCCATCTTCCAGGGTCCGCAGGCCTATATTTCGCCGTCCTGGTACGCAACGAAGCGCGAGACGGGAAAGGTCGTGCCCACCTGGGCCTATGTCGCCGTCCACGCTCATGGAAGCTTGAGCACGGTCGACGACCCGCAGCAGTTGCTTGATCATCTCCGGCAGTTGACCGACAGGAATGAACTCGGGCGGACCGAGCCTTGGGCCGTGGGCGATGCGCCTGACGGCTTCATCACCGCGCTATCGCGCGGGATCGTCGGCGTGAGGCTTGCCGTCGAGCGGCTGGAGGGGAGCTGGAAGCTCAATCAGCACCGCTCGGAAGCCGACCGCGCCGGCATGATCGGCGGGCTACGCAGCGAAAAAACGCAAATGACCGGGGAGCTTGCCGACCTCGTAAGCAGCCTCCCGCCGGGAGCCTGACAAGCATTACCGCCGTGCCGCCGGATTGCCTCGAAAATCTTCCCGCCCGGCAAGGAACCTTCTTCCAGGCCCGCGCGTTCTTCACGCGAACGGGCCGGATCGACGCGAACCTATGCCGGTCCTCTCAGGATAACGAGGAGGAGCCGGCAGAACCTCAGTTCGAGGCCAGGATCTGCTTCACCTTGGAGCAATAGCGCTTGCTCACCGGGTTCATGCGCTTAGCGTAGTGGCCGGCGTTGTAGCGCAGGATTGTCCCGCAAAGATCGCCGCCAGCCCTTTCATGCGCGCCGGCAAGATATTTCATGCCGTATTCCAGGTTGGTCTTCGGGTCGTAAAGCCCCTTCGTCGATCCCTTGTAGCCGACGTCGCGCGCTGTGGCGGGCTTGATCTGCATGAGCCCCACTTCGCCGGCGCTGCCGCGCGCCTTGGGGTTATAGTTGCTTTCAACCTGCACCACGGCATGGGCCAGTTCCACGGGAACGCCGTGCTTGCGCGCGCTTGCGCGGATCATCTTGTCGTATTTCTCAGCCCCTGCATTTTCCAGGATTGCGGGGTTGACGGTGGTGGTTGAAATCTGCGCCGACTGGCAGGCGCCTGCGTTAAGCGCAAGCATAGCCACCGCCGCGGCAGTAACCGCGCGTCGAGTAAACGTCATTCGAGCGACCTTTTTCAATTTTTACTTATCTGAGGCCGCGGGGTATGAAGGCTGTCTGAGACCAAAATCCGGCACTTCAAATCACGAAATGTTACAAAATTCTAAGTATTTTGCCGGATTTCGGTCACATTTCGCCCGTTTGGACCGCCAAATATGGCAATTTCGCCGCATATTAGGCAATGCTGCATCGCAGCATTGACGGAAATCCGACACCTGTAAATATATTACATGGCTCTCAGCCGAGCCTGGGAAGCGCCGAAAGCAGGGAATGCAGGGTGGCGATGGTCGACATATCGGCGATGCCGTCGACCCTCTCGGGACGGAAGTGGCGCTGGAATGCCCTCACCGCATCGGACGTCTTGCGGTCGAAGACACCGGTAACGGCGATATCGTAGCCATAGAGCCCCAGCATGGATTGCAGCGCCTCGACCGGCTGGCCCTCTTCTCCTTGCTGGAAATAGCGCCCGCTTCCGGTCGGCGCCGGCTCCACCCAGTGCCCGACGCCTTCGCCCGCAAGCCGCGCCCAGGGGAACAGCTCTCCCGGATCTTCCTTGCGGTCCGCGGAGACATCGGAATGGGCCAGCACCCTCTCGGGCGGAATGCCGTGTCTGCGGCAGATATCCCGGCAAAGGTCGGTCACAGCCGCCACCTGCGCATCGGGAAACGGGCGGTAGCCGAACTCGTGGCCCGGATTGACGATCTCTATGCCGATGGAGCGGGAGTTGATGTCTCTTTCGCCTTTCCAGAAGGCCTTGCCGGCATGCCAGGCGCGCCGCGCCTCCGGCACGCATTGCAGGATCGTGCCATCCTCGTCGACAATATAATGTGCGGAAACTTCCGAGCGGGGATCGCACAGGCGCCTGATCGCAAGTTCGCCCGACTGCATTCCCGTATAATGAAGAACGATCATGTCGATCGGCATATCGCCGCGCCGTTCGCCGTGGTTCGGCGAAGGCTGCAGCCGCGCCGGCAGGGAGGTGTCGGTCTTGACCGCCATTACCGTCAGATCCCCCGCTCGGCCGTAATCTGCCGATAGGCGGCATTCAGCGCCGCCATGCGGTCATTGGCGATCTTCACGAATTCCTCCGGTACGCCGCGCGCGATCAGCCGGTCGGGGTGCGTCTCCCGCACGAGGCGGCGGTATTGCGCCCTCACATCCGCATCGCTCGCTTGTCTGTCGAGACCGAGCGCCACATATGGGTCGCCACCGTCACGCGTGTGCCGGGCGAGGATCTGGTTGAACGCCCGCTCGTCCAGACCGAAGATCCCGGCGACATCGCCAAGGTATGCGATTTCCGCCTCATGGACGACGCCGTCCGCCTTGGCAATGTGAAAGAGCCCGTCGAGAATATCGACCAGCGTCTCGCTGTCCTGCGGAAAAAGGCCAGCGATCCGCTCCGCGTAGGTGCGGTAGCCGGCGACATCCTGCTTTGCGAGGTTGAAGAGGCGGGCGACGTTCTTTTCCTCGCCCTTGGGAATATCGAACAGTTCGAGAAAGGCGATCTCCTCATCCCCCGTCACCACGCCGTCCGCCTTCGCCATTTTTGCCGAAAGTGCGATCATCGCAACGGTGAAGGCGATCGATCGCCGCCCTTCCCGGCCATCGCCCATGGTCGCCACATATTGCACGATACGATCGACGATCCCCGCGCTGCCCGCGGAGATTTGCTGTACGACGGCGCTGATCCTTGACCAGATGTTCATGCCGGGGACCGTTTTCCGTGACCGGTCGGAATGAGCCGCAATCGAATCCTCATGCGGACGGTGACTGTCCGGCTCTTAACTTCCTCTACCGTCATGGTCAAATCCGGCGGTCAATTTCGCCCCGTCATATTGGCGGGTACGACGATCCGGTCGAATTCCTCCGCCGAGACATGGCCGAGTTCTAGTGCCGCCTCGCGAAGCGTCAGACCATGATGGTGGGCGTGATGGGCGATCTCCGAAGCCTTGTCATAGCCGATGACGGGGGCCAGCGGCGTCACAAGCATCAAGGATTCTTCCACGAACCTTGCGATCCGCGCCTCGTTCGCCTTCATGCCTTTGACGGCGAATACCGTGAAGGCATGCATGCCATCGGCCAACATGCGCGCGCTTTCGACGACGTTGTAGCCCATCATCGGCTTGTAGACGTTCATCTCCAGCATGCCGCCGGCACCCGCGAAACCCGTCGCGACATCGAGGCCCATTACCTGGGCGGAAAGCATCGCCAGCGCCTCGCACTGCGTGGGGTTCACCTTGCCGGGCATGATCGAAGACCCCGGCTCGTTGGCGGGAAGCTCGATCTCCGCGAACCCCGCCCTCGGCCCGCAGGAAAGCAGGCGGATGTCGTTGGCGATCTTGTAGAGCGAGACGGCAAGCGTGCGCAGGCAGCCCGAAGCCATCACCATGGCGTCATGCGCGCCCATGACCGTGAACTTGTTTTTCGCCGAGACGAAAGGCAGACCGGTATCCTTGGAAAGGTATTCCGCCACCTTGTCGCCGAACCCCTTCGGCGCATTGACGCCGGTGCCGAGCGCCGTCCCGCCGATGGCGAGTTTCATCAGCCCTCGAAGCGCGAATTCCAGCCGCTCGATATTATCGTCCAGCATGCCGGCATAACCGGAAACCTCCTGGCCGAGCGTCATCGGCACGGCGTCCTGCATATGCGTACGGCCGATCTTGACGATATCCGCCCAGGCGTCCGCCTTCTCGTCGAGCGCGTCGCGCAGCGTCCTTACCGCCGGGATCAGGAGGCCCGCGATCATCCGCGCCGAGGCCACATTGATCGCCGTCGGAAACACATCGTTGGAAGACTGGGACATGTTCACATGGTCGTTGGGGTGCACCGGCTCCTTCGAACCCATCACCCCGCCGGCCATCTCGATCGCACGGTTGGAGATCACCTCGTTGACGTTCATGTTCGACTGCGTGCCCGACCCGGTCATCCAGACATGCAGGGGGAACTGGTCGTCGAACTTTCCGCCAAGCACCTCGTCGGCCGCCGCGACGATGAGGTTCGCCCGCTCCTTGTCGAGCTTGCCGAGGTCGGCGTTGGCACGCGCCGCCGCCTTCTTGATAAGCGTCAGCGCATGAACGACTTCGAGCGAGATGATCTCGTGGCCGATGGCGAAATGGTGGAGCGAGCGTTCCGTCTGCGCGCCCCAGTATTTGTCGGCGGCCACCTCCACCGCGCCGATGGAATCCGTTTCCCTGCGGGTTTTCGCACTCGACATGGCATAACCCTCTCAAATGGCCACGGCCGGGGCGATCCCGGCCGCGCTCTTACAATGGAGATATAGGGACAAATGGGCGCCCGGCAGCCTATGCGGCGGCGTCGGCCAGGCGGTGCACCACCCTTTGCGGATAGGGAATGGTAATGCCTTCGGTGTCCATCCGCTCCTTGAGCGCCCGCGTCATGTCCCACTTGAGGTCCCAATAGTCGCCGGCTTCGCACCAGATGCGAATGACGAAATCGACCGAGCTTTCGCCGAGGTTCGAAACGGCGACGAGCGGTGCGGGATCGGCCTTGCAGCGGCTGTCGGATTTTATGACGTCTTCGACGGCGGCCTTCGCCTTGCCGATATCGTCTTCATAGGCGATGCCGAGCGCAAGATCGAGGCGTCGCGTCGAATGGAAGGAATAGTTGACGATGGACGATCCCCAGACCTGGCTGTTTGGAACGATGATCTGGACGTTATCGGGCGTCGCAAGCTCCGAGGTGAAGAGGGAGACGTCCTTCACCGTCCCGGCCTGCCCTGCCACCTCGATATAGTCGCCCACCTTGAAGGGGCGGAACAGGAGCAACATCACGCCCGCGGCCACATTCGAAAGCGTACCTTGCAGCGCAAGGCCGATGGCAAGGCCGGTGGCACCCAAAACGGCGATCAGGCTCGCCGTCTGCACGCCGAACTGGTTCAGGACGGCGATCACGGTGACCGCCAGCACGGTGTATTTGACAAGGCTTGAAATGAAGCCCTGCAGCATCGGATCGACGCTTGAGCGTGCCAAACCCTTTTTCGTGAAGCCCGCCACCCTGCCGGCAATGAAGAAACCGATAATCAGGATCGCGATCGCGCCAATTACCTTCAGCCCGTAAAGAGCCACCAGCTCGACCGCCTGGTCGATCAACCCGTTCACCTGCTCGTTCATGCGCCTCTCCCCGGTTTGAAACGGCGCAAAGTATCGTTAGGTCATACGAAATTGGCAAGACGGCACTATTAGCACGCTCGCGATTACATCGTTGCGGCCGCGCCATTCCCCTTTTGCGCGTGCTCGCGATTACATCGCCGCGGCCGCGCCATTCCCCTTTTGCGCGCGCTCGCGATTACATCGCTGCCGCCGCAACATTCCCCTTTTGCGCGTGCTCGCGATTACATCGCTGCGGCCGCGGCGTTCTCCCTTTGCGCGTCCTCGCGATTACATCGCTGCGGCCGCGGCGTTCTCCCTTTGCGCGTCCTCGCGATTACATCGCTGCGGCCGCGGCGTTCTCCCTTTGCGCGTCCTCGCGATTACATCGCTGCGGCCGCGGCGTTCTCCCTTTGCGCGTCCTCGCGATTACATCGCTGCGGCCGCGGCGTTCTCCCTTTGCGCGTCCTCGCGATTACATCGCTGCGGCCGCGCGGGCAGCCTGATCATAATGGCCGGAAACGGAGCGCAGCGTGGCGGCGAGCTTGGAAAGCTCTGTCTCGTCCATGCCGAGCCCCTTGACGGGCTGGACCAGCAGCGCCTCCCTCAGGCGACGGTATTCCATGCAGATGTCCTCGCCGTCCGCCGTGATCTCGACCGTCTTTTCCTTCCCCCGCTTGCCGGATTTCACAAGCCCCGCCTTCTCCAGCTTCTTGAGCGCGTAGGTGACCGTATATGTATCCTCGATGTTGAGGACGAGGCAGATGTCGGCCAGCGTCTTCGGCCTGTCGCGGTGGTTGACGGTATGCAGCACCAGCGTGTCGAGCGGGCTCATGCCCGCCGCTCCGGCCGCCGCCATGCAGCGCACCATCCAGCGGTGATAGGCGTTCACCATCATGGTGACGGCGAATTCCACTTCCGAGAGCGCGGGCATGGCTCCGGACGCCAGATGTGCTGCGGAAACGACCGGCCCGACCGTCGTGGCCTCACCGTTTCCTCCCGCTTTAGCCTCTTCCCTGGACATGGCGTCTCCCGTCAATTCGACAGCATGGTTTGCGGCAGCCAGGTCGCCAGCCCCGGAAAGGCGACGATCAGCACGACCGCCAGGATCATGATCAGGAAGAACGGCAGCGCCATTCGCGCGATCTGGAAGATGTTCCGCCCCGTCATTGCCTGCAGCACGAAGAGGTTGAAGCCGACGGGCGGCGTGATCTGGCTCATTTCCACCACGAGCACGAGGTAGATGCCGAACCAGATGAGGTCGAGGCCGGCGGCTTCCACCATCGGCAGGATCACCGATGTGGTCAGCACCACAACCGAGATCCCGTCGAGAAAACAACCGAGCACGATGAAGAACAGCGTAAGCGCCGCGAGTAGCGCATAAGGCGAAAGGTTCATCGAGCCGATCCAGCCTGCAAGCTCGCGCGGGATGCCGGTAAAGCCCATGGCGACCGTCAGCATCGCGGCGCCGGCAAGAATAAAGGCGATCATGCAGGAGGTGCGCGTCGCGCCAAGAAGCGCATCGGTGAAGCTTGCCTTCGTCAATGTGCCGTACCACCACGACAGCGAGAGCGACAGCAAAACGCCGACGGCGGCCGCTTCCGTGGGCGATGCGAGCCCCGCATAGATCGAGCCGATGACGCCGACGATCAGCACGATGATCGGCAAGAGGCCGCGCGTTGCGACCAGACGCTCCACGAAAGGGACCGCGGGATCGGCTTCCGGCATCTTCTCGTGGTTCAGGAAGGACCACGCCATCACGTAGCCCATGAACAGGATGCAAAGCATGGCGCCCGGCAATACGCCGGCGATGAAAAGCCGCGCTATGGATTGTTCGGTCGCAGCCCCATAGACGATCAGGATGATCGACGGCGGAATGAGGAGGCCAAGCGTGCCGGAGCCGGCAAGCGTGCCGATCGCGAGCCGCTCGTCATAGCCGCGCTTCAGGAGTTCGGGCAGCGACATCTTGCCGATGGTCGCGGTGGTGGCGGCCGAGGAGCCCGAGACGGCGGCGAAGATGCCGCAGCCGATGATGTTCACGTGGAAGAGCCTGCCGGGAAGGTTGCGCATCCAGGGCGAAAGCCCCGCGAACATGTTTTCCGAAAGCTTGGAGCGGAACAGGATCTCGCCCATCCAGATGAACATCGGCAGGGCCGTGAGATCCCAGGAGTTCGCTGCCCCCCACACCGTCGTCACAAGCACCGGGCCGGAGGGCGGCGTGACGAAATACATCGCGAACAGCGCGCATGCGGCGAGCGATACCGAAACCCAAAGTCCGAGCGCGAGCGAAACGAGCAGGACGACGCCCAGAAGCGGCGCGAAGAGCGAAATATCCATCAGTCCGCCCCCTCGATGCCCTTGCCCTCTTCGGCAAGGACGTAGCTCGGCGTTCCGCCGGAAAGCTGCACGATCAGGTCGTCGAGCATGGAGATTGCGAAAACGATCAGTCCGAGCGCCATGACGGCCTGCGGGATCCAGAGCGGGATCGGGATGATGCCGAAGGAAACTTCATTGAATTGATAGCTGTCGAGCGCAAGCAGCACGGCATACCAGGAGAAATAGGCGATCAGCGCCAGTGCGATCACGAGCACCAGCGTCTCCATGACCTTTCGAAGGCTTTCCGGTGCATGGGATATCGCCAGCGAGACCCGGATATGCACCGCGTGGCGAAGTGTGGAGGCGAGCGCCAGGAACGAGGCGCCGACCAGCAGGAAGCCCGCGATCTCGGCAAGCGAGGGCACGAGGAAGCCGACGGCTTCGAAGCCGAAGAGCTTGAGCGTCCCGTCGGCGATGCGGCCCATGACCTGCAAAAGCACGAGTGCGGCGATGATGACGAGGCAGCTTGCCGCAAGCATTTCGGCAAGCGCGTAGGCGCGGGTGAGTATCGGGCGCATCACGACCAACCAGAATAATGGGGCATGGAATGGCGGCCCCGGAAGCAAGAAGGGCCGGTTGAGACACCGGCCCTTCGTCGGTCAGTTCCTGTAGGCATCGATTACCGCCGCGCCCTCGTCGCCGGCGGAGGCTTTCCATTCCTCGACCATCGTCGCGCCGATCTCGGCAAAGCCGCCCATGAGAGCGTCGCTCGGAGCCACAACGGTGATGCCGTTGTCGGAAAGCACCTTGGTCTTGTCGGCCGTCTCGGTCTTGGAGGCTTCCCAGCCGCGCGTTTCGGCTTCGGCCGCCGCGTCCAGGACGGCTTTCTTCTCGTCGTCGGAAAGCGCGTCGAAGGCGGCCTTGTTGACGATCACCATGTTTTTCGGAAGCCACGCCTGCGTGTCGTGGTAGTGGGAGAGGAAATCCCAGGCCTTGGTGTTGGCGCCCGTCGACGGCGAGGTGATCATGGCGTCCACCCGGCCAGTGGAGAAGGCGGTCGGAATATCCGGCACCTCGACCTGCGTCGGCACGGCGCCCGCAAGCTGGGCGATCTGCTCGGTTGCGGCGTTATAGGCGCGGAACTTCACGCCCTTCAGGTCGTCAAGGGACGTCACTTCCTTCTTGGCGTAGATGCCTTGCGGGGGCCACGGCACGGCGAAGAGAAGCTGCAGGCCCTGCTCCTCGAGCTTCTTTTCCAGAAGCGGGCGCGAGGCGTCGTAAAGCTTCTTGGCATCGTCATAGGAAGTTGCCAGGAACGGTACGGAATCGAGGCCGAAGATCGGGTCTTCGTTGGAAAGGCGGGAGATCAGCACCTCGCCGATCGGCGCAAGGCCCTTGCGCACGGCGTTCTTGATTTCCGGATGCTTGAAGAGCGAGCCTGCCGAATGAACCTGGATCGTCAGCGATCCGCCGGTCGCCTCGCCGACGTCCCCGGCGAATTCGGCAATGTTCATCGTGTGGAAGTTGTTGTCGCCATAGGGCGTGGGCATGTCCCACTTGGTTTCGGCGAAGGCGGCGGTCGCGGTTCCTGCTGCGAAGGCAACGGCCGCGGCACCTGCCATGAGAGTCCTTCTCGTGAATGTCATCGTGGAATCCCCTCTTTATTTTGTGCGCGTTTTTGCGGAACCTGTCCGCGCGCGCCTCATGATGCCACGGGGGAAGGGTATGCGCAGATTTTACAAACGTCAACGATTTATCGACAAATTGTCGTTATTGGCCGCCATCGCCTTTGGTCGATAGGATGGTAATCGTCGCACCCGGGTACTTCGGAGAGATCCGCAAACAAGGAAACGTTTACATTGACCCCGCAATACGACGTCCTCGTCGAAGGTTCGAGCCTTGCCTTCCACGGTGGCTTTTTCGGCATTTCCTCCATCGTCCTCGTTACGTCCGGCAAGACGCGCGCCCTGTTCGACTGCGGTCACGGCGTTACCCGAAAACTTCTTTTGAACGCGCTCGAAGCGCGCGGCCTTGCGCCGGGCGACATCGACCTCGTGATCCTGTCCCATGGCCATTTCGACCATGTCCTCAACCTTGATCTTTTTCCGGGCGCACCCGTCGTCATGAGCCTCACCGAGCGCGAATATGTCGAAACGCCCTTCGATGAGGACTGGGTCACGCCGCGCATCCTGCCGATGCTGCTTGAGGGTCGCGAGTTGCGCCTCACCGACGGCGAGGAGGAAATCCTGCCCGGCGTAACCGCCTTTCCCACGCCCGGTCACGCGCCGGGGCATATTTCTCTGGAGCTGTCCTCGCCCGAAGGCCCGGTCGTGCTTGCCGCCGACGCGCTCAAGACCGCGCGCGAGGCCTCCACCTGCATCCCGGATCTCGAATTCGACCCGGAAAAGCGCGGCGCCGCTTCCTTGCGTGAAGTGTTGAGGCGCGGGCGCATCATCGTGCCGGGCCATTTCCCGACCATCCGCACGGACGAGAGCGGCAGGCTTTCCTGGACGGGCGTTCAGGAAATGCCGCTCCTTTTCCGATGAGCGGACGAGACTGACGTTGACATTTTATCGATAATTTATCAATGTCGGCGCCATAACGGATCGGCCCGCGCGCGAATGAGACTTAATCGTCCAGACAGCGCAGGCCCTGCAACGGGACGGAGCACATCATGGGAACGGCGAACTCTGAAGCCAAGTGGGACTTCTGGATCGATCGCGGCGGCACTTTCACCGATATCGTCGCACGCACGCCGGACGGGGAAATCAAGGCCCATAAGGTGCTGTCCGAAAACCCGGAAGCCTATCGCGACGCCGCCATCCAGGGTATCCGCGACCTGATGGGCATTGCCGCCGGGGAGCGTATCCCGGCGGAAAAGATCGCCACCGTGAAGATGGGCACGACCGTTGCCACCAACGCGCTGCTGGAACGCAAGGGCGACCGCACGCTTCTTGTCATCACGAAGGGCTTCCGCGACGCGCTGGAGATCGGCTATCAGGCGCGGCCCGACATTTTCGCCAAGGAAATCATCAAGCCGGAGCTTCTCTACGAACAGGTCGTGGAAGTGGACGAGCGCACCCGCGCCGACGGCACGGTCGAGGCCGCACCCGACCTTGAGGCGGTTCGCGAAGATTTGCAGAAGGCCTATGACGACGGCATCCGTTCCCTGGCCATCGTCTTCATGCATGCCTACGCCTACCCCGAGCATGAAAAGCAGGTTGCGCGCGTCGCCCGCGAGGTCGGTTTCCCGCAGGTTTCCGTCAGCCATGAGGTTTCACCGCTCATGAAGCTCGTCGGGCGCGGCGATACTACGGTCGTCGATGCCTATCTCTCGCCGATCCTGCGCCGCTACGTGGAGCAGGTCGCGGGCGAACTTCAGATCGAAGGTACCGGCTGCCGGCTGATGTTCATGCAGTCTTCGGGCGGGCTTACCGCAGCAGATCTCTTCCAGGGCAAGGATGCGATCCTGTCCGGCCCCGCGGGCGGCGTCGTCGGCGCGGTCGAGACCTCGAAGATGGCTGGTTTCGAATCCGTGATCGGCTTCGATATGGGCGGTACGTCGACTGACGTTTCCCACTATGACGGCGACTATGAGCGCACGTTCGAGACGGAAGTCGCTGGCGTGCGCATGCGCGCGCCGATGATGATGATCCACACGGTCGCGGCCGGCGGCGGCTCGATCCTGCATTACAAGGACAACCGCTTCCAGGTGGGCCCGGACAGCGCGGGCGCCAATCCCGGCCCGAAGTGCTACCGGCGCGGCGGCCCCCTTGCGGTTACCGATGCCAACGTCATGGTCGGCAAGCTCATTCCGGATTTCTTCCCGAAGATCTTCGGCCCGGGCCGCGACGAGGCGCTCGATGCCGACGCCGTGAAGGCCGCGTTCAAGGAAATGGCGGAGAAGATCGGCGACGGCCGCTCGCCGGAGGACGTCGCAGACGGCTTCCTCAAGATCGCCGTTGAAAACATGGCGAACGCCATCAAGAAGATTTCCGTCCAGCGCGGTTATGACGTCACGCATTATGCGCTCACCTGCTTCGGTGGGGCGGGCGGCCAGCACGCCTGCGCGGTTGCCGACAGCCTTGGCATGAAGACGGTCATCGTCCATCCCCTTTCCGGCATCCTTTCGGCCTACGGCATGGGCCTTGCCGATATCCGCGCAACCCGCCAGCAAGCCGTCGTCAAGCGGCTTGAAGATACAGTCCTTCCCGAACTCGACAAGCTGGGCGCGGCCCTTTCGAAGGAGACGGAGGAGGAACTGGAGCAGCAGGGCATTCCGGCTTCCGAGCGCCAGACGGTGGTTCGCGCGCACCTTCGCTACGAGGGCACGGACACGCCCCTTCCCGTCGAGCGTGGGGATATTCCCTCGATGATTTCGGCCTTCGAGGAGGCTCACAAGGCACAGTTCGGCTTCGCCTATGACGAGAAGCCGATCGTCGTCGAGGCGCTTGAGGTCGAGACCATCGGCGGCGGTGCGGGCATCGAGGAAAGCGACCGCGACCTTGCGACGGCCGACGCAGATATCGAGCGCACGACCCGCTTCTTCGCCGATGGCGAATGGCACGAGGCGCGGGTTTATCTGCGCGCCGATCTTGCCTCCGGCCACAAGGTTCCCGGCCCCGCGCTTGTCATGGAGCCGCATCAGACCATCGTGGTCGAGCCCGGCTGGCAGGCGGAGATCACGGCCAAGGATCACGTGATCCTCAACCGCGTCGTCGCCCTTAAGCGCACGGAGGCGATCGGCACCAGGGCCGATCCGGTCATGCTCGAGGTCTTCAACAACCTCTTCATGTCGATCGCCGAGCAGATGGGCGTGACGCTCCAGAACACGGCCTATTCGGTCAATGTGAAGGAGCGGCTCGACTTCTCCTGCGCAGTCTTCGATTCCGACGGCGCGCTTGTCGCCAACGCCCCGCACATGCCGGTGCACCTGGGTTCCATGGACCGCTCGGTCGAGACCGTTATCCGGCTGAACAAGGGCGATATCCGCCCCGGTGACGTCTTCGCGCTGAACGCGCCCTACAACGGCGGCACCCATCTGCCGGACATCACCGTGGTCACGCCCGTCTTCGATGACGCGGGCAAGGAGATCCTCTTCTGGACGGCCTCGCGCGGCCACCATGCCGATGTCGGCGGCACCGCGCCCGGTTCCATGACGCCGCGCGCGACCACGGTCGACGAGGAAGGCGTCCTGATCGACAATTTCAAGATGGTCGACAGGGGCGCCTTCCAAGAAGAGGCCCTGGTGAAGATCCTCACCGACCACCCCTACCCGGTGAGGAACGTCACGCAGAACGTCGCCGACCTGAAGGCCCAGATCGCCGCCAACGAGAAAGGCGTGAAGGAGCTTCGCAAGATGGTCGCCCACTTCGGGCTCGACGTCGTGCAGGCCTACATGGGCCACGTGCAGGACAACGCGGAGGAAAGCGTGCGCCGGGTGATCGAGGCGCTGACGGAGTCCGAATACGAGTATCCGACCGACCAGGGCTCGGTGATCAAGGTCAGGATCACGGTGGACAAGGCGGCTCGCGAGGCGACCGTCGATTTCACCGGCACGTCGGACGTGAAGCCGAACAACTTCAACGCGCCGGAGCCCGTCACCCGCGCGGCGGTGCTTTACTGCTTCCGCGTCATGGTGGAAGGCCACATCCCGATGAACGCGGGGTGTCTGCGCCCCATCAACATCGTGATACCCGACGGATGCATGCTGAAGCCCGCCTACCCGGCAGCCGTCGTCGCCGGCAATGTGGAAACGAGCCAGCACGTGACGAACGCGCTATTCGGTGCTCTCAAGGCCATGGCCAACAGCCAGGGCACGATGAACAACCTCACCTTCGGCAACGACCAGTACCAGTATTACGAGACGATCTGCTCCGGCTCTCCTGCGGGCCCCGGCTTCGACGGGACGGACGGCGTGCATGTCCACATGACGAATTCGCGCCTTACCGATCCGGAGGTGCTGGAATTCCGCTATCCGGTCCTGCTGGAAGACTTCCACATCCGCGAAGGTTCGGGCGGCAAGGGCAAATGGTCGGCGGGCGACGGTACGCGCCGCACGATCCGTTTCCTTCAGGAGATGGACTGCGCGATCCTGTCTTCCCATCGCACCGTGCCTCCGAAAGGCCTCGACGGCGGGGCGGACGGCGAAGTCGGCCACACCTATGTGCGTCGCGACACCGGCGAGATGGAAGAGTTGAAGGGCTGCGACCAGACGGTGCTCAAAGCCGGCGAAGCCGTCATCGTCGTCACGCCGACAGCCGGCGGCTGGGGCAAGGCGTAAGCAAGAACAGCCCAGATTTTCCGACGATAATTCGCCGACAACTCACAAGAACGGCCGCCTTCGCACATGAAGGCGGCCGTTTCTTTGTTCCAAATGCCTTTTAAGTCCTGAAAATACAATATTCCGATCAAAATATCTTTTCATTACCGCAATATATAATCAAATTACGATATTTTATATTTCTGATTACAAAAAATAAAACAACGTAAGAAATTTTACAGTCATATTTACTTTAGGTAATGCCGTTTTATCAGTTGTTTGCACTATAAGTAATATGTATTTGATATCGCTTGATGGATTCTTTCGGGAGATCGCTTCGGTTTCCGACAGAGGAGCAAAGCATGAAATTTAGCGGAATATCGGTGGTGGCGCTTTCGGCGTTTGTTCTTTCGGGATGCCAAACGTTACTTTTCAGTGAAAAAGAAACCGTCGCCCCGATGGGCGTAAGCTTTTCCTGGAACGAGTCTCACAAGTGTTCTTCGGTTCCGCCAGCGTTTTACATCTCGGGCGTTCCGAAGGGCACGAAGACGCTTGAGTTCAAGATGACGGATCTGGACGCCCCCTCTTTCCCGCATGGCGGCGGGACGGTGCCTTACACCGGCACGGGCAAGATCCCGGAAGGCGCATTCACCTACACCGGCCCCTGCCCGCCCGACGGCGCGCACCGCTACGAGTTCGAAGTCACGGCATACGGCGAAACCGGCGACAAGGTCCTCGGCCAGGGCAAGGCCGCGCGGAGTTTCCCGCCCAAGTAATCCAGGCACGGTGGACAATCTTCGCTTGCTCCCCTGAAACTGCAGCTATTTCAGGGGGCTAATCATGCGTATATTGATTCTCGGCGGATACGGGCTCATCGGCATGGGTCTCGTCCGCCGGCTTTCGCGCTCAGGACACGAGATCGTCGGGCTGGGGCGGAATCCGAAGAAGGGCGAGCGGATATTTCCGCGGGCCGAATGGATCGCTGCCGACATTTCGTCGCTCATCACACCCGAAGCATGGGCGCCGTATCTTGAAGGCGTCGATGCGGTGATCAACGCCGCCGGCGCCCTTCAGGACGGGGCACGGGACAGTCTTTCGGACATCCACGAACGGTCGATCAAGGCGCTGATCAAAGCCTGCGAAAGCGGTGGTTCGCAAAAATTCATTCAGATCTCGGCGCCGGGCGCATCCGCGACGTCCTCCACGGCCTTCTACCGGACGAAAGCCGCCGCCGATGCCGCCTTGAAGGAAAGCGCGCTTGCGTGGTTGGTCCTTCGCCCCGGCGTCGTCATTGCGCCTGCCGCCTATGGCGGAACCGCCCTGTTGCGCGCGCTCGCCGCGTTTCCCCTCGTGCAGCTGCTTGGAAGAGATGATCTGAAATTGCGCCCTGTAGACATTTTGAATTATCGTGGTTGATAATAAACACACAACTCAACCACTTAATTTATTGTGCTATAGGATACAATACAGATGGGCCCAGAAGATGCAGATATCGGTATTAAAATTGAATTCGACCGCGGAAATTCAGACCCCATAAAAGTATTCACCGCTATGTCGGAGATGCTTTCTGCATTTCATCGGTTCGATGAGCTATTCTTTAATTCTATCGATCCAAATATTAAGCCAATAATGGTTCTGGAAAATATAGAATCTGCATCTATTACATCATGGATAAAAAACAAAATTGAAAAAATTGACGACGCCGCTTTAAAAGAATTCGATATAAAGCAACAGATTGGCGCATACGCGGTAAAGGCTAAATACTTAATAATAAAATTTCTTGATGAAAAAGAAAAAGAAGAAAATAGAAATAGAATAAATCAGCTACAAGAGGATCTATATACGCTTGCGAAAAATGCAGGAATTGGACCTTTTCCACTTCCTGGCCAGATACCCCTTAGATACATAATTCCTCCAATGGATCAGTTCCAAGGCGCAAAAAAATTACTGGGCCCAAAAGATTTTGTTACACTTCAGTCAAAAAGCGAAACTTACCATGTAGATAAAAATAGTAATGAACTAATTAGCGACATACTTCCGGAAGAACGTGATAGAATTTCTACAGGCGATATGGATATGACATTGCTTGTTCGTAAGCCAGATATGCTCGGAAACGCTCTATGGGAATTCAAGCATGGCAAAACTCCGATAACTGCTCATATTCAAGATGAAGATTGGCTAAGTGAATTTAGGTCAGGCCGCGTGATTGTGAAACCTGGAACATCGCTTCGCTGCACCGTAAGATACCAGTATGAATATGATAATTCTGGCGCTCTTCTGAGTTCACGTCACGAAATAATAAAGGTCCATAAAGTAATTGATCCTGAAAATAGACATCAACCAAGAATGCTTGACCTATAAATGATTTCGAAAAGCTTAATGCAAAAATAACCTATAATGAATAAAGAAGTTATTTCTCAAATCCCCCGCACCACCAGCGCCATGCCGAGCGTCAGAAGCAGGATCAGCACCAGCCGGCGGAACGCCGTCTCGTCGAGGCGGCGGCGCAAGACCCCGCCCGCCCTTGTGCCCGCGTAGACAAAGCCGAGCCCGCCAACCGAGACGGCAAGGCTCGCCACCGTCATCAGCCCCAGCTTCGAAAGACCGAGCGCCATGACGATGCTGCCAATCGTGAAAGAACAGTTGATCGCCTGGACGAAGCGTTCGCGCGAAAGCTTGAGCGAAATGAGATAGGGCAGCACCGGCATGATCTGCGAGCCCGTCACCCCGTTGACGAGCCCGGTGGCGAAGCCCGACACCGGCGCGAGCGCCCGCGCCGCGGGCTCCGAGAGCGTGAAATCAGGGCTCCTCAGCGCATAAAGGCTATAGGCGACGAGCACGCCGCCGAGCACGATCGCCGCCTGCTCCCCGTCGACCGTGTCGAGCAGCCAAAGCCCGAGGATGAGCCCCGGCACGCTCGCCAGCAGCATCGGCCAGAAGCGGGCGACCGTCTCACGAAAGTGCCCGGCCTGGCGCATGACGAAGATGTTGCTTGCAATCGACGGCAGGATGATCAGCGGCAGCGCGGATTTGAGGCCCACCGCCAGAACGAGGAACGGCAGGCAGGTCGTCGAGAATCCGAGGCCCGTCGCCCCCTTCAAGAAGGCCGCGAAAGCGAAGCCGAAGGCGATCACCGCAAACTGGGCAAGCGTGAAGTGCGGATCGAAACCGGAAAGATCAGGCATGCGCGCTCAATAACCGCCGACCTCCAGCATCCAGTTGAGGATCAGCCGCCAGTCGGTCATGCGGATCGGCGTGCCATGCGTGCCTGTTTCGAAGAGCGCGAACTTGGCCGGATAACCGGGCGATAGTTTCTTGAGCTTTGTGTAGAACGCCGCCTGCCTCTGCCAGTCATAGACCTTGTCCCAGCTTCCGTGGCCGAAATAGATCGGCAGCTTGCGTGCCCTGAACGTGGAGCTTGAGAAGAAGCTGTCGTCCCACGCCGCGCCCATCAGCAGCATGCCGCCCATCATCGACGCGGTGGAGGGATTCTTGGCAAGGCGCCAGCAGAGGAAACTGCCCATGGAGCCGCAGGCGACGAAGATCGGCGCGTTCGGCGATGTCTGTTTGTAGTGGCGCATGATGGCGGCAATGTCCGCCTCGCCGCGGCCCTTGAAGTCGGCGAAATCCGGCGAGATATAGAGCCCGCCGTTTCGCGCCATCAGGTTCTTGATGCGGTTGAAGTTGCCGCCGAAGCTCCAGTCGTTGTTGCCCTGGAAGCGGTTTCCGCCCTGCCCGTGGATATAAATGACGATTGCTTTCGCGTTGCGCTCCGCATTGCCGACGCGGATGTAGCTGACGGTGCGCCCGTTCGCCTTCAGCTTCAGGTCTTCTTGCGAGCGGTTGGGGTAGGTGGACACGTATTCGCCGTGGACCTTGCGCTCCCATTCCTTGTCGCGGCGGTGGATGTCGCGGCGCTTGTCGTAGTCGACGATGACGAAATCGTCGCCGGGCTTTCCGGCAAGAAGGCCCGGATAGCGAAACAGCCGGTCCTTGTGTGAATCGAGCCTGAAGGCGGCTTGCGCCATGCCGGTCGTCGCCAGCACCGCAGCCAGAAGAATGGCGATCGTGCGAGAAAGTCGGCTCATGAAACGTCCCGGATTCGCTAAATTCATCGACGAGAAACCTACCGGCTCGCCTTGCGCGCATCAATCGAAACCGCGCGTGAAGGGAGCCGGCCGGGGGTCAACCATCCGCGCGGGCTTGCTTTGCCATTTCCACGAGCCTCGGCCGGACATCGTCCACCGATGACAATGGCGGGTCGAAATCGATCCGCAGCACCCGATCCCCCGCCATCAGGTCGAAACCGTCGGGATCGAGCCCGGTCATCGCCCAGCCGGCGGCTTCGTCCGCCTTGCCGAAAGTGCGGGCATAAAGCGCGATTGCGTCTGCATGGTCCTCGTTCATATGGGCCACCGCGCCAGCTTCCATCTCGGCGAATCCGCCAAGCCTGTCGGCGGCCACCATAATGTCATCGCGCACCAGTTCGAAGGCCTTGCCGAAGCCGCCGTTGAGGCTCGCCCGTTCGACCCTGATCCGGTAGAGCGCGAAATCGCCGAAATCGGCGTAAAGCTTCGCCTTCGGCTGGCGGGCGAGATAGCGCTCCCGCGCAAGGCCCTCGTCCGCGCTGCCGCGCTCCAGCCGTTCCGCCTGGCCGATGACGGTCACGCGCGGATGGGCCAGCGGATCGCCCTTGCCC
The DNA here is from genome assembly GCF_009826895.1 of Stappia sediminis. GTDB lineage: Bacteria > Pseudomonadota > Alphaproteobacteria > Rhizobiales > Stappiaceae > Hongsoonwoonella > Hongsoonwoonella sediminis. Next base: position 231,892 of record NZ_WUMV01000001.1, on the reverse strand, counting down.
GGTTCGCCGAACATGAGCGAACAGACGGGATATTCGATCAGACCCCGCGTATGCGCGGAAAGCGTCGAGATCAGGATCAAAGGCGATCCGTCGATATCCGTTGCGCATGCGACGCGCGAGACGAAAGGCACCTGGCTTTCCGCCTCTTTCACGGCGATCGCGGCGAATCGCGCCGCACGTATCAATCGCCTGGCGAGCCTTCTCGCCCCCTCGTCGGTCGGGCGTATCACGTCGCCGGTGTCTGTCATTCATCCTCCTCGCCCAGTTACCCGAATCTGAAGTTCGTCTCCCGTCGCAGCGTGATCTGAACGAACTTCGGGTTCAAAAGGGTAACTGGCAAAATAAAGCTGCCAGTGTGGTCTTCGAATTTGAAATACGCTTCGGAGGATGCCGCCAGAACGAGGCGTATTTCAAATTCACCACACTGGCTCTCTCACGGTTGTGATGGAACGTTGATCCCGTCAAGCCGTTACACATCCGGCCAGCCATCTTATCGTCAATATCGGTTGCAGGCTGTCACGAATTCCGCCACAGGTCGCACACGGGCGACCGCTATGAATCCTCCGCACATGCAATTTTGGTGCGTTCGAACACGAATGGAGAGTTTTTTCGTGAGTAGAAAGTTGCCCATTACGCTCGCCGCCCTGGCGCTCGTCGCGACATCGCTTGCCCCGCCTCCGCCCGCCATTGCCATGCCGGCAATTGCGCCTCCTGTAATTGCCGTAACGGATGGCGATACTTCCGCTCTCGTTCAGAAGGTGGATCATCGCCGCGATCGAAGGTGGCGCAAGGACCGGCGTCATTCGCGCCGCGACGACCGCCGCCACTCCCGCCGGGACGACCGCCGCCATCACGGGCACGATCATTATCATCAGCCTCCCCGCAAGAAGCGCGGCAAGGACAACGCCGGCGCCGCCGTCGCCGCCGGCATCATCGGGCTTGCGGCAGGCGCCATCCTCGGCAGCACGCTTTCGAAGCCCCAGCAGCGCGAATACATCGATCCGCCGATACCCGCCGGCGGCTATGAGCCCTGGTCGCCCGCGTGGTTTCGCTACTGCAGAGCGAAGTACCGCAGCTTTGATCCGGACACCGGATACTATCTCGCGTATTCCGGGCAGTATCGCTTCTGCAACTGACAAGATACACGCAAATTCACGCCTGATTTCATAAAGAGAGCCAGATATCGTCTGGCACTCTTTTGTCAGCCATTCTGACGTATTTTTATCGAATACTCGAAAAATTGGACAATATGTCGTATAGTTAATTTCCCCGGACGCCGGCTGGAGGCACGAAAACAAAATTATAGGCTGGCGGCCATTTTCTGGCGCTGCTCCTGTTGCGGGAAAATGCGCGCAACAGAAAGGGATGGTCCCATGCCTGGAAGAAAAACACCTGCCCTGGCAGTCGCCCTGGCGTTTACGGTGACGTCGTTCCTGCCACAGACGCCGGCTCTTGCCGCCATGCCCGTTGTCAAATCCCTGGTGCCCGTCACCGCGTCGCAAGACAGCTCTGCTCTGGTGCAGAAGGTGCAGTCGCGCGGGCGTCGCTGGCGGAAAGGCAAGCGCTATGCTCGCGGAGGACGCGGCTATCGGGGCAAGCGCGGCTATCGCGGGGGGCGTCGTTATTATCGAGGCAAGCGCTACTACGGCGGACGCAGATACTATTACGGCGGAAACTACTACAATCCGGGCGCCGCGGCTGCCGCAGGCATCATCGGCCTTGCGACGGGCGCCATCATCGCCGGCAGTCTTGCGCAACCTCGCTATGTTGCTCCGGCGCCGGTTTATCGGCGCGGGGCCTATGCGCCCTGGACGCCGGAATGGTACAGCTATTGCAGCTCGCGCTATCGCAGCTTCAACCCGGATACGGGCTATTTCCTTGCCTATTCAGGCCAGTACAGGTTCTGCTACTGAACGGCGGAACAATCGGCTTCGAAGCGAATGAGAAAGCGCCGGCCCCGGCGCTTTCTTCTTGCGCTCCTGCTGCCGCGAAACCTGAACGCCAGATGAACGCGCATCTCAGAACGGGTTCACGGTCCCCTGTCTATAACGGTCTCATCGAATTCAACGCACCGCCCCCGCGATGCAATCGGAGACCGAAGCCCATGACCTCCAAGACCACGATCTCCAGGACCTTCGCCACCAAGGCCCTTGCCGCCGTCCTTGCCGGCGCCATCGTCCTGCCGAGCGTTACCACCTCCGCCGAAGCCGGCCACCGCCATGGCTGGCGCAACAACCACGGCCATCATCACAATCACCGCCCCCGCCATGGCAGGCGCCACGACAACGACGCGGGCGCGGCGGTTGCCGCAGGCGTGATCGGCCTTGCCGCCGGCGCGATCCTCGGTTCCGCGCTGTCGCAGCCGCGCGAATACATCGACCCGCCGCGCCCTGTCTATGCGCCGCCCCGCGGCCCTGCCTACGGCAATTACGGCGGGCCGGTTGTAGTGGACTATTCGCCGCGCCCCTGGACGCCGGAATGGTATCGCTACTGCTCGGGGAAGTACCGCTCCTTCGAGCCGGAAACCGGCCTCTACACCACCTACTCGGGTGTCAGGAAGCTTTGCCAATAAGCTGAAATTTCCCCGGGTTCGCCAAGCGCCGGACATGGTTTCGGCGTTTTCCGGTCCTCTAATCCGGTTCGAAGAATCGAAACACTTGTATCGGCCGTGAGAACCGGCCCGGAACTATCTTCGGAGAAGACGAATGCTTCGCGGAATGACGATATCGAAAGGCCTGACCGCCGCCCTCGCCGGCGCGATGATGCTGCCGATGGCCTCCACGGCGGATGCCGGCGATCCGGGAACGGCAATCGCGGCGGGTGCGGCCGGCCTTGCCGCCGGAACCCTGCTCGGGACCATGCTGTCCGGTCCCCGCTACATCGACCCGCCGGCGCCGGTCTATGTCGCTCCTCCCCCGCCCCGGCGCGTTTACCGCGACTATTACGTGGAGCCGGCGCCGGTCTACCGCGAGCGCGTATACGTCGAATACGCGCCGGAACCATGGACGCCGGAGTGGTACTCCTATTGCAGCCGCAAGTACCGCAGCTTCGATCCGCGCTCCGGCTATTTCGTCGCTTATTCGGGCGAGTACCGCTTCTGCCGGTAACGACTGGACGATGACAAACAAGGCCGCGCGTCCCTTCGGGCGCGCGGCTTTTTCATGATCATGGTACGGATATCGACCGGCCTTCTCACTGGCACACGCGGTGGTCGCCGTTGCGCCCGTGCCGGGCAAGGTCGAGATGGAAATGGTCATGGTGGTGGCGATCGGCCTCCGGCCCGAGAACCGTCGAAAACCGCTCGCACGCTCCGTTGTGCGCCGTGCGCAGAAATGCGCCTTCGTAGATGTCGCCCCACCCGCTTTCGACGGCGATCTTGCGCCCGTCGGCCAGCTTGAAGGACGAAATGTCGAGAGCGTTCGCGAACGCATGTTCGGAAAGCGGCCCCTTGCTCGCCCCGTTCCGCCCGCGGCATGAGTAGGAGGCGGCGACCGTAAGCTCCGTGACGGCGGACCCGAAAATCGCCATGGCCGCCGGCTGAACGCTTTCAGAAAGCCAGTTTTCCGTTTCCCGGACATGGGAACAGCTCATCGTCGCCGGTGCCGACAACCCGACTTGCCCGCCCTGCAGCGCGGCCACCTCGAAGGGGTGGTCGATACCGCAGATGCCGGGGCCGGAAATCGTGCGCGCCGGTTGAATGAAAGGGGTGCGTTCCACCTCGCCGGACGCCAGGCACTGCGCTTCTTCGCGCGCCCGCCAGGGTTCGCGCTCTTCCGTGTCCCAAAGCGCGCCGCACCCGGCCAGTATCATGAAACAAGCGCTCGCAAGCGCGATCTTGAGAGTCCGTGCAGGCATGCACGCACTGTCACGCAGCGGAAATAAGAAAGGCTTAACGCTGTTTCACGGGCAAGGGCGGCCCTTGCAATTGTCGCCCTCGCAGGGGGCCGCGAAGCGAAGCCCGTCGCCTCCGTGCCGCTGCTCGCCCGGCGCATGCACTTCCTCAAAGCGCGTGCATCCTTTTCTCTGCAGCACCATGAGGAAGTTTCCTTCGGGCGTATGCTTGCCCCAGTTGTCGGAAACGGTGACCTCGCTGTTGTCGGCAAGCGTGAAGCCCGTGAATTCGATCGCCCGTCCGCCGGTGGCTGCCTCCGCGTCCGATGCGCCGGCATCGCCTTGCGGGCAGACGGAGGATGCGTCGGCTTCGAGCCCGACGAGACGTTGACCGAACTGGATCAGCGTCATGTCGCTCATCTCGTTTGCGACGAAAGCTTCGACGGCGATGGCGAAATCGCAATCGAGCACCACGCTTTTCGCCAGCCTCACGGTGCCGCCCGGTCCAAAGGAATCCACATCCACGGGAGCGGATATTCCGCATCCGTCCGTCACGAGCGTTTCGGGCAATACGCGGCGTTCGCCGGAGTTCATGTAACACACCGGCCCGTCGTGCTTCCTTTCGAAATCGATAAGCTCGAAGGTGACGCCGATGCGTTCCCTGGACGCCGCCTTCGCCCTGGGCAGGGCAACCGCGGCACCTTGCCCGTCCGCCCCCCGCGGCGGTGGCTCGCTCGCTTGTGTCGCCGCCATCGGCATCGCCGCGGTCTCGAGCGATCCTGCGTTTTCCTGCTCCGCCACGACGGACGTGACGGGCGCCAGAAACGCCGCAAACATCATGCCGGCTACCGATGGCCGGCGAAACGCGACAAAACCGTCCCCGGCGGTTTTTCCTTGCAGGTTCCGCGCTTTACTTCGAAACATGTTCCGCCCCTGCCTGACTTGAGGGCAAATTAATTCATCGTTCGAAGCAATTTACAACCCAACATTAGTATATTAGCGCAGCTCACCCCGATTGTTTGCCAGAGTGTGGGTTCGCGATCACATCCGTCCATTTTCTACTGGAAGATTTCCCAAGAAAACGGCATCGCCTTCGCGAACAACTCTTCGGAAACCGAGCAAACCCACGCATGCCGTTTCAAGCCTGCTTACAGGCCCAGGACCTAACCTTCAGGCCCGTACCAGATCGGCGATGTGTAGGCGCGTTCCTGAGCGCTGGTTTCGGCCGCCTCGGGAATTTCGACACCAAAGCGGAATGCGTCATAGACCACCCATCGCGGTGTCGGGATCTCCAGAACGCGGGCATAGTAGAAGGCCGGTTGCGCGGGATCGAAGTCCGGGTCGGTCCACACAGTCGCAAGCTCCGATGCGCCGATGGTGTTGGTCCAGTTCGCCGCCGCGACGTCCACCGTGTTGCCGACATCGGGAAGCACGCCATTGGCATCCGGTTCGCGTCCCGGCGACCACGCGACGTCATAGACCTTTTCGTGCGTGTTGCCTTCGCCGTCCAGCCAGCCCTTGATGATCTGGATGCGGTCGAGGTTGGCGCCGATCGGATCGCGCAGCGCATAGACCATGAAGGTCGGCGCGCCATCGCCGGATCGCGGCCTCAGGTCGCCCCCCATGGGCACGCCCTTGCCATATCCACGGAAGGCCGGCTGACGGCTTTTGAGGTCATCGTCCGTGAAGTCCCATCCGCCGAAGAAGCGCACGATCATGCGCGGGCCGGTCGTCGCGTAGACTTCCTTGCGCGCCATGGCGTCGAAAATCGCCGTGCGCGTGTTCTCCACCGCCCAGACGGCCGCATAGCCGGAGGAAACGAGCTGGTAGCCTTCGAAGGCGCCGATGTCCGTCTTTGTGAAGGGGTGGAGCATGCGCTCCGGTTTCGGCTCGGCGTTGGCCGCCTTCCCGAAGAAATTGTCCTCCTCGGCGGTGGAAAGTGCGGTGTGGCTGTCGGTGGAGCCGACAATGCCGAATTTATACGGGTTGGTGCCGAGCCGCGCTTCCAGCTTCAGCCCGTTCTTCAGCGCCTCGCGGGTATATTCGTATTGCAGCATTTCCGGCGTCTTCGCCTGGGTCAGGTCCAGGTTGCCGACGTCCCAGGTCTCATAGTTCGCGAAAGCGTCATCCGGGGAAAGCAGCGGGTGGGCCTCGCCGTCGCCCTTGATCTGCGTCGTTTCGTACATCTTTTCCCAGCGTGCGCGCTTTTCAACGTATTCGGCGTCGAGCGCACGGCCCGTATATTGCGCGTCGACGGGAAACATCAGCCCGTTGGAAAGGTTGCCGTTGTGGGCAAGCGCCAGCACGGTGCCGCCCGTCTTCGCCTCGTAGTTCTCAAGCCACTTGTAAAGGTCGAGCGGGTCGGTCGAGCCGACAGGCGGCTGCGTCGTATAGGGCACCACCTGGCCGGCCTTTTCCGCCCCGTCGCGGAACAGGACGTTGCGGTGCAGGTTGTTGCCGCTGACGAGCGATGTCCACTCGAAGCCGATGATCGTCGAAAAGTTGCCCGGGTCGTTGTGGGCCTCTGCCGCATTCACGACCTTTTCCCAGACGCTAGCGTAGTTCTTCGCGCCGGGCGAATAATCCGCCAGAAGGTCAGGGGGAATCTTGCCTTGCGCGAAAGTCGTGATCAGGTCCAGCGCCGCATTGGCGGAAGCCTCGCCGCCCGCCTGCAAGCCTTCGTACCAGCGCTTTCCTTCCTCGAAGGCGAGAATATTGGGGGCGCCCTTCGACAGGTCGTTGAAAAAGCCCATGGCGTCGGAATGATCGGCGATCACCAACCAGTCGAGCGGGCGGGAAAGCTTCACCGGCTGCCCGGTGTTGGAGATCACCTGCTCTCCCTTGGCGAAACGGTAGGCATCGTCAAGACCAAGGCGCGCACCGAACAGCCCGGCATCAACCGAAAGCCCGGTGTGCAAATGGGTGTCGCCAAAAAAAACCCGGTCGGGAAAGTCGCGCTCGGCATAGGGTGAATAGGCCTTGCCCGGGTACATGCCCGATAGCGATGACTCCGAAGGGATGAACTGGGCCGCGGCTGGTGCCGTCAACAAGGTGGCGAGTGCGGCTCCGACAAATAAACGGCGCATGCGACAGTCCTCCAATCGACTTGGTTATCCTGCCCCCGGAAAAAATCTATTATTTCCTTTACGTCATCATTAAACCTGCTCGGGAGATAGCTATCAATTCCGTGTTTCCCCTATGTGCCTTGCGATGATTTTGCATCTGCACTGAAACAACTCACATCCTCGCACCGTCAAACAGACTGCGGATTTACATCGCGACATCGATATGGGATGAGGTGACTAAGAACCATTAAACGTAAGATGCCGTGAGCAGTCAGCAGAAAAACCCCGCCAACCGCTACGTAAGCGATCTCAAGCGCTACGGCGTCGGCCAGTCGCAGTTCCCCAGCGTTCTTCGCTCCCTGGTTCCCATCGCGCTATCGGGCATTTTCCTGCTGCTGATCGCCATCTTCGTCGCCTGGTCGCAAGACAGTTTCGGCCAGGAATGGCTGATCGTGGCGGTCGCCGCCGTCGTCGGCGGCTACATGGCCTTGAACATCGGCGCGAACGATGTCGCCAACAACATGGGGCCGGCGGTCGGCGGCAAGGTTCTGACCGTGCTGGCCGCCGTATTGATCGCTGCCGTGTGCGAAAGTGCGGGTGCGATCCTTGCGGGCGGCGATGTCGTCAAGACGGTGTCCAAGGGCATCATTTCGCCGGGCACGAGCATCGACGTCTCGCAGTTCCGCGATCTTATGCTGAGCGCGCTTTTCGCCGCAGCGCTGTGGATCAATCTCGCCACCATGCTTAGCGCGCCGGTCTCGACCACGCATTCCATTGTCGGCGGCGTGCTTGGCGGCGGCATCGCGGCGTCGGGCTTCGGGCTGATCAACTGGGTCACCATGTCCCAGATCGCGGCAAGCTGGGTCATCTCGCCGGTTTTCGGCGCGGCATGCGCCGCCGCCATCCTGTTTTTCATCAAGAAGCGCATCCTCAACGTCGAAGACAGGCTGGAAGCGGCAAGGTTCTGGGTGCCGGTCCTGATCGCGGTGATGGCCAGCGCCTTCACCGCCTATATGGCCATGAAGGGCCTGAAGAAGATCTGGGGGCCGTCCCTGGTCGAAATCGTCATCTATTCCGGCGCCGCCTTCCTGATCGCCTATCTCGCCTCCCGTCCGGTCGTCGCAGCGCGCACCACTCGGCTGCAGAACCGCAAGAAGGACATTTACGGCCTGTTCGATGCGCCCTTGATCGCGGGTGCGGCACTTCTGTCTTTCGCTCATGGGGCGAACGATGTCGCCAATGCGGTCGGCCCGCTTGCCGCCATCGTCTCCACCGTTCAGGACCAGTCTGGCATCGCGAGCGTGGTTTCCATCCCGCTTTGGGTCATGGTCGTCGGCGCGGTCGGCATATCCTTCGGGCTCGGCCTTTTCGGGCCGAAGCTGATCCGCGTCGTCGGCCAGAAGATCACCCGGCTCAATTCGCCGAGGGCCTTTTCCGTGGCTCTGTCAGCGGCGATAACGGTGCTGATCGCAACGTCGTTCGGCCTTCCCGTCAGTTCGACGCATATTGCCGTCGGCGCCGTCTTCGGCGTCGGTTTCCTGCGCGAGTTCCTGGAAAATCCGAACAAGCGCACCCTGCGGCCGGGTCACAAGCTGAACGAGACCGCGGAAGATGCGTTCAACAGCATAAGCTTCCGCTCTGTCAGGCGGCTTGTCCGGCGGCGGTTTGCCCTGTCGATCGCAGCCGCCTGGTTCATCACCGTCCCGGCGTCGGCTCTTCTGGCAGCGGTGCTTTACTGGCTGCTGCGGCTTCTGTGATCCAGGGTTTCAGCGCCTCGAACCGCTTGATGACTTCCAGATAGTCTTCGCGATACGCCACGCGCTCGGCATCCTGAAGCAACGCCCAGTGGCGCTGGCGCCTGTCCTTCTCCGGCCAGTTTTCGGCCTGTTCGCTCACCAGAAACGGGTAATAGGTGACGGGCACCGTCACCTTCCCCGACTGCGCCTGTTTGGTAACAGGCACGGTGATCGGAAAATCCTCCAGCACGGAACCCTGCACGCCCGCCTCCTCGAAGCCTTCCCGGTGGCACGCCTCGATGTGGCTTTCGCCGGGCTTCAGCAGGCCCTTGGGCAGAATCCACCGTCCCCGCGTCTGCGAGGTGACGAAAAGAACCGCGATCAACTGGTCGCGCGTGTCGAAGGGAATGATCCCGACCCGATGCATATGCCGCCTCTCCGCAGTTTCGCCCGCATGCCAACCGGTTTACGGTGCGCGAGTCGCTGTTTGTCCCAACTTTGCTCAATCCAGCGCCGGACGCCACCCCATTGCCGGCAAGGGATAGCGGAGCGATGGAGAGATAACAGACCTTTGCATTCACAAACCTCGCTCCACTTCGTGAACGCACAGGCCTTTGTGCAAAGCATACGGGATGATAAGAGGTAGCGGTCGTTTGCTTGCGAAATACATCTTCGCCACAAGGCCATTGTCCCATGACGCTTGAGATTTTTTCCGCCTATATCGTCGCCACCATCATCCTGCTTGCCGTTCCGGGGCCGACGGTGATGCTCGTCGTCAGCTACGCGCTGGCGCAGGGGCGCAAGTCGGCGGCGGCAAGCGTTGCCGGCGTCGGCGTGGGTGATGCTGTCGCCGCCGGAGCGTCCCTCATGGGCCTTGGCGCCGTGCTTGCCGCCTCCGCCACGCTTTTCACGGTCCTGAAGTGGGTCGGCGCGCTTTATATCATTTATCTCGGCGTTCAGATGTGGCGGGCAAAGCCCCATGCGCTTGAAACGGTTGAGACGAAGACGGCTAGTAGCCGCAAGGTCTTCCTTCACACCTTCGCCGTCACCGCGCTCAACCCCAAGGGGATTGCGTTCTTCGTGGCCTTCCTGCCGCATTTCATCGTACCGGAAAGCCCGGTCGTGCCGCAGTTCTTCATTCTCGGCACCACCTTCGTCGTTCTCGGCATGGTCAATGCCGCGCTTTACGCCCATCTGGCCTCTTCCGTGCGCGAGCGGGTGCGCAAGCCTTCCACACTCAGGACAATGAACCGGCTTGGCGGCAGCGTCCTCGTCGCCGCCGGTATCATGACGGCGACGCTCCGCCGCGCGGCGGGCTGAGGGAATTTTTCAGGTGATCAGCACTGCGGCCCCGCTCAGGCGTCCTTCTCGCAGGTCCGCAAGCGCTTCGTTCGCCTGTTCCAGAGGGTATTCGGTGACATGGGTCGTCACGCCCGCCTTCAGCGCGATGTCGAGGAACTCGATCGCATCGTTCCGCGTCAGGTTCGCGACAGAGCGGATCACCCGCTCGCCCCACAGGTCCGCATAAGGAAAGCCCGGAATATCCGACATGTGGATGCCGCCGCACACCACCGTGGCACCCTTTCGCACCGCTTTCAGCGCCAGCGGCACCAGTGCGCCAACGGGAGCGAAGATGATCGCTGCGTCCAGTTCCTCCGGTGCATTTTCGTCCGAGCCGCCGGCCCAGACAGCACCCAGCGATCTTGCGAAATCCTGGGCCTGACGGTCACCCGGCCTCGTGAAGGCATAGACCTCGCGGCCTTCATACTTCGCGACTTGCGCCACGATGTGGGCCGCGGCGCCAAAACCGTAGATGCCGAGTTTCACGGCGTCGCCTGCCATTTTCAGCGAGCGGTGGCCGATCAGCCCGGCGCAGAGCAAGGGCGCAGCTTGCGAATCCGAAAAGCCCTCGGGCAGCTTGAAGGTATAGTCGGCATCGGCCACGCAGTGGCTCGCGTAGCCACCATCGATCGTATAGCCGGTGAAGCCCGGCCGGTCGCACAGGTTTTCCTGATGCCGCCGGCAATAGGCGCAAGTTCCGCATGTGTGGCCGAGCCATGGAACGCCGACGCGCTCGCCTTTCGAAAACCCGGCAACGCCGCTTCCGGGTTCGATAATCCGGCCGACGATTTCGTGACCGGGCACGATCGGCAGTTTCGGATCCGGCAGCTCGCCGTCAACCACGTGAAGGTCCGTCCGGCACACGCCGCAGGCCGAAATTTCGATCAGCAGCTGACCCGGTCCGGGTGACGGCATTTCCCGTTGCGTCATCTTGAGTGGCTGCCCTGCCCGCTCCAGGACCATCGCTCGCATCGTTATCCCCCTTCGTTCGAGCCGGGTTATCCTCGCTCCCAATCGTTACCCGCGCCTTGATGCCCATCAATCGCAATTGCGCGGCAAGGCAACGAAAGTCACCCTGATTACCCTCCAAATCCTCCGATTTTCCATCAATTGCACCTTTTTCGACGCCGCATCCTGCGCGCTTGCGTTCCTGCAATTCCTGGTCAATCTTGGCGCTTCAGCCGGAGGATAACATGCTCTCAGCCGTCAAACTCGCCCGGGAAATCGAAGCCGGCACAACGTCCGTCAGAGCGGTTTTCGAAACTTGCGCGGCGGCGATTGCCGAGCGTGAGGAAACGATCTCCGCCTTCACCCATCAGGCGCTGGATCAGGCACGGAAAGCGGCTGAAAACGGTCACGGTCCGCTTATGGGGCTGCCGCTTGCCGTCAAAGACAATCTCGACACCGCCGACATGCCGACGGCCTATGGCTCGCAGATCTACGAGGGTCGCACGCCCGCTGCCGACGCCGCCGTCGTCGCGCTCGCGCGGCGTCTCGGCGCGGGGATAATCGGCAAGACGGTGACGACCGAATTCGCTTTTTTCGAACCGGGACCGACGCGGAACCCCTGGAACCCGCTTCACACTCCCGGCGGCTCTTCCTCCGGTTCGGCGGCGGGAATTGCCGCCGGGTTCTTTCCCTTGAGCCTCGGCACACAAACCGGTGGTTCGGTCGTCAGACCCGCCAGTTTCTGCGGAATCGCGGGCTTCAAGCCAACCTTCGGCCGCTTGCCGCGCGAAGGATTGAAGATCTTTTCCTGGAGCCTCGACACCATCGGCGTCTTCGGCAAGGGCGTTGAAGACGCTGCGTTCGGCGCGGCAGCGCTTTCCGGCCGGAACTGGCGGGTTGACGGCGCCTCTCCCGCCGCACCGCATATCGCCGTCGTCCATAGTCACCTTTGGAAGGAGGCGAGCGGCGAAATGCGCCAGGCGGTCGAAACCGCGGCACGGCTTGCCGAAAAGGCGGGAGCGAAGGTCAGCACAGTCGAGCTTCCGGGCATCTTTTCAGACGCATTCGCCGCCCATCAGGTGATCCAGGACTACGAGGCGGCACTCGCTCTCGGCTTCGAATTCGACCGCCATAACGTTTCACTAAGTCAGGTGCTGCGGGAAACGCTGGCGGCGGGCCGCGAAATTCCGCCTGATAATTATGACATTGCTCAGGATACCGCCCGGAAGGCGCGGCAGAACCTCGCCGGTCTTTTCAAGGAATTCGATGTCATCCTGACACCGTCCGCACCCGGTGCAGCACCTTCTGGCCTCGGCTCCACGGGCTCCTCCATCTTCAACAGGCTGTGGACGTTGATGGGCGTTCCCTGCGTCAACGTGCCCGGCCTGATGTCGGCGAACCACTTGCCGCTAGGCGTCCAGATCGTCGGGCCTTACGGCGAAGACCGAAAGACGCTGCTTGCCGCCCTTTGGCTGGAAGGCTTGCTGCGGAAACAAGGTTGACGGCCAGTGCGCTCCTTCACCCTTCAGGAAGCGAGTTTCGGCCTTATCGTTTCCAGCGAGCGGGCCGCCAGTTCGCTCGTCATCGACCGATAGCGCTGCAACGCGTCGGAAATGGCGGAAGACGTCATCTTCAGGCGTTTCGCGCGCATCGCGATGATTTTCTCATACGCCTTGTCCGACACGCCGGCGGCGCGGCAGAGGATGACGAGAGGCGCGTCTTCCTCCCTGAAGATAATCCTGAGCACCGAATTCTCGGGCACTCCCACGACCTTGGAGATCATGTTGCCGAGATCGATCGGCCGGTCGCGGGTGGTGAAAATCTCGACCGCCTCGTCGATCTTCGTTTTACCGGCCACCACACTCTCGATGAGAAGCTGCACCTTTGAGGGTTTGTCGCCAAGGTCGTGCAAATGGACATTGACCTTGTGGCGCGGGCGCTCTTCAAGGGCTTTCAGGACGGTCTCGTTATTGCCGCGTTCACGTACGCGGTTCTCCAGTTCGCGCGTCAGGAAAGGAACCAGCGCATCGGCAGCCGCCCGCGTCAGGTCCGTTCGCTCCACCAGGGCTTCCTGCAGTTTCGGCACCTGGCGGGCACGGTTGGCGATGTGCCTGAACCCTTCATCGTCAATGCTTGCGCCGGCGTTTTTCAGGATCGTCAGCAGAACCTCAAGTTGGCCCCGCTTGGCCACCGCCTTGGAAACTTCGGCATCGATACCATCGCGCTTCGCAATCTCGGACAGATGCTCCTGCGAGCGCTGTCGCGCGACATCGACGAGATCGTCGGAAGAAAGAACGACGGCGCGTTGCAGCACGGGACGCGCAACGTCGATGACGTCATGGGCAAGCCGGCGCATGAGGTCGCGCGGGGCTTCCGGATGATCGGATACCCGATCGGCGAGCGACTGCCTCGCATCGGTCTGCAATTGGTCGAACACCTGGCAGACGATGTCGCCATACAGTTCGCTCACGCGTTCCGATTCTTCGCCTCCGGACGCGAGGAACAGATCGGTCAATGCAGAAACCAAAGCATCGCGCCCGTCTTCGGAGCTATCGCGTGCAAGGTCATTCAGTTGCGCCAGATCCATCCTGGACCCTCACCACAAGTTGTTTTCTTCCCGGAATTGTCGCGAAGAGGTATTGCCCGGTAGTTAATGACCGGAGATTCTCGCCTTGGCCGAGGTATCGACCTTCACGGGAGCGGCAACCGGAGCCGGTCCGATTTAATCATACATATTTCTCCAAAATCTCTTACACACTGATATCGTTACGATAGCTACGCAAGATTGACGCAACGTTGTTTTTTCACTGCGGTGGTCTTCGGCGCTGCAACAACTTTTTTACCTTTTCGCGGATCGGCACCTCACATACACTCACAAACGCCTGAAGAGCGGGAGGCCATAGAATGACCAACGTCCGCAATCTGAACCTTATCGTGTTCCTGATCGCGTTTTTATTCGTCACAGGCATCGTTCTCGGAGTTGTCTAAAAACAGGCGGGACAACCGTCGCAAATTGCGGTTTCCGGCAACAGCCGGGAACTGATCGCGCCAATTCGCCGATGGAATTCATCCAAGATTCCACCGGCGAAATATTTTGCTACGTTTCCCGGCCCGTTTTTTCCCGGCCATGCTTTCCAGTCAACACTTGCAACATCAGGCTGCGGCCTTGAAGCGCTCTTCCATGTCGTCGAGCGCCGCCTCAGCCATTGCGATCGCGGTATCCGCCGAGGCCATCAGTCGGTCCGCGGCGATCATCTCGACGTCGTCGATCCCCACAAAACCGAGGATATGGCGCAGATAACCACTTGCGAAGTCGATCTGCGAGCCGACCTCCGTTCCGCCCGAAGCGAGAACCACATAGGCCTTCTTTCCTTTGAGCAGGCCTTCTGGGCCGCTTTGCGTGTATCTGAAGGTCTCCCGCGCGCGGGCGATAAGGTCGACCCAGGCTTTGAGAGAGGCCGGGATCCCGAAATTATAGACCGGGGCGCCGATCACGAGGATATCCGCTTCCTTCAACTCGGCCACCAGTTCATCGGACAGGGCAAGCCTGGCCTTCTGTTCGCCGTTTCGCTCCGCCGGATCGGTGAAATTCGCGGCCACCCAGGCTTCGTCAATCACCGGCAGGCCCGGGGATACGTCGCGCCTGACGACGTTCACCGGACGATTGGCGGCAAGCCTGCCGATCAGGTCCTGTGAAAGTCTGCGTGTCACGGAATCGGTTTTCCGGGCGGAGGATTCAACCTGCAGAATCTTGAGGGGCTTTTCCATCGTATCTCTCCTGCATCGGGGTGCGGCGCACCTCGCATTTGTTCAACTGCAGGAAAAGATAATCAGGCCTGAAAGAATGATTAGGCTCGATTTCATGAACAATGCATTCACCGCCGCGGCACCGGAGAGCAGTCCGGCGCCGCAGCGGACTGGTAGTTGCTATTCTGCCGCCTCAAGCCTGCGCGGATCGTAGTTGAGGATCGGCGCAAGCCAGCGTTCGGCAATGTCGAGTTCCCAACCCTTGCGCCTTGCGTAGTCTTCCACCTGATCGCGCTCGATCTTGCCGACGCCGAAATAGTGGCTGTCGGGATGTGCGAAATAGAGCCCGGACACCGAGGAACCCGGCCACATGGCATAACTTTCCGTGAGCTTTATGCCGGTCGCGGCTTCCGCGTCGAGCATTCGGAAAAGCGTCTCCTTTTCCGTATGGTCCGGCTGGGCGGGGTAACCCGGCGCGGGGCGGATACCCTGATAGGCTTCGCCTATCAGTTCCTCGTTCGACAGCGCCTCATCCGGCGCATAGCCCCAAAGCTCCTTGCGCACGCGCTGGTGAAGCTTTTCTGCAAAGGCCTCCGCCAGCCGATCGGCAAGCGCCTGGCTCAGGATCTTGCCGTAGTCGTCGCCCGCCTTCTCGTAGTGCGCGGCAATCTCCGCCTCGCCGTGGCCGGACGTAACGGCAAATCCGCCGATATAATCCGCAATGCCGAGGTAATCCGGCGCAACGAAGTCTGCGAGCGCAAGGTTGGCGCGCTTGCTCGACGAGCGTGCCATCTGCTGGCGCAATGTATAGAAAGTCGCGGCAATTTCCTGACGCTCTTCATTCTTGAAGACGACGATATCGTCGCCGCGCCCGGTTGCCGGCCAGAAGCCGACGACGCCCTTCGGCCGCAGCAGCTTGTCCTTCACGATCTCGTCCAGCATCCGTCGTGCGTCGTCAAATAGCGCCCTGGCCGCCGGACCATATCGATTGTCGGTCAGAACGCCCGGATAGCTGCCCTTGATTTCCCAGGTCGAAAAGA
Source organism: Stappia sediminis (assembly GCF_009826895.1). Taxonomy (GTDB): domain Bacteria; phylum Pseudomonadota; class Alphaproteobacteria; order Rhizobiales; family Stappiaceae; genus Hongsoonwoonella; species Hongsoonwoonella sediminis. Next base: position 216,184 of record NZ_WUMV01000001.1, on the reverse strand, counting down.
ACGGCGTCCAGTCGATCGTCTCGACAAGCTCCTCAAGCGAAATATCGTCGACGACCTTCGTCCCGAGGAACGAGGGCCTGACGGGCTGATAGGCCTCGAAAGAGGTCGTGAAGCGGTTTTCACGCGCCTTTTCAAGGCTCAGGCGCCGAGAGGCGCCGCGCGAGCGGGCGTGGTTATCGGCGATCCTGGCGTATTCATCCCGCACTTCGCTAAAGTACGGCTGGCGCTGCGTCTTGCTCATCAGCTTCGATGCAACGCCTACCGCGCGGCTTGCGTCGGTGACGTAGATCGCCTGCCCGCGGTCGTAATTCGGGTGGATCTTGACCGCGGTGTGGATGCTGCTCGTCGTCGCGCCGCCGATCAGGAGCGGCATGTCGAAGCCTTCACGCTCCATTTCGGCGGCGACGTGGCACATTTCATCGAGCGATGGCGTAATGAGGCCGGAAAGGCCGATGATATCGACCTCTTCCCTTTTCGCAGTCTCCAGGATCTTGGCGGACGGGACCATCACGCCGAGGTCGATTACCTCAAAGTTGTTGCACTGGAGAACGACGCCGACGATATTCTTGCCGATGTCGTGCACGTCGCCCTTCACAGTGGCAAGCAGGACCTTGCCGGCGGAAGACCTCCCGGACTGGCCGCTTTTCCTCTTCTCCTCCTCCATATAGGGAAGCAGGTAGGCCACGGCCTTTTTCATGACGCGGGCGGACTTCACCACTTGCGGCAGGAACATCTTTCCCGATCCGAAGAGATCGCCAACCACGTTCATGCCGGCCATCAGCGGCCCCTCGATCACCTCCAGAGGCTTGTCGGCGCGCTGGCGGGCTTCTTCGGTATCCTCGTCGATATAGTCGGTGATGCCGTTGACGAGAGCATGCTCGAGCCGCTTCTCGACCTCCCACGTACGCCACGTGAGATCGGCGGTCTTCTTTTCGCCGCCACCTTCCCGGTAGCGTTCGGCCGCCTCCAGCAGCCGGTCGGTCGCATCCTCACGGCGGTTCAGGACGACATCCTCGCAAAGTTCGCGAAGCTCGGCATCGAGGTCGTCGTAGATCGCGAGCTGGCCGGCGTTGACGATGCCCATGTCCATTCCCGCGCGAATGGCGTGATAGAGGAAGACGGAATGCATTGCCTCGCGAACGCCCTCGTTGCCCCGGAAGGAAAACGACAGGTTCGAGACGCCACCGGAAATATGCGCATGAGGCAGGTTCTGGCGGATATATCGCGTGGCCTCGATGAAATCGACGCCGTAATTGTCGTGGTCCGCGATGCCGGTCGCGACCGCAAAGATATTCGGATCGAAGATGATGTCTTCCGGCGGAATACCGACCGTGTTGACCAGAATATCGTAGGAGCGTTCGACGATCTCGATCTTGCGCTCCAGCGTATCGGCCTGGCCCTTCTCGTCGAAGGCCATGACGACGACCGCCGCACCATACCGGCGCACGAGCCGTGCGTGCTCCAGAAACTGCTCCTCGCCTTCCTTGAGCGAGATCGAATTGACCACGCCCTTGCCCTGAATGCACTTGAGGCCGGCTTCGATCACGCTCCACTTGGAACTGTCGACCATGATCGGAACGCGCGCGATATCGGGCTCCGCGGCAACGAGGTTCAGGAAGGTGACCATGGCCTGTTCGGAATCGAGCAGGCCCTCGTCCATATTGACGTCGATGATCTGCGCGCCGTTCTCCACCTGCTGGCGGGCGACCTCAAGCGCGGCCGTATAGTCGTCGGTCTTGATGAGCTTGCGGAAGCGGGCCGAGCCCGTAACGTTTGTGCGCTCGCCGACATTCACGAAATTCGTTTCCGGCGTCACCACGAAAGGCTCAAGGCCGGACAGGCGCATATGCCGCTCGATTTCGGGGATCTTGCGCGGCGCATGTGGCTTCACCGCTTCGGCAATGGCGCGAATATGGTCCGGCGTCGTGCCGCAACAGCCGCCAACGACATTGACGAGGCCGCTTTTGGCGAATTCTCCGAGGAACCCCGCCGTCGCTTCGGGGCTTTCGTCGTATTCGCCGAACTCGTTGGGCAGCCCCGCATTCGGATAGGCACAGATATTCGTGCCGGCAACGCGCGACAGTTCATCGATATGGGAGCGCATTTCCTTTGCGCCCAGCGCGCAGTTAAGGCCGACCGAAAACGGCCTGGCGTGCGAGACGGACGCCCAGAACGCCTCCGGCGTCTGGCCGGAAAGCGTGCGCCCGGAAAGATCGGTGATCGTGCCGGAAATCATGACCGGCAGCTTCACGCCCTTTTCCTCGAACACCTCGTCAATGGCAAAGAGAGCTGCCTTGGCGTTCAGCGTGTCGAAGATCGTCTCGACAAGCAGGATATCGGCACCGCCGTCGATAAGGCCGCGCGCGGCCTCGGCATAGGCCTTACGCAGATCGTCGAAGGTAACGGCCCGGAAACCGGGATTGTTCACATCCGGCGAGATGGAGGCCGTGCGGTTCGTCGGCCCAAGCGCGCCCGCCACGAACCGCGGGCGCGAGGGATCGCGCTCTTCCATGATGTCGCAGGCTTCCCGTGCCAGCCGCGCGCCCTCGCGGTTGAGTTCATAGGCGAATGCCTCGCAGGCGTAGTCGGCCTGGGCGATCGTCGTGGAGGAGAATGTGTTCGTTTCTGCGATATCGGCACCGGCCTCGAGGTAGGCAAGGTGGATATCCCGGATCGCATCTCCTTTCGTGAGGTTCAGAAGATCGTTATTGCCCTTGAGCGGCAATTCCCAATCCTTGAAACGCTCGCCGCGAAAGCCGTCCTCGTCCAGGCGCAAATCCTGGATCATCGTGCCCATGGCGCCATCGAGAACGAGAATGCGTTTTGCGGCCGCCTCCTCGAGGCGGTCGAATACCGGTGATCTATCAACCATTTTCTTCTCTTCAGGCAGCTTGTTTTTCAGGTGCGACGGGACGCACGCCGAGCATGTGGCAGATCGCGAACGTCAGCTCCGCCCGGTTCATCGTGTAGAAATGGAATTCGTTGACGCCGCGGTCGACGAGATCAAGCACCTGCTCGCCGACGACGGCGGATGAGACGAGCTTGCGGGTCTCGGGATCCGTTTCCAGACCCTTGAAGCGGCGCGTCAGCCAGTCCGGTATCGAGGTCCCGCATTTGGCGGAGAAAACCACCGTCTGTTCGAAATTGGTGATCGGCAGAATGCCCGGCACGACCGGCACGTTTATGCCGGCGGCGCGCACCCGGTTCAGGAATTCCTCGAACTGGTCGTTGTCGAAGAAGTACTGGGTGATGACGCGCGTTGCGCCCGCATCCACCTTGCGCTTGAGATTGTCGATCTCGAAGCTCCAGTCCGGGCTTTCGGGGTGGCGCTCCGGATATGCGGCGACGGAAATCTCGAAATCGCCGATCCTGCGGATCCCTTCCACGAGATCGCACGCATATGCGTAACCGTCCTCGCGCGGCTTGTAGATCGCGCCGATGCCCTCCAGCGGGTCACCGCGCAGCGCCACGATATGCTTCACGCCAAGATCTCGGTAGTCGCGCACGACCGCATCGATCTCCCCGCGCGACGCGCCCACGCACGTCAGATGCGCGGCCGGGTGAAGGCCCGTCTCGTTGACAAGGCGCGCAACCGTGCGGTGGGTGCGCTCGCGAGTAGAGCCGCCCGCGCCGTAGGTCACGGAAACGAAATTCGGGGCGAGCGGTTCAAGGCGCTCGATCGCCGACCAGAGCGAAGCTTCCATCTTGTCGTTCTTCGGCGGAAAAAACTCGAAGGAAACGGATATGTCGCTCTTCTCGCCGAGCTGAAAGCGGCGGATCGAATGGCTAAGCGTCATTTATGCGACCTCCCGGGTCGTATTTTTCTGTGGCAAATCGGTGATGATGCGCGGATCGCGGGCGAGCCAGACGGAAACCGTCAGCATTCCCTCGTTGTGATCCTCCGCGGTCAGGTCACGGACCTCGACCACGTCGAGACCGGCCTCTTCCAGCCAGCGCGCCATCTGTTCATGGGTGAAACCAAGGCGCCTGTGCGCATGCGCCTCGCGCAGGAATTCGAAATCGTGCGGGGCGAAATCAACGATCAAAAGCCGCCCGCCCGGCCGCAGCACCCGCGCAGCTTCACCGATGGCGCGACGCGGATCGTCGAGGAAGTGAAGCACCTGGTGAATACACACGACGTCGTAGCTTTCGCGTGCAACGGTGAGCGCATAGACATCGCCATGGCGCACCTGCGCCTCGCCGATACCGGCCTTCGCGAGGTTGGCGCGCGCAACCGAAAGCATGTCGTGGCTGGCGTCGACGCCAAGCGCGCGTGCGTATTGATCGCGAAATACCTCCAGAAGCCGGCCCGTCCCCGTCCCGAGGTCGAGCATGGCGTCAAAAGGCTTTTTACCCAGCATATCCTTGAGCGCGTCCTCCACGGCCTCTTCCGGTACGTGCATGGAACGCTCCTGGTCCCAGGTCTTGGCCCGGTCCGCGAAGTAGCGCGCGGCTTCCTCCGCCTTGGCCTTGCGGATCGCATCGAGGCGCATCCGGTCCGCCGTCAGGATCGGCTCTTCCCCATCGAGCCTGTTGAGCAGGTCGCGGGCTAGGGCGCCCATCGCGCCGTCGCCGAGCCGATAGAAAACCCAGGACCCTTCGGGAAAACGCTGCACGAGGCCCGCTTCGGTCAAAAGCTTCAGGTGCCGGGATATCCGCGGCTGGCTCTGCCCCAAAATGGCCGTGGCATCCTTCACGGTCAGCTCGCTTTCGGCAAGCAGCGCGATAAGCCTGAGCCTTGTCGGCTCTCCCACGGTCTTGAGACCGGAAAGCAGTTGTTCGAGGCCCAGAACGGTTTCGTCAGTCATAGCGCCCACAGCAAGGAAAGTGGATATAAAGATATCTTTATACGTACATAGCCTGATTTGCAAGCGGCTTGAGCCCACTTGGCGTCCGGCACGCGAAGAACGCTGTGAACGGCGGCGGGCCCGATCGCACATGAAGCCGCGGCGAGCGAAGGCAGAAATCCGCGGCTTGCATTTATTTAACTAATTTGTTATTTAACGATTCAGCTAATTAATGATGATGGTCACATGCCCGAAACGCGAAATTCCCTGCCCGACGTTTTCGACGCACTCGGCGATCCGGTGCGGCTTGCGATCGTGGAACGGCTGATGAAGGAAGGCGAGGTTTCCGCCGGTGAGATCGCGGCTCCCTTCTCCATCTCGAAGCCGGCCATATCCCGCCACATCTCGGTTCTGGAAAAAGCCGGCGTCATCGAGCGCAGGGTTGACCGTCAATTCCGGTTTCTGCGCGTGCGTAACGACACGATGAATGACCTTGCAAGCTGGATCGAACATTACCGCCGCTTCTGGGAAACCTCTTTCGACCGGTTGGAGAAACTGTTTCCGCCCGCCGAGGCCGAAGAGCCAAACGGAAAATCAAAGAACGAGGAGGATAATCATGGCCGCTGACACGATAGAAGCTCGCACGCTCACGCTTACCCGCACGCTCAATACCGATCCAAATTCCGCTTTCGATGCCTGGATCAACCCGCAAACCCTTGCCAAGTGGTGGGGTCCGGAAGGCTTCACCGCCCCTGAACTCAAGATGGACGTGCGCGAAGGAGGCGCCTGGTCCACGGTAATGCTGTCGCCTGAGGGAAGCCGCCACCACGTAAGCGGCGTCTACAAGGCTATCGACCGCCCGAACCGCCTGGTCTTCACCTGGGCCTGGATGCAGGACGACGGATCGCGGGGGCACGAGACGGAGGTCGAGGTCGCCTTCGCCGCCAAGGGGAACAAGACGCTGATGACGCTTGTGCAGAAGGTCTTCAAGGAAGCCGAGCACCGCGACAACCACCAAAAGGGCTGGACCTCCTCGTTCAACAAGCTGGAGCGCATGTTCGCCTGAACTTCGCCCACCGTTGTTGCGGCCCATTCACCTGTATTGAAGGAATTTGACCATGGCTGAACTGGAAATCATCGGCTTGCCGATTTCGACTTACGTGCGGGCCGTGCGTATTGCCGCATTGGAAAAGGGCGTGACCTACACGCTTGTCCCGGCCGCGCCCCACAGCGAGCCCGTCAACCGTATTTCGCCGGCAGGCCGCATCCCGGTCATGCGGCATGGCGATGTGGAACTGGCGGAGTCGCGGGCGATCGCCGGATATATCGACACCGTATTCGATGGTCCGAAGCTGTTTCCCGCCGATCCGGTGGAAGCCGCAAAGGCCGAACAATGGATATCGCTGACGAATACGGTTCTCGATCCACTGTTCATCCGCCGCTATCTCTTCGCCTATATTTTCCCGAAAAGCGAAAACGGCGCGCTGGACCGCGCAGCGATCGATACCGCTGTCGAAGAGATGCGCCCCTTGTTCCAGGCAGTCGACACAGCGCTCGCCGCCACAGGTTATTTCGCCGGCTCTGCGCCCGGTTTCGCCGACTGGAACCTCTTCACGATGCTGCACTATCTGCGGCAAATGCCCGAATCCGGCGAAATGTTGAACGCTTCGCCCAATCTCCTTGCATTGCACGACCGACTTGCCGCGCGCGAGAGCGCGAAGGCCACCCTTCCCCCGCCGCCGCAAGAGGCCGCAAGCGCCTGAGCGCGCAAGGCTTCACTTACCGGGTATCGGCGGTTCCGGGAGATTTTTCCCGGGCCGCCTGTTCTTCGACAATCGGCAGCACGGCGGCACCGATCGCTTTCTTCTCCGCCTCGGTCAACTGTTTTTCGTCGCCGTTGCCGTTCGCCTCATCCTCTTCCTCGTCTTCATGGGCGACACGCACCGTAACCTCGCGGTGAGCGAATTTTATGCCCTCGCGCGCGCAAAGGTCGCGAATACCGGCGTATACCACTTTGCGAAGCTCGAACTGATCACCGGGGCGCGTCATGAACTTGACGCGCACGATCATGGCGGAGTCCTCGAGCGCGGTAACACCCTGCGATTTCACGGGCTGCAGGAACTTAGGCCCGTAATCGGGATTCTGCAGCAATTCCTGGCCGAACTTCTTGATGAGCTTGCGCATCTTTTCCACGTCCGTGTCGTAGGTGACGCGGAATGCCAGCTTCATGATCGCCCAGTCGCGCGAATAGTTGGTCACATACTGGATTTCGCCGAAGGGCACCGTGTTGAGCGGGCCGCGGTGGTGGCGAAGCTGCATGGAGCGGATGGAGATTTTCTCCACCGTACCTTTTACCGAGCCGATATCGATGTATTCGCCCTTGCGGAAGGCATCGTCGATGAGGAAGAAAGCGCCTGAAAAGATATCGCGGATCAGCGTCTGTGCACCGAAGCCGACCGCAAGACCGACAACACCGGCACCGGCGAAAAGCGGTGCGATGTTCACGCCAAGTTCGGATAGCGCAATCATGCCGACGATGACGACGATGGTGATCAGCAGGAAGTTACGGAAAATCGGCAGAAGCGTCGCAAGCCGGCTTTCGCCCTTGCCGCCGATTTCCATCTCTTCACCGGAAGGCTCCTCTTCGCCTTTTTCAAGCTTTATCCGCTGGTCGACGGCGACCTGCACGGACCTGTAGGCCATGTAGCCGGCGAAGACGACGAGGAGCACTTCGAACAGATTGCTCAGAATGAACCGGTTGCCGGTTAGCGGCACGCCCCAGGTGAACAGCAAATAGGCAATCGCGGCGGCGAAGGCGATGATTGCGCCCGCGTGGTCGAGCAGGGCGCGATAGGGCGCGCGCGCGACTTCCCGCTCCATGGCCTCCGCTTCGGCCTGCGCGGCAAGGGCATGGGGATCGATCTCTTCCCCTTCCGTCGTCGCGGCACGCTCCAGATCTTCTATTATCACCTGCTGCGCCGACACACTGTCGCGGCGTGGCAGGAACCAGCCTTCGATCGCATAAACCATCAGGCCGTAAAGCACGAACCCCAGGAGAAGCGCCATGATCGGCGCGCCGACAAGCCCTGTCGCCGCCGGCAGATCGAGAAGGGTCCTGACGGTCGAAGAGAAAAAGGCAAAGAGGAAATACACGACCGTAAGCGGCAGCCACAACCGCAGGACCGCCCGGCGCCACAGGGGCAGATCTCCTTCGTTCCTGCCGAGCACGCGCGATATGGCCGGCGAATAGACGACGGCTACTACACTGAGCGCAAGGCAGGTGAACAGCGTGGATGCGATCACCAGAACCTTGTGGGCATTCTCGTCGAGGCCCAGCTTGAACATCCAGACGCAGACCGCGAAAACGACGTAGGCCACGGCCGCGACCGAAATCAGGCTTCGATAGAGCCCGCTTGCTTCCCGGTCGGACAAGCCTACGACGCGATATGCCGAGTTGTCCGGCGAAGTGATGCCCTTGAAGACGAGCCTGAGCAGAAGGACCGTTGCAACCGCCCGAAGCCCTTGAAAACCCGTCACGCGAATTCCGGGGTGACCTACATCGAAGGCAAGCACGACAAGGATGCCGACGGCGGCGAAGGCGAGCACGCCACCGAGCATCACGATGGCGCGGGTGAAAAGATAGCCGAGTTGATCGGCCCGCGTTCCCGGCGCCGGATCGAAGTTGCGCAAAAACCGATGGCTTGCCCACCGTTCGAAAAGCTTCAAGGCGGCGATGCCGGCCACGACCGCACCGACGAGTACGAAAAGCGCCGTCCAAAGCCAGTCTGCGTTTCCGCCTCCGAGTTCGGCCAATTTGGCGTAAGAACGGTCCCAGGCGCCATCAAGGCCCATCAAGACGTTCGCGGCAGCCGTACGTGCCCTGAAGGCCTTGGACATTGTTGCTTCCATGGCGTCAGCGGCAACCGCCTCGCCCGGAGCGTTTTGAGTAGCGGCTGCCTTTTCAACGGAAGGGGAAGCGGGCTGAGCGGCCACGGCTGCGGGCGTCTCGGCCGATTGAGCTTGTCCTGGTTGAGGGAGCAGAAACAGGACAAATACAATACCCGCCGCCGCAAGCAGGGCGCAGGCACCTTTCAACAACCAATTCATTACGCCCCGCCTCCAGTGCTGACCGTGAATGGCATCGCATGCCAAATCAAATATAACGTTACGTAAATTACATTTGACGGCGGAATTCCACCCGGATCAAGCACTTACGTTTTCGCAGCGCGCAACGAGCAGCGAACAATAAAAAGGGCCTCCGCAAGGGAGGCCCGAGTTGGCAAGAGGCATGAACAACAAGAGCTTAGCGATGGTCGAGGTTCGGCATTGACGAACCGGCCTAAACGGCGATGCGTCCCTGCCACTGGTCGAGCATCCGCCGCGCTGTGGTTGCCTGTATGCTTTCATAGCGGGCAAGCGCGTCGCGGCGTGCCTCGTTGCCAAGGCGGTGACGCCAGGGGCCGATCTTCAGAAGCGCCTGAATTGTCATCGGAGAAAAGCCGTTCGCCTTGGCAGCGATAAGGAAGGGATCGGTATCGAGGCGCACAAGCCAGTGCTTGGCTTCTTCAAGACCGATATCGCAAATGAGCGCAAAGGTGGCAACCGCTTCCGGAAAGCGGTCCTCTGCCGAAAACCGGCGCAGAACCGCTTCGCTCAAACCTTCCCCGCGCGCAAGTGCGCCAACGCGGCCGGTCGCCGTTTCGAAGTCATATCGCGCAAGCCAGTATTCATTCGACATGCGTTGCGCGGCAAGCCGTGTCGCTTGCGGCAGCCGGCTCACGCCCGCGGTGTCGTCGTTTTCGATCAGGCGCGCACGCACCCTTTCGCTGGCGATCTCCACGAGCGCCAGGATGTTCTGTTCGGCAAGGTCCGTGCGCGAGCCGATGGCAAGCTGAAGGTCTTCGTCCTCGCGAGCGGCCTCCATGAGCTTGTTGAGGCCGGCCTCCGAGACGGCGGCTCCCTCATTCTCCGCAACCTTGCGCTTTACGGTCGAACCGCCTTCTTCGATCAGAACGTCGGTAACGATCTCCGAAAGAACTTCCCGCGTCGCGATCGCTATCTGATAATCCTCGCCCTTGCCGCGAGCGATCTCGACTAGGTCCGGATCACGCAACACCGTGGAATGGCGCAAGACCGATTCCGCGACCTTGAAGGTGTCCGAGGCGAGCGTCTTGATCGTCGACTCAGGCGCCCGGCGAAGCTTGCAAAGCCTTTCGGCGATGAAGCAGCGAGCCTCCTCCTCGACCATGCCGGCAAGGCGCGTCAGCACGGAATCATAAATCTCCATCTGTTCTTCGGAACAGTTTTCGGAGGTTAACGAGAAAAGCATGGCGACGTGTCTCGCCAGCTCATTGCCCCGCGACTTGTCGCCGTTTTGCGCAAGCGCTTCAAAATTAACCAGCTCTGTTTCCAGCGCTCTCGACATGGCGTCACCCTTATCGAACATCGATACAATCCATTCATACACCGAGCGACTTAAATAAATCAGTAATATCCACACGCGAATTTCAATAGAAATACATATATCATTTGATGATAAATTTAATTAAATCAAATATAAAAGAAAATAAAAAGTAGATACACCGGTAAAACTGGCAATATCCTGGAATAATTCCTCGATATCGCCCATCGAACTCTGCACCAAAACATATGCTTGACAGAGACTGGAACCGCTGAAATTTACTCAATGTATTCGAGCTCAAAAAGCTTGGCACGTCAGCACATTGGGAGAGGAAGCGCCGCAGCCGAGAGGCCGATCAGCTCTCTCCAATGGGCGGCAACGCCGATCCATTAACCTCAATGCCATTGAATATGCGAAACGATAAGATTATCTGATCGTCTATGCTCACATTCAGACAGCTTCGCTACTTCGATGCTCTGGCACGCCACATGCATTTTGGCCGGGCGGCGGAAGACGTGGCGATTTCCCAACCCGCACTTTCCATGCAGATAAAGGAGCTTGAAGCCGATCTCGGCATCCAGCTCGTGGAGCGCTCCGTCCATTCGACCAGACTTACGCGCGAAGGAAGCGAGGTTGCCAGGCGCGCTGCCTCCATCCTTTCCGAAATCCGGGATCTGGAAGACTATGGGCGCCATGCCGCACGTGTTCTCGGCGGGCCGCTGCGCCTCGGCATCATACCTTCCATCGCGCCCTATCTGCTGCCACGCATTCTGCCAAGCCTGATGCGCAACTACCCTGATCTTGACCTCAGGGTCCGGGAAACCATGACGGATACGCTCATAAGCGAGCTTCGCCACGGCGAACTGGACGTTATCCTCATTGCCCTGCCCGTCGATGAAAAGGAGTTCGAATGCGAAAGCCTTTTTGCCGACCGTTTTCTGCTGGCGGTGCATGCCGAACCCGAGCTGGACGAGCGCATCCGGGTGGATGCCGCATCGATCGAGGCCAGGAATCTGCTTCTGCTCGAAGAAGGCCACTGCCTGCGCGACCAGGCGCTCAACTACTGTCACGGGCTCAAGCCGTCAGGCGAATCGACCTTCGGAGCCACAAGCCTGTCCACGGTCATGCAGATGGTCGCCGCGGGCTACGGCGTCACCTTGCTTCCGGAACTCTGCGCTTCCGTCGAGGTGCGCGACGAGAGGGTAGCCCTGCTTCGCTTCAAGGACCCGCAGCCGGAACGCACGGTTGGTCTGGTTTGGCGTAAGTCTTCGCCGCGAAAGCACGATTTCGCGGCGCTCGGCGAAAGCATCCGCCAATCCACTGCATCTTAGGTCACGGACTTATAAATAAGGCCGGAATGGCGCTGCAAACGATAAAGAGATGCAAGGAGAAGCGCTTGAGAGCTCCCGAATGGGAGGCACAACGCAAATCAACAGATTTTCGCTCGCGCGACAAAAAAATGACATTTTGACTTTCATTCCCTTCCCTTTCGCAATCTCAAAAAATTTACTTGCAAAATTAAATATTACTATTATATGAACTCATATCTGCGAATATTAAATCTATTTATATTGCTTTTTCATGAAATAACGCTAGATTCACAAGTATCGGACAACTTCCGGTACAACTTTTCATACTATCCGCTCCACAGTTCCCGACGCTGCCGGGGTTTGAAACAGAAAGATCTGCGCCCTGAGAAGGCTGTCCCGATGACTGGCGCCAAGGAAGCGCCCTCCGCGGAAAAGCCGTTCGAAAGCATGAAGATGACAGACATCGACGTCAAAAGCCGGCAAGGCGGAACGCAGGATCATGCGCCTTTGCTCGAACTGAACGACCGCTACGAACGTGCCGCATTCGTCGTTGACGGCGACGCCCACCTGATCGAAGCAAACGAATACGCCGATCGGCTGCTCAAATGCGGGACCGACCTGCGTTTGAGGGACAATTTCATCGAATTTGCCGAGAAGAACGGACAGAGCCGGTTTTCCGACACACTGCGGCAGCTTTGTGCGAAATCGACCGGCTCTCAGGAGGAGTTCATCATAGAATGCCCGAGCACCGGGCGGCGGCCAATTCATATGGAAATCCAGAAGATTTCCGGAGAGGACCGTTTTCTCGTGACAGCCGTGGACCTGAACGAAACCGCGATCGGCCCGATGGCGCGGCTTCAGCATGTGTTCGACCTTACGAAAAGGGAGGCCGATATCGCGCGGCTCATGGCAACTCCCTTGACTGAAGCCGAAATTGCGAATTCGCTCGGCATTTCCACCAATACGCTGCGCTCCCATCGCAAGACGATCTACGCAAAGCTCAATGTCGCCAATCGCGTCGACCTCACTCTCCTGTTGCGCCGATTGGCCTGAAAACCTAGGGTCGAGACCCTGATCCCGGGATAACTTTCCAGAACCTCGAATTCTTTCTGCGACATGAAAATGAGCTCCGGGACCAAGCGCCAACGGGAAATGCGCAAGGCACTCAACCAACTCCTGCCGCGCGTGCCGCTGCTCGACGCCGAAGCCATCCTGGAAGTAGCGCAATCGCGGCACTTGCGGCATCTTCCACCATCGATCGCTCTCTGGCAGGCGACGACCGCGCGCGTGCGTCATGCCCATACCGAATACGAAGCCCTGCTGGAAGAAGGCTACGATCGGGATTCCGCCCGTTTCTTCGTAATCGATGCTATGAACGACATATTGACCGACTGGGGCTCGGGCCGGCGCGTAGACCCCAACGACGCCGGCCTCGATGCCGGCGAAATCGGCTGAAAGCAGCGTCTATTTCCGGATTGCACACGTTACCGTACCGAAACCGGAAAATCGCCCGACCGGCTACCTTACTCTTCAAACACGACTTGGGCCTTTCTAGCTTCGCTGCGAAGCTTCCGGCGAACATGCCGGCGGCAATTCGCAACGGAGAAACTCCATGCCTTTTGTAAATATCAAGGTCACCCGGGAAGGCGTGACAGCGGAACAGAAGAAAGCGCTTATCAAGGGCGCGACGGACCTTCTGGTGAAGGTTCTAGACAAGAACCCCGCCACCACAGTCGTCGTCATCGATGAAGTGGAAATGGACAATTGGGGCGTCGGAGGGCTGCCGACCGCCGAATACCGCAAGAAACTCGCCGAGCAAGCCAGCGGCGGCAAGTAGAACCCTTGTAGAAGACCGAATAAAAACGGCGGGCCGTGCCCGCCGTTTATCTTGATCGGCTTACCGCGTCAGTGGCTTGTATTTGATCCGCTTCGGGTTTGCGGCATCCGGGCCGAGGCGGCGGACCTTGTCGGCCTCGTAGTCCTCGAAGTTGCCTTCGAACCACTCCACGTGGCTGTCGCCCTCGAACGACAGGATATGCGTCGCAAGCCGGTCAAGGAACATGCGGTCGTGGCTGATGACCACGCAGCAGCCGGCGAAATCTTCCAGCGCTTCCTCGAGTGCCGCCAGCGTTTCGGTATCGAGGTCGTTGGTCGGCTCGTCGAGGAGGAGGACGTTCGCGCCCGACTTCAGCACCTTGGCGAGATGAACGCGGTTGCGCTGGCCGCCGGAAAGCGACCCAACCTTCTGCTGCTGGTCGCCGCCCTTGAAGTTGAAGGACGAGCAGTAGGCGCGCGAGTTGACTTCCCTTTTGCCGAGGTAGATCACCTCGTTGCCGTCGGAAATCTCTTCCCAGACGGTTTTGTTCGGGTCGAGCTTGTCGCGCGACTGGTCCACATAGCCAAGCTTTACGCTTTCCCCGATCTCGATCGCCCCCTCATCGGGCTTCTCCTGCCCGGTAAGCATGCGGAAAAGCGTCGTCTTGCCGGCCCCGTTCGGCCCGATCACGCCAACGATGCCGCCCGGTGGCAGCTTGAAGGTGAGATCGTCGAACAGAAGCTTGTCGCCATAGGCCTTGGTGACATTGTCGACGTCGATCACGTTCTGGCCGAGGCGCGGCCCGGCCGGAATGACGATCTGCGCGTTCGACGATTGCAGACGCTCCTCGTTCTTCTTTAAAAGCTCGTCGTAGGCCCGGATACGCGCCTTCGACTTGGTCTGGCGCGCACGCGGGCTCATGCCCATCCATTCCTTTTCGCGGGAGAGGGCACGCTGGCGGGCGGCATCCTCGCGCGATTCCTGTTCCATGCGCTTGGACTTGGCTTCCAGATAGGCGGTGTAATTGCCCTCGTAGGGAATGCCGTTGCCGCGGTCGAGTTCCAGGATCCAGCCCGTGACGTTGTCGAGGAAGTAGCGGTCGTGGGTGATGATCAGCACCGAACCCTTGTATTCGCGCAGGTGCTTTTCAAGCCAGTGGACCGTTTCGGCGTCGAGGTGGTTGGTCGGTTCGTCGAGAAGCAAGAGATCCGGCTCGGCAAGCAGGAGCTTGCAAAGCGCGACGCGGCGCCTTTCGCCACCCGACAGATTGTCGACGCCCCAGTCGCCCGGCGGACAGCGCAGCGCTTCCATCGCCACTTCCACCTGGGCCTCGAGGTCCCAGAGGTTCTGGCTGTCGATGATGTCCTGGAGCTTGGCGCCCTCCTCCGCCGTTTCGTCGGAGTAGTTCATCATCAGCTCGTTATAGCGGTCGATGATCGCCTTTTTCTCGGCGACACCTTCCATGACGTTTTCAAGAACCGTCTTGGAACCGTCGAGCTGCGGCTCCTGCGGCAGATAGCCGACCTTGGCGCCCTCGGCGGCCCACGCCTCGCCGGTGAATTCCTTGTCGAGGCCGGCCATGATGCGCAAGAGCGTCGACTTGCCGGCGCCGTTGGGGCCGAGAATGCCGATCTTGGCATCCGGATAAAACGACAGGTTGATGTTATTGAGGACCTTCTTGCCCCCGGAGTAGGTCTTCGTCAGACCGTGCATGTGATAGATGAACTGGCGCGCCATTTCGGGACTTGGTGCTCCGTGGATTCCAGATTGCGGGAAACTGGCGCGCAGTCTTAGTCGAACGCCCCGCGCGTATCAATAGAAGAGCGAAGTGATACCCTTTCGCCACCTCCGGAAATTTGCCGGCCGATACCCGGACTTTTACCAATGATTTAAGGATTTCGTACACCTTCGCCCTCGAAACGGGGGGCGCGGCTTGAAGGAGTACGACATGCGTGCAAAGCCAATCCTGAATACGCTCGCCATCTGCGGCCTCGCCCTTGCGCTTGCCGCTTGCGGTTCCAGTCGCTTCGAACGCGGCGCGTCGGGCGCCGGTATAGGCGGCCTCGCGGGAGCCGGCGTCGTTGCGGCGGCGGGCGGCCCCATTCTGGCGGGTGCGGCGGTCGGAGCGCTCGGCGGCGCGGCGGTCGGCGCACTGACGAGCGAATGCGACATCGACCTCGGACCGCAGCGCCCGAACCGCTGCTGAAAGATCTTACCCGTACGATAGCGCCGGCAGATGTGGATTTAACCGTTTGAATCGGCAGCATCTTGCGCAGCGGGCGGCTGCATCTCTTCCGTCAGGTAACGTTTTTGCGATCACTAACTGTTCAACAGCATCCGCGAAGCTGATCGCATAAGGTCATGGGATCGACACGGAGGCGGCCTATAAAATAGGCGGCAGCACACCTGGAGCATCCTGTGCCTTTGCGGGCGCAGGATGTTTCCACGTTTTGACAGTGAACGGCCCGAACTTCCCGGATTTGCGTCCTGGAACCGGCTGATCGAGCGAAGCGACAAGGGGGTTTGTGATGAGCTGGTCTTTGCTGTGGGTCGACCATTGGTCGGGTGACAAGGATGCTCTTTCTAACGGGTCGCCAAGCGGTCACGTTCGCCGGCAACGGGGAAAACGGCGGCCGACCGCGCTGAGTGACAATGCATCCGACACGACCGCTGCGGAATCGTCACCTTCCCTCGATCAGGCCCATGACGCGCTTGAGCGGATTGCCCAATACCAGCAACCTGAGTAGCGATCGTAGATCGAATACACGAAGGCCGGCCCCTCGCCGGCCTTTTTTGCGTGTCAACCTTCGTATCGGCGCGCGAAGGGATGCGGCACAGGTTCCTTGGGCCGCAGGAAATACCTTCGCAGCAGCGCGAGATATGTCGGAAAGGCATAACCGCCGTTTCGAACCAGCAAATCGTCGCGATGACGCCGGTAGAATGACGGCAGGCGATACCAGGCAAGGCCAGGGCGCAAGTGATGGGCCGCATGAAAGTTGTTGAAGAGGAAGAGCCAGGCAAGCGGCCCATGATCCTCGATGACGACGGTACGCTCTCCCGCCCGTTCCGCCGCCTGATGTTCCGCGAAAGTGCGTATCAGCAAGATTGAGAACCCGAGATAGGTGGCTGCTGCAAATTGCCAGAACGGCAAGCCAGAACCTTCGCTCAGCGCCAATGCCAGCAGGCAGAGCGCGATCAGGTGGAAGCACCAGGATCTTCGGGCCTGACGGGCCCGGTCATCGCGTTTCAAAATCAACCGGATATCCGACAGGACGAACCTAAATGTCGCAATGGCAGGCCCGAACGTGAGCCTGCCGGCCAGCGTATTGTTGAAGGCAAGGACCGCCTTCAAAGGGCGGCAAAGCCCCTGCCAGCTTGCACCCGCAAGATACCAGCTTTCCGGATCGTCGAACGGATCGGTCAGCTCGCCGGTCGCGTGATGGGCAAGATGCGTGTCGCGAAACCGGCCATAGGGAAAAATCCATCCGATCGGAATGGCGACCAAGGCCGCGTTCACGAACCCGATGCGGGTCGGATGACCATGGACGGCCTCATGCATCAGCGACCAGTGGAGCGTCGTGAAAAGACCGGTCGCCACCACCCACAATGGCGCGGGAAGACCCTGCCCACCGCCCAGGGCCAGCCAGAACCAGGCCGCGTAACACCCCAGGATCAGCACGAAGGTCGGCCATTCGATATACCGCGCGATCATTCGAATCATTCCGCATCTCCAATCGCTTCACGATTGAAGTCGCCATAAAATTCCGTTACGTCACAACGAGTCATTGCGCAACCAAACGCCAAATTTGCTGTGTTTGCGCAGCAAATACGGATAAAACAAAAATACTGCTGTTAAACGCATAAGGTCGGGATTGACGTACAATGGCTCGCCCTGCTCCTGACAAACGCCAGATCGCGGAAAGCTTCCGAGCGCGCCTCATTCAGCTTCTGGAACGCCAGTCGCTTACGCTTTCGGGATTTGCGAAGCGATGCGGCCTCGACCGTTCGGCACTCAGCCAGTTCCTCGACAAGGACGGCACGCGCCTGCCGCGCGCGGAAACGCTGAGCGCAATCGCCATAACCGAGAGCGTGAGCGTGGACTGGCTCTTGGGCTTGAGCCAGAGCGAAAACGCGCTTGGCGAAGTCGCGCCGCAGGTCGGCATCGAGCTTTCGGGAAACGGGGCGCACGAGCCCAAACTTGCCGAATGGCACAGGGAGGCGATCGGCTACAAGATCCGCTACGTGCCGGCGACGGTGCCCGATCTCCTGCGCACCGACGCGCTGTTGCGGTACGAGTTCGGCGAGGCGCAGCCCGCCCTTCTCGACGCGAAGTCGGACCAGACGAAAAGCCAGCTCGACTATTCGCGCCGGCCCGAAACGGACATGGAAGTGGTCATGCCCCGCCAGCGGCTTGAAGACCTCGCGTCAGGGTCCGGTATATGGGGTGGCCTGTCGCGCGGCGAACGCGAGGCGCAGCTTCTTTATATGGCGGACCTGCTGGAGGAGCTCTACCCGACGTTCCGGCTGTTTCTTTATGACGGGCGGCAGCACTTTTGCGCGCCGCTGACGATCTTCGGGCCCAAGCGGGCGGCCATCTACCTCGGCAGCATGTATATGGTGGTTCACTCGGTGGATCAGATCCGGGCGCTGACCGCGCGGTTCGATCACCTGATCCGGGTTTGCGAAGTCGGCGCGGACCGCGTGCATGAGCATATCGCGGCACTTCAAATTCACTGACGACAAAATACCTCGCAATCCTCCAAGCAAATCGGCCCCGACAGCACAAATTTTCACTCCGAATTGCACGAGATTTACGCGCCCCTCATGTTGCATTGCGGTATAAATCCGTAGTATTCCCCATGCATCTCATCCGGTCCCGGTGAAATTCCGGGTGGCTATTCCGGCCGCTTATCCGCCGGAAACCCTGACAATCTTCAGTTCGCCGCGCGGATTGCCCTGCCCGATCCGCGCCGTACCATGTTTTGATCCTGGACGGTTCATGTTCTCAATCGATGCCTATCGCCAGCAGTGGTTCGGCAACATCCGCGCGGATGTCCTTGCCGGTCTCGTCGTAGCACTTGCCCTCATTCCCGAAGCCATCGCCTTTTCGATCATCGCCGGTGTCGACCCGAAGGTCGGGCTCTACGCCTCCTTCTCGATTGCCGTGATCACGGCAATTACAGGCGGACGACCCGGAATGATTTCCGCCGCAACGGCCGCGACCGCCGTGCTGATGGTCACGCTCGTAAAGGAATACGGGCTGCAGTACCTGCTGGCGGCGACCGTGCTTGCCGGGTTCATTCAGATCGGCGCGGGCCTCTTGAAGCTCGGCTACGTGATGCGCTTCGTCTCGCGCTCGGTGATGACGGGTTTCGTGAACGCGCTGGCGATCCTGATCTTCATGGCGCAGCTTCCAGAACTCATCGGCGTGCCGTCTCTTACCTATGTTATGGTCGCTGCAGGCCTTGCAATCATTTATCTTTTCCCGTTCGTCACGAAATCCATCCCCTCCCCGCTGATCTGCATTATCGTGCTGACCACGGTGTCGATTGCGCTCGGACTCGATCTGCGCACCGTCGGCGATATGGGCGAGTTGCCCTCCACACTGCCTGTTTTTCTCATTCCGGATATCCCGCTCAACCTCGAGACGCTGATGATCATCCTTCCCTATTCGGCGGCCGTCGCGGCGGTGGGCCTGCTGGAATCGCTGATGACGGCGCAGATCGTCGACGATCTCACGGATACGCCCAGCGACCGGAACCAGGAGTGCATCGGCCAGGGCGTCGCCAATACGGCGACCGCCTTCATCGGCGGCATGGCCGGCTGTGCGATGATCGGCCAGTCCATGATCAACGTGAAATCCGGCGGGCGCGGGCGGCTTTCCACCTTCTGCGCCGGCATCTTCCTGCTCTTCATGATCGTCGTCCTTGGCGAATGGGTGAAGCAGATCCCGATGGCGGCCCTCGTCGCGATCATGATCATGGTGTCCGTCGGCACCTTCAGCTGGTCGTCCATCAAGAACCTCAAGGATCATCCGCGTTCTTCGTCTCTGGTGATGCTGGCGACCGTCGTCTCGGTGGTCTTCACGCATAATCTCGCAATCGGCGTGCTTGCCGGCGTGCTCCTTTCCGGCATCTTTTTTGCCTGGAAGATCGCACAGATTTTCCGCGTCACCTCGACGCTTTCGGAAGACGGAACGGCGCGCACCTATGTCGTGGAAGGGCAGATCTTCTTTGCTTCCGCCGATGATTTCGCCGCCGGCTTCGACTTCAAGGAGGCGCTGGAGAAGGTCACGATCGACGTGAGCCGCGCGCACATCTGGGATATTTCGAGCGTCGCAGCGCTCGACATGATC
Organism: Stappia sediminis; assembly: GCF_009826895.1. Lineage (GTDB taxonomy): Bacteria > Pseudomonadota > Alphaproteobacteria > Rhizobiales > Stappiaceae > Hongsoonwoonella > Hongsoonwoonella sediminis. The sequence goes on along the minus strand of NZ_WUMV01000001.1, from coordinate 196,515 downwards.
GTGCTGAAGTTCCGCCGCGAAGGGGCGGAGGTGAAGATCGTAGGGCTCAACAAGGCAAGCGAGACGATCGTCGATCAGCTCGCCATTCACGACAAGCCCGGCGCACTCGAAAAGCTGATGGGGCACTGATGAGCACTGAAAACACCGAAAAACGGCTGATCGCCCTTGTCGACGGCTCCGTCTATTCGAAGAGCGTGTGCGATCATGCCGCATGGATTGCCGGGCGCACCTCCGCAGCCGTGGACCTTCTGCATGTCATCGGGCGCCGCGAAACGGCGAGCGCGCCGACGAACCTGAGCGGCAATATCACGCTTGGCGCGCGCACCGCCCTTCTGGAGGAGTTGAGCGCGCTGGACGAGCAGAAGGCCAAGCTCGCCCAAAAGCGCGGCCGCGCGATCCTCGAAGATGCCAAGGAAATCATCGAGGCCGACGGCATCAACAAGGTTTCGGCGAAACTCAGGATCGGCGACATCGTCGAGACCGTGAGCGAGTTTGAAAAGAATGCCGAAATGGTGGTGATCGGCAAGCGCGGCGAAGCAGCCGATTTCGCCAAGCTGCACCTCGGCTCCAACCTTGAGCGGGTCGCCCGTGCGTCGAAAAAGCCGGTCTTCGTGGCGTCCCGCGCGTTCAAGCCGATCAAGCGCTTCCTGATCGCCTTCGACGGCGGGACGAGCAGCATGAAGGCGGTCGATCATGTTTCGCGCAGCCCGCTGTTCGCGGGCCTGGAATGCCGGCTTCTCATGGTCGGCACGGAGACGGCGGAAACACGAAAGAAACTCGACGACGCACGCACCGTGCTGGAAGCCGGCGGCTATGAAGTTCGCTCCGGCATCGTGCAGGGAACGCCGGAAACGGCGATCGCGGCGACGGTCGATTCCGACGACATCGGCATTCTGGTGATGGGCGCATACGGCCATTCGCGCATGCGCAGCCTGATCATCGGCTCCACGACGACGGAGATGGTCCGCTCGTGCAAGATCCCGGTGATGCTGTTCCGGTAAGAAACCGCTGCGTCAGGAACCGGATTTGTCGGAGCCGATTTTCGACAGTTGATCCTCGATCGCCTTCGTCACGCGCTTCGACGACGGGCTGACCGTCGTCGGAAACCACGCCACGAGAGCGCCGTCCGGGCCGACGAGGTACTTGTGAAAGTTCCAGCGGGGTGCGGCTTTCGCGCCAAGCGCTTCCCGCGCCCAGACGTAGAACGGATGAGCACCGTCGCCTTTCACGACTTCCTTTTCCGTCAAGGGAAAGTCGATCGAGAAATTGACCTCGCAGAATTGCTTGATCTCCGTCTCGCTTCCCGGCTCCTGGCTGCCGAAGTCATTGGACGGAACGCCGAGGACGACGAGGCCACGGTCGCGGTATTTTTCCCAAAGGGCCTGAAGATCCGAATACTGATGGGTAAAACCGCAGAAACTTGCTGTGTTGACGACAAGAACGGCCTTGCCGGCATAGCCTGAAAGCGGCAATTCGTGGCCTTCGATGGCGGTGAAGGTGAAGTCATGCGCGGATCTGCCGGTATCCGCCGCGTTCACCGAAGAAGCGCCGAAGAACAGTGATAGCACCATGGCAAGCCGTACCAGCATGTTCGATTTCCCGGTTGATCGCAATTTCCTACGCCTTTCGGCGCATTGCGGATCACCGGCAAGGATAGCAGCAACCGGCGTCGAGAAAGGTCAATTTCACGGCAACCCGGGCAACCGATAATTCCGGGCGGGATAATTCGAACGCCTTTTAATTCCTGCAGGCCGAACGCCAAATTTGCGATAAAAAACCACGCGCTCCAGGGGTTAACCCATCGAAATGATCGGGGCGGGAGCCTTCCCGTCAATGTTCGCCCAGGAAAGACGATCTTCCCTCTGTGAGCGTTTTGAATTGACGCATTCACGGACATTACGAACGGAAGCAGCGGACGTTCTGCGAGCCAGCAGAAATAAACGTAATTATAGATATTGCCTGATATTTATTGTAACGTAATATTGACAAATGGCGCCAAAAAGGAAGAAATAATATGTTTCTGATACAAAAAATGCCTAATTATGACGCCCTTTTTCCAAAACTTAATCTAATAAATAATTTCAAAAAAACTTTATGCATGATTTTGGCAATAGCATTTGCGCTCATTTTTTCCGCCTCATTGGGCGCCTTTGCGGCAGAAATACCTCAAAACGCACATACCAAAGATTACGGGCAAGGATGGGAGTGCGATGACGGCTACATCGAGGACAAAGGAAAGTGCTTGGCGATAACGGCGCCCGAAAACGCTTATCTGACAGGCAATCGCTACGACGGCGGCTGGGAGTGCAATTTCGGCTTTCGACAAGAAGGCACGGCCTGCGCGACCATCAAGGTTCCGGAAAACGCCTACCTGGAAGACAGCTATCACGGTCTCGGCTGGAAATGTCGTAGGGGCTATCAAGCTACAAACAGCGGCTGCGTCGCGATCAAAATTCCTGAAAACGGCTATTTGAACGCCCGATCCTACGGCGACGGATGGGAATGCGACAGAGGGTATCGCCCCGTTGGCGATGGATGCGAATTAATCAAGGTGCCCGAGCATGCATATCTTTCGAATGACACCTACGGATCGGGCTGGACTTGCGAGCGAGGATACCGGGCGGTCGAGGACAAATGCGAAGCCATATCGGTTCCCCAGAACGGTTATCTTTCGCAATCGGGCGACAGCAAAGGCTGGGAGTGCGAACACGGATTTCGCGAACATCTTGGCGCCTGCACAAGGATCGCCGTACCCGCGAATGCCCATATCGATTTTCTCGGCAAAGACTGGAAATGCAACCGCCCGTATCAAAGAAAGGGCGGCGGTTGCATACTGTCTCCTTAGTCCATTGAATTCCTGCCTGTCTTCCAGCAACTAAGGCTCGCGCCCGACCGAAGCGCCCTCCGGCCGGGCTGCAATGCATGCGCAGTATCGCTCAGCCGCCCTGAGGCGCGCCGATCGCCACGGGCCGGACCGGCGAACCCGATGCGCCTTTGGAGCGAAGCGGCAGGATGATCGCGCAGGAGGTCCAGACCTTGTCGGCGGCGATCTCCTTCAGTCGAACGTTCTGGATGTTGTGGATGCCGTTCACCGCAAGGTTCAGATGGTGGATGACGAAGGGAAGCCCCTCCTCCATACCCTGCGGTGGGGCGGCCTTGCCCTGAAGCTGGCCATCGGCGACCGGATCGGTGAAGGGATTGTCGAGGGCGATCAGCACGACGTTTTTCTCAGCCAGCATTTCCGCGGCGTCACGCGCGAGCCCCGGCCCCATGGTGTAATAACGCTTGGATGCTTCCGCATCGTCCCAGAGCGCGCCCCAGCCGGTATGGATGAAGACGACGTCGCCCGGCACGATCCCGCGCCAGGAAAGCCCCTGCGCTTCCAGCATCGCCTCGATATCGGCGGCGGTGACGAGCGTGCCAGGTTCGAGCGGCTTACCGCCGTTCAGATGCGCCGCAGCGTCCAGCAGCACGGCGGAGGTGACGACCGGCTGGGCATGCTCGATGCCGAGCTTCAAAAGCGGGCTGTCCGGAGTGGGCTTCACCTCCGACTGCGGACGCCCGCCGTAATATGTCGCGCCATCAGCCGGAAAATCGCCCTCGCCCGTCCACGGCTCACCGAGGTAGGCGAAATGGCCGAGCGCATCCATCTGCGTGCCCTGAGCGCCCGGTTCGCCGGACTTAACATTCTCGCCGTTGAAGGCATGGCGGGTTCCGGGAATGCCGACCGTCGGGCGGTACTCATAGGCAAGCGGCGCGCCGAAGGGCGACATCGGCATGTCGTTGGAGCGAAGGTGGCTGAGCTCATAGACCTTTGCACCCGGCTTCGTGAGATGAGCCGCGCAACGCAGCCAGGTGCCGGGCCCTTGCGTGTTGGCCATGCCCGCCTGATCGCCATCCGCCCAAGGCGCTGTGGGGGTCTGTTCGAGCGAACGCTGGAGCAACGCGCGATCCTCATCGCTCTGCGCAAATGCCACACCCGAGGCGAGCAATGCCGCGAGGCCTGTTAGAAGTGCGAGCTTCCTCATGTTCCATCCTCCCTTGAAATTGCGATCAACGCCCAAAGGCAGAAGTCGCCATTGTCCCGAAAGGCGGAGGCCTACCGGGCGATCTGGGCGGGCAGCCAGGTACCCAAGCCCGGCAGCCAGACGATGGCTGCGAGAACGGCTAGCTTGATGACTACGAATGGTAGTATGGCAGCGTAAATCTGGCGCATGCCGATGCCCGGAGGCGCGACACCGCGCATGACGAACAACAAAAGGCCGAAGGGCGGAGTGAGCAGGCCGATTTCCATCGTCAGCAGGTAGACGACGCCGAGCACGAGATCGTTGATGCCGACACTTTCGGCAAGCGGCACGAAGACCGGCACGGTGACCATGAGCATGGAGACCTGATCGACGAAGCAGCCGAGCAGGAGGAGAAGCAGGATCATGCCGACCAGCACCTCGGTCGGTCCAAGCTCGAAGGCTGAGATCGTGCGGATGAGGCCGCCGGTTGCGCCCGAAAAGGAAAGCACCTGCGAGAACGTCTGGCTGGCGGCGATGATGAAGAGGATCATCACCGAAAGCGTGACCGTCTCCATGATCGCCTTCTTCAACCCCTCCCAGCTGAGCGAACGATAGGCGGCACCCACGCCGAGCGAGGCGAGGCAGCCAAGGGCCGCCGATTCCGTGGGCGTTGCGATGCCGGCAAGCAGGCTGCCGATGACGACGGCGAAGAGGATAGAGAGCGGCGCGACATAGATGAAGAACGGACGCCAGCGCTCGGCAAGCGTCATCTCGGGAAGATCGTCCGGCGGGGCAAGCTTGGGGTTGGCGATGCTGCGCCCGACAATCCACACGACGAAAAGCACGGCAAGCAGAAGTGCCGGAATAACGCCGGCAACGAGCAGGCCAGCGATGGAAATGCCGGCGAGGCTGCCGACAAGAACGGCCAATGCCGAGGGCGGGATCAGCATGGCGATGGCGCCGGAAGCCATGATCGGCCCCATGGCCATCGACGGATGATAGCCGCGCTTGAGCATGCCCGGCAAAAGGGTGGAGCCGAGCATGGCCGTATTGGCGATGGTGGAGCCGGAAAGGGCGGCGAAGATCGTGCCGCCGAAGACGGTGACGACGCTGAGCCTGCCGGGAATGCGGGTGACGATGCGTTCTACGGCGTCAATGGCGCGATGGGCGACGCCGGTCTGGAACAAAAGCTCGCCCATGAGGATGAAAAGCGGGATCGGCGCGAGCTGGAAATTGGCAATCGACTGCGCGGCGTTGCGCGCAAGCTGAACGAGGCCGCGCTCGCCGCCCAGAACCTCGAACGCGCCCACAAGGGTAACGGCAAGAAAGGCGAAAGCCACCGGCAGGCCAAGAAGAAGCAGGGCACCGAGACCGCCAAGCATCAGCGCAAGCGCGAGTTGCCATTCCATATGCGAGTTGTCCTAAAGGCCGGTCGCGGCACGCTCAGCCGATGCCGGTCGCGCGAGCTTGCGCAGGAATTCGATGAAGATGAGCGCCATCGACAAGGGAGCGACGGTGAGCGTCCACCACTCCGGAATGACGAAGGCGGTACGGATCATGGATCCGCGCGTGAAGGAGAGGTCCAGCGCCTCAAGCGCGTACCAGAGGAAGACAGCCGAGACAGCCGCGCCGAGCAGGTTTACGGCGATATCGGCGATGCGGCGCGCTCCGGGCCTGAGGCTTCCGGTCAGAAGGTCGACCGTCACATGGGCGTTGTTCGCCAATACCCAGGGAGCGGCCAGGAAGGTTGCGGCGAGAAGGCCGTATTCGATCGCATCCAGAAGACCGTAGATCGACGTGCCGAACGCATTGCGCAGGACGACATTCACGGGGATGAGGATCGCTATGCTCGCGAAGATCGCGCCCGCCAAAGCGGCGAGCGCGACCAGGAGCCGATCGAACCATTGGTCGAAGCGGTTCATTGCCGGACCTTACTTGACGAGGCAGGCCTGAAGCTTTTCGGACAAGTCCGCATCGACCGCCGTCACCGCGGCCCAGCCTTCGGTCTGTGCGGTTTCAAGCCACAGATCGCGGTCGGCATCCGAAAATTCAATGGTCTCGATACCCGCCTCGGCCTGTTTTCCGGCTTCCTTCGCATTGATGTCGACGTTCTCGGCGTTCTTCGCCTCGATCCACTTCGCGCCCTCCTCAAGAACGGCGCGCTGCTCGTCCGTCAGTTCGTTCCACTTGTCGAGATTGACGAGGAAATTCACGTCGACCTGATAGAAGCCGGGATCGATGCGGTATTTGGTCTGCTCGTCCCAGCCGAGATCGGTCACGCCCTGGACCGGCCAGCCGTATCCATCGATCGCGCCGCGTTCCAGCGCGGTATAGACCTCGCCCGGAGCCGTGCGAACGAGCGTTGCGCCGAGCTTTTCGAACATGGCGCGGTAGACCGGCGTGGTGCGGATCGTGAGGCCCGAAAGGTCTGGCTTGTCGATGGGCTTCGTCAGATAAAGATGGAACTCGATGTGGTCACCGGTGCGGGCCAGGAACTTCACGTTCATATCCTGCTGGTGGCGCTGGTCGATGAGGTCGAAACAGCCGTTTTCACGCTGTTCCTGCACGGTGTTGGTGGCAAGATGCAGCGCATCGCCCCAGGCAAGCAGGTTCGGATAATAGGCGGTCGTGTTGTTGGCGATATCGACGACACCGGTCGATACGGCGTTGCCGAGCTCGAACGGCGGCACGGCTTCCGGCCCGCCGACAAGTTCGATCTGCACCACGCCCTTGCCGTTATCATTGACCCAATCGACGAAAGCCTCGAAGGGGCGCGAAAAGGTGGTGCCCGCCGCAAAGGCGCTGACGCCGCGAAGCGTGACTTCCTCGGCCAATACAGGCGAGGCGGTAATAGCCGCTATGGCGGCGGCGAGCAGAATGCGTTTCATTTCATGTCCTCCCGTTTGCGGTTTTCCGGTTCGCGCTCCTCACGCGAAGGATTTCACTGTTTTCAACGCCCCTTCCAGGGCTTCCCCCTTTTCATCCTGGAGAGCGGCTTCGCGCAGGCGGCGAAGCCAGTCCGCCGCATCCGCCCGGCCATCAAGCATTTCGAGCGCCGAAAGCACGCGGTCGAACTTCGAGGTCCCGCGCGAATGAGTGTCGCTATATCCTTTGATCAACCGGCGGCAGGCGAGAATTTCCACGCCCAGCGCATAGTCGCGTTTCGCCGTGTCGAGAGCTAGTGCGTACCAGCGCTCAAGATGTTCCAGCTCGATCTCGTGACGGCGGAGCGAGCGGCGATACCGACGCAAGCCCGCAAGCAGGTAAAGCGCGCCGAACCAGAAGAGACCGTCCGTCCGCACGCGGCGCCCGCAGTTGATGCGCCGGTCAATCCAGGCGAAGAGACGAGGCCGTGCCTCGATCCAACGCGCCCATTTGGCCGGCAGAACGCCTATCGCCTCTTCCGCGCGCGGATGCATGAATTCCGTGAGATGCAGGACGTGCTCGCCGCTGACGTGCATCTCGCCGCGAATGCGCGAAAAGCGGGAAGCCCGTGTCTTCAGGTCCGCGACGCGGATGACATCGTCATAGACCATGGCGTTGGCGAGATACTTCGCTGCCATGTCCGTCAGCGCCCAATCGCGATTGGCGCTGTCGATCGCAAGCACCCGATCGAGACGGTCGAGATATTCCGCGCCATAGGCGGGATCGAGAAAATCCACGACCTTCCTCAAACCCGCTTGGGCCATATCCCGCGCAGGCTCCGGCAGCGCGGCGGCGCGCGCTTCAAGCCTGCGCCATTCCTCCAGCGCCTTCGCGGGGCCTTGAGGTTCGCCAACACGCGGGGTGCCGGGAGCGCCCTCGCCCTGTTTCGAAGTCTCGCCTTCTTCCGCCCGCGCCCAGGCATCGGCAAAGGCGCTGAGGCTCGCCTCCACACCGCGCCCGCTTGCGCGGATCGTCGCCTCGAACTCCGAACGCGGGAACGGCAGCGCGCCGGAACCGCCGAGCGCGCCGAAGAGGCTTGCCGAAATCACACTGCCCGCACCCTCGGCGATCTTCTGCATGTCGAAGAGCACAAGCTCCTTCGCGGCGATGGCCGCCGCCGTCGCAACCTCTTCCGACGAGGCGAGCCCATCACCCGGCACCGTCTTTTCAGCCGTGGCATAAGCCCGGTGCGAGGAGGCGATCAACACCGTGCGGTCCGGCGTGACGAAACCGCGCTGGATGGCGCGTCCGGCCTCCATAAGCTCGGCGGCGAGCAGGATATCGACATCGCCTTCCGCCGGAGACAGCGCGAAAACGGGCGCGCGGCCCTTATCCGGCGCTGCCTCGATATAGTAGATCGTCGCGCCCGTGCGCTGCGCGACACCGGCAACGGAAGTGACCTGCGCGAGCCAGCCGCGACGCCGCGCGAGATCGGCGATCCACGTAGACAGCACGCCGCCGCCCTGCCCGCCCAGCGCAAGCACGGCGATCTTGATGACACCAGCCATCTGGGAATGAATTTCGCCTGGGCGCGCGGTCATGCCGACACCTCATCGAAAGTCAGGCGCCGCCTGGCCCGGCGCGCCTGAAGCCGGGCGATGATGCGGGAGCGAAAGCCCGACAACCAACGCTCGAACCCGCGCGGGTTGTGAACCACATCGGCCCGGTAGAAAGAGGGACAAAGCACGGCGGCATCGGCCACTTCGCCGCAGTTGCCGCAGCCGACGCAAGATTCATCGATATGGGCGACCGGATCGTCCCTCAACGGATCGTCGAGATGCTTCACCGTGAGCGAAGGACACCCCGAAAGCCGCATGCAGGCATGATCGCCCGTGCAGACATCCTCATCCACGCCGAAGCGCGGCCTGACGACACGCTCTCCCAACTTGATCGCTTTCGTCGCAATCGGCTTTTCGCGCCGCTGCCGGTTCAACATGCATTCCGACGAGGCGACGATGACCTTGGGGCCTTCCGTCTCTGTTGTCAGCGCCTCGCGCAACGTGTCGCGCATTTTCGGCACGTCATATGTGCGGTCGATGTGGCGCACCCATTTAACGCCAAGCCCCTTCACCGCATCGACGATGGAATGGCCCGTGGAGCGGCTTGCGTTCGGCGCGCGGGTCGACAGTATGTCCTGCCCGCCGGTGGCGGCAGAGTAATTGTTGTCGACGACGACGATGACGCCGTCTGCCTTGTTGTAGACCGCGTTGCCGATGGAGGAATTCAACCCGTTGTGCCAGAAGCCGCCATCGCCGATGAAGGAGATCGTGCGTTTCGCGCCCGCCGCGTTGAAGGCGGATGCGGAAGCCGGGCCGAGGCCATATCCCATCGTCGACGAGCCGATCTCGAACGGCGGCAGCGAGGCGAAGAGATGGCAGCCGATGTCACCCGCTATGTGGTGGGAACCGAGTTCCTGCTCGACGAGCTTGGTGGCGGCGAAGATCGGCCGTTCGGGACAGCCCGTGCAAAAGCCCGGCGGGCGCGGCGGCACGACGCCTGACAGATCCGGCGTATCGGGCTTTGACGACTGCGGCTCGTTGGGCGCGCGGGCGGCATCCGGCAGAAGCTCGGCCCCGTGGGCATGGAGGAACTTGCCGATCCCTTCCAGCATCACACGGCCAGTGTATTCGCCGGCCATCGGCAGGAAATCCTTGCCCGCAAGCTTCACGGACGAGCCAGCCTTGTGAAGCATCGCGCCGAAGGTTTGCGCGATATGATCCGGCTGGCCCTCTTCCACCACCAGAACCGACCGCTTGCCCTCGCAGAATTCAAGGAATTCGCTTTCGATCAGCGGATAGGTAACGTTAAGGACATAAAGGGGAACGCTCGTCTCGCCGTGGATGTCGGCAAGGCCGAGACGCTGCAGCGCGCGGATGACGCCGTTGTACATGCCGCCTTGAAGGACGATGCCGACGGGAGCCTTTTCCGGGCCGAAACGCTCGTTCAGCCCACGCTCACGAATGAAGCTTTCCGCAGCCGGCCAGCGCTTCGCGATCTTCTCCTGCTCGTGTTGGTAAGACGCAGGCGGCAGGACGACGCGCTGCGTGTCGCGCCGGGGCGCGTTCTGGGCTTCCGCCACCGTCATCGGCGGGCGCTTGTTATCCTTCGCCGGGAAGGAGCCAGTGACATGGCACGCACGAATGCGAACCTGGAGCATGACCGGCGTGTTGGAGGCCTCGCTAAGCTCGAAGCCGTCTTCCACGGCCTTGACGATCGAGGGCAGGTTCGGGCGCGGATCCAGAAGCCAGACCTGGGACTTCATGGCAAAGGCGTGGCTGCGTTCCTGCATGATGGAGGAACCTTCGCCGTAATCCTCGCCGATGATCAGCAACGCACCGCCAGTGACCCCGCCCGAAGCCAGATTTGCAAGCGCATCGGAAGCGACGTTCAGGCCGACCGTCGATTTGAAGGTGACCGCACCGCGAATGGGATAATGCACCGATGCAGCAAGCGTCGCGGCGGCAGTCGCCTCCGACGCGCTCGCCTCGAAACGCACGCCGTATTCGCCAAGCAATTCCTCTGCGTCAGACAAGACATCCATCAGATGCGAGATCGGCGCGCCCTGATAACCGCCGACGTAACCGACGCCGCACTGAAGCAGCGCCTTGGTGATCGCAAGGATGCCTTCGCCGTGGAACTCCTCGCCGGCGCGCAAGCGCAAATGCTCCACTTCCTTCGCGAACGACCTTTCGGCCAATTGCCTCTCCCTTGCGTAAATCAGGCTGTCGTCAAATTACATCCATATGCATATATTCAAGCTTAAAACATCCGCACCGTCAATCGCGACCTGTAAGGGCCGTCAAAGATTGTGCTTGCGCACATTGCGCATGATCTTGCGCAAGGTGCCGAGAAACGCCTCTCGCTCCTCCTCGCCGATGCCGGCCAGCATCTTCTCATAGGCATCGCGCATGAGCGGCCAGACACGGGCAAAGGCGGCAGCACCCGCATCGGTCAGGAAAATCTCCCGCGCGCGGGCGTCGTCTGCGCGGGCTATGCGTCGCACGTAGCCTTGCGATTCCAGACCGTCGAGCGTGCGGCTCATGGTCGACTGTTCGGTGACCGTGTAGACGGAAAGCTCCATGATCGTGAGACCCGGAATAACCGACAAAACGGCAAGCGCGCGCATTTGCGCGGTCGTCAGGCCGAACTCGCGAAGCTCCTTCTGTATGTCCGCATTCCAGCGGCCCATCACCCGGTTCATCAGGTAGGGCGCGAAACGATCCAGCCCGATTTCGCCAAGTGTCGCCGGCAGGCTCTCGGCTTCAGCCTCTCGCACGGCCGATATGTCGGATTTCGGTTCCGGCAGGTCCATTTCCCCTCAACATGATTCCGGATCATGCCTCGATTACATGCATATGAATGGACTATAGACCGACAGAGGGCGACTGCGCCAGCCCCCGGCAGACCGAACGATATTGCGATTAAGCTTCAACTTTTACTTCCGCATTTCTCGGCGAAATTGCCACACATGCGATTTATCAGTCTCCAGACTGAACGTCGAAGGCCTTACCCATTTAAATCCTTCTTCAAATCCACAAAACTTACGCATCGGCACAAATTCTTGAGAGAGAGAGAGAGAGAGGAATACCGCTGATGCTCAAGGCCGCCAGATTATTCCTCCTGGGAATTGCAACAGTTCTTATAGTTTCAAGCAATTACGCACGGGCGCAGGATGCGGACCTCGCCAAGAAACTCTCCAATCCGGTCGCTTCGCTGATCAGCGTGCCCTTCCAGTTCAACTACAACACGGGCTACGGCCCGGCGGACGGAGACAATGTCACGCTCAACATCCAGCCGGTGATCCCGATTTCGCTGAACGAGAAATGGAACCTCATTTCCCGCACCATCGTGCCCGTCGTCTGGCAGGACGATATCGCGGGCAATTCCGGCACGCAGTTCGGGCTGAGCGACACGACCCAAAGCCTGTTCCTTTCGCCTAAGGACCCGGGACCCGGCGGCATCATCTGGGGCCTTGGTCCCGTCTTCCTTCTGCCGACAGGCACCGACAGCCTGTTGAGCACGGAGAAATGGGGCGCCGGCCCAACGGGCGTCATCCTCAAGCAAAGCGGGCCATGGACCTACGGCATGCTGGCCAACCACATCTGGTCGTTCGCGGGCGACAGCTCCCGCTCCGACGTCAACTCCACGTTCCTGCAGCCCTTCCTGTCCTACACCACACCGACTGCCTGGACCTTCACGCTGAATTCGGAATCCACCTACGACTGGACGAACAACGAATGGTCGATCCCGATCAACGCCATGGTCGCCAAACTCGTCAGGTTCGGCGAGCAGCCCGTCAGCTTCCAGGCGGGCGTGCGCTACTGGGCGGACAGCGCACCAGGCGGACCGGAAGGCCTGGGCGCGAGGTTCGCCGTGACGTTCCTGTTCCCGACCGGGAATTGAACCGGTCGCCGGAAATTTCGCAAAACCGTCCGCAAAATCCCAATATCCCGCGAGGGCAATAGCGGGCTATAGTGCCTCTTTGCGAATGAATTCAAATGCAAAGGAAGCGCAACCCTGGCATGAAGATCGTCCGCCGCATTCTTGCCGAGCCGCTCGCCCAGTTCCTCTTGATCGGCATCGCGGTTTTCGGGCTCTATTCATTCGTCAACAGCGGCGAGACCGGTGGCGACCGCCAGACTATCGAAGTCGGACCGGGGCGGATCGCCCAGCTTTACGAATCCTTTTCCAGAACCTGGCAACGCCCGCCGACGCGCGACGAAATGCAAGGCTTGATCGACGCCTACGTGAAGGAGGAGATCTTCTACCGCGAGGGGCGCAAGCTGGGGCTCGACCAGGACGACACCGTCTTCCGCAGGCGGCTGCAGCAGAAAATGGAATTCCTGATCGAGCCGAACGCATCGGACCTTTCGCCGAGCGAGGAAGAGCTCGCGAAATACCTTGAAGACAATCGCGAAAAATTCCGCCGCTCGGAGCGCATCGCCTTCCGCCAGATCTTCCTCAACCCGCAAAAGCGCGGCGGCGAGGCCGAAGCCGATGCAAACGCCCTGCTCGACGCGTTGCGCTCGGCCGAAGGCGAGATCGATGTGGGACGCCTTGGCGATCCGACCCTATTGCCGCAAACGGTACCGCTGGTCTCCGTGGAGCAGATCGAGAACACCTTCGGCAAGGAATTCACCGGGGAACTTTTCAAGGCCGATGCCGGGCAATGGACCGGCCCCTGGCGATCGACCTACGGCCTGCATCTCGTTCACATCGACGACCGCGAGGCCGCACGCGACCCGGCGATCGATGAAATTCGTGACGCCGTCCTGCGTGAATGGGAGGCGGAAAAACGCCGCCGCATCGCCGAGGAGCGCTATCTGGACCTGAAAGAGAGATACGAAGTGAAGGTCACATGGCCCGCGCCGCGCGAAGACGACGTGCCGCCGAAAAGCGCGGCAGCACGGTGATGCGCCTCTTCCTCCTGATATTTCTGGCCTTCGCCGGGTTCGCTCAGTCAAGCGTCCTGGCGCATGAGCTTCGCCCCGCATTTCTGGAAATCACCGAGGCCAGGCCCGGCATATACGACGTGCTCTGGAAGGTGCCGGCGCGCGGCGAATTCCGCCTCTCGCTCAATGTTCGCCTTCCCGAGAATTGCAGGGAGACGGCGGCTCCCGTCATCTCAAACGACGGTGTTGCGGTCCTGAGCCGATGGAGTGTCGCCTGCGAAGGGGGGCTGGCGGGCCGGAGGGTTGCGATCGACGGCCTGGCCTCGACCTTCACGGATGTTCTCGTCCGGATCGCGCATCTCGACGGAAGCGTGCAATCCGCACGCCTCATGCCCGACTACCCGCAAGTGACGGTGGAAGCATCGCCAACTTCGACCGATACCGCGCGCACGTATTTCCTGCTAGGCGTGGAGCACATTCTGCTCGGGTTCGATCATCTCCTGTTCGTTCTGGCGCTGCTTTTGTTCATAGACAACACCCGCAAGCTGGTGGAGACGGTCACGGCCTTTACCCTCGCCCATTCGATCACCCTTGCATTTGCGACGCTCGGGCTCGCCCATGCGCCGCAGGGGCCGGTGGAAGCGCTTATCGCGCTCAGCATCGTTTTCGTCGCGGCGGAAATCCTGCGCAAGGAAAACGGCCGGGTCGACCTTTCAAGCCGCTATCCATGGGTCATCGCGTTTCTGTTCGGCTTGCTTCACGGCTTCGGTTTCGGCGGCGCGCTGCGCGATATCGGCCTGCCGCAAAACGACGTGCCGCTCGCGCTCCTGACCTTCAACCTTGGCGTGGAAGCCGGCCAGCTGATCTTCATCGCCTTCACGCTGCTCACGATCGCCGGCCTGAAGCTGATTTTTACCAGCCCGACACCCTTGCCGAAAACGATCATGACCTATGCCGTCGGCTCGGTTTCCGCCGTGTGGTTCGTGGAGCGGGTCGCGGGGCTCTAGGCGGAGCGAGGCGAAACGCAGATACGCTGAAATTCGGGCTGGGAATCAATATTCTGGAAAAATGGTGGGCCCGGAGGGAAAAGACACACACCATAAGAGATCTATATATTTCAGATAGATATAGATTCTTCGGAGTAAAGCCTTGGAGTAGAGGGAGACATCAATCTGTCTTTCCACGCGGTCTTGCAGTCAGACAATTGATCTCTATTTTATTGGATATGAAAAAATATCTCTATTCATTGTTGATCACCCCAAAATAACTTTAAATTCAATGCCATTATTCTCAAATTGGCATACATGCCTCTACAGCTTCCGGGCGAAAAAGTATTATAAAAGACTTTTTATTGAACGTAGGAAATCCAATCGATCTACCGATTTAGGGTACGACACCGCCGATAGGCCCACCGTTCGTGGCGCAAAAACATTGCGACCCGAATGGCGCCACTACGTTCATCAAGCAACGCCCCCATGGCGTCGAGCAAGTTTGCCCCATTTGCGGTGGTCTTACTGCTCCAGGCATTAAGTGAGGCGGAGATCCTCTGACTAAGTTGGGACAGCCCACACTGCTACCTTTTGAGATGGCGGAGCTCTCGATGTCGATATAGTCGTGCACGTTAAATGAACGACGTGACAACACTTGCCCCACGGATTTCATAACATATTCGGACATAAACGGCTCAATCCCGCCTCTACGACGGTATTGATCGACATGTTCAAGTTCATGCGCCAGAAGCTGAAAGCCTGCACAGGTTGCGAAATCGATTCGATTTGTAAAGTATATTTCGTACCCAATCGTGATATGTTGCCCATGCCGTGTATTAATATCAAATGCAATTTTCACTAAACTTAAGTCAAATCGAAAATATCTAGAAAGATCATTCTTTAATTTAGGTGAAATTCTGAAGTATTTACCCGATGCTTGCCTTCGCAAATCAGAAATGTATTGGTCTATGATCGGGCGAACAAAACTATATCCCCCTCTCGCAATTATTTCATTCGAACAATCTCGTGGCCTCTCAAGGCATTTTTTTACTGTTTCTCGGGGAACAATGCCACCCTGACGCAATGGCCCGGAAAATATCGCTCCAGTTACAGCACCTCCCCCAACCTGACATGTCTTCTTTCTTGCTTCACATACAGGGTCGTTTCCGCGCAAGGTGCAACCTCCAAACGGATTACTAATCAGACATCTGCTACAATTCTCATTGGGATCACAAGCACTTACTGGGAAGCTAAGCGCCAACAAAATCACAAGCTGAAGAGCAAGAAACTTCAATAAATTAAAATAAGACATAGAAACCTACTTCAATGTCGCGCCAAAACTTAAGCACTATACAAGATCAAATAAAAATTGTCACGCGCGGCGCATAATTTGATAAATTTGGACACTTCACTAGTCTTTTTAAGTGATGCTAATTTGAAAACCAGCTGAGACTTGCGAAGCAGGGCAACCATATTTCGCAGATCGCCTTTCCTGAGAAGGGGCGGACCGGAACGAATGGAAAAACAGAAAAAGAAAAATGGTGGGCCCGGAGGGACTCGAACCCCCAACCAATCCGTTATGAGCGGACGGCTCTAACCAGTTGAGCTACAGGCCCTTCACTGCGCTTCGTACACCAGCCGGGCGACAGGTGGCAAGCGCGCGCTTGATCATGCCCCGTGCTTTTCCAGCGAAAGAGGGAGATCGAGGCGTTTCCACCCGTTTCGGTGGCAATCGGATGCGAGGGAGTTTACGAAAGGGAATAGGAGACAACGGGATTCGGACATGCCGCGTTCGCTTGCAACCGTTTCGCTTGCGCTTTTGACGGTGACGCTGATCGGCTGGCTGCTTCACGTGGGGCGCTCGCTGCTGCTTCCCTTCGTCATCGCGCTGGTCGCCTGGTATCTGATCAACACGGTCGCGCTAGGCTTCAAGAAACTGCCGCTCGGACCGTTCAGGCTTCCCGGCTGGGTGGCGCTGCCCGCCGCCCTTCTAACGATCTTCGGCGTATCAAGCTTCGTGTTCGACCTGGTCACAGCAAACCTCACGGAACTTGCAGGGGATGCGCCGCTTTACCAGACAAGGCTGGAACAGGTCTTCAACGAACTCATGGCGAGCCTTCAACTGCAGGACCAGGTGGAATTGCAGGACCTTCTTCCCAGCGGGATCGTAAGCAAACTGATATCCGCCGGTGCCAGCATCATCACGACGGTGGCGGGCTCGGCATCGCTCGTCTTCATCTACGTGCTTTTCCTGCTGATGGAGCAATCGACCTTCGACCGCAAGCTCATGCGGCTTTTCACGTCCAAGGAAAGGGCCGAGGTCGCCTTTGCGATCCGCGCGGCGGTCGGCAAATCCGTGCGCCACTACGTCAACATAAAGACCGCCGTCAGTGTCATGACGGGCCTTCTGACGAGCGCGCTCCTGAGCTTCATCGGCCTGCCCTATGCGGCGCTATTCGGCTTCATCGCGTTTCTTTTGAACTACATACCGACAATCGGCTCGCTCATCAGCGTGATCTTCCCGAGCATGCTGGCGCTCGTCTATTTCAAGGACCTGAGCCAATTCCTGATCATCGCGGGCGGGCTCGGCCTGATACAGTTTTCGATAGGCAACATCCTGGAGCCGCGGCTGATGGGCACGAGCCTCAACCTTTCCGGCCTTGTCATCATGCTGTCGCTTGCCTTCTGGGGCACGCTATGGGGCGTGACGGGCATGGTGCTTTGCGTGCCGCTGACAGTGCTCGGGCTTATCGTCTGCGCGCAGTTTCCCGCCACCCGGCCAATCGCGATCCTGCTTTCGGCCGATGGCGAAGTCGGCGAACCGCTGGCATTGCACGAACATGCCGACATCGCCGGTTCAACGGAGAATCACCCCAAAGCGTAAGCGCCACCGATCCGCCGCATTCACCCACGACTGTTTCCACCCAACGTATTGAAAACAAAAGGTCCGATTGATGAAAACGCATCCACGCCCGTCCGATATCCTTCGCGCCCTGGGGCTAGCCATCGCCGCCGCCGTAATGCTTGCGACACCGCTTGCGGCCCAGGAAAAGGAGCAGCCGGCGACGATCAGCATCTCCGGCGAGGGCAGCGTTTCGGCAGCCCCCGACGTGGCGATGGTGACGAGCGGCGTCGTGACGGACGGAAAGACGGCGGCCGAGGCGCTTGCCGGCAACTCCGAGGCGATGAGCGAAGTCGTCAAGACGATAAAGGCGGCCGGCATCGAAGCGCGGGATATCCAGACGTCGGGCTTTTCCGTCTCGCCGCGCTATGAGCGCATCAAGAAGACGAACGGGAACGAGACACTGGAAATCGTCGGCTACCGGGTGACGAACGGCGTGAGCATTCGCGTGCGCGATCTTGAGAAACTGGGCGGCCTGCTGGATGCGGTGGTCAAGGACGGCGCGAACCAGGTGAACGGCATCTCCTTCATCGTCAGCGACGGCGACAAGCGCCGCGACGAAGCGCGACAGGAAGCCATGGCCGATGCGATCCGCAAGGCGAAGATCTACACCGAGGCCGCCGGAGTGAAACTGGGCAAGGTGCTTTCGATCAACGAGAACTCCTACCCCGTTCGCCCGAAGGGCTTCGCGCTGGCAAGGGCGGAGGCCGTGTCCGACGCCGCACCGCCCGTGGAAGCGGGCGAAAGCGAGCTGAGCGTGCAAGTCAACGTCACCTGGGAACTCGATCAATAAAGACAAAAAGGTCAGGGGGAGCCGCTCCGCCAGGGAAGAGACGAACGATCGATACATGCCCCATGGCGACAACGGCCATCGCCATGGGGCCGCTCGAAAGCCTTACGGGTCACGATAGCGTGACCATGCAGTTCGAGCGCCCATTTTGCGTTAGGCAGACCACAGGATATCGGGAACACACATCGTTCCGTCGCTCCCCCCAAATCCCACGACGGCACCTTCCAGCGCAATAAGCAGAGCCTTGATGAAATTACTGTATCAGACGCATTCTCCATTTGCCCGAAAGGCCCTTGTATTCGCCCATGAGACCGGAATTTCAGACCAACTGACGGTCGAGCATCACGAAACGAGCCCGACAAACGCAAATGCCGAGGTCTTCGCAGAGAACCCTCTTGGCAAGGTGCCGGTGCTCCTGAGGCCCGGCCGTTCCGCCTTGTTCGATTCCGATGTCATCTGCGCATTCTTCGACACGCTGCACGACGGCCGCCCACTCATCCCCACCGACCCGGAAGAACGATGGGCTGCCCTTCGCCTGCAGGCGCTGGCGCAGGAGATGGCGCAGGCGGGCATAGCCGTTCGCTGGGAAAGCACCCGGCGACCGGAGCAGCTTCGCTACCCTCAGCTTCAAGAGGGCTATGAGCTCAAGCTCAAGGAAAGCTACCGCTGGCTGGAACGGGAAAACCTGTCCGAAAGTGACCTGAACATCGGCCACATCGCGCTCGCGACCACATTGGACTGGCTCGAATTTCGCGATCTGCCGTTGTTTCGGGACAGCCCCGGGCTTACGCGCTGGTTCGATGAATTCCGGCAGCGTCAGTCGATGCAGCTGACGCCGTTATCGGGTGAGACACACGATTAGCCGTGTATTGCAATGGCATCGGCTTGATTGCCGCCGATTTTCGGAAGCTCAAGCGTCAAGACAAATGTCGAAATCCGCAAGCGATTTGATCATAGTATCCGGATGCTGCAATTCGTCGCCGAAAATCAGGCTTATGTGTCGCTCGCGGTTCTTCTGCTGGTTTTCGTTGGCTTCGCCAGCGAACGGTTTCCGCCCGAGGTGATCGCCATCGGCGGAGCGGCGATCATGCTTGCGCTCGGCCTCCTGAACGTAGGCGAAGCGCTCAACGTCTTTTCGAACGCCGCCCCCATAACAATTGCCGCGATGTTCATCCTGTCCGGCGCGCTGGTGCGAACGGGAACGCTGGAGGCCGTAAGCGGCCTTTTGACGAAGAAACTGGGTGGGCGAAAGGCGCTCGCCATGACGGCGCTGCTGTTCGGAACGCTCGTCTTCTCCGGCTTCGTCAACAATACGCCGATGGTGATCGTGCTCATTCCCGTCGTCATCAAGCTTGCAGGCGAAATGGGCGAGCTGCCGTCCCGCCACCTGATCCCGCTTTCCTTCGCCGGCATTCTTGGCGGCACCTGCACGCTTATCGGCACCTCGACGAACCTTCTGGTCGACGGCGTGGCGCAGTCGCAAGGGATGAAACATTTCGGCATTTTCGAGATCGCGCCGGTCGGCATCGTCGTCGCGATCGTCGGCATGGTCTATCTGCTCGGTATCGGGCGCAGGCTCCTGCCCGACCGCGCCGGCATCGGCGACTTCGAAGCCTCCGACGATGCGGTGGCGTTTTCATCCGAAATCATGATCCCCGCGGATTCGGACTATATCGGCAAGGAACTGGGCTCAACGGCCGCGCTAACGCCCGCTTCCGTTACCGTGCACGGCATGATCGGCAAGAACGGGGCGCTGGCTCCCGCATACGCCAAACAGGAACTGAAAGCGGGCGACCGGATATCGATCAGCGCGCCGGCGGCGGAAATCCTCACGCTTTCCCAGGATGAAAACGTCATCATCGGCGAGCCGAGGCTCATGCTGGCCCCGCCACGGGAAGACGAAGAGCCCCAAATCGTCGAGGCGCTGGTGGGGCCGGACCGATCCGTCAACGAGCGCACGATACGCCAGCTTGCCCTTCCGATGCGCTTCGGCGCGGCCGTCCTCGCCGTGCACCGC
The DNA here is from genome assembly GCF_009826895.1 of Stappia sediminis. Taxonomy (GTDB): domain Bacteria; phylum Pseudomonadota; class Alphaproteobacteria; order Rhizobiales; family Stappiaceae; genus Hongsoonwoonella; species Hongsoonwoonella sediminis. The sequence goes on along the minus strand of NZ_WUMV01000001.1, from coordinate 176,493 downwards.
CACAGGGTGCTGCCCGCCGGCATCCCTATCGAAAACATCCGGCTGAGGTCCGGCGATACACTAGTCCTTTCCGGGCCGGCGGAAGGCCTGCGGCGGCTTGCCGCCGCAGGCACATTTGTAGGCCTGAGCGCACCGACGGAACGGCCCTACCGGCGGCGGAAGGCCCCGATAGCGATCGCGACGCTCGCTGCCGTCGTCATTCTGGCCGCGCTCAACGTCATGCCGATCGCGGGTCTTTCGATGATCGGCGTCGCCTTCATCCTGCTGACGCGCTGCATCGATTCAGACGAGGCGTTCCAGGCGATCGACGGGCGCGTCCTGATCCTGATCTTCGCCATGCTCGCCGTCGGGCGCGGCCTTGAAGACGCCGGCGCCGTAAACCTGATCGTCGAGAGCGTTCTGCCGGCGATCGAGAACGCGCACCCTCTGGTGATCCTCGCGGCCGTCTACCTGCTGGCTTCGCTCCTGACCGAGCTCGTGACGAACAATGCGGTTGCCGTCGTCTTCACGCCCATAGCGATAGGCCTCGCGCAGCAACTCGGGCTCGATGCGCGCTCCTTCGTCATGGCGATCATGTTCGGCGCGAGCGCCAGCTTCGCAACACCCATCGGCTACCAGACGAATACGCTCGTGTATGGTGCCGGCAACTACCGTTTCCTCGATTTCGTGAAGATTGGGCTGCCGCTCAACATCATTGCCGGTGTAACGGCAGTGCTGGCGATCTGGTTTTTATTCGGCGTCTAACCATCTTCCGACAAGGAAATTTATCATTGAGTCCGCTTTTCATGGACGTTATACGCACGGTTCGCATTAGCGCGCTTCGCCAATGTTTGCAAGATTTGTTCCGATATCCGGACTTGCGGATATACCGGAGTTTTTCATTCCGGCCGGATGTGCCACACTGGCCGGAGACCGCCTGAAAGTTCAGGTTTCATCTGCTGGTTGGGGAGACCGCCATGTCTGACGACGGCCTCTTCCAATTGGGGATGGACTTGGCGGCTCGCGACGCCGGGATCGACGAGATCGATTCCAGCGGGCCAAGAAGCACCACCCAGACGGAAGATAACAGCGACACCGCGATCGCAGCGATTTTCACTGAGGATCGGCTGGACCACTTCATCGAGAAAAAAGGGGTGAAGTGCGCCGGCGCGCATCTCATCATCGACCTCTACGACGCGACGAAACTCGACGATCTCCCCTATATCAAGGAGACGTTGAAGGAATGCGTCGAGAAGGCCGGCGCCACGCTTCTTCACATCCACCTGCATCCGTTCCAGCCGATGGGCGTCAGCGGGGTGGCGGTGCTCGCCGAAAGCCACATTTCCGTGCACACGTGGCCGGAAGCAGGCTATGCGGCCTTCGACGTCTTCATGTGCGGAGACGCGAAACCCGAGCGATGCGTCGAGGTGCTCAAGCGCGCCTTTGCGCCCGCACGCACGGAAGTGAGCGAAATCCTGCGCGGCGAAAAAGTGGCGCGGGAAATCGCATGAAGAACGGGCTGCATTTCAACGAAACGCTCTATCCCGGCGTTCAGGTGAGCTATGAATGCCGGGACATCCTCTATCAGGAGCGCACCGAACACCAGGAACTGGTGCTTTTCGAAAACCCGGTTTTCGGCAAGGTCCTGATGCTCGATAACATCACCCAGGTCACGACGGGTGACGAGTTCATCTACCATGAGATGATGGCGCATGTGCCGATCCTTGCGCATGGCAACGCCGAGGAGGTTCTCATCATCGGCGGGGGCGACTGCGGCATGGCCGAAGAAGCCTTGAAGCATCAAGGCGTCAAACGCCTGACGCAAGTCGAGATCGACGCTTCCGTCGTCGAATTCTCACGCGAGCACTTTTCCGAGTTCAACGCTCCCGTTTTCGAAGACGGCCGCTTCGACCTTGCGATCGCCGACGGTGCGCGTTTCGTGCGGGAAACGGACCGGCGCTTCGATGTCGTGATGATCGATTCCACCGATCCGGAGGGGCCGGGCGCCGTCCTCTTCACCGAGGAATTCTACCGCGGCGTCCACCGTTGCCTGAAGCCCGGCGGCGTTCTCGTCACGCAGAACGGCGTGCCCTTCCTGCAAAGGGCCGAACTCGTCTCCTCGATCAGGCATCTTTCGAAAATCTACAAGGATGCGACTGCCTATATCGCCGCTATCCCGACCTATTTCGGCGGGCACATGGCGCTCGGCTTCGCAAGTGACGACCCAAACCTTCGCAAGGTGCCGCTCGAAACGCTTAAACAGCGCTTCGAGAAAGCCGGCTTCGAGACCCGCTACTACACACCGGAAGTACACCAGGCCGCCTTCGCACTGCCGAAGTTCATTCTCGACGCGGTGGAGGAAGGCCTAACCACGGACTGAACGCGGCGGCGGAATACATTTTGCGACAATTCCGACAAAAACCCGCGACAATGCCTCGCTAGCATGATGCGCCACCTGAATTCGGTGGCGGCATCATGCCGGACGAGAGGTTCATCATGTCGACGTCTTCCCCATCGAACTACAGCCTTGCGCAAATCACCCTTCATTGGCTGATTGCCGCCCTTGTCGTCTTCCAGCTGGTTTTCGGTGAATCCATCGCGCATGCCGAAAGGGCGCTTGCCAGAGGCCGCGCGGTCGACGCGATCGACCTTTTCCTTGCGAACGCCCATATCTGGGCCGGCTTTGCAATTCTGGCCCTGATGATTGCGCGTCTTGGCCTGCGCATCCGCCACGGCGTTCCGCCGGCACCGGAAAAGGAACCGGCATATGCCGTTCTCGTAATGAAGGCAGCGCATTTCCTGTTCTACGTGCTTTTGTTCGCGGCCCCCATAACAGGCGCGATCGCCTATTACCTTCTGCCCGAGGCGGGCGAAATCCACGAAGCCATGAAGCCGGCCTTCATCGTGCTGATCGCCATCCACGTGCTTGCCGCACTCTGGCACCAGGTCATCCTGCGCGACGGCGTGATGAAGCGCATGATCCGGCCGATCCCCTGAGGCAGTCTATCGGCCGGGCCCGCCTCAGTCCCGCGCCTCGAGCCAGATACGCATGGCATCCGTATCGCCGGAAAGCACCCCTCCAGCGATACGCCGGCCGACCGCCGCGCCGAACTTGTAACCATGGCCGGAGCAGGCTGAAACGACCGTCAGCCTGCCTTCGCTTTTCGCGAAATAATGCTCGTCTTCCGTGAAGGTATAGGCGCAGGTGACGACATCGCTGACGCTATATTCGGCAATACGGGCGAACGGCGGGCCGAAATAATCGCGGATTTGCTCGCCCTCGCCTTCCAGCGCGACGCGATTTTCATCCGGCGCGCTTTCGTACTTGTGAATGCCCGCCCCGACCTTGAGCCCCGTGCCGGCAACCGGCGGAAGCACGTATCCATCCACCGTGCCACCCACATCGAGAATGACCGGCGCGTTTTCCCAGGCTTCCCGCAGGTCTTCAGGTGGCGTTAAGTAAGCGACCGCCGTGCGATACGTCGTGAGTTCGGAGGCCAGCTCCGGCATGAGCCCGAGAACCCAGGCGCCCGCCGTCACGACGACATGGTCCGCCGTAATTTCCTCATCATTTTCAAGCCAGACCGAACCGGCGACATCGACCGCCGCGACCTTCGCGTTCTCACGGAGATCGACGCCGTTTTCAAGCAACCAGCGCTTCATGGATGCCGCGATCTTCTGGCAGAGCAACACCCCGCCTTCCGGGCTGACGGCGGCAAAGCGGATCGTGCCAGCATCAAGAAAGGGAAAGCGGCGCGCGGCCTCTTCGGGCCCCAGTTCCTCGAACGGATAGCCGCCGGCGACAAGCCCGTCGCGGTATTCCTCCGCCTCGTCCCCTTCCGTCTGGGAGACAAGCAGGAAGCCGGTGTCGACAAGATGTTTCTCGCCGAGGTCTGCCCACATCTCGTCCCAGGCCTCATAGGCCTCGTCGATCCGGCGCTGATAGCCGCCTTGTCCGCCATAGGCACGGCGAATGATGCGATGCTGGTCTCCCGAAGCGCTCAAAGGGTTGGGCACGGGCCCCTGCTCGAAAAGCGTGACCTCGGCACCGCGCTTGGCAAGCGACCAGGCCGTGGAAAGGCCCGCAATTCCGGCACCGACGACGATCACCCGCATGAGGACTTCCTTTCACGATTCGCAAGGTATTTCGCGAAGACCGTATCCAAGACGCAAGAAGCTGCAAGCGATGAATGATCGAGACGTCATTCCGCCAAAGCAGAGGTGGCGGGTTCTTTCACGGGCAAAATCAAGTAGGCGCAGCGCCGTGCACCTGCAATGATGTGTTCCTCACGCTCGACCGTCACATCCGGCCCGAGAAGCATGCGGAACAGCGCCAGCTCGGAACGGCAGAACCCCTGGCATTTGCGGGCCGCCGAGCAGATCGGGCAGTGGTTCTCGACAAGACGGAAACCGCCTTCGGGAAGCGCTTCGACCTCGGCCATGTAGCCTTCCTGCGTGCGCCGTTCGGCAAGCTTTTCGAGCTGCGCCTTCAGCCCGCCGGCACTGGTGAGCGCCTGCCCATAAACCTCACGCATGCGCGCTTCGCGCTCGCAAATGAGCTTTTCGAGCCCCTCTTCGCCAAAGACCGAGCGGACGGCATCGAGCATCTCCAGCGTCAGACCCTCATGATTGTCCGGAAAACGGTTGTGGCCCTTTTCGGAAAGCGCCCAGTAGCGCTTCGGCCGGCCAACCGTCTCGCGGCGGTCCTCGTAGCGAACGAGACCTTCCGCCAGAAGGCGGTCGAGATGCTGACGAACGGCCACCGGCGTCACCGAAAGCCTTCCGGCAAGACTTGCGGCGGTGAGCGACCCGCGCGCCTTCAGCGTCTGCAGGATCAAACCGCTCGTCCGGTCCGTTTCGATCGCCATCGTTCGCGGCTCCCGGCCATTCGTTCGTGCCATGCGATTTCAGACATATTTAAAAAGTGTTGCCTTGTCAAAATCAGGCGAATATAGAAAGAAAATACTTTTTTTATGAGGTAAGCGAAATGTCCTTCTCCGATACGCGCCATTCCACCCTCCGGCGGCGATATGCCGGTATTTTTTTCGACCTCACCGGCCAGGCGCGATGGCTTGCGAGCCTTACGCTTATCCTCGGTGTCGGTTCGCACGCGGTGAACGGTTTCGTCACGGCCGCAGCCCTTCCCGACATCATCCGCGAACTTGGCGGCCAGGAGCGGGCGTTCTGGGTCTTCACGCTGTTTCAGGTGGCGGCGATCGTGGCCGGAACGATGACGGGCACATTGAAGGCGCGGCTCGGCGCGAAGCCGCTTTTCATATTCGCGACGCTCCTGCTTCTCGCGGGGTCGCTGGTAGCCGGGCTTGCCTTATCGATCCCCGGCCTTTTGGCCGGAAGATTTGTGCAGGGCTTCGGCGAAGGCATGATCATGGCGCTCTGTTACATCGTAATCCCGGACCTTTTCGAGGAGCGCGCCGTACCGGCCGTCTATTCGCTGCTTTCCGCCGTTTGGGCGCTCGCGGCAGGAGCTGGCCCGCTCATGGCTGGTATCCTGATCGAGACATGGTCCTGGCGGGCGGCCTTTCTCGCCAATGTTCCGCTGACAGCGCTTCTTCTTATGCTGGCTCTCGCCGTGATCCCAAGCGCCACTCGCGAAAAAGCCGAGATTTCAGACAAGGCCAAGGCAGCCGCGATCCCCCGTCTGTTAATGATCGCCATCGCGGTCACGCTCATCAGTTTCATAGGAGAGATGAGCGACCCGAAAGCCATCGTGACGGTGCTGGCAGCGGGATTAGGCCTTATCGTCTTCACGCTTTATCTGGACGGGCGGTCCGCCCTTCCCTTCGTGCCGAAGGGGGCCTTCCGCCTCGCCGGCATTCTCGGCCTCAGCGTCTGGATCAGGCTCATCATGTCGTCGTCCAACGCGATCCGGGGCGTCTATTACACCGGCATCGGACAGTCGCTCTGGGGCCTGAGCGTGACACAGGCGAGCTATGCCTCGACGCTGACCGCCTTTTCCTGGACGATTGCGGCGTGGCTCGTCGCGGGCGTCAGCGATCCGGATGCGCAACGCCGGTTCATTCGCCTCGGCACGATATCCTCGGCTATCGGACTTGCCACCGTCGCGTGGGCACTTTTCATGCAGTCGTTTCCGCTCTTCGCTGTCGGTTCGATCGCCTGCGGCGCGGGATTCGGGATGAGCTACCTCTTCCTCAGCAAATCCATCATCTATGCCACGGAAGGGGCCGAGCGCGATCGCGCGGCGGGCATCATCCCGACGCTGACATCCGCAGGCGTCGCCATAGGCGCCGCGATCACCAGCCTCTTCGCGCTGCAATTCGGCCTGAGCGAACCTGGAACCGGCGAACTCGTGACACGCGAAGCCGCAATAGCCTCGGGTCCGCCGGTGTTCCTCGTCATGGCAGGCTTCGCGGCACTTGCGATACCTCTGGCGTTCGCACTGCCTAAGTTGCGCAGAGCCGGCTAAGAAGTGTTACCCGAGCGAGTTGATGATCTCGCGATAGGCAGATTCCGGGAATGCCTTCACCGTTCGCGTGCGGATGTTTCCGGTCTGGCCGAGCATAAGCACCATGCGCGCGATCACCGCATCGTCGGGTGCCTCGCAGATCGCCATCATGTCGAATTCGCCCATCGTGAGATAGAACTCGCGGAAGTTTCCGCCCATGTCGGACAGCATCTTCTTGGCCGCGTCGAGCCGCCCGGGAGAATCCTTGACGTTCTTGATCCCCTGATCGGTCCAGCTGACGAAAACGATGTAGATGGTCACGACACACCTCCCTTGGCGCGGCACGCGCACCAAAGGTGTCCTGGCCAGCACCGTCATCGCCCCCAAATCGCCCCGAAAACTATGCGCCTTGGAGCAATGACCGGCAATGCGGGAAAGACAGTACGCTACCATAAGAAAAAGCCCGGCCAAAACGGCCGGGCTTTCGATGATTTCCGCTTCGTGCCGCCTCAGCTGTCGAGGAAGCTGCGCAGCTTGCGGCTGCGAGACGGATGCTTCAGCTTGCGAAGCGCCTTCGCCTCGATCTGGCGGATACGCTCGCGCGTGACCGAAAACTGCTGGCCAACCTCTTCCAGCGTGTGATCGGTGTTCATGCCGATGCCGAAACGCATGCGCAGCACGCGCTCCTCGCGCGGGGTGAGCGAGGCGAGAACCCGCGTCGTCGTCTCGCGCAGGTTCGACTGGATAGCCGCATCGATCGGCAGGACCGCGTTCTTGTCCTCGATGAAATCTCCGAGGTGCGAATCCTCCTCGTCGCCGATCGGCGTTTCGAGAGAGATCGGCTCCTTGGCGATCTTCAGGACCTTGCGGACCTTCTCAAGCGGCATCTGCAGCTTTTCGGCCAGCTCCTCCGGCGTCGGCTCGCGGCCGATCTCATGCAGCATCTGGCGCGACGTACGCACGATCTTGTTGATCGTCTCGATCATATGCACCGGAATGCGGATCGTGCGCGCCTGATCGGCAATAGAGCGGGTGATCGCCTGCCGGATCCACCATGTGGCATAGGTGGAGAACTTGTAGCCGCGGCGATATTCGAACTTGTCGACCGCCTTCATCAGGCCGATGTTGCCTTCCTGAATGAGATCGAGAAACTGCAGGCCGCGGTTGGTGTATTTCTTGGCGATGGAAATAACCAGGCGAAGGTTCGCCTCCACCATCTCCTTCTTGGCGATGCGCGCTTCACGCTCGCCCTTTTGCACCATGGAGACGATGCGGCGGAATTCCGCGGTCTCAAGGCCCGTTTCGGCGGCAAGCGTCTGGATTTCCTGGCGCAGGTCCCGGATCTGGTCCTTATCGCCCGCCACGAACGCCTTCCAGCCGCGTGTGGAAAGATTGGCGACCTTGCGGATCCAGTTCGGGTCAAGCTCGTTGCCCTGGTACTGCTTGAGGAAATCGAGCCGGTCGACACCATGGCGTTCGGCAAGGCGGACGAGCCGCCCCTCATAGCCCATGAGCTTCTTGTTGATCTCGTAGAGCTGCTCGACAAGCGCGTCGATACGATGCTGGTTGAGCGAAAGGCTCTTCACATCGACGATGATGTCTTCCTTGAGCTTCTTGTAACGGCGCTCCTGGGAAGGCGACAGCGTCTTGTTGGCGAGCTTGTTCTCGACCAACTGATCCTGCAGGCGGCGCAGCTTCTTGTACTCATCCGCGATACGGTCGAAGGTTTCGAGAACCTGCGGCTTCAGCTCCGCTTCCATCGCCGAAAGCGAGACGTTGGCCTCGAATTCGTCGTCGTCATCCTCACCATCTTCGCCATCGGTGGAGGATTCTCCGGATTCGTCGTCGCCCTGCGGCTTCGCCGAGGCCTCTTCCTCTTCTTCCTCATCGTCGTTGGCCGCCGCCGGCCCGGCCTTGGCGTCGGGCCCGGCGTAGGTCGCCTCAAGGTCGATGATGTCGCGCAGCAAGATCTTGCCGTCGTTCAACTCGTCGCGCCAGATGATGATCGCCTGGAAGGTGAGCGGGCTTTCGCAAAGGCCCGCGATCATCGCCTCGCGGCCGGCCTCGATGCGCTTGGCGATCGCTATCTCGCCCTCGCGCGACAGAAGCTCCACCGATCCCATCTCGCGCAGGTACATGCGCACGGGATCGTCCGTGCGGTCCGTCGGCTCGCGCGCCGTGGTCGTCTTGGCAACGGCGCCGCTGCTTGCGGCGACGAGATCGCCACCCTCGCTTTCTTCCTCGGAAGCGGCTTCCTCCGCCTCCTCGGCTTCCACCACGTTGATGCCCATGTCGGAAAGCATCGCCATGGTGTCCTCGATCTGCTCGGAGGTCACTTCCTCGGAAGGGAGAACCTCGTTCAACTCGTCATAGGTCACATAGCCGCGCTTCTTGGCGAGCTTTATCATCCGCTTTACCGCGGCATCCGAAAGGTCCAGCAGCGGACCGTCTGAATTTTCAGATGGTGTTTCCTGGGTTTCTTCCGCCTGAGTTGCCTTGGCTACCATGTTTGTCTCCGGCTCCGCCGATTCGCGATCGGCGTCATGTACCCGCTTGGCGCGCGAAGCCCGCCGCTCCGCTCTCGATCAGGCGGTTTCTCCAGCGGCGCGAAAAATCGCCGCCGCCAAAACGAAAAAAATCCCGATCGCGCCCGCTCAACCTTTCGGTCTGTTTATATGCGGTCCGTTAAGTCCCGCTTAACTCTGTCGAAATTCGTCCCTCTGCCCCCACCGGCGGAAAAGTCCATTCAATCAGCGCGCTTATCGCGATTGAACATACGCGAAAAGCAGCGCGGTTTTCCGCACTGGCAAGGTTCCCGGATTGTCGGCAGCCAATCTCGTGTTTCGCCCGTGGATGGCCCATAGGTCCAATGATGCCCAGCGTTCGGCGCTCGTTGCTGCCTTTCGACTATTTAACGCGGCCACCGAGAATCGCAAGAGTGATTCGCGAAAGGTCAACGTCGATTTTTCCGCGGTCCACTCACTCGCTCGCGCCTTCTTTTTGCGCGAAAGGCCGAAGCATGACGGCCGGCACACCGTAAAAGGCGCTTCATCCGGCCTTGGCGAACACAACCGATTGCCCTGTTTCACGCAGTTTTCGGCCACGTTCGGCAAGTTCCTGCTCATCGCGCGCGCACTCCTCGCGACGGCGGGAAAGATCCTGCGTCAGCGCCTTGATCCTGTCCCACGCCGCGTCGTCGAAATCTTCGTCCGCGCTGGCCATTTCCTGCTCAAGTTCGCGTTCGAGCGCGCTCGTCTCCAGAACGTCCAGGAAATGAAGGAACAGATGCTCCACAAAATCCTCGGGCGGGTCGTATCGAAGTACGGGAAGGCGCTGGATCAGGTCCTGGAAACGCGCCCGAACGGCCTCGGCGGGCGCCGATCTCGTTTCGACAGCCTCGGGCATATCGAGGGCTTCCGACAGAATTCGATAGAAACGCTCGTCCAGCTTGTCGAAGAAATCGCTGACCTGCGCGCTATCGAGTTCGGTCGCCACGCGGCACAATTCATCCCGGAACCGGCCATGAAGCTCATCATGCAGCGGCAACTGCGAGACACGTTCCACATGACGCTCGAACAGGCCCGGATACTTCAGGCAAAGCCCGCATAGCGTGCGCTCCGTTCCGAACATCGGACCGTCCGGGCGCTCTAGCCGGTCCTTGAGGCCCGGTTCCGTGAACTGGCCAGCCCCACGCCCGCGCCCCTGCCCCCTGGCGAAGCCTCGCGCGGCGCGCGACTGCTCGAAAAAAAGGTTCGAGAGCCTTAGCCTGATATCGAGTTGATAACGCCGGCGAACACGCTCGTCCTTTATCTGGCGGACGATATCCTCAAAGCGCTTCTCAAGCGCCGCCTTGCGTTCGGGCGTATCGATTTGCGCAACGGAAGCCTCGCGCTCCCACAGGACGTCGATAAGCGGCTTGGCGCCGGACAAGGCTTCCCGAAAGGCCGGTGCGCCGCCGGCGCGGATCAGATCGTCCGGATCCTTTCCGTCCGGCAGGAATACGAAATTGAAGGAATAGCCGCTTCTCAGCACCGGCGCGATACGGTCCAGCGCGCGATGCGCCGCCGACACACCGGCAACATCGCCGTCAAAACAAATGATCGGCTCCGCGGAAAGCTTCCAGATGCGTGCAATCTGCTCTTCGGTGAATGCCGTCCCCAGTGTCGCGACCACGGCCGGAAAACCTGCCTGCCATATGGCAATCGCATCCATATAACCTTCGGCAACGATCGCCTGACCGGATTTGAAGGCGGGCTCTCGCGCGCGGTGAGCGTTGAAGACAAGTGCGCCCTTGTGAAAAAGCGGCGTTTCCGGCGAATTCAGGTATTTCGGCTGACCATCGGGGTCGAGCGTGCGCCCGCCGAAGGCGACGACGCGGCCGCGATCGTCCTGAATCGGGATTATCAGCCGGTTGCGGAACCTGTCGTAACTTGCCCGCCCGTCGTCCGGCTTGATGACGAGGCCAGCCTCGATCATATCCGCCTCGTCGACGCCCCTGGAAACCAGATGCCGCTTCAAGGCGTCGCGACCGTTGGGCGCGAAACCGAAGCGAAACTCCTTCAGCGTATCGCCCTTCAACCCGCGCCGGGCGCAATAGTCCCGCGCCGCGGCACCGCCTGACGTTGCGAATTCGGCCTGGAAGAACCTCGCCGCCATCTCGCAAATTTCGGCAAGGCTGGCGCGGCGCTGCTCGCGCTTTTCGGCCTGCGGATCGGGCTTCGGCAAGGCGACGCCCGTCTGCTCGGCAAGACGCTCCACCGCTTCGGGAAAGCTCAGGCCCTCGGTATCGGTCAGAAACCGGAAATGGTCCCCGGACGCGCCGCAGCCGAAGCACTTGTAGCGTCCGCGCCTGTCATCGACGTGGAAGCTCGGCGTCTTTTCCTGGTGAAACGGGCAGCAGGCCCAGAAATCGCCACGCGCGGGCTGCGTCTTGCGCCGGTCCCAGCTCACACGGCGCCCGACCACATCGGAAAGCGGCAGCCTTACGCGAATTTCATCGAGCAGGGACGGCGGAAAACGCATCAGGATTCCAGATCGGCTGGTTAAGGGACATGAGCAGACTAAAACACTTGGGCGCGGAAGCCGACGCTCAATTCACGCCTTGCGCACCACCAAGGCGGATAAACGCAGATTTCGAGACGAGCACCCTGTGAATTGCTGTGCAACGCTGTGGATGAGGAAGGGGTGCACTATTCGCTGCGCAGCAGATCCTTCACAACGCAGCTTGCGCGGGTGAAGTCCATCTGGCCGGGAAAGCGCTCCTTCAACGCGCTCATGCAGCGGCCCATATCGCGAAGCCCATGGGCATTGATATCGCGCACCACATTTTCGCAGTGCCGGCGCATTTCCTCTTCGTCGAACTGACGGGGAAGGAATTCGCGAATGATATCGCTTTCCTGGCGCTCCTGTTCGGCCAACTCAAGCTGGCCCGATTCCTCGTAATCGCGCACCGATTCCTCGCGCTGGCGCATCATCTTGCGCAGGATTTCGATGACTTCGACGTCGGTCAGCCCGTCGCCGCCCGTTTCCCGGGACCGCAAGTCCCTGTCGCGGATCGTCGCCTGGACGAGGCGCAGCGTCGCAGCGCGCCCTTTCTCGCCTTTCTCAAGCGCGTTCTGCAGGGCGGAATTGATCTCTTCGCGCATTCAATGCTCCACCGGCTGTCGGGAGAATCGGCTCACCAAAGGGCAAATGCCAGAAAAATCCCTCCAACGATATGGCTAACCCGTTGATTTTGCGGAATTTTCTTTAGTGACCTCGTGGTTGACCGCTACGGTCGTATCCCCTAGAGTGCCGGCCTTGATGCGCCCCGTTCCCGGTCGGCCTGCGAATCGATATCGAAAGCCGGCTACGGAGCGTTGAGGCGCATGATGTCATCAACCGGATGAAGAATGCAAGACATGACGAGCGCTGACGCATGGTCCGCGACGCCGACAACGGCCGTACTCATTCTCGCCGACGGAACCGTCATTGAGGGACAAGGCCTCGGCGCGACGGGCCAGTCCGTGGGCGAGGTGTGCTTCAACACCGCCATGACCGGCTATGAAGAGATCCTGACCGACCCCTCCTACGCCGGCCAGATCATCACCTTCACCTTTCCACACATCGGCAATGTCGGCACCAACGAGGAAGACATAGAGACGGTCAACATGGCCTCCTCTTCCGGGGTGCGCGGCGCCATCTTCAAGGCCGACATAACGGATCCTTCCAACTACCGCGCGACGAAGCACCTCGATGCCTGGCTGAAAGCGCGCGGGATCGTCGGCCTTTGCGGCGTGGACACCCGTGCGCTGACCGCCCTGATCCGCGAAAGAGGCCTTGCCAATGCAGTGATCGCGCATGCGCCAGACGGCGTGTTCGACATGGATGCGCTGAAGCAGGCGGCACAGGCATGGCCGGGCCTAGACGGGATGGACCTGGCCAAGGACGTGACCACCGCCCAGAGTTTTTCCTGGGACGAAACGCCCTGGGCCTGGGGCAACGGCTATGGCCGACGCGAGCGCGAAAGCTTCAATGTCGTCGCTCTCGACTACGGTATCAAGCGCAACATCCTGCGGCTTCTTGCCGATACCGGCTGCAAAGTGACCGTCCTTCCGGCGACCGCGAGCGCGCAGGACGTCCTGTCCCACAACCCGGACGGGGTGTTTCTGTCGAACGGACCGGGCGACCCGGCAGCAACTGGCGAATATGCGGTCGAGACCATCCGAAAGGTGGTTGACGAAGGCCTGCCGGTTTTCGGGATCTGCCTCGGCCACCAGATGCTCGCCATCGCGCTCGGCGCGAAGACCACGAAGATGCACCAGGGTCACCACGGCGCGAACCACCCCGTTTTCGACCGCACGACCGGCAAGGTCGAGATCACGTCGATGAACCACGGATTTGCCGTCGACGCGCAAACCCTGCCCGGCACGCTGGAGGAAACCCACGTTTCGCTGTTCGACGGATCGAACTGCGGCATCCGGCTCAAGGACAGGCCCGTCTTTTCCGTGCAATACCACCCGGAAGCTTCGCCGGGCCCGCGCGACAGCCACTACCTGTTCCGCCGCTTCGCCAATCTCATGCGTGAGCGCAAAGGAATTGCGTCGGAAGCGGAACGCTGACCCGCGTGCCGACTGCCTTTCCATGAACCGAAAACGCCCGACCGAAATCTTCGGCCGGGCGTTTTCGATTTACATTGCCGGCGGATGCCGGCATCGGCCTGATCAGGCGGCGTCGCCACCCGTGTCGATCAGCGTGTCGAGCGAGGCGACAACGCCCTGCATTTCGGTGATCTGCTCGTCGACCTGAGCCTGATGCTCGCGCAGGATGCCCTCCTGATCGGCGCAGATCTTGCGAAGCTGGCGCAGCTGCTCGATACGCGGCAGGTTGCCTTCGACGATCGCGATCACGCGGCGGATCTCGCCAAGCGTCAGCCCGATCTTCTTCGCCTGGAGGATGACCTTCATCCGGCTCACGTCATGCGGGCGATAGTAGCGCCGCGCACCTTTGCGCACCGGATTGAGGAGGCCCTTCTCCTCATAAAAGCGCAGCGTGCGCAAAGTTACGTCGAACAGATCCGACATTTCGGAAATGGCGAGAAGCTTTTCCTCGCCGCCTTCCTTGACGATAGGCCCCGCGATATCGGGAGCGTCCAGAATTTTCGTTGCCAGGTTGCTCATAGTCTTGCCCGTTCCGTTTTGCCCGTCTGAAGGCGTTTTTGTTTCGACCGATGCAGCTGTCAGCTTCGCGCCCCGCATCGGATCGAGCAGGACTATGCCACTCTATGCATTTGCATTCTTTTTCATTTCACGCCAATTCGTTATCTTTGGATGCGTTACAATTCTGCTATCCATGCGTATATAATAAACTTTCCGTGAAAGAAAGTTATATAAATCGTATATTTCGTTATCTATTCAGAATTTGACTGGGTTCAATTTGGAAAATATTAAATACTTCAATTATAAAAGCCAAGTATAATAGATTTTTTTCGAATTTTCGATCAATATTTGCAGAAATATACAGTCTTGCCCCAAGGACAACTCTAAGCGCGGCTTAATTTATCATGATATAATGCAATGTGTTTTGCGCGTTACTTGCCGCAACGGCGCATTCTCGCAATGCCACAAAGACCTCCGCATTCTCTCGATATCGGCAAAAATCCCATCGTTACACGCGACGTAACACCGAATTTAACCCCAAAATCGAACGAATTCGCGGAATCGCGGCCCGAAACGCCATCCCCGCACCTTTCGCCGGGGCAGATATGCTCGAATCGCCCGCCCGATTTGCCGGATTGTCTCACTGTGCCGCAGCGGACTGTCTTTCCTTGCGATACTCCTTCGGCGAGCGGTCGAACCATCGCCTCGCAGCGCGGGTAAAGTTTCCCACCGCCTTGAACCCCAACCTGTAGGCGATATCGGAAATGGAAAGATCCGTCGCCGTGAGCAGGTCCTCGGCGGCTTGCCGGCGAACCTTGTCATGAAGCATCTGAAATGTCGCACCTTCGTCGGACAGCCGGCGCTGCAGGCCCCGTTCGCTCAAGGCCATATTGCGCGACACCTTGGAAAGGGTCAGGTCGGGATCGCTCAGGTCCGCGGCAATCGCCTCGCAAGTGCGTCCAACCACTGAATGCACCCTGCGCTTGTCGGCAAGCCGGCGCCGGTTCAATTCGCCAAGAGCGACAAAAATGTCGTTGTTGGCGCGCAAGTTGGGCGTATCCAGCGCGGATGTCTTGACCCTGATCCGGTTGAATGGCGCGTCGAACGAAATCGCGGGCCCGAAAAATTCCCGATACGGTCCGGCATCTACCGGCTCGTCACGGTTGAGTTCAACGCTCACAACAACGTCCAAACCGCCGGTCAAAACCGAGATCCTCCGGCAGTACGCCCCGGCAATACGGTCGGTAATCTGATTGCGGCAGCTGATCGAATAAGGGAAGGCCCACTGCAGCGCCGTCGTCGCACCTTCGCTGACGCATTCGGCCATTGCCAGGTCATGACTGACCGAAGCGCAATTCGCGAGGACATCGATCGCCGACCGCAAATCGGGAGCATATTTCGCCGCCATGCAAACGGTATCGTCAGCACCCTGGCAATCTATCGGATCAGGCAATGTCTCGATCAGCCACTTCGTCCAGTCGAGTGCGAAGGTCTCGCACCCCGCACGGGTGGCCAGGGCGTCCAGCAGCCTTGAGAAATCATCCAGGCGGATGTAACTGCCAAGCGGCGGCCGGGCGGGCACGTTGCTCAAGCGGTACTGCTTCAGGAATGGCGAGAGCGGGATATCGAGAACCGCGCAATATTCCGGCAATCCGACAAGCTCGCGCGCCTGAATGAGATGCGCTTCGCTATCGCCGCCCGTAAGGAGCAAGCCGAAATCAGTGTCGCTGGTCGCCAAATCGAGCATGCTTGTCGCAAGGTCTTCAATGATATCGGGTCGAAATTCGAGTCCTTCAAAGCTAAACCGCCTTTCCTGCGGCATCGATCAACTTTTCGCGATACGAATTTGCCGCCGGAAGGCCGGCCGGACGGATACAAATCCTTGACAAGATTGACTTCGCGCGACGAACGTCCGATTGATAGCAGGTCGCACTTTTTGCGCTTTCGCCCTGGTGTGGCGAATTTGAAATACGCCTCACAATAGCAGCTGCCTCCGGAGCGTATTTCAAATTCGAAAACCACACTGGAAACTTAAATATCCTAGGGTCCAGACCCTAGTCACCCTTTTGAATCCGAAGTTCGTTCAGAGCATGCCGAGCAAAGAGACGAACTTCAGATTCGGGTGACTGGAAACCGAATACCGTTCGCATCCAGTCGAAAGTGGCGCGCTGTTCGAAGACGCAAGAATGAACAAGACGGAACGCAAGGACAAGGAAGCCCCCCTCATGAGCCCGGACCAGTTCCGCGCCTGGCGGAAGGGGCTTGGGCTTAAACAGAAGGACGCGGCGGAGCGGCTTGGGCTGAAAAAGCGGATGATCCAATATTATGAAAAGGGCGACCGAAACGGCCGTCCCGTGGAAATTCCCAAGTCGATCCGCCTGGCCTGCTATGCCTTGACCAAGGGCATTGGCGATTTCGATGGCACCGCGCCGGTGCCAACTTCCTTCGAACCGCCGTCGGATGCGCTTGCCGCAGACGTCGAGTCCGGCCACGGCCGGCAAAGTGCCGACAGTTCCGCCGAAAGCGCAAGGATTCATCGTTCCGAGACGAAGATTTAATGCGCCGAATGCAAGTGCCGGCTTCAGCGCAGGGGCGCAGGACGATTAAAATCGACGGGGCGCGCGGCTCTTGCTTGCGCGGGAAACACACGATCTTCGCTTTGGGCTGGTGAAAATTCCTGAGTACTCCGCCCGTTTACGGGGTTTCCCGAAGGTCTTTTTTTCCCTATAAGGCCCGCTCAGCCGACGAAAAAAAAGTTCCCCTCCCGCCGCGCGGTACCAAAAGCGACCTGCGCTCGGGTTTTTGCGAGCAAACGATGCCCAAACGCACCGACATCTCCTCCATTCTCATTATCGGCGCGGGCCCGATCATCATCGGTCAGGCCTGCGAGTTCGATTACTCCGGCACTCAGGCCTGCAAGGCGCTGAAGGACGAGGGATACCGAATTATCCTCGTCAACTCGAACCCGGCGACGATCATGACGGATCCCGAGCTGGCGGATGCGACCTATATCGAGCCGATCACGCCGGAGATCGTCGCGAAGATCATAGAAAAGGAGCGCCCGGACGCGCTTTTGCCGACCATGGGCGGGCAGACGGCGCTCAACTGCGCCTTGTCGCTGCGCAAGATGGGGGTGCTTGAAAAATTCGGCGTGGAAATGATCGGCGCCACCGCCGAGGCGATCGACAAGGCGGAAGACCGCGAGCTTTTCCGCGAGGCGATGACCAAGATCGGCCTTGAAACGCCGACATCCGTCCTGGCGCACAACATGGTCGAGGCGGTGCAGGCGCTGGAAAAGATCGGCCTGCCGGCGATCATCCGCCCGTCGTTTACCCTTGGCGGAACGGGCGGCGGCATCGCCTACAATCGCGAGGAATATTTCGACATCATCGAGCGAGGCATCGACGCATCACCCACCAACGAGGTGCTGGTGGAAGAAAGCGTGCTCGGCTGGAAGGAGTACGAGATGGAGGTCGTCCGCGACAAGGCGGACAATTGCATCATCATCTGCTCCATCGAGAACATCGATCCGATGGGTGTTCACACCGGCGATTCGATCACCATCGCTCCTGCGCTGACGCTGACGGACAAGGAATACCAGATCATGCGCGACGCATCGCTTGCGGTGCTGCGCGAGATCGGTGTGGAAACCGGCGGCTCGAACGTCCAGTTCGCGGTCAATCCGGAAAACGGGCGGCTGATCGTCATCGAAATGAACCCGCGCGTGTCCCGCTCCTCGGCGCTGGCTTCCAAGGCGACCGGCTTTCCGATCGCCAAGGTCGCCGCCAAACTCGCCGTCGGCTACACGCTCGACGAACTTGAAAACGACATCACGGGCGGCGCGACGCCCGCGTCCTTCGAGCCGACGATCGACTATATCGTTACCAAGATACCGCGCTTCGCCTTCGAGAAGTTCCCCGGTGCCGAACCCACGCTGACCACGGCCATGAAATCCGTCGGCGAAGTCATGGCAATTGGCCGCACCTTTCCCGAAAGTCTGCAAAAAGCGCTGCGCGGACTGGAAACCGGCATGACCGGTTTCGATGAAATCGAAATCCCGGGCCTTGGCCACGACGACGACCGGAATGCGATCCGCGCGGCCCTCGGCGCGCCGACGCCCGACCGCCTGCTGAAGGTTGCCCAGGCGATGCGCGAAGGCGCCGACCTCGACCTTATCCACGAGGCCTGCAAGATCGACCCCTGGTTCCTCGAACAGATCAAGGCGATCGTGGATACGGAGGAAAAGGTGCGCAGGCTCGGCCTGCCGCAAACGGTCGATCCGCTGCGCCGGCTGAAGGCCATGGGCTTTTCCGATGCCCGCCTTGCCACGCTCGCAGGCGTCAACGAAGCGGATGTCGCCAAGCTCAGGCGTTCGCTCGACGTGCACCCCGTCTACAAGCGCATCGATACCTGCGCGGCCGAATTCGCCTCGCCGACGGCCTATATGTATTCCACATACGAGGTTCCCTTCGCGGGCAAGCTCGCCGACGAAGCGGCCCCTTCGGAGCGCAAGAAGGTCGTCATCCTCGGCGGCGGGCCGAACCGCATCGGCCAGGGCATCGAGTTCGACTATTGCTGCTGTCACGCCGCCTTCGCGCTGCATGACGCCGGATTTGAGTCGATCATGGTCAACTGCAATCCGGAGACGGTCTCCACGGACTACGACACGTCGGACCGGCTCTATTTCGAGCCGCTGACGGCCGAGGACGTCCTGGAAATCATTCGCCTGGAGCAGACAAAAGGCACGCTGCACGGCGTCATC
The DNA here is from genome assembly GCF_009826895.1 of Stappia sediminis. GTDB lineage: Bacteria > Pseudomonadota > Alphaproteobacteria > Rhizobiales > Stappiaceae > Hongsoonwoonella > Hongsoonwoonella sediminis. The sequence continues at coordinate 157,691 of NZ_WUMV01000001.1, read as the reverse complement.
GTCCAGTTCGGCGGCCAGACGCCGCTCAAGCTCGCCCAGGCGCTGGTGGAAGCGGACGTTCCGATACTCGGCACCGCGCCCGACATGATCGACCTTGCGGAAGACCGCGATCGCTTCCAGAAACTGCTTTGGAAGCTCGATCTGAAGCAGCCGGACAACGGCATTGCCTATTCAGTGGAACAAAGCCGGCTTGTGGTTGCCGACCTCGGCCTGCCGGCGGTCGTGCGCCCGTCGTACGTTCTCGGCGGCCGCGCCATGCAGATCATTCGCGACCAGGAAGCCTTGAACTCCTATCTCCTCGGCACGCTGCCGGAACTCGTTCCAGGTGACGTCCGGGCGAAATACCCCAACGACAAGACCGGACAGATCAACACGGTCCTCGGCAAGAACCCGCTGCTCTTCGATCGCTATCTCGACGGAGCGATCGAGATTGACGTCGATGCGCTGTCGGATGGCGAGGATGTCTTCATCTGCGGCATCATGGAGCATATCGAGGAGGCCGGGATCCATTCCGGCGACAGCGCCTGTTCCCTGCCGCCCTATTCCCTGTCCGACGAGGTGCTGGACGAGCTCAAGCGTCAGACCAGGGCGCTGGCGCAAGGCCTACAGGTCGGCGGCCTCATGAACGTCCAGTTCGCCATCCTCAACGGCGACATCTTCGTGCTTGAGGTCAATCCACGCGCCTCGCGAACGGTGCCCTTCGTGGCCAAGACCATCGGGGTGCCGATCGCCAAGATCGCGGCCCGCGTGATGGCGGGCGAAAAGCTCGCCTCCTTCGGACTGACGGAAGCCACGTATGACCATATAGCGGTGAAGGAAGCGGTCTTCCCGTTTGCCCGCTTCCCCGGCGTGGACACCGTGCTCGGACCCGAGATGCGCTCCACCGGCGAGGTCATGGGCCTGAACGGCACGTTCGAGGCCGCCTTCGCGAAGTCCCAGATCGGTTCCGGAACCCGGGTTCCGACCGAAGGCCGCGTCTTCATTTCCGTACGAGACGCCGACAAGGAACGCGCGCTCGATCCGGCGCAACGGCTGCAGGCGGCCGGTTTCTCCATCATCGCAACGAGCGGGACGCAAAGATTTCTTGAGGAAAACGGAATTCAGTGCGCCAAGATCAACAAGGTGCTTGAAGGCCGGCCTCACATCGTTGATGCTATCAAGAACGGAGATGTCCAGCTCGTCTTCAACACGACCGAAGGCGCGCAGGCCCTTTCCGACAGCCGGTCTCTTCGCAGAGCCGCGCTGCTGCACAAGATCCCCTATTATACCACGATGGCAGGGGCGATCGCGGCAGCCAAAGGTATCGAGGCATATAAGTCCGGCAACCTTGAAGTGAGACCCTTGCAGTCCTACTTCGCCTAGGTCGGCCCGCATCGCCGCATGATGCGGAAGGGTCGTCAGGCACCTTGGAAAACAGAAGCGTAGCCTTGTGCCGGCCGTTCGGCGAGCGAAGGCACGCTTCGGCCAATAAGCGTACGAGCCTCGGTTCGGGCGGAATTCCCGGACCGGGTTTTATCTTTGTTTGTGCATGCGCCTTGAACGCGCAAAATTTGAAGGTCAAAGACCATGGAAAAAGTCCCGATGACCGCCGCCGGCTACGCGATGCTGGAGCAGGAGCTGAAGGAGCGCACGTCGGTGGAACGACCGCGCATCATCCAGGCGATCTCGGAAGCGCGGGCTCATGGCGACCTTTCCGAAAACGCCGAGTACCACGCCGCCAAGGAGCAGCAGAGCCACAACGAAGGCCGCATCTCCGAACTGGAGGACAAGCTCGGGCGCGCCGAGATCATCGATGTCTCCAAACTGTCGGGAGATACGATCAAGTTCGGCGCGACCGTGACGCTCGTCGACGAGGACACCGACGAGGAAAAGAAATACATGATCGTCGGCGACGTCGAAGCGGACGTGAAAGCGGGCAAGGTATCGATTTCCTCGCCGATCGCGCGGGCGCTGATCGGCAAGACTATCGGCGATTCGGTGGAGGTGGCGGCGCCGGGCGGCGCACGCGCCTATGAAATCATCGCCGTCGCGTTCGGCTGATCCACAGAGTTCCAGAACCCGGACACAAGCGCGGGCGGCAATTGCCGCCCGCTTTCGTTGCAAGATGCGGCTGGATGCCGGAGGGCGCGGCCTCAGCCGAGATCGATGGGAACGACGGGTTCGTCCTTGGTCCGGCGGATCGTGAGGGCCGTACGCACACTGTCCACATTCGGGGTGGCGGTCAGGTCGCGGATGATGAAGGTCTGGAATGTCTGCAAGTCCTGCGTCACGCATTTCAGCAGGAAATCGACCTCGCCCGACAGCATGTAGCTCTCGCGCACGATCGGCCAGGCGCTCACCTGCTCTTCGAATGCCAGAAGGTCGGCCTCCGTCTGGCTATGCAGGCCGACCATGGCAAAGGCGGTAACGTCGTAGCCAAGTTTCTTCTCGTCCAGCAAAGTGCGATAGCCACGGATGAGACCGATTTCCTCCAGCGCACGCACGCGACGAAGGCAGGGCGGCGCGGAGATGCCGACACGGCGAGCAAGCTCGACGTTCGTCATGCGGCCGTCCTCCTGCAGTTCCTTCAGGATCTGCCAATCGATCGCATCGAGCCGGGCTTTCACTCTGGTCTCCCAATACAAAACACCATGCAGCCGGGCGGACATGCCGGCTTCCCGGCAGCGAATTACGCACGCCCGAATGGAATCGGCGCAACACAATGACTGGCGGATGTCATGGCATTATGATTTTTTGCGCAAACGTGCAATAGAATAACAATCCCGCGCATGAATCGGAAAGATAACAAAACAGAACAGCCGGATGCGGCAAGTGCCGGCATCGCCTCCGTCTGGGTGCTGAGCGACGGCAAGGCGGGGGACGAGGCGCAGTGCATCGGCGTTGCCGAAGAGCTTGGCGCGCCCTTCGAAGTGCGCCGCGTTTCGCCACGCAAACCCTACTCCTGGATCATGCCCCGGGGCCCGATCGACCCGCGCGAGGGAGCAGACCGACCGGGCAGCCCGCTCGCACCACCCTTTCCCGATATCGTCATCGCGTCCGGGCGACGTACCGTCGCCTATTTGCGCCACATAAGGAAGGCAAGCGGCGGGCGAACCTTCACCGTTTTCCTGAAAGATCCCAGGACCGGCACGCGAGCCGCCGATTTCATCTGGGTGGCGAAGCACGACGAACTGCGCGGTCCGAACGTGATGGTAACAGTCACGGGCCCGCACCGGATTTCAAAAACGAAGCTGGATAACGCGCGCAAGGCCCCGCTTGCCGATATTGCAGCCCTTCCCTCCCCCCGCGTTGCGGTGCTTGCGGGAGGCGACAGCCGCCACCACCGGTTTTCGCCTGACGACATCCAACGTTTCATCGCCGGGCTGAAGACATGGGCCGATAACGACGCATCGTTGATGATCACGTCTTCGCGGCGCACGTCGGAAGCGCTTGCCGAAGGTCTGCGCGCACTCGCGGCTGGCGGACATCACCTTTTCTTTGACGGCAAAGGCGAAAACCCGCTGATCCAGTATCTCGCGAATGCGGATGCGATCGTCGTAACGGCCGATTCCACCAACATGATCGGCGAAGCAGCGGCGACCGGGCGGCCCGTACATGTGTTTCATCCAGGTGGCGGTCATGCAAAAATCAACCGCTTTCTTTCTGAAATGTCCGCGATTGGCGTGGTTCACCCCTTTCCGGGCGCGCTGAAAACCACTACCTACGAGCCGGTCAATTCCACATCGCGGATTGCGCAGGCAATCATCTCCGCATTTGCCGCCCGGCGCGGCGAAGCGGACAGAACGGAACCTTAAGGAGACGAAGACCATGGCGAGCCAGCACCACAAGCTTCTCATTGTGGGGTCCGGGCCGGCCGGCGATACGGCTGCGATCTATGCGGCGCGCGCCTTGCTGGAACCTGCGCTCGTCACGGGGATTCAACCAGGCGGCCAGCTGACGATCACCACCGACGTTGAAAACTATCCAGGCTTTGCCGATCCGATCCAGGGCCCCTGGCTCATGGAAGAGATGCGCAAGCAGGCGGAAAACGTCGGCACGAACATCATCTACGACACGATCCTCGAGGCCGACCTTTCCAAACGGCCCTTCACGCTCAAGGGCGACAGCGGCACGGCATACACTTGCGACGCGCTTGTGATCGCGACAGGCGCCCAGGCGAGATGGCTTGGCATTCCCTCCGAGCAGGAATTCCAGGGCGCCGGCGTCTCGGCCTGCGCGACCTGCGACGGTTTCTTCTACCGCGGCAAGGAAGTCCTGGTGATCGGCGGCGGCAACACGGCCGTGGAAGAAGCGCTGTATCTTGCCAATCTCGCCTCCAAGGTCACGCTCGTTCACCGGCGCGACGAGTTGCGTGCCGAACGCATCCTGCAGGACCGGCTTTTCAAGAACCCGAAGATCGAGGTCGTCTGGGACAGCGTGGTCGAGGAAATCCTCGGCGGCGGCATGCCCAAGGCCGTGACCGGCGCGCGCTTGAAGAACGTCAAGACCGGCGAAACCTCGGAGCTTTCGGCGGAAGGCTTCTTCGTCGCGATCGGCCACGCACCCGCGGTCGAGCTTTTCAAGGACCAGGTGAAGCTGAAGGACAATGGCTACATCTGGACGGAAGCCGACAGCACCAGGACGTCCATTCCGGGCGTCTTCGCAGCGGGCGACGTGACCGACGACGTCTTCCGCCAGGCGGTGACGGCGGCGGGCATGGGCTGCATGGCGGCCCTTGAGGCGGAGCGCTTCCTTGCCGAACAATCCGTTGCGGAAGTGGAAGCGGCGGAATAGCCTGCCCTTCTGGCAAGCTCGCAGAGGGGGGCTACTCGCGTCATGCCTATGGATTGGGACAAGCTGCGCATCTTTCACGCGGCAGCGCAGGCGGGAAGCTTCACCCATGCGGGCGATGCGCTCAACATGAGCCAGTCCGCCGTGAGCCGGCAGGTGAGCGCGCTGGAGGCAGACCTTGGCGTGCCGCTGTTTCATCGCCATGCACGCGGACTGCTGCTGACCGAGCAGGGAGAACTGCTCTACCGCACGGCGCGCGAGGTGCTGCTCAAGCTCGAGGCGGTGCAGACGCGGCTGACGGACACCAAGGAGAAGCCGTCGGGCACGCTGCGGGTCACGACAACCGTCGGCCTCGGCTCGACGTGGTTGACTTCGCGCCTCAACGAGTTTGTCGATCTCTACCCCGAAGTCGAGCTTCGCCTGATCTTCGACGACGACGAACTTGATCTCGGAATGCGCGAGGCGGATGTTGCAATCCGCCTGCGCAAGCCCACCCAGCCGGACCTGATCCAGCGCAAGCTCTTTACCGTTCATTTCCATCTTTACGCAGCACCTTCCTATATCCAGCGCTTCGGAACGCCAAAGTCCATCGACGAATTGGACGATCACAGGATCGTCACCTACGGCGAGCAGGCGCCGATCTATCTTCGCGAAATGAACTGGCTGGAAACCGCTGGCCTGCCGGCGGGACAAAAGCGGACGTGCGTGCTTCGCATCAACAATGTGGTTGCCATCAAGCGCGCGGTTCAGCGCGGAGTGGGCATCGCGCTTCTTCCGGATTACCTGATCGAAGAGGATTCAGGCCTGATGCCGATCCTGCCCGGCGCGCATGTGCCAACCTTCGATACCTATTTCGTCTATCCTTCCGAGCTCAAGAACACGGCACGCATTGCCGCCTTCCGCGACTTCCTGCTGTCGAACGCGGAACGCTGGACATTCTGAGCCAATCGCCTCCTCAAAATTGGCGAGGGAATGGCCACGTCAGTGGCCTGTGGCATGTCGTGCATGCCAAGGTTTAGCGGCAATCCGCAGCATGCTGCATTTCTATGCACAGCCAATTATTGAGCGCTTTACTCACGTGAAGGCATGTCGGAAATGCATATCAGAGATGCACCACTGCCTCTTGTTTATCCAGCTTGTGCACTGCATATAAGCGTTGCTGTTGGTTTGCTTCGTCGCTACCTCCTCCCAGCGACGTCTTGATGCAGCCAGCTGTTCCCCTCTGGAAGGTGATTGCACCGTCATAGACGGTATGATCAAGACTGCCGGGCCCTCGCGGCCCGGCTCTTTTTTTGCCTGCTTTTCCGACATTTTCCGAGACGTCAGCACGGTCGTTCATGCTGTGAAAGCATGTCGGGCGCATGCAACATGATGCCCCCCCTGAAACGACCGGCTATGCCGCACTGCAAAATCGCGAACACAAATGCGCCCGAGAAATGGGCAGACCTTTCAAGCCTTCGGAAAATGGGCAAATGCCTGGCAGTACCCTGCCCCCAAGCCATGGGCCCATAAAAAAAGGCCGGCGCGCGATGCACCGGCCCAATTCGTTCAGCTGTCAATAAACTCACATGTAGAGCTGCTCGCCCTCGAGGCCCTTGTAGAGGTGGGCCACCTGCTCCGTGTAACCGTTGAACAGAAGCGTGGGCACCTTCTCGCCAGTGTGGAGCACCGTTTCGCGAGCCTGGCTCCAGCGCCTGTGCGGCACTTCCGGGTTCACATTCGCCCAGAAACCGTATTCCGAGCCCTGGATCTCTTCCCAAAAGCTCACCGGGCGCTCGTCGGTGAAGGTCATCTTCACAATCGACTTGATGGATTTGAAGCCGTATTTCCAGGGAAGCATAAGGCGAATGGGCGCGCCGTGCTGCTTGGGCAGCGACTTGCCATACACGCCTGTAACCATGAAGGCGAGCTCATTGGTCGCCTCTTCCATGGTCACACCCTCGACATAGGGCCAGGGATACCAGTTGGCACGCTGACCGCTGGCGAGGTCCGGATCGTTGAACGTCTCGAAACGGATGTATTTGGCACCGGCTTTCGGCGAGGCCAGCTTGACGAGATCGGCAAGCGGAAAGCCCGACCACGGCACCGTCATCGACCACGCTTCAACGCAACGGAAACGATAAAGACGCTCCTCCAGCGTAACCTTTTTCAGAAGGTCGTCGATGGCGATCGTCTGAGGGTTGTCGACCATTCCGTCGATAAGGATATCCCAAGGGCGGATCTGAAGCGCCTGCGCGGCGCGGGAGATCTGCTTGTGCGAGCCGAACTCATAGAAATTATTGAACTTCGACGCGACGTCTTCCGGCGTAAGCTCACGGTCGACCGTATAGGCTTCGTTGCGTTTCGCGGGGTAAAGATGCGCGCTCGGATCCGCTTCCGCGAACGCCGCCCGCGGCAGCCCCACGCCGCCGGCGACAAGTGCGCCCGCGCCGGCAAGGCCGGCAAGCACCGAACGGCGGTTCAAGAACACCTCTTCCGGTGTTGCCTGGGATTCCGGAATTTCCCAGCTTCTTTTGCGCAGGATGTGCATCATTCCCTCCAGCTTGACTCTTTTCCGGCCGTCTACCGCCCGTATGTCACGTTGCGGACAGACGCCAGCGAGCCTGCCCTTTGATAGATAGGTAACGCGCGTCACGGCGAGCCTCAAATCAAGCTCAGTTGAACAAAACGGGAGAAACAGCCTCAGGGCGCAGCACCAATGCGATAAAGAGCGCCATCGGACTCATCCGTCGAAAACCAGAGCGTACCGCCCGGCCCGTTCCTGATCGTACGGATCCGCCCGTAGTCGCCTTCGATAAGGTGCTCCTCGCCGACGACTTTTCCGCCCTCGATCTGGAGGCGGGCGATCAACTGGTCCTTGAGCGCACCGACGAACATGTCGCCCGTCCATTCAGGCACCGCTTCGCCGGCGTAAAACGCCATTCCGGACGGGGCGATCGACGGATCCCAATAGTGCACCGGCTGCTCGTAGCCATCTGCTTCGGTTCCGACCCCGATTTTCCCGCCCGAGTAATGCCTGCCGTAGGAAATCACGGGCCAGCCGTAGTTCAGGCCAGCCTGAGGGCGATTGATCTCGTCACCGCCGCGCGCGCCGTGCTCGACAGTCCATAATTCGCCTGTTTCCGGCTGAAGGGCCGCGCCCTGAATATTTCGGTGGCCCATCGACCAGAGCTCGGGCAATCCCTCTTTTCCGTCCGCAAACGGATTATCCGCCGGGATCGATCCATCGGCATTCACCCTCAGGACCGAGCCCGCATGGTCAAACGGATCCTGCGCCCGCTCGCTCTCGCCCCTGTCGCCGGTCGTGACATAGACAGTGCCATCACGCGCGGGCACGACGCGCGAACCGAAATGGCGCCCGGCTCCCGTCTTTTTGTCCATGCGCATGATGACGCGCACATTCTCAAGGCGCGGACCTGCGCCATCGCGAATGAACTCGGCACTTGCCGCCGCCGTTCCCGCACCGCCGGACCCAGGCTCCGAGAAAGTGAAATAGATGCGCCCCGAGGACCCAAAATCGGGTGCGACCACCAGGTCGAGCAGGCCGCCCTGCCCGGACGCCCTGACCTCCGGGACGCCCTTGACCGGAGCCGCTTGCTGGAGGTCCGGCGGGAAATACAGCATCCGGCCATCGCGCTCGTTCACGAGAACGGCCCCGTCCGGCAGAAAATCGAACCCCCAGGGGTGGTCGAGTGCCTGCGTCATGCGCGTGACGCTGAAGGTGGCCGATCCCGCGTTGTGGATGTCCTCGGCACCGACCGTATTGGCACAGGCGCCTGCAATGGTGCAGGCCGCAATGAGAAGGCTGTTGCGCAACCTTGCCTCCCGTTCGTCCATGACCTCATTCTTCAGCAATAGGTATGGCCGCGCGGTGCCAGGTCCAGAACAGGAAAAGCCGGCGGCGCTCCCGCCGCCGGCCGTCGATCCGAATTTTCCAAACCCGCTCAGGCAGCCTGGCTACGCCCGAAACGGCTGCAGATCTCTTCGGCCGTCTTGCCCGAAAGTTCGGCCATATGGTCGAAGCGCTTGGTGTAGCTGGCGACGCCCGCCGTTGCCGAGCGGAGCTCGACTATCAATTCGCCAATCTCCGCTTCCGGCATCATCGCCTTAACCTCGTCCCAGCCTGTCCAGCCGTCGCGCGCATCGAAACCGAGGATCTGACCGCGGCGCGACGACACGATGGCGTTGACCTTCGCCGTGGCATCGTTGGGGCAGAAGATCGACACCTGGTAGATCGGCTCCAGCAGCACGGGATTGCATTGCGGCAGACCTTCGCGCATGCCCAGGATGGCCGCCATCCGGAACGCCTGATCGGAGGAGTCCACCGAGTGATACGATCCATCGGTAAGCGTCACGCCGACATCGACCACGGGAAAGCCAAGCGGCCCGTGATGGAGCGCTTCCTTCACGCCTTCGCCGACGGCGGGGATATACTGCTTCGGCACGACGCCACCGGTAATGCGGTCATCGAAGGCAAATCCCGCGCCGCGCTCCAGCGGGCGGATTTCCAGAACGGCATCGCCGAACTGGCCGTGGCCGCCGGACTGCTTCTTGTGCCGCCCTCGCACCGTCGTGCTGCCACGGATCGTTTCGCGGTAGGGAACGATGGCCGGCTGCTTTTCCACCTCCAGCCCGTACTTGCCGGCAAGGCGCTCCAGCGCGACGCGAAGATGCATCTCGCCCTGCCCTTCGACGATCGTCTCGGCCGTATCCTGAGTGTGGCTTACGACGAGGCCCCTGTCCTCCTCCGCGATCTTGGCAAGTGCGGAGGACAGTTTCACCTCGTCGCGCCTCTCCTTCGGCGCAACCGCCAGAGCAAGCACCGGCGGCGGCGGATCGAGCGTGTAAAGCTGCTCGGCCGGGGCGGAACCGCCGAGCGTTTCGCCTGTCTGCACCTTGTCGAGCTTGCCCAGGCCGACGGTTTCCCCGACGCCTGCGCGGTCTCGCTTGGTCGCCTGCTGTCCCATCAGCTTGAAGAGGCCGGAAACTTTGGACTCCGATCCGTCGTGACGATGCAGTATATCACTATCGCCGACCGAGCCTGTCAGCACGCGCGCGACCGAAAGCTTGCCGGCATGCAGCGTGTTCAGCGTCTTGAGCACCTGGATCGTCGTATCCGCATTCGCGTCGAGGCCGATCCGCTGCCGCGTGATCTCGATGTCGGGCGCTTCGTGGCGTATCGCCTTCATCAAACGCTGGATGCCATTACCGTGTTCGGCGGAGCCGATGAAGACCGGACAGATGATGCCCTGGCGCAACTCGTCGACGAGATCGCCGAATACCCTCTCTTTGCCGGGAGCGATATCCTCAAGAAGCGCTTCCATGAGAACGTCGTCGTGGTCCGCAAGTTTCTCCAGCATTTCGAAGCGGGCTTCCACCTCGCGCACCTGCTCGTCGTCCGGCATATCGATGACGAGGCTTTCCGCGTGTTCGCGGTAGACGAAGGCGCGTTCCAGCGCGAGATCGATGAAGCCGATCGCTATTCCGTCTTTCCAGATCGGGATCTGACGCAATACCATCGGCACGCTCGAGGCCGGCTGAAGAAGCTCCAGGGCGTCGCGCACGCGCATCGTCGTCTTGTCGATCTTGTTCAGGAAAAGCACCCTGGGAATGCCGTGATCCTCAAGCTTCTTCAAGAGAACCTGAAGGGCGGGGACTTTTTTCTCGTCGGCCTCGGCCACGACGATCGCCATGTCGACGCCTGCCAGCACGCCATCCGCTTCGCTCAGGAACTCGACCGAACCGGGACAATCTAGAAACGTATAGGTATCCCCCAAATAGTCCGTCTCGGCCACATTGACCTCGACGCTCATGGAATGATCTCGCGCTTCCGGCGCGCCGTCGCCAACGGTATTCCCGTCGGAAATCGTTCCCTGTCTGTGTATGGCCCCCGTGCGGGCGAGGATGGCTTCGAGCAGCGTGGTCTTGCCACTGGCAAACGGCCCGATTATCGCAATGCACCGGGGCCCCTCTCGTCTGCCGCCGGTCTGTCCCCCTTTACGGTCTTCTCCCATGGTGTCGCCTCCGTTGGTTTGGCCAGACCGCGGACGCAGCCGGACCGCGGAGCGCGCGACCGGACCCAGGGCCGGGCGGAAGCGCTCCGGATCAAGCCCTCGGGCGGCCAAAGCCTTTCCCGGCCGTCCAGGGCCGGCGCGAAGAGCATCACGCCGCATTCGGCGTAGCGTAATCCGCGCCGCCGTCCGCCAGTGCGCGGGCGGTCGTTCATGGTCGCGCCGATCCACCCGCGAACGCAAGGAAAACCATTGCCGCAGCGCGAAAAGGCGTAAGAGAAACCGGTAGAATTTACTTCCCGGCTTTCAGCGAAAGAGAGGCGACGCCAGCCTGAATGTCGAGCCCCTGCGTGCCCGCCACGCTCAAAGGGTTGAGAGCTATCGACTTGTCGAAGCCGCCGATCAGCGCGTTCGCCTCAACCCCGTAGCCGACCGTCGCTCCGGCCGAGACACCGGCGTAATTGCCTTCAAGGGCTCCGGGATCGAGATCCGCGGAAGGGGCGAGAACCGCCCAGATGAACTCCGCTGCTTTGACTTCGCCGATGTCGATCCCGAACTTGTTGATCGTCCCGGTATAGGTTTCTTCCGCGCGATTGCCCGCAGGCTTGAAGGTGCACAAAAGGCCCTTCGTCGACCCGAAAATGAAGGACCCGCCACTGCTTACGTTGCACCTGAGGACGCCGGCCTCCACGCCCGGACCGCTTTGGGCAAGCACCGAAAACGATGCGCAGGAAAGGACGACCACCAACAGGAATCGCAGCATGGCTTATCTCCCGATTTCGGATAGACGCACCCCAACCCACTGACGTGATGGAAGAATGACAGCATGAAACCGCGTTTTCCAAGAAAAAACGCGGCCAGGTCGCATCATATCATTGCCGACGGATCATGGATCCAGACCCAAGGTCATGACCCCATGAACAAGGCCGGGATGGCGCAATAAACGCCAAGGAAACGCAAGGAGAAGCGCGCGGGGCGACTTCGACACCCTGTGAATGAGGCTGCGTTTCACACGGAGACGCAACCGGTTCTTACAAGACGAAAATTTTCACTGTGCCAGTTTCAAACCTTGCAACTCTCGCTTGGCAACAGAGGTAAACATATCGGCGCCGTCGTTGATCTGTGTCCCGTAAACAAGTTCCCACTGCGTGGTGATTGTCCCGTTCTGATAATACCCTGTCCATGAGGTGATGGACTGGCAATCTTCATGGGCATTGCTCCAGCGAACGGACCAGCCGATCAAATTTCCATACACGTAGCCCACGACCCGATATGGAGAGCCGATGCATCCATATCCCGCCGCGTTGTTTATATAGTTTCCCGTCAAAACGCCTGTGGTCGGGTCTATTGTCTCGATAGTCAGCTTGGACCCCCTCTGATTTTCCCACACCGAAAGCGCGGTTAGAGAGGCTCCATCCGCCATGGCTACGGAGCTGACGCAGAAGAACACCAAAGCCAAAACAAAACCGGAAAGACGCGACATTACACCCTCCAATATTCATGTTTATAAACAATGACTTAATTGCCACTATTTGATAATTACAAACAACAGTCGCATATTTTTATTTTACAATCAATGATCTTCATTCCCGGACAATATGTCATATCCGCCGGCGTCAATCGGAAGTGAAAATCCCGTTTCCAGGAATTCCTGAAGATCTTTTCGATTGGAGCGAACTTTAACGCGCTCTTCAAAAAACAAGGGCGGCACGAAGCCGCCCTCGGGAGTTATCCGTTCGCCGAACGGGTCGATTATTTCAGGTTGCCGCAGAACCGCTGGATGCGGGTGCAGGCTTCTTCGAGCGCTTCCGTCGACGTTGCGTAGGAAACGCGGAAGTTGGGCCCCAGCCCGAAAGCCGACCCCTGCACGACGGCCACGCCCTCGCTTTCCAGAAGTTCGGTGACGAAATCCTCGTCCGAGCCGATCACCTTGCCGGACGGCGCGGTCTTGCCAATCGTGCCTGCGCAGGACGGGAAGACGTAGAACGCGCCTTCGGGAACCGGGCACTCAAGGCCCTTCGCCTGGTTCAACATGGAGACCACGAGGTCGCGGCGTCCCTTGAAGATCTCGTTGTTCTTCGGGATGAAGTCCTGCGTTCCGTTCAGCGCCTCTACCGCGGCATATTGGGCGATCGAGCAGGGGTTCGACGTCGACTGGGACTGCACCTTGGCCATGGCCTTGATGAGGTCCGCAGGGCCGCCGGCATAGCCGATGCGCCAGCCTGTCATCGCATAGGCTTTCGAAACGCCGTTGACGGTGAGCGTACGATCGTAGAGCGCGGGCTCGACCTGCGCCGGGGTCGTGAATTCGAAGTCGTCGTAGACGAGATGCTCGTACATGTCGTCGGTCATGACCCAGACATGCGGGTGGCGGACGAGCACGTCGCAAAGCGCCTTGAGCTCGGCACGCGTGTAGGCCGCGCCGGACGGGTTCGACGGCGAATTGAAGATGATCCACTTGGACTTCGGCGTGATTGCCGCTTCAAGCGCTTCCGGCGTGATCTTGAAGGTTTCCGGATCGGCATTGACAATGACGGGCGTGCCGCCGGCAAGAAGCACCATGTCCGGATAGCTGACCCAGTAAGGTGTGGGGATGATCACCTCGTCGCCCGGGTTAACGGTTGCGACCAGCGCGTTATAGAGCACCTGCTTGCCGCCGGTGCCAACCGTGATCTGGTTCGTCTCATAAGTGAGGCCGTTCTCGCGCTTGAACTTGGCGGCGATTGCAGCCTTCAGCTCCGGAATGCCGTCGACGGCGGTATATTTCGTCTTGCCTTCATTGATCGCCGCGATCGCCGCCTGCTTGATGTTCTCCGGCGTGTCGAAATCCGGCTCGCCCGCGCCAAGGCCGATGACGTCGCGGCCGGCGGCTTTCAGCTCGCGCGCCTTGTTCGTGACCGCAATGGTCGCTGATGGTTTCACACGTGCAAGCGCGTCGGCGATAAAGCCCATTTTGCCCTCCTTGAGGCCAGTCCAATGAAGTGAGGCGGGCGGACCGTAGTCCCACTCGGATAGGCACGCAAGGGGTTAAGCCGCGAGAACCGGGAATTGGCGCTAGTTCCAGAATATTGGCAGCTCGAACTTGAAAAACACGAGCGCACATCATGCCTGCGGCGGGGCTACATGATGCGCTATGGAGCGGGTCGGCTGCAACACCCCGTATGAATGCCTCAACTGGAGCTCGCAGCCGCATTTCCCGTGCTGAAGACCAGCGCGGCCTCACCTCACGCGTATTGCGCAAGTCCCTGACCGAGGGACCAGTTCTCCTTCACGCCCTCGATGAGGTTGATGAAGACATCTTCCTTGCGGATGCCGGGGTTTTCGCCGAGCAGTTCCACGATCCGCTTGTAAAGCGCCTTCTTCTGCTCTGCCGTGCGTGAGTTCATCGCGCTGATCTGAACAAAGATCACGTCATCGCTGCGGGCGATATCGTAATAGGTCTTGCTGGCGCGAAAGTTAGAGGCGTCATGCTCTGTGATGGCCATGAACTGATCATCTTCGGGCACGCTGAACGTCTCGCGCATGGCCTGATAGAGGCCGTCGAAAATCGCCTGCTTGTAGGCTTCCGACTTTCCGGAGCGCATCGATATGTGCAAGAGCGGCATCTTGTGTCCTTTCGTTCTTTGGAGCAGGAACCTTAGATGCCGCCCTGTCATATTGATATCCAATGAATGGCGATATCAGAGATTATAATCGTAAATGAATTAGGCCGTCCAAGAGGCGGTGGAGCCTGATCCCGGATCCACCGCCGCTAAGGGGATGGCGCCTGAAGTTCAAAACGCCACTGCATCAGCGCCCTTCAATTCCAGCGTGGCTCGCGCATCCTCAGGTGTGGCGATGGAAAGGCCGAGCCCTTCGATGATCTGGCGCACCTTGCGAACCTGCTCCGCGCTGCTTGTCGCGAGCTTGCCCGGTCCGGCCCAAAGCGAATCCTCAAGCCCGACGCGCACATTGCCGCCCAGTGCGGCCGCCTGTGCGGCTATCGGCAGTTGATTGCGGCCCGCGCCAAGCACCGACCAGTGATAATCCTCGCCGAAGAGACGGTCTGCCGTTCGCTTCATCATCATCACGTCTTCCGGATGGCCGCCGATACCACCGAGGATCCCGAAGACGCTTTGCACGAAGAACGGCGGCTTGATGACCCCGCGGTCGGCGAAGTGCGCCAGCGTGTAAAGGTGGCCGATATCATAACATTCGACCTCGAACCTGGTGCCGTTTTCCGCGCATTTCGTCAGTATCATTTCGATATCGGCGAATGTGTTCTTGAAGACCCGGTCGCGAGAGCCTTCCAGATACTCACGTTCCCATTCGTATTTAAGATCCTTGAAGCGGCCGAGCATCGGATAAAGCCCGAAATTCATCGACCCCATGTTGAGCGAGGCGACTTCCGGCTTGAACCTCGATGCGGGCTCCAGCCGCTCCTCGATCGTCATCGTCGCGGCGCCGCCAGTAGTGATATTGACCACGCAATCCGACCGCTGCTTGATGACCCGCAGGAACGGCAGGAAAGCGTCGGGGTGCTGCAGCGGCCGGCCATCCTTCGGATCGCGGGCATGAAGATGCACGATCGCGGCTCCTGCTTCCGCCGCCTCAATCGCGGCTTCCGCGATCTCCGCCGCCGTGACGGGCAGATGCGGCGACATGGACGGGGTGTGAATGGAGCCGGTGACGGCGCAGGTGATAATAACTGGTTTGGGCATTGTCCCCCTCCCGCGTTTTCAAGGTGTTCAAGTGGATGTATGCCTCGCGCAACACGATACTATCGGTGGCGCGGGTCTTTCCGTTTTGTCGTCGCTTTACATTAGGATCGGCCCATTTATTTTGATATGCAATGGATGGGAATTTTAGACATTGGAAATGTAAATGACAGAACGCCCCCTTGACCTCGACGCGGTGCAGGCATTCGTACGTATCGCCGAGTTGGGCAGCTTCACACGCGCCGCCGAAACCGCGCGAACGACGCAGTCGGCGATCAGCCTTAAGCTCAAGCGGCTTGAAGAAAGGCTCGGATGCCGGCTTGTCGAGCGTACGCCCCGGCGCGTGCAGCTTTCGGCACAGGGCGCGGTGTTCCTCGATCACGCCCGCGAACTGCTGGAGGCGCAAGATCGTGCGTTCGCGGCTTTCGACGCAACCCGGCAAAGGCTTGCAATCGGCATAAGCGACCATGTCGCGGGGCCGGAACTGCCCGCATTGATCGCGCGAATGAACGCCCAGGATCCGCAACTGGTCATCGAAATCCGGCTAGGAACTTCGAGCGCCCTGCTTCAAAGCTACGACCAACGCGAACTCGACGTGGTGATGGTTCGCCAGCATGCGGGGCGAGATGACGGAGAAGTCCTGAAGGAAGAAAGTTTCGGCTGGTTCGCGGCACCCGACTGGCAGCAGCGCGCTGGCGAGCCTCTGCCGCTTGCCACGATGCCCGAGCCTTGCGGAGTGCGTAATATGGCCTGCGAGCTCCTGGACAAGGCCGGCGTGCCATGGACGGAAGTCTTCGTAGGCGGAGGCGTTACGGCGGTCTCCGCCGCCGTCATGGCCAGACTTGGCGTTGCCGCATTGGCCCGGCGCATGTTGCCGCTCGGGGCGGTGGACGTGGGACCCCGCCTTGGCCTTCCGCAGTTGCCGCGCTTGCCGATTCTTCTTCATTCGAGGGTCGGGGACGGCCGCCCGCGCGATGCCATCGCCGCGCTC
This sequence comes from Stappia sediminis, assembly GCF_009826895.1. Taxonomy (GTDB): domain Bacteria; phylum Pseudomonadota; class Alphaproteobacteria; order Rhizobiales; family Stappiaceae; genus Hongsoonwoonella; species Hongsoonwoonella sediminis. Next base: position 141,222 of record NZ_WUMV01000001.1, on the reverse strand, counting down.
GCTGCCGCTTTCCGCAGCGCAGTGCGGGATTAGCCCCCCCCGATCGCCTCTGTCCCCCGGGTCGGGCTACGCCCGCCCACGGACAGGCTCAGAGGCGCTCCCGTGAAGAACCTGTCCCACAGTGCATCCCTCAATTCGGATGAAGAGAGCGCACCATCAAACCACGGGATCGAACACCTAGAGCGCTTTCCACGAAAGCGGGATATGCTCTAGTGCTTGCTTTCGATGACGAGATAGATGCTCTCGTCCTGATGCATAAGCGTGGCCTTGAGCCGCTTGGCGCGCGTGACACCGTCGAAACCGCTGATGGTTGCCTGCACTGGCGACTGGCTGCCCTGCTGGGCATGATCGATCAGGGACTTGAACGTCTTCGGATGCAGCAGGGTCTCGGTGATCGGCGCCGATTCCATCATCTGCCGGGACATTGCGAAGGAGCGGCGCGCGGTTTCGTTTGCCGCAATCATCATGCGCGTCTTGACATCGACGACAAGGACGCTGGTTGAAAGAAGGTCCATGACGCGCTGGAAATCGACGCCGTCGGCAAGCTGGCGCTCGGCGGTGAAGACTGCCCCTCCCAGACCGGCGGAAACGCGGAAGGGCACCAGCGAAAAGCTCAGCGAAACCGCATCTCCGCTCGGCAGCAAGAACCGGCGTGCGGCATGCTCCGGCGCCCTGCGGGCAAGACCGGTCAGGATCAGCGGGGGCAACGTCTTGCCGAGGCGGTTCGGAATGTGGGCGATGTTTCGGCCGATGCAGAACTGCGGATCGGCGATCTGGAACATACGGAAGAAATGATCGTTGGCGTAGCGCACGTAACCAAAACTGTCGACCACCAGCACCGACTTGGAGCTGCCTTCCACCAGGTGGCGAATGAGCGGGGCGACGCCACGCACGGCCGCGCCGCCCGTTTCCGCAATACCGTCGCCATCGGCAGCGGCGATCACCAACGCGCCGCCGCCAGACGTTTCATAACGGCGGGCGGAAAGCGACAGGCCGTGACCTATGTCGTCGCCGCCGAGGTCGATCGGACCCGCCTTGCCCTTGTGCATGGCGCGCTGGATAAGAGATAGCACCTGCTTCTGGTCGCCTTGCGAAAGCCGGCGCAGGGCGCTGGAAAGAGGAGCTTCCTTCAGGCCCGCCTCGCCCGCGAAGTCGAGCCCTTCCGGCTCCATCCAGATGAGCTGTTTCGCAACGGCGTCCACCACGAAGAAAGTAAGCCCCGCAAGGCTGATCGCAGGCGTACCCTCAGCCTCCGCTTTCCCGGCTTCGGCGGGCTTCGCCTGCGTTTCTTTCGTTTCCGGTTCGGCTGCGCGTTCCAAAGCTTCCATGGGTCTACCGCTAACTCGAAGGCCACCAGGAAATTCGGTCTGGAAGGGTCCGGAAACGGTGGCGAGAGTTCCCTGTCGCCGGTTTTGCAAGACGCTTCCCAACCTTCTCCAGTTCGGGCGATTTTGTCTTCACAGTGCATGGAAGCGATGAAAAACCGGTAAAGAGCATCGGTTGCATTTTTCCTTCGTCACGCGCTTTCAGAGAAGTCTCCGTTGCGTGAGATCGCCACAAACTCTCCATGAAATGACACCGCCTCCGCCCGATTGCGGGCATCGAACCGTCCTTTTCGGGAGCGAGTGTGCGCCGCTTGGAAGCCAGTGCCGATCAGTGGGGAGTAGCGGTGATGGTTGAAAAACGCAGTCGAAGCACATTGCAGAGAGTTAGCGCCATATTGCGCTATTCCGCTTTCGCCCTCGCCGCCGCGCTACCGCCGGCCCTGTTGGCATCAAGCGCCCGCGCGGGGCCGCTGAGCCTTGGCGAAGACTGGGCCATCGGCGTTATCAGCATCGCCTTTTCGGCAATGTTGACCCTGAGCGCCGTGCTGGCCCGCCATCTGACGAAAAACCTGCGCACGGCGGCCCGCCGCAGCCAGGATCGCTTTCGCTGAAACAGCATCGCAAGACACCATGGAATCGCAGACACACCGAAACGAAATTCAGGCGGGCGCGGACGGCATGCGAACGGCCCGCCACCTTTCCATTGCAATCGCGCTTGGCCTTGGTCTTGCGCTCGCAATCGCAGTGTTCGGCAAACCACTGTCAGGCGCGGGCGGCGCCAGCGCGACCGGCAGCGCCCAGCCGGATGCGCAGGCACCGGCCGGCAAGGCCGTCTCGAACTCCGAGGAAGTGCCATCCGCTCCCTCGACAGCGCCCAGGGCCGAGGCGCAATCGGAGCCGGTCGAGAAATCCCAGCGCCGTCATCCGGTAATCCGCGACGCTGCGCGCAAGCAGGCTTCCGGCCCCGCCAGCGCCCAGCTCGACTATCAGCGCCTGAGTTTCCTCCAGTAGCACCCCTTCAAGGCTCTGAGCGGCCGCCGGTCCGATCGCCGAATAAAGGTTCTGGGGATAACGGCCCGGCCAACCCGGCGCTTGCGCTCGATCAAGGCTCCACGCCCTCTTTCGCTTATGCACGTTCCGGCGAAGCGTTGTCGCCGGAGCATACTGGCGATTGCGCAAATTTCATCGATACGAGATGATCGTTGTCTCGAATGAGGAGTGGGGCCATGGCGGTCGATCTGTCCATTTCACCGGAAACGGTGCGCATGTTGATCAACAAGGCGCGCGGCGCCTATTCCGGCGTGGACGAAAGCCTGGAGGACGGACACGACGGCGAGATCGAATTCGACAGCGATTCGCTGAGCGACACCCATGCCCATGACGGGCTTGCGGAAGAGGAAAGCGAAGATCTCTCCGAAGAAGAGCTGCGCGAGCTGATCGAGGATCTCAACGTCGACGAAGCGGCCGAACTCGTCGCCATCTGCTGGGTCGGACGCGGCGACTACGAAGCGGGCGATTTCGAACAGGCGATCGCGGACGCCCGCGAACGGGCGGTCGGGCCAACCGCGAAGTACCTTTTAGGGATGCCGCTGCTGGCCGACTATCTCGAAGCGGGGCTCGATACACTCGACCTGTGACAGTGGCGAATCACCGATCGAAAGTCTTAACGGTTCGTGCCGTTGCGGCACATCGTCGCGACGGCTTCTTTTGATCGCGAATTACGTGTCATTTGCGCAACAACCCACGGAAAAATCACGAAAAACCTGTTTCTGACGCTCAAAATGTCGGGATAAGGCGTGAGTGTGTCGTGAGCGATATTTACGAATTGGTAACCATATTTCCTAATCGTTCGGCTTCCTCAAGTCTTCCAGGAGACAGTCATGAGCCTTGCGGACCGGACCGAGCAGGACATGTTCACCGTCATCAAGCCTTCCCCCTGGCCGCTCGCCTTCAAGGCGACGTTTCTGGCTTCGATAGTCGTCTTCATCCTCTTCATCGGCTTTCCTTAACGCTCCGGACTTCACTACAACCTGAACCACCGCAATAAGGGTGGGATTCCGCCCTTCGAAATACGTCGGTCGCCGGAACAGGCTTGCCATTCAGGTCGCTCACGCTGCGACCTCCAGCCGCTCGACACCAGCCGGCGATGCTGCAATTCTTCCCGCCTCCGGACCGACGCCATACGCTGTTACCTGTGCAGTCCCATTGGTTGGGCGGCTTTTCCTCCCCGGCATGGCGGGCTGTGGTTTAATCTTCCTGTCGATCATCCCCGTCCAGATCGTGCCGCTTTTAGGCTGGAGTGTCCTGAAAAAGCGAACCACCCCCTTGAACATGCCTTGGCGCGCGCCCCGCGACCGGCAATCATGAGCCTATGGACCAGACCACCGACACCAACGCCCGCAGTTCCGCCATCTTGCCGAAAAAGCGGATAGACGCGGTCGATATCGCACGCGGGCTCGCCCTGCTCGCCATGGCGGTGTACCACCTGTCCTGGGACCTGTTCTGGTTCCGCCTTGTCGACTGGGATGTGGCGCGGGGCGCCGGATGGCGGACATTTGCCGTCACGATCGCCGCAAGCTTCATCTTCCTTGTTGGCGTTAGCCTCGTGCTGGCGCACCCCAAGTCCTTCCGCTGGAAGGCGATTTTCATCCGTTTCGCCAGGATCGCGCTTGCGGCGGCCGCCGTCACGGCCGGGACATGGTACGCGCTCGGCGATCAGTTCGTCCGCTTCGGCATCCTGCATTGCATCGCGCTTTCCAGCCTGCTTGCACTGCCATTCTTAAGGCTGCCGATCTCGGCCTCCGTACTTGCCGCTGCCTTCGTTTTCTCCATGCCGTTCTGGGCCCGGTCGGACCTTTTCAACCACCCAGCCCTGATCTGGACGGGACTTGCCACCGCCCCGCCTCCGGCCGTCGACTTCGTTCCGATGGTTCCGTGGTTCGGGTTCGTGCTGGCTGGTATAATACTCGCCAGGATCGGAGCATCGTTCGGACTGTTCGGCTTTCTCTCACGCCGGCAGGCGAATAATGCTGTGTGGCGAGGCTTCGCCTTTGCCGGGCGGCATTCGCTCGCCGTCTATCTGCTACATCAACCCATACTCTACGGCCTCGTCTGGACCGCGATCACGCTAGGGCTGACCACTTCACCGGCGGAAATCGAATTCACCGACAATTGCCGGATGTCCTGCTCGATTTCGCATGGCGGTGAGGAGTGCAGGCAGATTTGCCGCTGCACCCTCAATACGATGAAGGACGAAGGCACATGGGCCGGGCTGATTGCGAACCCGCAGGACGACACGCTGACGACAGAGATGCGAGACGCCTATGCCATGTGCGAGGCGCAGGAAATCACCCGTTGAGGTCCGTCAATGCCTGCTTTGCGCGATCGAACCGCCTGGCCGCGTAAACCCCAAAATCCGTAGCGGCATTTCCGGCACGGGCTTGCTCAAGAGCCCAAAGGCCGGAGAGGCAGTCGCAGACGGGCTTCATCCGCGCTACCCTTTTCCCGATCCCCGCGCCGCCGCCATAGCCTTCGAGCAGGCGAAGCAGTGATTTTTCGAAGAGTTCCGCCTCCAGCGCGAAATAGGCGAGATCCCAGGCGGGATCGGCCATGGCGGAATATTCCCAGTCGATGAGGAAAATTCCGGAAGCGCCGGAAAAGGTGCCAAATGGGGTGTTTTCAATTCCCTCATGGCTATCTGGCCGGCTTTCGAGGATGTTGTCGGGAACCGGATCGCAGTGGCAGGGCGCCAAATCCTCCCCTAGCGTCACATCGCCATCCCGGAGCGCCATCGCATCCGCCGTCAGATCGTGCCAGGCGGACCCGATATCGGGAAGGCGTCCCACCGCATCCGAGATCAGGGCGAAGGGATCGAGCAACCCCTGGAACGCCGCACCGGAGCGGTGCAGCCGGGCGAAGGACGCGCCGACCTGCTCCAGACTATCACGGTCGAGCGCAGCGGGGACAAGCGCCCGCGCATGTGGAACCAGCTTCGTGATCATGACGCCGCCGGCGGGATCGGCGTAAAGAATTTCCGCCCCGATGCCGATCCTCTCGGCTTCCATTGCGTTATGCAGCTCACGCCGCCGGTCGATCAGCGTCGCCGTCTCCGGCCTTGGCAGACGCACGACGACGCCCTCGCCCCCGGAAAAATCCACACGGAACACCCGATTGGTCAGCCCGGACAGCGGCGCGATGGCATCCGCCCCGAGACGCCCGGCCAGCCCGGCGGCGGCGAGCGCGCGGGAAATCTCATCAAGCGGAAGTGCGCCGATTGGTTTCATGTCTTTTCTTTTCCGCCAAAATTACCGCGTCGCAAAGAAATCGCATTCGCGCTTCACACTATCGTCAATTGCAGAGGTGGCTTCACGCCCGCAAGCGTGTCTGAGTCCCATGCGTTTCACGGATATGCCGGCCATGCAACATCTTCGCCTTCCCGCCCTGGCCCTTGCCGCGAGCCTGACCGCAACCGCTGCCTTCGCCAGCGCCGCCTTCGCAAGTGATTGGGAAACGGTCAGCGACACCGCCTTCACGCGAGTTATGGAGACGAACTCGACGATGGTGGCGCTGGCGGTGCAATGCGCCGACGAGATGAAGCTGGAAATCTACGCCGCCAACGACGGGCCGATCTTCCACGCCGACACGGGCGAGACCAGCGAATTCCAGTACCAGCCCGGCAAGGTGGTAGCCTTGGTCGACGGCGAGGCCTTTCCGCTGGCCGCCGCCGGAGCGGAGGCGACGACGGTGCTGTTTTCCGAAGGCAGCGAGGCGCAGAACTACCTTGCGCCGATCTCCCCGCCGCTGGCCGCCGCGCTGCGCAGCGGAGGCACGCTGGAACTGCGGTTCGACCTTTTGCCGGACTCAGCACCTGACGGAAGCCCGCATGAGACCTTCGGGCGCTTTTCGCTGGACGGCGCGGCGGAGGCGATGGACTCCACCGGCCCCTATTGCCGCTAGAAAACGAACACAGCCGCCCCTGCCGCCACCGTTGTGTCAGCAGCCACGGTGAATTGCGGGACGAAGCGCGAACGCGGGGTTTTCTTCCCCGCCGGATTTGACCATATTTGCCGCCATGGCCAAGCGACCCTCCCCCGCGAAGAAACACGAGAGTGACGACACCCTGCCGCAGACGGGCGAAACCCGCGCGCGCGACGGATTGGGCGAAGCGCCGCAGGGCGCGCTGACCGGCGCGCCGCTGTCCGGCTCCATCTCCGACTGGGCGAAGGAGATTTCCGACGCCGCGGACGCCCCTGCCCAGCCGGCGAAGAAAGCGAAGGCAAAGACCGCAGCGAAGCCGAAGGCCAAAACCCCGGCGAAAACGGCGCGCGGCACCTCCATGGGCGACAGCTCCAACCCGCGCGAGCGCGCGGCGGGCGGGCTGAACCCTATCGCGGGGCTCGACGTCTCGCTGGAGGAGGCCGAAGAGCTGCTGGCCAAACACACCAGGGCCAACAAGAAGAAAAAGAAGGAGCGGCCCGAACTTTCCGACGGCACCACCGGCCACACGGAGACCGTGAAGGCGCTTTCGGACCTGATCGAGCACGGCAACCCGCTGCACCGCGACGGCACGCCGTGGACGCCGCACCGCCCGCCCCGCCCCGAGAAATCCGAAGGCGGGGTGCAGCTGGTGCTGTCCTCCGAATACGAGCCGAAGGGCGACCAGCCGACGGCCATCGCCGACCTTGTGGCAGGGCTGAAGGATGAGGACAAGACGCAGGTGCTGCTGGGCGTCACCGGCTCCGGCAAGACCTACACGATGGCGCAGGTGATCGAGCGAACGCAGCGCCCCGCCCTGATCCTGGCGCCGAACAAGACGCTGGCCGCCCAGCTCTACGGCGAGTTCAAGAGCTTCTTCCCCGACAACGCGGTGGAATATTTCGTTTCCTACTACGACTACTACCAGCCGGAAGCCTATGTCCCGCGCACGGACACCTACATCGAGAAGGAATCTTCCGTAAACGAGCAGATCGACCGCATGCGCCACTCCGCCACGCGCGCGCTGCTGGAGCGCGACGACGTGGTGATCGTGGCCTCCGTCTCCTGCATCTACGGTATCGGCTCGGTGGAAACCTATACCGCCATGACCTTCCAGCTGGAGGTGGGCGAGCGCATCGACCAGCGCCAGTTGCTCGCCGACCTGGTGGCGCTGCAGTACAAGCGCAACGACGCCGCCTTCCAGCGCGGAAGTTTCCGCGTGCGCGGCGACACGGTGGAAATCTTCCCCGCCCACTATGAGGACCGGGCCTGGCGGGTCTCCCTCTTCGGCGACGAGGTGGAGTCGATCACCGAGTTCGACCCGCTGACGGGCCAGAAGTCCGGCGAGATGAAGTCGGTCAAGATCTACGCCAATTCGCACTATGTGACGCCGAAGCCGACGCTGAACCAGGCGACCAAATCCATCAAGGCGGAACTCAAGCAGCGGCTGGAGGAACTGAACGCCCATGGCCGCCTGCTGGAGGCGCAGCGTCTGGAACAGCGCACGATCTTCGACCTGGAAATGCTGGAAGCGACAGGCTCCTGCGCGGGCATCGAGAACTATTCGCGCTATCTCACGGGCCGCGCGCCGGGCGAGCCGCCACCCACGCTGTTCGAATACCTGCCGGACAACGCCATCGTCTTCGTGGACGAAAGCCACGTCACCATTCCGCAGATCGGCGGCATGTACCGGGGCGACTTCCGCCGCAAGGCGACGCTGGCCGAATACGGCTTCCGCCTGCCGTCCTGCATGGACAACCGTCCGCTTCGGTTCGAGGAATGGGACGCCATGCGCCCGCAGACCGTGGCCGTTTCCGCCACGCCCGGCGGCTGGGAGATGGAAGAGGCCGGCGGCGTCTTCGCCGAGCAGGTGATCCGCCCGACCGGCCTTGTCGACCCGGAGATCGACGTGCGGCCCGCCTCCTCCCAGGTGGACGATCTTCTGGGCGAGGTGCGCGAGGTGGCGCAGAAAGGCTACCGCACGCTGGTGACGACGCTGACCAAGCGCATGGCCGAGGACCTGACGGAATATCTGCACGAAAACGGCGTGCGCGTGCGCTACATGCACTCCGACATCGACACGCTGGAGCGTATCGAGATCATCCGCGACCTGCGCCTCGGCGCGTTCGACGTGCTGGTGGGCATCAACCTGCTGCGCGAGGGGCTGGACATTCCCGAGTGCGGGCTTGTCGCCATTCTGGATGCCGACAAGGAGGGCTTCCTGCGCTCCGAAACCTCGCTGATCCAGACCATCGGCCGCGCGGCGCGAAACGTCGACGGACGCGTGATCCTCTATGCCGATCACCGCACCGGCTCCATGGAACGCGCGATCGCCGAGACGAACCGCCGCCGCGAGAAGCAGGTGGCCTATAACGAGGAACACGGCATCACGCCGGAAAGCGTGCGCCGCTCCATCGGCGATATTCTGCAAAGCGTCTACGAGCAGGACCACGTCACGGTCGACAAGGGCATGGCGGAAGCCGCCGAGGGCATGATCGGCCACAACCTTCAGGCGCATATCGAGGACCTGGAGAAGAAGATGCGCGAGGCGGCGGCCGACCTCGATTTCGAAACGGCGGCTCGCCTGCGCGACGAGGTCAAGCGACTGCGCGAGACGGAACTGGCGATCTCCGACGACCCGCTGGCCCGGCAATCGCAGATCGAGGACAAGACCGGCGGCTACAGGGGCGAGCGCAAGTTCGGAGCCGGCGGCACGCTGGAAGGCGCTTCAGGCAAGCGCAAGGCGAAGGGCGGCTCGGCGGCCCCGAGCAGCAAGGTGCGGAAAAATACGCTGGATGAGATGACCGTCGGGCGGACCGAAGTGCCCCTGCCCCGCGCACGGCCCGGTGTGGGGTCGGATGAGGAGAAGGGGTATAAAGGCAGGCCGAAGAAGACGGGGAGAGCGGGGAGGTAGATTTTTAAATTTAGATAATTACACGCCACATGAAAAGTAATCTAAAGTTGATCGATTTCGATTCGATTAATTGAGGTGAATTTTGGCAACAGGTATCACTTTCACCCTGTCGTATGAGGGCGCTGAAGAAGACCAACATATTATTGATTTTTATGATGTAGAAGAAAATTATCCCCTATTATTGTAAGTATATTATCCAGACATATTTTATTCTCTAACTGCACGACTTAATTAATGCGTATAAGTCTTTTTGAATTTTGGACGTATCCTTATAATCTAAAAAAATCTTCATACCTCCAATATTATCTTCATTGTAGTAATATCCATAGCAAGTATATATTTTTGACGCAGAAAAAACGCCATGGGATTTTAAATATTCTTCTACCATCCTAGACTTCTTCGTTTGAATAAATATATCTCTATCAAAACTATCTATTTCTGGCAGAAGCGCTGGCGGAACATCCGTAATACTTTGAAATAATTGATAGCTCTTTTCTCTTATTCTCCATATCTTCTTAGTAAATCTGAAATTTAACGCTTTTACAGCACCTATTTGGCTTACCTCAACGTCGGACACTTCGGTCAAATTTATTAGCATTGTGCGCGCAATTGCCCTCTCCCTAAAATTGCAGCGTTTCACAAGAATTTTTTTTACTTTAATAGAGCAATTTTTTACGCTGATTTCATCAAGGCCTGCTTTAAATCGATGCAGACTATCAGCCAATGCATTTTCTAATCTATCTCGAAGATCATTACCCCCAACTAACGAACTATCATAAGCCGGTTCCCCGACTTTCAACGCATTCGCTGCACTCAAGTCTCCAGCCAAACACACACTGACAAGAATGCCGGTTAGCAGCCCACGAATCATATTCGGCCACCTTGACGCTGGATGCTAAATAATTTTCGCCAACAACTGAAAACGTATATCATCGCAAGACGCTATCGCTACGTGCAGGCTTATCGCAATAAGTCATACGTATTATAACATGTTTGCAGTTTCTCTGTCTGCCCATTGACGAACCGCTTTCACCAAACGGAGCGCAACACGTCCACCAAGGAGAGTATCGGCTATTTCCGAAAGCACGTTGAGCTCAGCTCCGTCGTGATCAAGTCTCACTCCGCCAGCAAATACTCGCGCGCCTGCACGTACGCGAAATCGGCAAGCGCTTGATGGGTTGTTAGGCAAACCTCCCCGATCAGGTCGGAGACAGGCGGCAAGGACGGAGGAGAGGTTGTAGGCTCTTGCTCCGACCATCTTGCGAAAACTTCCAGGTTCGTCATGCGCGGGCTCGACCCGCGCACCCATGCAGCATTGGCGTGTTTCGTCAAAGTTCGATGGGTCGCCGGGTCTAGGCCCGGCGATGACGATAGAGAGGGCACGGTATGTATGCTGCGAGATGCCCGCTAGCGCGGGATTGCTTGTTCGGAAACTACCAGACCGAAGACCGTCTGCGACCTGTCGATATTGGCTAATATCAGTAACCTTTTGTGCTTTGCATCATTCCACTCAGAATTAGAGAGTTCCATACTACGCCAAGCAGGGAAATAGCTATCCAAATCATGGATAACCGCTTATATCTAGCCGCTAAGGCGTCAAAACTTCCCCACAGAAGCATGATAAATCCCGAAATAAACACGAGAAATACGTGGGGGCTTAGAATCAATTCAAAAAACAGGACTTTTGGATTGAGAAAGAAATCAAGAAATATAGAAAATTTCTTCCCAAAATTCATAGTTTCGTCCCTTAAGAAAATTCTTCTCTTCGAATACACAGAAATGACCAATAGATAATATAAAATTGGTAACACGATATACAATAATAAAATGTAATAAACGGTAGAATCTCGACTTTTATTTCTAAAGAAAAAAGTGAAAACTCCAATCACCAGAGCACCCAACGAAATGTATAATATTGAAGCGACGTGAACGCCAAAATTATTTAATATTCCGTTCATTTCGTCACCAAGGCAGACAGAATATCATAGAGTTTATCATTCACTAATACTCATGCCGCCTTCTGATTTTGGCTAAGGATTCGCGCGATCAGGCAGCGACGAGGGGTGCAAGGGCGGCATGGTTTCGCGCGCCTACTGCTCGCAAATCGGCACGCAACTGTAAATTACACTTTCACCTGTCACTAACGCAAACTTGAATCCCCCAGCGCCAGGGTACGCGTATCGCGAGAGCCGGGTCCTATCCCCGCACACACCGCGCTGTCACCCCCGCGAAGGCGGGGGTCTAGTAGCCTCCGCTGAGCGCTTCAATCCACTTCGATGAGTACTGGATGCCCGCCTGCGCGGGCATGACAGGTAGAGAGGGCACGGCGTGTGGAGGGAGGTCCCCCAATCAGGTCGGGGACAGGCGGCAATGACGAAGGAGAGGGCACGGTATGCGGCGCGAGGTCCCCGCCTACGCGGGGATGACAGGAGTGATACGGCGGCGGTGAGTGCAAGGCATTGCTGCACGAAGACCGTCATCCCGCTCGCGTGCGCCCTGACGCAAGCAGGCTCTTGCCCCGCACACTCCGCACTGTCACCCCCGCGAAGGCGGGGGTCTAGTAGCCTCCGCATGAACGCTTCAATCCACTTCGATGAGTACTGGATGCCCGCCTGCGCGGGCATGACAGGAGTGATACGGCGGCGGGTACGAGGTCGGCGATGACGATAGAGAGGGCACGGCGTGTGGAGGGAGGTCCCCGCCTTCGCGGGGATGACAGGAGTGATACGGCGACGTGGTGCGTGAGTGGCGGGGACGCCCTACCCCAATCCCCTCAGAAAGCGAACAGCCGGACGGCGGTGATCGTCACCTCGCCTTCCGCCATCATGCTGACCGCGCCGAGAAAGGCACCGATGAGAAGGGTAAGGCCGATCTGGTCCGCAAAGCTCAAGCTCATAAATCCACTCCAAACAATAATCCACCGTTCGCCGGAAATGCGTCCGGCGGCTGGAAATTTCAGGTTTTCGAATTGCCCGACGACGGTGCCCCCGCCAAAATCAGGTTTAATGATTTGCTAACGCATCGCGCGCCAATTGCAAACAATTCGATTAATTAACGGTTAATGCAACCTGCCGTTGGGAGACGCGATAAAATCCGTTGAAAAAATTTGCGCGCTTGCCCGCGCGAAGCACGCCGCTATTCTCCCACCCGAGACCAATACGGAGACGACCATGACGCCGGTTTGGGCGATCGGGCTGATGACCGGCACGGTGCTGGACGGCAACATCGACATCGCCATGATCCGCACCGACGGCGAGGAAATCGCCGAGTTCGGGCCGTGGCGGCTTGCGCCCTACCCGCCCGATCTCGCGCCCGTGCTGCGCGAGGCGATGAGTGCCGCCGCGACCTGGAACTTCGAGGGGCCGGAACCGGCGATCTTCGCGCAAGCCGAGGCCATGCTGACGCGCGCGCAAGGCGAAGCGGTCAACACCTTCCTGAAGGACGAGGGCATTCCCCCTCGCGACATCGCCGCGATCGGCTTTCATGGGCAGACGGTGCTGCACCGCGCGCCATCCGGCGGGCAAAAGGGCGCGACGCGCCAGCTCGGCGACGGGGAGCTGATGGCGGAAATCACCGGGATCGACACGGTGTACGATTTCCGCTCGGCCGATGTCGCGGCAGGGGGACAGGGCGCGCCGCTGGCGCCGATCTATCACGCGGCACTCCTGAGGAAAGCCGGTGCTGAGCCAGGCTCTGCGGTGCTGAACCTCGGCGGGGTCGCCAACGTAACGTGGTGGGGCGGGGGCGAGAAGCTGGCCGCCTTCGACACAGGGCCCGCCAACGCGCCGATCAACGACTGGGTGGTAAGGCACCTGGCCGGCCTGTACGACGAGGACGGGCGGCTGGCGGCATCCGGCCGTGTAGACGAGGCGCTGCTTGCCCGGCTGTTGCAGCATCCCTATCTCACTGCGCCCTACCCGAAATCCCTCGACCGCAACGGTTTCACCGCCGAAATGGCCGAAGGGCTGACGCTGGAAGATGGCGCTGCGACGCTGACCGCCTTTTCCGCCGCCGCCGTGGGCAAGGGCCTCGACATACTGCCAACCCGGCCCGAGCGGATGATCGTCAGCGGCGGGGGACGCAAGAACCCGGCCTTCATGGCCGCGCTGAAAGATCGCGCCAAGGTCGAGCCCGTGATGGCGGAGAACGCGGGCCTGCGCGGCGACGCCGTGGAGGCGGAATGCTTCGCCTTCCTGGCGGTACGCGCGCTTCGCGGCCTGCCGATCGGCTTTCCCGAAACGACCGGCGCGCCGCAGCCCATGACGGGCGGCAGGACCGCCCGCGCGAACCGGGAACAATAGGCAATGGCCGTCAGACCGCCGCGCCAGTTCACGGCATCGCAACAAGACCCGCTAACCCGCGCGCTGGAGCAGGAGGTGCTGGGCGAAAAGGCCGATACGCTCGCCCGCCTGATGACCAGGCTGGAAAAGGCGCTGGCAAAGCTTTCCGCCCATGAGGAGCGCATTGCGGAAGCGGAGACTGCAGGCGCCGAAGCGCCCGACCCGGCCCAACGCCCGAGGCTGGTCGCGGAAGCAGGCGAAGCGCTTTGGCATGTCATCATCCAGCGCGAGCTTTGCGGCATGCGCCGCCACGACGGGCTGATGCGCCAGATGGGCGTGCCGAAGGCGGTGCGCCTCAGCATGGGGCCGGCCTCGCTCCGAAATGCGTGAAGGAAGCCGGATAACGCGAATTTTGACGGCGCGTGTCCCCTTCGGGCAATTCCATCGTTCCGTAAAAATCGTTAGTTTCCTTGAAGCGCCGCATTGGCGACGCATGACAATTGTGTCGCGCCTGCACTAGCGCCATTTAACGAAAAGCGATATGTCGCGTTCGCTTCCTCTGGAGAGATCGATGCCAACCGTTGCCCCGTCGATTGCGAAACGCTTCGTCAGAGCGTCAGCCGTCTTCCGGCTCATGGCGCTCGGCGCGTTCCTGTTCGCGGCAACGCCCCTGCCCCTGCCGGCCGTGGCACTTGCGGCGATGCAGGTGGTGCCGGAGGGCAACCGCAGCTCCGTGCAGCCGAAAATCCCCTTCGCCTCGGCAAGGCGCACGGCGGCCAACCGCTCCAGCTACGACGCGAAATTCGACAAGGTTATCAGCGTTCTGCGCCGCGACACCCGGCTGATCCGCTCCATCAAGCAGGTGTCGGCGCAATACGGCATCGACCCCGTGCATATGCTGGGCGCGATCATCGGCGAGCACACCTACAACTACGACAGCCTCGACAGCGCGCAGTCCTACTACGTGAAGGCGCTGAGCTATGCCGGCATCCGGCTCGACTTCGAATACGGCGGCGAGAACGTGGAGGATTTCGTGGCCCGCCCCGAATTCGACTCCTGCCGCAGCAAGCGCGACAGCAACCACCTGTGGACCTGCTACGAACGGCTTTGGGAGCGGACATTCCGCAACAAGCGGGTGAATGGGGTCCGCTACCCCAACAAGAACTTCAACGAGACGTTCTTCCAGCCGCTCTTCGCCGGGCAGAGCTTCGGCCTCGGTCAGCTTTCGCCGCTGACCGTGCTGAAGATGTCGGATTCGGTGGCGCGCACCAGCGGATTTCGCAAGCTCTCGCCGCGCGATGCCAACGAGATCTACAGCTCGACCATGGATCCGAACCGCTCGCTGCACTACATGGCGGCGGTGATCCGGGATTCGATCCAGGCCTATAAATCCGTCGCGAAGGTGGATATCTCCCAAAACCCCGGAATTACGGCGACGCTCTACAACCTCGGCGACCCGTGGGCGCGGGCGGCGAACTTCCGCCAGCAGAAGGCCGCCGGCAAGACGGCCTGGCCGCGCGAAAACTACTACGGCTGGCTCGTCAACGCGCGGCTCGACACGCTCAGAAGCCTGCTTTGATCTTCCCTGAAGCGTAGCGTAGCGACACGGTTCCTCATAGCGCCGGCGGCCGGGAAAACAGATCGTTGATACGCCGATTGCGGAAGATTTCGCGCCCGAGCCCGCCCTGTCTCAGAGAAGAAGGGCTCGGCCATCCGCCCACCGGATGCGGCGATTTGATGCCCTCCGCGCCGTCATCCGGACGAATTCCGATATCCTCAAGCAAATGCGGCGACGTCTCCGCGAGACGCTGCAAATCGTCAACAAGCCGCATTCGGCACTCGCGACGTCGCGCAAGGCGTTTAAATTTCCTGATCAGGGCGACAAGCCACCCCGCTGTTGAAAGCGCAGGGTCCACTGTCTGCCGAGGGCACGCCGCATCGGCTTTCATTTCCGCCTCCGTTGACAAAACGACATCCGGAAGCTTTCTAATTATGAGCAACGCGATGGCGTTTCAAACCAAGATATCTGGCGGCAAGGATCAGTTTATCTGATCCATGATGGAGATCCGATGCGCCTTCCTCCCCTCAATTCGCTCCGCGCCTTCGAGGCGGCGGCCCGCCACCGGGGCTATGTGGGCGCGGCGGAAGAACTGCACGTCACGCGCGGCGCGGTGAGCCGGCACGTCAAGCTTCTGGAAGACCACCTTGGCGTCACGCTGTTCAAGAGGCTGCCCAAGGGCCTGGAACTGACCGACCACGGCAGGAGGTTTCTTCCCGTCCTGACGGAGGCTTTTGCGCGGATCGTCAGCGAGGCCCAGCGCATTTCGCGCAGTGGCGCGGACCTTCGCATCATCTGTCCGCCTACCTTCTCCATTCGCTGGCTCATCCCCAAGCTCGACCGCTTCCGCATCGACCACCCTGACATCCACATAAGGCTGACCACGGATTTTTACGGCGCGACCGGTTTCGACGCGAGCGAATACGACCTCGGCTTCGCAATGGACAACAGGCGCAAGCGGCCGGCGGACATCCGCTCGCTGCCGCTGTTGCCGACATCCGTTTCGCCTGCCTGCTCGCCGCGGTTCCTTGGCGAATATGGACCGTTCGACGAGCCGTCGGACCTTGCCGGCAAGACGCTGCTTCACGAGAACGCCGGGCATGAAGACTGGAAAGCGTGGCTTACGCGCTTCAACGTGGAAGGGGTCGATCCGGAAAGCGGCAATACATTTCCAAACCTAGACATGGCGGTGAAGGCGGCCGTGATGGGCACGGGCATCGTGATGGGCGACCTCATGCTGTGCCAGGAGGAACTCAGGGCCGGCACACTGGTGATGCCGTTCGAGGACATGAAATGCGAGACGGACGGCTGGCTTTGCCTGATCGGGCGCGAGGACAGGTGGAGCGACCCGAAGGTGGAAGCCTTCAAGGCCTGGATATCGGAAGAATCCGCGAAGGACGTCGCCGACCTTGTATCGTGACGGGGCAGCGTGAAGGGGCGACGTGACGGGCGCGGGCGGACATGCCGCCGGCGCGGACCGTCAAGTGTTCGCTTGCCGGCCTCATTCGAACCAGCATACTTCCTTGTTCACGTAGATACGCTCGCCCGTATAGGGGTCTCGGGTCGGCGTCGGCAGGATGTTGCAGACGCGAAAGCGCGTCTGGAAGCCTGAGCGCCCGCCACGGATGTACGGGCCGCCACGCGCCTCTGAGCGCTCAAGATCGCGAAGCTTCGCCGAACGATCCCAATAATCGCCGGCAAAAGCCTGACCGACCGGGCCGACGACCACCGCGGAAAGCACTGCGATGGCTACGGCGGAACGAATGCGTTTCATCGTCTTGTCTCCCTCGTTCAAGAACGCGGCATTTCCGCGTCCTCTACCCCCTCTACTTAGGAGCCTTCGGGAAAGACGGTTGTAATCGGCATCACATTTCGGGCGAATGCCGGTATTTACTTCAGGAAAGGATTGGTCTGCCGCTCATGACCGAAGGTGGAGCCCGGACCGTGGCCGGGCAGGAAAGCGACATCATCGCCCAGCGGCAGGAGCTTTTCCTTGATCGAGCTGATGAGCGTGTCGTGATCGCTGAAGGGCAGATCTCCGGTGCGGCCGACGCCGCCGGCGAACAAAACGTCGCCTGAAATGGCAAAGCGGAGGTCACGGTCGAAATAGACGAGATGACCCGGCGCATGGCCCGGACAATGGAAAACCTCGAACGTGCGGCCCGCCATATCGACCGTATCACCCTCTTTCAGCCAGCGATCCGGCTCGACCGGCTTAGCATCGGCCAGACCGAAGCGGGCGCCATGCTCGCTCACCATGGCGATGAGCTTGCGATCATCCTCATGCGGGCCTTCGACCGGCACGCCGAGGGCCGCCGCGAGATCCGCCGCGCCGCCGACGTGATCCACGTGGCCATGGGTAAGAACGATCTTTTCCACCTTGACGCCATATTGGGAAACGGCCTTGCGAATGGTCTCGACATCGCCGCCCGGATCGACCACCGCGCCCACCTTCGTCTTGCGGTCGAAAACAACCGAACAGTTCTGCTGCAGCGGCGTGACAGGAACAACGACAATCTGGATCGGCGGCTCGGCGGGTGCGGCACTCATGGATCGGCTCCTTGCTTGCTCGGTCGCCACGAACTACCGGTTCCGCCGGCCCGTGACAACCTGCGCCCGTTCAATTGATCGCAAACTGTGCAAACGCAACAAAAGCCGGCACGACACCTCGCCTGAACCCGTGAAAAGTTGACGCTAGGGATAATTCCCCGTCGCTTTTTACGTATCTTCATAAATTAACGCTGAGTTTCGCTTGCGGATAAGCCTGTGGAAATCTTATGATGCCGCGCGGTCGATCACCGACCGGGGACCCGGCATTGCCTGCCGAATTGCGGGCACGGTTCAGGTTTTCCACGGGTGAACGATCCACAGGGCCAACAGGCCCGAACCGGGACAGGAAAGCGGTCGCAATGCGGGAAATTGCTCTTGCCGCGCGCCGTGCACCCCGGATGAGAAATCGGGTCGCGTCGACCGTGCCGTCGGTTTCAACGGCACATCGAATTCGATGCGCTCCGGCCAAGTTAATCGGCAAGACAGGCGGACCGGCCAGTGAAGGACGACACGGCTCCGCTCCAGCAGGGTGATCGGCAAGATGGATGACGGGAATTCGGACCGCCGTTCTCGTGGCCGCCGCGGCGGCAAGCGTGAATTCGGAGGTCCGCAGGATTATTTCGGCGACTTCGGCGGACAGGACTACGGCAACCGCGATTTCAGCGGCGGCGGCGACGACAGATACGGCAACCGCGACGCAGGACGCGGCGGCTACAACAGCAACGACCGTGACGACCGTGGTGGCGGATATGGCGCCCCCCGCGGCGGCGGATATGGCGGAGGCCAACGCGGCGGCGGTTACGGCGGCGGCGGCGGACGTGGCGGCTATGGCGGCGGCGGAGGCGACCGAGGCGGATACGGCGGTGGCGACCGAGGCGGATATGGCGGCGGCGGTGGCGACCGGGGCGGATACGGCGGCGGCGGTGGCGATCGCGGCGGATACGGCGGCGGCGGTGGCGATCGCGGCGGATACGGCGGCGGACCGCGAGGCGGCGGTTACGGCGGCCCCCGCAGCGAAGGCGGCGGCTACCAGGACAGGGGACCACGCGGTCCCAGGCCCCCGGTGGAACGTGGACCGCGCCAGCCCGGCACGGTGAAGTTCTTCAAGGCCGACAAGGGCTTCGGTTTCATTACGCCGGACGAGGGCGATGCGGATGTGTTCGTGCATATCTCGGCGGTCGAGCGCTCGGGCCTTGCCACGCTCGACAGCGGCCAGCGGGTGACCTTCGAAACCGAGCCGGACCGGCGCGGCAAAGGGCCGAAAGCCGTGGAACTAAGGCTTGAGGATGCGCCCGACCCGTCCGGCGACGATGACCAACCGGACGACGGCGGCTACGACGACGACGGCGGCTACGACGACTGAAGCGCAGACGCGCGACCTGACAAGACGGAAGCGGCGGCCCCAGGACCGCCGTTTCCCGTTTTGACGCAAGGCGCTTATTCGGATACTGCTCGGCGCAATTCGTTGCACGCATGCCTGAATATCGGAAAACCATGACCGTTCGAGCCGCCGAATCTCGCGATATCGAAATCCTGCTTTCAATCAACGAGGCCGCGGTTCCCGGGGTGAACAGCCTCAAGACCCAGGAGCTTGCCGATCTCATCGCGATGTCGGCAAGTACGCTCGTCGCCGAACGCGAGGGAAGGCCCGCAGGCTTCGTGCTCTGCCTCAATGAGACGGCGGACTACGACAGCCGCAATTTCCTTTGGCTCAAGCAAAAGTTCGAACGTTTCTTCTATGTGGACCGGATCGCCGTATCGCCCGATGCGCGTGGCCTCGGCCTCGGCGAAAAGCTTTACGAAGCGCTCATCGCAAAGATCGGCCCCGAAGGTGCGAAGGCCGGCGCGCCGCTGACCTGCGAGGTCAACGAACGCCCGCCCAACCCCGGCTCGCTGCGCTTTCACAAACGGCTCGGCTTTCTGGAAGTGGGCCAGCAGGATCTCGGCGACAAGGCCGTCGTCTATCTCGCGCACGAACTTTACCCGGCCCTCGCCGCTGCGGCGGAGAACGCGTGAACTACCGGCACATCTACCACGCGGGCAACATTGGCGACGTGCTGAAGCATGTCGCGCTGGCCCTGATCATCGACTATCTGAAACGAAAGCCCGCCGCCTTCCGCGTGATCGACACGCATGCGGGCATCGGCCTTTACGACCTTTCCAGCGACGAGGCGCACAAGACCGGCGAATGGCAGCGCGGTGTCGGCAGGGTTCTGGATGCGCAAATCCCCGAACGGGTGCGCACAGTGCTCGCGCCCTGGGCGGAGGCGGTATCGGCGGTCAACCACGGCGGGCCGCTCGCGTCCTATCCGGGCTCGCCCGAGATCGCCCGGCGCCTGATCCGGCGTCAGGACCGGCTGACCCTGACCGAACTGCACCCCCGGGACTTCGAAACGCTTTCCGCTCTCTATGCCGGCGATATCCAGGTCAAGACGATAGAACTGGACGGCTGGCTAGCGCTCAAAAGCTTCCTGCCGCCGAAAGAGCGGCGCGGGCTCGTCGTCATCGATCCGGCCTTCGAGGACGAACGCGAATTCGAAACGCTCGCCAAAGGTCTCATAGAGGGCTGGAAACGCTGGTCGAGCGGCATCTTCCTCGCCTGGTATCCGATCAAGGACAGGAAAGCGATCGACCGCTTTCACTCGCGGCTTCGCGACAGCGGCATGCGCGACGTCATCGCGCTGGAACTTTCCGCCGGGCGGCCGGCGAGCGACAAGCCGATGGTTTCAAGCGGCCTTGTCGTCGTCAATCCGCCCTGGACATTCGCCGCCGACATGGAAACGGCACTGCCGTTTCTTGGCGAAACCTTGCGTGAAGGCCCTGGTGCGGGCTGGAAATGCGTATCGATTGTGGACGAATAGCAACAACGCCAGCGAAAAGACAGGCCTGATTGCGCGCGCGGGTTGACCGTCCACTCCACCTAACGCATCGTCATTCTGAGAATCGTCCGTTTTATGCGCGCCGGAGTGAGTATCCATGTCCGCGATTACCAGAGCCATCCTCGCCGCAGCGATAGCCGCCGGGCTTGCCGGGCCCGCCCTCGCGGCCGACCTCGCTCAGCCCGTCGAGGAACCGGTCTACAAGGAGCCCGTCACCGACCAGCGGATACCAAACTGCCTCAACGCATCGGTGCAAAGAGCGGTCACGCGCCGGGTGGCGCGCGCCTACCCCGGTTATTACGACGGTCGAAAGATCGCCAACCTCGACGGTGTGGTCGAAACGGCCTATCAAATCGACAATCCGAGCCCGCTCGCACGCCGCTACTGCGAAGGCCACGCGACGCTGAGCGACGGCAACATCCACCGCGTCTACTTCAAGGTGGTGGAGCGCCAGGGCTTCGTCGGAGTGAGCTGGGGCGTGGAAGCCTGCCTTGACGGCCTCGACCGCTGGCGCGTCTATGACGGATACTGCAGGACCGTCCGCCCGCAGTGATCCGGCCAAAGGTACTGGCACGCGCATTTTTCCCATTGCTTTCTGCGCTTGTCCTGGCAACTGTCGCGTCAGCACCCGTGCGCGCGGACGATTTCGATTTCTACGTGCTCGCGCTCTCATGGTCGCCGACCTATTGCGCCGGCGCCGGGCGCAACGCCGACCCGATGCAATGCCGCGCGGCCAAGCCCCACCGCTTCATCGTTCACGGGCTGTGGCCACAGCATGAACGCGGCTTCCCCTCGTTCTGCCACAACGGGCCAAGAGACGCGCCACGCGGCGCCGTAAATTCCATTCTCGACATCATGCCGAGCCGGGGGCTTGCGCGCCACGAATGGAGCAAGCACGGAACCTGTTCCGGCCTCGGTCCACGCGCCTATTTCGAGAAGACGCGCAGGGCCTTCGAGCGGGTGAAGATCCCGCCCGCCTTCAACTCCATCGCCGATGGAAACAGGATGACGCCCGACGCGGTGGAAACGGCCTTCAGGCTTGCCAATCCGGGCCTGCGCGACAATGCGATCGCAGTCGATTGCGCGAACGGGAGGCTAAAGGAGGTGCGCATTTGCCTCACGCGGGACCTGGACTTCAGATCCTGCCCCACAGTCGACAGGCGCGGCTGCAGGGCGGCGAATATCTTCGTTCCGGCACCTGGCCAATGAGCGTTATCCGGCTCCTCGGCCTTGCCTCAGGCCTCCTGTGGGCGGGAGCGGCGATTGCGGGGGAGCCGATGTCAGGCCAGTTCGGCGACTGGAAACTCGACTGCGGCGACGAAGGCGCCTGCACCATCTTCACGCTGAGCGTCGAAAAGGAACAAACGCGCCCGCTTTACCGCCTGAGGATCAAACGCGGGCCAATGCCGGACGAAACCTTCGCGCTTTCCTTCGACGTCAACGGCGCACGACCCGACCATACCCGCAAGCAGCAGTGGCGGATCGATGCGCAGGCACCGCGCGTGCTGGGCGAAGACGAGCTTGGAAACTTCGGGCATGAAAACGCATTCTTCGTTACGGGCGAAAGCGAACGGACAACCCTTTTGCCGGCCCTGAAAGGCGGCGAGCAGCTCAGGATTTCCTATATCGATGCGCTCGGCGCACCGCACGACGCGAGTTTTTCGCTTTCAGGCCTGAGCGTCGCACTTCAGAAGATGGGCGAATTGCAAGGCGCGCGCGGCGAGAATATCGAGGCGCCCGAAGACGAAGACAAGACCGCCCCTCCATCGCGCAGGGAAATGATCGAAGCACTCGGCATTCCGCCGCCCGTTCTGGAAGCGCATCGGCTTACGTCGGCCTGCGAGGATCCGCAAAGCGCCAATATGAGCGGTGCGGCGCCGATCGTCGCGGTCTTGTCCCAGACCTCCACGCTTTACGCGATCCCCTGCACGCGCGGGGCAACGCAAACGACCTACCGCCTCTACGTGCGCGATTCGGGAGAGATCGGCGGTTTGGAGCAGCTTGCATTCGCGATATACGACCCGCGGTTCGGCTGGCTCGGCACGGATAGTCTGAACGGTGTCGAATTCGATGAAGAGGCAGGAACGCTGAGCGCCCATGCGCAGGGACCGTCTGACAGACACTGCGGCTACAGGGCCGAATGGAAATGGCAGGACTACGCCTTCAGGCTTCTGGAGTTTCAGGCGCCGCGAAAATGCGGCCGCAATGTCCGGCTGGAGCGGATCTACCCCGAGGCCATGGACCCATAACCAAGGTTGCAATGGTATGCGCGAATTTGGTCGGATACGAGGCGCAAGCCTGCAGGAAACCGTCCGGTTTTCAAAGGCTTGCAACGAAGTTGCCGGGCAAATTCGCAATATCCCGAAAGGACGCGTAAACGGCTTCGACCTGCCACGTCGAAGCGCTTGACCGGGTGGCAAACCCGCTCCGCGCGCATCTCCTTGCATCTCTTTGCCGTTTGTAGCGCCATTCCAGCCTTATTTATGGGTCCGTGACCTGAAGTCCGCTTACTGGCTCATGCTGTCGGAAAGTGTTTCTTTCACGCTGTCGCTGGCGCGCACGATCGCCGTCCTTGGATCGCCGAGGCCGCCATCCCCGCCGAATACGGCAACATCCACGGCACGATGAAAGCCGGCGAACGGAGCATCCAGAAACGCCGGGCGAAATGAACTCGCCATCGGCGATCCATATGCATAGACAACGACCACAAGGACGCTCGCCTTGGCCGTGGCCTTCATCAGCATTTTATACGCATCACGCATCCTCTGAACTCCCACCTGAGGCACGCTGCACTAGCCCGTATTTCTACCAGTCACCATTTGGGGACATTGTGACGAGAAAAACCTGCACGCTTGTTAAACAAACCAAGATAAATTTCTTAAAATTCGAACGAATACTTGAGAATTTTAGATAAAAACCGATCGTTCAATATACCAAATCGAAGATGCCCGCGAACCGACCGAGCGGACTTGCGCATGCGCCGCGTTCGGGTACACATACACCGCTGAATTCAAAGCCGCTTTCAATGGAGCCGCATATGCCCGTCCTTCGTTCGTCTCCCGCCTCGCCTTTCGGCCGCCAGATAAAGATCGCAGCAAGCGTTCTCGGCCTGTCCGGCAAGATCACCGTGGAAATGACGGACACGAACGATCCGGGCGACACGATCCGCAAGCAGAATCCCCTCGGCAAGATTCCGGCGCTCGTTCTGGACAATGGCGACGTCATCTACGACAGCCGGGTCATCCTCGACTACCTCAACGAACTGGCCGGCGGCGACCGCCTGATCCCCGCCAAGGGCGAAGCCCGCTACAAGGTGCTTACACTGCTGGCGCTCGTCAACGGGCTGATGGATGCCGCACTCCTGCGCGTTTACGAAGGCCGTTTCCGCGAAGAAAACGAACGCAGCGAAAAATGGCTTGCCTATCAGGGTGAAAAAGTCGCCCGCGCGCTTGCCGTCCTGGAGGCGCAGCCGCCGGCAACCGTTTCCCCCGGCGATGTGCCTGACGCAGCCCGGATCGCCGTTGCCTGCGCGCTCGGCTACCTCGACCTGCGCTTCGACGGCAAATGGCGCGAAGACCACCCCAACCTCGTCAAGTGGCTGGACGATTTCGCCGCCGCCATCCCCTCCTTCGAGGAAACACGCTGCAAAGTCTGACTAACAGTCAGCGAAGTTCGGCGTAGCCGAGGCGTTCCGCCTCGGCGAGCCTTGCCGAAATCACATCGTAATCCGCCTCGGTGAAAGGCACGAAGCCTGTCAGCAACAGCGCTTCCTTCGTTCCGCCATCGAGACCGTCAATGCCCGCGGCAACAGCCTCGGCGATGCGGCGAAGCTCATCCGCCGGCCTCAACGCGGTGATGAACGGCAGACCCGGCGTCGGGCGGGTGCGCAGAAGCACCCTCAGGCGCGATGCCGAAGGCTCAAACCGTTTCGCGAGTTCCCAGCTTACAGCGTCGACCGCCGCGACATCCGCTGCGCCTTCCGCCACCGCCCGAACGGAGGCGCGATGCGAGCCTGTGGCCAGGGCTTGCGTAAAGAAACGGCCTCCATGCGCAAGCGGCGCGACCGTGGCAAGCATCGCCGCATGCCCGGACTGCGAGCCTTCCATATTGTAGGCAACGCGCCGCCCGCGAAGATCACCGAGCCCATCCGCCGGATCGTCATCACGAACGACCAGCGCGCTGCAATATTCCCCCGGCTCACACCCTTCCAGCCGATAGGCCGGCGCGCCGACAAGTGATACGCGCCCCTTCAGCCGGCTTACGAACGGCAGGCCGCAGGTCTGCCCCAGAAGAAGGGACGGATCGGCCCACGCCGTTTCCGCGTCGACATCGCGCGCAAGGCCGGATGGCGCGTCGAAGCCGGCTTCCCCCAACCGGTCCGCCAGCGCCCGCCACAACCGATCTGTCTCGGCGCGGACTTCCGGCCAATCGTACATGGGCAGAACGGCGAGCGCGGCGGACGGGGGCATTTTCGGCTTTCCATCTGAATCGGTGGAATCGGTCGGTCGGAAAGCATACAGAAAACCGCCCTACGCGAAATCTCGTCAGCGATATCAATCCGGGAAGAGGCGAAGACGGCCGGTTTCGAAAGCACCGGAGCGCCGCGCATCACCGATTCGTGCATGGCTTTTGAGAAGACCAAAGCCGGCGCGGCGTGCAATAGCATGAGAAAATTCAAGGTGTTTCATGTCCCAGCCTTCGCCGCGCAAAGCCACGGAAATCGGCCTCCTTATATTGTTGTCCTTCCTTTGGGGAGCCTCGTTCACCCTTACCGAAGTCGCGGTCGAGACGATCCCGCCTGCGACGATGGTCTTCGGCAGGCTTTCCATCGGCGCGGCACTTTTGATGCTCATGGCGTTCTGGCGCGGCGCGACATTTCCCAGATCGCCTTCCCGTTGGGGACAGCTGCTGGTCCAAGGCATATTCCAAAGCGCATTGCCGTTCACGCTGATCAGCTGGGGACAGCAGCATATCGACAGCGGCCTTGCGAGCCTTCTGAACACGACCCCGCCGCTGTTCGTGTTCCTGATCGGCTTTTTCCTGCTGAGAGACCGCGCCGCCGGCATGCAGCAATTCGCCGGCATCCTGCTCGGGTTCGCGGGCGTTCTCATCATCATGGGACCGGCCGCACTTGCCGGCGAAGGAAGCTCGGTCGCAGGCCAGCTGGCCGTTATCGGGGCGAGCCTCTGCTATGCGACGGCCGCCCTCTACGCCAGACGGTTTTCCGATCAATCCCCCGTCGTGACGGCGGCCTGCTCGATGACGTTCGCCGCCCTTTTGATGCTGCCCCTTTCGATCCTGGCGGACGATCCCGCAAGCCTGTCGCCGTCCCTTTCCGCGATAACGGCCGTTATGGCCCTCGGCGTCTTTTCGACCGCGATCGCCATGACGATCTATTTCCGCCTCGTGCGCACGCTCGGCCCCCTGGGCGTTGCCACGGGAGGCTATATGCGCGCGGGCTTCAGCGTCGTGCTCGGAGCCCTGCTGCTGGGTGAAGCACTGTCCGGCGCCCTGCTTGCAGGCCTCGTGCTGATCTTTGCGGGAGTGGCAATTGTCACCGGGCTCCTGAAGCTGCCGGTCCGGCAGGCGGCCGCCTAAAAAGGACGGTTGGAGCACACAGCCGCAAACGCGAACGGGCGCCCGCGGAAGCGGCCTCTCGAAAACGTGTCTTGTCCGGCATCAGCATGCATTGTACCGAACGGTAAATCCTGTACTGATCGGTAAAAACCCCCATGCTATCCTATTTCACCAGGCTTCAGCCAACCGCTTCCGCCAGATCCGTCACGCTTGCCGGCCTCGGCAGCCTCGTCGCGATCGCGAGCCTCGCCCTCATCACCGACACCACGAACCTGTCATTGATGATGGCGCCATTCGGAGCAAGCTGCGTATTGCTTTTCTCCGTCCCGAACAGCCCTCTTTCGCAACCGGCCAACGTGATCGGAGGACATATCCTGTCCGCGATCATCGGGCTGTCTCTTCGCGCCCTGCTGCCCGACGTCTGGTGGGCGGCAGGCCTTGCGGTCGGTATCGCGATCGCCGCGATGGCGGCGCTGCGCATCACGCATCCGCCCGCCGGGGCAAACCCGCTCGTCATTTTCGCCGGCGATCCCGAAATCGGATTTCTGCTGATGCCCGTTCTTTCAGGCGCGGGTATTCTCGTTGCCGGAGCAACGGTATTTCACCGGCTGAGCGGCACGCCCTATCCGATGAGGAAGCCCTGATGTCACGCATCATCGCCGAAAGAGCGGACGTCATTCCCGCCCTCGGCGAGATATTCCGCCGTTGCGGCTATGAAGGAGCAAGCATCGCGCGCATCACCCGGGAAACGGGCCTTGGAAAAGGAAGCCTCTACAACTTCTTCCCCGGCGGGAAGGAGGAGATGGCCGAAGCGGTGCTTGCGAACATACATCAATGGTTCGAGGAAAACATCTACCGCCCGCTCGAGACTGAAGCGCCGGACGACGCGCTTAAGCAGATGTTTTCCGGCGTATCGTCCTATTTCCGCTCAGGCGAGCGTATCTGCCTTGTCGGCGCTTTCGCGCTGGAGGAGACGCGCGACCGCTTTTCGAGCGAGGTGACGCACTATTTCCACCGATGGCTGGAAACACTTGCGGGCTGCCTCAGGCGCAAAGGCTACGCCCCTTCAAAGGCGAAGGACGCCGCAAGCTATGTGATCGCCGGGATTCAAGGGGCGATCGTACTGGTGCGCGCCACGGACGATGCGGCGCATTTCGCGACGATCCTCAAGACGCTGAAATCCGCCTGCGACGAGCCGCGAGGCGCATGAAAAAGGCCCGCCACATGGGCGGGCCTTCCAAAGATCGCGGTTTCGTCCCGATCAGAACTTGTAGGCCATGCCGAAACGAACGATGTTGTTCGAATAATCGGTGTTGACCGTCGTGCCGCCAACCGAGAAGTCCTCGTCGCCGAAGTCCTGATAGAGGTATTCGACGCGGGCGGTGATGTTGTTGGTGATGGCACCTTCGATACCGCCACCCGCCGTCCAGCCGACCTTCGTGGTGTCATCGCTCTGGCCGGCGTAGCTCGTCGAAAGATCGGCAATCGCCATACCGCCGGCGCCGTAGATCATGAACCGGTCGAAGACGAAGCCGGCACGGGCGCGAACATTGCCGTTCCAGTCGCTGCTGGTGCGCAGCCTGATACCCGCAGCGGTGGACGACTCATCCAGGTTGGACAACGAGAAGTCGCCTTCCACGCCGAGCACGAAGTTTTCGTTGAACTGATAGTTGTAGCCCGTATAGACGCCGCCCGTCACGCCGTTGGCGTCCGTGCTGACGCTGAAGGGAACCGGGGCGGTATTGTCGAACTGGGACCACGCCCAGCCGAGCTGGCCGCCGAAGTAAAAGCCGGTCCAGAAGAATCGCGCCTCGGGGATCGGCTCCTTGTAGACCGGCTCCTCGACGGGCTGAGGGAGGTCAGCCGCGAGGACAGGCCCGGCAAGCACCGAACCCATAACCAACGCTGCGCCGGTCAAAAAGATACGCTTCATTACCTGTTTCTCCACAATCAACATGACGCGTGAAGTTGCGGCGGGGGAAATCCCTTGGCCGCAGCAGGGGTCTGAACCGATGGATTCAAGGCAGGCAGGCACGCAACGCCCGGCAACCTTTTACCCAAACGAGCAAAAACTGGCCTGAATCCATGGATTCAGACCCCTTACACGATCTTTGTCGCCGAAAATTATGGCTTCATCGCAGGTGAAATATGGATTTTCGGTGACATTTCCACGCGTAATCAATCTGGCCTAACAGGCGGATGACGCTGCTGGAAACCGGAACGCGGCGCAATCACCCCGAATACATGGGGTTTTCCGGGGCGAAGGAATGCTTATATACGGTCCGTTGATCGGAACGACCCGTGAGCAGGATGCGGCCGCCGTCTGGAAAGGCCGCTTCCTTCGTTGCGCACGGCGGTTTCCGAGTGCAAAAAACCGAAATCCCAGAAGTTTCCAACGCACCGGCCGCACGCTCCATGCTCATCGATTATGTCAGCCTCCTCGGGGGCCTCGTCGTGCTCATCGTCGCCGGTGACGTGCTAGTGCGGGGGTCGGTCGGCATCGCCGAACGGCTGGGAATCCCCTCCCTCGTTATCGGGCTGACGATCGTCGCCTTCGGAACGTCCGCTCCGGAGCTGGTGATTTCCCTCGACGCGGCGCTAAGCGGCCTTCCCGGTATTGCCGTGGGCAACGTGGTCGGATCCAACGTCGCAAACGTACTCCTGGTCCTCGGCCTGCCCGCACTGGTCGCGGCGACTTCGTGCAAGGAAAAAGGCGCGCTTCGCAATGCCGTCTTCATGACGGCCGTCAGCATAATCTTCGTCTTCATCTGTTTCACCGGCACGATCACGCGGATCACCGGAGCCTTTCTCATCGTCCTTCTCGCGATCTTCCTGGCGGATTCGGTCATGGCGACGCGAAAACACCGGCGCGAGAACGGAAAGGGACGCGCCGCGCGCGACCTGGGCGCATCCGCCGTCGCCACGGACAAAGACGCCGCGGAAGACAGCGAAGAGGACGAGGAAGACGCATGCTCCGCCCCGCCCTTCGAGGAAGTGGAAGGCGTGCCGGACAATATCGCGCTTGCCTTCGTTTTCGTTTTCCTGGGCCTTGCCGGACTGCCGCTCGGCGCGCATTTCACGATCGAAGGGGCCTCGGCGCTCGCGCGATCCTGGGGCGTGACGGAAGCCGTGATCGGCCTTACGGTCGTGGCGCTCGGCACTTCCCTTCCGGAACTTGCGACATCGCTCATGGCCGCGCTCAGAAACCATTCTGCGGTGGCGCTTGGCAACATCATCGGCTCCAACGTCTTCAATATCCTCGCCATCATGGGTATTACGGGCCTTGTGACGTCGGTTCACATTCCCCCTGAAATCCTCTCCTTCGATATCTGGGTGATGCTGGCCTGCGCGTTCCTGGTACTCGCACTCGCCGCTTTCCAGACGACGCTTCGCCGCCTTTCCGGCCTGGCGCTTGTCGCACTCTACGTGCTCTATATCGCCGCAAGCTTCACTCTGGGGCAGGTAGGTTGATCGATCCGGCATCCCGCTACGTACGAATCGCTTAAGGTGTATCTTGGGCGGGACCTGAACAGATGCTCGAAAGACTCAGCGAAACTTCATCGAACGTTCTGGTAACCGGCGCCGCGCGGCGTATCGGAGCGGCGCTCGCGACCGATCTCGCGACGGCAGGCTTCGGTGTCGTGCTGCATGCCAACACGTCCGTCGCCGAGGCCGAAGAGACCGCGACCTTCATCCGCTCCACCGGCGGGCGCGCGGCCGTCATCACCGGCGACCTTTCCAGCGCCCAGGGCCTTTCCCGGATCGTCGATAGAGCCGCGCGCGAAATCGGCCCCTTGTCGGTGCTGGTGAACAACGCCTCCATTTTCGAGCCCGACGAGATCGAAACCCTGGACATCGAACGCTTCGACCGGCATTTCGCGATCCACACCCGCGCGCCCCTGTTCCTGTCGCAGGCGTTCGCCGAGCAGCTGCCCGATGAAGCGAGCGGCCTGATCGTCAACATCATCGACCAGAAAGTGTGGCGGCCGACGCCGAAGTTCCTTTCCTACACGCTTTCCAAGTCGGCACTGTGGTCGGCAACCCGAATGCTGGCGCAAGGCCTTGCGCCGCGCATCCGCGTCAATGCGATCGGCCCCGGCCCGACGCTGGCGAGCGAACGCCAAAGCGCGGAAGACTTCCGCCGCCAGCAGGAGGCCGTCCCGCTCGGGCGCGGCCCGGAACTTGTCGAATTCGCGAACACGATCCTCTATCTTTGGCGAACGCCGTCGATAACGGGACAGATGATCGCGCTTGACGGCGGGCAGCATCTTGCATGGGAGACGCCGGACGTCGTAGGCATCCGGGAATGAGCAGCACGCCAACATCTGCCGCCGACAGGCCCGAAGCGGCTGAAGAAACCGGTGACTCGCCTATCGGCCCGGTTCACTTCGAGGCCGCGCCCGCCCCGCGCGAGAGCGAGCTTTCCGGCGCCGAGGTCATCGCCCATTTCGTCAAGCACCTGCCGATGGGGCCGGGCGTCTACCGCATGCTCGACCGGGACGGCGAGGTTCTCTACGTCGGCAAGGCGCGCTCGCTGAAAAAACGCGTGACGAGCTACACCCGCCTGCAAGGCCAGCCGAACCGGATCATGCGCATGATTCTGGCGACCGCTTCCATGGAATTCGTCACGACGAACACCGAAACGGAAGCGCTGCTGCTGGAAGCGAACCTGATCAAGCGGCTCAGGCCCCGTTTCAACGTGCTCTTGCGCGACGACAAGTCGTTTCCCTACATCCTCGTTACCGGGGATCACGAGGCGCCTGCGCTGGTCAAGCACCGCGGCGCACGCCGGCGCAAGGGCGGCTATTTCGGTCCCTTCGCGTCGGCCGGCGCGGTCAACCGGACGATCAACGCGCTTCAAAAAGCGTTCCTGATCCGCAATTGCACCGACAGCTTCTACGCGAACCGCACGCGGCCCTGTCTCCTGCACCAGATCAAGCGCTGCGCCGCCCCCTGCACCGGGGAAATTTCGCTCGACGACTATGCCGGGCTGGTGGCGGAGGCGAAATCGTTCCTGTCCGGCAAGAGCCAGCTGATCAAGACCGAGCTTGCCCGGCAGATGGAGCGGGCGGCGGAAAACCTCGACTACGAACAGGCAGCCGTCTATCGCGACCGCCTCGCGGCCCTTTCGCACGTCCAGTCGCACCAGGGCATCAACCCCCAGTCGGTGGAGGAGGCCGACGTTTTCGCCATCCAC
This sequence comes from Stappia sediminis, assembly GCF_009826895.1. GTDB lineage: Bacteria > Pseudomonadota > Alphaproteobacteria > Rhizobiales > Stappiaceae > Hongsoonwoonella > Hongsoonwoonella sediminis. Next base: position 109,968 of record NZ_WUMV01000001.1, on the reverse strand, counting down.
CAGGAAGGCGGGCAAAGCTGCATCCAGGTGTTTTTCTTCCGTACCGGCCAGAACTGGGGCAACCACGCGCATTTTCCCAAGGCCGACAAATCCTTGGACGAGCGCGAGGTGCTGCAAAGCTTCCTGACGCAGTTTTACGACGACAAGCCCTGCCCGCGCCTCGTACTCCTGTCGCACGACGTGGAGGAGCGCGAACTCCTGTCGCTCGCGCTGAGCGAACGTTCCGGCCACCGGGTGGAGGTCGCCGTGCCGAAACGCGGCGAGAAAAAGGAGCTGGCGGATTATGCGGCGAAAAACGCGCGCGAAGCCCTGGGGCGCAGGCTTGCCGAAACGTCGTCCCAGGCACGGCTTCTCAAGGGAGTGGGCGAGGTGTTCGACCTTAAGGCGCCGCCGCGCCGCATCGAGGTCTATGACAATTCGCACATCATGGGCACCAACGCGGTCGGCTGCATGATCGTGGCCGGGCGCGAGGGCTTCGCCAAGGCGCAGTACCGCAAGTTCAACATCAAGTCGGAGGAACTGACGCCGGGCGACGACTACGGCATGATGCGCGAAGTCATGACCCGCCGCTTCTCGCGCCTTTTGAAGGAGCATGGCGAGGAACGCAACAAACCCGAACCGGAAGACGCAAAAACCAACGCAACCGCGCCTGCACCCGACGGCGCGAGCGAAGACGCCACGACCGAAGACGCCGGCAATGAAGCGATGCCGGCATGGCCCGACCTCGTTTTCATCGACGGCGGCCTCGGCCAGTTGAACGCCGTGCGCGAGATCCTGCAGGAACTGGGCATCGACGACGTACCCCTGGTCGGCATCGCCAAGGGGCCGGACCGCGATGCGGGCCGCGAGAAATTCTTCGTCCCCGGCAGGGACTCTTTCATGCTGCCGGAGCGCGATCCGGTGCTCTATTTCGTCCAGCGCCTGCGCGACGAGGCGCATCGCTTCGCCATCGGCACCCATCGCGCAAGGCGCAAGAAGGACATCGCCAGGAGCCCGCTCGATGAGATCGCCGGCATCGGCCCGACCCGCAAGCGCGCGCTCCTGAGGCACTTCGGCACCGCAAAGGCGGTTTCCAAGGCCGGCATAGAAGATCTGACCACGGTTCCGGGAATATCGGAAACGGTCGCGAAACTGATCTACGACCATTTTCACGAGTAGTGGGTTTGCGATCATCTTCCCATCTTGCCCTAATGCCGCCATCGAGTTGCGGCATTCGGCTTGCTTCAGAGCGACGATCTCCGTATTTCGTTAGGATCGATTTTTTGGATGCCCCCGCCGGGGAGAAAACTGCTGAGGTAGACCGCCATGAATCCTGCGGCATTCGACCGTGCCTTGGATCTCATCGAACAAAGGCGTTACAAGGAGGCGGAGCCCATCCTCCTCGACCTTCACGACCGCGACCCCATGAACGCGCGGATCAACTTTTCGCTCGGGCTCGTCTACGACGATGCCGACGAAGTTGAAATGAGCCTCGCTCACCTGCGTCGGGCCGCCGAAGTCGCCAGGAAGAAGTCGATCGTTTTCGAGGAACTCGCGCAAATCCTCATCCGCGCGGGAGAGTACGAGGAAGCGCTGGAGGCGGCGAGGAAAGCGGTCAAGCTCGATCCCAATATCGGCAACAGCTACAAGGCGCTTGGCGACGTCTATGCAAAACTGCAGCGACCGGTGCTTGCTCGCCAAGCATACCACAAGGCGTTGAAGCTGGAGCCGGAGTTTTCCGGTGCCTATCTGGCCCTCTTCCTGCTCGAGAAGTCTCTCGGCGATAAGGAAAAGGCAGCCGAATACCTGAATAAAGCGAAGGAAATCGCTCCGAAAAATCCGAATGTCCTTTATCAGGAGGCCATCGCCGCAAAGCACAAGGAAAAGCCGGAGCACCTCGATACGATCGAGGAAGTGCTTTCCGACGAGGAAAAGGAATACAAGCGCAACCAGCGCGCCAACCTCCACTACGGCGCGGCCAAGATCTACGACGACCTGGACCAGATGGACGACGCCTTCCGTCACTTCGAGGCAGGGCGAAAGTTCCTCTATTCGCCCTATAACGGCAAGCGCCGGCGCTGGCAGATCGACGCCTACAAGGAATTCTTCAACAAGGAATTTTTCGAGGCGCGCAGGGAAGTCGGCTTCGAGAGCGCAAAACCGGTGTTCGTCTTCGGCATGCCGCGCTCCGGAACCACGCTGACCGAGCAGATCATCGGCCGCCACCCCAAAGCCGTCGGCGCCGGGGAGCTCACCTATTTCCACTCCGAAATGGTGAAACTGCGCGGCGAGGCGAAAGTCACGCCGGACTTCTTCAAGAACGTTCTCAAAATGGATCCGAAAGCGTTCCGCCGGGCCGGCAAGGGCTATCTTTCATTGCTCGAAAGCATCGGCGGGAAGGCGTCGCGCGTCGTCGACAAGATGCCGCACAACTTCGAGAACCTTTGGATGATGGCGCTGCTTTTCCCGAACGCAAGCTTCATCCACCTCAACCGCAACCCGATCGACAACTGCATCTCGATCTACACCACGCCGCTGCGCGACGGCCACAACTACGCGATCAGCCAGAAGGACCTCGGAGAGTACTTCTGCATGTACCGCGAGTTGATGGACCACTGGGCCGAGGTGCTGCCCGTCAACATCCGCCAGCAGTCCTACGAAGCGATGGTGGAGGACCAGGAGCGCGAAAGCCGCGCGCTGATCGACCACACAGGCCTGCCCTGGGACGATGCCTGCCTTGAATTCTACAAGGGCGACCGGCAGGTCACGACCTTCAGTATCGACCAGGTGCGCCGACCGATCTACAAATCGTCGGTCAACCGCTGGAAACGCTACGAATCCCAGGTCGGCGAGCTGGTCGAGGCGCTCGGACCCTACGGCCCGAAGCGGGACTGACGACGCACCCCGCGCCGCCGCTGCCGGGTTTGTGAGGTTGCACCCGGCGGCGTCTGCTCCATAGTGATGGTGGGATATAACGAAGAACGAGCACCATCATGGGACTTGGGAAGATTATTTCAGGCCTTTTCGGCGGCAGCGGCGGCGCCAGCGGCAGCGATGCTGGCCCCGGCAGCGGCATCAGCGTCGAGCACAAGGGGTTCACCATCCGCCCGACCCCACGCCAGGCGGACGGTCAATGGCAGGTCGTCGGCGTCATCTCCAGGGAAATCGACGGCGAATTGCGCGAGGAAACCTTCATCCGCGCGGACAAATGCGCATCCGCCGACGAAGCCGTGGAAATGACGCTTCGCAAAGGCCGGCAAATCATCGACGAACAGGGCATGCGCCTGTTTTCGAAGTGACCGCGTTTGCGAGGAAGATCGTGCGTCAGCTTTTCGTTCGAATTTCCGCGAGCGATCGCCGCTGACGACCGTCGTCGTCGAAGTTGTCCGGCGCGAGCCACGCCTCGAACGCGGCCTTCAGCCCCGGCCACTCCCGGTCGGTGACGGAAAACCACGCGGTATCACGGTTGCGCCCCTTGTAGAGCGTGGCCTGACGGAAGGTTCCCTCGTAAACGAAGCCGAGCCGTCGTGCCGCCGCCATCGACGGCGCGTTGAGCGCATCGCATTTCCACTCGTAACGCCGGTAGCCGAGTTCGTCGAAAACGCGGGCCATCATCAGGAACATCGCCTCGCTTGCCATCACGGTTTTCTGAAGAGCGGGCGAAAAATTGATATGGCCGACCTCGATCACGCCCGTCGCCGGTTCGATCCTGAGATAGCTGGCCACACCCAGCGCCCTGCCCGTTTCCTTGTCGATGACGGCATGAAACAACGGGTCCTCGCCAAGGCATGTCGCCTCCAGCCAGTTCCCCAGGGAAGCCGCACTGTCGAACGGCCCATAGGGAAGATACGTCCAGATCCGGTTTTCACGGTCCGCAGAGAAAGCCTCGAACAAATCCTGCGCATGATTCTCGCCGAGCCGCACGACATCGCAAACACGCCCGGGCATTGGCGTCGACGGGGGACGTCCGACGGGCTTCCAACCCGGCACGGCAAAGCCGATCGGCTGGCCGAGGTCGTTCAAACGCTCCAATTTCGCTTCCTCCATCACGGACATCCATTTTCTGTTCAACGCGGATCACAATCGCAAGAGCAAAGCGACGGAAAAAGGTCCGGTTTGCGACGTTCTCCCGGTCCGGACGCCAACAAGCCGCGCTCGCACATTGACGACGCAACGCGGACCGTGCTTCAAGTCGGTATCGAAGCCTGTCCACGCACGACGAGTACTGGCCGCGCCTTGTCTGAGACACCCATTCGCCCGACGCAGCGATCGATCGCATGGAGCTTGCCCAATCTCCTGACCTACGGGCGCATCCTGGCGGTGCCCGCGCTGGCGTTCTGCTTCTATTTCCCGGGACACGGCGCGCGCTGGACCGCGCTTGCGATCTTCGTCATCGCCGCCCTGACGGACTTTCTCGACGGATATCTCGCCCGCGCATGGCAGCAGCAATCGCGCCTCGGCCAGATGCTCGACCCGATCGCCGACAAGCTCCTCGTCGCTGTCAGCCTTTTGATGATGGCCGGAGACGGAACCATCGGCGGATGGTCGATGATCGCGGCAATCATCATCCTGTGCCGGGAAATCCTGGTCTCGGGCCTGCGCGAATTCCTGGCCGAACTCAGGGTAAGCGTTCCCGTCACCCGGCTTGCCAAATGGAAAACGGCCGTTCAGCTCGCCGCGCTCGCCCTGCTGATCGCGGGACCCGCCGGAGAAGCAGTCCTGCCGGGCACCGTTCTGATCGGCCTGATCTCGCTGTGGATCGCCGCAACCTTGACGCTATATACTGGCTACGACTATTTCCGCGCCGGCATCGGCCACCTGATGGCCGACTAGCCCGCGAGCAATTGGGATTACGACCTATGAAGGTTCGCTATTTCGCCTGGGTGCGCGAGCGCATCGGCCTTGAGGAAGAGACGATCGAGGTGCCCGGCAACGTCGCGACCGTGTCCGACCTGATCGGCTGGCTCAGCGAACGCGACGAAGGCTATGCCGCCGCATTCGCCGAACCCGAGGTGATCCGCGTCGCCATCGACCAGACGCATGTGGAACACGACGAACCCATCGGCCGGGCGAGCGAGATCGCCTTCTTCCCGCCCATGACCGGCGGCTGACGGGGTGGCCATGGACACGAAGGCGCAGTCGGGCGAACGGATCATTCCCCTCGTACGCGTGCAGGCGGAGGATTTCGACGTCACAGCGGAGGTCGCGCGGCTTTGCGAAGGCCGGCGCGACATCGGCGCCGTCGTCACGTTCACTGGCCTTTGCCGAGACGAGGACGGACGTCTTTCCGCGCTCGAACTGGAGCATTATCCCGGCATGGCGGAAGACGAGATCGGCCGGATCGCGCGCGAAGGGGCGGAGCGCTGGCCTCTGACGGGACTGACCGTAATCCACCGCCACGGTAAAATCGCTCCGGGCGCCAACATCGTCCTTGTCGTCGCCGCCTCGCGCCACCGGCGCGCCGCATTCGAAGCGGCGGATTTCATGATGGATTTTCTGAAGACCCGTGCCCCTTTCTGGAAAAAAGAACACATGGCGGATTCCGGCTCCGGCGGCTGGGTGGAGGCCAAGACGGCCGACGATGACGATGCCGCGCGCTGGTCCGACGGCTGAAATCACCAACGACGCCACGTAAAAGCATATCCGCTATGCGCGGTCACCGCCTTGACGGCGCACCGGCAATGAAAGAATGTGCAATTCGTAAGACTGCCTTATGGTTCGTTCTCGAACCACTTTCGCATTCAACGGCGGGTCTCCTTTCCGCCCTCCGTGCTTCCAAGGTGCTTCATGCATACGCTGACCCAGGACGAGGCCGTCAAGGCCGCGCCGCATCCCGGCATGTCCTTTGCCGAATTCGTGGCGATGATCGCCGCGTTGATGGCGCTGAACGCGCTCGCGATCGACGCGATGCTGCCGGCGCTTCCCAACATCGGCGACGCACTCGGCGTCGCGCAGGAAAACGACCGCCAGAAGGTGCTGATCGCCTATCTAGTCGGCTTCGGCGCGGCGCAGCTTTTTTACGGTCCGCTTTCGGACCGCTTCGGGCGGCGCATCATCCTGCTCGGCGGCCTGGGGCTCTACGCTGCGGCCAGCGTCCTTTCGGTGGTTGCCGACACGTTCGACCATCTGCTTCTTGCGAGGCTTCTTCAGGGCATCGGCTGCGCGGCGCCGCGCGTCGTGGCCCTTTCAATCGTGCGCGACTGCTATGACGGGCGTCAGATGGGGCGGGTCATGTCGCTTGCCATGATGATTTTCATGGCCGTTCCGGTGATCGCTCCATCGGTCGGCCAGGTCATTTTGATTGTCGCACCCTGGCGGGCGATATTCCTGATGCTGACCGTCGGCGGCGTCGCAATGTTCGCATGGTGCGCGATCCGCCTGCCCGAAACGCTTCATCCGCGGTACCGGGGAACTCTCGAAATCTCCTCGGTCCTTGGTGCCTATCGCACGACGGTGACGACCCGAATCACGATCGGCTACATGACCGCCACGGCTCTCGTCTTCGGGGCGCTTTTGGGCTTCATCGCCTCCGCGCAGCAGATCTTCGTCGGAATATTCGATCTCGGCGTCTGGTTTCCGGCCGTCTTCGCCGCCGTCGCGCTTTGCATTTCGGCGGCCTCTTTCCTGAATTCCCGGCTGGTGGAGCGGTATGGCATGCGCCCGCTTTCGCACGCAGCGCTCGTCGGGTTCACGGCGCTCGGTTTCCTGCAAGCGGGCCTTGCGCTTCTCGGCTTCGAAAGCCTGCCCCTCTTTCTCGTGATCCTCGGCGCGACCATGTTCCTTTTCGGCTTCGTCGGGCCCAATTTCAACGCGCTCGCCATGGAGCCGCTCGGGCGGATCGCGGGCACCGGATCCTCGGTGCTCGGCTTCGTCACCACGCTTGGCGGGGCGATCCTGGGCTTCTTCATAGGCCAGCTCTACGACGGAACGGTTGTGCCGACCGCGCTCGGCTATGCAGGCTTCGGCCTCCTCGCGATCGTGGTCGTCAGCCTGACCGAGGGCGGACGGATGTTCCAGCCAGCGGAACGCGAACCGGCCTGACTATTGCCCTCGCAAACAAAAAAGCCGCCCCTCGACGAAGGGCGGCTTTTCGACTTGAGAGCACGAAACGCTCAGCCGGCGGCGGCAGCCTTGATATCGGCGACCGGCTGGACAGAGGCGTGATAGTCTTCCATCAGCACCTTCGTGATTTCGCCAACCTGGAAATTGTACGGCCCGATCTCGGACACCGGCGTCACCTCGGCGGCCGTACCGGTCAGGAAGCACTGCTCGAAGCCTTCCATCTCCTCCGGCATGATCACGCGCTCGATCACCTCGAACCCGCGCGCGCGCGCCAGATCGATCACCGTGCGCCGCGTGATGCCGTCCAGGAAGCAATCCGGCGTCGGCGTGTGGATCTTCCCGTCCTTGATAAAGAAGACATTGGCGCCCGTCGCCTCCGCCACCTGGCCGCGCCAATCCAGCATAAGCGCATCGGCATAGCCCTTGCGTTCGGCGGCATGCTTCGACAGCGTGCAGATCATGTAGAGGCCCGCGGCTTTCGACTTGTAAGGCGCCGTCATCGGGTCCGGCCGGCGGTATTCGGCCATATCGAGGCGAATGCCCTTCAGCCGCTCTTCCGGCTTGAAGTAGCTCGGCCATTCCCAGGCGGCGATCGCCACGTTGATGCGGTTGTGCTGGGCTGAAACACCCATCATCTCGCTGCCGCGCCAGGCGACGGGGCGAACGTAGGCATCCACAAGGTTCTGGCGGGCAAGAAGCTCGCGCGTCGCCGCGTTGATCTCTTCACTGGAATAGGGCAGCTCGAAGCCGAGGACATTGGCCGACGTGTGCAGGCGCTCGGTATGTTCCTCGAGCTTGAATACCTCGCCGCCATAGGCGCGCTCGCCCTCGAAAACGCAGCTGGCATAATGCAGACCATGGGTCAGCACATGCAGCTTGGCGTCCTTCCAGGGAACGAAGACGCCGTTGTACCAGATCTCCCCGTCACGCTGATCGAATGCGATGCCAGCCATTTTCGTTACTCCACTCGGCCCGTCCGCATTATCGCCCGAGCCCTCAAAAACCCGCCTTGTCAGCCCGCCCCGCCTGTCACCCGGCGAAGTATTTGCACGGACTGTATGTTTTCCCCCATTTGCGCTTTTGCGCCGGGGCCAATCTGTCGATATCTTAGGCCAAGTGCCCCAACGGGCACAGATACTCATCAACAGCCTTTGGGAGCAAAAATGGTCCGAACATTGCCCAAAATTAAGGCAAACGGTTCATTCCTTTCTCCAAAGGCCTCTCACCAGTAACAATCGGCACGAAATATGTCAATATGGCTGACATAAATTTCAAGACATCGACTGAAAAAGGCGGGCGGGACAGAAACGTGGATCCGCCACGCACCGTGCAAGGCACGGGCGAACCGCCCTATGACCTGATCGAGCTTCTCTTCTTCGCCTACCGCGATTTCACGTCCGACCCGGACGAGGTGCTGGCGGAATACGGCTTCGGGCGGGCGCACCACCGCGTCCTGCACTTCGTCAACCGGAATCCGGGGCTTCGGGTGACGGATCTGCTGGCGATCCTCAAGATCACCAAGCAAAGCCTCGGGCGCGTTCTGAAGCAGCTTGTCGACGAGGATTTCATCGTCCAGGAACCGGGCCCGGTCGACCGGCGCGAGAGGCTGCTTTATGCCACGGAAAAAGGGGCCGCGCTCGCGATGCGGCTGACCGACCTGCAGACGAAAAGGATATCGCGCGCGCTTGCCGGCCTTCCGGACGACGGTCAAGAAATCGCCCGACGATTCCTCTACGAAATGATCGATCCAGACCAACGGCGCGACGTCGTCCGCCTGATCGAGCGCGACAAGGGCTGACCGGGCACGGGCAATAACAAGAAGGATGACGAGTGTGACGACCCTTGACGACAATGCCGCCCACCTTCTGGTCGTCGACGACGACAAGCGCCTGCGCGACCTCCTGAGCCGCTTCCTGAGCGAAAACGCCTACCGGGTGACGACCGCCGGCACGGCCGCCGAAGCGCGCCGGCGTCTGGAGGGCCTTGCCTTCGACATGCTGATCCTCGACATCATGATGCCGGGCGAAAGCGGGCTTGAGCTGGCGAAGTCGATGCGCGAAGGTTCCGACATCCCGATCCTGATGCTCACCGCGCGGTCCGAGACGTCCGACAGGATAGAGGGACTGGAGGTGGGAGCCGACGACTACCTTTCCAAGCCGTTCGAGCCGCGCGAGCTTTTGTTGCGCATAGGCGCGATCCTGAGAAGGCGGGATACGACGACGGCCGGCCCTCCGCCGGAAATCCGCTTCGGTCCCTTCGTGTTCGACAGTGCGCGCGGCGACCTGAAACGCGGCAGCGCGACGGTTCGCCTGACCGATCGCGAAAAGCAGATCCTCACGCTTTTCGCCGAAAAACCGGGCGACACGATCGCGCGCAACGACATCGTCGGCGACGACAGCGGCCTCGCCGAACGCACGGTCGACGTGCAGATCAACCGGCTCAGGCGAAAGATCGAAGACGACCCGAGCAATCCGGTCTACCTGCAAACGGTGCGCGGCATCGGCTACCGGCTGATATGCGATTGAAGAGCACAAGGCTTCCCGCTTTCCCGGCCGGCATCAAGGAGCGTGCTGCCGCTGTGTGGCGGAACGAGGGCTTCCGCCGTGCACGCGCCGTCGTCGCCACGCCTTACGGGCATGTGGCCCGGCGCCTGCGGCGGGTCATGCCGAAAGGCCTCTTCACGCGGGCGATCCTCATTGTCGTCCTGCCGTTCCTTATCCTGCAGTCGGTGCTCGCCTTCGTCTTCATGGAGCGGCACTACGACCTCGTCACCCGCCGCCTTTCAGAAGCGGTGATCCGCGAGGTGGCGACGCTCGTCGAAATCATCGAGCGCTACCCTCAGGATGCCGACTTCTCGATTGTGACGGATATCGCCAACAGCAAGCTTGGACTTTCCATATCCGTCCTTCCGCCCGAGCCCCTTCCCCCGCCACGGCCCAAGCCTTTCTTCGATTTCGTGGACAGGGTCCTTTCCGACGAAATCCGCCGGCAGATCCGCCGCCCCTTCTGGATCGACACCGTCGGCCGCTCAAGCTACGTCGAAATGCGCATCCAGCTTCCCGACCACGTCCTTCGCGTCATCGCCCGGCGCAGCCAGACGTACGCCTCGAACTCGCATATCTTCATCGTATGGATGATTTCCACTTCCTTCGTCCTGATGGTGGTCGCCCTGATATTCCTGCGAAACCAGATCCGGCCGATAGAGCGGCTTGCGAACGCGGCGGAGAGCTTCGGAAAGGGACGGCCGATCGGCGATTTCCGGCCGCGTGGAGCTCTGGAGGTGCGAAGGGCGGCACAAGCCTTCATCGAAATGCGCAAGCGCATCGAAAGGCAGATCGAACAGCGCACGACGATGCTGGCCGGCGTCAGCCACGACCTGCGCACCGTGCTCACGCGCTTTCGCCTGCAGCTTGCCCTTCTCGGTGACCGGCCGGAGGTCACGGACCTCAAGAGCGATGTCGACGAGATGCATCACATGCTGGAGGACTATCTAGCCTTCGCCCGCGGCGACGGCGACGAGGAGGCGAAACCGACCGACCTTGCGCTTATGTTCGAGGACCTCGAAGCGGAGGCGGAAATCGCCGGTGCCAGCGTTTCGTCGAAGATCACGGGTTCGCCCGACATCATGGTCAAGCCCATCGCCTTCAAGCGCTGCCTGACCAACCTCGTTTCGAACGCCGCGCGATACGCAGACACCATCCGCCTTAAGGCCAAGCACGACGAACGCTGGCTGACGATCACCATCGACGACGACGGCCCCGGCATTCCGGCGGAAAAGCGCGAAACCGTCTTCCGTCCGTTCTACCGCCTGGAGGAATCGCGCGCGAGAGAGACGGGCGGCACCGGCCTCGGGCTTGCGATCGCGCTCGACATTGCGCGCGGGCACGGCGGCGACATCCAGCTCGGCGAAAGTCCCATGGGGGGCCTGCGCGCCAAGGTCCGAATTCCGGCGTAAAGGCAAATCATCGTCGTCAAAATGGCTCCGTTTTAATGGAATATGCTGTCCGCAATTCCCGCGAACAACTGCCGGACAGGACGCAAAGGAGAGTTCGCAATGTCTATGAAGAGCGGAAGTTTCGTCTGGTACGAACTCATGACGACGGACGCGGATGCCGCCGCCGGGTTCTATTCCAGGGTCGTCGGCTGGACGGCCGAAGACTCCGGTATGACCGCGGCCACCGGCATGGAATACACAATCCTGAAAGCGGGAGAGACGCCGGTGGCGGGTTTGATGAAGCAGCCCGAGGAAGTGAGAGAAACTGGCGCGCCGCCGTTCTGGCTCGGCTATATCGCCGTCGATGATGTCGACGCTTATGCCGAAAGGATCGAGGCCAAGGGCGGTAGCGTTCACCGTGCGCCCTCGGATATTCCCGACGTGGGGCGCTTCGCCGTCGTCGCCGATCCGCATGGCGCAAAATTCTGCCTCTTCAAGGGCGAAGGCGAACCGCCCGCCGCAAATGTGGAGCCGGGGACGCCGGGACATGTGGGCTGGCATGAGCTTATGGCCGGCGACGGCGCATCCGCATTCGATTTCTACGCAAGCCTCTTCGGCTGGACGAAGGGTGAGGCCATGGACATGGGCCCCATGGGCGTCTACCAACTCTTCGAGGCGGACGGCAGGGGCATAGGCGGGATCATGACTAAGCCCGCAGATATGCCAGCGCCGGCGTGGAATTATTATTTCAACGTCGATGGCATAGATACCGCCGTGGAGCGCATCACCGGTGCCGGCGGCCGGATCGTCAACGGGCCCATGGAAGTTCCGGGCGGCAGCTGGATTGTCCACGGCCTCGATCCACAAGGCGGTTTCTTCGCCCTTGTCGGACCGAAAGGATAGTTCGAGACGCCTCTACCTTTGTTCCATTCGCTCGCGGACTGCGCGGGCGAATGCCTGAAAGAGCCTGCGCTGCGCACGCCTGTAGATCATGAACTCCGGATGCCATTGCACGCCAATGCGAAAGCGCGCGGTGCGGTCTTCCACCGCCTGCACGATGCCGTAGCGGTCGTGCGCGCAAATACTCAGGCCGCCGCCCAGCTTGTCGATCGACTGGCGATGCAGCGAATTGGCGCGGAATCGCCTGCTCTTCATGATGCCCGACAGCTTCGACCCCTCCTCCACCGTCACCATCTTGCGCGGCAGGGGCGACCACATGGCCGGAACTCCTTCATAGGCCCGATAGATATCCTGGTGGAGCGTGCCGCCCTCAAAGACATTGAGCATCTGCGCGCCCCGGCACACGCCGAGCACCGGAATGTCGCGCTTCGACGCTTCCTCGAGCGCCAGAAGCTCCAACCGGTCGCGCGCCGGATCGATGCGAATGTCGAGCGCGGCCTCGCCCCGATAGATTTCCGCGGAGATATCGTCGCCACCGCCGACAACGAGCCCGTCGAGCCGCTTCAGCACGCCAGCGCCGCCGGGTGCCGTAAGCCTCACCGTGCGCACGCCGAAGAGCCGCAGCGACAGCCAATAGAACCACCACATGTAGCGGCCGCCACCGAGCGAAGTCGTGACGCCCACCAGAGGACGACGCTTCATGTCAAAAGCCACTCGGTCGAGCGAATGGCCCAGTTCTCGCCGATAATGCGATTGTTGTTGGCGATATACGCCTGCCCCATGGCGTCAAGCCGCTCGCGGTCGGCGGCAAGGCGCTCCACGACGCACCAGCGGTTCCACTCAAGCCTCAGGCTCCAGTCGCTCTGCCCGATGTTGGCGTCAGGCAGCCGGTAGTGGAAAGCCGGGCGGGCCTTTACGCGGATATCGCGGACCCGCTCACGCACCCTTTCAGGATCGAGCCAGGAAAACAGCGGCAGAAGGTCAAGCTCGCGGTTCCTCGTGTCGTTATAGCTCAGATAATCGTCGATCAGCCGCTCGATGTCCGGCCAGTAATCAGGATCGACGACAAGTGCTGCGTAATCCTTCGGAAACGGGTCGGCGAAGGCGATGATCTGACGCGTGATATCCAGGCGGATGATGGCCCTGAGCCAATCCGACATCAGCAGGTAGGCCTTCAGAACCGCGGTGATGTAACCTGTTTCCCGGCTCGCGATTTCAGGATTGAGCTGGAAGCCGAAGGCATAGAAAAGATTGTCCGAAGTGCCGCGCGCACCAGCCCCGCCCAGCGCATCGACAAGGTCCTGCAGACGTGGAAGATGATCGATTTCCACCGGCGGGCAGACGATCTCGCAAGGCACGACGAGAGAACTGATGTCGCCCAGGATCTTGCGCAGCCTGGTCTGGAGATCCTCCAGCGCCGGCAATTTGGCTGGGCCTGAACGATGAACGTATTGAGAGTCCAGTTCCGACAGGAAATCTCCGAGTTCGGTGCCCCGGATATGCAGGCGGTGCTCGTCTTCCGTCTCGATTTCGCCGCCGAACAGCGCTCGAACCTGAAGCGCCGCCTCGCGCGCGGACACCGAGCCGAACTCGATCTCCACGCCGACACGGCGCAAACCGCCTTCGTGGTTCTTCAGATATGGGGGCTCGCGAAAGCTTAACCCCCCGATCGTCTGTCCGGACATATCCATGAAAAGGTTTCGGTGCGCCTGTCCCTCGATCGAAATGCTACATGAATAAACGCGCGAGATCGAAAAAGGTTTCGGGACTTCCTCACCCCGATCGGGACGCGCCCGGAGCGCTTCCGCTCTCAATCCACATAGACAACGTGATAGGTCGATGCGGCGATGCTCAGATCGAAGAAAACGAGCCGGCGCACCGAAGACATCATGCGCTTGACCGCGATCCCATCGCGCTCGCACTTCGCCAAGGTATGCTCGAACGCGTTCATGAACCAGCCGTAGGCCATGATGTAATCGGTCATGGTCACGCCATAGGCGCGGTGCTTCGCGCCGATATCGCGGGCGTGAGCGGCATAGATCTCGTCAAGCGAACCTGCGAACAGCTTTTCCCAATATTCGTACTGTTTTCGGGTCAACCGCGCGATGTCGACGGCTGGAAAGCGTCGCGTTGCACGGGAAATCATCGGGGTCGAGTAGAATTCTTCCAGGATCGAATGCAGCCGGGGCTGCAATATCGACCAGGCCTCGCGCGCGTTTTCCGTATCTTCCGCGGAAAACTCCAGAAATTCGATGTAGTCGGAGATTTCCGTCCAGCTCTGCGCGTCCATCGCGGATGAATACCCCATGGTCGGTCCCATTTTCGGCGGTCAGCCGCCCAGGAAGCGGCCTTCCGCCAAGCTTCCAACCATCGAGTACTTTGAAAACGTTTAAGATTTCCGACGTCGCCGGACGTTGGACGGCATTTCCAATGCCGCTCTCGAATTTCTCAGAATTTGTAAAGTTTCCGTGATAGTCGGTGGATTTCCCGGCTCGCCTGCATGCCGGTATTCGCCGCTCAGTAGAGCCGCCCGCCATTCGGCACGGGCTTGTCCGGCGTGATCAGCACGACCTCGCCGTCTTCATCCGGCACGCCGAGCGTGAGCACCTCCGACATCATCGGGCCGATCTGGCGCGGCGGAAAATTGACGACCGCCATTACCTGCATTCCGACCAGTTCCGCAGGGTCGTAGTGCTTGGTGATTTGGGCGGAGGATTTCCTGACGCCGATGTCCCCGCCGAAATCGATCATCAGCTTGATGGCCGGTTTGCGCGCTTCGGGAAAAGGGGCGGCCTCGATGATCGTGCCGGCCCGAACGTCGACCTTCAGAAAGTCGTCGAAAGAAATCTGATCGGATGCCACGGTGTTTCCTTGCTTTAACCAATCTTGAGCGCAGCAAACGGGATTCACGCACAGCGATCAAGCCCGATAACGCCCGGTAACGCCCGATCCGGGCATCATATCCCTTCGCCTTCGTCCATTTCGTCGGCCTCATGGTCTTCCCGCCTTGCCTCGCGCCGCTTCTTGCGCCGATTCTCCGCCCGTTCGGCGAAGGGGCGAACGAAGCCTGCCGCCCGGTCGAGGCGCGCCATCCACTCGCCGCCCTTTTCAAGCTCGCGGTCGAGCTTCGCCATGGTGCGGGCGAGGCCCGGATCGTCGTCCTCAAGCCAGGTGTCGAGAAGCCGTGCGAAGGCGACGACAAGGCCCTGCACCATGATCCGTCCACGCCAGCCCCTGCCCTCCATTCCCGCCGCCGTCAGCATCCAGCGCATGGAAACGGAGGCAACCCCGTTGACCTCGAACGCGAGCATGGGATCGCGGGAAACGGCCGCCTTCAGCGCACGGATCGCGGGCTTGTAGGGGGTCATCGCATCAAGGCGGCTCATCAGGACATCGAACAGGCGGTCGCGCGGCGCTTCCTCGCCCATGTCCTCGTCGATGTTCTCCAGAACCGTCTGGTCGATTTGCGCCATGGCGCCTTCGAGAAGCGACAGACGGGTGGGATACTCCGCACGCATGACCGCCAGCGACACACCGGATCGCACCGCAACCGCGGCAGGCGTCGCCTCGTTCCAGCCCTCGTCGCCGAGGATCTGAAGGAAATTGCGTACGATCTTCTGACGCGTCTTCTGCGTCGCCATGGAGGCCTCCCGCCGAAATTCTCTCAGTCTTTACAAGATAGTGCGAAAATCGCGACATGCGAGAGCATGCCGTGCGACATGCCGCCTCACGGTCGGCTGGAAACTACCCGCGCAACAAGACCTGTTGAGAACTTCGCTGACACGCCGGGCTTTCTGGGGGCAATTCGGCGACACCCCACCAGGTGGTGCGCCAGCCGGCATTTTTCCAGATATGCGGCCAGGCACCGGTCATGTACCGCGCCGAGAGCGGCTTGAGGCCGGACGGCGCGTGCCCGCCCAAAGCCACGAACCTTTCCACAGCCGGCAGGCCGGGCTTCTTCGTCCCCTCTTCCCAGACGTAAAAGCATTTGTCCCGCGCGGGCGTGGGGACGGAAATGCCGTCCGTCACGACCCTGGCACCTGGAAACAGTACCTTGAGATTGCCGCCGGTGTAGTCATCGTTTGCGATCAGTGTCGCGTTCCCGGCGCCGAGTTCCGCCAGCGGCGCTTTAAGATCCGCATAGGACTTCATGTGCCGGCATTTGCCGCCACACCAGAAATTGTCCGGCGCCATCAGGCCGGGGATCCGGGCAAAAAACACCACCACGACCAGCGCTTTGACGGCCGCGCCGAAATAACGCCAGTTCGCTTTCCATGAATAACGGGAAAGATCGGCGAAGAGATAAATCGGCAGCAGAATGAGGAGCGGATGCATATGCCGCTCCTTGACGTAGGTGGCTCCGGCCACGGCGATCAGGAGCGCGGTCAGAATGATCATGACCAGCACGGTGCGGCCGCACAGCCGTGCGACGTCGTTGAGCGCACCTTTCCCGGGCGTCTTGAGGCCAAGGTAACGGCGCCAGAACACGAGCAGAAGAACCGGAAGAAGCGGTACCGAGAACCCAAGAAGCCCGAATGCCAGCTTGCCGAGCCCTTCACCGGCGCGCAGCAGATGGGAAGTCTCGCCGGCAATGCCCATGGTCTGGGAAGCATTGGCGAGGAACGTCGGCCCTTCGCTCAGGATCCAATAGAGATAGGGGGAATAGGTCGGTCCTGCCGCAATAACGGCCAGGGCCAGTCCGGCAATGCGGATTTTGACCCGCCACATACCGTCGCTCAACGCAGCCAGGATCAAGGCAAAGCCAAACAGCGGATACGAGTGTTTGGCAAGCATTCCAGCGCCAAAGGCGACGCCCAAAACAACATAACGGCCAAGTGTGCGACCTTCCAGCGCGCAGACCCAAAGATATGCGCTCGCCGCGCAGGCCGTGGTCAGCACCACCGTGTGGGTAACGCCTTCATGCAGGTTCCAGCCGAACTGATAGAACAGCGAGTAGGCGAAGACGCAAAGCGCGGCGATGCGTGGATCAGGGATCGCCCTGCGGGCCAGCAGAAACAGAAACAGCGCCGCAAGCGAGATCAGCCCGTATTTCAGGAACAGGAAACTCCAGATCGTCGGCCCGAAAACTTGCTGAACGGTCCAGAGCAACCACTCGTATAGCGGCGGTTGGCGGAGCATGTAACCTGGCTCCAGCGTCTGGACGAGCACGTTTTCGAACATGTCGTCCGTACCCAGAACCGGGGTCGACAAAGCACGCAGAAGAAGATGTGCCAATCCCCAGCCGGCTACAATCGCCCAGACACCGAAAGGCGTGGCAAAGAGCGGGGTTTCCTCGTCGGATTGGGAAATTGCTTCGATCATGCGGAACGGCATGCTGATTGACTTAACGTGACCCTGTATACCATCTCATCCAAAAAACATAGCAGATCGGATTGAGCGGGGTTTTGAAGCGGATCTACCCCTTGATGGCGATTGCCACGACGGTCTCTTCGCCTGTTCAGACCCGAGGCCCGAAACACGCGGAACCTGTCCTTCGGTTTGTCAGAGGCAAGACCCGGGGGTCCGAAGCCCAATTGTCGCTACGGCCTAGAGCATATCCCGCGAAATCTGGATCGGATTTTGCGGCAAGGATATGCTCAAGATTTTGATTCTGGAGCGATTTCTTGTCACGAAAGTGACCTAGCCCGCCAGTTCTTTCGAGCGTTTCGCCGCTGCCTCGACCGCCCTGTCCATCAGCGGCTGAAGGCCGTCATCGGCCATCAGGACGGCAAGTGCGGCGGCGGTCGTACCGTTGGGCGAGGTAACGTTCTCGCGCAAGGTGGAGGCTTCCAGGTCGGACTGATGCATCAATTCGCCCGCGCCGACGACCGTCTGCCGGGCAATCGTCTTCGCAAGGTCTTCCGGCAATCCCGCATGCACCCCTGCCTGAGCGAGTGCCTCGGTCAGATAGAAGACGTAGGCCGGGCCGGATCCGCTGACGGCTGTCACGGCATCCATCTGCGCCTCGTCATCGATCCAGGCAACCTTGCCGATGGCGCTCAACAAGTTGGTGACGTCGCCTTTCTGGTCCTCGCTCACCCTTGCATTGGCGCAGGCGACATTCATGCCGCGCCCCACCTGGGCGGGCGTATTGGGCATGACGCGCACGATCGGAACGTCACCGAAGGCAGAGGAAAAGCGCTCGATGGTGGTGCCTGCCGCAACCGAAAGGACCAGCGTGTCCGCAGCCGTATTGGGAACGAGGTTCGGCAGGATGGCGTCCATCATCTGCGGCTTGACCGCAAGCATGAGAATTGCCGGGCGCATGTCGGTAGGCATCGCCTCTCCGCCGGCGATGCCTTCCCGGCTCATGAGGTCGGCGATTTCGGGCGCCGGCGACGGATCGACGACGAATACGGATTTCGGATTGACGCCCTTTTCGATCCATCCCGCCAGCATCGCGCCGCCCATCTTGCCGGCGCCGACAAGCGCCAACGGGCGATGGGGGGAATAGGTCATGCTTCGCCCGCGGTCTCGAACAGGGCGGTATCCACGGCCTCGGATGCGGACTTGCCGGCCCAGACGACGAACTGGAACGCCTGGTAATAGCGTTCGCAAGCCTCGAGCGCATTGGCAAGCAGGCCTTCGATCTGCGCGGACGTGGGATCAGCGCCGCCTGCCAGGAGCAGCGACTGGCGGAAGATCACGACCCCTTCGCGGTTCCACAGGTCGAAGTGGCCCATCCACAGCTGCTCGTTGACGAGCGCGAGCAGGCGCATGATCTCGGTCTTGCGCGGCTCGGGAACCTTGAGGTCGAAGGCACAGGCCAGGTGCAGCGCCTCCAGGTCCTCCATCCAGGAGAAGGACACATGGTAGTCGCACCAGTAGCCGGCGATCGAAATGGTGATTTCATCCTCGCCCGAACGCTCGAACGACCAGTCGTTGATAGCCGCTATGTTTTCGATCGTGTCGACGGGATTTCCGGGCCGTTCGTACTCGACGTCGATGAGGCTCATGATCGTTCCTCTCGTTTTGAGAGACCCGGCCACCGCAAGGCTTGCCGACCCTCTCGCTTCGGTCCGCAGAAACGAGGCCCATCGCCCGGAAAAGCCATCGTCCTGATGAAATCCGTCACTGGCCGCCATCATTGACCGAAAGGACGACGCAATGCGAATCCTGCTATAGATTCAATATATATCCGCAAGTCCGTTTCCAATAAGTTCACTTTTGCTTAACAGTATTGAAACTTGTGGATCGTTTGCCTTCGCTGACGCAAGCGAAGGCATGCGATTTCCCGCTCTATCGCGCCATTGCGGCGGTTAAGTGGCGGCAAATCGGCGACCGTGAAAAGCCTAAATGGATGACCGAAAAGGCGAATTCCGGCAAATGCCCTTTACTGGGCTTCGCCGGCTCCCGATTTTTTCCCCGGCTTTTTGGCGAGTTGATCTTCCAGCCGTGCGACGCGCTCTTCCAGCGCCTCGACCTGGTCGAGCGCCTTTGCCGCCATTTCCTTCACGACTTCGTAATCCTCGCGCTTCACCAGATCCATATCGGCGAGGAACCGTTCGGCCTGTGAGCGAAAGGCCGTTTCAACTTCGCGGCGCGCACCTTGCGCAACCCCTGCGGCATCGGTCATCAGCTTGGCGAAGTCGTCGAGAATGCGGTTCGGTCCAGTCGTCATTTATCGTCTCCTTCGCGCCGGCCCGCATTTCTTCGGACCGCAATCCGCCCTTTGCACCATATTTCGTGCGCGGATCACTTGGGTTCAAGGCCATCCGACGATGCAGTAAGCGCCCCTGCCCGCGTCCGCAAGCCCCCGATGCCTGTGACCTTGACGCAAGCGCAAAAAAAACGTCAACGTCGCGCGCAAGCCGCCCTTGCCGCCAGGCCATCATCGCCACCTGATCGAGACAGCCGAAAGATGCCGCTTTTCGTCCTGCCGTTTCCAGCCATCGACCCGGTGCTGATCGAAGTCGGCCCGCTCGCCGTGCGCTGGTACGCGCTTGCCTATATCGCCGGCATCCTGCTCGGCTGGCGCTACATGCGCCGGCTCGTCGCCAATGAGAGGCTTTGGGCGCGCACGCCCCATCCCTCCCCTCTCGATATAGACGATTTCGTCATTTGGGCCACGCTCGGCATCATCCTCGGCGGGCGGATCGGCTACGTGCTTTTTTACAATCTCGCCTATTTCCTCTCCAACCCCGCGGAAATCCTCGCCATATGGTCCGGCGGCATGTCCTTCCACGGCGGCTTCCTCGGCGTGGTTGCCGCGATGGTGCTTTTTTCGTGGCGGCGCGGCTTGTCGGTCCTGACACTTTTCGACCTTGCGGGTGCGACGGCGCCCATCGGCCTTTTCTTCGGGCGGATCGCCAATTTCATAAACGGCGAGCTCTGGGGCCGGGCAAGCGATGTGCCCTGGGCGATGGTATTTCCGGGTGCGGGCCCCGAGCCGCGCCACCCGAGCCAGCTTTACGAAGCAGCCCTTGAAGGCATCGTCCTGTTTCTTGTCGTTCGCCTCGTGACGCACCGCTTCGGCGGGCTGGCACGGCCCGGCCTCACCGCCGGCGTCTTCGCGGCCGGATACGGCCTAGCGCGCTCCTTTGTAGAGCTTTTTCGCATGCCGGACGCACACATCGGCTTTCTCGCGGGCGGTCTGACGATGGGCATCCTGCTGTCCGTCCCGATGATCGTCGCCGGGCTTGCGCTCGCCATATGGGCTTTGCGCCGCCCGCCCGCCCGCGAGGCGGCGGCGGAAGGCGACAACCGGTGAGCGGACGAAAACCCGAGACCCGGCTTGCGGCGCGCCTGAAACGTCGCATCGCCGCGGACGGGCCGATAACGGTTGCCGATTTCATGAACGCCTGCCTCTCCGACCCGGAAGACGGCTATTACATGATGGCCGAGCCTTTCGGCGCAGGGGGCGATTTCATAACCGCTCCCGAAGTCAGCCAGCTTTTCGGCGAATTGATCGGCGCGTGGCTGGTTCACGTCTGGCGGCTTTCGGGAAGCCCGCCGCATTTCCACCTCGTCGAACCCGGCCCCGGACGGGGCACGCTGATGGCCGACGCGCTGCGGGTCGCTAGGCTCGATAGCGACTTCATGAAAGCTGCGCATCTCACCCTCGTCGAAACGAGCCCGCGCCTGCGCGAAAAACAGGCCGAAACGCTTGCCAAGGCACCGCTGAAGCCGCAATTCGCCTCGCATCTTGGCGAGATTGCGGATAACGCGCCGCTTTTCCTCGTCGCCAACGAGTTTTTCGATGCTCTGCCGATCCACCAGCATATTCTGACCGGCGACGGCTGGCGGGAACGCATGGTCGGACTGGACGACGCGGGAGAACTTTGCTTCGGCATCGGCCCGGCCAGCCTCGCAAGTCCGGACGTTCCGGCCGCCGCAAGAAATGCAGCGCCCGGCGCGGTGCTGGAAACGCAACCACTTTCCAATGCCATCGCTACTTCGATCGGCGAGAGGATCGCGACCCGTGGCGGCGCCGCGCTTGTGATCGACTACGGCTACCTTCGCTCAGCACCCGGCGACACGCTGCAGGCAATCTACCGGCATGAATTCGATCCCGTACTGGTACGGCCCGGCGAGGCGGACCTGACGGCCCATGTGAATTTCGAGGCGCTCGGCCACGCTTTCCGCTCCGCCGGCGCGCAGGTCGGCGGGCCCATGACGCAGGGCGATTTCCTGATCGGCCTGGGGCTGCTCGAGCGCGCCGGACAGCTTGGCGCCGGCAAGCCGGCGCACGTGCAGGAGCGTATCCGCGCGGACGTCGAGCGCCTTGCCGGGCCGGATGCCATGGGCACGCTTTTCAAGGTCCTTGCCGTGACGAAGCAGGGCCTCTCGCCCCCGCCATTTGACACCTGACAGCCGGCCCTGCACCATCGCTCGTCCTTTTTCGAAACCCCTTGAGTCCCATTGATGATCAAAGCGCCGCAACTGGAAGAAATGCCTGGAATAAAACACGGCTATTTCACGCGCGTGGGCGGCGTGTCCGACGGCATATACGGCAGCTTGAACATCGGTCTCGGCTCGAGGGACGATCGCGATAGCGTCCTGGAAAACCGCCGCAGGATCGCGCAAGCGCTCGCTGTCGATCCCGCCCGCCTCGTTTCGCCGTATCAGCATCATTCCGCGGACGTGATCACGGTCGGCGAACCCTGGGCGCCCGGCAACGGGCCGAAGGCCGACGCCCTGGTAACGGATCGTCCAGGCATGGCGATTGCCATTTCCACCGCCGATTGCGGCCCGGTCCTGTTCGCCGATGGGCATGCCCGCGTCGTCGGCGCGGCTCATGCCGGCTGGCGCGGTGCGTTGACCGGCGTGCTGGAGGCCACGATCGAGGCGATGGAGAAGCTCGGTGCCGAGCGCGGGCGCATTTCAGCCGTCCTTGGGCCGACGATATCGGCCGCAGCCTATGAGGTGGGCCCCGAATTCGTGGAAAGGTTCCAGCGCGAGGCGCCGGGAAGCGAACGGCATTTCACGCCTTCGGGGCGCGAGGGCCACGCGATGTTCGACCTGCCGGGCTTCATAGCGGAGCGCCTTGAAAAGGCGGGCGTCGGCGAAGCCGGCAACCTTGGCCTTTGCACCTATGCGGACGAGGAGCGCTTCTATTCCTATCGGCGTGCGACCCACCGCGGCGAAGACGACTATGGGCGGCTGATGTCCGCGATCGTGCTGAGCGAGGCTTGAGGATGGCCATTCATTTCACCAAGCCGGAGTTCGAATCGCGCCGGATCTCGCTTTGCGCGCTCATGGCCGACGAGGGCCTGGACGCCATGCTGCTGTTCGCGCAGGAAAGCATGTATTGGCTGACGGGCTACGACACCTTCGGCTTCTGCCATTTCCAGTGCATGGTCGTCACCCGCGACGGGCGGACGGTGCTGCTGACCCGCTCCGCCGATCTACGCCAGGCGCAGCAGACGTCGATCGTTTCCGATATCCGCGTCTGGGTCGACCGGGGTGGAGCTTCGCCGACGGAACAGCTTCGCGATCTCCTGTTCGAAATGGACCTGCTCGGCAGCCGGCTCGGCGTGGAATACGACACCCACGGGCTTACCGCCCGCCTCGGCAAGGATCTCGACGAGACGCTGCGTTCCTTCGCCGATCTCGACGACGCCTCCTCGCTCGTGCCGCTCTTGCGCGCGGTCAAGAGCCCGGCGGAGATCGAATACGTCCGCAAGGCGGCGGAACTTGCGGACGACGCATTTCTCGCCGCGATGGAAGAGATCGGGCCCGGCGCCGACGAAGGCCGAATTCTCGCCGCCATGCAAGGCGCGGTCTTCGAGGGCGGCGGCGATTACCCCGGCAACGAGTTCATCATCGGCTCGGGCCGCGACGCGCTTTTGTGCCGCTACAAATCCGGCCGGCGGCAGCTTTCGGAAAACGACCAGCTCACCCTCGAATGGGCAGGCGTCTACCGGCGCTACCATGCCGCGCTCATGCGCACCGTGATCATCGGCAAGCCGACGCCGGAACACGAAAGGCTGTATGCCGCGGCATTCGACGCACTCCACGAGGTGGAAAAGGCCCTGAAGCCGGGCCACACCTTCGGCGACCTGTTCGACGCCCATGCGCTCGCGCTCGACCGGCACGGCATGCAGCATCACCGGCTGAACGCATGCGGCTATTCGCTGGGCGCACGCTTTTCACCCAGCTGGATGGACTGGCCGATGGCCTACCACGCCAACACCGCGGAGATCGTGCCGGACATGACCATCTTCATGCATATGATCCTTGCCGATTCCCTGACCGGCACGGCGATGACGCTCGGGCGAACCTACCTCACCGGCGAGGGCGATCCCGAATGCCTTTCGAAACTGCCCCTCGACCTGCCCGTAAAGGCGGGATAAACGATCATCCGATAGGTTCCGGAGCTGATTTGGAAAGCGGCGAGACGAGAATGACGTTGAATTCGGCAGGTAATTGCACATCCAGGCGCCGGCGGCGGGCGGTGCCGTTCGCGTGCGCGGCTTTCGCGGCGCTGCTGCTTTCGGCCTGCGCGAACACGACGCCTCCGGGCGAAATCGGTTCGTCCACACGCGGCCCCGTCGTTTCCGACCCGCCGCAGGTCGCTCCCGAAAAGACCTCCTACGCCTTTGAGCCTTTCACGGGCGCGCCGGGCAACATCGCCGATTCGCTGGCAAGCGACATCGGCAACGAGGCACGATCTCAGGGTCTCACGCTGGTCAGGCGCGTCGGCGCACCGGCCACATACCGGGTAAATGGCTATCTTTCGGCGACCGGCAACCAGTCCTCGGTCACGCTCTTCTACGTCTTCGACGTGGTCGACAATGCGGGCAACCGCGTTCATCGCATCGTCGGGCAGGAAAGTGCGAGCGGCACCTCGGGCGATCCGTGGTCGGGCGTCGATGGCGACACGCTGAACCGCACCGCAAAACGCACGGTCGCCGCACTGAGGGCATGGACGTACCGGTAATTTAACGTAGCGGTACTGTGTTCCTCTGGCCCCTGACCGAGTCTTTTCATGCAAAAAATGCACCTGCCCGCGAAAGGGCAGGTTGTCGGATGTGTGTGCGGTTGCTAAAACGCCGCCGCCTGCCGGGGCCAAAGCTTTCGCGCGGGCCCGGCGAAAATCCGGAAAATGAACCACCATTGCGTGACCTGTCACGCAGGCGCCGTGGCAAACATACGGCAGCGCACTTCACGAAAAGGACTTGCGGGACATGAAACTCGTCGCAGGCAACTCCAACCGGGCCCTGGCGGAGCAGATTTCGTCCTATCTCGAGGTGCCGCTGGCAAGCTGCCAGGTGCGTCGCTTCGCCGATCAGGAAATCTTCGTCGAAATCCAGGAAAACGTGCGCGGCGAGGATGTTTTCGCCATCCAGTCGACGAGCTATCCGGCCAACGATCATCTGATGGAGCTTCTGATCCTCATAGATGCGTTGCGCCGCTCCTCCGCGCGCCGCATCACCGCCGTGATCCCCTATTTCGGCTACGCCCGGCAGGACCGCAAACCCGGCCCGCGCACGCCGATTTCCGCCAAGCTGGTCGCCAATCTGATCGCCCATGCCGGGGCCGACCGCGTTCTGACGCTCGACCTGCACGCGGGCCAGATCCAGGGCTTCTTCGACATTCCGACGGACAATCTCTACGCGGCACCGGTCATGACGCGCGACATCAAGGAGCGTTATTCGACGGAGAACGTCATGGTGGTTTCGCCCGACGTCGGCGGCGTGGTGCGCGCCCGCGCGCTCGCCAAGCGCATCGACGCGCCGCTTTCCATCGTCGACAAGCGCCGCGAGCGTCCGGGCGAATCGGAAGTCATGAACATCATCGGCGATGTGGTGGGTCGCGACTGTATCCTTTTCGACGATATCGTCGATTCCGGCGGCACGCTGTGCAACGCCGCGGACGCGCTTCTCGCCAAGGGTGCCAATTCGGTAACGGCCTATATCACACACGGTGTGCTTTCGGGCGGCGCGGTCGCCCGCGTCACCGCCTCCAAGCTCAAGGAACTGGTGATCACCAATTCGATCGAGCCGACGGCCGCCGTCATCGCCGCTCCCAATATCCGCACCTTATCGATCGCCCCGCTGATGGGCGAGGCCATCAACCGTACCGCGCTCGAGAAGTCGGTATCCAGTCTCTTCAACTGATCAACTGGACAGAAACCGAGCAAATCGACCGGCACGACGACGCGAACAGAAAAAACCCGGCTTTCGATGCGGAAGCCGGGTTTTTTCCTGCCTCGTGCGTATAGAATTCCGGAGTGTTTTCCGATCGCGACAGCGTTCGAGCTATCTTGGAAATCACTTCCGCAGCGGGATTTCTATCTCCAGCCGGACAGCCTCATTGGCGGGCCGGATTGCGCAGGCGCGGTCGGAAGCCTGCCCCCTTCAAGGGCGACGACCTTTCCCGCCAGCGAGGATCGGTTCACCTGCTCGCGAAACTCCGCCGCCGGAACCGGACGCGAGATCAGGAAACCTTGCCCTTCCTGCACGCCCAACGCCTTGAGCACGGCAACCTGCTCGCTGTGCTCGATGCCTTCTGCCACGGTCGTCATTCCGAATTCGCGCGCGACCGTCACAAGCATTTCAACAATCGTGCGCGTACGGTGGTCGGTCACCACACCGTCGACGAAGAGCTTGTCGATCTTCACACAGGACGCACCGAGCGTCTGAAGCGCGGAAAGCCCGTTGTGTCCGGTGCCCGCATCGTCGATCGCGACCTGGATGCCAAGCTCGCGCAGTTCTGCCGTCACGGTGCGCGCCCGCGCCATATCGTCGATCTGCTGGCGCTCGGTGACTTCCACCACCAGCCGCGCCCGCGAGAGGCCCGACTGGAGGATCAGGGCGCCGAGCCGGGTCACGAATCCCTCGCCCAGGAACTGCCTTGGCGTGACGTTGAAACTGACCTTCAGGGACGGGCGTTCGGCAATGAGGTTGGCAAGCTGCGGCCCCGCGTCGGTGAGGATCGCCTCCATCACACCGTCGATCAGGCCGGAGTTTTCCGCAAGCGGAATGAATTCGGCGGGCGAAACCATCGTGCCGTCGCGGCGGATCCAGCGGGCGAGCAACTCGCAGCCGACGATTTCATTCGACCCCAGCGAGATGATCGGCTGGAAATAGGGCTTGATCTCTCCGGAACGGATCGCGTTCTTCAATTCGTCGGTCAGCGAGGGCGGGCGCGAAAGCAGCTTGCCGATGAGCGATCCGACGATGATCGCGGCGATAAACGCGGCGATATCGATGAACAGCGGCCTCTCGCGGTTCCAGCCCGAACTCGCGCGTTCGTTGATCCGCAGCCGGGATGCCAGCGGATAGCGGTCCGACGTGCCGCGAAAATGCTTGGCGACTTCGCTTTCGGCAAGTCTGCCCGTTCCCGGTTCGTAACTTGCCACGACCGTGCTCGCGCCGAGATCGATGCGTATATCCGCATAGTCGCGCACGGCGGCGGGAAGAATGTCGAACAGGAGCGCGTCGGTGCTGACGATTGCGATCGCTTCGGTTCCCTCCCCGAGCGTCCACACGACGCCGAGGGCCGGGTGGCCTGCATTGTCCGTCATGGAAAACAGGCTGATCTGCGCGTTGCGCGCACCGTAGCGCGGCTTGTTCGCGGCCGCCGTTTCAAGCTGCAGGTCGCTTTCGGCGAATGCGCGGCAGGCTTCGCCGCCGTTCATGATGAAAATGTCCTTGATCGCGCTGGAGGCGAAGACGGCGCTGCGGATAGCTTCCTCGCCTTGCGATGTGCAGGCAAGTTTTCCCGACGCCGAGAGCTCGCTCATGGCGATCACCGCAAGGTCGATGGCGAACTCCATGCGCGTGATGGCCCGCACGGCAAGCTCTTCGAACTGCCGTTCGTTCCAGGTATCGACGAAGGCTCGATGAATAGACTGCGCGACGCCGAAAAGAATGACAGCGCTCGCAAGGATCGACAATCCGTAGACCAATATCCGTTTCATTACGCATACCAAATATCTGGTGCGCGAAAGGCCTGTTGTTCAGGGCGCGCGTTTAGCTTTCTCGCGTCCATATTCAGGAGAGAAGGTTTACCGGCAATCACCAAATGGGAACCGTCGCGCGGCATCGGCTCGGGCGCTGTTTCTTCCCGCAGGTCCGCGCGCCTTCGAAAATTACGTTACGTATTTCGAGGCTACGGAGCATTACCGCGCCGAATCGGGACGGATTTTTCGGCAATGTCGCGTTGGCAAATGGGAGCGGAACAAATTTTCACGATCGATCACGTAGCCGTGAGATCGATTGGTCGCAGGATGCGAAAAAAGGCGGCGAGCCGCTCGGGCCCGCGCCTCTTCAACGGGTGCCGAATTCAGTAGGTTTCCACGTAGCTGGCGTCGACGAGCTTTTCGATCGTCACGCCTTCCGGCACCAACCCTTCCGATTTGAACCAGTCGAGCTGGTCCTTGACGCTCGTGAGGTTGAGTGCCGCGCCCTCGTTGACGCGCATCGCACCGTTGCGGATCGACGGCGCTGCTTTCTCATAAGGCCTGTCGGTGTAGACGTATTTGTGGATGAGCCTGACCATCTCCTCGGCCGCTTCGTCACCCGCGGACTTGTCGACAAGGGCCGCATTGAAATCCGCCGCGCCCTTGGAAAAGGCGGCGAGGAAGCGTTTGGTCAGCTCCGGCTTTTCCGTCGCGTTTTCGGTGGAGGTGAATACGGTCGTAACCTGATAGTTCGGGATATAGTCGGCAACCAGGCCGATCGCCTCGATCTCGTCGCCGCCTGCGAGCGGCTTGGCGATGTGCGGCACGATGGTCCAGGCGTCGATCTGCCCGCTTTTCAGCGCGCCGATGATCGCCCCCACCTTTTGCAGCGGCTTCAGCGTGATTTCGGAACGCTCGAAGCCTTCCTTGTCGGCGATCTTGTGGGCCATGTAGTGGAAGGAGGAACCGGCCTGGGTGATGCCGAAGCTTCGGCCCTTGAGGTCGGCCGGGGTTTTCACGCCTTCGTCGTAGGCTTTCTTCGAGACCAGGATCATCTGGCCGTCGATGTCCTCCTCCTCGATCAGCGCGCCGCCGATCACCTTGATCGCGCCCTTGTCGGCAAGGCTGATCAGCCCGCCGGATATCGCGGTCACGGCGAAGTCGACGTCGCCGGAGGCGATCGCAACCGCCATTGGTTGGGCCGCCTGGAAGAACTTGAATTCGACGTCGAGGCCTTCGTCGGCGAAATAACCGCGCTCGAAAGCCACGAAGCTCGGCGCATGCGAAGTAAAGCGCAAGGCGCCGACGGTGATCTTGTCCGCCGCGAGGGACGGCAGAACCGCTGCGGACGAAACCGCGAGCGCGAGCGCGCCCGCGGCGGCGGATTTCACCAGGGAGCGGCGCGTGACCCTGACCATCATTATCTCCTCCCGATTGTCGGTTCGGCCTTCGCGGAAGATTGGAACCGGCAAGGCCTTTTGGAAAGCACGGACGAGAGCTTGAAGTTTCGTCCGGCAATTTTCGATTACGGAACGTGACCGGCGGAGCACCCGGTGTCAATTGCCCTGCGCGCTTGCCCTTTGCAAGGTCTTCGGCTATAGGATCGCGCGCGTATCTGCACCCCTGGAGGAGATACGCAAAGGCGGGCGAAGCGGCTGGCGGATCAATACGCCGTCCGGTATTCGCACCGTTTTCTACATCACAACCCGAAGGAGTTACGCCATGGCTGAAGGCTATGAGCTCAAGGCTTCGCCGCGGGATCGTGTGGGCAAGGGGGCCGCTCGTGCGCTGCGTCGCGAAGGCCTGATCCCTGCCGTGATCTACGGCGACAAGAAACCGGCCCTGCCGATCGCGATTCCGTTAAAGGAAACGACGCTCGTGCTGCACAAGGGCGGTTTCATGACGAATCTCGCGACGATCGACGTCGACGGCGAGAAGCACCGCGTCATCGCGAAGGACTACCAGCTTCATCCGGTCCGCGACGATCTGATCCACGTCGATTTCCTGCGTGTCGCCAAGGGCGCCAAACTGACGGTGGAAATCCCGGTCCACTTCCTGAACGAAGAGACCTCGCCGGGCCTGAAGCGCGGCGGCGTGCTGAACGTCGTGCGCCATACGGTCGAAATGACCGTTCCGGCCGACGCCATTCCGGATGCGCTGGAGCTTGACCTCGCGAAGGCCGACCTTGGCGATTCCCTTCACATTTCGGCCGTTGCGCTGCCTGAGGGCTGCGAGCTGACGATCACCGACCGCGACTTCACCATCGCGACGATCGCCGCCCCCGCCGGCCTGAAGGAAGAAGAGGAAGGCGAAGGCGAGGAAGCCGAGGGCGAAGCGGCGGAAGCCGGCGCCGAGGCCGAGGCGGAAGCCGAAGAAGGCGGCGAGGAAGAGTAATCCTCCTCCCTCGCGGTCCGCTCGCGATATCGAGAAAGGGATCCCATGCGGCTCATTGTCGGCCTTGGCAATCCCGGCCCGAAGTACGAGCGCAACCGCCACAACGTCGGGTTCATGGCGGCGGATGAAATTCACCGCCGCCATGCCGTTTTCGGCCCCTGGCGCGCCCGCTTCCAGTCGGAAGTGTCCGAAGGCGTGTTGGGCGGCGAGAAAACGCTTCTCATGAAGCCCCAGACCTACATGAACGAATCCGGCCGTGCCGTGGGCGAGGCGGTTCGTTTCTTCAAGCTTTCCCCCGAAGACGTCTGCGTGCTCTACGACGAGCTCGACCTTGCGCCCGGCAAGACGCGCATGAAAAAGGGCGGCGGCCACGGCGGGCACAACGGCCTGCGGTCGATCTCCGCGCATATCGGGCCGGAATACCGGCGTCTTCGCATCGGTATCGGCCATCCGGGCCGCAAGGAACTGGTGACCCACTGGGTCCTTGGCGATTTCGCGAAGTCGGACCGTGACTGGCTGGAGCCGTTGCTCGACGCCATTTCCGCGGAGGCGCCGCTTCTTGTGGAAGGCAAGGATTCGCAATTCGCCAACAGGATCCATCTGGCGACCGCGCCGGAAAAGCCGGCGAAGCCGAAACAGGATCAGAAGCCGAAACCGGCGGCGACCGCGCGGGCCGAAAGCGAAACACCACCGGCCAAGACCGGGAAAGACAGTAAAAAAGGCCCGCTCGCCGAAGGGCTGAAGCGGCTGTTTGGTTCAAAAGGATCGGATTGAATGGGATTTCAGTGCGGCATCGTCGGCCTGCCGAACGTCGGCAAGTCCACGCTTTTCAACGCGCTCACCAAGACGGCGGCCGCGCAGGCGGCGAATTTTCCGTTTTGCACGATAGAGCCGAACACCGGCGACGTCGCGGTTCCCGATCCGCGTCTTGAGAAGATCGCCGGCATCGCCAAGAGCGCCAGCATCGTGCCGACGCGCCTTACCTTCGTCGACATCGCCGGTCTCGTACGCGGCGCTTCCAAGGGCGAGGGTCTCGGCAACCAGTTCCTCGCCAATATCCGTGAGGTCGATGCCATCGCCCATGTGCTGCGCTGCTTCGAGGATGAGGACATCACCCACGTCGACGGCAAGATCGACCCGATCGCCGATGCGGAGACGGTGGAGACCGAGCTTATGGTCGCCGATCTGGAAAGCCTGGAGCGCCGCATTACCCCCTTGCGCAAGAAAGCGACGGGCGGCGACAAGGATGCCAAGGCCGTCCTGCCGGTCATGGAGGCCGCGCTCGAGCTTCTCCAGAACGGCAGGCCGGTGCGTCATCTGGAACTTTCCTCGCCCGAGGAACGGCGCATCCTTAAGGAGCTCAACCTTCTCACATCGAAGCCGATCCTCTACGTGTGCAACGTCGATGAGGGTTCGGCTGCGAACGGCAACGAATTCTCCGCCCGGGTTGCCGAAAAAGCGGCTGCCGAAGGGGCTGCCTGCGTGGTGATCTCTGCCGCGATCGAGGCGGAAATCGCCCAGCTCGCCGAAGAAGAGCAGAAGGACTACCTCGCCGAGATGGGCCTTGAGGAGCCCGGCCTCGACCGGATGATCCGCGCCGGATACGAACTGCTCGGTCTCATCACCTATTTCACATGCGGCCCCAAGGAAGCGCGCGCCTGGACCGTTCGCGAGGGAACCAAAGCCCCTCAGGCTGCCGGTGTCATCCATACGGATTTCGAAAAGGGCTTCATCCGCGCCCAGACGATCGGCTTCGACGACTACGTTACGCTTGGCGGCGAAACCGCAGCGAAAGAAGCCGGCAAGGCGCGCGACGAAGGCAAGGAATACGTCGTCAAGGACGGCGACGTGATGCTTTTCAAGTTCAATCGCTAGAATGCCCGGATCCGGGGCGGTTTCCGGCCCATTGCCGGATACGGTTTTTTTCGGAATCGCCCCGGGGTTTTTGCCTCAGACGAACGCGTCGTCGAAAGGGACGACCATTTTGCGGGAAGTAAGCGCCACAAGCATGTTGCGTGGCGCCCGCCGGACGATGCGCGCGATATCCGCGAGTTCATAGACCAGCTTTCTGGGCAGGGATGCCGAATTTCGCCCGCTCCTGTACACTTCGCGGGCTTCCGACTGCAGCTTTCTATCCGCGACGATGTCGCTTTCGTGGGCAAACTTTCGCGGATAGAGAAACTGAAGTTGCGAGACCGGGGCCGGCAGCACCTGATACACCCGAAGCGGCCCGCTGCCGTCATGAAGCCACGGATCGTAAAGAAGGGTGTCGATGTTGTTGATCGGCCTGCAGTAGCCGCCTAGCAGCCTTTCCGCGCCCCGCCTTGTAACGATATACCCGCCAGTGCCGGAATCTTTCGCGCGTAATCGACCAACCGAGAAGCCTTCGACACCGCTGGGTTGAATGCCAGCAAGCCGCGTTTTCCGCAGGATTGTCTCCAACCGGACGATATCCGCATCCGGCGGAAGCCAGGCACCACGCTCCAACAAGTGCTTCAGGCGGCCGGAAATGACGAGATCATCTTCAAAGACAGCGACTTCATTCTCATCGGAAGCCAATAACCACTTCCAGACGGCAACGTGACTCAGGAAGCAGCCGATCTGGTTCGCCCCAAGGTGGGTCTTGCCGAACAGTGATATCTCTTCTGTCGAAAGCGAGGTTCCGTCCTTCGCAGGCCAGCGCAAGGCGGGAATGCCCGCTGCTGCGAATTGCCGGCTCATGCGATCCATTCGGTCCGTCCGCCGGTCGAGATTAATAAAAAACGCCTTGATCAAGTACTTACCCGCAAGCCGAAATTTGGAAAGTCGAAGGGGACTTAGCATTGTTTATCGGCAATTGAAATCGGCGGTTGCCGCCAAAACCCCTTTTCGCCCCACCGTCACCCGGCAAGCGACGTTCAAGCCCCGGCGGCGGGCTTCACCCCGTGCACCATCGTCGTCATGCCGGGGATCATCTCGGCGATCTCGATATCCTTGAAGCCTGCCGCCTCCATCAGCGCCCGCACCCAGCCGCTGGTGACCGAACGGGCTTCAGGGTTGAAGGCGACATGCTGAAGCTGCCATAGCGCGGCAAGTTTCGGGCCCGTGCGGTCGTCCTCCACCATGAAGTCATGCACGATGAAGTGACCGCCCGGCGCAAGATGGTCCATGGCCGCGCGCACGAGGCCGGGTATCGTTTCTCCCGGCACGCCGGAGAAGAGATAGGACATCAGGATCACGTCGCGGTCCTTCGGCCATTCAATTTCAAGCGCATTACCGGGATTGAATTCGACCCGGTCCGAAAGCCCTGCCTTTTTCACGAAGCCGCGGCCGACGTCGACCACATTCGGGAAATCCAGCACCGTGGACCTCAGTTCGGGATAGGCCTTGCACAACGAGATCGAGAAGGCGCCGGTGCCTCCGCCGACGTCGAGCAGCGTCCTCGCCTTCGAAAGATCGATCATCTTGGCAAGCGACCGTCCGGGGCCGAGCGAACCGGAATGTTGCGATTCGGAATAAATCCGCGCCTCTTCGGCATCGGAGAACCAGTCGGCGTAGGACGAAACCTGTTCGGGCTCCAGTTCCCCGGTCAGCGCTTCCTCAAGCTGCGTCAGGAACGGGTACATCTGCTTGTCGATCTGAAAGCGCAGATAGTCTCCGAAGTCGTATTTCCGCCCTTTCACGAGAAAGGCATCCGCCGCCGGCGCGTTCTCGTAAGCCTTGCCGTTTCGCACCACGAGACCGAGCGTCGTCAGCGCTGTCAGCAGCGTCATCGCGCGATCGGGGTCGAGGCCGGTCTTTCCCGCAACGTCTTCCACGCTCCCGCCTCCATCGGCCAGTGCGGAGAAAAGATCCACATGGAGTGCGGAAAACAGCGCCTTCGACCCCATGAAGCCGAAGGCAATATCGGAGATCTGTTCCGCGGATTCCAGGGGTTTCGGCAAAGACATTACAAAGACACTCCACATAGGTTTGGCACGAACGCACGGATACCCGGTCGCTGAACGTCAACGACGGGCAAATCAAATTCTTCACGGGATGGGCGTGATAATAGCGGGCTCACACGGATATGCAAATTTATACATTTTAAAAACGCTGAAAATCCGAAGCAGGGATATCGATAAGCTTTAGCCGCCAAATCAATGCTGTTTCACTGTCCGAAAGCACGATCTCGACAGGCCCGTGTTTTCGTTTAAAAACACGCGTCATGACAGCATTTCGCACATTCGAGGATTTCCGTGAGGGCGAGGAAATCGACCTCGGCAAGAAACGGGTGACGGCGGATGAAATCATCGCCTTCGCCGAAGAATTCGACCCGCAGCCCTTCCATCTGGACGAAGCCGCCGGCAAGGCTTCCGTGCTGGGCGGGCTTTCGGCATCGGGCTGGCATACGATCGCCATGCTGATGCGGCTTCTGTGCGACAATCTCCTGCTCGCCTCGACCTGCATGGGCTCTCCCGGCGTCGACAAGGTGGCCTGGAAGCGCCCCGTGCTTGCGGGCGATGAGCTTCATGCCACGGCGAAGGTGCTCGGCACGCGCGAGCTCAAGTCGAAGCCCGATCTCGGCGTCGTGCGCTTTCTCTTCACGGTCACCAACCAGCGTGGCGAAACGGTGATGACCCAGGAAAACGCGATCCTGTTCGCCCGCAAGGAGGCCGCCGCATGACGACGCCCGAGCTGAAGGCCATTGGCGAGCGCCACGAAATCGGCAGCTACACTTTCACGCCTGAGGATATCATCCGCTTCGCACGCCAGTTCGACCCGCAGCGCTTTCACCTGTCCGACGAGGAAGCCGCCAAGACCCATTTCGGCAGACTTTGCGCCTCCGGCTGGCATACCGCATCCGTATGGATGAAGCTCATGATCGCTTATCGCGCCCGCGTAGCCGAGCGCGCGAGGGCGGCCGGCGAAACGGTCGCCCAGCTTGGCCCTTCGCCGGGCTTCGAAGACCTGAAGTGGATACGCCCCGTCTTCGCCGGCGATACGGTCACCTATTATACGACCGCCGTGAAAGCCCGCCCCAGCCGCTCCATGCCGGGCTGGGGCATTCTCTTTACCGAGAACGAGGGCGTGAACCAGCACGGAGAACCGGTGTTCTCCTTCAAGGGCCGGGTTTTCGTAAAGATGGAAAAGGATCGCGAAGCGGCCTCCTGAGGAAGCCGCACGCCATCGCGGATCTCAGATTTTCCGCGCGAAAAGCACCTCGTCGTGGATCGGGATGCCGTATTCGCCGGTCATCGGGATTTCCGGCTTCATCTTCCGTTCCTCGTCGATCACGCCGGGGTTCACCCCTTCCAGGCGAAAACCGCGGCGCTGGTAGAAGCGGAAGGCATCGAGATTGTCGTTCGACGTTCTGACGGTCACCCGCTTGATGCCATGCTCCACCGCATCGCCAACCACCGCGTTCAGGAGGAGCGTTCCCGTCCCGCTTTGTCCTTTGAGGGAATCGAGCGTGAGGATCTCCCATTCCTCGTCACGCTTGATGACCGTCACAAGGCCGGCGATTTCGCCGTCTTCCTCGGCGATGAAGCCCGGCAGCCTTGATGCGTCGACCATCTTGCCGTCGAGCAGTTGCAGCGGGCTTGTCCATCGCTTTGTCAAAAGGTCGACCACCTTTTCGTGGTCCGCCTCTTCTATCGCCCGTATTTCAGCGCTCATGCGCACCCCCCGTTTCACCGGCCGGATTCTGCCGAAAATTACCGGACCGGTTACCGTTTGAAAATTCGCTCCGCGAGGTCCTGCGGGCCGACGCGTGCCGATGGCGAATCCCGGTGCCCTCTTCCCGGAGTCTTGAACAAGGATACGCTATCAGCTGCCTGTAGAAAGACCCTTTCAGGGGCGGCCCCACTCGATCTCGCGAATCAGCCGCTCCCTGGTAACCACTACAGCCACACCCTCGCCGAAACCATCGCCCGAGATCGCGACATAGGCCCAACCGAGATCGCCGATTTGCTTGGCCGGCCAGTCGTCCAGCACATTCATGGCCTCGACCGTGTCGGGCGGCGAGGCTCCATATTCTATCATTTCAGCAAATTCGCGGGAGAGATCGGCTTCCGAAAGCCTCTCGCGCAAAGGCGCGGCCATCAGTTCACGCGCAGCGGAAAACTCGCCGGAACAAAGGGCATTTGCAAATCTCAAAGCCACCTTGCCTTGCTCGGTCTGGGAAGGGTCCATGAAAATACCTTTCACTTTCAATCCCTGAATTCGAGTGTCCCGATCGATCGGATCCCAAGCAGCGTCTTGTGCGAAATGACAAGACGCCTGTCCCCGTCCGCCGCAAATGCTTCAACTGGCAAAAACTTTTCTATCGCCTGACTATCCGTTCGCCGAGACCTCGCCGGTCCTGCCATCCGGCGCGTTCCAGTTCCGGATCAAGATGCTCCTCTTCCGGCAGGCCGAGACAAAGATACGCGATCAGGCGCCATTCGGAAGGTACATTCAGCGATTTTGTCACAACCTCCGGTTCAAGGATCGACACCCAACCGAGCCCGAGCCCTTCAGCGCGTGCGGCAAGCCACAGGGTGTGGATCGCGCAAACGACTGAAAAGGCGAGCGTTTGGGGCATGGTCCTACGGCCGAGCCCGCCGCCCTGCTCCGTCGCCTCGTCGCAGAAGACGGCGATGTGAACAGGTGCCGCTTCGAGGCCTGAAAGCTTCAGCCGCGCGTAGGTCGCCGCCCGCTCGCCGGAAAGGTCGGCCAGCGCATCCGCGTTTGCCCGCAGGAAACTTTCGCGCACCTTCGCCCGCGCGCCCGCGCTTTCCACCAGCACGAACCGCCAGGGCTGGCTGTTGCCGACGGAAGGGGCCGTATGCGCCTTCGCCAGCAGCTCTTCAACGAGGTCCGGGGCAACCGGGTCGGTACGGAACCGTCGCACGTCCCTGCGCCAGGCGAGCAGCGTGCCGAACTCGTCGCGAAAGCCTTCGTCGAACCTGTGGCCCTGCCCTTCATCCGGCGCCATGATTGCGCGCCCCTATGTCAGTGGCCGGGAAATTCCACGAGCGTGCGGACCGGAACGTCGAGCGCCTCAAGCTTCTTGCGGCCGCCCAGGTCCGGCAAATCGATGATGAAGCAGGCGGCAACGACCTCGGCCCCCATCTGCTTAAGGAGCTTGGTCGCCCCCTCCGCCGTACCGCCGGTTGCGATCAGGTCGTCGACGAGGATCACCTTGTCGCCCGGCTTGATGGCGTCCTTGTGCATTTCCATCTCGTCGAGGCCGTATTCCAGCGAATAGGCGATGCGCACGGTCTCATGCGGCAGCTTGCCCTTCTTGCGGATCGGCACGAAACCGGCGGAAAGCTGATGCGCGACCGCGCCGCCCAGGATGAAGCCGCGCGCCTCGATGCCGGCGACCTGGTCGATCTTCGAGCCTGCCCAGGGCTGGACCAGCGCGTCCACCGCACGGCGGAATGCACGCGCATCCCCCAGCAGCGTCGTGATATCGCGAAACAGGATGCCCTCTTTCGGATAGTCGGGGATCGTGCGGATCGATTTGATGAGATCGTCGGAAACTGTGTCCGCACCCATGGGAGCGCCTCGCATTCTGTTAGTCTTTGTGTTCGATTTCGCAGCGCCTGCCTCCGGCAACATCCCAATGAGAGGGCACCGGTCGAATTTCGCAAGCCAGCTTACTTACACGGCTGCGGGCCTTCGATGGAAGAGGCGAAAAGCGGCTTTGAAGACACCTATTCGTTCAGGATCCGCCCCGCGACTGCATCGAGCTTCGCCAAAAGCGCGGGATCGCGCGCTTCCGGAGCCGTCAGGATCGCGTAGTCGAGCGCGGTGTCGGAGCCTACGGGGCAGGTTTCATGCTTTCGTGGGATGTCGCGGGCAAGCCTTGCGACAAGGCGTTGCGCGTTTTCCGCGTTTTCGTGCAGCACCTTGATGATCGACTGGATGTCGACCTCGCCGTGGTCCGGGTGCCAGCTGTCGTAGTCGGTCACCATGGCCACGGTCGAGTAGCAGATCTCCGCCTCGCGGGCGAGCTTGGCCTCCGGCATGTTCGTCATGCCGATCACGTCGCAGCCCCAGGCCCGGTAGAGGTGGCTTTCGGCGAGCGAGGAGAACTGCGGGCCTTCCATCGCAAGATAGGTTCCGCCACGGCGATAGGTCAGGTTTTCGGCCCTCGCCGCCGCTTCCACGTGGTCGACGAGACGCGGGCTGACCGGATAGGCCATCGAGACATGCGCCACGCAGCCCTTGCCGAAGAAGCTTTTCGGCCGTGCGAAGGTGCGGTCGATGAACTGCTCCACCAGCACGAAGGTGCCCGGTTCGTATTCCTCCTTCAGCGACCCGCAGGCCGAAACCGAAATGAGGTCGCTCACGCCGCATCGTTTCATGGCGTCGATATTGGCGCGGTAGTTGATGTCGGAGGGGGAATATATGTGCCCGCGTCCGTGGCGCGGAAGAAAGCAGATTTTCAGGCCGTTTATTTCGCCGATGCGGATCTCGTCCGACGGTTCGCCCCAGGGGCCTTCCACCTTCGTCCAGACCGCTTTTTCCAGCCCCGGCAGATCGTATATGCCCGATCCGCCTATCACGCCCAGCACGGTTTCAGCCATAGCACCGCTCCTGCAATATCCTTCTATCAGCTACATGCCACAGCGCACGGGGCTTGCCAAATCGGCGCATGAGGCAAGCGGCCTTGTGGTCCGCCTGCAACAGCCGCGTCGGATCGTCGCAGAATTTTCGCCCCTTGGGGTAGCCATTCTCGAAAAGCTGTGTATTCTTCGCGC
This sequence comes from Stappia sediminis, assembly GCF_009826895.1. Lineage (GTDB taxonomy): Bacteria > Pseudomonadota > Alphaproteobacteria > Rhizobiales > Stappiaceae > Hongsoonwoonella > Hongsoonwoonella sediminis. The sequence goes on along the minus strand of NZ_WUMV01000001.1, from coordinate 71,639 downwards.
TCCTTGCTGGACCGTCTCCCGCCTTCCTTGGCGGCATTTATTGGTGCAGCGTCATTTCACCCGATGGCAAAAGCCTGAAACGGAGGGATCGCATGACAGCCAAGTTCGCGCTTTCGATCAGCGTCGCTTCGTTCGGCATCCTTCGCCCCGGCATGTCATCGGCATCGACGCCGCGCCGTTCCTGGAGCTGCATCGCAGCTTCCTGACGGCCCACCGCCCGCTTCCCGGGCACTTTCCTTTCAACCAGTCCAGATCATCGGCCGACGGCCAATCCGTGCGGAATCGCGCCTGAGCGTTCGGCGCGCGGATCGGTAGGCGACTCCGTTTCGCTTACCGTTTCCCGGCGGCCTCCATTTCTTGCTTTTTCCCTGACGGGAGCAAATTGCCATGTTCATGAAACTGCCGCCGGAACTGGAAATCCGGCACGGCTTGCCGGATGTCGACATCCAGCACCTTCGCAACCTGCAGCCCTTGGAGCCGCGGGAAAAGCGCCTGAGGCGGGTTGCCGCCATCGCCGGGGCGAGCATCCTTTCGGTTGCTGTCATCGCGGTTTTGATCTTCGCGCCGATCCTCCTGTCGGAGATCGCTCGGATCGATGAATTCGTGACCGCTGCCGGCGCGGAGACGGCCTCCGTCTTCGTCGATCGGCTGAGCGGGCTCTTCATCGGGGCGCTGGTCGTCGCGGTTGCGATCGTGAGCTTCGGGCTTACCTTCCTGATCGCGCCTTTCGAGCCGCGCTTTCTGAATTCGCTCGATTATGCCGACATCGAACGGCAACAGGACGAGGCGGAAGGCGAAGCAAACCGCCTCATGCGGAGAATGCACGATGTTCGATCGCTTTGAGCGCCTGATCGATCCCTTCAGGACGGAGGGGATCGAGGGGCCGCCGCCCGACACGCTGGTCAGGTTCTGCTGGTATTACACCAGGCCGATCTGGCCCGTACTGGCGGCGGTCGGCATCCTCGGCGCGTTGATCGCGGTCTTCGAGGTCATGGTGTTCTCCTTCCTCGGCGACTTGGTGAACTGGCTGTCGTCGGCCAACCGCGAGACGTTCTTTGCCGACAACTGGCCACGCCTTATGTGGATGGCGGCGGTCATTCTCGTCATCCTGCCGGCGATAAACGCCTTGTGGGAATCGCTCTTTCACCAGGGCGTTCTCGGCAATTACCCGATGAACGTGCGCTGGCGCGTGCACCGCTATCTGCTGCGCCAGAGCATCGGCTTTTACCAGAACGATTTCGCCGGCCGCATCGCCAACAAGGTGATGCAGACCGCCTTGGCTGTGCGTGAGGTCGTCACCCGCATCGTCGACATCCTCGTCTACATTTCGGTCTATTTCGTCTCGGCGCTGTTTCTGGTGGGCGAGGCGAGCTGGGAACTTGCGGCCCCGCTCGTCTTCTGGCTCCTGGCTTATCTCGGCGTGATCTACTATTTCGTGCCGAAGCTGAAGGACGCTTCACGCGATCAGGCGGACGCCCGCGCGCTGATGACCGGCCATGTCGTCGATGCCTATACGAACATTTCGACGGTGAAGCTCTTTTCCCACACCGAGCGGGAGGAGAATTACGCGAAAAACTCCATGTGGGCGTTCCTGCAGACGGTTTTTCGCCAGATGCGGCTCGTTACGGTCCTCAACATCTCGCTTAACGGCATAAACACGCTGCTTCTGTTTTCCACCGGGGCGCTTGCGATCTTTCTTTGGCGGTCGAGCACCGTTTCGACCGGCGACATCGCGGTCGCCATTGCGCTCGTTCTCCGCCTGCAAGGCATGTCGCAGTGGATCTTGTGGGAGGTGTCGGGCCTCTTTGAAAACGTCGGCACGGTGCAGGACGGCATCACCACGATCTCGCGCGAGCGCGAGGTGGTGGACCGCGCTGGCGCCAAGCCTCTCGTCGTCCAGGAAGGCGCGATCCGCTTCGACAAGATCCGCTTTCATTACGGCAAGGCATCGGGCGTCATCGAAGATCTGACGCTCGATATCAGGCCGGGCGAGAAAATCGGCCTGATTGGCCGCTCGGGCGCCGGCAAGTCGACGCTGGTGAACCTGCTCCTGCGTTTCTACGACCTCGAAGGCGGCACCATTCTAGTCGACAATCAAGACATCTCGGCGGTCACGCAGGAATCGCTTCGCTCGCAGGTGGGCGTCGTCACGCAGGACACCTCGCTCCTGCATCGTTCGGTGCTTGAAAACATCGTCTACGGGCGCCCCGATGCCGGCCGCGAGGAAGCGTGGGAGGCGGCGCGGCGAGCCCATGCGGCGCGGTTCATCGAAGGGCTGGAGGACCTTGAAGGGCGGCGCGGCATGGACGCCCACGTGGGCGAGCGCGGGGTGAAGCTTTCCGGCGGGCAGCGCCAGAGGATCGCGATTGCGCGTGTTCTTTTGAAGGATGCGCCGATCCTCGTACTGGACGAGGCAACATCGGCGCTCGATTCGGAGATCGAGGCGGCGATTCAGGAAAGCCTTTCGGAACTGATGGAAGGCAAGACGGTGATCGCCATCGCACACCGCTTGTCGACGATCGCCGCCATGGACCGGCTCGTGGTCATGGACGAGGGCCGCATCGTGGAGGAAGGCACCCATCAGGACCTGCTGGCACGCGGCGGGCTTTACGCCGACCTTTGGAAACGCCAGTCCGGCGGCTTTATCGACAGCGCGGCGGTGGCCTGACGCCACCGCCCGCATTTCCCGAAATCTCCGGATTTGTGCACGTAACGCGAACATTGGCGGAAACGCGGCGGCAATACGTTGAAAAAAAGCGGCCTGACGCGCGACAAAGCGTCATTTCGCCGTATGACGATCTGGACAAGAGCCGGGAACGATGCAAAAAGACGCCCGCTTGAACGGGTGCGGTTTTGACGCATCTTGTGGCCCTGTTAGCCTGCCCGAGCCCTTCTAGGTATTATTACCCATAGGGAAGATTCGGAGCGGGCTTGCCGTTCAGGGGCTGGAACAGTTTGAAGAGGACGCGACCTTGGCACAGCAGGATACGGTCGAACCGACACGCCGCGATTTCCTCTATATCGCGACCGGTGCAGTTGGGGCGGTCGGCGCGGGAGCGCTTGTATGGCCCTTTATTGACCAGATGAACCCGGATGCTTCGGCGCTGGCGCTCGCTTCGATCGAGGTGGACGTTTCGGCGGTCGAGGAAGGACAGTCGATCACCGTAAAGTGGCGCGGAAAGCCCGTCTTCATCCGCCATCGCACGGCAGAGGAGGTCGAAGAGGCGAAATCCGTCGCGCTCGACGACCTGCCGGATCAGCTCGCCCGTAATTCCAATCTCCCGGCGGACGCGACGGCGACCGACGAACACCGCGCGGCACCCGAGAAAGAGCCGTGGCTTGTCATGGTCGGCATCTGCACGCACCTTGGCTGCGTGCCGCTCGGCCAGCAGGGCGATTTCGGCGGCTGGTTCTGTCCGTGCCACGGCTCGCACTACGATACGGCGGGCCGCATCCGCAAGGGCCCGGCTCCGGAGAACCTGCTGGTCCCGCCGTATGAATTCACCGCGGATCAGACCATCACGATCGGCTGAAGCTCAGCAGCGCTTTAGGAGACAGCCATGGCTGGACATTCCAATTACGTACCGCAGAGCGCGGCGGCGAAGTGGCTCGAAAGCCGCCTGCCGGTCATTTCGCTCATCCGCGGTTCCTTCGTTGACTTCCCCACCCCGAAGAACCTCAACTACTGGTGGACCTTCGGCGGCATCCTCTTCTTCGTCCTCGTCGCGCAGCTTCTGACCGGCATCGTGCTGGCCATGCACTACACGGCGTCGACGGCTGCGGGCTTCGATTCCGTCGAGCACATCATGCGCAACGTGAACTTCGGCTGGATGCTGCGATACCTTCACTCCAACGGCGCGTCGATGTTCTTCATCGCCGTTTACATCCACATGTTCCGCGGCATGTACTACGGCTCCTACAAGGCGCCGCGCGAGATTTCGTGGATCCTGGGCGTCATCATCTTCCTCATCATGATGGCCACCGCCTTCATGGGCTACGTGCTTCCCTGGGGCCAGATGTCCTTCTGGGGCGCGACGGTGATCACCAACCTGTTCTCGGCGATCCCGCTGGTGGGCGAGGAAATCCGCACCTTCCTGTGGGGTGGCTTCTCGGTCGACAATCCGACGTTGAAGCGCTTCTTCTCGCTGCACTATCTGCTGCCGTTCATGATCTTCGGCGTGGCCCTTCTCCACGTCTGGGCGTTCCACACCTCGGGCAACAACAACCCGACGGGCGTCGAGCCGAAGTCGAAGCAGGACACGGTTCCCTTCCATCCGTACTACACGATGAAGGACCTCTTCGCGGTCATCGTCTTCATGATCCTCTTCGCCTGGTTCGCCTTCTACGTGCCGAACTATATGGGTCACCCGGACAACTACATCGAGGCGAACCCGCTGGTCACGCCCGCGCACATCGTCCCGGAATGGTACTTCCTGCCGTTCTACGCGATCCTGCGCGCCATTCCCGACAAGCTCGGCGGCGTGGTGGCGATGTTCGGCTCCATCGCCGTTCTCTTCGTCCTGCCCTGGCTCGACACCTCGAAGGTCCGCTCCGGCACGTTCCGGCCGCTGTTCAAGCAGTTCTTCTGGATCTTCGGCGCGGTCTGCGTTGGCCTCGGCTATCTCGGCGCACAGCCGGCGGAAGGTATCTACGTCATAATGGCGCGCATCCTCACCGCCTATTACTTCGCGCACTTCCTGATCATCCTGCCGCTGCTTGGTTTCCTTGAGAAGCCGAAGCCGCTGCCGGCGTCGATCTCGGAAGCCGTGCTCGCCAAATCGGGCGGCGGTCAGCCGGCCGGCGCGGTCGCAGCACCCGACACCAAGTAATCGACGAGCGAGATCGGAGTTCGATGATATGAAAAGAATGGTTGGAACCGTTCGCACGCTCGCCGCCGTCGCAGGCCTTGTGCTGGCGGGCCCCGTGCTCGCCGCGGGCGAACCGCCGCACATCGAAAAGCAGCAGTGGTCGTTCTCGGGGCCTTTCGGCACCTACGACCCGGCCCAGCTTCAGCGCGGCTTCAAGATCTACCGCGAGGTCTGCTCGGGCTGTCACTCGATGCGCTTCGTGGCCTTTCGCAACCTCGCCCAGCCGGGCGGCCCCGGCTTCTCCGAGGAAGAAGCCAAGGCGATCGCGGCCGAATACACGGTCGAGGACGGCCCGAACGACGACGGCGACATGTACGAGCGTCCGGGCATCCTGGCCGACCACTTCCCCTCGCCGTTCCCGAACGAGCAGGCGGCCCGCGCGGCCAACGGCGGTGCTTATCCGCCGGACTTTTCGCTGCTCGCCAAGGCGCGCGCGGCGCATCGCGGCTTCCCGAATTTCGTGTTCGATGCCTTCACGCAGTACCAGGAGCAGGGCCCGGATTACATCTACGCCCTCTTGACGGGTTACGAGGAAGAGGCGCCCGAAGGCGTGGAAGTCCCGGTCGGGCAGTACTACAACCACAGCTTCCTGGCCGCCAATACACTCGCCATGGCGCCGCCGCTGTCTGAGGAGCTCGTCGAATATACCGACGGCACGCCGATGACGGTGGATCAATATGCCAGGGACGTCGCGGCCTTCATGATGTGGGCGGCGGAGCCCCATCTGGAAGATCGCAAGAAGATCGGTTTCCGCGTCATGGCGTTTCTGATCATCTTCGGTTCGCTGCTTTACTTCACGAAGCAGAAGATCTGGCGCAACGTCGATCATTGATCGGCGGGCAAGCCCACGAGTTCAAAAGCCGCCGGAGCGATCCGGCGGCTTTTTTCGTTTTCTGCCGTGGCGGCGGCACCTCCGAATGACCCTGAAACACGAAGGACGTCATCCCGGCCCGCGTGCGCGGTTGCGCGCATCGCGAGAGCCGGGATCCAGCGTGTAGGGCGCGCGCAAGCGCGTCATATTTGTTGGTTGTTGCGCGGGCCTAAGGATCCAAAAATATCGAGCTTCCAATCCTCCAACCTTGACCGGGTCCCCCAACCCGCCTCACGCAGCTTCGTCCGCCGCCAGGAAGCCGCCGGACTGGCGCTTCCAGAGGTCGGAATACAGCCCGCCGCGTGCCAGCAGGTCCTGATGCGTGCCTTCCTCCACAATCCGGCCTTCGTCCATGACCACGAGCCGGTCCATCGCCGCAATCGTCGACAAGCGGTGTGCGATGGCGATCACCGTCTTGCCTTCCATAAGCTCTGAAAGGCTTTCCTGGATCGCCGCCTCGATCTCGGAATCAAGCGCCGACGTCGCTTCATCAAGCACCAGGATCGGCGCGTCCTTCAGGAGAACGCGGGCTATCGCTATCCTTTGCCGTTGCCCGCCGGAAAGCTTCACCCCGCGTTCGCCAACATGGGCGTCAAGCCCACGCCGGCCACGCCTGTCGGATAGCTCGGCGATGAATCTATCCGCATGCGCACGCCGCGCCGCCTTGCGTATGGCGTCTTCATCCGCATCCGGGCGTCCGTAGACGATGTTCTCGCGAATGGAGCGATGCAGCAGCGAGGTATCCTGCGTCACCATGCCGATGGCGCCGCGCAGCGATCTCTGCGTCACAGTCGATACGTCCTGCCCGTCGATCTCGATCAGGCCCCGGTCGACGTCGTAGAAGCGAAGCAGAAGGTTGACGAGGGTCGATTTGCCTGCCCCCGACCGGCCGACGATGCCGACCCGTTCCCCCGGTTCGATGGCAAGCGTCAGGTCGCGCAGCACGCCGTCCTCGCGGCCATAATCGAAGGTGACGCTGCTGAATGCGATCCGGCCCTCTCGAACGTCGAGCGGCACCGCATCCGCCGCATCCGTCACCGTCACCTTTCGGGTGATCATCTCCGCGCTGTCCTGCAGGGTGCCGAGGTTGCGGAACAGTCCGTTCAGCTGGTTCATCAGCCGGTTGAGCAGGATGTTGAGCCTGAGCATCAGGCCAAGCACGATCGCAACATCGCCCGGTGTCAGCGTGCCGCGCTGCCATGCGGCGATGGCGAAACCACCGATGGTCGCCATCATCACGCCGCTTGCTCCCGACATGAAGAAACGCGCCGTCGTCAGCGTTCGGGTGAAGGTCTTGAGCCGATCCAGAAACGTCAGGTAGCCGCTTCGCATGCCCTCTTCTTCGTGCGACTGGTCGCCGAAGAGCTTCACCGTCTGGATGTTCGAGTAAGTGTCGACCAGTCGCCCCGTCACGCCGGAGGCGGCATGCGAGACATCGCGCGCCCTCACCCGTATGCGCGGCACGAAGAAGCGCGCGGCGAGCGCGAACATCGCGACCCAGGCAACGATCAGCGCACCGAAGACCCAGTCGAGCCCGGTGAAAAGCGCGAAGGTGGAGATCGCGAAGACGACGATGTACCAGCTCACCTGCAGCAGCGAGACCATGAAGTCGCCCGCCGCCTGTCCCGCTTGCCAGACCTTCTGGGAAACGCGGCCTGCGAATTCGTCCTGGAAATAGGCCATGGACTGGCGCATCACCCGGTCGTGGGATTGCAGGCGCACGAGGTTGAAGAAACCGGGCACCACGGCCTGTTCCTCGACCAGTGCGGTCAGCGTCGCAACGAGCGTACGGAAGACGACAAGGGTCGCGGCCATGGCGAGGAGCAGCGGCCAGTGGTCGGTAAAGAAGGTCGCGCGTTCGCCCTCGCCCATCAGGTCGATCAGCCAGCCGACGAAGACATAGAGCATCGCCTCGATCAGCGCCGTCAGCCCGCCGAGCACGAGCATGGCGGCGAACACCCATCTGGCCTGGGCGACGAAGAACCGCAGGAAGGCGAGCACGTCGCGCGGCACCGGTCTTTCGGGCCGCTTGGCGAAGGGGTCGATCCGGCTTTCGAACCATCGGAAAATCGGGGTCACTTTTGCCGGAACTCCATGGAATGAATGTGAAAGGCGGGCCGCCATTCTCGCGCGCGGCGATCTGGACGGAAATTCTCGCAGCCAATTATAGGGTCTCATGCCGGCGCGGCGAATGGATTCTCGGCCTTTCGCTAGGTAATCTCTTCTCATGAAAGAAGGCAGCCGACGCAAACTGGCGGCGATCGTCGTGGCGGATGTCGCCGGCTATTCCCGTCTCATGGGAACCGACGAGACGGGAACGCTCGCCGCCTTGCGCGCTCACCTCGGCGAGCTTGTCGACCCGCTCGTCACCGAGCACGACGGGCGCACGGTCAAGAGCATGGGCGACGGCCTCCTGATGGAATTTCCGTCCGTCGTCGATGCCGTCAATTGCGCGGTCGCCATCCAGCGCGGCATGGCGGAGCGCAATTCTGGCCTCACGCCCCTAAGCGCCATCCGCTTTCGCATCGGCATTCACCTTGGCGACGTCATCGCCGAGGGCGACGACATTTTCGGCGACGGGGTCAATATCGCCTCCCGTATCGAAGCGCTGGCCGAAGCCGGCGGCATAGCCCTTTCGGACGACGCCTACCGGCAGGTGCGTGACAGGACGGGCGTCACTTGGGCGGACGGCGGCGAACATGCGGTGAAGAACATCGCCCGGCCCGTCGCGATCTGGCGCTGGTCGGTCGGGGAAGATCCAGATTGCTCCCCCGCATCGGAAAAAGTTGCGGCGAACCGGGCCTCCGTCGCCGTTCTCCCGTTCGACAACATGAGCGGCGATCCGGAACAGGCCTATTTCGCCGACGGCATTGCCGAAGACATCATTACCGAGCTTTCCAAGGTTGCCGGGCTCGTGGTGATCGCGCGCAACTCCACCTTCGCCTTTAAGGGAAAGGCGACCCGCATTCAGGATGTCGCGTCCGATCTCGGCGTCGCCCATGTGGTGGAAGGCAGCGTGCGCAAGGCGGGAACGAGGGTCCGCATCACCGCGCAGCTTATCGACGGTGCATCAGGCGCCCATGTCTGGGCGGAGCGCTACGACCGGGAGCTTGCGGATATCTTCGCCGTGCAGGACGACGTGACGGGCAAGATCGTCGAGGCTCTTTCCATAAGCCTGATCGCCCGTTGTCCGCCCCCCGCGCCACGCCGCGAACCGGCCGTTCCGGAAGCTTACGACTTTGTCCTGCGCGGGCGCGAGCAGTACCGCCTTTTCACGCCAGAGGGAAATCGCGCGGCGGATGCGCTTTATTCAAGGGCCATCGATCTCGACCCGGATTATGCCGCCGGTTATGCAGGCCTTGCCATGGTCAGGATGCACGACTGGTTTTCCGGTCAGGCCGATGCGCTCGACAAGGCTTATGAGCTGGCGCAAATGGCTGAAAGGCTCGACCCGTCACTGCCGCTCGTTCACGAGGCGCTCGGCAACATCCAGCTCTTCCGCAGGCAATACGACGAGGCCGTCGCGGCGATCGAACGCTGGATCGAAGTGGAGCCCGGCAATGCGGATGCCTACGCCAATCTCGCCGGGCTCAGGCATTTCATGGGCGAACCGGAAAAGGTCGCCCCCCTCATCGACAAGGCGATCGGGCTGAACCCGTTCTACCCCTTCTACTACACGCTTTATCGCGGCCAGGCCGACATGATGATGGAGCGTTACGACGCAGCGCTCGAAGCCCTTCGGCGCGCCGTCGCGCGCAATGGCGAGGTCTTGCCCGCGCAGCTTTATCTTGCCGCCTGCCACGGCCTTCGCGGCGAAGAACAGGCGGCAAAGGACACGCTGCGCCAGGCCTTCAGGATCCATCCCGGCTTTTCAGTAGATTGGCTGAAAACCTTTCTCCCCTACAAGCGCGGAGAGGATATGGCCCGCCTGCTCAAGGGGCTGGAAGCGGCGGGTTTGGAGCGCTGAAGACCCTACTTCCCGCAATCGGCCGGCGTTGCCGTATCGACCGTCTCGTAGCGTCCGTTGGAGGTCACAATACGCGCGCAAGCTTGCGTCGCGTCGTTCCACCAATAGGCCGTCAGCCCTTCGGTACGGGCGGGTTCGTAACCCCGGTTGTTAAGCCCCAGCTCGGCCTGCCCTGCCCTTGCGCCCTGGAAATCGGCGATATCGGCAGTCGAACCCGTCACCGGCGTTGCGGCAACGGTCGGTCCGCTGCTTGACGACTGGCAACCGGCAACCGGAATGGCAAGGATGAAAATCGCTGCGGTAAAACGCCTCATGTCCAGGCACTCCCCTCAAAATTACGCAGAGTTACTTATGCCGGAGGGAGTGGCAGGAAGATGACCATTGTCCGGCCTTTCGAAAATCGAGCCTTGCACCTTGTGAAAACCTTGCGGATTCCGGTGTTGACCCGCCGGCCGACGCGTCCGGATTTCATCGTGAAATCCGCCACGCCACGCCTTGCAATGCTACGGAAAAACGCCAGCATCGAACCGCGAAAAACTCTTACCTAGAGGTATTAACGAACTCTTATTTACCCCTATTGCGAATTAATTCAAATTATGTACGATTGCTTAACTATTTTCCGATCGCACACTAAACGTTAGAAATTCTTTTTCTAGCGCAAAGGTTGTTTTTTCTTGTATTCGAAGAAAAGAATCGTCAAGGACGCAGTACGGAACAGAAAACGAAACAGAGCGAGGCGAGTGCGTAATGTATAGAGTACTGTGTTATGCATACATTATTGCGTCTACGGCCTACTGAAGATTTCCACTACTTTCTTTTCCCCAACGTGGACAATGTCCCAATTCCGAATGGATGGGTGAAGGGAAAGGCCGGTGGAAATAACAAGCCTTACGCCATTGTCCTGACAGCCTTTCTGGCTGATCGGCTGATCGAAAGGCTTCTCAGGAAAATCAGCAATCCGCTGGTCCCGGTCATCAGCATGGAAGCGGACGAGCGCGAATGGTTCGACGCGTCCGGGCCGGATTGCTTTGATGCCGCGCGCGCTATCATCGAGCGGCTGGAGGACCTTCCGGAAACCGTGCGCTTGTCGGGAAATACCGAAGACATTCTTCTTGCAAGGATGTATTCGCGCGAGCGGGATCTGATTGCCGACTACGATCCCCGAAAACCTGCCATGGTGGGCTACCGCGTCCTGGGCGGTCAGCTTGGCGATGCCTGCGAAACGGCGCATGCGCTCTTCCGGCGCGGTTTCCTGAACCGCACGTTTTTCGACCGCCTGCACGTATGTCCCCAATGCCGCTCATCCGCGCTGAACGTTCGCGAGGAATGCTGCAAGTGCCGCTCGCCGCAGATCGGCGAGGAGACGGTCGTCCATCATTTCCCCTGTGGCTTCGAGGCGGTCGAGGGCGAGTTCCGGCAAACCGCGGATGGCCTTTATTGCCCGAAATGCAGTCAGTTGCTGCGCCATATCGGCCTCGACTATGACAAGCCGGGCTCGGCGATCGTCTGCAAGTCCTGCGGCGCGGTCGACGATAGCACGGCGGTGGGCTTCGTTTGCATGCATTGCCGCTCCAGGCACGACGCCGGGCGGATGCCCGTTCAGGACTGGTATTCCTATCAGTTGACTCCGGCCGGGCTGCAGGCCTTGCTCGGCGGTGGAACGGACCCGCGCAAACCGGACGTCGAGACGGACCACTTCAAGGTTCTGCTGCAGCAGGCGATCCGCCACGAAGCGGCCTTCGGCACGCCCTTCCAGGTTCTGAAAGGCGTTTACGATCCCGCGGAAGATTTCCGCTCGCACAGCCTGCGCCTGGCCGAGCAGTCCGAGCATCTGGTTTCCGATGTCCTGCGCAGCGCGCTAAGGCCCGTGGACACGGTCGCTCCTTGCGAAAACGGCATGCTCATCCTGCTCACGCACATGAGCGAGGCCGACGCACAAAAGGTAATCAGCGAGATCGATCACCGGATGGCGGAGGTCGTCCTGCACGATCCGGGCCTCAGGTTCCACATTCTTTCGCGCTCCGAGTGCGAGCAAATCGCCGGGGAAACATGATGGACGCGGCAAGAGGAGCAGCCGATTTTCTTCAGGCGCTGGACTGGCACTCCGCCATCGCCGTGTTCTGGTTCATGGTGCTCCTGGAGATTCCGCGCTTCGCGCTCGGCTTCCTGGTCGCGGGCGTCGATCATGTCGCGGCGACGCTCTATCCGCCGCCGCCCCGTTCGAAGGCTGACGAACGCACCCTTTCCCGGCTGAAGGTCAGCGTCGTGGTCGCGGGGCACAACGAGGCCCACGCGATGCGCGCGTGCATCCGCTCGCTTCGCGAGCAGACGCGCCGGATCGACGAGATCATCTGCGTCGACGACGGCTCGACGGACGGCATGCGCGAGGTTCTTGCGCAATTGCGCGCCGAGGGCCTGATCGATGCCGCCCTTTGCAACCAGGATCGCTGCGGCAAGGTTTCGGCGGCAAACTTCGGTATGATGATGGCAACCGGCGATATCGTCATCAATCTCGATGCCGACTGCTCGTACGACAGAGACGCGATAGAGCTTCTGCTCGAACCGTTCGCCGATCCGCAGGTGGGCGCGGTATGCGGCGCCATCGGGGTGCGCAACCACACTTATTCGGTCGTCACTGCCTATCAGGCGATCGAATACATCATCAGCATCGGTCTCGGGAAACGGGTTCAGGATCTTTTCGGCATCGTCACTTGCGTTTCGGGCGCGTTCGGCGCTTTCCGCCGCGAGTGCTTCCGCCAGATCGGCGGCAACGAGCCCGGGCCGGGCGAGGATTTCGACATGACCATGCGCGTCCGCCGGGCCGGCTGGAAGATCCGCTACGCGGCCGATGCATGGTGCTTCACGGATGGCGTTCCCACACTCAGGGGCCTCATCCGCCAGCGCCGACGGTGGGACAGGGATACGATCAGGATCAGGCTGCGCAAGTTCGGGAGTTCTTTCGCCCCGACCGGGCGGAGCTGGAACACGCTGGAAACGGTGGAACAGGTCGAATTCGTCGTTTTCAACCTGATCCCCACCCTCGTCTTCCCGATCTATGTCGGCGCCCTGTTCTACGTCTTCGGTACCGCCGCCTTCTACATCCTGGGCGCGGTGGCCATCGTCTACGTCCTGATGGACATCTTCATTTTCTTTCTCGCCGTTTTCGTCACCGGGCGTTTCGGCGCGAAAACGGTGTTCGAGCTTCTGCCGTTCCTTTTGACCAGCGGGCTGTTCAACGGAATGTTCCTGCGGCTGGTCAGGCTCTACGCCTATTTCGAGGAATGGGTATTCGACGCTTCCAAGGATGACAGCTATCAGCCAAGCCGCGTCCGCTCCATCCTGCCATACGCGAGAGGCAAGTCATGATCCGTCAGATAAGACCGCGCACCAAGGCGGACCGTTTCGAAAACGACGTCCGTTCATCGAGGCCGAAGTGGAGCCGTTACCTCTACTTCGCATGCGTCCTCGCCTTCCTGGCCTATATCGCCAACATGATCGTCGGCCCCATGCTCTGGCTCCAGGCCGAAGGGCTCGTGACGGCGGACAGGGTCGTCATCTCCCTGCCCTATGAAGCGCAGGTCCTCGACGTCGATATCAAGCCCGGCCAGGCGGTTCGCGAAGGGCAGTTCCTCGGCCAGGTGCATTCGCCCCAGGTCGCGAGCGTCATCGCCAACCTCGCCTCCCAGAGTGCGGCGACGATCGCCCGCCAGGCGGAGCTTTCCATCAAGGTCGAGATCGCGAACGAGGTCATGAAGACGGCGGACGACCGCCTTGCCGAGGCCGAAACCAGCCTGAAGAAGCTGTCGGGCGCGCGCTCGGTCGTCACCGATGCCTCCTACCGCCAGGCGGTTCGCGAGCATTACGACGCCTTCGAGGAGATCGCGATACGCAACGCAGAGCGCCGCTCCTCCCTTGCCCAGCTCGAAAAGCTCGGCAAGGCGCAGGAAGAAGCCGCCGCTGCGATGGAGGATATCCGCAGCCGCTACATGAACGGCACCATCAGCGCGCCCGCCGATGGCGTCATCAGCGATACGCTCGCCCGCCAGGGCGATGTGATCCGGCCCGGAGAACCGCTGGCGGAAATGTTCGTCGGCGGCAAGTTCGTCCTCGCCTATCTCGAGACGGGCACTCTTTATTCCGTCAGGCCCGGAGAACGGGTCACGGTCAAGAGCGGCTTCGCAAGCTCGCCCGGCACCATTGTCGAGATCCTGCCGTTAACGGTGCAGTTGCCGGACGAGTTCCAGAAGACGTTTCAGCCGACGGCGCGCGGACAGGTCGTGCGCATCGCGCTCGACAACCAGACCGTCTTTCCGTTGCTGACGAAAATCACCGTCTCGGGCGAGAAGCTCATTCCCGGCAACGACACGATCACCACCACGCGGATAGCCTCGGCGGTCTCTCGTATGGCCTCCGCCGTGGCGGATATATTTACCGAAGGTAAGGCGAACGCGGACGAAATGAAGCTCACGCAGAAGTCGAACATTCGGTAGGATTTCGCATCAGCCATCAGCCGGTCTGGTGGGCGGGATGCCTTCACTCATCCCTATGCCCGGTCGCGCGACACAGGGGGCGAGCGCGCTCAAGCCGCTGCCGATCCGCGTCGAGACCTTGTCCAGCGCCGTGTCGATGATCTCATCCGGCTTTTGCGCCAATGCCTCCACGTTCTCGCCGAAAGCGGCAAGCCTGCGGTCGACTTCGTCGAGCTTCGCCCTCGCCTTCTCCAGCGCTTCCGCGCTGCTTTCCCGCCCTTGCTCGCGAATGGAAGCGAGATCGCCGCGAAGCGCCTTCAGTTCTCCGGTCAGGTTCTTCAGTTCGCCGCTGACCGGGCGGATGCTGACGATACGCCCGCCGAGATTGTCCATCGCCCGTTCGAAGGTCGATGCCGCGCCATAGGCAAGCGCAAGGCACAGTGCAACCAGGATCAGCGTCGCGTTCAACAACGCGAGCAGCAGGTTCTTGATCGTGGTTCCGAACGATCTTTCCTTCATCGCCATCGGCTTCTCCCGTGAACGCATCGAATGTCGTTCACTCTAACGGAGAATGCGCCGTTCTGCCGATGCTGATCCCGTTTTGCATGTCGAGGCACTTGGCGACGGCCGGGCGACGGCTCATGAGTTCGCAGGCCTCCGCGACCGCCGGGCAGGCTTGCCGGAGATCGTCGACCGGCTCGAACCATGTCGCCAGCATCAGCATGTAGATATCCGCCACACTGCAGGCCTCGCCCAGAAAGTACGGCCCCTTTTCGCCAAGATGCGCCTCGACCGGCCGCCACACCGCGAACAGGTTCTCGACCGCGCGTTCCTTGATGGCGGGCGCATGGGCAGGGTCCGTGCTGAAGCGCTCGGGGTAGTAGAAGCGCTTGTAGGCGACCTGCACGGTGTTCGTCAGGTAGATCAGCCAGCGCAGGAATGTCCCGCGCCTTGTGTCGCCGACCGCCGGAACAAGGCCAACCCCGGGATGCAACTCGCCAAGATAGAGACAGAGCGCGGCGGCCTCGCTTAGTACCTGCCCGTCCGGGCAAACAAGCGCGGGCACAGTGCCGGCGGGGTTGAGCTTCAAGTACTCCGGCGTGTTGTGTTCGCCGCGCGAAAGATCGACGCTCACGATCTCATGGTCCGACCCGGTTTCTTCCAGAACGATTTGCGGGGCGAGGCATGCCGTGCCTTGCGCCCAGAAAAACCTGTAACTTCCGTTCATATCGAAATTGCGCTTTGCCCTGCCTGCTTCGGTTGTGGCCAACCTATCGGCAATCGCATTGTCCGAACAGACGGTGATTGTCTGGGACAGGCCGCCGCACATGGCGCAAGCGCCACCCCTCAGGTTGTTTTCGACGGAATAAAGAGCCGGCCCTGTGCGTTTGTTTATTGAGGACATTGCAAAGGGAGGAATACATGTCCGTGAAGAACGAAAGCAAGGGGCTGTTCGCTTACTTCGAAAAAGACCCCGAAAGCGCCGACCGTCATTTCTTCGGGCGGATTTCCCATTCCGACCGGCGCGGTTTTCTGCGCGGCGCGGGCCTGACCACCATGGGCGCCATGCTCGGGATGGCTATTCCTTATCACCGCACCATGCCGGCGGGCTTCATTCCGGTCGCCTTCGCCAATGAAGACGCGCTCACCGGCAAGGATGGCCTGACCCTTTTGAACGACAGACCGGTCAACGCGGAAACGCCACCCCAGCTGCTTGACGACCCGATCACGCCGACGAACCGGCATTTCATCCGCAACAACGGCCTGCCGCCGGAAGACGTCGACCCCACCACCTGGACCCTGACGATCGACGGCCTCGTCGACAATCCGATGGAACTGACGATCGCCGACCTCAAGTCCAATTTCGAGGTTGTGAACATGGCTCTCACGATCGAATGCGGCGGCAACGGGCGCGCGTTCTTCGATCCGCCGGCGTCGGGCAACCAGTGGACGCTTGGTGCGGTGGCCTGTTCGGAGTGGACGGGCGTTCGCCTGAAGGATGTGCTGGCGAAGGCCGGCGTGAAGGACGGCGTCGTCTACACCGCGCACGTCGGCGCCGATACGCATCTGTCGGGCGATCCCGGGAAACTGCCGATCTCGCGCGGCGTTCCGATCGAGAAGGCGATGACGGACAACGTCCTCATCGCGTTCGAGATGAACGGCGCGGCCCTGCATCCGATGAACGGCGCGCCGCTGCGCCTCGTCGTTCCCGGCTGGCCGGGGTCGTGCTCGCAGAAGTGGCTGAAGCGCATCTGGCTGCGCGATGTCGTCCACGACGGTCCGAAGATGACGGGAACGTCCTATCGCGTTCCGAACCGCCCCGTTGCGCCGGGCGAGGAGGTCGCCAAGGAGGATTTCGTCATCATCGAGCGCATGCCGGTGAAGTCCCTGATCACCAGCCCCGCGACGGGCGCCGAGCTTGGCGCGCAAGGGGCGGAGGTGCGCGGCCACGCCTGGTCCGGCGACCGCAAGATCGAGCGTGTCGACATCTCGATCGATTTCGGCGCGACGTGGATTGAGACAGAGCTGGAAGCCCCGGTGAACGACGGCGCCTGGCAGAACTGGCGCACGACCGTCAATTTCCCGCAAGCCGGCTATTACGAGATCTGGGCCCGGGCGACGGATGATGCCGGCGTCGCGCAGCCCTTTGCGATTGCGTGGAACCCGAAGGGCTATCTCAACAATTCGATGCATCGCGTCGGCGTGCGCATCGTCTGATCTCTTCGCAAATCGAACGTTGGGGGCGGCAGACCTGCCGCCCCTTCATCACGTCATCCCAAGCCCGGACCTGCCATGAACCATCTTCTCGCAACCTGCCTGAGTCTTGCGATCGCCGCCCTTTCCGCCCCGGCCTTCGCGGAAGATTCCGAATACGGAATTCTTTTCAACGCGCCGGGCGTGGAGGAAACCTACATCTACTGCACGGCCTGCCATTCGGAGATGATCGTCGCCCAGCAGGGCAAGACCCGCAAGCATTGGGAGGACCTGTTCGAGTGGATGCGCGAGGAGCAGGGCATGGCGGAAATTCCGGAGCCGGACCGCACCCGCATCCTCGACTATCTGGCCGAGAACTATAACGAGGACCGGCCCCACTTCCCGAAACGATAATTAGCCGGATAATTCGCTCACGCGCAGGGGCGCGCCGCCGTCTCGCTCATGGCGTGGCGGAATTCATCCCGCCTGCGCAACTGGTGCTGGATCACGGCTTCGGCGTATTCGCCGACGGCCTCGAAGCGCTCGGCGTCCATGCCACTGGCGACCATCACGAAGCCGAACCCGCCTGCGGCCCAGTTGCGCACCAGAAAGCCGGCGCGTTTCATCGGCGGCGCGCTGGATGCCCCGTCGACCGCGATCAGCGTCAGCCGGCAGCCGTGCAGCCCGCGGTAATGCAGGCCGACGATGTCGCTCCCGCCCGCGCGGCCCGTTTCCACATCGACGAGGAACAGCCGCGACGCCGTCATGTCCGGCGCGCTGAACTCGAACGCCCGGCCCGTGGAGACGACCTTTTCCACCTTGCCTTCCTCAACGACGTAGGTCTGCCGCGCCAGCCTTTCGTGCAAGGCGAACACGCTGTCTTCCAGGTTCGGGGGCAGAAGATACTGCCAGGCGGAGAGGCTCATCACGGCGACGATCAGACACGCGGCGATGGCCGCAAAAGCGCGCGCACGCGGCTTCTTCGCGGGCTTGCGTTCGTCCGTGGCGGCATCCGGGGCGGCTTCGGCGGGGCGCAGGGCCGCAAGGCCCTTCTTGAGCTTGAGGATACGGTCGAGTTCGGCCTGAAGGCCCGGCTCGTCGGCAAGGCGCGCCTCAAACGCGGCGGATAGTGCTGCGTCGAGTTCGCCGTCGGCGAAACCGTTCAGCAGCACCCAATCGTTTTCCTGCCCGCCGTTTTCCTGCCCGCGCATCATGTCTTCCGTTTCCGCCTTGCCCTCATCGGCCTGACGTTGGACCCTTCAAGCTCATCCACCATCGCCCTTCGTGCCCGGCTCAGCCGGCTCATCACCGTGCCGGTGGCAACCGTCATGACGTTTGCCGCCTCCGCATAGCTCATCCCCATCACATCGACCAGGTAAAGCACCTCGCGGTGGTTGGGCGAAAGCGCTGCCATCGCCTGCCGGATCAGGATGGAGTCCAGCCGATTGTCCTCACCAGCCGGCTCCCCATCAATTAAACGTTTATACGAGGCGGAATATTCCGAGCGCACCTTTTTCCTGCGCTGTCTGTCAATGTAGAGATTACGGATGACGCGGAACATCCAGTGCCGCATATCGGGCAGCGTGTCGGGCACGCTCCCGCTTTCCAGCGCGCGGGCAATCGCTTCCTGCACGAGGTCGTCCCCGTCGCAAGCATCGCCGCAAAGCGCATAGGCATAGGCGGTGAACTGAGGCCGCAGCCTCAGGATTTTGTCGTGATCAACCATCCCGGTGAAAGTATGCCGCAGTTATGCGGTGGGAGCTAGGGATAGAGCTTGGGTGATTGGGTTTCAGAGTTATGTCGTCGAGAGCGGTAATGCTTGTTGAGTAACATGCTAGCTATTTTTCATGGTGATTAATTTCTATCAAATGAGCCATTACTCGCCGCACTAAATCAATCCAGAATATCTCTTCATAGATCGGCCAATTAATATTATGACGAGTCGTTAGCAGGCTTATTCCTATTAGTATAGTCGCTCGCAAAATACGTTTGAAATAGATTTTCCGCCATACGCGCATATTGGCTGGAGTGATACGCTCTAAAATTAAAACTATCAATATCGGAAAGAGCGGCTTTTAATGACGAAAACTCATCAATTTTGTTTCCGCTCTCAATGAGATACCTCATCGTTATCAGAAAACTATTAATATACGTGACGGTAACCAAACGATCTTTTTGCTTCGGATCCGTTGTCCACCTTTTAGCTTCCACATTATTCTTAACGGCATTTAAAAACATATTAATCTTCGAAACAGAGAAGTTTATATATTCGTTCAAAACCTTCTGGCCTGATTCTGTATTAATTTTTTCCTTATTTTCGTGATCAAAAATATAGAATAAAGAATCAGTTCCGCTTAATTTAAGCAATGGACCCAAAGCATAACTTACAATCGAGCTAGTTTTTAATTTTCCTTTATCAAAGAAATACTTTTCAACATAACCAGTGAGTGGCCCATTCTTCGCGAGTTGCGCCATTACTCGGCGACCAATCGCAGTTGCACTGAAAGGATTAAGAACCGTCTCTATTTCTTGGCGTAACGGTGTTGGCGCATTAGTTTGAGTTGCATTAATCGATAGAAATAGTTTGGCTTCGAACCTCTCTTGCTCCTCTTCGTCAACATCAGGCGGATAGATAACCCCCGTAACAAGAAGGTTTTGATGATGTCGAAGTCGCGCTATTTCAGGATCATCATTTCTAGACTTATAGTATGAAAATAGCCGATGCTGACCATCTATCATACCAATTGAGTTCGCTCGCTCTGGTAGTCTTATCTTTACCGGAGAAGTCTTAGTTAACGTGGTGATGTCGACAGTTTTCCCATCCTTTTCCTCCGGATGAACGTCCGACGGCAAGGTAGCAATCAAATTATTCACGAAGACCTGCTGATCTGTTTTCAGTTTCTTCCTCATAGACTCAATTTTTGAGCTATTTATCATGCGCTGATAAGCTTGAGATGACCCTCGCCAACCGTCGCGGCGGAGGACATATGCTCGCGACAATAAAGATGCCGCATCAACGTAAAACGATACGACCTTGTATCCCGTCGGAAATCCGGAAGAGGCCTCGGGCAGGATAGAACCGTTGAGGGTACGGGAATTGCCCTGCTGTTGAAACAATCCGTTTTCGGCCACGTCACTCGGATCTATACGAAGAAACTCCAATAACTCACCACGAACAGAAAGTTTTATAATTGAAGATATTTTTTCAAAATATTTCAGAACTGGATAATCAAAATAAACAGGTTCATTTACAACATCCTTTATACTTTCGTCAAATTCGTTTAATGAACAATATAAAATTCTAATAATATATCTATCTTCATGAAATTTATTCCCTAGCCTCTTATTGAATTCAGAAAAATTACCACGAAGATAATCAAGAAAACCCTTTGGGTCGGCAACCACATTTGAGAATATAATTTTCTTTTTCTTTAAATGCTCTCTAACATCGGAAGACTGAGAAGTAGTATATTCTAACAACAAAACCATATTTTCGGATACGAATACGTCATCAAACTCGCCGTCCTGCCCACCCCAACTAATATCTTTATTTGCAACTTCCGGAACTCGATCAAATCCAGCATTTCGAAGAACTGATTGCACAGTTCGAATGTGATATTCTCTACGTTTATTTTTTTGACGCTCTTCAGGCGTAAGTTTTTTCCTTTTTTTACTCTTGCTTTGAGGCTTCTTTGCCATTCTAAATGTCCTAAAAACTATTCGGCTGCCGTCTGCCACTCAGCAGGTACAGTAGCGACTCGCTCCCCCGACCGGGGACGGCGAACCGGCTTACCAAATGGCCTCAGCTCCAAATCTCCATCAAGAAAATCTTGCAAGCGCGAACGCGCGATCTGAATGTACTTCTCGCTCTGATCTATGCCGACACCTATACGTTGGTGCTTAGCGGCGGCGATAACAGTGGTCCCAGCACCGACGAATGGATCCAATACTGTATCCCCTGCTTCAGTGAACGCGAGAACGCATCGCTCAACAAGCTCACTTGGGAATTGGCAGGGATGAATAGTCTTCTCCGGATGGCGCGACTTGATATTCGGCAGATCCCAGATCGGATTACCATTTAACGCTTCGTTCGGATCGAACGTCCAGAAGTCTGTCGGATTTTTACCAGCGGGATTTCCACTTGGTTGCCCTGCTCTAGCACCCTTCCCCCTCGCGTGGCGTTTACCCGGATATAGCTGTGGAACACGGACCGGATCTAGATTAAAATAGTATTTATCAGATTTCGAGAACCAAAGGAGCGTTTCATATCGACCAGAAAATCTCTTTGTCGCATGTAATCCAAAATTAAAATGCCAAATTATACGATTTCTGAGTTTAAATCCCCTTCTCGAAATCATACTATAGAAAAAATAATCTAGAGGAAATACCTCTCCGTCTTTGAGATGATTTCCCACTTGCCAGCATAGATGCCCGTCTTCCGCAACCTTATCGCAGCAGGCTTGGACAATTGGATCTAGCCACTCAATGTATTCATCCAGCGTCCGCCTCCGATCTCTCTCGTACTCCTTCCCGATATTGTAGGGAGGCGAAGTGATCACGAGGCGACAAGTACCATCAGGAACATCTCGCAGTCTTAACGCCGCGTCCCCCTGAAGCAGTCGGTGCTTTTCGTTGTCAAGCTGTGTCTCCTTCAAAGGTGCGGCTCCTTAAAAAGAATCAACCTATGATAGCGGAATTTGTAATTTTACGCGATACCGCTTGTCAAACGACCTGGGCCAAGGGGCAAGGCTCAAGAGGCTGATTGCATAGCCCTCATCCTTTACGCTCCCTCAGAACCGGCTAGACCATTTCCGTTTCTCACCGAACCGACGCCCTGCACCACTCCTTTCGTGTAATCTCCCAAACGTGGCACAAAACTAGCGTCACGGAGGGGCAACCCGTGAGCACGATCAAGGATATATCCGCGCGGCTTTTCCGTGTTCCGCTTGCCGAGGTTCTGGAGGATGCGAAGCACGGCGCGCATACGCATTTCGAGCTGGTGACGGTGACCGTCACCACCGAAGGCGGGCGCTCCGGCACCGGCTACACCTATACCGGCGGCAAGGGCGGCCACGCGATCCTTGCCATGGTGGAACATGATCTTGCCCCCTTCCTCCTTGGCCAGGACGCGCGCGAGATCGAGGCGCTTCATGACGCTATGCTCTGGCACGTTCATTATGTCGGGCGCGGGGGCATCGCCTCCTTCGCGATATCGGCGATAGACATCGCCCTTTGGGACCTGCGGGGGCGTGAAAACGCCCTTCCCCTCTGGCGGATGGCAGGCGGGGCGGCGCGCGAATGCCGCGCCTATCGCGGCGGTATCGACCTTGGCTATTCGCTTGAAAAGCTTCTCGCCTCCGTCCGCTCCTACCTCGATGAGGGCTTCGACGGAGTGAAGATCAAGGTGGGGCGGCCGACACTTGCCGAGGACGTCGCCCGCGCCGCCGCCGTCCGCGATCTGATCGGCCCCGACATCGCCTTCATGGTGGATGCGAATTATTCCTTCACCGTCGATCAGGCGATTGCGGCGGCACGCGCCTTCGCCCCCCTCGATATCCTCTGGTTCGAAGAGCCTATCGTGCCGGACGATTATTTCGGCTACGCCCGCATCGCGGAGGAGACTTACGTTCCCCTTGCCATGGGCGAGAACCTGCACACGCTCGACGAATTCTCGCTCGCTCTTGAGAATTCGCAGCTTTCCTACATCCAGCCGGATGCCTCCAACTGCGGCGGGATAACCGGCTGGCTGCGCGTGGCCGAGCTTGCGCGCCGTAACGGCCTGCCCGTTTGCAGCCACGGCATGCAGGAGCTTCACGTCTCCCTCGTGTCCGCGCAGGAGAACGCCGGCCTGATCGAGGTGCATTCCTTTCCGATTGACGCCTATACGAAGCGGCCACTCGTGATGAAAAACGCTCTCGCCCAGGCGCCCGATACGCCCGGCACCGGCGTCGAGTTCGATTGGGAAAAGCTTGGGCCGCATGAAGCGCGCCGGTGAAATGAAGCGAGGCGGGGCGCGTTTCACGGCTCCTGAAAATCGGCTAAACCCTTTTGCCGAACCATCAAAGCCGAAGCGGAAGCCCGTGCCCGATCTTGCCCTTTACCAGCCCGATATTCCGCAGAACACGGGCACGATCCTGCGCCTTGCCGCCTGCATGGGTGTCTGCGTTCACCTGATCGAGCCTGCGGGTTTTCCGCTATCCGACCATGCGTTGAAGCGCGCGGGGATGGACTATCTGGAGCGCGCGGCGCTGACCCGCCATGTCTCCTTCGCCGCTTTCGAGGATTGGCGGAAGGGCGAAGCGCGGCGGCTCGTCCTGCTCTCCACCCGCGCGGCGGAGCCCTACACCGCGTTTTCCTTTGAAAGCTCGGACATTCTCCTGCTCGGGCGGGAGTCCGCCGGCGTGCCGGATGCGGTTCACGATGCCGCCGATGCGCGGCTTTTGATCCCCATGGCGGAGGGCATGCGCTCGCTCAATGTCGCGATATCCGGCGCGATGGTGCTGGGCGAGGCCTTGCGCCAGACGAAGGCTTTCCCCTAAACGTCTCTTCAATCGATCAAATTCGAAAGGCGGATCATGAGCGGCGACAAGGCGAAGGGCGGAGATATCAAGGGCGGGCCGATCCCCGGCGGGATCGAGGAGAAGAAGATCCGCGCGCCCGAATGGTTCGCAAGCTTGCGCGACGATATCTGCTCCGCTTTCGAGGCGCTCGAAGATGAGATCGGCTCGCTTTCCGGCCCGCTTTCGGATATGGCGCCCGGCCGTTTCGTCCGCACCCCCTGGGACCGCACGAACCACGACGGCGAAAAGGGCGGCGGCGGCGTCATGTCGATGATGCATGGCCGCGTTTTCGAAAAGGTCGGCGTTCACGTTTCCACCGTCCACGGCTCGTTCTCGCCGGAGTTTCGCGGCCAGATTCCGGGAGCATCGGAAGATCCGCGCTTCTGGGCCTCCGGCATCTCGCTGATCGCCCATCCGCACAACCCGCATGTTCCAGCCGTTCACATGAACACGCGCATGGTCGTCACCACGCGCCAGTGGTTCGGCGGCGGGGCGGACCTCACCCCCGTTCTCGATGCCCGCCGCACGCAAGCCGATCCGGACACGCGCGCCTTCCACGCCGCCATGCGCGAAGCCTGCGACGCTCACGCCTGCGCCGATTACGACCACTACAAGACATGGTGCGATGAATACTTCTACCTGAAACACCGCGACGAGCCGCGCGGCATCGGCGGCATTTTCTACGATTATCTCAACAGCGGCGATTGGGAGGCCGATTTCGCCTTCACGCAGGATGTCGGCCGCGCCTTCCGCAAGATCTATCCCGACCTCGTGCGACGCAATTTCGAAACGCCCTGGAGCGAGGCGGAGCGCGAGGAGCAACTTATCCGCCGTGGCCGCTATGTGGAGTATAATCTGCTTTACGACCGGGGCACGATTTTCGGCCTCAGGACGGGCGGAAACGTCGCCTCCATCCTGTCTTCCATGCCGCCGGTCGTGAAATGGCCATGAGGGAATTCTGAGACTTTCTCAAATCCCCTCGTTTCACCTTTTTCGCGCCTTTGGGAATTATCTTCGCCGCTTGCGTGGACAGCCTCTCAGGCCCCCGTCAGGCCGGTATCACCCGGCCTGCTGGATGGCGGAAAGCCGCCAGTTTCCGCCGTTTTCGCGCACGAAGGTCCAAAGTTCCGTCACTTCCGAGGGGGTGTCGGGATCGCCTTCGACGACCTTGTTCGTCGCTCGCTCTCTCGTTACGTCAATTGACGAGTAACGCATTGCAACCGTTGCGAAATCCTCCGCACCCTCGCGCCATGCCTCCGAAAGATCACCCTGCAGCAGCCTGATATCGCGCACCTCGTTCACGAGGCCTGCGGACGCTGCTTTTCCGAGATCTTCCGCAAGGAATCCAAAGGCTTCCGTCGTCGAAAGGTCGCGCAGCGCAGTATAGTCCTCCCGCCCGAAGGCTTCCTGGATCTCGGTCAGGAGCTTTTCGAAGACGTCCAGATCCTCAGGTGTTACGCCGATCTCGTCCCCTTCCGAAAAAGGCTTTGTAGACGCTGCGGAAGATGCGGATGCTCCACCGATATCCGGCACCCGGAACCCCGGTGACGCGTGGTTTTCGCGCTGGCCCGAAAACTGCGAAAGCCGCGCGCTCGCAAGGCCCGCCGGCGCATAGGCCGGTTGCGGTTCGGGCTGCCGCCGACGCATGAAAAACATGACAATTCCGCCGATAATGGCCAGTTGCAGCAGGAGGCCCAGCATGCCGGCGAAGCCGCCGATCCCGTGGCCCAGCAGCATGCCGATAAGCCCGCCGAGCAGAAGACCGCCCATCATGGAGCCGAAGAAACCGCCACCGAAGAGGCCACGCCGCGGCGAAGTGGCGGAATTCTGCCTTGTCGCCTGTGAAGGCGATGCGCTCTGCCGCGGCGTTTGGGTGTTTTGCAGCGGTTGCGCCTTGCGTGGTGCCGTCGGCGTCGCCTTGGGCACCGAAAACGTGCGCAAACCCCTGCCCCCGAAGGAAAATCCGCGCCGCGCCTCCGCATAATCGGCGGCAATCAGGCTTAGCGTGGTGGCAAGCGCCAGAAGAAGGAAAACAGCACGAAATCGATATATCAGTTTCATTCAGGCTCCGGAGGTGTCGCTCATTCTTGTTCGTCAGTCGATTTAGGTACGGCCCTTGCGAATTGAAAGCCGCAGGCACAGTCAATGAGGGTCCGGACGTGAAAAATGGATGAAAAAAGCCCGGCAACCTGAAGCCGCCGGGCCTGATTTTCACTTGCCGCTACGTCTTTTCAGCGACTTTCAAGCGACTGCGGATTTCTTCAGTTCATCCGCCAGCGCTTCGGCCTTGTCGGTCTTCTCCCACGGGAAACCGGCATCGTCGCGGCCGAAGTGGCCGTAAGCGGCGGTCTGCCTGTAAATCGGGCGAAGCAGATCGAGCATCTGGACGATGCCCTTCGGGCGAAGGTCGAAATGGGCGCGGATAAGCTGCTCGATCCTCCAGTCGGGAAGCTTGCCCGTTCCGAATGTCGTCACATGCACCGAGACGGGCTCGGAAATGCCGATGGCGTAGGCGATCTGCACCTCGCATTTGTCGGCAAGACCGGCGGCCACGACGTTTTTCGCGACATACCGGCATGCATAGGCCGCCGAACGGTCGACCTTCGAGGGGTCCTTGCCCGAAAACGCTCCGCCGCCGTGACGCGCCATGCCGCCATAGGTGTCGACGATGATCTTGCGCCCGGTCAGGCCGCAGTCGCCAACAGGCCCGCCGATAACGAAACGCCCGGTCGGATTGACGAGGAATTTCGTTTCGGAATCGATGAAGCCTTCCGGCATTTCCGGCTTGATGATCTCCTCGATCACCGCCTCGGTAAGCTCCTTGTGGCTCACGTCCTCTGCGTGCTGCGTGGAAAGCACGACCGTGTCGAGCGCCGCCGGCTTGTCGTTCACGTAGCGTACGGAAACCTGGGATTTTGCGTCCGGGCGCAGCCACGGCAGCGTGCCGTCCTTCATCAACCTAGCCTGGCGGCGGGTCAGTTGATGGGCAAGCTGAATGGGCATCGGCATAAGCTCGGGCGTCTCGCGCGAGGCATAGCCGAACATCAGGCCCTGGTCGCCCGCGCCCTGGTTGAGATCGAGCCCGTCGCCTTCGTTCACGCCTTGCGCGATATCGGGAGATTGCTTGTCGATCGAAAGGAGAACGGCCGCCGTGTCAGCCGCGAAGCCAAGGGCCGGATCCGTGTATCCGATGTCGCGGATGATCTCGCGCACGATCTCGGCATAGTCGAGCTTGGCAGTCGTCGTGATCTCGCCCGAGATCACGGCCATACCGGTATTGACCATGGTTTCGCATGCGACGCGCGCCGAACGGTCCTCCGCGAGGATCGCATCGAGAATGCCGTCGGAAATATTGTCCGCGACCTTGTCCGGATGTCCGGCGCCAACGGATTCGGAAGAGAAGATATAGCCATCCATCAGTTCAGGTTACCCTTCTTGAAATGGTGCGGGGACAACTTTGCCCGTTGAAAGGCACGTGCCCCCACGGATGCGGGCGAGAAGGGCCATCGGAAGTTCCCGGGAACGCCCTTTTTCACCCTTGAAAGAACGACTGCCGCGAAATCAATCGCGTGGCTTTCCACGGCAGTCGGCATCGTGGATCAATTCGCTGACTTTTCCGCAATGAAGCAGGCCCAGCCGATCTTCCCGGCATTCGCCGCATCGACCCAGAACTGCAGGGCGTTCGCCGTGCGCTCCACGAGTTCCGCCCCGATCCGGTCGTCGAACTCGGCCTTGCGGCGCAAGAGTTCGGAGCGAACCCAGGCGTAGGTGGGCGCCACGTTTTCCGACCAGTCGGCATCGGTCTTGATATCGAAGCCGCTTTTTGCCAGCGCCTCGCGGTAGTCGGCGGCATCGAACATGTCCGGAGACTTGATGCGCTGGTAAATGCGCTCGCGGTCCTCTTTCGAAACGTCCTTGCGCACCAGAAGGTCGGTAAAGACGATCTGACCGCCCGGCTTGATCACGCGGTAAGCCTCGTCGAGAACCTTCTGCTTGTCGGCGGCGTGAAGGAAGGCTTCCTGCGACATGTAGATATCGAAGATGCCGTCATCGTAAGGCAGGTCGTGAAAATCGGCCCATTCGAAGGCGACGAGATCGTCGAGCCCGGCGTCGCGCGTCAGTTCCGCACCCCATTCCAGCTCCCGCTCGGAGATGTTCGTGGCAAGCACCCGGCAACCGAAGCGGCGTGACAGGAAGCGCGCCATTGCGCCGTAGCCACAGCCGACATCGAGAACCTGGGACTTGCGCGGCACCTCCATCAGGTCGCCGATACGCTGGTTGGAACGCACCATCGCCGACTGGAGGCTTTCGCCCTCTAGCTCGAACGTGCCGATGTGGACGTTCTCGCCCCAGATGTCGCGATAAATCTCATCCGCCGCGCCGTCGTAATATTCGCGCGTTTCGCGCACGACACGGGTCAGGTTCTTGTTCTTCTGGGCCGCCGTTTCCTTGCGCTTCGGCTTGATGCCGCTCGTCTTGTCGACGGGCTTGAAGGCAACCTGCTGGATGAAATCGACGTCGTAGTGGTCGTAGGGACGCTCGAAATCGCCGTAGCGGGTTACATCTACGAAGCCGGCATCCTCCAGGAGATGGCTCATGTAGTTCTGGCGCAGCGGATAAAGCTGCAGCGTATGCCGATCGCCATTGGGGAAGCTGTACTGGAACTTGCACATCGTGCGGCTGATGATGACCGGCCGCGCGTCCACTCCTTTGCCGGTGTAATAGAACTCGTGCTTGGTGCTGTAGCCTTCATCCAGGATGCTGTCGTAGTTGCGGTGGTCGATGATGAGTATTCCACCAGGCCTCAGCACTTTGAACATGGATTCAAGCGCATCGCGGCGCGATTCATGTTCGAAAAGATGCGAAAACGCGTTACCGAGGCAAACCAGAGAATCGAAAGCCTCCGGACCGAAGGCCTTGTGAAGCTCGCGCCAGTCGACGACGCGTGTATCGACCAGCTCGACGCCGGATTGCACGACATTCTGTTTGGCCCGTTCGATCATGTTGGCCGAGCCGTCGCAGGCCGTCACCTTGAAACCGTCTTCGGCCAGGACGACCGAATGAAACCCCGTACCGCAGGCGATATCGGCAACGGATTCAACGCCATAAGCGTTCAACAAGCGATGAAAGAACCCGGACTCGCTCTTGCGCCGGCCATCCCAGCCGATCAGCTTGTCCCAATTGCCCACGAAATCCTCGGTGTATTCTTCGACGTAGCTTTCGTCGTCGATGAGTTTGGCAGTCATAAAAAACCCCCGGTTCGAGTGCCCGGACCGACGCGCATGGAGGCACCGGAGCCGGTAGCGGCCACGCCGGAACGCGACACACTGAGTGAGAAGCAAGCCGGAAGTCGTGCGGGAGGATAGGTAAACATGACGCGCCCCAAACGACTACGCTCAGGTAATCACGTCCCGACTTCGGCGCTAGAGAGCGTAGAGATACAATGATCCATTCGATCTTTCAACAGCACAAAAAATATAATTTCAGACCTTTCAGGATAAATATGAAATTCATATGAATGAACTGTCTATACTATATTGTTATCAAGTTTTCGCACAAGCTTTTCATCAGAAGAAAAACTAATTATCTATTGTCAAAATCGAGGCCATGTATCGAATATAACTTAACCTTGATATTGAAAGACCTTGGCAGGCTTGCAGGCAAATGCGGCAGAGCCGAACGCTTGGCCCGGGAAAGAAGGAAACGGGCGACGGTCAGCGCGCGTCCGGGTTCACTTCGACATCCACCAACTTTAGCAATTCCGCCGAAGTCAGTTCGAAGTCGGCATCGATCCATGCCCGCTCCAGAAGCGCCATCCACTCCCCCACACGGGGGCCTCTTGGAACGCCGACGCCAAGTAAATCCTTGCCTCTGACCGGGAATTGCGGCGCGCGAAAACTGCGCGCCAGCTCGAGCGCATCTCGAAAATGCCTGTCCCTGGGGTCTCCGCCCTGCCGCGCCCAGGCAAGCAAAAGCCCGTCGACGGCGGCCGTGCGGCCATGCCGGTAGACCAGTTCCTTCGCCGAAAGCCGATCGTCCGGCCGGCCGGCCCGGTCTGCCACGTGCAGCGCGCCGATCATGCGCTTTCGCTCCGCGTTGGAAAGGCGCATCCGGTCGCTGATACGATCGATATCCTCATCGATAAATCCGGCAAGGGCGGCAAGGCCGACTGCGGGTGCACGGGTGTCGTCCGAGACCGTGTCAAGACGGCGCAGATTGTTAAAATCGACGATCCTGGCGATGCCCGCGAGCACGATTTCAAGGATGCCGATATCGGCCATCAGGCTCAGGGTTTCAGGTGCCCGGGGCGCGGACACGAGCTTTCGCATCTCCAGCCCGATCCTTTCGGCGGAAAGACGCCGCAATCCGTCACGACCTTCGATCGCCGCATGAAGGCCATTCCTGTCCAATTCGCCTGAGCCGTATTGGGCATGGAAGCGGAAAAACCGCAGGATTCTGAGGTAATCCTCACGAATGCGGGCTGCCGGGTCGCCAATGAAGCGGACCCTGCGCGCCTTCAGGTCCTCAAGGCCGCCAACGGGATCGAAGAGAACGCCGTTACGGTCCACATAAAGGGCGTTCATCGTGAAATCGCGCCGCCCGGCATCCTTGACCCAATCGCGCCCGAAGCGCACCGTCGCATGGCGCCCATGCGTCTCCACGTCCTCGCGCAGCGTCGTCACTTCGTAGGCCGCGTGATCGCTGACCACGGTTACCGTCCCGTGCTCGATCCCGGTCGGAACGGCCCTGAGCCCCGCCGCCTTGGTACGGCGAACAACTTCGTCAGGCGGATTCGTCGTGGAAATATCTATATCCGTCACCGGAACGCCGAGAAGCGTATTGCGCACCGAACCGCCGACCGCGCGTGCCTCTTCGCCGCCGGTTTCCAGCGCATCGAAGACCGCCTGAAGCGAGGCTGCGGCCAACCAGTCGGCTGCGATACGCTCCACCATCGCCCTACTCGTAATGTCCGGGAATGAATTCGCCGTCGCGGATTTCCGCCGGCATGTAGGTCTTGCCTTCCGGCGAACGCTCGAATGTGGCCAGCAATACGAGACTGGCGGAGACGATCACCACCCCGGCAAACGCGAGCCATGCCATCGGCCCCTCGCGCCAGTTTTGCGACGTCTGGGCCTTCTTGTTGATCCACAGCCAGAACGCATAGGCGATGAAAGGGATGAGAAACAGGAAGAGATGCGTGAGGACAACCCTGAGCATGAGAGACGACTTTACCCGTAGACCGTATCGTAAAGCAGCCGAATGATTCCGGCCGTCACGCCCCAGATATAACGCTCACCGTAAGGCATGGCATAGAAATACCTTTTTTCCTCCTGGAATACCCGGCTGTGGCGCTGGTGATTGGCCGGGTTCATGAGAAAAGCGAGTGGCACTTCGAAGACATCCGCAACCTCTCCCGGATTTGGAACAAGCGTCAGGTTCGCCGGCACGACAGCAATGATCGGCACGATCTTGTAGCCGGAGCCGGTAAGATAGTTCGGCAGCGACCCGACGGGCACCACGGAGGACGGCCTGAGGCCGACTTCTTCATGCGCCTCGCGCAAGGCGGCGGCAAGGGGACCGTCGTCGCCCCGGTCGATCTTGCCGCCTGGAAAGGCGATCTGGCCGGCATGGGAGGGGAGGTGCTCGGTCCGCTGGGTCAGGATCACGGTCGGGTTCGCGCCGCGGTCGACCACGGCGATCAGAACGGCGGCATCCCTCAAAGGGCCCTTGCGGTCGATGAAACGCTTGCTGCCTGGGTTCAGGATGTGATCGCCGGCATCCGCCTGCGAAAGCGCCGACAGCCGCTCGCGGGCGCGCAGGCGAAACGCCTGTGCCGTCAGCTTCTTGCCGAGAAGCCCGCTCCCGTCGCCGCGCCTGTCCGCCCCGTCGACGATCACGCCGTTTCTCCCTGGGCGGCAAGCTCGTCCACGGTGGCGACGGGAAAGAATGTACCGCCGCTCCAAACGCCGTACATCTTCCGCCCGCCGACGTCTTCTTCCTCGAAATGTTCGGCAAGCTGATGGAGGAGAGGACGCGAAAACAACGCCTCAAGCCGCCCGCGCACAAGCACGTAAGGCTTCAGGCCATCCGTTCCGCCTTCCAGCGCGAAGCGGAGCGGATTGTCCGGCCCCGCCTCGACGACATCACCAACATTTGTACGTAACGTCATGCGCTGGGTCTTCCCGCTTCCCCCGACATGCATCTCCACCGCCACGAATGGCGCGTCCTCGACGGTGATCCCGATTTTTTCGACGGGCGTCACCAGATAGTGGCGGCCGTCGCCGTCCTTGCGAAGGACCGAGGCGAAAAGACGCACCAGCGGTTCGCGCCCGATAGGCGATCCAAGGTAGTACCAGCGCCCGTCGGAGGCGATGCGAATATCGAGATCGGCGCAAAAGGACGGGTGCCATTTCTCTACCGGAGGTATGCCGCGGCCGGATTTTCCAGCCCTTTCGACAAGGGCGGCAAGACCCGGAGGAAGCTCCTCGCCGCGCATCATTTCAGCATCGGACATCGCGATTTTCGCCCCGCCTCCATTGTTCTTGCCTTGTTTTGGCCCATACCCTGTCATGAGATCGGGTTTTGCCGCAAAGATGCAAGGCACCATCTTTCCCGCGCCGTGGCTTATGCACCGGCGCGGATGGTGCCAAACTGCGGGAACGACGCAATGAGTCGCCCGATTTGAAGAAGCGAGACGGCGC
The DNA here is from genome assembly GCF_009826895.1 of Stappia sediminis. Classification (GTDB taxonomy): domain Bacteria; phylum Pseudomonadota; class Alphaproteobacteria; order Rhizobiales; family Stappiaceae; genus Hongsoonwoonella; species Hongsoonwoonella sediminis. The sequence continues at coordinate 39,508 of NZ_WUMV01000001.1, read as the reverse complement.
GGGCGCCAGGCCCCGCGGCCAGATCCGGAAAGCAGGGGACGAAGAAACGATGAGCGCTGTAACCGGAACAGGCGAGAGCGACACCGAGACGATCGTGCAGGAGGCCGAAAGCGCGGTTGAGCGCATAATCGCCGCGCGCGAGGAGATCGGCCGCGTCATCTTCGGCCAGGAAAGCGTGGTCGAGCGAACGCTGGTCACGATCCTTTCCGGCGGCCACGGCCTTCTCGTCGGCGTTCCGGGACTTGCCAAGACCAAGCTCGTCGAAACGCTGGGCACCGTGCTTGGGCTTGGCGAAAGCCGGATACAGTTCACCCCGGACCTGATGCCATCCGACATTCTGGGCGCCGAGGTCATGGACCAGGCGGCGGACGGCACGCGCTCCTTCCGCTTCATCAAGGGGCCGATCTTCTCCCAGCTCCTGATGGCCGACGAAATCAACCGCGCGAGCCCGCGCACGCAATCGGCTCTCCTGCAGGCGATGCAGGAATATCACGTGACCGTTGCCGGCCAGCGCCACGACCTGCCGCGCCCGTTCCACGTGCTCGCGACGCAGAACCCGCTGGAACAGGAAGGCACCTACCCGCTTCCCGAAGCCCAGCTCGACCGCTTCCTGATGCAGATCGACGTGCATTATCCCGACCGTGAAGCGGAACGGCGCATCCTCGTCGAGACAACGGGCGCGGACGAAGCCCATGCAAGCCGGGTCATCGACGCCAAGGAGCTTGAGAAATTCCAGCAGCTCGTGCGCCGCATGCCCGTCGGCGAGAGCGTGGTCGAGGCTATTCTGGAACTCGTGCGCGCCGCGCGGCCGGAAATCGAGGGGGACGAGGTGTCCAAGCTGCTCGCCTGGGGTGCGGGGCCGCGTGCAAGCCAGGCGCTGATGCTTACGGTTCGCGCCCGCGCGCTCGTAGACGGGCGCCTCGCCCCGTCGGTGGACGACGTGATCGCGCTTGCCGAACCGGTGCTGCAGCACCGCATGGCCCTTTCCTTCGCCGCGCGCGCGGACGGCCACACGATCCGCGACCTGATCAGCCGCCTGAAGGGGCGGATCGGCTAACGCGAGCGGGAATTTCGCCGATGGCAGCCAATACCGACTCCGCATTCGTCAATCGAGGGATCGATCAGCAGCAATGGCCGCAGATCCTGGCGGATTCGCGCGAGCTTGCCGATGCATTGCCGGATCTTCTGGTGGAAGCAAGGCAAGTGGCCAACTCGGTCGTCGTCGGCTGGCACGGGCGCAGGCGCGCGGGTCCCGGCGAAAGTTTCTGGCAGTTTCGCCCCTTCATCGCCGGCGAACCCATGAAACGGATCGACTGGCGACGCTCGGCGCGCGACGACCACCTCTATGTGCGCGAAAGGGAATGGGAAGCGGCCCATACGGTCTGGCTGTGGGCGGATCTTTCACCTTCCATGGCCTTCCGGTCGCGATTGTCGCCGGTCTCCAAGCGCGACCGGGCGCTGGTGCTGCTTCTGGGCCTTGCCGAACTTCTGGCGGAAACCGGCGAGCGCATCGGCCTGCCCGGAATACGCCGCCCCACATCCGACAGGCACGCGGCAGAGCGCATCGCCACCGCGCTCACACACATCAGCCACCCTGTTTCCCTTCCCGAAACCATCGACATCCGCCGGTTTTCCGAAGTCGTGCTGATCGGCGACCTTCTCGACCCGATCGACAAGGTGAGCGAATGGATCCGCAACGTCGCCGCGACAGGCGCGCGCGGGCATCTGGTGATGGTTCTCGACCCGATCGAGGAGACGTTTCCCTTTACCGGACGAACGGAATTCCGCGATCCGGAAAGCGGAACGCGGCTGACCACGGGCCGCGCCGAAGACTGGAAGCGGGAGTACCAGGAACGCCTTGAAGCGCACCGCGCCGCGATTTCCGAACTGGCAAGGCGAGCCGGTTGGACGTTCACCATCCACCATACCGATCGTCCCGCATCCGAGCCGCTGCTTGCCCTCCATAGCAGCCTGAGCGGCAATCTGGAGACGCTCCGCGCCGGGAGGCCTGGGTAATGCCTCTCGGTTTCACAGCCCCTCTGGTCCTGTCGGCCCTGATCCTGCTGCCGGTCATCTGGTGGCTTTTGCGCCTGACGCCGCCGCGCCCCAGGCAGGTCTCCTTCCCGCCGACCCGGCTTTTGCTGGAGATCGAAAAACGCGAGGAGACGCCGGAAAAAAGCCCCTGGTGGCTGACACTCTTGCGGCTGCTTCTCGCCGCCGCCCTCATTATCGCGCTCGCGGGGCCGGTATGGAAACCCGCCGCGGACGTGGTTCCCGAGGAAGGCCCCTTATGGCTGATCGTGGATAACGGCTGGAGCTCGGCGAAAAGCTGGGAAGCGCAAAGCGAACTGGCCGCGCGCCTGATCGAGACCGCAGGGACACAGGGAACCGCCGTCCTTTTCGCGGCAACCGCGGACGGGGCGAACCAGCCGCTGGTTCCCGATGCCGCCGCCGTTGCCGGAGAAAGGCTGAGGGCGCTTGAACCCCGCGCCTGGCCGACGGAACGCGCGGGTCTTTCCGTGACGCTGCGTTCAGCCGCGTTGGAGCAACCTCCCGGCGCCGTCATCTGGCTGACCGACGATCTCAGCGATCAAAGCAGCGACACCTTCGTGCGCGACCTTGATGCAATGTCGGGCGATGCGCCGATAACGGTCTACGGCAGCTTGAGCCTGCCGACAGCGCTGGCCGGCGCGCGCAACGATGCGGATGCGCTCACCACCACGGTCTTGCGCCGCGATAGCGCCGAAGGAAGCGAGATCGTCGACGTTCGCGCGCTGGATCTTAAAGGCCGTGTGCTTTCCCAGGCGCAAGCGCTCTTCGATCCGGGAACGACGCAGAGCGAAGCCCGCTTCGAACTGCCGGTCGAACTCAGGAACGATGTCGCCCGGCTCGAGGTTGCGGGCGAGCAGAGCGCCGCCGGAACCCAGCTGCTGGACGACCGCTGGCGGAGGCGCACGGTCGGCCTGATCGCCGGCACCTCGTCAGACCTCGCGCAGCCGCTGCTTTCGCCGCTCTATTATCTTCGCAGGGCGCTCGAGCCTTTCGCCGAACTGCGGATCCCGCGCGAAAGCGATCTCGCGAAAGCCATTCCCGAGCTGATCGACAGCGGCGTATCGGTGCTCGTGCTTGCAGATGTGGGCCGCCTGCCGGCAACCGCGGAAGAGACGCTTGCCGGCTGGACCGAAAACGGCGGCACGCTGGTGCGCTTTGCCGGACCCAGGATGGCTGGCGGCACGGACGATCTCATACCGACGCGGCTCAGAACCGGGGACAGGACGCTTGGGGGAAGCCTTTCCTGGGACGAACCGCAATCGCTCGCCGCATTTGCCGAGGGCTCTCCGCTCGCCGGGCTCGATGTCCCCTCCGACGTGACGGTGAACCGGCAGGTTCTGGCCGAACCCAGCCCGGACCTGTCCGACCGGACCTGGGCCGTCCTTGCCGACGGGACGCCCCTTGTGACCGCCGCCGGGCGCGGGAACGGCCGGGTGGTTCTGTTTCATGTGACGGCGGATACCATCTGGTCCAATCTTCCCTTGACCGGATCATTCGTCGAAATGCTCCGGCGGATCGTCGCCACGTCGGATGTGGCGCGCACGGGCGAAAAAACGCAAGGTTCCGCGAGCGAAACCGCGTCCACCAGCCCCATGCTTCCCCCGCTCAGGCTTCTCGACGGATACGGGCGCCTGACGCAGCCGGGCAATGACGCCCTCCCGATTCCGGCGGAAGGGATCGGCGAAACCGCGCCGAGCCGCAAGCATCCGCCGGGCCTTTACGGAGCGGACGACGCATTTCGCGCTCTCAATCTGCTCGACAATGGGGATAAGCTGGAGCCGATCGACCTGTCGCCACTCGAGGCCCGAATGGAACGCCTTGCCTACCCGACCGCCGGACCGACCGACCTGATGCCACTTTTCCTGCTGATCGCGCTCGCCCTGCTTCTTGCGGATGCGATCGCCATGCTCGCGCTGCGCGGAGAGTACGACCGGATCCGGCAGGCGGTGTCCGGCAGGACGGCCGCGCTCCTGATCGCGGGGGTGTTCGCGCTTTCCGCGCCAACCGATCTCAAGGCGCAGGAAAGCTCCGACGATCTGTTCGCGCTCGACGCCACGCTCGATACGCGCCTCGCCTACGTCGTCACCGGAGATGCGCAAGTCGATGCAGCGAGCCAGGCCGGGCTTTACGGGCTTTCGCGCTACCTCACCCAGCGCACCGCACTTGAGCCCGAAGCGCCCGTAGGCATCGACATCACCCGCGACGAGCTTGCGTTCTTCCCGCTGCTTTACTGGCCGGTCACCACCGCCATGCAGGTCCCTTCGAGCGAGACGATGGCCCGCATCGACGCCTATATGCGCAATGGCGGCACCATACTCTTCGACACGCGGGACCAGCTCAGCGCCGGGCTGCAGGCTTTCGGCACGACCGAAAACGGCGCGCACCTGCGCCGGATGCTGGAAGATCTCGACCTGCCATCGCTCGAACCGGTTCCGCCAGATCACGTTCTTACCAAGGCGTTTTACCTGCTGGACTTCTTCCCCGGACGCTACACGGGAAGCCCGCTGTGGGTCGAAGCGATCGAACACGGCAACCAGGCAGGCGGACGGCCCGTGGTCGCAGGTGACGGCGTATCGCCGATCATGATCACCGGAAACGATTTCGCCGGCGCATGGGCGACCGACGAGACCGGCGCCTATCTTTATCCGACCGTTCCCGCCGATCCGTTGCAGCGCGAATATGCATACCGCACGGGAGTGAACATCGTGATGTATGCGCTGACCGGCAACTACAAGGCGGATCAGGTGCATATCCCGGCACTTCTGGAACGCCTGGGACAATAGGGAAACGAACGCGTGCTCTGGTCCGTCTCCTTCGACCCTCTCATACCGCTCGCGGTCCTGATCGCGGCGGGCGCGATCGCGCTCGTCGTGGTGGCGATTTCCGCGCTCCTCGGCCTCAGGGCATGGTGGCTGAGGGCAATTGCGCTTGCGCTTTTGCTTCTCGCCCTGGCCGGCCCGGCCATCGAGCGGGAAGACCGGGAGCCCCTGTCCAGCGTGGTCGCGCTGGTCGTCGACAACAGCCAGAGCCAGGATCTCGGCGAACGAAAGGCGACCGCCGAAGAGGTTCGCATGGCACTTGAAAACCGCCTCGGCCAGCTTCCGGGTTTCGAAATCAGGACGATCCGCGCCGGGAGGGGCGAAAGTGCCGCGACCGACGGAACCGCGCTTTTCGGCGCTCTTTCCGAAGCGCTTGCGGATGTTCCGCCGGAGCGTGTCGGCGGTGCGATCTTCATTACCGACGGCCAGGTTCACGACGTGCCCGAAAAGACCGAGACCCTCGGCTTCGATGCACCCGTCCACGGCCTGATCACAGGCAGGGCCGACGAAATGGACCGCCGTCTCGCGCTTGGGAAGGCACCGCGTTTCGGCCTCGTCGGCTCCGAGCAGGTCGTCACGCTGCAACTGCATGATCGTGGCGTGGACGTGCCGCAAGACCGCGCGCGACTTACCGTGCGGCGCAACGGGGAAGTGGTGAGCGAAGAGCGGGTCGTTCCGGGACAAACGATCGATATCCCGGTGGAGATTTCAAGCGGCGGCGACAATATCTTCGAGTTCGAGGCGGAGCCGCTGGAAGGCGAGCTTACCGACGTCAACAATCGTGTCGTCGTGACGGTGGAAGGTATTCGCGAGAACCTGCGCGTGCTGCTCGTATCCGGCAGCCCGCACGCGGGGGAGCGTACCTGGCGTAACCTTCTGAAATCCGACGCATCTGTCGATCTCGTGCATTTCACGATCCTGCGCCCGCCGAGCAAGCAGGACGGCACGCCGATCAACCAGCTTTCGCTGATCGCCTTCCCGACGCGCGAGCTGTTCTCGGTGAAAATCGACGAATTCGACCTGATCATCTTCGACCGGTACGTACGGCGCGGCGTTCTGCCGCTGCTCTATTTCGACAACATCGCGCGCTATGTGAAGGAAGGCGGCGCGATCCTGATCGCGAGCGGCCCGGACTATGCGGACAGCGGCAGCATCTATCGCACCCCGCTTTCAACCGTCCTGCCGGCGGAACCTACCGGGCAGCTTTGGGAAGAGCCGTACAAGGCAGCCATTTCGGAAATCGGCGCACGCCACCCGGTCACGCGCGGACTTCCGGGCTCCGAAGGGGATCCCGCGAACTGGAGCCGGTGGTTCCGCCTTGTCGAAAGCTCCATCAAGGAGGGCGAAACGCTGATGACGGGACCGGGAGACCGGCCCCTCCTGGTCCTCAACCGGCAGGAAGAAGGCCGCGTCGCGGTGCTTCTGTCGGACCATGTATGGCTGTGGGCGCGTGGCTATGAGGGTGGCGGGCCGCATGTGCCGCTCCTGCGTCGGCTTGCCCATTGGCTGATGAAGGAACCCGATCTCGAGGAAGAGGCGCTCAGACTTTCGACAAGAGGCGCGGAAGTGATTATCGAGCGCCAGACGGTGGGAGAAACCGTAGGCGACATCGTGCTGACGCTGCCAAACGGCGATACGCGCGTTCTGACGCCGACGGAAGCGGAACCCGGGCTGTGGCGCGCATCGGCGCCTGCACCCGATCTTGGGCTTTATGCCGCCGACGACGGCACGCACAAGGCCCTTGTGCATGTGGGCCCGCCGAACCCGCGCGAGTTCACCGACGTTCTTTCGACAACCGACAAGCTTTCCGGGCTCACGGAAGCAACCGGCGGCGGAACCATGCGCCTGCGTAACGAGGACGGCAACCTGCAGGTCCCGCGCGTGGTTCCCCTGAGCCGGGCGAAGGATTTCGCCGGCAACGGCTGGATCGGGCTCAAATCCACCGATGCCAGCGTGCTGAAGGGCATCGACCGCTATCAGCTTTTCAGCGGCTTCCTGGGCCTGGCGATCCTTCTCGGCGCCGTCTCGTTCCTGTGGTATCGCGAGGGCCGCTGACCAAGCCCGAACCGGCCCGTCAGCTACGGCTGCGGGCTTGCGCCGGGCCTTCCGGCATCTGCCCGCCGGCAAGTGGGGCAACGAGTACGCGCGCCGGGTCCACAGGGCCGGGGAGCGTGATCGAACCGAAGGCCACCTGCTCAAAGCCGAGAGGCCCGTAATAGGGCGCATCGCCGACCAGAAGCACATATGCCTCGCCAAGTTCTTTCGCCGCCTGAAGCGCTGTCCTGACCAGCGCGCGGCCTATGCCCTTGTTCTTGAAACGCGGCGATACCGCCAAGGGACCAAGCAGGAGGGCTTTCGCCGATCCGATCGCGATCGGCGTCAACCGCACCGAGCCGGCGACCTGCCCGCCCGACATACCGACGAAACTGAGCCTTGGATCATGGGCAATCCCTTCCCGCAGGCGAAATGCCGTGCGCGCGAAACGGCCCGGGCCGAAAGCCTCTTCGTGGAGTGTGTCGATAACGGGATCGTCTTCCGGCGTTTCCAGCCGGACAAGGAAGGGTATCGGCTTCATTTCTTTCACATCCAATCGATCAGATCTCATCGGGGAATCGCAACCCGTCGAAACCGCTGGACGTGAAGAAACATCACATGGGATCGAGCGACAGGTTCAGGCCGCGACAACGCGTGCACGCGAGGAAAATCCTCGTCGCAGGCTTCGTCGTCGCTGTTCGAACGCCCAGGCCATCGTTCGGCTCTATCCGTTTCATCGCTCATATGGCAGCCGGCAAATCCGGCGCGCGGAAGTCCGATAGCACGGGCCACGAGACCCGTAAAGTGACTTCGGTCGCGCCCTGCCGCATTCCGCAAGTTTCAGGACATCGACCGTTCACCATTCCTGAACGGCGTTTTCACACGGTTGATCGCGCTAATTTCTCCCTTAGGTGGTAGTGAGTACGGCAAACCTGCGCGGGAGAACGACATGGGTTACCTTTCAAACGGCGAATGGCTTACCGACGGGGCGATGCCAAGTTCTTCGGATGGGCGGTTCGTGCGAAAGGCGTCCTCCTTCCGTAACTGGGTGACCGAGGACGGCGCGCCGGGGCCGACGGGCGATGGCGGCTTCAAGGCCGAGCCCGGGCGCTACCACCTCATCGTTTCCCACGCCTGTCCCTGGGCGCACCGGACGATTATCTTTCGCAAGCTGAAGAAGCTGGAGGAGATCGTCACGCTGAATGCCGTCGAGCCGCTGATGCTGGAAAACGGCTGGACTTTATCAGAACCCGACCCCGTAACGGGTGCGGAAACGGCCTGGCAGATCTACGTCAAAGCCGATCCGAATTACTCCGGACGGGCGACCGTACCCATACTTTGGGACCGCAAGAGCAGGACGATCGTTTCCAATGAATCCGCGGAGATCATCCGCATGTTCAATTCGGCCTTTGATGCCTGGGGCGATTCCTCGCTCGATTTCCACCCGAAAGAGCTGCGCCAGGAGATCGACGGGATCAACACCCTCATCTATGAAACGGTCAATAACGGCGTCTACAGGGCCGGTTTCGCAAGAACGCAGGACGCCTATGACGAAGCGGTGACGGCACTGTTCGACACGCTGGATTTCCTGGAAGACCGGCTATCGCGCAAGCGCTATCTGACCGGAGAGCGGCTTACGGAAGCCGATTGGCGCCTGTTCACCACGCTTGTGCGTTTCGACGCCGTCTACAATGGACACTTCAAGTGCAACATTCGCAGGATCGCCGACTACCCGAACCTTTTCGGATACCTGCGTGAGCTCTATCAGGTTCCAGGCGTTGCCGAGACAGTCGATTTCGCGGCAATCAAGCAACATTACTACGGCTCGCACGAAAGCTTGAACCCGACGCGGATCGTGCCGGCCGGCCCGGATATCGACCTGACGCTCCCCCATCAGCGCCAGAAACTGGCCGCATGAGAAGACGCGGGGAAGGGCTTTTTACCAGATATCGGAAACCGGCGCCTTTCCCGACAGCTCATCCAGCCTGCGCAAGGTGGAGGGCGTGATGTTCTCCGGCAGCTTCGCGATATCGAAGAAACCCACCTCCGCAATTTCAAGGTTTGGCCGAAACGCTTTCTGCGTCTCCTTGAATGCGGATACGGTGAAAAGAGCGACATGATCGCGCCGTCCACCCATCCTGTTGTGGTAAAGGGCGAAAAGATCGAGTGGAGCCGTGGCCTCGAGACCGGCTTCCTCACGAAGCTCGCGCTTGCCGGCATCCGCGGCCGTCTCACCAAGATCCACGCCTCCGCCCGGCATATACCAACCCGGCAGATAGGTATGACGAACGAGGAGGATCCGCCCCTGCTCGTCATGAACGGCCAGCCGAACGCCAAGCGTTACCGCCCGGCGCATCAGGCTGGCGGTCAGCAAAACCCTGCGCAGGAGTCGGCTTGAAAGCGGCTTCACGTCATCTCCCGGCATCCGCAACCTCTCTCCATCCAAAAACGATAATACCCCCACCTAGTACCGCAGATGTTAACCCACCATGCGGCGCGCGCATGGGAGCTACGCGAAAATAGCGCTGGTTGGCGCAAGAAAAATCCTTATCTAGAAGCACAGAAATTGAGCAGCAGATGCTCACAAGACGTACAGACGCCGTATCCGATCCCAAGACACCAGAAAAGCTCAAGGAGGCTTTCATGTTCTCCAGCCTGTTCAACTCGCGTCGCAAGCGCCGCTTCAACTGGAAGCCCGCCGTCGATCTTTCGAATCCGCGCATTGCCGCCGCGTTGAATACTTTCGCGGCCAACTGATCTGCCCGCACGGGCAAATCAAACGATTGCGTACGAAAGGCACCGCACCCCCGTCCGGGGCGGTGCCTTCGTTTTTTTGCTTGACGGCTTGCGCCTCGGCTCAATGATGGGCTCGCGATGTTTACCCTTGCCCATCTTTCCGATCCGCATCTCGGCCCCATGCCCGATCCGCGCATCCGCGAGCTTTTGTCGAAGCGGGTGATCGGCTACGTCAACTGGCAGCGCAACCGCGGGCGCTCGATGCGCAGCACCTATCTCGACCAATTGGTCGGTGACGTGCACTCGCATGCGCCCGATCACATCGCCGTAACAGGTGATCTTGTGAATATCGCGCTTGACCGGGAAATCACCGCGGCACGCGACTGGCTGGAGCGCATCGGCCCCAGCGACGATGTCACGGTGGTTCCGGGCAATCACGATGCCTATGTGCCGGGCGCGATCCGAAAGGCGACCGATGCATGGGCAAGCTATATGACAGGCGACGGCGAAACCGAAGTGGGCTTTCCATTCGTGAGGCGCCGTGGCCCCGTTGCGCTGGTCGGCGTTTCCACCGCGCGGGCCAGCGGCCCGTGGTTTGCGACCGGACGTATCGGCACCGAACAGACCCGCAGGCTTCACCCCGTGCTCAAGCAGCTTGGCGAAGAGGGCCTTTTCCGCATCCTGCTGATCCACCACCCGCCCGGCGTGAAGGCGACCGCCTGGGTGAAACGCCTGACGGACGCTTCGCGCGTGCGTGCCGCAATCAAGGCTGGCGGCTGCGAGCTTGTGCTGCACGGTCACACGCACATGGCGACGCAAGCGGCTATCGAAGGGCCGAACGGCGATGTTCCGGTGATCTGCGTGCCTTCGGCATCCAACGTGCCGGGCGGCAGGCGCCCACCGTCGCGCTATAACCTTTTCCGGATTTCGGGCGAACCGGGCAGCTGGCGCTGCGGGATGGTCGAGAGGGGCTTCACCGAAAAAGACGGTGCCATAGAAACGCTGGACGAATTCGATATCGACGTGCCTTCGATGGACTATCCGCGCGCGGCCAGCGTCAGTTGATCGGATTGGCGTACCACGCGAAACCGACCAGCCCCACGATCCCGACCAGCAGGCCTATGGCGAAAGCGACGAAGGGCCCCCACACGCCGCGCACGTTAGGCACGGGCTGCGGCGTATTTTCGGACTGGGCGGCGGCCCTCTCCTCCGGCTTCGAGCGCAGGCGCTTGGCGAGCCAGTCTCCTTCGACCACCCTTTCGCGTTCCAGCACACGCTCCGCGATATATTCGGTAATGCAGTCGGCCATGTCGTCGAGGTCTTCCGTTTCCAGAATGACCGTGCGGCCGATGCGCGTGTCCTTGATAAAGCGGTAGATGCGCTTGTCCCGGCCCATGACCACATGGCCGGTAATATCGATCCACAACCGCGGAGGCGTGCCGGGAACGATCTGGAAGGAGAACTGGTCGTCGTCTTCAGGCACTTCCTGAAAAACGTCCTGGAGCTCCTCGGCCAGAAGCTCAAGCCGCGCCTTTTCCGATTCCTGAAGTTCCACGACGACATCCGTGCGCTCGACTTCCGCCATTCTAACCTTGCGGATCGCCTCGCGCAGGCTACGTACCTTCGCATGGGGTACGACGTTGTCACGGGAATTGGTCATGTCGGTCTCTGGCTCCAGCGCCCGAATCGATTCAGGTAAACAGACTCTTAATGATTAGGATTACCATAGTGCCAGCATCTGTTAAGGCGACGGAATCCGTCACGAAGAGTCATCCACGGACAAAGCTATGTTTATGGTTAACAGAAATTAAGGCTTTCGCGTGGGATTTTCAGCATCTTTGTGCTGAGTCGCACCTGAAATCTCTGATTAAGAAGACCGAGCCATTGTCGGCACAATCGCGGCGGCAATCCATGAATGAAGTCACAGCGGAGGGCGAGAGATGAAAGTCGACGGCAAGGCCTATCGAACCATCTGGCTCAACCCGGACGGCTGGTCGGTCGAGATCATCGACCAGACGAAGTTTCCTTATGCGTTCGAAACGGCAACGCTGCGCACGCTGGAGGATGCAGCCCATGCCATAAGGGTCATGCAGGTGCGGGGCGCACCGCTGATTGGCGCCACCGCCGCCTATGGGCTCTGCCTGGCGCTTCGCGAGGACGCATCCGACCAGCGCCTCGCCGAGGCCTATGAAGTTCTGCACGCAACACGGCCAACGGCGATCAACCTGCGGTGGGCGCTTGAGCGCATGCGCAAGCTCCTCTTGCCGCTTCCCGAAGCCGACAGGCTTTCCGTGGCATACCGGGAGGCAGCGGCGATCTGCGAGGAGGATGTCGAAATCAACCGCTCCATCGGGGCGCACGGGCTGACGCTGATCGAGAAAATCGCGGCAACGAAGAAGCCGGGCGAACCCGTCAACGTCCTGACCCATTGCAACGCCGGCTGGCTTGCGACCGTCGACTGGGGCACGGCGACCGCACCGGTCTATACGGCGCATGACCGGGGGATCGATGTTCACGTCTGGGTGGATGAAACGAGGCCACGTAACCAGGGCGGCTTCCTGACGGCGTGGGAACTGTTCCACCACGGAGTTCCGCATACGGTGATCGTCGACAATGCGGGCGGCCATCTGATGCAGCGTGGGCAGGTGGATCTCGTCATCACCGGTACGGATCGCACGACCTTGCGCGGCGATGTCTGCAACAAGATCGGCACCTATCTGAAAGCGCTTTCGGCCAAGGACAACAGCGTACCTTTTTACGTCGCCCTGCCCTCTCCGACGATCGACTTCTCGATCGAGGACGGCATCAGGGAAATCCCTATCGAGGAGCGCTCCAACCGCGAGGTCACGCATATTACTGGACGTGGAGAAGATGGCGAGATTCGAACGATCGAGGTCGTCTCCAGCGGATCGGGCGCGGCCAATCCGGCGTTCGACGTAACACCGGCGCGCCTCGTTTCCGGCCTGATTACCGAGCGCGGCGTACTGGAGGCAAGCCGGGAGGCGATCCTTTCCGCGTTTCCGGAGCGAATGAGCCCGGCTGCATAGGAAGCTTCAGGCTTCGGGATCTTCGCCGATCAACGGCAAATGAGGGGCGGACGCTTCCGGCAGAAGCCCTTTCAGTCGCGGATCATCGGCGATCTCTATCGCCCGCTTGTAGGGTTTGAAGCCGACGCTGCGATAAAAGCCGAGCGCTTGCTGGCTGTCCGCCGTGCAGGTGTGAAGCCACAGGCGCTCGGTCTCGGGCCGCGACCAGACGATATCGAGCGCCTTTTTCATCAGCCACTTTCCGGCGCCGCCGCCGATGGCCTCCGGCACGAGCCCGAAATAGGCGAGTTCGACATTTTTCGGATCGGCAAAATTCAACTCGAGCACGCCCAAGGCGTTACGTCCCGACATCGGAAAATAGAGCTCGCGCGCAGGTTCGGCAAAAAGCCGCGAAAGCTCCGCATCGTCCATCACCAGACGACCGAACCAAAGCCAATCCTCGCCGATGCGACGGAATAGCTTGCGGTATTCCACCAGATCCGGCTTCTCGATCCTTTCCAGCCGCAGATCCGGGCGATCTTCCGACCTGAGCAAGGGGCGCGCGTGCATATCGAGATACGTCACGATGCTGGCGACCTTGCCGGAAGGCAGGTCCGTATAGCCATTCAGGTCGAAAATCTGCGTTTCCATATCGTTTCCGAATGAAATTCCTATTTGGCCGCCTCAAGGCCAGGGCCGCGTGTTCATGCCGCTTGATAACCGAGAATTGGCGGGAGAAAAAGACGGCCGGGTAATATCCCGGCCGTCATCGTTTATACGGAAGTTACCGTTTTCAGCCGGATACGCGGGTGAACCTCGTTCTGGCTCATTACCGTGGTATGTGCCCTGAAACGCTCGACGATCGAGCGCACGAAGCGGCGCGTTTGCGGCGAGGTCAGAAGAACCGGCACTTCACCCAGCTTGGCGCCTTCCTCAAAGGCTTCACGCACTGCCTGCACGAACTCCTGCAGCTTGGACGGCGCCATGGCGAGCGAACGGTTGTCGCCGTCGCCCACGATGGATTCAAGGAACGCCTGCTCCCACTGCGGCGACATGGCGATAAGCGGCAGGTAACCGGCGGGCGACATGTTGGCCGCGCAGATCTGGCGGGCAAGGCGGGTGCGCACCTGCTCGGCGATCGAAACCGGATCGCGCGTATAGCCGGACGCCTCCGCGATACCTTCGAGGATCGTCGGCAGGTCGCGGATGGAAATGCGTTCGGCAAGCAGCGTCTGTAGCACGCGCTGGATACCGGAAACGGTGATCTGCGAGGGCACGATATCCTCGATCAGCTTGGCCTGCTCGCCCTCGATCTCGTTCAGGAGCCTCTGGACATCGCCGTAGCTCAGAAGGTCCGCGACGTTGGAGCGGATAGTCTCCGTCAGATGGGTGGCAAGCACCGTGGCGGGATCGACGACGGTGTATCCGCGCAGCGCCGCATCCTCGCGGTACTGGCTTTCCACCCAGGTTGCCGGCAGGCCGAAAGTCGGCTCCGTCGTATGAGTGCCCGGCAGCTTTACCTGTCCGCCCTGCGGGTCCATGACCATGTAGTGCTTGGCAAAGAGCTGGCCCTTGCCCGATTCCACCTCCTTGACCTTGATGACGTAATCGTTTGCGCCGAGCTGGATGTTGTCGAGGATGCGCACCGGCGGCATGACAAAGCCCATCTCGCTCGCGATCTGGCGTCGTAGCGCCTTGATCTGCTCGGTCAGCTGGTCGCCTTCCGGCCCCTCCCCCTTGATGAGCGGCAGAAGCGCATAGCCGAGTTCCACCCTGAGCTCGTCCATTTTCAGCGTCTCGGAAATCGGCGGCTCGGCCGGTTTTTCGGATTCACTGGAGGCGGCGGCGATGCGCTGCGTCATCGCTTCTTGCTTCGCCGTTTCCTGCATCTGCCTGGTGGAGCGATAGGCAAGCCACCCGGTGAGACCGGCAAGGCCCAAGAAGGGGATCATGGGAATGCCGGGCAGCACCGACAGGATGACCATGACGAAGGAAGACATGCCAAGTGCCTTCGGATAGCCGGAAAGCTGGCTCGACAGCGCCTTGTCTGCTGCACCGCGCACGCCCGCCTTGGAAACGAGAAGGCCCGCGGCGGTGGAGACGATGAGCGCCGGAATCTGGGAGACGAGACCGTCACCGATCGTCAGAAGCGTATATGTATGCGCGGCGTCGGAGAACGAAAGCTCCTTTTGCACCACACCGATGATGATGCCCGCCACGATATTGATGAAGGTGATCAGGAGACCGGCGATCGCATCGCCGCGGACGAACTTCGAGGCACCGTCCATTGCGCCGAAGAAGGAACTTTCGTCTTCCAGGTTCTTGCGCCTGGTGCGCGCTTCCCCTTCATCGATCAGGCCGGCCGAAAGATCCGCGTCGATCGCCATTTGCTTGCCCGGCATCGCATCGAGGGTGAAACGGGCGGCAACCTCGGCGATGCGGCCGGAACCCTTGGTGATCACGATGAAATTGACGATCACGAGAATCGCGAAGACGATGATGCCGATGACGAAATTGCCGCCCATGACGAAGCTGCCGAAAGCTTCGATCACATGGCCGGCCGCGCCCGTTCCTTCATGGCCGTTGGCGAGGATCAGCCGTGTCGAGGCGAGGTTCAGCGCAAGGCGCAACATGGTCGCGATCAACAGCACGGTCGGAAACGATGAAAACTCCAGCGGCTGCTGGATGAAAAGGCCCGTCATCAGGACCAGGACCGAAAACACGATCGAAATCGCGAGAAAGATATCCAGCATCACCGGCGGCATCGGCAGGATCAGCAGGATAATGATCGTCATGACGCCAAGCGCGAGCGCGATATCGCCATTGCGAAGGGTATTCCAGAGTTCCGACACGCCGGGAATTGCCTGTAGCCCGCCGCCTGCCGCCCGAACGGCCTTCGCCTGTCGCGGCACAGGTGCCGTTTCGCCCGCTGTCACATCGCTCATGGTGTGGTCCTGTCAAAACGCCTTGAAGTATTTTGTTGTTTTTCAGCCCTGCCGGTCAGTAAGCCGCCAGGCGAGCCTCGCCCGGCGCCGGAATGCTGAGGCCTTCGCCGGAGTACTGATTGAGTTTGTTGCGCAAGGTGCGGATCGAGATACCGAGGATTTTCGCAGCGTGTGTGCGATTTCCGAGGCAATGGTCGAGGGTG
This sequence comes from Stappia sediminis, assembly GCF_009826895.1. Lineage (GTDB taxonomy): Bacteria > Pseudomonadota > Alphaproteobacteria > Rhizobiales > Stappiaceae > Hongsoonwoonella > Hongsoonwoonella sediminis. The sequence goes on along the minus strand of NZ_WUMV01000001.1, from coordinate 23,693 downwards.
TCGAGGATCAGCTCACGCTCCACATCGGCCACGGTACGCCCGACCATGGTGCGGGCGACAGCTTCCGCCGTCTGCGCGGCATGAGCCGCGGGCCCGGTATTGCCCGTCATGGGCACGCCGTCCGGCGTCATGATCGCGGCGACGCCGATCTCCTCGCCACTTGCCAGAAGCACGGCGCGATGCATGGTGTTTTCCAGCTCGCGTACGTTGCCGGGCCAGGGGTTCGTAAGGAGAGCGCGCCGGGCATCCTCGCCGATGCGACGCCTGGGCAAACCGTTGACCTCGGAATAATGCGCGGCAAAGTGGGCCGCAAGCTCCATGATGTCCGAATGCCGCTCACGCAGCGGCGGCAGCTTGAGATTGACGACGTTCAGGCGAAACAGCAGATCTTCGCGGAAGGTACCGTTGCGCACGGATTCCGCGAGATCCCGGTTCGATGTCGCGAGAATGCGGATATCGACCGGAACCGGGCGCGTGCCGCCCACACGGTCGATAACGCGTTCTTGTATCGCGCGCAGAAGCTTCGCCTGCAGGCGCACATCCATTTCCGAAATTTCGTCGAGCAGCAGGGTGCCGCCGTTGGCTTCCTCGAATTTGCCGATGCGCCGGGCGACCGCCCCTGTGAACGCGCCCTTCTCATGGCCGAAAAGCTCCGACTCCAGAAGCTGCTCGGGGATCGCCGCGCAGTTGATGGAAACGAACGGCTTGTCGGCGCGCGAGGAACGGCTGTGGACGTGGCGGGCGATCACTTCCTTGCCGGTTCCCGATTCGCCCGTGATCAGAACGGACGCATCCGACGGGGCAATCTGCTCGGCAAGGCGCACAACGGACGCCATCGCCTCGTCGCGATAGATGATCGAGTTGCGCTCCTGCGCGACCGCCGCAAGAACCGCGGCAATCAGTTCGGGATCAGGCGGGAGGGGGATGTATTCCTTAGCGCCAGCACGGATTGCATTGACGGCAGCATTGGCATCCGTCTCGGTACCGCAGGCGACGATCGGCAGGTGGATGCGCTCGCGCTGGAGATGACCGACCAGCCGGGCGACATCCAGCATCACGTCGATCATCAGGAGATCCGCCCCGCGCCCGGAGCGCAGGATCGTCAACGCCTCGTCGACCGTCCGCGCATGGGTGACGCTCGCCCCCCGATCCATTGCGATTTTCGATGCGGCCGTGAGCTGACCGCCTAGCGTTCCGACGATGAGCAGTCGCATGATCTTTCTCCAGCTTCCCGATCAGCGATCGGATTTGATGATTTCCGTCATGGTCACGCCGAGCTTGTCTTCAACGAGGACCACCTCGCCGCGCGCCACCAGCCTGTCGTTGACATAGATGTCGATCGCCTCGCCAACCTTGCGATCGAGCTCCAGCACCGTGCCGGAGGAAAGCTTCAGAAGGTCGGACACATGCATGCGCGAGTGGCCGAGAACGGCCGAGATCTGCACCGGCACATCGAACACGGCTTCAAGGTCCGCCGCCCCCTTCGCCTGGGACTGATCATCCTCCCCGGTTCCGGGCGCGATCATTGCGCCTTCCAGTTCATTGAGCGGGAAACCACTTTCCATGTTTTCGGTATCGGCCATGGCCCGGTTCACTCCTCAGTCTAGAATTCGCTTTGCCCGGCAGAATCGCCCGCCGCGTTCGTCCGGGCGGCGAAGTAGCGCTTCGCCGCCTGATCGATCTGCCGCTCGACCGTCTTGCGGTCGCGCACGATGCCGCCATCGGCCCATTCGATGCGGCAGTCGCCGCGTTCGATCTCGGGATCGCCAAGAATGACGAGGCGCCCTTCGAACCCCTTTTCGTGGACGATCGGATCGACACGCGTCTTGAGGTCTTCAACATCGCCGTCGCGCACCCGGATCACGAGATGAGGCGCCTCGCGCAACGGACCAAGACATTCGGACACCAGTGCAATCACCTCTCCCAGCGGTTCGCGGGCGATCAGATGTGCCGCCAGGCGACGGGCAACGAGAAACGAAAGCGCTATCGCATCCTTCTCCTGCTCACCCTTCATCCGGTCGATTTCGCCAATCAGCTCGCCGACCTGCCTGGCGAGGTTTGAAACTTCGACGCCCAGGCGGCTTTCGGTCGTATCCGCAGCTTCCTTTCGCCCTTCCTGACGTCCGCGTTCGAAAGCTTTCTTCTCCGCCTTCGCCATGAGAGCCTCATGCTCGGGCACGGTGATCGTCGGAATTTCCGGCTCCACCGGCTCCACGGGAGCCGCCGGCGCTGCGGGTGCGGCGAAGTCATGGTCGAACAGGAAACGATTGGCCTTCATCTTCAGGTTCGTCACTCGGCGTTTTCCTTGGAGGCGTCAGTAGATGAGCTCATCATCACCCTTGTTCTTGGAAAGCATGATGTCGCCTTTGGCGGCGAGATCCTTGGCGGTGGAAACCATCATGGACTGGGCTTCATCGACGTCGCGCAGCCGGGTCGGACCGAGAGCGTCCATGTCGTCCTTCAAAAGGTTCGCCGCGCGGCCCGACATGTTTGAGAAGAAAAACTCGCGAACCGCGTCGTTCGCGCCTTTGAGCGCAATCGCCAGCCGGTCCTTTTCCACGTGCCGCAAGAGCGTCTGGCAAGAGGCGGCGTCAAGCTTCATAAGATCGTCGAAGGTGAACATCAGCGTCTTGATACGCTCCGCCGATTCCCGGTTCTCCTCCTCCAGCGAAGCGATGAACCGGGCCTCGGTCTGCCGGTCGAAGTTGTTGAAGATGTCGGCCATCATCTCGTGGCTGTCACGCCGGCTCGTGTTGGTCAGGTTCGACATGAATTCAACCCGCAGCGTCTGCTCGACCTTTTCCAGAACCTCCTTCTGGATAGCCTCCATCTTGAGCATGCGGTTGACCACTTCGAGGGCCAGTTCCTCCGGCAGGATGGAAAGGACACGCGCGGCGTGATCCGCATTGATCTTCGACAGCACCACGGCGACCGTCTGCGGATACTCGTTTTTCAGGTAGTTCGCGAGGACGTTCTCCTGCACGTTGGAGAGCTTCTCCCACATGTTACGGCCTGCGGGACCGCGGATTTCTTCCATGATGTGGGCGACGCGATCACCGGGCAGGAATGTCGACAACAACCGCTCGGTGGCATCGACGTTGCCGGTCAGCGCGCCGTTGCTCGAAAGTTTCTTCACGAAGTCGACGAAGAGCATTTCAAGCATGTTCGGCGTGACAGGGCCCAGACGCGCCATGGCGGCGGAGATGTCCCGGACCTCGATCTCATCCAGCTGTTCCCAGATGCGCCGTCCATGCTTTTCGCCGAGCGCGAGCAGAAGCACCGCGGCACGTTCCGCACCGGCCAGATTGCGGTCCTTTTCCGATTCGCTGACAGTGAGCCGATTGAGCTGATTGCCGTCCGCCATGATCAAGCCGCCTGGTTCAGCCAGCCGCGGATAATCGTCACGGCCTCACTTGGATATTCGTCGATCATGTCGCCGACCTTCGAGATCGTGGCAACCTGGATGGCGCCTTCGGCTTGCGCCTGTTCAAGCCATTTGATCTGCGGTTCCCGCTCCTGATGCTCTTCTTCCGTTTCCCCGACCTCGGTATCAGGCAGTGCAGCGGCTCCGATCGCGGTGCCGTCCGCCCCCAGGAGAGCGGGCGCCGGGGCCGGCTCTTCCTTGGTAAGGATGCGCCTGACCAGCGGCCTTACCGCAAAGAGCGTGAGAAGCAGGGCGATGACGAAGAGGACACCGAGTTCGATGAAGCGCATGATGTCGGCGCGCGTGAATTCGAAGAGCCCTTCCTCAGGCGTGGTGGCAATCTGGTTGGGCGCTTCGGCAAAGCGCAGGTTCACAACCTCGATGGTATCGCCGCGCGTGTCGTCGTAGCCAACGGCGGAGCGGACAAGGGCGGCGATCCTGTCGAGTTCTTCCTGCGAGCGCGGCTCGTAGACAAGATCGCCCTGCTGATCCGGCGCGTAGACACCATCGACGAGGACGGCGACCGATAACCGCTTGACGCTGCCGGCCTCGATAATCTCGGTCTTCGTCGACTTCGATATCTCGTAGTTGACGATTTCCTCGGTGACATTGGCGGTGTCGCGGTTGCCCTGGCCGGCTTCGTCACCGTTCGACTGGGGAAGCTGGTTTCCGGCGGTTACGCCTGCAAGCCGCTCCTGGGAGGACGAGTTCTCCTCCTTGATCTGGGTTGAGCGGACGACCTGGCTTTCGGGGTCGTAACGCTCCTGCGTTTCCGTAACCCGGTTGAAATCCAGATCGACCGCGACCTGAACGCGCGAACGTCCGGCACCGACAACGCTGTCCAGGATTTCCTCGACTTGCGCGCGCAAGCGCCGCTCTTCCACCTGTGTGCGCTCGTAAAGCGTATTGGCCATCGCGCTTTGCGCATCGTCGCCGCTGCCGCTTGCAAGCAGACGGCCCGATTCGTCGACGATCGAGACGTATTGCGGCGACAGGCCCTCCACGGCGGTCGCGACCAGATGCTGGATCGCACGCACCTGACCGTTGTCCAGCGAACCGCGCACCTTCAGTACGATCGACGCCGACGGCGGTTGCTGGTCACGGCGGAAGAGCTGGCGCTCCGGCATGACGAGGTGGACGCGAGCCGAGGCGATCCGGTCGATCGAGCGGATCGTGCGCGTCAATTCGCCTTCAAGCGCCCGAAGATGATTGATATTTTGCACGAAGCTCGTGGCGCCGAGCGTGTCCGTCTTGTCGAAGATCTCGTAACCGACGTTACCCCCGGTGGGCAGGCCTTCCTCGGCCAGCCTGATACGAAGGCGGAACACCTGATCGCGGGGAACGAAAATGGTTGAGCCTTCGTTGCGCAACTCATGCTGGATTCCCTGGTTTTCCAGGCGTGAAATCACCGCGGAGGAATCTTCCAGCGTCAGGTCCGTATAGAGCGGCACCATCTGCGGCGCCGTAATACGAAAAATGATCATGGCAAATACGCCGACCAGGATCGCGGCGACCGCCCCCATCGCTGCAATTCGCGTGGGTCCAAGTGTCTTAATAAGTTCCGTGATACCGTTCACGATGAAACCCGCTCGTCATGCCTCAAACAAATGACCGGGCCGTTCAGGGGCCAAGGGGAAGAGGGATGGTGATGGCCCCCGAACAGCCGGTAGGCAAAACTTGCCCGGGATATGGTAAACAAGGTGTTAACGCTTATTTACGTTTCACCCCGGCATGCTGCGGAGTTCGCGGAGTTCCGCGCTTAATGAATTTCGAAACAGGAAATTTTTGCCGCCGCTCAGCGGCCCGTCCGGTCGCAATATGCGAGTTGGCGAAAGCTGAGTCGTTTAATCCCGTTGCGTAATGAAAAAATCGGCTGAGTCGGCGACCGTCGGGCCGCATCTTCCCGAAAGCCACATACGTCGCTGAAACTGCAAAAAGCTTCAGAAAAAAGGGGGCGGAGTTGGGCGGCTATCCGGCTAGAGCGCGTCTTGTTTGATCGGAATCACCGGACGCGCTCTATCTATTTGATATTTAGCATGTCCTTGTCCCAAAACCGGTTCCCACTTTTGGGGGACATGCTCTAAAAGCAAATTCCCATACCGATACGCGGACGCGATAATCCATTCGACCCCATAACAGCGAGAAGCCGCCGGACATATGATCCCGGCGGCGCAAAACTCTCATCTGCAGCTGGTGACGATCAGTTGCGATATTGCTGAACGCGTGTTGCTCGCAACCCGGCCAGACCGTGACGGTCAATGGATTTCTGCCATGACAGAAATTCTTCCACCGTCAGCGTATAGCGCTGGCAGGCCTCATCGAGAGACAACAAGCCACCGCGCACAGCGGCAACCACTTCGGCCTTTCTGCGGATAACCCAACGACGCGTGTTCGTTGGCGGCAGATCCGATATGGTCAGGGGGCTTCCGTCCGGCCCGATGACGTATTTCACACGAGAACTTGTCGGTTCGGTCATTATACTCTCACACTCACCATGACCAGGTCGAGTATGAGATTACCGCGACGGTTTTAAGAATTGCCTAAACCGACGGCAACAATTCGGTAAGAATTTGAACGACTCAGAAACCGCAGAATTTCGGAAGTTTCAGGCGGCCATCAGCCGATCAGGCTCCGTTTCTCGTGACGGAAATGACCTGGGAGACGGGTATATTCGAACCATCCACCTGGAGCACAGCCCCGCCTGTTGAGAAATCCACACCGTCCACGACGCCGCGAACGCGGATCGGAACGGTGCGCAAGGGAGCTCCATCCTTGTCCACCTCGAAAATCGCCGCCTGAAACGTTCCGGCCGTATAAGGCGTTCCCGATTCGGTTTCACCGTTCCATTCAAAGGTTTGTTCGGAACCGGTCAGCTCCGTCTCGGCCTCGTGGATGAGCTCGCCGTTCTCATCGAATATCTGCACGAGCCCGGGCGCCTCGCGTTGAGCAGAGAAAGTCCAGGTCGCCTTGCCGTCTTCCAGTTCGGCGCCTGAGCCCAACGCCTCGATCTCCGTGCCGATGTAGCTGACGAAGCTCGATGCTCCGGCCGCCTCGATCGAAGCAAGCACGGATTCAAGCTGATCGTTCGTCTTGATCTGCTGTTCGACCGACGAATACTGCACGAGCTGTTCTGTAAACTGAGAAGCGTCCTGCGGGTCGAGCGGATCCTGATTCTTGATCTGCGTCGTCAGGATGGACAGGAATAGCTCGTAGTTGTTGCTGAGCGCCGTCTGGCTTGCCGCGGCCTCGGCACTCCTGAGCCCACCCGCACTGCTCAAACTGGAAATCTGGTCAACCATATCCGCTCCTCAGGGGCACTGATGCCCGGGATTTCTCTAGAGCATATCCCGCAAAATCCGGATCGGATTTCACGACAAGGATATGCTCAAGACGTTGATTCTAGAGCGCTTACTTTTCATGAAAGCAATCCCGCTTTCGTGGAAGACGCTCTGGTAATTCTCACACATGAATATCGACGGCACCGGTGCTGACACCGACATAGGCTCTTCTGACGTCGGCGCCATCTGGCGGGTCAATCTCTTCATCATTGCCAGCCCGCCGATCATTGCGGCCATTTCCTCCGGCACCACCGTCACCGGAAGGGTCGTGACCGGCGAACCCGGGCGAACCGCCCTGATCTCTCAAAGAAAACTGCAGCGAGCTGTTTTCAACCTTGAGACCAGCGGCATCCAGCGCGCGTTCAAGGCCACGTTGGTCACGCATGAACAAATCCAGCGTTTCGCTGCGTTCGACTGTCAGATGGGCCTGAACCGAACCATCGGAGTGAATCTTCAGCCGCACGTCGACGCGCCCGAGTTCCTGCGGATCGAGCCTGATCTGGAACCGGTTTGTGCCTTGAGAGGCATGACGCGTGATCTCGACGGCGACCTGGGTTGCCAGGTGGGCCGATTGCGTGGGGTTCTGCGCGATCTGAGCAGCGGCGCGGGCGGCAGCTGTGCCGCTATTGCTCACCGAAATATCCAAAGGCGCGGTGCCATGCTGCTGCAAACCGGACAGGCTGAATTCCGGCTCGTCCGCTGCACCTTCTCCCTTCAATGCCGCCGCGAAGGTCAGGGCTGCGGCGGATACGCCGGAGCGAAGCGCGCGGCCTGTGGCAGCGTTGCTACCCAAGGCCTCACCTGAAGCTTTGTTTTTTCCTTCGAAGTTTTCAGCATCCGAAGACAAGTTCTCGGAAAATGGCCGGGCATAACGGCTCTGGCCTTCAAAAGCGTCATCGGCAATATGCGGGTCGACCAGGGAAGATATCGGCCGGTCGTCCGCCGCCTTATCGGCGGCTGAATCGCTTCGCACCAATGCAGCCTGGCTCCGGTGCTGCGCCTGACTTTCAGAAGAGACCGCCTGAGAGCTTGCCTGCGCGGAGCCAGCCTGGCGCAAGTCCTTGCCTGGCCGACTTGAAAAATCGTCCGGCTGTTCACCCTCGGAAGCTGTCGCGTTGTTTGCCGGATCAGCTTCTTGAGCCAAATCCTCCAGTGCTTCCGCGCCGGTCGCTACTTTTGTACTGCCGGGTTCATCGGAAGAGTTTGCACCGTTCAGTATCGCACCGTCATTCGCAAGCCCGGTCTTGTCCAGCGGGGTGCCACGCTGCGTCTCGCGCAATGTCGCCTCAACATCCCCCTCCCCTTCTGCCGACTGGTCAGCAAAAGCGGCGGAAATATTCGTTTCCTGATCGGCACCAGGTTCCACCGGCGCGCCGGCCACGGCATCTGAAAGTTTTCCGCTTTCCGGCGCTACGGCTCCTGCGCCGTCAACGTCATCCCCCGCAATGCCTCCTGCTGCGGTGGAGGGAAATTCGCCAGTCTCTGCTCCTGTTTGGATATCGAAATCGACGAGGGGCGCCGCCGCCTCGTTGTCCGTACCGTCTCCTGCACCGGCTGCAACTGCAGCTTCGGCTTCGGCATCGATATTGGTGGCTATGACCTCGCCATCCTCGACAAGCGCAAGGCGCGGCTCGTCGGTCTTCGCGAGATATTGTTGGAGTTCACCGAGCGCCCATGCGGGAGGCGCAAAGAGAGCGCTTTCCTCGCCCGCGCCTTCGCCAGCTTCCGCGGCTTCGCCACCTTGTTCGATCGTCAGGTAAAATCCGCCAAATTCCTCATTCCATGCGAAGGAAAGCCTGGGCGGTTCTTCTCCCGGCGCCGTATCCAGCCTCTGTCTTATTTCCTGAAGAAGAGAACTTTGCAGATCGCCGGTGAACGGCGTTTCAGGCGCAGCTTTTCCCGTGCCATTGACCTGCGCGTTTACAGATCTGATCAGATGAAGCCCGAATTGCGAACGATCACCGGAAGCGGGCGCCTTCCCTGCTCCCACATTTTGCTGGCCACCGAAAAATGCCGAAGCGGCCGATGCTGAAATATTGCCTGCGCTGCTCAACGAACTCTCCGTCTTCAAACACCGGCAGCGGTATCGCGATTTACGGATGCCGCTCCTGACCCGAACCGTTATCTGCAAGTGCCGGGCCAATTGGCTTTTGAATTTAAGCCACTGTTATTCATAATCTTTTTCTCGGAAAAATACGGAACGCACAGCCTGTTCCCGGCAAGGCTTGCCGGGTAGTGGAAATCCTTGCCCGGTCGCGATGCCGGGGAATCTCGGCCAAGACGACGCGGAACCCTTGGCCAATGCAGCGTCCTTCCGATATAGTCCGGCGCGAGATCGTCAGGTTGCGGCGGACATAAGGATTGCCTATCTCGACTGATGAGAAATCGGCCGATCGTTTGCGGGCAGCCATTTATTGCAACCGGGCGAAGCCGAAGTGCAAATCCGGGCGCAGCCAGGTGCGTCGTGTTTCCAGCCGTTGAAGCGCAATCCGGCAGGTCGACGATGTCAGGCTTGAAAATCGGGGATCCTTTCCCCTGCCCACTGAGGTAGTAGCTATGTTGAACAGTCTCGACCTGCCGCGCCGCCCAGAAGACACGCGTGTCGTCGTGGCGATGTCGGGCGGTGTGGATTCCTCCGTCGTCGCCGGGCTGATGAAGCGCGACGGCTATGACGTCATTGGCGTGACGCTGCAGCTTTACGATCACGGGGAAGCAGTGCATCGGGCCGGCGCCTGCTGCGCCGGGCAGGACATTCACGATGCGCGCCGCGTTGCCGAGCGTCTCGGCATTCCCCATTACGTGCTCGACTATGAAAAGCGCTTCAAGGAAGCCGTGATCGACCGCTTCGCCGAAAGCTATATTGCCGGTGAAACCCCGATCCCTTGCGTGTCGTGCAACCAGACAGTGAAGTTTTCCGATCTCCTGGAGACGGCCAAGACACTTGGCGCGGACGTGCTTGCAACCGGTCACTATGTCCGCACAAGGCTGGTCGGCGGCCGGCGCGCCTTGTTCCGCCCCGCCGATCTCGACCGCGATCAGAGCTATTTCCTCTTCGCCACGACGCGCGAACAGCTCGATTTCCTGCGCTTTCCGCTTGGCGGTCTGACGAAGCCCGAAACCCGCGAGCTTGCCCGCGAATTCGGACTTGCGATCGCGGACAAGCAGGACAGCCAGGACATCTGCTTCGTCCCGAAGGGCAAGTATTCCGACGTCATCGAACGGCTTAAGCCGGGCGCGGCCGAACCTGGCGACATCGTCCATCTCGACGGGCGCGTCCTCGGCCGCCACGAGGGCATCATCCACTATACGATCGGCCAGCGCCGCGGCATCGGCGTGGCGACGGGCGAACCGCTTTACGTCGTTCATCTGGATGCCGACAATAGCCGGGTCGTCGTCGGACCGCGCGAAGCACTGGCCACGCGCCGTATCGCCCTGCGGGATGTCAATTGGCTCGGCGACGGGGAACTCTCCGACATTTCTCCCGAAGGCATGGAGTTGTTTGTGAAGGTCCGCTCCACGCGACCGCCTCGGGCGGCGGTTCTGACCTCCAGCGAAGACGGCGTGACCGTCGAGCTTGCCGACGGAGAGACCGGAATCGCACCGGGACAGGCTTGCGTCTTCTTCGACAGCGACGAAGAAGACGCCCGTGTCCTCGGCGGCGGATGGATCGACCGTACGCAGCGTGCCGCCCTGGCCAAAGGAGCCGTCCATGCCAATATCGCAAGCGCGTTCGGCGGATGAGCGAAGGCATTTCCAAACCACGAAACAACGCTTGCGACGAAAGCACGGTTAGCCTTGACAGCGTGAACGCCGCCTATTCCCGCTGGGCACCGGTTTATGACTTCGTTTTCTCCGGCCCTCTTTATTTCGGCCGCCGGGCGGCGGTGCGCGAAGCCAACCGCCTCGGCGGCAAGGTGCTTGAGGTCGGCGTCGGGACGGGGCTTTCTCTGCCAGATTACCGAAGAGACATTCAGATAACCGGAATCGACCTGTCGCAAGACATGCTGGCGCGAGCGAGAGAGCGGGTACGCCGGAAGAAACTTTCGAATGTGGAGGCGCTTCGCGCGATGGATGCGGCGGAACTGGATTTACCGGACGCTTCGTTCGACGTTGCCGCGATCATGTACGTCATGACGGTGGTGCCCGACCCGGCAGCCGTGTTCCGCGAACTTGAACGCGTCGTACGCCCCGGCGGCAAGGTCATCGTCGTCAATCATTTCGCAGCGGAGAGTGGTATTCGCGCCTGGGGCGAAAGGGTGCTTGCCCGCTGGGGGGACTACCTGGGCTGGGACCCGGTCTTTCCCAAGGAAAGGCTTTTTGCCGCTACGCGCATGAAGTGCATCAGCGAAGTTCCCGTGCCGCCCTTCGGTCTTTTCACGAAGTTCGTTTTCGAACGCCCGAAGGACGGCCTTCCCGCTTGAAAAAATAAAGGAAACCCTATTCGTTTCCGTTATTCGGGCTGTTTGACGATCAGGATCGTGGAAACCTGCCCGACGCGCTTGACAGAACGCGCAAGGCCCTCCTATATGCTCGCCAATCTCGCAATCGACAAGATCGTCGATACGACAGGCGGCGGAGTAGCTCAGCTGGTTAGAGCAGCGGAATCATAATCCGCGTGTCGGGGGTTCAAGTCCCTCCTCCGCTACCAATTTTTCCAAAAATTTTCATATGGTTAGACTTGGGACGCTACGAGTCCATCTGCGCGTGGAACGCCCGGGGTTGCATCCTGGGTTTCAAAGGTGCGCGCTTGAATGCGACGAGACGAAATAGTCTGGTATTACAAAACTAAAATCGGGAAGATCTTAGGTTGGCACTGGTCAGACGCAATCTTTCGAGAGAAGAGCTAATAGACACCTAGACGCTTTGCGATAGCGCGATAGTACACATCGTCAAAAACGGGTGCTGTTGTAGCACGAAGTTTATTTCGTTTCACAATCGGGACTTTGTCGTTCTGGAGAGCAGATAACAGGCATAAAAACTTGGCGTGTGTCATACCCGTCCCTCGAGATGGATTGAGATTGCTCAACGAGGGATACATATCGTCGAAAACTGACTTCTCTTTTGCTAACTGCCAGTGAAACCTGAAGGTTTGCCGTATTCCATCGTTCGCCGTCGATATTGCTAATGCTCGAAATTTCTTCTCATGGCTTGTTCCTCGAAATAGTGGCGTGAACGCACCAACCAGCCGACCGAGCCGTTCATGCTGGAGCCATGCGGGCCTATTGGACATTATAGTATTCATCAGCTCGTCGACAGAAGTATACTTGGATCGCAACCAAAGGCCGCAATAAAGGCCGTAATAGGTTCGCCCATCAGTTGCAGAAATCAGGCTTTCGATATGCTCTTTTCGCTGGCTTCGTGTTTCAACACGAGTTTCGACGAGGTAGTTCGATATGTCCACTAAAGCCGCATCATCGACAAGCCATCCAGACGAGGCAACGTCCGCAATAGCTTTGGCCCTTGCCGGTGTGAGCGGCTGACTGCGGATATACGCCAATGCGTTTTCTCTTACGCTTGGTCGCAACCTAATCAACTTCTCGAGTGCATTCGGCGGCAGTTGGACTTTTAGTTTGGAAGCAAGGGTGATGTAGCGCTTCAGCACCTTTTCGCCATTGCCAGCGTCAAATGCACCCGATTTGAGGCCCCGAGTTAGTCGCAACCTCACCACTTTGCGCTCTCGGTCTATAGAAAGGCCCGCTGCAAGGCGCCGATCAACTCGCTCCTGAAGATTATCCAGACGCGCATTTTCAACGACCCGAAAATGCGCGAGCGCTTCGCGGCGGGTAAGTATCTTGGTCTTGCCGCTATTGAGTCTCACTTGTTTTGTTTGCAATACTAGATCGACAGATTTCAATGCTTCCTTAGCTTCAATTATAGTATCCACGCCTATATCGATATCATCCATATATCTGACGAAGTCTTTGTTCGGATCGCTAGCTAGAAACTCATCAAGCTCATAGAGAAAGCAGTGAGCTAAAAGGCGTGGGGCATCTAAGTTAATTTGGGGCAGACCAACTTCCACTCTCGGTGCATAATCCGGTTGCCAAAGCAGATCACTGAGCACGTAGATCAGCATATCCAAGACACTTTCTTCCACGTCTGTGATAGACGCGATGATATTACGCAAGTGTCCATACGAAATCGTATCGTAGTAGTTAGCTATATCCGTAATTACAACATAGCGCCGGTTTTTAGAGAAGCTGAATAGTTCTCGCTGAAAGTTCAGCCAAGATGCAAATGTCCCATATTCGGAACGCGACGCAGAGAAACGATGCTCCTTTGGCTCGAAAAAAGACCTGTCAGTCGGCGCCTTGCCCTTTATCTGGTTGTACAGTGCATCGGATAGGCATTGCAGCACCAAGGCATCGCGAACCGAAGGTATAACGAGTTGGCGACAAAGGCCCTTTCCTTTCTCAACAAGAATGCGTTGAGCGCGCTGAGGGACATAACTACCTTCAAGGATCAACCTAGAAAGCTTGAGACACTCCTGCTTATGGGCGACGTGAAAGTCAAAATTTTCAACACCATCATTGAGAAACTGCTGTCGCATCGATATCCGCACTTTCTTCTTCCACACCCGTTCGAGATTGCTCGGTGAGAAGATGCTTCGCAAAGGTTTTGCACGAATATCAAATCGGGGTGAACGCATGGCCAGTAGCTCGCTTTAGTTGAACCGCCACGCTCCCAGTTTATGCTTAACAGCTTGCTAATAAGGGAATGCTCAGTGTCCCATAGCTCACCTGCAAGCGGGGAATAGCCCCCGCGCCTCCCTCTCCCGAGTCGATCCCTTTTATCTAGCTCCGCGGAGCACGGGGCTTGTGCAGCTTCGCAAGTTCCGAATGCGTTGTTGCACGGTCTGAAACAGACATCGCTCTTGCCAATATGGCACCGTGCGGCACTCTATATTTTTCAAACATTCTTCGAATATTCGAAAAATATTCCTCAAATATCTTGACCATATGACACCGGGCTCACATATTTTGTAGACGATCCGAGAATTCCAAATGGTGAACAAATGGCCGTCGAAGAAAAGAAGCGTGCGAAATTCCGCGAGCTTGCGGAGAAGAGGACAAATAAGGCCCTTGAGGCAATTCGCTTGATAGGGAACCTCTCGAACCGGCAGACTTACGTTTACGAAGATGATGAGGTTCGAAAGATCGTTAAGGCATTGCGTGACGCCGTATCCGAGGTTGAATTGAGGTTCGGCAGGACGTCAGGCCGTGGCGGCGGTGAATTCAAACTTTGAAACGGAGTGAATTGCGATGCACATCAAGCAAATTACGCCAATCACTATCCGGGACATAGACTTTACGGTCGCGCGACAGATCGAGCAGTGCCCAAAAACGATGATGCTTCGTGAATTGGTTGTTAATGCGATTGAGGCCGCTGCTAAAGCACCGGAAGGGCGGCGTGTCGTTGAACTTAAGGGAAAATCGGTATCTGAATGCGGGGATACCCGTAAACTAGCAATTTGGAACACCGGTCCAGGTATGAGTAGCGCCGAGCTTGATCACATATGCGATCTCGCGGCGTCGCTCGGCAAAGATATGGCTCTTGAAGGCAACTTTGGCATGGGCGCAAAGGTTGCGTCCCTCCCTTCTAATACACTGGGGATACGTTATCGATCTTGTAGCGAGGGCACTGTCAGCCAAGTCATCCTTGGGAAACGCGAAGGCACCTACGGAAAGATATGGGTTCCAGTCGAAGACTCCTTTGAGGAGGTCATCGACGTAACAGACCGCGTTCGCGAAGAAGCCGAATATCGGCTTGATGAAGATTGGACCGAGGTCGTTCTTTTTGGCAACCGTGCCGATCAGGATACCGTGGCTGATCCTTACAACGGCGATCCGACGCAAGATCGTCAATGGATCACTACCTATCTTTACCATCGCCTATATCGTCTACCGCAGGGAGTCGAACTCTATCTGCATGAAGGTACACATCCGCGCGATGGACGACGGCAGTTCAAGGCAATACCCGAGCGGTCGGAAGCGTTTGGCCGTATTGAAACGATCGAGGTCGGAGAGGGAATGAAGGTGCACTACTTCTATGACCCTCCTTACCAAGACGGCGGCCACAACAAGTCGATTTCCGGGTCACTAACTTCATCCATCAGCACTGCGGCAGTAGTTTTTCGAGGTGAGATGTTTGATGTGCGAAAGGGAAGAAAATGGGCGGCCGACGCACCTGCATTCGGCATTCCGTTCGGCGCTCGACACATCTCCATTCATGTTGAGTTGCCGGATGATTTCCCTGTCCGACACGAGCCATATAGACGGTTTGTGCAGCTGACTGCCGGTGACCAACGGCAGTTGGTCATCGAGGACTTTGCCGAAATCGTCTTTCGATATCGACCAGATTGGCTCGTAGAAATCATAAACTCACTTGCGCCTAAGACCTCTGCATCAACGGATGACTTACGCAAGGAGTTGCAGGATCTGCTAAATCAGCTTCGTGTTAAAACCCAAAGCCCACGCCTTGCGGCAGATGGAGTCGACCCCGTCGAAGAAGGCGGCGCGCGCGGTGCAACACGAGGAGATGTGAACGGCTCGGCTCGTGGTGAGCGCGAGTCGGTTCGTCCTACCGATCTTATATTCAACCCAGCTGGGGCAAAACGGGCCAACATTTCCAAAAACTTGGAGGTAGCCCCAGAGATAATTCCCCTCCGCGATGAGGATGAAGTTGCCGAGAAGGGCATCTCCGGGAAGGCCGCGCGCTATGTCCGTGAAACCAATCAGTTGTTCGTCAACTTGACCTACTCGGCAGCGGAAGCGGCGCAAAAGCACTTGGAATTGCGCTACGCGACCTATGAGGATCCAGAACTGGTGCGAGAACTCGCGCGCCAATGGTCTGAGCGCTTGATCATGGGTCGGGTTGGTTATGCCGTCATCTACGCACAAGCCAAGCAATTGATTAGGGAATGGACACCAGACGACGTGAAGAAGGCGTTGGAGCCTGAAAGCCTAAGCTTAGCGGCGGACGGTTGGCGCGATGCCGTCGGGAATGTGTATCGGAGCTTAAGCAAGCGCTTTGGGGCTGCAAAAGAGGCGACCGAACCTGAAGCAGAAATTGAAGTGGCTGGTTAGTTCGACCCAACAGCCCGGTATCGGACCTATGGCTACCGCTCAGCCACTTCTTTTTATCACGATGCGCTTTCCAGACATCAGCTTTTCGAAGCAAGTAAGGCTCTGGCTTCCTTCTCCCCAGCCGATCCTTTCACCCAGCTCCAAGGTGCGCGAGGGTTGTGCAGTTTTGCCAGTTCAGGATGCTTCTTCGGATCGCGGGCAGCGGCTCGTAACTTTTCGCGGGCTTCACGCGGATCGAGTTTCAGCTCAGCGCAGAGCTGCTTGAGGGTGATGATGTCGGTCATTGATCGTCTCCTTTTGGTTTCAAGACGATCTATCCAATAAGACGACCACAGAGGCCGTGTCAGGGATAATCCCAGATCACGGGTAGGGTTTGTCGATGCTGGTCAAGACGGCGCTGAACAGGTGTGCGGGATCAAGGCCGAGAGCTTTCGCCAAAGAAATGAACTCGACCACGTCTATGCGGCGCTCGTTGCGCTCGACCTTGGCGACGTAAGATTGCGGTTTCCCTAGACGGTCAGCGACTTCCTGCTGCGTCAGGCCAGCAGCGTTTCGCGCGTCCAAGAGGATCGCGGTCAACTTCCGGTATTCGTCTGAGTGGATCGACCTCGGCACGCATCACCCCAATTGTGTGCGCCGAGAGCTAATCCGATTTTAGAATTATCCCATTTTGGGTTATCATACTCGCATTGCTGTTGGAGCAGATGCGATGGGGCGGTTCTTTATCGATTACCTTCCACTTGTTGTCTTCATCGCCCTGATCGTGGCAACCGGGCTTTGGCACGCTTGGGAGTTTCGCCTGAAGCCTCTCGCAATCCCCAAGGCCAAGATCGACGCCATTGTTGACGACCTGATAGCCCAGCATGGCCCTGATGCCGAAGATCGAGCGCGCGGCTATGAAGAGGAGCAATGGTACAGGTCCGATACCTACGAGCAGGGCAAGTGGCGTCGGGTCAGGCGCGAGTTGTGGCGGCGGTATCATGCGGGCGAGTGGGAATAGCACCTGCAACTAACCGGCACTCTACACGGACAATTGCGCGCGCGGCAGCGTTACAATGGGCCAGGAGCGTCGGCAGCGTCATGTGCTGAGGGTGTATGCCTGCGCACATGCAAACGCCCAGCGCTGGCTCGCTGAGGCGCGTCGGTTGTTCGTTGTAGGGGTGAAGGTTCGATCGACTAGGCCACCGGCGTAGTGGACATCACAAGCACGCTCTGAAACCCAGTATTGGCACCCACGTGTCACCCAGCGGAGGTGGCCACAGGTAAGGGTGAAATCGGAGGTGTTGATTTCATTGGAGTTTGACGAACCAAAAGTCATCCGACAGTCTGATCAATCATCAGCGTGTCGGTCTGCATACATCGCTGCTGGGGTGCATGGACTATCGCAGGAATGCTCAGAAGGGATACGGTCCGTAGACGTCTTCCTCTATCTGCTCGACGAGCGATTTTATGAGGTCGGCTGTTTCTTGAACGTACGCCTTGGTGAATTTGGTCAGTTGAGCTCCATCTTTATCGAAACCGTTTCGGTGGATGCAGTCATGTCGATAGTTGATCGCCTTCATCAGTTTTGCCTTGTCGGCGTCGCTGCGCAGAACGGTGACTTCAAGTGCTGTTCGGTAAAGGAAGTCCACTTTCGGCAAATTGTGATAGAGGATCGACCGCAGGTATTGCGCTACAGCTTCGCTCACAATCTCGGGTTTGGCTGCTATTTCAGCGAGACCAAATCGCTGCTTCGCGAGTTCCTTGTCTGCCTCCAGTAGGCGCAACATGGCTTCGGGCTTTTCGTTGACGCGGTTTTTCAACGTGTCGCCCAAATAGGCTTCCATAGCGCCCACTTGCTGAGCAAATACCATGCGGTTGATCAAGTGAGACCCGTCGTCCCCACCGTGATCAGCCAGGATGTCGCCAGTGTGGTGATAGGATTGCATAAATACGTCGTAGGGGTTGGCCGGGATGTCCGTCTCAGTCCAGTCCTCGTCAGGGGGCGAGAAAAAGGCCATGTCCGCATCAACCACGGTGTCTGGGTGCTCATCGAGGGTCACGTCGCAACTGCTTGATGAGTTGTAGACATAAGCGGAGAAAGCGGTCTTGCAGTGGTTGCACACCACCTCGGTTTGATCCTCAGAGGTTAGGTCTGACATCTTCTCGGCGGCACCCCAATTGGGTTCAGGCACCTCTGCAGATGTTTCGGCGTACTTTCCGCACACCGGGCATTCAAAGCGAACGTCGGTTTCAAATCTCTGGATTTCCATCGTCTGTAGCTCTTAGGCCGCCCTCGGGGCGATCGTATCCAGATCACTCTCGATCACCCGGCGGCGTTCCATCAGGTCAAAGTCGGTTTGTAGCCCGAGGAAGAAGCCCTCGGACATGCCGAAGTAGCGCGCAAGGCGCAGGTCGGTGTCGGCAGTCAATGCGCGCTTACCCAAGACGATTTCATTGATACGACGCGGCGGCACATGCACGGCGCGGGCAAGAGCATTCTGGCTGATGCCCATCGGCTTGAGAAATTCCTCAAGTAGAATTTCGCCGGGATGTGGGTTGGGCAGAAGCTCAGTCATGATAGTCGACGATTTCGACATTGCTCGGTCCTCCATCCTGCCATTCGAAGCAGATGCGCCATTGATCATTGATCCGAATGCTGTGCTGCCCCTTGCGCCCGCCCTTGAGGGCTTCGAGTCGATTGCCGGGTGGTACGCGCATATCCTGCAATACGCGGGCCTGATTGAGCAGACGCAGCTTGCGCAATGCCACCGATTGAATATCGGGCGGCAACTTGCGGCTTCGCCGTCCTAACCAGATCAATTTCGTTTCGGGATCAGCGAAGCTTTGGATCATGAGGGAATATAACGCATCACTTTATATAACGCAATACGTCATGCTGGCCAATCGACCACAGTGGATAGGAGAGGGTGTTTTTTAATAGGCGACCTCTTCGGGCGCGGACAAGCACGCATATCGACTGCTGAGGTTTTGGACCTGTAGCCGAATTTCGGCGAGGAGTCAGATCGCCATTTCTCGTGACTGACATTCTGGCAACCTGGCGATCTGAGTTCTGAGGTAGACATCTTCAGGCTGCCAGATTGCCAGAATTCCTCTGCACACAATTGGCGCTCTGACGCGCTCCAACAAAAACGCCCCGGCGAATAAACCGGGACGCTGTTGCACAAGGAGAACCTGTGGTCACCCATCGCTAGGCAATCGCCAAACCCATTTGCGCTTTTGCTGCTCGACGATCACATTCAGCTCTGACTTGGCGCGATCAAGCGTCCGCTTCTTGATGCCTTCATTCTCGGCCTTTTCGAGCAGGTATTTTGCGGGCATTGGGCCGTCTTTCAGCTCAGCCCGCAAAAACTCGACGGCATTCCTGCGAGGTGGTGGCCTTTCGTCGCTATCGTCACTGCCGAGGTCATCAATCGAGATGTCGGACTGTCCGCGCCATTGGATAATGGGCAGGTCTTCTCCGTCCTTTTTGACCACCTCGTAAACCCAGCTTTTACTCTGTGTCGTGAGGTTCCATTTTAAATGGACCATGAGACGCAAATCTGGATTGTCGGGGTGCTTTTCGATGCGAATTGCCGAGCGTGCAAAGCCAATCACATCAATGCCACCCGCGCCCTGATATATCTGCTTGTCGCGCTTGGTCTTGGTCAAATGCCGGATCAGCAGAACAGCCGCGTTGGACGACTCCCCGATTTCATTTAACTCGCCCATGATCGCGCGAATTTCATTCGGGCTGTAAGCGTTTCGGTCAGCCGGCACATAGTTGAACAGCGGGTCCAGAACAATAAGGCCGGGCTTGTGTCTTCGCACATGATGCCGCAGCGTTCGAAGACCATCATCATCAAAGGCCGAGTACTTGCCTTGCACCCAGATCTTATCGGGATTGCCACCGAGTGCTTTGATGCGCGGACTGAACGTCTGAGGGTCGCTTTTCCGCTGGGTTGCAATAGGGGTACATTGGCATGTGGGCTTGAATGCAACGCTCTGAAATCCTTTGAGAAAGTTTGGCGACTCATTTCCGAATACGTTCAATCGGTCCATGACACGCTTTGGGTTGTTTTGTGGCTAAGTGATTGATATATAAAGCTTTATCATAACCCGATCCTCGGGGGTGCATGTTTTTCCAGAGCCGAGAATTTCTAATTCAGTTCAATGGCTTAGCGCAGTAGACACGCGGATAAATTGTGGCGGGTCATCGGAAATTCTAGCCTAATCCCTGTGGAGGCTCCTGTTTTTCCTATACGATCCCGGTTCAAGTCTCAGGGGTGCATATGGGGTTCATCGGCTATAGCGTCGCCAAAATGGACACGCGGACTACAACTCCGCGCGTCAGGGTGTGTTTTGGGGCCGGGTGAATATCAAAGGCTCTGCTAACCGGCCAACACAACGGTTCGTAAGGTCAAAGATACCCTTCGTGAACGCGTGACCCTTACGCCCTCAATCACATCCGATTTTCGCGCGGGAATGCCATGTGTCCAGCCAAAGCGGGCTTCATCTTGGAGAACCAAAAGGCTCCGTGGCTCCAGGCAACGAGATATCGCTTCTTTTGAATTTACGTTCACAAAATTCATCTCGCAGGGCGAGCCAAGGCTAAGCGAAGCGATGGTGTCGCCAAAGCATGGTTCGCAATCGACATGTGCGGCGATGCCTTGCCCGGGTAGGTACTCGTTGATGATCACCTGATCGGGCTTTGCGTCGAAAATCTCTGCTTCCCAGAGACGGATAGACAAGTCATCCAGCCAGCTTGGTAGAGGGCCAAGGTAAGCGTCATCAGTTACGCGACGAGCCTTATAGTCGTAGCGATATCCGTAGTGCTGTACACGACGTTTCAGGTCACCAAGCCAAGGCAATTCGTCGATCTTGCTAAGCAACGCAATTTCATCGGGTTGGCTGATGTAGCTGGGAAGATACTGGGCGCAGGCTGGTAGCATGGGTGAAATCTCATCTGGCAATTTTGCTAATGATAGCGGCGGATTGTTGTCGGGTCACGGCAATCTGAATACCCAAGTGCTGAAGGAGCGGTACTTGGCCAATGCACTTTGGCCGCCCAACGTGTTGGCGTGCATATAGCCCGGAAAGCGGGAAGGCTTGAACTTGTGAATCTCGGGTTCGCCGAAACCCGCAAATCGTGCCGCTGCAGGCAGACCGAATGCGCCCGCATAGAACGAGCTGTCGACGACAGTCATGACAACAAGTCCACCCCGGACTAGCTGTCCTGCCGCGCTGCGCAAGAATTTGCGGGCCAGAATGTGGTTTGGATTACGTCCATAAATGGGTGTACGGCTTGCGACATTTGGGAAATTGAAAATGATGGAATGGAATTTCGTTGCGCCGAAGTGCGTCTGAAGCCGGGTTGCATTGATGCCGTTGAGAACTTTAGCACCCATCCGTGCAAGTTGGCTTGCATTCTGAAGGGCGGCTGGGGAAAGTCGTCTTGCGGGCTCAAAGGTCGTTGCGGTGAAGTCCTTTGCTACGGTGGGCCTCAATTTTGCAAGCGCCAGCGAGAAACTCAGATTTCCCTCACCAAGAAAAAGAGTCCGTCCTTGGGAAACGGTTTGCACATAGTCGAAGGCGCCGAGCTTTCCCTTGTGGACTAAGAGTTGCTCGATGAGGGTTTGTTCGAGAAAATCGTGGGTGAACTTCGCCTCAACCGCAGCAGGTTCGACCCGCAAGGGGCGACCTAGAACTTTATTCACTGCCTCGATCACTGTCGGCGCTTCGGCGTATCGCTGGTTCATCTGGGCGTCCTATTGTGTGCCGGTGTCTGCACCAATGGTACGCCTGCGGCTAAAGGGGAGGATAAGTTTGACCACAGCCGCTTATTTCAGAGTGCTCGATTGCAATAGGGTGCAAGCGTCGCCGGGCTTAAATGCAGTGCTTTGAAATCTATTGAGAAAGTTTGGCGAGCCATTTCTGAACGCGATCAAATGGCCCATGAAACGGCTTGGGTCGGACTGTGGCTAAGTGATTGAGATTTAAGTCTAAATCATAATCTGCGTGTCGGGGGTTCAAGTCCCTCCTCCGCTACCAAAATTTACTTTAGATATTTGATATTATTAAGCAATCAGACCAAAAATATTTCATACCAATATTCGAAAATGATTTTCCGTTTCTGTCGCATAATTCAACGCCACCCGACTTCGCCCGTCGGATAGGTCGTGATCTCATGCTGTTGCGATGATTGAAGCCGGGTGAGCGCTCACCCGCCCGTCGCGTGGAACGAAGGCTTACAAACGAATTACCGCGACGCCGTTGTTATTGCGGATGCTTCAACGCCCTGCCAGGCCGATCTCGACCGCAGCTATCGCGAGTGCCAGCAGAAACAGCGTTTCCACGACGACAACGGCGACATGGCGCCAGCCGAGCTGCAGCATGTCCTTCATGTTGGTGCGGACACCCAGCGCCGAAATGGCGATGACAAGCATCCATGATGAAAGGCCGACGCCAACGCTCGTCACGGCCTCGGGAATGAGGCCGAAACTGTTCGCCGTGGTAACCGCCGCAAAGCCGACTACGAACAACGGCAACCTGACCTTTTCCCGCCCTTCCCCTCCCGAACGGGCCAGTGTCATGATCACGACGATCAGCACGATCGGCAGCATGGTAACGCGGACCAGCTTGATGATCGTGGAGATATCTCCGGCCTCCGGCGAGATGGAATAGCCTGCGCCAACCACCTGCGCGACATCGTGAATAGTGGCGCCGACCAGAAACCCGCTTTGCGTTTCATCCAGACCAAGCAGGGAAAACAGAATGGGGTAGAAAATCATCGCCACGGTGGAAAGCGTCGTTACCGAAACCACGGTGAACAGCGTGTTTCGTTCGGTCTTGTCGTTGTGCGGAATGACCGAGGCGATCGCAAGGGCTGCCGAGGCCCCGCATATCGCGACCGATCCACCTGTCAGGAGGGAAAACCTCCACCCCCTGCCGAACAATTTTCCGCAGACGAAACCGGATCCTATCGTCAGGGTGAGCAGACCCACGACGGTCAAAAACGTCGAAAGGCCGAGCGAGGCGATGTCGCCACCGGTGATGCGCATTCCAAGTAATACGATACCCGCCCGAAGGAGCGTCTTGGAGCTGAACTCGATGCCCGGCCGGAAGCGCTCGTCGACGGCGAGAAAATTGAAGGCCATGCCAACGAGCAATGCGAAAAGCATCATGGGAGCGCTATAGTGCTCGCCCAGAAACCTCGCCGCGGTGGCGACCGTAAGAGCGAGGAGAACCCCCGGAAACAAGGGCATCAATTCGCCCTTCAGCCTGGTTGTTGAATATATTGACATTGCGCCCGCATTTCCGCCGCCGGGACCTCGTCCAGGCGGCGGCTATTGTCTTTGATGGTGCCGCCGCTCAGGCGCTTCTGTAGAGCTTGGTCATCGAGAATTCGCGGTGTCCGAGCGCTTCTGAGGCGGTGTTGCGGCCGTTGGCCGTGCGCACGATCATGTCGATCAGGGCGTCGCCCGCCTCGTCGATGGTCATCTCCCGGCGCAGGATTCCCGAAACGTCGACGTCGACGTGCTCGCTCATCGTGCGCACCGTGCGCGGGTTCGCCGTGATCTTGACGACCGGCACGATCGGATTGCCGATCACGTTGCCCTGCCCCGTCGGGAAGGTGTGGACCACATAGCCGCCGGCCGCCATCAGCGTGACGCATTCCGCAGCCGCTGACGAGGAGTCCATGAAATAAAGGCCCCTGCCGGACTTCGGCGCCTCTGCCGGATCGAGGATGTCGATGTATTTCGACGTCCGGCCGATCTTTTCCAGATTGCCGAGCGCCTTTTCCTCGATCGTCGTCAGCCCGCCCTCGATGTTGCCCTTGGTCGGCTGACTATCGGAAAGATCGTC
>NZ_WUMV01000022.1 GCF_009826895.1 Stappia sediminis | reverse complement strand
GGAGCTGACCCGTGCGGAGATCAGGCATCCTGCGGCGGAGATCATCCTGACGGACGTTGCGGCATCAACCACCTCGGCAAGTGGCAACGGGACCTTCAGGTTGCCCGACCTCGCCCGTTTCGCGGCTCTCGCGAAGCAGGATCTCAAAGGCGCGCTGTCCGGCGAATTTACCGCCAGCGCCGATCCGTCCGACCTTGCCGGATCGGCGGAAGTCTCCGTTTCCGCACAGGACCTTGAGACGGGCATCGCGCTGGCCGACGGGCTTTTGGGGCCGGCACCCAATCTCTCCCTTCAGGGCGATTTCACAGCCGACGGCGAGGCCGAGGTTTCGCGTCTCTCGCTGGAAGGCCAGGCCGTTGCCCTTTCGGCAAGCGGTAGCGCAAACCCGGAGACCGTCGACGCCAGGGCCAATGTCAAACTCTCCGACCTCGGCCTCGTGGATCCGCGCGCGAGCGGCGGGCTCGACCTCGACGCCACCATCGAAGGTCCTGTTTCCAAACCGCAGATCGCGGCAAACCTCACATCGCAGGATCTCGCCCTGCTCGGCAAGGCGGTCGATGCCCTGCGCCTCAATGCCGATATCGTCGCCGACAGGACAGCCCCCACCGCACAGGTTTCGCTCGCCGGCACGGTCGACGGAAAGGAAATATCCGGA
>NZ_WUMV01000021.1 GCF_009826895.1 Stappia sediminis | reverse complement strand
ATCGAGCCGTTTTTTCCGAGATCGCACGGAGTGCCTCGCGTGGATGACCGGCGGGTCGTTTCGGGCATTGTCTATGTCCTGAAGCACGGCCTGCAGTGAAAGGACGCGCCGAAGGACTACGGACCCCACAAGACGCTTTACAACCGCTTTCGCCGCTGGACGGAACTGGGCGTGTTCGACAGGATTTTCAGTCACTTGGCAGCAAGCGACGGGCCACCGGACACGCTGATGATCGACGCCACACATCTAAAGGCTCATCGTACGGCATCAAGCCTGCTAAAAGGGGGATACTTTCCCGCCACATCGGCCGCACCAAGGGCGGACTGAACACGAAGCTGCATGCCGTGTGCGACGGCGAAGGCCGACCGATCGCGATGTGCCTGACAGACGGACAGGTGTCTGACCATATCGGCGCCAAGATCCTCTATCCCGCCCTGCCCAGAGGAAACGGCGCCACCCTGATCGCCGACAAAGGATACGATTCCGACGAATACCGCGCCGCGCTCCAAGCCAAGGGGATCGCTTCCTGCATTCCCCCGCGCAAGGGCCGCAAGGCACCGGCCACGTTCTGCAAAACCCAATACAAACAACGCCATAGAATCGAGAACATGTTCGGGTGCCTGAAAGACTGGCGACGCATTGCCACGCGATATGACCGCCGTGCCGATATCTTCATGGCCGCAATCACCATCGCTGCCATCGTCA
>NZ_WUMV01000020.1 GCF_009826895.1 Stappia sediminis | reverse complement strand
TCGCCGACAGGACAGCCCCCACCGCACAGGTTTCGCTCGCCGGCACGGTCGACGGAAAGGAAATATCCGGAGAAATCTCACTGGGGTCTGAAGAAAGCAAAACCGTCCTTGAAAATATCCGTTTCGTTCTCGGCGAGAACCGGATCGAAGGATCTCTGACGGCGGGTCCGGCCGGCGATTTCCTGACAGGGATTTCCGGCAGCCTGAAGATCGACGCGCCGGATATTTCCGAACTGTCCCCGCTGGTGCTGACGGAGATCGCCGGGCGCATCGAGGGGACCGTGGATGTAGGCGACGAGGACGGGACCCTGACCATGCGGGCAGACGTGAACGGCGGGGATATTTCCGTGCCGGGGACGACCGTCGGCAGTTTCTCCACCAGGGCCGCCGTCTTCGACCCGCTGGGCGCGCTGAGAGCCGAGGGCACGGCGACGGCAAGCGATATCGCGGCGGGCGGTGCGCCGATCAAGACCGTGTCGCTTGAGGCGAAGAACTCCGGCAACCGGACCGACATCGACCTCGACGCAAGGCTTGCCGAAGGCGACGGCGCCGACGGCCTTGCCGCGACTGCAACCCTGATCGCACAGGAGACCGGCCTCGACATCACGCTCGACAGGATGGACGGGCGCTACGCGGGCCTGACGACATCGCTCGCCCGGAAGGGCCATATCGTGCTGAGCGAGGGAACGGCGAATATCGAGGCGCTGTCGCTCAAGCTCGGCGACGGATCGCTCGACGTCTCGGGCACGGCAGGCGAAACGATCGACATCGCCGCGAAAATCAACAAGGTGCCGCTCTCCCTCGCAAACGCATTCTCGTCCG
>NZ_WUMV01000019.1 GCF_009826895.1 Stappia sediminis | reverse complement strand
TGAATTGGGGAGTTATTCCTTGACGGAGCAGAAGCCGGTCTTCGAGATCACCACCTCGCGCCAGTTCGAGAGCTGGCTCGCCGAAAGCGGAGCGAGCCTCGCCTTTTCCACCTATCAGGCCGGCATGCTGATGCTGATCGGCACGAATGCCGACGGCAAGCTGTCGCTGTTCAACCGGCAGCTTGAGCGCGTGATGGGGCTTGCGGTTTCAGGCGACAGGCTTTTTGCTGCAAGCCTTTACCAGCTTCACCGCTTCGACAATCTGCTGGCCGAGGGTCAGGTGACGCCGGAAGGCTACGACCGGCTGTTCGCGCCGCGCGTCAGCTATGTCACCGGCGATATCGACGCGCATGACATCGGCCTCGACGAATACGGCGATCCGATCTTCGTCAACACGCTGTTTTCCTGCCTTGCGAAGCCAAGTGTCGAGCACAGCTTCCAGCCGGTCTGGCAGCCGCAATTTATCAGCCGGCTTGCGGCGGAAGACCGCTGCCACTTGAACGGCCTTGCCATGGAGGGCGGGCGTCCGCGCTATGTCACGGCAGTGTCGCAGAGCGACGTCGCCGACGGCTGGCGCGACGGGCGGCGCGACGGCGGCGTAGTGGTCGATGTGGAGACGGGCGAGATCGTGGCGAGCGGCTTTTCGATGCCGCATTCGCCGCGAATTCACAACGGCAAGCTGTGGCTGCACGACAGCGGAACCGGCCGTTTCGGCACGGTGGATGTGGCGAGCGGTCGCTTCGAGGAGGTTGCCTTCTGCCCCGGTTACCTGCGCGGGCTCGCCTTCGTCGGCGATTACGCGATGATGGGGCTTTCGCTGCCGCGCGACAACAAGACCTTCTCCGGTCTCGCGCTGGATGATGCCTTGGCCGCGCGCAAGGTGGAACCGCGCTGCGCGATCTA
>NZ_WUMV01000018.1 GCF_009826895.1 Stappia sediminis | reverse complement strand
CATCTGCTTGTGCACGAGCATGCCGACAATGTCGGCGTGGTTGTTGTCGAAGGCCTTACGGCGGGAACGAAGATGCTGTGCTGCATCACGCACGACAACTCGACCTTCGAGCTGACATCGAAGGCGGATGTGCCGATCGGCCACAAGATCGCGCTGAAGGACCTGAAGGCCGGCGACACGGCGGTCAAATACGGCGAGGACATCGGCAAGTTCGTTGCCGATGTCGAGGAGGGCGGCCACGTCCACACCCACAATCTGAAGACCAAGCGCTGGTAAGGACGGACCGATGGCTTCCAAATACTCGAACATGACCTTCATGGGCTATCGCCGCGACAACGGCCGGGTGGGCGTGCGCAACCATGTGCTTGTCCTGCCGCTGGACGACATCTCCAACGCCGCCTGCGAGGCGGTGGCGAACAACATCAAGGGAACGCTGGCGATCCCGCATGCCTATGGCCGGCTGCAGTTCGGCGAGGACCTTGAGCTTCATTTCCGCACGATCATCGGCACGGGCGCCAACCCGAATGTGGCGGCCGTCGTGGTCATCGGCATCGAGCCGGGGTGGACGCAAAGGGTGGTCGACGGCATCGCCGCGACCGGCAAGCCCGTGCAGGGCTTCTCCATCGAGCAGAACGGCGACCTGAAGACCATCATGGACGCCTCGCGCGCGGCCAAGGAGATGGTGCACTACGCCAGCGAGCTGCAGCGCGAGGAGTGCTCGATCTCCGAGCTCTGGGTCTCGACCAAATGCGGCGAGAGCGACACGACCACCGGCCTCGGCTCCTGCCCGACGGTCGGCAACATGTACGACAAGCTGCTTCCGGAGGGCATCTACGGCTGCTTCGGCGAGACGTCGGAGATCACCGGGGCGGAGCACATCTGCAAGGCGCGTGCGATCAACGAGGAAGTCGGCGAGCGCTGGTACAAGATGTGGAAGGCCTATCAGGACGACGTCATCTTCGCGCATCAGACGGACGATCTTTCCGATAGTCAGCCGACCAAGGGCAACATCGAGGGCGGGCTGACGACGATCGAGGAAAAGGC
>NZ_WUMV01000017.1 GCF_009826895.1 Stappia sediminis | reverse complement strand
TTGAGGCGATCTGGAGGCTTTCCACCAGCGTGCCGATCGTGGCCAGAAGCTCGTATTCGTCCTGGAGCGCGACAATGCGCACTTCTTCCAGCGACACCTGGGCGCGGAACAGGTCGCTCTGCGCGTCCAGAAGATCGAACAGGCTGCGCCGGCCAAGCTCGAACTGCGCCAGATAGGCGCTCACGACCTTGCGGTTGTCCTCCGCCTGCTCCACCAGCGGCGGCACGCGCAGACGGTCGCCCTGCAGCCGCGCGAACGATCGCCGGATCGCCTCGCGAACCTCGCGCGCGACCTCGCCCCGCTCGTATTGGGCAACGCCCGCAAGCTCCACCGCGCGCCGGCGCTCCGCCGTGTCGCGCCCGCCGGTATAGAGCGGAAAGCGGAGCCGCACCTGCGCCGAGGCCGAATTGTCGACCCCGCGAACCCCGCCGGCGTTCTCACCCACATTGCCCACAAGATCGAAGGTCACGCGCGGCAGGAACGGCTCGTCCGCCGCCTTCGCCCGCGCTTCCGCCGCCCGCTCGCGCGAAACCGCGGAGCGCAGGAACGGATTGACGTTCTGCGCAAGCCCCAGCGCCTGATCCACCGTCTTCGGCAGCGCACCCGCGCCGAGCCGCGGCTGGCTCAGGCTGCCCGGCGCCCGGCCCACGATCTCCGTGAACTGGCCCCGGCGCTCCGCCAAATCCCTTTGGCGCCTGGCGATCTCCTCGCGCGCGGCTGCAACACGAGCTCGCGCCTGAACGCTGTCGGCCTGGCGCGCCTTGCCCGCCGATACCTGCGCATCCACCAGCCGCGCGATCCGCTGCAGCGAGGCAAGGTTCTCGTTCGCCCGCTGCAGGATCCGCTCCGACAACACAACCGACAGATAGACGCGCGTCACGTCGACCGCCACACGCTCCTCGGCCGAGAGGATGCCGTGCTCCTCGGCCTCGGCCGAAAACCGCGCCGCGTCCGTTCGCGCGCGCGTGCCGCCGTTGTCGAACAGGAGCTGGCTCACAGACACGGAAGCATCGTAGCGCGTCAGGTCCTCCGACCCGTGGCCCGGCACCGTGCCGGTGGAGGAATTGTTGCTCACCTCGTAGCCCGTGCCGGCAGAAACATCGACCTGCGGCAGGAAGCCGCTGCGTTCCGCGTCGATCCGCTCGACCGCCGCCTGATGACGAGACCGCGCAGCCTCCACGACCGGACGCGACGAGATGGCCGTCTCGACCGAGACCGACAAGGACTGGGCCGAGGCCCCCGACAGGCTCAAAAGCGAAAGAAACGTCCCCGCCAGAAGAACACTGGCCTTGCGCGAAAAAGCAGGAGCTACATAGCCCCCGCGATCAAAATTGCAGCCCTGCACCGCCCCACCTCTATATCCCGGTCCAATAACAAAATTTTCCGAAACTCCGCTGCGTGCATTAACACGTATTTTTTGAACGAACAATT
>NZ_WUMV01000016.1 GCF_009826895.1 Stappia sediminis | reverse complement strand
TCGCAGCAAAGAGCGGCTTAATGATTGGGATTACTGATCCCGCGCGCCCCTATGTCGGCCCCTAGAGGTATCCCGCGCGCTTTCGAGTTTATCGATGGCGACCCAGCGACCAAAACAGCGCTTGAAGCCCCTACGCAGAGATGCGTGACATGATTTTTCGTCAATGCCTTGTATCCCGCGCGACGGTTTTCAGGATTTTCTGCCGGTAAATTGGCAAATGAGAGAGATTTGCAGTCCTAGAGGTTTCCCGCGCACCCCTAGAGGTTTCCCGCGCGCCTGCGCTCAGTTCTCATCCCTCCCTCTCCCCTATTCGCCTCTTGCGGAGTGTTTCAAAAACCCTTTGATTTCCTTGTTCTGAGAACGGCTGTTTTCTGCGGTTTCGGGACTGTGGTTTTGGATGTTTCAAAAACATCTGTTTTGTTGACAGTTGGGCGATCCATGAGACGCTGGGGGTATGAGAACAGCGATTTATGCGCGTGTGAGCACGGACAAGAACCAGACGGTCGAGAACCAGCTTCGTGATCTGCAGGAGATCGGCGAGCGACTCGGCTGGACGATTGTCGCGACGTTCATCGATGAAGGCGTCTCGGGTGCGAAGGGCCGCGATCAACGGCCGGGCTTCGATGCATTGCTGAAGGGGGTTGCACGCAAGGAGTTTGATCTCATCGCGGCATGGAGTGCCGATCGTTTGGGAAGATCCCTGCGCGATCTTATCGGCTTTCTGGACGAGATCCGAAGCCGGAAGGTCGATCTTTATTTGCACAAACAAGGGCTGGATACGTCCACGCCATCGGGCCGCATGTTGTTCCAGATGCTGAGCGTCTTCAGCGAATTCGAGCGCGAGATGATCCGGTCACGGGTGGTTGCCGGGCTTCGCCGAACCGCGGAAAAGGGCACCCGGCTTGGCCGCCCACCTGTGCCGCCGCACAAGATGAGAGCGATCCGCAAAGCCATTGAGGAAGGACAAGGTGTCCGCGCAACGGCAAAAGCCCTTGGTATCTCGCCGT
The DNA here is from genome assembly GCF_009826895.1 of Stappia sediminis. GTDB lineage: Bacteria > Pseudomonadota > Alphaproteobacteria > Rhizobiales > Stappiaceae > Hongsoonwoonella > Hongsoonwoonella sediminis. The sequence goes on along the minus strand of NZ_WUMV01000016.1, from coordinate 3,645 downwards.
CGACCATTAGCCGGATAAAGAGCGAGATGGACATCGCGGCCAACAAGCTGTCGACGTCACCGGATGTCGAGGCGAGATCCGTATGATGCCCGATGATGATACCGTTTTTGAGCAGGCGAACCTGTCTTCGCAGCAAAGCGGTATTGATGGTGTTGTCACGATCTCCACCAAGGTCCGAGAGTTGGTCCCTCAGGTGCGATATGCGCTCCGGACGGGCAATGCTGAACCCTTCCTCGCCATCTCGATCTCGGAACCGCCCCATATTCTGTCCTCAAGTCTGCCGGAAGAGATCGTCGAGCGGATGGCCCCTGACGTCTTTCGGTGGGTGAGCCTGAACCGGGAGGCTCTGCTCGACTTCTGGCATCTCGGAGACGGATGGCTTGATGAAGATGTTGCGGCCTTTAAGGCCGCGCTGAAGCATATATGAGCCGGGACATTCCGCGCGCGCATGCGTGCCAGTTGGCAAAGAATACGTTGGAGAAGCAGGCGGTCGAATATCCTGTGACATTGCCGGGCCCCGGTCTGACGTCTGCATGAGGCGGCTGCAGCCTGTGCAAGCCGGGAAGCTTCCTCCCCGGCCTGCATGATGTTGTTGCAGGTTGCGTGCAATTTTAGAGCGTCGGCACTTTGAATGTTCCGAGCTTGGGCAGCTTCTTGAGGATGCCGGGGATCTCCCTGCGGCGCTTGTCCTTCGAGTTGGCATAGATGAGCTCTGTTCGAAGATTGGTCTCAACCTCGCAGGTCGACAGGCCGAGGCGATAGAGCCGGGCAGCGAGGCGGAAGAACTCCCGGTGGCCTTCACCGCGCAAGGCTCTGCGCCAATCTTCGCAATATCGTTCGACCCGTTCTGCCCGCTGTGCTTCGGAGAGTTTGCCGTGCCTTGCGCCAGCCGCATGTTGCTTGAGGCTCTGCAGTTGCTTTCGTAGGGCTTCATTCTTCAGCCGGTCTACGGCGAGGAATGCGGCTTTCTCCTCTTCCGGGCAGAGATCGATGATGCACTGCTCGATCCATGCATAGATATCCAACTCGCTTCGATGGGGGCCATCGTAATCGACGAAGAAGGAATCCTTTGGATCGGCCGCCTGAACCGGCAGATAGAACAGGCTGGAGGCATTGAACTTCGATGTGTCGAAGCCGTGCAGCTTCCGTGACTTGATCCGCGGATTGTTCTCAAGATCCTTGGGCCGCCAATAGCCTGCACGCTGCAGAATGCGCTCGATCTGCTGAAGAATGACTTTGTGCACATCAAGCGTCATGGCGCAGCTTGTCGGGATGAAGGCTCGCCACCGGGGAGCTAGGGCTGTCGAGGAGGCGGTGTTCCAGACCACGATCCGAAGGTGCGGCAAAAGGTTTGCAAAATCCTCGTGGCTGAGGTCGCCACCGTCGTTGTCGAGCCAGATGCCGCGAATGTATTCGACGTTAGCCAGTCCGCGGTTGGTGTCCTTGGACTTGTCCGGATCGAAGGTCGTCGGGGTGAAGAGCCCGGCCTTCTCCTTCGGGAGGGGTCTAGCGTGTAGCTCGCGCAAGAACGTAATGAACTCTTCCTCCTCCGCCTTAACCCCACCTGCATCGACCAAAGGCGATTTGGCATATTTGTGCGCAAAAACGGTGCCTTGGGACTCGGCAGTTTGGGAGGGAAGGCAGAAGGGGGGATGAGTTGGTGTTACAAAACGACCTTTCTTAAAGGAACAATCGTAACGGCTTTCTGGGTCTGGCCTTTCGGCGGCCGAAGCCGCCTGCAGGTCTTTTGCGCCAAGGAATCGCTGGTAGTCGATCTCGGCGACCGACAGGCCGTTGAGAGCATTGAGCCCTTGTAACAGCTCCTGTTTTTTCCTCTTGCGGCTGGCCGCCGTTTTATCGGCATCGCAAGTGTGCTTGCGTCGCCGCCCGCCCTTCAGCTTTTGCGGGGCCTTCGTCACGCCCTTAAGCGGGGAAACACGGGCTCCGGGAAACAGCTTGGCCAACCAATCGGCCGTCGAACGGTCCATCACAAAGACACGCTTGGGCGTCTTGTCATCTGGATTACGGATCGAACTACGCACCACCGCCTGATAGACAGCATACCGATAATGCCCGGTTCGAACCGCGTTCCCGTCCACGCCTTGCGTGGCCAAAAAGCCAAAATGCGCAGGCGGCGGATTCAGCGCGCTGAAGATCGCAACGTTATGGAAGTCTTGATAATTATTGAGCCCATGCGGCGTGTTCGGCAGACGGGCATGGAGGGCGCTGTCAAAGAGGCTGTCCGGAATATCTTTGTTCGCCAGCCAAAGCAGAGGGTCTGAACCGATCTCCGTCTTCACCGCTGCGACAATATGATCAAAAAGCTGGATGTGATTGCCGTCATCTTCCAACGGCTTGTCTCTGTAATTCTTCGACCACTCCTCGTCACTGGCATAATAAATATCGATCAGCGCCCCGTTGCCATGCGTCTGATAGCGCAGGCTGCGCGATAGTGTCTCTTCAACCGGCCGGAACTGCACTCCCTTTGCAGACCAAAGCTGGTGGAGCAGCGTCTCCTTAAAACACGCCCCGGCGAGGATGACCTTTTTGAAGTCTGCAAAAATGGACGGCTGCAGGAGCGAATAGGTTTGCAGGAGCCGCCCTTCTGCCGGTCCTGCCGATTGAATGAGGTTCTGATATTGCCGGTGAGCGGCGTAAACATCCCAATCGTCGGACTTGATACGTCTTGCAAGCCCGCCAAACAGCGCCCAGACATCGTCATTGTTCTTATTCCGCGCGATCTTGTTCAGAGACATGGCCCCTCGACATTCGGGTGGCCGTGCCGTGAGCATGCCGTAAGACGGTCCACTCCTGTCGATCTCAAGATGCGCCGTGAGAAGGTCATATGTCTCCGGCAGGCTCAGTTCCTCAAACACATCGGCCTGCGGAACCTCATCCATCAACAAAATCCAGTCCTGCCGGTTTTGAAGGTATGGCACATCCAGAAACGCCTTGTGTGAGATCAACAAGATCTGCCCGTTTGGTCGGTCATCGGGGTCAGGGTTCCGGAAGTAATTAACAATATCGGCAAGGACCCGCTTTGAGTTGTCGCCATGGATTGCCTTCACATGGACCGTATCGGGGATATCGGCCAATTCATTGGCAAGCGTCGCCGCGATCAGATTCTTTGTCGGCTGGACGAAGAGAACATTGGCGCCGCGGGAAGCGCATCTGACCGCATATTTTGCCACGGCGTGCGTTTTGCCCGCCCCGCACAGGGCATCAAAGTAATAACAGTTCATAATATCCTATCAAATAATAAAACCCGCGAGGGCTGGCGGTCCCCCACGGGTTCTTCGCGAATTTTTTCCACTGCAGTGAACTAAAGCAATCGATAAAAGTTCAGCATCCGCCAGATGTTGATAGACATTAATTGTCTATCTCTATTTATGATGCCAATTTGGCCCCTCGAAAGTCAATATTATTCGCCATGTCAAATACAATTGCTTGATAACCAAATTAGGGAGCCCACCACGGATAACCGGCCAACGCCCTCAATCCCTCAGTCTATGAAGACTTAAAATCGCTCTAGAACGAATGACCAAAGGGTAGACCAGTCAACCCGTTTGACACGTGGCAATGGCGAGCTAACATATTGGAATCGTTCAACTCACCAGTGACTCAGATGCCTGTCGGGTGCGCCAT
>NZ_WUMV01000015.1 GCF_009826895.1 Stappia sediminis | reverse complement strand
CGCGCTCCAGGACGAATACGAGCTTCTGGCCACGATCGGCACGCTGGTGGAAAGCCTCCAGATCGCCTCAAAGTAGGCCTCCCGCACGACTGTCGCGGCGCCCGGGTGCAAGCCGTCGGGGCGCCGCCCTTCCGGTTTTTCGTTTGATGATCCTCAGGGCCCCGAATTTCCGGGCGGCCTGCGGAGAAAGGGCTTTTTGACATGGCTATTGCGAAGGTGACGGGCCGCGACGGCGGCGTCCGCGAGATCGAGACGGTCGAGCAGGAAACGGTCGTCAGGGTCGTCGACGGCGAGAAGGTCGAGATTACCGAGGCCGAAGTCGTCGAGCAGACGAGCGAGGGCGACGATCTCGTTCTTGTCCTGGACGACGGCAAGGTCGTGCGCGTGGAGGGCTTTTTCACCGAGGGTGGCGGCGACGGTGCGGAGGTCAGCTTCAACGGCGAGACCTTCGCGGCCTCTCAGGAATTCCGAGACAGCCTGCTGAACGGCGACGGTGGCGGCGATGGCGACGACGCATCGCAGGACGGTGGCGGTTCCGATCCGGCCGACGCGGCGCGGCCGGCCGGCAACGGCGACAACGACGGAGATGAGGCGTCCGGGGCGGCAAGCTCGACGGATGGCGGCGCCGATGCGGGGGAAGGCGAAGGTGGCGACGAGGGGCTGGCGCAGGACGGCGGCGAGACCGAGGGAGCTGGCGAGAACGGTCCGAGCGATGACGGTTCTCCGGACGGGGGCGTATCCGGCGATGGTTCTGATTCGGGTTATTCGCGCGACGGTGGTTTCGACGACGGGCGCGAGCTGAGCGAGCCGTCGGGCAATGGTCCGGTGTCATCGCCATCACCCGAGCCGGAGCCGGTCGCAACCCGTCCGGTGACAACGCCGCCGCCGGCGAGCGCGCCGCCGGTCGATCCGAATGATGCGCCGGCTGCGGAAGCCGATCTGGCGGATGCGGTCGAGGATGGCGAGGGCAATGTCAGCGGCAACGTGCTTTCCAACGACAGCGATGCCGACACCTCGGATGCCCTTGCGGTGTCGCGGGCGGCGGCGGGAGACGCGCTCGACGAAGCAGCGGATGCGGTGAGTGCCGACTCTCCGGCAACGCTGACCGGCACTTACGGCACGCTGACGCTGAATGCGGACGGCAGCTACTCCTATGTCGCCGATCAGGAGGCCGCGCAGTCGCTGGCGGAAGGGCAGGAGGTCACCGACGTCTTCACCTATGAGGTGTCCGACGGCAACGGCGGCACGCACGTTGCGCCCCTGGCGGTGACGGTGACCGGCGCGAACGACGCGCCCGTGGCCGTGGCCGACACGGCGGCGATCGCCGAAGATGCGCCCGCGGCGACGGGCAACGTGCTCACCAACGACAGCGACGTCGATGCGTCGGATGTGCTTTCGGTCACCGGCGCCGCGTTGGCGGGGCCGCGCGCCGCCATAGCGGATGTGAGCGAAGGCACACCCGGTGTCATTACCGGCATTTACGGCACGCTGACGCTGAACGCGGACGGCTCCTATTCCTATGTGGCCGATCAGGCTGCGGCGCAAGCGCTTGCGGTCGACGAGACGGCTGAAGACATCTTTTCCTACGAAGTTTCCGACGGCAACGGCGGCACGGACACGGCGACGCTGACAGTCACCGTCACCGGCGCGAATGACGCACCGGTCGCGGTGGCCGACACGGCTGCCGCGAGTGAAGACGATCTGGAAGGCACCGGCGGCATCGTGCTTTCCAACGACAGCGATGCCGACACCTCGGATGCCCTTGCGGTGTCGCGGGCGGCGGCGGGCGACGCGCTCGGGGGCGCTTCGGAAACGGTGAGTGCCGACACTCCGGCAACGCTGACCGGCACCTACGGCACGCTGACGCTGAATGCCGATGGCAGCTATTCCTACGTCGCCGACCAGGCGGCGTCGCAGACGATTGCTGCAGACGAAACGGTGGAGGACGTCTTTATCTATGAAGTCTCCGACGGCAACGGCGGCACCGACATCGCCACGCTGACGGTGACGGTAACCGGCACGAACGACGGGCCCGTGGCGTCGGCGGATGTGGCGGCGATCGCGGAGGATGCGCCCGCCGTGGATGGAAATGTGCTTTCCAACGACACGGATGCGGATGCGTCCGACGCGCTATCTGTCACCGGTGTCGCTTTGGCGGGGCCGCGCGCGGGGGTAGCGGAGGTGGGCGAAGAAACGCCCGGCGTCGTCACCGGCATCTACGGCACGCTGACGCTGAACGCGGATGGCAGCTATTCCTACATCGCCGACCAGGGAGCCGCGCAGGCGCTCGCCGTGGACGAGACGGTTGAGGATATCTTCTCCTACGACATCTCCGACGGCAACGGCGGCACGGACACGGCCACGCTGACGGTGACGGTGACCGGCACGAACGACGCTCCGGTGGCTGTGGCGGATACGGCGGCGATCGTCGAGGATGTGCCGGCCATGGACGGCAACGTGCTGGATAACGACGTCGACATGGATGCGTCGGACGTGCTCGCGGTGGCGCGGGCGGCCGCGGGGGACACGCTCGGCGCAACGCCCGCGACGGTCGGCGACTCACCGGCGGTGCTGACCGGTACCTACGGCACGCTGACGCTTAACGCCGGCGGCAGCTATTCCTACGTCGCCGACCAAGCCGCCGCGCAGGCGCTCGGCGTCGAGGAGGCGGAAGATGACGTCTTCATCTATGAAGTCTCCGACGGCAACGGCGGCACCGACATCGCCACGCTGACGGTGACGGTGACGGGCGCGAACGATGGACCGGTTGCGGTTGCGGATGTGGCGGCGATCTCGGAAGACGCCGCCCCCACGACGGGCAACGTGCTGGATAACGACAGCGACGTGGATGCGTCGGACGTGCTTACGGTCACGGTGGCTGCCGGCGCCAACGAACCCGAGGCCGTTCCCGCAGGAGCTCCGGCGGCGATCGCTGGCGCTCACGGCACGCTGACGCTGAGTGCGGACGGCAGCTATTCCTACGCGGTCGATCAGGATGCGGCGCAGGACCTGGCTGTGGGCGAGACGCGTGAGGACGTCTTTACCTATGAAGTGTCCGACGGTAACGGCGGCACGGATATGGCCACGCTGACCGTCACCGTCACCGGCACGAACGATGCGCCGGAGATTACCTCCGCCGCCACCGCCTCGGTCCACGAGGGTGCGACCGCCGTCACGACGGTCACGGCGAGCGACATCGACGCCAGCGATACGGCCACCTTTTCCATCACGGGCGGCGCGGACGCGGCGCTGTTTTCGATCGACGAGACCACCGGCGAACTCAACTTCATCGCGGCGCCCGACTTCGAGGCGCCGCAAGACAGCGAGATGGGCGACGGCGGCGAGGGCGAGCAGGACAACGTCTACGAGGTCGAGATCACCGTCACCGACGGTTCCGGCGTGACAGACGCGCAGGCGATTTCCGTTACGGTCAATGACATCATCGCCGACGGAGCGTTCGTTTTCTCCGAATTCGACGGCTCAAACGGCTTCGTCCTGAACGGCATTGCGGTGAATGACCAAACCGGTTTCGCGGTCTCTTTGGCGGGGGACGTGAACGGCGACGGCTTCGACGATGTGATCATCGGGGCAAGGTATGCCAGTCCGAACGGCTATATAAGCGCCGGCGAAACCTACGTGGTCTTCGGTGGGGCCGATATCTCCGAAGGTTTGGATGCATTCGACCTTTCGCGTCTTGCGGCTGGCGACGGCAGCGAAGGGTTTGTGCTGAACGGGACCTATTTCAATGATCAAAGCGGATGGTCCGTATCCACAGCCGGGGATGTTAACGGCGACGGCATCGACGACCTGATCATCGGGGCCAGGCGCGCGGACGTGAATGGCAACAGCGATGCCGGCGAGAGCTATGTGGTGTTCGGCGGCCAGTCTTTTGGCGCGACATTCGAGCTTTCGAGCCTGGCAATGGGGGATGGCAGCGCCGGCTTCGTGCTGAACGGCATCGATCAGGATGACGAGAGTGGCTTTTCGGTATCCTCGGCGGGGGATGTGAACGGCGACGGCATCGACGACCTGATCGTCGGGGCTCCGGGCGTGGATGGTAATATTATTACAACCGATATCGGAACCACCTATGTGGTGTTCGGTGGTCAGGCTTTTGGGGCGGAGTTCGCTCTTTCGAGCCTTGCGGGCGGCGATGGCAGCACCGGCTTCGCGCTGAACGGCTTCGTTGCGATTGGCAACAGCGGCCGTTCGGTTTCCTCGGCTGGGGATGTGAACGGCGACGGCATCGACGACCTGATCGTCGGGGCGCTCAATGGCGATCCGAGCGGCGACAATAGCGGCGAGACTTATGTGGTGTTCGGTGGGCCGGACATCACAAGCGGGACCGGCACGTTTGCGCTTTCCAGTCTTGCATCCGGAGTGGGGACGAACGGCTTCGTGCTAAACGGCGCTATGACGGGTAGTAACAGCGGCTGGTCGGTTTCCTCGGCAGGGGATGTGAACGGCGACGGTATCGACGACCTGATCATCGGGGCGCGCTACGCCGATCCGAACGGCAACAACCAGGCCGGCGAGAGCTATATTGTGTTCGGCGGGGCGGGCATCGGCACGGGAGGCTCTTTCGAGTTGTCGTCGCTGGACGGCACGAACGGCTTCGTGCTGAACGGCGTCAATGCGGGTGACGAGAGTGGCTATTCGGTTTCCTCGGCGGGGGACGTGAACGGTGACGGCGTGGACGACCTGATTATCGGGGCGCGGTTTGCCGACCCCAACAACGTGTCCGATGCCGGGCGCAGTTATGTGGTGTTCGGCGGGCAGGATTTCGCCGCACTGGCGGTGGATGGCGAGATCGACCTTTCCTCGATCGGCCAGCCGGACGGGCTTGCCGGTTTCGTGCTGAGCGGGATCGACCCGTATGACCAGAGCGGCTCGGTTTCCTCTGCCGGTGACGTGAACGGGGACGGCTTCGACGATCTGATCGTCGGGGCGGTCAGGGCCGATCCGGACGATACAAACCTTGCCGGAGAGGCCTACGTCGTCTTCGGCGGCGATTTCTCCGGCGGGGTGACGGTCGGGGGCGACGGCCGTGATTCTCTGATGGCGACAGGCGGTAATACGGCGGGCGATCAGCTCGTCGGCGGATTGGACGATGATCTGCTCCTCGGCGACGGCGGGGCGGATGTCCTGTCGGGTGGCGCTGGCGATGACTGGCTCGTGATCGGTGATGCGAATTTCCTGCGCGTTGACGGCGGCAGCGGGTCGGACAGGCTGAGTTTCGATGCGGCGATCGACCTCGACCTGACCCAAATCGCCAACACGCGGCTGGAAAGCATCGAGACCATCGATCTCGGTGTGGGCACCAATGACAGCACGCTGACCCTCAACGCCGAGGATGTCTTCGACATCAACGGCACGGTGGACAACGTGCTGATTGTAAGGGGCAATGCGGATGATACGCTCAACCTGCGCAATCTGGCTTCCGACCATCCGCTGGCCCGCGGCGCTTGGGTCGAGGGAGCGACGGCAAATGGCGTCACGTCTTACGAATTCACGGTCGGCGGCGAAGTCCGGGCGACGGTGAATGTCTCCGATACGGTGACTGTCAATGCCGATCCCGCGCCTCTAGTTGCTCCTCCCGATCTAGTCGACCTCGATGGCACGAATGGCTTCGTGCTGAGGGGAGTAGTTGCGGGTGACTATGCCGGCTCCACGGTTTCCTCAGCGGGGGATGTGAACGGCGACGGCATCGACGATGTGATCATCGGGGCGTATCGGGCCTATCCGAACGGGACTGATTCCGGCGCGAGCTATGTGGTGTTCGGCGGGCAGGCTTTTGCGGATGGATTCGAACTTTCGAGCCTTGAAAACGGCACAGGCATCTCTGGATTTGTGGTGAATGGAGCCGGCTCGGATAATCGTTTCGGAATCTCGGTTTCTTCAGCAGGGGATCTGAATGGCGATGGCGTGGACGACCTGATCATCGGGGCGAATCGGGCCGATCCCGAAAATCCGGATATGACGACCCGTGGTAACGCCGGGCAAACCTATGTGATCTTCGGCGGGCCGGATATAAGCGGCGGTGCCGGTGCGTTCAGCTTGTCGAGCCTCGACGGGACGAATGGCTTCATACTGAACGGGGTCGCTGCCGATGACCTCAGCGGTCGGTCAGTTTCCTCAGCGGGAGACGTGAACGGCGACGGTATCGATGATCTGATCATCGCGACGGATAATGCCGATCCCCAGAACCCCGATATGACGGCCCGCAATAGTGCGGGTCAAACCTATGTGGTTTTCGGTGGATCGGAGATTGGAAACACCGGTATTTTCGAGCTTTCGAGCCTCGATGGTACGAACGGCTTCATGCTGAATGGCGTACTTTCGGGTGACCGCAGCGGCAGTTCGGCCTCTTCGGCGGGCGACGTGAACGGCGATGGCATCGATGACCTGATCATCGGGGCGGGGCAGGCCGATCCGAACGGCACCAGTTCCGGCGCGAGCTACGTGGTGTTCGGCGGGTTGGATATTACGGGCGGCACGGGCACGTTCGAACTGTCGGATCTCGATGGCACGAACGGCTTCGTGCTGAATGGCGTTGATGCAAGTGATTTCAGCGGCCAGTCGGTGTCCTCCGCCGGTGACGTGAACGGTGACGGTATCGACGACCTGATCATCGGGGCGAGGCAGGCCGACCCGGAGAATCCGGATATGACGATCCGCAGCGGTGCCGGCGAGAGCTATGTGGTGTTCGGCGGGCCGGGCATCGGTTCAGGCGGATCGTTCGAGCTGTCGTCGCTGAATGGAGCAAACGGCTTCGTGCTGAACGGTGTCGCTGCGAATGACCGAAGCGGCGTTTCGGTCTCCTCGGCCGGCGATGTGAACGGCGATGGTGTCGATGACCTGATCATCGGGGCGAGTCAGGCCGATCCGAACGGTGACCGAAGCGGCGAGAGCTATGTGGTGTTCGGCGGGTTGGATATTACGGGCGGCACGGGCACGTTCGAACTGTCGGATATCGATGGCACGAACGGCTTCGTACTGAATGGCGTTGATGAAAGTGATTTCAGCGGCCAGTCGGTGTCCTCCGCCGGTGACGTGAATGGCGATGGTTTCGATGACCTGATCATAGGGGCGTTCAATGCCAACCCAACCGGCGATGCTGCCACGGGTGCGGGTTACGTCGTCTTCGGCGGCGATTTCTCCGGCGGCGTGACGGTCGGAACTGACGGCGCAGATACGCTCATGGCGACAGGCGGCAACACGGCGGGCGATCAGCTCGTCGGCGGTCTGGGCAACGACACGCTCGTCGGCGACGGCGGGGCGGATGTGCTCTCCGGTGGCGCGGGCGATGACACGCTGGCGATCAGCGATGCGAATTTCGTGCGCGTCGACGGCGGCGGTGGGTCGGATACGCTGCGCTTCGACGCTGCAATCGACCTCGACCTGACAGGTCTGTCCAACAACTCCATCGACAGCATCGAAACCATCGACCTCACGCAGGACGGCGGCAACTCCACGCTGACGCTCAACGCCGAGGATGTTTTCGACCTCAACGACACGGAAGGCAACGTGCTGGATGTGTTGGGCAATGTCGGCGATACGGTGAACTTCGCCGCGCTTGATGGTGGGCATCCGAACGCTGGTGGAACCTGGGAAGTGGGTGCAAGTTCCGGAGGGAGCACGGCATACGAATACACGGTCGGCGGCGACGTATTGGCGACGGTGATCGTCGATGACACGGTGAACCTGAGTGGAATTAACGCAGGATAAGAATATAGGACAAGCATGTCCCCGGCAGACGAAAACCGGTGCCGGGGGCAGGCGGAATCCGCAGCATTGCCGGGCGCGCATCGTACCTTGTGCGGGATTACGTGCTGATACAATAATATGCCCGATCTGAATTGGGGAGTTATTCCTTGACGGAGCAGAAGCCGGTCTTCGAGATCACCACCTCGCGCCAGTTCGAGA
>NZ_WUMV01000014.1 GCF_009826895.1 Stappia sediminis | reverse complement strand
ACGCATTGCCACGCGATATGACCGCCGTGCCGATATCTTCATGGCCGCAATCACCATCGCTGCCATCGTCATATGGTGGATTCAATGAGTCCTGAGCCTAGAGCATATCCCGCGAAATCTGAATTGGATTTCGCGACAAGGATATGCTCAAGGTATTGATTCTGGAGCGAATTCTTATCGACCGGATGATCCCATCCGGTCGGAAAGCGCTCTAGGCGCCTTGAGAATTTCCGGTAGAAAATTGCACTACGCGTTTGACCCGAGACCCGAGTGCTCCTCCAGTTTGGTGTAGAGTCCGTCGCAATCTGGAGACGGATGGAATGAAGCGTTCACGGTTCACGGAAGAACAGATCGTCGGCATTTTGCGGGAGTAGGAAAGCGGTCAGAAGACGGCCGATGTTTGCAGGCGGCACGGCATCTCGGAAGCCACCCTCTACAAGTAACAAGCCATTGAAGGCGCCATCGGTTCCAGCCCAATGGCGAGTGCCAGGTTTGGCGGCATGGACGTATCCGATGCCCGCAAGCTGAAGGCGGTGGAAGACGAGAATGCGAAGCTCAAGAAGCTTCTGGCGGAAGCCATGCTTGACAACGCCATGCTGAAGGATGTTGCATCAAAAAAAATGGTGACGCTCGATGCAAGGCGAAGTGCGGTGGCTCGCCTTTGCACTGGTCATGGAGTGAGCCAACGCCGGGCGTGTGCCGTCTTGCAGGTTGATCGGTCGAGCGTTCGGTATCGAAGCCTTCAACCGGATGATGCCGATCTGCGTGAGGCCATGAAAAAGGTTGCCAGCGAACGCCAGCGTTTCGGCTACAGGCGTATTCATCTGATGTTGGAGCGTCAAGGCAATTACCATGAACCAGAAGCAGCTGCGGCGGCTCTATTGCCAGGAGAAGCTGTAAGTCCGCAAACGTGGCGGCAGAAAACGAGCGCTTGGCACAAGGCGTTCCATTTGTTGCTAAGCAGAGCAAACGAGCAGGAGAGCTTGGATTTTGTGTCGGATGCCTTTATGGATGGGCGCCGCTTCCGGGTTCTCGCCATGGCCGACGTGCTCACCGCCCATGAACGCATTCTGGCGGCCATTTCAAGTGGCAGCCTCGCAGATGTCGAGGAACAGGTGAGGGCACATCTTTCCGGTACCCTGGCGTCGGTCGGCGCCATTATGAAATCGCACCCCGAATATTTCGACTAAGGCGCTTCGCGGCGTTGAGATATCGGCGTCGGTTCACAGTTCCGGACATTTCCCCGTCGACAAATCCTATTCAGATTTGGCGATATTTGTTCCACGCGGACAGGGATCGGCAAGCCTGATCCGGGGCGATTCCGTCAATGCGCTTAACCGATCCTTACCCGCATGAAACGGGGCGCGGCGGTTTTGATTTATGCGCGCTCCCGGGCAAGAGCCGACCAGGAGAAACGCAAAAAAAGATGCAGACCTTGGGGGCATTACAGGGGAAGGCTTGCTGTCCGGCATAACGCGGGTGCGGGGCCCAATGACGCCCGTTCGACGATATGGGTATCGAGCGTAATGTGCCTTGGGCCGGAATTGTGCCGCACCTGATCAAGCAGCACCTCCGCCGCCAGACGCCCCATTTTCCGATGCGGGACATGAACTGTCGTCAGCGCCGGACGAATGACCGTTGCGAGCTCGATATCGTCGAACCCTGTGATCGAAATGTCTCCCGGCACATCCAGCCCCATATCGCGAGCCTCCTGAACCGCGCCGGCGGCGAGCACATCATTGCCGCACATCACGAGCGTGGGCCGCGGAGAGCGGCGAACCAGGGCGCCAAAGGCCTCACGAGCACTGCGGATGGAATATTTCGTCTCCACAACCGGCATTGAAGAAGGGTCGAGCCCTCGTTCCTCAAGCGCCTTGCGGGCACCGATGACACGATTGCGCGCCCGATCGTTCGATTTGGTAAAGGCGGACAGAAACGCAATCTCGCGGTGGCCAAGATCCAATGCTTTCAACGCGAGTTGCCTCGATGCCTCGACATTGTCGAAACCGACGCACGAAAGTGCGGGCTCGGTGGTGCACGCCCAGGCTATCACGACGGGCAGGTTCCGATCCCTCAGGAACTCGTGGATGCCGGGATCCCGGTCGGTGCCAATGAGAAGCAGGGCATCGGCGCCGCGCGCTATCAGCGTCTTGATCTGGTTTTCCTCAATCTCAGGGTCGTAAGCCGAGCTGGCTACCAGCATTGTCGCGCCATTGTCGACCAGAACCTGTTGAAAGGCTTGCAAGCCGCGCGCGAAAATCGCGTTGTCCATGGTTGGAATTACGGCGCCGTAGGTGTTCGTTTTTTTTGCGGCCAAGGCGCGCGCGCCGAAATTCGGCGAATATTTCAGATCGCGCACCGCCTCCATGACGCGCTTCTTCGTGCTCTCGCTCACCCGGTCCGGAGAGTTGAGGCAGCGTGAGACGGTCGCGGTCGAAACGCGTGCCGCTTTCGCGACGTCCTCGAGCGTCGGCAGTTCGTTTTTTTGCGCAGTGACGTCCATGGACGGGCAGCTTCCTCAGATTGACTATTGAATCATAACCACAATCTCTCCCTCAGGAAACCGCGAAAAATAGCCGATGTAAGCTCTTGCATTAAAAAATGTAAGCGCTTACACTAAATGAATGGTGCTGGAGGGCACCTTCGGGAGGGCTCGATGTTTCTAGTCATGGCTGGCGTCTTTTTCGCCGTCTTCGTCGGGAACGTCTTCTTCGTATCCGTAGGAGGCGCGTCGCCCGTGGGCGATGTAGGAGAGCTCATTTTGCTCATGTTTGCCGCGGTTTCGTTCGTCGTCGCAATTCTGCGCGCCGAAAGCCGCCGCGAGTTCGAACGCGTGAATTCCAAAAATCGCTGACTGGGAGGAAAGCACTATGACTGCAGACGACGGGATCCGCTCGGCGGAGCGCCGCAATTTCCTGAAGCTTACGAGTGCGGGCGCCTTCACTGCGGCCATGGTCGCAGGTGCTGGCGGACTGTTGTGGTCCGACGAAGCGTCCGCGCAAACCGCGAAGGAAGAAAGGGAACGTGAGGGTGCCGCCGATCACGTGATGACCATCGCGACGGCTTATGTGCTGGGCGCGTCGCGCAGCTACCCGATCATGCAACTCGACCTCAAGGAAAACATCCAGAATGCCACGAACGGCAAGGTCTATGTGAAGCTTGCTCCGGGCGGCCAGCTCGGTGCCGGTGGTGCGCTGGTGCAGAAGGTCCAGGGCGGCACGATACAGGCCGCGCAGCATTCGATTTCGAACTTCGCTCCGTTCGCTCCGGCTGCCGACCTGATCAACCTGCCGTACTTCTGCGGCTCGAACCAGCGTTTCGTGAATCTGGTGAATTCGGATGCCTGGCGCTCGCAAGTCCATCCGAAGGTCGAGGAAAAAGGCTTCAAGCCGCTCTTCTACGTCGTTATCGACCCGCGTGTCGTCGCGGTGCGCAAGGGCGGGAACGTCGTCATGACGCCGGGCGATTTGTCGGGTGTCAAATTCCGGGTACCCGGCTCTGAAATGCTGCAGCAGTATTATCGGCTTGTCGGCGCCAATCCCACGCCTGTTGCCTGGGGTGAAACCCCCTCGGCGATCAAGCAGGGTGTTGCGGATGCGCTCGATCCCTCGGTCGGCGCACTCTATGTGTTCGGCTTCAAGGATATCCTGAGCCACGTGACCTTCACGCAGGCCGTGCCCGACAGCCAGATCTACTCCTGCAACCTCGAATGGTTCAACAGCCTGCCTGGTGACGTGCAAGAAGGGATTGAGTTCGCTTCCGAGATCACGGCCCAGCAGAACCTGGCCAAGGTGCCGGCCGCGCGCAACTACGCGATGGCCGAGCTTCGCAAGGCTGGTGTGGAATTCCACACTCTCAATGAAGACCAGCTTGCGGAGTGGCAGGACGCAGGCGGCTACCAGCGCAGCGAATGGGACCAGTTCAAGACGGACCTTGCCGGTTCGATGGACGCATTCGCCAAGTTGGAGGAAGCGGCAGGCACCGCCGGGCGCTATTACGTCCACGACGCCTGATTGTCGCATCTGCCGCCGGTGCCCGGAATCGGCGCCGGCGGCCTTCCATTTTGCTCGGCAACTCGCGGTCCCATGACGCGCACGCTTTCTTCGTGCCGGCGGACGGGCCCTTCTGCCAGGACCAGGCGGTGCGAACGATGCTCAAGCTGCTCAACGAGAATTTGGAGAGGTGGGCCCTTCTCGGGTTCTACGTAATGCTCGTCCTCACGATGGCCGTGGAGGTCGTCCGACGCGAGGTGTTCGCTTACTCGTCGATCTGGGGCGAGGAGATCGTGCGCTACTCCTTCATCTATCTGGCGTGGATCGGGGCGGCGTCGGCGGTGCGCGAGCGCGCTCATATCCGCATCGACGTGCTTCTGCATTACCTGGGGCCGCGCGCGAAGGCGCTGATCTACATGCTGGGCGATATCGTCATGTTCGCCGTGGCGCTGGTGGCCCTCTACTGGTCGTTCGAAACGGTTCTCGTTTCCTGGAAGTACGGGTCGGTCACGGATGGCCTGCGCATTTCCAAGGTGTGGTTTCTGATGGCCGTTCCCATCGGCTTCACGCTGATGATCATCCGGCTCATTCAGTCCTTCGCCCATGATTTGCACGCGCTTCGAACCGGCGAGCCGGTCTTCGAAGGCAACCAGTTGTTCGATTGAGGCGCACCATGCTCTGGCAACAGCAATTGAACGCTGTCGAACTGGGATGGGACTTCTACCTCCCGGTGGCGATTTTCGTGATCATGTGCGTCCTCGCCATTCCGGTGTGGGCTGCAATCGGCTCGGCGGCCATAGCCATGCTGGTGTTGTCCGGCGCCTTGCCGCTATCGCTGGTGGGCGAATCCCTGTTCGATGGCATCGACGCATTCGCCCTTACGGCCATTCCTCTCTTCATCCTGACAGGCGACGTGCTTGTCCGCACGGGCCTCAGTCGAAAGTTCCTCGACGTCGCAGAAGCATTGACGTGCTGGACGAAAGGCGGTTTCGGGTCGGCAACCGTTCTCGTGTGCGGCATGTTCTCGGCGATTTCCGGCTCGGATGCGGCCGGGGCGGCCGCCGTCGGGCGCATGACGATCGACCGTCTCGTGGAGAGCGGCTATCCGCGCCCCTACGCCTGCGCTCTCGTCGCCGCCGGCGCATGTACCGGCATTCTCATTCCCCCGTCGATCGCCTACATCATTCTGGGGCTCGTTCTGGGGATATCCGCCTCGACGCTTTTTCTGGCCGCCATCATTCCCGGCCTTGCTATCCTGCTGTCGATCCTTATCACCAACATCATCGTCAACCGGATCCACTCCTATGAGGGCGGCGAGCCGATGAGCTTCGGCGAGTGGGCGGCCAACCTCGGCCAAACGCTCAAGCACGGGTGGTACGCCTTCCTCGTCCCCGGGATCATCTTCTACGGAATCTTCTCCGGTCGGCTGACACCGACGGAAGCAGGCGCCACGGCCGTCGTCGTCACGATCATACTCGGCTTCGTATTGCGCACGCTGACGCTCGCCGACTTTCCGTCGATGCTGGTCAGTTCGGCCAAGGTGAACGGTGTGATCCTGCCGATCATCGCATTCTCGCTGCCGCTGGCGCAGGCGCTCGCGATCCTGGGCGTGCCACAGGGCTTCGTCGCCGCCGCGACGAGCGTCTCGGAAAATCCGGCCATCCTCATCCTGATGATGATCGTAATCCTCATCGCAGCCGGCTGCGTCATGGAAACCACGCCGAACATCGTCATTCTGGCGCCGATCCTGAAGCCGCTCGCCGACGACATCGGCATGAACGAGATCCAGTTCTGCATCATGATGGTTACGACGCTCGGCGTCGGCTTTATCACCCCGCCGCTCGGTCTCAACCTGTTCGTCGTCTCAGGCATCACAGGCGAATCGATCCTGAAGATCGCCGCCCGCGCTGTGCCCTTCGTTTTCTTCATGCTGATCGTCGTGTTGTTCATCGCCTTCGTGCCGGCGATTTCGACAACGCTGCTACCGGAAATCTATCAGTAGGAGCTGTGCGCAATGCCCCGCAAATATCTCAAGAAAGCCGACCTCACCTCGACGAGCGACGCTACCGACGTTCGCGACACCGTTCAGAAGATCCTCGACGACATCGAAGCACGCGGCGATGCGGCGGCGATGGAATACGCGGCGAAGTTCGACAAATATTCCGGCAATATCATCCTTACCCGCGAGGAAATCGACGCGGCTTCGGCCCTCGTGCCGGAAAAGCTCAAGCGGGACATTCAGTTCGCCCATGAAAACGTGCGCCGCTTCGCGGAAGCCCAGAAGGCTACCTTGAAGGATATCGAGATCGAGGTTATCCCGGGCCTCGTCGCGGGGCAAAAGAGCCTTCCGGTGCGTGCCGCAGGCTGTTACATCCCCGGCGGCCGCTACAGTCATATCGCCTCCGCGATCATGACGGTGACGACCGCGAAAGTCGCCGGTTGCGGCGGCATCGTCGCCTGTTCGCCGCCACGGCCCGAGGTGGGGATCGCGCCCGCCATCATTTACGCGGCGGACCTTTGTGGTGCGGACACCATCCTCGCGATGGGCGGCGTGCAGGGCGTGGCATCGATGGCGTTCGGGCTCTTCGGCCTGCCCAGGGCCAATATTCTGGTCGGGCCGGGAAACCAGTTCGTTGCCGAGGCAAAGCGTATCCTGTTCGGTCGCGTCGGCATCGATATGTTCGCCGGGCCGACCGACAGCCTGATCCTGGCCGACAAGACGGCGGATGCCGAGATCGTCGCGGCCGATCTCGTGGGGCAGGCCGAACACGGCTATAATTCTCCCGTCTGGCTGGTGACGGACGACGAACAACTGGCGAAGCGCGTCCTGGATATCGTGCCAGGCCTGATAGCCGACCTGCCGGAACTGAACGGCAAGAACGCGGAAGCCGCGTGGCGCGACTATGCGGAAGTCATCCTCTGCGACGATCGCGAGGAAATGGCGGCGACCGCCGATGACTATGCCCCCGAGCACCTGACGGTACAGGCACAGGATCTCGATTGGTGGCTGAACCGTCTGCAATGCTACGGTTCCCTGTTTCTCGGCGAAGAAACGACTGTTGCATTCGGCGATAAGGCTGCCGGTCCGAACCACGTGCTACCCACATCGGGTGCGGCAAACTATACCGGCGGCCTCTCCGTCCATAAGTACATGAAGATCGTGACCTGGCAGCGCGCCACGCGCGACGGCGCCAAGCCCGTTGCCGAAGCGACCGCCCGCATTTCCCGCCTGGAAGGCATGGAAGGCCATGCGCGCACAGCCGACATCCGTCTGAAGAAGTATTTCCCGGATGAAGCTTTCGATCTTTCGCCTGGTGAATGAGGTCTTGAGATGATCGAGCGGTCTCCGCAGTCCCTGTTTGATCTGTGCGGAAAGACGGCCTGCGTCACCGGCGCAAGCTCGGGTCTGGGCCGACGCGCCGCTGATGTCCTGCTCGGTGCAGGCGCTAGCGTCGTGGGCATTGCCCGCCGCGCCGAAGCGCTTGAGGCCTGGGCTGCCGAGGCGGGAGAGGCGGCGGGTTTCGTCGTGGGCGATCTTGCCAGGCGAGACGATCTCATCGAGATCGCCCGCAAGGCGTCGCAGGTATTCGGCGCGCCGGATATCCTCGTCAATGCGGCGGGCATCAATACCCGCGAACCGGCGGGTGAGGTGACCCCGCAGGGCTGGGACACGACGCTCGATCTGAATCTCGCGGCGCCCTTTTTCCTCGCACAGGCCATGGTTCCGGCGATGCGCGAAAAGGGCTGGGGCAGGGTCGTCAATTTCGCCTCGCTGCAGAGCTACAGGGCTTTTCCGGGCGGGCTGTCCTACGGTGCGTCGAAGGGCGGCGTCACACAGCTTACGCGTGCCATGGCTGAGGCCTGGTCGAATGACGGCATTACGGCGAATGCCATTGCTCCGGGCTTTTTCCGGACGGAACTCACTGCCGCGGTTTTCGCCGATCCCGACCGTGCGGCGCGTAACGCCGCGCAGACGTGCATCGGTCGAAACGGTGAGCCTTCCGACATCGACGGGCCGATCCTTTTCTTCTGTTCCGATGCATCCGGATATGTCACCGGCCAGACCCTGATGGTCGACGGGGGGTTCACTGCGAAATGAAAGCGCTCGTCTACACCGGTCCGAAGTCGTTGGAATTTCGAGACGTGCCCGAGCCCGTCGCCGAGGCCGGCACCACACTTATACGCATTGAAAGCGTCGGCATCTGCGGCTCGGACATGCATGCCTATCTCGGGCATGACGAACGCCGTCCCGCACCGCTGATCCTCGGGCATGAGGCCGCTGGAACGGTGGTTTCGGGGGCGGACGCGGGCCGAAGGGTGACGATCAATCCTCTGGTGACGTGTATGGAGTGCTCCGCCTGCCGGTCGGGCCGCGAAAATCTCTGCGCAAGACGCCAGATCATCTCCATGCCGCCGCGCGAGGGAGCCTTCGCCCAATTCGTTGCCATGCCGGAGCGTAATTTGGTTACGGTGCCGGATGGTATTTCCTTCGACAAGGCGGCTCTCGCGGAACCGATCGCCTGCGGCTGGCACGCAGCGAAGATGGCTGAGCGTGCGCTTGTGCCGGCCCTGGACGACGTCGCCACGCTGGTGATTGGCGGCGGGGCGATCGGCGTCGGCGCGGCTTTGTCGCTCAAGGCACTTGGCGTTCGGGATATCACCATTGTCGAGCCCAATGCGTTGCGCCGTCGCTTCCTGACGGAAAAAATCGGGCTGAACGCCTGCGACCGCGATAGGCTGGCGAGCGAGCGGACGTTTGGCCTGGTGATCGATGCGGTGGGCATGTCGGGCAGCCGCGCAGATGCATCGGAGCGTGCGGCGCCGGGCGGGGTAATCGTTCACATTGGGCTTGGAGAGGCTGCCGGCGGATTGAACATCCGCAGAGTGACGCTTCAGGAAATAACGTTCATCGGCACCTACACCTACACCATGGCGGACTTTCATGAAACTGCCGAAGCCATATTCGACGGCCGGCTCGGCCCGCTCGACTGGGCTGAGATACGCCCGCTGGGGGAGGGGGCCAAGGCCTTCTCCGATCTCCTGTCCGGTGCGGTGAACTCGCCGAAAATCATCCTCCGACCACATCAGGACTGAAAGGAATACCGGATGGCAAATACTCCCCATCTGCTTGTGCACGAGCATGCCGACAATGTCGGCGTGGTTGTTGTCGAAGGCCTTACGGCGGGAACGAA